>NZ_JACAOR010000016.1 GCF_013386115.1 Pseudomonas gingeri
AGTTGGGGTTTTGTTTTTGCGCCGCGGAAAACTCGCAGTGATCGGGCATAAAAAAACCACCTGCCTGAGGTGGTTTTTTTATGCCCGGGACTCACTCCCCGCGATAGATGCATCCGCTGGTGCAGGTCTCATGGATGCGGATCGCCGACAGTTCTGGCAGCAGTGGCTTCAGTTCCTGCCAGATCCACTTCGCCAGGTTTTCGCTGGTCGGGTTTTCCAGGCCGGGGATGTCGTTCAGGTAGTTGTGGTCCAGGCGCTCATACAACGGCTTGAAGATCGCCTTGATCTCGGAGAAGTCGCGAATCCAGCCGGTATGCTGATCGATTTCACCGCTCAGATGGATCGCCACCTTGAAGGAGTGACCATGCAGGCGGCCACACTTGTGTCCGTCCGGCACGTGAGGCAGGCGGTGGGCGGATTCGAACGTAAACTCTTTGAAGATTTCCACAGTATTGTCAGCTCTGAAGGGTGGCTATCGCGTGAGCGATAAGTGCAGCTCGGCAGTTTAACAGCTCCGGTGCGCGATGACCGACTCAAAGCGCCAGCAGGCGCTCTCCCAGCCTGCCGTGATCGGCCAGCTCGAGGAATTCGTCACCCAGGCGCCGGCTCTGCGCCATTGCCTCGCGCCAGTAGGCCTGGCGGCCCTTGTCATCGCCCATGTAGCGCTTGAAATCATTGCGGTCCGGCAGCTTGCCGTGGGGCAGCCGGGCCAGGTATTCGCGCGAAGGGGCCAGCAGCAGGACATCCTGTAGCCGGTCCGGGTTGCCGCGTCGCCACGGCAGGGTCTTGTCGAACCAGCCGGGAATGACCTTGTCCGTGAAGTGCGGGTAGAGCACCACGTCCTCGCCGCTGTAGGGCAGGTCAAGGTGATAGTCGAGCAGGCCGCCATCGCGATAGGTGCCCTGGCCGACGCCGACGATGTCCCGTACACCTTCCATCACCATCGGGATCGAGCCGGAGGCCAGCAGTCCCTGGCGCAGGTTCTCCGAGGCCAGTGGCAGCAGGCGTGACGGAAAGTCCTTCAGGGGCAGCAGGGGAGGGGACAGGCGTGGGTCATGCAGGATCACCCGCTCGAAGTGACGAGCCAGGCGCCCACGTCCGACCAGGTTGTCGGCGATGACCGAGGACAATCCGAGGCCGAGGCGGCCCCGATGATCGTCCGCCAGCAGGCCATGGCTCTTCACGATCACCACGTTCAAGCGATAGTGCTCGTTCGTCAGGATCGAGGCGTCCCGGCCATCGAGCAGGTCGTGCAGCATGCGCTGGCAGCTCTGGCTGACCTCGGCCATGGTCACGCCCTTGGCGAAGCTCTGTTCGTTGTACAGCTGCCCCAGGCGCTCGATGCCTTGCGCGGCATTCGGCAGGCAGGCGCTGGCAAACCGCCAGGCACCGATCGAGGCGCCGATCAATGAGCGCTCCCGTGGGCTCGCCGGCAGCCATTCACCGAACAGCGCCAGGTCCAGGCCCTGGATGCCCAGGGCTTTCGGTCCGCCTGCCGCGCCCGGCAGCGTGCCGACGTCGGCGGCCTTCAGGCCGCCTTCACGGATGCGTTGGAATGCACGCTTGCCGGCCTTGAGGGTCAGCGCGGGGAATTTGATGTGAATCGCAGTCATACAGCCCTCGTTCTCTGGGTCGGCGAATTATAGGGAAGGTTGCCGCGAATGGCTGTCGGCGTCGGGAAAAGAGCGGGCTTGTGAATAGGGATGGATAGATGACCGCCGGGGAAATTCAGCTTCGCTTAAGTTGGGGCGGTTACCGTGACGGGCATAACTGGCCATTTGCCATGGAGACCTATGATGAAAGCCCTGGGCGCTGCCTTGGCCTTTTTTGCTGTGGCAGTCACCACCTGTAATGTATCGGGTCGTGATATTGCCAGTGACGAAGCGGCGAAACTGCAAGCGGCAGGTACAATCCAGCCTCTTGATCGACTGACGGCCGTTGCCTTGGCCCGGCACCCCGGCGCTGTGCTGGGCGATACCGAACTGGACGAGAAATACGGTCACTACATTTATCAGGTAGAACTGCGCGATGCTCAGGGAATTGAGTGGGAGATTGAATTGGACGCCATCAGCGGTCAGGTTCTCAAGGACCATCAGGACAGGTAATGATTTTCAATTTGCGCGCCTGCGCTCTGCTGGCGCTGGCCACCTTCTGCTCCCTGGCATCGGCCAGGGATCTGGACCAGGACGAAGCCCTGCATCTGCGTCAGCAGGGGGTGATCCTGCCGCTCGAGCGCCTGCTGCAACAGGCCATGGGGCATTACCCCGGGGCGAAGCTGCTGGAGGCTGAACTGGAGAGCAAGCATGGCCTCTATGTCTACGAGGTCGAATTGCTGACCCAGGCCGGTGTGGTCCGGGAACTCAAGCTGGACGCCAGCAATGGTGACTTATTGAAAGACGAGGAGGACAACTGATGAGGCTGCTGCTGGTGGAAGATAACGTGCCCCTGGCCGATGAGCTGCTGGCCGGCCTTGCACGCCAGGGCTACGCCGTCGATTGGCTGGCCGATGGGCGTGATGCGGCGTATCAGGGGGCGACGGAACCCTATGACCTGGTCATCCTCGATCTCGGGCTGCCGGGCTTGCCGGGCCTGGAGGTCCTGCGGCAATGGCGGACCGGTGGCCTGACGGTGCCGGTGCTGATCCTGACCGCGCGGGACTCCTGGGCCGAACGCATCGAGGGACTCAAGGCCGGGGCCGACGACTACCTGACCAAACCTTTCCATCCGGAAGAACTGCAACTGCGGGTGCAGTCATTGCTGCGTCGTGCCCACGGCCAACCCAACCAGCCGACCCTGAAGGCCGCGGGGCTGCATCTGGACGAAGGCCGCCAGTGCGTCAGCCGCGATGGTGCGGAGATCCAGCTGACCGCGGCCGAGTTCCGCCTGTTGCGCTATTTCATGCTGCACCCGGAGCAGATTCTTTCCAAGGGACATCTGGCCGAACATCTCTACAACGGTGAAACCGAACGTGATTCGAATGTGCTGGAGGTGCATGTCAATCACCTGCGCCGCAAGCTCGGCCGCGCGGTGATCGAGACCCGCCGCGGCCAGGGTTACCGATTCGGCGGAACCGCCGGGTGAGGTCGATCCAGCGGCGTCTGAGCCTGGGCCTGGTCAGCGTACTGCTGGTGGTCGGCCTGATCGTTGCGCAAACCAGCCTGTGGCTGTTCGAACTGGGCCTGCAGCGCTATCTGGAGGATGGCCTGCACGCCGACAGCGAGAACCTGCTGGTCGCCCTGGTACGTGGCCCCCAGGGGCTGCAACTGGATGAGCGGCGGTTGTCCCCGGCCTATCAGCGACCGTTCTCCGGGCATTACTTCCGGATCGACTTCGCCGACCATCACTGGCGTTCCCGCTCGCTCTGGGACCAGGACCTGCCGGTCCCGGCGCAACCGGGCCTGCATGCCAACCTGCAACTGGGACCCGAGGGGCAGATGCTGCTGGTCCTGCGTTCGGACTACCGGCGCCTGGGGCAGTCGATCAGTATCAGCGTGGCCCAGGACTACACACCGGTGCGGGAAAGCTTCCAGCTGATGCAGCGCATCGGCCTGGGGATCGGACTCGCGGCGCTGATCGTGATCCTGTTGCTGCAACGGGTTACCGTTCGCCGGGCCTTGCGCCCCCTGGAAAATGCCCGGGAACAGATCGCGCAATTGCAGCAGGGACAGCGCTCGCAACTGGAAACCCGGGTGCCGCTGGAGCTTGAACCCCTGGTGGCGCAGATCAACCATCTGTTGGCCCATACCGAAGACAGCCTCAAGCGTTCACGCAATGCCCTGGGCAACCTCGGCCATGCCCTGAAAACCCCGCTGGCGGTGCTGCTCAGCCTGGCGTCGAGCGCCCAGCTGGAGGGCCAGCCGGCCTTGCGCAAGGTGTTGCGCGAACAGCTGGAGCAGATCGAACAGCGCCTGAGCCGCGAATTGAACCGTGCCCGTCTCGCCGGCGAGGCGCTGCCGGGCGTGCCCTTCGATTGCGATGCGGAACTGCCCGGGTTGCTCTCGACCCTGAGGATGATCCACGGCGAGCACCTGCTGTTGAGCCACAGCTCACCCCCCGGCCTGCAACTGCCCTGGGATCGGGAAGATCTGCTCGAACTGCTGGGCAACCTGCTGGACAACGCCTGCAAGTGGGCCGATGCCGAGGTACGCCTGGGTATCGTCGAGACGGCGGGAGGCTATCGCCTGAGTGTCGAGGATGACGGTCCGGGGATTCCCGAGCAGAGCCGGGACGAGGTGTTCAGCCGGGGGGCGCGGCTGGATGAACAGACCATCGGGCATGGGCTGGGATTGGGCATCGTGCGCGATATCGTCGACGCCTGGGGGGCGCAGATGGCCTTGTCGGGCAGCCCGCTGGGCGGGCTGCTGGTGACGATCGAGCTGCCGCGCAGAAGCTGAAGCCCCTGCGCGCGAAACCTTACACCCGGAACTGATCCATCAGTCCCTGTTGCTGGTTGGCCAACTGGTTCAGCGACTGACTGACCCGTGCCGATTCATTGGCCTGGCCGGACAGCGATTCGGTGACATCGCGAATGGTCGCCACGTTGTTGTTGATCTCCTCGGCCACCGCGCTCTGTTCTTCCGCCGCACTGGCAATCTGCAGGTTCATGTCGGTGATCACCGTCACCGCGTCGCCGATCTGCCGCAACGCCGTCACGGCCTGGCTGACCTGCTCGACACTGCCCTGGGCCTGGCGGTGACTGTTGCCCATGGAAGTCACCACTTCGCGGGTACCGGTCTGCAACTCTTCGATGACCTGGCGGGTTTCCTCCACTGACTCCTGGGTGCGCCGCGCGAGGTTGCGCACTTCATCGGCGACCACGGCGAAACCACGCCCGGCCTCACCAGCTCGGGCAGCTTCGATGGCGGCGTTGAGTGCCAGCAGATTGGTCTGCTCGGCAATCGCCCGGATGACCTCCAGTACGGAGCCGATTTTCTCGCTGTTGGCCGCCAGCCCTTCGACCTGGCCCATGGCGTCGCTCATGTCGGCGGCCAGGTGACCGATGCTCGCGGTGGTGCGATCGATCACGGTCAGCCCCTGACGGGTCGCCTGGTCGGCATCGCGCGCGGCCTGGGCGGCCTGGGCCGCGCTGCGGGCGACATCCTGGGCGGTGGCGCTCATTTCGTGGGAGGCGGTGGCGACCTGGTCGACCTGGCGGTACTGCTGTTCCATGCCGGCGCTGGTTTCGGTCGCGATGGACGCCGACTGGTCGGCAGTACCGCGGGCGTCCTGGACCGACCGCTTGACGTCGGCAATCACCGGCTGCAGTTTGTCGAGGAAACGGTTGAACCAGCCAGCCAGTTGGCCCAGTTCGTCCTTCTTGTCGTAATGCAGGCGGCGGGTCAGGTCGCCTTCGCCGCTGGCGATGTCTTCGAGCATGCGCGCCACGCCGAGAATCGGTCGGGTCACGCTGCGGGCCATCAGCCAGACCAGCAACAGTCCGATCACGGCACCGAGCAGGCCCAGGCCCAGCTCGATCAGGGTGCCGGCGGCGTTGCGCGCATCGAGCTGGCTCTTCAGGGTTTCGGCCGGCCCGACCAGGACCTTTTCCGGCACATCGAGCAACACGCCCCACGGCTTGCCGCCGGGAATCGGCTGGAACGGCGCGAGAATCTTCAGTTGCGCATCATTGCGCAGCACCTGCGTCTCGGTGCTGCTGGCCAGTTGGCGGATCAGCGCGGCACCGTTGTGGCTGTCGACCTGGTCGAGGCGCTGGCTGAGTTTGCTGGCATCCGGGCTGTAGCCGGCCAGCAGGCCCACCGGGCTGAGGATACTGACGCTGGTCTGGCCGTCGTAGAGCTTCTTGCTCGCCTGCTGGCTGACCGCTTGCAGGCTGTTGAGGTTGATATCCACGGACAGCGAGGCGATGACGTTGCCCTCGACGATCAGCGGAAACACGATGCTGGTCATCAGCACATTGTGGCCATCGATCTCGTAGAAGTAGGGCTCGATCACGCAGGGCTTGAGGGTGCTGCGCGGGCAGGTGAACCAGGCGTTGTTCGGCTCGCCGCTGGGGCCGGTGCTGGTGTCGCTCATATCGCTTTCCGGCAGCGACATGGAGGTCAACTGGCCCGGGGTCGGTTGCGACCAGTAGAGGGCAAAGCGGCCCTTGTCGTTGCTGCCCAGTTCCTTCTGGCCGGCGAACAGCTCGTCCTTGCTGTCCAGTGCGTTGGCTTCGAAGACCAGGGACAGGCCGAGCAGGTCCGGGTTGGCCTGGAGTGCGGCCTTGACCTGGCGGGTCAGGTCTTCGCGCAGATCGAAGGCATCGAGAAAGCGCTTCTGTGCCTGTTCGCGCAGGAATAGCACCTGGCGGGCAAAGCCGTTGCCGTACTGGTAGGCATCCATGAACTGCCGACGAATGATCAGCGCCTGGACTTCACCCTGGGCCTCGATGCGCGCCTGGGCGGCCTCGTTGAGCATTTCCATGCTCGATGCCTTGACCAGCTCCGAGCTGTGCTCCATACGATAGAGTGAAAGGCCGACCAGCAGGGTGACGACCCCCAGCAGGCTGAGTCCGGCGAGCAGGGTGATTTTCCATTGGATGGAAAGTTGTCTGAGCGACATGAAAGACGTCCTTAATCTTGAACTGCAGAGGTTTGGAAGTTTAACGGCATGATCGGTTTTTTCTTTATTTGAACGAACAAATAAAAAACAATGACCTGTGTCAGGAAAAGGCGGGTTTTATCCCATCGAACGATTGTCGATTGAAATCGACAATACGTCGTTGACGGTCGATTTCATGCCGGCCGCAGCCATCGCCCCCACGGTTTGTGCGGTTTCCACGGGCGTCGATGGTCCTCAACTTTCCGCCGGCGGGGCCGTTAACCCCTTACCTGCCGACAATAAGAGAACACCACCATGCGCCTGAGCCTGAAGGCCAAAGTCCTGTCCCTCGCGGTATTGCCGGTCCTGCTGTTCGCGGTCGTGATCAGCCTGACTACGGTGCTGATCCTGCGGAACCAGGCCCGCAACGAAGTCGAGGAAACCCGCGAGCGACTGATCTCCGAGGCCAAGGCCACCTTGCAGAGCTACGTGGCGGTGGCCATGACGGCGATCAAGCCGCTCTACGATGCCGCCGCGCCGGGGGACCAGGCGTCCCGTGACCAGGTGATCAAACTGTTGTCGAGCATCAAGTACGGCAAGGACGGTTACTTCTTCGGCTACGATTCGCAGATCGTCCGGCTGTTCAAGAGCAACAGTCCGGAAGGCCTTGGCAAGAGCTTCAAGGATGCCCGCGACCCCAACGGCGTCTATGTGAATCGTGACCTGGTGCAGGTCGCCAAGGACGGAACCCACTACCTGCAATACAGCTCGCCGCTGCCGGGCAACGAAACGGTGCTGGTGCCCAAGCTCGGATACACCGAATACCTGGCCAAGTGGGACATGGCCATCGGCTCCTCGGTCAACCTCGATGGCATCGAAGCCCAGGTCGCGGTGGTCCAGGGCAAGGTCAACGAGCGCATGGAAGGCGTGGTGCTGAGCATTGTCGGGATTGCCGTGCTGGTACTGCTGGTGATTGCCGTGGTCGGGATGATCGTCGCCAATACCATTCTGCGGCCGCTGATCCTGATGAAAGCCAACCTCGACGATATCGCCGCCGGCGAGGGTGACCTCACGCACCGCCTGGCGATCACCAGCCAGGACGAACTGGGGCAACTGGCCGGCTCGTTCAACCGCTTTGTCGACAAGATCCACAGCCTGGTCCGGCAGATCACCGAGATGACCGGCCAGTTGACCGGACTGGTCGGCCAGGTCTCCGAGCAGGCCAACCGCTCGGAACAGGCGATGGAGCGCCAGCGCCACGAAACCGATCAGGTCGCCACGGCGATCAACCAGATGTCGTCAGCCGCCCAGGAAGTCGCGCGCAGTGCCCAGGGCGCGGCGGTCGCGGCCCAGCAGACCGATGCCGAAGGCCAGACCGCCAAGCGCGTGGTGGATGGCAGCATCCAGCAGATCCACGCGCTGGTGAATGATATCCGCAGCAGTGGTACGTCCCTGGACAGCCTGCAGCAGGACGTGACGTCGATTGTCAGCGTGCTGGGGGTGATCCGTTCGATTGCCGAGCAGACCAACCTGCTGGCGCTCAACGCGGCCATCGAGGCGGCCCGGGCCGGTGAAGCCGGGCGTGGTTTCGCGGTGGTCGCCGACGAGGTCCGCGCACTCGCCAGCCGGACCCAGCAGAGCACCCAGGAAATCCAGGGGATGATCGATCGCCTGCAGTCGGGCACGCAGTTGGCGGTCGAGGCCATGCGTCGTTCCAGCGAGGCCGGCGACGGTACCTCGGTACGGGCCAACGAAGCGGGGGCTTCGCTGGATACCATGGCGCAGTTGATCGGCACCATCAATGCGATGAACGCGCAGATCGCCAGCGCCGCCGAGGAACAGACGGCGGTGGCCGAGGAGATCAACCGCAGCGTGCACCAGATCGCCACGGCGGTGGACAGCGTGGCCGATGAAACCCAGCGGGGGGCCCAGACCTCCCGCAGCCTGGCCGAGCTGGGGCAGCGGTTGGGCAAGCTGGTGGGGCAGTTCCGGATCTGAAGGCATCGTCGGCCAGCCGGCTCCCCCCATCCCCTGTGGGAGCTGGCAGGCCGGCGAAGAGGCCGGCCCGGGCAGCACAACCCTACGAGCTGACCTGAATATCGCGCATCAACAAGCCGAAGCGCAGATCGACCTGATCCGGGATCGGCAGGTACACCGTATGCCCATCTCCCGGCGCCACTGCAATCGCGCCGCCGCTGCCATTGCGCAGTTCATGCAGATCGAAATGAAAGTTGCCCCTGGGGGTCATCAATTCCAGGTGGTCGCCCAGCCCGAAGCGGTTCTTCACCTTGACCTCGGCCAGCCGGTCACGGCGTACTCCCGTCAATTCGCCGACAAACTGCTGGCGCTCGGAGACCGAACTGCCGTTCTGGTAGTTCTGGTATTCGTCATGCACATGCCGGCGCAGGAAGCCCTCGGTATAGCCGCGTTGGGCCAGTGACTCGAGGTTGTGCATCAGGCTGCGGTCGAATTCGCGCCCGGCCACCGCATCGTCGATGGCTTGGCGATAGACCTGGGTGGTCCGTGCGCAGTAGAAGTGCGATTTGGTCCGGCCTTCGATCTTCAGCGAGTGCACGCCCATGCGCGCCAGGCGCTCGACATGCTGCACCGCGCGCAGGTCCTTGGCATTCATGATGTAGGTGCCGTGTTCGTCTTCGAAGGCGGGCATCGACTCCTCGGGACGATTGGCTTCCTGCAGCAGGAACACCTGGTCGGTGGGTGCGCCCGCGCCCAGGGTCGGCTCGACCGGTTCGGGAGTGAAGGCCCTGACGATCTCGCCCGTGACGTTTTCCCCGGCCGGTTGTGCCGTGTACTTCCAGCGGCAGGCGTTGGTGCAACTGCCCTGGTTGGCGTCACGCCGGTTCAGGTAGCCGGACAACAGGCAGCGCCCCGAATAGGCCATGCACAAGGCGCCATGGACGAAGACTTCCAGCTCCATGTCCGGCACCTGCTCACGGATCTCGGCGATCTCTTCCAGGGACAGCTCCCGCGACAGGATGATCCGCGTCAACCCCAGTTGCTGCCAGAACCGCACGCTGGCCCAGTTCACTGTATTGGCCTGCACCGACAGGTGAATCGGCATCTGCGGGAAATGCTCGCGCACCAGCATGATCAGGCCCGGATCGGACATGATCAGTGCGTCCGGCGCCATCGCGACCACCGGTGCCAGATCCTTGAGGAAGGTCTTGAGCTTGGCATTGTGCGGGGCGATGTTCACCACCACGTAGAAGCGCTTGCCCTGGGCCTGGGCTTCGCGGATGCCGAGGGCCAGGTTGGCATGGTCGAATTCGTTGTTGCGCACCCGCAGGCTGTAGCGCGGCTGGCCGGCGTACACCGCGTCGGCGCCGTAGGCAAAGGCATAGCGCATGTTCTTGAGGGTGCCGGCGGGGGCCAGCAGTTCAGGGGCGGAAAGGGACATGGTCGGATCGTTCGCAAAAAAGTCGCGAGGTTAAACCGCCCGGGCCCGGCGTTTATTGATCTGGGTCCAGACTGGGTGAACGAATGATCGTCGCCCGCGGACTAATGTGCGAGGGCCTGAGTGTCCCCGGCGTTTTTTTCCAGGTGGACCGGCCATGAGCGAAACTTTCTTGCACAACAAATCCCTGCTGATCCTGCTGGCGTTGGTGACGATCGCCTTCCTGTGGATTCTCCAGCCGTTCTACGGCGCGGTGTTCTGGGCGGTCATTCTCGGCATCATCTTCGCCCCCTTGCAACGTCGCCTGCTGCTGCGCCTGAATGCCCGGCGCAACCTGGCGGCGCTGTGCACCCTGGGGATCTGCCTGGTGATCGCGGTGCTGCCGGTGATCGTCATCTCTGCCTTGCTGGTGCAGGAAGGCACGACGCTGTACCGGAGTATCGAAAGCGGCCAGCTGGATATCGCCGGTCATGTCGCGCAGTTCAAGCATCTGCTACCGGGGGCGATCCAGCGCGGGCTCGATCGGTTCGGGCTGGGTGACCTCAACGGGCTCCAGGCCAAGGTGGTCCAGGGGATGACGCAAGGCAGCCAGTTGCTTGCCAGCCAGGCCGTCAGCGTCGGGCAGGGCACCTTCGAGTTCGTGGTGAGCTTTTTCATCATGCTCTACCTGCTGTTTTTCTTCCTGCGCGACGGTCCGGAGCTGGTGCGCCGGATCCGCGCGGCCGTGCCCCTGGCCGAGCAGCAGAAGCGCCGCCTGCAACTGAAGTTCAACCGCGTGGTGCGGGCCACGGTGAAGGGCAACCTGCTGGTGGCGGTGACCCAGGGTGCCCTGGGCGGCGTGATCTTCTGGCTGCTGGATATCCCCAGCGCCTTGCTCTGGGCGGTGACCATGGCCTTTCTGTCGCTGTTGCCGGCGGTGGGCGCGGGGATCGTCTGGGCACCGGTGGCGGTGTATTTCCTGATGACCGGGGCCATCTGGCAAGGCGTGGTGCTGGCGCTGTTCGGGGTGCTGGTGATCGGTCTGGTGGACAATGTCCTGCGTCCGATCCTGGTGGGCAAGGACACGCGCATGCCCGACTACCTGATCCTGATCAGTACCCTGGGCGGGTTGTCGGTATTCGGCCTGAACGGCTTTGTCATCGGCCCGCTGATCGCGGCCTTGTTCCTGTCCAGCTGGGGCATCTTCACCGAGAGCAAGAGACGGGTGAAGCTGCCCGCCTGAGCCCATCACCTGAAACTGTAGGAAACCCCGGCGTACACCCCCATGCCCTCGCCAGGCACCGAACGGGCCGCATCGGCGCCCTTGTCGTCGTAGCCCGGCACCACCACGGCGGCATAGCGCTCGTTGCCCAGGTTGCGCAAGTCCAGCCAGGTCTGCCAGTCCTGCCTGGGCGAGGCATAACCCAGGGTTGCACCGAGCAGGGCGTAGGACGAGGCGTAGCGTGAATTGGCGTAGTCCACGGCGATGCGTGAGGCCATCTGCGTGTTCAGGCCGACATAGACACCGCTCGGATGGGCGTAACGGATTTGTGCCTGGTAGTAATGCTGCGGGATGCCCGGCAGGCGATTGTCGCCGAACGCCGCGTCGTCGCGATAATGGAAGTCGCTGAGGGTGTAGGCCTGGCGCAAGGATACCTGGCCCAGCTCCGGACGTTCCCACAACAGGCTTTCCAGCCCGGCCTCGATGCCCTGGTGCACGGTGGGACTGGCATTCACCTCGCCGGTGATCTGCGCCTGGGTCTGCGTGGCGGCCTGCATCTCCACCGTCAGCAGTTCATGACGGACTGCTGAGTAGTACCAGGCCAGGTCCCATTTACCGAGCCAGGCTTCGCCGCGGCTACCCAGTTCGAGGGTGGTCGCGGTCTGGTTCTTCAGTTCCACCGGCGTGCTTTGCAGGCCGGTGGCCGCACCATTGCCCGCGCTGAAGCGGGTCCCCGAACTCCAGATCAGCGCCCATGGATGCGGTGGCTCGACCGAGCGGCCGAGATTGCCATAGACCTGCAAGCGCGGGCTGAACTCGTAGCGCAGGCCTACCCGTGGCGCGTAGTCCCAGTCGTGCTGGCTGACCTTGCCGCCGCTGGCCGGGTAACTCACATCGCTTTCGCGGCGGGTATAGATCATCGCCAGGCCGGTGGTCAGCCAGAGATCGGGCAGCACTTCCAGGTCATTGCCGGCGTGCAGCACATTGTCCGAGCCCTGGTAACTGAAATCGCGGGTCCTGGTGCCGACCGGGTAGAGCGGGTTGGTCTGGACCCGGACAAATTCCGAGGCGCCGCTATTGGGCAGGTGCCTGGTGCTGCGCCAGCCCAGGGTGCTTTTGCTTTCCAGGCCGAACAGCGTGTCGCGGCGGGTGTAATTCAAGGTGCCACTGACATCGGTGTAGGCCACCTTCAGGCGGTTGGGACCTTCGCGCAGGTCCATCGGGTAGTCGTGGTAGACCAGTCCGATCTCGAGCTGCGAATCATCGTCCAGATACATCGTGGTCTTGCTGCCCAGCCAGGTACTGCCCGGCTGCGGGCGACTGGCGTCACGACTGACATAGAGCGGGTTGGCGGCGCGCGGGTGATGCTTGATCTGGTCCTGGGTCACACGTCCGGCCAGCTCGTTGTCGGTTTCGCGATAACGCAGGTACAGGCGGGTCTCCAGTTCCGGGCTGAAGCGATAGCCGACATTGGCCGCGAGGCCTTTGCTGCTGCCCCGGGTATGGTCCTGATAGCCATCATCGTCCGAGTCGGTCAGGGCGAGGTAATAATCCAGGTCGCCGAGGACCTGGCCGGAACTGACCTGGCGCTTGCGATAACCATGGCTGCCGGTTTCATAACGCACCTGCAGCGGCGCGGCATCCCGTCCGGTGTGGGTCACATAGTCGATGGCTCCGCCGAGGGCCAGGGAGCCCCGGTCGAAGCCGTTGGCACCACGCAGCACTTCGGCACGGCTGAGCCACAGCGGTTCGAACAGTTCATAGGGCGTGCCACCGGGACCGGTCAGTGGCAGGCCGTCGAACAGTGTGTAGATCCCTGAGCCGTGGGCACCGGGTGCGCGGTTGATGCCCGAGCCGCGAATCGACACCTTGGTGCCGTCATTGCCGGCCGACTGGGCATAAACCCCGGGTTGGTAGGCCAGCACGTCCTGGTTGCTGGCGGTGCGGCCGTTTTCGACGCGTTCGAGATCGATCAGGTTGCTGGCACCGGGAATCTCGTGCAGTTGCGCACGGGCATTGTCGAGCTCGCTGATCTCTTCGCTGCGTACGTCCACCTCGCCGAGTTCCAGTGGGGCGGGCGCGGCTTGCAACGGTGCGGCGCAGAACAGCGCCGCCAGCGGCAACAGGGAAGAGGGCAGCAGGGAGGAGGGCAGGGCGATGCGCATCAATCGGGGCTCGGCGGAACAGGGCGCGCCAGCCTATAGAAGTCGAGAATCGTTCGCAATGAATTGACGGTGCGCTGAAAACAAAACACCCCGCCGGAGTTGCCTCGGGCGGGGTGTCGGGTCCTTCTGGCTGCTTGCTTAGCTAGCCAGTACCGCGTGTTGCACCAGCTCCAGCAATGGCTGCGGGTACAGGCCGAGGAAGAAGGCCAGGACCGCGATTGCCAGCAGCATCACGCCGCCTGCACGTTGTTCCCAATGCAACTGGGCATCGTGGCGACGCAGGTTCGGCTCGATCAGGTACAGGGTGACCATCACGCGCAGGTAGTAGAAGACGCCGATGGCGCTACCGATCACCAGGGAACCGATCAACCACCAGTGCTGGGATTCGACACCGGTCGCGATGATGTAGAACTTGCCGATGAAGCCGGCGGTCAGCGGGATACCGGCCAGGGACAGCATCATCACGGTCAGCACGGCGGTCAGGTACGGACGGCGCCAGAACAGGCCGCGGTATTCGTACAGGGCATCCATGTCACGGCCGTTGTACGGCGAGGACATCAGGGTGATCACGCCGAAGGCGCCGAGGCTGGTGATCACGTAGGTGACCAGGTACACGCCCATGGCTTCCAGCGCCAGGCCCTTGCTCGCCACCAGGGCGATCAGCAGGTAGCCGAAGTGGGCGATGGACGAGTAACCGAGCAGACGCTTGAGGTTGCTCTGGGTCAGCGCCAGCAGGTTGCCGACCAGGATCGACGCGACGGCAATCACCGCCAGCACATTGCTCAGGACGCCACTGCTGGCGACCGGCGAGATCTGGAACAGGCGGATCATCACCGCGAACACGGCCACCTTGCTGGCGGTGGCCAGGAAGGCCGCCACCGGCGCCGGGGCGCCTTCGTAGACGTCCGGGGTCCAGAGGTGGAACGGCACCAGCGACAGCTTGAACGCCAGGCCGACCAGCATCATGCCCAGGCCCAGCTGGGCAATCGGGCTTGGCAGGCCGGTGGCGGCCAGGGCGTGGCCGATACCGGTGAAGCTCAGGGTGCCGGCTTCGGCGTAGAGCAGGGCCATGCCGAACAGCAGGAACGCGGAACCGGCAGCCGACAGCACCATGTACTTGATACCGGCTTCCAGCGAGCGCTTGTTGAAGAAGGCATAGGCCACCAGGCCGTAGACCGGTACCGAGAGCAGTTCCAGGCCGATGAACAGGCTGGCCAGGTGCTGCGCGCTGACCAGGACCAGGCCGCCGGCGGCGGCCATCAGGATCAGCAGGTACAGTTCTTCGCGGTTGCCCGGGTAACCCGAGCCGCCATCACCCAGGTAGGCGTGGGCGAGGGTGACGCAAGCCAGCGTCGCCACCAGGATCAACGCCATGTACAGGCAGGCGAAATCGTCGATCTGGATCAGCGGTGTCACCACCAGGGGGGCGACTTTCAGCGCCGGCAGAATCGACAGCAGCGCCAGGTTGAGACCGGCCACCGAGAGCAGGAAGGTCTGTGAGTGGTTGCGGCGCCAGGCGATTGCCAGCATCACCACGATAATGGTGAGGCTGGTGATCAGCAGCGGCGCCAGCGCGATAAAGTGTTGGATCGTGAATTCCATAGCGCTCTTACCGGGCCGAAGCGAGTTGAGTGAAGGCGGTGCCGAGCCACTGCTGCACGCCATGCATGGTGGCGGCAGAGGTGTCGAGGAACGGTTGCGGGTACACGCCGATGTAGATCAGCAGTGCCGCAAGACCGAGCACCATGGCCAGTTCGCGACCGTCCATGCCGTGCAGCACTTCGTCCGACTTGGCCGGACCGAAGTAGGCGCGGTGGATCATGATCAGCGAGTAGACCGAACCGAACACCAGGCCGGAAGTGGCAATCGCGGTGATCCATGGCGCACTGACGAAGGTGCCGATGAGGATCAGGAACTCGCCGACGAAGTTGCCGGTTCCCGGCAGCCCCAGCGAGGCGGCGGCGAAGAACAGGCTGATGGCCGGCAGGTAGGCGATCTTCGACCACAGGCCACCCATTTCACGCATGTCGCGGGTGTGGGTGCGCTCGTAGAGCTGGCCGCTGAGGATAAACAGTGCCGCCGCCGACAGGCCGTGGGCGAGCATCTGGATCACCGCGCCTTGCAGGGCCTGCTGGCTGCCGGAGTAGATCCCGATCAGTACGAAGCCCATGTGCGAGACGCTGGAGAAGGCGATCAGGCGCTTGATGTCGGTTTGGGCGAAGGCCAGGAAGGCACCGTAGAAGATCCCGATCAGACCCAGGGTCATGGCGATCGGCGCGAACTCGGCCGAGGCATTCGGGAACAGCGGCAGGGCGAAACGCAGCAGACCATAGGCAGCGGTCTTCAACAGGATACCGGCCAGGTCGACGGAACCGGCGGTCGGCGCCTGGGCGTGGGCGTCCGGCAGCCAGGAGTGGAACGGTACCACCGGCAGCTTGACCGCGAAGGCGATGAAGAAACCGAGCATCAGGATGTACTCGGTGGTCAGCGACATCTTGGTCTTCAACAGGTCGGCGTAGTTGAAAGTGATCACGCCGGTGTTGTTGAAGTTGACCAGTACCAGGCCGAGGATCGCCACCAGCATGATCAGGCCGGAAGCCTGGGTGAAGATGAAGAACTTGGTCGCCGCGTAGATCCGGGTCTTCTTGCCGTCCGAAGAACTGTGACCCCAGAGCGCGATGAGGAAGTACATCGGCACCAGCATCATTTCCCAGAAGAAGAAGAACATGAACAGGTCGAGGGCCAGGAACACGCCGACGACACCGCCCAGGATCCACATCAGGTTCAGGTGGAAGAAGCCCACGTGACGCTGGATCTCTTTCCACGAGCAGAGTACCGAGAGGATACCCAGCAGGCCGGTCAGCAGGATCATCAACAGCGACAGGCCGTCGAGGGCCAGGTGCACGTTGATGCCGAAGCGCTGGATCCAGACGTGCTTGAACTCAATCGCCCAGGTGGGATCGGCGCCGGGTGCCGGCGCGAACGAGTAATCCCCGTGGGCCCACAGCCAGAGGCCGAGGGCGAGTTCGAGGGACATGGTCAGCAGCGCAATCCAGCGGGGGAGGGTAGAGCCGAAACGCTCACCCAGCCAGCACAGCAGGCCACCGATAAAGGGGATCAGGATTAGCCAAGGCAGAATCATGACGGGCTCAATTCCTTTCGCAATGTCGCAAGGTTCATAGTCAGACCGCTACCAGTACGATGGCGCCAAGCACCAGCACGGCACCAGCGGCGATCGACGCGGCATACCAACGCAGCTGACCGGTCTCGGTGCGGCTCAGGGCGGTGTGACCGCCTTTGGCCATACGCGGGATCAGGCCGATGGTCTGGTCGAGCGGGTCTTTGCGCAGCACATGACTGATCGCCAGGTACGGCTTGACGAACAGCTTGTCGTAGATCCAGTCGAAGCCCCAGGCGGCGAACCACCAGGCCGACAGGAAGCGCCCGATACCGCTGTTGGCGACGGCGGTGACGAAACGACGCTTGCCGAGGAACAGCACGGCCGCCAGCAGGATACCGGCCAGGGCGATGGCACCCGAGGCGATTTCCAGGCTGTGCTTGGCTTCGCCGCCGGCATGACCGGCGCTTTCCGGCAGGACACCGGCCAGTGGCGGATGAATCCAGGCGCCGATGAAGGTCGACAGCACGATCAGCACGCCCAGCGGCAGCCAGTGGGAAATCCCGTGGCCGGCGTGGGCTTCGGTCTTGGCTTCACCGTGGAAGGTGATGAAGATCAGGCGGAAGGTGTACAGCGAGGTCATGAACGCACCGACCAGGCCGGCGTACAGCAGGCCGTGGTTGCCGCTGGCGAAGGCTTCCCAGAGGATTTCGTCCTTCGAGTAGAAACCGACGGTGACGATCGGCAGGGCGGCCAGGGCGGCACCACCGACGATGAAGCTGGCGTAGGCCAACGGCAGTTTCTTCCACAGGCCACCCATCTTGAAGATGTTCTGCTCGTGGTGGCAGGCAACGATCACCGCACCGGAGGCAAGGAACAGCAGGGCCTTGAAGAAGGCGTGGGTCATCAGGTGGAAGATCGCGCCTTCCCAGGCACCGACGCCCAGGGCCAGGAACATGTAGCCGATCTGGCTCATGGTCGAGTAGGCGAGGATACGCTTGATGTCGGTCTGGACCAGGGCGGCGAAACCGGCCAGGACCAGGGTCACGCCACCGACGATGCCGACCAGGTGCAGGATATCCGGCGCCAGGGCGAACAGACCGTGGGTACGGGCGATCAGGTAGACACCGGCGGTCACCATGGTCGCGGCGTGGATCAGTGCCGAAACCGGGGTAGGACCGGCCATCGCATCCGCCAGCCAGGTCTGCAGTGGCAGCTGGGCCGACTTGCCGACCGCACCGCCCAGCAGCATCAGGGTCGCCAGGACGATCCAGAAGTCGCCGACCTTGAAATGCTCGGGCGCCTTGACCAGCAGTTCCTGGATATTCAGCGTACCCAGTTGCTGGAACAGGATGAACAGGCCGATGGCCATGAACACGTCGCCGATGCGGGTGACGATAAAGGCCTTCAATGCCGCGTTACCGTTGTTGCGGTTGCTGTAGTAGAAACCGATCAACAGGTAGGAGCACAGGCCCACGCCTTCCCAGCCGAAGTACAGGAACAACAGGTTATCGCCCAGGACCAGGAACAGCATGCTGGCGATAAACAGGTTGGTGTAGGCGAAGAAACGCGAGTAGCCGTCTTCACCGCGCATGTACCAGGACGCGAACAGGTGGATCAGGAAACCCACGCCGACCACGACGCCGAGCATGGTGATCGACAGGCCGTCGATGTACAGGGCGAAGTTCGGGGCGAAACCGTCCACCGACATCCACTGCCACAGCACCAGGGTGTAGTGACCACCCTCGGGCGGTGCGACATTGAATTGCCAGATCACGTAGGCGGCGACAATCGCCGACAGGCCGATGGAGCCGACACCGATCAGCGCCGAGAGGTTTTCCGAGAGGCGTCCCCGGGAGAACGACAGCAGCAGGAAACCGATCAGGGGGAATACGAAAGTCAGAAAGATCATGTTCATCCGCGCATCTCACTGGCAGCGTCGATATCGAGCGTGTGGAAGCGGCGATACAGTTGCAGCAGGATCGCCAGGCCGATACTGGCCTCGGCGGCTGCCAGGCTGATCACCAGGATGAACATGATCTGTCCATCCGGTTGCGCCCAGCGTGCGCCCGCGACGACGAAGGCCAGGGCGGCGGCGTTCATCATCACCTCCAGGCTCATCAGCACGAAGAGGATGTTGCGGCGGACCATCAGGCCGACCAGACCGAGGCAGAACAGGATGCCGGCGACGGCCAGTCCATGCTCAAGAGGGATAGCAGGCATGGTATTACTCCTTCGCCTCGTTGCGGCCCAAGTGGAATGCCGTGATGGCTGCGGCGAGCAGCAGCATCGAGGCAAGTTCGACCACCAGCAGGTACGGACCGAACAGGCTGATGCCTACGGCCTTGGCACCCACGGTGGTTTGACCGATCGCGGCACCGCTGCTGTGGCTGAACAGTACGTACAGCAGTTCGATCAGCAGCAGCAACGACAGTACGGCCGGCCCACCCCAGATACCGGGCTTGAGCCAGACGCGCTCCTGCTGGACCGCGGCCGGGCCGAGGTTCAGCATCATCACCACGAACACGAACAGCACCATGATGGCGCCGGCGTAGGCGATCACTTCCAGGGCACCGGCGAACGGTGCGCCGAGGCTGAAGAAGGTCATGGCCACGGCGATCAGCGAAATGATCAGGTAGAGCAGGGCGTGCACGGGATTGGTGTTGGTGACCACGCGAAGCGTGGACACAACCGCGATACCCGATGCGAAATAGAAAGCGAATTCCATCGTTCTTCCTTAAGGCAGCAAGCTCTTCACGTTGATCGGCTCGGCTTCGTTCTGGGCGGAGCCTTTCGGCTTCCCGGCAACAGCCATACCTGCAACACGATAGAAGTTGTAATCAGGGTTCTTGCCGGGGCCGGAGATCAGCAGATCTTCTTTCTCGTAGACCAGGTCCTGACGTTTGAACTCGGCCATCTCGAAATCCGGTGTCAGCTGGATCGCGGTGGTCGGGCAGGCTTCCTCGCAGAGGCCGCAGAAAATGCAGCGCGAGAAGTTGATGCGGAAGAACTCCGGATACCAACGACCGTCGTCGGTTTCGGCTTTCTGCAGCGAGATGCAGCCCACCGGGCACGCCACGGCGCACAGGTTGCAGGCTACACAGCGCTCTTCGCCATCGGGGTCGCGGGTCAGGACGATGCGACCGCGATAGCGCGGCGGCAGGTACACCGCTTCCTCGGGATATTGCAGGGTGTCGCGTTTGCGAAAGCCATGGCCGAAAACCATCACCAGGCTTCGCAACTGGGTACCGGTACCCTTAACGATGTCGCCAATATATTTGAACATGGGTCAAATCCTCACTGAACCGCGCCCGCAGGCGTGTTCAACAACACAAGCGCAGCGGTCACCAGCAAATTGATCAGGGTCAGCGGCAGGCAGAATTTCCAGCTGAAGTCCATCACCTGGTCATACCGTGGGCGCGGGATCGAAGCGCGCAGCAGGATGAACAGCATGATGAAGAACGCGGTCTTCAGGGCGAACCAGATGAATGGAATCTGCGGCAGGATGCCGAACGGACCGTGCCAGCCACCGAAGAACAGGGTGACCAGCAGCGCCGAGATCAGGATGATGCCGATGTACTCGCCAACGAAGAACATGCCCCATTTCATGCCGGCATATTCAATGTGGTAACCGTCGGCCAGTTCCTGTTCCGCTTCCGGCTGGTCGAAGGGGTGACGGTGAGTCACGGCCACGCCGGCGATGAAGAAGGTCAGGAAACCGAAGATCTGCGGGATGATGAACCACAGGTGCTGGGCCTGGTAGTCGACGATGTCGCGCATGTTGAACGAGCCGACCTGGACCACGATGCCCATCAGCGACAGGCCCATGAACACTTCGTACGACACGGTCTGGGCCGAGGCCCGCAAGCTGCCCAGCAGGGCGAACTTGTTGTTGCTCGACCAACCGGCGAACAGCACCGCGTAGACCGACAGGCCGGCCATGGCGAAGAAGAACAGCAGGCCGATGTTCAGGTCCGCGACACCCCAGGTCGGGGTGATCGGGATGACCGCGAAGGCGATCAGCAAGGCACTCATGGCGACAACCGGCGCCAGGGTGAAGATCACCTTGTCGGCGAACGGTGGCGTCCAGTCTTCCTTGAAGAACATCTTCAGCATGTCCGCGGCGATCTGGAACATGCCGAACGGGCCGACACGGTTCGGACCGTAGCGGTCCTGCCACCAGCCCAGCAGGCGACGTTCGACGAAGCTCAGCAGGGCGCCGCAGACCACCACGGCCAGCAGGATGACAATGGCCTTGATGACCGTGAGGATCACGTCAATCACTTCAGGTGTGAACCAGGTCATTGAGCTGCCTCCTGCAGACCGTCGACGGATTTGCCGAAAATCGCTGGTGGAATCCCGGCCAGACCGGCCGGCAGGGCCACCAGGCCGGCGCCCAGTTGTTCATTGATGCGTAGCGGCAGGCGCAGCTGGGTGCCGGCCACGTTGAGGCTGAGCAGCGCGCCGTCGTTGACGCCCAGGCGGTCCGCTTCGGACTTGGCCAGCGCGACGTAGGCCGCGGGGATGCGCTCTTGAACCGGAGCGGCCTTGGAAGAGTTCTCTTCACTGCCGAACAGGTGGAAGAACGGCACCACTTGCCAGGTGCCCTGTGCCGGGTTGAAGGCGCGTGGAACACTGGCGAACCAGTTCAGCGAGTCGCCCTGGGTTTCGATCAGGCGGGTGCCCGGGTCGCCGGCGCGGATATGCCCGCCGACTTCGTCCTGGAACTTGTTCCAGGCCTGCGGCGAGTTCCAGCCCGGCGACCAGGCGAACGGCACCTGTTGACGCGGTTCGACGGAGCCCGAGTAACCTTCCATGGAGAAGGCGAACGCGGTGTCGACGTCCTGGGAGGTACGCGGTTCGTGCACGCTGATATTGGCGCGCATGGCGGTACGACCGGAGTAGCGCAGCGGTTCGCGGGCCAGCTTCATGCCCTTGATGCGGAACGCGGCGGACGGTGCGGCATCGACGATACCGGCCAGTTGTGGAGTGCTCGCGGCGCAGGCGGCGGTGACATGGTCCAGCTGGGTCCAGTCGATCGGCTGGTTCAGCAGGGTAGCGCGCAGGGCATGCAGCCAGCGCCAGCCTTCGTGGACCAGGATGCTCGCGTCGAGGTACTTCGGATCGAAGACCTGGAAGAAGCGCTGGGCGCGACCTTCCTGGCTGACCAGGGTGCCGTCGCCTTCGGCGAAGCTCGCCGCCGGCAGCACCAGGTGGGCGCGGTCGGTGGTGGCGGTCTTCTGGTGGTCGGCGACGATCAGCACTTTGGCGGCGTTCAGCGCAGCGTCGACCGTGGCGGCGTCGGTGCGGGTGAACAGATCGTTTTCCAGCACGACGATGGCGTCGGCACGGCCAGAGATGACCGCCTGCAGCGCGGCGTCCAGCGACTCACCACCGAGCATGGCCAGGCCGAGGCTGTTGGCTTCCGGCACGATCAGGCTGATGGAGCCGGCTTTTTCGCGCAGCTTCAGGGCCTTGGCAATGTTCGCGGCGGCTTCGATCAGCGCCTTGGAACCCAGGGAGGTGCCGGCGATGATCAATGGGCGCTTGGCGGCGAGCAGGGCGTCGGCGATGCGCTTGGCCAGTTCCACGGCTTCAGCGTCCAGGCCTTCGACAGCCGGTGCGCTGGCGTCGAGGGCGTGGGCCACGGCGAAACCGAGGCGGGCCAGGTCGTCAGGCGCGGCGTGCACGCACTCTTCGGCGATGTCGTCGAGCTTGGTTTCGGCAAGGCTGGCGATGAACAGCGGGTTCAGCGCGTGCTGACCGATGTTCTTCACCGCGGCATCGAGCCAGGGCTGGACACGCATGGCGTCGGCCATGGCTTCGGCCTTGCCCTTGACCGACTGGCGCAGGGCCAGGGCCATGCGGGCGGCGGTCTGGGTCAGGTCTTCACCGAGGACGAACACGGCGTCGTGGTCCTCGATGTCGCGCATGTTCGGTACGGGCAGCGGGCTGTCCTTGAGTACCTGCAGGGCCAGGCGGATACGCTCCAGCTCGGACGCCTCGATACCCGAGTAGAAGTGCTCGGCACCGACCAGCTCGCGCAGGGCGTAGTTGCTTTCCAGGCTGGCACGGGGCGAACCGATACCGACGATATTGCGACCACGCAGCAGCTCGGCCGCTTTATCCAGGGCTTCGTCCAGGCTCAGCTTGGCGCCGTTGGCCAGCAGCGGCTGGCGTGGACGGTCGGTGCGGTTGACGTAGCCATAGCCGAAACGGCCACGGTCGCACAGGAAGTACTGGTTCACCGAACCGTTGAAGCGGTTCTCGATACGACGCAGTTCGCCGTAGCGTTCACCCGGGCTGATGTTGCAACCGCTGGAGCAGCCATGGCAGATGCTCGGCGAGAACTGCATGTCCCACTTGCGGTTGTAGCGCTCGGAGTGGGTCTTGTCGGTGAACACACCGGTCGGGCAGACCTCGGTGAGGTTACCGGAGAACTCGCTTTCCAGGGTGCCGTCTTCGACGCGACCGAAGTACACGTTGTCGTGGGCGCCGAACACACCGAGGTCGGTGCCGCCGGCGTAGTCCTTGTAGAAGCGTACGCAGCGGTAGCAGGCGATGCAGCGGTTCATTTCGTGGGAAATGAACGGGCCCAGTTCCTGGTTCTGGTGGGTACGCTTGGTGAAGCGATAACGGCGCTCGTTGTGGCCGGTCATCACGGTCATGTCCTGCAGGTGGCAGTGACCGCCTTCCTCGCAGACCGGGCAGTCGTGCGGGTGGTTGGTCATCAGCCATTCCACGACACTGGCGCGGAACGCCTTGGATTCCTCATCGTCGATGGAGATCCAGGTGTTGTCGGTGGCCGGGGTCATGCAGGACATGACGATACGACCACGGGTGTCGTTCTCGTCGTTGTACTGCTTGACCGCGCACTGGCGACAGGCACCGACGCTACCGAGCGCGGGGTGCCAGCAGAAATAAGGGATGTCGAGGCCTAGCGACAGACATGCCTGTAACAGGTTGTCTGCCCCATCGACTTCGAGCGCTTTGCCGTCTACGTGGATAGTGGCCATGGTTCAAAGTTCTTCGTTGGCCCGCGTCTGCGGGCGTGGCTAATGGAATCCTGGTGCTCGCCTGGCGCATCGGGTGCGTCTTCAGACGAGGAAGAGGGCGGCACGGACCGCCCCCCTTCGATACGTTCTTATGCGCCGACTACGATCGGCCGCGCCAGAGGCGGGATGGCCGCACTGGTAGGTGCGATGCCAGCCTCGAACTCCGGACGGAAATACTTGATTGCGCTGCCCAATGGCTCCACGGCGCCCGGTGCGTGAGCACAGAAGGTCTTGCCTGGGCCGAGGAAGCCGACCAGACCCAGCAGGGTCTCGATGTCGCCGGCCTGGCCTTCGCCTTTCTCGATGGCGCGCAGGAGCTTGACGCTCCATGGCAGGCCGTCGCGGCAAGGGGTGCAGAAACCGCACGACTCACGGGCGAAGAACTCTTCCATGTTGCGCAGCAGCGAAACCATGTTGACGCTGTCGTCCACCGCCATGGCCAGGCCCGTCCCCATCCGGGTGCCGACCTTGGCGATGCCGCCGGCATACATCTGGGCGTCCAGGTGCTCCGGCAGCAGGAAGCCGGTACCGGCGCCACCAGGCTGCCAGCACTTGAGCTTGAAGCCGTCGCGCATGCCACCGGCGTAGTCTTCGAACAGCTCGCGGGCGGTCACGCCGAATGGCAGTTCCCACAGGCCCGGGTTCTTCACCTTGCCGGAGAAGCCCATCAGCTTGGTGCCGTGGTCTTCGCTGCCTTCGCGGGCGAGGGACTTGTACCAGTCGGTGCCGTTGCCGATGATCGCCGGTACGTTGCACAGGGTCTCGACGTTGTTCACGCAGGTCGGCTTGCCCCAGACGCCGACGGCGGCGGGGAAGGGCGGCTTGGAGCGCGGGTTGGCACGACGGCCTTCGAGGGAGTTGATCAGTGCGGTTTCTTCACCGCAGATGTAGCGCCCGGCACCGGTGTGGACGAACAGCTCGAAGTCGAAGCCGCTGCCGAGGATGTTCTTGCCCAGGAGACCGGCGGCCTTGGCTTCTTCCACGGCACGGTTGAGGTGCCTGGCGGCGGTGGTGTATTCGCCACGCAGGAAGATGTAGCCGCGGTAGGTCTTCAGTGCACGGGCACTGATCAGCATGCCTTCGATCAGCAGATGGGGCAGTTGCTCCATCAGCATGCGGTCTTTCCAGGTGTTGGGCTCCATCTCATCCGCGTTGCACAGCAGGTAGCGGATGTTCATGGATTCGTCTTTGGGCATCAGGCCCCATTTCACGCCGGTGGGGAAGCCCGCACCGCCGCGACCCTTGAGGCCGGCGTCCTTGACCGTCTGGACGATATCGTCCTGGGACAGGTCGGCGAAGGCCTTGCGCGCGGCGGCATAGCCGTCCTTCGCCTGGTATTCGTCGAGCCACACCGGCTCGGCGTCGTCGCGCAGGCGCCAGGTCAGCGGATGGGTTTCTGCCGAGCGCGCAATGCGGTTGGCAGGGCCGAAGGAAGTCAGGGTCATACGTAGCCCTCCAGCAGTTTGGCAACGCCGGCTGGCTGGACGTCGCCGAAAGTGTCGTCGTCGATCATCAGTGCCGGGGCCTTGTCGCAGTTGCCGAGGCAGCAGACGGGCAGCAGGGTGAAGCGGCCGTCGGCGGTGGTCTGACCCAGGCCGATGCCGAGCTTGCTCTGGATCTCGCTGACCACCGACTCGTGGCCGCCGATGTAGCAGACCATGCTGTCGCAGACGCGAATGATGTGACGACCTACCGGCTGGCGGAAGATCTGGCTGTAGAAGGTTGCTACGCCCTCGACGTCGCTGGCCGGGATGCCGAGGATCTCGCCGATGGCGTAGAGCGCGCCGTCAGGCACCCAGCCACGTTCCTTCTGGACGATCTTCAGGGCTTCGATGGACGCCGCGCGCGGGTCTTCGTAGTGATGCAGCTCGTGCTCGATGGCCGAGCGCTCGGTTTCGCTGAGGGCGAAACGGTCTGTCTGGATAAGCGTGCTGTTCATGCTTAGCGGTCCACGTCGGCCATAACGAAGTCGATACTACCCAGGTACGCGATCAAGTCCGCGACCATGCTGCCGCGGATCACCGAAGGGATCTGCTGCAGGTGCGGGAAGCTTGGGGTGCGAATCCGGGTGCGGTAGCTCATGGTGCCGCCATCGCTCGTCAGGTAATAACTGTTGATGCCCTTGGTCGCTTCGATCATCTGGAAGGATTCGTTGGCCGGCATGACCGGGCCCCACGAAACTTGCAGGAAGTGCGTGATCAGGGTCTCGATGTGCTGCAGCGTGCGCTCTTTCGGCGGCGGCGTGGTCAGCGGGTGATCCGCCTTGTACGGGCCTTCCGGCATGTTGCGCATGCACTGGTCGATGATCTTGATGCTCTGGCGCATCTCTTCGACGCGAACCATGCAGCGATCGTAGGCATCACCGTTGGCCGCCAGCGGTACTTCGAACTCGAAGTTCTCGTAGCCGGAGTACGGACGCGCCTTGCGCAGGTCGAAATCGCAACCGGTGGAACGCAGGCCGGCACCGGTGACGCCCCACTCCAGGGCTTCCTTGGTGTTGTAGGCGGCGACACCGATGGTCCGGCCCTTGAGGATACTATTCTGCAGGGCGGCCTTGGTGTACTCGTCGAGGCGTTTTGGCAGCCAGTCGACGAACTCCTTGACCAGCTTGTCCCAGCCGCGCGGCAAGTCGTGGGCGACACCGCCGATGCGGTACCAGGCCGGGTGCAGGCGGAAACCGGTGATGGCTTCGATCACCTTGTAGGCGCGCTGGCGGTCGGTGAAGGTGAAGAACACCGGGGTCATGGCGCCGACGTCCTGGATATAGGTACCCAGGAACAGCAGGTGGCTGGTGATCCGGAAGAACTCGGCCATCATGATGCGGATGGTGTCGACGCGGTCCGGCACCTTGATCCCGGCCAGTTTCTCGACCGAGAGCACGTACGGCAGGTTGTTCATCACCCCGCCGAGGTAGTCGATACGGTCGGTGTAGGGGATGAAGCTGTGCCAGGACTGGCGCTCGGCCATCTTCTCGGCGCCACGGTGGTGGTAACCGATGTCCGGCACGCAGTCGACGATCTCTTCACCGTCCAGCTGCAGGATGATACGGAAGGCACCGTGGGCCGAAGGGTGGTTCGGGCCGAGGTTGAGGAACATGTAGTCCTCGTTGGCGCCAGACCGCTTCATGCCCCAGTCTTCCGGACGGAAGCGCGCGGCTTCTTCTTCAAGCTGCTGCTTGGCCAGGGTCAGGCTGTACGGATCGAATTCGGTCGCGCGGGCAGGGAAGTCCTTGCGCAGCGGGTGACCTTCCCAGGTCGGCGGCATCATGATGCGCGACAGGTGCGGGTGACCTTTGAAGTCGATGCCGAACATGTCCCAGACTTCACGTTCGTTCCAGTTGGCATTCGGCCAGATGCTGGTGACGCTCGGCAGGCTGAGGTCGCTTTCGGACAAGGCGACCTTGATCATCACGTCACTATTACGCTCGATCGAGAGCAGGTGATAGAAGACGCTGAAATCGGCGGCCGGCAGGCCCTGACGCTTGGTGCGCAGACGCTCGTCCACGCCGTGCAGGTCATAGAGCATGACGTACGGCTTGGGCAGGTTGCGCAGGAAGGTCAGGACTTCGACGAGTTTGGCACGGCTTACCCACAGTACCGGCATGCCGGTGCGGGTGGCCTGGGCGGTGAACGCCTCGGGGCCAAAACGGTTGTTCAGTTCGACGACCACATCCTGGTCGTCTGCCTTGTAAGGCGGGATGTACAGAGCACTGCCTGTAGTCATGGTTTTTTATCGCTTTCGGTCAACGTAAAGAATGAAGCCAGGTACTCGTTTCTTTATAAGAAGCAGGACTGGATCAGACTTCGTCGGGGCTGCGCAGGTTGGTTACCTGAATACGCTGTTCGCGGCGCTGTTCCTTTTGCGACGGCATCTCGGCGCGATACACGCCTTGGTCACCGACGACCCAGGAAAGTGGGCGACGCTCCTGGCCAATCGACTCTTGCAAGAGCATCAAGCCTTGCAGGAAAGCCTCGGGGCGGGGCGGGCAGCCAGGCACGTAGACGTCCACGGGCAGGAACTTGTCCACCCCCTGAACGACGGAGTAGATGTCGTACATGCCACCGGAGTTGGCACACGAACCCATGGAAATCACCCACTTCGGTTCGAGCATCTGCTCGTACAGGCGCTGGATGATCGGGGCCATCTTCACGAAGCAGGTCCCGGCAATAACCATGAAGTCGGCCTGGCGTGGTGATGCCCGGATAACTTCGGCGCCGAAGCGTGCGATATCGTGGGGTGCCGTGAAGGCAGTGGTCATTTCCACGTAGCAGCAGGACAGGCCGAAGTTGTACGGCCACAGGGAGTTCTTGCGCCCCCAGTTGACCGCGCCGCTCAGCACGTCTTCCAGCTTGCCCATGAAAATGTTCTTGTGGACTTGATCTTCTAACGGATCGGAAACGGTTTCCCGTTCGCCGATCGGATACTGCTCGTTAGGAGCGTCCGGGTCGATTCTGGTGAGATTGTATTGCATTGCCAAAGCCTCATTGTTTCAGCTTCGCCTGCCGCTTCTGACGAGCTTGCGGAGCCCAATCAAGCGCCCCCACTCGGTAAAGGTAGACAAGACCTGCCAACAGAATTGCTATGAAAACGAGAGCTTCGACGAATCCGGTCCAGCCGCTTTCGCGGACGGACACAGACCATGCAAAGAGAAAGAGGGCTTCGATATCGAAGATCACGAACAGCATCGCGACCAGATAGAATTTGGCTGAGAGCCGCAAGCGGGCGCTACCGGTAGGCAGCATGCCGGACTCGAACGGTTCGTTTTTGCTGCGTCCCCAGGCTTTTGACCCGAGAAGGCTGGAAAGACCGAGCATGAAGGCACAGAGGCCGACGACGCCGAGCAGGAAAATGGCAAAGCCCCAGTTGTGGGCCATGAGTCCGGTCGCTTCGGTCATGCGGGTAATCCTTAACAGAGAGCAAGGGTCTCTGAGCTTGAAAAAGAAACAAAGCAGTGACGATATGTCGCAGCGCGATCAATCCCGGTGATTTTATGGCTAAACACCCGGCAAGTAAAATTCCTATAGCGAAATTATTTAATGGAATAAGGACATAACGACCTCTGGAGGGCCCGCAGGCCATACGCTGCGGGCATTAGGTGGCTTTTGGTTAATTATGTTTTATCCGGGCTGTAATGAACAAAGCGTTTGTTAAATGATAATTAATATCGTTTAGGGTGGTCTTGATAACAGTCACCGGCGGCCCTGATGTTTCCAGTTGCCTTATATAGTAGACCGATGAAAGTTGCGGGGAGGGCTGTTTTAGCGAGTTCTGTCGGTGTACGGGCTGCCCTGGATCAATACCTTGCGCAAAAAAATGCCCCGAACCAGTCGGGGCATCAGTTTTTCAGGCATTCCAGTTAGGTTTTACAAGGCCTGGAATGGCCGCTTGCTCGGTCACTCAGTGGAACTGCTCTTCTTCGGTCGAACCGGTCAGCGCGGTCACCGAGGACGATCCGCCCTGGATCACGGTGGTCATGTCGTCGAAGTAGCCGGTGCCCACTTCCTGCTGGTGCGCCACGAAGGTGTAGCCCTTGGCGGCGTCGGCGAACTCCTGCTCCTGCAGCTTGACGTAGGCGGTCATGTCGTTGCGGGCGTAGTCGTGCGCCAGGTTGAACATGCTGTGCCACATGTTGTGGATACCCGCCAGGGTGATGAACTGGTGCTTGTAGCCCATGGCCGACAGTTCGCGCTGGAACTTGGCGATGGTCGCGTCGTCCAGGTTCTTCTTCCAGTTGAAGGAAGGCGAGCAGTTGTAGGACAGGATCTGGTCCGGGTATTCCTTCTTGATCGCTTCGGCGAAGCGACGGGCCTCGTCCAGGTCCGGCTTGGCGGTTTCGCACCAGATCAGGTCGGCGTACGGCGCGTAGGCCAGGCCGCGAGCGATGGCCTGGTCGAGGCCGGCACGGACCTTGTAGAAGCCTTCCTGGGTGCGGGTACCGGTCACGAACGGCTGATCGTACGGGTCGCAGTCGGAGGTCAGCAGGTCGGCTGCGTTGGCGTCGGTACGGGCCAGGATGATGGTCGGTACGCCGGCGACGTCAGCGGCTAGGCGGGCAGCAGTCAGCTTCTGCACGGCTTCCTGGGTCGGTACCAGGACCTTGCCGCCCATGTGGCCGCATTTCTTCACGGAGGCCAGCTGGTCTTCGAAGTGCACGCCAGCGGCGCCCGCCTCGATCATGCTCTTCATCAGCTCGTAGGCGTTCAGGACACCGCCGAAACCGGCCTCGGCGTCGGCCACGATCGGTGCGAAGTAGTCGATGTAGCCATCGTCGCCCGGGTTCTTGCCGGCTTTCCACTGGATCTGGTCGGCGCGACGGAACGAGTTGTTGATGCGCTTGACCACGGTCGGTACGGAGTCCACCGGGTACAGCGACTGGTCAGGGTACATCGACTCGGCGGAGTTGTTGTCCGCGGCCACTTGCCAGCCCGACAGGTAGATCGCCTGGATACCGGCCTTGACTTGTTGCACGGCCTGGCCGCCGGTCAGGGCGCCCATGCAGTTGACGAAGTCCTTGTCCGGACGGAAGGACGGCTTGGCGCCCTGGGTGACCAGGTTCCACAGCTTCTCGGCGCCCATGCGGGCCAGGGTGTGCTCGGGTTGAACCGAACCACGCAGGCGGACCACGTCAGCGGCGGAGTAAGTGCGTGTCACGCCTTTCCAGCGCGGGTTTTCAGCCCAGTCTTTTTCAAGGGCTGCAATTTGCTGTTCGCGTGTCAGTGCCATGGAGATAAACCTCGTCGCGTCTTTTGTAAAAAGTCGTTCTTGGGTGGGAAATTCATGCTCCGCCGCAGGCACGACATGTGCAGACGGCTGCTCGCTGACCAGAAGCTTAGGCGCTCAGGTGCGGTCTGGCGGGGAAGGCGACGATTGAACGATGGGCTCAAGGGGGAAAGTGAGCGAGGCGAGGGCGATCCTTCGGGCGCATTGGGGCGTCGTGGGCCTTCGTGCGGACTTCGGAGTTCTTGCCGTTCTACCTATTACGCTTCCGTCCCTCGGGACAACTTCGTTCCAGTCGCAACCTCGTCAAACACGCCTTGTGGGCGGTACAGACACGAATCGGCTCAGGTGGGTAGGTTAGAGCGGCGATCCGAAGGCCCTTGCCAGGGCCCCTGATTAGCGGGAGCGAGGCCATCATGCCTTCGGTTTTTTGGCTCGTCAAACGTTTTGTAGTGCTTTTTTCAAAGCACTACATCTTTGGTCTAATACGACTCGTCGGTCAGTTTTCGGGGCTTCAGTCCAGGGTGTCGACTTTCACCCGCAAAGTCATGTCGTTACGGCTGGAGGTAGAGTAGCTGCGGGTTAGCGCCTGGCGGTCGGCCTGGCTCTGGCCGTTGACGCCCGCCAGGGTGATCCACTGGCCGAGCGGTCCGCTGACGGTTGTGTCGGTGCTTTGCACGTTCACTACATCCTGACGCTCCTGGCTCATCCGGTCACGATTGGTACTGATGGCCAGGTGCACGACGTTTCCGGTGACGCTGGCGGTGACGTAGAACCCCTGGGTGACGTTGCGATACTGGGTCTGGGTCTGTGGCCGGCCATAGGCGTCGAGCTGTCCGGTACTGCTGGTCAGCGGCACGCTCTGGCCCACCTGGATCAGGGCCGGGGTGCCTTCGCTGGCCTGAACCTGCTGGATGCCGCCGTCGCGGCTGTCGGTGCTGCGGCTGATGATGCGGGTCTGGCCCTGGCCGTTGATCGAGTAGCCCTGGGCGCCCTGGTCGTTGTTCTCGCTGGTATCGACGCTGATCAGCAGGCGTTTGGCGGGCTTGTCCAGTTGGCCGAGGAAATCACGCAGTTCGTTGATCTTGCCGGGCTCGGCGTTGACGATCAGCTGGTTCTGATAGGCGCTGACCTTGCCGTCCTGGCCGAGGAAATTCTGCGCGACAGGCAGCAGGTCGCTGCTGGTGCGGTAGTTCAGGGGGATGATTTCAGTGGCTGCCTGGGCGCTGAAGGCACAGGCCAGCAGCAGGCCGCTGAAGAGGGTGCGTAGGGACATGTCCGTTATCTCCGCGTTGGACTGGGCAATGCATTGAGTTTGACAGTTTCTCGGCTGTTGGTGGGTCAAGTTGAATCGCCCACGGCAAAACGCCCCGGAGACGGGGCGTTTTTGGGGAGAGTGTTATCGGTGGGAGTCTCAGGCGGAACCGCGCACCATGTCGACGTGGGGAATCCCGGCTTCGAGAAACTCCTCGCTGACGATGCTGAAGCCATGCCGTTCATAGAACGCCGTGGCCTGCACCTGGGCGCTGAGCATCTGTTGCTTGAGGCCGCGTTTCTCGGCTTCGCCGATCGTCGCCTGCAGCAGTGCGTCACCGACCTTCAACCCGCGCCAGTCGCGCAGGACCGAGACGCGCCCGATGTGCCCGTCGGGCAGCAGGCGCGCGGTACCGATCGGGAAGTCGCCCTCGAACGCCAGGAAATGCACGGCGCTGGCGTCTTCGGCGTCCCACTCGAGTTCCGGCGGCACGGCTTGTTCGGCAATGAAGACCGATTCACGAATGCGCCGAATCTCGGCGTTATCCTTTTGCCAGTCCGCGACACGTACGTGAATTCTATTCATCGGCAAATCCCAGGCTTCCTTGTTTGACCAGCTCGCAGAGCAGGCCGCGTCCATCTTCATCGTCCAGCCAGTGGCCGAGGTTGTCGACATGCAGGGCATCCGCCGCGCAGATCATTTTCAGCAGCTCGCGCAGCTTGCCCGGCAGGTAGCGGCTCTGGCCGCTGGCGAACAGCAGCAGGTCGTCATCGACTTCCGACCAGGCCAGGCGCGCACTCGGGTTGCGGATCAGCACCGCGCCATCCTGCAGGCCGGCGAGCAGGTCTTCTTCTTCGAGTTCAGGGCCCACCACCAGTTCCGGATAACGTGGCTCGGTCATGAACTGGCCGAACCAGGTCAGCAGCAGGCGCTCGTCGCTCATGTGTTCGGCCAGCAGGCTTTTCAGGCGGTCGAGGGCGTCGTGCTGGATCTGGTGCGGGTCGGCGGCCGGCTGTGCGTCGGCGTCGGTGTAGCGATCTTCGTCCGGCAGGAACTGACTGAGGAAGTCGGTGAAGTGGGTCAGCACTTCAGCGGCGCTCGGGGCGCGGAAGCCTACCGAGTAGGTCAGGCAGTCATCCACGGCGACGCCGCAGTGGGCCAAGCGCGGCGGCAGGTAGAGCATGTCGCCCGGCTCCAGGGTCCACTCGGCGGTTTCCTGGAAGTCGGCGAGGATGCGCAGGTCGGCGTGTTCCAGCAGCGCGCTGTCGGAATCGCACATCTGGCCGATCTTCCAGTGGCGCTTGCCGTGGCCCTGGAGCAGGAATACGTCGTAGTTGTCGAAATGCGGACCGACGCTGCCACCGGGGGCGGCAAAGCTGATCATCACATCGTCGATGCGCCAGCTCGGCAGGAAGCGGAAGTTTTCCAGCAGCTCGGCGACTTCCGGTACGAACTGGTCGACCGCCTGCACCAGCAGGGTCCACTCACGCTCCGGCAACTGGCTGAAGGCGTCTTCGGCGAACGGGCCGCGGCGCAGTTCCCAGGGGCGTTCGCCGTGTTCGATGATCAGGCGCGATTCGACTTCTTCTTCCAGGGCCAGGCCGGCCAGTTCGTCGGCGTCGATCGGGCTTTCGAAGTCAGGAATGGCCTGGCGGATCAGCAGCGGTTTCTTCTGCCAGTAGTCGCGCAGGAATTCGCGTGCAGTGATGCCGCCCAGGAGTTGAAGAGGAGTATCAGGATTCATGTGTAACCTATTGAAAAAAAGCGTTTTCCATACGGGAATAAAAACGCCCGGCTCGGCCGGGCGTTCAGAGCGGGTGCCGTACGATCAGATACGCTGGGCTTGGGCCACGGCGTTGCCGATGTAGTTGGCCGGGGTCAGCTGTTTCAGCTCGGCCTTGGCGTCGGCAGGCATGTCGAGCCCGTCGATGAAAGTTTGCAGCGCTTCAGGGCTGATGCCCTTGCCGCGAGTCAACTCTTTCAGTTTTTCGTACGGGTTTTCGATGTTGTAGCGGCGCATCACGGTCTGGATCGGCTCGGCCAGGACTTCCCAGCAGGCGTCCAGGTCGGCGGCGATCTTCTGCTCGTTCAGCTCCAGCTTGCCGATGCCCTTGAGGCTGGCTTCGTAGGCGATGACGCTGTGGGCGAAGCCGACGCCGAGGTTGCGCAGCACGGTGGAGTCGGTCAGGTCGCGCTGCCAGCGGGAGATCGGCAGCTTGCTGGCCAGGTGCTGGAACAGCGCGTTGGCGATACCCAGGTTGCCTTCGGAGTTTTCGAAGTCGATCGGGTTGACCTTGTGCGGCATGGTCGAGGAACCGATTTCGCCGGCGATGGTGCGCTGCTTGAAGTAGCCCAGGGAGATGTAGCCCCAGATATCGCGGTCGAAGTCGATCAGGATGGTGTTGAAGCGCGCGATCGCATCGAACAGCTCGGCGATGTAGTCGTGCGGTTCGATCTGGGTGGTGTAGGGGTTGAAGCCCAGGCCCAGTTCGTCTTCGATGAAGGCGCGGGCGTTGGCTTCCCAGTCGACCTGCGGGTAGGCCGACAGGTGGGCGTTGTAGTTGCCCACGGCGCCGTTGATCTTGCCCAGCAGCGGCACGGCGGCAACCTGGGCGATCTGGCGCTCCAGGCGGTAGACGACGTTCGCCAGTTCCTTGCCCAGGGTGGTCGGCGAAGCCGGCTGGCCGTGGGTGCGCGACAGCATCGGCACGGTGGCGAAGCGCTGGGCCAGTTCGCGGATGGCCTCGGCGATCTGGCGCATCAGCGGCAGCAGCACGTCGTCACGGCCTTCGCGCAGCATCAGGGCGTGGGACAGGTTGTTGATGTCCTCGCTGGTGCAGGCGAAGTGGATGAACTCACTGACGGCGGCCAGTTCAGGCAGCTTGGCGGCCTGTTCCTTGAGCAGGTACTCGATCGCCTTGACGTCGTGGTTGGTGGTGCGCTCGATTTCCTTGACGCGCTCGGCGTGCTCCAGGGAGAAGTTCTCGGCCAGGGTATTCAATACCGCGTTGGCTTCGGCGGAAAATGCCGGGACTTCAGTGATCGCAGGGTGGGCGGCCAGGCGCTGGAGCCAGCGTACTTCCACCAGGACGCGAGCACGGATCAGGCCGTATTCGCTGAAAATAGGGCGCAGGGCCTGGGTTTTGCCGGCGTAGCGGCCGTCAACAGGGGAAACCGCAGTGAGCGAAGAAAGCTGCATGGGGTGTTCTCGGACAGTCGGGCAACGAAATGGGGCGCGTATCATACATGAAAAAATCCGCCGGTCCGTTGCCAACTGACCGGCGTATCGCGCTTTTACAGCTCCGTCGATGGCCTCAGGCGCTACGCATCAACGGATAGAGTTCCTTGAGCAGCTTGCGCCGGCTGATCACCAGCTGCCAGCGATGGCCACCCAACTGGCGCCACAGGCGGGCCGAGCGGATACCGGCCAGCAGCAGGGCGCGGATCTTCGAGGCGTTGCTCGGCTGTTGCAGGTTGCGCATGTCGCCGTGTACCTGGATCCGCTGGCGCAGGGTGCTCAGGGTATCCTGGTACAGCGCGCCACAGGCGGCCACCACGTTTTCATGGGCCGGGCCGAAGTGTTCGACCTGGGACTGGATCTGCGGCAGGCGCTTGCCGATGATTTCCAGCATGTCGTCGCGCTTGGCCAGCTGGCGCTCCAGGCCGAGCATCGACAGGGCGTAGCGCAGCGGCTCGCGCTGCAGGGCGCTCGGGTCGCGCTCGAGGGCGCCGATCAGCGCGCGGTAGCCGTCGCGCAGGTTGATGTCGTCACCACCGTAGACTTCCAGGGTGTCCTTGGGGTCACGGATCAGCAGGCTGCCGAGCATGCAGCTCAGGCCGGCCTCGCTGGACTGGCCGGTCTTGGCAATCTTGTCCACCAGAACCGCCGCGAGAAACACACCGCCCAGTGCTGTCAGTTGCTCCTGGGTCGGGCTCATGGGCGCGCTCCGCTGGTCCAGGGCTCGGCGACTTCGATCACGCCGCCACCCAGGCAGATTTCCCCGTCGTAGAACACCACGGACTGGCCCGGCGTCACGGCACGCTGGGGCTCCTCGAACACCGCGCGATAGCCGCCGGCGGTTTTTTCCAGGGTGCAGTGCTGGTCGCCCTGGCGGTAACGGACCTTGGCGGTCAGCTTGCGCGGGCTGCTCAGGTCGACCGGGTTGACCCAGAAGATCTCGGAGGCGAGCAGGGCGCGGGAGAACAGCAGCGGGTGCTCGTTACCCTGGCCGACGATCAGCTCGTTGTGTTCCAGGTCCTTGACCAGCACATACCACGGCTCGTCGCCGGCGTCCTTGAGGCCGCCGATGCCCAGGCCCTGGCGTTGGCCGATGGTGTGGTACATCAGGCCGTGGTGACGGCCGATGACTTCACCGTCGGTGGTCTTGATCTCGCCGGGCTGGGCCGGCAGGTACTGCTTGAGGAAGTCGCTGAAGCGCCGCTCGCCGATAAAGCAGATCCCGGTGGAATCCTTTTTCTTGGCGGTCGCCAGGCCATGTTTCTCGGCAATAGCGCGCACGGCGGGCTTTTCCAGTTCGCCGACCGGGAACAGCGTCTTGGCGATCTGTTCGCCGCCGACGGCGTGCAGGAAGTAGCTCTGGTCCTTGTTCGGGTCCAGGCCCTTGAGCAGTTCGGTGCGCCCGTCGATATCGCGGCGGCGCACGTAGTGGCCGGTGGCGATCAGGTCGGCACCGAGCATCAGGGCGTAGTCGAGGAACGCCTTGAACTTGATTTCGCGGTTGCAGAGGATGTCCGGGTTCGGCGTGCGGCCGGCCTTGTATTCGGCCAGGAAGTGCTCGAACACGTTGTCCCAGTACTCGGCGGCGAAGTTGGCGGTGTGCAGCTTGATGCCGATCTTGTCGCACACGGCCTGGGCGTCCGCCAGGTCGTCCATGGCGGTGCAGTACTCCGTTCCGTCGTCTTCCTCCCAGTTCTTCATGAACAGGCCTTCCACCTGGTAACCCTGCTCCATCAGCAGGACGGCGGAAACGGAAGAGTCCACGCCGCCGGACATGCCGACAATGACGCGCAGGTTTTCTGGGGCGAGGGAAGCTGGATCACGCATAGGGATTCAATGAGTGTCTTCGAAAAAGGACGCGATTCTAACAGGCCCGCGCCCGCAAGGCTAAAGAGAAGGGCGGATCAGTTCGAGACTGTGCAGCGGGCCGGCCCGATAATCGTCGATACAGCGGATGATCAGCTCGCTGCGCCATTGCGGGCGCAGGGCCAGCAATTCGTCGCGGGTCAGCCAGCGCGGGCCGATGATACCGTCGTCCAGTTGGTAATCGGGGCGGTGCCGCAGTGGCTTGGCGGCAAAGCACACGCGCTGGTAGGTCACGCCGTTGCTGGGAGCGGTGTACAGGTAGATGCCGATGACGCCGGTCAGTTCGACATCCCAACCGGTTTCTTCCAGGGTTTCGCGGATAGCCGCCTCGTTCAGGCTCTCGTCGGGATCGAGGTGACCGGCCGGCTGGTTGAAGACCGCCCGTCCGTTTTGCAGTTCTTCGACGAGCAGGAAGCGCCCGTTGTCTTCGACAACGGTGGCGACGGTGATATGGGGTTGCCATTCCATAGGGAGTGCTCCGTTGGGTGGGAGGCCATCATAAGGCGAGCGCGGTCCCGTGCAGGAGCCGGCTTCCACAGGATTTGTATTCACGGATCGATGAATGCTCGGGCCGCAAACACAAACCCCGGCACCAGGCCGGGGTTTGTGATGTTTCCTGAACGCTTACACCAGCGCGGCAATCGCCGCGTTGAGGGTAGCGCTCGGACGCATGGCCTTGCTGATCAGCTCGGCGCTGGCGTGGTAGTAGCCGCCGATGTCGACTGGCTTGCCCTGCACGGCGTTGAGTTCGGCAACGATGGTCGCCTCGTTCTCGGTCAGGGTCTTGGCCAGCTGGGTGAACTGGCCTTGCAGCGCGGTGTCTTCGCTCTGGGCGGCCAGGGCCTGGGCCCAGTACAGCGCCAGGTAGAAGTGGCTGCCGCGGTTGTCGATGTTGCCGACTTTACGCGATGGCGACTTGTTGTTGTCGAGGAACAGGCCGGTGGCCTGGTCCAGGGTCTTCGACAGCACCAGGGCTTTCGGGTTGTTGTAGGTCACGCCCAGGTGTTCCAGGGAAGCGGCCAGGGCCAGGAATTCACCCAGGGAGTCCCAGCGCAGGAAGTTCTCTTCCACCAGTTGCTGAACGTGCTTGGGTGCCGAACCGCCGGCGCCGGTTTCGAACAGGCCGCCGCCATTCATCAGCGGAACGATCGACAGCATCTTCGCGCTGGTGCCCAGTTCCATGATCGGGAACAGGTCGGTCAGGTAGTCGCGCAGGACGTTACCGGTCACCGAGATGGTGTCCTTGCCTTCGCGGGTGCGGGCCAGGGTGAACTTCATCGCGTCGACCGGCGACATGATCTGGATGTCCAGGCCGCTGGTGTCGTGATCCTTCAGGTAGGTCTGGACCTTCTCGATCACCACGCCGTCGTGGGCGCGCATCGGGTCGAGCCAGAAGATCGCCGGGGTGCTGCTTGCGCGGGCGCGGTTGACGGCCAGCTTGACCCAGTCCTGGATCGGCGCGTCCTTGGTCTGGCACATGCGGAAGATGTCGCCAGCTTCCACGGCCTGTTCCAGCAGGGTGCGACCGGTGCTGTCGGAAACCCGGACCACGCCGTCGGCCTTGATCTGGAAGGTCTTGTCGTGGGAGCCATACTCTTCGGCTTTCTTCGCCATCAGGCCAACGTTCGGCACGCTGCCCATGGTGGTCGGATCGAAGGCGCCGTGTTGCTTGCAGTCTTCGATCACCGCCTGGTAGATGGTGGCGTAGCAACGATCCGGGATCACGGCCTTGGTGTCGTGCAGCTGGCCGTCGGTGCCCCACATCTTGCCGGAGTCACGGATCATGGCCGGCATCGAGGCGTCGACGATGACGTCGCTCGGCACGTGCAGGTTGGTGATGCCCTTGTCGGAGTTGACCATGGCCAGCGCCGGACGAACGGCGTAGACCGCCTGGATGTCCGCTTCGATCTGTGCCTGCTGCTCGGCCGGCAGGGCCTTGATGCGGGCGTACAGGTCGCCGATGCCGTTGTTCAGGTTGAAGCCGATCTGGGCCAGGACGTCGGCGTGCTTGGCCAGGGCGTCCTTGTAGAACTCGGCAACGATCTGGCCGAACATGATCGGGTCGGAGACCTTCATCATGGTGGCTTTCAGGTGAACCGACAGCAGGACGCCTTGTTGCTTGGCGTCTTCGATTTCGGCGGCGATGAAGCTGCGCAGGGCGTTCTTGCTCAGCACGGCGCAGTCGAGGATCTCACCGGCTTGTACGCTGGTCTTCTCTTTCAGGACGCTGGAGGTGCCGTCCTGGGCGATCAGTTCGATCTTGACGCTGCCGGCGGCATCGATCAGGGCGGCTTTTTCGCTGCCGTAGAAGTCGCCGTTGCTCATGTGCGCGACGTGGGACTTGGAGTCCGCGGCCCAGGCGCCCATCTTGTGCGGGTGCTTGCGGGCGTAGTTCTTGACCGACAGTGGCGCGCGACGGTCGGAGTTGCCTTCGCGCAGGACCGGGTTCACGGCGCTGCCCTTGACCTTGTCGTAGCGGGCGCGAGCGTCTTTCTCGGCGTCGGTGCTCACGGTTTCCGGGTAGTCGGGGATGTTGAAGCCCTGGGCTTGCAGTTCCTTGATCGCGGCCTGCAGTTGTGGAACCGAGGCGCTGATGTTCGGCAGCTTGATGATGTTGGCTTCTGGCGTGATGGCCAGCTCGCCCAGCTCGGCGAGGTGATCCGGCACGGCCTTGGCGCCCAGTTGTTCAGGGAAGCTCGAAAGAATACGTCCGGCCAGCGAGATATCGCGGGTTTCCACGGCGATATCAGCCGAAGCGGTAAAGGCCTCTACGATAGGCAACAGTGAATAGGTGGCGAGGGCGGGAGCTTCGTCGGTGAAGGTGTAGATGATCTTCGAGCGGGTGGGCATATTCGGATTAACTCTCTTCTTTGCTAAAGCATGCGCAGAAACTCGAGATGCGCCGGATAAGCGCGTTCGTTCAAAGTCGTCCATGAGCCGAATATCGAGGTTTCTTCGCGGTGATGTTGGGTTGCATCAGTCGAGCGTCAAGCGGTCGGACTGCGGTAACAGCCCGGCTTCTGGGCGGAAAGTCTCGGCTACATTTCGGTAGCTGGGAGAGGTCGGCCGTCGTGACCCTACGGTCAGCGGCGCGATTATACATAGGTTGCTGGCAAAGCGCCGAGGGTTCATAAACAACTCTTTTCGTCCATTGGTCTAAAGGTCGCACTGGCAAAAGCGGCGGATGCGGCTGGCAAATGCTGGAGATTGGCGCTTTTCCCTTTGATTTCAGGCTTGTACGCCGCGAACTGACGACGTTTCAGCGCAAATGGGGGTGGTCGAGGTTTCCGTCTACATTTAACTGGGGTAGGCTCGAGCGCAGCCAGATGTTCAATCCATAGATGGAGTACAACATGGGATACAAGAAGATTCAGGTTCCGGCCGTCGGTGACAAAATCACCGTCAATGCAGACCACTCTCTCAATGTTCCTGATCACCCGATCATCCCCTTCATCGAAGGTGACGGTATTGGCGTCGATATCAGCCCGGTGATGATCAAGGTCGTCGACGCGGCTGTCGAAAAGGCCTACGGCGGCAAGCGCAAGATCTCCTGGATGGAAGTCTATGCCGGCGAAAAGGCCACCCAGGTCTATGACCAGGACACCTGGCTGCCCCAGGAAACCCTCGATGCGGTCAAGGACTACGTGGTTTCCATCAAGGGGCCCCTGACCACTCCGGTGGGTGGGGGTATCCGCTCCCTCAACGTGGCTCTGCGCCAGCAACTCGACCTGTATGTCTGCCTGCGTCCGGTGCGCTGGTTCGAAGGCGTACCGAGCCCAGTGAAAAAGCCCGGCGATGTCGACATGACGATCTTTCGCGAAAACTCCGAAGACATCTATGCCGGGATCGAGTGGAAGGCCGGTTCTGCGGAAGCGAACAAGGTCATCAAGTTCCTCAAGGAAGAAATGGGCGTCACCAAGATCCGTTTCGACCAGGATTGCGGTATCGGCGTCAAGCCGGTATCGAAAGAGGGCACCAAGCGCCTGGCGCGCAAAGCCCTGCAATATGTTGTCGACAATGATCGCAAGTCGCTGACCATCGTCCACAAGGGCAATATCATGAAGTTCACCGAAGGGGCCTTCAAGGAGTGGGCCTACGAAGTGGCGGCCGAGGAGTTCGGCGCGACGCTGCTCGACGGCGGTCCGTGGATGCAGTTCAAGAATCCGAAGACCGGTCGCAATGTCGTGGTCAAGGACGCCATCGCCGACGCCATGCTCCAGCAGATCCTGCTGCGCCCGGCCGAGTACGACGTGATCGCCACCCTCAACCTGAACGGTGACTACCTGTCCGACGCCCTGGCGGCCGAGGTCGGAGGTATCGGTATCGCGCCAGGGGCCAACCTGTCCGATACCGTCGCCATGTTCGAGGCGACCCATGGCACCGCGCCCAAGTACGCCGGCAAGGATCAGGTAAACCCTGGTTCGCTGATCCTGTCCGCGGAAATGATGCTGCGTCACATGGGCTGGACCGAGGCGGCCGACCTGATCATCAAGGGGACCAACGGCGCGATCGGCGCGAAAACTGTAACCTATGATTTCGAGCGGCTGATGGAGGGGGCGACGCTGGTGTCTTCTTCCGGCTTTGGTGATGCGCTGATCAGGCATATGTAGATCGAGCGGTGAAAAAATACCCGGTTCAAGTGATTGAACCGGGTATTTTTTATGCCTTGGCTTTTATCGGTTTGGACTGGACGTTGTTGTCTTCATGGTGGTGATCATGGTCATGATGATGTGCGTGGGGCGACACGGTGGGTGCGACTACTGCCGTGATATCGACCGCATGCAGTCCCTTGGGGCCCTGGATGATCTTAAAGCTCACTGCCTGGCCAGCCTTAAGGGTTTTGTAGCCATCCATCTTGATGGCTGAGTAATGGGCAAACAAGTCTTCATCCTTGCCTTCTTCCAGGACGAAACCATAGCCCTTGGCGTTGTTGAACCACTTGACCTTACCGCTCGGCATGCTCATATCCCTCTGCAAACGACCCCATCACTGGAGTATCATCCAGTTCATCCTTCACTACGTGAACCAGAAAAATGGTTGACGATATGGACCTTTATTACCCAATGTGGGCTCTATTGGTTGTAACACCGATTTGCCGATAGTCAAGGTGGCCTTTCGGTCGGTATTGAAACTGTCCGAAACGTCCCCATTACTGCAACAGCTCAACTGACAGAACCTTTCTTTCCATGCATGCAATCAGCCAGATTCGACTAACATTCAATCAGGATCGCCCGGATTTCCACGACGACGATTCCGCGGGCATTGCCATACAGGAAGCAAAGCCTGCATTGCAGGCGCCGCCGATGTACAAGGTGGTTTTGTTCAACGATGACTACACGCCGATGGATTTCGTCGTCGAAGTGCTCGAGGTGTTTTTTAACCTGAATCGCGAGCTGGCTACCAAGGTCATGCTGGCAGTTCATACAGAAGGACGGGCAGTATGTGGAGTGTTTACCCGCGACATCGCCGAGACCAAGGCCATGCAGGTCAACCAGTACGCCAGGGAAAGCCAGCATCCGCTACTCTGTGAAATCGAGAAGGACGGTTAACGCCGACCACTTGGGTATGAGGTGAACTATGTTAAACCGCGAGCTCGAAGTCACCCTCAATCTAGCCTTCAAGGAGGCCCGTTCGAAGCGTCATGAATTCATGACGGTCGAGCATCTCCTGCTGGCCCTTTTGGATAATGAGGCCGCCGCAACCGTTCTACGGGCCTGTGGTGCGAACCTCGACAAACTCAAGCACGACCTGCAGGAGTTCATCGACTCCACCACGCCGTTGATCCCCGTTCATGACGAAGATCGCGAAACCCAGCCGACCCTGGGCTTCCAGCGTGTCCTGCAACGTGCCGTATTCCATGTGCAGAGCTCCGGTAAGCGCGAAGTGACGGGCGCCAACGTGCTTGTCGCAATCTTCAGCGAACAGGAAAGCCAGGCGGTGTTCCTGCTCAAGCAGCAAAGCGTTGCGCGTATCGATGTCGTCAACTACATCGCCCATGGCATCTCCAAGGTGCCCGGGCACGGCGATCACTCCGAAGGCGAGCAGGATATGCAGGACGAAGAGGGCGGTGAGTCTTCATCTTCAGGCAATCCCCTGGATGCGTATGCCAGCAACCTCAACGAGCTGGCACGCCAGGGGCGTATCGATCCACTGGTCGGCCGCGAGATGGAAGTCGAGCGCGTGGCGCAGATCCTTGCGCGCCGACGCAAGAACAACCCGTTGCTGGTGGGTGAGGCGGGCGTGGGCAAGACCGCGATCGCTGAAGGCCTCGCCAAGCGCATCGTCGACAACCAGGTGCCGGACCTGCTGGCCAACAGCGTCGTCTATTCCCTCGACCTGGGGGCCCTGCTGGCCGGTACCAAATATCGCGGCGACTTCGAGAAGCGCTTCAAGGCGTTGCTCGGCGAGCTGAAAAAACGTCCGCAGGCGATCCTGTTCATCGACGAGATCCACACCATCATCGGTGCGGGTGCTGCGTCCGGTGGCGTCATGGATGCCTCGAACCTGCTCAAGCCGCTGCTGTCCTCGGGTGATATCCGTTGCATCGGCTCGACCACCTTCCAGGAATTCCGCGGCATCTTCGAGAAGGACCGTGCCCTGGCCCGGCGCTTCCAGAAGGTCGACGTGTCCGAACCTTCGGTCGAAGACACCATCGGTATCCTGCGCGGCCTGAAAGGCCGTTTCGAGCAGCACCACAACATCGAATACAGCGACGAGGCGTTGCGTGCGGCGGCCGAGCTGGCTTCGCGCTACATCAATGATCGGCATATGCCGGACAAGGCCATCGACGTGATCGACGAGGCGGGGGCCTACCAGCGCCTGCAGCCGGTCGAGAAGCGGGTGAAGCGCATCGAAGTGCCCCAGGTCGAGGATATCGTCGCGAAAATCGCGCGGATTCCGCCGAAACACGTCACCAGCTCCGACAAGGAACTGCTGCGTAACCTCGAGCGCGACCTGAAGCTCACCGTATTCGGCCAGGATGCGGCCATCGACTCGCTGTCGACAGCCATCAAGCTGTCCCGTGCCGGGCTGAAATCTCCGGACAAGCCGGTCGGTTCGTTCCTGTTCGCCGGTCCTACCGGTGTCGGCAAGACCGAAGCGGCACGGCAGTTGGCCAAGGCGATGGGTATCGAGCTGGTACGTTTCGACATGTCCGAGTACATGGAGCGTCACACCGTATCGCGTCTGATCGGTGCGCCTCCAGGCTATGTCGGTTTCGACCAGGGTGGCTTGCTGACCGAAGCGATTACCAAACAACCGCATTGCGTGCTGCTGCTCGATGAAATCGAGAAGGCCCACCCGGAAGTCTTCAACCTGCTGCTGCAGGTCATGGACCACGGGACCCTGACCGACAACAACGGGCGCAAGGCCGACTTCCGCAACGTGATCGTGATCATGACCACCAACGCCGGTGCTGAAACCGCGGCCCGGGCGTCGATCGGCTTCACGCATCAGGACCACTCGTCCGATGCGATGGAAGTGATCAAGAAGAGCTTCACGCCGGAGTTCCGCAACCGCCTGGACACCATTATCCAATTTGGTCGCCTCAGCCATGAGGTTATCAAGAGCGTGGTGGACAAGTTCCTTACCGAGCTTCAGGCGCAGCTGGAAGACAAGCGCGTACAGCTGGAAGTGACCGACGCGGCTCGCAGCTGGCTGGCCGAAGGTGGCTACGATGCGGCGATGGGTGCACGTCCGATGGCACGCCTGATCCAGGACAAGATCAAGCGTCCACTGGCCGAGGAGATCCTGTTTGGCGAGTTGTCCGACCATGGCGGTGTGGTACACATCGACATCAAGGATGGCGAGCTGACCTTCGACTTCGAAACCACGGCTGAAATGGCCTGATCCGGGCTGATGCAGTACCAGACAAAGGCGCCTTCGGGCGCCTTTGTCGTCTTCGCGACCCTGAAAATGCCATGGATCCTGTAGGAGCCGGCTTGCTGGCGATGTTGGCCGATCAGGCGCTGCAAGGCTCACAGGCCTCATCGCCGGCAAGCCGGCTTCCACAGAAGAAAGATTTCAGGGGGGGGCAAAAAATGCGCAAACAAAAACGCCCGGCAGTGCCGGGCGTCTTGTATTGACCTGATTAGCGGGCGCGGTAGGTGATGCGCCCTTTGCTCAAGTCATAGGGCGTCAGCTCGACGCGCACTTTGTCACCGGTAAGAATACGGATGTAGTTCTTGCGCATCTTGCCGGAGATATGCGCGGTTACGACGTGCCCATTTTCCAACTCCACGCGAAACATGGTGTTGGGCAGGGTGTCGACGACAGTGCCTTCCATTTCGAAGCTGTCTTCTTTCGACATGCAGTAAAGCCCTCGGTGTCCAGTGAATGGCCCGGTGCAACTGCGCCAGGCAAAAGCGGCGTGCATTGTGCCCGAAAAACCACCTTCACGCCAAGTGGTTAGTGGTGCCGGCGAAAATAACCAGGCGTTTCCGGCGACGTCTGTCGCCGGAATGCGGGTGTTTTTGCGAGGGGAGGGGGGTTAACTGAGGGTCACCCAACGCTGGTTGATCAGCAGTTCGATCGGGCGATACTGGGTCTTGTAGTTCATTTTCTTGCAGTTCTTGATCCAGTACCCGAGATAGACCGCGTCCAGGCCCATCCGATGGGCTTCGCCGATCTGCCAGAGAATCGCGTAGCGACCGAGGCTGCGGCGTTCTTCGTTCGGTTCGTAGAAGGTGTAGACCGCCGAGAGGCCGTTGGGCAGCAGGTCGGTCACCGCCACGGCGACCAGCCGGCCTTCCAGGCGAAACTCGTAGAACCGTGAAAAGGGCAGGTCACGCACCAGGAAAGTCGAGAACTGGTCCCGACTGGGCGGGAACATGTCGCCATCGGCGTGGCGTTGCTCGATATAGCGCTGGTACAGGTCGAAGTACTCTTCGCTGAACCCGGGCTTGGCGGCCCGCACCTGGAGATCCATGTTGCGCTTGAGGATGCGTTTCTGCTGGCGGTTGGGCAGGAACTGCGCCACGGGGATGCGCGCCGGCACGCAGGCGTTGCAATTCTGGCAATGGGGCCGGTAGAGGTGATCGCCGCTGCGACGAAATCCCATCTCCGACAGGTCTGCGTAGACATGCACGTCCATGGGCTGGCTAGGGTCGAGGAACAGCGTGGTGGCCTGCTCTTCGGGCAGATAGCTGCAAGAGTGGGGTTGAGTGGCATAAAACTTCAAACGCGCCAGCTCGGTCATGATCAACCCTCGGAATAAGCTTTGAATTAAGTGTAAGCCAGCCTGTGGAACTCGCCTAGGAAACCCACAGGGCCGTGTTGGGCTGGTCGAGATGGTGGCGCAGGTAGTCGGCAAAAGTGCTGCGGGGAATCGCCCGGGCGCCGAGACTGTGCAGGTGGTCGGTGGGCATCTGGCAGTCGATCAGGACAAAGCCCGCGGCCTTCAGGTGGTTGACCAGGGTCGCGAAGCCGACTTTCGAGGCGTTGTCGGCGCGGCTGAACATGGATTCGCCGAAAAACAGCTGGCCCATCGCCAGGCCGTACAGGCCGCCGACCAGTTGGTCCTGGTCCCAGACCTCGACCGAATGGGCGAAACCGCGCTCATGCAGTTGCAGGTAGGCATTCTGCATCGCCCCGGTGATCCAGGTACCGTCGGCGTAGGCGCGTGGCGCCGCACAGGCCTGGATGACGGCGGCGAAGTCGCGATCGAAGGTAACCTGATAGCGCTGCTGGCGCAGCAGCTTGCCCAGGCTGCGCGAGACATGCAGTTCGTCGGGAAACAGCACGGTCCGCGGGTCCGGTGACCACCAGAGAATCGGCTGGCCCTCGGAAAACCACGGAAAACAGCCGTGGCGATAGGCCTGGATCAGCCGATCGGCGGATAGGTCGCCGCCAGCGGCCAGCAGCCCGTTGGGTTCGCGCATGGCCTTGGCCAGCGGGGGGAATGTCAGGGAGTCGCGTTGTAACCAGGTCAGCATGGCATTCAATCAGTTATCGTCCAGGTACTTCTCGGCATCCAGCGCCGCCATGCAGCCGGCACCCGCCGACGTGATGGCCTGGCGATAGACATGGTCGGCGACATCGCCGGCGGCGAACACCCCGGGGATTTCCGTCGCCGTGGCATTGCCTTCGCTGCCACCCCGCACCTGCAGATAGCCGTCACGCATGGCCAGCTGGCCCTGGAACAGATCGGTATTGGGCTTGTGGCCGATGGCGATGAACACGCCGGCCAGCGACAACTCGCTGGTTTCGCCGCTCAGGCTGTCGCGCAGGCGGGCACCGGTCACGCCGCTCGCGTCGCCGAGCACCTCGTCCAGGTTCTGGTTCCAGTGCAGGCGGATATTGCCGTTGGCGGCCTTTTCAAAGAGCTTGTCCTGGAGGATCTTCTCCGAACGCAATTTGTCACGCCGGTGCACCAGGTGCACTTCCTTGGCGATATTGGCCAGGTAAAGCGCTTCCTCGACGGCGGTATTGCCGCCGCCGACGACGGCGACCACCTGATTGCGATAGAAAAAGCCGTCGCAGGTGGCGCAGGCCGAGACGCCCTTGCCGGCAAAGGCCTCCTCGGAGGGCAGGCCCAGGTACTGCGCGGAGGCGCCGGTGGCGATGATCAGGGCATCGCAGCTGTAGATACCGTTGTCACCCTTGAGGATAAACGGCCGCTGCTGCAACTCCGCGGTGTGAATGTGGTCGTAGACGATCTCGGTATCGAAACGCTCGGCGTGTTTCTGCATGCGCTCCATCAGGACCGGACCGGTCAGGCCCTCGACATCGCCTGGCCAGTTGTCGACTTCGGTGGTGGTGGTCAGCTGACCGCCGGCTTGCAGGCCGGTAATGACGACAGGCTTGAGGTTGGCGCGGGCGGCATAAACGGCAGCGCTGTAACCGGCGGGGCCGGAGCCCAGGATGATCAGGCGTGAATGCTTGGCTTCGCTCATAAAAACACCTCATAAGCCTTTGTCACAAAAGAGAATGCATGCTCAAATTGAAGAGCATGAAAAGCGCCGTTGGCTATGCTACACCCAAGCGGCAACGGCGTGGCATCGGGCGTGTAAACCCGTACAATGTCCATCATGTAACGATGATAGTTTCTGAAGTGGCAAGTGCCGATCATACAAAGGACTGATATTGAAAATAGTCCAGGTAGAGCCAGAGAACTGTTCACCTGCCCCGAATGGGCAGTATTTTGTCGTCAATCAACAGCTGGGCGCGCCTTGGGCGCAGGAAAAGACGCGTTTTGAAGAAATCCACCGCTACACCCCCTAAAGCAGTCGTGCCGCTCTGGCGTCAGCAACTGCACTATCGTCTCAAGGAAGGCGCGCTGATTGCCATCGGTGCCTTGTGCCTGTTCCTGATGATGGCCTTGCTTACCTATGGCAAGGACGATCCGGGTTGGAGTCACAACAGCAAGATCGACGATGTGCAGAACTTCGGCGGGCCTGCCGGTTCCTACAGCGCCGATATCCTGTTCATGGTGTTGGGTTACTTCGCCTACGTGTTCCCGCTGTTGCTGGCGATCAAGACCTGGCAGATCTTCCGTCAGCGCCATGAGCCCTGGCAGTGGAGCGGCTGGCTGTTTTCCTGGCGGTTGATCGGTCTGGTGTTCCTGGTCCTGTCCGGCGCCGCGCTGGCGCACATCCATTTCCATTCACCGACCGGCCTGCCGGCCGGTGCTGGCGGCGCGCTGGGCGAAAGCCTGGGCGACCTGGCCCGCAATGCCCTGAACATCCAGGGCAGCACGCTGCTGTTCATTGCCCTTTTCCTGTTCGGCCTGACGGTGTTTACCGACCTGTCATGGTTCAAGGTCATGGACGTTACCGGCAAGATCACCCTGGACCTCTTCGAGCTGTTCCAGGGCGCGCTGAATCGCTGGTGGGCAGCGCGTACCGAGCGCAAGCAACTGGTGGCGCAACTGCGGGAAGTCGATACCCGGGTCGAGGAAGTGGTGGCTCCGAGCATCGCCGACAAGCGCGAGCAGGCCAAGGCCAAGGAACGACTGATCGAGCGTGAGCAGGCCTTGAGCAAGCACATGTCCGAGCGGGAGAAACACGTTCCGCCGGTGATCGCCCCGGCACCGGTCAAGCCGCCGCAGCCGAGCAAGCGCGTGGAGAAAGAGAAACAGGCGCCGCTGTTCATCGACAGCGCGGTCGAAGGCACCTTGCCGCCGATCTCGATTCTCGACCCGGCCGAGAAGAAACAGCTCAATTACTCCCCGGAATCACTGGCGGCCGTCGGCCACCTGCTGGAAATCAAGCTCAAGGAATTCGGGGTCGAAGTGTCGGTGGATTCGATCCACCCCGGCCCGGTGATCACCCGTTACGAAATCCAGCCGGCCGCTGGCGTCAAGGTCAGCCGTATCGCCAACCTGGCCAAGGACCTGGCGCGTTCGCTGGCGGTGACCAGCGTGCGGGTGGTGGAAGTGATTCCCGGCAAGACCACCGTCGGTATCGAGATTCCCAACGAAGACCGGCAGATCGTGCGCTTCTCCGAGGTGTTGTCGACCCCCGAGTACGACAACTTCAAGTCGCCGGTCACCCTGGCCCTGGGCCACGATATCGGCGGCCGGCCGGTGATCACCGACCTGGCGAAGATGCCGCACCTGCTGGTGGCCGGTACCACCGGTTCCGGTAAGTCGGTGGGTGTGAACGCGATGATCCTGTCGATCCTGTTCAAGTCCGGCCCGGAAGACGCCAAGCTGATCATGATCGACCCGAAGATGCTCGAACTGTCGATCTACGAAGGCATTCCGCACCTGCTGTGCCCGGTGGTCACCGACATGAAGGACGCCGCCAACGCCCTGCGCTGGAGCGTCGCCGAGATGGAGCGGCGCTACAAGCTGATGGCGAAGATGGGCGTGCGCAACCTGTCGGGCTTCAATGCCAAGATCAAGGAAGCCCAGGAGCGCGGCGAGCCGATTGCCGACCCGCTGTACAACCGCGAAAGCATCCACGACGAAGCACCGTTGCTGACCAAGCTGCCGACCATCGTCGTGGTGGTCGACGAATTCGCCGACATGATGATGATCGTCGGCAAGAAGGTCGAGGAACTGATCGCCCGTATCGCGCAGAAGGCGCGGGCGGCTGGTATCCACCTGATCCTCGCGACCCAGCGGCCCTCGGTGGACGTGATCACCGGTCTGATCAAGGCCAACATCCCGACCCGCATGGCCTTCCAGGTGTCGAGCAAGATCGACTCCCGGACCATTATCGACCAGGGCGGCGCCGAGCAGTTGCTGGGGCATGGTGACATGCTCTACATGCCGCCGGGCACCAGCCTGCCGATCCGGGTCCACGGCGCGTTCGTGTCCGACGACGAGGTACACCGGGTGGTCGAAGCCTGGAAGCTGCGCGGTGCGCCGGAGTACAACGACGATATCCTCAACGGCGTCGAAGAAGCCGGCAGCGGCTTTGAAAATGGCGGCGGTGGCGGCGGTGACGATGATGCCGAGACCGATGCGCTGTACGACGAAGCCGTGCAGTTCGTCCTGGAAAGCCGCCGGGCCTCGATTTCCGCGGTCCAGCGCAAGCTGAAGATCGGCTACAACCGGGCTGCCCGCATGATCGAGGCCATGGAAATGGCCGGGGTGGTGACAGCCATGAACACCAACGGCTCGCGCGAAGTGCTTGCGCCAGGGCCGATGCGCGACTGATCCTGTGCCGCGTGAGGTCACGCGGCATGCCTTTCAAACGAATTCCATGAGGACTCCCATGCGTCTTATCCGCATGCTGTTGTTGCCGGTTCTGGCGTTGACCACCTTGTCGGCCCATGCCGACCAGAAGGATGTGGCGCGCCTGACACAGTTGCTCGAAAAGTCTCAGACCCTGACGGCGCGGTTCTCCCAGCTGACCCTGGATGGCAGCGGCACCCAGTTGCAGGAAACCGCCGGTGAGATGTCCCTGCAGCGCCCGGGCCTGTTCTACTGGCACACCGATGCGCCCCAGGAACAGACCATGATCTCCGATGGCCAGAAGGTCACCCTGTGGGACCCGGACCTGGAACAGGTGACCATCAAGAAGCTTGACCTGCGCCTGACCCAGACCCCGGCCCTGCTGTTGTCCGGTGATGTGTCGAAGATCAGCGAAAGCTTCGATATCAGCGCCAAGGAAGCCGGCGGCGTGATCGACTTCATTCTCAAGCCGAAAACCAAGGACACTCTGTTCGACAGCCTGCGCCTGTCGTTCCGCAACGGCCTGGTCAATGACATGCAACTGATCGACAGCGTCGGCCAGCGCACCAACCTGCTGTTCACCGGGGTCAAGGCCAACGAGCCGATTGCGGCTTCCAAGTTCAAGTTCGACATCCCCAAGGGTGCTGACGTCATCCAGGAATAAGAGGTTTCAAACGCAGCCCATGGATCTGTTTAGCCGTGCCCCGATCGCTCAGCCCCTGGCCGCCCGTCTGCGGGCGACCAACCTGGATGAGTACGTCGGCCAGGAACACCTGCTGGCCCGGGGCAAGCCGTTGCGCGAAGCCCTGGAGCAGGGCGCGCTGCATTCGATGATCTTCTGGGGGCCGCCAGGGGTGGGCAAGACCACCCTGGCGCGGTTGCTGGCGGAAGTCTCGGATGCGCACTTCGAAACCGTGTCGGCGGTGTTGGCCGGGGTCAAGGAGATCCGCCAGGCGGTGGAAGTCGCCAAGCAGCAGGCCGGGCAGTACGGCAAGCGCACCATCCTGTTTGTCGACGAAGTCCATCGGTTCAACAAATCCCAGCAGGATGCCTTCCTGCCTTATGTCGAGGACGGCACGCTGATCTTTATCGGCGCCACCACCGAAAACCCGTCGTTCGAACTCAACAACGCGCTGTTGTCCCGGGCCCGTGTCTATGTGCTCAAGAGCCTCGACGAAGCCGCCCTGAACAAGCTGGTGCAGCGGGCGCTGACGGAAGAACGTGGCTTGGGCAAGCGTCAGCTGAGCCTGGGCGACGAAGGTTTCAAGATGCTGTTGTCGGCGGCGGACGGCGATGGCCGGCGCCTGCTCAACCTGCTGGAAAATGCCTCCGACCTGGCCGAGGACGGCAGCGAGATCGGCGTCGAACTGCTGCAAAGCCTGCTGGGCGATACCCGGCGGCGTTTCGACAAGGGGGGCGAGGCCTTCTACGACCAGATTTCCGCCTTGCACAAATCGGTGCGCGGCTCCAACCCGGACGGCGCGCTGTACTGGTTCGCGCGGATGCTCGACGGCGGTTGCGATCCGCTGTACCTGGCGCGGCGCGTGGTGCGCATGGCCAGCGAGGATATCGGCAATGCCGATCCGCGGGCGTTGAGCCTGTGCCTGGCGGCCTGGGATGTGCAGGAACGGCTCGGCAGCCCCGAAGGCGAGCTGGCGGTGGCCCAGGCCATTACCTATCTGGCCTGCGCGCCGAAAAGCAACGCGGTGTACATGGGCTTCAAGGCCGCCATGCGCAGCGCCGCCGAGCACGGTTCGCTGGAAGTGCCGCTGCACTTGCGCAATGCCCCGACCAAGCTGATGAAACAGCTGGGTTATGGTGACGAGTACCGTTATGCCCATGACGAGCCCGACGCCTATGCGGCCGGCGAAGACTATTTTCCCGAAGAACTCGAACCGCAACCCTTCTACCAGCCGGTCCCGCGTGGCCTGGAACTGAAGATCGGCGAAAAGCTCAACCATCTTGCCGAGCTCGATCGCAAAAGCCCGAAACAACGGAGAAAGACTTGATTCGTACCGTACTTGCCGTGTCCGTCGCCGGTATCGTCGGCACCCTGGTGCGCTTTGCCACGGGCAATCTGATCAACGCCAATTGGCCGAAGCACTTCTATACCGCGACGTTGGCCGTTAATATCGTGGGCTGCCTGGTGATTGGCGTGCTCTACGGCCTGTTTTTGCTGCGCCCCGAGGTCCCGGTTGAAATCCGCGCCGGCCTGATCGTGGGGTTTGTCGGCGGCCTGACCACATTTTCATCCTTTTCACTGGATACGGTGCGCCTGCTGGAAAGCGGGCAGGGCCTCCTGGCCCTGGGCTATGTGGCCCTCAGCGTATTCGGCGGGCTGCTCGCGACCTGGGCCGGCCTGTCCTTGACCAAACTCTGAATAACGAGAAACCGACATGCTCGATTCCAAACTGTTACGTAGCAACCTCCAGGACGTAGCGGATCGTCTGGCCTCCCGTGGCTTCAGCCTCGATGTTGCCCGCATCGAAGAGCTGGAAAGCCAGCGCAAGGTGGTGCAGACCCGCACCGAACAATTGCAGGCCGAGCGCAATGCGGTTTCCAAAAGTATCGGCCAGGCCAAGCAGCGCGGCGAAGACATCGCGCCGTTGATGGCCAGTGTCGAAACCATGGGCTCCGAGTTGAGCGAAGGCAAGGTGGCGCTGGATGCCATCCAGTCCGAGCTGGACCAGATCCTGCTGGGTATCCCGAACCTGCCCCACGAGTCCGTGCCGGTCGGCGCCGATGAGGACGGCAACGTCGAAGTGCGCCGCTGGGGCACGCCGACCGCCTTCGATTTCCCGATCCAGGACCACGTCGCTCTGGGCGAGAAGTTCGGCTGGCTGGATTTCGAAACCGCCGCCAAGCTGTCCGGTGCGCGTTTCGCCCTGCTGCGTGGGCCGATTGCTCGGCTGCACCGCGCACTCGCGCAGTTCATGATCAACCTGCACACCAGCGAACACGGCTACGAAGAGGCCTACACGCCTTACCTGGTCCAGGCACCTGCGTTGCAGGGCACCGGCCAGTTGCCGAAGTTCGAGGAAGACCTGTTCAAGATCTCCCGCGAAGGCGAGGCCGATCTGTACCTGATCCCGACCGCCGAAGTGTCGCTGACCAATATCGTCTCCGGCGAGATCATCGATGCCAAACAACTGCCGTTGAAGTTCGTGGCGCACACGCCATGCTTCCGCAGCGAGGCCGGTGCTTCGGGCCGTGACACCCGCGGGATGATCCGCCAGCACCAGTTTGACAAGGTCGAGATGGTCCAGATCGTCGAGCCGTCGACCTCCATGCAAGCCCTGGAAAGCCTGACCGCCAACGCCGAGAAGGTCCTGCAACTGCTGGAGCTGCCTTACCGCGTCCTGGCCCTGTGCACCGGCGACATGGGCTTCAGTGCCGTGAAGACCTATGACCTGGAAGTGTGGGTGCCGAGCCAGGACAAATACCGCGAGATCTCGTCGTGCTCCAACTGCGGCGACTTCCAGGCCCGGCGCATGCAGGCGCGTTTCCGCAACCCGGAAACCGGCAAGCCCGAGCTGCTCCACACCCTGAACGGTTCCGGCCTGGCCGTGGGTCGCACACTGGTGGCCGTGCTGGAGAACTACCAGCAGGCTGACGGTTCGATCCGTGTGCCTGAAGTGCTCAAGCCCTACATGGGCGGCCTCGAGGTCATCGGCTGATGGAGTTCCTGCCGCTGTTTCACAACCTGCGCGGCAGCCGTGTGCTGGTCGTCGGCGGCGGGGAGATTGCCTTGCGCAAGTCCCGCCTGCTGGCCGATGCCGGCGCGCTGCTGCGGGTGGTCGCTCCCGAGATCGAGAGCCAGTTGAGTGAGTTGATCAGTGGCAGTGGCGGCGAAATGCTGCTGCGTGGTTATGGCGAATCCGACCTGGACGGTTGTGTGCTGATCATTGCCGCCACCGACGACGAGTCGCTCAATGCCCAGGTCTCCGCCGACGCCCATCGGCGTTGCGTGCCAGTCAATGTGGTGGATGCGCCGGCCTTGTGCAGCGTGATCTTCCCGGCCATTGTCGACCGTTCGCCACTGGTGATCGCGGTGTCCAGCGGCGGCGATGCGCCGGTGCTGGCGCGGTTGATCCGGGCCAAGATGGAAACCTGGATTCCTTCGACCTATGGCCAGCTGGCCGGGTTGGCGGCGCGTTTCCGGACCCAGGTGAAAACCCTGTTTCCCGGCGTGCAGCAACGCCGCGCATTCTGGGAAGACGTGTTCCAGGGGCCGATTGCCGACCGGCAGTTGGCCGGGCAGGGTGCCGAGGCCGAGCGCCTGTTGCTGGAGAAGATCAATGGCGCGGCCCCCAATGCGCCAGGCGAAGTGTATCTGGTGGGCGCGGGGCCGGGTGATCCCGACCTGTTGACCTTCCGCGCGCTGCGCCTGATGCAGCAGGCTGACGTGGTGCTCTACGACCGCCTTGTCGCCCCGGCGATTCTCGAGCTGTGCCGGCGTGATGCCGACCGTATCTATGTCGGCAAGCGTCGCGCCGATCATGCCGTGCCCCAGGACCAGATCAACCAGCAACTGGTGGATCTGGCGAAGCAGGGCAAGCGGGTGCTGCGTCTGAAGGGCGGTGATCCGTTCATCTTCGGGCGCGGCGGCGAAGAGATCGAGGAACTGGCGGCTCACGGCATTCCTTTCCAGGTGGTGCCAGGGATCACGGCGGCCAGCGGTTGCTCGGCCTATGCCGGAATTCCGCTGACGCACCGCGACTATGCGCAGTCCGTGCGCTTTGTCACCGGTCACCTGAAGGATGGCAGCACCGACCTGCCGTGGGTCGACCTGGTGGCACCGGCACAGACCCTGGTGTTCTACATGGGCCTGGTGGGGTTACCGATCATCTGCGAACAGCTGATCAAGCATGGTCGTTCGGCGGACACGCCGGCGGCCCTGATCCAGCAGGGCACCACGTCGAATCAGCGGGTATTCACCGGCACGCTGGCCAATCTGCCGCAACTGGTGGCGGAGCATGAAGTCCATGCCCCGACGCTGGTGATTGTCGGAGAAGTGGTTCAGTTGCGCGAGAAACTGGCCTGGTTCGAAGGTGCGCAATCGCAGGTGTGACACCGATTTACGATTGATGCCAATCCCAACTGTGGGAGCCAGGCTCGACGACATCTGCAGCGAACACCGCTCCAATGTGGGAGCTGGCTTGCCGGCGATGGGCCCTTGAGGACGCCATCGCCGGCAAGCCAGCTCCCACAGGTTTTCGCGTTGCGTCCGTCAGATTTTCCATACCCCACGCCCCGGCAACCGCCCGCGATCATGCGCGGCCATAAAGTCCTGCCGCGGTCCCTTGGGCACAATCCCCGTGGGATTGATAGTGCGATGACTGGCGTAGTAGTGCCCCTTGATATGGGCAAAGTCCACCGTCCCGGCCACCCCCGGCCACTGATACAGCTCGCGCAGCCAGTTCGACAGGTTCGGATAGTCGGCAATGCGCCGCAGATTGCATTTGAAGTGCCCGTGGTAGACCGCATCGAAACGAATCAGCGTGGTGAACAGGCGCACATCGGCCTCGGTCAGGTACTCGCCCGCCAGGTAACGGTGTTCCGCCAGATGCCGTTCCAGATGGTCGAGCTCGGCAAACACATCGTCGAACGCGGTTTCGTAGGCCTCCTGTGAGGTCGCGAAGCCGGCCCGGTAGACGCCGTTGTTCACCGCCGGGTAGATCCGTTCGTTCCAGCTGTCGATCAACCCGCGCAAGGTTTCGGGGTAGAAGTCCAGCCGGTTGCCGGTCAGCCCGTCGAACGCGCTGTTGAACATGCGGATGATCTCCGCCGACTCGTTGCTGACGATGCGCTGCAGCTTTTTGTCCCACAGCACCGGCACGGTCACGCGTCCGGTGTAGTCGGCGGTGTCAGCGGTATAGCGCTGGTGCATGAAGGTAAGGTTGTCGAGTTGATCGCCGCTGGAGCCATGCTCCCGGTCGAAGGTCCAGCCGTTTTCCAGCATCAGCCAACTGACCACCGAGACGCCGACCAGCGCTTCCAGGCCCTTGAGCTTGCGCAGGATCAGGGTGCGATGGGCCCAGGGGCAGGCCAGGGAGACATACAGGTGATAGCGCCCGGCCTCGGCGGCAAAACCGCCTTCGCCACTGGGGCCCGGTTTGCCGTCGGCGGTGACCCAGTGACGGCGTTGCGCCTGTTCGCGCTGGAAGGCGCCGTCCTTGCTGCTTTCATACCACTGGTCATGCCAGCGGCCTTCGATCAAGAGACCCATCGGAAACTCCTCGGCAGATGTGCGTTGGAGTCCAGTCTAAAGTGATTCGTTCGAAGAAATAGCGCAAATCCCCGGGGTGAATGATCGACTAAATCGATCTATTGCGGGCATCCCAGTACCGTCGCGCCTGTTCGAAGGCTTGTTCGCGAGGCAGGCCAAGGCCGCGCAGGGCCAGGGCCATGGTCGACAGCAGGGCCAGTTGCGGATAGCTGTCTTCGACGTCGCCACGCCATAGCGCCTTGAGGTGCTCGGGTTCCAGCGTCGCCGGTTTGACATGGCGCTGCTCGGACAGGGCGGGCCATTCTTCATCCCAGCTTTCGCCGTTGGCCGTCCCGTAGAGATGGCTGGGGCTGTCGGGATTGACCTCGATCTCACCACCATCGCCTTTGATCACAATGGCCGTATCGCCCAGCAGGCCACTGGCATCGCGATGCACGGCCTGGTAGCCGGGGTGGAAGATGCTTTGCAGGCCGCAGCGGGCGCCCAGCGGATTGAGAATGCGCGCCAGGGAGTGGATCGGTGAGCGCAGGCCCAGGGTATTGCGCAGGTCGATCATCCGCTGCAATTGCGGCGCCCAGTCACCCAGGGGAAAAAAGGCGATATTGCCGCTGGCCAGGGCCTGTTCGACGGACTGCCAGTCGCGGCACAATGGAATCTGCAGGGTGTCCAGCAAGTGCTCGGTGTACAGCCGGCCCGCGGTATGGGCGCCGCCGCCGTGCATGAGGATCTTCACGCCGTTCTGGGCCAGGCACTTGGCGGCTAGCAGATACCAGGGCAGGTGGCGCTTCTTGCCGGCGTAGGTCGGCCAGTCCAGGTCGATCGGCAGGGCCGGCGCATTGAGTCGCTCGCGCAGGGCCTCGGTGAAACCGGCCAGTTCCTCCGGGCTTTCTTCCTTGTGGCGCAGCAGCATCAGGAAGGCGCCGAGCTGGGTGTCCTCGACCTTCTCGTCGAGCAGCATGCCCATGGCTTCGCGGGCTTCCTCGCGGGTCAGGTTGCGGGCGCCGCGCTTGCCCTTGCCGAGAATTCGCACGAAGGACGCAAACGGGTGTTCGGCGGGCGTTTCGGTGATCAGGGGAGCAGGATTGGTCATAGACAATTCGTCGGCTTGGGCAGGCCCGCCAGCTTGGCGGCGAGTTTGGCGGGAGTGCCGTTGAACAGGCGGTTGAGGTGCAGGCTGTTGCCTTTTTCGGCACCCAGTTTCAAGGCGGTGTACTTGATCAGTGGGCGCGTGGCCGGCGATAGGTCGAACTCCTGGTAGAAACCGCGCAGCAATTCGAGAATCTCCCAGTGCTCGGCGCTCAGCTCGATGGTTTCCCGGGCGGCGAGGGCGCTGGCGACCTCGGGCGACCAATCGCTCAGCTCCACCAGGTAGCCGTCCTTGTCCAGGGCGATGTCCTGGCCGTTCACAGTCAGGGTGTTCATAGCCAGGTATTGACCTTGTCGTAGCGGACCGACAGCTCGACGAACCCCGGATAGTCCACGCGCGTCGCCCAGTCCGGGCATTCCAGGCCGCGGGCCAGCAGGTCTTCGTCGAGCGCGAACAGGCGCAGCTCGGCGGCACGTTCTTCCAGGGCTTCGAGCGGCAGGCTGCGCGGTTGCAAGGCGTAGACCGCGTCACCAGTGAGCAACAGCGCATCTTCGCTACCCAGCAGGCGCAGGCAACTGCCCAGGCGGCTGTCGGTAAACGGGGAGTGAGACAACACATGCAAGGTCGACATCAGAGCGTGATCACCTGGTCATAACGATTAACGAGGGCGACGATTTCTTCGGCCGTGAGCAGGCTCAGGTCCTCGCCGGCGACCTGGCTGGCAAAGAGCCCCCGGTCGGCCAGGCTGTCGCGACAGGCGTACAGGTCTTCGACGCCGAACAGTGACAGCGCCTGGAGGTTGGCGGTCAGGTCTTTCTGCTGCAGGGCCTTGGCGTTCTGCCCGGACGTCAGCTGGAACACCCCGTCATCCATGAACAGCAGGCCGATGGGCAGGTCGAAGGCGCCACCGGCCAGCACGATATCCAGTGCCTCGCGGGCGCCCGGCCCGGACCACGGTGCCTGACGGCTGATAATCAACAGGGACTTGGGCATTTCAAGGCCCTCCGAAACAGATCAGTCGGTCGGCGGCCTGCACGGCATCGTGCAATTGCCCCAGCCCGGAGAGCTCCCAGGGGCCGCCCAGGTTCACCGCCGCGCGTTGGTAGCGTTGGGCTTCTTCACTGTTGAGTACGCCACGTCGCAGCGCCGCGGCGATGCAGACCACACCGTCGAGCTGGTGCTCACTGACGAAGGCAGCCCAGTCTTGCGGCAGGTCCTGTTCGTCCTGGGGGGTGACCACATTGCTCGACGCGCTGTGCACGCCATCCTGGTAAAAGAACAGCCGCACAATCTCATGTCCACCAGCGAGCACTGCCTGGGCGAACAGCAGGGCGCGGCGGGAGGAGGGCGCGTGGGGCGCGGAAAACAGCGCAATGGCAAACTTCATGGGGGACTCTGTCAGCAAATCTGCCGTCATGATAAGGCCAGAAACGCCAGGAAGCTAAATCGCCGACAACAAAAAGCCCGCCGAAGCGGGCTTTTTGTCTGAGCGGTGCGATCAGTCGTCGCGACCCATGATGCCGAAGATCTGCAACAGGCTGATAAACAGGTTGTAGATCGATACATACAGGCTGATGGTCGCCATGATGTAGTTGCGCTCGCCGCCATGGATGATGGCGCTGGTCTGGAACAGGATGCAGACCGAGGAGAACAGCACGAAACCGGCGCTGATCGCCAGCTGCAAGCCGCTGATGTTGAAGAAGATGCTGGCCAGCATTGCGCCCAGCAGGACGAAGAAACCGGCGGTGATGAAGCCGCTGAGGAAGCTCATGTCCTTGCGGGTGATCAGCACATAGGCCGACAGGCCGCCGAAGACCAGGGCGGTCATGGCGAATGCCGAGCTGACCACTTCAGCGCCGCCCTGCATGCCCAGGTAGCGGTTGAGGATAGGGCCGAGCAGGAAGCCCATGAAACCGGTCAGGGCGAAGGCGGACACCAGGCCCCAGGCCGAGTCGCGCAGCTTGTTGGTGAGGAAGAACAGTCCGTAGAAGCCGATCAGCACGACGAAGATGTTCGGGTAGCCGACACGCATCTGCTGGGCGACGAAAGCCATCACGCCACTGAAGGCCAGGGTGAGGGCCAGAAGGCTGTAAGTGTTGCGCAGGACGCGGCTAACCTCTAGCTGCTCAGCCTGCACGCTGTTGTTAACGGCGTAATCCTGTTCGCGCATGGCGAAACTCCTTCGGGTTTGAAATGTTCAGTCGCAAAGATCATAACAGAGGCTCTGTAACAAGCTATCACGAGAGTTTGACAGTGTGTTTCATTACGGTATTATGGCGCCCGCAATGCATAGGAGGTGTGGCCGAGTGGTTTAAGGCAGCAGTCTTGAAAACTGCCGACTGTAACAGGTCCCAGAGTTCGAATCTCTGCGCCTCCGCCATACTACACACCACAAAGCCCCGATAATTCGGGGCTTTGTCGTTTCTGGCGCAGGCATTGTCCAATCAGCAGGTAACGCACGCGTTAGGCAGCCGGGGTACCGCCTCGTCATTCAGTCCGGACCCGTTCCTGCTTCTTCCTGGCAGCCGCCTCCGCGGCAAGGCACTCAAGGGCAAACTGCTCGGTGTAGGTCATCTGAATGGGGGTAGTTTCGCCCTTGACGGTTCTTTCGCCATCGAGGATGTATCGGATGCGCTTGTCGGTCACTCCGATGCGTTTGGCAATCCATGACGGTGTTTGTCCGATACGCGAAATCAGCTTGTCGGCATATTCGGTGGAAGGGTTGTAGCGCTCTGCGTTGGGTGTCATGTGACGTCCGGGTAAAAGTGGGGCTGCGATGCCTGGGTAGGTGCGACACGGTGCACCAATTATCCGATGATGTCGCGACCTTGATGAGGCGCCAAATGCCTTGTGTCTGCGCACCACGGGCAACCCGCACGGAAAAACCTGCCTTTCTCCGAACGTCCCCCATGAAGGCGGGACGGGAATGAGCACCCATCAGCAGGGGCGGAGTCGCGTCGTTTAACGCACGACTTCCTTGAGATAGAGCTTGCGGGCAGCGAATGCGGTCGGCGTGAAGTCTGTAAATACGCCGTCGACCCCGGCTCGGAAAAAGGCCAGGTATTCCGCCGTTGGGTCGCCCTTGTAGGCACCTGCCAGGTATTTCGCTTCGTTGCGGAAGGTGAATATATGGACGAACAGATTGGCCTTGTGAGCATCGCTGATCAGGTTGGTCGGTTTGAGGGTGTCGGCCTTGTCCAGGCCGGCGTCGGACGATGCCCCCCCGGCGACGGTGAGGGCCATTGCCTGTGGCTTCCACGGACCGATACCGTCGGCGTAGGTCCTGACCTCGGCCAAGCCTGCCGGCGTCAGCATCGCCCCGAAGGAGCGTGGGTCGCCTGCTACGGTCCAGCTGTAGGGGCGGCCGCTGACGAACGTGTTGGGTTTGTCCGTGATGAAAATGGTTTCGCCCGTCTTGAAGTTGACGCCGTTTCCATCGACCAGTTGAACTGCCCTGGATTTCAGGCCGATGGAGCGCAGGTATTTCAGGCTGGCCGGGTCAAAGCTTTGCACAAAGACCGGGGCTTCCTTGCGATTGAGATCGTTGTCGTCGAGGGCTTTGAGGATCGCCTTCTCGAACGGACGGCTGCCCGGTGCGCCGCAACCATTGGCAATGGCCTGGGCGTTGTTCCAGATCGGATTTTTACTTTCCGGATAGACCGTAATGACACGACCCGTCGCTGCGCTTTCAGCCTTTGCAATATCGATCACGTCCTGAAAACTCAAGATCGGCAACTTGCCGTTCAATTCGCCTGGGCGCTGGTCGCGGGCATCGTACGTGGTGCCGCCGATCCACTGCCGCAGTTCGGCCATGGTGAAATCGCTGATTGACCAGTCGTTGGTATGGTCTTCGCCATCAACGACCAAGGATTTCAGGACTGATTTCGGATCCTTGGGATCGGTCAGGTCATTCAGGTAGCGGGATGGGCCATTTTCTGCCGTGGCAGGGTAGCTGACGTTGACCAGCACACCTGGAACCGTGCGCTTGCGGCGGGCAACTTCGGCGTTTGTCCTGGCGACTTCGCTGATGTTGGTGTTGTCGCTCAACCACGGATTGTGTCGAGCCACCAGGACGCAGTCCCGGGTCATGTGCAGGTCCAGTTCGAGCGAATCTGCGCCCGCCTCGGCGGCCTTCTCGTAGGAGGCTCGCGTTTCTTCCGGATACAGGCCTGGCAGGCCACGATGCCCGATGATCAGCGGTGCTGCACCGTCAAGGGTCTTGAACGAAGCCGCGGCGGTTGATCCGGTGCCGGGCGAGTTCCCGTTCGTACTGTTACAGGCACTCATCAACAGGCTGCATCCAACAACGATAAAGCGGGCAAGACACTTTGTGGCAAGGGGCAGGCCTGGGTGAGTATGCATGTGCAGTCCTTCAAGAGGGCAAGAGCGGTGATCTCCAACGGTACTGCAGGCGCGTGACGAAATCATGGCGGGACCGGTATGACCGGTGAGGTCTTCGTTACCTGGGATTCATCGGGGGAGGCGTTGCGGGCCTGGATAAAGTACATCGCAGTTGCCGAGCGTTACCGACTGGAAAAAACGACACCAACCGCGTCGGAGCAGGGCCGGTCAGGCGCAGCGACCGAAGATTGCCTTCGGCCGTCGCGCCAGGGGTGGGCAGGGCCCGCCCTGGATCAGTAGATTTCCAGCTGGAACGGCGTGTCCGCGACGGCGTTGCCGGTGCTCAGCAGGTCCGCGGTCTTCGGCCGTTTCAGGATCTTGTCGCGGGTCTGCACTTGCACCTCGATGCTGCTGTCTTCAATGGCCGAGTTGTCGGCGTTGAGGGGCAGTTTGAAGGTGGCCGTGGCTTCCAGGTGCGTCTGGCAGTTCATGCACCCTTCGACGTGCCAGCGACTGAGCACCGGTTGGGTCCCCAGGTACTCGCGCTTGCCATCGACTTCGGCGTAGGCCGAGATCAGGAACGAACCACGGATTTTCGCCCGGTTGATACGGCTGACCCGCAGCGTCTTGCCGGCGGGTTGCACGGCCTCGGCCTTGAACAGCAACTGCTTGGCGGGCTGGGCGTAGGCATCCAGGGAACCCTTGCCATAGACGTAGCCCAGTTGCTTCTCGATATTGATGCAGTCACGGGTGGTGAAGGCTTTGCCGTCAGCCTTGACGAAGGGATCCAGGGAGGTGTCCAGGCCCAATATGGCGTCTGGATCCCGGCCCGCGTCGCCCGCCGGAGGTTGCGCGTCTTTGTAGCCGGCTCCGGGATCCGTGGGATCGATGCTGAACTCATCGGTGGCCCCTTGCCGACGCTGCCAGGTCCAGAACACGTAGTCGATAAAGCAGTGATGGAAGAAGAACACCGGGTCCAGGCCGGCGGTTTCGTTCTCGCCCATATCGCCGTTGGCTCCAGGAATCGCCGAGCTGTCGCCTGCGCCCGGATAGTCGAAACCGCCGACCGCGAGGTGCATGAAGTTGTGTGGCTCCTCCAGTGACACATGGTGGGGCCCCGTCGGGTCTGCCTTGTTCTTCGCGCCTGCCGAAGTCGTGTTGGAGAACAGGGTGTAGTCAGGGGCATCGAGGCAGCTTTCGAAGCGACTGAATACTTCGCCGCGCCACTTGCCACCGATCTTGATCTTGCCACTCAGCCAGGTGCTGACGTTTTCATTGAGGTAGGTGGTGTTTTTCTTCGGGTCCTTGAACTGGGCGTTGTGCAATGCGGTGGCCGCGCGGTCCGCGTCGGTGCCTACCAGCCCGGACAGCGGATAGCGCACGGTCTCGTAGCCTTCGGGCTTGCTGTAGATGATGGGGTTGTCCGGTGTCACCGGGAGCTCATCGGTGATGGCCTGCGGAAACACGAAGGAGCGCAGCGGGTTGTCGATCTTCTGCCCGTTGATCACGAAGGATTCCTGGGTCAGGGCCGAAGGAAGACCGTTTTCCCGCGAATGCTCGCTGCATTCATCCCAGAACGGCAGGGTGACGTTGCTACATCCGGGAATACTGCGCAATGCCTCTTCCAGGCGCCAGAGATAGGCGCGGTGCCAGCTCGGGAAGAGCACCGTGCCGTGCTGGCAGTAGCCGCCCCACCATTTGGCGTCGGTCTTGCCTTTGCCACGGAACGGCTCGCCATGCAGGCCGCCGATGGAGAAGAAGGAGTTGGGGTGGCTGGCGGGAAGATCCTTGATGCCTTTCCAGGCAAGGATCAGGGCTTCAAGTTCATCTTTCTTGTCGTGGTCATAGTCGTACTGGATATCACTGAGAGAACGGCGTACACGCGGGGTGGATGACATGGTGACCTCCTTGTTGCCGGGTATCCCGAAAAACTTCGGGGGACTACTGCCTGATGCAGCATATCCGGGATCTGGCAACGTGCCAGTATGGGCGCCAAACGGTCATGGATAGGTTAGATTGACGGGTCCAAGGCACGCGGATTTCCCGCATGCACGGTCAGTGTGTGCTGATAATCAACGTGGGCAGGAGTTGCGCCAGTGGTCAATGTGACGGATAAGGAGTTCAACGCAGCGTTGCCGGTCATGCAAAAGCTGCTATGGGCCGATCAGAAAGACAGGGAGCGGTTGCAGGGGCATGCGCTCAATATCATTCCCGCCAATTTCTACTCCAACACGCCTTCGATTTCCGAGACGCTGGGTTCCTACGAATACAGTGAGCCGGATCCTCCGTATCTGGCCTGTGGGATATTCGATCAGCAGAAGCTGCGCATGGAGCTCGCCGAACTGGTTCCCTATGCGGTCGATTTTTCCCCTGTAGAAGCCGGGAACGAGGAGACGTGCACCGCGTACTTCTGGAAAAACAGCCAGTTTTCCTACAGTGATGCCATGTCTTATTACGCTTACGTCAGGCGTATCCGGCCCCGGCGCATCGTGGAAATCGGCAGCGGGTTTTCATCATTGATTGCCCTCGAGGCGCTGCGGAAAAATGGCGCGGGCACGCTGAGTTGCATCGAGCCCTTTCCGAGGTCTTTCATCGCCTCGCTTGGCCGTGAAGGGGCACTCGACTTGCAGGTGCAACGTGCCCAGGACATCACCATAGAGGCATTGAACGCCACTCTGGAAGATGGCGATATCCTGTTTATCGACTCCACGCATACGGTAAAGACCGGCAGTGATTGCCTGCACATCTACCTTCGGCTGCTGCCCCGAATCACCCGGAAAATATTCGTGCATGTTCACGATGTCTTTCTTCCATTCGGCCTGCCGCAGCGATGGCTGATCGATCACCAGATCTATTGGACGGAGCAATATCTTCTCCTGGCGCTGTTGATTGATAACCCGCGGGCCAGGTTGTTGTTTGGCAGTGCCTACCACAAGCATTTCAACGCCGATCTGTTGGACAGCCTCATGCACGGTCGCTATGAAAGTGGCGGTGGCAGTTTCTGGTTCGAATACGATGGGCGCCAATAGAATCATCAAACGCTCTGCCCGCAAGCCACCGGAGTCTTGAATACGTCCGGCGGCAACAGACAGCACATATCTGCAATTCCTGTCGTCCAGCGACGGGGATAGTGACGCAGGTCCCCGGCATTCCCGCCAGCGGCCCGCTACTTCCCTTCCTGCGACTGCAAGCACAACAGGAGTTGTTCATGAGCACGTTCGTGACACGCGATGGCACCGAGATCTATTACAAGGACTGGGGCTCCGGCAAACCGGTAGTGTTCAGCCACGGCTGGCCGCTGGATGCCGACATGTGGGAATACCAGATGGAGTACCTGAGCAGCCGCGGTTATCGCACCATTGCCTTCGACCGGCGCGGTTTCGGTCGCTCCAGCCAGCCCTGGGACGGCTATGACTACGACACCTTTGCCGATGACCTGGCCGGGCTGATCGAGCACCTCGATCTTGAAGCGGTCACGCTGGTGGGGTTCTCCATGGGCGGCGGCGATGTCAGTCGCTACATCGCCCGCCACGGCAGCCGCCGGGTTGCCGGCCTGGTATTGCTAGGGGCGGTGACCCCGTTGTTCATCCAGACCGACGACCATCCGCAGGGCGTGCCGAAAGCCGTGTTCGATGGCATCAGGGCCGGCCTGCTCAAGGATCGTGCGCAGTTCATCGCCGATTTCGCCAGCCCGTTCTATGGCACCAACCACGGCCAGGTGGTTTCCCAGGGTGTGTTGACCCAGACCCTGAATATCGCCCTGATGGCTTCGCTCAAGGGCACCGTGGATTGCGTGACCGCGTTCTCGGAAACCGACTTTCGCGCGGACATGGCCAGGATCGATGTGCCGACCCTGGTGATCCATGGCGACGATGACCAGATCGTGCCATTCGAGGCCACCGGCAAGCTGGCCGCCGCGATGATTCCGGGCGCGCGGCTCAAGGTCTACGCCGGCGCCCCCCACGGTTTCGCCGCGACCCATGGGCAGGCGCTGAACGAGGACCTGCTGGCCTTCCTCGCGGGCTGATCCACCGCGACACGGCGGGTGACCATCGTCAACCTGGCCAGGGTCGCGGCTGATGCCCGGGGCCAGCGGTGGTCCCCGGGCGTCGACGGCCAGAACGGAGCGAAGATCCGCCAGTGTGTGGTAGTGGGGTGGCCCCTCGCGGTTGCCGGTTTGCTCCATCGTTCTGCAAGGCCGCCAAGTGCGGTGGTCAGCAAACGCGGAGAACACACCTACATGCCTACATCCACTGACAGCGAAGTTTCCCTTGAACCTCCCGAGGAGACGGGGGCGTACTTCGAATGGTTGATCGACACGCTGCTCATTGAGTTTGATGACGCCGACATCGAGCCGATTTGCGTGGCCAGCGGTATCGACGAACCTGTGCTGCACCAGGTCTATCCCCAGGCACGGCAGCCCCCGGCATTTTTGCTCGATACCGTGGAGCGTTTCCGGCTGGACCGGGAGATCAGGCGCTTTATCGAGCATCCCGAAGACGAGACACCGGCAAAAGATGCCGACGTACAACGCTATCTGCAACAAGTGGGGCTGCAACTGATCTGGCCCACGTCACGGGTCTTGCAGCTGTTCGAAGCAGGAACCGCCAACCGGGTCGAGTACCCGCGGGACAGCGCCGAGAACTTGCCGCGAATCTCGGTCAGCGAGGCTCAATTGATGGCCGGCGACCTGTGGATCAGCGTGCTGAATCATCTGGATGACGAGCAGATCAGGGAGTGGCTGGGGGCCGACTACGCCTCGGCCGCAGACCGCCTGTTGGCGTTGAGGCGCAAAGCCGGCGAAGCCCTTGCCCGGCACCGGCACGAAGTGTTCGACATCTGTTATCAGTTCCGGCAGCAGTCGGGCGATCCCCAGGTGGGGCAGGTCAGAAGATTCTTTGCCGATCTGCCGACCTCCATGGTACGGGAACTGATCGCCCGGGCTGACGAGGACGAGCTTGGTCAGTTATCCACGGCACAGGTGGCCCCCCCGCGGATGCTCCGGGATGCGCAGTGGTATCGCCAGCAGTTGCGCTTGAACCGCGCGTACGAGGGGCTCTACCTGGCCTCGGCGGCTGGAGAGGACAGCGATGTGCTGGTGCTGCACACCCTGGAAACCTTGCCTTGCTGGCCCGGCTGCATGCGGATCGAGGTGCGCCAGGATAGCCCCGCGGGGACCTTGCTGGACAGCATCGGTCTTGAGCAGGCCGAGTTGCAGCGGGTGCTGGTACGGGCGGATGGGCGCTATCGGGTCTACAACGGCCGGGGCCAGACACTGGGTGAGGCGGTGGATATGGTCACGGCCTTGCGGGCGGCCCTGCCCAGGTCGGTGCGCAGGACGCTGGACATGCCGCTTGAAGCCGATGCCAGTGCATTGAGGGCCCTGCTTGTCGATCACACGCCGTTGCCCCGCGTGCAATTGCTCGCGGCGTTGGGAATGACTGCCGTATCGCCGCCGGTGGCGGTCATGCGCCGCTAGCGGTCCCGGGCTTTTGCCGGTTCGCCCGGCTGCTGCCCGGCGAGTCGTCAATGTCCGCCGGGCGTCATCCTGGTGTGGGCCTGCAGGCACTGCACCAGGGCATCGAACACCGCCTTGCAGCTCGCGCTGGCCCGCAGGTCCTCGTGCATGGTCACCCAGGTTTCCAGCTGGAAGGTGAAATGCTCGCCGAGGATCCGCACCAGGTTCGCATCGCGCTGGGCCAGGGCGCTCTGGCAGATGCCGATGCCACAACCGGCGCGGATCATTGCCAGTTGCGCCAGGTTGTTGTCGGTGCGGAGGGTGAAGGTTTTTCGCTGCCAGCTGGGGAGCCGCTTGCTCGCGGAACGCACGAAGGGTGTTTCACTGTCGAAGCCGATCAGCGCGTGTCGGGCGAGATCCGCCGGGAGGTGGGGTGTGCCTTGCCGTTGCAGATACTCGCGATGGGCATAGAACCCCAGTTCCACCTCACCGACCCTGCGGGCAATCAGGGCGTCCTGGCGCGGCGTGGTCATGCGCACGGCAATGTCGGCTTCCCGCTGGAGGAGGTCGAGAACCCGGTCCGTAGCCAGCAGTTCGATCCTCAGTTGCGGATGGACCTGCCGCAGGTGGGCGAGCATCGCCGGTAGCACCTCCACCGCGATCACTTCGCTGGCCGAGATCCGCACCGTGCCGTTGACCTGCGCACCCTGGGCCGTGGCCGCGCGTTCCAGGGCGGCGGCGGTATCGCGCATCGACTCGGCGTAGCCACGCAGGCCCAGGGCTGTTTCGGTCGGCAGCAGGCCGGTTTGCGAGCGGATGAACAGCGGCTGCCTGAACGAGGCCTCAAGCGCGGCGATATGCCTGCCGGCGGTGGGTTGGGTAATGCCCAGCGCCCGTGCCGCGCCCGAGAGCGAGCCCTCTGTCAGCACGGCCAGAAAAGTACGGTAGAGCTCCCAACCTATCGATTTGTCCATGCATAAATGTATGGCTGATCGCTTCTCTTGTGCAATTTATTTGATGAAGGATCGGGCCCAGACTTTGCTCACCACGACTTTTCCGGAGAGCGGACATGGCAATGAACAACAAGGTACTGGTCCTCGGGGCCAGCGGCGGTATCGGCGGTGAAGTGGCACGGCAGCTGCGCGACGGTGGTTGGCAGGTGGTGGCGTTGCAGCGTGGGCTGGCCCTCGAGTGCGAGCAGCGCGATGGCATGACCTGGCTGCGTGGCGATGCGATGAACCGCGGGGATGTCCTGCGCGCTGCCCAGGGCTGCAGTGTGATCGTCCATGGCGTCAACCCGCCGGGCTATCGCAACTGGGCGACACTGGTGCTGCCGATGATCGACAACAGCATCGCCGCGGCACGGGCCGAAGGCGCTACCGTGGTGTTGCCCGGCACGGTCTACAACTATGGTCCGGATGCCTTTCCCGTCCTGGATGAGGAGTCCCCCCAGCGGCCATTGACCCGCAAGGGCCTGATCCGTGTCGAACTCGAGGCGCGGCTGCGGGCCGCCACCGACGACGGCGTACGGGTGATCGTGGTGCGAGCGGGCGACTTTTTCGGACCCCGGGCCGGCAACACCTGGTTTTCCCAGGGCCTGATCAAGCGGGGAAGGGCGGTCAGGGTCGTTCATCTGCCGGGGGCGACGGGTGTTGGTCATCAATGGGCCTACCTGCCGGATGTGGCCCGGACCATGGTCGAGTTGCTGGCCCGGCGGGAGCGGCTGGCCCCCTTCGCGACCTTTCAGTTCGCCGGCCATTGGGATGCCGATGGCACCCAGATGGCCGAGGCGATCCGGCGGGTGGTCGAGCGCACGGGTGGGGCGGTGAAGCGACGGGCATTTCCCTGGTGGCTGGTGCGCCTGGCCGCGCCCGTGGTGCCGACCTTCCGCGAGCTGCTGGAAATGCGCTACCTGTGGCAGCAACCGGTGCGCATGGGCAACGCCAGGCTGCTGGCGGTGCTGGGCAAGGAGCCGCACACGCCGCTGGACCAGGCGGTGGTCGCGACACTGGTGGGCCAGGGTTGTCTCTAGCCCGCGGGGCTCAACGCTTGTGGATCTTGATGTCATGCACGCCCAGTGCCCGGGCGACCTCCTCCAACCGGGTGTCGTCGGTAAAGAGCGCACCGTGATGGGCGCAGATCAGGATCAGCGCATGCTTGCCGGACAGCTTGTGCACGCAGGCTTTCAACTGGGCGGACAGGCGCTGCCGATGCAGCCGGTAGCTGACATTGAAGGTGTTCACCGGCTTCATCACGGGCTGTCGAACCACACGGGAGTCAGGGGCTTCTGCCAGTGTCCGGACATGACCAGCATGCCCAGCAGCTTCAAGGTATTGGCGTAGTAGTCATTGCTCGACAGCGACTGTTGCTGGAGGTCATCCCATATACCGTTCAACCAGGCCTGGTTGTCGCCACTGATCATCGCGCTGACGCCCAGTGCGGCGATGAGGGCAGGGCTGTTGCTGCCTTCGTCGGCCAGGGGCTTGCCGTCGAGCAGGTAGCCGTCGTGAAAGGCCTTCGGGCGGTTGGTGGTGCTGTTCCGGGCCCAGCGGTTGAACGGTACGAGTGCGCGGAAGGCCCGTTGATCGCCGTACAGCAGGTAGTCCAGGCCGACCCGCCAGGGATAACGGGCCGCGTTCCAGGAATAGTCACCGTCGTGCGCGCCCTCGAGCAGTTCGCCGCGGGCGGGAGACGGCGACTGGTTGAGACGGCTGATAAAGTCCGGCATCAGGCCGGTGTCCTTCGCATGATTGCGTAGGATGCTCTTGATAATGAAGTAGGTTCTGTCGCGCACGCTCAGCCAGCGGCGGTCCTGGGTCGCGAGAAAAAAGGCATACAGATGCGAGGTCATGAAATCGGAGGAACGGGTGCTGAACTCGATCTGCGGGTTGTCGTCGGCGCCGACCCAGTCGCCGAGCAGCAGGTGGCTGGCATGGGGATGCACCTCGTGTTCGAGGACGGCCTTTATCACCGTTTTCGCTTCGCCCAGGTAGTCGATCTGGCCCTTGCTGCCCCAGGTCTTGTCGGCCAGCAACAGGGCGTAGGCGATGTCCAGGTCACCGTCGGTGGCACTGTTTTCCCCGCCGAACGGGGCGCCGGCATTGCCGCAGCCATGGACCTGGTTCCAGGCCATCAGGCCGCGATCCGATCTGGCCGGATGATCCTGGAAGTAGCGGAACATGCCGTCGAAAACGGTTTTCGCCTGGGGATCGGCGCCGGCCATCATCACGCTGATCAGCATCCCGTAGCCATGCGCTTCGGAGACCGTCAGGGTCCCGGGCGCGGTACCGCCACCCACGGGTTTGCCGTCGGCGCCGACCTTGACCAGGTAACGACCGGTTCCGCAGGCCTGGGTCAGGTAGGTGGTTTTCCAGTCGTTGTAGAAGGCGATCAGTTGCCGGTCCAGCTCTGCTCTGGGCAGATGGTCGGGCTGGATCGTGCCCGGAAAGTAGCTCGCGGCGGCAAAGGCGGGCCGCGCCGGGGTATCGGCGCCCAGGGCGGCGGTAGCCAGGCAGGCCGCCATCAACAGGACGAACAGTTGCAGGGTAAGGCGATGCACGAAATGACTCTCCAGCCTGATCCGGTGCGGATGACATCCGCTGGCGCTATTGCAGATGGGCGGCAGCGTAATGTTCGGCTCGCCAGGCTGCTGTAACGGGCTGTAACCAGCGTTTCCGCTTTTAATGAGGCTGCGGTAAAGTGGCCTGATATCAGGGACAGGATTCGTCCTTCTGTGGTCTTTGGGATATTTTGAAAAAACGCATGGAGCGCGGCTTCAGATACTCTGATTTGGCGGCAATGGAGGCCGCGGCATATGTTCAAAGCCAGAAGAAATATATGGATTTTATTGTTTGTCTATATTTTCGGTGTCAGTGGTTATATCTATTATCTGCACTCCCAGGCCCGGGATATTCTGACGCAGAGTATCAATGACAAACTTCTCCATGCCGCGTTGGGTGCGTCGGCTATTCTCGGGGATCGTTATCATGACCATTTGATCGACAAAAATTCAAAGTCGGAAGCGGACGACTTGAACGCCATCCAGCGTCTTTCCAGATTCAATGAGTCAATGGGCACGGCGTTTATCTATACAGTGGTGAAACAGGCAGGTGCCGCTTATCTGGTCAGTTCCAGCGCCTCGGCTCAGGAGATTCAGGACAAGAACTTCGTGCGTTTCTTCGATCCTTACCCTGATGCCAGCCAGGCGCTGCTTGATAGTTTTGACCGGACCGAACCTACCTGGATCGACTACTCTGATCGATGGGGGGACTTTCGCGCTGTTTTCATTCCGCTGAAATCCCAGGATGGAAGCTCTTATATCGCTGGCGCGGAGATAAGGCTGGCCGACTATTATCAGCAGCTTGGCCAAGAGTCGCTTTATCATATTGTTCTGGCCATTTTGGTCCTTGTTGCCTTTAGCCTTTTATTCGTGGTCGATTCCTTGCGTATGCGTGCTCATTTGCGTCAATTGCAGATAAACGAGGCCTTGAACAAGGCCAAGAGTGCTGCTGAGCATGCTGATCGCTCCAAGACCAAATTCCTCGCCTCCATGAGCCATGAGATTCGTACACCCATGTATGGCGTCATCGGTGCGACCGACCTTCTGGCCGGGACTTCGCTGAGTCCGGAGCAAAGGGAACTGCTGAGCACGATTCAGATCAGTGGCAAAGCCCTGTTATCCCTGATCAACGATATTCTTGATCTGGCAAAGATCGAGTCGGGAAAGCCGGATCTCAAGCCCCGTGTGTTCGACCTGCGAGAACTGGTTACATCCAGTGCTGAACTGGTCCGGCAAAATATCCAGGACAAACCGATTGAGCTTGAGGCCAGTGTTTCAAGCAATGTTCCCTTGTGGGTCAAAACCGATGCTGATCGCCTGCGTCAGATATTGATCAACCTGTTGGGCAATGCGGTGAAATTTACCGAAACAGGAAAGATCTCGCTTACGATCAGTGCCAATGGCAGTGACTCTGACCCTCGGCTCGACTTTTCAATACGTGATACCGGTATCGGCATCTCCAAGGAGCAGCAGGTCAGTCTATTCAGGCCCTTCACCCAGTTCAACGGCCCGGTTGACCAACGCTTTACCGGGAGCGGCCTTGGCCTGTCCATTTGCAAGAGCCTGATCGAAGCTCAAAATGGCGTGCTGTCCTTCAGCAGTCTGTTCGGGGTCGGTTCGATTTTCTCCTTCTCACTTCCCATCGAGCCCTTCCCTGTCTCTGAGATACCCGTTGCCAAGGACCATCCCGCCTTGGTTTTTGACGCATCTTTCGCGCGTGATTACCCACTCGATATTCTGTTGGTTGAGAATCATCTGCTGAACCAGAAGGTGGCCATGGCGATGCTGCAAACCTTGGGCTATGAGCCTGATCTGGCGTCCGATGGCTTTGAGGCACTCGACCACTGTATGACTTCGACCCCGGATGTGATCTTGATGGATATCAATATGCCCGGTATGGATGGGCTCGAAGCCATCCGTAGAATTCGTGAGTTGCCCGCGGGTGATACCTGCTACATCGTGGCTTTCACCGCGAGCGCTTTTTCGAATGAGATCGAGCGTTTCAGACGCGCGGGTGCCAACGATATTCTGACCAAGCCGGCGAACTTCCTGGGCTTCGCCGAGGTGCTTCAGCGTTCAGCGGATTACCGGCACCAGCTTCAGGGCCGTGTTTCCGTGATTGAGTGATCGATAGTCGGGATCACGATGTGAGTATTTTTTTATTTTAACGTTTAATGGTTGATTGGGTATTGTGATGGATGATAGCCGCTATCAAAAATGGATGATGCCACTGATTTATGTTCAGGGGTTTGATATGTGGTTCTATGAGGTATTGAATGGCTTGGCACGCATGGACGCAAAGCTCGTTGCTGAAGACCACTGGATGACGAGTTTTCCCGAAGGGGTATCAAGAGGTGATAGTGATCGTGAAAAAGATCATTATACCCATAGTTATTTATGGGTGTTGGGAGCCTATGAACTGATAAGAACCATCTGGCAGCAATTGAATGAGGGAAAGCATCCGCATGCCAAGACGTTCAGAAAGCTTGTGGAGGATTTTGAGAAAGTTAGAATGCCATTGGCCAAGCTTGAGAGTCCAAGGAAATTCAAGGGGAACCTACCGATTGCAAGAGTCGCTATTGCTCGTCCTGAAGGTGTGTGCTGGATCTTGAGTAATAAACTTGTGGTAAGCAGGATAGAGCTGTCTGATCTGCTTATTGAGGCGCTCAATAAAATCGGCGAAGTAAGAAACATAAAGCAGGTTCGTAGAAAAAGCATTTTTGATGAAATTGATACTGGGCAGTCGGAGCACTGAGCATCTTGAGGCCAAGCCGCGTTATTGTTGTTCCAGTCTGCTGGAAAAAAATTGCTCGTAGGGTAGGGCGTCAGCGGTCGTCAGTTGATACCTTGGCCAGAAAGTTTCAGCTGGTTATACCGACCTCTAGCCCCGTCCTTCATGCTGCCTGCGATAAGCCCCCGGTTGCACCCCGACCGACTTGGCAAAGGCCCGGGTAAATGCCGCGATCGACTGATAGCCCACCGCCGCGCAGACCTGTTCCACGGTGTTGTTGGCCTTGAGCAACTGGCAGGCATGGCGGATGCGCAAGGCCAGCAGCACCTGGCCCGGCGACTGTCGGGCCAGTTCGTTGAAGCGCTTGAAAAACGCCGAGCGCGACATCCCGGTACAGGCCGCCATGCTTTCCAGCGACCAGCTTTCGCCGGGGCGCTCGATCAACTGTTCCAGCAGCGGCGCGAATCCCGGGTGCCGGGCCAGCGCCACCAGTCCGCCGAGGTCCTGGTTGCCCGCCACCTGCTGGCGCAGGACATACAGGAACAGCAGGTGACTCAAGCGCTCCAGCAATGCCGGGGAGGGCGCCGGTTGCCGCTGGCACTCGTCCAGGATCAGTTCGAACAGGGCCCGGGCCGCCGTCGATGACGGATCGCCGGCGCGCAGGACGATCCAGTCCGGCAGCCCGTCGATGATCAGCGACGACAGCCCCGAGCGGAAATGGAAGAAGCCGCAGACCAGGCCCACGCCATCCTGGGCCTCGCCGTCCAGCGCGGTCATCGCCATGCGTGGAAGGTCCCTGGCCCGGGTGCTGTCCTCGGCGCTCGAGAGCCGATAGTCCAGGTCGCGCAGCAGAAACACCGCGTCCCCGGCATGCAAACGCACGCCGGCTTGCGCTCCATCAATATGCAGCCAGCAATGTCCCTGCACGATCAGGTGGAAGCTGGCCCGCGCCAGGCCATGGGTGCTGGCGTGCCAGCCACCGCAGTAGCGCCCGACATGAAACAGGCTGGTGTCGAGCTCGAGGCTCTCTAATAACCAATCAACCAGTGGGCTGGACGAAATCATCTAATGGAAACACTCAGGAGCAAGTAAACGCTACTTTAGAATATGGATCGGAATTCTTATAACCAACAGACTTGCCGGACATCTCATCAACTGGAGTCCACGCCATGTCGCGCGTCACTTTACACACTCTGCAAAGCGCCCCTGAAGCGGCCAGGCCTTTTCTGGAGAACGCTCAGAAGAACTCCGGGTTTATCCCGAACCTGCTCGGCGTGCTCGCCAACGCACCGGCGGCCCTGGAAACCTACGTTACGGTATCGGGGCTCAATGGCAAAGCCGAGCTGAGCCTGGCCGAGCGCGAAGTGGTGCAGTTGATTGCCGCCACCACCCACGGTTGCGATTTCTGTGTCGCCGGGCATACCGCGGTGGCGGTGAACAAGGCCAGGCTGCCGGACGAGGTGGTCAGTGCCTTGCGCGGGCAAAGCGAACTGCCCGAGGAAAAACTCGAAGTACTGGCTAGCTTTACCCGGGAAGTCATCGCCACCCGCGGCAATGTCAGCGACGAGACCTTCAGCGCCTTCACGGCGGCCGGCTACACCGAGGGCAATGCCCTGGAAGTGATTCTCGGCGTCAGTCTGGCGACCCTGTGCAACTTCGCCAATGTCTTCGCCCGCACGCCGCTCAATCCCGAGCTGGCCAAGTACCGCTGGCAAGCGGCGGGTCAATGATTCAACGGCGTCGGCAATGGCCGGGCGCCGCGTTCGAGGAGAGAACCACATGCTTGATCCGGCATTGAGCCAATGGCTGGACGAACACGCCCAGGCCCTGGACCTGGGGCAATGCGACCCGCAGTCGGTGCTGTCGCGGCTGGCCGCCGCGCGGGTGCTGCGCGTCGGTGTCGAAGAAGCCCAGGGTGGCAGCGGTGGCGATATCGCCGATGCCGTGGAAACGCTCGCCGGCGTTGCCAGTCATTCCCTGGCGGCGGCCTTTGTCTTCTGGGGCCAGCGGGCCTTTATCGAATACCTGCTGCAGAGCCCGAATCGTGGCCTGCGTGAACGCCTGCTGCCATCGTTGCTCAGTGGCGAGCTGGCCGGGGCGACCGGGCTGTCGAACGCGATGAAGTTCCTTTCGGGCATCGAGTCGCTGCAGGTGCGTGCGCGCTCCCAGGCCGATGGCTGGCAACTCGACGGTCGCCTGCATTGGGTGACCAACCTGCGCAAGAGCGGGTTTGTCGTGGCCGCGGCGATCGAGCGCGAGGAGGGCGGGGTGCCCTTTGTACTGGCGATTCCAGATGGACTGGAGGGCGTCAGGCGCTCTGCCGACCTGCAACTGATGGGCCTGCAATCGAGCAATACTGCGGCCATCGACCTGCAACAGGTCAGCGTGAGCAGCGACTGGTTGCTGCACGAAGATGCCAAGCGTTTTCTGCCGGCGGTACGCCCGGCGTTTCTCGGCCTGCAATGCGGCATGGCGATCGGCCTGAGCCGGCGCGCCCTGAGTGAGGTCGCCGGCCATCTGCAGGACGGCCGCTCGATTCTGCGCGAGCCCCTGCTGGAGCAACGCCATGTGCTGGAGCAGGCGGTGGAAGCCCTGAAGAACGGTCTGCTCGATGGCCGTTTCCTCACCCGTCCCGCCGACCTGTTCCAGATCCGCATCACCCTCGCCGAGTCCGCCGCCCAGGCGGTGCAACTGGAATTGCAGGCCAGCGGCGGCAAGGCCTACCTGAGCGAGCACGGCAGCGGTTTTGCCCGGCGCTGGCGCGAGTCGGCGTTCGTGCCGATCGTCACCCCGAGCCTGGTGCAACTGCGCGCCGAACTGCAACGTCAGGCGCGGGAAGCGGCGGCATGAGCACCTCCTTGCTGCAAGCCCGGCAGATCAGCCTCGGTTACCCCCGTGAGCAGGGTTGGCACACCGTGCTGGAGGGTTTCGATCTCGACCTGAAACCGGGGGAAGTGGTATCGATCCTCGGTCCGAGCGGGGTCGGCAAGTCGAGCCTTTTGCGGGTCCTGGCGGGCTTGCAGGCGCCCCATGGCGGCCAGGTGAGCCTGCTCGGGGAATCCCTGAACGGCCCGCACCCGCGGGTGGCGGTGGCCTTCCAGGACCCGAGCCTGCTGCCCTGGCTGAGTCTGGAAAAGAACGTTGCCTTTGGCCTGGACTTTGCCCGACAGCCCTCGTTGAGCCAGGAACAGCGCCAGGCGCGGATCAGTCATGCGATTGCCTCGGTCGGCCTGTTGCACGCCCGCGACCAGTACCCGGCGCAGCTTTCCGGCGGCATGGCCCAGCGCACGGCGCTGGCCCGCTGCCTGGCGCGCCACCCGCAGGTGCTGCTGCTGGACGAACCGTTCGGCGCGCTGGACGAAGTCACCCGCGCCGACATGCAGCAACTGTTGCTGCGGGTGATTGCCGAACACCGCACCGCGGCGGTGCTGATCACCCATGACATTGATGAAGCCCTGCTGCTCTCCGAGCGCATCCTGCTACTGGGTAACAGCCCGGCGCGGACGCTCGGCGAATGGCGCATCGACCTGCCGCAGCCACGTGCCGAACTGGTGGATGAACTGGGTGCCCTGCGTATCGATATTCTCAAAACCCTTCGGCGGGCGAGCCGCAACCCCCTCAACTCAACGCAGCCCGAACCGTCGGAGATGGATCATGTGCCTGGACGACTTCACCCACACACGTCGTGACTTCCTCAAACTCAGCGCCTTGCTGACCGCTGGCGGTGCCTTGCCGCTGCTCAACAGCCTGCAGGCCCGCGCGGCCTCGGAGCCTGACGCACCGGTACGCATCGGCTACCTGCCGATCACCGATGCCACGCCCTTGCTGGTGGCCCATAACAATGGCCTGTTCGAAGCCGAAGGGATCAAGGCCGAGCGCCCGGTCCTGCTGCGCAGCTGGGCCCAGGTGATCGAGGCGTTCATTTCCGGGCAGGTCAATGTGATCCACCTGCTGTCGCCGATGACGGTCTGGGCCCGCTACGGCAGCAAGGTCCCGGCCAAGGTGGTGGCCTGGAACCATGTCGGCGGCTCGGGCCTGACCGTGGCTCCGGGGATCACCGAGGTCAAGCAACTGGGCGGACAATCGGTGGCGATTCCGTTCTGGTATTCGATCCACAACGTGGTGGTGCAGCAGTTGTTCCGCGATCATGGCCTGCAACCGGTGAGCAAGCCCGCCAACGGCGTGCTGGCGGCCAACGAGGTCAACCTGGTGGTGTTGCCGCCCTCGGACATGCCGCCGGCCCTGGCCAGCAAGCGGATCGCCGGCTATATCGTCGCCGAGCCGTTCAATGCCCTGGCCGAGGAACTCAAGGTCGGCCGGGTCCAGCGCTTCACCGGCGATATCTGGCGCAACCATGCCTGCTGCGTGGTGTTCATGCACGAGCAGGACCTCAACAACCGTCCCGATTGGTCGCAGAAGGTGGTCAACGCCATCGTCAAGGCGCAGCTCTGGACCCGCGACAACCGCGCCGAGGCCGCCAGGCTGCTGTCCAAGGACGGCACCAACCGCTACACCCCGCACACGCCGCAAGTGCTCGGCCGGGTGCTGGTGCCCAACGCCGTCGAGCGTGATGCCTACCTCGCCAGCGGGGCGATCCAGCATGGCAACTGGGATGAGCAACGCATCGACTTCCAGCCTTATCCGTTTCCCAGCTACACCGAGGAACTGGTGCGGCGCCTGAAGGACACGCTGATCGAGGGCGACAAGGGCTTCCTTGCCAACCTCGATCCGCAGCAGACCGCCCGCGACCTGGTGGACGACCGCTTCGTGCGCAACAGCATCGCCGCCGTGGGTGGGCTCAAGGCGTTCGGTCTGCCCGACAGCTTCGAGCGCAGCGAGGAGTTCAGTCTCTGATGGGCAAGGCGTCTTCACCGTTGTGGAACTGGGTACTGGGTATCGCCGGATTGTTGAGCCTGCTGCTGGCCTGGTGGCTCGGCGTGCACCTGTTCGGCAGCGCGGACGGGCTGGCGGCGCGTTTCTCGCCCGAGGCGACCCTGACCAGCCTGGTCGAACTGCTCGGTCGGGCCGAGCTGTACGAGCATGTACTGGTCAGCCTCAAGCGCATCCTCGTCGGCCTGTTGCTGGCGTTGCTGATCGGCGTGCCCCTGGGCCTGCTGATCGGCAGCTATCGTCACCTGGAGGCTGCGACCACGCCGGCGTTCCAGTTCCTGCGGATGATTTCCCCGCTGTCGTGGATGCCGGTGGTGGTGATGCTGATGGGCGTGGGCGACCAGCCGATCTACTTCCTGCTGGCGTTCGCGGCGGTCTGGCCGATCCTGCTCAACACCGTGGCCGGGGTACGTCAGCTCGACCCACGCTGGTTGCAGTTGAGCCGCAGCCTCAGCGCCACCCGTTGGGAAACCCTGCGCAAGGTGATCCTGCCGGGTGTCCTGGGCCATGTGCTGACCGGCGTGCGCCTGTCCATCGGCATTCTCTGGATCGTGTTGGTGCCGTGCGAAATGCTTGGCGTCAGTGCGGGGCTGGGCTACTTCATCCTCGACACCCGCGACCGGCTGGCCTATTCGGAACTGATGGCAATGGTGCTGCTGATCGGCGTGCTGGGCTTTGCCCTCGATGCCCTGGCGCGTGGCCTGCATCGGCGCTGGGCGCATGCCTGAGCGTTACCGCTTGCCAGCGCCCAGGCGTTCCTGCGATCAGATAACCCTGCCCGGGGCGCGTCGGCCGAAGGTTCTCTTGAACGAGAGCGCGATCAGCGTGCCGTTTTTTCCCGGCAGTAGCAGATCGGGGACCGGGGACCGGGCGTCGTGTCGTGCCGGCCCGGGCCGGTCGACTTCGGTGCCCACGGGCTGGCCCTTGGCACTCAGCGCCACGGTGCCGAGTCCGGCAATGATCAAGGGAAGCAACAGTCGCTGTCTGAAAGAAGCCATGCGCACACTCCTGCCTGGGTTGAGGGAGAGCATCCGTGCCCTGTCGATAGAGGCAGGGTAGCGATGGCCGGCAAGCGCTGCTGTAACGGGCTGTAACGCGGCGGCTGTGGTCTCAGTCGGGCCGCAGTGGCAGGACCAGGCTGAAGCGGGCACCGCCCAGCGGGCCACGGGACACCGACAGCTCGCCGCGATGCCAGTGTGCCGCCCGTTGCGCCAGCGCCAGGCCCAGGCCGAACCCGCCCGGCTGTTCGGGACCGCTGGACAGTCGCACGAAGGGCTCGAAAATCTTCTCCCGGTCTTCGGCGAGGATGCCCGGACCATCGTCGTCGACGTGCAGGACCAAGTGATTTTCACCCTGGCGCAGGGCGCTGATCCGCACATGGGAGCGGGCATAGGCCACGGCATTGCCCAGCAGGTTGCGCACGATCAGGTGCAGCAGGGCGCTGTCGCCAATCAGCTCGAGTCCCGGTGGATCGGTTTCCAGTTCCAGGCGATGCCGGTTGCCGTCGAGCAGGGCGAATTCGTTTTGCAGCCAGCTCTGGATCAGGATCGGCTCATTGTTCAGGTTGGCCGGTGCGCCGGCCAGCTTGGCGAAGGTCAGGCTGGCGCGGACCAGCGATTCGAGTTCCTCGATGTCGACCTGCAAGCGTTCCTGCAGGCGCTTGCGGGTGGCTTCGTCTTCGCTGCGGGTCAACAGCACCAGGGCGAAGCGCAGCCGTGCCAGCGGCGTGCGCAATTCGTGGGACACCGCCTGGGACACTTCCTTGTGCCGCTCGCTCATGGCGGCGATGTCCTGGGCATGCTGCTGCAGGGTCAGCAGCAACGGTCGCCACTCCTTGCCCACGGGGGGCAGGGTGACGGTGGGCGTGCGGACCATGCCGCCCAGGCAGGCGGCGAGGGCGGTCATGTCGCGCTGGTGCTGGCGTCGGCGTCTCCAACCCAGGCCCAGGAACACCAGGACCGGTGCCCCGGCGGCGAAGGCGGTAAACCAGTAGATCGGCGTGACGAAAAAGTCATCGAGCGAAGCGCTGACCCACATGGGACCGAACTGGATCAGCGTCTCGTCGTCCAGCGGGTAATAGGCGATCTCTTCATCGACATCCTGCACCGCCTCGTGGTGTTCGAGCATGGTGTCCGCTTCCGGCGGTACGTCGATGCTGTCGCGCTCGACCAGGTTCACCGGGTACTGGAAGTGCTGGCGCAGCACATCGAGCCTGACCTCGCGCTGCTTGGCGGACAGTGGCTTGAGTTGCTGCGCGATCAGGTAGCCGGGGCCGGTCATCAGGCGCCGGAAGCTGGCCTCGCTGACGGCCACCGAGGCACCGGCCGACAGCCACAGCAGGTACAGGGTCAGCGCGGTCCAGAGCAGGCCGGCGACAATGGCCATCCAGCGCCTGGGTTCAAACATGGCTCGGCCCGATTTCGACGAACAGATAGCCCTGGGCCGGAACGGTCTGGATGGTCACCGGGCATTCCAGGCCGACCAGCTTCTTGCGCAGCCGTGACACACGCATGTCGATCGAACGGTTCAGTCCGTCGTACTCGAGGCCTCGCAGTTGCTGCAGCAGCTTTTCCCGGGTCAGCGGCACGCCCGGCTGGCGCGAGAAGATATCCAGCAGTTCGTACTCGCTGGCGGAGAACGCCAAGGCGGTGTCGTTGAGCCACGCCCGGCGGTTTTTTGCATCCAGCTTGAACGCACCGAACTCATAGCCTTGCGGTGGCGCCTGGCGATGGCGTCGCAGCAGGGCACGAATACGGGCCAGCAGCAACAGCGGGTCGATCGGCTTGACCACATAGTCGTCGGCCCCGACATCGAAGCCGACCAGTTGCTCGGTGTTCTCATCCAGGGCGGTCATCATCAGGATCAGCCCCGGATACTCGGCGCGGATTTCCCGACACAGGCTGAAGCCGTCCAGGCCGGGCAGCATGACGTCGAGGATCAGCAGCGCCGGTTGCTCTTCGCGGATGCGCCGGACGGCCCGGTCGCCGCGGTGCTCGATGGACACGTCAAAGCCCTCGGAGCGCAGGAACTCCGCCGTGAGCTGGGCCAGGGGGCGATCGTCTTCGATCAGCAGCAGGGTGTCTGACATCGTCGGCAAGGTCGTCGGGTTTTTGAAAGCAGGCACGGCTCGAAGGGGTGAGCACGGTGGGAAATGTAACACAGTGATGACAACGTCATATCGTTCAGCCGCGGTTGGGGTGGGCTGTGCAATTCTCCCCCCGAAAATGACATGAATTTCATGTGGCTGGTCTAGTCTCCCTTCGGAACATTGCTGGAATCGCTGACTATGAACAAGGTATTTCGTCACTACATTCCAGCCAGCACCCGGCGCCTGCTGCCCAATCGCTGGGACCTGATGGCCATGCCGCTGGTGGTCGGTTTCCTGCTGTTCCTGTCGATCGGCGCACGGGAAACCTGGGCGCCGATTTCCACCTTGCAGAGCCAGGTGATCTCCCTGGATCCGGCCAACCTGCCGGAATACGCGATCCGCACCACCCTGCGCATGCTCGCGGCCATGGTCGCGGCGCTGGTCTTCACCTTTATCTACGGCACCCTGGCTGCCAAGAGCCGGCGTGCGGAAAAGCTCCTGGTGCCGGTGCTCGACATCCTGCAATCGGTGCCGGTGCTGGGCTACATCTCCTTTACGGTGACCTTTTTCCTCCTGTTGTTCCCCGGGCGGGTGCTGGGGGCGGAGTGCGCGGCGATCTTCGCGATCTTCACCAGCCAGGCCTGGAACATGACGTTCAGCTTCTACCAGTCGCTACGCATGTTGCCCCGCGACCTGGAAGAAGTATCCAGCAGCCTGCAACTGTCCGGCTGGCAGAAGTTCTGGAAGCTCGACGTGCCGTTCGCCATCCCCGGATTGGTATGGAACATGATGATGAGCATGTCCGGCGGCTGGTTCTTCGTGGTGGCCTCGGAAGCCATCACCGTCGGCGACAAGACCATCACGCTGCCGGGGATCGGGTCGTACCTGGCGCTGGCCATCGACCAGCGCGACCTCTCGGCGGTGGGCTACGTGATCCTGGCGATGATCGTGGTGATCCTGATCTACGACCAGTTCCTGTTCCGACCCCTGGTGGCCTGGGCGGACAAGTTCCGCATGGAGGACACCTCGTCCCAGGGCGGTGCCCCGGAGTCCTGGGTGCTGCGGCTGATCCAGCGGACCCGGGTGATCCAGCGCCTGATTCGTCCGGTGGTGCGTGCCGTCACCCGGCTCGGGCATCTGCGCCTGAGCCTGAACCGGCCCCGCCGCCATGCCGGGGGCGCTGCCGCCAACCCGACCGCCTCGCGGGTGGTCGACTGGGTCTGGGGCGTCTGTATCGGCGCGCTGACGCTCTATGCGCTGTACCACATCGTGCTGTATGTCAGCAGCGAAGTGACCCTCGGCGACGTCGGCCATGTACTCGGCCTGGGCTTGATCACGCTGCTGCGGGTGGTGGTGTTGATCGGTGTCGCGTCGCTGATCTGGGTGCCGCTGGGGGTGATGATCGGCCTGCGTCCGCACCTGGCGGAAAAGATCCAGCCGCTGGCGCAGTTTCTCGCCGCGTTTCCGGCGAACCTGCTGTTTCCGGTGTTCGTCATCGTGATCCTGCACTTCCAGTTGAACCCGGATATCTGGCTCAGTCCGCTGATCGTGCTCGGCACCCAGTGGTACATCCTGTTCAACGTGATCGCCGGGGCCAGCGCCTTCCCCAATGACTTTCGCGAAGCCGCGGCGAACTTCCATATCCGTGGCTGGCAGTGGTGGCGCAAGGTCATGCTGCCGGGCATTTTTCCCTACTACGTGACCGGTGCGATCACCGCCTCCGGTGGTGCCTGGAACGCCAGCATCGTCTCCGAGTTCGTCTCCTGGGGCCAGGACAAGGTGGTCGCCCACGGCCTGGGCGCCTATATCGCCCAGACCACCGCCGCCGGCGACTTCCCGAAAATCACCCTCGGGGTGGTGGTCATGTCGTTGTTCGTCGTGCTGTTCAATCGTCTGGTCTGGCGGCCGATGTACGCCATTGCCGAAAACAAACTCCGTATGAATTAACCCGAGTCGGTCTCATGAATAGTCATACCGAATACACCAGCGCTTCCCGTGAAATCTACTCGCTGACCAACGTGAGCAAGGGCTTTGGCAAGGGCAAGGATGAACGGCAGGTGCTCAGCGAGGTGGACCTGAGCCTGCACGAAGGCGAGATCGTCGGCCTGCTGGGACGCTCCGGTTCGGGCAAGTCGACGCTGCTGCGAATCATCGCCGGGCTGATCCAGCCGACCTCCGGTGACGTGCTCTACAACGGCACGCCCCTGGCCGGACCGGCGAAGGGCGTGGCCATGGTGTTCCAGACCTTTGCCCTGTTCCCCTGGCTGACGGTGCTGGAAAACGTCGAGGCGGGTCTGCAGGCGCTGCAGGTCGAGCCCAGGGAAGCGCGCAAACGGGCCCTGGCCGCCATCGACCTGATCGGTCTCGACGGTTTCGAAAACGCCTACCCGCGCGAGCTGTCCGGCGGCATGCGCCAGCGCGTGGGTTTCGCCCGCGGGCTGGTGGTCAACCCGACCCTGTTGCTGATGGACGAGCCGTTTTCCGCCCTTGACGTGCTGACCGCGGAAAACCTGCGGACCGACCTGCTGGAACTGTGGAGTGGCGGACAACTGCCGATCAAGTCGATCCTGATCGTCACCCACAACATCGAGGAAGCGGTGCTGATGTGCGACCGCATCATGGTGCTGTCCTCGAACCCCGGGCGGGTGGTGGCGCAGATCAAGGTTCCCTTTGCCCATCCGCGCAACCGCCTGGACCCGATCTTTCGCAAGATGGTCGACGATATCTACGCGCTGATGACCGACCGGCGCAGTGCCGATGCCCGTACCGGCAAGGCCGAACTGCAACTGGGCAGCCGTCTGCAGGAAGTGCCGACCAACCTGATGGCCGGCCTGATCGAGGCGCTGGCGGCCGAGCCCTACCACGGTCGGGCAGGCTTGCCGAACGTGGCGGAGCGGTTGTTGCTGGAGGTCGACGATCTGTTCCCGGTGGCCGAGATGCTGGAGCACCTGGGCTTTGCCGAACTGCGCGGCGCCGATATCTCCCTGACCGAGGCGGGCAAGCTGTTTGCCGAGTACGGCACCCAGGAGCGCAAGGTCATGTTCGCCGACCATCTGCTGCGCCAGGTGCCGTTGGCGGCGCGTATCCGCCAGGTCCTGCAGGAGCGGCGCGGCCACTGGGCGCCGCGGGTGCGTTTCGAACAGGAACTGGAGGACTCCCTCAGCGAAGACTTCGTCGAGCAGACCCTGGAAAGCGTGATCAGTTGGGGCCGCTACGCCGAAATCTTCTCCTACAACGACAGCACCGAGACCTTCAGCCTGGACGACGTGGAGGGCGAGAGCTGATACCCGTACGCCGCGAAACCTCTAGGAGCTGGTTTGCCGGCGATAGCGTCCGCAAGGGCGATGCAAGGCTCCATGCCTTCATCGCCAGCAAGCCGGCTCCTGCAGATCGGTGTTCCGGCACAACTTACCGTCAGATATGCAGCCAGGCCAGCGAGCCGAGTACCACGCTCGCTGCCGCTGCGGTGTAGGACAGGCGCTTGAGCCATTCGCGGCGGGTCAGCAAGGTAATGGCCGCCATCGAAATGGCGATCTGGATGGCCGTCATTGCCTGGGCCCAGCGATGATGCTGATGCAGGGCTTCCTCCGACCTGGCATCCCATTCACGGCTCTGGGTTTCCAGCCCCTCGGCTTTCTGCCGCACCGCTTCCTTTTCCTTCTTGTAGCGTTCGGCTTCGGCGTTGTAGTGCGCGGCATCCAGTCCCGGGATATGGCTGGCCATTTCCGAGAGGTTCTGGCGGCTGGACTTGGCCTGGTAGTAGTTCCACTGGTTGGCGGCTTCGGTCTTGATGATCGCGGCGTTGTTCTTGTCCATCGCCGCTTCGCTTTCCGTGGAGCCCGCCTGGTAGCTGAGCATGGCGCCGATGGTCGCCATGATGGCGGTCATCACCGCGATCCGACTGGCAAAACCGTCGCCGCGGGCATGGGCGTGCTCGGTGGTGTGTTCAACGTGTTTTTCGTGAGGGCTGGGGACTTCGAAGGCTTCGCTCATAAACGCTGGTCTTTGGGTGGAAAGTGCGGGGAGCGCAGTGTAAGGCCAGTGCTGGCAGAAGGCTCTAGTTCAAAGATGAAGATTCAAATACACGGTTATCCGGCAACGATGCGCAGTGACGATGAACATGCGTTCGACAGTCCTGAAGTGCTACATTGGCCGCCGCGCAAGCAGTGCCTGTTGCGCTTGACCTCGGCAGGAAGCTGGAATGCCCCACACGTCTGACCATAACGCTCCCGAACCTGAACAGGGCCGGAACTGGTTTGCCTTCCTGGTCACGTTCATCGTGTGCACGGCGGTATTTCTGGGGGTGTATTTCGTCCGTCTCAACCTGGAAGTGGATCGCGAGCGCGAAGCCCTGGCCGAACGGTTGGTGCGCTGCCGCGAACAGCGCCTGAACACCCTTTCCAGCCCGCAGTTCCGGGCGACACTGCAGGAAAACTGCAGCAGCATCGAGGCCGAATTCCTCACCCGCTTCGGCTATGCGCGGTGATGTTCAGCCGATGACTTTCGGCAACTGCCAGCCGCCGCTGAGCGACAGCAGGCGCAGGGCCACGCAGGCAGCGCCAGCCAGCAGGGCGGCGGCCACCGGTGGCGCCCCCAGGCGCCGGGCGATGATCAGCACGGCGGCGCCGGTAAAGGCCGAAGTCGCGTATAGATCAGCCTGCAGCACCAGCGGAATCCGTGCCAGGACGATATCGCGCACGACCCCACCGCCGACCCCGGTAATAGTGCCCATCAGCATCGCCACAAAGGGCGAAATACCGAAGTTCAAGGCTTTCTGTGCACCGGCCACGGCGAACAGCGCCAGGCCGGCGGTGTCCAGCAGGATGAGCAGCGATGTCGACAGGTTGAACACCTGCGCATGGAAGACGAACGCCAACAGGCCCATGGCAAAGGCCAGCGCCGGGTAGCGCCAGTCGCATACAGCATTGGGGGGAGTGGCGCCGATCAGCAGGTCGCGGGTGACTCCACCGCCGAGGGCGACGATAAAGGCGATCACCATTACCCCGAGCAGGTCCAGGCCACTGCGCATGGCGCTGACCGCGCCTTCGATGGCGAACACGGCGGTACCGACCAGGTCCGCGACCAACACCACATGCTCGACTCGGGTTTTCATGAAGGCGGGGCTTCCGTCAGGGACCGTGCTGGACGATACGACAACAGTAGACCCTGCGAGTCGTGTTGCCGATGAAACCCGGCGTGATTTTGCTATCGTTGGCCCTTTGTTGCCGAACCCGAGAGCCCGATGCCTGCCGTCCGCCCCGCACGTCCCGATGATATTCCCGCCCTGGCAGCGGTCGAGCGTTCCGCTGCGTCGATCTTCCGCGAGATCGGACTGGCCTGGGTGGCCGAGGGCGAGCCGTTGCCGGGTGATTACCTGGAGCAGTTATGCCGGCATCACACCCTGTGGGTCGCGGTGGATGGGGCAGACCAGCCGGTGGGCTTCCTGGCGGCGGAGACGATGGACCGATCGTTCTTTATCGTCGAACTGTCCGTCCATGCCGCGCACCAGAAACGCGGCCTCGGCGCGCAACTGATGGCGGCGGCAATTGCTTGTGCGAAGGCCGAGCAGTTCGCGACCGTCAGCCTGACGACCTATCGGCACCTGCGCTGGAACGCGCCGTTCTATGCCCGGCTGGGGTTTGTCGAGGTCGAGGCGGGCAGTCTTGGAGAAGAGCATGTCGCGCAGTTGCAGCATGAAGTTGCGGTGGGGCATGAGGCGGCGTTGCGGTGTGTGATGGTCAAGTATTTGAAGCCGCTCAACGGGTTGTTGACGCCAGAATGATGGCTATTTAATATCTTGTAATCATTTTGATATCACTTCGTGCAAAGGAAACGGGTCGCCTGCGTCTTTCATAGACAAAACAGGGCGCCCGTTTTTTTTGTGCGGATCGCCGAGATTTTTGACATGGACGTCCGCCAGTTCGCCTTCCTTGCGCGCCAACCTTCTGCTGCCCTGAAAAACCGTGAGCACTTCCTGGGATTGCCCAAGCGCGGCCTGGCGTTCCTGTTGGCGAACGTCATGTTCTGGCAGCCGCTGTGGGCCCAGGCGGACGGCATCGTGGTCAGCGCGCCGGGGACCACGCTCGGTCAGGCAGGCAATGGCGTACCCATCATCAATATCGCCGCGCCCAATGGCAGCGGCCTGTCCCATAACCAGTTCCACGACTACAACGTCGGCGCCAACGGCGTCATCCTCAACAACGCCATCGACCGGACCCAGTCCACGCAACTGGGCGGCATCATCCTCGGCAACAGCAACCTCAACGGCCGAGCCGCCACCACCATCCTCAACGAAGTCAATGGCGGCAGCCCCAGCCAGTTGCGCGGCTACACCGAAGTGGCGGGGCAGTCGGCCCATGTGATCGTCGCCAACCCTTACGGCATCAGTTGCAGTGGCTGCGGCTTTATCAACACGCCGCAGGCGACCCTGACCACCGGCAAACCTATTGTCGAGAACGGCCAGGTGTCGGGTTATCAGGTCGACCAGGGCAGCGTGTCCATCGAAGGCGCCGGGCTTAACGCCAACAATATCGACCAGT
>NZ_JACAOR010000017.1 GCF_013386115.1 Pseudomonas gingeri
GATGGTCCGATGCCACAAACCCGTGAGCACATCCTGCTGTCCCGTCAGGTAGGCGTTCCGTACATCGTGGTTTTCCTGAACAAGGCTGACCTGGTAGACGACGCAGAGCTGCTGGAACTGGTCGAGATGGAAGTTCGCGACCTGCTGAGCACCTACGACTTCCCAGGTGATGACACTCCAATCATCATCGGTTCGGCTCGTATGGCGCTGGAAGGCAAAGACGACAACGAGATGGGCACCACTGCTGTCAAGAAACTGGTAGAAACTCTGGACAGCTACATCCCGGAGCCAGAGCGCGCTATCGACAAGCCGTTCCTGATGCCAATCGAAGACGTGTTCTCGATCTCCGGTCGCGGTACCGTGGTAACTGGCCGTATCGAGCGTGGTATCGTTCGCGTCCAGGATCCACTGGAAATCGTTGGTCTGCGTGACACCACCACCACCACCTGCACCGGTGTTGAAATGTTCCGCAAACTGCTCGACGAAGGTCGTGCTGGCGAGAACTGCGGCGTTCTGCTGCGTGGTACCAAGCGTGACGACGTTGAGCGTGGCCAGGTTCTGGTCAAGCCAGGTTCGGTCAAGCCGCACACCAAGTTCACCGCAGAAGTTTACGTTCTGAGCAAGGAAGAAGGCGGTCGTCATACTCCGTTCTTCAAAGGCTACCGTCCACAGTTCTACTTCCGTACTACTGACGTGACTGGTAACTGCGAGCTGCCAGAAGGCGTTGAAATGGTAATGCCAGGTGACAACATCCAGATGACTGTCACTCTGATCAAGACCATCGCGATGGAAGACGGCCTGCGTTTCGCTATCCGTGAAGGCGGTCGTACCGTCGGCGCCGGCGTCGTAGC
>NZ_JACAOR010000018.1 GCF_013386115.1 Pseudomonas gingeri
TGAGGGCACGAATGGCGTTGGCCAGGGTACGCTGGCTCGGTTTCGGAATCGGTTGCAGGTTGGACATTTCTTGGGCTCTTGTTGATTTTTATTTCAGTCCCTGGCGCTTATCCCGACCAGACTTCATGCAGGCGCGGCAGCCCTGGCCCTAGAGGCCGGTCAGTGCCCTGTTCGCCGCCTCGACGGCGCTGATCCGCTCGACCTTCGGACCGGAGCGCTCGGCTTCGAAGTCGGACTCGAGAAAGATTTTCACAATGCTCTTGGCCAACTCGGGACCGATCACCCGTGCACCAATGGACAGGATCTGCGCATCGTTGCTCTTGCGCGCACGCTCGGCCGAATAGGTGTCGTGGGCCTGGGCCGCACGCACACCCTTGATCTTGTTCGCGGAAATGGCCATGCCGATACCGGTGCCGCAAATCAGGATACCCAGGCGATGCTCCCCGCCACCCACGGCCGTCGCGACCGCGGCGGCGATATCCGGGTAAAGCACGGGGCTGGAGGAGTAACAGCCGAAATCCTGGAGCCCGTAGCCCAGGCTTTCGATATGGAGCTTGAGCAGCTCCTTGAGCTCGTAGCCGGCCTCGTCGCTGCCGACGGCTACCGAAAACAATGTGGTTGCATCCATAAATTTTCCTCTGCTGCCCGACAGAAGCACAGACAGCGATCAAATGATCACTCAATGAAATTTTGCACAAGTATTAGCCCGCTAGAAACAGAGGAGTGTCAAGCTGTTTTTTGAATGATCCGTTGCCATAACAGCCATCACCCATTGAAAAGCACCAAATAACAGAAAGCCTCGTTGACACATACCAGGGATTTGCTTTAAACATATGATCACTCGCCGATCATTTGATCGACTTGATCTAACAAGAAAATCAGCAAGAGGACACCCCGATGGCTACGCCATTACTGCTCCAGGCTGAACATGTCGCCAAAGCCTATGCAGGGATCCCCGCCCTGCGCGACGGGCGCCTCTCTCTCCGTGCAGGTAGCGTGCACGCCTTGTGCGGCGGCAACGGTGCGGGCAAATCGACCTTTCTCAGCATTCTCATGGGCATCACCCAGCGTGACGCCGGCAGCATCCTGCTCAATGGCCAACCGGTGCATTTCCAGCGCCCCGGCGAGGCGCTGGCCGCCGGCGTGGCGATGATCACCCAGGAGCTGGAACCGATCCCCTACATGACCGTCGCCGAGAACATCTGGCTGGGCCGCGAACCCCGCCGCGCCGGCTGTATCGTCGACAGCAGGGAGCTGAACCGGCGCACCCGCGAATTGCTCCACAGCCTGGAGTTCGAGGTGGACGCCACCAGCCCCATGCATCGCCTGAGCGTGGCACAGATCCAGTTGGTGGAAATCGCCAAGGCCTTCAGCCACGACTGCCAGGTGATGATCATGGACGAGCCGACCTCGGCCATCGGCGAACGCGAGACTGAAACATTGTTCAAGGCCATCCGCCGCCTGACCGCCCGCGGCGCCGGGATCATCTATGTATCGCATCGCCTGAGCGAGCTGGCGCAGATCGCCGATGACTACAGCATCTTCCGCGACGGCGCCTTCGTCGAAAGCGGACGCATGGCCAATATCGACCGCGCCCATCTGGTACGCGGCATCGTCGGCCAGGAACTGCAACGCATCGATCACAAGGTCGGCCGCGAATGCACCACGCAGAACTGCCTGGATGTCGAAAACCTGAGCCGCGACGGCGAGTTCCAGGACATCAGCCTGCAACTGCGCCAGGGCGAGATTCTCGGCATCTATGGCCTGATGGGCTCGGGCCGCAGCGAGTTCCTCAACTGCCTCTACGGCCTCACCGAGCCCGACTCGGGGACGGCCACCCTGCAAGGCCGGCCCCTGCCGATCGGCGTACCGGCGGCCACCATCCGCGCCGGCATGTCGCTGGTCACCGAGGATCGCAAGGACAGCGGCCTGGTCCTCAGCGGCAGCATCATGGCCAACATCGCCCTCTCGGCCTACAAGCAGCTATCGAGCTGGTCGGTGATCAGCGCGCGCAAGGAAAACGAACTGGCCCGCAGCATGGTCAAGCGCCTGCAGATCAAGATTTCCTCCCTCGACCTGCCGGTGGCGTCCATGAGCGGCGGCAACCAGCAGAAAGTGGTGCTCGCCAAATGCCTGTCGACCCAGCCGATCTGCCTGCTTTGCGACGAACCGACCCGGGGCATCGACGAAGGCGCCAAACAGGAGATCTACCACCTGCTCGACGAGTTTGTCCGCGCCGGTGGCGCGGCCATCGTGGTCTCGTCCGAAGCCCCGGAACTGCTCCATCTGAGTGATCGCATCGCGGTATTCAAAGGCGGCCGACTGGTCACCGTCAGCACCGATACCGCTCTTTCCCAGGAAGCCCTGTTGAGTCTCGCCTCATGAACAGTAAAATCCTTGCCGCCCCTGCCCCCCTTCCCGTAGCCGCGACCGGCCGCCCGCGCGCGCGCCTGCGCCAGGCCATGGACCGCTTCGGCCTGCCGCTGGTATTCATCCTGCTGTGCATCGCCATGGCCTTTGCCAGCGAATACTTCATGACCTGGCGCAACTGGATGGACATCCTGCGCCAGACCTCCATCAACGGCATTCTCGCCGTGGGCATGACCTACGTGATCCTGACCAAGGGCATCGACCTGTCGGTCGGCTCGATTCTCGCCTTCGCCGGCCTGTGCAGCGCCCTGGTGGCGACCCAGGGCCACGGCCTGCTGGCGTCGGTCAGCGCCGGCATGTTCGCCGGCGCCATGCTTGGCGTGGTCAACGGCTTCATGGTCGCCAACCTGTCGATCCCGCCCTTTGTCGCGACGCTGGGTATGCTCAGCGTCGCCCGCGGCATGACCTTCATCCTCAATGACGGCAGCCCGGTCACCGACCTGCCCGACAGCTACCTGGCCCTGGGCATCGGCAAGATCGGCCCGATCGGCGTGCCGATCATCATCTTCGCGGTGGTCGCGCTGATCTTCTGGATGGTCCTGCGCTACACCACCTACGGCCGCTATATCTACGCGGTGGGCGGCAACGAAAAAAGCGCGCGCACCTCGGGGATCGGCGTGCGCAAGGTGATGTTCTCGGTCTATGTGGTCTCGGGGCTGCTGGCCGGTCTGGCCGGTGTCGTGCTCTCGGCGCGAACCACCTCCGCCCTGCCCCAGGCGGGTACGTCCTATGAACTGGACGCCATCGCCGCCGTGGTGATCGGTGGCACCAGCCTCTCCGGCGGCACCGGGAGCATTGTCGGCACACTGTTCGGTGCCCTGCTGATCGGCGTGATCAACAACGGCCTGAACCTGCTCGGGGTATCCTCTTATTACCAACAGGTCGCCAAGGGGCTGATCATCGTGTTCGCCGTACTGATCGATGTCTGGCGCAAGAAAAAACGCTGAGCCAGGCGTTGCTCTTCGCCCCCGTCAAACGAACGACAACCTATAAGCAAGCGTCTGCCCAATCGAAAACCCGGGCCGGATCCGACCCGTATGGAGTGTATGCAATGTCCAATTTCTGGAACCAGGCGTTCGACCTCAACGGCCGCTGCGCCGTGATCACCGGTGGCGCCGCCGGTATCGGTCTGGCCTGTGCCAGCCTGCTGGTGGAGCGCGGCGCCAGGGTCGCCCTGCTGGATCGCGATCCGGCGGTGGTCGAGGTGGCAGCCGGCCTCGGCGCCGGGCATATCGGCCTGGCCGTCGACCTGCGTCAGCTCGACCAGGTGCAGACCGCCGTCGACCAGGCCGCCGCGCACCTCGGCCGGCTGGATTTCCTGGTCAACAGCGCGGGCGTCGCCCTGCTGGACAAGGCCCTGGACGTCGACGAAAGCGCCTGGGACACCACCCTGGACATCAACCTCAAGGCCAGTTTCTTCGTCGCCCAGGCCTGCGCCCGGCACATGATCGGACAAGGCACCGGCCGCATCGTCAACCTCGCGTCCCAGGCTGCCGTGATTGGCCTGGACCGGCATGTGGCCTACTGTGCCAGCAAGGCGGCGGTAGTCGGCATGACCAAGGTGCTGGCCATGGAGTGGGCGTCCCATGGCATCAACGTCAACGCGGTATCCCCGACCATCGTCGAGACGGCCCTGGGCAAGAAGGCCTGGGCCGGCGAGCTCGGCGAACGGGCCAAATCGCAGATCCCGGTCGGACGCTTCGCCCAGCCGGAAGAAATCGCCGGGCTGGTGCTTTATCTGCTCAGCGACGCAGCGAAGATGATCACCGGCGAGAACGTCGTGATCGACGGCGGCTACAGCATTCAGTAATCGGCTCAGACCTTACAAGAACAAGGAAACACGCCATGAATCGAGTCATCAACGATCCGGACCAGGTAGTCGAGGACATGCTCAAGGGCATCCTCGTGGCCCATCCGGAGCTGGCCCAGTACGAAGCCAACCCACGGGTCATCGGCAAGCGCACTCCTTCGCCAGAGGGTCGGGTGGGGATCGTCACCGGTGGCGGCTCCGGCCATGAACCGGCCTTCCTGGGTTATGTCGGTCCAGGACTGGTCGATGCCGTGGCCGTCGGCGAAATATTCTCCTCGCCCACCGCCAAGAGCTTCTTCGACGCCTTCCGCGCCGCCGACCAGGGCGCCGGGGTCGCCTGCCTGTACGGCAACTACGCCGGCGACAACATGAACGTCAAGCTGGCGATGAAAATGGCCGCCAGCAAGGACATGACCATTCGCACCGTGGTCGCCAACGATGACGTGGCCTCCGCCCCGCCGGCCGATATCGCCAAGCGTCGCGGGGTCGCCGGGGAAATCTTCATGTGGAAAGTCGGTGGCGCCGCCGCCGCCCGGGGCTACGACCTCGACGGCGTGATCCGGGTCGCGCAGAAGGCCGTCGACCACTGCCGCTCCATTGGCGTGGGCCTGACTCCGTGCGTCATCCCGGCGGTGGGCAAGCCGAACTTCCAGATCGCCAATGGCATGATGGAACTGGGGATCGGCCATCACGGCGAACCGGGGATCGAGGTCATACCCGTCGAGTCCGCCGCGGCCATGGCCGAGCGCATGCTCGCACCGATTCTCGCCGACCGCGACTTCAGCCGGGACGACAGCGTGGTGGTCCTGGTCTCCGGCCTGGGCGCCACGCCGGTGATGGAGTTGTATATTTTCTATGCCGAAGTCGAACGCCTGCTCAAGGCCAAGGGCCTGCGGGTTCATCGCTGCTATGTCGGCAATTACTTCACGTCCCTGGAAATGATGGGCGTCACCCTGACCCTGCTCGGACTCGATGCCGAACTGACCACCCTGATCGATCAACCGTGCCGCTCCATCGGCCTGTCGCAGTCGGAGTAAACCATGAGCCAGCATTTCTCCAGCAGCACCGGCAGCGCCATCGTTACCAACCTGGTCTCGGTGATCGTCGCCAACCGCGAATACCTCAGCGAAGTGGACGGTGCCATCGGCGACGGCGACCACGGCATCAACATGGCCAAGGGCTTCTCCCGCTGCGGCAAGAGCCTTGAAGGTCGCCAACTGTCCCTGGCCGACGCGCTCGACGAGCTGACCCTGGCCCTGATGGAAGGTATCGGCGGCTCGATGGGGCCGCTCTACGGCAGCCTGTTCATCGGCATGGCCGACGAAGTACGGGGCCGCGCCGAGATCGATGGGGCCAGTTTCGCCCGGCTGCTGCGCGGCGGCCTCACGTCGTTGCAGGACATCACCGATGCCGGTGTCGGCGACAAATGCCTGATGGACACGCTGATCCCCTCCGTGGAAGCCTTCGAACAGGCCCATGCCAGCGGCGCTTCGTTCCAGGATGCCCTGGGCCAGATGAAAAGCGCGGCGTCCCGGGGCCGCGACTCCACCCGCGACCTGGTGGCGAAAATCGGTCGGGCCAGTCGCCTGGGCGAACGCTCCCTGGGCGTGCTGGATGCCGGTGCGGTGTCCTGCTGCCTGATCCTCACCAACCTCGCCGAATCGGTCGAGGCGCAACTGCTCGACTGAGCATCCAGCCCCCCCTGACCGGGCGCTCGTCGAGAAGCGCCGGTCAGGGCACTCTTGAGCCCTTCACGCGAGTTTGCGAGTCGCATCGTCCAGCGCGAGGATGGTGTAGGCGTTGGACACGGTTGTCGCCAGGGTATTGATCACCCCGGAACGCAACGCGCCGAGCGTCGCCGCCGCCTTGGTATTCTCGCTGGCAATCGCCACGACATCGGGAATCCGCGCCAGCTCCTGGACCGACAGCCCGATCACCCGCCCCTGCATGGTGTTGACCGCCGGCTGGCCATGGATATCGATGAAGTCGTACCCCATCATGTCGCCCACCGTACCGGACAGTCGCGCCTGGGCGATCTCCTGGGGAGAGAACCAGCCCATGCGCACCATGTTGCTGTTCTCGCTCATGTCGCCGATGCCGATCAGCGCGATATCGGCACGACGCGCCCGATCCAGGGTCGAGCGCACCGTGTCGTTGTTGATCAGGGCGCTGCGCAACTCGTGGTTTGCCACCAGCGCCGGGGCGTAGAGGGTTTCGCTTTCCGCACCGAAGCGCAGGGCAAGCCGACGGCAGATGTGGTCGGGATTCATGTATTCGCCGGCCTTGAGCGAACCGCCAATGGCGCAGACGAACGTGCAGTTGCGCGTCACCGGCAGGAACACGTTTTCAGCCACGGCGCCGACATTGCGGCCCATGCCGACGGCGACGATCATGCCGTCGTCCAGGGTCTTGTTCAGGTAGTGGGCCACCAGGCTGGCGACCGCGGAACGCTGGGCATCCGGGTCACCGTGATCGACGGCGATCAGTGCCCGATCCAGCTTGAAACGCTCGACCAGCGTCTGCTCCAGCTCGCTGTTCATCGCCGGGTGCTGCAGTACCCGCACTTCGACGATCCCTTCGTCGCGCGCGCGCTTGAGCAGCCGGCTGACTTTTGCCCGGGACAACTCGAAACGCTTGGCAATAGCCTCCTGCGTGATGTTCTCAAGGTAATAAAGCATGGCAACGTCCGTCATCAGATCGATGTCACTGGGGCCGCGCTGTGCACTGTCACTCATGAGAGCTTCCATTTCCGCATCAAAAACACATTGTCCCCATTCGATGCGGGTCAAGTCCAGTGGCGAGAGGGGGAAAAACGGTCGTGGCCCGCCACTCGATCCCGCGGGACAGGCCACGGCTGGCCGGCCTGTCCCGCGGGATCGTTGCCTGAGCCCTCTACACCCAGCGTTTGAACAGCACGCTGGCATTGACCCCGCCGAAACCGAAGCCATTGGACAACGCGTACTCCATGGTCAACGGCCGCGCCCCGCCGCGAATCAGGTCAAGGCCTGCAGCGGCCTCGTCGGGGTTGTCCAGGTTGAGCGTGGCCGGCGCGATCTGGTCGCGCAAGGCCAGAACTGTGAAGATCGCCTCGATCCCGCCGGCGGCGCCCAACAGGTGGCCGGTGGCGGATTTGGTCGAGCTGATGGCCGGGCCGTCCAGCGTACCGAACAGCGCCTTGATCGCCGCCATCTCGCCCTTGTCGCCCACCGGGGTCGAGGTGGCGTGGGCATTCAGGTGGCGAACTTGAGCCGGCTCGACACCGGCCTGGCGCAAGGCCTGCTGCATCGAACGACGAGCACCGTCGCCGTCTTCGGGGCCGGCGGTCATGTGGTAGGCATCGGAGCTGGTGCCATACCCCACCAGTTCGGCCAGGGGCTTGGCGCCACGGGCCAGGGCATGTTCGAGTTCCTCGATCACCAGCAGGCCGGCGCCCTCGCCCATGACAAAACCATCGCGGGCCTGATCGAAAGGCCGCGAGGCACGCTCCGGTGTGTCGTTGAAATCGCTGGACAGCGCCCTTGCCGCGGCGAAACCGGCCAGGCTGACGCGGTGGATGCAGGCCTCGGCGCCACCGCAGATCGCGACATCGACTTCTCCCGCACGGATCATCCGCGCGGCGTCGCCGATTGCCTGGACGCCGGCCGCGCAAGCGGTCACCGGTGTACCCAGCGGCCCCTTGAAACCGTAGCGGATCGAGACATGCCCGGCGGCCATATTGCCGAGAAACGACGGGATGGTGAACGGCGACAGGCGCCGCGGGCCCTTGCTGTCGGTGGTGCGCACCGCCTCGGCAATGGCCGGAAAGCCGCCGACACCAGTGGCGATGATGGTCGCCGTGCGTTCCCGCGCCTCGTCGGTATCTGGCGCCCAGCCGGCCTGGGCCAGGGCTTCATCGGCGGCCGCCAGGGCGAACAGGATGAAGCGGTCCATCTTGCGCTGCTCCTTGGCCGCCAGCAGTTGGTCGGGATCGAAGCCGGCCTGCGGGTCCTGGAGGCGGTCCGGCACCTGGCCACCGATGCTGATCGACAGGTCGCCGATCAGCTCCGGCGGCAGCGGCCGGATCCCGGACTGTCCGGCCAGCAGGCGCTGCCAGGTCGGTTCGACGCCGCAGCCCAGTGGGGTCAATGCGCCCATGCCCGTGACAACGATGCGTTTGTTCATGACAATCCAACTCCTTCAGGTGATTGAGCGAGGTATTGGCTTATGGACGCTACTATCATCATGAAAGTAACATACTCACCGGACAAAAATCCGCTCGCCCGACAGGAGCCACCATGCAACGCAAGACCCTGATCCATGCCGAATGCCCCATCGCCCGCAGCCTTGAACGGGTTGGCGAGTGGTGGAGCATCCTGATCATGCGCGACGCCTTGCAGGGCCTGAAACGCTTCGACGAATTCTCCCGCAGCCTGGAGATTGCCCCGAACATGCTGACCCGGCGCCTGAATGCGCTGGTGGAAGACGGCCTGCTCGAGCGCGAGGCCTACAGCCAGCGCCCGCTGCGCTACCAGTATGTGCCGACCGCCAAGGGCAGGGATTTTCGCGTGGTGATCCTGGCCCTGGTGGAATGGGGCAATCGCCATTACGCACCGGAGGGCGAAAGCGTGCAGATCGTCGAACGCGACAGCGGCCGGCCATTGCACCTGATGATGGCGGATAGCGCCGATGGCCGTCCGGTGCCGCTGGAGCGCAGCACCGTGCAGGCCGGACCGGCGGCCAGTGAAGGAATGCGTCAGCGACTGGCCGGCGGCGAATAGGCAAAGATCAGCTCGATCCCGATGCCGTTCGGGTCTTCGACGAACAGTTGGTGTTCCGCCAGGTCGGGGACCACCCGCTCGTCAAAGGGCAGGCCGAGGTCGCGCAGGCGTTGGCGCATCCCCGGCAGGTCGCTGCAGCGAAAGGCGATGTGATCGAGCGCGCCTGTTCCCCCTCCACCGACACGGGCGCCCAGATAAGCCTCCAGCGCGGAGTTGCCGCGGTCCAGGTCGGCGATATGCAACAGTGCCCGTTCTCCCGCGTAGAGCCATTGGCCCGGGAACGGAAACGCCGGGCGCCAGCCCACTTCAAGGCCGATGGCATCGCGAAAGAACGCCACCGTCTCGTCGACCCGCGAGGTACGCAGGGTGAAGTGATCGAGATGCTGGATCGTCATAGTGCCCCCAGTTGCTTCATCAAGATCAGGTTGTCTTCAAGGTGCCAGTCGGCGGCAATCTTGCCGTTTTCGATCTGGTAGATATCGAAGGCGATGAAGTCCACCACCTGGCCGCTGCCCTTGCGCTCGCCAAAGGTCCCGGTGAAATGCCCGCGAAAGCGCAGCTGCGCGCTGACCCGATCACCGGCGACGATCATTTGCACGACTTCGCACGTCAGGTCGGGGACCGCGGCCCGAAAGGTCCGGGAAGCCTGCAACGGCCCCTCAGGCCCCTGCTGGCGCCCGGCAGGCAGGGTGTGATCGACGAAGTTGTCCGCCAGTGCCGTACGGGCCAGGGCTTCGTCACCCGTGTGCCAGAACGTGTCATAACGCAGGGCCGCGGTCTGCGCAAGTTTCAGTTGGGCGGCTGGCAGGCTCTTGTCGGCTGCCAGCACGCCCGGCCTCACCAGGTCGGGAGTAGCGGCGCTGGCCAGGCCCGAAAGTGCCAGGGCGATGAACGTACCCGTGATACGGGTGGTGAGACGGCGGGACAGGGTTGAACGTGGCATGGTCCAGGGCTCCATTGAGGGGACTGATCGGGGAAATCGGACGTGGACGCCGCCAGTTGGCAGCCCGTCGCCCGATCGCTGGACACCACGTTAATCATTCGGCCCTGCCTTGATAATCGAGCCTTGATCGAAAATCCATTTCGGTATTTCCGAATAATCAGCCCGAATGGCCCGAGTCGTTTTTACGCGTTGCGACCTCGTCAAAAAAAGGCATTGTGCTATCTCGAAAGCCGATGTTATGTTTATAACAAGGTCAGAACAAATGACACAAACATAACAACCCCCATGCTGGCGCGCCGATATGTCCACGGAAAAGAACAGCTTTCTTCAAGTGCTGGAACAGCAGTTCTCCAGCCTGACCCCCACCGGCAAGCGCATCGCCAGCTACCTGCTGGGCAACCCTGAGCAACTGCCGTTCGAGTCGGCCGACAGCATCGCGCAGCAGGCTTCCACCACGGGGATTTCCGTGGGGCGCTTCCTGCGCTCGCTGGGTTACCAGAACATCGATGAGGTCAAGAAGAGCCTGCGCGGCGAAGCACCGAGCTCATGGCTGATCACCGACCGGATTGCCGCCTTTCGTGCCGAGACCAACCAGGAAGATGCCCTCGACAGGTCCATGAGCCGCGAGCTCGAGGCCATCCAGCATGCCTATGGCCTGGCACGCAGCGAGGCTTTCGCCAGGATCGTGCAACGCATCCATGAAGCCGATGCCGTGTTCATTCTCGGGATTCAATCCACCCGCGGGATTCTCACGGCGTTCCACAGCCACCTCGAATACATTCGTCCCAAGGTCTACTACGTCGATGGCCTGTCGGGGATCTACGCCGAAACGCTGAACTCCGGCTTCGCCAATCCCTACGCCATCATTGCCGACTTCCGCGCCTACTCCAGCGTGACCCAGGCCTTCTGCAACGCAGCGATCGACAACGAGTTGGCCACGGCCCTGATCACCGACCTGCAATGCCCCTGGGCGCGAGACTACCCGCTGGATCTGCTGCAACTGAAAACCGATGTCGGGCAGTTCTGGGACTCCCCTGCTCCACTGGCCTGCCTGTTGAACCTGGTGGTTTCGGCGGTCGCGGAGAAATACGGCGAGCGCCTCGACGAGCGCCTGGCCAGGAACCGTCAACTGCAAAAAGCCTTCGGCCAGTTCGAAGGCTGACCCACCGCCTCGCCGAATCCCACTGGAGTGTTTGCGTGAACGACAGCCCCCTTGTAGAGATTGATGCCCAGCGCTATCAGGTGCAAATCGACCTGATCTACGCCAGTGCAGACAACCTGGCTGGAAAAGTGATCTACCCGACGGCCCGCTGCCTGCTGCATCGCCGCGCCGCCGAGTGCCTGGACAAGGCCAGCCGACTGGCGCGCCTGGCCGGATTGACCCTGCGCCTCTATGACGCCTACCGCCCGCCCTACGCTCAGTACCTGTTGTGGGAAGCCTTGCCGAACAACGACTACGTGCGCGACCCGCACCTGGGCTCCCATCACAGCCGTGGCGTGGCCGTGGACCTGACCCTGGTGGGCAGCGATGGCGAGCCGTTGGACATGGGCACCGCCTTCGACGCCATGGAAGAACGCTCCCATCAGTTCTACCCCGACCTGCCCGCCGATGTGCAACGCAATCGCCTGCTGCTGCTGGGGATCATGCTCGGCGCCGGGTTCCAGGCCATCGATACCGAATGGTGGCATTACGAATTACCGAACGCCGACGACTACCCATTGCTGGAGGAGGATTGAGCCACCGTCCCGAGAAACCCGATCCACGCGCAACGCCAGCACCGACGAAACCGCAGAGTTTCGCAAGCGACACAGCACAGCCCGCCCCGGTGTGGCTGAGAACAACAATAACCCGCATGACTTACGTTTCACCTGCAACTGCCCGGTTATAGCTTTTATAAAAAACCTGACGAACTTCCATACATCGAATGATCAAGGAAACCGGCATGAACCCAACGAACACCGTGACCCGCAACCCCTCTTCCGGCACTGGCAAACTGCTGCTGACCGTCCTGTGCAGCGCCTTGAGCCTGGGGGCCTGGCAGGCTGCCACGGCGGCCGTGCCCCAGGACACGCTGGTCATCGGCAAACCGGCCGATCCGCAGACGCTGGACCCGGCCGTGACCTTCGACAACAACGACTGGACCATCACCTACCCGTCGTACCAGCGCCTGGTCGGCTACAAGGTCGAAGGTGACAAGAGCAGCACCGAAGTCCAGGGCGACCTGGCCGAGAGCTGGACCGTATCCCCGGACAACCTGGTCTGGGAATTCAAGATCAGGCCCGGCAACAAGTTCGATGACGGCGCCCCGGTGGATGCGGCCGCGGTGAAGTTTTCCTTCGACCGCCTGATGACCCTCAAGCAGGGGCCATCGGGGGCCTTTCCGGAAGACATGGTGGTGACCGTGGTCGACCCGCAGACCATCCGTTTCACCCTGAAGACACCGTTCGCGCCATTCCTCTTCACCCTGGCCCATAACGGTGCCTCGATCATCAACCCGGCGGTGATGAGCAAGGGCGCCGACGTCAATGCCTGGCTGTCCAGCCACACCGCCGGCTCCGGGCCCTTCCGCCTGAGCAACTGGCAGAAAGGCCAGTCGTTGACCCTGGAACCGAACAGTTATTTCGCCGGCCCCAAACCGGCGCTGAAAAGCGTGGTGATCAAGATCATCGCCGAGCCTTCCGTGCGTCGCCTGCAGCTCGAACACGGTGACCTGGACATCATCGAAGACATGCCCGAAGACCAGCTCGGCGCGCTCGGCAAAAAGTCCGGCGTGGTGGTCCGGGAGTTCCCGTCGCTGCGGGTGACCTACCTCTACCTGAACAACAAGAAGGGCCCGCTGGCCAACGTCGATGCCCGCCGGGCGATCACCGAGGCCGTGGACTACAACGGCATTGTCAAAGGTATCCTCAAGGACAAGGCCAAGCTGATGAACGGGCCGATCCCGGACGGCATGTGGGCCTATGACAGCTCGCTGCCACCGATGAAACAGGACCTCGCCGGCGCCAGGGACAGCCTCGCCAAGGTCCCGCAGAAGATCACCACCCTGAGCTACATGTACTCGGACAAGGACCCCAACTGGGAACCGATCGGCCTGACCCTGCAAGCGGCGCTGGCCCCCCTGGGCATCAACCTCAAGCTGGAAAAACTCGCCAACGCGACCTTGCGCGAGCGCGTCGGCCAGGCCGACTTCGACATCGCCTCGGGGGCCTGGAGCCCGGACTTTGCCGACCCCTACATGTTCATGAACTTCTGGTTCGATTCCAAGATGCAGGGCCTGCAGGGCAACCGCTCGTTCTACAGCAATCCCGAAGTCGACCAGCTGATCCGCGAAGCGGCCTCCACCAGCGATACCGCCAGGCGCGTCGAGCTGTACCAGACGGCACAGAAAAAAGTGCTCAAGGACAGCGTCTACGCCTACCTCTATCAGAAGAGCTATACCTTGCCGATGCGTGATTCGGTCAAGGGCTACGTGTTCAACCCGATGCTCGAACAGGTCTTCAACCTGGGCAGCATGAGCAAGTAAACCTGCTCGCGCGCGCCGGCCTTGCGGGGGCGGCGCGTGTCTGATTCTCGTCGTTCGTGTGACTGAGGTGCCCGATGGCCTTCCTGACTCTGTTGCGCAAGCGCCTGCTCGGCCTGGTGTTGGTCGTGTTCGGCGTTTCGCTGATTACCTTTGCAATTTCGCACCTGATTCCCGGGGACCCTGCCCGACTGATCGCCGGCGACCGGGCCAGCGACGCGCTGGTGGCCGGTATCCGTCACCAGTTGGGCCTGGACCTGCCGCTGTATCAACAATACGGTCGTTACCTGATGGACCTGCTGCACGGCGACCTGGGTACGTCGATACGTACCAACCGTCCGGTGCTGGAAGACCTGCAGGCGTTCTTCCCGGCCACCCTGGAACTGGCGCTGGTGGCGCTGGTGCTGGCAATCCTGGTCGGCGTGCCGCTGGGCGTGCTGTCGGCGGTCTATCACAACCGGGCCATCGACCAGATCGCCCGCACCCTGGCGGTCACCGGTATTTCCACCCCGGCCTTCTGGCTCGGCCTGGGCGCGATTGTGCTGTTCTACGGCCAATTGGGCTGGTTGCCTGGCGGTGGACGGCTGTCCGAAGGGCTCGTCCCGCCACCGACCTTTACCGGTTTCTACCTGATCGACGCGTTGCTCGCCGGTAACGCCGGCCTGTTTCTCGATGCCCTGCAACACCTGATTCTGCCCGCCGCGACCCTGGGCTTCGTCACCCTCGGCGTGGTTGCCCGGCAGATCCGTTCGGCCATGCTCGATCAACTGGGCGAGGACTATATCCGCACCGCCCGTGCCTACGGCCTGTCGCGCTGGACGGTGATCCTGCGCCACGCCCTGCCCAACGCGCTGATCCCCTCGGTCACCGTGCTCGGCCTGACCCTGGGCGACCTGCTGTATGGCGCCGTGCTGACCGAAACCGTATTCGCCTGGCCGGGCATGGGCGCCTACGTGGTCAAGTCGATCCAGTCGCTGGATTTCCCGGCGGTGATGGGCTTCGCGATCCTGGTGTCATTCATCTATGTGCTGTTGAACATGGCCATCGATCTTCTGTACCGCGTGATCGACCCACGCATCGGCGAGGTGAATTGAAATGTCCGTCCCCCTGACCGCGGCGCGCGGCCCGCGCTGGAGCGAGAAACTCGCCTACCTGGCCTACCAGGTCCGCCGCAGCCCGCTGACCATGGCCGGCCTGGCGATCACCAGCATCGTCCTGCTGTGCATGATCTTCGCCCCCTGGCTCGCCAGCCACGACCCCAACGCACTGGACCTCACCGCGCGGCTTATGCCGCCGTCCGCCGAACACTGGTTCGGCACCGATGAAGTCGGTCGAGACCTGTTCAGCCGAGTCCTGTTCGGCAGCCAGCAATCGGTGGGCGTCGGCCTGTTCGTGGCCTTTGCCTCCTGCCTGATCGGTGGCCTGCTGGGCTGCTTCTCCGGGATCATCGGCGGGCGTTTCGACGCGCTGATCATGCGCCTGATGGACATCATGCTGTCGGTGCCCTCCCTGGTGCTGATCATGGCCCTGGCCGCGGCCCTGGGCGCCAGCCTGTTCAACGCCATGCTGGCGATCACCCTCGTGCGGATCCCGTCCTATGTGCGCCTGGCCCGCGGCCAGGCCCTGAGCATCCGCCAGATGGGCTACGTCAAGGCGGCCCAGACCTTCGGGGCCGGACGCTGGCACATGGTGCACTGGCACGTCGCCCGCAACGCCATGCCGCCGCTGCTGGTGCAACTGAGCCTGGATATAGGCAGCGCCATTCTCATGGCCTCGGCCCTGGGCTTTATCGGCCTGGGGGCACAGCAGCCCACCGCCGAATGGGGCGCCATGGTCGCCACCGGGCGCAACTACATCCTCGACAACTGGTGGTACTCGACCTTTCCCGGCCTGGCGATCCTGATCACCGCCACCGGTTTCAACCTGCTGGGCGATGGCGTGCGCGATCTGCTCGATCCACGGCAACAGGGGAAATGACCATGCACACCGCCACTCCCGTATTGCTCATCGACAACCTGAGCCTGGAATTCCCGGCGTACAAGAACAACGTCAAGGCCCTCAACGGCGTCTCGCTGCACGTCGATCCCGGCGAGATCGTCGGCGTGGTCGGCGAGTCCGGTTCGGGCAAGTCGGTCACCGCGATGCTCAGCATGCGCCTGCTGCCCGAGCGCAGTTATCGCATCACCGCCGGCAGCCTGAGCATGCTCGACCGCGACATGCTCGCCGCCTCGGAAAAGGAACTGCTGCAGATACGCGGCCGCGATGCGGCGATGATCTTCCAGGAGCCGATGACGGCCCTGAACCCGACCCGGCGCATCGGCCGGCAAATGCTCGACGTGATCATTCATCACCAGAAGATCAGCGCGACCGAAGCCCGTCTCAAGGCCATCGCGCTGCTGCGCGACATGCATATCGCCAGCCCCGAGCAGGTGCTGGAAAGCTACCCGTTCGAGCTGTCCGGCGGCATGCGCCAGCGGGTGATGATCGCCCTGGCGTTCTCCTGTGAACCGCAACTGCTGATTGCCGACGAACCGACCACCGCCCTCGATGTGACCGTGCAACGCCAGGTGCTGTTGCTGCTCAGGGAGAAGGCCCGGCAGAAAGGCACGGCCATCCTGCTGATCACCCACGACATGGCCCTGGTTTCGCAGTTCTGCGACCGGGTCTATGTCATGTACACCGGTGCCGTGGTCGAACAGGGCCGCACCGACGAGGTGATGGGCAATCCGCAGCATCCCTACACCCAGGGACTGCTCAGCGGCCTGCCGGAAATGGTCGAACCGGGGCAGCCCCTGATGACCATTCCCGGCCAGGTTCCCAACCTGGCTTCCCTGCCCGTGGGCTGCACCTTCGAGGAGCGCTGCCCCCACAGCATGCCGATCTGCGCCCAGCGCCCGCGCCTCAACCCCGTCAACGGCAATGAGCAACGCCGCAGTGCGTGCTGGCTGCCGGTCAAGGAGCTTTCGTGATGAACAGTGCCGTTATCTCCTCCCCTACGCAAAGGGCCCCCGACATTCTCCGGCTGGAGGATGTTCGCGTGCGTTTTCCGGTGAGCAACGACTGGCTGGGCCGGCCACGGGGCTACGCCCATGCACTGAACGGTATCGACCTGCAGGTCAGGGCCGGTGAAACCCTGGGCATCGTCGGCGAGTCGGGCTGCGGCAAAAGCACCCTGGCCCAGTTGCTGATGGGGCTGCTGGCCCCGAGCAGCGGCGAACTGAACTGGCCTCCTCGCCCCGACGGCAAGGCCAGGAGCAATGTGCAGATCGTCTTCCAGGACCCGCAATCCTCGCTCGATCCACGGTTGCCGATCTGGAAGATCATCACCGAGCCGTTGTACGCCCGTGGTCACGCGCCCCGCCAGCAGATGCGCGACATCGCCGCCCGGGTCGCGTCCCAGGTCGGCATCCGTCCGGAATACCTGGACCGCTTCGCGCATCAGTTTTCCGGCGGCCAGCGCCAGAGGATCGCGATTGCCCGCGCCCTCTCGTCGGACCCGGACATCATCGTCCTGGACGAACCGACTTCCGCCCTGGACATCTCGGTCCAGGCGCAGATCCTCAACCTGCTGGCGGAACTGCAACGGGCACGCAACCTGACCTACATCCTGATTTCCCACAACGTTTCCGTCGTGCGGCACATGGCTGACCGGGTGGCGGTGATGTACCTGGGGCAGATCGTCGAACTGGGCAGCGCTGCCCAGGTGCTTGAACAGCCGCGCCATCCCTACACCCGCCTGCTGTTCGAGGCGGTGCCACGCCTGGGCGTACCCTTGCACGCGGAGCAGGTGGCGGCGCCGACCGAGTTGCCGGGCAACCGTATCCTGCCGCAGGGCTGCTTCTTCCGTGAGCGGTGCGATTTGTGTACCAGCGGTTGTGAAAAACCGCAGGTCTTGCGGGGGGATGAACGACAGCAGACCAGGTGCCACTTACAGGCCTGAAACCGGCGAACGACAACGCCGGGGCGGCGGGCAACCGTCACTCCGGGCGATAATCGTTACGCACAATACCGCACCAATAGTATGATACGCTTTACCCTATCGATGAAATGTCTCTGAGGCCCAATCATGGGAACCGTGCGTAAAACCATTACCGTGACCGCTCAGCAAGACGGCTGGATCAAAGCGCAAATCGACGCCGGTCACTATACCAATGACAGCGAATATATCCGTGACCTGATCAGACGCGAGCAGGAGCGCAGTGCCGAACTTGAAGCGATCCGCAGCGCGCTGCTGGAAGGTGAGGCCAGCGGGGAACCACGCCCATTCGACGCCGATGAATTCAAGCGCAGAATGATAAGCACGCATGGCTGAATATCGCCTTACGCCCGCTGCCGAACGCGATCTTGAAGCGATCTGGATTTATACCGTTCGGCAATGGGGCATGGATCAGGCCAATCGCTATATCGATGTCATGACTGCCGCTTTTGCAGAACTGGCGCAGACGCCCAAGACCGCCCAGGCATGCGATCACATTCGGCCCGGCTATCGCCGCAGCAGCGCCGGACGGCACATGATCTACCTGCGTATCACCGCTTACGGGATCGTGATCGTTCGCATCTTGCACGATCGAATGGATGCACCGCGCTATCTGCTGTAAGCGATGAGTGTTCGTGCCGAAGATCTCGCGGACTGTCCAGGCCCTGGAACAGCAGCCACCGAGCGGCGCCTGGCGACCAGGGCGGGTTTCCTCCGCGAGAATGACCGACCCTGTGGTGCTCGGTAACACACGGCCCTGTTGCGGTGCGTCTTTTCCCGCAAGGGCCGGGACGCAGCGCAGCCCTGCAAGGCTGCAACGGCCCTGGCGTAAATCGTGCATCTGGATGCGCTCCCACTTCGCCTGAAGCCGTCATGCGCCCCAAGGAACTGAAACTCTGGACTACCGGTGTCGCCCATCTGCTCGACCTGCCTCCCGGGCAGGCGCGGCTGATGGGGCTGAGCCACTGGTTGCGGCAGGTGTGCCCGGTCGATCACTTCGTCTTGTTCGTCTACGAGGGCAATCACCGGCCGCTGGCGCTGTTCGACACCTTCGCCGCCGACAAGCGCGCGGTGTATGTCGATGACTATCAGTGCGGGCCCTATCTGCTGGATCCGTTCTACCTCGCCTGTACCCGCGGGCAGGCGCCCGGACTCTGGCGCCTGCGCCAGTTCGCCCCGGACCACTTCTACCTCGGCGAGTACTACCTGACCTATTACCAGCTCACCGGCCTGGCCGAGGAAGTGGCGTTTTTCGTCGACCTCGGCGACGGGGCCATGGCCGTGCTGTCGCTGATGCGCTCCACCGCCAACTGCGCCTTCGGCCGCGACGAGATGCAGTTGATCGAGTGCGCGCAGGCGGTGGTCGAACAGGTCGTCAACCAGGCCTGGCGCCTGCACCAGGCCCAGCAACCGCGCCCGGCGCGAGACCTGGACTTCAAGATCCGCGAAGCCTTCGACCAGTTCGGCGCCCATATCCTCACCCGCCGCGAACAGGAAATCGTCCAGTTGCTGCTGCGCGGGCACTCCAGCGCCTCGGTGGCCGAACAACTGAGCATCAGTCCGGGGACGGTAAAGATCCATCGCAAGAACATCTACGCCAAGCTCGGCATCGGCAGCCAGGCCGAATTGCTCGGGCTGTTCATCCGCGACCTCACCGGCCACCAGCAGGCCGCCGAAGCCTGATGGCTGAAAACGACTCTATCCCCCAAGGGATATATACAGCGCAAAACCCTCGTTGCTAGTTTGGCCCCCGACGCACTGATCCATCACTGCAAGGGAGCCCGCCTCGTGAACAACAGCGTGAATGACAGCCCGCCAAGCGATATCGAATTCTGCAACGTGGTCAAACGCTATGGCGAGGTACCGGCCGTCAACGGGCTGAACTTCGCGGTGCAGCGTGGCGCGTTCCACTCCTTTCTCGGCGGCTCGGGCTGCGGCAAGACCACCACCCTGCGCATGATCGCCGGCTTCGAACAGCCCACCAGCGGCGAAGTGCGCCTGGCCGGGAAAAGCGTTGCCGGGGTCCCGGCGTTCGAACGCCCGGTGAACATGGTGTTCCAGCACTACGCCCTCTTCCCGCACCTGACCGTGGCGCAGAACATCGCCTACGGCCTGCGTTATCGCACCCCGCGCCCGGACAAGAAAAGCCAGCTGCGCATGGCCGACGAAGCCCTGGAGATGGTCCGGCTCAGCGGCTTCGGCCAGCGCAAGCCGAGTGAACTGTCCGGCGGCCAGCAGCAGCGCGTGGCCCTGGCCCGGGCGCTGGTCAACAAACCCACGGTGCTGCTGCTCGACGAGCCGCTGGCCGCGCTGGACCGCAAGTTGCGCAAGGAGATGCAATCGGAACTGCTGCGCCTGCAACGCGAAGTCGGCATCACCTTCGTGCTGGTCACCCACGACCAGGAAGAAGCCCTGTCGATGAGCGACAGCATCAGCGTGATGCACAACGGTTCGATCATCCAGACCGCCACCCCGGAACAGCTCTATGAAGCACCGGCCAGTCGCTACGTGGCCGACTTTATCGGCGAATCCAATCTGTTCAACGGCACGGTTCGCCATCTGCACGGCAACTCGGTGGTCCTGCGCACCGAACAGGGCCTGGAACTGACCAGCCCGCTGACGCCCACCGGCAAGGCCTTGAGCGCGAACGCCGCCGGGTGCATCGCCGTGCGCCCGGAGCTGATCGGCATCGCCGGCGCCCAGGCCGAACTGGTCCGTGAAGTGAAGCTGCAGGGCTGCGTGGAGGACCGCATCTACCTCGGCAACACCACCGAGTACCGCGTGCGCACCCAGGCCTTCGGCGTGGTCTGCGTGCGGGTACCGCGCCAGCAGGATCACGGCGCCAACACATTCGAACACGGCGCGGCAGTGAGCGTCGGCTGGGATCACGCCAATGGCCTGGCCATGGTGTTGTAAATCATCGATTCGTTTCATCAACCGATTGGGGAGCGTGACATGGACCAGAAGACCTTTATCAAGACCCTGCGCAGCTGGCAGAACGGCTCGATCAGCCGCCGCGATTTCCTCGGCCGTACCGGCCTGGGTATCGCCGCGGCGGTGGTCGCCAGCAACATGCCCGGCCTGCTGACCGCCAGCGCCGAAGCCGCCGAAGCTGGCAAACTGGGGGACCGGCTGTCACTGGCCACCTGGCCGAATTACCACAGCCAGGAAAACCTCGACAACTTCGCCAAGACCACCGGCGCCCGCGTCTCCATGAGCGTGTTCGGCTCCAACGAAGAAATGCTCGCCAAGTTGCAGGCCGGCGGCAGCGGCTGGGACGTGCTGGTGCCGACCAACTACACCATCAGCACCTATGTCGGCCTGGGCCTGATCGAACCGCTGGACCTGTCGCGCATTCCCAACTTCCAGGCTTCGGCCTTCCAGCAGAAGTTCATGGCCCAGGGCACGGTGGACGGCAAGGTCTACGCGGTGCCGAAGAACTGGGGCACCACCGGCATGCTCTACGACACCGGCAAACTGAAGAACGGCCCCACCAGTTGGAAAGAGTTCTGGGCCGCCGCCCAGGGGCCCGCCAGCGGCCGGACGATGGTGCACGACTATCAGCTGACAGCCATCGGCAACGCCCTGAAAAGCTTTGGCTACAGCTTCAATTCCCTCGATGCGAAAGAACTCGCCGACGCCGAGAAACTGCTGATCGCGGTCAAGCCACACCTGTTCGCCATCAACTCCGATATCCAGCCGTCGATGCGCAGCGGCGATGCCTGGCTGGCGATGTCCTGGACCGGCGACGCCTCGCAACTGCACCGCGACAACGAGCAGATGCATTTCACCCTGGGCAAGGAAGGTGGCGAACTCTGGAGCGATTTCTTCGCCATCCCGAAAAGCTCGGAACACAAGGACGCCGCCTACGCCTTTATCAACTATCTGCTCGATCCCCAGCACAACAAGCTCGAAGTGCTCAGCCACGGCTACCCCAGTGGCGACAAGCGCGTCGACGCCTTGCTGCCCGTGGCCATGCTCGACGATCCGATCATGTACCCGGCCGCCGAGGCCCTCAGCCCGCTGGAGTTCGGTGCCGCCGCGACGCTGACCAGTCCGGCCCGCGCCGAACTGATGGCCCGCTTCAAGTCCGCCTGATCGCCCCGCCATGGCCAATGAGGAGTCCCCCATGAACGCCGCCGCCCACCCGCAAACGGTGCCGCTGGGCAATGCCCTGTCGGCCGAGGTTCGCCAACGGCGCAGCCTCGGCCGGCGGATCAGCCTGCTGATGCTCTTGCCTTCGACCCTGTGGTTCCTGCTGCTGTTGCTGATGCCATTGGTGATTATCCTGGTGTTCAGCTTCGGCGAACGCAGCACTGTGGGCGGTTACGCCGGCGGCTTCACCCTGGCCAACTACCTGAACCTCGGTTCCCGGGGAGCGGCGTTCGGCAACACGCTGATGCTGGCGCCACTGGGCACCCTGGTGTGCCTGGTGGCGGCTTACCCGCTGGCGTACTTCCTGGCGGTGAAGGTGCGCAAGAACCGCTCGCTGCTGCTGACGCTGGTGATCGTGCCGTTCTGGACCAGCTTCCTGATCCGCACCTATGCATGGATCTTCATCCTCAGCGGCAAGGGCATCCCGGCGTTGCTGGCCAGCCTCGGGCTGGAGGACGTACGTCTGATCAACACGCCCTGGGCGGTGCTGATCGGCATCGTCTACGGCTACCTGCCGCTGATGGTTTTCCCGATCTACGTCAGCCTGGAAAAACTCGACAAGCGCCTGCTCGAAGCGTCGGCGGACCTGGGGGCCAGTGCCTTCGAAAGCTTTCGGCGGATCACCCTGCCGCTGTCGGCGCCGGGCATCATCACCGGGGTGATGCTGGTGTTCATCCTGCTGATGGGCGAGTTCCTGATCCCGGCCATCCTCGGCGGCGGCAAGGTGTTCTTTGTCGGCAACGCGCTGGTCGACCTGTTCCTGCAATCGCGCAACTGGCCCTTCGGCAGTGCGCTGGCGATGAGCCTGGTGGCCATGATGCTGCTGATCATCGGGCTGTATCTGAAACTGGTGGCGCGCTACGGCGGCCGGCCTGCCGATGGAGGTGTGTGATATGTGGCTGCGCAGCTATTCGACGTCGCTGTACCTGTTTCTCTATGCGCCCATCGCCCTGATCGTATTGTTCAGCTTCAACGCCGGACGCAGTGGCCTGGCCTTCGAGTGCTGCTCGACCCAGTGGTTCGGCCGCGCCTTCGGCAATCCGTTCATCATGGAAGCACTGGGTCACAGCGCCTTCATCGCCTTCACTTCGGCGCTGATCGCCACGCTGTTCGGCACCCTGGCGGTGTTCGGCCTGCAGCGTTGCGGACCGAGGATTCGCCTGCTGTTCGATGCACTGACCTACTGCGCGATCATCGTGCCCGGCATTGTCATCGGCATTTCGACGCTGATTGCCTTCATTAGCCTGTTCGACCTGATCAACCCGCTGCTGGCTCGCTGGATACCGGACGTCCCGCGCCTGAACATGGGCTTCTTCACGGTGATCGCCGCCCACTCGCTGTTCACCATGGCGCTGGTCATGGTCATCGTGCGCAGCCGCGTCGACGCCCTGGACAAGGCCTTGCTGGAAGCCTCCGCCGATCTCTATGCGCCGCCGATGCAGACGTTCTGGCGGGTCACCCTACCGCAGATCAGCCCGGCGATCATGGCCGGGTTCCTGCTGGCGTTCACCTTCAGCTTCGACGATTTCATCATCGCGTTCTTCGTCGCCGGCTCGGAAACGACCTTGCCGATCTATATCTTTTCCTCCATTCGCCGGGGGGTGACTCCGGAGATCAATGCGGTCTCGACGGTGATCATCTGCGCGTCGCTGGCCCTGCTGTTTACTTCCCGCCACCTGCAAAACCGCCGCACCGGCGCCCAGGAGTCTCACCATGCGTGACCAGCACTACATCAACGGCGAATGGGTCGGCCCGGACCTGGGCGGCTACCTGCCGGTCATCGACCCGGCCACCGGGCAGGTGTTCCAGCAGATCGCCGCTGGCACCGAGGAGGATGTCGATCATGCGGTGCGGGCGGCCCGGCGGGCGTTCGACAGTGGCTGGAGCCAGACCACCGGGGCCGAGCGCGCGCAGTGGCTGGAGGCGCTGGCCGATGAGCTGGAAGGCAGCCAGCAGGCGCTGGCCGAACTGGAGGTGGGCGACAACGGCAAGCCCTTGCCCGAAGCCCTGTGGGACGTGGGCGATAGCATCGGCTGTTTTCGCTACTACGCCGGCCTGGCCCGCGAACTCGACCAGCGCCAGGACCAGCCGCTGGCCCTGGCCGACGAGCGCTTTCGCTGCCGCATCCGCCATGAACCGATCGGTGTCGCCGGGCAGATCATTCCCTGGAACTACCCATTGCTGATGGCCGCCTGGAAGGTCGCGCCGGCCTTGGCCGCCGGGGCCACGTCAGTGCTCAAGCCCTCCGAACTGACCTCGCTGACGGCGCTGGAACTGGCCGCCGCCGCCGACCGTATCGGCCTGCCGGCCGGTGTCCTGAACGTGGTCACGGGCCTGGGCGCCGATGCCGGCAGCCCGCTGACCGAACATCCCGGCGTGGACAAACTGGCCTTTACCGGCAGCGTGCCGACCGGGGCGCGGATCATGTCGGCGGCCGCCCGCGACATCAAGAACATCAGCCTGGAGCTGGGCGGAAAGTCCGCGTTCATCGTGTTCGACGACGCCGATGTCGAGGCCGCGGTGGAGTGGATCCTGTTCGGGATTTTCTGGAACCAGGGCCAGGTGTGCAGCGCCACTTCGCGCCTGCTGGTGCAGGAGCAGATTGCCCCGCGCCTGATCGAACGGCTGGTGGAAGCCACCCGCAGGATCACCATCGGGCCAGGCCTGGAACCCGGCGTCCTGCTGGGCCCGCTGGTCAGCCAGGGCCAGCACGAAAAGGTCCTGGGGTTCATTGACCAGGGCCAGGCCGGTGGCGCCCGCCTGCTCACCGGCGGGCGACGCCCGACGTATCTGGAACACGGCTATTTCATCGAACCGGCGATCTTCGACGAGCCCGACCACAACAGCATTGTCTGGCGCGAGGAAATCTTCGGTCCGGTGCTGTGCCTCAAGCGCTTCAAGACCGAGGAACAGGCCGTGCAGATGGCCAACGCCAGTCGCTTCGGCCTGGCCGCCGCGGTCATGAGCGCCGACCTGCAACGCACCGCCCGCGTCGCCAACCAGTTGCGAGCCGGGATCATCTGGATCAACTGCTCGCAACCGACCTTCGTCGAGGCGCCGTGGGGCGGCATGAAACACAGCGGCATTGGCCGGGAACTCGGCCAATGGGGGCTGGACAACTACCTGGAGGTCAAGCAGGTGACCGAGTACGTCAGCGATCAACCCTGGGGCTGGTACCTGAAGTAATCCTCCAGCAACGCCAGGTCATCGCTGCCGACAATGGCGGCGATGTAGCCGTCCGGGCGCACCAGTATCCAGTCGCCGTCAGCGGGCGCGTAGGCGTCACGGAAGTGGCCGTGCGCATCGGACAGGTCGCCGTGCGCACCGAACGCATGAATGTGCAGGCCCGGGCGTGGCGGCACCGAACCACGCTCGACCTGGTAACCCAGCAACGTCCAGTGACCGCCCCGGAACAGCTCGAACAGCCGGGTCGATTGGCCGGCCGCGCCCCGCACCGGAGCGTCCGGGGCCCGGTCGCCCGCCACCACGCCGCTGACGCGCGCGGTATTGCGCAGGGCAAGGGAAGCGTCGGGATAACCGATATCGAGCTGATGCACTTCGCGTCCGCGGCGCATGTTGCCTCGCACCTGGGCATCGAGCAGTCGGGTCGACAGGCCGAGCATGGCCGCGGCGACCGGCCGGCGTTCTTCTTCATAGGTATCGAGCAACGCATCAGCCGCGCCCCGGGCGACCGCCGCCAGTTTCCAGCCGAGGTTGTAGGCATCCTGCACGCTGGTGTTGAGCCCCTGGCCACCGGTCGGCGGATGGGTGTGCGCGGCATCCCCGACCAGAAACACCCGAGCGCTGCGGTAGCTGTCGGCCAGCCGGGCATTCATGGTGTAGGCCGAAGCCCAGGAGACGGACTGGATGGCGATATCGTCGCGCCCCGTACGCTGCGCCACCAGGGCGGCCAGGCCTTCGGCGCCAAGGTCGACGTCGATGTCCAGGGCAATCGGTCCCTGTATCTGAAACATCTCGGTGCCGGCGAGCGGGCAAAGGGCGATCTGGCGCAGCCTGTCGCCTTCGTTGAAGCAGTGCCAGGCATCGCGCCCCAGGCCGGTCAGCCGCACATCGGCGACCACGGCACGTACACCGAGGGTCTTGCCGGCAAAGCCGATACCCAGCGCCGTGCGCACGAAGCTGCGACCGCCATCGGCGCCCACCAGCCAGCGCGCTCGAAGGGTTTCTTCACCACCCTCGCCGACCAGCCGTGCCGTGACGCCACCGGCATCCTGCTCGAACCCCACCAGCTCGCAGCCGAATTGCGGCCGCTGGCCCAGTTCGAGCAGGCGTTCACGCAGGATGCCCTCGGTGAGGAACTGCGGCAGCATCAGCGGCTGCTGATAAGGCTCGCCCGGCGTCGGCGGGTTGCGCTCCATGACATCCGCGTCGATGTAACCGCCATCGTCGCGGTACTGGCGCTGGAGGGGGTATTGCCCACCCGCCGCGACCATGCGATCGAGAACGCCGAGGTCCTCGAAGATTTCCTGGGTCCGGGGCTGGATACCCTTGCCGCGCGAACCGCCGAACGGGCCGTCCCGCTTCTCGATCAGGCGCAAGGAAATGCCCCGGCGTGCCAGGTCGATGGCCAGCGTCAGACCGGCTGCTCCCGCACCACAAATCAGTACGTCAACTTCACCTTGTTCTTTCATCTCGACCTCGATATGTGTAATTTGCACATATAAGTGTCAAGCCGGAGCAGAAACCGTGTCAACAAAAAATGTGCAAAATACACATATCAATGCACAGATCCGTGAATTGCATGGGGCATTGGTCGAGATTGTCGGGGTCATGAACCGTCCCCAGCGCGATGAGGCAATGGTTCGCGAGGCCGGCATTTCCCTGGACCGCGCGCTGTTCCCACTGTTGGTGCTGGTCGAGCGGCTGGGCCCTATCGGCGTGGTCGAGCTGGCGGATCGGGTGGGACGCGACTACACCACGGTCAGCCGCCAGGTGGCGAAGCTGGACAGTCTCGGCCTGGTCGGGCGCCAGGAAAACGCCAACGACCGGCGTGTGCGAGAAGCTGTCATCACGGCGAAAGGCAAGGCGATGACCGATCGGATCGACGCCGCCCGGGAAAGGATGGGACAGGGTATTTTCGCGAAATGGGAGCACCAGGATGTGGCTGACCTGGTGCGTCTCATCCGTCGGTTTGCCGACGACCTCAAAGGGGATGACTAGACGGGTCCACCGCCCCGCTCACCTCAAGCCCGACTGGCGGGCCAGTCGTCGGGAATCACCGCGATCACATCGATCTCCATCAGCCACTGCGGCTGGCCCAGGCCCGAGATCACCAGCCCGGTGGAAATCGGGAACACGCCCTTGAGCCATTTGCCGATGACCTGGTACACCGGCTCGCGATAGCGCGGGTCGATGATGTAGGTGGTGGTCTTGACGATATGGGACAGGTCCGAGCCGGCCTCCTCCAGCAACTGCCTGACGTTTTTCATCGCCTGTTCGGCCTGCGCCGCGGGGTCGCCCAGGCCCACCAGGTTGCCGTCGAAATCAGTACCGATCTGACCACGGACATAGACCGTGTTGCCGGCTCGCACGGCCTGGCACAGGTCATTGTCCAGCGCCTGGTTCGGGTAGGTATCCTTGGTGTTGAACATGCGGATGCGGGTATGGGTTGGCTTGGACATCTGCGACTCCTCAAGAAAAAGACTGCGCCGCGCACGGCGCTACGGCGACGGGGCGGTGCGGCAACCGAAGGTCAGGCACTGACGGCGGATCGGCTGGCGATCGGATCGGCGTCGGCCGCGTCCGCTTCGCGCTGCGCGGCATCGCGGTAGGTCAGGTACTGGCGCTGGATCGCAATCTGGTCGGCGATGTACTTGGCATCGTGCCAGACGCCCCAGATAAACGAGGACCCCCGGCGTGACTGCCACGGCAGGCCCAGGAAGTAGATACCCGACTCGGTGGAAATCCCCCGCTGGTGACGCGGCTTGCCGTTGGCCTCGAAGGCATCGACCTTCAGCCAGCTGTAGTCGGTGGCAAAGCCGGTGGCCCAGATGATCGTGGTGATGCCCGCCGCGGCCAGGTCGAGCTGGAGAATCGGCCGGGTCACGCACTCGGGATCCGGAAAGGTCCGGCGGGCCTCGGGGTCCAGTGGCAGGTCGAGGCCGTTGCGCTCGATATAGGCATCGGCGGCATCGAGCAGCGCCAGGTAGTTTTCATCACCGCGGTTGAGGTTGTCGGCCAGGTCCGCCTGGAAGCTGACCACGCCGTTGTCGAACGCGCGGGTCAGGCCCACCAGGTTCAGACCGCGCTGGGCCAGCTCACGGAAATCCACCGTGCGCCCACCTTCTGCGCCACTGACAGCGATGGTCACGTGTTCGCGGCCCGGCTTCATGACCGCGGCATCCCATTCACCGAGCACCCCCAGCCACCAGCAGAAATCCCGGTTGCGATAGGCACGCGGCGGCCGGTCGTGCTGGCCGACCGAGAGGTACACGGTCCTGCCGTTTCGCTGCAGTTCGTCGGCGATCTGCGTGCCCGAGGAACCGGCCCCCACCACCAGCACGGCACCGGCGGGCAGTTGCTGGGGATTGCGGTAATGCGCGGAGTGAATCTGGTTGAGCCCTGGAATCTGCGGGGCGATGGCCGGAATCACCGGACGCTGGAACGGCCCGGTGGCGACCACCACGCGGTTGGCCTGGATCACGCCGTCGGAGGTTTCCACGGTAAAGCCGGGGCGGCCGTGGTTGCGCTCGACCTTGCGCACCTCTACGCCGGTGCGGATCGGCGCGTTGAATTTCTTCGCATAGGCCTCGAAATACGCCGCTACCCGCTCCTTCGGCGCAAAGTCATCGGGGCTGAGATCGTCGAACGCCAGGCCGGGAAAACGATCGTGCCAGGCCGGCCCGTTGGCCACCAGCGAATCCCAGCGACCGGTGCGCCAGGCCTCGGCGATGCGACTGCGCTCGAGCACCAGGTGCGGCACGCCCAGTCTGCTCAGGTGCTCGCTCATGGCCACACCGGCCTGGCCGGCGCCCACCACCAGGGTATCGATTTCAATCATTCCAGCTGTCATGCCTGTGTCCTTCTCGAAGACGGGTGTGCAGGCATTCTGTGCAGATACCGGGAATAGCGAAATTATGTTTTTTGTCGTCGCAAGACAGGAAAAAGCTAGGGCTTGAAAACTAGAACTCGCCTGTGTCCTGGTCGGCCAGCATGCCATGGCACATCAGCGCCAGGACACTGCGCATGTGCCGGGCATGGGCGGCGCGGTCGGGACTCGGCTCGGTGGCCAGGCGGATAAAGGCGACGTTGGCATACTGGTTGAAGAGGGTCGCGGCCACTTCGATGTCCACGTCCTGGCGCACCTTGCCCAGGCGCTGGAAGTGCTGGAGCAACGCCTGGGTTTCTTCGATCACCGCGTCATTCCACGGCTGCAGGGCCTGGGACAGTTCCCCGGTGAACAGCGACGGCGCCAGTTCGCGCCACAGCGACGCCGGCATGGCCCGCAACTGGTATTCGGTCATCAGCCCTTCCAGCTCGCACAGGGCTTCCAGCGGATCGCTGCGCTCGTCGAGATGGGCCCGAGCCTCGCGTATCGCCAGTTCGTCGGGGGCCTTGAGCAAGGCCACCAGGATTTCCTGCTTGCCACCGAAATAATTCACCACCGTCGGCGCCGAGACACCGGCCCGGTTGGCGATCTGCTCCAGGGTGGTGGCGACGAAACCGTGGGTCTTGAACAGCGCCAGCGCGGCATCGGCGATCACCTGCCGACGCTGCTCCTTTTGCCGCTCCCTGAGTCCGGTCATGGGGTGTCCTGATGGGGTTGGGCGATAGCTCCCAGCCTACGGAAATCTCTTTTCGCCAACAAATATTTTCTTTACAAAAATATTTTATGGTGACAAACATTATTCGGAACACCCCACCCTGGAGACCCGCCATGACCGCCGAACTCGACGCCAACCGCCCCACCCGTGACTACCAGGCCGCCGATGCCGCCCACCACATCCATGCGTTCGTCGACCAGAAGGCGCTCAACGCGGAAGGCCCGCGGGTGATGGTCGGCGGCGACCGCCTGACGCTCTGGGACAACGATGGCAAGCGCTACCTGGACGGCATGTCGGGCCTGTGGTGTACCAACCTCGGCTACGGCCGCAAGGACCTCGCCGCCGCCGCCCACGCGCAACTGCAACAGCTGCCCTATTACAATATGTTCTTCCATACCACCCACCCGGCGGTGATCGGGCTGTCGGAGCTACTGTTCAGCCTGTTGCCGGCGCACTACAGCCACGCGATCTATACCAACTCCGGCTCCGAGGCCAACGAGGTGCTGATCCGCACGGTGCGCAAGTTCTGGCAGGTGATGGGCAAGCCCGAGAAGAAAATCATGATCGGCCGCTGGAACGGCTACCACGGCTCGACCCTGGCGGCCACGGCCCTGGGCGGCATGAAGTTCATGCACGAAATGGGCGGCACCATTCCTGATGTGGCGCACATCGACGAGCCGTACTGGTTCGCCCACGAAGGCGACCTGACACCAGAGGCGTTCGGCCTGCGCGCGGCCCGCCAACTGGAAGAGAAAATCCTCGAACTGGGCGCCGACAAGGTCGCCGCCTTTGTCGCCGAGCCGTTCCAGGGCGCTGGCGGGATGATCATTCCACCCGCTACCTATTGGCCGGAAATCCAGCGCATCTGTCGCCAGTACGACGTGCTGCTGTGTGCCGACGAAGTCATCGGCGGCTTCGGTCGCACCGGCGAATGGTTCGCCCACCAGACCTTCGGCTTCGAGCCCGACACGCTGTCCATCGCCAAGGGCCTGACCTCGGGCTACATCCCCATGGGCGGCCTGATCCTGTCACGACGCATGGCCGAGGCGCTGGTGGAAAAAGGCGGAGTGTTCGCCCACGGGCTGACCTACTCCGGCCACCCGGTAGCGGCGGCCGTGGCGATCGCCAACCTCAAGGCGTTGCGCGACGAAGGGGTGGTGCAGCAGGTGAAAACCGATACCGGGCCGTACCTGCAGCGTTGCCTGCGGGAAGTGTTCGGCCAGCATCCGCTGGTGGGTGAAGTGCAGGGCGTCGGCCTGGTCGCCGCGCTGCAGTTCGCCGAGGACAAGGCGACCCGCAAGCGCTTTGCCAACGAGAACGATATGGCCTGGCGCTGCCGCACCCTCGGCTTCGAGGAAGGCCTGATCATCCGCTCGACCCTGGGCCGCATGATCATGGCGCCGGCACTGATCGCCACGCGGGCCGAGCTGGACGAACTGGTGGACAAGACCCGCATCGTCGTCGACCGCACCGCGCGCGAGTATGGGCGCCTGTAGGCTACGCAGGGCGAGTGGCAAGCTTTTACCCTAGCCCAGCTTTTGCCTAAGCCAGCACCATAAAAAACCTCGTTTCGCCCGCGGCCACTCATGGACAGAATGCCGTCATACCCACCCCGCGCCCGGGCGGCCTTGAACAGGTTGCCCGGGACGCGGATGGCGAGTCTGGCCGGAAACAGGATACCCCACCATGACGTTTTCCATCGTCGCCCGTTGTGCCGAAACCGGCCAGCTGGGCATAGCCATCAGTTCTTCCAGTATTGCCGTGGGCGCCCGCTGCCCCTGGCTGCGTCCCAGCGTGGGCGCGGTCGCCACCCAGAACATCACCCTCCCCGCCTTGGGCCCGCACGTCCTCGACCAGCTGGAGCAAGGGCTGTCGCCGACCCAGGCGCTGGACAAGGCGCTGACCAGCAACGGCTACAGCCAGTTCCGCCAACTGACCGCCATCGACCACCTGGGCAATACCGCGCACTTCAGCGGCAGCGAAACCCTGGGCTGTCACAACGCGCTGTCCGGCGAACAGTGCGTGGCCGCCGGCAACCTGCTGGCGAACACCGCGGTGATCGAGGCCATGGTGCGCACCTTCGAGACCAGTGGCGGTCAGCTCGCCGATCGCCTGATCGCAGCGATGCAGGCCGCGGTGGCCGCCGGGGGCGAAGCCGGCCCGGTGCATTCGGCGGCGATGGTGGTGGTCGGCGAACTGATCTGGCCGATCATCGACCTGCGGGTCGACTGGGCCGACGAAGACCCGGTCGGCAAACTCGCACAACTGTGGACCGATTACCGCCCGCAGATGCAGGACTATCTCGTCCGTGCCCTCGATCCGACCAAGGCGCCGAGTTACGGCGTGCCCGGGGACGAATGAATGAGCAGCAGCCGTGAGGTACTGGCCGCGCTGATCGCCTTCGACACCACCAGCCGCGAGTCCAACCTGCAACTGATCGAGTTTGTCCGCGACTACCTGGCGCGCCTCGGCGTGCCTTGCGAATTGATCTTCAATGAAGAGCGCAGCAAGGCCAACCTGTTCGCCACCCTGGGCCCGGTTGATCGCCCGGGTATCGTGCTGTCCGGCCACACCGATGTGGTGCCGGTGGATGGCCAGCCCTGGACGGTGGCGCCATTCGAACTCACCGAGCGGGACGGCCGCCTGTATGGCCGTGGCACCGCCGACATGAAAGGCTATATCGCCTGCGTGCTGACGGCCGTGCCGCAGTTGCTGGCGGCGCCGTTGCGCATGCCGGTACACATTGCCCTGTCCTATGACGAGGAAGTCGGCTGCCTGGGCGTGCGCTCGCTGCTCGCCGAGCTCGCACAGCGACCACACAAGCCGCTGCTGTGCATCATCGGCGAGCCCACCGAACTCAAGCCGGTGCTGGGCCACAAGGGCAAGCTGGCGATGCGTTGCGATGTCCATGGCGCGGCCTGTCACTCGGCCTATGCACCGCAGGGCGTGAATGCCATCGAATACGCCGCCGAACTGATCGGCGAACTGGGCCGCATCGGCTCGCGCCTGCGCGCGGCCCATCTGCATGACCCGCGCTTCGACCCGCCCTTCAGCACCGTGCAGACCGGCGTGATCAGCGGCGGCAAGGCGCTCAATATCGTCCCCGCCGACTGCCGTTTCGACTTCGAGGTGCGCGCCCTCCCCAGCCAGGATCCCCGTGACGTCGCCCAACAGCTGGCGCAGTACGCCGAGCAACAGGTGCTGCCGAAAATGCAGGCGGTGGACGCCGGCAGCAGCATCCGCTTTTCCCAGCTGTCGGCCTACCCCGGACTGGCGACCGACCCGCAGAGCCAGGCGGCGCAGTTGATTGCGCAGTTCTGTGGATCGAGCGACTTCAGCACCGTCGCCTTTGGCACCGAAGGCGGCCTGTTCGACGCCATCGGCATCCCCACCGTGGTCTGTGGCCCTGGCAGCATGGACCAGGGCCACAAGCCCGATGAGTTCGTCAGTGTCGAGCAACTCCAGGCGTGCGATGCCATGCTCGCGCGCCTGATCCAGGCGCTGCGAACCTGACCCGGCTCAGGCGCCCGGCTTGGGCGCCAGCACTTCGCGACAGTGATCGACAAACAGCTGCGCCGGCTTGGTCAACTGCGAGCGGCGCAGCCACGCGGCGGACAACCCCGAGCCGGTGACCGTTTCAGCCAGCGGCACGCGCACCACTTTCTGCCCGTCGTAGGTGTAGTCCGAATGCGGCCGGGTCACCAGGATGGAAAATCCGAACCCGCGCCCGACCATGCCCCGGACCATCTCGATGGAGGGCGAACTGAACAGGATGTTCGGGGTCAGGCCCCGCTCCTCGAAGATGCTCACGAAGTAGGTGCGGCTGGGCTGCACATCCAGCAGCACCATCGGCTCCAGTACCAGGTCGTTCAACGAGACCTTGGCCTGGTTGGCGAAGCGATGACCTTCCGGCAACAGCGCATAAGGTTGCTGCGGCGCCATCAGTGGCACGGTGTCGATGGTGCTGTCCAGGTCGTGCTCGTAAAGAATCGCCAGGTCGATACTGCCTGAGGTCAGCGCCTGCACCAGTTCCTGCTGCTCGCCATCGCGGATACGGATTTCCACCCCCGGCCAGCGGTCGCGAAAGCCGGCGATCAGGCGCGGCAGATAGAGTGGCGCGACGGTTTCGAAGCAGCCGATATCGATCTGCCCGGCGACCACATCGTTGTCCGCCAGGGCGTTCTGCTCGAACTCGTGGGCCACCCGCAGCAGTTCCTGGGCCTTGCGATAGAAACGCGCCCCGCTGGGAGTCAACGACACCCCCTGGGCGTGATGCCGAATGAACAACTGCACGGCAAAGCTTTCTTCCAGGTGCTTGATCGCGGTCGAGACCGAGGGCTGGGCGATATAGAGCTTGCGCGAGGCTTCGGCGACGCTGCCGCACTCGACGGTGGTCACGAAATATTTGAGTTGTCGCAAGTTGTAAGCGGCCATGGCTACCTCGGAAGTGGCAAAGCGAATGCATCGACAGCGCCCATCAAGAATCGGGCCGGGTCCCGCAGGAGCGGTGCTTGCCCGCGCAGCTTTCGCAGGGCTCAAGGGCCCCTTCGCGGGCAAGCCTCGCTCCCACAAGGTTAGGTGATGTTTTCCATCTCCCGTTTTCCCGGATTTTGCGGTGTTCGCGGCGCGCGATAAACCAGTAATTTCCTCGGGCCTGACCTTAAAAAACCTGTCCAGGCGTGCGCCATCACGGTGCAGGGCTGGTGAGTTTTTTTATCGATAGCGAAGACATTTTTACTAATTTCCCGAGTCGCGTGCTTACCCCACTATCGAGGCCACCGATCGTGAACATAGCTCGTCGCGGGCTATCAGGGAGAATGCAGTGACTGACTTGAACACCTGGCAGCGCCTGGCCGGACAACAACGCCTGATCGATCTCGCCTGCATCGACGGGCGCGCCCACGCCGCCCGGGACGGCCATACCTTCGCCGTTATCAACCCCGCCACCAATGCCCTGCTGGCCCATGTCGCCGCCTGCTCCGAGGCCGATATCGACCTGGCCGTGAGCGTGGCCCGCAACAGCTTCGCAAACGGCCCCTGGGCCCGCATGCAACCGCGGGAGCGCAAGGCGATCCTGCTGCGCCTGAGCGAACTGATCCTGGCCCATCGCGAGGAACTGGCCTTGCTGGATTCGTTGAGCATGGGCAAGCCGGTGATGGATGCCTACGCCATTGACGTCCCCGGCGCGGCCCAGGTGTTTGCCTGGTATGCCGAAAGCCTCGACAAGCTGTATGACCAGGTCGCGCCCACCGGGCCGGGCACCCTGGCGACCATCACCCGTGTGCCCCTGGGCGTGATCGCGGCGGTGGTGCCCTGGAATTTCCCCCTGGACATGGCCGCCTGGAAACTCGCCCCGGCCCTCGCCGCAGGCAACAGCGTGATCCTCAAGCCCGCCGAACAGTCGCCCTTCTCCGCCCTGCGCCTGGCCGAACTGGCCCTTGAGGCCGGTGTGCCGCCGGGCGTGCTGAACGTGGTCACCGGCCTTGGCGAACAGGCCGGCCGCGCCCTGGGCCTGCACCCGGATATCGATGCGCTGGCCTTCACCGGTTCGACCCAGGTCGGCAAATACTTCATGCAATACGCCGCGCAATCGAACCTCAAGCAGGTCTGGCTGGAATGCGGCGGCAAAAGCCCGAACCTGGTCTTCGCCGATTGCCAGGACCTCGACCTGGCGGCGGAAAAGTCCGCCTTCGGGATCTTCTTCAACCAGGGCGAAGTCTGTTCGGCCAACTCGCGCCTGCTGGTGGAGCGCTCCATTCACGATGAGTTCGTCGAGCGCCTGCAGGACAAGGCCCGGCACTGGCAACCGGGCGATCCCCTCGACCCGGCCAGCCGGATGGGCGCCCTGGTGGATGCCCGACAAGCCGCGCGGGTGATGGCCCATATCGACCAGGCCAGCGCCGACGGTGCCCGCCGGGTGGCCGGTGGCGAACGGGTGACGATCAACGGTTCGGACAACTTCATCCAGCCAACGCTGTTCACCCGGGTCAGCCCCGAGATGCGCCTGTCCCGCGAGGAAGTGTTCGGCCCGGTGCTGGCGATCAGCGCCTTCGACGACGAAGACCACGCGGTACGAATGGCCAACGACCATGTCTATGGCCTGGCCGCGTCGGTGTGGAGCGACGACCTCAACCGCGCTCATCGCGTCGCCTCGCGCCTCAATGCCGGCACCGTGTCGGTCAATACCGTGGATGCGCTGGATGTCTGCGTGCCCTTTGGCGGCGGCAAGCAATCGGGTTTTGGCCGCGACCTGTCGCTGCATTCGTTCGACAAGTACACCCAGCTGAAGACCACCTGGTTTCAACTGCGCTGACCCTGGACTGTCCATGACCTCGCGGGCCGGCATCACGGCCCGCCTCCATCCATTACCTTAGCGGGGACACGCGCATGAAGACGCACTTCGACTATGTCATCGTCGGCGCCGGCTCATCGGGCTGCGTACTGGCGAACCGGCTGAGCGCCGATCCGGCCATCAGCGTCTGCCTGATCGAGGCCGGCGGCCACGACAACAGCCCACGCATCCAGACACCGGCCGGTACCATCACCCTGTACAAGAGCAGGAAGTACAGCTGGAACTTCTTTTCCGCGCCGCAGCGCCACCTGGGTGGCCGTAGCCTGCACACACCGCGGGGCAAGGCCCTCGGCGGTTCCAGTTCGATGAACAGCATGATCTATATTCGCGGTCATGCCAGCGACTACGACCGCTGGGCGCAAGCCGGTTGCCCGGGTTGGGACTGGGCCGGGGTGCTGCCCTACTTCAAGAAATCCGAGAACAACCGGCTCGGCCAGGACCCGCGCCTGCATGGCAGCGCCGGCGAGCTGAATGTCGAGGCCGCCCGTGATCCCAACCCGGTGTCGACGCTGTTCGTGCAGGCCGCCGAGCGCCTGGGCCTGCGCCGCAACGACGACTTCAACGGCGAACGGCTCGAAGGCTGCGGGATCTACAACCTGACCCAGAAGAATGCCCGCCGGCTGTCCAGCTACCGGGCCTTTGTCGCGCCCGTGATCGACCGCCCCAATCTCACCGTGCTGACCGACTGCACCGTACAGTCGCTGATCGTCGAACTGCGCACCGCCAAGGGCGTCAGGGTCGAGGTGGACGGCAACCACCACACCCTGCACGCCTACCGCGAGGTCATTCTCTGCGCCGGCGCCCTGGGCAGCCCGCAACTGCTGCTGGCGTCCGGTATCGGTCCGGCGCAGGAACTGCAGGCAGCCGGTATTGCGGTGGCCCACGACCTGCCCGGCGTCGGCAAGAACCTGCAGGACCACCTCGACGGCCTGGTCACGATCCGCTCCAGGAGCCCCTTGACCCTGGGATTCTCCCTGAGGTCCCTGCCGAGCGTGCTCGCCGCACCGCTGCGCTATCTGCTGAAAAAGAAAGGCTGGTTGACCACCAACTACGTCGAGGCCGGAGGCTTTGCCCGTACGCCCCTGGCCGATGCCCTGCCGGACGTGCAATTCCACTTTGTGCCGGGTTATCGCAGCCATCGCGGGCGATTGTTCGAATGGGGCCATGGCTACGCCCTGCATACCTGCGTGCTGCGCCCGAAAAGCATCGGCTCGCTGCACCTGGACCGTGACGGCAGGCTGATCATCGATTTCAACTTCCTCGCCGATCCGACCGATGCCAGGGTGCTGGTCGAAGGCCTGAAGCTGGCCCGGCGTATTCTCGCCGCGCCGCAGTTCGACGGGATTCGGGGTGAGGAAATGCTGCCCGGCAAGACCGTGCAAACCGATGAACAACTGATGGACTACGTACGCAACCATGCCTCGACAGTGTTCCACCCGGTGGGCACCTGCAAGATGGGCGTCGATCCCATGAGCGTGGTCGGCCCCGATCTCAAGGTCCATGGCCTCAAGGGGCTGCGGGTGGTCGACGCCTCGATCATGCCGACCCTGGTCAGCGGCAACACCAACGCGCCGTGCATCATGATCGGCGAGAAAGCCGCGGACCTGATCCTGCGACAAGCGCCCCTGGGCGCCGCCGACGCGCGCAGCAGCGACCTTCTGGCAAGCTGATTGCTACTGCTGTGAAAAACGCCGCCACCCCGCACCGGGTGGCGGCGTTGTGCTGCGGGTTCGCCGGCCTGGAACGGCCGTCCCGGAGGATTTCGCCGCCTCAAGGCCAAGACAGCTTTTTCCTCATTAGCGACGACATATTTACTAATTTTCCTGGCTCGCGACATCAGCCAACATCAACCTCGCCCCAAAGAGGCACAAGGTCCGTCAGAGACCGCCAGGTCTGCTCAGTTTTTGGCGTCTAGCCCCACTGCCCCGAAATATACGAACTAAAAAACCATCATTCCGGGAGTGCACAATGATCAAGTCTTTCGTCTCGCGCTGCATCCGTCCGCTGGCCCTGACCGCTATCGCCGCCGGCGTTGCCAGCGGTGCCCAGGCCGGTACCCTGTCGATCGGTCATACCACCTGGGTCGGCTACGGCACCCTCTACCTGGCCAAGGACCTTGGCTACTTCAAGGAAAAGGGCCTGACCGTGGAGTTGCCGACCATCGAAGAAGCCTCCATGTACATGGCCGCCCAGGCCTCGGGCAAATTGTCCGGCTCGGCCTCGACCCTGGACGAGATCCTCAAGTACCGCCCGCAGTTCTGCTTCAAGGCCGTGGCCGCCCTGGACGAGAGCCATGGTGGCGATGGTGTGCTGGTGGGCAAGGACGTCAACAGCCTGCAAGACCTCAAGGGCAAGGCCGTGGCGGTCAACGAAGGTTCCGTCTCGCAGTTCTGGCTCAACTACCTGCTGAAGAACGCCGGCATGAAGATGAGCGACCTGACCATCCAGAACATGACCGCCGACGACGCGGCGACCGCCTTTATCGCCGGCCGCGTCCCCGCCGCCGTGACCTGGGAACCCCACCTGTCCACCGTGCGCGCCAAGCAGACCGGCAAGGTACTCGTGGACAGCAGCAGCACGCCAGGGGTGATCGTCGACGTGGTGGCCCTGAGCTGCGATGTGGTCGACAAGCAGCCGGACGATATCAAGGCCCTGGTCGCCGGCCTGTACAAGGCGGTGCAGTACACCCAGGAGCACCCGCAGGAAGCCTACGCGATCATGGCCAAGGGCGTGGGCGGCTACCTGGCGGATCCGAAGGAACTGGCCTCGGCGGCCAAGGGCGTGCGTTTCTATGACCAGGCCATGAGCGAAGCCCTGCTGGGCAGCAACGGCAGCAAGGGCACGGCTGAAAACGTCATCAAGCTGGCCAACGAGACCGCCAGCGAGTTGCAGGGCAAGCCTTACAACGTCAGCTACAGCGATCTGATCGACAACCGTTTCATCACCCCGAAATAGGAGGCGGCATGTCCAAGCGTAATTCGTGGTTCAACCGTTGCCTGACGCCCAAGACCGGCTTGCCGATCCAGGTGATCTGGAGCGCCAGCGCACTGGCCTGGGCGCTGCTGATCGGCCTCTGGGCCGTGCTGTCCTACGGTGGCGTGGTGCCGGCGATGTTCCTGCCCACCCCGGGCGCGGTCATGGATGCGGCCCTGCGCCTGGCCCATGACGGCACCCTGGGGCCGCATGTCTGGGCCAGCGTGGAAGTGGTCATGGTCGGTTTCGTGATCTCTTCGGTGGTGGCGGTGCCCATCGGCTTGCTGATGGGCAGTTTCCGGGTGGTGCAGGCGTTCCTGGAACCGCTGGTCAACTTCATCCGCTACCTGCCGGTGACCTCGTTCGTGCCGCTGTTCATCCTGTGGATCGGCATCGGCCTGGAACAGCGGGTCTCGGTGATCATCTTCGGGGTGTTCTTCCAGCAACTGGTGATGATCGCCGACGTGTCCAAGGGCATTTCCAAGGACCTGATCAACGCCTCCTACACCCTGGGCTCCACCCGCAGGGATGCGGTATTGCACGTCATCGCCCCGGCCTCGTTGCCGGGTGTGCTGGACACCTTGCGCGTCACCATGGGCTGGGCCTGGACCTACCTGGTGGTGGCCGAACTGGTGGCGGCTTCCAGCGGCCTGGGCTACCTCAGTCTCAAGGCCATGCGAGGCTTTCAGGTCGACGTGATTTTCCTGGCGATCGCTGTCATCGGCCTGCTGGGCCTGGTCACCGATCAACTGTTCAGACTTCTTCGCTTGAAGGTGGCCGCATGGGCTCAGTAACCGCGACAATGCCAAGGCTCGTCACGCCGACGAACATCGCCCCCGAGGCCGCTGCGCGGCTGCGGGTCGACAATGTCAGCCTGCAATACAAGACGCCCTCGGGCGACACCTTCACCGCGTTGGAAAATGTTTCTTTCGAAGTCCCCGACCAGCAGTTCGCGGTCCTGGTCGGCCCTTCGGGCTGCGGCAAATCGAGCCTGCTCTACCTGACGGCGGGGCTGGCCGAGCCTACCTCGGGCGAAATCTACGTCGGCGGCCAGCAGGTCGACGGCCCCGGCGCCGACCGCGGCATGGTGTTCCAGAGCTACACCCTGTTTCCCTGGCTGACGGTACGCAAGAACATCGAGTTCGGCCTCAAGCGCCGTGGCATCCCCGCCGCCGAGCGCCGCGAGACGGTCGACTACTACCTGAACGAAGTCGGCCTGCTGCGCTTTGCCGACAACTACTCCAAGCAACTGTCGGGCGGGATGATGCAACGGGTGGCGATTGCCCGCGCCCTGGCCAACGACCCGCAGATCCTGCTGATGGACGAACCTTTCGGCGCGCTGGACAGCCAGACGCGACTGCAGATGCAGCAACTGCTGCTGAAGGTCTGGGAAAACACCAAGAAAACCGTGTTGTTCGTAACCCATGACATCGACGAAGCCATCCTGCTGGGGGATCGTATCTTCGTCATGGGTGCCCGGCCCGGGCGGATCAAAGAGGTACTGGATGTACCCATCGGTCGCCCGAGAAACCTGGACATGGTCATGGAACCTTCGTTTATCCGGATGAAGCGGGAGATCTTTCACCTGCTCCATGATGGACCGGAGGAACAGCACTAGGCCGGGCTTATCTTCGGGGACTGGAAGGCCCAATCGGTGAGGATTGGGCCAGGTTTCTTCTTGGGGGTTTGGTATTTCAAGCGTCACATTTGAGTTTGTGCTGATCCCATCGCTTCGCCAGCAATTCAAGCTCTTGATTTTCGTTGTGGGCAATGGACTGGCGAGAAAGACGTCCATTGATGATGATCGTGAGAACGGCGGCTTCGGCACCTAGCAGGATTACCACCGTCTGAACCCAAAATCCGATGGTTTCACCAAGAATCTTGAGTGGCTGCTCTATGGCAACTGAATCCATTCAATAATCTTCCCATCCATCCTTTATGCAGGCTGTCATCACATTGTCCTCCTGATTGGTGCTTTCCATGGCTTAACAACATCTCGACGGACGCTACACCACCGAGGAGCCTCAAGTACCTGCCATGAAACGTTTTGAGAAAAAAGCAAACCGTGTCGCGACAAAGGGTAAAAGGAGACGAGCCGTACACAGGTTTGCAGACCGGCAACAAAGGAACCGGCAGGCCAAAGCCTCCTGCGCACAACTCGCCATAACGTGGACACCAAACGCTGATTGCGCGGCGCTGTGCGCCTGCTCCCTATGGCTGCGAAGCTCGCGCCTCCGAATTTTCGGCGACCTCTCGAACCAACGGTATCCGCCGCATTTGGTGCACGCAATGCTCTTCCATGCCTGAAATACGTGGGAAATATTAGATTTTTCAGCAAGCTACTTCTTCATAAAAAGCAATGGCAAGTAGCCATATCCCTTGCGCTGGTTATTTAGTAGCATCTTGGGCTTAACCACTTTTCTACAAGGAATGTTATGAAGCGGGTAGTCACTTTTCTTCTATTGGCAACCCTTTTGGGTTGCTCAAAAAAAGATGCTGAGTCTGCAATTTCCGATATCACCGTCTACGCCATCGCTTATGCCATCCACTACAAGGACACTCACAATCCTGCGCTCGCCGCCCAATGTGCCAGAAGTGTTAGCGAGAAATATGCAAATTTGACTGACATAGAACAAATCGCCGCGTTTGCGCCCAAGGCTTTCAAGGGGTTGAGGGCGACTTACCAATGCGCAGCGTCACAGATGGTTTATGCCAATGACTTGCTCAACGCCAGGGAAATCAGCTCCGTCCCGATTCCGCTGATCTGCTTCGAAAAAGAGAACATGGCGGCCATGCAGGCACTGGAGCCTGCCACTCGGGAATTCATCGTTCCCGTCTGTAGCACCAAGAGCTAATGAAGGACTCCATGGACCTGAGCGTTCACACTGCCCTCAGTTCAAAATGTTGCCTGAGAAGAAACCATGTTTGATTTTATCCTCGGGATTCTGCAAGGAGTGGACCTTCTGGATTCCGAGGCCCAGAAAGACAACTCCCCCACATGGCTTCGACGACATCGAAAGTTGATCCGGGTGTTGTTTATCATCTGCATGTACCCCTTCTACGCAGGACTGCTGATTCTCCTGATCATATGGTTGATCAACCTGGGGCCAGTGGCGCAGAAAGTGGCTATGGGGGTAGTCGCGATCCAGGTGCTGGGCCTCCTCGCATTACTGGATCGCCGGCGCCGAACTCCCCGAGCTGCGGGCCGCCGCTCAAGCGGGACTTGAGCTCATCCCTGCCCATCGATGGTGAGGCTCAGGCCCCCGCTGCAGCCCGATTCGCGCGATAAACCGACCAGCCATAAAACGCCAGGGCCACGCCCGCCAGCACGCCGCCCACCACACCGATATAGGCGAATCCGAGCTGTCGGCCGACCCAACTGCCCACCAGTGCTCCGCCACCGATGCCGATGTTGTAGATCCCCGAGAACAGTGCCATCGCCACATCGGTAGCGTCCGGTGCCAGCACCAGTACCTTGCGCTGCAGCGACAGGCCGAAGCCCATGATCGCCATGCCCCAGAACACGCTGAGCACGCCCAGGGTCGAAACGTCACCGCTCAACGGCAGCAGCAAGGCCAGGCACACCACCAGCAATGAGGTGGCCGCGATCAGAAAGCTTTGCGGGTGCTGGCGGTTGAAGCGACTGAACAGCAGCGATCCGAAAATCCCCGCGCCCCCGAACAGCAGCAGGATCAGGGTCACCACCTCGCCACTCATGCCCGCCACCGTCTTGATGAAGGGCTCGATGTAGCTGTAGGCCGTGAACTGCGCGGTGATCACCGTTGCCGTGAGGATATAGACCGCCACCAGGGCAGGACGCTTGAACAGCACCGGCAAGCTTCTCAGGGACCCCGAGTTCTGGCTTGGCAACAGCGGCAAGGTCCTGGCCAGCCAGAGCACCAGTGCGCCGGCCATCAAGGCGATCACCAGGAAGGTGGTGCGCCAGCCCATGGCTTCGCCGAGCAATCGGCCCAGGGGGATACCCAGCACCATCGCCATGGACGTGCCGGTCGCCAGCAACCCCAGCGCCTGGACCTGCTTGCCCGGTGGCGCCACCCGCACCGCCAGGGAAGCGGTGATGGACCAGAACAACGCATGAGACAAGGCGATGCCGATACGGCTCACCATCAGGACGCCAAAGCCGGTTGCCAGGCTGGACAGCACATGGCTGACAATAAACAGCCCGAACAACACCATCAACAATTTGCGCCGCTCGACGTTGCGGGTGAGCAGCATGATCGGCAGCGAGGTCAGCGACACGACCCAGGCGTAGATGGTGAGCATCAGCCCGACCTGGGCGGTCGACATGTCGAAACTGTCGCCGATGGCGCTCAACAGGCCGACCGGCACGAACTCGGTGGTGTTGAAGACAAAGGCGGCCAAGGCCAGGGCAATGACCTGGTGCCAGTTGCCGGTGTGTTCAGGTGCAGGGGTGTTCATTGGAAATCCGTCATACGCTATCAAGGCTCAAGCGGCCGGGAGGTTATTCGCCGGGCGCTTGAAAGAAAAGCAGGTCGAGGTGAAATGCCTGACTCATGGAGTGCAAGTATCGCTCCTTGGAGAGGATTCGTTGCGGGAAAGTTGCGATCGGCTTCGTGAAATCCCGGCCCCGCCCTCCTCTCAGACCTTGAAGCGCCCGACCGTGGCATGCAGATCGCCGGCCATCTGCGCCAGTTCCTGCCCCGCCCTGTCGGTCTGCTGTGCCCCCAGCATGACCTGCTCCGACAGCGTGCGAATGCCCACCAGGTTACGATCCACCTCCCGCGCCACCTGCGCCTGCTGTTCGGTGGCGGCGGCGATCAACTGATTACGCTCGTTGATCTGCGAGATCGAGCCGGTGATCTCATCCAGCGCCTCGCCCGAGCGTTGCGCGATGGCCAGCGTGGCACCGACCAGGTCACGGCTGTTCTGCATGGCCGTGACCGCCTGCCCGGTGTCCTGGCGGATATTGCCGATCATCTGCTCGATCTCCTGGGTCGACACCTGGGTGCGATGGGCCAACGCCCGCACTTCATCGGCCACTACCGCGAAGCCACGTCCGGCGTCTCCCGCCCGTGCCGCCTCAATGGCCGCATTGAGGGCCAGCAGGTTGGTCTGCTCGGCAATGCTGCGGATCACGTCCAGCACGGCGCTGATGTCCTGCACGCGGCCGGCCAGTTGCTGGATACGCCCGGAAGTGTCGCTCACACCGTTTGCCAGGGCACCGATGGAGGTCACGGTTTCCTGCACCTGTTCACGCCCGCGCTGCGCCGTCTGCTCCGACACCCGCGACGCTTCGCTGGTGCTGATCGCATTGCGCGCCACCTCTTCAACGGCCGCCATCATCTGGTTGACCGCCGTGGCCGCCTGTTCGATCTCCAGTCCCTGGGCCTTGAGGCTGGTGCTGGTCTGGCCGCTGACCCGGCTCAAGGCCTGCGAAGAACTGGCCACGCGATCCACCGAGGCGGCGATCTGCGTGACCAGGGTGTGCAGGTTCTGCTGCATCGCCTGCATATGAGTCATCACACTGACGCCGTTGCCCGGGCGCGCCGGCACCTCGATGGTCAGGTCGCCCTGGGCGATCAGGCTCAGCACTCGCGCGGCATCGGCCGGTTCGCCCCCCAAGGGACGGGTGACACTGCGAGTGACGATAATCGCCGCCACACCAACCGTGACCAGACACAGCACAAACAGCCCCAGCATATTCAGGCGGGCATCGTCATAAAGGGTTTGCGCGGCGACCTGGCGTTCGGCGAACAGCCGGCCCTGGAAAGCCATCAGCGCATCCAGGCTCTTGTACACCTCGCGCTCGGCGGGGATCACCTGCTCATTGAGCTGCGCCGTGGCCTCGTCGATCTTGCCGCCACGAATCAGCGCCTGGACCTTCACAAAGGCGGCGACATACGCCTCGCGACGGCTTTTCAGCGCGGCGAAAGCAGCCTTGCCTTCAGCAGTTGGCAACAACGGCTCCAGAACCGTGAACGCCTGGCTGATCGCCTGCCGGGTCGCGTCGATGGACTGCTGCACCTGCTGGTTGTCCTTGTTGATCAGCAAGTCACGGGTATTGCGGCCGTTGTCGCGCACGCCGGTGGCGATCACCATGATCGGATCGATCTTCGGCCAGTCCTGCTTGACGATCACCACCGCCTGCTCCTTGAGGATCTCCATGTCATGCGAGGCATACAGCCCCATGGCGATCAGCGCCAACGGCGCCACGGCAAACCCTATGACAATACGTTTGGCCGTACTGAGTCTGGACATATCAACTGCATTCCCGATCGATGGTTGCCCGAACAAAAAAACGCCTGAAGCCTTTCGGCTCCAGGCGTCGTTGCCTGTTCGAATTCATGGTGCAAAGTGGCCAGGCGGATACCGCCCAATCGGCATCGATCCTCGTTGACCGATGCGGCGTGCCTGCCTGGTGCTGGAGACCGGCAAGCGTCAGGCAATGGCTTGCAGCGTTTGTGCCATCAGTGCGGCCAGTACTGCTGGCCGTCCCTGATACCCCGAAACGCGCAACTCCAGGTCATCAGCAGCCGCTTCAAATGGGCGCAAGAATGGATCGGGTGCACCGGCATGGTGAGTCCAGGTACTGAGCAAGCAGTCCATTGACGAGAAAAGAGAGTCGGCAGTCGAACGGAAAACTTGGCGCGAGGTTCTGTCGCTATAATGCTCGGCGGCAGCTGACTGTTGGCCTGCCATGAATCAATCTGCCCTTAATCGTCGAAGGTCCGCAAATGCCAAAGACACAGCCATCAGGCACCTCGACCGCCACCGCGGCAGACATCGAAAAATCCATCCAGGCCTTGAACAAAATGGCCGAACGGCTGTGGGGGGATGGTCGCGAGACCGAGGCCAAAGCCCTTCTCGATGCCCTGGATGCGTTGAACCGGGCGCTGGACAGGATCCGGATCGGCGAGAGTCGCCGGGCGGTGACGCTTCATTGAGTGACCTGGGGGCTCAGGCGCAACGGGATGCACATGCGCCTGTCCTATGCTTGTGCATCTGACTCTCCGTTCAGGACATTGAAATGCCTGCCTCCGAATCCCCGCTCCTGCAAAGCTGGCACCACAACGCCCACGCCTGGATCGATGCCGTGCGCAGCAGCGCCATCGAAAGCCGCCGCCAGGTCACCGACCAGGCCATCCTGCTCGCAGTGCTAGGTCGTCAGCCCGAACGCGTGCTCGACCTGGGCTGCGGCGAAGGCTGGCTGTTGCGGGCGCTGGCGCAACGGGCCATCAACGCGGTCGGGGTGGACGGCGATGTGACCCTGGTCGAAGCGGCGCGGGCGGCGGGTTCCGCGCAGGTGCATTTGGCGAGTTATGAAGAGTTGGTGGCGGCAACAGTCGACATCGGCCGCGATTACGAGCTGATCTGCGCCAACTTCGCCCTGCTGCACCAGGACATCATCCCGTTACTCGCCGCCATGAGTGCCCTGCTCGCCCCCGGCGGTGCGCTGGTGATCCAGACGCTGCATCCGTGGACCGCGGCGGCGGGCGATTACCAGGATGGCTGGCGAACCGAGACCTTCGATGGATTCAAGGGACAGTGGCAGCCCATGCCCTGGTATTTCCGTACCCTGTCCAGCTGGCTCAACGCACTGGATATGGCGGGTTTGCGACTGGCCACCCTGCAGGAGCCACAGCACCCGCAAAGTCCCGTGCCGCAGTCGTTGCTGTTAGTCGCCGAGCAACGGGAGTGAGCGCTCGACCAGAGGCTCAAACGCAACACACCCAGGGCGCGCCACATGGCTATCGCGCAATCGCTCACTCTGGCCTGTAGGCCCGCGCCACCGCTTCAGCCGCCGCAAAATCCGGGGTCATGGCCCGGTCGGTGGCCATGAAGGTGACCTTCCTGCGCAGCGCGTCATACAACCCCGCGGTCTTCGGCGCCAGCACAAAGCCTTTCCCACCCTGCTTTCTCAGGTCGATCGCCTGGACATCATGTACGAGCACGATGCCCAGCAGCTCGTAGCTGTTGTCGATCTGCTGTTGCAGGCGCTCGACCACCATCGGCGCGTTGGTGGCGATGTCCTCGATGTCGCCGGCCACCGGAAAGTAATCCATGGACACCGGCATCGCCAGATTCTTGTTCTGCATCGCCAGCATCGCCGCCGGTTTCTCCATGGCGCCGAATGCGTGGACCGTCTTGTCGGTACCGAGGAAACGCGTAAGGCCGGTGATGCCCGGGTTGTTGAGCTTGATGATCTGCTGCACGTTGGCCAGGGAGTTGTGGGCCAGGGCCAGGCTCAGTTGCTCGAACGCCAGCACCCAGGGCAGCGGCTCGAAATTGGCGCTGGGCAGCACCGCGCCTTTCACGCCGTTGCTGTCGACATAGCCGAAAGCGTCCTGGTCGCGGTCCGACGGCGCGCTGACATCCAGGGCGATGCCCGGGTTATCGTCGGAGTGGTTGAGCTGGATGGTCAATTGCTCGTTGGCCAGGCCGTAGCTGCGCTGCAGTTCGGCGAGCAGGTACACGCCGGAACGGAAGCTCAGCGGATCCTGCAACGGCCGCTGGTCGTCGTGCCGCCACAGGCTGGCGCCTTGCAGCAAATCCCGCAGCTGCGCGCCCATGGCCCGCACTTCGGGGTATGGTCGCAGGGCCAGGGTGTTTTCCAGGAACGGCGAGACATTGCCGTTCAGGCCTTGCAAGCTCAGGGTGAAGGTCAGCGTATTGAGCGGCAGCAGATGGGCCAGGTCATTCAACGCCAGGGCGGCATTGGCGGCAGACCAGGCATTGGAGCTGAGGATCGACAGGGCATCCTTGGCATACGGCACGATGGCCTTGGTGCCCGTGCTTTGCAGCGCCTGCTTCGCCGGGACCCTGGCCCCCTGATAGAACACCTCGCCTTCACCGAGCATCGCCAGGCCGACATGGCTCAGCACGGTGATATCACCCTCGCCCACCGAGCCGTGAACCGGCACATACGGCGTGATGCCCTTGTTCAGGAAAGCCACATAGGCATCAACGATCTCTGGCGCCACCCCGCCGCTGCCGGTGAGCAGGGTATTCAGGCGCACCACCATGGCCGCACGTACGGCGCGTACCGTGGCCGGGGCGCCCGCACCGCCGGAATGTGCATGCAGCAGGCCGATATTGAATTGGCGCGAGGCCTCAATCACTTCCTGGCTCAATTGACCATGGATGTCGACCATTTTCCGGTCTTTGTTAAGCCCCACGCCGACGGTCAGGCCGTAGATTTTCTGACCGTGGCGAGCCGCTTCGAGCAGCACCTGATGACCTTGCGCGACGCGCTGGGTGGCCGACGCCGCCACCGTGACCGGTTCGCCATCCGCCACCTGGGCGATGATCGCCGGCGTGATGGATCGGCCATCGAGTTGCACCGCGAAAATGAACGGGCTGAATCCTGCGCACACCGTGGAAACTAACAGCAAAGCGAGCCTGTTTAGCATGATGAACCTTCGAGGTTATGCAAGTGGGGAGTGGCAGGGACCGGTTGGCCGGCCCTTGCACGGATCATTGGGTGGATGAGGTGTTACGGGCGATGGAACACAAGGTCAGCAGCGCGATGACACTGGCGATCATCACGTACCAGGCCGGGGCAAAACGCGTGGCGGTGTTGTCCGCCAGCCACGTCAGGATCGCCGGAGCAAAGCCGCCAAACACCGTGACCGCCAGGTTGTAGGAAACGGACATGCCACTGGCCCGCACCTCGGTGGGAAACAGGTCGGCCAGGGCCTTGGGCGCCACGCCGACAAACAGCGAGACCAGCGCGCAGAACAGCGTTTGCACCAGGATCAACATGCCGGTGGTGTGAACCTGATCGAGCAGCACCAGCAACGGATACGGCGCGACCAGCAACAACCCCGCCCCCGTGGCGAGAATGCGGTAGGTGCCCACCCGATCGGACCAGGAGCCGGCCATCACACAGGCCACGACCATCGCGCAGTTGCCGATCAGCGCGGCGAGAAACGCCTGGTGACTTTCAAAATGCAGCACCCGCTGCATATAGATCGGCATGTAGATCACCAGCGAATACACGCTGATGGCCCACAACACCGACAACCCGGTGCCCTGGAGCAGTGCGCGTTGCTGGCTTTTGAACAGGTGCATCAGGGGTGCCAGCGGGGCCGCCTCGGGCTGATGCTCGCGACGCGCCTGCTCGGCCTCGAACACCGGGGTTTCATGCAGGGTACGACGCATCCACAGGCCAATCGGCGCGATGGACAACCCCAGGATGAAGGGAATACGCCAGCCCCAGTCGCCGACCTGCTCATGGGTCAGGGTCAGGGTGACCGCCGTGGCCACCAGTGCGCCCAGCACGTTGGAAATGCCCATGCTCGCCTGCAACCAGGACGCGTACTGGCCTTTTTTATCGGCCGGCGCATGCTCGATCAGGAACGCCGCCGCCCCGCCCACTTCACCACCGGCGGAAAAACCCTGCAGCACCCGTCCACACAGGATCAACAGCGGCGCACCGATACCGATGGCGCTGTAGGGCGGCGCGAACGCGATGATCGCCGTGCCCGCCGCCATGGTCAGAATGGTCAACATCAGGGCGGCCTTGCGCCCTACCCGATCGCCGTACGCGCCGATCACCAGTGCCCCGAGGGGGCGGATCACAAAGCCGATGCCGAACGCCAGGAACGCCTCGAACAACTGCGCCCCCGCGTCCTGCTGCGCAAAGAAGTTCTGCGCGATGTACACCGCAAAAAACGCGTACACCGAAAAGTCATACCACTCCAGGGCATTGCCGATGGACGCGGCGGCAATCGCCCTGCGCCCGCTGTGGTGCCCGGCCGGGACCGCCGTCCCGGGGGGGACGGAGTGAATCATCACGGGCGCAATCGTGTTTTTATTATTCATGCTCATCGCCTGGGGTCAGTGGGCTGCCAACGGGATATAGGGCAAGGCCTTGCGGGAAATTTCGTCGAGCGACTCCGGGTAACCCGCATCGGCATAACGCATCACCCCGACGCTGGTGTCATTGGTCATCACCAGCTGCAAGCGCTGTGCCGCGGCCTCGCTGCCATCGGCCACGGTGGTCACGCCGGAGCTGGTCATATAGCCGCTGTAGCCGCCGCCACCGGAGTGGATCACCACCAGGTCGGCCATCGAGCAGCAGTTCATCAGCGCGTTGAGCAACGGCCAGTCGGCGATGGCGTCGGAACCGTCGCGCATGTTCTCGGTCATGATGTTCGGATGGGCCATGGCGCCGGCATCCAGGTGATCGCGGCTGAAGGCGATCGGGCCCTTGAGCCGACCGTCGGCGACCATGCGGTTGACCTCCAGCGCCAACTCGGTGCGCTCACCGTGGCCCAGCCAGGCGATCCGCGCCGGCAAGCCCTCAAACGGCACGTACTGGCGCGCCAGGTGAATCCAGTTGCTGACGATCCGGTTATCGGCGAATCGCTGCAGCAGGTAGTCGTCGATCACGCGGATATCGTCACTGTCGTTGGACAGCGCCATCCAGCGAAACGGCCCGATGGCCCGGCAGAACAGCGGCCGCAGATAGGCCTCGGTAAAGATCGGAATCTCGAAGGCACGGGACACGCCGCCCTGATGGGCGTGGGTACGGATCAGGTTGCCGTTGTCGAACACCACCGCGCCACGGTCCTTGAAGCCAAGCATGGCTTCCACATGGGCGACGATGGAACGGCGGCTGGCGTCCATCAGGCCATTGATATCGCTTTCACGCTGCTGCCTGACCTGCTCCAGGCTGTAGCCGGCCGGCACGTAGCCATAGACCAGGTCGTGGGCGGCGGTCTGGTCGGTGACGATATCGGGGACGATGCCCCGCGCGAGGATCTGCGGATAGATCTCGGCAGCGTTGCCCAGCAGGCCGACGGAGATCGGCACGCGTTTCGCCCGGGCGTCGGCGATCATCGCCAGGGCGCTGTCGAGGTCCGGCGCCTGGTGTTGCAGGAAGCCGATCTTCATGCGCTTGTCGAGGCTCTTCTGGTTGACCTCGACGGTGAGGATCGTCGCGTTGCACATGGTGCCGGCCAGGGGTTGCGCGCCGCCCATGCCGCCGAGGCCGGCGGTGAGAATGAAGCGCCCGGTCAGGTCACCATTGAAGTGCTTTTCAGCGATACGCGAGAAAATCTCGTATGTGCCCTGGATCACTCCTTGTGAGCCAATGTACTGCCAGGCGCCGGCCGTCAGCCCTCCCCAGCAGATCAGGTTGTCTTTTTCCCACTGGTAGAAATTTTCCGCCCTGGCCCACTGACCGACCATATTGCAGTTGGCCATGATCACCAGCGGCGCATTCGCGTGGGTCTGCAACAAGCCGATGGGCTTGCCGGACTGGATCATCAGCGTCTGGTCTTCACGCATGGTTTTCAGCGCGTGGACGATGGCATCGTGGGACGGCCAGTCCCGCGCCGCACGGCCCAGGGCGGCATAGACCACCAGTTCCTCAGGGTTTTCGCCCACCGCCAAAACGTTTTCCAGCAGGCGCAACAGGGCTTCCTGGCGCCAGCCGCGGCACCGCAGTTGGTTACCGCCGGTCACGGTGAAAGACTTGCTCATGACCGCGCTCCCTGATCCAGGTAGCTGAACAATTCAATCCCCAGGGTCTTCTCCACCGAGGGGTACACCGCCGGGTCAATCACCGACGACGACAGCGGAATCTGCCGATGGTGAATATGGAAAATCACCACTTCCATGCCCGGCTTGAGCTGACCGGCGCTGATGGGGTTGCCCTGCATATCCAGGGTGGTGATCACGTCCGGGTAGGTCGCCAGTCGCTGGCCCTGGGCATCGTCCACCGCCATGTGCTCATTCATCACATGCACCCGGCACATCCCGCTGCCCTGGCCAATATCCACCACCCCCACATCGAACGCTTCGTCGGTGTAACGCAAGGTGTTGGCCGTGACCTTGCCACTGCCGAGAATGTGCCCGCCGGTGTAGCTGCAGATCGCGTCGATCACCGCGCTGCCGCCCTTGCCGCCGGCGGCGATGATCGCCTCGCCCAGGCCAAGGGCCTGGCTGATACCGCCGAGCGCGGCGTGCTGGCGAACATAGGAAGCGGGAATCGGGTTGCGGCAACTGGCGATAAAGCCACCCGACATGTCGGACGCCTTGCGCAGGATCGGTGAGACTTTGGCGGTGGCGCCCTTGACCACCAGTTCGATGTAGGCGTTGTTCTTGCGGTTGCCGCCCACGGCGGCCTGGATCATCGGTGCCGTGCTGGACGCCAGCCCCAGGGAGCCCATGTCGCCGGTGGGGTGCGCCCGCAGATCGCCGACGGCATCGATGACCTTGGTGCCGAGAATTGCCGACGGCAACCAGCCGTTGAGGGTGCTGGACATACCGTTCTGGCCGACGATCAGGCCATGGATCGGCGCGCCCAGCTCCTGCTGTACCAACTGCACGGCCTTGACGTAATCGACGCCGAGCATCTGCCAGTCGGTGAGGCCACCGGGCGCACCGATGGCGGCGGCCGTGGCGATCCAGGCGTCATCCGCCACTTCATCCAGGCTGACCAGTTCCGGCCGGCCGATGGTCACGGCCAGACGGCCCAGTTCAAGGCCATGCTCGACCCAGCCACCGCCCCCACAAGCGAAGACGGAACCGCCCTTCACCGCGGCGTCCACATCCTTCAGCGTCAACACGCGCCCCATGTCTATTTCCTCTTTCGGCCTGTCTGATTATTCGTCGCGCACCGGCTCCAAAAGCCTTGGCCAATGGGTGGTTGCGCTGCATGGAGCCGATACTAGGGGGCGTTCAATCGTGTTGTCGTATTACTTTTTATTGCTTACGCATAACAGAATGTTAAGGATTTTTCTGACGCACTCGCAGGCCGATCAGCCCTGAACCTTCACCGCTTCCAGGGTCTCGATAAAGCGCTGGGCCAGGCGCGACAACGGTTCGTACATGCCGTGGACGATGCTGATCGGCGTGTTCGCCGTGGGCTCCACCGGACGGAACACCACGTTGGTCCACACCGGCCCCAGGGCGGTGATTTCATCGAGCAGGGCGATGCCCGCCCCGGCCTGTACCAGTGCACAGGCCACGTGAATCTGCTGCACCTCCACCGCCGAACGCAGGACGATATTGCGCTCGGCCAGCAGCTTCCTCACCAGGCGGCCGACGGGAATGTCGGTGCCGTAGCCAATGAACGGCTGATCCACCAGGTCCTCCAGTTGAATCACCGATTTGGCCGTCAGCGGGTGATCCACCGGTAGCGCAGCCACCAGGCGGTTTTCGTACAGCTCGCGGGATTCGACATTGGGATGGCCTTCGTGCAGGAAGGCGATGCCCAGTTCCACCTGCTGGGTGATCACCGCCTGCAGCAGCACATCGGGAATCATCGTGTGCAAGATCACCCGTGCCTCGGGCAATTCGCGGTGAAAGCGGGCGATGGCCGCCGGAATCAGGCTCAGCCCCAGGCTGGGGCTGCAGGCGATGCGCAGGTGGCCCATGCGGTTCTGGATCAGGTCTTCAGCCACCTCATTGACCCGCTGCACCCCCTGGTACACCGAGTTGACCTCGGCAAACAGAATGCGCGCCTCGGGCGTGGGGTACAGCCGTCCCTTGATGCGCTCGAACAGCACCAGGCCCAGGCGCTGTTCGGTGTAGGACAACAACCGTGACACCGCCGGCTGTGACACGTGCAGCAGTTTGGTGGCGCCGCTGATGGAGCCGGTCAGCATGATGGCGCGAAACACTTCGATCTGCTTCAGGTTCACTTCGGTCGCTCCCGCAAAAGGCATAACAACGTGTTATGCATGAGCAATAAACAAGCATAAGACATGATGAAAACGCGCAACTTACACTGGCCCCCTCATCGGTACAAGACGACAAGAAAGGCCTGTCGCTTCTGGCTTTTCCAGACGCAAACAGGCAACTGAACGAGGGTTCCAAGCACATGGGCGAGTACGATTTACTGGTGTTGGGCAACCTGGTCGATGCAGACCGGGTAACCGAAAACGGTTGGTTGGCGGTGCGCGACGGCAAGATCGCCGCCAGCGGTAACGGCCAGCCGCCACAGGCGCGGGAGGTGCTGGATGCACGGGGCAAATGGGTGTTGCCCGGGGTGATCGACGGCCAGGTTCATTCCGGCAGCCAGGCCAACCAGGAAGGCCTGGGCTGGGCCTCGCGGGCGGCCGCCGCCGGCGGGATCACCGTGATGGTGGACATGCCCTACGACGACCCGGAACCCATGGCCTGCCGCGAGTTGCTGGAAGGCAAGATCGCCGAGGTGGAGCGCGATTGCCATGTGGACGTGGCGCTGTTCGGCACCCTGAACAAGACCCATGGGTTCGCCGCCGCGGCCGGGCTGATCGAGGCCGGTGTGTGCGCCTTCAAGTTCTCCACCTTCGAGGCCAGCCCCGGCCGTTTCCCGCGCGTGGAAGAAGACGATCTGCAGACCGCCTTCGAACTGATCGCCCCCAGCGGCCTGGCCTGCGCCGTGCACAACCAGATGCAGGAACTGACCCGCAAGAACATCCAGGCCTTGCAGGCGGCCAACGACACCGGTTGGGACGCGTTCCTTCGCGCCCATACGCCGCTGATCGAAGACCTGGCCACGGTGCAGATCTATGAAATCGGCGCCCAGACCGGCGCCCGCGCCCATGCGGTGCATGTCTCCACCTCCCGAGGCTTCGAGCTGTACCAGATGTACAGGAACGCCGGGCACGACGTCAGCATCGAGACCTGTGTGCAGTACCTGATGCTCAACCACGAGGAACACACCCGCCGCTTCGGCGCCAGGACCAAGCACTACCCGCCGATTCGTCCCAGGGCCGAGTCGGAAAAACTCTGGGGGCATATCGCCGAAGGGCGTTGCACCTTCGTCTCGTCCGACCACGTGAGCTGGGGCCTGGAGCGCAAGGGCAATCCGGATGTGTTCAAGAACGCCTCTGGTGGCCCGGGCCTGGAAACCCTGCTGCCTGCCTTGTGGACCGGTTGCGAGCAGCATGGTCTGCCGCCCACCACCGTCGCCCAACTGCTGTGCCGCAATCCCGCCCGGCACTTTCTGCTGGATGACCGCAAGGGTTCGTTCGAGGTGGGCAAGGATGCCGACTTCGTGATTCTCAACCCGCAAAAATACCGCTTCGACCCGAGCACCAGCCTGTCCGCCGTGACCTGGAGCTCCTTCGAAGGCATGGAGTTCAGCGTGCGCGTCGAGGCCACCTATTGCCGGGGCCAGGCCGTGTTCAAAAACCACACGATCATCAACCAGGCCGGCTATGGACGCTTCCTGCGCCCCCGCGCCAATACCGTGGAAGCCAGCCAATGAACGTCACTGACCTGATCAACTCCGAACGCCTGTGGGCACGCACTGTGCGCCTGTCCGAATTCACCCGCGACGACATGCCCTGGACCCGCCGGGCCTTCAGCCCCTTGTTCATGCAAGCGCGCGAGTGGCTGACCGCGCAGATGCAAAAAGCCGGTCTCAGCGTGCACCTCGACGCCGGCGGCAACCTGATCGGCCGCCGCGAAGGCCGGAAAAACCTGCCCGCCCTGGTCACCGGTTCCCACTGCGACACCGTGGTCAGCGGCGGGCGTTATGACGGCATTATCGGCGTGCTGGCCGGTATCGAAATCGCCCAGCGTTTCCAGGAACAGGGTATCGAGCTGGATCATCCCCTGGAGGTGATCGACTTCCTTTCCGAAGAACCCAGCGACTATGGCATCTCCTGCGTGGGCAGCCGCGCCTTTTCCGGAGAGCTGGACGCCGGCCAACTGGCGGCCAGAAACCAGGCGGGCGAAACCCTCGCCGAAGGCATGCGCCGCATCGGCGCGCGACCGGAGGCCCTCGCTCGCCCCCTGCGCCAGCCGGGAGAAACCGCCGCGTTTGTCGAGTTGCACATTGAACAAGGACCGGTGCTGGAACGGGCCGGCCTGCCGATTGGTGTCGTGACCCATATCGTCGGCATTCGTCGTGCGCTGATCACCGTGATCGGCCAACCCGACCACGCCGGCACCACGCCGATGGATATCCGTCGCGATGCCCTGGTGGGCGCGGCCCATGTTATTGACCAGGTGCAGCGCATGGCGGCGACACAAAGTGGCAACCCGCATTACGTGGTCGCCACCGTTGGCCGCATCGCCATGACGCCGAATGTGCCCAACGCCGTGCCGGGCTGGGTCGAGCTCATGCTGGAAGTGCGCAGCGACAGCCAGCAGGTGCTGGATACCTTTCCGGAAGCCATCATGGCCGAGTGCGAGACACGCCTTGAGGCGTTGCTACTGGAGGCCAAGATGGAACATGTCAGCCGCGCCCGCCCCACCCAGTGCTCGGAAACGGTGATGCAGGCCATCACCGAAGCCGCCGATGGCCTGGACCTGCCCAACCGTCGCCTGCCCAGCGGTGCCGGGCATGACGCGGTCTATGTGGCGCCGACCGGCCCCGTCGGCATGGTATTTATCCCATGCCTGAATGGCCGCAGCCATTGCCCGGAAGAGTCGATCACCGAAGAGCAACTGGCCCGCGGCGCGGCGGTATTGGCCCAGAGCCTGATCAATCTGGACAAGCGCCTGGGGTAAGGCGGAACACCCCACAGAAACGGCACCCACGGTGCCGTTTTTTTTTTCAGATACCGTATTGGCATTCTGCGCAACATTGGCCGATGCTTTTGCCCGGCCGTAGGCCGCACGGCAAAACACGTTGCTGACAAGGGAATTGACGACGCAATGACTGACCGCGAACAACTCCATCGAGACGGCTATGCGTTGCTTCGTCGTGCCATCCCGGCCGAGTGGCTGGCCGACCTGCGTGCCGTGTTCGAGGCGGGCGTGAAGCCGCCGGAGCAATGGCCGGTGCCACGTGGCATGGACTGGCGCCATTCGCTGCTGGACATTGACTCGAAGGTTCAGGCGGTGTGTCGCTTGCCGCAGGTGCTCGCGGTGGTGGGCGAGTTGATCGCCGAGCGCTTCTTTCTCTCCCAGGTGGAAGGCCGCGAGCCCCTGGCCGGTGGCGGTCACCAGCAGTTGCACCGCGATTTGTCGGCGCAACGACCGGGCGACATCGTCATCGCCCTGGCCTACTTCGACGATTATGGCCCCGAAAACGGCGCGACCCGTATCGTCCCCGGCAGTCATCGTCCCGGGCCGGGAGAATCGCCATCGGATTTCAATGACGAGTGCGGCTCCGTGCAACTTGCAGGTTGCGCGGGCGATATCCTGGTGTTTGATGCCGACCTCGTGCACGCGGGCAGCCTGAACGCCAGCGGCGCCCATCGTCGCTCCCTGCTGATCAGCTATTACGCGGAATCGCTGTATGCGTCGCACCTGGAAACGGCGAGCCTGCGAAACATTCGCATGGACACGCACGATCGGTTCGACCCGCCGCCGTCCGTTGCCCCGCCGCTCTAGCGTAATCCTCTTGAATACTTGCCTGATCCTCCGAGCCTGCCGACCTATGGTTGGGAAACCCTGTGCACGCGAGCTAGAGTCAAGACATGAAGGATTTAGCCGACACGCCCCATTCAAGCTCGCGCCAGGCATGGCACCTGGCATCGAGCATCGACCCGCACACCCTTGAGCCGGGGGATTTCCCGACGGCCATTGCCGGCGTGTCCGTCTTTCGCCGCGACCATCCGGCACCACCCGCGGTGTGCCTGGTCGAGCCCAGCCTGGTCCTGGTCGCCCGAGGTGCAAAACAACTCTGGGTCGGTGGCGAGGGCTACGTGTATGACCCCTCGCGGTTTCTGATCAACTCGCTGGATCTCCCCGCCAACTCCCAGGTGCTCGTCGCCAGTGCCCAGCAACCCTGCGTCGGACTGGTGATGAAGCTGGACGTCGCCATGCTCGCCGAGCTGATCGCCAAGGGCGGCCTGCCGTCGACACGCGACCGTGCCCAGGGCAAAGGCGTGGGGATCGGCACTATGACCGCTGCGCTGGAGGAAGCGATCGGGCGTTTGCTGGGGTTGCTGGATGAACCCGAGACGATTCCGGTGTTGGGCCCGCTGATCATGCGCGAGATCCACTATCGCCTGCTGAACAGCAACCAGGGGCCGCGGCTTCGACGCATGACCGCCGTGGATGGCCAGGGCTATCGCATCGCCAAGGCAATCGATTGGCTCAAGCGGAACTACACCGAAGCGCTGCGCATCGAAGAATTGGCCGCTCGGGTACAGATGAGCCCGCAGACTTTTCATCACCACTTTCGCCAGCTCACCGCCATGAGCCCGCTGCAGTACCAGAAATGGCTACGCCTGACCGAAGCGCGGCGGCTGATGCTCAGTGAGCGCCTGGATGTATCGCGAGCCGCGTTTGCCGTGGGCTACGAGAGCCCGTCGCAGTTCAGCCGTGAATACGCGCGGCTGTTCGGCGATACGCCCAGGCGCGATATCGCCCTGCTGCGCGGTCAGGTGTTCGAGACGGATACGACGACATCGAGCACAGCATGACGCTTGATGGCGATGCGCTTCGCTGCCCATCGCCCCTTATAACAACGACACATCAACCGATGATCAGCGGGTTAGCCATGGAACTACGAATCAACCAGAAGAGTTATCAGGTCGATGCCGACGCCGATACGCCCCTGCTGTGGGTGATCCGCGATGATCTGGGCCTGACCGGCACCAAGTACGGCTGCGGACTGGCGCAGTGCGGGGCCTGTTCGGTGCTGGTGGACGGCAACGTGGTGCGCGCCTGCGTCACGCCGGTGGCCGGCGTGGTCGGCCGCGAGGTCACCACGATCGAAGCCATCGAGGCCGATGAGGTGGGCAAGCGCGTGGTCGCGGCCTGGGTCGAGCATCAGGTTGCCCAGTGCGGTTACTGCCAGTCCGGCCAGGTCATGGCAGCCACGGCGCTGCTCAAGCACACCCCACGTCCCAGCGACGAGCAGATCGCCGCGGCGATGGTCAACCTGTGCCGCTGCGGCACCTATAACGCCATTCATGCCGCCGTGCACGACCTCGCGGCACAACCCGCGAAAGGAGACGCATGATGAGCGCGCACATCGATCCCCTTGAAAACGCCCTGGGCGAGCCGATCAACCTCTCGCGCCGGCGTTTCCTGGCAGGTACCGCCGTAGGCGCCCTGGTGCTCGGCTTCGGCCTGCCGCTGGGTTCGGCCAGGGTGCAGGCGGCCGTTGCGGCCGCCGAGCGCGGGACACAGGTGCCGGCATTCCTGGAGATCCGCCCGGACAACACCGTGCGTCTGCTCTGCTCGTTCATGGAAGGCGGACAAGGCACCTACACCGCCATGGCGCAGATCGTCGGCGAAGAACTGGACGCAGACCCCGCCACCTTTGTGGTCGACAGCGCGCCTCCCGGCGACGTCTACGTGGTGATGGACAATGGCATGCGCATCACCGGCGGCAGCATGTCGGTGCGCACCAGCTACCCGACCATGCGTCGCCTCGGGGCTCTGGCCCGGGCCATGTTGCTGCAGGCCGGCGCGCAGAAACTCGGGGTGCCGGTGGGCGAGCTGTCCACCGAGCCGGGCAAGGTGATCCATGCCGCGTCCGGGCGTTCGGTCGCCTATGGCGAGCTGGCCGAGCACGCCATGGACCTGCCGGTACCGGATCCCGCCAGTGTAAAACTGCGCGACCCGAGCCAGTTCCGCTGGATCGGTAAACCGGTCAAACGTGTCGACGCCTACGACAAGTCCACCGGCAAGGCCCTGTACAGCATCGACTTGAAGGTCGACGGCATGCTCCACGCCGCCGTCCAGCACGCGCCGCGCCTGGGCATGACAGTCGGTGGCCTGCGCAACGAAGAACAGGTCAAGGCCATGAAGGGTGTGCACTCGGTGCATCAGTTGCCCGGCGCGGTGGCCGTGGTGGCCGAACGCTGGTGGCACGCCAAGCGCGCGGTAGAAGCGATCCAGGTCGATTGGCAGGAGCCTGCGGCCGATACCCAGGTACGGCCAATGCCCGCGGACTTTTCCAGCGATGCCTTTGTGCAGCGCCTTGCCGCCGAGCAGGGGCCGGGCCGCGACGCGGAAAATGAAGGCGATGTCGCCACCACCCTGGCCAACGCCAAAACTCGCGTCGAGGCGACGTACCACAACCAGTACCTCAATCATGGCCAGCTGGAGCCGCCCTCCGCCCTGGCGCGCTTCAATGCCGACGGTTCGCTGGAGGTCTGGCTGCCCAACCAGGCGCCCGACATGTTCCGCAACGACATCGCGAAACGTACCGGCCTTGATCCGTCCCGGATCACCTTGCACTCGCCCCTGCTGGGTGGCTTTTTCGGGCGCCATTTCCTCTACGACTCGGCCAACCCCTACCCGCAGGCCATTGCCTTGGCCAAGGCCGTGGGTCGCCCGGTCAAGCTTATCTGGAGCCGCGAGGAAGAGTTCCTGCGCGATGCGCTGCGCCCCATCGCCGCGGTCAGGTTCCGCGCGGCACTGGACAATGACGGCCTGCCCGTCGCCATCGAGGCGATCAGCGCCACCGAAGGTCCCAGCGAGGCCCTGGCGGGCAAACAGGGCGAAAAGCTCGACCCCACCGCCCTCGAAGGGTTGGCGGGCAAGTCCTACGCCATTGCCAACAAACGCATCGCCCAGGTCTACGTCAAGGGGCCGGTCATGCTCGGCTACTGGCGTTCGGTGGGCAATTCGCTCAACGATTTTTTCTACGAGGCCTTCCTCGATGAACTGGCCGACAAAGGCGGCAAGGACCCGTTCGAATTGCGCCTGCACCTGCTGCGCGGCAACCCGCGCCTGACTCACTTGCTGCAAGCCGTCGGCGAGCTGTCCGGAGGCTGGAAACGCGGCCCGTTCACCGCCGAAGACGGCACCCGGCGCGCCCGGGGCGTGGCCATGGCGTCGCCGTTCGGCACCCAGACCGCGGTGATCGCCGAGGTGTCGATCGACAAGGGCCAGGTCAAGGTGCACGACATCTGGCAAGCCATCGACCCTGGCAGCATCGTCAACCCCGCCATCGTCGAAGCCCAGGTCAACGGTGCCGTGGCCCTGGGCCTGTCCCAGGTGCTGGTGGAAGAAGCGGTGTATGTCGACGGCAAGCCCCGCGCGCGCAATTACGACCTGTACCCGATCCTGCCACCCTCACGCATGGCGCGGGTGCACGTGCGTATCGTCGAGAGCGGGGAAAAGATGGGCGGCGTCGGCGAGCCGCCGCTGCCGGCAGTGGCCCCCGCCGTGGCCAACGCGGTGGCGCGGCTGACCGGCCAGCGCATCCGCAGCATGCCCCTGAGCCGATACACCTTCGCCTGAACGGCGCCGGAGCCTTTATGAATAACAGCCGATTCGCAAGAACCGCTGGCTGGCTGGCCGTGCCGTGCCTGGTCGCGGCAGGCCTGCTGGCCTGGTACGTCACCCGCGAGCCGACCTCGCCCCTGGCAAGCGATCAGGCCGCCGAAGCCCGCTTCGACCCGGCCCTGGTCGCTCGTGGCGAGTACGTCGCCCGCCTCAGCGACTGCGTGGCCTGCCACAGTGTGCCGGGCGGTGCGCCCTTCGCCGGTGGCCTGGAGATGGCCACGCCGCTGGGCGCGATTCACACCACCAACGTCACTCCGGACCGCGACACCGGTATCGGCCGCTATAGCCTGGCGGACTTCGACCGTGCCGTGCGCAGCGGCGTCGCTCCGGGTGGACGGCGCCTGTACCCGGCCATGCCCTACCCGTCCTACGGCAAACTCAGCGACGACGACGTGCGTGCGCTGTACGCGTTTTTCATGCAGGGTGTGGCCCCGGTCAAACAGGCCAATATCCCCAGCCAGATCCCCTGGCCGCTGAACATGCGCTGGCCCATCGCCCTGTGGAATGGCGTCTTTGCCGATACGACGCCCTACGCGGCCAAGCCGGCAAACGATGCGCTGTGGAACCGTGGCGCCTACCTCGTCCAGGGACCCGGTCATTGCGGCAGTTGCCATACGCCGCGAGGCCTGGCCTTCAACGAGAAGGCACTGGACGACTCCGGCACACCGTTCCTGGCCGGCGCCCTGCTCGACGGCTGGTACGCACCGAGCCTGCGCGACGATCACAACACGGGCCTGGGGCGCTGGAGCGAGCCGCAGATCGTCCAGTTTCTCAAGATCGGGCGCAACCAGCACGCGGTGGTCTATGGCTCGATGACCGAGGCGTTCAACAACTCCACCCAGTTCATGAGCGACGATGACTTGCGGGCAATCGCCCGCTATCTCAAATCACTTCCCGGCGACCCCGGGCGTGACGGGCCCGCCTGGCAATACCAGGCGGTATCCGCCGCGACGCGCCAGGACACTCCCGGCGCCCACACCTATGTGACCCGTTGCGCTGCCTGTCATGGCCTGGCGGGCGAGGGTCAGCCCGAATGGATGCCACCGCTGGCCGGAGCCACCTCGGCACTGGCCGCGCATGCCGAGTCGGCGATCAATATCACCCTCAACGGCTCGCAGCGCGTGGTGGCGGCTGGCGTGCCGGATGCCTACCGGATGCCGGCATTCCGCGAGCAACTGTCGGACCAGGAAATCGCCGAGGTGCTGACGTTCGTGCGCAGCACCTGGGGCAATCAGGGCGGCGCCGTTGATGCCCAAGCGGTCGGCACGCTGCGCGGGCATACCGGTCCCGCCAGCAGCAGCCCCATCATCCTGCAGATGCGTTGAACCTGGACATCATGGAGAGTATCGATCTGCTGGTCTTGCGCACCGCCCGGGACTGGCTCGGTGCCGGGGAACGCGTGCTGCTGGCAACCGTGGCGCGCACCTGGGGCTCGTCGCCGCGTCCCGTCGGCTCGATGATGGCCTTGCGTAACGATGGTCGTGTGGTGGGCAGCGTCTCCGGTGGCTGTATCGAGGATGACCTGATCCACCGATACACCACCGCCCATGGCGGCACGGGCCTGACAGACGGGCTGCCCGAAGTCGTGCGTTACGGTATCAGCGCGGACGAGGCCCATCGCTTTGGCCTGCCCTGCGGCGGCACCCTGGAACTGGTTCTCGAGTTCAGCCCGTCGCGACAGCGGCTCGATGAAGTCCTGAACCGGCTCGATGCCGGCAGTCTCATTCGTCGCCGGCTGGCGGTAGACACCAACGAAGTGGTCCTGGAACCGACCGCGATCCCTGAGCAGTTCAGTTTCGATGGGCAGTACATGACCAACACCCTGGGCCCCGGCTATCGCATGCTACTGATCGGCGCCGGCGCGCTGGCCGAATACCTGGCGACCATGGCGCTGTTCAACGGCTTCAAGGTGGCGGTCTGCGATCCTCGACCCGAGTACATGGAGTCCTGGGCGGTCGGTGACGTGGAGTGCATCGTCGGCATGCCGGACGATGTCGTCCGCGCCTTTTCCGTCGACCTGCGCACCTGCATCGTCGCGCTCAGCCATGACCCCAAGCTCGACGACCTGGCGCTGCTGGAAGCCTTGCAGGGCCCCGCCTTCTACATCGGCGCCATCGGCTCGCGTCGCAACAGCCAGTTGCGCCGCGAGCGACTGATCGAGCACTTCGCCCAGACCGAAGCCTCGCTCAAGCGCCTGCGGGGGCCGATCGGCATCTACATCGGCAGCAAGACCCCGTCCGAGATCGCGGTGAGCGTCATGGCGGAAATACTGGCGGCCAAGAACGGTATTGCCCTGTCGAGCGAGGTCACGATAGCCGTGGGCAAACGTGCGCATGAAGCGTGAGCCAGAACGCAGCCCCCTTGTCACACCGCTGATGCTATCGTTTCATTGCGCCCGGCGGCCTCGGAGACTGTGCCGATGAATCAGACAGCAAGCGTTGTGTAATCACTGGATAGACGTCGATTCAATAACCCGCACGCAGCGATAAGGGCGGCGGGAGCGGATGCTGCTCGTAAAGGGCTGAGGGTCTTCCACTGCCCTTACCGGTATCCGGCCATGCAGTCTTCGTGGCTGAAAGGCTTTGCGCAGGAGCAGCAGTTGGATTTTGAGTTTTGCTACTCAGTATCCCTCTAAAACCTAACGCCACACCGGCCTTGAAAAACTGATAGAACGACGTTTTTATTGATGGGGCATGCTCACCAGGGGTACTGGATACAACCGGAACCTCTCCGATACCCTGCGCCAGCCTCTGGATATTTTCAGCCGACTCCACCGTTCCTACGGCATGAAAAAATTCGTTCCAATCCATCAATTGACGAGCCCCATTATCGGGCAGCTATACCCCGCCCCTCAACCTTTGAGCAACACGGGATCATCCCAAACATCTTCATACTCTTCAGTAATAAGAAATCTTGATCCAGGAGGAAGCCCCAAATACGGAAGAACCAAAGGCGCCCACTCTGAAAGATGCATGCCATGCAGAGGCACAAAAAAATCAGGCGCCTCTGAAAAAACTTCTCCAGCCCAAATATACCAGCCAGATGTTCCTGATCCAGGCCTAATCCTCATACCATTTAAAGGGCGAAGACCTTCTTTTACGTTAAGTGAAATACCCACCTTAAGGTCCAGATCACACCCATAAAATTCAACACTAAACCGCGAGCAAATTTCCTGCTGAGCGGACTTAAAGTCATCATCCATCATTAAAATCCAAAATATTTTCTCATGGCTTTCCCAAATGCCCCTAACTGTCCGCCCTGGCTAGAAGAACAACTAGGGCAATGTGCTTGGACCGCTTCTAGCGACCTTTGGGCCTGCGAATCTACAGCTCCATCCCTATAGTACTACACAACCAACGGGTCAATATGTCCTGCCACCTGACTTCGGGGAAACAGAGGAAAATGGGACGAATTTGAATTGCACTTACTTAACGGATAAACTACTAATTTTAAATAAAAAAATCAAAAACAGCTCATCTTTTTCTACGGTGATTCCGACATCTTTCGCCAGCCTCTGCATGTTCTCATGCCGACTCTACCGCTCCCAGGACATACTCAAATTTGTTGAAATTCATCGCCCCCCCCAGCGGGTGCTTTTTTCCAATAGCTGATTCAACACCTTCAATGATACCGATCATTCTACATCATTCATTTTACGCAAAAACAACTTAACTTACCTAGGTTTTCTAGATCCTTCTTTAGCTGCTTCAGTGCATTACAATGGGTGGTCCACCAACAAAGCCTCAAGATCTTCTAGTAAAACTTCCGGAGCACCAGATAGAAGCCATTGTTCAAAATCCTGAGGAAATGGAGTTAGATATCTTTTACCCTTATAGCATCCAGAAGAGCTACTACCAAACTCCGAGACAAATCTAAGATGGTGCACCACAAGAATTCTTAATCGACGAGCATCTTGCGCCTGCTCTCGTTCTAACGGCCAATCCGATACCCCCTCAACCAAGCCCAAAACTTCTTTTGAGCGCCCAGAAGCCATCAGGCACCTTATAGTCTCTATTTTATTCAAAACCACCTCCTTCACCGCGAAAAGCGAACACTAGAACCAACAACTTTAACCGTTTTAAAACCAAGCGAATCCATGGTTTTTCCTAACGGCGTCTCCCATACCGCCTGCAACTCAGTCATACCTGAATTTTTTGCTTCCCTAAATACTTCAGCGTTTGTTTTTCCTAACTGCGCTGAAACCGACTCGACCTTATCCGGCCCAACAGTTTCTATAGCCCGAGAAATCATTTCACTACCAACCCCCCGAACTTCAACAGTCGTACCATACCAATCGATACGTAGATCTCCATCAGGAGAATATCTGGCTACCAAGTCAGACTCAGCATAGCGTCTAGAAACTATATTTCCAGACTCATCAAACATCTGATTAGATGAAAGCTCAACTTCCATATTCCCACTCGAATTCGATGAGATTTTTTCGTCAAACTTCAACCCTGTCCTTTCTGCTGGGAAAAACTCAGTTGATATTTCTGAAAGCTCTCCCGCCCCCTCACCTGCAACCTTACCAATATCAACAGCAACGCCTTCAGATACCCCCGTAGCACCACTCTCAGCGGCCCCGGCACTTAATCCAGCAGCTCCCTCACCAACCTCACTAAACAAACCTCCAAAAGCCGGCAACGAAGCAAGCGCGCCCTCCATCGACACAGATGCCAAAGCACCAAACCTACCCGCAAATCCCCCCATGAGGGCCGCGGCCATCAAGGCGGTCTGATTCGGCGGGTTTGTCGGCGATGATCCACCAATCGGCATGCCCATGCCATCGGATTGGTTGGTAGGGTCCTGCCCGGCAATATCGCCCTCAGGGTTTCCGCCATTGGTCGTTGTGAACAGCTTCTTGAACGCAGCAGCTAGCGCATCTCACGCAAACGTTCCAGGCACCGTGAAGGACGGAGGCGGCCAAGTGTCCGAATCAGTCAAAACCACATCCGGATACCGGCGACAAATCGTGCCTCGTTCGCATTCTCTTCTTGATCGCTGGCCAGGTCTGCCGTATTGCCGTAGGAGCGACTCCAGCTAACGCCAATGTATGGGGCAAATTGGCGAACAATTTCATAACGCAATCGCAGCCCTACTTCGGTGTTTGCCAATCCAGCCCCAATGCCGCGCCCAGGATCATTTTTTCCGTAAAAATTGGCTTCGGCCATCGGCTGCAAAACCAGGCGGTTGGTCAGCAGGATCTCGTAGTCTCCCTCCAATCGAGCAGCGGCTTGACCGTTCTCACCGATGTAGGCAGTTGCTTCGACCTCAAAGTTATAGAGGGCCATGCCCTGAATACCGAGCGCTCCCCAAGTTTGTGGTGCCCCGGGCTTGAAGCCCTGTCGTACGCCGGTGACGATATCCCACGATGGGCTGATGGAGTGCCCCCAAAGTGCTGAGAGTTCAGCGTTTTCCGTTACGCCTCTAGTACGTTCGCCTTCCGAGCGCAACCACAGTCGATCAATATCACCGCCGATCCATCCTTTTGCCTCCCAGGCCAATGCATCACCGTTGTCAGTATTCTGATACTCGAACTTATCCAACAGCATGAAGGAGTTGAGCTTTTTGTCGTGGACACCATGACCGGCAACATCTGGAAAAGCGGCGGCACGCTCAGCGTCGGTCAGTACGGGAACAGGGGTTCGACTGGTGGTGGTCGCCCCTCCGTCCATACTTTCCATACCTTCCATCTGCGCGTCATCCATACTCATCTTGCCGTGATCCATTGACTCGTGTGTCGCAGTTGCAAACTTGCTCGGCGCTTTCGCAGACGCAGCAGGCGAGTGTTCATTACCCTCTTCGACCGCCAATGCCAAGGGCGAGAATCCGCCCATCAAGCCGACGGTAAAGAGGCAACCGACCAGCGACTTACGATTCAGGTATGTGCTCACAGATCGTCTCCTTTACTCATCAACCCGTACTTCACGGAACATGCCCATTTCCATGTGGAAAAGCAGGTGGCAGTGATAGGCCCAGCGCCCCAAGGCATCGGCGGTGACCCGATAACTGCGCCTGGTCCCTGGAGGCATGTCGATTGTGTGTTTGCGCACCATGAACTTGCCGTTCTCATCCTCAAGGTCGCTCCACATGCCGTGAAGGTGGATGGGATGGGTCATCATGGTGTCATTCACCAGGGTGATGCGAAGACGCTCCCCATACTTCAGGCGAAGCGGTTCGGCGTCAGAAAATTTGACTCCGTTGAAGGACCACGAAAACTTTTCCATATGACCGGTCAGATGAAGCTCAATGGTGCGATTGGGCTCGCGGCCGTCGGGGTCTTGGAAAGTGCTTTTCAGATCCGAATAGGTGAGCACTCGACGACCATTGTTCCGCAAACCGATACCTGGATCGTTTAGCTTGGGGGTCGGGTTCATGGCTTGCATGTCAACCAAGGGGTTGTTGGCTTCGGAGGAAGGGTGAGTCTGCATTTCGCCGCCCATGCCGGCCATCTTGCTATGGTCCATACCGGCCATGTCAGTCATGTCACCACTGTCCATGCCGGTCATGTCACGTTGCTCCATTCCCCCCCTCTCGCCGTGGTCCATACCAGCCATGCCTGGCATATCACCTTGTTGCATATCGCCACCATCCATACCGGCCATGCTGCCATGGTCCATGCCCGCCATACCGCCCATCCCCATGTCATCCATGGTCAACAGCGGGCGGGGATCGATCGCAGGTACCTGTGGCTCCAAGCCTTCGCGAACGGCGAGGGTTCCGCGTGCATAACCAGTTCTATCCATGGACTGGGCGAAGATTGTGTAAGCCTCTTCACCGGCAGGTTCTACAATCACGTCATACGTTTCTGCCACGGCGATGCGCAATTCATCGACGCTGACCGGTTTGACATATTGGCCGTCAGCCGCCACAACGATCATTTTCAAACCAGGGATGCGGACGTCGAAATAGCTCATGGCTGAGCCGTTGATAAAGCGCAGGCGCAGCTTTTCACCCGGTTTGAAAATACCGGTCCAGTTACCGTCAGGCGCCTGGCCATTCATGAGGTAGGTATAAGTATCTCCACTGACGTCTGCGAGATCAGTGGGATTCATTTTCATTTCAGCCCACATCTTCCGGTCGGCGAAGGCAGATGACCAGCCTTGCTTGCCGACATCGTCGATGAAATCGGCCACGGTACGTTTGTGGTGGTTGTAGTAGTCCGATTGCTTCTTGAGCTTGGCCATGACGCGACCAGGATCTTCGTCGGTCCAGTCAGTCAACATCACCACATAATCACGGCTGTATTGAAAAGGTTCAGGCTCTTTCGAATCGATAACGATTGGACCGTAAACGCCTGCCTGCTCCTGTAAACCCGAGTGGCTGTGATACCAGTACGTACCGTTCTGATGAACCTTGAATTTGTACTCGTACATGCCATCGGGGGCGATGCCGTGGAAACTCAAGCCAGGTACACCGTCCATATTGGCCGGCAGGATGATCCCGTGCCAATGGATTGAGGTGTCTTGGTCCAGGCGATTTTTCACGCGCAGTGTGACCGTATCGCCTTCACGCCAGCGCAACAAAGGTCCGGGCAACGAACCATTGATGGTCAGGGCCGTACGCGGCGAGCCAGTTATATTTACAGGGGTTTCTTCAATAAACAGATCAAATTCATTACCAGTGAGAACACTCGGCAGACCAGGACTGGTCACTGCCCATACAGGAGTGCGCCACAGACCAAGGCCGCCGAGAACGCCACCAGCGGCCAGGCCTTTCACGAATGTCCGCCTGGAGGTTTTGGAGTGCATGCCGTTTATATCCAATCAGTCAAAAAGAAAACCGTGCGAAACAACCAATTGATTGCCCGGATTAGCTTCGCCCGCCATCACAGGAAGCGAATGCTTAAGGTAAGCGAGTTAAGAAATTGCCACATTCAAACCACAACAGTTATTACATTTCTGTCAGCTTTGGAATATACCCGGCTATTTAGCAACTCTTGTGATCCATCACTTTTGTCGTACTTTCTGCGACGGAAGGTTGCGGACTTTGCGCTTTAACTACTTGATACGATTCCATCGAGTTGCTCCTGGCCGTTTCCATGCGTGCAAAAGTCCGATCACCACCGCCTTCGGCCATAGCCAAAGAAGAGAGGGTCAGTGCAGCAATGACGAACAGGAATTTCACAGGATTCATTTTGGTTTTCTCGAATGAGTAATCGTTTACCCCGGAATCCACATCGGGCGTTGATTCTTAGGGGTGAGCTTAAGGCTCAACAGGACTCTAAGATTTATCCCCTGTCAGAAAGCTTAGAAAAATATTACTTTTCTGTCAGTTACCGGTTAGCTGCGTATTTCATTGCGCACTGCGCTCCATGATTACTCGAGAGTCCGGCTCAAGCTGACTGAAATGTAATCGAACCGTTTTCGTTCATGTGGCATCGTGTGCTCGCACCGTGACGTTGAAGTTCAGATGTTTTTTCTTGCTCAGTCTGCCCTAGGGCACGGAATCTGCCGGGGATTCGCCGGTGGTTTTAACAAGCGTCGAAAAGTAAAAACCAGATATTCTCAAATAAACCTCGAATCAACAGCTCTTGCTGTGAGGAGCCTTGCATGTCATTCCTTAAAACTACAACCATAGCTGTTGTACTTAGCGCCGGTTTACTGCTGAGTGCGGTTGCTCAAGCACACCCAAAACTCCTTTCCTCCACTCCGGCAGAAGACTCGGACGCGGCGGCCCCTTCGAAAATTGAATTGCATTTTTCTGAGAATCTCACCCCTCAGTTTTCCGGTGCAAAACTGATCATGACCGATATGCCTGGCATGCCAAACTCTACAATGGGAGTCAAGGCCGCCGTCGCTGGCGGCGGCGATCCAAAAACCATGGTGATCACACCCGCAGCGCCTCTGACCACCGGTACTTACAAAGTCGAATGGCGTGCCGTCTCCTCGGACACACACCCTATTACCGGTAAATTTTCCTTTAAAGTGAAATGATTCATGAGTGACTCAATAAATATCGCTGTTCGCTTTTCTCTCTACTTCGACCTGATGATTTTATTTGGACTGGCAACGTTTGGTCTTTATAGCCTGAGGGGAAAAGAACGAGTATCGGGAACAGTTTTGAATTTTGAGTCGCTTCTTTACGGTACTTCAGTGATAGGTGTGGCTCTATCTCTTGCAGCCATGTTATTGCTTGCGAAAGCAATGAGCGGCGTGTCGGGGTTCATGGAGCTACATCACCATATTTTTCAAATGGTACTCATGGGAACTGACGTCGGCTTGACCTGGATAGTCCGAATAGTGGCGTTGCTGATGGCAATTATTGGCGTGTCCCTGAACAAGCGCTTCCCGAGACTCAGTCTTTGGATTGCCAGCATATGTGGCGCGATTGCGCTAGCAACCCTGGCATGGACGGGGCACGGTGCGATGGACGAAGGTAACCGTCGCTATTGGCATTTCACCAGCGATATCCTCCATCTTCTGGCCGCAGGCGGTTGGCTGGGTGCGCTTGCGGCATTTGCCTTGCTGCTGCGTTTAAAAGCGCTGAAAGGCGATCAAGAAGCACGAATTCTTGCTCGGGTACTGACAGGATTTGAATCCGCCGGCGCTGTGATTGTCGTGATCATCAGCGTCACGGGCGTGGTGAATTACCTATTTATCGTCGGACCAAACCTCGATGAAGTGATGCTCAGCACTTATGGTGAGTTGTTATTTCTCAAGGTCCTGTTATTTGCCGGGATGATTGTATTGGCCACGCTCAACCGCTTTCATCTAAGTCCGGTATTGGAGCAATCAGTTCGCAATGGCGAATATTCTGTTGCAGTCAATGCCCTGCGTCGCAGCATGACGCTCGAGTTTTCAATGGCCGTCATCATAATTTGCCTTGTCGCATGGTTAGGCACTTTAAGTCCGCAAATGGAGATGAGCGAGGGATAGAATCGACCGATTTGCTCGCCGTCCTCCCGCATCATCGAGACAATGCTGCGGCTACAGGTCACGGCGCCGTGCCTTTCTGCGCAAGTCATGCCTGCTCTACTAAACGGAACTATAAAGCCAGCTTGTGAGCGCGCCGAATGGTTCGTTTCTGGAAAGCCAGGCAAGTGCTGTGACACCCCGCCGGCAAAGCCAGCGGGTTGTTGGCTGGTTTCGATCAAGCGGATGGTTGCCGATCAGCCCGGGATGAACCTTCAAGCAGCGCATCCACCACGGCGCGCGCCACCTCCACCGAATGCAGCATGCCCCAGAACAGCGTCCGTTCGACAGGGTTGGTGCGCAGGCTGATTTCGTCGCCGTTGAGCTCTGCTGTTTGCAGAAGATTGGAAACGTAGGCCTGTGCGTCGTGGGCATTGATGCCTGGCCGGATGACGAACAAGCCGGGCTTGCGGGGAGCGGCAGGAGCGACAGGTTTGAAGCAGGTGAAAGCAAGGGTTTCGAGCAAATGGGGTGAGCTTGCCAGTAGTGGTTCAGGTTCATTGGCAGAGACTTTATGCAGGTACCGGTCTTTGTCTACGGTACTGGAAACGTTGCGAAGCGAAGGTGGATCGGGGGTGATTTTCTTGGCCATGGTGAATCTCCTGTTTGATAAAAGGAGCTCATCCATCCTCGCTGCGAAACAAGGGTGGCGAACTGCGCGCAGGTTCGCAGACCAGGGTAAACAGGAACCCGGCAGGCCGAAGCCTCCTGCGCACAGCTCGCCATAACGCGAGCAATAAAAAGCCGCTTTCGCGGCGCTGTACGCCTGTCTACGACCGGGCTGCGAAACCCGTGCCACTGAATTTGCAGCGACAGCTGAACAGTAGCCATCGTGGTAGGCGTATGTAATATTGTCCCATGACTGGAGTTAGTGGGAAATGTTGGATTTTTGGGCAGGCTATTTCGCATGCCGATTGAGCCCTGCTTAGCCGCGCCTATAGCGGCAAGGAAAAATAAATCAGTCACCTTTTCCGATCGATCTTTTTCACTGGCAGAGCGCCCTCATCTGATTCAGTTACCCCACCTCCTGGGACACAATCAAAATACTCCTTATGTAGCCACCGTGAATCCTTTACGTCGCTGCACGTTCACGCTAGGCTAAAGCATGGCCGTATGCCATTATAGATTTGTGTAATCAGCTCATGGATCTGGATAACTGCCACCAGGAAGGCAACCAATATGACCAATTAAATCTGACGCCCCTGCTGGACAATATCTGTAGCGAGTGGTGTGAAGGCGTATTCTCGATATTGCTATTACGAATCCAGAGACACGCCACCTCAAACCTGTGTTTATCGACACTAATCTCTCTATTGATGCCTGCATGTCTCGCTTAGCGGAATAGCTTTAGTGATTTTTGTTAGTTATCAAACGGAAAATTGATATGACTGTAGACAACACACCAAGACAATATACAAAAAAATATTCTCGCATAAATTACGAAGATATAATGTTTTTGTACGATTACCATCCTTGGAGTGACGGGACCAACCCTAGAATTGACAATATAACCCATACAATTCTTAACACCAAGAACTCATCTACAGAATCCAGGCGACGAGCTGCTGTAAATTACTTCACAAAAGTTCTGACTACCCCTCCTGGTGGCTTGGCAAAGCTGGCCAGTGGCGAAAAATGCCTTTTCGCGATCGTTCCATCGCATACAAGTGGTGGAGTATCAGAAGCCTTGCTTCAAATAGTGAGAAATGTTTCGCATGCATTTAATTTTGTTAATGCAGACAACGTGCTTTTCCGGCATACTACCGTACCAAAGGCCGCCACTGGCGGACAGCGATCAAGGCTAGTACATTTAGAGTCTATTGCGGTAGTGAATAATATTGAAGGAAAGACAATCTACCTATTTGATGACATTACGACTACTGGCTGCAGCCTTTTGGCATGTAAAGAGCTACTATTAGATGCAGGCGCCGCACAGGTTGCTATGATAGCCTTGGGGCAAACTTACTTGGAAAATTAAAATGCGAGCTGAGTATTTTTCTCAATTGATGGCCTTAACTTTGCTTAAGCAATCAATTCCGAACGATCGCATTTCAACATTTTTAAAGAAGTATATCAGCGAGCTTTCGGTTGCTTCAAATTTCTATGAGGTTTCGGAGATTTTTTCAAGATTCTTTATAAATCTTCCTCCACTATCTAATAAGGAGTGGGATGAAGCTAGGTGGAGTTATGAAAAAAATTCTACGCACAGCGTTAGTATGCTTTGCATAAGCGATGAGCGGTACCCACCTTCTCTCGGAAAACTTTCAGATGCTCCGCCAGTCTTATTCGTCAAAGGTAACTTTTCAGCACTTACCTCGCTCCCTGGAGTAGCTATTGTTGGTGCTCGCGAAGCAACCGATTCTGGCAAGGAAATCGCACGAAGAATTGCACGATTTATTTCCGAGAAAGGATGGCCGGTAGTTAGTGGATTGGCACTAGGTATTGATGCTGCCGCACATCAAGGTGCACTAGATGCAGGAGGGATAACAATTGCAGTATTAGCGGGCGGGGTTGAAAAGCCTAACCCTGCTGCGAATCATGATTTAGGTTACCAAATCTTAGATTCAGGAGGAGCATGGGTCTCAGAGCATCCTGTGGGAACGCCTCCCAGGAAACATAATTTTGTTCTTAGAAATAGAATTCAAGTTGGACTGTCCGCCGGCTCTATTATTGTAGAGGCCAAGGTTCGGAGTGGTTCTATCACGCAGGCTCGTTTCTGTATAGCTGAAGGGCGTCCTCTTTTCGCGGTCGTTCCGCAGGCGATAAATAACCCTCTAGGGTTAAACTCTGAAGGTACCATTCACATGGTCGATGAGTTAGATGCTCTGCCTGTGAGAACCAAGGAAGATTACCCAATCATTCTTGAGAAGGTAACTAAAAGTCGAAATAGGCTGATTTCTGATATTAGTGATTCGGAAGCTCTTTATAAATCTGATTTATTCTGAATAAAAAACTAATAGCACTTCGATTTTACGTGGACCGCTCATTGGTCCGACTGCGCAACTGAAGTCCTTGCCACACCTATCGATGGCAACTATTTCAAATACCTATGTGCCAGGGCTCACCAGGGACAAGGGCCCTCATTGCGAGGGCCCTTGCCAACCAGGATATAGAAGAGGTTATCGTTTACTGCTTGAGCCAACAGGTCGAGCAACCAGCGTTAAGGCTCATCTACAGCCTAGAAACCACCCGAGCGCTCAAAAACCCACCCGCTACAAAGGGGCATCCACCTGAGTAGTGCCGTCGCTGGATATGACGTTACAGACTTCATAGTTCTTGCCCTTTACACCGGCCCACTCCGAACACTGCATATAGTTATCCGCCTGTGGCGCCTGTAGTACCAGCGCAAACGGCTTGCCCGCGGGCACCCGTTACCCGACCACAATTTCCTAAAGTTACCCTCAGCCATTAATCAGTATGGTCAATTAGGTAGTGGCCGGTATGAGTCCAAGCTTTTGCAGCCCGAGAAGAAGCATATATACACAGGTAAAAATCCCAATGTAGAACAGAGCAGTAAAAACACGGACTCTAAACCTTCCCACAACGGGCATGGGGTGAGTATCCACGTACTGAGCCACCGTCTGGTCACAACGAACAGTAGCAAGTACCGGCAAATCCGCATTTACTGATAAAATATGAACGCTCACACTCTCTTTTGGCGAGAGGCTGTCGAAAACAATAGCGTATCTGCCATCAGGCAAAAGGTGTTCAGTATGATGTCGTAAAGGCAAGATGTTGCAGATCGGTTTCCAATTGAAAACAATTTCTACCTTTGTGGAAGTTTCGCGCCCCGAATTATAGACGACAAATGACCTTGTACACGCTGTTTGAACCTCGCGCATGAGCTCACCGTCCGGATTGAACAGCTGCTGCTGCACCAAAAAAGTATGGCTATGAGATTGAGAGTACTGAAGACGAGCCTTGCCTTTGAAGCGATCAAGCATCCAAGGAATAGCAGCCACAACCACTGCAAAAATCTCTTTGCCATACGCTTCAAAAAAATTCATGAGGGAATACCTACCGGGCGAATACCCCAGCGTAGCATTTGGCCACATTATTCGGCGACATCATCCCCTACAACGGACGCTGAAGCCGTGGTACCGCGCTGGAACGGTTTTGATCTAACACCCTTCTAACGCACTCATGAGGGCAGATCCACGCCGGATGCCGCAGACAACCAGCAAAACCCACTTCAGCCTGCCTTATTAAAAGCCCCGCCCACTCATCGAGCCGGACACTTCTGCCCCGACGGTGCCGTGGGCTTGAGCATGCTCGGAAGCACCAACCCCCGCGTGCCCAGACTCACCAGCTCATACGCCGCAAAAGGGCATTTCACCTGAGTCGTGCCGTCTTTGGCGGTGATGCTATTGATGCCCATGAACACCTCATAGTTTTTACCTTTTTCAAAGGTAAAAACAGCGGCCTGCTCCGAACACTGCATATAGCTACTGCCATAGGTGCCCGCCTGCAGCGTCTGCAGCGCCAGCACAAATGGCTTGCCCGCCGGCACCCGGTATTCGGCCACGATTTCCGAATAGCTGCCTTCAGCCATTCTTATCGCGCCCAGGTAGTCACTCAGTTTCGGCGCAAAACGGGCGGGCATATCCAGCCGCGGCGGCACCACGGGTGACTGCGGGTAGTTGATTGATGGCAGGTGATCGCCATAGAAGCGCCCTGCCCTGGCCAGGCCCTGCTCATTCCCCACACAGCCGTCGTACACGCCGCCCCGTACCTCACCGTTGGTGATCACGCGAAGCTGGGCGGTGTCGGTACCTGGAGCCGGCTCGACATAGGGGACCCACGGCCGCATGCCACAGGCAGTGAGCAGGATCAGGCCGGCATACAGAGGAATATGCTTCAGGAACATGAGACCAGCCCCTCGCAAACGACAGAGACGGTATGGAGATGCGCCAGACGGGTAATGTGCATAGATCCCTCTACAGGTGTTTCAGGTGGGCGGGCTTCAAAAGTGACGCGCATGAAAAAGCCCAACCTTTCAAGGCTGGGCTTCATCATCGAATATATTGGTCGGGACGGAGTGATTCGAACACTCGACCCCTTGCACCCCATGCAAGTGCGCTACCGGGCTGCGCTACGCCCCGACACTGAGTAGCTGTGCTTTCAAACCTCTGAAAGCGATTAGGAATCTAACCTAACCTTTTGAATTTTGGAAGTATTATTTCCAAAAAATTTACTTCTTCAGTACCACCAGCACATCCTCCAGCTCGGAAATCATCTGGCGGATCAGCTGTTTGTACTGGGTGCTGTCGTCCTTGGCCTCGTCACCGGAGAGACGCAGACGCGCCCCGCCGATGGTGAATCCCTGGTCGTACAGCAAGGCGCGGATCTGACGGATCATCAGCACGTCATGGCGCTGATAATACCGACGATTACCACCACGCTTGGCGGGGTTGAGTTGAGGAAACTCTTGTTCCCAGTAACGCAGCACGTGCGGTTTTACCGCACACAGCTCGCTGACTTCACCAATGGTGAAGTAGCGTTTGCCCGGGATCGGCGGGAGCTCGTCGTTATGACTTGGTTCCAGCATAGGCCTCAACTCGGGCTTTCAACTTCTGCCCTGGACGAAAGGTGACCACACGGCGAGCCGTGATCGGGATTTCTTCTCCCGTTTTTGGATTGCGGCCAGGCCGCTGGCGTTTGTCCCGCAGATCAAAATTGCCGAATCCCGACAGTTTGACCTGCTCGTTGTCTTCGAGAGCGTGTCTGATTTCTTCAAAAAACAGTTCGACCAATTCCTTGGCCTCACGTTTATTCAGACCCAGCTCTTCGTAGAGACGTTCCGCCATTTCAGCTTTCGTCAGAGCCCCCATACGTCACTTCCTTAACGTGGCGTTCAACCTGGTTTCAAGCGAGGTGAGGATATTTTGCGTCGTGGAATTCACCTCATCGTCATTAAGAGTGCGCGATGGATGCTGCCAGGTCAAGCCAACTGCAAGGCTTTTTCTATGCGGATCAATGCCTTTACCCTCATAGACGTCAAAGAGCCTGAGCTCTGTGAGCCATTCGCCTGCATTTTCTCGAATTACGTCCAGTACGGCACTGGCCGCCACGCCCTTGTCTGCCAGCAGCGCAAGGTCACGACGCACTTCAGGGAAACGCGACAACTCGCTGAATTTCGGCATTTTGCCCAGAGCCACTTCAGCCAGAACCAGCTCGAACACGAAGACCGGACGGTCGAGACCGAGGGTTTTCGACAATTCGGGGTGGATTGCGCCGATGAAACCGACCAGGCGCCCTTCCCGCTCGATGCGCGCGGTCTGACCCGGATGCAGCGCGGGGTGTTTGCCCGGCACGAAGGTGAACGAGTCCAGGGCACCGGCAAAGCCCAGCAACGCTTCCACGTCAGCCTTGACGTCGAAGAAGTCGACGGTGTCGCGCCCCTGTGCCCAGCCTTCCGGCAGACGGCTGCCGCAGACCACACCGGCGAGCATCGGCTCTTGCTTCAGGCCTTCCAGCTGACCGACGAAACGCAGGCCGCTTTCGAACAGACGGACACGATCCTGCTGGCGGTTCAGGTTGTGCTGTAGCGCCTTGACCAGACCCGGCCACAGGGACGAGCGCATGGCTGCCATGTCGTTGGAGATCGGGTTGGCCAGCAACAGTGGCTCGACGCCCGGGTTGAACAGTTCGAACTGCTTCGGATCGATGAAGCTGTAGGTGATCGCTTCCTGGTAACCACGGGCCACCAGCAGGCGACGCAGCTCAGGCAGGTCGCTACGGGCTTCTGCCTTGGCTTTCGGGGCCAGACGGGCCTGCGGGTAACGAACCGGCAGGCGGTTGTAGCCGTACAGCCGCGCCAGCTCTTCGATCAGGTCGACTTCCAGGCTGATATCGAAGCGATGGCTAGGTACTTCGACCTGCCACTGGCCCGCGCCGCTGGCGGCAATGCCCAGGCCCAGGCCGGACAGCAGACGCTCAATCTGAGGAGCGTCCATTTCCATGCCCAGCATCTGGGTGATGCGCTCGGCACGCAGGGTCACCGGGGCAATGGCCGGCAGATGCGCTTCACTGACGGTTTCAATGATCGGACCGGCTTCGCCACCGGTGATTTCCAGCAGCAGGCCGGTGGCGCGCTCCATGGCTTCACGGGCCAGTTGCCAATCCACGCCACGCTCGTAGCGGTGCGAGGCATCGGTGTGCAGGCCGTAGGAACGGGCCTTGCCAGCGACGGCGATCTGGTCGAAGAAAGCGCTTTCGAGGAAGATGTCACGGGTGGTCGCGGTGTTGACGCCGCTGTGCTCACCGCCCATCACGCCGGCAATCGCCAGGGCGCGGGTGTGGTCGGCAATCACCAGGGTATCGCTACGCAGGCTGACTTCCTGACCGTCGAGCAGTACCAGCTTCTCGCCCTCTTCCGCCATCCGCACGCGGATACCGCCGTTGATTTCGGCGAGGTCGAACGCGTGCAGCGGCTGGCCCAGTTCGATCATCACGTAGTTGGTGATGTCGACGGCGGCATCGATGCTGCGCACGTCGGAACGACGCAGACGCTCGACCATCCACAGCGGGGTCGGCTTCGACAGGTCGACATTGCGGATCACGCGGCCCAGGTAACGCGGGCACGCTGCCGGCGCCAGGACTTCGATCGAACGCACTTCGTCATGCACGGCGGGCACCGCCGCCACGACTGGACGAGTGACCGGAGCGGCATACAGCGCGCCGACTTCACGGGCCAGACCGGCCAGGGACAGGCAGTCGCCACGGTTCGGGGTCAGGTCGACCTCGATGCTCGCGTCGTCCAGGTTCAGGTAGACACGAATGTCTTCGCCCACCGGCGCATCGGCCGCCAGTTCCATCAGGCCGTCATTGCCTTCGCCGATCTGCAGTTCGGCTTGCGAGCACAGCATGCCGTTGGACTCGACGCCGCGCAGCTTGGCTTTCTTGATCTTGAAGTCGCCGGGCAGTTCGGCACCGATCATCGCGAACGGGATCTTCAAGCCCGGGCGCACATTGGGCGCGCCACAGACGACCTGGAAGGTCTCCGAACCGTTGCTGACCTGGCAGACGCGCAGCTTGTCGGCATCCGGGTGCTGTTCGGTGCTGAGCACCTCGCCGACGATCACGCCGCTGAAGGCACCGGCGGCCGGGGTCACGCTATCGACCTCGAGGCCGGCCATCGACAGACGAGCAACCAGCTCGTCGCGGCTCACCTGCGGGCTTACCCAGCCGCGCAGCCATTGTTCACTGAATTTCATCCTGTTCTCCTAATAGATTCGTTACGACTAGCGAAATTGCGCGAGGAACCGCAAGTCGTTGTCGAAGAACAGACGCAAGTCGTTCACGCCGTAACGCAGCATGGCCAGACGCTCGACGCCCATGCCGAAGGCAAAGCCCTGGAACTCTTCCGGATCGATGCCGGACATGCGCAGCACGTTCGGGTGCACCATGCCGCAGCCCATGACTTCCAGCCAGCCGGTCTGCTTGCAGACGCGGCAGCCTTTGCCACTGCACATCACGCATTCCATGTCGACTTCAGCGGACGGCTCGGTGAATGGGAAGTACGAAGGACGGAAACGCACCGCCAGCTCTTTCTCGAAGAACACCCGCAGGAACTCTTCGATGGTGCCTTTGAGATCGGCGAAATTGATGTCGCGATCGACCAGCAGGCCTTCGACCTGGTGGAACATCGGCGAGTGGGTGATATCGGAGTCGCTACGATACACACGGCCTGGGCAGACGATGCGGATCGGCGGCTTCTGCGATTCCATGGTGCGGACCTGTACCGGCGAGGTGTGGGTGCGCAACAGCATGTTCGCGTTGAAATAGAAGGTGTCGTGCATCGACCGGGCCGGGTGATGGCCTGGGATGTTGAGCGCTTCGAAGTTGTGGTAATCGTCTTCCACCTCGGGACCTTCGGCGATGCCGTAGCCGATGCGGGTGAAGAATTGTTCGACGCGTTCCAGAGTCCGGGTAACCGGATGCAGACCGCCCGAGGTCTGGCCGCGGCCAGGCAGGGTCACGTCAATGGACTCGGCGGCGAGTCTGGCAGCCAGATCCGCCTCCTCGAACGACGCCTTGCGCGCATTGAGAACCTCTGTGACACGTTCCTTGGCAACGTTGATCAGGGCGCCGACTTGCGGACGCTCTTCTGCCGGCAGGCTCCCCAGGGTCTTCATCACCTGAGTCAGCTCGCCCTTCTTGCCAAGGTAGTGAACCCGGATTTGCTCCAGGGCATTGATGTCTTCAGCGCTTTGCACAGCCTCAAGTGCTTGAGAGACCAGTGCGTCCAGGTTTTCCATGTACAGACTCCAGATACGAAATAGGGGAAGAGCTTTAAGGCTCTTCCCCTATTTACTGACGTTTAACACCCGAACCCGCAAAGGCGAACCCGGGTGATTGTCGGGGGGTACTTAAGCCAAGGTGGCTTTAGCTTTCTCGACAATCGCAGCAAACGCCGCTTTTTCGTTCACTGCCAGATCAGCCAGAACCTTACGGTCGATCTCGATGGACGCTTTTTTCAGGCCGGCGATGAAACGGCTGTAGGACAGACCGTTGATACGAGCACCAGCGTTGATACGAGCGATCCACAGAGCGCGGAACTGACGTTTTTTCTGACGACGGTCACGGTAGGCGTATTGGCCTGCCTTGATTACCGCTTGCTTGGCAACACGGAATACGCGCGAGCGAGCGCCGTAGTAGCCTTTAGCAAGTTTCAGAATTTTTTTGTGACGTTTACGGGCAATGACGCCACGCTTTACACGAGCCATGAGTTACTTCCTCTATTCTTGATCCAAAAATTAACGAAGGCGCAGCATGCGCTCGACTTTTGCCACGTCAGACGGATGCAGCAAGCTGCTACCGCGCAGTTGACGCTTACGCTTGGTCGACATTTTGGTCAGGATGTGGCTCTTGAAAGCGTGCTTGTGCTTGATACCGTTAGCAGTTTTCAGAAACCGCTTAGCAGCACCACTTTTAGTTTTCATCTTTGGCATGTTCGGATACTCCGCATTCAGTTGATAAACATAACCGCAAGGCCTGCCGTGCCCTGGTGGTTACTTCTTCTTTTTCGGGGCGATGACCATAATAAGCTGGCGTCCTTCCATCTTAGGATGCTGTTCGACCGAACCGTACTCGAGCAGGTCACCTTCAACCCGCTTGAGGAGTTCCATCCCCAGCTCCTGGTGGGCCATCTCACGACCGCGGAATCTCAAGGAAACCTTGGCCCTGTCCCCATCACTCAGGAAACGTACCAGGTTGCGCAGTTTTACCTGGTAATCCCCTTCCTCCGTCCCTGGACGAAACTTGATTTCTTTAACCTGCACTTGCTTCTGGTTTTTCTTCGCAGCAGCAATTTGCTTTTTCTTTTCGAAAATCGACTTGCCGTAGTCCATCACCCGGCAGACGGGTGGCACTGCATCGGCGGAAATCTCCACCAGATCCAGCTTGGCTTCTTCAGCAATCCGAAGCGCTTCATCAATCGAGACGATGCCAATCTGCTCGCCATCAGCGCCAATTAACCGAACCTCGCGTGCCGAGATATTCTCGTTGATCGGGGCCTTCGGTGCAGCTCGTTTATCTTGTCTCATTTCACGCTTAATAATAATTACTCCGAATCTGGGCGACCACGCCGGGAAACCGCTTGCGCGAGGAACTCGGCGAACTGGGCGACGGGCATCGAGCCCAGGTCAGCACCTTCACGAGTACGCACAGCGACAGTCTGCATCTCGACTTCCCGATCTCCGATAACCAAAAGATAGGGAACCTTGAGCAAAGTATGCTCGCGGATTTTAAAGCCGATCTTTTCATTTCTCAAGTCGGACTTGGCACGAAATCCGCTTTCGGCCAGAGTTTTTTCCACTTCGAGGGCGAAATCAGCCTGCTTGTCCGTGATATTCATGATCACGGCCTGGGTTGGCGCCAGCCACGCGGGGAACGCGCCCTCGTAGTGCTCGATCAGAATTCCGACGAAACGCTCGAACGAACCGAGGATCGCCCGGTGCAACATCACCGGGTGCTTGCGGCTGTTGTCTTCGGACACGTATTCGGCGCCGAGACGGATAGGCAGGTTGAAATCGAGCTGCAGGGTACCACACTGCCAGACGCGACCGAGACAGTCCTTCAGGGAAAACTCGATCTTCGGACCGTAGAAGGCGCCCTCGCCCGGCTGCAGGTCATACGGCAGGCCCGCGCTGTCGAGTGCCGCGGCCAGGGCATTTTCAGCCCGATCCCACAACTCGTCGGAACCCACGCGCTTTTCCGGACGGGTGGACAACTTCATCTCGATGTCCTTGAAGCCGAAATCGGCATAGACATCCATGGTCAGCTTGATGAACGCAGCGGATTCGGCCTGCATCTGCTCTTCGGTGCAGAAGATATGGGCATCGTCCTGGGTGAAGGCGCGCACGCGCATGATGCCGTGCAGCGCACCCGACGGCTCGTTGCGGTGGCAGGCACCGAACTCGGCCAGGCGCATCGGCAGCTCGCGGTAGCTCTTCAGGCCCTGGTTGAACACCTGCACGTGGCATGGGCAGTTCATCGGCTTGATGGCGTAGTCGCGGCTTTCCGACTCGGTGGTGAACATGTTCTCGGCGTAGTTGGCCCAGTGCCCGGACTTCTCCCACAGGGAGCGATCGACCACTTGCGGGGTCTTGATCTCCAGGTAGCCGTTGTCACGCTGCACCTTGCGCATGTACTGCTCGAGCACCTGGTACAGGGTCCAGCCGTTCGGGTGCCAGAACACCATGCCCGGCGCTTCTTCCTGGGTATGGAACAGGCCCAGGCGCTTGCCGATCTTGCGGTGGTCGCGCTTTTCCGCTTCCTCGATGCGCTGGATGTAGGCAGCCAGCTGCTTCTTGTCCGCCCAGGCGGTGCCGTAGACGCGCTGCAGTTGCTCGTTCTTGGCGTCGCCGCGCCAGTAGGCACCGGACAGCTTGGTCAGCTTGAACGACTTCAGGAAGCGCGTGTTCGGCACGTGCGGGCCACGGCACATGTCGACGTATTCTTCGTGATAGTACAGGCCCATGGCCTGCTCATTCGGCATGTCTTCGACCAGGCGCAGCTTGTAGTCCTCGCCACGCTGGGTGAACACGTCGATCACTTCGGCGCGCGGCGTGACCTTCTTGATCACGTCGTAGTCTTTTTCGATCAGCAGCTGCATGCGCTGCTCGATCGCGGCCAGGTCGTCCGGGGTGAAAGGACGCTCATAGGCGATGTCGTAGTAGAAACCTTCGTCGATGACCGGACCGATCACCATCTTGGCCGTCGGATACAGCTGCTTGACCGCATGACCGACCAGGTGGGCGCAAGAGTGGCGAATGATCTCCAGCCCCTCTTCATCCTTGGGCGTGATGATCTGCAGCGTGGCGTCGGCGTCGATCAGGTCACAGGCATCGACCAGCTTGCCGTTGACCTTGCCGGCCACGGTGGCCTTGGCCAGGCCGGCACCGATGGATGCGGCGACGTCGGCGACGGAAACCGGATGATCGAACGAACGTTGACTGCCGTCGGGAAGAGTAATAGTGGGCATGGCGCCTCCTCTCCTAGTGGTGACCCCTACCAAAGGTCACGTGGGTTGGGATGAGCAGCCAGTACATGATCCGTCCAGCCGTTCAGTGAAGAACGCCTGCCGCACAGTGGCAGGAGCCGCAAGGCCAACCGGAAAACGAACCACCGTGACTGGAGTTCAAGAAAAAGGGTTGATGGCGGGGCATCAGTCGGGTGCAACCCGCACCGACGCCGGAAATAGCCAGGTCGGGGATGCTAGCACAGATGAACGGTCATCGCCTCGCCTGACGCACAAACTGCTAAAGTCCGCAGGTTTTGCAGCCCGGGTGAACTTGAATTGCACTCTCGCCCTCAAATACAGGGCAAGCGCTACCCAGCCCGTCGTTTTTTTATCCAGAGGAGTATTCGAACATGCGCCTGACTCATCTTTTTGCCTTTGCCGCCCCCGCCCTCCTGCTGCTGCCGTTGAGCGCCCACGCAGAGTGGCCCACCGGCCAGCGCGAGGCCTACATGAAAGACTGTACCGCCGCCGCCAGCAAGAGCGTCCCGGTCAATGTCGCACAGCAACATTGCGCCTGCGGCGCCGACAAGCTGCGGGACAACTTTACCCAGAAGGAAATCGAGGAGCTGATGAACGCGAAAAAAGAGCCTAGCCCCGAGCTCAAGACGAAGGCCCTGAACACCATTGCCGCCTGCCGCGTCGTCAAATAGCCCCTGAAACAGGGACGTTTGTGAGGCCTTCAGGGCTGAAAACAGCCTGAAAAACAGCTTTTTCACACATTTTATGCAGCTTTTACGGCTTTTTTTATCACCGCCATTTTTACCTGCAGGCCTTTTAAACCGGGCCTCTCAGACAAACACAGCGGTAAAGAAAGCGCGACTGATTGGCAATCCGCCGCTGCGGGGGGCTCCCAAGTCGAACATTTCGACTATGATAGGCCAGTGTGCCCAGTTGGCCTGAGCAGCACAGTACTACTGAAAATATATGTTTCTTGGAGATACACCATGTCTAATCGCCAAACCGGCACCGTAAAATGGTTCAACGATGAAAAAGGCTTCGGCTTCATCACTCCTCAAGGTGGCGGTGACGACCTGTTCGTACACTTCAAAGCTATCGAAAGCGACGGTTTCAAAAGCCTGAAAGAAGGCCAGACCGTTTCCTTCGTGGCTGAGAAAGGCCAAAAGGGTATGCAAGCTGCACAGGTTCGTCCGGAGTAAGTTTCCGCGAACTGAAAAAACCCCGTCCATGTGGCGGGGTTTTTTATGGGCGCTACAAAACCGTCGGCCGATCAGCCACAGTTGACCCGCTCGACCTTGCCGGTGCTGTCGACATTGAGGTTCAGGCGGTCGGAACGGTACTCCAGCGTGACCATGTCATCCGGCCCGAGGATGCGGGCGCTTTGTGCGCCACTGCGGCTGCGCGCCTGCTCCAGCAGTTCGGCAGAGACCTGCTTGCCGATCGTGAACTCGGCGCCTTTGGCTTCACAACGGCCGCTGCCATTGCCGCTCTCGCCGGCAGGCGCACTGGCTGCCGGCGCGGAACCACTGTTCGCGCAACCCGCCAGGACCGACATGGCGAACAACGCCCCCAAAGATGCAAGCTTCCAAGGCATGAAGCCTCCTTTCAGAAAATAAGTAGAGTGCGTGCGACCGCCGTTTACGCCATTGGTTGCATGCCGAATGATCGTTGGCCTGATTCCTACGGCAATGCAAGACAAGTCTGCCTGAGCCACCGACTCACCTGCACAATGAATCGTGACTGAATATGAACGAATTGTTGAGTCAGTAGATGTCGATGTAGTCGAACGGCGGGTTGGGCCAGTTCTCCTTCAACGCATTGAAGATCTGCATGACCCAGACCTCGTCACTGGCCGCGACGTTGCCGACATAACCCGAGCCGGCCGCCCAGGTTTCCAGCCGGAACAGCAGGCCGTCGATATCCTGCCCGCCGACCACGCCGGAGGACAGGTAGGCGATGCCGGAACGGGTCACGCGCAACTGGGTGTGCACGTCATCGCTGGCCGAGGCGAGCAGTTGGCGCACAGCGTCGAGGGTCAGGTTGGCGGGGTTGTTCAGGTCGATCTGCACGGGCGGGTTCCAGAAAAAACAAAACCCGAGTTTGGCATGCGACCGGCCCTTGTGCCCAGTCGCCGCGAGCGGTTTGATCGCCCCCGGGCTACGGGTTGCCGCGCCTGGGAACAATCAGTGCCGGGTGTTACTTCAGGCGGGCCAGGCGCGCCGTCAGCAGGTCGAAGAAGCCCTGGGCGTCGCCGTTCTCGACCCAGAACACGTTCTTGTTCTGCTTCAGGCCGTCGTACCAGTCGACGATGGTCTGGCCGAAGGTCGGGCCTTCACGGCTGTCGACCACCATGTTGACCTGGCGCCCGCTGAACAGCCCGGGCTTGAGCAGGTAGGCGATCACCGTGGCGTCGTGCACCGGGCCACCGGGAATGCCGTAGTGCTCCATGTCACCCTTGACGTACTCGTTGAGAATATCGCCGACCACCTTGCTGGCGTTGTTGTTCAACGCCGCGATCTTCTTCAGGCGCTCGTCGCTGGTGAGGATCTTGTGGGTCACGTCCAGCGGCAGGTAGGTCAGCTTGACCCCGCTCTTGAGCACCACCTCGGCGGCCTGCGGGTCGGCGAACAGGTTGAACTCGGCCACCGGCGTGATATTGCCGCCGTTGAAGTGCGCACCGCCCATGACCACCACTTCCTTGATGCCCTGGGTGATCTCCGGATCCTGGATCAACGCCAGCGCCAGGTTGGTCTGTGGCCCGAGCATGGCAATGGTGATGCTGTGGGGCTTGGCCGCGCGCAGGGTCTCGATCAGGTAGTTGACCGCGTTACCCTTGGCCAGGGGTGCCTTGGGTTCGTGCACGGTGACGCCGGAAATGCCTTCCTTGCCGTGGATGTTCTCGGCATAGATCGGCGTGCGCAGCAGCGGCCTGGGCGCACCGGCATACACCGGCACCTCCTCGCGCCCTGCCCACTCACGGGCCAGGCGCGCGTTGCGCGAGGTCTTGTCCAGGCGCACATTGCCGGCCACGGTGGTCAGGGCACGGATATGCAGCTCCTCCGGAGAAGCCAGGGCGAACAGCAGCGCGACCACATCGTCGGCCCCCGGGTCAGTGTCGATGATCAGGTCGATTTTTTCCGCCGCCTGGGCGCCTGTAGCAGTGAGCAAGGACAAAATCAGCAGACTCCGGAACCAGCGTTGCAAGATCTGAGCATAGCGGTGCATGGTGCACTCCTTGTGCATGGATTGGGATTTAAAACGTGACGCCGGCGACCAGGACGATGTTGCAGTACGGCTGGCATTCGCCGGTGCGCACCACCGCCCTCGCCTGGCGGCTGAGCGCTTTGAGCTCTTCGTGACTGAGCAACCGGCGCTGTCCGAGATCGCCCTGGGCATTCAAGGCCTCCAGGTGCTCCAGGGCCGGCGGGCGCTTGAGCAGGACCTCTTCGGCCAGCACATGGCTTTCTACCTGCATCTCGCTGAGCACGGTGCGCAGGGTGCTGACGAAATCCGGAATACCCTGGGTCAGGGCCAGGTCGATCAACTCGACACCTGGTGGCACCGGCAGACCGGCATCGCCGATCACCAGCATGTCGCCGTGGCCCAGGGAGGCGATCAGGCGTGACAGCGCGATATTGAGCAGCGGTGCTTTTTTCATGGCTGTTTGAAACCCTGTACGTCGGACAAATGGGGAATGGACGGCTGCGCGCCGGCGCGGGTGACCGACAGCGCCGCCGCGACCTGGCCAAAACGAATGGCCTCGGCTTCGCTCTTGCCGGAGGCCAGCGCGGCGGCAAAACCGCCGACAAAGGTGTCGCCGGCAGCCGTGGTGTCGAGTGCCTTGACCTTGGGCGCCGGGAAATGCGCAAAGGCCTGGCCATCGGCAAACAACGAACCCTGGGCCCCCAGAGTGATGATCACCTTCCCTGCCCCGGCCGCCATCAGGCGCGTCGCGGCAGCCTCGGCAGTCGCCAGCGAATCCACCGGCAAGCCGCTCAGGGCCGAGGCCTCGCTTTCATTGGGAATCAGGTAGTCGATGGCCGCATACCAGTCGGCCGGCAACGGCGCGCTGGCCGGCGCCGGATTGAGGATCACCGTCTTGCCCAGTTCACGACCGCGCTTGAGCGCATAACCGACGGTTTCCATCGGCACTTCGAGCTGACAGATGATCACATCCGCCGCCTGCAGCACCGCATCGAACCCCTTGAGCACATCGGTCGTCAGACAGCCGTTGCCGCCGGCGACAATGACAATCGCGTTCTGGCTGCTGGCATCGACCACGATCAGGGCAACCCCGCTGGACACGCCGTCCACCGCGGTGACCGCCCGGCAATCGATGCCCTCGACCAGCAAGGCATCGCGCAGTTGCCGGCCGTAGGCGTCATCGCCGACGCAGCCGACCATCGACACCTGGGCCCCCAGTCGCGCCGCCGCTACCGCCTGGTTGGCGCCCTTGCCGCCGGGAACCGTGGCGAAGGACTGGCCGATCAGGGTCTCACCCGCGCGCGGCAACCGCTCGGCCCGGGTGACCAGGTCCATGTTGAGACTGCCTATGACCACTACTTTTGCTTGCATGCATCATTACTCTTGAATTCAATTCGGTCAGATTCAGCGCTGCAGCCCCAAGGGCTCAGGCGAACCCGGTCGAGACCGGCGCCGTCGACTCGCGCAGGACGATACTCGGGATCACGATCCGCTGATCGATCGGCACCTGCGGCGTTGCAATACGTCGCAGCAGTAGTTCGGCCGCCGTCTCCCCCAGTTGCAGGATCGACTGGCCAACCGTGGTCAGCGCCGGATAGACATAGCGACTCATCTGGATATCGTCGAAGCCGATGACCGACAGCTCGCCGGGCACGCGGATATTACGTTCCGCCGCCGCCCGCAGCACACCGATGCCGAGCAAGTCGTTACCGGCAAAAATCGCGCTGGGCCGGTCACCGTCCAGCAACAGCGCCGCCGCCTGATAACCGCCAGTGCTGGTGAAGTCGCTGGCCACCACCCACTGGGCGGGCACCTTGACCTTCGCCCGCTGCAACGCCCGGCGATAACCGGCCAGGCGCAGTTGCGCCACGCTGGTATTGTCCGGCCCGCCGATGAACGCGATCGCCCGGTGCCCCAGCTCCAGCAGGTGCCGGGTCGCGAGGTACGCGCCCTCCTCGTGGTCGATCCGCACCATGTCGGTTTCCAGGCCAACGACACCCCGGTCGACGATCACCATCGGCGTACGCACCGCCGACAGGCCGGCCGCGAAACTTTCGTCGCCGCCGGTCGACGCCACGATCAGGCCGTCGACGCGTTTCTCCAGCAGCACCCGCAGGTAGCTGCGCTGTTTGTCCGGGTCATCGTCGGAGTTGCAGAGGATCACGCAGTAATTGTTGCGCTCGCAGTAATCCTCGATGCCCCGTGCCAGTTCGGCGAAGTACGGGTTCAGGCTGTTGGGCACCAGCAGGCCGATGGTCGCGGTGGTCTTGGCCTTGAGCGAGCGCGCCACGGCACTGGGCACATAGTCGAGGGTGGCAATCGCCGCCTCGACCTTGAGTCGCACTTCCTCGCTGACCGGCCGGGTCTTGTTCAGCACATGGGACACCGTGGTGTAGGAGATCCCGGCCAGCGCAGCAACGTCCTTGATGGTCGCCATGGCTCAAGCCCGCCGACGGGCGCGTTGGCTGCGGTAGGTATCGAGCACCACCGCGATGACGATCACGGCACCGGTGATGATCCGCTTGGTCGGTTCGGTCGCGCCGATCTGCGCCAGGCCGGCCGCCAGTACCGAGATGATCAGGACACCGAAGAAGGTGCTGATCACCGAGCCGCGTCCGCCCATCAGGCTGGTGCCACCGATCACCACGGCGGCGATCACTTGCAGTTCCAGGCCGGAACCGGCGTTCGGGTCAGCCGCTTCCAGGCGCGAGATCTGGAACAGGGCCGCGACCCCGGCCAGCAACCCCATCAGGCTGAACACCAGGATCTTGTAGGGCTTGGGATTGATCCCCGCCAGCCGTACCGCTTCCTCGTTGGTGCCGATACCGATCAGGTAGCGACCGAACACGGTCCTGGTCAATACCAACTGCGCCGCGATGATGATCGCCAGGGCGATGATGAACGACGGCGAGATACCGAAGGCGATCGGGTTCGACAGCCAGGCGAACGAGTCACCGATATAGGCGGTGCGCGAGCCGGTCATCTGGTAGGCGACACCACGGGCCATTTCCAGCACGCCGAGGGACACGATAAACGACGGAATCCGCCAGGCCACGGTGATCGAACCGGTGATGGTCCCGGCCAGGGCCGCACAGCCCATGCCCAGCACCGCCGCCGGCAACACGCCCCAGCCCCAGCCGAGAATCGCCACGCTGACCGCGGACGCCGCCAGCGCCAGTACCGAGCCCACCGACAGGTCGATGCCGCCGATGATCAGCACGAAGGTCATGCCCACCGCCAGCACCATCAGATCGGGAATCTGGTTGGCCAGGGTGCTGAAGGTGTCATAGGACAGGAAATGACTGCTCAGGCTGGAGAACAGGATGATCATCGCCAACAGCGCGCCAGCCAGCCCCAGGTAGGTGCCGAGGCCATAGAAGTTGCGACTGGCTTTACCGGCCGAGGGTGCAGTTTTCATAGGGTATCCCTAGGCGCCGCATCGTTGAGCAGCGCGTCACGTTTTTGGTAGCCGGCAAAGGCGGCAGCAAGCAAATCGTCCTGGGTCCAGGTGTCACGCTCGAAGGTTTCGATCAGGCGCCCGGCCGACAGCACGCCGATCCGGTCGCAGATCAGCATCAGTTCGCGCAGGTCGCTGGACACCACCACCAGCGCCTTGCCCTGGCGGGTCAGTTCGCCGAGCAAGGCATAGATATCGAACTTGGCACCGACGTCGATCCCGCGCGTCGGCTCATCAAACAGCAATACCGAACAGTCGCGCTCCAGCCAGCGGCCGATCACCACCTTCTGCTGGTTGCCGCCGGACAGCTCGGACACCAGTTGGTCCGGGCTCGAACTGCGAATGCGCATGGCCTCGATCTGCCGCCGCGCCAGGGCGGTTTCGTCACGACCGTTGACCACGCCGCCGCTGGAAATCGCCGGCATGTTGCCCAGGGCGATATTGGCGCTGATCGATTGCGTCAGCAGCAGCCCCTCGCCCTTGCGATCCTCGGTGATCAGCGCAATGCCATGGCGTACCGCATCCACCGGGGAGCGGATGTCCACGATCTGCGCCGGCGAACCGAGGGACACCGTGCCGCTGTCGGCGATATCCGCACCGTAGATCAGGCGCAACAGCTCCGTGCGGCCCGCGCCGATCAGGCCGGAGATGCCATAGATCTCTCCGGCACGTACCTCGAAGGAAACATCGAGCACCTTGTCCGCACGGCTCAGGCCCTTGACCGTCAGGGCCGGCGCGCCAATCTTGCGCACGCCCATATCCATGTGTTCGCCGAGTTCGCGGCCCACCATCAGGTTGACCAGTTGCTCGCTGTTGTAATTGGCCATCGGTTCGACGCAGACCAGATTGCCGTCGCGCAGTACCGCGATGCGCTGGGCGACCCGGGCCAGTTCTTCGAGCCGGTGGGAGATATAGATGATCGACACGCCACGGGCCTGCAGGCGGGTGATCTGCTCGAAGAGCATTTCGACTTCGCGGGCGGTGAGCATCGCGGTCGGCTCGTCGAGAATCAGTACATGGCAATCGCCGATCAGGTTGCGGGCAATTTCCACCATCTGCTGGTGGCCGATGCCCAGCTCGCCGACCAGGGTATCCGGATCGATCGCGTCCAGGCCGACCTGGGCCATCGCCTCGATGGCGGCCTTGCGCAGTTGCTTGCGACTGATCCAGCCGCCATGGCTGGGCAGGTTGTCGAGAAACAGGTTCTCCGCCACCGACAGCGTCGGCAACAGATTGAGCTCCTGCATGACCATGCGGATCCCCTGCTCTTCAGCCTGGGTCCGACTGCCGGGGGTATAGGCCCGGCCATTGAACTGCATCTGGCCGGTGGTCGGTGTGACCAGCCCGCCGATGATCTTCGACAGCGTGCTTTTCCCCGCGCCGTTTTCACCGGTCAGCGCCAACACTTCCCCACGCATCAGCGTCAGGTCGATGTTGCTCAGGACAGGTTGCGCGTAGGTCTTGCCGATACCGCTGACCGACAGGACAGCGTTCGGTGCGGAAGATGACATAGGAAAGTCTCCAGGCGCCCGCTCAGGACGAGCGGGCGCTGTTGGGTGCAGCCAAGTGCAGGGATTACTTCTTGAGGACCAGTTCGACCGGGGTTTCGATCACGCCGTTGACACTGTCGACCTTCTCGCCCTTGACCAGCTTGAGCGCGTTCTGGATACCGAAGACGGCTTGCTGGGCAGCGGCCTGGTCGGCGGTGGCCAGGACACGGCCATCCTGGAGCATCGGCTTGATGGCCTCGATGTTGTCGTAGCCGACCACTTGCACCTTGCCGGCCTTGCCCGCGGCACGTACCGCGGAAACGGCGCCCAGGGCCATGTTGTCGTTACCGGCCAGCAAGGCCTTGAGGTCCGGGTACTCGCTCAGCATGGCGGAGGCAACCTTGTTGCCCTGGTCGATTTCCCAGTTACCGGACTGGATGGAAACGATCTTCATGCCGGCCGCGTCCATCGCGTCCTTGAACCCGGCGGTACGCTGCTGGGCGTTGGTGGTGGTCGGTACGCCTTCGATGATGCCGACCTTGTCACCGGCCGCCAGGGTCTTGGCCAGGTAGTCACCCACCAGGCGGGCACCCTTGCGGTTATCCGGCCCTACGAAAGGGATATCGAGATTCTTGCTTTTCAGTACGTCCGGGTCCAGGCGGTTGTCGATGTTGACGACCTTGATCCCGGCGTCGCTGGCTTTTTTCAGCACGGTCACCAGGGCCTTGGAGTCGGCGGGGGCAATCACCAGGGCATCGACCTTGGAGAGGATCATCTGGTTGACGATATCGATCTGCGCGGCGGTATCGGTTTCGTTCTTGATACCGTTGGTGATCATGTCGAAATCGGCGGCGTGGGCTTTCTGGTAATCCTTGGCGCCATCCTGCATGGTGACGAAGAATTCATTGGCGAGGGATTTCATAACCAGGCCGACTTTCGGCTTGGCGGTTTCCGCGGCGAAGGCCGAAGAAAGTGGCAGAGCGGCAGAGGCGGCAGCCAGCACAGCGACAGCGAGAAGACGTCCAGCGAATGGCAACTTCATGGGTTCACTCCGATCTTATGATTATTGTGAGCAACGCCAGGAGCGCGACGGGACTTCGGATGCGACTTTTGGAGAAAGCCCCTGAAACAGTCCGCGCAAACGTTTGCGTAAGACAAACTATGAGAACCCCGCCGACTTTTGTCAACGGGGTTGCAGGGGTTTCAACCAGAGAATTTCATGAAAAAAGCGTCATCGACAAAGCGTCGACGCGAAGGGACGATCAGGCAGTGGTGTTGATCGCAGAGCCCTTGCCCGCCTGATCGGTCAGCGCCTTGACCAAGGCATTGGCCACTTCCATCAGGCTGCCGTTGGTCTGGGAAATCTGGCCCTGGATCCCCATCAGCGTGGTGGTGCGCACATCATCCGATGGGTAGGACGCCTTTTCCGCCGCGGCCAGTTGCTGCTCCTGCTGACGCAAGAGTTCCTGCAATTCCTTCATGCGCTTTTGCAGCATCTTGATCGTGATGTTCTGCGAGCTTGCGCCGCTGTCGGCATCCGGCGCATCGGCAGCAGCCCCGCCGGTCTTCACTTTGCCGTCCTTCGCGTCGGCCTCGCTGGTGTCTTTCACCGCCTTGTCGATCTCGTCCGTCATGGCGATGGTCTTGGACTCCGTCGAACCAGGCAGCTTGCCGTTGATCAGCAAACCGCCAGGAGAAGGAAAACCGACTGACATGGACATAAGAACCTCAGGAAAATTTTCTGTACCGGTGTATCGGCGGCAATCGCCTGATCTTTAGCCATCCTGTACGACCTTGTATCCCCCACCGATACATCCTTCCCCTACAGTCACCCCCGCCTCCCCCCGCAAAAGCTGAAAAGCCCTACCGCTCAAGAATCACCGACCGACATCTATCCCACTATAAATTCTTATAATTTTTCCTACGACCGACATCAAATCGCAAAAGCTGTTGTCAGAAACCGCACCAGCTCTCGCTGGGAGTTGCGAAATTGCTTACAGTTAAATACTGTATGCACGTACAGCTTATTAAGGATTGTTCCGTGGCAAACCCAACCTCAGCTTCCGCCGTCCCCAGCTCCTACGAACGCATGGGCCTGCGGGTACAGAAAATCATCAACTCGCCCACCGCCCAGAAAGCCAGGGCCGCGCTGATCTTCCGCCTGCTGGACGAGTCCGTCGACGAGTGGGAACAACTGCTCGAGGAAATCGCCGAGAACGACAACGTCACCCTCGCCTACCGCGATGACGGTGGCGTGCAGATTTTCTGGGTCGTGCCGAAGGAAGACTGAAACAATGCTTGTGCGCGTTATCGCTTTGCTCTGCCTGGGCTGGCTGCTGCCGGCCCAGGCAGAGGCCCCACGCACCTTCGCCGAAGCCAAGAAAGTCGCCTGGAAACTCTATGAACGGCAGTCCACGGAGTTCTATTGCGGCTGCAAGTACAACGGCAACCGGGTCAATCTCGAGGCCTGCGGTTATGTCCCGCGCAAGAACGCCAACCGCGCCGCGCGCATCGAGTGGGAACATATCGTCCCCGCCTGGCAGATCGGCCACCAGCGCCAGTGCTGGCAACAGGGCGGGCGCAAGCAATGCAGCCAGCACGACCCGGTCTACAAGCGCGCCGAAGCCGATCTGCACAACCTGGTGCCGAGCATCGGCGAAGTGAACGGCGACCGCAGCAACTTCAGCTTCGGCTGGCTGCCGGAGCAGAAAGGCCAATACGGTTCGTGCCTGACCCAAGTCGACTTCAAGGCGAAGAAGGTCATGCCGCGGCCCTCTATTCGCGGGATGATCGCCCGCACCTATTTCTACATGAGCAAGCAGTACGGCCTGCGCCTGTCGAAACAGGATCGCCAGTTGTATGAGGCGTGGGACAAGACCTACCCGGTGCAGGTCTGGGAACGCCAGCGCAACCAGAGCGTGGCCTGTGTGATGGGCCGTGGCAACGAGTTCGTCGGCGCGGTAGACATGAAGGCCTGCGGCTGACCTTACCCTACACACCCTTCTGTAGGATCCGACGTGCCGGCGCCTACAGAAGTGATGGTCGTTCCCACGCTCTGCGTGGGAACTCATCGGGTGACGCTCCGCGTCACCGACAGAGCGGACGCAAAGCGTCCTGGGCGGCATTCCACGCGGAGCGTGGGAACGATCAGCCGCTATCGCCGGCAAACCGGCTCCCCTGCGTTATCAAGGCTGCGCCTTGTGCTCCACGACCTCGGAGTCCATGTTCTGCTTGTCGGCCAGTTGCGCCTTTTTCTGCTCGGCAATTTCCTTGCTCGCGAACGGCCCGGCAATCACCCGACCGTCGTCGAGGATCTTGAACGGGAAGCCGTGCTCGATCAGCCAGGCGGTCCAGTCGGTCAGTGCCTTGGACTTGTCATCCTTGATCAGCAGGTCCCATCCCGTGGTTGCCGCAGCCGCGGGCACCGGCGCAACGGCCGCCTTGACCGGCTCGACCTTGTTTCCCGAACCATCGCCACAACCGGCCAGCACCACGAATGCCACCATCACTGCTATTCTGCGCACAAAGCGTCTCCCGTAATGATCAGTTAATGTGATTTTATCACCTTACGGCTTGTCTCAACCTTAGTTGAACTGGGCTGCTCCTGTCTTATCAGGCTGAATTACCGACGATTTTCCGGCTTCGGGGAATTAAATAGAATGAAATGACGTCTGTAATGAACCACCCGCTCGAATGAACTTGGCGGTATTCTGTGTGTAAGACCTAAGCCAGGAACGCCTGCGAAAGGCACCTTAGTAACAATCAAGGAGAAAGACATGCTGATACTCACCCGCAAAGTCGGTGAAAGCATCAACATCGGTGACGACATCACGATCACGATTCTGGGCGTTAGCGGCCAGCAAGTCCGGGTTGGCATCAACGCCCCCAAGGACGTCGCGGTGCATCGTGAAGAGATTTACCAGCGTATCCAGGCCGGCCTGTCTGCCGGAGAAAAGAAAGACCCTCTGTAGGACTTCACACTCGTCAGCCCTGCCGCCCACGGTCGCGGCTGACGAAAGTTCCCCTCGCCTCCTCCTTGCCTTTGCCCATGCATCGCCCTGTCACAGGGCCAGGTTCAGGCCGCCCGCCGGCAACGGCAGCGCCGTCTTGTAGCGCACCTGCTTGAGCGCGAAACTGGAGCGGATGTTCGCCACGCCCGGCACCTTGGTCAGGAAGTCCATCATGAAGCGCTCCAGCGCCTGGATCGTCGGCACCAGAACGCGAATCAGGTAATCCGGGTCCCCCGCCATCAGGTAGCACTCCATCACCTCCGGCCGATCGGCGATCGCCGCCTCGAAATGCTGCAGCGCCTCTTCCACCTGCTTTTCCAGGCTGACGTGGATAAACACGTTGACGTGCAACCCCAACAGTTCCGGATCGAGCAAGGTCACCTGCTCGCGGATCAACCCCAGTTCCTCCATCGCCTTGACCCGGTTGAAGCACGGTGTCGGTGACAGGTTGACCGAGCGGGCCAGGTCGGCGTTGGTGATGCGGGCATTCTCCTGAAGGCTGTTGAGAATCCCGATGTCGGTACGATCCAGTTTGCGCATGAGATAAAAACACCTGTTTTTTATGGTTATGAAGATTTTTTATCTGCAAATACCTTCAAGCGCAACCAAACAGAGAGAAATATTCTCCTACGACCGGCCTATGATTGTTGTAGGACAAGATTTCCCTTACCCAGGGAATGATTGCCAGCTAGCGCGCCCACTACAAGAAATTCACAAGATAGAGCGTAGAAAGCCATGACCTCAGCGTACGAACCGCTGCGCCTGCACGTTCCTGAACCCTCAGGCCGTCCCGGTTGCAAGACCGACTTCAGTTACCTGCGCCTGACCGATGCCGGCCAGGTCCGCAAACCGCCCATCGACGTCGAACCCGCCGACACCGCCGACCTGGCCAGAGGCCTGATCCGCGTGCTCGACGACCAGGGCCAGGCCCTCGGCCCCTGGGCCGAGGACGTGCCGGTGGAGATTCTGCGCAAGGGCATGCGTGCCATGCTCAAGACGCGGATCTTCGACACCCGCATGGTGGTCGCCCAGCGCCAGAAGAAAATGTCGTTCTACATGCAGAGCCTCGGCGAGGAAGCCATCGGCAGCGCCCAGGCCCTGGCCCTGAACGTCACCGACATGTGCTTTCCGACCTATCGCCAGCAAAGCATCCTGATGGCCCGCGAAGTGCCGCTGGTGGACCTGATCTGCCAACTGCTGTCCAACGAGCGCGATCCGCTCAAGGGCCGGCAACTGCCGATCATGTATTCGGTCCGCGAACATGGCTTCTTCACCATTTCCGGCAACCTCGCCACCCAGTTCGTCCAGGCCGTCGGCTGGGGCATGGCCTCGGCGATCAAAGGCGATACCAAGATCGCCTCGGCCTGGATCGGCGACGGCGCCACCGCCGAATCGGACTTCCACACCGCCCTGACCTTCGCCCACGTCTACCGCGCCCCGGTGATCCTCAACGTGGTCAACAACCAGTGGGCGATCTCCACCTTCCAGGCCATCGCCGGCGGTGAGGCCACCACCTTCGCCGGACGTGGCGTGGGCTGCGGTATCGCCTCGCTGCGGGTCGACGGCAACGATTTCATCGCGGTCTATGCCGCCTCCGCCTGGGCCGCCGAACGCGCCCGGCGCAACCTCGGGCCGACCCTGATCGAGTGGGTGACCTACCGCGCAGGGCCGCACTCCACCTCCGACGATCCGTCCAAGTACCGCCCCGCCGACGACTGGAGCCACTTCCCCCTCGGTGACCCGATCACGCGCCTCAAGCAGCACCTGATCGCCATCGGCCAATGGTCCGAAGAAGAACACGCCAGCGTCAGCGCCGAACTGGAGGCCGAGGTCATCGCCGCCCAGAAAGAAGCCGAGCGCTTCGGCACCCTGGCCGGCGGGCAGATGCCCAGCGCCGCGACCATCTTCGAGGACGTCTACAAGGAAATGCCCGACCACTTGCGTCGGCAGCGCCAGGAATTGGGGTTATAAGTCATGAACGATCACAGCAAACTGCAAACGGAGAACGCCGTGGCGACCAGCACCATGACCATGATCCAGGCCCTGCGCTCGGCCATGGATGTGATGCTCGAGCGCGACGACAACGTGGTGGTGTTCGGCCAGGACGTGGGCTACTTCGGCGGCGTGTTCCGCTGCACCGAAGGCCTGCAGGGCAAGTACGGCACCTCGCGGGTATTCGATGCGCCGATCTCGGAAAGCGGGATCGTCGGCGTCGCGGTCGGCATGGGCGCCTACGGCCTGCGGCCGGTGGCGGAAATCCAGTTCGCCGACTACTTCTACCCGGCCTCCGACCAGATCGTCTCGGAAGCGGCGCGCCTGCGCTATCGCTCGGCCGGCGAGTTCGTCGCGCCGATGACCCTGCGCATGCCCTGCGGTGGCGGCATCTACGGCGGCCAGACCCACAGCCAGAGCCCGGAAGCCATGTTCACCCAGGTCTGCGGCCTGCGTACCGTCATGCCGTCCAACCCCTATGACGCCAAGGGCCTGTTGATCGCCGCCATCGAAAACGATGATCCGGTGATCTTCCTCGAACCCAAGCGCCTGTATAACGGCCCGTTCGACGGCCATCACGACCGCCCGGTAACACCGTGGTCGAAACACCCGGCCAGTGCCGTGCCCGACGGCTACTACACCGTGCCCCTGGACAGCGCCGCGATTGTCCGCCCGGGCAGCGAGGTGACCATCCTCACCTATGGCACCACCGTCTATGTGGCCCAGGCCGCCGCCGAGGAAACCGGTGTCGATGCCGAAGTCATCGACCTGCGCAGCCTGTGGCCGCTGGACCTGGAAACCATCGTCAATTCCGTGAAGAAAACCCGTCGCTGTGTCGTCGTCCACGAAGCCACGCGCACCTGCGGCTTCGGTGCCGAGCTGATCTCGCTGATCCAGGAGCACTGCTTCCACTACCTGGAAGCGCCGATCGAGCGCGTCACCGGCTGGGACACGCCCTACCCCCATGCACAGGAGTGGGCGTATTTCCCGGGTCCGGTGCGTGTTGGGGCGGCTTTGAAACGGGTCATGGAGGTCTGAATGGGTACCCACGTCATCAAGATGCCTGACATTGGCGAAGGCATCGCAGAAGTAGAACTGTCCCAGTGGCATGTCCAGGTCGGCGACCTGGTGGTCGAGGACCAGGTCCTGGCGGACGTCATGACCGACAAGGCCATGGTCGATATTCCCTCGCCGGTCCACGGCAAGGTGATTTCCCTCGGCGGCCAGCCGGGTGAAGTCATGGCGGTCGGCAGCATCCTGATCAGCATTGAAGTGGAAGGCGCCGGCAACCTCCGTGAGGGCAGCGAAGCCCCGGCGACCAAGACGGCTCCGGCTCCCGCTCCGGTAGCGCAGGCAGCGGTTGCCGAACCGAAAGTCGAAAGCCCGGCCGCCAAGCCCGCGGCCACCCCGGCAGCGGCACGCCCGGCGCCGGTGGCACGCCAGGCCGATGAACGTCCGCTGGCCTCCCCGGCCGTGCGCAAGCGCGCCTGGGATGCCGGGATCGAATTGCGTTTCGTCCAGGGTAGCGGCCCGGCGGGACGAATCCTCCACGACGACCTGGACGCCTACCTGGCCCAGGCCGGGCAACCCGTGCAGAGCAGCGGCAGCGGCTATGCCCGACGCACCGACGAAGAGCAGATCCCGGTGATCGGCCTGCGCCGCAAGATCGCCCAGCGCATGCAGGACGCCAAGCGCCGTGCCGCGCACTTCAGCTATGTCGAGGAAGTCGATGTCACGGCCCTCGAAGAACTGCGCGTGCACCTGAACCACAAGCACGGCGACAGCCGCGGCAAGCTGACCCTGCTGCCGTTCCTCGTGCGGGCGCTGGTCGTGGCCCTGCGCGACTTCCCGCAGATCAACGTGCGCTACGACGATGAAGCCCAGGTCATCACCCGCCACGGCGCGGTGCATGTCGGCGTCGCCGCGCAGACCGACGGCGGCCTCATGGTGCCGGTGGTACGGCATGCCGAAAGCCTCAACCTGTGGGGCACCGCGGACGAGATCAACCGCCTGGCCAAGGCCGCCCGCACGGGCAAGGCCACGCGCGAGGAAATGTCCGGCTCGACCATCACCCTGACCAGCCTCGGTGCCCTCGGCGGCATCGTCAGCACGCCGGTGCTGAACCTGCCGGAAGTCGCCATCGTCGGCGTCAACCGCATTGTCGAGCGGCCCGTGGTGATCAAGGGCCAGATCGTCATTCGCAAGATGATGAACCTTTCCAGTTCCTTCGATCACCGCGTGGTCGACGGCATGGACGCGGCGCAATTCATCCAGGCCATTCGCGGCCTGCTCGAACAACCCGCCTGCCTGTTTGTGGAGTGACCATGCAACAGACTCAAAACACCACCCTGCTGATCATCGGTGGCGGCCCCGGCGGTTACGTCGCGGCCATCCGTGCCGGGCAACTGGGCATTCCCACCGTGCTGGTGGAAGGCCAGGCACTGGGCGGCACCTGCCTGAATGTCGGCTGCATCCCGTCCAAGGCGCTGATCCATGTCGCCGAACAGTTCCACGCCACGCAAAGCTACAGCGGCGATACCTCGCCACTGGGGATCAAGGTGTCGGCACCGACCCTGGATATCGGCAAGAGCGTCGAGTGGAAGGACGGCATCGTCGACCGCCTGACCAGTGGCGTCGCGGCGCTGCTGAAGAAGAACGGGGTCAAGGTCATTCATGGCTGGGCCAAGGTGATCGACGGCAAGCACGTCGAAGTCGACGGCCTGCGCATCCAGTGTGAACACCTGCTGCTGGCCAGCGGTTCGCAGACGGTCAACCTGCCGATGCTGCCGGTGGGCGGCGCGGTGATTTCCTCCACCGAAGCCCTGGCCCCGACCTCGATTCCCAAGCGCCTGATCGTGGTCGGCGCCGGCTACATCGGCCTGGAGCTGGGCATTGCCTACCGCAAGCTCGGCGCAGAAGTGACGGTGGTCGAGGCCCGCGAGCGGATCCTGCCGACCTACGACCGCGAACTGACCCAGCCGGTGGCCGAGTCGATCAAGGCCCTGGGCATCAGCGTGCTCCTGGGCCACAGTGTCGAAGGCTTCGATGCCGCGACAACCACCCTTGAGGTACGCGATCCCCAGGGTGAAACCCTGAAGCTGGCGACCGATCAGGTGCTGGTGGCCGTCGGCCGCAAGCCGCGTACCCAGGGCTGGAACCTCGAGGCGCTGGCCCTGGAAATGAACGGCGCGGCGATCCGCATCGACAACCGTTGCCAGACCAGCATGCGCAATGTCTGGGCCATCGGCGACCTGACCGGCGAGCCGATGCTGGCCCACCGCGCCATGGCGCAAGGCGAAATGGTTGCCGAACTGATTGCCGGCAAGCACCGCGAGTTCAACCCCACGGCCATTGCCGCCGTGTGCTTTACCGATCCGGAACTGGTGGTGGTTGGCAAGACGCCGGATGAAGCCAAGGCCGCCGGACTGGACTGCCTGGTGTCGAACTTCCCGTTCGCCGCCAATGGCCGGGCCATGACCCTGGAAGCGAAAAGCGGTTTTGTGCGGGTGGTGGCGCGGCGTGACAATCACCTGATTGTCGGCTGGCAAGCGGTGGGTGCCGGGGTCTCGGAACTGGCGGCCGCCTTTGGCCAGTCGCTGGAAATGGGCGCGCGCCTGGAGGATATCGCCGGGACCATACATGCCCATCCGACCCTGGGTGAAGCGGTGCAGGAAGCGGCCCTGCGGGCGCTGGGGCATGCGTTGCATGTCTGATGGCGTACCCGTTTCAACCGACTGACACCACCCCATGTAGGAGCAGGGCTTGCCAGCGATGAGGCCCTCAAGCCTTGCAGCGTCAGGACTGACGCCTTCGCGGGCAAGCCCGCTCCCACAGGGTTGCAATCTTGTGCTCAGCCAGGCGCCTTTGTGGGAGCTGGCTTGCCAGCGAAGAGGCCCTCAAGCCTTGTAGCGTCAGGACTGACGACTTCGCGGGCAAGCCCACTCCCACAAGGTCCGTGCCGGGTTGCAATCTTGTGCCCAGCCAGGCGCCTTTGTGGGAGCTGGCTTGCCAGCGATGAGGCCCTCAAGCCTTGCATCGTCAGGACTGACGACATTGCTCCTACAGTGGCGTGTCGTATACACAACTCCCGGCGCTCATTCGAAAAGCATCAATCCCGATAATCCGGCGCCACCCGATCCAGCAGGCGCAGCATCGCCGACCACGCCAGCTCCATGGCGTCCGGGTCGGTCAGTTGCCCTTCCTCCACCGGCCGCCCCGGATCGTTGAACTGGCGCTCGGTATGCGCACAGACTTCATGGGACGGCAACACCAGCTCGCCACAGGCCTGGGCGGTGACCTGGATCTGGCAAGCCTTTTCCAGGTAGTACATGCGCAGGAACGCCTGGCCCACCGTCTCGCCCACGCTCAACAAACCGTGATTGCGCAGCACCATCACCGACTTGTCCCCCAGGTCGTGCACCAGCCGTGCCTGCTCATCCATGTCCAGCGCTACGCCTTCATAGTCGTGGTAAGCCGTGCGTCCGTAGAACTCCATGGAGATCTGGTTCACCGGCAGCAGCCCGCACTTGAGGGCCGCCACCGCGCAACCGGCCCTAGTATGGGTGTGCAGCACACAGTGGGCATCCTTGCGCGCGCCATGGATCGCACTGTGGATCACGAAGCCGGCCGGATTCACCGGGTACGGCGAATCCTCCACCGCCCGGCCGTCCAGATCGATCTTCACCAGGCTCGACGCGGTGATCTCCTCGAACATCAGTCCGTAGGGGTTGATCAGGAAATGGTGATCCGGCCCGGGCAGGCGCAGGGAGATATGGGTGAAGATCAGGTCGGTCATGCGAAAGTGCGCAACCAGGCGATAACAGGCCGCCAGTTGCTCGCGCAATTGGCGCTCGATGGCTGCCGGCGCGGCAGCGGTATGCAGAAGGTCGTTCAAGCGGAGGACTCCCTCAGGCAGGTGGATCGGCTCAGGCCGACGGTGCGCCACGGCAGCGCCCGACCCTGGCTACTTTACTGGCTTGCCCACACATTGAAAGGCCCTTGGTGTTCTGATTTGTGAGCATCCGATATCTTTAATAGTAAAAATATAAGTTGATTTTTTACTACAGGTAAATTTTCATACAAGAACAATAACAACTGCCCGGCCTCGATTCCGGGCCGCCCGGAGTGTCGCCATGCCGTCGTCCCCGCACGCCTTCGCCCACCTGTTCGAACCGTTGCAACTGCGCGGCAAGCGCCTGAAGAACCGCATCATGTCCAGCGGGCACGACACCTCCATGCCGACCGACAACCTGGTCAACGAACAGTTGATCGCCTATCACCGGGCTCGCGCCGAGGGCGGCGTCGGCCTGATCGTGCTGCAGGTGGCCGGGGTCCACGACAGTGCGCGCTACACCTCCCATGTATTGATGGCCACCGACGATGCCTGCATCGACGGCTACCGGCGGCTGGCCGAGGTCTGTCATGCACAGGGCACGGTCGTGCTGTCCCAGGTATTTCATCCCGGCCGGGAAATCATGGAGTCCAGCGACGGCTTGCTGGCCGTCGCCTACTCGGCGTCCAGCGTGCCCAACGAGCGCTTCCGGGTCATGCCCCGGGCGCTGGACCAGACGATGATCGACGAGATCGTCAGCGGTTATGCCGCCGCCGCCCGGCGCCTGCACCGGGCCGGCATCGACGGCGTGGAGGTGGTCGCCAGCCACGGCTACCTGCCGGCGCAATTTCTCAACCCACGGGTCAACCGGCGTACCGACGGCTACAACGGCGACCTCGACCAGCGCCTGCGTTTCCTGCGGGAAGTGATTGCGGCAATACGGGCGGCCAGCGACCCGCAGTTCATCATCGGCCTGCGGATCTGCGCCGACGAGCGCGATCCCGAAGGCCTGACCGAAGACGAATCCCTGGCCGCCGTGGTGCGACTGCAAGGTGAACTGGACTACGTGCACATCGTCGCCGGCACCTCGGCCTCCCTTGGCGGTGCGATACATATCGTGCCGCCGATGGCCATCGAGGCGGCGTACCTGGCGAAGGAAGCCGGGACCTTCAAGGCCAGTCTGTCGATTCCGCTGTTCGTGACGGGGCGGATCAACCAACCCCAGGAAGCCGAGCTGATCATTGCCCGCGGCCAGGCGGACGTGTGCGGCATGACCCGCGCACTGATCTGTGATCCGCAGATGCCGAACAAGACCGACAGCGGCCACAGCGAAGACGTCCGCGCCTGTATTGCCTGCAACCAGGCCTGCATCGGCCACTTCCACAAGGGCCTGCCGATCAGTTGCATCCAGCATCCGGAAACCGGTCGCGAGTTGCAGTACGGACAGTTGATCGCCACGGCCAGACGCCAGCGGGTGATGGTGGTCGGCGGCGGCCCCGCGGGGATGAAGGCCGCGGCCGTCGCGGCTCAACGCGGCCATGAGGTGACGCTGTACGAAGCCGGGTCGCAACTGGGCGGCCAGGTCCTGCTGGCGCAGTTGCTGCCACGACGCAGCGAGTTCGGCGGCGCCAGCACCAACCTGCAACGGGAGATGGAGCTGGCAGGCGTGCGGGTACTGCGCAATACCCGGGTCGACCGGGCGCTGGTGGAGCGCGAGCGGCCGGACCAGGTGATCGTCGCCACGGGGGCCGAACCCTACTGGCCGCCGTTCGAGCGCGGCGGCGAACTGCAGGTGGTGGATGCCTGGCAGGTGCTGCGTGACGAGGTGCCGATCGGTCGTTCGGTGGTGGTGGTCGACTGGCGTTGCGACTGGATCGGCCCGGGGATTGCCGAGCGACTGGTGCGCGCCGGGCATCAGGTACGGCTGGCGGTCAACGGCACCCATTGCGGCGAGAACCTGCCCCTCTATGTGCGCGATCAACTGGCGGGCGAACTGCACCGCCTAGGCATTGCCATCACCCCCTATGCCCGGCTCTATGGTTGCGACGACAGCACCGTGTACCTGCAACACACCGCCAGCGGCGAGCCGATGCTGTTCGAGGACGTCGATACCCTGGTGCTGTGCCAGGGCCATCAACCGGTCGACACCCTCGGCGACCAGTTGCAGGGGCTGGTGGAATTTCGCCGGATCGGCGACTGCCTGGCGCCGCGTACGGTGGAAGAAGCGATCTACGAGGGCCTGAAGGTGGCCTGGGAGATCTGATACCCCACACCATCCCCTGTAGGAACCGGCTTGCCGGCGATGAGGCCCCCGAACCTTGCATCGCCCCTCGGGACGCCATCGCCAGCAAGCCGGCTCCTACAAGGTTTCGTTGCACCTCAATAAGCACCAAGTGCCTTATACTGCGGCCCTTTCAAGGATCGGAGCTGGTCATGAGCAACGCCCCAACGCCCGCCGGCGACAGCACCGCAGCGGGCCCGCAGTTTCTCGGCACGCGTATTCGCGGCCTGCGCAAAAGGCGCGGCATGACCCTGACCGAACTGGCGACCCAGGCCGAGCTCACCGCCGGCTACATCAGCCAACTGGAACGCAACCTCGCCTACCCGTCGATCCCGGCCCTGTTCAATATCGCCCGCAGCCTGGGCGTGACCATCCAGTGGTTCTTCGCCAGCGAAGCCACCACCGCTCCCGAAGACAACGGCTATGTGGTGCGCAAGAACAGCCGCCTGAGCGTGCACTACGAGGACGGCATCGTCGACCAGTTGCTGACCCCGCAACCCAACCGCCAGCTGGAAATCCTCCACTCGCGCTTCCCGCCGGGCACCTACAGCCAGCAAAGCTACAGCCATGAAGGCGAGGAAGCCGGCTACCTGTTGTCCGGCGTCTTCGAACTGTGGGTCGGCGAGCGGCATTTCCTGCTGGCCGAAGGCGACAGTTTCAGCTTCTCCAGCCAGGAACCGCACCGCTACGGCAACCCCGGCGATGTCGAGGCCGTGGTCATCTGGGTCATCACCCCGCCAACGTTCTAACGGAAAAGGTATCGCCATGAGCACGGAACAAGCACCCGCGCTGAAGGAAATCTTCAACAGCGAACGCCTGCAGCATATCGCCAGCGAAATGCGCGCGGTGTACCCCGATTTCGACAGTGCCGGCTTTCTCGGCCTGACCCACCAGGGCCTGGACGAACTGTCGATCATGCAGCGCCTGGCCAGGGTCAGCGAGAGCCTGCACGCCGTGCTGCCACTGACCTACAAGCAATCGCTCAAGGTGTTGCGCCAGCTCGCCCCGCGCCTCAACAGCAGCTTTGTCACCCTGTGCCTGCCGCATTATGTCGCCAGCTACGGGGCGAAGGATTTCGATCTGTCGATGGAGGCCCTGAAGTACTTCACCACCTTCGGCTCCGCCGAATTCGCCATCCGCCACTTCCTGCTCAACGATTTCGAACGCACCCTGGCAGTGATGGAAAGCTGGGCCTCGGACACCAACGAACATGTCCGGCGCCTCGCCAGCGAAGGTTCGCGACCGCGCCTGCCGTGGTCGTTCCGACTGGCACGGATCCAGGCCGACCCAAGCCTGGCCGCCGGCATACTCGAGCGACTCAAGAGCGATGACAGCCTGTACGTGCGCAAGTCGGTGGCCAATCACCTCAACGATATCACCAAGGAACATCCCGACTGGGTGCTGGACCTGATCGAAGGCTGGTCGCTGGAAGACCCACGTACCGCCTGGATCGCCCGACATGCCCTGCGCAGCCTGATCAAGCAGGGCAATCCACGGGCCCTGGCGCTGATGGGCGCAGGCGCCAAGGCCCAGGTCGAGGTGCTGGAACTGAAGGTCGAGCCGGCAGTGATCCGCCTTGGCGACAGCGTCACCCTCTCCTTCACCCTGGCCTCCACGGCACCGGCCAGCCAGAAGCTGGTGATCGACTACGGCATCGACTACGTGAAGGCCAACGGCGGCACCTCGACCAAGGTCTTCAAGCTCAAGACCCTGCACCTGGCCGCGGGCGCGAGCGAAACCCTGAGTCGGCGCCAGCACATTCGTGAACTGACCACCCGCAAGCACTACAGCGGCCATCACGCGGTGCACCTGCTGATCAATGGCGAGCGCCTGGGCAGCAGCGGCTTCGATATTCTCGAATAAACTCCCTGGAGCCAGCTTGCAGGCACACCGCGTTATCGTTCATCGCTGGCAAGCCAGCTCCCACAAGGTTTCAGGCACGACGCTATTTTGCGGTGAGACACCGACCCGTGGGAGCCGGCTTGCTGGCGATGGCGATCTCAAGGTCGGCGCCTACCGATTGTGCTTCACGCAACTGAAGGGTGTTGCAGTAGAATCGCCGCCTAATTTTTTCAGGGCCCCGCCATGACCTCTCACCAGACTCCGCCCACCGCCGCGCCCCAGGCCAACGAACTGATCCTCGGCCTGGAAGACCGGCCCCGGCTGCTGATCGGCCTGCTGGCTGCGCTGCAGCACCTGCTGGCGATCATCGTGCCGATCGTCACCCCCGGCCTGCTGATCTGCCAGGCCCTGGGCGTCTCGGCGCGGGACACCAACCTGATCGTCTCGATGTCGCTGGTGATCTCCGGGATCGCCACCTTCGTCCAGTGCCGGCGCTTCGGACCCTTCGGCGCCGGCTTGCTGATCGTCCAGGGCACCAGCTTCAACTTCGTCGGCCCGCTGATTGCCGGCGGCGCCCTGATGGTCAAGCAAGGCACGCCGGTGGAAGCGGTGATGGCGGCGATCTTCGGCGTGGTCATCGCCGGTTCGTTCGTCGAGATGGGCATATCGCGCATCCTGCCTTTCGTCAAGCGCATGATCACCCCGCTGGTGACCGGCATCGTCGTCCTGATGATCGGCCTGACCCTGATCAAGGTCGGCCTGATCAGCATGGGCGGCGGCTTCAGCGCCATGGGCAACGGCACCTTCGCCAACGGTGAGAACCTGCTGCTGTCCGGGGTGGTGCTGGCGATCATCGTCGTGCTCAACCGCATCCCGCTGGTGTGGATGCGCAGCTGCGCGATCGTCATCGCCCTGGCCGCCGGCTATGCCCTGGCCGGTTACCTGGGACGCCTGGACTTCACCGGCATGCACGAAGCACCGCTGTTCCAGGTGCCGACACCGCTGCACTTCGGCCTGGACTTTTCCTGGGCGCTGTTCATTCCGATGCTGGTGATCTACCTGGTCACCTCCCTGGAAGCCATCGGCGACGTCACCGCCACCAGCAAGGTGTCGCGCCAGCCGGTGGAAGGTCCGCTGTGGATGCAGCGGATCAAGGGCGGCGTGCTGGTCAACGGCGCCAACTCGCTGCTGGCCGGTGTCTTCAACACCTTTCCCAGCTCGATCTTCGCCCAGAACAACGGCGTGATTCAGCTGACCGGGATTGCCAGTCGGCATATCGGCAAGTGGATCGCCCTGATGCTGGTACTGCTGGGCCTGTTCCCTTCGGTCGCCGGGGCGATCCAGGCCGTGCCGGAGCCGGTACTGGGGGGAGCGGCCATGGTCATGTTCGGCGCCGTCGCGGCCTCGGGCATCAACATCCTCGCGAGCATCACCCTCGACCGTCGCGCCCTGCTGATCATCGCCGTGTCCCTGGCACTGGGGCTTGGCGTTTCCCAGGTGCCGGAGTTCCTCGCCCATATGCCGGCGGCGCTGCGCAATGTGCTGGAGTCGGGTGTTGCCACCGGCGGCATCTGCGCCCTGGTGCTGAACTGGTTCCTGCCGGAAACCAAGGCCGGCGCCTGAACCTTCAGCCGCCTACAGCCTTCAGCCACCTATCTGAGACTGCGCAGGGCAAACCTCGCAGTCTCCTGCAGGACCTGAACCGGTGCCCCGGCCTTGGCACTGATCTTCAGACCGCCCAGGCTGCTCATCAGGTAGCGGGCCGCGGCGGGGATATCGATCTCGCGGTCGATCTCCCCCGCTTCCCGAGCTTCGTGCAACGCCCGTTCGAACGCCGCCATCAAGGTCTGCGCCGCGCTCTCGCGCAGTTGGTTGATCTCGGCATCCTCGACGCCGAACTCACAGACCGCGTTGACCCCCATGCAACCGGCGGTCCCCTCCGACTGTACCCGTGAGACAAACGCCAGCAGGGCCGACTCCAGGCCGGCCAGGGGCGAAGCCCCCTTGCCCAGCTTGAGGATCAGGTCACTGACGCTGTCGGCGATGTACTGCCGCATGGCGTGCATGTACAAGGCACGCTTGTCGCCAAAGGTGTTGTACATGCTCTGCCGGCCAAGCTGCATGGCCTGCATCAACTCGTCGGTGGACGCCGCGCTGAAACCCTTGTCGCAAAAGACCCGGATCGCCTGTTGCAGCGCCTGTTCGCGGTTGAATGCTCGGGTTCTGGCCATGCTCGTTCTCGTCGTTCAAGGCAGGCTCCGACGGTCTGCGCCGCCGGCTGCCATAAACCGTGCATGATACGGCGCCTTCGGCGCGGCGTCTCGCCTCAGGCCAGGTAGCCGCCATCGACGCTCAGGCTCGTGCCGGTGACAAACGACGCCCCCGGACTGGCCAGATAGGCCACCATGTCGGCGATCTCCTCGCCGCTGCCCATGCGCTTGAGCGGCACCAGGTTGCGTACCGCCTCGTGGTGCGGGCCATCGGCCGGATTCATGTCGGTGGCCGTGGGACCGGGCTGGACCAGATTGACCGTGATGCCCCGCGGCGCCAGGTCCAGGGCAATGCCCCGGGTCAGCCCGACCAGCGCCGACTTGCTCATCGAATACACGCTGGAACCGGGAAACCCCGAACGCTCGGCCACCACGCTGCCCATCAGGATGATCCGGTCGCCCTCGGCCATGTGCCGCGCGGCGCACTGGGCGGCGACAAAAGCCGCGCGGACATTGATGGCGAACGTCCGGTCGAAGTCCTCCAGCTTGAACTCGCCGATCCCTCCGAGCAGCAGAATCCCGGCGTTATTGACCAGGATATTCAGGCCACCCAGGGTCTCCACGGTCTGGCTCACAGCCTGTTCGATGGCTTGCGCATCGGCACTGTCGGCGTGGATCGCCAATGCCTTGCCGCCCTCCGCCTCGACCGCCGCCACCACTTCCCGGGCCTTTTGCGCGGACGCCGAATAGGTGAACGCGACCTGCGCGCCCTCGCGCGCCAGGCGCTTCACCACCGCCGCGCCGATACCACGGGAACCGCCTGTCACCAGGGCGACTTTATTTTTCAGGGACTGGAATTCGGACATCATGACGCATCACCTATTTTGGATTAATAAATCCAAAATATCAGCTTAACCACTACCAGGAGAATACCAACCTGAAAAATAATTGATTAAATAATCCAAAATAACATCATGAAAAACTGCCCACCCGGACGAAAAACGCCCCGAAAAAGTTCAGTTCTTAAATTTAATTTCATCCGTTCCAGCCCCGCTTTGACTCAGAACTGTCACATCGCCACCCCTTAATTGTTTCAAGAGTTTGCTGCTCTTATTTCAATTCTGTGACCAGGATCCGAACCAATGAACAAGCTGTTTAGTCCTATGATGGGCGCCGCTCTGGCGAGCGTCATGATGTCTGCCCACGCGGATTTCATCGATGACAGTCACGCCGACGTGACCCTGCTCAACCGCTACCTCAACCAGGAGGGGCGTGACATCAGCGGCAGCAGTGCCAAGGCACATAGCATTCGTGACTGGGGTCAGGGCTTCCAGTTCGACTTCAAGTCCGGCTACACCGAAGGCACCATCGGCCTGGGCCTGGACTTGCAGGCGTTCTACGGCCTCAAGCTCGACTCGGGTGGCGACCTGAACGACAAGGATCACCAGGGCCGCTACCCCGGCAGCATGTTCCCCCTGGATGACGGCAAGTCCGCCGACCAGTTCGGCGTGCTCAGCCCGACCTTCAAGGCGCGCTTCCTGAAAGACGAACTGCGCATCGGCACCCTGTACCAGAACAACCCGATGCTGGCCAACACCGACGGCCGCCTGTACCGCCAGACCAACACCGGCGCGCAACTGGTGTCCAAGGACCTGGATAACTTCACCTTTACCGTCGGTGATATCACCCAGACCAAGATTCGTAACGAAACCGGCGACACCGGCATGATCACCGCCGGCGGCACCAAGAAGAGCGATCGCTTCCTCTACGGTGGCGCCGACTACACCGGCCTTGCGGGTACCACCCTGAGCGCCTGGTACTCGAACCTCGAGGACTACTACCAGCAGGCCTTCCTCGGCGCCAAGCGCCATGACGCCTTGCCGGTCGGTGCCATCGACAGCGACTTCCGTGCCTATCGCAGCATCGGCACCGGTGGCAACAGCGATGGCGACAGCCAGTTCGCCGCGTCCGGTTTCTATGGCGACGGTTCGACCAAGGGCCGCATCAACCAGTCGACCATCAGCTTGCTGGAAAGCTACACCCTGGCCGGTCACACCATTGGCCTGGGCGCACAGAAGAACAGTGGCAACAGCGACTTCCCGTACCTGGATTCGGGCCTGAACAGCGGCGACAACCGCCAGGGCCCTGGCTCGGGCGCGGATACCCCGGCGCTGACCAACCTGCAATTGAACAAGTTCCAGCACGCGGGTGAGCGCACCTGGCTGGCGCAGTACAAATACGACTTCGCCCAACTGGGTGTCGACGGCCTGAAGTTCGCCGCGACCTACGCCCATGGCGACCAGGTGCGTACCCCCGCCAACCGCGATGCCAGCGAATGGGAACGTGACATCTCCCTGGCGTACGAAGTACCGACCGGCCAGTTGAAAGGCCTGGGCGTGAAATGGCAGAACGCCCACGCGGCGCCGGAAATCACCGGCCAGACGATTCAGGACGAAAACCGCTTCTACGTCAGCTACGTGATTCCCCTCTGGTAAGAAACCAGGCAGGGGCGCCCATGGCGCTTCTGCCTGCTTTACCGGGCGTTCAACAGAATATCGGCCGCGTCATCGAATGCAGGCTTTCACTGAGCAACGCGACTGCGGCACGGATACTTTCGCTCTGTCGGTGAACCGCAAACAGGCCATAGTTGACGCTCAATCCCGGCCCACCGTTCGCCGCCGCCAATGAAACCACCCGCATGGTCTCGGGCCGGATACTTTCAGCCGGTAGCAGAGCCACCCCCAGCCCATTTTCCACGGCCGCCGTGATCACACCAATATTGGGGCTCGTCACCGCCACGCGAAAATCGCGTCCCGCCTGTAGCAGGGCGTCGAACATCAAGCGTCGCCACGAGCAAGGCTCGGCATACACGATCACATCGAGTGGTTGCGCCGGATCGATCTCCTCGTCGATCGCGCAGACCCAGTACAGGTCAACATTCCATGAGCGCAGCGGATCAGCCGCGAACGCCGAACTGACCCCGATGGCCACATCAAGCACCCCTTCATGCCAACGCTCGGCAAGCGCATCGCCGTGTTCCACGCTGATTTCCAGGTGCATGTGGGGACAGGCTCGACGCAACCGCCCCAGGGCAGCCGGCAAAGTCGATATCGCGACATTCTCCGAAAGGCCGATACGGACATTGCCCATCAAGGTCCGCTCTTTCAGCCGTGCGGCCACGGCGTCTCCCAGCGCGAGGATACGGGTCGCGTAACTGAGCAGCAGTTCGCCCTCGGTCGTCGGCACCACGCCACGCCCCGTCCTGTGCAGGAGCCGCTGCCCCAGCAGTTCCTCGAGCCTGCGGATCTGCGCGCTCAACGCCGATTGCGCCCTGCCCGCCTGATTGGCGGCGCCACTGAGGCTGCGATGCTGGCAAACCGAGACGAAGGTACGCAACAGATAGGGGTCGAAGGCATCGGATATCATGTTTCGATTAACTCTGATTGATTCGATATAAGCCTATTTGAATACCCTGCCAATGACTACCATCACCCCTCGAAAGGTTTTCCATTCATCAGGAGCGTATCCATGAGCAATAACCAGAACCCGCGCATCGTGCTGGCCACACGTCCCGAGGGGCTTCCAAAACCGACCGATTTCCGCCTGGAGTACACCGATATCCCAGCCCCGGGCGAGGGTCAGGTGCTGCTCGAAAATCTGTACCTGTCTCTTGACCCGTACATGCGCGGACGTATGAGTGCAGCCAAGTCCTATGCCCAGCCGATAGGCATCGGTGAGGTGATAGTGGGGGCCACGATCGCCCGGATAAAACAGTCGCGTCATCCACAATGGCGCGAAGGCGACATCGTATTGGCCGATGCGGGTTGGCAGCATTTCGCCCTGTCGAACGGGCAGGAGTTGCGACTTCTGGACCCGGCCATTGCTCCTCCCACCACGGCGCTCGGCGTGCTCGGCATGCCTGGCTTCACCGCCTACGCCGGCTTGCGTAATATCGGTCAGCCAAAGCCCGGGGAAACACTGGTGGTCGCGGCGGCCAGTGGCGCAGTAGGCTCCGTGGTCGGCCAACTCGCCCGTATCCAGGGCGCACGCGCCGTGGGTATCGCCGGTGGAGCGCAAAAATGTGCATTCGTGAAAAATGAACTGGGATTCGATGCCGTCGTCGACCACCAGGCGCCGGACTTCGCCGAGAAGCTGGCCGAAGCCTGTCCGAACGGCATCGACGTGTACTTCGAGAATGTATCGGGAGCCATCTGGGATGCGGTCAGGCCGCTGCTCAATGACTTTGCGCGCATTCCGGTCTGCGGGGTGATCGCTCACTACAACGATGCGTCGCCGAGTGCCAGCGTTGATCGCCTCCCCGCGACAATGCGTGACATCCTCACCAAGAGCCTCACCGTACGCGGTTTTATCCAGCACGAATTTGTCGATCGGCAGCAGGCTGATTTCCTGAACGAGGCCGCGCAGTGGATTGCCCAGGGCAAGCTGAAATGGCGCGAGGATATCGTCGATGGCCTGGCCCAGGCACCGCAGGCTTTTATCGGGCTATTGCAGGGCAAGAACTTCGGCAAACTGATCGTACGCCTGGCGGATCTCTGAACCCGCCCGACAGCGGCGAACCCGCACGCGCTGGTCTCATCCAATGAGCCGGCGCGTGTGCTCATGCCTGCTCTTGGCCCCCCTCAATTCCCGGAACAACCACTGCCCCAGGTCTTGTAGTTGTACTCCTTGATCTCGCCACTCGGGGTCTTGTAGGTCATCTTGGCGTCGACGATGCCACAGGCATAGGGATCGGAATCCACCCGGATCACTTCGGCCACATCCTTCTTGTCCAGGGCAAAGGCCTGGGCACTGAAAAGAAAAACCGCCACGGTCAAACACTTCGCATAGATCTTCATCGCAACTCACTCAAGAGGAAAAATACTCGCCGACATGAACTGTCGGGCAAAAGTTTCTGAGTGAAGAGTCGCCATCGCGCATTATCCGTAAATTAAGAGGACCATGAAAAAACTTAAACAAATCATTATAAATGACTTAACGATTTGTTAATTATCCACACGCCAAATTTCGCCACTTATTCCAACTGGAAGATGACGAAATACTCATGAAAACCACCCCACCCACAAAGAATACGATCAGGCACCTTGTCCGCCTTGCAACCTGCCTCCCCAGCCCACGCAGTCTTGGCCACTGGGCACCGCTGACCCTGCGCCTGATCGTCGGCTACGGTTTCATGGCCCACGGCCTGGCGAAACTGTTCAGGGGGCCGGAAGCATTCACCGTTATTCTTCAGGCCATGCACTTTCCCGCCGCCGCTGTTTTTTCATGGCTGACCGTGGCGATTGAAATATTCGGCGGACTGGCGATATTACTGGGGGCCTTTGTCACACTGGCAAGTATCCCGATGATCATCACGTTATTAGTGGCTACTTTCACAGTGCACTTGCCTTATGGGTTCAGTTCCATAAAGTTGTTATCCATCGGCCCGAACGGCGCACTCTTCGGCCAGCCGGGCTATGAAACCGATCTGCTCTATCTGGCCGCGCTGATCACACTGGTCATCGGCGGACCGGGCCCCTTCGCCATTGACCATCTTGTCAGGCGCTGGGCAAAAGGCTCCGGCAGAACTGCCGAGGACCTGCGATAATTGCCGTCAACTCCTGCAAGGATGTAGACCATGACGCGATGGAACAGGTACCGCAGCAGTGCCCTGGTGGCGCTGTTCATCATCCTCGTCAGCCTCCTGGCGTTCCTGCTGGTCAAGGTCTACTCACGGGACACCTCCACCTACTTCGAATCACGCGACCTGCTCCGCCAGCTCAAGCAACTGGACGGCAAGCTCGATGCGAAGGTGCTCAAGGCGCGGATCAGCGCCGAGTACAATTACAACCTGCTCACCGGTTCGACCACGGAGTCGAGCCGCCGCTGGGAGCAGTTGGTGACGCTGAACGCGACACTGGACGATTCCCCCATCTGGCAGGCCCGGAAAAAAGCCTACCTCGACGCCACGGCGGAAAAGAACAAGCTGATCGAGCAGTTCCAGTTGCAGAACATCACCCTGCGCGATGACCTGGAAACCCTGTCGTCCATAGAAGAAACCATTCAGAAAGAGCTGGAACCTTCCAGCGTCGAACACCCGGTAGCCACGCTGACCGTGCTCTACAGCGCCTCGAAACTGACCTTGGGCACCCTGGAGTACGCCCAACACGCCTCGAATGAAAAAGCCGAGCGGATTCAGGGCCAGATCGACAACCTGACCACCCAGAGGAGCGCCCTGGCGACGACCTTGACCCCCTCGCTCGACAAGCTGGTCGAGCAGGTCAACCTGATCGTGCGCGAACAGCCCCTGGCCAACGACCTGCTTGACCGCATCGGCTTCATCCCGGTTGCCTCCAGCCTCGACGCCATCAACGAATACCTCAATGAAAGCCAGCGGCGCGCCGACCTGCAGAGCCACCAGGACCATCTCTACCTGACCCTGTGCGCTGCCTGCATGGCGTTGCTGGTGTTCTACCTGATCATTCGCCAACTGCGCAGCCATGCCCTGATCAACCAGATGAACAGCGCCCTGCAGGCCGCCAACGAGCGCCTCGAACAACGGGTGGAAGAACGCACCCGCGAACTCAGGGAGGCCCAGAGCGAACTGCTCGACACCGCGCGCATGGCCGGCATGGCAGAGATCGCCACCAACGTCCTGCACAACGTCGGCAACGTGCTCAACAGCGTGAACATCTCCGCCGACCTGGTCAGCCGCAAGGTCCGCGCGAGCAAGGCGCAGGGACTGGGCAAGGCCGTGCAACTGATGAACGAGCATGCCGACGACCTGGGGCACTTCGTCAGTCAGGATGAAAAAGGCAAGCTGCTGCCCGCCTATCTCGGCCAGCTGGTCACGGCCATCGGCACCGAGCAGGCGGAGATCGTCCAGGAACTGGCACAACTGAGCAAAAGCGTCGACCACATCAAGGAGATCGTCGCCACCCAGCAGTCCTATGCCGGGGCGGCCAGGCTGCTGGAGCCGCTGAACATCACCGACCTGCTCGAAGATGCCCTGCGCATGAACTCGGGCGCCCTGACCCGACACCAGGTCACGGTGCTCAAGGATTACCAGGACGTGCCCACCCTGCTGGGCGACAAGCACCGCCTACTGCTGGTGCTGATCAACCTGATCAGCAACGCCAAGTATGCGGTGTCCGACCTGTCGAACCGTGAACGCGACATCACCCTCGGCGTCAGGGTGGTCGACGGCACGACCCTGCGCATCAGCGTGAAGGACGATGGCGAGGGGATTGCGCCGGAAAACATCTCGCGGATCTTCAATCACGGCTTCACCACGCGCAAGGACGGCCACGGCTTCGGCCTGCACAGCTGCGCCCTGGCGGCGGTCGAGATGAACGGTCGCCTGTACGCCCATAGCGACGGACCGGGAAAAGGGGCCTTGTTCACCCTGGAGATTCCCCTCACCCTGTACCGCAAGGAGGAACATCCCGCCGTGGATGCAACCTCTTCATCCAACGCCTGAACCACCCGCCAGGAGTCATGCGGATGCTGCCCTCATCACCGACCCTTTCCGGTAATCGCCTGCACCTGCGCCGCCTGCGTGGCCGGGTCGGCCTGGCCCTGGTGGCCAGCCTGTCCTTCCTCGCAGGCATGACCGACGCCATCGGCTTCATGGCCACCGGTGACTTCGTGTCCTTCATGAGCGGCAACACCACACGCCTGGCGGTGGCGATCAGCGAAGGCGACCTGTCCATGGTGCTGCGCCTGTTCGCGGCGGTGGCCGCCTTTATCGCTGGCAATGCGCTGGGGGTGGTGGCCGGGCGTGCCGGCGGTCGACGCTCCCTGCCTTTGCTGCTATGCATCGCCACCTTGCTGTGCGTGGCCGCGGCGCTGCCCTTCCAGACCCGGGTACCGGCGCTGCTGACCGCGATCATCGCCATGGGCATGCTCAATGCCGCGGTGGAACAGGTCAACGGCCTGCCCATCGGCCTGACCTACGTCACCGGCGCGCTGTCACGCTTCGGCCGCGGCCTGGGGCGGCGACTGCTGGGCGAAAAGCGCGATGGCTGGCGGGTGCAGTTGGTGCCGTGGAGCGGCATGCTGCTGGGCGCGGTATGCGGCGCCGTGCTGGAACGCCAGCTGGGTGTCCAGGCCTTGGTGGTGAGTGCAGCAATCGCCACGGTGCTGGGGCTGCTGGCGCTGAAAATCCCCCATCGCTGGCAAAAGGATTTTATGCCTCGGTGAGGCCGGGCAAGCTGTCAGCCATCAGCCAGCCACCGTATGAGGAATCAGGTTCTTGTCATCGAGCCGATGAACTACCGTCTTCCCCCGGCAGACTGGCTGCACCACAACCTGCAAGAAAGCATGAAAAGAGAGTAGTCTTACCGCCGCCAATACAAGGATCCGGATAAGGCTGTCATGAGTCAGAAGTTGCTCAACGAAACCAGTAAATTCCTCAGCTACGTGCTGCGCCACGAACCTCACAGCATCGGCCTGCAACTCGATCCAGAGGGCTGGGCCGACCTCAGCGCCCTGATCGAGGGTGCGGCAAAAGAAGGTCGTACACTGGAACTCGCGACCATCGAAGCGGTGGTATCCAGCAACGACAAGAAACGCTTCGAATACTCCCCGGACGGATTGCGCATCCGCGCGGTGCAGGGCCACTCGACACCAGAAGTCAGCCGCCAGTACCCACGAAAAGTCCCTCCCGAAGTGCTCTATCACGGCACTGCGACACGGTTTCTCGAATCCATCGAGCAACAGGGCCTGATCGCCGGAAAGCGTCACCTCGTGCACCTGTCCCATGAAGTCGAGACCGCCACCGCCGTCGGCCAGCGTTACGGCAAAGTGGTGGTGCTGACGATCGATGCGCAGCGGATGCATGAACAGGGCCTGCGGTTCTACCAGGCCGAAAATGGTGTCTGGCTGACTGAGCATGTGCCAGTGGCGTTTATCCAGTTCCCTTGATTTTCTCCAACTTCCAGGCGTGATTGCACACCCTCTCAGAGACCACGGAATGTCTGGCAATATCGGGCAGACCGTTCGCCCTCAGGAGCACTGATACCCTCATGCCCCCTCTTCGCCAGATTCACGCGCAGTACGATGACAAGACCATTCGTGTCTACCAGGCCTATTCGGACGCCATAGCCGAAGCCGCCCTAGCCCACGGAACCTTTGTCTCACCGCCGTTCAAGATGGAACGGATGACCTGGATAAAACCCTCCTTCCTCTAGATGATGTACCGATCCGGCTGGGGCCTCAAAGACGCCGGACAGTCACGCACTCTGGCAATCGATATCTCCGGTGAAGGTTTTGAATGGGTATTGGCCCATAGCTGCCCGAGCCATCCTGAAGAATCGATGAACAAGGAGCAGGCCTTGAAGGAAGATGCACCAGTACGCATCCAGTGGGACCCGGCAGAACTGCCGGATAGCTTGAAAATAAAAATCGATCTTAGCCTACGGTGATAATTACGAACAGACAACGATCAAGCAAGGGCACAGCCCGAGCGAATCAGAGAGGGCAAATCGTCCGGCCACGGCATCAACAGTAACTCATACGCCAGCACACGCAAAGAAGGTTAAGTAAGTGCCATTCAAATCCGCCCCCTTTTTCCCAGCCCCTTTTTCCCAATTTATTCGTAAGAAGCTAAACTCTTAGTCGCCTGATGCAAAGCAGTCATAAGATCTTCAAGTTTGAAACTCCATTCACCGCCCTCAACAGGGGGATAAATTTCTATTTCAATTGGTTTTCCTGGCTCATGTGATACCTCAGCCAACTGACTCGATCCCGCCCAAATCTCGAATACACAATTCTCTCGATCTGGAGGGCTTGTTATTACAGTAGATAAAACATTCATGACTTCGGTGGCTCCAATAAACCAATAAATTTTCCATTCGAATCATAGCGAAGCCCACGGCCATCGGGGCAATCATATCCATGACCGTCCCAAATCTACCGGTTTCTTTACAGGTTACGGTGGTCGCCAGATTGTTCAAGATCTCGTCAGCTATTTTTTGACCTTCTTCCTTTAACGCTAGGAAACGCACTACCTTCACGATTACCGTGTTTTTGGAGTGCTCGACCAGTCAGTGAAAATTGTCCTGATTTATCGGCTGAATCAAGCAATTTTCCTGCATTCGACAAATCATCAATGCTTTTCCCAGCGAACGCACGACCTTTTGCACCAACTAAATTTTAAGAGACACAGAAAATTCTGGCCCGAGCTCCCCCCTCAAACTTATAACTAATCGCTCCCCCTCCAACTTGAACTCACGCTCCAACTCCTCACTCTTGAACCCGGAGTTCGGCGGATAATCAACATCCAGTGTTTCATCATAAATGGCGGCCCACTTTAACAGACGCTCCTGAAGCTCTTTAGAGATCGGAAGCTCGCAAGGAGCCATGTCCCCATATTCGCCCGGGGACATATTCCAAATCGGATAACACTGATAATCCGCCATTAATTTTATACATTTCACTTAACGCTCCCCCTTGGATTTGCTCCGACAACAAAGCCGTTATCACCAACAGTCACAGCTATTCGCTGCGTCTGACCGTTAATATTTAACTCATAAACTAGGCACCCAACTCCAGAGCCTTGATAACCAACGAGCTTACCCTCAGAAACCGCCCTCATCACTACTCCCGGAATCTGAGCCTCTGACACACCCATCTGAGCGAATTGGCTACCATGCTCCTCAATGATGTGCTGCAACCCAGCTTTTGAGTTTCCGGTCTCTAGGAATACAACTTTCCCGCTAGAACTGCGAGTCGTTGCGATGACATTCTCTGGGGTAAATCTCACACCATTAGCAGTTAACTCATCAAGCAAAGATGTGTTCAACGTGCCTTTTGCACCAACTAGTCTCAGGTATTTTTAAAAAATTTCATGCCTAAGCAATTCAAATTCAGCACACTGCCTCATCGCTTTTTCTATATCAGAAGAGCAGCCTGTAGCATTTACATAGAGCAAAATATTATGCTCCGGGTATTTTTGCTCTGCTGGATCGCCGTCAAACGGATCAATATTCAACTTTAAAATAAAATTCTCGGAATCGCTTCCGCCCCACATGTAGTAAACACCGCCTTGATAAGAACTATCTCTTTCTTCGAAAACTTTCCCTAGCGCTCTTTCCACATCGTCTTTTGCCGACATAAGACTTAATTTTTTCGCACCATATAAATCATACGACATAGTCATTTTGGCAACACCATACTTGGGGCACGACTTGCGGCTGTTGACGCAGAGTCATAAATCATGAAATTAACTTCACGTCCTGCTTGACCGCTCAGCTTACTCGATAAATCCTTTAGGCCAAGGGCTTGCAAGTCTCTCGCACTCAACGGCCCCGTACGAGTTCCACCACTCCTCAAACCTATCCCTAAGGATTGAGCACGCTGCAAAAGCTCTGGACTGGCCAGCGTTATATCAAAGTCACTCACCCTACCAATGTCAAATTCTTGCCCTGTTTTAAAGTTCTTACCTGTTACGGCACTTCCCTGAAGAATTGGCTCGACATTACCATAGCCAGCGCGTGCCAAACCATCTCGCGTATCTGTGCCAAAACGTACAAAATCCTCTGTGTTTGAAAACCTTTTGGAATTACAGGCGCTTTTGCTCCACCACCAGCAACAAGCTCCGCACCAGCCTTACCAAAAAATCTCTCAAAAACCGTTCCAAGGATCTTACCAACCGGTTCCAAAGCCCTACCAACCGGAGCAAACGATCCAACAAACAACGCATCGTCCAGAGCCTTGGCATCAACTGCCGCCAGCCATCTTTTGGTTTCGCTATCCTGTAGGTCTATATTAGCGCCTATCGAGTTACACTCTGCATCAGCGCAAGGTAGAAATCTAGGGGTGAAAGCCTGACCCGCAACCTCTACTGGCTCCCTGTATCTACCTTTTTCGTCAAGAGCCCGCCCGCTAAGCTTGTAAGGTATGACTCAATGTCTACCCCTCGTTGAGTCGGCTTAAGATTCCAAACCTCTGAAAGATTCGGCGTGAGATCTTTTGGACCAATGAATCCGAGAGAAACCCTCGGGGTTTATCCCCAATCATTTACACCATGTAACCCGCAGATCTCATCTGCGTAAGCACCGCCTCATCAAATTGCTGATCAGATATACCTCTAATCGATTTGGCGCTCTTCCATTTCCATATTACAGGAAGAATTCTGCTATCCAAACGATCAAATTCTTCAAAAAAAATATCTGCTAAAGCGTATTTATCTAAATCAGGAACGACCTCCAGCATCATGTTCAACACAATGCTTGGCGACTTTCCGTCAAGTATTTGTGCTAACAAATGTATATTTTCCGAAAGTGACATAGTAATCTCGCCAATGGTGTCAATTTTTTTCGACCTTCGTATATCCGTATTTTTTGGATATTTGGCCTGTCCATGTATTCAAAGCAGCATTTTCTTTTGACATTCTATTGGCAAAATTCTGCAGATACTGAGCAGTATTACGCTGTCAGTACCCGCCTCCCAAGCCGCACGGATTTTATTGACCTGGATGCCTTCATTGCCGAGGCGTTGCATTGCGCTGGCGAACATATCAGTGCCTGATGCATCGTAAAAGGGATGATTCTGTGCTGCACGAATCTCAAATCCCAGCACTCCCGTTTTATCCACATTCACGACCAATCCTGCTACGCCCTCAGGATTGCCGTATCTAAGAGTAGTACCCCCGTTGGACACGCTCATCATAAAATCATTTGTGACATCTACTTTGGGAATGGGTGGCTCAATTCTCCCCAATTCTCCTTTTAGACCATTAAATCAGACCAAGCTCTCGCAACCTTGCCTCGCTTACAAACTCCAGCCCCCCGATCTCGACTTTAGATCCATCTGAGTAATGGGCGTGACCACAGACATTGCACTGAAAAGCCAATAATCCATTCTGTTTTCCTATAAAAATGCGCATACCATGAGACTCACACCTAGGTCATTGCCCATCAATTTCGATAGTAATCAACTCTTCTATCGTATCGCGCAAAAACCGCGCAATAGCCTCTACATCTTTAGCCTGATAACCTAAAATTACTTTTCTAAAGTGAGCTATATCGCCAATTCCAAAAGCCGAAAACTCGACGGGCATCAACTTCTCATTTACATTCGAAAGCTCATCAAAATTATAGGCAGAGAACGGTTCAACAGCGAAACACCCATAATTACGCCTTAACCACAAAAGAATCAACTCAAGTATATCCATCACGGTTGATTCATCACTCAAAAATGTCACAACCGATTGAAACTCATGCCAGATTTTCGGAGAGAGAGATCGCCTTAATTACCCACCCTAACCGGAAAAGTTATGATCATTGCCAGCTTTGTCGGTAAACACTTTTATCACAGAAGTGGGGGGCGCCTCCATCCTTCAGCGTAGTAGTGCCACCCCCCCACATCAACTGTTCTAACAAACTGGCCATCTGGGAGTGCCATAACCGGAGACCTCACGACATCACTGCTCTGCAAAATCCCTTTCAGCTCATCTGGAGCAATCGTAAACACCGAACGCGAGCTGGTAATTTCTCTACCGAAATGGCCATCAAGAACATGATCGAACCCCGCAGACACTGGATTGCCATTATCCCGAAGAGGGGTGGTTTCTATACGACCGTTAGCAACGTTTATACGAGACTGTACACGGCCAGAAACACCTTCCACAGTATTTAGGGCCAACAGTATCACCCGACGCGAATTTCGTTGTCTACACGCGCAACGCCTGACAGGACGCGGCCTGCGAGCCGGTCGGCCTAGCTGATGCGCGCTCACCGAATAAAACCACCCCGACGCGGGTTTTGAACCCGTCACAGCTCTCCCTGGATGACCCAAACCAGCCGACGACAAAAAGCCCCTGGCGGTTCGGTGGCGAAGCCATCGGACCGCCAGGGGCCAACAAGCGCAGCGCGTTAGGCTTTGGGGTTCAAAGGGGTTTCCCCTTTGGTACGGTCGATTGTTGACTAATGGCGCAGCCCATTTGTAAACAGTCGGTAACGTGCCTCACCAGAAAGCCTGCTGGCGTTATATTCCGGGGAGGTTGCTCTGATTGCTCTGATTGGCGTTAATTTTCTTAATTTGCACTAATCAAGAAAACTCGCATTTTTGAGAGACGCTAATCCAACTGAGTATCGGGGGCACAGCCCTCATCAGGAGTTGGGGAGACCGACTGCATGCAGGCGGTGGCCACAAAACATTTCCTGTCCGACAGTTCATCTAGATTTGCATCAGGCATAAACCGGATAACCAATTTCTACATATAGAAAATACCCACCTCGCAAGAGGTGCGTGTTGTGTATTGAGATTTTGCTCCCGTTAAGGAGCGAGAAATCATGCTCAAAAAGGGCGTATTGAGCAGTTAGACCGTAGGTCGTCAGGGTGGGTGCAAAAGGGATGCAACTTGACTGCAGAAAGGGTGCAGCTTGAGTGCAAAAGGGCTACAGGATGGGTGCAGGAAGGCGGCAAAAGGGGTGCAGACTGGGCACAAAAACACCGGCACAAGGCCGGTGTTAGCGTGGTACAAAGTTAGGGAGCTTCAGTTAAGCCATATTAATGATTGGACTCGAAATTCGACTAGGAGAGTCCGTTCATGCAATTGAATCCTTAGCCTAGCATTCATCAGAAAGTCTTTACTCTTCATCCCAAAAATTTCCGGGAGGCGCATACTTCCCACCACGTAAGACAGCGCACCAGCCGTAACTTCTATAAAACATCTCAAGATCAACGATCTTGTAAATGCCTTCATTAATTTTCTGCAATGTAATCAAACCATTAGCAAAATGCGTATATCGACCTCCCACCCCGGCAACGGCTCTTAACTCCAGCTCTCTACGATCCCATTCTGATACCACCCCCGATGACTCAGGAACAGTATCCGAAAACGAAATCTCAAATTCTTTTGAAACCTTGCAAAAGCAGGGTATTCGTTCCTGCCTGAGTAATTCATCCGTGATCATGTTTTCAGGGAAGTCGATATTTAATTTCACTTAAGTGCACTCCGAGGAACAACAACCTCACCTGAAAAATTTCTTTGAAAGGTACTGACGGGACTAAAATATTGGGTCCCATGCGGATCGCGAATAGCTACAACGGAGATTCCATTTCTAGTTGCAACCCCATCCACCACAACAAAATGGGAAAAGTCAGTACCTTTCGTGTTGTCAACAATGCGGACAACCACCGGAGTTCCATCACCGGTGTACCTAGCCAAATCAGCAACATTTCTGCTCCCAAAGGCACTTGCAGGAACACCTTCAGAAGTCATCAGGCTTGCAACATCTCGAGCGTAAATCCCACCCTCAGAAGGCGCAATCCTTTGGATAAGAGATCCGATATCAACCTCCTTGCCCAACGTATCCAAAACCATACCGCAAGAGTTGTGTCCGCAAGTAGGCACGGGCCCTTGGTTCACGACCAGACGATCACCATTTTTCGGAATTGAATCATCAAGCAATGGGTTTTTGGGAGGTGCGCCAGCAAGCTCCCCAGCAGCTGTCGTTGCTTTTGCACCAACGGCAAAATAAAAGTCACGCCAGTTAACTTACTAAACTATCCACTTCACCTCAAAATCAACTAGCTGAGCCTGAAGCCCTGCCTCATGCTCGAACCAGTAGTCAAACCCTTCAACATCACTTTTCTTCAAGTAAAGATAATACCCGCCAGTGTCGCCATCACGGTCGTCCGCAACAACAATTTCCCAGCCAGAATATTCGCCAGTGACAACAATACCCTTCCGAACGATAGACATATGCATATCCTAGTCCGCATAGGGAACATGGTTGTTAGAAATATATTTTCCAGTCACAGGGTCTTTAACTCCGAAATGTACATGTGGAACTCCCGGAGCGTGTGCTCCTGATATAGATCCTGAATCGATACGGAACTCCTTGGTGCCATCAGCGCTGTGAAACACCCCTGAGCCGGGCTTACCGATTTCCCTGTACCCGGAACCGAGATATTTTTGCCCTGCTGATAGAGCCTCATCAGTTGTGAGCGTCATAGAGCTCGTGAAATTTTTCTTACCAGATAGAGTTTCATTGATAACTTGATCTACACGCTGCCCAGCACCTGCTTCCAGTTGAATCTGTTTTTCAGCATTAACAAAGGTTTTCCAGTTATTAGTAGGACCAGCTAGTGGAGTCCGTGAAATATCAGTAGCTTTTGTACCCTCAAATAACTTCTGAATTGATTCCGAATAAGAACCTAACGAGCTAGAGCCGTCAGGATACACAACCTTCATCGCATCGTCACTCACCGTGACGAGACTGCCTTTAGGTACGACCTTACCATCTGCCAACGTGATATCGCCGCTCAAGCGAACCGTCGTATTCGCTTGAATAGTAAGGCTTTCTACATAATTCGCTCCACCTACCAGTACAGGACCCGGCAGAACTGCAGGGGGAGTAGTCTTGGGCCCGCCCGCACTGGAGCCAATAAACTCAAGCCTATCAACCTTCCCTTGAATAGCCAGTGGTGTCGCATCTGCCGCAATCGCCTTGTACGAGCTGCTGGAAACATCAATACCCGCTTTCGACAGTATCGAGGCTCCCTTGGCGATATTACCTTCGCTTCCAGCCACAACGGTCACGAATACCCCAAACACGCCCCCCAGCTGCTGCCCCAGCTTCTCGGAACGCACGTCCCCACCATGCTCAAGGGCGTCGGAGACCAGAGCCAGTTGTTCTCTTACCTGATCATATTTGTCACCAAGTATTTTCTGGGCATCGGCCGTCAGGAGGAACTCGTTCATAACGGCAATACTTTCGCCGGGATGCGCCATGAAGCCTGCCGCGCCATCGAGCGTTGCCAGCCCTGTCGAGGCGACTTCGTCAGTGAACCCTTTGCCAAATCCTGTCAGCGACTCCAGACCTTGGCTGGCACTTATCCGGTCCCATTTCCCCAAAATGGAAAGCCACTCACTGATAGACGTAGCAGCGTTCAGTTCTTTGTTACGCTGAGCCTTTTGCGCATTGCCAAGCCAGTTGTTGTCAACATTCGCGATAGCGGTGTTGTTGGCCGTTGCCGCTCCATTTGCATCACTCATGGCCGCGATACCGGTCACAAGGCTGGTGATGATGTTTCGCTTGGCCTCACGCTCTTCATTGGTTTCATCGGGGCGAGGTGCCCCGAACAGCCCGGCCAACACACCGCTTGCGGAGCCGGCCAGGGCACCCGCGGAACAACTTTGATTACTCGCCGCGGCCCCTGCGCACCCTAGAATCGCATGCAAGGCCGAATGCTCCGCACTCCCCTCTTTCAAGCCAGCTGCTACCAGTTTTCCTATGTAAGCAGAACCTTGCTGCTGCACATAGTTAACAACCATATTCTGAGCGAACTGCGCGGTACTACCACCAACATTACCGCTGACCCCTGCAACCAGTGCCGTTGCAATTTGACGATAGGTACCTCCAGCCCCCCAGTCGTTCTCAAGATCCCTGGCTTGCTGATTAAGCATCAGATATCTATTTCGATGAGCAGCTTGATCGTCTGGATCCGAGCTGTTGGCCAGTGCTTTTTCCTTATCGGCCTCTTGCCTCAGCGCGTCCGCTTCACGGGTTTTCGATTCAATGTATACGGATACGTTCTGCACAAACTTTGCCGTGATATCAAACCCGGCCTGAATCTCCTCCTGATTGAAAATCGGCTTGAGTTTATTGCTGCCGTCCCTGTCACTGGAAACATCGGTATTGATCGCCGCCACAGCCTCTGCGGCTGTCTGCCCGGTCAGCGCCTGCTGCTTGGCGTCATCAGTGATCTTGACGGTCGCGCCGCTGATACCGCTCCGAGTGATACTGCTCGCATCACCGCTGGAAAACAGTGCAATAGGGGTATTGGCGCTGACCTTACTGTTGTTTGGCACGGGGGTTCCTGGCGCACCGGCTTTTTGATCACCGTTGGCATCCCGCCCTATGTGCTCCCCGATGCCACCACTCAGTCCGATGCTGCTGGCGCTGTACTCGGCTTTGTTCTTGATATCCGAGGTCGTCAGCGTGCCAGTGGAAAGTGTGTTCTTTCCGTCCGTCACAGCCTGATCGGTGCTGGCGATCATCGCGCCTCGCAGACCCGTATTGCCTTTTACATCGATCTGGAAACCTGCATCTCCAGCCTTGATGCCCGTCTGCTCACTGACACTGGCATAGTCGCTTTTCATCTTCTGCTGGTTGAACGCTGCCGAGCCACTGACGCCATAGCAGAACGGTGGAATGCAGATGCTCACGCCAACACTGGCGTCGACCTGTTTGGAATTGAACTTGCTGGTGTCCTGCAAACTCGACAGGTTCAGGTCACCACCGACATTGGCTTGTACCTGGTTAGCCGTAACCACCGCGCCTCGGAGGTTGGTATCACTGCCACTGTCGAGCGCCGCCTTGTTGCCAGCCTTTATCTGGGTATTGGTTTGGGTGACATCACTGCCTTTCGAGTTCCCCATTCCCTTGTTTGCAGCCAAGTCCAACGTGAAGCCATTCTGCTGACCGCCGAAGCTAAACCCGATCCCCACACTCCAACCACTATTGCCGTTGGTACCGTTCTGCAATGCGGTGTTTTGCGCGGAGAACAGGTTGATATCACCATCGGATTTCAGATTGACGTCATGCCCGGCGTCTATGCGACTGCCCACCACATTGAGTGTGCTGTCCTTCCCTGCGCCCGTGGCAGTGACGTTGACATCACCGCCAGCAGCCAAACTGCTGGACACCACGTTCTGGCCCGACTGACTGCTCTCACTATGGCTTTGGCTGTTACTCAGGTTGACGCTGACCTTGACGCCGACGTTACCTTTCATGAGGTCTTGGCCGCTCTTGTAAGCCTGCCTGCCACTCATTGCCGCGTTCGCTGCTGCCAGCCCTTTCATCCGAGGGTCGGAGGTTTTTCCACTGGACTCGACCGCCTGCGCTACCCCACGGACCGCGTCGACCAGAGGTACATCAATGCTGCCGCCAATCGCAGTGCGGTTTGAACTCGCCGTATGATTGGCACTCAGAACGTCGAAGCCGGCCTGGATATCTACATTCCTGGCCTTGATCGAGATATCGCCTTCAGGAGCGATGACTTGACTGGCAATCTGGTTGTAGCGCTCACCCGCCGTAAGGTTTACATCGCCCTTCAGGGACGCAACCTGACTTCCAGCTTGCTGGGTACTCTGGTTCTGATCACCCTCCTTGAGCTTGACGATACCCACTGCGTCTTGCCACCAGGAGCCGATCTCACCGGCCTTCTTGCTGCTAGAGGAACCGCTGGAAGCGCTTTTGTTTTCAGCACTGACAATATCCAGGTTACGGCCCGCATCAATTTTCAGGCCGTTGTCGGTGACCAGAGTGCTGCCACGCACAGCCGTATCACGACCGCTCTTGATATCAAGGCTATCGGCGCTGATGCTGGTACCAATACTTTCACTGCTGCTTTGCTGCCCCTTCTGGCCTTTTTGCGTTATCGAAGGTGCCCCCACCCAATTCATCCCGAACTTACTGGACTGGCTGGAGTAACTTGCGGTGTGTTCTTGTTGCGCCGCTCCGATCTCGATGTCTCTGCCGGCACTCAACTTGGCATTTTGCTGCGCATAGAGCGCGGCAGCATTCATCGTCAGATCGTTATCAGCCTGCACATTTACAGTATTTCCGTGCAGCTCGGTGCTTGTGACAGTCAACTGGCTCGAAGATGAGCTGCTGCTTTTACTGGAGAAGAGACTTTTCTTGGAAGAAGCACTGGCTTGACTACTGAAGTTTTCGGCCACGCCCAAATTGATATCATGCCCTGCACTGGCCTTCAGGTCCCCGTCGGTAGACAGTTTCGCACCTTGCGCATTGATATCCCGGGCAGCAGAAACCACCAGTTTCTTACCTGCATCGATTGAGGAACTGACAGCAACATCAGTCTCGCTCTCTGTCATTTTCGAGCTTTTCTTACCCCAGGAGCCTTTCTTGGTCTTGGAATAGTAAGAGTAATCGGTGTTCTGTGCTGACAGTAGATTAAGGTCATTACCCGCATAAACATAAGCCTCATTAACCGAAGAAACTTTGCTGGCGACAAGCGTCAGATCTTTTCCTGCATTTAATGTCACACCGCCGCCAGCATTCAGACTGGTAGAAACCTGCTGACTATGATCCTCCTGGCTGGTGACCTTCTTGGTCCGGCCATACGAATGCTGCTCATCCGCCGCCGAAGAAAGCGTGAGGTCATCCACCGCCGACAGCGCTACATCGCGCTTAGCATTGATTTGGCTGGCAACCGCCGTCAGGTCGCGCCCGGCACTGATCGCCAGGTCGCGTCCGGAAGTGATACTGGAACCGTTCTGAGTGATCGTCCGGTCGTTGTGATGGTCGCCCAGGGTATTGCTGTTCACTTGCTCGGCAGAGGTGATATTCACATCGCGACCGGCCTTGAGTACGGTGTCCTGCGTACTTTTCAACACCCCACCGCTGTTGGCGATGTCACGCCCGGCGGTTACCGTCAGGTTGTTACCCGCCTCGATCCGCGCAGCACTGTCGGCGAACCCGCGCTGCTCGGTCTTGTAGCCCGTGCCGCTTTCGTGGGTGGTGAGGGTGCGCTCGTTGGTCACGTCACCCGTGGTGGCCGTGATGCTCACATCCCGTCCGGCGATGATGCCGCCGGCCTTGTTGGTCAGGTTGTGGCCCGCCAGCGCATCAAGACGGTTGCCCGCTTCCAGCAAGCCACTGTTGACCAGATCATTGCCGGCCGTGGCCGACAGGTTGTTGCTGGCACGCAAGGTACCCGCATTGTTCAACTCCTTGCCGGCGATCAGGGTCACATCGCTACCCTGGATCAGTGCGCCGTTGGCCGCCAGGCGGTTGTTGGCACTGGCCAGGTAAAGCACTGGTACCAACACTTGCTCACCGTTCACCGTCTGATTTTCCATCCAGACGATGTCGTGGGTCAGGGCCGCAACCTGTTCGGAGGTCAGACTTACACCCAGTTGCAGGTCCAGTTGCTGCTTGCTGGCGACGGCATTGTTCATAAGGTACTTGAACATGTCGTCATCGGAGGTCTGGCCGTCGATGAAACGCTGGCCCGTGCGGGCAGTCACGGCCTGCTGGATCAGCTTCTGCTCATAGAAACCATCACCCAGGCGCTTTGCGCTGGTCTGCGGGTCGTAGCCCAGGTTCGATAGCAGATAATCCGAGCTCATGAACTGCTTGAGGTCGGTGAGCACCGGGTTGGTTTCAATCAGGTACTTCTGCGGGCTCAACCGAGCAGAGGTGTCAGGCAGCCCTGGCACGTGAACCGACGGTTGATTGGTCGTACTGGTCTGCCCGCTCAGGCGAAACAGACCGTTATCGCCGACCGGCAGCGAGAAGCCTGGCAGGCTGACGGGATTGACCTGCTGCTGCGCCAGGTCTGGCGGCAGTTGCTGGTTGACGGTGATCCGGGTGGAAAAGGTGTTGGCCGGAGCCAGGGTATCAGTGCGCGGCCCGGCGCCAACATAGGTGTAGCCCGGGCGTACGACACTGCTGGTGATGCCGTTCTGGGCATTGACGCTGACCGCTCCACCCGCCTGGATGACGGCGGCGTAGCTCTGGTCGCTGGAGGCAATTTTCCGGGAGGTCTGGAACTGGCCCAACTCGGCTTCGGTCAAGCCGATAAAGCCACTCATGGCACCTAGCAGGCCGCCCACGTTATTGGGATTGTAGCCCGCACTCTGAAACCAGTAGCTATTGTTGAAAGACGCGGCGTATGCATATAAGCCACCCGCGTCCTTGGTGCGCTCGGACCTGAACGTACGAGAGGTCTCGGTTTCACCGGTCTCGATACCGCTATTGGTCAGATTCGTGACGGTCGCGCTCAACGCGCCACCTGCGGCGATCGTGCTGCTGCTGTTAAGCAGGTCAGCACTCTTGATTGTCAGGTTACTGCCCGCCGTGATGCCGGACGCCGCGCTGGCCTCGGTCACTTCGAACTTGTCGCGCTGGACAATCTGCCAGACGTGGTTCTGCTTGCCGCTGCAGTCGCCGGCGTTGTAACCCTCGATGCACTGGATTTCGCCAATCGAGGCGGTGTAGATCCCCTGGTCGTTGGTGGTCAATACCGCTCGTACGTTCTGGATCGTGCTGGCCGCCAGCCTCATGCTGGCGTCGCTCTGGATCGAACCGGAGCTGTTGACGATGCGGCTGGCCAATGCACCTTGGCCATCACGGTCGATGGTCAGGTTGCCCATGCTGTAGACGTTGGCATAGCTGTTGTTCAACGAATCGACCCGCAGGCCCATGTCGCCGCCACTGAAAATCAGGCCATGGTCATTGAGCAGCGCACCGGTGGTTGCAATGAACTTCTGCGCACTGCCAAGGGTGCCGTAGTTGCTGATACCCGCTGCGGTCACCGTCATATCGGCGGCCGAAGTGAGGCGACCGTAGCTGCTCAGGACGCCGTCCACGTTGACGGTACTGATGCCGCCCGCGGCAATACTGCCGGTCTTGTCCAGATTGATCAGCGCGGCGTGCAGGTCGAGGTCGTCGGCGCTGCTCAGACGGCCTTTGCCACCGTAGCTGCCAGTCAGGTCGACAGTGGCGCGACCGTCCGTACCGATCTGGCCGTCATTGTTCCAGTCGACACCCGTGCCGTTCAGGCCGGCAGTAGCAAGCAACTGGCCGGTCGTGGTCTGGGTCAGATGGTTGACGTTGACGGTCAGGTGGTTGGCCTGCAGGGAACTGCTGTTGGTCCAGTTGTCGCCGTCAAGTGTCAAATCGCCGTGAGTGACCAATTGGCCACCGACGTCGTTGAGATTGGCCATGGAGAGACCGAAGATCCCCGTGCCCACGTGCAACACGCTGCCGCCCAGGTTCTGGAAACTGCCAACGTCGAGCCCCAGATCGGTGTTGGCGGTTTCCAGGGTGCCATTGCTGTTGTCGAGCAGGCCGCCGATGGCGAAGACAGTCCTGAAGCTCTTGCCCAGTGCCCGCAACTGGCCGTTCTGGTTGTCCAGACTGGCTGCCGTGGTCGACAAGGTGCTGCCACTCTCGATGATGCCCTTGCGGTTGTTTAGCTTGCCCAACAAGGAGAAGCTGATTTCGCTGCCGCTGATCTTGCCGCCCTGATCACCGCTGTTGTCGAGGTCATTACCGTTGACCCGCACCAGGTTGCCGGCGTAGAGACCGCCGTTGCGGTTGTCGATGTTACCGCTGCGGGCATCAAGCACGGCATCGCCGGCCTGGGCGGCGATACGCCCGCCATTATTATCGATGCCGCCCAACGCATTGAGCATCAGGCGCTGGGCCTGGAGTGTGCCGCCCTGGCTGTTGTTGCCCTGGTCGTAGCCGTTTTTCAGGACGCCGACGACCTGGGTTTCCAATGCGCCCTTGACGCTGGACAGCGTGCCACCGCGACTGTCGAGATTGGCCGCGCTCACGCCCAGGTCGCCGTCCTGGGCGATGACCTTGCCGCTCTGGTTGTCGATATCACCGCTGACCGTGAGGTTTACCGCACCCTTGCCCTGCAACGAGCCCTTACCGTTGCCCAGGCTGGCGGCGGTAAGTTGCAGATCGGCGTTACGGCTGGCGATCAGACCGTCACCGCTGTTGTCCACCGCACCGCTGGCGGTCACCAGCAAGGTGTCATTGGCACCAATGGTGCCCTGATGACTGTTATCCAGGCCACCGGTGAGCAGGGTCAGCAAACCCTGGCTGTTGATCCCGCCATTCTGGTTGTTGATCTGCGCACTGCGCTGGACCAGCAGCGGGCCCACGCTGGACAGCTTGCCGTTGCTGTTGGTCAGGGTGCCGAGCAGATCGAGGGTCACGCCGGCATTGCCCGTGAAGGTGCCGTTGCTGTTGTCGAGGTCGGTGCCGGTGAACGTCAGGGCGTCGGTGGCGTTGACCGTGCCGCCGTTGTTTAGGGTCATCGCTTGCAGGGTCAGTGCCGCGCCACTGCTGATCGAACCGTCCAGGCTGTTGTCCAGCAGGCCGGTGACGGTCAGCCGTTGTCCGGCCGCGCTGGAGAGTACGCCCTTGTCGCTGTTGTCGAGGCTGTCGGCCCGGACGGTCAGGCTCTTCTGGCTGACCACGGCGCCAGCATGACTGTTGAGCAGCGCACCGCTGAGGGTGACGCCGACATCGCCGTTGCGACTGGAGACGGTGCCGCTGTTGCGGTTGTCCAGGCTGGTGCCATTGACGGTCAATCTTTGCCAGCCGGAGAGCAAGCCATTCTGGTTGTTCAATGCTCCAGTAGCGGTCAGATCCAGGGTGCTCTCAGCCATCACCACCCCGGTGAGGTTGTCCAGGGTGCCCAGAATCAAGGTGGCGTCGCCCTTGCTGGAGAGTTCGCCGCCGTTGTTGTTCAGGTGCCCCAGGGTGGCGGTCAGTTGGCTGGCGCTATTGATCAGGCCGCCCTGCCCGTTCAGTGCCTTGTCGGCGGTCAGGTTCAGGCGGTCGGCACTAAGTACCCGGCCCTTGTTCTGGTTGTCGAGGGTGTCGGCGGTGACCGTGGTCTGCCGCTGGCCGCTCAGGGTGCCGGCCTGGTTGTTCAGGGTTTGTGTGGTGGTAATCGACAGGTCACGGCTGGCAAGGATGGTCTTGCCGGCGTTGATGAGGTTCTGCGCCGTGACGCTGACGTCGCCTTCGCTGTTGCGGGTGTTATCAAGATTGACCCCGGCTTCGATGATGCCGTTGTTGCTCAACTGGCCGCCGCTGTTCAGGGTGATGCGATCCTTGGCGACCAGGTTGTTCTGGCTGCTCAGGTCGCCTTGGGTTTGCATATCCAGGGTGGTACCGGCGTAGACCGGGCCCTTGGCTTCCAAGCTCTGGGCCTTGAGGTTGACCGCACCGGTCGCCGCCGTATCGACCATGCT
>NZ_JACAOR010000019.1 GCF_013386115.1 Pseudomonas gingeri
CCCGGGAGAAATCCTGGCAGTTGCGCCATGACTACAACTTCGCCGCGCTGGGCATCCCCGGGCTGACCCTGATGAACCGCTATATCAGCGGCGACAACGTGCACATCGGCACGGTGACCGACGGCAAGGAATGGGGTCGCGAATCGGAGCTGGCCTATACCGTGCAGAGCGGCACCTTCCGCGACCTCAACGTGCGCTGGCGCAACTCCAGTATCCGCAAGAGCTTCAGCACCAACGAGTTCGACGAGAACCGCCTGTTTATCAGCTACCCGATTTCGTTGTTGTAGCCGATCGCTGCCGATTGATCGCTCCCGCGCTCCGCCGGGAAGCGATCATGCAGCTCGAAACATTTTGAAAAATCTACAGCCCGTGGTGGCCACCGATCAAAGCATCCATCGCATTGACAAAGCCGTTTCGCGCTGACGATAATCCAGACTCAATGTCGTACGACAACAGACGACAAAAATAACAACAAACATTCGACCAGGGCCACGCCATGACCTCAGCGACAACCACCCCGCAGCCCTTCAATCGTCTCCTGCTCACCGGTGCGGCCGGCGGCCTGGGCAAGGTCCTGCGCGAAAGCCTGCGGCCCTATGCCCGTGTCCTGCGCCTGTCGGATATCGCCCAGATGGCGGCGCCCATCGATGACCGCGAGGAAGTCCGGCCCTGCGACCTCGCCGACAAGCAGGCGGTGCACCAGTTGGTCGAAGGCGTCGACGCGATCCTGCATTTCGGCGGCGTCTCGGTGGAACGCCCCTTCGAGGAAATCCTCGGGGCCAATATCTGCGGCGTCTTCCATATCTACGAAGCCGCCCGTCGCCATGGCGTCAAACGGGTGATCTTCGCCAGTTCCAACCACGTGATCGGCTTCTACAAGCAGAGCGAAACCATCGACGCCCACGCGCCACGGCGCCCGGACAGTTACTACGGACTGTCCAAGTCCTACGGCGAGGACATGGCCAGCTTCTACTTCGACCGCTATGGCATCGAGACCGTCAGCATCCGCATCGGTTCGTCGTTCCCGGAACCGCAGAACCGCCGGATGCTCAGCAGCTGGTTGAGCTTCGACGACCTGACGCAACTGCTCGAACGCGCCCTGTACGCGCCCAATGTCGGGCACACCGTGGTCTACGGCGTCTCCGACAATCGTTATGTCTGGTGGGACAACCATCTGGCCGCGCACCTCGGCTACCAGCCACAGGACAGCTCCGAGCCGTTCCGCGCCAAGGTCGAGGCCCAGCCGGCCCCGGCGGCGGACGATCCGGCCATGGTCTACCAGGGCGGTGCCTTTGTCGCCGCGGGTCCTTTCGGCGACTGAGCCGACGAACCATCCTCTTCAGGGAACGGAGTGCCCATGGACGCAGAATTGATTCTCGACGCCCGCAACGCCACCGGCGAAAGCCCGGTGTGGAGCGTGCGCGAACAGGCGCTGTACTGGGTCGATATCCCGGCCCGTCGCCTGCACCGCTGGAGTGCCGGGACCGGACAGACCCACAGCTGGGAAACCCCGGAAATGCTCGCCTGCATCGCCCGCTACAAGGACGGCAGCTGGATCGCCGGCCTGGAAAGCGGCCTGTTCAGGCTGCAGGCCGATGTCGACAACGGCCTGCACAGCCGGTTGCTGGCGCCGGTCCGGCATGCCAGCCCCGGCATGCGTTTCAACGATGGCCGTTGCGACCGCCAGGGGCGTTTCTGGGCCGGCACCATGCTCCTGGACATGAGCCAGGGCCGAGCGGTCGGCGCCCTGTATCGCTACGACGCCGGGCAACAGCAACCGCTCCAGGCCAGCCTGGACAACCTGATCGTGCCCAACGGCCTGGCCTTCAGTCCTGACGGCAAGACCCTGTACCTGTCCGATTCCCATCCGAGCGTGCAACGCATCTGGGCCTTCGACTACGACACCGACAGCGGCACACCGCATAACCGCAGGCTGTTCGTCGACATGAACCAGTACCCCGGCCGACCCGATGGCGCCGCCATGGACGTCGATGGCTGCTACTGGATCTGCGGCAACGACGAAGGCCTGATCCATCGCTTCACCCCTGACGGTCGCCTTGACCGTTCCCTGGCGGTGCCGGTGAAGAAACCCGCCATGTGCGCGTTCGGCGGCAGCGACCTGAGCACCCTGTTCGTCACCTCGATCCGCCCCGGCGGCGACCTGCACGACCAGCCCCTGGCCGGCGGCGTGTTTGCCCTGCGCCCGGGCGTCCAGGGCCTGGAGGAACCGTTTTTCCACGCCTGATGCCTTGTGCCCGAGGGCGTGGATACCGAGCACTTTTGAACGAAGCAGCCAAAAAATAACAACAAGACGGAGAATCACCCCATGGACTTCAAACGCAAGCTTCTCATCGCCGCACTCCCCCTCGCCTTCAGCTTCAGCCACCTGGCCCATGCCCTGGAAATCAAGTTCGCCGACATCCACCCGGCCGGCTACCCGACCGTGGTCGCCGAAGAAAACATGGGCAAGACCCTGGTCAAGGAAAGCAACGGCAGCCTGACGTTCAAGATGTTCGCCGGCGGCGTGCTCGGCTCGGAAAAGGAGGTGGTGGAACAGGCCCAGGTCGGCGCGGTCCAGATGGCCCGGGTCAGCCTCGGCATCGTCGGGCCGGTGGTACCGGACGTGAACGTGTTCAACATGCCCTTCGTGTTCCGTGACCAGGCCCATATGCGCAAGGTCATCGACGGCGAGATCGGCCAGGAGATCCTCGAGAAGATCACCCAGTCCGAATTCAACCTGGTGGCCCTGGCCTGGATGGATGGCGGCACCCGCAACCTCTACACCAAGAAGCCGGTGCGCAGCCTCGCCGACCTCAAGGGCATGAAGATCCGCGTGCAGGGCAATCCGCTGTTTATCGAAACCATCAATGCCATGGGCGGCAACGGCATCGCCATGGACACCGGCGAGATCTTCAGCGCCCTGCAGACCGGGGTGATCGACGGCGCGGAAAACAACCCGCCGACCATGCTCGAACACAACCATTACCAGAACGCCAAGTACTACGCCCTGACCGGGCACCTGATCCTGCCCGAGCCGGTGGTGATGTCGAAGACCACCTGGGAAAAGCTCACGCCCGAGCAACAGGCCCTGGTCCGCAAGGTGGCCAAGCAGGCGCAACTCGAAGAGCGCGCGCTGTGGGACGCCAAGTCCGCCAGCAGCGAAGAGAAGCTCAAGGCCGCCGGCGTCGAGTTCATCGTCGTCGACAAGAAACCCTTCTATGAGGCCACCGCCTCGATCCGCGAGAAGTACGGCGCGCCCTACGCCGAGCTGATGACCCGCATCGAAGCGGTCGAGTAACCCCCTCCCACCTCATGGAAGGCCCGACCGGCTGGCGCCCAGCGCCCAAGCCGGCGGGTAACGGTGACATCCGATGAAGAATCTTGTGCTGCAGATCAACGACCGGATCTACATGGCCTGCATCTGGGTCGCGGGGCTGGCGATACTCGCCATCTCCCTGATCATTCCCTGGGGCATCTTTGCCCGCTACGTCCTCGGTACCGGCTCCAGCTGGCCGGAGCCCAGCGCCATCCTGCTGATGATGGTGTTCACCTTTATCGGTGCCGCCGCCAGCTACCGTGCCGGCGCGCACATGGCCGTGGCCATGCTCACCGACCGCATGAGCCCGGCCATGCGCTCGGGCGCCGCCCTCATCGCCCAGGTGCTGATGGCGACCATCTGCCTGTTCATGACGATCTGGGGAGCCAAACTCTGCGCCTCGACCTGGAACCAGTTCATGAGTGCGCTGCCGACCTTGCGGGTCGGCATCACCTACATGCCGATTCCCGTGGGCGGCGCCCTGACGCTGATCTTCGTGCTGGAAAAACTCCTGCTGGGCGACCAGAGCCAGCGCCGCGTGGTGCGTTTCGACCTGGTCGAAGAAAACGAAGGGGCTGCCTGAATGGACGCGCTGATTCTGTTGGGCAGTTTTATCCTCCTGATCCTGATCGGCATGCCGGTGGCCTACGCCCTGGGCCTGGCCGCGCTGATCGGCGCCTGGTGGATCGATATCCCGTTCCAGGCCCTGATGATCCAGGTCGCCGGCGGGGTGAACAAGTTTTCGCTGATGGCGATTCCGTTCTTTGTCCTGGCCGGCGCGATCATGGCCGAGGGCGGCATGTCACGGCGCCTGGTGGCGTTCGCCGGAGTCCTGGTGGGCTTCGTGCGCGGCGGCCTGTCACTGGTGAACATCATGGCCTCGACCTTCTTCGGGGCGATTTCCGGCTCGTCGGTGGCCGACACCGCCTCGGTCGGTTCGGTGCTGATCCCGGAAATGGAGCGCCGCGGCTATCCCCGCGATTTCTCCACCGCCGTCACCGTCAGCGGTTCGGTGCAGGCCTTGCTGACACCGCCCAGCCACAACTCGGTGCTCTACTCCCTGGCCGCCGGCGGCACGGTGTCCATCGCCTCGCTGTTCATGGCGGGGGTGGTCCCGGGCCTGTTGATGAGCGCCTGCCTGATGGTGCTGTGCCTGATCTTCGCGAAAAAGCGCGACTATCCCAAGGGCGAAGTCATTCCCCTGCGCCAGGCCCTGAAAATCTGCGCCGATGCCCTGTGGGGCCTGATGGCCATGGTGATCATCCTCGGCGGGATTCTCTCGGGGATCTTCACCGCCACCGAGTCGGCGGCGATCGCCGTGCTCTGGTCGTTCTTCGTGACCATGTTCATCTACCGCGACTACAAGTGGAGCGAGCTGCCCAAGCTGATGCACCGCACGGTACGCACCATCTCCATCGTGATGATCCTGATCGGCTTCGCCGCCAGCTTCGGCTACATCATGACCCTGATGCAGATCCCGGCGAAGATCACCACACTGTTCCTGACCCTGTCGGACAACCGCTACGTGATCCTGATGTGCATCAACGTCATGCTGCTGTTGCTCGGCACGGTGATGGACATGGCCCCGCTGATCCTGATCCTCACGCCGATCCTGATGCCGGTGATCCTCGGCATCGGCGTCGATCCGGTGCAGTTCGGCATGATCATGCTGGTGAACCTGGGGATCGGCCTGATCACGCCGCCGGTGGGCGCGGTGCTGTTCGTCGGCTCGGCGGTGGGCAAGGTCAGCATCGAGAAGACCGTCAAGGCGCTGCTGCCGTTCTACGGCGTGCTGTTCCTGGTGCTGATGGCCGTCACCTATATCCCCGCGCTGTCGCTCTGGCTGCCGCACCTGGTGCTGTAAGTCGCCCCTCCCCCCGGGAGCCGCCACGCCGCGGCTCCCGATCCCGGTCAAGGAAAACCGCCTGTCATGTCCGCCTCCCCAACGCAGTCCCTCTCCACCGCACTGCCGCGCCCGCTCGCGGTACTGATTCTCGCCACCCTCGCCTGTGCCTTCGCCGGCAATCACATCGCCGCGCGGATCGCCTTCGACCACGACACCGGCCTGTTGCTGGCGATTCTCTGCCGTTCCGGCGTGACCTTGCTGGTGCTCGCCGGGCTGGTGTTCTGGCAGCGGGAAACCCTGAAGCTCAAGGCCGGGACCTGGCGCTGGCAATTGCTGATGGGGGTGCTGATCGCCGCGCAAAGCTTTTGTGTCTATTCGGCCGTGGCGCGGATTCCCGTGGCCCTGGCGTTGCTGGTGGGCAATACCGCGCCGATCCTGCTGGTGCTGCTGAACTGGGCGCTCGGCGGACGTGCGCCGACCCGGCAGGCGATGCTGTTGATGGGCATGATCCTGATCGGCCTGGTGTTCGCCCTGGACGTGCCGCAGCGCCTGTCCAGCCAGGACAGCGGCGAAGCACAATGGCTGGAAGGGATACTGTTCGGCTTTACCGCCGCCAGTGTCTTTGCCTGCGCCCTGTGGATAACCGAGCACAAGCTGTCCCAGGTGCGTGGCAGCGTGCGCAGCCTGCTGACCTTGCTGGTGGTGTTCTGCGTCACCGCACTGCTGGGCCTGAGCGAACTGCTGCCCGGTGGCATCAGCCTGCCGGGCGCGCCGACCGGCTGGTTGGCGCTGGGCTGCCTGGTGCTGCTCTACGGCCTGGCGTTTTCCTTGCTGTTCATCTGTGTGAGCCGCCTGGACATTGTGCGCAATGCGCCGGTGATGAACGTCGAACCGATCGCCAGCCTGCTGTTCGGCTGGCTGATCCTCGACCAGTTGCTGAGCCGCGGGCAAGTCATCGGCGGCTTGATCGTGGTCGGCGGGATCGTCCTGCTGACCTCGCGCAGGCCGGCCTGATTCCCTGTCAGCCGCGAGTTGCGCGCCAGAGCCTGGTGGCCAGCGTCACCAGGGCCAGCACCACCGCCCCGGCGACAATCCCCACTACCGCATTGAGCAGCGTCGGCACCACCACCGCAAAGCCGCCGGCCGCCGCGGCCACACCCTCGATCCAGTGATGCAGCGCCGGTACGCCATGGGTGAGAATCCCGCCGCCGACCAGGAACATCGCCGCCGTGCCGATCACCGACAGGCTCTTCATCAGGTACGGCGCGGCACTCAGCACGCCACGCCCGAGACTGCGCTGCAAGGAGGCCCAGGCACCCTCGCCGGCCTTGCGACTCAGGTACAGGCCGCCGTCATCGAGCTTGACGATACCGCCCACCAGGCCATACACGCCGACCGTCATCACGATGGCGATGCCCGACAGCACCACCACCTGCTGCATCAGCGGCGCGTCGGCCACCGTGCCGAGGGTAATGGCGATGATCTCCGCCGAGAGAATGAAATCGGTGCGCACCGCGCCCTTGATCTTGTCCCGCTCGAAGGCCACCAGGTCGGTCGCCGGATCGCCGATCGCCTGCACCAGCCGGACATGCCCGGCCTCGTCCTCGGCCTGGCTGTGGAGGAATTTATGCGCGAGCTTTTCGAAGCCTTCGAAACACAGGTAGGCACCGCCCAGCATCAACAGCGGCGTCACCAGCCAGGGGGCCAGCGCACTGATCGCCAGGGCCGCCGGGACGAGGATCAGCTTGTTGCGAAACGATCCCTTGGCCACCGCCCAGACCACCGGCAACTCACGCTCGGCGCGCACCCCGGAGACCTGCTGGGCATTGAGCGCGAGGTCGTCACCGAGGACCCCGGCGGTTTTCTTGGCCGCCATCTTGGTCATCAGCGCGACGTCATCCAGTACCGCCGCGATATCGTCGATCAAGACCAGCAAACTGCTTCCTGCCATGGTGCATTCCTCGGGAAAATTGCGTTGCACAGTGTGCCGTCGGGCGTCCCGGAGGGCAATCTTGAGACTCGCGCAAGCCCGGTGCTACCATGCCCAACCGCCCGGACAGGCAAGGAAAACCCTGGTTTATGAGCACCATCCGCGAACGCAACAAAGAACTGATTCTGCGCGCAGCCAGTGAAGAGTTCGCCGACAAGGGTTTCGCTGCCACCAAGACCAGCGACATCGCGGCCAGGGCCGGCCTGCCCAAGCCCAATGTCTACTACTACTTCAAATCCAAGGACAACCTTTACCGCGAGGTCCTGGAAAGCATTATCGAGCCGATCCTGCAGGCGTCGACGCCGTTCAACCCCGAAGGCGTGCCCGGTGAAGTGCTGGCCGGCTATATCCGCTCGAAGATCCGCATCTCCCGCGACCTGCCGGCGGCCTCCAAGGTCTTCGCCAGCGAAATCATGCACGGCGCGCCGCACCTGAGTCGCGAGCAGGTGGAACAGCTCAACGCCCAGGCCCGGCACAATATCGAGTGCATCCAGAGCTGGATCGACCGGGGACAGATCGCCCCCATCGACCCCAACCACCTGATGTTCACCATCTGGGCCGCGACCCAGACCTATGCCGACTTCGACTGGCAGATCTCCTCGATCACCGGCAAGGCCAGGCTCGACGACAGCGACTACGAGGCGGCGGCACAGACCATCGTGCGCCTGGTGCTCAAGGGCTGTGAACCCGATCGATAATTGCCAGCGCCGGCAACCCCGGTCAGGCTGACACCCCGGCATCCGCCGTCAGCCCCAACGCCTCGATCGCACTGATCGCGCACTGCTCGTCGATATCCGACGTATCGCCACTGATCCCGAGGGCGCCGAGCACCTGCCCGGCCTGATCGCGGATCAGCACCCCACCCGGTGCCGGCACCACGCTGCCCTGCCCCAGGCTGTTCAACGCCGCGATAAATGCCGGCCGTTGCTGCGCATCCAGCGCCAGCAGGCGCGAGCCCTTGCCCAGGGCAATCGCGCCCCAGGCCTTGCCGATGGCGATCTGCGGCCGCAGCAGGCTGGCACCGTCCTCGCGCTGCAAGGTCACCAGGTGCCCGCCACCATCCAGTACCGCAATGGCCAGCGGGGCCGCGGAAATCGTCCGTCCCGCCGCAATCGCCTGGCCGGCCAGGCTGACTGCGACTTTCAAGGTTAAAGCGCTCATGGGTGCCGTCCTCATGCTGTGTTGGGAAGCCTTTGACGCTCGACGCAAGCGCCACTCTACCCAACAAATAGAGCACAATAATAAATATTTTTGTATACAATAATTTTGCAAAAGACGCTAAACATCGTCAAAACCTCAATTTCACGGGTTCCCGACGAACGCAGCAGCCGTTTGAGAAAATGGATTGACCTGCGCCGTTCGCCGTGAATACACTCGACGCAAAGCCACTTGTATACAATTACAAAACGTAAGAGGCACAAAATAATGAGCAAAATGAGAGCAATCGAAGCCGCCGTCCTGGTGATGCGCCGCGAAGGGGTCGATACCGCCTTTGGCATTCCCGGTGCCGCGATCAACCCTCTGTACAGTGCGCTGCAAAAAGTCGGCAGCATCGATCACGTCCTTGCTCGTCATGTCGAAGGTGCCTCGCACATGGCCGAGGGCTACACCCGGACGAGGGCGGGCAATATCGGCGTGTGCATCGGCACTTCGGGGCCCGCCGGCACCGATATGGTCACCGGCCTGTACAGCGCCAGCGCCGACTCGATCCCGATCCTCTGCATCACCGGCCAGGCTCCCCGGGCGCGCCTGCACAAGGAAGACTTCCAGGCCGTGGACATCACCAGCATCGTCAAGCCGGTGACCAAGTGGGCGACCACTGTCCTGGAACCGGGCCAGGTGCCCTACGCGTTCCAGAAAGCCTTTTATGAAATGCGTTCCGGGCGGCCCGGCCCGGTACTGATCGACCTGCCGTTCGACGTGCAGATGGCGGAAATCGAGTTCGATATCGACGCCTACCAACCACTGCCGCTGGCCAAGCCCGGTGCCACCCGTATCCAGGTGGAAAAGGCCCTGGCCCTGCTCGACCAGGCCGAGCGCCCGTTGCTGGTGGCCGGTGGCGGTATCATCAATGCCGACGCCAGCGAGCTGCTGGTGGAGTTCGCCGAGCTGACCGGCATCCCGGTGATCCCGACCCTGATGGGCTGGGGCACGCTGCCCGACGATCATCCGCTGATGGTCGGCATGGTCGGGCTGCAGACCTCTCACCGCTACGGCAACGCCACCCTGCTCAAGTCCGACCTGGTGCTGGGCATCGGCAACCGCTGGGCCAACCGCCATACCGGTTCGGTGGAGGTCTACACCGAAGGTCGCAAGTTCATCCACGTCGACATCGAGCCGACCCAGATCGGCCGCGTGTTCACTCCCGACCTCGGCATCGTTTCCGACGCGGCCTCGGCACTGACGGTCTTTATCGAGGTCGCCCGCGAATGGCAGGCCGCCGGCAAGCTGAAGAACCGCAGCGCCTGGTTGCGCGATTGCCAGCAGCGCAAGGCCAGCCTGCAACGCAAGACCCACTTCGACAATGTGCCGGTCAAGCCCCAGCGTGTGTATGAAGAGATGAACCAGGTGTTCGGCAAGGACACCTGCTACGTCAGCACCATCGGCCTGTCGCAGATTGCCGGTGCGCAGTTCCTCCACGTCTACAAGCCACGCCACTGGATCAACTGCGGCCAGGCCGGCCCCCTGGGCTGGACCATCCCGGCGGCCCTGGGCGTGGTCAAGGCCGATCCCGAGCGCAAGGTCGTGGCGTTGTCCGGTGACTACGACTTCCAGTTCATGATCGAGGAACTGGCGGTCGGCGCGCAGTTCAAGCTGCCGTACATCCACGTCGTGGTGAACAACTCCTATCTGGGGTTGATCCGCCAGGCCCAGCGCGGCTTCGACATGGACTATTGCGTGCAACTGTCCTTCGACAACCTCAATGCCCCGGAACTCAACGGCTACGGCGTCGACCATGTGGCCGTCGCCGAAGGCCTGGGTTGCAAGGCCCTGCGCGTGTTCGAACCGGGCCAGATCCAGCCGGCACTGCGCAAGGCCCAGGAGTTGATCGAGGAGTTCCGGGTGCCGGTGATCGTCGAGATCATCCTCGAGCGCGTGACCAATATTTCCATGGGCACCGAGATCAACGCCGTCAACGAGTTCGAAGACCTCGCGCTGGTCGGCAACGATGCGCCGACCGCCATCGCACTGCTCGACTGACCGACCTTGATTGTGGGAGCGGGCCTGCTCGCGAAGAAGGCATCGAGGCGGCCAAAAGCTTCGTCGGAATGCCGCCCGGACCAGGCCCACTCCCACGGGATCAACGCAAACCGTTCCACAGGAGACCACCATGCCGCGTTTTGCCGCCAACCTTTCCATGCTGTTCACCGAACAGGACTTCCTCGCCCGCTTCAAGGCCGCTGCCGATGCCGGCTTCAGTGGCGTGGAATACCTGTTCCCCTACGACTTCAGCTCCGCCGAGATCAAGGCGCAACTCGATGCCCACGGCCTGACCCAGGTGCTGTTCAACCTGCCGGCCGGTGACTGGGCCAAGGGCGAGCGCGGGATCGCCTGCCACCCGGACCGCGTCGACGAATTCCGTGGCGGGGTCGACCTGGCCATCGCCTATGCCCAGGTCCTGGGCAACACCCAGATCAATTGCCTGGCCGGGATTCGCCCGCAGGGTTTCGATGAGGCCTTCCTGGAAAAGACCCTGGTCGCCAACCTCCGATACGCCGCCGACAAGCTCCAGGCCGTGGGCATCAAGCTGGTGATGGAGGCGATCAACACCCGCGACATTCCCGGTTTCTACCTGAACACCACGGCCCAGGCCCTGTCGATTCGCGAGCAGGTCGCCAGCGCCAACCTGTTCCTGCAATACGACATCTACCACATGCAGGTGATGGAGGGCGACCTGGCCCGGACCCTGAGCAATCACCTCGGCGAAATCAATCATGTGCAACTCGCCGACAACCCCGGCCGCAACGAACCGGGCACCGGCGAGATCAACTACCGCTTCCTGTTCGAATACCTGGACCGCATCGGCTACCAGGGCTGGGTCGGCTGCGAGTACAAGCCGCTGACCACCACCGAGGCCGGGCTCGGCTGGTTGAAAACCCATAACGCGATCTGAACGCATCCCCCTATGACAAGTACGACAAGAGGATTTTCTCATGGCTAAAATCGGTTTTATCGGCACCGGCATCATGGGCCACCCCATGGCTTCGAACCTGCAGAAAGCGGGTCACAGCCTGTTCCTGTCCCAGCATCACGACGCCGCTCCGGCCGACCTCGTCGCCGCCGGCGCCGTGGCCCTGGCGAACCCGAAGGAAGTCGCCCAGGAAGCCGAGTTCATCATCGTCATGGTGCCGGACACCCCGCAGGTCGAAGACGTGCTGTTCCGAGCCGATGGCATCGCCGCCGGGGTCGGCCCGGGCAAGATCGTCATCGACATGAGCTCGATCTCCCCCACCGCCACCAAGGCCTTCGCCGCCAGGATCAATGAAAAGGGCGCGCAATACCTCGATGCGCCGGTGTCGGGCGGTGAAGTCGGGGCCAAGGCCGCGACCCTGAGCATCATGATCGGCGGCGACAGCCAGGCCTTCGCCCGCGCCCTGCCGCTGTTCCAGAGCATGGGCAAGAACATCACCCTGGTCGGCGGCAATGGCGACGGCCAGACCGCCAAGGTGGCGAACCAGATCATCGTCGCCCTGAATATCCAGGCGGTGGCCGAGGCGCTGTTGTTCGCCGCGAAGAACGGCGCCGATCCGGCCAAGGTGCGTGAGGCGCTGATGGGCGGCTTTGCCTCGTCGAAGATCCTCGAAGTGCACGGCGAGCGCATGATCAAGGGCACTTTCGATCCGGGCTTCCGCATCAGCCTGCACCAGAAGGACCTGAACCTGGCCCTGGCCGGGGCCCGCGAGCTGAACATCAACCTGCCCAACACCGCCAATGCCCAGCAGGTCTTCAGCACCTGCGCGGCCATCGGCGGCAGCAACTGGGACCACTCGGCGCTGATCAGGGGCCTGGAGCATATGGCCAACTTCTCGATCCGCGACAAATAAGCGCGCCCTGGAGATCGTTCCCACGCGCGGCAAAGAAATGCAGCCGGTGATGCTGTGGGAGCGGGCTTGCTTGCGAAGCTTTTGAAGCGGACGCGGAGCGTCCAGTGCGGCATTCCCACGCGGAACGTGGGAACGATCAACGCGGTGCGTCCAGTGAGGCGTTCCCACGCAGAGCCGGGGAACAATCTCTGCACCCATAACAATAAATCCGGGAGCCCGCCATGTCGGTCGATCCGCAAGCATTCCTGCGTCAGTTGTTCACCACGGCCATCGACGCCGCCCACCCGCAACAGGTACTCGAACCCTGCCTGCCCAAGGACCGTAGCGGTCGTGTCATCGTCATCGGCGCCGGCAAGGCCGCCGCGGCCATGGCCCAGGTGGTGGAGCGCTGCTGGCAAGGGGAAATTTCCGGCCTGGTCGTCACCCGCTACGGCCACGGTGCCCCTTGCGAGAAAATCGAAGTGGTCGAAGCCGCTCACCCGGTGCCCGACGCCGCCGGTCTCGCCGTCGCCAGGCGTGTCCTGGAACGGGTCAGCGACCTCGACGAAAACGACCGGGTGATCTTCCTGCTCTCCGGTGGCGGCTCGGCCCTGCTGGCACTGCCGGCGCCCGGCATCAGCCTGGCGGACAAGCAGTCGATCAACAAGGCCCTGCTCAAGTCCGGCGCGACCATCGGCGAGATGAACTGCGTACGCAAGCACCTCTCCGCCATCAAGGGCGGCCGCCTGGCCAAGGCCTGCTGGCCGGCCAGTGTCTACACCTACGCGATTTCCGATGTCCCGGGCGACGAGGCCACGGTGATCGCCTCGGGCCCGACCGTCGGCGACCCCAGCACCTCGGCCGATGCCCTGGCGATCCTCAGGCGCCATGCCATCGAGGTTCCGGCAGCGGTGCGCGACTGGTTGCAGAGTGCCGAGTCGGAAACCGTCAAGCCCGGCGATCCGTGCCTGTCCCGCAGCCATTTCCAGTTGATCGCCCGTCCCCAGCAATCCCTAGAAGCGGCCGCGGTAAAAGCCCGTCAGGCCGGCTTCAGCCCACTGATCCTCGGCGACCTCGAAGGCGAATCCCGGGAGGTGGCGAAAGTCCATGCCGGGATTGCCCGGCAGATCGTCCAGCACGGCCAGCCGCTGGCGGCCCCCTGCGTGATTCTCTCGGGCGGTGAAACCACCGTCACCGTGCGCGGCAATGGCCGTGGCGGGCGCAATGCGGAATTCCTGCTGAGTCTGACCGACAGCCTCAAGGGCCTGCCCGGGGTCTACGCCCTGGCCGGCGACACCGACGGTATCGACGGTTCCGAAGACAACGCCGGCGCCCTGATGACACCCCAGAGCTACAGCTGCGCCCAGGCCCTGGGCCTGAGCGCCGGCGACGAACTGGACAACAACAATGGCTACGGCTACTTCGCCGCCCTGGACGCGCTGATCGTCACCGAACCGACCCGGACCAACGTCAACGACTTCCGCGCCATCCTGATTCTCGACAGCGCCGCCCATGAGAGCCCCGAACATGACGCCTGACAAGAAAGTCAAAATCCTCGCCACCCTCGGCCCCGCCACCCGTGGCATCGACGATATCCGCGAACTGGTGGAAGCCGGGGTGAATATCTTTCGCCTCAACTTCAGCCATGGTGAGCATGCCGATCATGCCCGGCGCTTCGCGTGGATCCGTAGCGTCGAGCGCCAGCTCAATTACCCGCTGGGCATCCTGATGGACCTGCAGGGCCCGAAGCTGCGGGTCGGCCGCTTTGCCGAAGGCAAGGTGCAACTGGTGCGTGGCCAGGCCCTGCGCCTGGACCTCGACAGCACGCCCGGCGATCAATGCCGGGTCAACCTGCCGCACCCGGAAATCATCGCCGCGCTGGAACCGGGCATGGACCTGCTGCTGGACGATGGCAAGCTGCGCCTGCGGGTCACCGGCAAGCACCGTGATGCCATCGACACCACGGTGCTCAATGGCGGCGAGTTGTCCGACCGCAAGGGCGTCAATGTCCCGCAGGCCCTGCTGGAACTGAGCCCGTTGACGCCCAAGGATCGCCAGGACCTGAGCTTCGGCCTGGAACTGGGCGTGGACTGGGTGGCCCTGTCCTTCGTGCAGCGTCCGGAAGATATCCGCGAGGCCCGCGAGCTGATCGGCGACCGCGCCTTCCTGATGGCCAAGATCGAGAAACCGTCGGCGGTCGAACGCCTGCGGGAAATCGCCGAACTGAGCGACGCGATCATGGTTGCCCGCGGCGACCTCGGCGTCGAGGTGCCGGCCGAAAGCGTGCCGCAGATCCAGAAGGACATCATCGGCACCTGCCGCCAACTGGGCAAACCGGTGGTGGTGGCGACGCAGATGCTGGAGTCGATGCGCTTCTCCCCGGCCCCGACCCGCGCGGAAGTGACCGATGTCGCCAATGCCGTGGCCGAAGGTGCCGATGCGGTGATGCTCTCGGCCGAAACCGCTTCCGGCGACTACCCGCTAGAGGCCGTGCAGATGATGAGCAAGATCATCCGCCAGGTGGAAAGCGGGCCGGATTACCAGACCCAGCTGGATGTCAGCCGGCCGCAGGCGGAGGCGACGGTCTCGGATGCCATCAGCTGCGCGATCCGCCGTATCAGCCGCATCCTGCCGGTGGCCGTGCTGGTCAACTACAGCGAGTCCGGCGCCTCCAGCCTGCGAGCGGCGCGGGAACGGCCGGCGGCACCGATCCTCAACCTCACGCCGAATGTGCAGACCGCCCGCCGCCTGAGCCTGACCTGGGGTGTGCATTCGGTGGTCAACGACCGCTTGCGACAAGTGGATGAAGTCTGTTCGACGGCCCTGGAGATTGCCCAGGCCCAAGGCATGGCGGAGCGTGGCGACACCTTGCTGATCACCGCGGGCGTGCCCTTCGGACAGCCCGGCTCGACCAACTCGCTGCGGATCGAAACCTTGATCTGAGGTGCCTGCACCGGCCTTTTCGTGGGCAAGCCCACTCCTGCAGGGCTGAACTGTGGGAGTGGGCTTGCCCACGAAGAGAATCTCCCTGCCACAAAAAGATTCCCTGACCCGCCACCATGCAATCGAACCCCTTCAACCCGCACTGTCCCGACTGGGCCACCGCCCTGCTCAACGGCTTCAGCCAGATCGTCCTCCAGCGTCACCCGCTCTGTGGCCTGTGCTGCCTGCTGGCGATCCTGGTCGGCGCCCCGAGCCTGCTGGGCGGCGCGTTGCTGGGCGGGCTCGCCGGCCTGCTCACGGCCCAGCGCCGTGGTTATCCGAAGGCCGAGCGCCAGGCCGGCCTCTACAGCTACAACGGCGTACTGCTCGGTTTGCTGATCAGCCTGCAATGGCCCTGGTCGGCATTGCTGCCACTGCTGATCGTCGCCGCCAGCGGCCTGAGTGCGATCCTGGTCCGGCATTGGCTGGCCTACACCGGCGAGCGCCTGCCTGCCTACACCGCACCTTTCGTTCTGCTTGGCTGGGCGCTGCTGGCCTTCGCCACGCCCCTGCCGACGATCGGCGTACCCGCATTCGAACCGCAACTGTCCGACCTGCCACGCGCGACACTCAACGGCTTCGGCCAGATCATGTTCCTCGCCGAGCCACTGGCCGGCGCGCTGATCATGACCGGCCTGTTGCTGGCCAATCGGCGGGCTGCCCTCTGGGCCCTGCTCGGCAGTTGCACGGGACTGGCATTCAGCCTTTGTACCGAACCTTCCCCGGCGCTATCGGGGCTGGGCGGCTACAACGCCGCCCTCGCCGCCCTGGCCTTGAGTGCGCAACCCCGGCAACCCTGGCTGACGCTGGCCGGCATCGCCCTGGCGATCCTCCTGGGCGCGGGCTTCGGCCCCTTGGGCCTGGCACCGCTGACCGCCCCCTTTGTCCTCGCCTGCTGGCTGGCCCGGGCCGGCGCGCGGGTGCTGCTCCCGGCCCGGCTTGCGCATTGATCGCGATTCCCCCACGCTTCCAACATTTACCGTTCGGGCAGCACCTCATGAACAGCAGCAACGACTGGCGCCAACGGCTCTATATCATGGTTTTCCAAACCGATACCGTCGCCGGCAGGCGCTTCGACAAAATCCTCCTGCTGATCATCCTCGCCAGCCTGGTGGTGGTGATCCTCGACAGCATCGAAAGCGTCCACCAGAACTTCGCCGATGCCCTGGCCTATATCGAATGGGGCTTCACCCTGATCTTCGCGATCGAATACCTGGCGCGCCTCTATTGCTCGCCACGCCCCTTGCGCTACGCCTTCAGTTTCTACGGGCTGGTGGACCTGCTGGCGATCGTCCCGGGCATCCTGGCGATCTACTACAGCGACGCCCAGTACCTGCTGATCATCCGGATCATCCGGATGCTGCGGATCTTCCGGGTACTCAAGCTCAGCCCCTACCTGAAGCAGGCCCATTACCTGCTCGATGCCCTGCGTGGCAGCAAGCAGAAGATCCTGGTATTCCTGCTCGGCGTCTGCACCCTGGTGACCGTGTTCGGCACCCTGATGTACGTGATCGAAGGCCCGGAACATGGCTTCACCAGCATTCCGAAAAGCATCTATTGGGCTATCGTCACCCTGACCACGGTCGGCTACGGCGACATCGTGCCCAAGACAGCCCTGGGCCAGGTGATCTCGGCCCTGGTGATGATCACCGGTTACTCGATCATCGCCGTGCCCACCGGGATTTTCACCGCCGAGCTGGCCAGCACCCTGCGCGGCGAACAGCTCAAGCACGATTGCCCGGTGTGCCGGAAGAACAGCCACGAACCCGAAGCCTCTTTCTGCTCCCGGTGTGGCAATGCCCTTTTCCGAAAAATGGAATAAGTACAGTACTTTTTAATCTTTAAATGACTATGCCAGCGCCGTTATAGTCGCTGGCAAAATGCCCTCTCTCTACTCGAACAAGGAATGCGCAGTGAAAAAACTCTTTGGCGCCTCACTCCTGGCCGCCGGCCTGGCCTTCGGCAGCGTGGCCCAGGCCGCCCCGACCCTGCTGAACGTGTCCTATGACGTCATGCGCGACTTCTACAAGGACTACAACACCGCCTTCCAGAAACACTGGCAGGCCGAGCACAACGAGAACATCACCCTGCAGATGTCCTTCGGCGGCTCCAGCAAACAGGCGCGTTCGGTTATCGACGGCCTGCCGGCGGACGTGATCACCATGAACATGGCCACCGACATCAACGCCCTGGTGGACAACGGCAAGCTGGTACCGGACAACTGGGTCACCCGCCTGCCGAACAACAGCGCGCCGTTCACTTCGGCCACTGTGTTTATCGTGCGCAAGGGCAACCCGAAGGCGCTGAAGGACTGGCCGGACCTGCTCAAGGACGGCGTGCAGGTCATCGTGCCGAACCCGAAGACCTCGGGTAATGGCCGCTACACCTACCTGTCGGCCTGGGGTTATGTGCTGAAGAACGGCGGTGATGAAAACAAGGCCAAGGACTTTGTCGCCAAGCTGTTCAAGCAGGCGCCAGTGCTCGATACCGGTGGCCGCGCCGCCACCACCACCTTCATGACCAACCAGATCGGCGATGTGCTGGTGACCTTCGAGAACGAAGCGGAAATGATTGCCCGCGAGTTCGGTCGTGACCAGTTCGAAGTGATCTACCCGAGCGTCTCCGCCGAAGCCGAGCCACCGGTGAGCGTGGTCGACAAGGTGGTCGACAAGAAAGGCACCCGCGCAGCGGCCGAGGAGTACTTGAAGTACCTGTGGTCGCCGGAAGGCCAGGAAATCGCCGCCAACAACTACCTGCGTCCGCGCGATCCGGCGGTGCTGGCCAAGTTCACCGACCGTTTCCCGAAAGTCGACTTCCTCTCGGTGGAAAAGACCTTTGGCGACTGGCGCACCGTGCAGAAGACCCACTTCAATGACGGTGGCGTGTTCGACCAGATCTACAACGGCAAATAACGTTCAAACCGGGCAGCAAGGCCCACTCCCACGGTATCCCTGTGGGAGCGGGCTTGCCCGCGAAGGCAATCGAACAGGCCCCCCTACATCGGTGGCTTGACCCCGTTCTCCCCCGCCGAAATCCCTGCCGCCGTCAGCTTGCCGTCCGCCCCTTGCTGAGCAAACAACACCACCTTCACACCGGGCTTGAGCAGGCTGCGATCCCCCGGCACCAGGTTGACCACCGGCACATCGTCCGGCACCACCACCTTCTTCTCGCCGCCCTTGTAGCTGAGGGTCAGGGTCCGCCCATTGGCGACCTTCAACTCACCCACGCGACCATTGGTCATGGTGCTGCCCTGTGCCAGGTCGAATGGCCGGTGACCATCCCCCGTACCGGCCAGCTCCGGCGGGAAGACATGCACTTCCATCGCCGTCAGCGTGCCATCCGGACCGGGCATCGCTGCCGTGCCGATGTAACTGCCGGGCTTGATATCCGCCAGCTTCGCCAGCGTCACGCCGCGCACCTGGGTGTCCTTGGTCAGGGCGACCGTGACATCTTCGTTGGCGAGGGTATGCACCTTGAGCGCATCGGCCTCGACCGCAGTGATCTCGCCGCGTACCGCGACCCTCTGGGCCGGGGCGTCGGCGGCCTGCGCCACACCGACAGACATCAATACCGCCAGGCTCATCGCCGAGGCCAACGCACTGCGGCGGGCCGACTTGCCGAAAATCGATTTCATGGGAATTCAGGTTCCTTGGGTAGGGGCATCAACGGTTGCAGACTCAACAAGACCGTTATAGCGCCGATCAGCAGGCTCGGGGATGAAATATCACCGCCTCGGGTTCGACTTCCTCGCCAGGGGATATGTTTGCGGACATGGCCCGGGCCGATCCGCCGACAAGCCGGCCACGCTCGCCAGGATCAGCCACTGTGTCCTGTCACTGCCCGAACTGCTTGCTCAACCCCGGCGGCACGCCGTGGACATCGGTTTCTTCCCACGGTCCGTTGGGGCTGATGGAGCGGCTCCAGCCGTTGTCCCAGCGGTAGTAGGTGCGCTGGCGGTAGAAGGTGTTGGGCTGGCTGTCGAGTACGTAGACGCCCATCTGCCCATCCCAGTGGCTGCGGCCACCCGGTGGCGGGGCGAAGGTCGCCGAGGTGCTGGGGCGTGGCTTGGCCGGTGGGATCGGCTTGCCCGGCGTCGCCGGCGGATAGGGTTGGGTGGTCGGGCCGGAAGGCGGGATCGTCGGGCCGCTCGGTGGTGGCCGATGGACCGCACAAGCGCTCAACCCCAGGACCAGCGTTAACAGGGTGAGGCGGGCGATGGCGGTCATGGCGAATTCTCTATTTGTCCGGGCTGTCGATGGTCAGGTTCTGTTGCGCGGCGGTGCTGCTGGCCAACGGCTGGCTGCGCCCGATCCACTCGCCCGCCGTCGGCTGGCCGGCGCGGGAAATCCGTGCAACCAGTTGGACTTCAGGAAAGTTCGACAGTTTCAATTGCGGCATCATCGCGTCCGCATCGCCCAGTTCGACCGTGGCCGGCAGGTCGGCAACCGTCAGCCGCTTGGCCGCCAACGGCGCCGGCGGCCCCTGGGTCGCACGGGCGAAGACAAAGACGCTGTCGCCCGGTTGAACCTTGGCTTTCAGGTCCGCGGCCAGATCTACCCGCACCTTCAGCACAGCGGTCCTGGCAACGACGGCTTCGGCGACCTTGCCACCACCTTGCACCAGTTTTTCGCTGGCGCGGTCGATGCCGCCCTGCAACGCGGCGCGGGACTGATCTTCGGGTGGCAGTTGGGCCAGCAGGCGTTTCCAGTAGTCGATGGCTTCCTGGTAACGCTGGCCTTCGAACGCGGCAATGCCGAGCAGGCCCAGGCTGGTGACTTCCTTCGGGTCGGCCTTGAGGGCTTCGTCGGTCAGCGCCTGGACCTGCGGCGACCATTGCTTGCCATCGGCGAAGTACTGCGCCTGCGCCCACTGCCCCAGCAGCTCGGGCTGGCGACCGGCAAGCCTGACCGTGCGTTCGAAGATCTTCGCCGCCTCACCCGCGCGATCCTGGGCCATATAGGCGCGACCGAGGAAGTACAGCCCCTCGGCGGAGTCCGGCTGGGCCGCGACCGCCCGTTCCAGGCGCCGGGTCATGTCTTCCATGGACTGCGGTGCCTGGGCGAATTCGCGGGTCAGTTCGACTTTGTCGCTGGCGCCGAAATGCAGGTATAGCGCCAGCCCGAGCACCGGCACCAGCACCGCCGCCAGCAGCGGCAACGGCTTGCCCAGGCGCGAAACCCGCGCCGGCGCCACGCCCTCGGTATCGGCCAGCAATTCGCGGGCGGCCTCGGCACGGCCAGTGTCCATCTGCTGTGCCGTCAGTACGCCCTCCTCCTGCTGAGCCTGCAGCTCAGCCACGCGCTCCTGGTACAGCGCCACGTTCAGCGCGGTGCGATCTTCTTCCCGCTGGGCGCGGCGATCACGCAATACCGGGATCAGCAGGAAACTCAGGGCGATCAGTAACAACAGACCTGTAGCGAGCCAGAAATCAATCATTCGTGGTTTTTATCCAGCAGGTGGTCGAGGCGCTCGCGCTCCTCGGCGGAAAGCGCGTCCGGGGCTTCGCTGCGCTGGGCGCGGCGGCGACGGACGATCACGGCGATCACGACCAGGCCGCCCAGCAGCAGCCCGGCGGGACCGAACCAGAGCAACGCGGTCTTGCCGGTCAGGGCCGGCTTGTAGCGGACGAAGTCACCATAACGATCGACCATGAAATCGATGATCTGCTGATTGTCCTTGCCCTCGCCGAGCATGCGGAAGATCTCCCGGCGCAGGTCGGCGGCAATCGGCGCGTTGGAGTCGGCGATGTCCTGGTTCTGGCACTTGGGGCAGCGCAGTTCCTTGGTCAGGTCACGGAAACGCTCGCGCTCGGCATCGCTGGCGAACTCGTAGGTATCGATGGCGGCGTGGGCCACGCCGGTCAGGGCCAGGCCCAGGGCAATGGCGGCCAACCAGCGCTTCATGGCCGGGCCTCGTCCACCAGCGACTGGTAGACCGCCGCCAGTTGTTCGCGCCAGACCACTTCGTCGATCACCCCGACATACTTGTGGCGAATCACACCCTTGGCATCGATGAAGAAGGTTTCCGGCGCGCCATACACACCCAGGTCCAGGCCCAGGGTGCCCTGCTCGTCGCGAATATCCAGCTGGTACGGATTGTGGAAATCCTTCAGCCATTTCAGTGCCTCGGCGTTGTCATCCTTGTAGTTCACGCCGTAGATCTGCACGCCCTGCTGGGCCAGTTTGTTCAGGACCGGGTGCTCGACCCGGCAGGAAATGCACCAGGTCCCCCAGACGTTGACCAGCGCCGGCTTGCCATGCAGGTCGAGCTGGGTCAGGGTCTTGTCGCCCTGCACATTGGGCAGGGAAAACGCCGGGAACGGCTTGCCGATCATGGCCGAGGGCAACTCGGCCGGGTCCAGGTACAGGCCCCGATACAGAAACACCGCCACCACCAGGAACAGCGCCAGCGGCACTACCATTATCCAACGCTTCATGCAGTCGCTCCACTCATGCCCAGTGCTTCCCGCACACGGCTCTTGACCTTGACCCGATAACGCCGGTCCAGCGCTGCCAGCAAACCACCGAGGCCGGTCAGCAGGCCGCCGAACCAGATCCAGCGGACAAACGGCTTGACGTGCACCCGTACCGCCCAGGCGCCATCGCCCAGCGGTTCGCCGAGGGCGACATAGAGGTCACGGGTGAAACCGGCGTCGATCCCGGCTTCGGTCATCATCGATTGCTGCACGGTGTAGAGACGCTTCTCCGGATGCAGCACGGCGATTTCCTTGCCGTTGTCGATGACCCGGATAGTGCCTTTGTCCGAGGTGAAGTTCGGCCCCTCGAAATGCTTCGCCCCTTCGAAGAGGAAGTGATAACCGGCCAGTTCCATGGACTCGCCCGGCGCCAGGCGCAAGTCGCGTTCGGCGCTCTCCTGGCTCGACAGCACCACGCCCAGGGCGCAGACCGCGATCCCCAGGTGTGCCAGCTGCATGCCCCAGTAGCTGCGGGTCAGGCCCGGCAGGCCCTTGACCAGGCCTTTGTGGCGGGTCTTGTCGAGAATGTCGCGCACACCCGCCAGCAACACCCAGGCCGCCAGCAGGAAGGTCGCCAGCACCGCCCAGTTGAAGTCGCCGTAGACCACGCCCGCGACCACGGCCAGGGCCACGCTGCCCAGCAGGACCGGGGTCAGCATGCCCACCAGCCATTTCACCGGGGTGTCTTTCCAGCGCACCAGCACGCCGACCGCCATCACCACCATCAACAGCGCCATCAGCGGGATGAACAGCGCATTGAAGTACGGCGGGCCGACCGACAGCTTGGCCCCGCTCAGGGCATCGAGCACCAGCGGATACAGGGTACCCAGGAGGATCATCGACGCGGCCACCACCAGCACCAGGTTGTTGCCCAGCAGCAGGGTTTCGCGGGACCACAGGTTGAAGCCGACATGGCTTTTCACCACCGGCGCCCGCAGGGCGAACAAGGTCAGCGAACCGCCGACCACGAACAGCAGGAAGATCAGGATGAACACGCCGCGTGCCGGATCGGATGCGAACGCATGCACCGAGGTCAGCACGCCCGAACGCACGAGGAAGGTCCCGAGCAGGCTGAGGGAGAACGCCGCGATGGCGAGCAGGACGGTCCAGCTCTTGAACACCCCGCGCTTTTCCGTGACCGCCAGGGAATGGATCAGCGCCGTGCCCACCAGCCAGGGCATGAACGAGGCGTTTTCCACCGGGTCCCAGAACCACCAGCCGCCCCAGCCGAGCTCGTAGTAGGCCCACCAGGAGCCGAGGGTGATACCGATGCCGAGGAATGCCCAGGCGACAATGGTCCATGGCCGCGACCAGCGCGCCCAGGCCGCGTCGAGCCGACCACCGAGCAGCGCGGCGATGGCGAAGGCGAAGGCCACGGAGAAACCGACATAACCCATGTAGAGCATCGGCGGATGGACGATCAGGCCGATGTCCTGCAGCAACGGGTTGAGGTCGCGCCCGTCCGCCGGGATCTGCGGCAGGATGCGCGAGAACGGGTTGGACGTGAGGATCAGGAACAGCAGGAAGCCGGTGCTGATCATGCCCATCACCGCCAGCACCCGGGCCAGCATCACTTGCGGCAACTGCCGGGAGAACACCGACACGGCGAAGGTCCAGCCGCCGAGGATCAGCGCCCAGAGCAGCAGCGAACCTTCGTGGGCGCCCCACACGGCACTGAACTTGAAGTACCAGGGCAAGGCGCTGTTGGAGTTGTTGGCGACATAACCGACGGAAAAGTCATCGGTCATGAAGGCGTAGGTCAGGGCGCCGAAAGCGAAGGCGAGGAAGGCGAACTGCCCCCAGGCCGCGGGCTGCGCGAGGCTCATCCACAGGCGATCGCCGCGCCAGGCGCCAAGCAGGGGGACGACGGCTTGCACGACGGCAAAGCACAGCGCGAGGATCATGGCCAGGTGGCCCAGCTCAGGTATCAGAAGCCCGGAAATCATCGATCAACCCTCCTTGGCGGGAACAGGTGCGGACTGGCCGCTGTCTTTGAGCGCCTTGGTCACTTCCGGCGGCATGTACTTTTCGTCGTGCTTGGCCAGGACTTCATCGGCGACGACCACGCCGTCGGCGTTCAGCTTGCCCAGGGCGACGATACCCTGCCCTTCGCGGAACAGGTCCGGGAGAATCCCGCGGTAGGTGATGGTCACGGACTTGTTGAAATCGGTGACCACGAACTTCACGTCCAGGGAGTCGCCGGAACGTACCAGCGAGCCCTTCTCGACCATGCCACCGGCACGGATCCGCGTGTCCCGGGGCGCTTCGCCATTGGCGATCTGGGTCGGGGTGTAGAACAGGTTGATGTTCTCCTGCAACGCGCTCAAGGCCAGGCCGACGGCAGCGCCGACCCCGACCAGGATCGCCAGGATGATGATCAGACGCTTCTTGCGCAGCGGGTTCACTTGGCATTCTCCCGGCGCAGACGTCGCGCCTCTTGTTGCAGGTAGCGCCGGCGGGCCAGCAGCGGCGCCACGACGTTCAGGACCAGTACCGCGAGGCAGATACCATAGGCCGACCAGACATACAGGCCATGATGGCCCATGGCGAGAAAATCGCCGAATGAAGCAAAACTCATCGGGCCGCCTCCAGCTCGTTCAACACTTCAGCCCTGACCCAACTGGCTCGGGCCTCGCGCTTGAGCACTTCGAGGCGCATGCGCAGCAGCACCACGGCTCCGAAGAAGCAGTAGAAGCCCAGCACGGTCAGCAGCAGCGGCATCCACATCTCGACGGGCATCGCCGGTTTCTCGGTGAGGCTGAACGTCGCGCCCTGGTGCAGGGTGTTCCACCACTCCACCGAATACTTGATGATCGGGATATTGATCACGCCGACAATCGCCAGCACCGCACAGGCTTTGGCCGCACTGTCGCGGTTGGTGATGGCATTGCCCAGGGCGATCAGGCCGAAATAGAGGAACAGCAGGATCAGCATCGAGGTCAGGCGTGCGTCCCAGACCCACCATGCGCCCCAGGTCGGCTTGCCCCAGATGGCTCCGGTGAGCAGCGCCACGGCGGTCATCCAGGCGCCGATGGGCGCCGCGCATTGCAGGGCGACATCGGCCAGCTTCATCTTCCACACCAGCCCCACCACACCACAGACCGCCAGCAGCACATAGCAGGACTGGGCCAGCATCGCGGCCGGCACGTGGATGTAGATGATGCGAAAGCTGTTGCCTTGCTGGTAGTCCGGTGGCGCGAAGGCCAGGCCCCAGACCACGCCGACGCCGATCAGCAGCACGGCGGCGATGCTCAGCCAGGGCAACAGGCGCCCGCTGATGCCATAGAACCATTTGGGCGAGCCCAGCTTATGAAACCAAGTCCAGTTCATCACGGTACATCCAAGGGTCTTTGCTGGTCAGAAATCGACCAGACCTCATTATTCGCCGACGCTGATCTTCAGGCCAGCCGCTATTGCAAAAGGTGTCAGGGTTACCGCCAGGGCGGCCAGGCTGCCAAGCCAGAGCAGGTAACCCGTTGCCGGCATGCCCTGCAACGCGGCCTGCAAGGCCCCGCTGCCGAGTATCAGCACCGGGATATACAACGGCAGGATCAGCAACGCCAGCAGCAGGCCACCGCGCTTGAGCCCCACGGTCAGTGCCGCACCCACGGCACCGAGCAGGCTCAGCACCGGTGTCCCCAATAACAGTGACAGCAGCAGCACCGGCAGGCAGGCGCTCGGCAGGCCGAGCATCAGCGCCAGCAACGGCGCCAGCAACACCAGGGCCAGGCCGGAAAACATCCAGTGTGCCAGCACCTTGGCCAAAACCAGAAGGGCCAGGGGGTGCGACGAAAGGACCCACTGCTCGAGGGAACCGTCTTCGAAATCACTGCGGAAAAGCCCGTCCAGCGAGAGCAGGACGGACAAAAGTGCCGCGACCCAGACCAGTCCCGGAGACAAGGTTTGCAACAGTTTAGTCTCGGGACCGACCGCCAGCGGGAACAACGCGATCACGATGGCAAAGAACACCAGCGGGTTGGCCAGTTCCGCCGGACGCCGGAACAGCAGCCGCGCTTCGCGGGCGAACAACAGCCCGAAGACACTCATACGGCCCACCGCCCGAGATCGAGGTCGCGGTAGCCGGCCGGCACGCGGGTCAGGCTGTGGTGGGTGGTCAGCACGATCATGCCACCGCGTTCGCAGTGGGCGGCGAGATGTTCTTCGAGCTGCGCCACGCCCTGCTTGTCCAGGGCCGTGAAGGGTTCATCGAGGATCCACAGCGGCGGACTGTCCAGGTACAGCCGGGCCAGGGCCACACGGCGCTGCTGGCCGGCCGACAGGGTATGGCAGGGCACATCCTCGAAACCGCGCAGGCCGACGGCCGCCAGCGCCTGCCAGATCGCCTCGCGTCCGGCCGGCTGGTGCAGCGCACAGAGCCAGCTGAGGTTTTCCTCGGCGCTCAGCAGATCCTTGATGCCGGCGGCATGGCCGATCCACAGCAGCGTGCGCGCCAGCTCGCCGTGATGGCCGTGCAGCGGTTCGCCATTGAGACGGATCTCGCCGGCAGTCGGCTGCATCAACCCGGCCAGCAGGCGCAACAGGCTGGTCTTGCCGCTGCCGTTGGGGCCGCTGATCTGCAACATGTCGCCGGGGCTCAGGCGCAATTCGAGGTTCTCGAAGAGCATCCGCCAGTCACGCTCACAGGCGAGCGCTACGGCTTCTAGAAGAGGGCTGGTCAAATGATCGAGGCCTTTTGCGGTTCTCAAGTCGGCCATGGCGCGGCCGTTAACGTGAGGCAGAATAAATGCTTTTGCGGCTCTATCCACAGAGCTGTGTCAATTTATGCGATATTTTGGACACACTTTCGGGGTGGCGCGGCATTATACATGCCATGCCCTACTCCAAAGAGGGCTATTTCGACAGGTTGCGACCCGATGACAGGCGAACTCAACATCACTCCCCTGGCCCAGTTGATCCAGGCCAGCAGCCGTCCGGCGGTCCTCGCCAGCGAACTGCTGAAACTGACCCCGCCCCTCGACGGACTGATCGCTCCCGGGCAAAGCGCCAAGGCCGATGTGCTGTCGCTGAAGCAGGCCGACCAGACCTTCCAGCTGTTGCTCAAGCTGACCACCGACAATGGCCGCCAGACCACCGTACAGGCCACCAGCAACCAGCCGCTGCCCCAGGGCACCCAACTGACCGTGACCCAACCCTCGGCCGGCAACCTGGCCATCACCGTGCAGCAGGCGCTCAGCGCCAGCGTTGCCGCCCTGACCCGCCTGGACACCACGCAACTGCCGGCCGGAACCCTGCTGCAAGGCAAGGTCATGACCAGCCAGGTGCTGCCGCAGGTGCCGGGGCAACCGCTGGTCTATCGCTCGCTGGTGAGCCTGCTCAATACCGTGCTGAGCGGCACCACCCTGGCCCTAGACAGTCCGCAACCGCTGCGTATCGGCAGCCTGCTCAGCGCCCTGGTGCAGGACTCGCAGAGCCTGAGCTTCGTGCCGCTGAGCGGCCGCCAGGACCAGTTGGCGGTGGCCCAGCAACTGCTGGCCCAGCAAGGCCGCCAGGGCTCTCTGGACAGCCTGATCAACAGCCTGCAGAACCTGCCGCGCAAAGACGACCTGCCCGCCGACCTGCGTGCCGCCATCGCCACCCTGCTCGACGATCTGCCCGACCTCGCACAGTTGAGCAACCCCAAGGGCCTGGCCCTGGCCCTGCAGAACAGCGGACTGTTTCTCGAGGCCAGGCTGTTGCTGGGACAGAACCCGGCCATGGCGCCTGACCTCAAGGGCAACCTGTTGCGCCTGATCGCCCAGATCATGCCGCAGTTACCGGACACCCCGGCCAGCAACCCGGGTGCCTCCGCCGCCGTGCTGGCCCAGGCCTTGCCGGGATTTGTCCGCAGTGCCCTGGGGGCGCTTGGGCAGGTCGGCGGCAAGGCCGAGCCCGTCAGTTTTCCCCTGCCCTCGCGGCTGCTGCAGAGCCTGGCCGGCGAAGGCGGCCTGGAGAACCTGCTGCGTCTCGCCGCCGCGGCCGTTTCGCGCCTGCAAAGCCATCAACTGTCGAGCCTGGAACAGACCGGCCGAACGCCCGACGGCAACCTGCAGACCACCTGGCAACTGGAAATCCCGATGCGCAACCTGCAGGACATCGTGCCCCTGCAGATCAAGATCCAGCACGAAGAAACCCCGGAGAAGGAATCCGGCGAGAAACCCGAGCAACGCGAGCAGAAGGCGCCGCTATGGCGCGTGGAACTGGCCTTCGACCTGGACCCGCTGGGCCCGCTCCATGTCCAGGCGCAACTGCTGCAAGGCAACCTGTCCGGCCATCTCTGGGCCGAGCGGCCCTACACCGCCAGCCTGATCGAAAGCGAGCTGGGGGCGCTGCGTGAACAATTGCGCAACAGCGGCCTGAGCGTCGGCGAATTCGATTGCCACCAGGGCACGCCACCACAAGGCACTCAAACCCGACTGGAACAACGCTGGGTCGACGAAACCGCATGAAGAATCCGCATACCCCGCGCCAGGCCATCGCCCTCAAGTACGATGGCCAGCAAGCCCCGACCCTGACCGCCAAGGGCGATGAAGAGTTGGCCGAAGCCATCCTCAAGCTGGCCCGCGACTACGAAGTGCCGATCTACGAGAATGCCGAACTGGTGAAACTGCTGGCCCGCCTGGAACTGGGCGACAGCATTCCGGAGGAGTTGTACCGGACCATTGCCGAGATCATCGCCTTCGCCTGGCGCTTGAAAGGCAAGTTTCCCCAGGGACAGGACCCCGATGCGCCGGCGGTGGAGAAGGATGTGACTGCCAGGGGAGACGACTACTGATGATCGCTCCCACAGGGCCTGCAGCCGTGACGCTGTGGGAGCGGGATCGCGCGCGAAGCTTTTGAGCGGACGCGGAGCGTCCCGTAAGGCATTCCCACGCTGGAGCGTGGGAACGATCAGCGTAGGTCTAGCCCATCAATTGCGATGCAGCTTGCTCATCAGTTCCGCCTCGGCCTGGGTCAGGCCGCAGGACTGGGTCAGTTCGTCGACGCTGGCCCCCATGCCGACCAGCCGGGCAGCCTGGGCGAAGGACAGGGTCGAAGGATCACGCTGCTCCAGTTGCGCCAGCTTGTCCGGCAAGGGGCCGACCACCGCGCGCAGTTCGTGCAGGTCTTCGCCCATGCGCACCGTGCCGTTCTGGAAATTGTCGACCCGCCGGGCCAGTTCCTTGATGCGCTGGTCGCGCAACGCATCGCCCTCGGCCTGCTGCGCGGCGATCTGCCGCTGACCACGGGTGTAGGCCAGGAACATGCCCAGCGTCCCGGCCCACAACAGGGCCAGGAGGATGACTGCAACCTCAAGAATCAATCAGATGCTCTCCAGCTCGGACCATTCTTCTTCGCTCATCATCTTGTCCAGCTCCACCAGGATCAGCAACTCGCCGTTCTTGTTGCACACGCCCTGGATGAACTTGGCCGACTCTTCGTTACCGACGTTCGGTGCGGTCTCGACTTCCGACTGACGCAGGTAAACCACTTCCGCCACGCTGTCGACCATGATCCCGACCACTTGCTTGTCGGCTTCGATGATGACGATACGGGTGTTGTCGTTGACTTCGGTCGGCACCAGGCCGAAACGCTGGCGGGTGTCGATCACGGTGACGACGTTGCCGCGCAGGTTGATGATCCCCAGCACGTAGCTCGGCGCACCCGGTACCGGGGCGATCTCGGTATAACGCAGGACTTCCTGGACCCGCATCACGTTGATGCCGTAGGACTCGTTGTCCAGCTTGAACGTCACCCACTGCAGGATTGGATCATCGGAACCCTGTGAAGACGCTGACTTATTCATACCCCTGCCCCTCGATTACCGTTGATACGGTGTGTGTGCTGTCTGACGCCCGGGCGCGATAACCGCCCTGGCGCTGTTATTTGTTGGTTGGCTTGTTCAACTGCATGTGCTTGACCGCACCGCTGGCGATCAACTCGGCCAGTTCGGAGACGTCCAGCAGCGCACACATGTGTTCGATGACCGTGCCCGCCAGCCACGGCCGCTGCCCACGATGAGAGCGCCATTTGATTTCATTGGGGTCCAGGCGCAACGAGCGACTGACCTGATGCACCGCCAGCCCCCATTCGTAGCCCTGTACCGAAATAACGTATTGCAGCCCCTGGCGGAAGTCGTCGCGATAGCGATCAGGCATCACCCAGCGAGCGGTGTCCAGTACCTTCAGATTACCGGCCTGGCTCGGCAGGATGCCGAGGAACCAGTCCGGCTGGCCGAACAACGGTGTCAGCTCATGACCGGCCAGGGAGTAGATCGACCCCAGGCACACCAGCGGCACCGCCAGGGTCAGCCCGGCGACATCGAACAACAGGCATTCGAACGGCTCGGCGGCCCAATGCGGACGCGCATCACCTTCGACCGGCGGCGGCGTGATGTTCTGGGCCGGAGGCAGATGCACCTCGACCACCGGTTCCACCAGCACCGGGGCGACCGGGCGGGCCACGGGCAACTCGACGGCCACCTCGACCGGCGCCGGAACGGGCGCAAGCGCTACAGGCGCGACCAGCGCCTGGGCGGCCATGGCGTCGCGGGCCTGTTCTTCCAGTACCGCCGCCTGGAATTCATCCAGTTCGCTGACCGGCTCGGGTTCGACCGCAACCGGGACTGTGATCTCGGGCTCTGCGGCGAGCGCCACCGGCAGTTCTTCGGTCGCCTCCTGCAGCAATGCATCCAGATAGGATTGCAGCGCCACCTGCGGACGGGTCGTGATGTCGACAGGACGGTTCATCTGGATGCCCATGGAGATGCCCCGCTACAGTGACCTGTAGGGGTTATCGGCGGGACCGGCAGGCGACTTGAGCAATACATCATGTCAGGCCACCTGCGGTACGAGCTGCTGGGTCAGCAGATGTTTGAGCAATGCCCGGTAAGCCAGCACGCCACGGCTCTTGCCGTCGAACTGCGACGGCGTGACCCCGGCCCGGCTGGCGTCACGCAGGCGCGTGTCGACCGGAATGTAGCCTTGCCAGATCGCATCCGGGAACTTGTCGCGCAGCACCCGCAGGGTGCCCATGGACGCCTGGGTCCGCCGGTCGAACAGGGTCGGAATGATCGTGTAGGGCAAGGCCTGCTTGCGCGAGCGGTTGATCATCGCCAGGGTGTTGACCATGCGTTCCAGGCCCTTCACCGCCAGGTGTTCGGTCTGCACCGGCACCACCAGCTGCTGGCTGGCCGCCAGGGCATTGACCATCAGCACGCCGAGCAGTGGCGGGCTGTCGATCACCGCATAATCGAAATCCTGCCACAACTGCGCCAGGCTCTTGGCGATCACCAGGCCCAGCCCGCTCTGGCCCGGCGACAGGCGCTCGAGGGTCGCCAGCGCGGTGCTGGAAGGCAACAGGGAAATGCGTTCGTCACTGGTCGACAGCAGCAACTGCCCGGGCAGGCCTTCAGGCACCTGGCCCTTGTGCTGGAACAGATCGAAGTTGCTGTGCTCCAGGGTGTCTGGATCGTAGCCGAAGTAGCTGGTCATCGAGCCGTGCGGATCGAGGTCGACGACGACCACGCGCTTGCCCGCCTCGGCCAGCAAGCCGGCTAAAGCGATGGAGGAAGTGGTCTTACCGACGCCACCTTTTTGATTGGCTACTGCCCAGACTCTCATTCAGTGTGTTCCTCCCGGCAAAGCATCAGGCTCGCCGAGAAATAGCGCTAAGTTATAGAGCAGGTGCCGGAGATTTGACGGCATTCTCGCGTACCGCTTGCTTTACCGCTGGCGGTGCAGTTTGTGTGCCAGCCCGCTTAAGTGCCGCATCGGGTGTCGCATGGGCGGTCCCCGTGCCGGTCAGGCTGCGGCGCACATCCAGGTTGCGCGACACCACCAGCACCACCCGGCGATTGCGCGCCCGGCCTTCCGCCGTGGCATTGTTGGCCACCGGCTGGAACTCGCCGTAACCGACCGACGCCATCCGCTGCGGATTGACCCCTTCCATCGCCATCATCCGCACGATACTCGACGAACGCGCCGAGGACAGCTCCCAGTTGGTCGGGTATTGCGCCGTGCGGATCGGCTGGTCATCGGTAAACCCCTCGACATGGATCGGGTTGTCGAAGGGTTTGAGGATCTTCGACACCTTGGCGATGATGTCGAAGGCCTTGTCGCTGGGCAAGGCGTCGCCGCTGCCGAACAACAGGCCGGAATTGAGTTCGATCTCGACCCACAACTCGTTGCCGCGCACGGTCATCTGGTTGGAACTGATCAGATCGCCGAACGCCGCGCTGATATCGTCGGCAATGCTCTTGAGCGGATCCGCCGCACCCTGGCCGAAGGCCGCGTCGGTCTGGTCGGCGTCCTTGATCAGCGGGTCCGCCGGCTTGACGGTCACCGGTCGCTCGTCGCCGATGGGGATCGGCTTGAGGCTGCGATCGGCATCGGTGAAGACGCCGACCAGGGCCTGGGAGATGATCTTGTACTTGCCTTCGTTGATCGACGAAATCGAGTACATGACCACGAAAAAGGCGAACAGCAGGGTGATGAAGTCGGCGTAGGAAACCAGCCAGCGCTCGTGGTTCACATGCTCTTCGTGTTGGCGGCGTCTGGCCATGTCCTACTCCATCAGTCCATGAAGCCCTGGAGCTTCAGTTCAATGGAGCGCGGGTTCTCGCCTTCGGCGATCGACAGGATGCCTTCGAGGAGCATTTCCCGATAACGCGACTGGCGCAGGGCGATCGACTTCAGTTTGCTGGCAATCGGCAACAGCACCAGGTTGGCACTGGCTACGCCATAGATGGTCGCGACGAACGCCACGGCGATGCCGTTGCCCAGTTGCGACGGGTCACCGAGGTTGCCCATTACGTGGATCAGGCCCATGACCGCACCGATGATACCGATGGTCGGCGCATAGCCGCCCATGCTCTCGAAGACCTTGGCGGCTTCGATATCGCGGCTCTCCTGGGTGTAGAAATCCACCTCGAGGATACTGCGGATGGCTTCCGGTTCGGCGCCGTCGACCAGCAATTGCAGGCCCTTACGCGAATAGGTGTCCGGTTCGGCATCCGCCACGCCTTCCAGGCCCAGCAGGCCCTCCTTGCGCGCCGTCAGGCTCCAGTTCACCACACGATCGATGCCACCGGGCAGGTCGACGCGGGGCGGGAACAGGATCCAGCCGAGAATCTGCATGGCCCGCTTGAACGCGCTCATCGGCGACTGCAGCAAGGCCGCGCCGATGGTCCCGCCCAGCACGATGAGCGCCGCCGGGCCGTTGGCCAGGGCGCCGAGGTGGCCGCCTTCGAGGTAGTTGCCGCCGATAATGGCGACAAACGCCATGATGATGCCGATAAGGCTCAACACATCCATCAGAGACAAGCCTCGACCAGATGTTTGCCGATATCGTCCAGGCTGTACACGGCATCAGCCAGCTCGGCCTTGACGATCGCCATCGGCATGCCGTAGATCACGCAGCTCGCCTCGTCCTGGGCCCAGATCGCACTGCCGCCCTGCTTGAGCAGGCGCGCGCCTTCGCGGCCGTCGGCGCCCATGCCGGTCAGCACCACCGCCAGAACTTTGTCACCATAGGACTTGGCCGCGGAACCGAAGGTGATATCCACACACGGTTTGTAGTTCAGGCGCTCGTCGCCCGGCAGAATCTTCACCGCGCCACGACCGTCGATCATCATCTGCTTGCCACCCGGAGCCAGCAACGCCAGGCCCGGACGCAGGATGTCGCCATCCTCGGCTTCCTTGACGCTGATCCGGCAGAGCTTGTCCAGGCGCTCGGCGAAGGCCTTGGTGAAGGCCGCCGGCATATGCTGGATCAGCACGATCGGCGCCGGGAAGTTGGCCGGCAGTTGTGTCAGGACGCGTTGCAGCGCAACCGGACCGCCGGTGGAAGTGCCGATGGCGACCAGCTTGTAGGCCTTGCGCTTCGGTGCGGCCGAGGTCGATGCGGCTGGCGCTGGAGCACGGCTGGCCACTGGCGTGGTGCGCACGGGAGCCGGCGCCGCGGCGCTGCTGCCAAAGCTGCCCGAAGAAGCCGGAGCGGCACTCGGCGCCGGGGTTGAAGGCGAGGCCGGAGCACTGTAGCTGCTGAAACGACGGTTGCTGCGCGAAATGCTGTGCACCTTCTCGCACAGCAATTGCTTGACCTTCTCGGGATTGCGCGAGATGTCTTCGAAATTCTTCGGCAGGAAGTCCACGGCCCCGGCATCCAGCGCGTCGAGGGTGACCCGCGCGCCTTCATGGGTCAGGGACGAGAACATCAGAACCGGAGTCGGACAGCGCTGCATGATATGCCGCACCGCCGTGATGCCATCCATCATCGGCATCTCGTAGTCCATGGTGATCACGTCCGGCTTGAGCGCCTGGGCCTGATCGATGGCTTCTTTACCGTTGGTCGCCGTGCCGACAACCTGGATGCTCGGATCCGCCGAAAGAATTTCCGAGACGCGGCGGCGGAAAAACCCCGAATCATCCACCACCAGGACCTTGACTACCATAAACACTCCGTTAGGTACGGCGGCGGACTCATGCACCGCCGCCGAACCAGAATCAAATACGCCGTGCGGCGTAACGCTTGAGCATGCTCGGCACATCGAGAATCAGCGCGATGCGACCGTCACCGGTGATGGTGGCGCCCGACATGCCCGGGGTTCCCTGCAGCATTTTGCCCAGCGGCTTGATGACCACTTCTTCCTGGCCGACCAGTTGATCGACGACGAAGCCGATCCGCTGGGTGCCCACCGAAAGGATCACCACATGGCCTTCGCGCTGCTCTTCGTGAGCGGCAGAGCTGACCAGCCAGCGCTTGAGGTAGAACAGCGGCAGGGCCTTGTCCCGCACGATCACCACTTCCTGGCCGTCGACCACGTTGGTGCGCGACAGGTCGAGGTGGAAGATCTCGTTGACGTTGACCAGCGGGAACGCAAAGGCCTGGTTGCCGAGCATGACCATCAGGGTCGGCATGATCGCCAGGGTCAACGGGACCTTGATGACGATCTTCGAGCCCTTGCCCTTGGTCGAGTAGATATTGATGGTGCCGTTGAGCTGGGCGATCTTGGTTTTCACCACGTCCATGCCCACGCCACGACCGGACACGTCGGAAATCTCGGTCTTGGTCGAGAAGCCCGGGGCGAAGATCAGGTTGAAGCAGTCGGTCTCGCTGAGACGGTCAGCCGCATCCTTGTCCATCAGGCCTTTCTTCACGGCGATGCCGCGCAGCACATCGGCGTCCATGCCCTTGCCGTCATCGGAGATCGACAGCAGGATGTGGTCGCCTTCCTGTTCAGCCGAGAGCACGACCCGACCGCTGCGGGGCTTGCCCATGGCTTCGCGATCGGCCGGCTCTTCGATACCGTGGTCGACCGAGTTGCGCACCAGGTGGACCAGCGGGTCGGCCAGGGCCTCGACAAGGTTCTTGTCGAGGTCGGTCTCTTCACCCACCAGTTCCAGGTTGATCTCTTTCTTCAGCTGCCGGGCCAGGTCGCGAACCAGGCGCGGGAAGCGGCCGAAGACTTTCTTGATCGGCTGCATGCGGGTCTTCATCACCGCGGTCTGCAGGTCGGCAGTCACCACGTCGAGGTTGGACACCGCCTTGGACATGGCTTCGTCGCCGCTGTTGAGGCCCAGGCGCACCAGACGGTTACGCACCAGCACCAACTCGCCGACCATGTTCATGATCTCGTCGAGGCGTGCGGTATCGACCCGTACGGTGGTCTCGGCTTCACTGGCTGGCTTTTCCGCCGCCGCTGCCGCCGGAGCCCGCGCGGGGGCAGGCGCAGCAGCAGCAGCAGCGGGAGCAGGCGCTGGTTTGGCCGGCTCGGCCTTGGCTTCCACCTTGGCCGCAGGCGCCGCAGCCGGCTTGGCTGCGGCCGCTGCCGGTGCTGCCACAGCCGCCGTGGTGCCACCCGCCACTTCGGAGAACTTGCCCTTGCCGTGCAACTCGTCGAGCAGGGATTCGAACTCGTGGTCGGTGATCAGGTCGCTGCCCGCTGCAGCCGCGCTGTCCGGGGCTTTCGCCGCCGGCGCGGAAGCCGCTGCCGCGTCGAGGGCGTCGACCTTGAACGAACCCTTGCCATGCAACTGGTCGAGCAGGGCTTCGAATTCGTCGTCGGTGATATCGGAGCTTTCCGCCGTCGAGGCCGGTGCGGCCGCCGCGCTCGCCGCTGCGGCGGCTTCGGCGGCAATAGCCTCGGGGGCGAACTGGCCCTTGCCGTGCAACTGATCGAGCAACGACTCGAACTCGGCGTCGGTGATCTCGTCGCTACCCGCTTCGGCGGCGACCGGGGCTGGCGCCGCGGGCGCCTGTGCCTGTTCCTTGACCGCGTTGAGCGAGTCGAGGAGCAGTTCGAATTCATTGTCGGTGATGTCGCCGGAATCGCTTTCGGCGACCGGCTCGACGACCGCTTCCTCCACCACGGCAGCCGGTGCTTCACCAGCAGCAGCCGGCTCCGCCAGGCGCGCCAGGGCGGCCAGCAGTTCCGGGGTGGCCGCGGTGATCGGGCTACGTTCGCGGACTTCGCCGAACATGCCGTTGACCGCGTCCAGCGCTTCCAGGACCACGTCCATCAGTTCCGAGTCGACGCGACGCTCACCCTTGCGCAGGATGTCGAACACGTTCTCGGCGATGTGACAGCACTCCACCAGCTCGTTGAGCTGGAGGAAGCCGGCGCCCCCTTTTACAGTGTGAAAACCGCGAAAAATGGCATTGAGCAGATCCGCGTCATCCGGGCGGCTTTCCAGCTCGACCAGTTGCTCGGACAGTTGCTCAAGAATCTCGCCGGCCTCAACCAGGAAATCCTGAAGGATCTCTTCATCGGCGCCGAAGCTCATGTGTATGGGTGCTCCTAGAATCCAAGGCTGGAAAGCAAATCGTCGACATCGTCCTGACCGGACATAACGTCTTCACGTTTATCGGCATGAATCTGCGGACCTTCACCCTTTGCCATCTGTTTTTGTGGATCTTTTTCCGCGAGGATGGCTTCGCGGTCATGTTCGATACCCGCAAAACGATCCACCTGGCTGGCCATCAGCACCAGTTTGAGCAGATTGCTTTCGACTTCGGTGACCATCTGCGTGACGCGCTTGATCACCTGGCCGGTAAGGTCCTGGTAATCCTGGGCCAGCAGGATGTCGTTGAGATCGCTCGATACCGCACGGGTCTCCTGCTCGCTGCGCGAAAGGAAACCGTCGACCCGCCGGGCCAGTGCGCGAAACTCTTCGGCACCGACTTCACGCCGCATGAAGCGACCCCAGTCGGCGCTCAGGGCCTTGGCTTCCTCGTTCAGGCCACTGACCCGCGGGGTCGCGCTCTCCACCAGGTCCATGGTGCGATTGGCCGCCGCCTCGGTCAGCCTGACCACATAGGACAGGCGCTCGGTGGCGTCGGTGATCTGCGAAACTTCCTCGGCTTGCGGCATGGTCGGGTCAATCTGGAAATTGACGATCGCACTGTGCAGCTCGCGGGTCAGCTTGCCGACTTCCAGATACAGGCCGCGGTCACGGGTCTGGTTCAGCTCATGGATCATTTGCACCGCATCGCCGAAACGGCCTTTTTCAAGGCTGTCGACCAGTTCACGGGCATGTTTTTTCAGGGTCGATTCAAAATCGCCCAGTGAAGATTCGTTGTGCTCCATAGCGCCCCCGTGGCGGACTTCATCAACCGATGCGTTCGAAGATCTTTTCGATCTTCTCTTTCAGCGCCTGGGCCGTGAATGGTTTGACCACATAGCCGTTGACGCCGGCCTGGGCGGCTTCGATGATCTGCTCGCGCTTGGCTTCGGCCGTGACCATCAGGACCGGCAGGTGCTTGAGCTTTTCATCGGCACGCACGTGGCGCAGCAGGTCGATGCCGGTCATGCCGGGCATGTTCCAGTCGGTGACCAGAAAGTCGATGCTACCGCTGTTGAGGACCGGAATGGCGGTAGTACCGTCATCGGCCTCGACCGTGTTGGTGAACCCGAGGTCACGCAACAGGTTCTTGATGATCCGCCGCATCGTTGAGAAGTCATCAACAATGAGGATTTTCATGTTCTTGTTCAATTCGACCTCCAAGCAGTCTTAAACGCGTTTCAGCACCTGAACGCGCTGTTCAATCAATTCGGCACAACACTCGACTACTGCATGGAAACCACAACCGGCCGAGCCGCCGACACACCGTCAAACGCTGCATCGGTCTCGTTCGCAGTGTCCCCACACTGCCTGTCAACGCGCTCGCCACTCTCCCAAACGCCCCCGCAAGCGGGCCGCGCACTGGCTGTGTAACTGGCTGACTCGCGATTCGCTGACCCCCAGTACCTCACCGATTTCCTTGAGGTTCAGCTCCTCGTCGTAGTACAGCGCCAAGACCAGTCGCTCACGCTCCGGCAAATTGGCAATCGCATCCGCCAGCGCCGCCTGGAAGCGTTCATCCTCCAGATCGCGTGACGGCTCGAGATGAGCACTCGCGCCATCCTCGTGCAGCCCTTCATGCTCGCCGTCCTGCAACAGGTCGTCGAAACTGAACAATCGGCTGCCCAAGGTATCGTTCAAAATCCCGTAATAATCGTCGAGACTCAATTGGAGTTCGGCTGCAACCTCGTGATCTTTAGCGTCACGACCGGTTTTCGCTTCAATTGCCCTGATTGCGTCACTGACCATACGGGTATTGCGGTGTACCGAACGGGGTGCCCAGTCGCCCTTGCGGACCTCATCGAGCATCGCGCCGCGAATCCGGATACCGGCATAGGTCTCGAAACTCGCACCTTTGCTGGAGTCATACTTGGTCGAGACTTCCAGCAGGCCGATCATGCCCGCCTGGATCAGGTCCTCGACCTGCACACTGGCCGGCAGCCGCGCCAGCAAGTGATAGGCGATCCGCTTGACCAGAGGCGCATAACGCTCGATCAACTCATACTGGCTGTCACGCGACGACTTGGAATACATGCGATAGCCACTGGCAGTCATAGCACTGGTCCCGCACTCGTCTGATGCACCAGACGTTCGACGAAGAACTCCAGGTGCCCGCGTGGGTTGGCGGGCAACGGCCAGGTGTCGACCTTCTGGGCAATGGCCTTGAACGCCAGGGCGCATTTCGAACGAGGGAACGCTTCGTAGACCGCGCGCTGCTTCTGCACGGCCTTGCGTACGCATTCATCATAGGGAACGGCACCGACGTATTGTAGGGCTACATCGAGGAAGCGATCCGTGACCTTGGTCAACTTGGCGAACAGATTGCGGCCTTCCTGGGGGCTCTGGGCCATGTTGGCCAGCACGCGGAAACGGTTCATGCCGTAGTCGCGGTTGAGCAGCTTGATCAGGGCATAGGCGTCGGTGATCGAGGTCGGCTCGTCGCAGACCACCAGCAGGACTTCCTGGGCCGCGCGGACAAAACTGACTACCGAGTCACCAATACCCGCAGCGGTGTCGATCACCAGCACATCGAGGTTGTCGCCGATATCGCTGAACGCCTGGATCAGGCCGGCATGCTGGGCCGGGCTCAGGTGGACCATGCTCTGGGTGCCGGAGGCGGCTGGCACGATACGGATCCCGCCCGGCCCCTGCAACAGCACATCACGCAACTCACAGCGCCCCTCGACCACGTCGGCCAGGGTGCGTTTGGGGGTCAGCCCCAGCAGGACGTCGACATTCGCCAGCCCCAGGTCGGCGTCCAGCAGCATGACCCGCCGGCCAAGCTCAGCCAGCGCCAGGGACAAGTTCACTGACACGTTAGTCTTCCCGACGCCACCCTTGCCGCCGGTCACCGCGATCACCTGTACGGGATGCATGCTGCCCATGTTCTCTTCTTACCTTGTCTTGCTTAGACGGAAGGCCACATAACTGGCTGCGCGTTCCCGGAGGGAACTAATGCCTGGCAGACCATCGATGTAGGTGCATTGCAACGTCTTCATGATTACCTCAACCCACTCGTTTGGACGGGCTGTGGTAGATGTCAGCGAACATATCGGCCATGGCCTCTTCGCTGGGTTCTTCCTGCATTTGCACACTGACTGCGCGGCTCACCAGCTGGTGGCGGCGCGGCAAATGCAGATCGTCCGGAATCCTTGGACCATCGGTCAGATAGGCCACCGGCAATTCGTGGCTGATGGCCAGGCTCAACACTTCGCCGAGACTCGCCGTTTCATCCAGTTTAGTCAGGATGCAGCCAGCCAGCCCGCAGCGCTTGTAGCTGTGGTAGGCGGCGGTCAACACCTGTTTCTGGCTGGTCGTGGCCAGGACCAGGTAATTCTTGGCCTTGATCCCGCGTCCGGCCAGGCTTTCCAGTTGCATGCGCAGCGCCGGGTCGCTGGCCTGCAGGCCGGCGGTATCGATCAGCACCACGCGCTTGCGCAGCAGCGGATCGAGGGCTTGCGCCAGGGACTGGCCCGGGTCGACGTGGGTCACGGGTACGTTGAGGATCCGCCCCAGGGTCTTGAGCTGTTCCTGGGCACCGATACGGAAGCTGTCCATGCTGACCAGGGCGATGTTCTGCGCGCCGTACTTGAGCACGTAGCGCGCCGCCAGCTTGGCCAGCGTGGTGGTCTTGCCCATGCCGGCCGGACCGACCATGGCTATGACCCCGCCCTCTTCCAAGGGTTCGATCTCGGGGGTGACGATCATTCGGGCCAGGTGCGCCAGCAGCATGCGCCAGGCCTGACGCGGCTCTTCGATGCCGGTGATCAGTGCCAGCAGGTCGCGCGACAGCGGGCCGGACAGGCCGACACGCTGCAGGCGGCGCCAGAGGTTGGCCTGCGCCGGCTGGCTGCCTTGCAACTGGTTCCAGGCCAGGGAGCCGAGCTGGACTTCCAGCAGCTCGCGCAGGCCGTTGAGCTCGAAACGCATCGAATCGAAGACCCGCTGGTCCACCGCCGGGGCCGCCGCGACAGGCGCCGGGGCCGGGCGACGCGGCTCGTCGAAAGTCGGTTCGATCAGCGGCTCGGCAGCGGTCAGCGGCAGGCCGGCGAACAACTGGCGATTGGTGGTCGCATCGCTCTCGCCCTCGCTGCGCAGGCTCAGTTCGGCCTGGGCGGTGACGATCCGCGACTGGGTCTTGCGCAGCTCGTCCTCGAGCTCCATGTTCGGTACACGCGGCGCCAGGGCCGAGAGCTTGTAGTCCAGGGCAGCCGTCAGCTCGACACCGCCCGCGATGCGGCGGTTGCCGATGATGGCCGCGTCCGAGCCCAGCTCATCACGAACCAGCTTCATGGCCTGACGCATATCGGCGGCGAAAAAACGCTTAACTTGCATAACCCACTACCTCAGCCGTTGGGCCCTACTGTCGCAACGATGGTGACTTGCTTGTTGTCCGGAATTTCCTGGTAGGCCAAGACATGCAGACTTGGTACCGCCAGGCGTCCGAACCGCGAAAGCATCGCGCGAACCGGACCGGCCACCAGCAGGATCACCGGCTGCCCTTGCATCTCTTGGCGCTGGGCGGCGTCGATCAGTGAACGCTGGAGTTTTTCGGCCATGCTCGGTTCCAGGAGAACCCCCTCTTCCGAGCCTTGTCCGGCCTTCTGCAGACTATTGAGCAATATTTGTTCCAACCTTGGTTCCAAGGTGATCACAGGCAGCTCGGAGTCAAGCCCTACAATGCTTTGGACGATTGCGCGAGACAAGCCGACACGTACTGCCGCCACCAGAGCGGCAGTATCTTGACTCTTGGCGGCATTGTTTGCGATGGCTTCGGCAATGCTGCGGATGTCGCGTACCGGCACGTGTTCGGCCAGCAGGCATTGCAGCACCTTGAGCAGGTGCGACAGGGAAATGATGCCCGGCACCAGTTCCTCGGCCAGCTTCGGCGAGCCCTTGGCCAGCAGTTGCATGAGTTGCTGGACTTCTTCGTGGCCGATCAGCTCGCTGGAATGCTTGTAGAGAATCTGGTTGAGGTGCGTCGCCACCACCGTACTGGCGTCCACCACCGTGTAGCCCAGCGACTGCGCCTGGGCGCGCTGGCTGATCTCGATCCAGACCGCCTCCAGGCCGAAGGCCGGGTCCTTGGCGGTAATGCCGTTGAGGGTGCCGTAGACCTGGCCCGGGTTGATCGCCAGTTCGCGATCCGGGTAGATCTCCGCTTCGGCCAGGGTCACGCCCATCAGGGTCAGGCGATACGCACTGGGCGCCAGGTCGAGGTTGTCACGAATATGCACAGTCGGCATCAGGAAGCCGAGATCCTGGGACAGCTTCTTGCGCACGCCCTTGATCCGCGCCAGCAATTGCCCGCCCTGGTTGCGGTCCACCAGCGGAATCAGGCGATAACCCACTTCCAGGCCGATCATGTCGATCGGCGTGACGTCATCCCAGCCCAGCTCCTTGGTTTCCATGGCGCGGGCCGGCGACGGCAGGAGCTCCTGCTGGCGCTGCACTTCGGCCAGGGCCTGGACCTTGACCACGTTCTGCTTTTTCCACAGCAGGTAAGCCGCGCCACCTGCCACCAGAGCCAGGCTGAGGAAGGAAAAGTGCGGCATGCCCGGCACCAGGCCCATCACCGCCATCAGGCCGGCGGCCACGCCGAGGGCCTTGGGCGAGGCGAACATCTGCCGGTTGATCTGCTTGCCCATGTCTTCCGAGCCGGAAGCACGGGTCACCATGATGGCCGCTGCTGTGGATAACAACAGTGATGGCAACTGCGCCACTAAACCGTCACCGATGGTCAGCAGGGCGTAGACCTTGCCGGCGTCGGCAAACGACATGTTGTGCTGGAAGATACCGACCGCCATGCCGCCGATCAGGTTGATGAATAGAATCAGCAAACCGGCGATGGCGTCACCGCGGACGAATTTGCTGGCACCGTCCATGGAGCCGTAGAACTCGGCCTCCTGGGCCACTTCCAGGCGGCGCAGCTTGGCTTGTGGTTGATCGATCAGGCCGGCGTTGAGGTCGGCGTCGATCGCCATCTGCTTGCCGGGCATCGCATCGAGGGTGAAACGCGCGCTGACCTCGGAAATCCGCCCGGCACCCTTGGTCACCACGACGAAGTTGATGATCATCAGGATGGCGAAAACCACGATACCGACCACGTAGTTACCGCCGATCACCACCTCGCCGAAGGCCTGGATCACCTTGCCCGCGGCGGCGTGACCGTCCTGGCCGTGGAGCATCACCACCCGGGTGGAGGCCACGTTCAGGGCCAGGCGCAACAGCGTGGCGATCAGCAGGATGGTCGGGAAGACGGCGAAGTCCAGCGGCCGCAGGGCGTAGACGCAGACCAGCAGGACGACAATCGACAGGGCGATGTTGAAGGTGAAGAAGACGTCCAGCAGGAACGCCGGCACTGGCAACATCATCATCGCCAGCATGACCAACAGCAGCAGCGGCACGCCCAGGTTGCCCCGGCCGAGACCACTCAGATTGCTGCGCGCCGTGTTGATAAATTGAGTGCGGTCCACCGGTATTCCTCGTCACCTTGAAGCAAACTTTTGACGCTGAAAGCGTCGCAAAACCTGCTTGTGCAAGAAACCTTCCAACTCTGTGGAAGTGACTGAAAATGCGGGGGACGATCGACGGACAGGAGAAATGTTCAGGAATCGCGGCGCAGGTCCGGTGGAATCGGCAGGTTGTCCTTGAGCGGATCCGGACGCTTGCCCTTGCCCGCGCGGAACTGGCGGATCTGGAAGACATAGGCGAGCACCTGCGCCACCGCCAGGTAGAGCCCCGCCGGAATCTCCTGGTCCAACTCGGTGGAGTAGTAGATCGAACGCGCCAGGGCCGGCGATTCGAGCAGCATGATCTCGTGCTCGACGGCGATCTCGCGGATCTTCAGGGCGATGAAGTCATTGCCCTTGGCCAGCAGCACCGGCGCCCCGCCCTTCTCGGCATCGTACTTGAGCGCCACCGCGTAGTGGGTCGGGTTGGTGATGACCACATCCGCCTCGGGAATCGCCGCCATCATCCGCCGCTGGGACATCTCGCGCTGCAGCTGGCGAATCCGCTGCTTGACCTCCGGACGGCCTTCCTGGTCCTTGTATTCGTCACGCACTTCCTGCTTGGTCATCAGCAGCTTCTTGTGGCTTTCCCAGAGCTGTACCGGCACATCCACTGCGGCAATCAGCAGCAACCCGAGGGACATCCACAAGGCGCTCCACCCCACCACCTGCAGACTGTGGATAATCGACGACTCCAGGGGTTCATGGGCAATCCGCACCAGATCGTCGATATCCGACGACAATACCGCCAGGGCCACCAACAGCACGATGATGAATTTCGCCAGGGCCTTGAGCAACTCCACCAGGGCCTTGGTCGAGAACATCCGCTTGAGCCCGGCCAGAGGATTCATCCGGCTGAACTTGGGTGCCAGACTACCGGCCGCGAACAGCCACCCCCCCAGGGAGATCGGTCCGATAAAGGCGGCCAGCAACAAGGTCAGCAGGACCGGCTGAACCGCCCAGAGCGCTATCTTGCCCGACTGCAGGAGGAAGATCGCCATGTAGCGCTGGTCGAGTATCACTTCCCGCGAAAGCGTGAAGTTCAGGCGCATCAACTCGGCCATGTCCTGCGCCAGCGCGCCACCAAAGACCAGCAGGCCACCGGTGCCGGCCAACATCACCGCCAGGGTGTTGAGTTCCTTGGAACGGGCAATCTCGCCCTTCTCACGGGAGTCCTTCTTCCTTTTCTCCGTGGGGTCTTCTGTCTTGTCCTGACCGCTCTCGCTCTCTGCCATGGCTCAGGGCGCCCGTATCAGTTGACGTAGGAACTGCAGGGCCTCGACGGCCAGCGGTTGATACTGGTTGAGGATATCGCCCAGGCTGATCCAGAGGATGAACATCCCCAGCACCAGCGTCAGCGGGAAACCGATGGAGAAGATGTTCAACTGCGGCGCGGCGCGAGTCATGATGCCGAAGGCCACGTTGACCACCAGCAAGGCGGTGATCGCCGGCAGCACCAGCATCAACGCCGCGCCGAGAACCCAGCCGAGCTTGCCGGCAATCACCCACAGATCCGTGGTCGACAGCCCGCTGCCGACCGGGAAGGTGGTGAAGCTCTCGGTCAGCACCTCGAACACCACCAGATGGCCATTCATCGCCAGGAACATCAGCGTCACCAGCATGGTGAAAAACTGCCCGATCACCGCACTGGAGACGCCGTTGATCGGGTCGACCATGGACGCGAAGCCCATGCCCATCTGCACCGCGACAATCTGCCCGGCGACCACGAAGGCCTGGAAGAACAACTGCAGGGAGAAACCGAGCAAGGCGCCGAAGATGATCTGCTCGGCAATCAGCATCAGTCCGCTGAGATCCAGCGGATGCACCTCGGGCATCGGCGGCAGGCCCGGCGCGATCACCACGGTGATAGCAAAGATAAAGTACAACCGTACCCGCCGCGGCACCAGGGTGGTCCCGAAGATCGGCATGGTCATGACCACCGCGCCGACCCGGAACATCGGCAGCATGAAACTGGCGACCCAGGTGCTGATCTGCGTATCGGTCAGCGCGAGCAGCGACATGTCAGCCGATGACCTGCGGGATACTGCCGTAGAGCGACAGGATGTATTCCATGAATTTCTGCACCAGCCAGGGACCGGCGACAATCAGGGTGATGAGCATCACCAGCAGGCGCGGCAGGAAACCCAGGGTCTGTTCGTTGATCTGCGTGGCGGCCTGGAACATCGCCACCAGCAGACCTATAAGCAGGGTCGGAACCACCAGCACGGTGACCATCAGCGTGGTCAGCCAGAGGGCATCGCGAAAGATGTCAATTGCAACTTCAGGCGTCATGGCGCACTACTCGTGAAGGTTCTAGACACCACCAAAACTGCTCGCCAGGGTACCGATGATCAGCGCCCAGCCATCCACCAGCACGAACAGCATGATCTTGAACGGCAGGGAAATGATCAACGGCGACAGCATCATCATACCCATCGCCATCAACACACTGGCGACCACCAGGTCGATGACCAGGAACGGAATGAAGATCATGAAGCCGATCTGGAACGCGGTCTTCAACTCGGAGGTGACGAAGGCCGGCACGATAATGGTCAGCGGCGCCTGGTCGGGCGTGGCGATGTCGGTGCGCTTGGACAGGCGCATGAACAGCTCCAGGTCGCTGCTGCGGGTCTGCGCCAGCATGAAGTCCTTGATCGGCCCCTGGGCCTTGAGCACCGCATCCTGGGCCGTGAGTTTCTCGGCCAGGTAGGGCTGCAGGGCATCCTGGTTCACCTTGTCGAAGACCGGCGCCATGATGAACAGGGTCAGGAACATCGCCATGCCGGTCAGGATCTGGTTCGACGGCGTCTGCTGCAGGCCCAGGGCCTGACGCAGGATCGAGAAGACGATGATGATCCGGGTAAAGCTGGTCATCAGGATGACGAACGCCGGGATGAAACTCAGCGCCGTCATGATCAGCAGGATCTGCAGGCTGACCGAGTACTCCTGCTGTCCGTTGGCCCCGGTGCCGAGGGTGATGGCCGGGATCGACAGCGGATCGGCGCCGAACGCCAGCGGCGCGGCCAGCACCAGCGTCAGGCCGAGGATAAAACGCAACGCAGCCATCACTTCTTGTCCTTACCCAGCAATTCCATCAGGCGTTGAGCGAACTCCGGGGTCGCCGGCTCGCCATTCGGAACCTGGACCGGCTCCTTGAGCACATGCAAGGGCGTGATGGTGCCCGGTGTCAGCCCGAGCAGGATCTGCTCGTTGCCGACCTGCACCAGCACCAGCCGGTCCCGCGGCCCGAGGGCACGGGAGCCGATCAGTTCGATCACCTGCCCTTTCTTGCCCGCCGGCCCCGCCTGCTGCACCCGGCGCAACAGCCAGGCCAAGGCAAAGATGATCCCCAGCACCAGCAGCAAACCCAACACCAGTTGCGTCAGTTGCCCGGCCATGCCACCACCGACCGCCGGCGCAGCCGCCGCCGCGCTGGTCACGGGCTCAGCCGCCAACGCACTGAACGGCAACAGCAGGAGACCGCCGAGAAGCCTGCTCATTCAGCGCAACTTCTTGATGCGTTCGCTCGGGCTGATCACGTCCGTCAGACGGATGCCGAACTTTTCGTTGACCACCACCACTTCACCGTGGGCAATCAGCGTGCCGTTGACCAGCACATCCAGCGGCTCGCCGGCCAGGCGATCGAGCTCGATGACCGACCCCTGGTTCAATTGCAGGAGGTTGCGGATATTGATATCGGTGCTGCCGACTTCCATGGAGATCGACACCGGGATATCCAGGATCACGTCCAGGTTCGGCCCGTCCAGGGTCACCGGCTCGTGGCTTTTCGGCACACTGCCGAATTCTTCCATCGGCAGGCGATTGGAGCTCGGCGCGGTACCGGCATCGGCCGCCAGCAGGGCGTCGATATCGTCCTGGCCGGTTTCGCCGGATTCTTCCAGGGCAGCCGCCCACTCGTCAGCCAGGGCCTGGTCGTCAGTCATATCGTGTTCGTCAGCCATCAGTTGTCCTCGGCGGGCAGAAAATCAGTTAACACAGCACATTCTTGATCGACCCGCTCAACGGCGTTCGATCGGCTCAATCACTTGCAATGCCAGGTTGCCCTTGTGGGAACCGAGCTTGACCTTGAACGACGGCACGCCGTTGGCGCGCATGACCATGTCCTCGGGCAGTTCCACCGGAATCACGTCGCCCGGCTGCATGTGCAGGATGTCCCGCAGGCGCAACTGGCGACGCGCCACCGTGGCACTGAGCGGCACCGCCACATCCAGCACGTCTTCGCGCAGGGCCTTGACCCAGCGTTCGTCCTGGTCGTCGAGGTCCGACTGGAAACCGGCGTCGAGCATTTCCCGTACCGGCTCGATCATCGAGTACGGCATGGTCACGTGCAGGTCGCCGCCACCGCCGTCGAGTTCAATGTGGAAGGTCGAGACCACCACCGCTTCGCTCGGCCCGACGATGTTGGCCATGGCTGGGTTCACTTCCGAGTTGATGTACTCGAAATTGACTTCCATGATCGCCTGCCAGGCTTCCTTCAAGTCGATGAAGGCCTGCTCCAGCACCATGCGCACCACGCGTAGCTCGGTCGGGGTGAATTCGCGCCCCTCGATCTTGGCGTGACGGCCGTCGCCGCCGAAGAAGTTGTCCACCAGCTTGAACACCAGCTTGGCGTCGAGGATGAACAGCGCCGTGCCGCGCAACGGCTTGATCTTGACCAGGTTGAGACTGGTCGGCACATACAGCGAGTGCACGTATTCGCCGAACTTCATCACCTGAACCCCGCCCACCGCCACATCGGCGGAGCGACGCAGCATGTTGAACATGCTGATACGGGTGTAGCGGGCAAAACGCTCGTTGATCATCTCCAGGGTCGGCATGCGTCCACGGACGATGCGATCCTGGCTGGTCAGGTCGTAGCTTTTGACGCTGCCGGGTTCGGCGGCGTTTTCGGTCTGTACCAGACCGTCATCGACACCATGCAAGAGGGCATCGATCTCATCCTGGGACAGCAGGTCTTGCACGGCCATGTCGTGATCCTACTGCAGTACGTAGTTAGTGAAGAGCAACTGTTCGACCACCACCTTGCCGACTTCCTTCTGCGCCACTTCCTGCACGCTGGCAGTGGCTTTCTGGCGCAGCAACTCCTGGCCGACCGGGGTCGCCAGGGTTTCGTAGGTCTGCCCGGAGAACAGCATCACCAGATTGTTGCGGATCACCGGCATATGGACTTTCAGGGCCTCCAGGTCGCCCTGGTTGCGCGACATCATGGTAATGCTCACCTGCATATAGCGCTGGCGGCCGTTGGCGTCCTTGAAGTTGGCGACAAACGCCGGCGCCATCGACTCGTAGATCGCCGGCTGCTTGGTCGTGCTGGCCTCGGCAGGAGCCGGTGCCGGCTTGCTCTGGGCGCTGTGCATGAAGTACCAGGTCGCCCCCACGGAGAGCCCGATCGCCAATAGCAAAGCCACCACGATCACGATAATCAGCTTGAGTTTGCCTTTACCGCCAGGTTCTTTTACCGCTGCTGCTTCGCTCTTCGCCATGCCAATAATCCGTCACTATTCGGTTTTTCACAGTCGCACGGCAAGGCTGGAGCAAGTGTTATGCCAGAGTTGGCAGAGAGGGAAAGGACAGTGCGAGGACGCCGCTCATATCGGCGCGGGCCCGGGTGTGAGCAGGCTTGTATGAGAGTGGGTTTGCGTGGGAGCGGGCTTGCCCGCGAAGAGCCCCTTGAGACCTCAAGAGGCTTCAGGGGCAAGCCCCCTCCCACATGCCACACAAACACCCACCGGCCATGAAGACAATCAGGCGTAGTAGTCGACCGCGCTGGAACCCACCACCACGCTGGCACTGGTGGCTGCCGCTTCGGTCGCGGCCGCGATGGCGATATCGTCGTCGCCGCTATCCAGGCGGCCGCCGCTGCCGTTGTTGCTGCCTTTCTGGGCCTGCTGTTGCTGTTGTTGCGGATCCTGGCCCTGGCCAGCCCAGCCACGCGACTGGTCGGAGACACTGACATCGGCCTGCCCCAGGCCCTGCTGCTGGAGCATGTCGCGCAGGCGGAACATATTGCTTTCCAGTGCATCACGCACGCCGGCATGACCACTGACGAAGCTGATCTGCGTCGCCTGGTCGGCGGCCATATTGACCTTGATGTCCAGTCGTCCCAGCTCGGCCGGTTCCAGCTGGATATCGGCGGACTTGATGCTGGCGCTCGACAGGTACATGACCCGGTTGACCACTTCCTCGGTCCAGCCACTCTGATGCATGGCCAGAGGCTGGTTGACCGGCAGCGCGTTCGCGGTTTTCGGCACCGCGGCCTGGGTCAGGGCCGCCAGGCGATTGGCGAAGTCGTCGACACGGGTGTCACTGGAGGCGCTTTTCAGATCCTTCAGGCCGTCTTCGATCAACCCCTTGAAGGATTTTTCGCCGCCCTGCTCGGTGGTCCCGGCATCGGTTTTCTGATCCACCAGCATGGCCACGCCGGCGTTCTGGTTCAGGGCCTGGCTCGGATCCGTATCGTTGTTGCTGGTGGTGGTTTTCGTAGTCGGCTGACTGGTCGTCGACACATGTCCGCCCTGCTCCATCGCCAAACGCACGGCGGGCAGGTTATCCAGCGGATCGGAATTCGGATCGAAATCACTGTCGCTGGCCGGCGGTGTCGCGGCGGCCTGCACCGGCGCCGCGGTCACCGCTGCCGCCAGGGGCGCTTCGACCACCGGTGGCTGCGCGGGAGCCACGGCCGGCGGCGCTTCCGGAACCGGCATCGGTGGCGTGACGGCAGCCTGGATCAACGCCGGATCGAGGGTCGGATCCACTGGCGTGGCATCCACCACCGGTGTATCGGTGGCGGTGTCCTTGTCGCTGTCATCAGAGGCAACCTGGTCGTCATCGGCCTTGGTCGTCGTGTCGCTGCTGGTGGTTTTGTCGGCAGGCAAGGAATTGCCGCTATCGGCAACCGCCGGCTTTGCCGCATCCCCCTTGTTGCTGGCAACCACATCCTTTTTCGCCGGCACCGCGGGAGTGCTGTCCCGGTTCGCCTTGACCGGGCTGTCAGGTGTCTTTACCGACTTGCCCTGGCTGTTCTGGTAGACCTGGGCAAAGCTGGAAGCATTGTCCTTGGGCTGCGCGACCGGTGCCGGCGGATTGCTCGCGAGGTCCGCCTTGGGTTTGGCCGCAGCGGTGGCCTGAAGAAGAGAATTGGGAGCGAGGGGCATAACACAGTCTCCGCTGCACAGGGATCGTAAAGTCAATGCAGGGAGTGGTAGCAAGGTTCGGGCCAGCTTGCCCGGATTGCCACAAAGGTCATTGCTTGATCGGGAACCGCTCGCGCTCGCGGGCGTACAGATGGCGTACCTGCTCGTACTCGCGGTCTATCCGCCCCACGAGGTCCTCGACCCCGGTCAGCGGCAATTGCGCGGCCCGCTCTTCCAGTTGCCGGCAAAGATCGGCCAGGTGCAACGCGCCCATATTGCTGCTGCTGCCCTTGAAGCTGTGGGCCGCCAGCCCCAGTTCTATCGCGTTGCTGGCCTGGTGCAACTGCCCCAGGCGTTTTTCCGAATCGTTGAGAAAGGTATCCAGCAACAAGGGATACTCATCCTCCATGACTTCCTGCAATGCGCCGAGCACATCGTAGTCAAGGTGCTTTTCCTGATTGCCGTCCACTCGTTCACTCCTTGATCAACACCTGCAAATTATGCCTGAGCCTCCCACGAAAACTCCACGTGGGCACGCCGGCCATCATTCGACCAACGGGCACAGTGACTGAGTTGCCGGACCAGGCCGACACCTCTTCCCGACAACCGATCGACCTCCAGCGGACGCGCCATGACCCGCTCGACGTCAAACCCGGCACCACTGTCCTCGACCTCGATGCACAACCGTCCGCCCTTCCCTTCCGGGACCACCTGCAGGCTCACGCGGACAAAACCTTCCTGCAAGTCGAGCAGACGCCGATTGCGTTGCTCATAGTATTGCGCAAATCCACGGACATCGCGCTTGAGGCTTGAATCCAGGCCCAGCACCCCGTGCTCCAGGGCATTGGAGTAGAGCTCGGCCAGCACGCTGTACAGCGCCCCGCTGTGGGCACGCAAGCCGTGTACCTCCATCAGCAGTTGCAGCAGATAAGGCAAGGGGTTGAAACGCCGTAGCGTCGCCGCGCGGAATTCGAAGTTCACCGACCAGTCCAGCGGACAGGATTCGCCGCTGTCGGAGTAGACCATGGTCGCCGGCAGCGCCCGCCCGGGCGCGGGCAGACTGATCTCGACCATGCTGATATCGTCACGCGCCTCGCCGCCGAACCGTGCCAGCGCCTGCTGGATCTCCTCGAACAAGCAATCCGGATCCCGATTGCTCTCGAAGACCTGATGCAGGCGCTCGACACCGAACAACTGCTCATCGCCATTACAGGTATCGATCACCCCGTCGGACAGCAGGAACACCCGGTCACCCGGGGCCATGGGGTAGACATCGATGTGGTCGTCGAACGCCTCGGCCCCCAATACCCCCAGTGGCAAGTGCCGCGCCACCAGGGGACGCCGCTCGCCCGAGGCGATATCGTGCAGGTAGCCGTCGGGCATACCGCCGTTCCAGACCTCGACCACCTGCCGCTGCGGACTCAGGCGCAGGAAGGTGGCGCAACAGAACATGTCCACCGGCAGGATGCGCTTGAGCTTGGCGTTCATCTCCCGCAGGGTTTCGGGCAGGCCGTAGCCCTTGGCGGTCATGCCGTAGAAGACTTCCGCCAACGGCATCGCACCGACGGCGGCGGGCAGGCCATGCCCGGTGAAATCGCCGAGCAGGATATGCATGTCCCCGCCCGGGGCATGGGCCGCCAGCAACAGGTCGCCGTTGAACAGCGCATAGGGTGATTGCAGGTAGCGGATATTCGGCGCCCGCAGGCATCCGGAATGCGCCACCTTGTCGAACACCGCCTTGGCTACCCGCTGCTCGTTGAGCAGGTAGTCGTGGTGCCGGGCGATCAGGTCGCGTTGCTGCAGCACCGTGGCCTGCAGACGCCGCAGACGATCCATCGCCTTGATCTTGGCACCGAGGATGACCTGGTTGTAGGGTTTCGCCAGAAAGTCGTCGCCGCCGGCATCCAGGCAACGGACCAGGGCGTCGCTTTCGCTCAGGGAGGTGAGAAAGATGATCGGCACCAGCGAATCGCCGGCCAGCGCCTTGATCTGCCGCGCCGCCTCGAAGCCGTCCATCACCGGCATCAGGGCGTCCATCAGGACCAGTTGGGGTCGCTGCGCCCTGAACACCTCGACCGCCTCGGCACCGTTGCTGGCAGTCAGGACTGCATGCCCCTGGCGCCGTACGATACTCGACAGCAGCAGCCGATCCGCCGCCCCGTCCTCGGCGATCAGCACCGTCAGCGACTCCTCGGCCGTTTGCATGATGCTCAAGTGATGTCGAAGAGCTTGTCGAAATTGGAAATGGCGAGGATCTTGCGCACATCCGTATTGCTGTTGATCACCCGGATATCGGCATCGTCGCCGCCGGCGTGGTCGCGCAGCAGCAGGAGCATGCCCAGGGCCGAACTGTCGAGATAGGTCGTCTCGACCAGGTCGACGATAACCGACTCGGGCGGGGTAGCGACCCGCTCGTAGGACTCGCGAAATTCCTGGTGCTTGCCGAAGTCAAAGCGCCCCTTGACCGAAATCGTCAACTTCCTGCCGTTGTCTGTTAATGCCGACTCTACAGCCATGATCCAGCTTCCTTGTCAGTGGCGATGTGTACAAGGTGTAGCACCCCGCTGACAGCAGGGCAACCGGGAGCGTCAAAATACCTGCGATTCAATAGGGACTCTGCCGCGGCAGGCGCTGGGACAGCTCATCCAGCAGTTTCTGTTCACGTTTGTCTTCCAGCTGGCGGGCCTCGTCGATGTAGCGCTGCACCAGCTTGCGCAAGCCCTCGACACGAGTATAGGCCTCTTGCCAGGCAACGCGCCCCTTGTCGAGGTTGTTCTGGTGCCAGGCCAGGCTTTGCCGCTGTTGGGCGACGGCGGTATCGAGCTGGCTGAGAAACTGCTGGTAGCCCAGCAACCATTGGCTGGAGACGCCATGCCGGCCACGCTCGATCCACTGTTCTTGGTATTGCAGGCGAAAACCTTCGAGGTCGGCCAGCTTGCTTTGCGCCAGGCGTACCTGTCCCTGGAAATAACCCAGGCGCTGGACAGCGGTACGCTCGGTGCTTTCGGCCATCTCGACCACCGGCGCCAACCGCGCGGCACGACTCTGGGCCATGGCCGGTTAGCCGCCCGCCGCCGGCGCGAAGACCGTCGACAGATGCGCTTCGCTCTCGCCCAGGCTGACATTGTCGTTCAGCCCCTGGCGCAGGTACTGGACCATCGCCGGCTGCAGGGCGATCGCCGTGTCGGTCTCGCGATCGCCACCGGCCACATAGGCGCCGACGCTGATCAGGTCGCGGCTCTGCTGGTAGCGTGACCAGAGCTGCTTGAAATACTGCGCACGCTTCATGTGCTCCGGACTGACCACCGCTGGCATCACCCGGCTGATGGACGCTTCGATATCGATCGCCGGGTAGTGACCTTCCTCGGCCAGGCGCCGGGACAAGACGATATGCCCGTCGAGCACGCCCCGCGCCGAGTCGGCAATCGGGTCCTGCTGGTCATCGCCTTCGGACAACACGGTATAGAACGCGGTGATCGAACCGCCGCCGGCCTCGGCATTCCCCGCGCGCTCCACCAGTTTCGGCAGCTTGGCGAACACCGAGGGCGGATAGCCCTTGGTCGCCGGCGGCTCGCCGATGGCCAGGGCGATTTCCCGCTGGGCCTGGGCAAAACGGGTCAGTGAATCCATGAGCAGCAGGACATTCTTGCCCTTGTCGCGAAAATACTCGGCGATCCGCGTGCAATACATGGCCGCCCGCAGGCGCATCAGCGGCGCATCGTCGGCAGGCGATGCGACCACCACCGAACGCTTGAGCCCCTCCTCGCCGAGGATGTGCTCGATGAACTCCTTCACTTCCCGGCCCCGCTCACCGATCAACCCGACCACGATGATGTCGGCCTCGGTAAAGCGGGTCATCATGCCCAGCAGCACACTCTTGCCAACGCCGGTACCGGCGAACAGGCCGAGGCGCTGCCCGCGGCCCACTGTCAATAATCCGTTGATACTGCGGATGCCCACGTCCAGCGGCTGGTGGATCGGGTCACGATTGAGCGGATTGATGGTCGGTCCGTCCATCGGCACCCAGTCCTCGGCCTTCATCCCGCCCTTGCCGTCCAGCGCCCGACCGGCACCATCCAGCACCCGCCCGAGCATGCTCATGCCCATGGGCAGGCGCCCGGTATCGGCCAGCGGCACGACCCTGGCGCCCGGGGCGATACCGGCCACGCTGCCCACCGGCATCAGGAACACCTTGCTGCCGGAGAAGCCCATGACTTCGGCTTCGACCTGCACCGGGTGATAGCTGTCGTCGTTGATCACCAGGCAGCGGGCCCCCATGGCGGCCCGCAGGCCTTCGGCCTCGAGGGTCAGGCCGACCATGCGCAGCAGGCGGCCTTCGAGAATCGGCTGGCCCGGCAGATTGATGGCATCGGCGTAAGTACCAAGACGCTTGCCGAAGCTGGTTCGCTCAAGGCGCATCGGACAGGTCCGGGGCGCTGTTCGGGGCATGGGGCTCCCCCAACTCGAGCGTCAGGTCGGGCTGGGCCGGATGCAGGGATTGTTCGTGCAACTGGTCGAACAACTGGGCCAGCGCCTGCTCGATACGGGTCTCGACGCTGGCGTCGATCCGGCTGTGCTCGGTTTCGACCCGGCAACCGCCGGGCAGCAGGGCCTCGTCCTCGACGATGCGCCAGGTCGCCTCGTGGCGCTCGCGCAAGGCCTTGACCTGTTCGAAGTCCTGGGGATTGATGTACAGCCGCACGTTCTCGGCGCCCAGCGGCAACAACTTCAGGGTTTCCCGCAGGACATGCTCGATCTGGCTGGAGTCGGTCTTGAGTTCACGCTGGATGACCTGGCGAGCGATATGCCCGACCAGGCCCACCAGGCTCTTCTCGATCTGCTGGTCCTGTTCGGCGATGGGCGCGAACAGATTGCCCATCAGGGCTTCCAGGTTGACCAGCTTGGCGCTCAGGGCAACCTCGGCTTCCTGGCGAACCCTGATCTGGGTGCTGTGGAAACCTTCCCGCTCGCCCACCGCGAAACCTTCGTTGTAGGCTTCCTGGCGAATGCTTTCGAGCTCTTCGAGGGTCAGCGGCTGGACTTCCTCCAGCGGCACCTCCTCCATCTCGGCCGGCGGCTCTTCCACCGGCTCCGGTTCAGGCTCTTCGACATGCGGGTCGAAGCTGGGCAACGACCACAGGTCGAAGCCGCTCACGTCCCGCGCGCGGATCAGGTCGGTTGGATCAGTCATGGCTTGATCCTTAGATCATCTCTTCGCCGCCCTTGCCACCGAGCACGATTTCTCCGGCTTCGGCCATACGGCGGGCGATGGTGAGGATTTCCTTCTGGGCGGTTTCGACGTCGCTGACGCGCACCGGTCCCTTGGCCTCGAGGTCGTCGCGCAGCAGTTCGGCCGCACGCTTGGACATGTTCTTGAAGATCTTTTCCTTGACGCCCTCGTCCGAACCCTTGAGGGCAAGTACCAGCACGTCGGAAGAAACTTCGCGCAACAGCGCCTGGATACCGCGGTCGTCGACATCCGACAGGTTGTTGAAGACGAACATCAGGTCTTCGATCTGCGTCGACAGGTCCTCGTCCACTTCGCGGATCGAGTCCATCAACTGGCCTTCGATCGAGCTGTCGAGGAAGTTCATGATATCCGCCGCACGCTTGATACCGCCCAGGGTGGTGCGGGCAGCGTTGGAGTTGCCGGAGAACTGCTTCTCGAGAATCTGGTTGAGCTCCTTGAGGGCCGCCGGCTGTACCGTGTTCAGCGACGAGACGCGCAGGATGATGTCCAGGCGCACCTTGTGATCGAAGTTGTTCAGCACCTCGCCGGCCTGGTCGGGATCGAGGTAGGCCACGACGATGGCCTGGATCTGCGGGTGCTCGTAGCGGATCACGTCCGCCACGGCGCGCGGTTCCATCCACTTGAGACTGTCCAGGCCACTGGTGTTGCCACCGAGCAGGATGCGGTCGATCAGGCCGTTGGCCTTGTCCTCGCCGAGGGCCTGGGTGAGCATCTTGCGGACATAGTCGTCGGAGCCGACGCCCAGGCTGGTCTGGTCGCCGACGATCTCGACGAACTCGCTCATGACCTGCTCGACCTGCTCGCGATGCACGTTGCGCATCTGCGCCATGGCCACGCCGACCCGCTGGACCTCCTTGGGCCCCATGTGGCGCAGCACCTGTGCAGCATCGGTGGAACCCAGCGACAGCAGCAAGATCGCGGCTTTATCGACCCGGGTCAGCTTCTGGGTGACGGCGGCGTTATTACTCATCGGCGTTAATCCACTCTTTGACGACCTGTGCCACACGGCCCGGATCTTCGGCTACCAGACTCTTGATGGCGTTCAGTTGAGCGTCATAGCCTTCGCTCGGGCTTGGCAGGAGGATGCTTTGCGGACCGCCGAGGCTCACGCGATCGTTGGCCAGTTCGCCATCCAGACCGCCCATGCCACCGAGTTCGACATCGCTGCCCAGGCCCGCCAGTTGCTTCTTGCCGCCGCCGGTGATGTTGTTGAGCACCGGACGCAGCACACCGAATACCAGCACCAGGATGAACAGCACGCCCAGTACCTGCTTGACCACATCCCAGAACCAGGGTTGCGAGTAGAACGGGATATCGGCGATCACTTCCCCGCGCTCGGCGGAGAATGGCACGTTGATCACACTGACGCTGTCGCCGCGGCTGGCGTCGAAACCGACGGCATCCTGGACCAGGCGGGTAAAGCGCGCCAATTCGTCGGCGCTCCATGGCGCACGGGTGGTTTCGCCGTTGGCGGCGTTGACCTTGACCTGATCGTCGACCACCACGGCCACCGACAGGCGGGTCAGGCGACCCTGCTGCTGCTTGGTGTGGCTGATGGAGCGGTCCAGCTCGAAGTTCTTGGTGGATTGTTGACGCTTGTCCGCCGGATACGGCGCCAGCATCGGCTGGCCGGTGGCCGGGTCCATGATCTGCTGGCCGTTGGCATCGAGCAGCGGCTGGCCGGGTTGCACAGGCCCCGACGACGCGGTGGCGCCACCGGTGGTCTGCGGTGCCGAGGCCGGTGCCGGAGGCTGGTTGCTCAACGCCCCGGGAACCCCTTGCGGACCGTTGCTGGCAGTACGTTGTTCGGTGGTCGACTGCTCGCTGCGCAGTGCCGGCTGATCCGGGTTGAACTGTTCGGAGGTCGACTCGACCGCGCTGAAGTCCACATCCGCGGACACTTCAGCCTTGTAGCGATCGTTACCGAGGATCGGTTGCAGGATATTGTGCACGCGCTGGGTCAGCATGCTTTCCATGCGACGGCTGTAGTCGAACTGCTTGCCGGCCATGGTCAATTCGGAGTTTTGCGCCTGGTCGGAGAGCAGGTTGCCCTTCTGGTCGACCACGGTGATCTGCGACTTGCTCAACTCGGGAACACTGGTCGCCACGAGGTTGATGATCGCCACCACCTGGCCAGGCTCCAGGGAACGCCCGGAATACAGCTCGACCAGTACCGAAGCGCTCGGCTTGCGTTCGTCACGGACGAATACCGAACTCTTCGGAATCGCCAGGTGCACACGCGCACCCTTGACATTGTTCAGGCTGGAAATGGTCCGTGCCAGTTCACCTTCAAGGCCGCGACGGTAACGGGTCGCCTCCATGAACTGGCTGGTGCCCAGGCCCTGGTCCTTGTCGAGGATCTCGAAACCGATATTGCCATCGGTGGGCGTCACACCGGCCGCGGCCAGTTTCAGGCGGGCACGGGACACGTCGTCGGCCTTGACCAGCAACGCGCCGGAATTCGGTTCGACGGTGTAGGGAATATCCGCAGCCGCCAGGGTTTCCATGACCTGCTTGGCGTCCATACCGGCCAGGCTGCCGTACAGCGGCCGGTAGTCGGGTTGCTGGGACCACAACACCACGGCAAAGCCAATCGCCACGCTCGCGGCCAGGCCGACCATCAGGCCGACCTGACGCAGCATGGTCATTTCGGAAAGGTTTTCCAGAAAGGACAAACCAAACAGCGGCGGTTTGCCGTCTGTCGAACCGGCCTTGGCCGGTACGTTATCGGCGACTGCTTCAGCCATGACTCAATCTCGTCCTTAAACCGGCATCTGCATGATGTCTTGATACGCCTGGACCAACTTGTTGCGCACCTGGGTCAGGGCCTGGAACGAGACGCTGGCTTTCTGTGAAGAAATCATCACGTCCGTCAGGTCCACGCCGGTCTTGCCGATCTCGAAGGCGTTCGCCAACTGGCCAGCGGCCTGCTGGGTGTCGTTGACCTTGCCGACGGCCTTGCCGAGCAGATCGGCAAAGCTGCTACCGCCCATTTCAGGCGCCGCCACAGCCGACTTCGGTTGAGCCATGGCGTCCATCTGCATGGAACGCATGTCCAACATCAATCGATTAAATTCAATACCCTGGCTCATGGACTACTCTCTCCGGCGACCTGCAATTTTTTGACACTCGTGCAGCGGTTAATGAGGTGTTAGCAACAAGGGTGCCAGCTCCTTGTCGCCTCTGAACAAAAACCGATACACGACCGTAAAGCCGATAAATCGACTCAACTGGCGAACAAATAAGCCTCGACGTCCATGCCGGCATCGCGCATCTGCGCCAGTTTGTAGCGCAGCGTACGCGGGCTGATACCCAGGCGTTCCGCCGCTTCCTTGCGACGCCCGCGCTCGGCGCGCAGGGTGTCGATGATCATCTGGAACTCGCGCCGACGCAGGTCGTCGCCCAGGGCCCCGGCGGACTCGGCAGGCGCCACTTCGCTGGCAACCGTCTCGGCCAGCGGTGCACGCATGACCGGCAAGGGTGCACAACCGAGCGGCCCGGCCAGACAGAAATCCTCCGCCTGGATCAGTCCGCCCTGCTGCAAAATCAACGCACGCTGGATCGCATTGTCGAGTTCGCGGACATTGCCCGGCCAGGCATACCCGATCAGGCAAGCCTGGGCCTGGGGCGACAATCTAACGGCGGCATGCTTCATTTTTGCGCTGTGCTTGGCCAGCAAGCGCTCGGCCAGCGGCAGGATATCGGCGGTGCGCTCGCGCAACGGGCGCCAGGCCAGCGGAAACACCGACAGCCGGTAATAGAGATCTTCACGGAAGCGCCCCGCCGCCACTTCGCCGGCCAGGTCACGGTTGGTGGTGGCCACCACGCGGATATCCAGGGTGATCGGCTTGCGCGCCCCCACCCGCTCGACTTCACGCTCCTGCAGCACCCGCAGCAGCTTGGCTTGCAGGCCGAGGGGCATTTCGGAAATCTCGTCAAGCAGGATCGTCCCGCCGTCGGCCTGCTCGAACTTGCCCGCCTGGGCGGCGATGGCACCGGTAAACGAGCCCTTCTCATGCCCGAACAGGGTCGCCTCGAGCATATTGTCGGGGATCGCCGCACAGTTGATCGCGACGAACGGCTGGTCGGCACGATGGGATTGCTGGTGGATATAGCGCGCCAGCACTTCCTTGCCGGTCCCCGACTCCCCGGAGATCAGCACGGTCGAATCACTGCGCGCTACCCGCGCCGCCAGTTCCAGCAATTGCGCACTGGCCGGCTCGGCCGCAATCGGCCCTTCGCTCTCCACCGCGCCCAGCCGCCCCAGCGCATGACGCGCCACCAGGTCGAGCAACGCCTTGGGCTCGAAGGGCTTGACCAGATAATCGGCGGCGCCCTGGCGCATGGCTTCCACCGCCCGCTCGACCGCGCCGTGCGCCGTCATCAGCAGCACCGGCAGCAGTGGCTGGCGCGCACGCAGCAAACCCAGCAACTGGTGCCCGTCCATGCCTGGCATATTCACATCGCTGACCACCAGGCTGAACGATTCCTGCGCCACCGCCTCCAGCGCCTCCTCGGCACAGGCCACCGCACGGAACTCATAGCCGGCCAGCAGCAGGGTGTCCGCCAGCGCTTCGCGCAGCGCCCGATCATCCTCGACCAACAGGACCTTGATCATCCCGATCATCATTGTGTCTCCATGGCGCCGGGAATCAGCGGCAGGCACAACATCGCGCAGGTGCCACGCCCCAGCCGTGAACGTAATTGCATGTCACCCTGGTGCGCCCGGGCAACGGCCTTGACCACGGTCAGGCCGAGGCCGGTACCGGTGGTCTTGGTGGTAAAGAAGGGTTCGCCCAGGCGCGCCAGCACTTCGGGTTCGATCCCGCTGCCATTGTCGCTGACACTCAGGCGCAAGGTATTGCCGCGGCTGTACAGGTGCACCTTGAGGCGCACGTCGCGGCCGCTGGCCTGCATGGCATTTTCAATCAGGTTGAGCAGCGCCCCGACCAGGGTATCGCGATTGCACAGCAGCTCGCCGTCATGGCTGTCGCACTGCCAGCGGATCGCCACACCCTGCACATGGGTCTGCGCGGCTGCCTGCAAGGCCTGCAGCAACACCTTGGGCGCCAGGCGATCGGTCAGCGGCAACTCGCCACGGGCAAACACCAGCATGTCGCGAACCTGGTGTTCAAGCTCATGCAGGCGCTCTTTCAGGCGTCCGGCGAAACGTTGCTGGGTCTCCACCGGCAAGGCCTGTTCGGTGAGATGACTGGCGTACAGCAGGGCCGCCGACAGCGGGGTGCGAATCTGATGCGCGAGGGAAGCGACCATCCGCCCCAGGGACGACAGCCGCTCATGACGAGCCAGCTGATCCTGGAGGCGACGGGTTTCAGTCAGGTCATTGAGCAGCACCAACTGCCCCGGCTCGCCTTCCAGCGAACGCGTGGCAATCGACAGCCGCCGACCATCCTTGAGGGAGATTTCATGACCGTCGTCTTCACGAGGAGCAAAGCAGCGGGCGATCACCTGGCGCCACAACTCACCTTCCAGCGGCGAGCCCAGCAGCTCACGGGCGGCGGGGTTGGCCTCGCTGACAAAACCATGGGAGTCGATCACGATCACGCCGCCCGGCAGCAGATCGAGCAGGTTCTGCAGACGATTGGCCAAGCGTTCCTTTTCCGCCAGCTCGGTCATGCGCTGGGCACTGACCACGGCCAGCTCGCCCTTGAGCTCGGTGACCCGCGCCTCGAGCATGCTGTAGGAATCGGTGAGCTGCGTCGACATCTGGTTGAACAGGTTGAAGGCCTGCTCAAGACCCAACCGGCTTGCCTGCTCTACGGACGACGGTTGCCCCGGGACTTCAGGGACAGGAGACATCTGGGCGGCTTGGGGCATCGTGCTCTCTCGCTTGACTGACCGTCATTTAAACGGAACGTTGCGAGAGACTTAGCAATACCCGTGCCTAAAAAAAACCGCCCGGTTTTCAGTGACTTGAAAAACAGGCGTCAATCATCCGCCTGTTCATCACCTTCACGACGGCTCATGCCGTACTTGCGCATCTTCTCCACCAGGGTGGTGCGACGGATGCGCAGCCGTTCGGCGGCCCGTGCAACGATGCCGTTGGCATCGTCCAGCGCCTGCTGGATCAGCCCCTGCTCCAGGCCCCCGAGGTAGTCCTTGAGGTCCAGGCCTTCGGGCGGCAGCATCGCCGAAGTGCTGAAGTCCGGCGTATGGCCGTTGATCGCCACGCGCTCTTCCAGGTCGCTGCGCAGGCTGTCGACCATCTGCTCGTCTTCATCGTCGACGTAGCGGAATTTCTTCGGCAACTCGACTACGCCGATCACCCCGTACGGATGCATGATCGCCATGCGCTCCACCAGGTTGGCCAGTTCGCGAACGTTACCCGGCCAGCCATGACGGCACAGGGACATGATCGCCGCCGAGTTAAAACGGATCGAACCGCGCTTTTCGTGCTCCATGCGCGAGATCAATTCGTTCATCAGCAACGGGATATCTTCGACCCGCTCGCGCAGCGGCGCCATTTCGATCGGGAAGACGTTCAGGCGGTAGTAGAGGTCCTCACGGAAGCTGCCGACCTCGATCATGCTTTCGAGGTTCTTGTGAGTCGCGGCGATGATGCGCACGTCAACGCTCTGGGTCTTGTTGCTGCCCACGCGTTCGAAGGTGCGCTCCTGCAACACGCGCAACAGCTTGACCTGCATCGGCAACGGCATGTCGCCGATTTCATCGAGGAACAGGGTACCGCCGTTGGCCAGCTCGAAACGTCCGGCACGGCTGGTGATGGCACCGGTAAAGGCACCTTTCTCATGGCCGAACAGCTCGCTTTCCAGCAGTTCCGCGGGGATCGCCCCGCAGTTGACCGGGACAAACGGCGCGTCACGGCGCTTGGAGTGATAGTGCAGGTTGCGCGCCACCACCTCCTTGCCGGTGCCGGACTCGCCCAGGATCAGCACGCTGGCGTCGGTATCGGCCACCTGCTGCATCATCTGGCGGACGTGCTGGATGGCGCGACTGGTGCCGACCAGGCTGCGGAACAGGTTCGGTTCGCGCTGACGACCACGCTCACGCGCCTGGTCATACATCTCGCGATAGACCTGGGCACGGTGCAGGGAGTCGAGCAACTTGCTGTAGCTGGGCGGCATTTCCAGGCTGGAAAGCACCCGGCGACGCAGGTCCTCGGGAAGGTCGGTGGAAGTATTTTCACCCAAAAGCAGAACCGGAAGGAACTCATCCCAGGTTCCGAGTGTCTTTAACAAGCCCGATAGCCCCGACGGCGCATTGACTGTCCCGATCAGGACACAAAGCACCTCGCGGCTGGAAGCCAAAGAGTCGACCGCCTGCTGCCAGTCAAGGCTGGCGCAGGACAGATTTTCTTCGCCGAGAAAATTTAAAATCACCGCCAGGTCGCGGCGGCGAACGCTATCGTCATCGATCAGCAGAATTTTGGTTTCACGCCACATGCAATAGCAACTTCCCTAGTCAACTCGATGCCCGGGATGGGTGGGCAAGCTAGACGCCCGAGGTGGGATATCACCTTCAAAGACGACTTAAACCTGAAAAACAGCACTAGTTAAGTCAAAAATTCGTACGCAGTCAAATTTATGGCGCAATACGCTTCGATTAACCCTGCGTTAACCGAACAGATGGTAAACCTTTGCCGCGTTCTGCGCTTGCTGGATCTGTTGCATCTCGTCGACTATCGCCTGTCTTTCCGCCATCGCCGTTTCCAGCAACTCGCGATAGACATGCAGCAGCTCTTCCAGGCTGCTGCGCAGGGCATCTTCATCCAGTGAAGCCTCGTTGAGCACGTCTTCCATGCAGGCACGACAGGCCAGGTCCAACTGGGCAATGCTCCCCCAGTCGCGCTCGGCCAAGGCCCTGACAAGGGCTTCGCGGGTATCCTGGATACGCTGCAGTACGAGGTTCATGAAGATGGACTCCTTAAAACTGTGGACCCGGGGTACCGATGGCGTCCCAGCCTTCTTTGACCGTGCTGAGCAGGCCTGAGACTTCATCGAGGATCTTCGGATCGGACGTGATATTGGCCTCGGCCAGGCGCTTCATCATGTAGGTGTAGAGGCTGTCCAGGTCAGCGAGCGCATCCGCCTGCTTTTCCAGGTCCAGGCCTTCGCGCAAGCCGCCGACAATGCCGATGGCCTTGCCGATCGCCACGCCCTTGGCGGGAATATCCTTGCGCTCTATGGCGCCCTTGGCCTGCGCGATGCGGTCCAGGCCACCTTCCATCAGCATCTGTACCAGGCGATGAGGACTGGCCTCGGAAGTCTGTGCTTGAGCACCCACCTTCTGATATTGCCGAAGGGCTAGCATCGGGTTCATGTTCTACCTCGTCACAACTCAAGAGTTCGTATACCCAGTGTATCGCCTTTGAGTCAAAAAACTTTAACCCAAAAGGCAAAAACCCGGCGCGCGGTAAAGCGTAGCCGGGTTTTTGGCGTCAGCCCAGGAACTAGCTGGACTTCTGCGCGTTCAGGGAGCTGAAGAACGAGGTGATACTGTTCGCCGTCGCCTTCATTTGCCCGACCAGCAGGTCCATCGCGTTGTACTTGGCGGTCAGGGTTGTCGTCAGGCTCTTGACCCGCGCATCCAGTGCCGATTGCTGGCTCAACAGGCTCTTGGCCGTGCTCTGATAGCTGGTGTTGCGCTGATCGAGCATGCCGCCCAGGCGCAAACCGGTCGAGAGCGGCGTGCCCAGATACGGGTTGAGCGTATTGCTCAGACGCGACAACAGGCCGTTGCTGGAGTTGGTGCCGTTGAACAGTTGCTGTACCTGCCCGCTCATGCCGTTGGTGGCCATGGCCTTGTTGAAGGCGGCAGTATCCAGGGCCAGGTTGCCGGAGTTACTGGCGTCATTACCCGCCACCGTCAACACCCCCAACTGCGACAGCACAGCCAGCGGACCACCCGCGCCCACCGCAGTGAGCTGACTGCGGATATCGGAAATCAGCGCGCGCGGCATGGAGTCGCCGGTGAAGGCTGCCGCTACAGTCAGGTTGCCATCGGCATCCGCGGTCGCCTTGGACAGGCTGTTGATGGTGTTCATCAGGGTGTTGTAGGAGTCAATGAACGACTGGATCGACGTCTGTAATCCCGAGGTATTGGTCGTCACGCTCACGTTCGAGGTTCCCGGAGGCGTGCCTGCGTCAGCCGAGACCAGATTCATCGTAATGCCGCTGATCGCACCGGTAACCGTGTTGCTCTTGCTGGAAACGGCCAGGCCGTCGACAGTCAGGTTTGCATTCTTGGCAATCCCGTTGACCGCCCCGGAACTCGAGGCCGAGGGGTTCGCCCCCATCTCCTGGGTACCATCGATTTCCAGCCCGGCGATGCCGCTGACCGTCAGGTCGGAGCCCGCGCCCGTCTTGTTCGAGCTGATGACCAGGCGCGACGAACCCGAGCTGTCGGTCACGATGTTGGCCGAGATACCGTTGGTGCCCTGGGCCGAGTTGATCGCGTCCCGGGTGCTCTGCAACGTGGCATTGGCCGGAATCGTGACATTGTAATCAGTGCCATTTTGACTGATTTTCAGGGTACCACTCGGAATGGCACTGGACGCACCGCCGGCAAAAGAAGCACTGGCTACTTTCGAACTGGTGGCCAGGTTCTTGACGACAACGGTGTAGTTACCCGCGACCGCCGTATTATCGGAAGTGACCGTCATCACCGACGAAGCACTGGATGTCGCCGCATACCCAGCGAATGCCGGGGTCGTCGTGCTACTCAGCGTAGTGAGCGTTGCCTGGAATGCGGACAGCGCACTCTTCAGGGACGCGATGCCGGAAATCTTCAGCGTGTTGGTTTTTGTCGCGCTATCGATCTGCGTCTGCTTGGCCGATTTGTCGGCGTTCACCAGAGCGGTCACGATCGAACCGATGTCCAGGCCGGAACCCAGGCCCGTACCCGGTAAAATTGGACTTGCCATTTGCCTCTCCCATCAGGTTGCTGCCAGTCTTTTGGCCTTTACCAGCACCCAAAGAACGTACAAACACTATTCATGCCAGCTATCAGACTTTGGCGTCGAACAACACATGACTGGCATTGCTGAGGCTATCTGCCAGTTTGAGCGCTTCCGCGGAGGGGATCTGTCGAACAACCTCACCCGTTTCGCTTGCAATCACCTTGACGATGACCTTTCCAGAGTGCTCGTCGATGGAGAACTCCAGATTGCGCTTGATCGACTGTACGAACTTCTCGATCTCCTGCACCGCCAATTTCAGCTTGTCACCATCCGAGCCCTGGCTTTTGTCTGCCGCGGGATCAGCGACACTGGCGACTTGAGGAGCAGCTTGAGGCGCCTCTGGCGGTTTATCGGTCACAGTGGTCGCTGGCTTGGGAGCCGGATAAGACAAGTTAAGCTTTACGCTCATGTCCATGTCCATCACCTCCTAACGTAAAAAAGCGAGAGAGCGCGACCAGCACACTCCCCCGCCGAAACTCATTCCGAAATTACTGAAGCAGCTTCAGTACAGCGGAAGGCAGTTGGTTAGCCTGGGCCAGAACAGAGGTGGAAGCCTGTTGCAGGGTCTGCTGCTTGGTCAGGTTAGCAGTTTCTGCGGCGAAGTCGGTGTCTTGTACGCGACCTTGTGCAGCAGTGGTGTTTTCGTTGATGTTCTGCAAGTTCTGGATGGTGCTGGTCAGACGGTTCTGCGAAGCACCGAGGCTGGCACGGGTAGCACCGATGGCAGCGATTGCAGCGTCGATCGCGGTGATCGCGTTGTCGATGTTCGAAGCGGCGGCGGCGGAGGTCGCACCGGTCAGAACTACAGTACCGCTACCTACCGACAGGCTGGCGGCGTCGAACTTGGAGCTCAGTACCAGGTCGATGTGGTTGGCCGAACCGGTGTTGGCGCCGACTTGCAGGGTCACAGTACCAGCCGAGCCGTCCAGCAGGTTCTTGCCGTTCAGGTTGGTGGCAGCCGAGATACGAGTCAATTCGTCAGACATCTGAGCGAATTCAGCGTTGGTAGCGGTCTGGTCAGCAGTACCGTTGGTACCGTTACGTGCTTTAACAGCCAGTTCACGCATACGCTGCAGGATGTCGGTCGAAGCTTGCAGAGCGCCTTCAGCGGTCTGGGCTACGGAGATACCGTCGTTGGCGTTCTGGATGGCCTGGGTGTTACCGCGGATCTGGGCACCCATACGGTTGGAGATCTGCAGGCCGGCGGCGTCGTCTTTGGCGCTGTTGATTTTCAGGCCGGAAGACAGGCGCTGCATGGAGGTAGACAGGGCATCGGAAGCGCGGTTCAGGTTCTTCTGAACGTTCAACGACGTGGTGTTGGTGTTTACTGTTAAAGCCATGACGAAATCCTCGTTGGTTGGGTACTGCGGCTTCCGGCCCTGGCAACCGCCGGGTGTGGCCTAGAGAACCTTCGTAATAGTTATCGTCGGGATAGCAGGTTGCTTGAGGGCTTTTTTCAAAAAATTTGCCATCAACCTGCCACCCCTCGAAAAACAAGGGCTTAGCGCACACCCACGAGGGAAAAATGGCGCCAGAGAACTGCCCGGAAACGAGAATTTGCCAACAATGCCTCAACGATCTGCCTGAACCGCCTCCAGCAGCTCAATCATTTCGTACTGCAGGGTATCCGCCAACCCCAACCAGTCCTGACGCTCCTGACAACCGAGCATCAACAGCAACAGCCGTGTCCATGCCTGCTGGTGCACGGACGATGCCTCGGACAACAGTACCTGGACACCATCGAACAACTCGACCATCACCAGCGCCGCCTCGACATCGCGCCCGAAGCGGAACAGCGCCGAACAGCGCCAGGCCTCCTTGAGGCTGTATTCGAAGGACTTCATTGGACGAACTCCTGGTCGAAAGCGGTACCAATGATCCGCGCGCCCGCACGACTGCTGTTGAGGAAACGCACCTGCGGATGCCTGGCGATATAACGCTCCAGCTCGCAAAGGTAACGGCGGAAATTCAACTGCGTCCTGACCCGCTGGCCATTGCCGTCCTGTACCCAGTAACGGGCTTCGTTGACACCCGGACCGAGTTCGCCGTCCTTCCAGCCAGCGTGGGTCTTGTTCATCGGAAAGGCGAAGTCGGCGCCAAACAGCGTCACGCTCCCCGCCCCCATCTTCACCGCCAGGTCCACGGCCGGGTGCAGGACACTACCACCGACATACAGCACGCCCCGCCCGACCTGCTGGCGAACCGTCTCATAGACAGGGCTGAGGGAATAAGCCCCATAACGCGGCCCCTTCCAGGCTTCCAGCACCTGAGGATCGCTCATCGGCATATAGACCAGCGGAATATCCGCGGACGCCTCGGGCGGCAGATGCCGGAAGCTGATGCGCTGGTCGACGCTCACCACCAAGTCCGGCCGGATACCTTGCTCGCACAAGGGGCGATAGGCGGTATCGACGCTGATGAACAGCGGTCGCCGCGCCTGCCCACGGATGGCCCGCAGCTTGTCGAACTGCTGCTCCAGGCTCGGCCCCGTACCGATCACGTAGATGTGCTGCCTCGGCCGTGTCGCAAACAACTGCGCGACATCGCGATCAGCGGCAAAGATCTCGCGACTGTCGCGCAGACGCTGGAGGATCTCCGGCGATTGCGGGTCGAACTCACGATTGTTGAAGCTCAGATGCACCTCGCCGACCAGCCGATCGCGCATCCGGGCGTTGAAATCGTCGGCCAGGACCAGCTCGGCCGGCAGCGCAAAGAACGGAAAGAGGATTTCCGGGTGATCGGCGGCATAACTCAACTCGACCCGCGGATCGGCGAGCCATTGGTCCTGCTCCAGCAAACCGAGCACCTGCTTGAACAGCGCGCCATTGAGAATATGCACAGCGAGGCGCTGCAAGCCCGGTGCCTCCAGTAGCACCTGCTGCAAATCTCCGAGCCCGGTGCCATAGACATGCACTTGCGCGCTGCCGGGCGGCAGGCTGGAAGCCTGCAGGCGCGCTTCGGCCACCCGGTCGTGACGGCTGGTCAGTTGCACGCCGCCGACACTCAGGGTCGAGCCCTGCCCTTCGACCAGCTCCAGTGCCAGGCTATCGCCATCTTCGGCCAACAGCCGGGGCAGCAACCCCGGCCAGCGCGCCTCGATGATCCGTGCATTCAGCTCAAAGCTCTCGCTCATGTCGCCTCGCTCAATATCCACGCAAAAAAAATAGCGCTCAAGGTTAACCTACCCGGAGCGCTACTTTGCGACCTTGTCGGATCAAGGTCGATGAATAATCGCCGAGCCCCACGACAGGCCGACACCGAAACCACTGAGGGCGACGCGCTTCCAGGTGGAATCGAGGACATGCTTCTCCAGCAGCAGCGGAATGCTCGAAGACACAGTATTACCGGTCTCGACCATGTCCTTGATGAACTTCTCCGGCTCGCCCTCGAAACGACGCGCCACGGCATCGACAATCGCCGCACTGCCCTGGTGGATGCAGAACGCATCGATATCGGCCGGCTGCAGGCCGGAATCATCGAGCAGCTCGTGCAAATGCGCCGGGACCTTCAGCAGGGCGAAATTGAACACCTGGCGCCCGTTCATGAAGAACACGCCGTCGCTGACCTTCAGGTGCGGCGCACCGGCACCGTCGGTACCGAACTTGGCCTTGCCCAACTGCCAGGGTGCGTCTTCGCCCATCCAGGTCGCGGTCGCGGCATCACCGAACAGCATGGTGGTGTTGCGATCTTCCGGATCGACGATCTTCGAATACGGGTCGGCGGTCACCAGCAGGCCGTTCTTCAGGCCAGCGGCTTCCATGAAACCTTTCATGGCATAGATGCCATAGACATAACCGGAACAGCCCAGGGAAATATCGAACGCCGCCACGGTGGTCGGCAGGCCGAGCTTGTCCTGGACAATGGCCGCGGTGTGCGGCAGGCCTTCCTCGTCACCGTTCTGGGTGACGACGATCAGCGCATCGATGCTCTCGCGCTTGAGTTCGGGGTTGTTGGCGAACAAGGCGTTCACGGCTTCGACACACAGGTCCGAGGTTTCCTGCCCGGCGTCTTTGCGCGGCAGGAAGGCTGAACCGATCTTGCCCAGGATGAATTCTTCATCCTTGGCGAATTTGGCACCCTGAGCGTAGTTATCCACGCCGGCTGTCGGCACGTAACTGGCAATGCTTTTTATGCCAATCATTATGGCTTCCCAATAATAAACAGCTGAATATCACCGCTCGCAGGAATCGAGGGGCGCCGATCAACAGGGATTTGCCGTCACTCCAAAATGGAGCAGAAACGGCGCAATCGAGGGGCAATCACCGACCGAAAAGGCTCAGGCGCCCGCATCCCCGGCAAATACAATACAGTGAAGATGCGCGTTATGACTCACAGGTCACGCTTATTTTGCCCGAATGCGTGCGCGAGGGGTTATTCGATCAGCGACCAATCCAGCGGTGTGCCGCGTTTCAGGGACATGCGGGCCTTGCGCCCGAGCACGCCATCGACATGTTTCGGTGCCAGCCCCAGCCCGGGGCGGATGGCCCGCACGTTTTGCGCGGTAAAACATTCACCCTCGAGCAGGTCCTGCACGACATAGAGCGAGCGGCGGTAGACCAGGGATTTCTGCTCCGCCTCGGTGGCGCCGTAGCGCACCTGTCCAAGCGCCTGCCAGGCCCGTTCGGTTTCCACCACCAGGCTGGCCAGTTCCGCCGGTTCCAGGGAGAAACTGGCGTCCACGCCACCGGCGGCACGATCCAGGGTGAAATGTTTTTCCACCACCGTCGCCCCCAGGGCCACCGCCGCCACCGAAACCCCCACGCCCATGGAATGGTCGGAGAGCCCGACCTGACAGCCGAACAGCTCATACAGGTGGGGGATCGTCCGGATGTGGCTGTTGAGCGGCGACGCCGGATAGGTACTGGTGCACTTGAGCAGCACCAGGTCCCGGCAACCGGCCTCGCGGGCGGCGCGCACCGTTTCATCCAGCTCGGCGACACTGGCCATGCCGGTGGAAATGATCAGCGGCTTGCCCGTCGCGGCCACCCGGCGAATCAAGGGCAGGTCGGTGTTTTCGAAACTGGCGATCTTGTAGGCCGGCACGTCGAGACTTTCCAGGAAGTCCACGGCGCTTTCATCGAACGGAGTCGAGAAGGCCAGCATGCCCAGCTCCTTCGCCCGGGTGAAGATCGGCGCATGCCATTCCCAGGGCGTATGGGCCTTCTCGTAGAGGTCATAGAGCGAGGACCCGGCCCACAGGCTGCCAGGGTCCTGGATAAAGAACTCGCCCTCCGCCAGGTCCAGGGTCATGGTATCGGCGGTGTAGGTCTGCAGCTTCAGCGCATGGGCACCGGCCCTGGCCGCCGCCTCGACGATCCGCAGGGCGACGTCCAGCGACTGGTTATGGTTGCCGCTCATCTCGGCAATGATGAACGGCGGCGCATCCGGGCCAATCGTTCGCTGGCCGATCTTGAAACTAGTCATGAACCTGATCCTTCACTACACGCTCGAAACGGCTGGCCGACTGGACATAGCCGCCATGACGAAACAATTCGATCGAAGCCGGATTATCCGGCAGTACCTGCGCCTCAATCACCGTCACTTGCGGCCAGTGCCCGCACACAACCTCTTCGCCACGGGCCAGCAGCGCCCTGCCCCAGCCCAGGCCCGCCCGGCCGTCAAGCAAGTACAGCGAGACCTCGGCGCGGTTGACCGCGAGGTCGTAGCGCAGCACGCCCACCGGCCCCTCTTGCGCTTCGGCGACCAGCAGCAGGCATCCGGGGTCGCGCAGCTTCGCCGCCAGCCAGACCCGGTGCGCGTCCCAGTCGATCGGCGCGGAGTTCAAGGAAGCGCTGCGCACCGACGGCTGGTTGCGCCCCTCAAACAACAGGCGCGCATCCTCCAGCGTCACTTGCCGCAGCTTCAGGGCTGAACCGGCCAGCGCCACGGCGAATCGCCGCGCGCCCAGGCCATCGACCAGGCGCCGCGAGCGTTCGGCCAGGCTCTGCCGCAGGCCGATATTGCCCAGCACAAAACCCACCGCCTGTTTCAGACCGTCGACACTTACCGTCTGGCTGGTGCCGAGATAGATATGCATGCCAGCCGCGGCCAGGCGCTCGGCGTTGGCCTGCTGATTTTCCGCGACGGCGATGCACAGGGTCGGCAATCCCAGGGCGGCGCGCTCCCAGCTGGTACCGCCGCCGGCGCCGATAAACAGATCGGCCTGGGCCATCAGTGCGGCGAAATCTTCAACGAATGTCTGCACCCGCCATAACGGACGATCCGCCGCCATGGCCTGCAACTGCGCCAACTTCGGATTGGCGGTACCGGCGACAAAGTCCACCTGCAGATCATCGAAGTCCGCCAGTGCACACATGGCCTTCCAGGTTTCGCCGGCGCCGTCGAGCCCACCGAAATTCACCAGCACCCGCTGCGCCTGGCTTCTGATCGGCACCGGCGCACGCTGGAAGTCATCACGGATCAGCGCATAGCGCGGCCCCAGCAACTGGCGACAGGGCTGCAAGGCGCGCCGGGAAAAATCGCGATCGCCGGCGGTGAAGTTCTGGTCGAAAAGGATATCCACCGCATGCTGGCGGTTGTTCAGGTCATCGATGGCCGCGATCTGCCAGCCCCATCGGCGAGCGGCTGTCTGCCAGTGATGATCGAGTCCGTAATGGTCGACCACGATCCAGTCAAAACCGCGATCGCCTGCCAGGCAGGCTTCCAGGGCAGCGATATCGGCCTGCCAGGGCAACAGCGCCTCGATACCCAGGGCCGGATTCTCCCCGCAATACAGGGGCGGCAGCACCAGCGCGGCAAACCCCTCCTGCGCCAGGCGGGCAAAGGCATTGCCGGGCAACTCCCGACAGGCGAACAGCACTTCGGCGCCCATGTCGCGCAGCACCCGGGCCAGGGTCAGACAACGCGCGACATGTCCGCTGCCGATGGCCGCCGAGGCGTCGGCACGCACCAGCACTCTCACGATTCCAGCTCTCCGGCCGCCTTCAGGGCCGCATACAGGTATTCCGCCCGACGCCAGTCCTCGGGGGTATCGATATCCTGGACCAGATGGCGCGGCAAACGCACCGGCAGGCTCTTCTCGGAAAACAGCACATCGCCGCGCAACCAGGCAGCACTGCGCCCCCAGTAGAATTGCCCGGCATCCTGAAAGGCCGGCGGCAGATCCTGGGAGCGGGTCTGCCGATGCTCGGGGTAAAGCGCGGTCAGCGCTCCTTCGTCGGTCAGGGTCAGGGCCCGCTGGATCGGAAAGCCGAACTCGCAGACCGAAAACGCAAAGGATTTTTCCCCATGCTGCTCCAGCAGCGCCAGGCCCTGGCGCAGGAAACGGGTTTGCAGCAGCGGTGCAGTGGCATAGAGGCAACAGGCGTAGTCGAAGGTCTCGCCCTGTTGCTCCAGCGTCTCGATGGCATGCACGATCACCGCCGCCGTGCCGGTGAAATCGTCGGCCAGGGCCGCCGGCCGCACGAACGGCACCAAGGCCCCGTGCTCACGGGCCAGGGCGGCGATTTCCGGATCGTCGGTACTGACCATGACCCGATCGAACAGGCCGCACGCCAAGGCGAGCCGAATCGAACGCGCGATCATCGGCTCGCCATGGAACAGCTTGAGATTCTTGCGCGGGATGCGTTTGCTGCCACCCCGTGCCGGAATGATCGCAATCGCACTCAAGGGCGTTTTTCCAGGAGGAACCAGTTCACATCGTCAACCGGGAACTGCGGATCGCGGTGATAACCGAAACCGTAGTCCAGCAACTGCAAATCCCGATAGCGATCGAGCATTTCCCCGGCGAAGTCACGCTTGAACAACTTGCCGCTGTTGCCGCGATAAGGCACCTCAACGGGTACCGGATTGTAGTACTCGGCAATCAGGATATAGCGTCCGCTCAGTGCGTACAGTTGCTCATAGGCGGTCGCCAGCAACTCGGGCGCCAGGTGAATCAGCACGCCCTTGCTCAGGGTCAGGTCGAAACGGCGCTCGCGTGGGTAGTCGAATAGCGAGCCCTGCCAGATCTCGGCGATACCCAGGCTGCGCGCCTGCTCGCAAGCCCTGGCGTTGATCTCGACGCCCTGCAGGGCACAACCGGGCAGGAGCCGGTGCAGGGCCTGCAGGTTGTTCCCGGTATTGGTACCCAGTTCCAGCAGGCTGCCGAGCCCGGTGGTTCGCGCCAGGGCCTTGGCAAACAACGCCAGGTTGGCGGCGATCAGCGCCGGCCCCTGGTTGCGGCCCACGTATTCGTCGCCGAACTCGCCACGCCAGAAGACTTCCTGTTCGCTGAACTCACGCATATCTGACTCTTATCCTCGGAGCATTGATCGTGTTTAACCGACAAGCTTGCGTAATTGTTCGACCACATAGTCTTGCTGTTCTTCAGTGAGCAACGGGAACAACGGCAAACTGATCGCTTCGCTGAAATAACGCTCGGCTTCGGGAAAGTCGCCGTCCTTGAATCCCTGCTCACGGTAATACGGCTGCAGGTGCACGGGAATGTAATGCAGGTTCACACCGATCCCCGCCGCCCGCAGTGTCTCGAAGACATCGCGCTGGGTGACCTTGACCCGATCCAGTTGCAAACGCACCACGTACAGGTGCCAGGCAGACTCGGCACCCGCCTGCGCGGCTGGCAGGGTCAAGGGCAGATCGGCCAGCAAGCGGTTGTAACGGGCCGCCAGCTCCCGCCGTCGGGCGACAAAACTGTCGAGTCGCGCCGTTTGCGAAAGGCCCAATGCCGCGTGCAGGTCGGTCATCCGGTAATTGAAACCCAGCTCCAGTTGCTGGTAGTACCAGAGACCGTGCTCGGGCACCTTCATCTGCGCCGGATCGCCGGTAATACCATGACTGCGCAGGCGACGCAGGCGTTCGGCCAGTTCGGCGCTGTTGGTCAGGACCATGCCGCCTTCGGCCGAGGTGATGATCTTCACCGGATGAAAACTGAAGATGGTCATCGCCGCATGGGCGCCGCAGCCCACCGGCCGACCGAGGTAGGAGGCGCCCACCGCATGGGAGGCGTCCTCGATCAGGATGAAGCCATATTGCTCGGCCAACCCGGCGATGGCGCGCATATCGCAGCTCTGGCCGGCAAAGGCCACGGCCACCACCACCTTGGGCAAGCGACCGGTCACTGCCGCGGCTTCCAGCTTGTGCGCCAACAAGCGGGCATCGAGGTTCAGGGTCGAAGGGTCGATATCGACAAAGTCCACCTCGGCGCCACAGTAGCGACCGCAGTTGGCCGAGGCGACAAAGGTGTTCGGGCTGGTCCACAAGCGGTCACCAGGCCCCAGGCCCGCTGCCAGGCAGGCAATGTGCAGGGCCGCCGTGGCATTGCACACCGCCACCGCGAAGTCGGCCTGGCAATGTTCCGCCAGTGCCGCCTCGAACCGTGGGATGGTCGGCCCCTGGGTCAGCCAGGGCGATTTGAGCACCTCGACCACGGCATCGATATCTGCCTGTTCGATACTCTGGCAACCATAAGGAATCTGGTACGGCGTCATGGCAACAGCTCCAGCGGGGACCGATCCGGCGTCCAGTGAATGAAATTACGCCCGAACGAGCCGGTGTCACCGGAGATGAAAATCGATTTGCCGTTGAACATGCCGTAGGTCCTTTTTTAAACCAGCAACTGCGACCAATCCACACCCTTGGCCATGCCGAGGGTGAAGCCCTTGCCCGTCAAGGCCAGGTTGGCGTTGTAGGCAGGATCGGCCTGGAACGTCGCCGACCATTTCTCGCGCAAGGCCGCCAGGGCCGCCGGCGCCTCGGGCAGGAGACCGGGGTGCAGGACCTGTACCTGCGGCGTCCACGACACCAGGTGGCCGGACTGGCCGACCTTGAGGCACAGGTCGACATCGGCGAAGGCCTCGGCGAAATCCTTCTCGTCCAGCCCCCCGACCGTCTCGAACAGCGCCTTGCGCACCATCAGGCATACCGCCGACACCGCCGAATAGTTCTGCTCCACCATCAGACGCTGCATATAGCCCTTGGCGTCCTTCTTCTCGCCGATGAAAGGCGAACCGACACCGCCGTTCAGGCCGAGCACCAGACCGGCCTGGGACACCTTGGTATCGCGGCTGTAGAGCTTGGCCCCGACCACGCCGATTTCCGGTCGCAGCGCCTGGTTGAGCAGGGACTCGATCCAGTTGGGATTGACCACCTCGCTGTCCGCCGCAAGCAGCAACAGATACTCGCCGGTGGCCTGACGCGCTGCCGCGTTGCAAAACGCCGAACGGCTCGACCAGTCGGATTGCAACACGCTCACCTTGCCGGCCTGCGGCTGCTCGCGGAGCCAGTTGGCAAGTGCCTCGGAGTCGCCCGCCTGATCGGCCAGCAGCACTTCGAAGTTCAGGTAGCGGGTTCGTTGCAGAACGGCCTTGAGGCAGCGCTCCAGCTCGCCGAAGCTCGCCTGGCCATGAAGGATGATCGACACCCGCGGACGCTCGGTATGGCGATAATCGACAAAGTAGCTGCCCGGCTGCGGCGAACTGACCATTGCCTTGTAGCCCCGAGTCCCCAGATGACGCATCAGCGCCAGGCGTTCGTGGGCGTTCTCCTCGTGCGAAGGCACACTGGTGATCAGCAGGGGCTCGTCCAGGTGAGCCAGCCCGGCCATGCCCCCCTCCTCTATCAGGCGCAGCAGCAGATCGAACTCCAGTGCCTTGCTGAAGTCGGCCTTGTAGCCGCCGACGCCCAGCACGACCTCGCGCCGCACCAGCCAGTGCCGGGCCATCAGCGCCGGTACGCTCTGCAACAGATCGAGGTTGAAGTCCGGCCGGAACACCTCGATCAGCGCGCCGTTGGCATCGCGCTGGATTTCATCGGTCGCCACCGCGCGACACTCGCCGGCGTTGCGCAATTCCAGGCCGGCCCGCAACAGGCCCGCCGGCGTGAATTCGTCCCCGGCCTCGGCCAGCAACAGCCAGTCGCAAGGCAGTTGGGCAATCGTCTGGTTCAGCTTGTCGACCAGATTGCCCGGCGTGACCCGGACGAAGTGCAGGGTATTCTGCAGCGTGGTCGCCGCCTGCGGTTCGCCCGTGGTGAAAACCACGATCCGGAAGGCCATGCCATGCCCTTCCAGCAGGCTGTCGAGCGTCACCTGCAACTGACCGACCTCATCCTCCAGATCCAGTACCAATAGACCGAAGACCGGGCCGCTGCCCTGCTCGCGCCGATACCCGGCGATCGCCTCCAGTTCGCCGGCAACCGGCTCGCGGGCTTGCAGCCAGTTCAGCAGGCGCCCCGACGGCATTGCCTCGAAGGTCGAGACATTATCCTCGGTGCACAACGCATCCAGCCGCTCGGCCCAGGCGGACATATCCCGCGCCTCGTCCTCCTCGCCCAGCAGTTGCAGTTGCGCGGCCAGGCGCTTGACCAGCGGACGGTTGAACAGGTTGATGTCCTGGGCCAGCCACAGGCGATCCACCACGCTTTCCGGGGTGTCGTTGTTGTGCGCACGCATCAGCGCCCGCTGACGGGTCCACACGCCTTCCAGCCCTTGCAACTGGACACGGCCGGCCGGCATCGCATGGATCAGGAATTCGAACCAGGTCAACTGATCGAAGAAGGCCTGGTTGTAGTAAGGCATCTCCATGTACTGCTTGGGTCCGAACCGGCGTTGCGGGCCTTCCTTGATGCTGTTCCACGTCGAATCGAAGAGCAGTTCCACGGTCAGTGCCCGCCCGCTGCGCAGGCTGTCGACCATTGCCTCGAAGCTTTCCAGGGCGAAGGCCTTGGTCTGTGCCGTATCGAGGCCCTCGATGGCGGTGGGCAGCGTTGCCAGGAAATCGGCAAAGGCCTCGCGCTCGGCGACCGACTTGGCATCGGTGTAGCTCAAGGAGTGGTAGACCTCGGTGCTGTGCTCCGAATCGCCGTAGTTGACCTCGCGGACCACATAGGGGATCGGCAGGATCCGTGCCTTGGCCCGTGCCAGCATGTAGTACACGTGACCGATTTCCTGCCACTGGAAACTGGTGCCTTCCGGCAGCGCCGAGTGCCAGTCGCGCATCAGCGCGGTACGGTGCACGGCATAGAATGGAGGCAGATACTGGCGCATGTACTCCACCACCCGATCCTGGGCCCGCTCGGAGGCGTAGTCCTCGCAGACCTTCTTGTCGCGACGGTAGTAGCCGACGCTGCCGGCCATGGCCAGGTACATCATGCAATAGCCATGGCACATGCCGTAGTCCGGGTTGGCCTCGAGAAAAGCTACCGATTCGGCCAGCGCGTCATGGACGATGAAGTCGTCGTCGGCGGCAAACACCATGTACGGCGTCTGCACGCTCATCACGCCATGGGCGAACTTGTTCTGCAGCTTCCAGTAGTCGTACTGCGGTACATGCAGGTACTCGACCGAGTCGTAGCCGTGGGCAACCCCGGCATTGGCCACCGGGGACGAATCCAGCACCAGCAGTTTGCAAGGCAGCGCGCCGTAGAACTTCACCGCACGGCGCAGGAAGGCCGGCCGGTTATGGGTGACCAGCACGACCGTCAACAAATCGCCGAGGAACTGCAGGTCCCCCTGCTGCCGTGCCTGCTCAGATACGTACTTGCCTTGCATAAACTTTCCCCAAAACTGCCGAATCGACCCATGAACCCAGGATGATGTTGTTACTCAGCGAACCCGACGCAGGTAGCCGTCCGGTGCAACGGTGACCAGCAACTTGTTTTCCAGTTGCTTGTCGATCTCGAAATCACGGTTCTCTTCCAGGTAGGCCCAGACCGCGGTCTTCGGGTTGTCACCCGGCCCCCATGGACGATCCGGGAAGAACTCCGGCGGCATGTCCTCGACCACGGTGTCCATCACCACGCAGTAGCTGCCGACCGAGACTAGCGGCGCGTACAGGCGCAGCTCTTCCAGCACGTGATCGTGGGTATGGTTGGAGTCCAGGACCAGGATCACCTTCTTGCCCTCGGCGGCAGCGCGAACCTGCTCGACGGTCGACAGCTCGATGCTCGAACCTTCGATCATGCTGATGCGCTTGCTCATCGGGTGGCTTTCGATGGCTTCGCGGTTGTGCGGGCGAATGTCACGGTCGATACCCAGCACCTCGCCATGGCCTTGCAGTTCCAGCAGCGAGGCGTAGTAGATGATCGAGCCGCCATGGGCAATACCGCACTCGATGACCAGGTCCGGCTTGACCTGCCAGATGATCTCCTGCATCGCCATCATGTCCTGGGGCAACTGGATGATCGGCCGGCCCATCCAGGAAAAGTGGTAGCTGTACTTGTGCTTGGCCGATTCATTGAAGAACTCGCGGGCCAGGCCCTGGAGTTTTTCGTCCTGGCCCTGGGCGGCGATTTCAGCCTGGCATTCGGCTTCGAAGGCTTGCATTACGGTCTTGGTCATTGTTCGGTCTCGGCAAAAGTTCATTGAAAGGAGGCGCTGTCGACGGCGTGGTAGACATAACGTCCACCGGTCATGCGCTTTATTTCTTCGAGGTAATTGGAATTCATCACAAACAGGTTGGCCCCGATGGGCAAGGTTTCCAGGGCTTCCTGCGGTGACGACACACGGACACCGCTGAGTGGCAGGTAACGCCCCTGCTTGGCCGGGTTGATATCCACCACCTGGTCGACAGCCACGCCCGCCCGTTGCAGGAACAACGAATAGATCACGCCCTTGGACGACGCCCCCCAGATGCAGGAACCCTGCTCGGGTGCCTCGCGGATAATGCGGATGGCCTTGTCCAGGCTGGCGGTGAAGTGCTCCGGCAAGTGCTGGCGCACCACCGGTTCGCTCGGTGTCAGGCGCAGGCTGCCGAGGTCGGCGACGATATACAGGTACTGCCCGCCAAACAGATGGCCGGCCTCGTGCACGGTGCCGAACAGGCGACGCAGGTCGTCGAGGCGGAAGTAATTGACATGCTCATAGAAGAGATCGAACCAGGCACTGTGCTCGACGATCCAGTCGAAGCATGGCACCTCGATATAGATCTGCCCGCCCTGGTTGGCCTCGGCCATGGCGGCCAGGAAGGCCACCGGGTCGGCGATATGTTCCAGCACATGGCGCAGCACCAGGGCATCGGCCGCCAGCCCCAGGCCACGGGTGAACGGTGCCTTGATCACCTCGGGGTTACTGCCTTCGTACGCCGGGTCGATACCCGTGATTGCATAGCCCAGGCCGCGTAACAGTTCGAGGAAATAGCCCTTGCCACAACCCACCTCGATCAGGCTCTGCCCCTTGAAATGGCGGGCAATGATGCCCTCCACATCGTTCAGGTGCTGCTGGAACTGGCCGGAATGTGCCTGTTCGTTCTGGTAATCGCTGTCGTAGCTCAGTTTGCCGGCATCGAAGGCCTGGTTGAAGATCAGCCCGCTGACCTCGTCCTGCACCAGCACGATATCGGCGCTGGCCGAGGTCCTGGCCGAAGCCGCATCAGCAAAGGTACGGTTCTGCAGGACCGGCAGATCGCTCGCCCGGTACAACTCATGCGCCATGTTCGCCTCCCAGTAACTGTTGCAACCGCTCGGCCACGCCCCAGAACGCCATCGGTTCGTGGTTGGCGTAACCGTAGTGACCCAGGTTCAGCGTGATCGATGCCCCGCGCTCGCGCAGACGCTGCTCAACCAGGGTCCTGACCGCTATCGGCCGGCCGCTGGCGCAGTTGACCACACCGGAAAAGTCCCGTTGTTCCAGAAGCCGCGCGAGATGACCGGCAGCCACTTCGATCGGCAGGTAATCGCGTAGCTGCTCGCCCGCCGACATGTTGAAGTGGCTGTCGCCGGCCTCGATGGCACGGTCCAGGCTGGCCAGCAAGCTGTTGGGGTTCTGCCCCTCGCCGTACAGGTAGAACAACCGCGCCCATTGCAGGTTGAACGGCACCTGCTGGCGCAGCGCCTCCAGAAACAGGCGCAGGCTGTTCTTGGCCAGACCATAGGGATTGCTCGGCTGTGCCGCCACCGCCTCACTCAGCGGCCCGCTCTGCAGGCCATACTCGAAACAGGTGCCGGTCACCAGCACCTGGGGGATACCGGCCTCGACCGCCTGCTTGATAAAGCGGTAATCGGCGAACAGGTTGTGTTCGAAGTGAAACAGCGCCTGGTAGTTCGGCAGCCCGGGCCAGGCCAGATGAGCCAGGACATCGATGCCGTCGCTCAGCGCAGCCACGTCCAGGTCCTCGGCGTGCACGTCGGCGGCAACCAGTTCCACCGCATCGGCCCATGGCAGGTTCCGGGCGGCTTCGGGATGACGGGCCACGGCGCGAACGGAATGGCCACGCGCCAGCAAGGCCGTGACCAGATGCCGACCGACAAAACCGGTCGCTCCCGTCACCAGCACCTTGAGGCCGCTCACAGGACCGTCAACTCGGGCACCGCAACCACGAAACGCCCGCCCCATTCACGTACGACCGCCTGTTGCTGGCTGACTTCCTGCAGCAGGTTCCACGGCAACACCAGCACGTAGTCCGGCTTCTCGGCCTCGATGCGCTCGGGCGAGACCACCGGAATGCGGCTGCCCGGGAGGAATTTACCCTGCTTGTGCGGGTTGGCATCGGCCACCCAGGCCAGCAGGTCAGCCCTGACCCCGGCGTAGTTGAGCAAGGTATTGCCCTTGGCCGCCGCGCCATAACCCACCACGCGCTTGCCTTCGGCCTTGGCCTGCAGGAGAAACCGCAGCAGGCCATGCTTGATGCGTTCGGCGGCCGGTGCCAGGGTGGCGTAGAACGCCGCGGTCTTCACGCCGGTGGCCAGTTCGGCCGCCAGAACCTGCCCGACCACCGGCTGTACCGCACGCTGCGAACCATCGGCGCGCTGCACGAAGACCCGCAGCGAACCACCATGGGTCGGCAGGCCGCTGACGTCGAAGACTTCCAGGCCGTTGCGCGCGCACAGGGCCTGCACCGCGGTCAGTGACAGATAGGAGTAGTGCTCGTGATACAGGGTATCGAACTGATGCCCGGCCATCAGGGCGAGCAGGTGCGGAAACTCGAAGGTCGCCACGCCCGCAGGCTTGAGCAGGGTGGCAAAACCCTGGAGGAAATCGTTGATGTCCGGCACATGGGCCAGCACATTGTTGGCCGTCATCAGGTCGGCCGACCAACCCTCTTCGCACAACTGCAACGCGGTGTCGCGGCCGAAGAACAGTTCACGGATCTCCAGGCCCTTGTCCCGCGCCGCCTGGGCGGTGCTGCGAGTCGGCTCGACACCCAGACAGGGGATGCCGCGCCCGGCCACATATTGCAGCAGGTAGCCATCGTTGGCGGCCACCTCCACCACGCGGCTGTCGGCGCTCAACCCGAAGCGCTCGACCATCTCGGCCACATAACGCTCGGCGTGGGCCAGCCAGGTGCTGGAAAACGAACTGAAGTAGGCGTACTCGGCATCGAACAGCGTATCGGCACGGGTGTAGTCCTCGGTCTGCACCAGCCAGCAGCTCTGGCACACCGCGACTTTCAACGGGACCCAGGGCTCCGCCTGCTCCAACTGGTCAGCCCGCAAGTAAGCATTGGACGGCGGCGAAGTGCCGAGATCGATCAACGGCAAGACCAACGGGGTGCCGCAACCTCGGCAGTTCATAGACGTACTCCAGGGAAAGACGTGTCGAGCAGCGGATGACCCGCATCCCTGGCCGACAGATTTTTGACAGCCTCGGGCCAGGCAATCGCCAGGCGCGGGTCGAGCACCGACAGGCCACCCTCGGCGTCCGGCGCATAGTCGGCGCTGTGCAGGTACAGCAGCTCGGCGTCGTCGCTCAGGGTCTGGAAGCCGTGGGCGAAACCGGCGGGCAACAGCAGGCTGCGACCGTCGCCGGCGCGCAGGTGCTCGGCGTGCCACTGCAGGAAGGTCGGCGAATCCGGACGCAGGTCCACCGCGACATCCCAGACCTCGCCCCGCAGGCAGGTGATCAGCTTGGCTTCCGGAGCCTGGGCATTCTGATAATGCAGGCCGCGCACGCTACCGCGCTCACGGGTGCAGGAATGGTTGATCTGGCGGACATGAAAAACCTGGCCAAAGGCACTCAGGCTGCCTTCGCAAAACAACCGGGAAAACTGCCCGCGCTGATCGGCGTGCCGTTTGTGCTGCACACTGAACAGACCCTCGAGGGGCAAGGGGTGAATCAGCAATTCGCTCACAACGCCCCCCGATAGAGATCCAACTGCGCCAGGGTGAAGGCCCGCATGTCCGCGCCGTTCTTCCACGCCAGGTGCCAGTCCAGGGTATGTTCCAGGCATTGCTGCAACGACCAGCGCGGTTGCCAGCCAAGCAGTTGCCGCGCGCGGCTGCTGTCCAGGCGCAACAGCCCTGCTTCGTGCAGCTCGCTCGGCTCGACCCGCAGGCCCGGGGCCTGCGGCCAGCGCCCGGCAAGCCGCCCGACCACGTCGCCGACACTGCACATATCGTCTTCACCTGGCCCGAAGTTCCAGGCCCCGGCCGATTCCGGCCCGCGCTCATAAAGCGCGGCCGCCAGTAACAGGTAGCCGGCCAGCGGCTCCAGCGCATGCTGCCAGGGGCGCACGGCCTGTGGATAACGCAAGGTCACCGGCTCATCCGCCGACCAGGCGCGGAGCACATCCGGAATCAATCGCTCCGGTGAAAAATCGCCGCCGCCCAGGACATTGCCCGCCCGCGCTGTCGCCAGCGCCAGGCCATGCACGTCGTAGCGCCCGGCGGGAAAGAAGGAAGCCACGTAGGACTGTGCCAGCAACTCGCAACAGGCTTTGCTGCTGCTATAGGGATCGTGGCCACCAAGGGCTTCGTTTTCCCGATAGGGCCATGCCCATTCCTGATTGGCGTAGACCTTGTCGGTGGTCACCAGCACGCAGGCACGCACGCCACCCACCTGGCGGATCGCCTCGAGCAGGTTGAGGGTGCCCATGACGTTGCTCGAATAGGTACCGAGGGGATCGCGATACGCCTCACGCACCAGTGGCTGCGCGGCCAGGTGCAGGACGATTTCCGGCTCGGTCTCGGCGATCAGTTCCAGCAACGCACCGAGGTCACGCAGGTCGCCGCGCCGGTCCTTGATGCCTTCGCCGACCCGCGCCAGTTCGAACAGGTTCGGCTCGGTGGCCGGGGCCAGGGCAAAGCCACTGACCTCGGCGCCCAGGCTTTGTAGCCAGAGCGCCAGCCAACTGCCCTTGAAGCCGGTATGGCCGGTCAGCAGGACCCGCTTGCCACGCCAGAAAGCCGGGCTCAGTCCCACTGCTTCCATGGGGCCTCCCCGCTCTGCCACAACTGCTCCAGGTGATTCTTGTCGCGCAGGGTGTCCATCGGATGCCAGAAGCCATCATGCTGGAAGGCATTCAACTGCCCCTGGGCAGCCAGCCCCATCAGCGGCTCGGCTTCCCAGACCGTGGTATCGTCGCTGATCAATGACAAGACCTTGGGCGACAGGACAAAAAACCCGCCGTTGATCCAGCCACCGTCGCCACGGGGTTTTTCGATGAAGCCGCGGACCATGTCGCCATCGCGCTCCAGCGCGCCGTAACGCCCCGGCGGTTGCACGGCGGTGACCGTGGCCAGCTTGCCGCTGCCACGGTGGAAGTCCACCAACGCACCGATATTCAGGTCCGAAACGCCGTCGCCGTAGGTGAAGCAGAAGGCCTCTTCGTTTTCCAAGTAACGGCCGGCGCGACGCAGGCGGCCACCGGTCATGGTTTCCTCACCCGTGTCGATCAGGGTGACGCGCCACGGTTCGCTGTAATTCTGGTGAACGTCCATGCGGTTGTTGGACATGTCGAAGGTGACGTCGGAGGTGTGCAGGAAGTAGTTGGCGAAGAAGTCCTTGATGGCGTAGCCCTTGTAGCCCAGGCAGATCACGAAGTCGTGGATACCGTGGGCCGAGTACTGCTTCATGATGTGCCAGAGAATTGGCTTGCCGCCGATCTCGATCATCGGCTTGGGCTTGAGGTGCGATTCCTCGCTGATCCGCGTGCCCAGGCCACCCGCCAGAATTACTGCCTTCATCAACGTCCCCTTCTTCTTCATCACAGGAGCTGCTCGGGCCCTGTGGGACTTCCCAGACTGCCGGGTCAAATCGTTCGCAATGGCTCAGGGCCGATTGGCCGCGCCGCCAAATGCACGATTTATGGCGATATGAAGGGGGACTTGCAGGAAACGCGCCAGCTCCGCGGACGGAGCCGGCGCAATACATCGGGGACGCGAATCAGTCGGCCAGCCAGCCGTTTTCCCAGTAACGCAGGTTGTCGCCACGCAGCATGTAGTCCCGCAGCACGATCTCACGCAACTCATCGCCCATACGGTAGCTGGCATCGGGATCGGCCAGGTGCATGCGAATCGCCTGCAGCCACTCATCCGTGGTGTTGGTCTTGATCTTCGTGCACGGCAGATACCCGGTATAGGCCTTGGTATCGGTGCAGATCACCGGATAACCACAGGCGCCATACTCCAGCAGACGCAGGTTGCTCTTGCAGTCGTTGAAGATGTGGAACTCGAGGGGTGCCAGCGCCAGGTCGAGGTTCAGGCTGGCCAGCTTCGCCGGGTAGATCGCCAGGTCGATCACCCCGTGGAACTCATGCATATAGGGGCGCAGATCATCGGGGCACATGCCGAAGAAGACCCAATCCACCTCATTGGCCAGTTCCTTCACGACGTCGGCGATGATCGCCAGGTCGCCGGCGTGACTGGTCCCTCCGCCCCAACCCACCCGCGGTTTTTTTGAGGTCCGGCGCTGACTGCGCAAGCCGTTCCACAGGTGCGTGGCCAGCATGTTCGGCACCACCCGGATATCGCTGTGCATGGAAGACAAGGCGTCCGCCAGGGGTGCGGTGGAGACCACCACCCGATCGCACATGCCGATGCCGCGACGCACCAGCCGCTCCATTTCGTCCTGGTCGGGCAGGTTGCGAATATGTCCGTTCTTGCGCGGCACGCTGATGACATAGTCATCCAGCTCATAGATACGGCGGGCCTGGCTGTAGGTCTTCAGACCGGTGATTTCATCAATCGGTTGCGCGGCGTAGCGACCCTGCAGAACGATAACGTCAGGAGACTGACGCTCGACCTCGATAATCGAAGGCAAGTTGTAGTACGTCTTCCCGACTGCCCGTCCCGCCGCTTCCAGCTCGATCAGCGGCTGGGTGACGCGGTAATGGCCGATGGCCGAGGCATTTACCGGCAATGCCATGATCCGTGGCAGATAACGCCCGGAGAAGGCACTCCAGCCCGTGCGCAGGCCCGGCTCCAGGCTGAAGCTGGAGCCGCCCAGGCTGTCCAGCGTCAGGCTGGGATTGTAGGCCGGATCGCGGGCGACAACGGGCAGCCAGCGCTTGTAGAACGTCTCTTCTTCCAGGGCGCGCTGTTGCTGCTGCTCGGCCTCCAGCTGCACCGCCGGTTGCGCGCCCAGGGCCAACTGCGCATGGGGCGTCCAGACCACCAGGTGACCGCTCTGGCCGACCCGCAGACACAGGTCGACTTCGTTGAGGGACTGGCCGAACTGCTGTTCATTCAATCCGCCCAGCTCATCGAACAGCGACTTGCGGACCATCAGGCAATCGGCGCCCACCGCACTCAGGTCATGCACGACTTGCAGCCGGTACATGTAGCCGGCCGCATGCATCGCCTCGCCGTAGAACGGTATGCCTGCCGGGCCACGCAGCCCGAGGATCAAGCCCGCGTGCAGCACGCGTCCGTCGGGACTGAACAGCTTGGCCCCGACCACGCCGACTTCCGGGCGCTGGCCGTGGTTGAGCAACTCGTCCAGCCACTCACCCTGGGTGATCACGGTGTAGGGATTGAGCGTCACCAGGTATTCGCCACGCGCCTGACTGGCAGCGAAGTTGCGCACCGCCGCCGCATTGCCCTGTGGCAGGTACTCCAGTACGCGCAGGCGGTCACTGCCCAACTGCGCCATGCCGGCCAACCAGGCCTGCGCTTCGGCACCTTCGCTGCCATTGTCCACCAGCAACAGTTCGTATTCGGTATAGAGAGTCTTTTCCAGCAGGCTTTCGACACAGCGCTGCAAGGCTGCGCACTGGTCCTTGCTGACAATGATGATCGACACCAGCGGTCGCGACGGGTAGTGGTAGTCGATACGATTGAGCAGTCGCCCCTCACCGGGGCGAACCTCATGCTCGACCCCCAGCCGCTCCAGGTGCGCCTGCACGACATACGGGTTGAGCTCGACCAGTTCGGGCAAGGACAACCATCGGGACAGGGAAAACGCCGACTCCAGCTGAATCTCGGCAATATGCTCCACCGCCCGCGTGCCGTCGCTTTCGACCATCCGCCACAGCACGTCGTGGGGCGCCAGCTCGGCGCAGCGCACGTCGAAACCGCCATGGGCCAGAAAAGCTTCGCGCTGGAACGCCAGGGCACGCCCGACATAGGGGTAGCTGCGCATGAGATCGAGGTTGAAATCCGGCTTGAACACCGGCTCCGTCGATTCACCGGCCAGCAAGCCGCCCTCGTCGCTGTAGATACAGCGGGCATTCGGCGAAATCACGATACGCTCGGCCAGCACCAGCAAGGCCGGCTCGGGCAGGCGGTCACCGGCACGCAACAGATAGAACCAGTGGGCTTCATCGAGCTGCGCCAACAACCCGTTCACCTGCTGGCGCCAGTCCTCCTCCAGAGGCAGGCGAAACACCCGACCGTCCAGCGTGGCCTCGGTACAGGCACTGGACAGGACCAACGTCAGCTGGGGTGCGTAGAGCTGCTGTGCGAGGCTGTGCAGGGTCATTTCCAGATCGGCGCTACCGCCCGGCTCGTCAATCACCACGGGCACGATCTTCGGCTGCCAGGGCCAGGTGCTCAGCGTATCCGGCAACAACTTGCGCTGAGGCTCGGTCAGGGTGCGGCACGCCAGCCATTCGGCGTAGAGCTGGGCGAAGCTTTCGCTGGCGATACCGACCCGCCAGTGCTGGGTGGTCTGCCGGGTGCCGAGGGTCCGGCTCAGGGGCAGCTCTTCCCAGACCCGCGGCAGGACCCCGGCCGTTGCCAGGGGCACGTAGCGTACCCAGCCCGGGGCCGGAGCCTTCTCGCCGCTACGGGCCTTGAGCATTTGCAGCAGCCACTGCATTTCCGTGGCGGCGGCATCCTTCATCGCCTGCTGGCGATTGATCCGCTCGGGGTACAGGCGCTCGATGCTCAGTACATTGTTCAATACAGCCAGGCTGCCGCGCCGGAACAGGCAGATATACAGCGCCAGGTCGAGGGACGCGACAAAACAATGCCCGGGCTGGGTCAGGGCCGGCAGCAACTCGAGCAGATCATCCCGACGAAACAGCGCGCAAGTCAGACCGCCGAAAAAGTTGACCGGGAAGTTCTCGCAGATGGCCAGCAGGTCTTCGGCCTTGAACAGCCCGGAAACCGGCGACAGGGTGCTGTTCTCCAGGCGCGAAGGCAATTGGAGATCGTCGGCATCCCAGTAGAAGCGCTGTGCCAATACCAGGTTGGCCTCTGCATGATCGATAAAGACCTGGGCCTGCTGCTCGATAATCCCGGGCAGCAGTTGATCGTCGTCCAGCAGGAACTTGATGTACTCACCCGTGGCCAGGTCCAGGCACGCCTGCAGATTGCCGATATAACCCAGCGGCTGCGGATTGCGCACATAACGCACGGCCTTGCCGGTCCGTTCGCTCAGCGCCTCTACCGCCTTCTCGATCTCATCGCCCGGACTGTCATCGCACACGATGATTTCCAGGTTGGCATAACTCTGCGTCAAGGCGCCGCCCAGGGCCCGGGGAAAGAACCGTGGGTTGGAAGCGGGGATGACGAGACTGACAAGGGGGGTGGTGTTCACGGCGGGACTCTCAAGCGACGGGAGCGCGCCTGCGACGGCAGCGTCCCTGGAGCCGCTGGCCACAGCGGCGGGTATTCGAGGGAGACAGCAATCGGGCGCTTGCGCGCCCGATTATGATTCCTAGATCTTGTTGAACAGGCCCAGCTGGCTGATTTTGCTGAAGGCCAGTTGAGCGGCCTGCAGCATGGTCTGCTGCAAGGTGAGGCGGGTCATCACCTCGGCCGGATCGGAGTCCCTGATCGCCTGCTGGCTGCTGGTGTTGGCCAGGGTGAGGCTTTCGTTGGTCGCTGCCTGTACATCCATCGCCGACCCACGCGTACCGACAGTGGTCGTCGCACTGCCCACCTGGTTCATTGCGCTGTCGATGTTACTGATCCCCGCATTCATCGTTGCCAACTGCTTCTGCTGGGCCGTCGGAATGCCATCGCTCGGGGTATTGAGGGCATTGATCATCGAGCCCAGGGTGTCGAGGATATTCTGGGTCTGGTGATCGTTGGGCTGGACGATGAACTGATCGCCCGTATTGGCCGCCCCACTGAAGGTGAAGGTGACACCGGCTGCCGTTATCGTCTGCGCGGCAGGCAGCGCGGGCATGGTGCCCGAGGAGACCGGTTTGCTGTCCGCCGAGATCGGCGCGGCATACAGGTCATAGGCCCCACCAGCACCAAACTTGATGATTGCCCCACCATTCGGGAAAGTACTGGCGTAGGCCGCCTGGTTGGTGGTGGTCGCACCGGTGATCACCGAAGTCGAGGTGTTGCCCGGGCTACGCGAGGTATTGAAGGTGTCCGGTTGTACCGCCAACGTGAAGGTGTGGCCGGCAATCACGGTGTCCGGGACATCACCGGACTTCAGGTTGATGTTCAGGCCCAGGTCGATGCCACGGAAGTTCACCGACTGGTTGGCGCCGTTGCTGTTGCTGATGACGCCGTTCTGACTGGCCTCCGAGGTCACGTCGTTGCCGCTGGCGTCGGTGATCTTCAACTGCGTGCTGCTGAGGAAAGTCACGGTGTAGGGCTGGCCCGCGGCGAACTTGGAATCATAGGTCGCACTGTTGCTGACCTGGCCGTTGGACAAGCTCACGCGGCCATCGTCCACCGCCGGGGCGGTCATGGTGACATTGGTTCGTGCGGTGTTGATGGACTGCTGGAAAGCCTCCCAACCGGTGATATTGCTGCCCAGCGACAAGTTGTCGCCGACCTGCAGGCTCAAGGTGGACTGGTCACCATTGTAGCTGTAGGTGCCGTCCGCGTTCGCGGTGTACGGCGGGGTGTTGGTCTTCGAACCGCCAAACAGGTAGTTGCCGTTGGAGTCCTGACTGTTCATCAGCCCGAGAATCGTCTGCTGCAACTGCCCCAGCTCCTGGGCCGCGGCCTTGCGGTCGGCATCGGTCTTGCTGCCGGTGTTGGCGGCCACCGCCAGCTCACGGGCGCGCTGCATCGCCGTCTGGATCGAATCCAGCGCCGTTTCGGTCTGACTGTATTGGGTCTTGAGTGCGGAAGCGTTGGTCCCGTACTGCGTCAGCGCCGCGCTTTGCTGGCCCAGTTGCAGCAGCCGTGCCGCGCCAACCGGATCATCGGCAGCGGTGTTGACCTTGGTCAGGCTGCTGGCCTCGGCGGCGCTCTTGAGGGTGTCGTTGTAGCCACGCTGATAGTTGGCAGCGGTCGTTTCGTAATACTGGGCGGTGGAAATGCGCATGAATTACGACTCCTTAAAGACTGTTGATCAGCGTGCTGAAAGTTTCCTGCGCCGCCTTGATGATCTGCGACGAGGCGGTGTAGTACTGCTGGTACTTGACCAGGTTGCCGGTTTCTTCGTCGAGGTTGACCCCGGACAGGGAATCGCGCGCGCCCTTGGCGTTGGTCAGCACCGTGGTGGTCGCATCGCTGTCCGACTTGGCCGTGGCCGCCTTGGTGCCGACATTGGAAACCAGCTTGCCATAGGCGTCCGACAGGCTGATGCCGCCGCTCGCGGTGCTGGTATCGACGGTTTTCTTGGTCTGCAGACCGACCAGGGCGGTGCTGTTGCGGTTGTCCGAGGAACCCGCGCCGGTCATGGACATGGTGAAGCTTTCGCCGGCTTTCGGATTGCCGCCCACCGTGGTCTGGACCGTGAAGGTCTTCTGCACGTTGGGCGTGACGGTGGTGTCCATCACCGGGTTGCCCGAGGCGTCCACCATGTTGACCTTCAGGTTCAGGGTGTTGTTCTGGCCCGGTACGATGGTACCGGTGCCCATGACATTGCCCTTGGCGTCGGTCAGCGTGTAGCTCTGGGTGCCCGCAGCGGCCCCGGTACCCGGAGCACCGAAGACGATTTTGGCCGGCAGCCCGTATTTGATGGCGTCCTGCAACTGCGCGTTGTTGGTTGCATTGCTGGTGCCCAACTGGTCGACCAGGGTCGGCTGGGTATAAGTCCCGCCGTTGTTGGCACTGGTCACGCCGGTCAGGGGCGCGGCAGCGGCGATGGTCTTCGAATCGGTCATCACCGTCTGGATATCGCTGGCGCCGCTGCGGGTCGGGGTGATCTTGAAGCTGTCACCCGCGGTCATCGCCGTGGCGCTGTTGGGATTGAGGGTGAAGCCATCGATGACCGGCGGCGGCGTGGTCGCCGTGCTGAAACTGCCCATGTCGGTCCCGTCGGAACGCTTGACCGAGTAGTTCGTGCCGCTGGTGAAGGTCACCTGGTAGTCGTAGGTGGTCAGCGCGCCAGTGTCGCTGATATTCACGTTCAGGTTGCCGGACGCCGGATTGTTGGTCGACTTGGCGATGCTGCGCTGGCTGACCAGGGCCGCACTGTTGATGTCGTTGAAGATCGCCGAACCGAAGTTGCCGTTCTTGTCGATACCCTGGGCGTTCTGCTTGTTCATCTGGTCGGCGACGACCAGCGCCACGCGCCCCAGTTCGTTCAGCGCCGGGTTCAGCACTTCGTTGCGATAACGGATCAGGCCGCCCATTTCGCCACCGGTCACCGAGTCGGTGATATCGATGGTGCTCGAGGCACGGTTCAGTTGCAGCGAGGAACGGCTCGGGTCGTCCTTGCTCGGCACGGCCGAAATGGTATTGGTGCTGTTGCCCATGACCAGCGGCTGGCCGTTGGCGAGGTAGACGTCGTAGTTGGAGCCACGCTCGGTCACCGAGGTGCCGACCAGCTCGGACAACTGGCGGACGGCCTCGTTGCGCTTGTCCATCAGGTCGTTGGGCGCGCCGGCGGACGGGGAAATCCTGGAAATCTGGTCGTTGTAGCTGGCGATGCTCGACGCCAGCTTGTTCACCTGGTCGGCCATGTCCGCCAGGTTGGTGTTGATCCCGGTGTTCTGGTCGTTGAGCTGCTTGGCGATGGTGTTGAACTTGTCACTCAGGGCCTTGGCACTGCTCAGCGCGGTCTGACGGGACGGATCGTCGGTCGGCGAAGCCGAGACCGCCTGCAGGGAAGTGAAGAACTTCTGCAGGGAAGCGGTCATGCCGGTGTTGGTGTCGGACAGCATCGAGTCGGTCGGCGTGACCTGGGCCAGGTACGACGAGGTATCGCTGTTGAGCGAGGTCGCGGTATGCAGCTGCGATTCCAGGTACGAACTGTAGACCCGGCGCACATCGGCCAGGGTGGTCCCGGTGCCGATGAAGACGCTGCCGTACTTCTGCGAGGCCGCGGAGCTCTGCACGGTTTGCTGACGCGAATAACCGGCGGTATCAACGTTGGCAATGTTGTTGCCGGTGGTCGATAGAGCCGAGCTGGCCGCGTTCAACCCCGTCATCCCGATATTGAGCAGACTCATGATTCAGACCTTATAAATTCGTGGAAGCGCCCGCCGCAGCGTAGTTCTGGTAGCTCTTCATCGTTTTTGCTATTTGCGAAATCTTGCTGGCGTAGTCCGGGTCGGTTGCATACCCGGCCTTTTGCAGCTCACGTACAAACTGTTCTGGGTTATCGGCCGACTTCAGCACATCTTGATAGCGATTGTTGCTTTGCAGCATCGTCACCAGATCGTGGAAGCTGTCCTGGTAGGACGCGTAGGAACGGAAGTCCGCCGTCTCCTTGACCATCTGCCCATTCCTGAATTCGCTGGTGATCGCCCGGGCCTGCGGCCCCTGCCAGCTGCTGCCGGTCTTGATGCCGAACAGGTTATGACTGCTGCTGCCGTCCTGCTGGCGCATGACCGACTTGCCCCAGCCGGTTTCCAGGGCCGCCTGGGCCACGAGGTAACGCGGATCGACACCGATGCGCTGGGCCGCCTGCTGCGCCATGGGCAGCATGGTGGCGACAAATTCATCCTGGGAACTGAACGCCCGCTTGGCCGGTGCCAGCGGCGGCTGGGCCACGGCACGCCCGTAGACCTGCATGGTCCCGGTCGGCATGGCCAGCCAGTCACCATTGACCACGCCATCGCCAGCGGCAGGCGTGCGTTGCGGCAGGACATTCCTGGCCTGCGCGGCCTGGGCGCCATCCACCGACGGGACGAGCCCGGCCAGCAGGCGATCCGCCAACTTGCTCGGCAATGCCAGGCGTCGCGCGTTGAGCTTGGCGACATCGTTGCGCATCGTGCCGTCGGCAGTGTTCTGCGTGCCGACCCGTGACGCCCACAACACATGCTGGCCGTTGGAACGCACGAACGGCGAACCTGGCGTCGCCGTCGCGGTGCCCGCGGCAATCGGTGTCTCGACCGGTTTCTCGATCGCGTCCGCAGGCGGTCCGGCCTTGAGCCCGCTGTCGGATGGCCGCGAGGATTTTTCCTTGGACATCTGGCGCATCAAGACATCGGCCAGACCGATACCACCACCCTGGCGGGACATGGTCACCGCCAGTTGCTGGTCATACATTTCCTGGTACTGCTTGGCCGCCGGGGTATTGAGCGGATTGTCCTGGCCCAGCACTTCGGTGGCCGAACGCATGGACTTGAGCATCTGGCTGAGAAACAGCGACTCGAATTCCTGCGCGACCTTGCGCAGGTTGCCGTCGCTGTTGCGATCGCCGACCTTCAGGTTGTTCAGGCGATTGAGGTCGGTATAGGCCCCCGAGTCGCTGGTACTGACGATCCCGCTCTTGCGAATATCCACCATGGAAACGGCCTCAGATCACAATCAGGTCGGCTTGCAGCGCGCCGGCCTGTTTCAAGGCTTCGAGGATCGCCATCAGGTCGCCCGGCGCCGCTCCCACCTGGTTCACCGCCCGGACGATTTCGTCCAGGGTCGTGCCAGGGCCGAACTTGAACATCGGCTTGGCTTCCTGCTGGGCATTGACCCGCGAGCGTGGGACCACGGCCGTGGTGCCATTGGACAGCGGGCCCGGCTGGCTGACGATCGGGTCCTCGGTGATGGTCACCGTCAGGCTGCCGTGGGTCACCGCCGCCGGCGAGACCTTGACGTTCTGGCCGATCACGATGGTGCCGGTGCGCGAGTTGATGATGACCTTCGCCACCGCCTGCCCCGGATCGACCTCGAGGTTTTCCAGGATCGACAGGTAGTCGACACGCTGGCTCGGATCCAGTGGCGCGGTGACACGAATCGAGCCGCCATCGATGGCTTGTGCCACGCCAGGGCCGAGCATGTCGTTGATCTTGTCGACAATGCGCTTGGCCGTGGTGAAGTCGGAGCGGTTGAGGTTCAGGGTCAGGCTGTTGCCCTGGTTGAAACCACTCGGTACCGCACGTTCGACGGAGGCACCGCCAGGAATACGACCGGCCGACGGAACGTTGACGGTGATCTTCGAGCCGTCACGGCCCTCGGCGTCGAAACCACCCACCACCAGGTTGCCCTGGGCGATGGCGTAGACGTTGCCGTCGATCCCCTTCAGCGGCGTCAGCAGCAAGGTACCGCCTCGCAGGCTCTTGGAGTTGCCGATGGAAGAAACGGTGATGTCCACCACCTGGCCCGGCTTGGCGAAAGCCGGCAGGTCGGCACTGACCGAGACCGCCGCGACGTTCTTCAACTGCACGTTGCCGGAACCCGGCGGCACCTTGATGCCGAACTGCGACAGCATGTTGTTGAAGGTCTGCAGGGTGAACGGGGTCTGGGTGGTCTGGTCACCCGTACCGTTGAGGCCGACCACCAGGCCATAACCGATCAACTGGTTGGAACGCACGCCGGAAATGCTGGCGATGTCCTTCAACCGCTCGGCCTGGACACCGAAGGCAGTGGACATCAGCAGCACAGCCGCCATCAGATGCTTGAAGTTGAACATGGTCATCGGCACCTAGAAAGGCCAGAGCGGGCTGAGGAAGAAACGGTCGAACCAACCCGGCTGGCTCGTATCGGCGAAGGAGCCGGTCCCCGAATAGGTGATGCGCGCATCGGCCACCCGGGTGGACGGTACGGTGTTATCGGTGGCGATGTCGTCAGCCCGGACCAGGCCGGCAATCCGCACCAGCTCGTCGCCGGTGTTGAGGGTCATCCACTTCTCGCCGCGTACCGCGATGATGCCGTTGGGCAATACGTCGGCCACGGTGACGGTGATCGAACCGGTCAGGCTGTTGCTCTGGCCGGCCTTGGAAGTACCGTCGGTGGCACGGGTGCCGCTGTAGCCGGCGTTCAGGCTCAGGTCACCGCTGCCCAACGGGTTGTTGGTATTGGGGGTGCTGCCAAACAGCGAGGTCAGGCCGATGTTGGTGGCGCTTTTCTTCGACAGGTTGGAGTTGGCGTTCTTGCTCGCCTGGGTCGCCTCGTTCAGGGTGATGGTGATGATGTCACCGACCCGGAATGCCTTGCGGTCGCCATACAGGTTCTGCTCGAAACCGGCCTGGTAGATCGAACCGTTGTTCGCTGCCGCCGGCAACGGGGTGCGCGGCAACACCGGCGCATAGTAGGGGTCGTTGGGCTTGGGCGGCGGACTCACGCACCCTGCCAGCGCAGCAATCCCACTCAGCGCGAGAACAGAAAACAACCGATTCATGACCCTTACCTCACGGTGTTGCAGGCGACCCTCAGGCCGCCTCATAGACTTGATTACAGATTCTGCGCGACGAACGAGAGCATCTGGTCGGCAGTGGAAATCACCTTGGAGTTCATTTCGTAGGCACGCTGGGTGGTGATCATGTTGACCATCTCTTCCACGGTGCTGACGTTCGAGGTTTCCAGGGTGCTCTGCTCGGTGGTACCGAAACCGTTGAGCCCCGGCGTACCGACCTGTGGCGCGCCGCTGGCGGCGGTTTCCAGGAACAGGTTGCCGCCCACGGCCTGCAGGCCGGCGGGGTTGATGAAGTCAGCGGTCTGCAGGTTGCCGATCACTTGCGAAGCCGGGTTGCCAGCGACGGTGATCGATACGGTGCCGTCCTTGCCCACGGTGAAGGTCTGGGCATTGTTCGGGATCACGATCGCCGGCTCCAGGGCAAAGCCGCTGGCGGTGACGATCTGGCCGTTGTTGTCCAGGTGGAAGGTACCGTCACGGGTGTAGGCCGTGGTGCCGTCCGGCTGCAGGATCTGGAAGAAACCGCGTCCGTTGACCGCCATGTCCAGCGGCTGGTCGGTGGTCTGCAGGCTGCCGGCAGCGAAGTTCTTCTGCGTGCCGACGATGCGCACACCGGTACCCAGTTGCAGGCCGGACGGCAGTTCGCTGTCCTGGGTCGACTGGGCGCCAGGCTGACGCTTGATCTGGTACAGCAGGTCCTGGAATTCGGCGCGATCACGCTTGAAGCCGGTGGTCGAGACGTTGGCCAGGTTGTTGGAAATGGTGGTCAGGTTGGTGTCTTGCGCCGCCAAACCTGTTTTTGCAACCCATAGTGCCGGAAGCATTCTGTTCTCCTTCGCGCGCCTGTTTTACGGCGCTACGTTGTGGTGATTAGCTGATCTGCAAGACCCGAGCCATTGCCTGGTCATCGTCTTTGGCGGTGTTCATCATTTTGATATGCAGCTCGAATTGCTTGGACAAGGCCAGCACCGAGGTCATTTCCTCGACGGCATTGACGTTGCTCGCCTCGAGGAAACCGGAGACCAGCTTGACGTTGGCATCGACCACCGCCGGCTGGCCGTCCTTGGTATGGATCATCCCGTCCAGGCCCTTGGTCATGTTCTTCAGGTCCGGGTTGACCAGCTTGATGCGGTCGACCACCGCCACCACACGCGGGCCCTCACCCATGGCGCGGATACTGATGGTGCCATCCTCGCCCACTTCGATCTTCGACTCGGGCGGCACGGCGATCGGCCCGGCATTGCCCATCACCGGCATGCCGTTGCCGGCGCGCAATACGCCCAGCGCGTCAATATTCATGCTCGCGGTACGCACGTAGCCTTCGCTGCCGTCGGGAGCCTGCACCGCCACCCAGCCGTCGCCGCCCACGGCCACGTCCAGATCACGACCGGTTTCCTGCATCGCGCCCGGAGAGAAGTCGGTTGCCGGCCGCTCGGACATGGCAAACGCGCGCGCCGGAAAGACGTCACCGAACACCGGCATCGAGCGGGCCTGTTCCAGGTCACGCTGAAAGCCGCTGGTAGAGATGTTCGCCAGATTGTTGGCATGAGCCTTTTGCGCCAGAGCATTCTGGCTGGCGCCGGTCATTGCCACGTAAAGGTACTTGTCCACAGTCTTTCCTCTTTCTGACGGACGTTTGCCGCCCACCGCTGTACTGCGAGAGCCCTAGCAATTTCTGCACCAACTTGTTTTTTGAACAACACAACCCAACAGGGCCGGGGCCCGGGCAACAAACATGGGTTTTGCGCATGCCGGCTGGAGACGAAAAAACGGCGGAGTTATGCCGCTGGCGGCAAGTATCAGTCGGGTTACACATCGATCAAGCATTAAAGCGCCGATCGGGAACGGACCTTGCAAGCCCCAGCAGCAAGTGACTGATTTCAGTTTGCCAAGGTGCTGCCGACACCTAGATCAGCCAGAGTATTCAGGAGGGCTACCGTGAACCTGTACATCAACCAGCTACAGAAAAAGGCCGACTTCAAAGAAGCCATCTATTCAGGATCGGTATTCCTGGACACCCAACTGGCGGCGACCAGGGAACTCTGTGGCTTCGCCAAGGAAAGCATCACGGCAGCGTTCGACGGTGAAACCGATCACCAGTCGCTGCACAAGATGATGGCCGTCGAAGAGTTCGTCAGCCGGGTGACCCGCCTCAAGGGCCAGTTCACCAACAGCCAGCGCGTCAAGGACCTGATCCTCGGTTTCATCCATGAGATCGGCCTCGACCCGCGCGAATACATTTTTGACGTTCCGCGCCTGCGGGTCGTCCCCAATTACAATTACCTGCACGCCGGTGTCAGCTACGCCTACAAGCCGCACCGCGATACCTGGTATGGCAGCGTCGACTGCCAGATCAACACCTGGATGCCGGTCTACACCATCGCGCCGGAACAGACGATGATGATCAACGCCGCCTACTTCGACAAGCCGGTGCTGAACACCTCGAAGGACTGGAGCCTGAACGACTGGATCAACAACCAGCGTCACAAGGCCAAGGACAACCTGACCGAAGAGGTCCGCGTGCACCCCGTGCCACTGGGCGATATCGACGGTTCGTCGGAAGTCCGGATTGCCGGCAACACCGGCGAGATGCTGACCTTCTCCGGCTCCCACCTGCACGGCACCGTGCCCAACTACACCGAGCAGACCCGCTTCAGCGTGGACTTCCGCCTGATGCACCTCGACGACCTGCTGCACAAGCGCGGCGCGCCGAACGTCGACAGCGCCTGCCCGGACGTCGGGGCCGGCTTCAAAGATTACTTCCACGCCCACGACTTCTCGAATTTCCAAGGAATCTACCAATGACCAAGCGCCGCCTCACGCCTGCCGAAGCCGAATACAACGAAACCCGTGCCGGTGTACTCAAGCGGGTCGATGCCGAGTATGTGGCCGATGCACCGTTCGTCTTCGCCAACCGCATCAACGTGACCGCCGCCTTATCGCGCATGGAGCTGTTCAAGAAGGTCATGGATATCCCTGGCGCGATCGTCGAGTGCGGCGTGTACAAGGGCAACTCGCTGATGCTCTACATGCACCTGTCGATGATCCTCGAACCCTACGCGATCAACCGCTCGATCGTCGGTTTCGACACTTTCGAAGGCTTCACCAGCATCAACAAGGACGAAGACCCGGCCGATATCAACGAGACCATGTTCTCCGATACCGACCAGTCGCTGATCCAGGACATGATCAATGCCAACGACCTGCTGCGCCCGGTCAATCGCATCCCACGCTGCGAACTGGTGAAAGGCGACATCTGCAAGACCGTGCCGGAGTTCGTCAAGACCCGTCCGGACCTGGTAGTGGCCATGCTGATCCTCGACACCGACCTGTACGAGCCGACCAAGGTCGCGCTGGAAACCTTCCTGCCGTACATGCCAAAGGGCGCCATCGTGGTTCTCGACGAAGTCGCCTACCGCAACTTCCCGGGCGAAACCAAGGCGCTGCGCGAAGTGTTCGACATGAACAAGATCGAACTCAAGCGCCTGCCGTTTGACTCATGCGTGGGTTACTTCCACATCTGATCGACATGAGGATCTGATTGGTGTGGGGCGGAGCGGCTTCGCGAGAGAGCCCCCCCCCGAGGCTGCTGAAAGCTTCGCCCCCACACCGGCCTACTCGTGCTTGCCAACGTCATGGGCCTTCAGCTTGTTGGCAATGGTGGTATGGGAAACCCCCAGCCGCTTGCCCAGCAAACGACTGCTCGGATGCTCCGAATACAGGCGCTCCAGCACCGCCTTCTCGAACCGCCCGACAATCTCGTCCAACCCGCCCTCCAGGGAAAAGTCCCCCAGGGGCTGGCGTACGCCGTAGTCCGGCAGGCGGATATGCTCGACCTTGACCAAACCGCCGTCACACAGCGAAACCGCCTGGAACAGCACGTTCTCCAATTGCCGGACGTTTCCCGGCCAGTGGTAATGACTCAGGCGCTCCATGGCCGCCGGTGCCAGTTTCGGCAACGGGCAACCGATCTGCCGGCTGGCCTGGTCGAGGAAGTGCTCCACCAGGGGCGTCAGTCCGTCCAGGCATTCGCGCAGGGGCGGGATGTGCAGCGACAGCACATTGAGACGGTGATACAGGTCCTGGCGAAACTCGCCCCGGGCGCACAGTTCCGACAGGTCGACCTGGGTGGCGCAGATCACCCGCACATCGAGATAAACCTCTTCGTCGCTGCCGACCCGGCGGAAACCGCCATCTTGCAGAAAGCGCAGCAGCTTGACCTGCAGGCGCGGGCTCATCTCGCCGACGCCATCAAGAAACAGCGTGCCGCCGGCCGTCAGTTCCAACAGCCCGAGCTTGCCTTCCGCGCGTGCGCCCTCGAAGGCGCCAGGCCCATAGCCGAACAGCTCGGTCTCGGCCATCGACTCCGGCAACCCCGCGCAATTGAGCGCCATCAACGGTGCCTGGCCTCGCGGACTGGCCAGGTGACAGGCGCGCGCCAGCAGTTCCTTGCCGGTACCGGTCTCGCCCTCGATCAACAGCGGCGCATCCAGCGGCGCCATGCGCCGGGCTTCGCGCACCACCGCCGCCATTACCCGCGAGCTCTGGAAGATACTGTCGAATCCACGCAACTCCTGCTTGCGCACGTTATAGATCCGCTCCCCCAACTGATCGGCCCGGTGCAGCGTCAACACCGCGCCGGCCATCGCCTCGCTGTCGTCATGTTCCGATTGCAGGGGGGCGATATCCGCCAGAAAGATGTCACCCTTGACCTTGACCCGCAGGCCATTGATCCGCGACTTGTTGGCCCGCACCAGTTCCGGCAGGTCGAAATCCGGCGCATAGCGGGACAAGGCAATCCCCGGCACCTCGTCGACCCGCACGCCGAGCAGTTGGGCCGCCGCCCGGTTCGCCGCGACGATCGAGCCGCCCATGTCGATGGACAGCACCGGGAACTCCAGCGCCCCCAGCAGCGCGTTGAGTTCCATATGCCGGCGCTCGCTGGGCATCAAGCCGACCCGCTTCACACCAAACACACCGGCGATGGTCTCGAACTTCGGCCGCAGGGCCTGGAACTGCAGATTGATCAGGTTCGGGCAATGCAGGTAGATGGCATTGCCCTGGTCACCGCCGACCTCGCCCCGGGCCACGTTGATGCCGTAGTCCACCAGCAGGTTGAGAATGTCGCGAAGGATGCCGATGCGGTTCTGGCAATGCACTTTGATACGCATGGAAAGACCCAGGAAGGTGGTCGGGACTGCATCGCGGGGGTTCTTCCGCCCGATTCCAGGCAATTTTTTTCGTTGCCTTGCAGTTTTTCGTAAAGATTACGTGACGGATATCCACTTCGTCACCCCGCGCAAGCCCCGTCATCTCGACAAAAGCCGATATTCGTAACGAATACTTTACGATTTAACCACCCGAGGCTCGCCAGCTTGGCCCCCACCCCCGATGCATTTCCTGCCGGCGCGGATCAACACTAGGGATAACGCTGGACATAACAAGAACGATCCCTCTAGCAGGAGAGCTGTATGAAGCAGACGCAATACGTGGCTCGAGAGCCCGATGCGCAAGGGTTTATCGACTACCCGGCCGCCGAACACGCGGTCTGGAACACCCTGATCACCCGTCAGTTGAAAGTGATCGAGGGCCGCGCGTGCCAGGAATACCTGGACGGCATCGAAAAGCTCGGCCTGCCCCATGACCGGATTCCGCAGTTGAGCGAAATCAACGCCGTCCTGGCGGCCACCACCGGCTGGCAGGTGGCCCGGGTACCGGCCCTGATCCCCTTCCAGACCTTCTTCGAGTTGCTGGCCAACAAGCAGTTTCCGGTGGCCACCTTCATTCGTACCGAAGAAGAACTGGACTACCTGCAGGAACCGGACATCTTCCACGAGATCTTCGGCCACTGCCCGCTGCTGACCAACCCCTGGTTCGCCGAATTCACCCACACCTACGGCAAGCTCGGGTTGCAGGCCAGCAAGGAACAACGGGTCTACCTGGCGCGCCTGTACTGGATGACCATCGAGTTCGGCCTGGTGGACACCCCGCAGGGCCGGCGCATCTATGGCGGCGGCATCCTCTCCTCGCCCAAGGAGACGGTGTACAGCCTGTCCGATACGCCCGAACATCAACCGTTCGATCCGCTGGAAGCCATGCGCACCCCGTATCGCATCGACATCCTGCAGCCGATCTACTTCACGCTGCCGAACCTCAAGCGGTTGTTCGACCTGGCCCACGAGGACATCATGGGCATGGTCGAGCAAGGGATGAAGCTGGGCCTGCACGCCCCGAAATTCCCACCCAAACCCAAGGCTGCCTGATCCGCGGCTTTTGCCATTACCTGAGCCTTTCTCGCCCGCGCACTTTCACCGAGCATGGGCGGGTGGCGTCCACCGAACAAAAACGAGCCACAGGAATACACCATGAACACCTTGAACCAAGCCCACTGCGAAGCCTGCCGCGCCGATGCCCCACAGGTCAGCGATGAAGAACTGCCGGTGCTGATCAAACAGATTCCGGACTGGAATATCGAAGTTCGCGACGGCATCATGCAGTTGGAGAAGGTCTACCTGTTCAAGAACTTCAAGTTCGCCCTGGCCTTCACCAATGCCGTCGGCGAAATCTCCGAAGCCGAAGGCCATCATCCGGGCCTGTTGACCGAATGGGGCAAAGTCACCGTTACCTGGTGGAGCCACTCGATCAAGGGCCTGCACCGTAACGATTTCATCATGGCGGCACGCACTGACGAGGTCAGCAAATCCGCCGAGGGCCGTAAATAATGCATTTCACCGCCATCGCGCGCGTCCCTGGCGATCCGATTCTCGGGTTGCTGGAGGCCTATGCCCAGGACCCCAACCCGGCCAAGTTCGACCTCGGCGTGGGGGTCTACAAGGACGCCCAGGGCCTGACGCCGATCCTGCAGTCGGTCAAGCTGGCCGAGCAGAAGCTGGTGGACGGGCAGATGACCAAGTCCTATATCGGCGGCCATGGCGACCTGCGTTTCGGCAGCCTGTTGACCGAACTGGTCATGGGCGCCGACTCGCCGCTGATCGCCGGCCAGCGTGTCGGGGCCACCCAGACACCGGGCGGCACCGGTGCCCTGCGCCTGAGCGCGGACTTCATCGCCCACTGCCTGCCCGGGCGCGGCATCTGGCTCAGCGATCCGACCTGGCCGATCCATGAAACCATCTTCGCCGCCGCCGGCCTGAAGATCAGCCATTACCCCTACGTCGACGCCGACAACCGCCTGGACATCGAGGGCATGCTGGCCGCCCTGGAGCAGGCGCCCCGGGGCGACGTGGTGCTGTTGCACGCCTGCTGCCACAACCCGACCGGTTTCGACCTGTCCCACGACGACTGGTACAAGGTGCTGGATATCGTCCGCCGCCGCGAACTGCTGCCGCTGATCGACTTCGCCTACCAGGGCTTTGGCGATGGCGTGGAGCAGGATGCCTGGGCCGTGCGCCTGTTCGCCCGGGAACTGCCGGAAGTGCTGATCACCAGTTCCTGCTCGAAGAACTTCGGCCTGTACCGCGAGCGCACCGGCGCCCTGATCGTCTGCACCGCCGACGCCGACAAGCTGCTGGATGTCCGTAGCCAACTGGCCGCCGTGGCGCGCAACCTGTGGTCCAACCCGCCGGATCATGGCGCGGCGGTGGTCATGACCATCCTTGCCGATCCCCAGCTGAGAAGCCTGTGGGCCGACGAAGTGGAAGCCATGCGCCTGCGGATCGCGCAGTTGCGCAGCGGCCTGGTCGAAGCCCTCCAGCCCCATGGCCTGGCGGAACGCTTCGCGCATATCGGCGTGCAGCGCGGAATGTTCTCCTACACCGGTCTGTCGCCTGCCCAGGTCAAGCGCCTGCGCGACGAGTACAGCATCTACATGGTCAGCTCCGGACGCGCCAACGTCGCCGGTATCGACGCGACGCGTCTGGATGCATTGGCACAGGCGATTGCGGCGGTGTGCAAGGACTGACACAACGACAGGCTCTGGCCGGACCCGGTCCTGCGGGAGCCGGCTTGCTGGCGATGAACGATAACGCGATCTGTCTGAAGGACCGCAGTGTCTGCATCGCCAGCAAGCCGGCTCCTACCGGTTCAATCGTGCCCTCGCGATCAGACCAGGCTTGATGCCCAACGGAGTCACGACCCCTTTTCGATCAGCTTCCCGAAGGCCTCCAGCTCGCCCTTCTCCAGATCCGAGACGAGGATGAAGCGCAGATGATCGCGTCGCCACGCCACCACGTTGTATCCCCGCAAAGACAGGCTCTCCAGCGCCCGATCAGACTCGGTTGTCGGCAGGACAAACAGGTTGATGGTGTGCCTGGCATGCCGATACGCCAGCGCAGCGGCGGTCTGGTGTTGCAGGTAATCCAGTCGCCCGCCCAGCAGCGGATACCCCTGGGCCGCATAGTCGAAGACCGGTGGCGCGAAATCGAGCTTGCCAGTGAACCAGGGTTTCACCGTATGCCGGTCGGAAGACACCACATCGTTCAAATGCTCGGCCATCAGCGAACGCACATGACTGGACACCGCTTCATCCAGCCAGGGTTGCTCGGCGGACGGCGTCACCACGTAGAGCATGACCGCGAGACTCAACGCCAGGGTCGAAAACGCCGGCGCCCACCAGCGCCCCGATAACGCCCGCAGTCCCTGCATGAAACCCGCTGCCGCCGAAGGGCGCGTCGGGGCAGCGCCCAGCAGGCTCAGGTTCAAGGCCTCGGGAGCACGGTAATAAGGCGCTCGCTTCCTGACATCGTCGATCAATTGACGAGCCTGCTCATGCCGTCGCGCGCACTGCTCGCAGGCCGCCAGATGCCCGGCCACCCGCGTCGTGGTCGCCGCATCCAGTTCATGGTCGAGGTAGCCATGGATCAACACCTCACAGGTCTTGCAGTCGAGGTCATTCATAAGGGTGCAACTTCAGCAGTTCGCGCTTGAGCATCGCGCGGGCCCGGGCCAGCCGTGACATGACGGTGCCCAAGGGGATATCGACGATTCTCGCTATGTCCTTGTAGGGCATGTCTTCCAACTCCTTGAGGACGATCACTTCGCGAAACACCGGTGCCAGCGCCAGCAGCGCCTGGCGGACCTGCTCGGTCGCCTGGGCCTGGACGATCCTGGATTCGGGGCCGTGCACATCGGCCAGCGCCGGATCGTCCTGCAGCCACTCCTCGTCGATGGCCACCCAGCGCGCGCCCATCGAAGTCCTCAGCCAGTTGTAGCTTTCATTGCGCACGATGGTCAGGAACCAGGCCCTGGCATTGCCGTCGACAAAGCGGTGCTGGAACTTGAAGGCTCTGAAGGCACTTTCCTGGACCACATCCTGCGCAGCGCTGTCACTGTCGGTGAGCCAGCGCGCGAGGTTATAGGCCGCATCCAGATGCGGCGCGAACAGCGCCTCGAATCGCGTCATAGTGGCTCCGATACCTTTGTTCCTGTAACGGTGAAAGGTTGTGTTTTATTCCCGAAAGAATTTTCTTTTTTTCTGGAATAAAGCCCCGCGCCGCCCGGTTTTACAGATGTGAGCTCAATCACTGTAGACCGCCAGCGAGGGCGTTCCCATGGACCTGCACCCGATACCCCACGACAAACGTACCGACGGCCCGCTCGACCCCGCCCGCCGGAGCCTGCTCAAATGCTCGGCCTGGGCCGGCGCCGGCGTTCTCTGGGCGCTGAGCGGCGGGATTCCGCGCGCCTTTGCCCTGGACCAGAACGGCCAACCCACGGACCCGGCCGCGCTGGCCGCGAGTTTTCACTTCGTGCAAATCAGCGATTCGCATATCGGTTTCAACAAGGAAGCCAATCCCGAGCCGGTGAAAACCTTGCAGGTGGCCATAGACAAGGTCATCGCATTGCCCAGGCGGCCATCACTGATCCTCCACACCGGGGATATCACCCACCTCAGCAAGCCCGAGGAGTTCGACACCGCCGCGCAACTGCTCAAGGCGCTGCCCGCAACCGTGCACTATGTACCGGGCGAACACGACACCCTCGACGAGGGTGGCGGCCAGCTCTACCTGCAGCGCTACGGCAAGGGCACCAGGGGCAATGGCTGGTACAGCTTCGATGACCATGGCGTGCACTTCATCGCGCTGGTCAACGTGTTCAACTTCCAGGCCGGCCACGAGGCCAACCTCGGCGCCGACCAACTCGCCTGGCTGGCCGATGACCTGCGCGCGGTGGCGACCAGCACGCCGATCGTGGTGTTCACCCATATTCCGTTGTGGACCATCTACCAGCCCTGGGGCTGGGGGACCGAGGACGGCGACCAAGCCATTGCCCTGCTGCGCAGATATGGCTCGGTGACCGTGCTCAACGGCCATATCCACCAGGTGATCCAGAAGGTCGAAGGCAATATCACCTTTCACACCGCGCGCGGTACCGCCTACCCGCAACCGGCGCCGGGAGCCGCGCCGTCACCGGGACCGATGACAGTCGCCGCCGACCAGTTGCGCAATTATCTTGGGATCACCGATATCCGCGCGACACAAGGCGCCCACCCGTTGGCGCTGATTGACTCGACACTGATCTGAGGAGAACAGGCGAATGAAAAGACTTTTGCAGGGGCTGGTCCTGGCGTGCCTGGCGCTCTCGATCCCGGTGTGGGCACAGGAAGTGAAAATCGATATCAAGGAATTCATGTTCGGGCCCAAGGACCTGACCGTCGCGCCCGGCACCCGGGTGACCTGGGTCAACGACGACCAGGTCCCCCATACGGTGGCCGAAACCCACAAGCTGTTCCGCTCGGGCGCTCTGGACACCAACGACAGTTTTTCCTATGAGTTCAAGACGGCGGGCACCTATGAGTACTTCTGCGCCCTGCATCCGCAGATGATTGGCAGGATAATCGTCAGCCCCTGAAGGGGGGGAGCCGACGTAGCGGCCTGCGCCGTTCGGGGGCTGACGAATGGGCGTCAAACGGGGGCGAAAAAAATCTTTCTGTCATTTGTACTGCTGTATCCTGCCCAGGCTTTTTAAAAGCGCGGATCTACCCAGCGATTTAAAAAACAGACCTTGCGAGGAGCGACGACGATGCACGAGATACCCAACTTCCCCTTCCCAAGCCTGCACGAGACTGAGCAGAAAACCCCGCAACAAGCCAGTGCCCAACAGCCTGAAAAGACCGAGGCCGCAGAAAGCCTCAAGGCCGACAGCAAAGACTGAAACGCCTGGAACGCTGGCCGTGTGAAAAACCGCCCTCGGTGTTTTTCACACAGCCAGACACAGCCATCGCTCCCCGGACCACGCCGTGACCGACACTTTCGACGAAACCCAAGCCAGCGTACTGATCGGCACCGCCGAAAAGATGATCGAGCTGTGGAACAACCTCAGCCCGGAAAAACAGGCCGTCCTGCTCGCCCGTTTCGGCAACCAGGAGAATGCCCTGGCCGCCCTGGTCACCACCCGGCTGTTGGCACCCGCCCAATCCTGAGCGCTCACCGCCCGGTATTTTTTTCGATTAGACGCCCTGCAAGCCGCCTCCCGCCGCTATCATAAGCAACCTATCTTTCTTCTTCGCTGTCAGGGTGCCCGTTTTGCCTTCGCCAGAAACCCAGCGTCCCCTCGCGGTCACGCTGCAAGTTGTCTCCATCGTCCTGTTTACCTTTATCGGCTACCTGAACATCGGCATCCCGCTGGCCGTGCTGCCGGGCTATGTCCACAGCGAACTGGGCTTCGGCGCGGTCATCGCCGGGCTGGTGATCAGCGTGCAGTACCTCGCCACCCTGCTCAGTCGCCCTTATGCCAGTCGGGTCATCGATAACCTGGGCAGCAAGCCCGCGGTGATGTACGGCCTGGCCGGTTGCGGCCTGAGCGGAATCTTCATGCTGCTGCCGAGCTTTCTCCACGACTGGCCGACCCTGAGCCTGATCAGCCTGCTTATCGGCCGGCTGATCCTGGGCAGCGCCGAAAGCCTGGTGGGCTCCGGCGCGATTGGTTGGGGCATCGGCCGGGTCGGGGCGCAGAACACCGCCAAGGTGATCTCCTGGAACGGTATCGCCAGCTATGGCGCCCTCGCCGTCGGCGCGCCACTGGGGGTACTGATGGTCAACCAGCTGGGATTGTGGAGCATGGGGGTCAGCATCCTGCTGCTGGCCAGCCTCGGATTGCTGCTGGCATGGCCAAAACAGGCCGCGCCGATCGTTGCCGGCGAACGCCTGCCGTTCCTGCATGTGCTTGGCCGCGTCCTGCCCCACGGCACCGGGCTGGCGCTGGGCTCCATCGGCTTCGGCACCATCGCAACCTTTATCACCCTGTATTACGCCACCCAGCACTGGAGCAACGCCGTCCTCTGCCTGAGCCTGTTCGGCGCCAGCTTTATCGGCGCGCGGCTGCTGTTCGGCAACCTGATCAACCGTCTCGGCGGCTTTCGGGTGGCGATTGCCTGCCTGTCGGTGGAAACCCTCGGCCTGTTGCTGCTATGGCTGGCTCCGGATGCCCATTGGGCCCTGGCCGGTGCGGCGCTGAGCGGCTTCGGCTTCTCGCTGGTCTTCCCGGCGCTGGGGGTCGAGGCGGTCAACCTGGTGCCGGCTTCCAGCCGGGGCGCGGCGGTGGGGGCCTATTCGCTGTTTATCGACCTGTCCCTGGGCATCACCGGGCCGCTGGTGGGCGCGATCGCGTCCGGCTTCGGCTTCGCCTCGATCTTCCTGTTCGCCGCGCTGGCCGCGCTTTGCGGGTTGCTGCTGAGCGCTTATCTCTACCGCCAGACCCCCAAACAGCGCGCGTTGCGGGACAAGACCTGAATCTGGCCGCCGCTCTCAAGAGCTCCCTGAACCCTGTGGGAGCCGACTTGCCGGCGATGGCGGTCGGATGATCACTACCTGCCTCAGGGGCCTCTTCGCTGGCAAGCCAGCTCCCACAGGCTGGCCGAATCTAGAAATCGACCTTGCCGCGCCCGGCCTTGATCGCGCCGCGCTGGTTCTTGGTCTCCAGTCGGCGCTTCTTCGAACCCAGTGTCGGCTTGGTCGGACGACGCTTCTTCTCGACCCTGGTCGCCGCCAGGATCAACTCCACCAGGCGCTCCAGGGCGTCCGCGCGGTTCTGCTCCTGGGTCCGGTACTGCTGGGCCTTGATCACGATCACCCCGTCACCGGTGATGCGACTGTCACGCAAGGCCAGCAGGCGCTCCTTGTAGAACGGCGGTAGGGACGAGGCCGGAATATCGAAGCGCAGGTGCACCGCGCTGGACACCTTGTTGACGTTCTGCCCGCCGGCGCCCTGGGCACGGATGGCCGTCAGCTCGATCTCGGCATCCGGCAGGTGCACGTTGTTGGAAATCACCAGCATGGGGAAATGCGTCCGACATCAGGGCGTTCAGGATACCGAAATAACAAACCCGGCACAGGGCCGGGTTCGCTGGATACGACAATGACCTACTTCAGCGACGGTTCTGCCGCCAGCAAGGCCTGCCGGGCGCTACGCTTGTTCTTGATGCCGTAGCAGACCCACATGAACGCCACCCACACCGGAATCGCGTACACCGAGATCTGGATACCCGGGATCATCAGCATGATGCCGAGGATGAACACCACGAACGCCAGGCAGACATAGTTGCCGTAGGGATACCAGAGCGCCTTGAACAGCGGCGTCTGCCGCGTGCGGTTCATGTGCTGGCGGAACTTGAAATGCGAGTAGCTGATCATCGCCCAGTTGATCACCAGGGTCGCGACCACCAGCGACATCAGCAACTCCAGGGCATGCTGCGGGATCAGGTAGTTCATCACCACGGCCACGAAGGTCACCAGTGCCGAAGCGAGGATCGAACGCACCGGCACGCCGCGCTTGTCGATCCGGGCCAGCATCTTCGGCGCATCGCCCTGCTCGGCCATGCCCAGCAGCATGCGGCTGTTGCAGTAGGTGCCGCTGTTGTACACCGAGAGCGCCGCGGTCAGGACCACGAAGTTGAGGATATGCGCGGCGGTGTTGCTGCCCAGCATCGAGAACACCTGGACGAACGGGCTGCCGCTGTAGGCATCGCCGGAAGCGTTCAGGGTGGTCAGCAGGCTGTCCCACGGCGTCAGCGACAACAGCACGACCAGTGCGCCGATATAGAAAATCAGGATCCGGTAGATCACCTGGTTGATGGCCTTGGGAATCACGGTTTTCGGCTTGTCGGCCTCTGCCGCGGTAAAGCCGAGCATCTCCAGGCCGCCAAAGGAAAACATGATGATCGCCATGGCCATGACCAGGCCACTGACGCCATTGGGGAAGAACCCGCCGTGCTCCCACAGGTTGCTCACCGAGGCTTGCGGGCCGCCGTGACCGCTGACCAGCAGGTAGCTGCCGAGGGCGATCATGCCGACGATGGCCACCACCTTGATGATTGCGAACCAGAACTCCGCTTCACCGAAGACCTTGACGTTGGCCAGGTTGATCAGGTTGATCAACACGAAGAAAGCCGCCGCCGAGACCCAGGTCGGGACGTCCGGCCACCAGTAGTGGATGTACTTGCCGACCGCGGTCAGCTCCGACATGCCCACCAGGATGTACAGGATCCAGCAGTTCCAGCCCGACAGGAAGCCGGCGAAGCCGCCCCAGTACTTGTGGGCGAAGTGGCTGAAGGAACCGGCCACCGGCTCCTCGACGATCATCTCGCCCAGTTGGCGCATGATCATGAAGGCAATGAAGCCACAGATGGCGTAGCCGAGGATCATCGACGGGCCGGCGGATTTCAGCACCCCGGCGGAACCGAGGAACAGGCCCGTGCCGATGGCGCCGCCGAGGGCGATCAATTGGATATGGCGATTTTTCAGGCCGCGTTTCAGCTCGCCCGAAGGGGGGATGGATCCACTCATTACAAAGGGTCTCACGCAAGGTTTGATGAGGTTCGTTGGGCGTCGAGGTATCAGCGATAGGTGATAGACGAAACCGGAGAGACACACACCAGGCCACGGCATGGACGCCAGGCATTCGGAGGGCAGCAGTTGCGGGAAATAGTACGGGTCATGCGTCACCTGTTTGTTTTTATCTGTGACGAAATCGAACCCATCACGCTTGTGGCGCGATGGAGTGAACAAGGCGGATAGCCTTGAGTGTATTGGCCTTCGGGGCATCGCAAGGCAGCCACCGGACAGCACAAAATGCGTGGATACGCAGTTGGGTCACAGTTAAAACGCCGCGCATTGTACACCGCCAGGCCAGCACCGGCAGGCATGGGCGCATCACACCGCGACCGGTGTCGGGGAACAAGGGGGCAGACCGGAGGAAAAAGCCCGGTCGCCCGGACGCTCGGCAACTATTCCTTACGGGGCGCCGGAACGGCTGATTCCAGGGGGTTCGACTGACAAATGCGTCAGTATTGCCTGACACTCCGTAACGAAATTTTTCCACCCAGGCCCGCCAGGAAAGTTGCCGGCAAATTGACGAATGGTGGCTCCCGCCGTCGCTGATTCCTCGTTTGCCCCCTCCAGAGGCGCAAGCGTCCAGGCAAAAAAAAACGCCAATCCGATGATTGGCGTTTTTTATTCCAGCGAGGCGCCGGGCGCTTATTCAGGCTTGCGCCGCCCGAACCCTGGACGCTGACCGGAACCGGCCGGGGCGCCACGGCGCTTGCCCGACGGGGCGTCCTTGTCCACCAGGCTGATGCCAGGACGCTTGGACTTCGGTGCCGGCTTGGCCGGACGCTTGCTGTCCACCGGGCGATCCGCCACCGGTGTCCCGCGCGACTCGCCACGGCCTGCCGGACGCGGAGCACGAGGTGCACGCTCACCATCCTGGCGAGGGGCCGGCTTGCGGGCCGGACGTTCGCCTTCGATCTGCGGCTCGCGCGAAGTGCGCTCGGCGCCAGCCGCCGCACCGTTGGCCGGACGCAAGGTGCGCACACGCTCGGTCTTGCCCATCGGACGCGAGGATTTGCGCTGCATCCGCTCCAGCTTGTCCTTGCTCTTGGCGTTCAGTTGCGGCATCGCCACCGGCGTCAGGCCGACCTCGGCACTGAGGATATCGACCTCGTACTGGGTCATTTCACGCCAGCGGCCCATCGGCAGGTCGGAATTCAGGAACACCGGGCCGAAACGCACACGCTTGAGGCGGCTGACCACCAGGCCCTGGGATTCCCACAGACGACGGACTTCGCGGTTGCGACCTTCCATCACCACGCAGTGGTACCAGTGGTTGAAGCCTTCGCCACCCGGCGCCTGCTGGATGTCGGTGAACTTCGCCGGGCCATCCTCGAGAACCACACCGGCCTTGAGCCGCTCGATCATCTCGTCATCGACTTCGCCACGCACACGCACCGCGTATTCACGGTCCATCTCGTAGGACGGGTGCATCAGGCGGTTGGCCAGTTCACCATCGGTGGTGAACATCAGCAGGCCGGTGGTATTGATGTCCAGACGACCGATATTGATCCAGCGGCCTTCTTTCGGACGCGGCAGCTTGTCGAACACGGTCGGGCGCCCTTCCGGGTCGTCACGGGTGCAGATTTCGCCGTCGGGCTTGTTGTACATGATCACGCGGCGAACCGATTCGGCCGCTTCTTCGCGCTTGATGACCTTGCCATCAATGGTGATGGCGTCGTGCAGGTCGACACGCTGGCCAAGGGTGGCATCTTTGCCATTGACCTTGATCCGGCCTTTGCTGATCCAGCCTTCCACGTCGCGGCGCGAGCCGACGCCGATACGGGCGAGGACCTTCTGCAGTTTTTCGCCTGCTGGGCCGATTTCCTGGCTGTCTTTCTGATCGTTGTCACTCATCTGGGCACCTCCCGGTGTGTCGATTCAGGCCTGGCCTGAAGAGATAAAAAACCTGTTCTGGACGATGGGATCGTCGAAGGGTCGCGAATCATACGCGGATCCGCGGCTTCGCGCATCACAGAGTAGCAGTTTGTCGGCGCACCCCGTCGCGGCAATCAGTCTTCCCACTGGCGCCGTTCGTTCTCGATGGCTTCGGCCAGGGCCTGGGCTTCCGCCTCCTCGTCACTCAACCCGGGCCGGGCGGTGGCGTCCAGTGCGGCGACCGCGGCCAGCAGGCGCTCGCGGGCTTCGGCGGCACCGACCAGATCCTCCTCCGGCTCATCGGGCAGTTCGTCGGAATCCTGCTCGGGCTGCGGTTCATCGAGCGTCTCGACGGCCTGCGCTTCCTCGCCCTCGCCAGGCAGCTCCAGGCCGGGTTCTTCCTGGAACTCCCCGCTCGGCAGCGGGCTGTCGCCATCCCTGAGCAAGTCGTCGAAGTCGGTCTTGATGCCCTCCTCCATCGAGTCCAGTTCCAGCAGCAGGGTATGGAAGCTGGTTTCTTCCTTCAGCTCCTCCACCGCCTCCGGATCGGCGCTGGCGTCGGCCAGGGCCTGCAGGCTTTCGGGCACCGGCGCATCCTCGAAATCGAGCACCGGGTCCGGCTCCAGTTCGCGCAGTTCCGCCAGCGGCGGCAGGTCATCAAGGTTCTTCAGGTTGAAGTGGTCGAGAAAGGCCTTGGTGGTCGCGAACATCGCCGGTTTGCCCGGCACCTCGCGATAACCGACCACCCGGATCCATTCGCGCTCCAGCAGGGTCTTGACGATCTGGCTGTTGACCGCCACCCCGCGCACGTCCTCGATCTCACCCCGGGTAATCGGCTGGCGATAGGCGATCAGCGCCAGGGTTTCCAGCATCGCCCGGGAATAACGCTGCGGGCGTTCTTCCCAGAGCCGGCCAACCCAGGGCGAGAACTTCTCGCGAATCTGCAGGCGATAGCCGGAAGCCACCTCCTTGAGTTCGAAGGCGCGGCCATCGCAGGACTTGGCGAGCAGCGTCAGGGCTTTCTTGAAGACCGGCGGCTCGGGACGCTCGGTTTCCTCGAACAGCTCGTACAGACGCTCCAGGGATTGCGGCTTTCCCGAGGCCAGCAGAAAGGCTTCGAGCAGCGGAGCCAGCTCGCGGGGTTCAGTCAGGTTCATTGATTCGCTCGTTATTCGGCTCGGGCCCGCACATGGATCGCCCCGAAGGGCTCATTCTGCACCAGTTCGACCAGGGATTCCTTGACCAGCTCGAGGATCGCCATGAAGGTCACCACCACGCCGAGCTTGCCTTCCTCGGCGGTGAACAGCTCGACAAACGGCACAAAACCGCCGCCCTTGAGCCGATCGAGCACATCGCTCATGCGCTCGCGGGTCGACAGTTGCTCACGGCTGACCTGATGGCTTTCGAACATGTCGCCACGACGCAGCACCTCGGCCATGGACAGCAGGACCTCTTCCAGGCTGACGTCCGGCAGCAATTTGCGCGCCCGCGCTTCCGGGGCGTCCAGCTTGGGCACGACGACGTCGCGGCCCACCCGGCTCAATTCATCGATGCCTTCGGCCGCCGCCTTGAACCGCTCATATTCCTGCAGGCGACGGATCAGTTCGGCACGCGGGTCGTCCTCTTCCTCCTCGACCTCGGCCGAACGCGGCAGCAGCATGCGCGACTTGATCTCGGCGAGCATGGCCGCCATCACCAGGTATTCGGCCGCCAGTTCCAGGCGCACCGACTGCATCAGCTCGACATAGCCCATGTACTGGCGGGTGATTTCCGCCACCGGGATGTCGAGGATATTGATGTTCTGCTTGCGGATCAGGTACAGCAGCAAGTCCAGCGGGCCTTCGAAGGCCTCGAGGAAGACTTCCAGCGCATCTGGCGGAATATACAGGTCCAGCGGCATTTCCATGACCGCCTGGCCATAGACCATGGCAAAGGGCAGTTCCTGCTGCGCTCCGGCCTGGCTGTCGACCGTTTCAACAGCGGACATTCAGGCCTCGACCATGAAGGGAGCCGGATCGCCGCAACCGACCCGGACCACTTCCGGCTCGCCATCGGCCAGATTGATCACGGTGGACGCCTTGATCCCGCCGAAGCCGCCATCGATGATCAGGTCGACCTGATGTTCGAGCAACTGGCGGATCTCGTAGGGATCGATCATCGGATCGCTGTCGCCGGGCATGATCAGACTCACGCTCATCAGCGGCTCGCCCAGTTCGGCCAGCAGCGCCAGGGCAATCGGATGACTGGGGATACGCAGGCCGATGGTGCGTTTTTTCGCGTGCAGCAGCAGCCGCGGCACTTCCCGGGTCGCATTCAGGATAAAGGTGTAGGGCCCTGGCGTATGAGCCTTGAGCAGGCGGAACAGGCCGGTGTCGACCTTGGCGAACAGGCCCAGTTGCGACAGGTCGGCACAGATCAGCGCGAAGTTGTGCTTGTCATCCAGTTGCCGCAACCGCCGCACACGCTCGACCGCATTCTTGTCGCCGATCTGGCAGCCAATGGCATAGGACGAATCGGTCGGATAGATCACGACCCCACCCTTGCGAATGATTTCCACCGCCTGCTTGATCAGGCGCGCCTGCGGGTTTTCCGGATGAATCTGGAAAAATTGACTCACATTTTCTACCTGTTCAGACGCATGCGGTTGTTGGCTGGTCATATTTGAACCGACACCAGAGCGGCGGCAGATCTTCGGGAAGCGGGCGGTACTCACCGATCTCGGACCAGCCTCCAGGGCCATGAAAATCGCTGCCGGCACTGACCAGCAGCCCGAACTCACGGGCCAGGATCGCCAGGCTGCCGACCTGCTCGGCCGGCTGGTGCCCGTTGACCACTTCAAGTGCCTGGCCTCCCGCTTGAATATAGTCGGCAATCAGCTTGCGGCGCTTGCTGCGGGTGAAATCGTAGTGCCAGGGGTGCGCCAGGCTGACCCAGGCACCGGCCGCGCGCAAGGTGCCCACGGTGTCCTCCAGGGTCGGCCAGTGCAGCTTGACGTCCCCCAGCTTGCCGGCCCCCAGCCACTTGCGAAAAGCCTCGGCCCGGTCCTTGACGAAGCCCTCGCGGACCAGGAAGTCGGCGAAATGCGGGCGCGCCGGCGCATTGCCGCTGTCGCCCAGCTCCTGCTGGATCGCCCGCGCGCCGTCCAGCGCACCGGGCATGCCCTTGAGGGCGAGCTTGCGGCTGATTTCCTCGGAGCGCAGCCAGCGTCCCTCGTGCAGCCTGGCAATGGCCTCGACCAGCGCTGGCGCATTGACATCAAAACCGTACCCCAGCACATGGATGGTCGCGCCGCCCCAGGTGCAGGATAACTCGACGCCATTGACCAGCCGCATGCCCAGCGCATCCGCCGCGGCACGGGCCTCGGCAAGGCCCTCCAGGGTGTCATGGTCGGTCAGGGCCAGGACTCGCACGCCTTTCTCGTGCGCACGGGCAACCAGGACCGCGGGCGCGAGGGCGCCGTCGGAAGCCGTGCTATGGCAGTGCAGGTCGATTTCCACGGGAACTGAATAACCTCTAGGTGGCGCTTTCGCTGGCAAGTATGTTTGTTATTATGCCGCTACATCCTGCTTCTGGCTGCCACTGTGAAACAATTCATCGATTTCATCCCGCTGTTCCTGTTTTTCATCGTCTATAAAATCGAACCCCGCATCATCGACATCGCCGGCAACAATGTGACGGTCGGTGGCATCTACAGCGCCACGGCGGTGCTGATCATCAGTTCCCTGGTGGTCTACGGCGCCCTGTTCGTCAAGCAGCGCAAGCTGGAGAAAAGCCAGTGGCTGACGCTGGTCGCCTGCCTGGTGTTCGGCAGCCTGACCCTGGCCTTCCACAGTGAAACCTTCCTCAAGTGGAAGGCACCGGTGGTCAACTGGCTGTTCGCCCTGGCCTTTGCCGGCAGCCATTTCATCGGCGACCGCCTGCTGATCAAGCGCATCATGGGCCATGCCCTGAACCTGCCGGACCCGGTCTGGACGCGCCTGAACGTCGCCTGGATCGTGTTCTTCCTGTTCTGTGGCGCGGCCAACCTGTTCGTCGCGTTCACCTTCCAGCAGTACTGGGTGGACTTCAAGGTATTCGGCAGCCTGGGCATGACCCTGCTGTTCCTGATCGGCCAGGGTATCTACCTGTCCCGCCATCTGCACGACGCCGATCCCACCACGCCAAAAACCGAGGACTGACATGCTCTACGCAATCATTGCCACCGACGTCGAGAACTCCCTGGAAAAACGCCTGGCGGCACGTCCGGCGCATATCGAGCGGCTGCAACAGCTCAATGCCGAGGGCCGGGTGATCCTCGCCGGACCGCATCCGGCCATCGACAGCAACGACCCTGGCGCCGCCGGCTTCACCGGCAGCCTGATCGTCGCCGAGTTCGAGTCCCTGGCAGCCGCGCAGGCCTGGGCCGAGGCCGATCCGTTCGTCGCCGCCGGCGTCTACGGCCACGTCCTGGTCAAGCCATTCCGCCAATCAATGCCCTGAGCCGGCGCCGGCGCGATGCCCCGCCAGGGATCATCGCGCAGGCAATCGCTCATTATTCTCGTTCGACAGCCGACAACGTTCTGAATACCGATTGGAATCAGGAGTTTCCGATGCGTAAAGGTCCGTTGTGTCTGCTGTGCGTCATGTTATCGATCGGGGCAATCGCCCAGGCTGAAGAAAGCGGCGCGGGCAATTCCACGCCCCTGTCCCTGAGCGCCGGAAGCCAGATCACCGATTTGCAGCAACGCCTGAAAGAAAGCGAGCGACAGCGCGAAGAACTGAGCAAGCAGCTGGCCAGCGCCGACGCCGAGCGTGAAAGCGCCCAGCTCAGCCGGTTGCGTCAGGAGAACCAACGCCTCAAGCTGCAACTCAAAGAGGCACAGGCCAACCCTGTTCCCCGCCTGCTGACCGACCAGCAGCAATGGTTTGTCACCGGAGGGGGAGTTGCACTCCTGGCCCTGCTCTGCGGTATCTTCGCCAGTGGCGGGCGCAGACAGCGCCGGCAATGGTTGAATTGAGAGCGCCATCGGGCGATCTGTTATCGAGAACTTCATGAGCGACCTGTTACTGATAGACGATGACCAGGAGCTGTGCGAGCTCCTGACCAGTTGGCTGAGCCAGGAAGGCTTTCAGGTACGTGCCTGCCACGATGGCCTCAGTGCCCGCAAGGCCCTGGCCGACAGCGCCCCGGCGGCGGTGGTGCTGGACGTGATGCTGCCCGACGGCAGCGGCCTCGAGCTGCTCAAGCAGTTGCGCAGCGATCACCCGGAACTGCCGGTGGTGATGCTCTCGGCCCGCGGCGAACCCCTGGACCGTATCCTCGGCCTCGAACTGGGCGCCGACGACTACCTGGCCAAGCCCTGCGACCCCCGGGAACTGACCGCCCGCCTGCGCGCGGTGCTGCGCCGCAGCCACCCGACCGCGACGTCGAGCCAGCTGGAACTGGGCGACCTGTGTTTCAGTCCGGTGCGGGGCGTGGTCACCATCGATCAGCAGGACTTCACCCTCACCGTCTCCGAAAGCCGCCTGCTCGAAGCCCTCCTGCAGCAACCCGGCGAACCGCTGGACAAGCAGGAACTGGCGCAGATCGCCCTGGGTCGCAAGCTGACCCTCTACGATCGCAGCCTGGACATGCACGTCAGCAACCTGCGCAAGAAGATCGGCCCGCATCCCGACGGGCGCCCGCGGATCGTCGCGTTGCGCAGCCGCGGTTATTACTACGCACCGTGAGCCAGCGATGATCATTGATCGCTCACACGCTCCAGCGTGGGAACGATCAAAACGGCTTTGTAAGTTCTGCCCGAGCCCCTCTTTACCCAAGCTTTACCCTCCGCTGACCGCCGCTGACCTTGATCTCCTTAATCTGTACTCACCCGGACTGACCGGAACCGAGACAAGGAGAAACACCATGCGCAAGACCCTTATCGCCCTGATGTTCGCTGCAGCCCTGCCAACCGTCGCCATGGCCATGCCTGGCAGCGGTGGCCCGATGGACGGCCCACACCATGGCGGCGGCAATCACTGGCGGGCGCCCTACAGCCAACTGGACCTGACCCCTGACCAGCGCCACGCCATCGGCAAGCTGATGGGTGAACAGATGCGCGATCGCAAGATGCTCGCCGAGAAGTACCTGGCCAAGCTCTCGCCGGCCGACCAGACGGCGTTCAAGAACGAACGGGATGCCGCTCGCCAGAAAACCCAGGGCGAAATCCGCGCGCTGCTCAAGCCTGACCAGCAGAAGACCTTCGACGAGATCCAGAAGAAACACGCCGAACGCCGTGCCGAATGGGCCGAATTCAAGGCCTGGAAAGCACAGCAGCCACAAAAAGCGCAATAATCCGCTTCTACCCCGAGCCCGACGGCCAATGCCGCCGGGCTTTCCCTGTTTGATTGGTTGAGGAATTGCCGTGCGATCACTGTTCTGGCGCATCCTGGCCAGCTTCTGGCTGGCCATTGCCCTTGTCGCGGGATTGTCGATTCTGCTCGGACACATGCTCAACCAGGACGCCTGGATCCTCAGCCGGCATCCGGGCCTGGCGACCCTGGCCGAAGACTGGACCCAGACCTATGAAAACCAGGGCGAAGATGCCGCCCAGGACATCCTGGAACAGCGCAAGAAGCAGTATCACATCGATGTCCAGGTCCTCAACGAAAGCGGCGACCCGGTGGTGCGGGGCACCTTCCCTCGTCGTGCCGCGGCCTTCGAGGCCCGCCAGAACAACGACGATCGCCGGTTGCCGTGGCGGCGCCTGACGGTCGAATACACCAGCCCGAAAAGCGGCGATACCTACCTGCTGATCTACCGTATTCCCCACCCGGAGCTGGATGCCTGGCACCGTGAAAGCCTGCTCTGGCCCCTCAGTGCCCTGGGCATCGCCCTGGTGGTGCTGACCCTGTTCAGCCTGCTGGTGACCCTGTCGATCACCCGGCCGCTGAGTCGCCTGCGCGGTGCCGTGCATGACCTCGGCCAGGCCACCTATCAACAGAACAGCCTGGCGAAACTGGCTGCGCGGCGCGATGAGTTCGGCGTGCTGGCCAAGGATTTCAACCTGATGGGCGCCCGCCTGCAAAGCCTGATCGGCAGCCAGCGGCAATTGTTGCGTGATGTCTCCCACGAGCTGCGCTCGCCACTGGCGCGCCTGCGGATCGCCCTGGCCCTGGCCGAACGTTCGAACCCCGAGGAACGTGAACGACTCTGGCCGCGACTGACCCGCGAATGCGATCGCCTGGAAGCGCTGATCAGCGAAATTCTCGCCCTGGCCCGGGTCGATGCCGACCAGGCCAGCGCCGAAGAGGTCGATCTCAATCAGTTGCTGACGGTCCTGCAAAGAGAGGCCGTGCTCGGCTCAACGGAGCAACCGGTGCAACTGGAGGCCGAACAGGCGCTGAGCCTGAGGGGCTGGCCGACCATGATCGAACGGGCACTGGATAACCTGCTGCGCAATGCCCAGCGCTTCAACCCCGAAGGCCAGGCCATCGAAGTCTCGGCGCGGCGCCAGGGCGAACGGATCGAAATCAGCGTCCGCGACCATGGCCCCGGCGTCGAAGCCGAACACCTGGCACAGTTGGGCGAACCGTTCTTCCGCGCTCCCGGCCAGACCGCGGCGGGCCATGGCCTGGGCCTGGCGATTGCGCGCCGGGCAGCGGAACGGCATGGCGGCAGCCTGGTGCTGGCGAATCATCCGCAAGGCGGCTTTATCGCCACCCTGGACTTGCCGCTGGAGCCGGGAACAACCAGTTGAACCTTGTCCCTGCGCAAGCGGAATCGAGCGGGAGCCGGCCGGCTCCCACACAAGCCCCGGGATTTCAGGCCGACCAGGCGCTGACAAACTCCGTCAGGTCGACCTTGGGCGCCGGGCGCAATTCGTTCTGCGGCGTGCCCAGGTAGAGAAACGCGATCACTTCCTCGTCGTCGCTCAGGCCCAGGCCCTTGGCCACATGGCGCGAGTAGGACAGTTCGCCGGTGCGCCAGACCGCACCGATGCCCTGGGCGTGCGCCGCCAGCAGGATCGCGTGGGCCGCACAGCCGGCGGCCAGCAGTTGCTCGGACTTCGGCACCTTGAAATGCTCCTGCAAACGCGCGACCACGACCACCACCAGCGGTGCCCGCAACGGCATGCCATGGGCCTTGTCGAGTGCCGCCTGGGTCACTTCGCCACCTTGCTGCTGCACCGCCTCGGCAAGCAATTGCCCCAACTGTTCGCGAGCCGCGCCTTCTACCGTCAGGAACCGCCAGGGCCGCAGCTGCCCATGGTCCGGCGCGCGCATGGCGGCCGCGAACAGGACTTCGCGCTGGGCCGCCGTCGGTGCCGGATCCAGCAGGCGCGGTGCGGAAACACGGTTGAGCAAATTGTCGAGAGCCTCCATCGGCCACCTCCTCGGGAAAATGTGCGGCTATTCTAGCCACATCCGTAGCGGCCCTGGCGGTTTACATGGACAGGCCCGCAGGTAGAATGACGCCCTTCCCCTGCCCCGAGCTTATTTCATGGCGTTGCCGACCCTGCGCATCATCGGTTTCATCATCGGCATCTTCCTGATTACCCTGGCTATCAGCATGGTCGTGCCCATGCTGACCCTGGTGATTTTCGAACGCACCAGCGACCTGCCGTCGTTTCTCTGGGCCAGCACCATCACCTTTATCGCCGGCCTGGCCCTGGTGATCCCGGGTCGCCCGGAACAGGTGCACTTGCGCCCCCGGGACATGTACCTGCTGACCGTCTCCAGCTGGGTGGTGGTGTGCATTTTCGCCGCCCTGCCCTTTCTGCTGACCCTGCACACCAGCTACGCCGACGCCTTCTTCGAAAGCATGTCGGGCATCACCGCCACCGGCTCGACAGTGCTCAGCGGCCTGGACAACATGTCCCCCGGCATCCTGATCTGGCGCTCGCTGCTGCACTGGCTGGGGGGCATCGGCTTTATCGGCATGGCGGTGGCGATCCTGCCGCTGCTGCGAATCGGCGGCATGCGCCTGTTCCAGACCGAGTCCTCGGACCGTTCGGAGAAAGTCATGCCGCGCTCGCACATGGTGGCGCGCCTGATCGTGACCGCCTATGTCGGCATCACCATCCTCGGCAGCCTGGCCTTCTGGTGGGCCGGCATGAACCTGTTCGATGCGATCAACCATTCGATGTCGGCGATTTCCACCGGTGGCTTCTCGACCTCCGACCAGTCCCTGGCCAAGTGGCATCAGCCGGCGGTGCACTGGGTGGCGGTGGTGGTGATGATTCTGGGCAGCCTGCCGTTCACCCTCTACGTCGCGACCCTGCGCGGGCACCGCAAGGCACTGATCAAGGACCAGCAGGTCCAGGGGTTGCTGGGGCTTCTATTGGTGACGTGGCTGGTACTGGGCACCTGGTACTGGTGGACCACCGACCTGCACTGGCTCGATGCCCTGCGCCACGTGGCGCTGAACGTGACCTCGGTGGTCACCACCACCGGCTTTGCCCTGGGCGACTACAGCCTGTGGGGCAATTTCTCGCTGATGCTGTTTTTCTACCTGGGTTTTATCGGCGGGTGTTCAGGTTCGACGGCGGGCGGGATCAAGATCTTCCGTTTCCAGGTCGCCTATATCCTGCTCAAGGCCAACCTCAACCAGTTGATCCATCCGCGGGCGGTGATCAAGCAGAAGTACAACGGTCACCGGCTCGACGAGGAAATCGTCCGCTCGATCCTGACCTTTTCGTTCTTCTTCGCCATCACCATCTGCGCGATTGCCCTGGCCCTGTCGTTGCTCGGCCTGGACTGGATGACTGCCCTGACCGGCGCCGCCAGCACCGTGTCCGGCGTAGGCCCCGGCCTGGGCGAAGTGATCGGCCCCTCGGGCAACTTCGCCAGCCTGCCGGACGGGGCCAAGTGGATCCTGTCCCTGGGCATGCTGCTGGGCCGGCTGGAGATCATCACAGTGTTCGTGCTGTGTATTCCGGCATTCTGGCGTCACTGACCGTCGCCACCGTCCCCAGCAGGCGCGCCCGGTACTCGCCGGGCGTCACTTCGAACCAGCGGCGGAACGCGCGGAAAAAGTTGCTCGGATCGGCAAAGCCCAGCAGATAGGCGATTTCCAGCAGGGTCATGCGCGGCTGCGCCAGGTACTGCTCGGCCAGTTCGCGACGGGTGTCGTCGAGCAGGGTCTGGAAGCTCGTGCCCTCCTCCTGCAAGCGCCGCTGCAGGGTCCGCTGCGACAGGTGCAAAGTCTGCGCGACCATCTCGCGCTTGGGCTCGCCCTGGGGCAGCAACCGACACAAGACCTGGCGCGCCTTGTGGGTCACCCGGCTCTCGGAAAAGCGCGCCAGGTATTCGCCAGCGAAGCGATCATGCAACAGGGCCATCGCCTCATTGGCGGTGGGTAACGGTGCTTCCATATCGGCTTTCTCGAAAATCAGCGCGTCGTAGGGCGCGTTGAACACCAGCGGCGCATGAAACACTTCTTTGTAGGGTCCGATGTCTTCCGGCTGGGAGCCCTGGACCAGGACCTTGCGCGGCTGCAACGTACGCCCGGTCAGCCAGCCGCACAAGGCCAGGGCGCAGGCCAGCGATGCCTCGGCGCTCTGCCGGGTCGGCGGCAGGTGATCGCCATGCACGGTGAGGATCAGCGCATAGCCCTCGGGCAGCAGGCGAAAGCTCAGGTCCGCGCTTTCGGCAATGATCCGCTGGTAGCGCACCAGGCGCATGAAACCTTCGGCCAGGGTCTGGCTGGACATCAACGCATAACCGGCCACATGAAAGGACGCCGGACGCACCACCTTGCCCATGTTCAAGCCGATCGCCGGGTTGCCGGACAGTTCCACCGCACGCTGCCAGAGCCGCGTCATGGAGTCCTGGGGGAAGCGCGCGTCAGGGTCATCCAGCGCGGCATAATCGAGCCCGAGCTGCCTGAAAAGGGCACGGCAATCCAGACCGTCCATCTCCAGCGCTTTGACAATCCCCATCGCCCAGCTTGCAGAAGTCGTTCTTTCGCTCATGGCCTTTTCTTACATGGTAAGCCGCATATTACGACTGATGGCCTAAGGATACTAAAGTGGCGCCTATTGTCACTGGTCGTTACAGCTAATGACTCTAGACTCAAATAAGCTCCCCGGGGAACCGCCCGCGCCCCATCGCTGAAGCACGGAGAGTACGCTTTGGAAAACGCCAGGAAATTCAACAGTTTTGCCGAGTTCTACCCCTACTACCTGAGCGAGCACGGCGACAGCACCTGCCGTCGCCTGCATTTCGTCGGAACCAGCCTGGTCATCTTCATTCTCGCCATGGCCATCGGTCGCTCGGCCTGGTGGTTGCTGTGGGCGCTGCCGGTGGCCGGCTACAGTTTCGCCTGGGTCGGCCATTTCTTCTTCGAGAAGAATCGCCCGGCAACCTTTCAGCATCCTTTCTACAGCCTGCTGGGTGATTTCGTCATGTACCGCGACATGTTGCTGGGCAAGGTGCCGTTCTAGGCCACCCATCGAGGCCCCGCAGGCCAGCGATCCGTCTCGCGCAGCCACTGTCAGGCGCGGTGCGCGGCCTAGACTGAAGGCAGGATCCACAGCACAGGAAAGGACCGCCGATGAATGTCCAGGCCCGCTTTACCCATATGCAGGACGGTACCGAGGAAGACTGGGCGATCATCGCCGCCGACTTCAGCGCCTACGCCCGGCAGTTGCCGGCGCGGATCGTGGCCCACCTGAGGCTGCTGGAAGGGGACTTCGGCGGCTTCCCGGTGGATCGCCTGACCCACTCGCTGCAAACCGCCAGCCGCGCCTGGCGCGATGGACGAGACGAGGAATACGTGGTCTGCGCCCTGCTCCACGATATCGGCGACACCCTCGGCTCCTATAATCACCCGGATATCGCCACGGCGATCCTCAAGCCGTTTGTCAGCCCGGAAAACCTGTGGATGGTGGAGAAGCACGGGATCTTTCAGGGCTACTATTTCTTCCATCACCTGGGTATGGATCGACACCTGCGCGAACAATTCAGCGAGCATCCGCAGTATCAACCGACCATCGAGTTCTGTGCCCGCTATGACGCCGCGGCCTTCGACCCGGCCTACGACACCCTGCCCCTGAGCTTTTTCGAGCCGATGCTGCAACGCCTGTTCGCCCAGCCGAAAAACTCGATCTACAAGGCGGCGATGGAACAGCAGTCGGCCTGAACGATCATCAACCGACCTGCGCGACCTTCTCCAGCTCCAGCTTGAGCTGGGCCTCGCGAGCCTGGGCATCCGCCAGTCGATACAGCTCGATGGTGCCATCCCAGTGCTCGATCAGCGCCGTGCAGGACTCGACCCAGTCACCGCAGTTGAGGTACTCCACTTCACCGACCTGGCGAATCTCGGCGTGGTGGATATGCCCGCAGACCACGCCATCCAGGCCACGCTTCACGCATTCGTGGGCGATGGCCTCCTCGAAGTCGCTGATGAAGCTGACCGCGGTCTTGACCTTGTGCTTGAGGTACGCCGACAGCGACCAGTAGCCATAACCGTAACGCGCCCGCCAGTGGTTCAGCCAGCGGTTGAGGGTCAGGGTGAACTCGTAGGCCGAGTCGCCGAGAAAGGCCAGCCAGCGGTGGTAGCGGGTGATGACGTCGAACTGGTCGCCGTGGATCACCAGCAGCTTGCGACCATCGGCGGTGACATGCACCGCTTCGTCCACCAGCTGGATATTGCCCAGGATCAGCTTCGAATAGCGACGCAGGAACTCATCATGGTTGCCGGTGACATAGATCACCTCGGTGCCGCGCTTGCTCATGGTCAGCAGGCGCCGAATCACGTTGGTGTGGGCCTGGGGCCAATACATGCCGCTGCGCAGCTTCCAGCCGTCGATGATATCCCCGACCAGGTAGACCCGGTCGGCGTGATAGCCCTTGAGGAACTGCGACAGATGCTCCGCCTGGCAATCGCGGGTACCGAGGTGCACATCGGAAATCCACAGGGTTCGCACACGTTGCTTACGGCTGGGTTTGGCGAGCTCCGCACGGGTCATGGGCATTCTCCGGATTTTTCCTGAGCTTGCACCGGGGCAGTTAATGCACCATGACACTCCCGCGACAGTCTGATGACAGCCGCCGACCTGACATAACCGCTTCAAGTTCAACCGGTATAGACTGCGGACTTGCCGAGGAGACCGCCATGGGACCGTTCCTGACCCTGCGCCAGTACAGCGACGAGTTGATCGTCCACAGCCACGCCCACGCCCAACTGGTGTTCGGGCTCTCGGGTCGGCTCGACTTCGAAATCGAAGGGCGCGGCAGCCGGGTCGTGCAGCAGAGCGTCGCGGTGATTCCCTATGACGCCCACCACACCTGCGGCAGCCCGGACGGCAGCCGTTGCCTGGTGCTGGACGTGCCCGACGAACACTGGCTGGTGCAATCCCTGGGCGACCACGCCGATGCCAGCCGGCGCCTGCTCGACAACCCCGGTCCGCGACCGTTGAATGCCAGCCAGGGCCAGTTGGTGAACTGGTTGGCCAACAGCCCGGTGCATGACCCGCTGATCGCCCGGCAAGGCGCCGTGCTGTTGCTCGCCAGCCTGAACAACGACGCCGCCGGTAGCGGCGACGGCAAGCGCCTGCCCCTGGCCGCGCTGGATGCGCATATCGATCGCCATGCCGCACGCCCGTTGCAGGTCGCCGACCTGGGGCGGATCGCCGAACTGTCCAATGCCCGCCTGCATGCACGATTCATGGCCGAATGCGGGCAGACGCCCATGGACTACATCCGCGGTCGCCGGCTGCGGCTGGCCCTGGGGATGCTGCGGGAAACCGCGTTGCCGATCGGCGAGATCGCCCTGCGCGTCGGCTACAGTTCGCAGAGCGCCTTTTGCGCCGCGATGTCACGCGAATTCGGCGCCTCGCCCGGTGCCCTGCGCCGCGAGTCTGGCGACAACTAGCGCGAGTCCCGCGACAGACAGCGGTGCGCCCGCCCCTCTAGACTGCAGCCTTGTGAACCCGCGCTTCCAAGGACTGCAATGACTCCCCGTTCCGCCCTCGGCGCCCTGCATATCGGCGCACTGATGTTCGGCCTGACCGGCGTGTTCGGCAAGCTCGCCGCCGCCTCCCCCGCCATCATCGTCTTTGGCCGTGCCGCCTTTGCCGTGCTCGCCCTCGCGCTGTTCGCCGGCCTGGCCCGCAATGGCGGCTGGCAACGCCTGCACGCCCGCGACTGGCAGGGCCTGCTGCTCAGCGGCCTGCTGCTGGCGGGCCACTGGGTGAGCTTCTTCATTTCGGTGAAAGTCGCCGGTGTCGCCATCGCCACCCTGGGTTTTGCCAGTTTCCCGGCCTTTACCGTGATCCTCGAAGGGCTGATCTTCCGCGAGCGCATCCGCCTGAACGAAATCGTCCTGGTATTGCTGGTCAGTATCGGCCTGGTACTGGTCACGCCTGATTTCGACCTCGCCAGCCAGGCCACCAGCGGCCTGCTCTGGGCGGTCCTGTCCGGATTGCTGTTCGCCCTGCTGTCCCTGACCAACCGTGCCGGTTCCGGGCGGATCCCGCCGGTGCAGGCGGCGCTGTGCCAGAACCTGGTGGTCGCCGCCTGCCTGCTGCCCTGGGCCGCCCCTGGGCTGGGAGACGTGCGCGCACTGGACTGGCTGTGGATCGGCCTGCTCGGGATCCTCTGCACTGGCGTCGCCCACAGCCTGTTCGTCGCCAGCCTGGCGGTGATCAAGGCCCGTACCGCCGCCGTGGTCTTCGCCATGGAGCCGGTCTACGGCATCACCGCCGCCTGGTTGCTGTTCGGCGAAAACCCGAGCCTGCGCATGCTGCTGGGCGGCGCGCTGATCATTGTCGCCATCGTGCTGTCGAGCGTGCTGGGCCAGGCAGCCGCCCCGAAAACCGCGAAAATCGCCCCGAACCATTGATTTTCGGGGACTGTCCTATACTTCGAGCATCCGCAACAGCCAGCCGTCGTTATCCGGATACAAGGGCTGCTCGGCGCCAGCGGCAGTGTTCCAGGTAGTAGCTCGATGCCAGTTGCCCTCCTACTCAAACTGTGGAGGGTTTATCCATGGATTTCATCAGTCTCCTGATTCAACTGGTCAGTGGCGCGGTGGGTGGCAATCTCGCGGGCGCCGCCAGCGACAAGTACAGCCTGGGCCCCTGGTTCAATTCACTGGCCGGCGGTATCGGCGGGGTGCTGCTGACGCAGGTGCTCTCGGCCATCACCAACGGCAGCCTGGGTGGCAGCGTCGGCGACATGGACCTGACCGCCATTATCAGCAGTATCGCCGGCGGCGGTGTCGGCGGTGCGGTCCTGAGCCTGATCGCCGGTTTCATCAAGGCCAAGCTGAGTGCCCAGTAAACCGGCGGGGGGAGAACCGGCGTGACAACGTCATTACCGCCATTGCGCGGCAATGACGTTGCCGTCGATCAGCGCGACTCGTTGTGGCCCAGGTCACGCTCGGGGTCGATCCGGTCGCGCACCCGCTGCTTGAGCACCTTGGCCTCGGGAAAGCCGCCATCGGCCTTGCGCTCCCAGATCTGCACCGCGTCGCAGGTGATGCGGAACACCCCGCCGGTCCCCGGCTCCAGGGAAACCTTGCCGAGATCGTCGGCGAAGGTGCTCAACAGTTCCTGGGCCAGCCAGGCGGCACGCAGCAGCCATTGGCACTGGGTGCAGTAGGTGATGACGATTTCCGGTTTACCTGCGGACATGATTGGCTCGGGCTCCTGGCTGATCGGGCGCCGCTATAATAGCGCTCTTTCATGCTCCCCCCGAGATCCGTGATGCGCCGCCTGTTGTCTTGCCTGTTGCTCTGCCTGCTCCCCCTTCTGTCGCATGCCGCCGAATCTCCCCGGCCCAAGGTCGGCCTGGTGCTCTCCGGCGGCGCGGCCCGTGGCCTGGCGCATATCGGCGTGCTCAAGGCCCTCGAGGAACAGGGTATCGCTATCGATGCCATCGCCGGCACCAGCATGGGGGCGGTAATCGGCGGCCTGTATGCGTCCGGCTACAAGATCGACGAACTGGAAAAACTGGCCCTGGATATCGACTGGAAACGCGCCCTGTCCGACGACCCGCCACGCGAGGACATGCCTTTCCGCCGCAAGCAGGATGACCGCGACTTCCTGGTGAAACAGAAACTCAGCTTCCGCGACGATGGCAGCCTCGGCCTGCCACTGGGAGTGATCCAGGGGCAGAACCTGGCCCTGCTGCTCGAAAGCATGCTGGCCCACGCCAGCGATACCCGTGATTTCGACAAGCTGCCGATTCCGTTCCGTGCCGTCGCCACCGATATCGCCAGCGGTGAAAAAGTGGTGTTCCGCAAGGGCCACCTGCCCAAGGTGGTCCGCGCCAGCATGTCGATCCCGGCGGTGTTCGCTCCGGTCGAACTGGATGGCCGGCTGCTGGTGGATGGCGGCATGACCGACAACATCCCCGTGGATGTGGTGCGGGAAATGGGCGTCGATATCGCCATCGTGGTCGACATCGGCACCCCGCTGCGCTCGCGCAAGCAACTGGCGACGGTGGTCGATGTACTGAACCAGTCGATCACCCTGATGACCCGGCGCAACTCGGAAGAACAGCTGGCGACCCTGCGCCGCGACGACATCCTGATCCAGCCGGCCCTGGCGAGTTACTCCGGAACCGACTTCGGCCGGGCCCGGGATATCATCGAGGCCGGTTACCGGGCGACGCGCATTCTCGACGCCCGCCTGGCCTCGCTGCGCCCGCTGCAGAAACCCGATCCCGAACTGAATGCCGCCCGCGCACCGGAACAACGCACGCCGATCATCACCGCCATCAAGATCGAGAACGACTCGAAGGTCGGCGACTCGGTGATTCGCTACTACATCCGCCAGAACCTCGGCGAACCTCTGGACCTGGGTCGCCTGCAGACGGACATGGGCACGCTCTACGGCCTGGACTACTTCGAGCAGGTGCAGTACCGGGTGGTACACAAGGGCCAGGACAATACCCTGGTGATCAGCGCCCGGGGCAAACGCAGCGGCACCGATTACCTGCGCCTGGGCCTGAACCTCTCCGACGACCTGCGTGGCGACAGCGCCTTCAACATCGGCGCCAGCTATCGGGTCAATGGCATCAACCGCCTCGGTGGCGAGTGGCTGACACGCGTGCAGATCGGCGACACCCAAGACCTCTACAGCGAGTTCTACCAGCCGCTGGACGAGGGGTCGCGGTACTTTGTCGCGCCTTACCTCAACGCCCAGTCACAGAACGTCGAGGCCACGCTCGACAGCGACCCGATCGCCGAATACCGGCTGGAACGCTACGGTTTCGGCCTCAACCTGGGCCGACAGATCGCCAATAACGGCGAGATCCGCTTCGGCATCGGCGAGGCCTGGGGCAAGGCCGACGTCAAGATCGGCGATCGCGACCTGCCGCGGGTGAGCTTCAGCGAGGGCTTCTACCAGTTGAAGTACTCCTTCGACTCCCTCGACAACGTCTACTTCCCCCATAACGGCGAGGACATCGGCCTGACCCTGCGCCAGTTCGATCCCAGCCTCGGTTCCGACCAGCGCTACCGGCAGTGGGAGTTCAAGCTGGACAAGGCCCTCAGCCAGGGGCCTAACACCTGGATCCTCGGCGGCCGCTACGGACGCACCCTGGACAAGGCCGAAGTGGTGACCTCGAGCTTTCTGCTCGGCGGTGCCCGGCAACTGTCGGGGTTCCGCCAGGATTCGGTCACCGGACAGAACGTCAGCCTGATGCGCGCCGTGTACTACCGGCGGCTGACCCCACGCTCCTACCTGCCGCTGGACTTCCCGTTGTACATGGGCGCCTCGCTGGAGCGTGGTCGCGCCTGGAACAACGACAACCAGTTCGACAGCGGCTACATCAATGCCGCCAGCATCTTCTTAGGCTTCGACACACCGCTGGGGCCGTTGAACTTCAGCTATGGGGTCAACGACGATAACCAGCAGGCCCTCTATCTCAACCTCGGGCAGACCTTCTGAAGCCGCAGACGACAACGCCGCACGGGTCAGGTGCGGCGTTGTCGGTGGAGCGCTAGGCAAGTGGCCCTAGCGGATGCTGGCGAGCAGCGTGCGCGCCGTCTGCTTGAGTGGTTCGTCGCCTTCGCGCAGCAGTTCATGGAGCAACTGGCTGGCGTTATCCAGGTCACCGATATTGATACAGGTCTGCGCCTGCTCCAGCTTGCTCGCGGTGGCCTGCTCACGCTCCAGGCTGTCGAAGTCCACTTCCAGCGGTTCGATATCCAGGGGCTGCTCATCGTCCATGAAGCTGTCGAGAAACTCGTCGTCCAGCGTATCGCCCACCAGCGGCAGGCTCAGTTCGGTTTCGACCGGTAACTCGGGCTCCGGCTCGGCAAAATCGCTGAGGAACTGCTCGTCGGGCATCTCGAGCACTTCAGGGAGTTCATTGAGGTTGCTGGCGAATACCGGTTCGGCAGCGGACACTACCGGCGATTCGGCAGCCGTCTTGCTGCGTTGCTGCGGTGCGTTGTCGAACGGGCTGACCAGATCCCAGTCGGCATCCATCGACAAGTCATCGAGATTGAGCTGGAACTCGTCCTCCAGCGGCTTGGTCTCGGCCTTGGGCACCGTTTCCATCCATTCGGCGGCCAGCACCGGCGCGGCGACCGCGGCGGCGGCAGCGACCGGCACCACCGGGGCGCTGGCAGGCACCGGCGTGGGAGCGGGCGCAGGAGGTACAACAGGCGCGGGTGCGGAAACCGGCGCCGCGGCGGCCTGCAGTTTCGGGTGCTTGGAACGCAGGTCGCGCAAGGTCGACTCGCTGAAGCCGGACGCCAACAGGCTCTGCTCTTCGACCGCATAGCCGGCACTGTCGCCCTGCTGGGCCAGCACGTCCAGCAGGCGCAGGCGCAGGTCCGTACGCTGGGGCTCCTTGAGCATGGCTTCGCGCAGAATACCGGCGGCCTCGCTGAAGCGGCCGTAGGCGATATAGATGCTCACGCCCTCAAGGGCATCCGGGACTTCGTTGCTCTCGCGTCGAGCGGGCGCCAGCGGTTCGACCACCGGCTCGATCCGCCCGGCCGAGGCAGTGGCGGCCACCGGCGCGACGGCGGGCACGACCCGGCTGACCATCGGCGAGTCCTGAACCACTGGCGCGACAGGCACGGGCTCGCCCGCCACTTCGGCCAACTGCCGCCGCCGACGCACAACCAGCGCCGCGGCCAGCAGCAGGATCAGCAAGGCCAGCGCGGCCAGGAGCAGCAGGTTGAATCCGCCGGACTCTTCGGCCACCACCGGAGCCGGCACCACCGGCGGGGTCACCGGCGCGGGAGCAACGACGGGGGCGGCAACGGCCTTGGCCTTGAGTTCCGCCAGTTGGGCTTGCAGGTCGCCCAATTGCTTCTGGTCGCTGGCGATCTGCTCATCCTGTGCCTTCAGCCGCGCCTGCAATTCGTCGGCGTTTTTCTGCAGTTGCTGGTTTTCCAGGGTCGCCGCGGCCAGTTGTTCGGCATTCTGCGTCGCTTCAGGCACCGGCGCCGCCGGGGCCTGGGCAGCAGCCGGCGCAGGAGCACCCGGCACCACCGCCACATCCGGCAGCAACAGGCTCTGGCCCACTGTCAGCCGCTCGCTGCCGGGATTGAGCGCGCGGATGCCCTGGGACAACTCATTGACACTGGCTTGGCTGCCGGCGTCGCGCAGGCGCTTGGCAATGATCCAGGAACTGTCGCCCTTGACCACCGTATAACGCTTGCCCTGGGTTGCCGGCGGTGGCGCGATACTCACCGGCGGCGCCTGCGGCTCCAGCGCGGCACTGCGGGCCGGCAGGTTATAGGCGCTGGCAGCGCTGCCCGGTGGATCGAGCAAGACCGTGTATTCGCGCAGCAAACGGCCATTGGGCCGGTTGACCTGCACCAGGAAATTCAGGAAAGGCTCGCTGACCGGCTTGTTCGACTGCACCTGGATCACACTGCGGTTGCCCCGCAGGATCGGCGTGAAGCGCAGGTCGTTGAGGAAGAACACCCGCTCGACACCGGCGCGGCTGAACTCTTCGGGTGTCGCCAGGCTGACCGACAGCTCGCCTTCGGCCAGGTCACCCGGATCGACCAGGGCGATTTCCGCATTGAGCGGCTGATTGAGCGCCGAATGCAGGGTGATGTCCCCCAGTCCCATGGCCGAGGCCAATGTCGAATGCAGCAGTGATACCGCTGCCACCGCCATCCAGCGCAGGCGGATCTTGGTCACCGGGGACTTTTCAGTGGAGCACCGCGACGCGGACTGCAAACTCTCGAGCATGAGTTTCCCTTAAGAAGGCAATAACACCTCCGGCGCCAGCCGGACCGGAATGCCGACACAATACACAGAACCAGTAACTCTTATAGTCTGCCGGCCGGAGATTCTCCAAATCCGGCAGAGCGGGAATGCGTCAGGACTTTTCCAGATTGGCCAGGATGCGGCTGTGAACCCGCATGCAGATCCGCAACTCTTCGTCGTCGACACCCACGAACAGCTCGTGGCGCAAGGCGGTGGCAATGGTTTCGATCTGCTCGATCAAGGGGCGGGCCGAGGGGCAGAGCACGATCTTCTTTGCCCGCCGGTCTTCGAGTACCGCCTGGCGCTGCACCAGTCCCTGAGTTTCCAGGCTGTCGAGCAAACGGGCCAGGGTCGGCCCTTCGACGCCGACACTCTGCGCCAGCTCACGCTGGGTAGGCGCCTCGGAGAAGCGCGCCAGGTGCAGCAATACCAGCCAGCGGGCCTGCGACAGGCCCAGGCCGGCCAGGCGACGATCCAGCTCGGCGCGCCAGCCTCGGGACATGTGCGCCAACTGCATGCCAAAACGGTGTTCATCGGTTAACGACATAAAAGACTCATGGTTAGACTGAAAATAGACAAAACTAATTATTAGTCAGCTAAGCATGGAGCCCGGCTGGAGGCAAGGCCTGCACTGTGTGCAAACATGACTTGTCGCAATTAAAACAGCGATGGTGTCGGGAATATTCCATTTCCCTCTCCTTATAGTTCGAATTCGGATTGCAGGGCCGCCCGTACGCAGTACAGGACACCCTCCGGGACACGCCCGGCGAACTGCGCGGCGATCTCGGTCACGGCGGGCAATTCGCCTTCGCCGTCGAGGAACGCATCCTGCACCTCGCCGAGCAGGTCCTCGGGCAGGTCCAGGGCCTGCTCCAGCGACAGCTGCTGACGGCTGATGGCTTCGGCCAGCAGGGTATAGACATTCTTTTCCGAGCATTGCAGCTGACCGGCAATCTGCAGCGGCGTCATGCCGGCACGGGCCAGGCTGATCAGTTCGTGACGGATATCGGCGACCACCTTGGGCGTCTCGGCCTCGCCGCCCAGCACTTCGAGGAAGGCTTCGCCGTAACGCTCCAGCTTGCGCGCGCCGACGCCGCTGACCCGGGCCATTTCCGCCAGGGAGGTCGGCTGACTGCGCAACATCTCCAGCAAGGTGGAGTCGGGGAAAATGACATACGGCGGTACGCCATGCTCCTCCGCCAGCTTGCGTCGCAGGGCCCGCAGGGCTTCCCACTGCTCGCGCTCTTCGCCGCGCACCAGCTGGCTGGCCGGGCTGGCGGAGACGCTCTTGGCGGTGGTCTGCGGCTTGAGCTCGCGACGCAACTCCAGGGTGACCTCGCCGCGCAGCAGCGGCCGGCAGGTATCGGTCAGGCGCAGGCCGCCGTAGCCTTCCAGGTCGATATCCGCCAGCCCGCGGGCCACCAGTTGCCGGAACAGCGAGCGCCACTCGCCCTCGCTGCGGGCCTTGCCCACGCCGAACACCGCCAGGTGCTGGTGGCCGAAGCTGCGGACCTTGTCGTTCTCCTTGCCCAGCAGCACATCCACCAGGTGGCCGACACCGTAACGCTGTCCCGTGCGATAGATCGCCGACAGTGCCTGCCGCGCCGGTTCGGTGGCGTCCCAGGTCTGCACGCCGTCGACACAGTTGTCGCAATGCCCGCAGGGTTGCGGCAGGTCTTCGTCGAAATAGGCCAGCAGGGTCTGGCGCCGGCAACGGGTTTCCTCGCACAGCGCCAGCATCGCATCGAGCTTGTGATGTTCCAGGCGCTTGTGGCGCTCGTCGCCCTCGGAGTTCTGCAGCATCTGCTTGAGCATCACCACATCCTGCAGGCCGTAGGCCATCCAGGCATCCGCCGGCAGGCCGTCACGGCCGGCACGACCGGTTTCCTGGTAATAGGCTTCCAGGGACTTGGGCAGGTCGAGGTGCGCGACAAAACGCACGTTGGACTTGTCGATGCCCATGCCGAAGGCGATGGTCGCGACCATGATCAGGCCTTCCTCGTTGAGGAAGCGCTTCTGGTTGGCCGCCCGGGTTTCGTTGGGCAGGCCGGCGTGATACGGCAAGGCCGGAAAGCCCTGCTCGCAAAGGAGCGCGGCCACTTCATCGACCTTCTTGCGCGACAGGCAGTAGACGATCCCGGCGTCGCTGCGACGTTGCGAGAGGAACGCCAGCAACTGCTTGCGCGGCTGCTCCTTGGGCACGATCCGGTAGAAGATGTTCGGCCGGTCGAAGCTGGAGAGAAAACGCTCGGCATCCTGCAAGTGCAGGCGATTGACGATCTCCTCGCGGGTACGCTTGTCGGCGGTGGCGGTCAGGGCGATACGCGGCACATTGGGGAACATCTCGGCCAGTTGCCCGAGTTGCAGGTATTCCGGCCGGAAGTCGTGGCCCCATTGCGAAACGCAGTGGGCTTCGTCGATGGCGAACAGGGCGATATCGAGGTTCTGCAGGAACGCCAGCATGCGCGGCTGCACCAGGCGCTCGGGAGCGAGGTACAGCATCTTCACCTCGCCCCGGCGGATCCGCGCGGCCAGGTCGCGTTGCTGCTCGGCACTCAGGGTCGAATTCAGCGACGCGGCGGCCACGCCCAGCTCTTCCAGGGTCGCGACCTGGTCGTCCATCAGCGCGATCAGCGGCGAGACCACCACCGCGAGCCCGTCACGCAACAATGCCGGAACCTGGAAACACAGCGACTTGCCGCCGCCGGTGGGCATCAGGACCAGGGCGTCGCCACCATTGGCCACGCGCTCAATAATGGCACCCTGGCGACCACGAAAGCTGTCGTAACCGAAGATGTCCTTGAGGACGCGTTGAGCCTGTTCGAGCATAACCACTCCAAAAATCACCGAAACGCCCCTGCCTGAAGGCTGGTCGAAAAACCGCCGTTATCACGGAAAAAACCGTAAGCGGGGATTTCTCCAGCCATCGCCACCCTCGGCAGGGCATCACAAAACGCGGGAGTATACCCGAGCACTCGACGGCAAAGGGCAATGCCGGTCGGTCGACCCGAGGACTTATTCACCGCTAAAACCGCGCAAATCTACGTGCTTGCTGGCCTGCACGCTCAAGAACGCCTAGAATTCAGCATCGTTTATTCCCAAGGTAGCCCCCCATGTCCTTCGCTGAGCAACTCACCCGCCTGCAAGCCTTCCTCGACGCCGACGAGCTGCACGAAGAAGCGCTGGACTATGTGGCCGCCCATGGCTACCTGACCGCGCTGTCGATCTGCTCGGAAGTGGTGCCCGATCGCGAATGGATCGATGCCCTGTTCGCCGAGGAGCCACACTACAGCGATGCCGCCCAGCGTGAAGAAATCGAAGCCACGCTGCTTCAGCTCAAGGCCCACATCGCCCGTCAGCTGGCCTCCGATGAGGAGTTCGAGCTGCCGTGCGACCTCGACCTGGGCGACGACCCGGACGACTCCGACCTGCGCGGCTGGTGCATCGGCTTCATGGAAGGGGTGTTCCTGCGCGAAGCCGCCTGGTTCGAAACCGCCGAGGAAGAAGTCAGCGAAATGCTCCTGCCGATCATGGTCGGTTCGGGCCTGTTCGATGAGCAACCGGAGTTCTCCGACATCGCCGCCGACGCCAACCTGATGGACGACATGATCGTCCAGATCCCGGAAGCCCTGACCGCGTTGTACCTGCTGTGCAACGCTCCCGACGAGAAGCCGGCGATCCTCAAGCCTCGTCACCACTGAGTCGCAACCTGTGGCGGCAAGCCCCAGGGGCAATCGCCCGCCGCTTGTGCGCTACGCGCTGCTGGCCATCGGCTGGCTGAGCGTGGCGCTGGGGGTGATCGGGATTTTCCTGCCGGTCTTGCCGACGACGCCTTTCCTGCTCCTGGCGGCCGCCTGTTTCGCCCGCAGTTCACCCCGCTTCTACCGTTGGCTGGTGGAGCACCCGCGCCTGGGTCCATGGATCCGCGACTATCTGGATGGCAACGGCATCCCGCTCAAGGGCAAGGTCTACGCCATCGGCCTGATGTGGCTGAGCATCGGTTTTTCCTGCTACCTGGTGCCGTTGCCCTGGGCCCGCGGCTTCATGCTGACCAGCGCGGTCCTGGTGACGATCTACATCCTGCGCCAGAAGACCCTGGAGCCGCGACGCTAGGCGCCGTGGTTGCGCTGGTAGGTGTCGCGGCCCATGGCCTGGATCTGTCCCTCGATCAACGCTTCGAACGGCTTCAGCAAGGCGCCGAATGAAGTCGGCCGCTCCAGGGTTTCCAGCGCCTGGACAATCGCCTCCACCGTCGCCAACGCCCCCGGCTCCGGGGCCTTGCGCAAGCGATAGCGGGACACCGCGCCCTGCCCCAGGGTCACTCTCGGCAAGGCCGCCAGCAACGGGTTGAGGTACAACAGCTTGCGCGCCTTGCGCCAGGTTCCGTCGGGCACCACCAGCAGCAGCGGCTGGCCCTCGCCAGTCGACGGGTAGGCTTGCAGCAACCGTGCATCGTCCGCCGGGAACAGCAGGCACGCCTGATAACCGGGCGGGTTCAGCAACGCCGGCAGGTCCTCGAACACCTCGCCGACACGCAACTCGGCATTGCTCAGCCCCAGGGTCGCCAGCCGCGCCGTATTCAAGGCATGGCCGACCTCACTCGGATGTTGCAGCACCAGCACCCGGGTGCGGCTGTCGAGTTGCGGGATCAGTGCGCACAGGCAATGGGTTTCGGGACGCAGGCAACGCTCGCAGCGAGCTCTGGACATGAACAAGACTCCGATCAGGGCTGGTTGAGCTGCGCTTTGAGCAGGTCGCGGAAAGTCTGGATCAACGGCTCGCGGCTGCGGCCCCGGCGCAGGATCATCGAGAACGGCGCCTGGTAACCGAAGGTCGCCGGCAGCAGCACCCGCAGGTCGCCCTTGTCCGCCCAGGGCTGGGCATAATGCTCGGGCAGGTAGCCGATGTAGGCGCCGGACAGCACCAGGATCAGTTGCGCCTCCATGCTCTCGACGGTGGCCGCGCTGTGCTTGAAACCATGACGGGCCAGTTCGGCCTGGCTCCAGTAGCCGCGGCCGACCATGCGCTGCTGGGTAATGACCTGCTCGGGAATCCTGCGCTCGTTGTACAGCGGATGGCGGTTGCTGCAATACAGCCAGTGCTGCTCGCGGTACAGCGGCTGGTAGACCAGCCCGCTCATGCGCGTGGAAAACGCGCCGATGGCCAGGTCCAGGCGGTTGTCCTGCACCCCCAGTTGCAGTTCGTAGGGGCTCATCACCGACAGGTGCAGGTGCACCGCCGGGTGTTCCTGGCTGTAGGCGCCAATGGCTTCGGCCAGGGGCAAGGCCGGCTCGCTGACGGTGGAGTCGATCACCCCGAGGTTGAGGGTCCCGCGCAACTCGCCCTTGAGGGCGGCGGCGTACTGTTCGAACCCTTCGAGTTCGCCGAGCAGCCGCAGGGTTTCCTGATGGAACAGCTCACCCTTGCTGGTCAGGCTGAAACCACCCCGGCCACGATGGCACAGCACCAGTCCCAGCGCGGCCTCGAGCTGGCTCATGTAGGTACTGATGGCCGAGGTCGACAGGTTGAGTTCCTGCTGGGCGTTGGCAAATCCCTGGTGGCGCACCACGCTGACGAAGATGCGCAATAGTTTCAGGTCGGGTAAAGCGTTGGCCATGGAACACTCCGAAGAGACTGGATGCGGAGCGTCCGCAGATGCGTTCCCACGTGGAGCGTGGGAACGCTCAAGAGTCTAACCTCGCCCCGGGCATTAGTTTAGAAAAATCTGAACTAAGTATTTGCCGACAGCGATTCTTCCCATCCGCCACCTTTCGCAGAATCGCCACCAGATAACCAAAACAAATGATGAGGCTTACCCGTGGACAAGATTCTTCACCAACCACTGGGCGGTAACGAAATGCCGCGTTTCGGCGGCATCGCCACCATGATGCGCCTCCCCCACCTGCAATCGGCCGCCGGCCTCGACGCCGCCTTTATCGGCATCCCGCTGGACATCGGCACCTCGCTGCGCGCCGGGACCCGTTTCGGCCCGCGGGAAATCCGCGCCGAATCGGTGATGATCCGCCCGTACAACATGGCCACCGGCGCCGCGCCGTTCGACTCGCTGTCGGTCGCCGATATCGGTGACGTGGCGATCAACACCTTCAACCTGCTCGACGCCGTGCGCATCATCGAAGAAGCCTACGACGGCATTCTCGAACACGACGTGATCCCGCTGACCCTGGGTGGCGACCACACCATCACCCTGCCGATCCTGCGGGCGATCCACAAGAAACACGGCAAGGTCGGCCTGGTGCACATCGACGCCCACGCCGATGTCAACGATCACATGTTCGGCGAGAAGATCGCCCACGGCACCACCTTCCGCCGCGCCGTGGAAGAAGGCCTGCTGGACTGCGATCGGGTGGTACAGATCGGCCTGCGCGCCCAGGGCTACACCGCCGAAGACTTCAACTGGAGCCGCAAGCAGGGCTTCCGTGTGGTCCAGGCCGAAGAGTGCTGGCACCAGTCCCTCGCGCCGCTGATGGCCGAAGTCCGGGAAAAGGTCGGCAACGGTCCGGTCTACCTGAGCTTCGATATCGACGGCATCGACCCGGCCTGGGCGCCCGGCACCGGCACCCCGGAAATCGGCGGCCTGACCACCATCCAGGCGATCGAGATCGTCCGTGGCTGCCAGGGCCTCGACTTGGTCGGCTGCGACCTGGTGGAAGTCTCGCCACCCTACGACACCACCGGCAACACCTCGCTGCTGGGCGCCAACCTGCTCTACGAAATGCTCTGTGTACTTCCAGGCGTGGCCCACCGCTGAGGCAACCCCATGAACGACCGTGACCAGGTGCTCAAGGCCGCCGCCGAACTGGTGGCCGCCTTTGCCGCCAACGATCGCGAAGCTTACTTCGGCGCGTTCAGCGCCGATGCCAGCTTTGTCTTCTACACCCTCGAACAGCCGCTGCTGTCGCGCGATGCCTACCAGGCCTTGTGGGACCGCTGGCGTTCAGAGGATGGCTTCGAGGTGCTCTCATGCACCTCGAGCAACGCCTTCGTCAGCCTGCAGGGCGACGTGGCGATTTTCATCCATGACGTAGCCACCGAGCTGCGCATGCAAGGGGAGCTTCTCTTCAGCCAGGAGCGCGAGACCATTGTGTTTCGCAAACAACAGGAACAGGGCCCATGGCTGGCCTGCCACGAACATTTGTCTGCGCCACCCCAAGGACTGCCCTCCCCTTAGCCAACGCCGGTAGCCCCCGCGGAAGATGGGGGCACCGCAGTGATCGGAGCGATCATGAATAAGAATAACAATGAAAAAAGTCTTAGCAGCATTGAAACAAACGGGGTCGAGCAGATTCCGGACCACGAACGCGACGCCCGGCCCAGCGACCTGTTTCGCCTGATCTTCGGCGGCGCCAACACCTTTGCCACCGCCGTGCTCGGCAGCTTCCCGGTGCTGTTCGGCCTGTCCTTCCAGGCCGGTGTCTGGGCGATTGTGCTGGGGGTGATTCTCGGCGCGCTGATCCTGGCGCCCATGGGCCTGTTCGGACCGATCAACGGCACCAACAACGCCGTGTCCTCCGGCGCGCATTTCGGTGTGCACGGACGGATCGTCGGCTCGTTCCTGTCCCTGCTGACCGCCATCGCGTTCTTCTCGCTCTCGGTGTGGAGCTCGGGTGACGCACTGATCGGCGGCGCCAAGCGCCTGATCGATGTACCGGAAACCGACCTGACCCTGGGCCTGGCCTACGGCCTGTTCGCGATCCTGGTCCTGACGGTGTGCATCTACGGCTTCCGCTTCATGCTGTGGGTCAACCGCATCGCCGTGTGGGCCGCCAGCCTGTTGTTCCTGTTGGGCATCTTCGCCTTCGCACCGGCCTTCGACAGCCACTTCGCCGGCACCGTGGCCCTCGGCCAGACGGGTTTCTGGGCAGCCTTCATCGGTGCCGCGCTGGTAGCCATGAGCAACCCGATCTCCTTCGGCGCGTTCCTCGGTGACTGGTCGCGCTACATCCCGCGGGAAACGCCGAAAGGTCGCATCATGCTGGCGGTGATCGCCGCGCAGGTCGCCACCCTGATCCCGTTCCTGTTCGGTCTTGCCACCGCGACCATCGTGGCGATCAAGGCCCCCGACTACATCGCCGCGAACAACTATGTCGGTGGCCTGCTGGCCGTCTCGCCGAGCTGGTTCTTCCTGCCGGTGTGCCTGATCGCGGTGATCGGCGGCATGTCCACCGGCACCACCTCGCTGTATGGCACCGGGCTGGACATGTCCAGCGTGTTTCCGCGACTGCTGTCGCGGGTCAAGGCGACCCTGCTGATCGGCGTACTGTCGATCGCCTTCATCTTCATCGGGCGCTTCGCGGCCAACCTGGTGCAGAGCGTGTCGACCTTCGCCGTGCTGATCATCACCTGCACCACTCCCTGGATGGTGATCATGCTGATCGGCCTGCTGGTGCGTCGCGGCTACTACTGTCCGGACGACCTGCAGGTCTTCACCCGCGGCGAAACCGGCGGGCGCTACTGGTTCAGCCACGGCTGGAACTGGCGCGGCCTTGGCGCCTGGATCCCCAGCGCGCTGGTCGGCCTGTGCTTCGTCAACCTGCCGGGACAGTTCGTCGGTCCGCTGGGCAACCTGGCCGATGGCATCGACATCAGCCTGCCGATCACCCTCGGGCTGGCCTCGCTGATGTACCTGGCGCTGCTGAGCCTGTTCCCGGAAACGCCGGAGGTCTACGGGCCGGATGATGCCCGCAGCCAAGGCCTGAACGCAGGAGAGAAACCGACCTTGCGCCAGCCGGCCTGAACTTGTGGGAGCCGGCTGGCCAGCGATGAGGCCCCTGAGCCTTGCACCGCCTGTCTGGCCGCCATCGCCGGCCAGCCAGCTCCCACGACAACCAACGCACTCACACTGCTTATTGTTCCATCATAAAAAAGATAATCGGAGACACGCCGTCATGGCCCTGGATTTACTGGTTGTACTCATTTATGCCGCTGGCATGCTCGTGCTCGGTTACTACGGCATGCGCAAGGCCAAGACCCACGAAGACTACCTGGTTGCCGGGCGCAACCTGGGCCCGACCCTGTACATGGGCACCATGGCCGCGACCGTACTGGGCGGTGCCTCCACCGTAGGCACCGTGCGCCTGGGCTATGTCCACGGGATTTCCGGTTTCTGGCTCTGCGCGGCCCTGGGCTTCGGCATCATCGCGCTGAACCTGTTCCTCGCCAAGCCGCTGCTCAAGCTGAAGATCTTCACCGTCACCCAGGTGCTGGAAAAGCGCTACAACCCCATGGCGCGCCAGGCCAGCGCGGTGATCATGCTGGCCTACGCGCTGATGATCGGCGTGACCTCGATCCTCGCCATCGGCACCGTGCTGCAAGTGCTGTTCGGCCTGCCGTTCTGGCTCTCGGTGCTGCTCGGCGGCGGTGTCGTGGTGGTCTACTCGACCATCGGCGGCATGTGGTCGCTGACCCTGACCGATATCGTCCAGTTCATCATCAAGACCGTTGGCCTGATGTTCATCCTGCTGCCGATCTGCCTGTACCGCGTCGGCGGCTGGGACGAACTGGTGAGCAAGCTGCCGGCGGCGAGCTTCAGCTTCACCACCATCGGCTGGGACACCATCATCACCTACTTCCTGATCTACTTCTTCGGCATCCTGATCGGCCAGGACATCTGGCAACGGGTGTTCACCGCCAAGGACGAGAAAGTCGCGAAGTACGCCGGCAGCGTCGCCGGGATCTACTGCATCGCCTACGGCCTGGCCTGCGCCCTGATCGGCATGGCCGCCCATGTGCTGATCCCGGACCTGGACAACGTCAACAACGCCTTCGCCGCCATCGTCAAGCTGTCGCTGCCCGATGGTATCCGTGGCCTGGTGATCGCCGCGGCCCTGGCCGCCATGATGTCCACCGCCAGCGCCGGCCTGCTGGCCGCCTCCACCGTACTGACCGAAGACCTGTTGCCGAAACTGCGCGGCGGCAAGCAGTCGAGCCTGGCGGTCAACCGCCTGTTCACCTGCCTGACCGGGATCGTGGTGCTGGGTATCGCCCTGGTGGTCAGCGATGTGATCAGTGCACTGACCCTGGCCTATAACCTGCTGGTCGGCGGCATGCTGATCCCGCTGATCGGTGCCATTTTCTGGAAACGCGCCACCACCGCCGGCGCGATCACCAGCATGGCCCTGGGCTTCATCACCGCGCTGGTGTTCATGATCATCGACGGGCTCGACGCGAATACACCGATCTACTACAGCCTGGCTGTCGGCCTGGTCAGCTTCGTGGTGGTCAGCCTGCTGTCCCCTCGTCCGGCGACAGTGGCCAGCGCCATCTGACAATGCAGTTACTTCAGCGGGTGCGACGTCGGTTGTCGCATCCGTTTTTTTTCCCATGGCCGCCGCTTCGGCGCCGACCAATGGTCACCGACACTGAACAAACCTGTGCTGTACTGGCAATCAGCGACTGCCTTGGGGAAGGTATTCTGGAATCAGGTTCCGGATGAGTCCCAAGGTACAAGGATCGCTGGTGTCGTCCTTCCGACAGCCATCGCAATGCCCTGGGAAAGGGTCGAACAAGAAGAAAGTACTTTCCTGCGAGGCATTCATGAACAGGCTCGAGATTCATCAACAGATCTGCCATTCCATAGAACAGCAATTGTCGTTGAAATGGCCCCGGGATCCCTCCCTGGCGGCGGATGACAGTTACTCCCTCGATATCGCCGCGCTGTTCCAGCACCTTGAATGTCAGTTCAATGTGCGGCTGGACCTCAACCGTGACTTGAGGGGTATCAGCACCATCGGCGACCTCAGCCGGTTCATCTACGAAAAGACCCAGCCCTCGCACTGAACCGCGATTGCAGGGTCATTGCCCGGCAGGGTGACGCGCGCGCTCAAGGAAACCACCACGGCTGGAGGGCTTGAGTCGGTATGAAAGCGTTACCGGCGCGGCTGCCGACGGCGGCGTTCGTCGTCCGTGCGAATCGGCACGGGTTGCAGCGGTGGCTCGATCAGGCCGAGGGCGACACCGAGGTCATGGAGCCAGGTTTGCAGTTTGTCTTTCATATAGCCCCCTTCAGGGTAATGCGAGCGACATAGTTCTGTAGCCGCTTCACACAGATCATAGCTCTAAGTCCTACGCAATGCTTCCTTTCCACGGGGTTGATTGCGCCAAATCATGGCAAAAAGCTTCAGGCCGACGCACGGACAGTCACGATCCCGGCACTCAGCTGCGCCTTGCGTTCCTCTTCCATCTCGATCCAGGCCGTCAGGTTCGCGCCCTTCATGCCTTTGCGCCACATCAGCCAGGTGGTGGCGGTGTCGAACGGTGCGGCCATCGGGTGCACCGAGACATTCTCGCGCCCCGGCAGGCTGGCCAGCATCGAGCGGGACATCATCGCCACGCCGGAACCGGCGGTCACGCAGGCCAGCATGCCCGGGTAGGACTCGATTTCGATGGCCCGCCCCATCGCCGCCTGATAATGCGCATACCAGGCCTCCAGGCGAACACGGTAGGAACAGCCGGGACGGAAGGTGAATACCGCCCGCCCCTCGATATCCCGTGCCGTGCGTATCGGCGGATGGTCGGCGGCGGCAATCATCACCAGCGATTCCTGGAACAATGCGATGCCCTCCAGCCCGGCCAGTTGCAGCGGGCCGTCGACCAGCGCGGCATCCAGGCGACCGCTGAGCACGCCCTCGAACAGCTCGGAACTGATGCTCGACTGCACCTGCAGGTTCACCGCGGGATAGGCGCGGTGATAACGCGACAGCAGCGGCGGCAGATGGATCGCCGCGGTGCTGTACATGGTTCCCAGGACAAAGTCGCCGCCCGGCTGGCCGCCCTGCACCGCCGCCTGGGCTTCGTCATGCAGCAGGAACAGCTTGGCGCAGTAGTCCAGCAGGACCTTGCCCGCCGGAGACAGCTGCAAACGCTGGCGCTCGCGCAGGAACAACTCGACCCCGAGTTGCTCTTCGAGCTGCTTGAGCCGGGTCGACAGGTTCGACGGCACCCGATGCAAACGCTCGGCCGCCCGGGTGATGGAACCCTCCTCGGCCACGGCCTGAAAGATCCGCAGTTGACTGAACTCCATGATCTTCTCCAAAAACGAACAAGTTACTTAATATTATTCATTTTTAAAGAAAGTCAATCAGTCCTAGCCTGACGGTCAATCGTCCCTTCTCCAGGAATTGCCGCCATGTCGCCGCTGATTCGTTTAGTCGCCTGTTTCGTCGCCCTGATGATGGTCATGGGCATCGGCCGTTTTTCCCTGACGCCGCAGTTGCCGCACCTGATCAGCGAAGGCCAGATCGATCTGACCGCCGGTGGCCTGATCGCCGCCGCGAACTACCTGGGCTATCTGCTGGGTGCCGCGGATGCGATGTTTGCCCGGCGGCCGGAGCAGATCCGCCAGCGCCTGCTCGGTGGCCTGTGGCTGTGCGTGCTGCTGACCCTGGCGTCGTTCTGGGCCCATGGTTTCTGGTCGCACCTGGCATTGCGCTTCGGCGCCGGGATCGCCAGTGCCTGGGTGGTGGTGATGATTACCAGCCTGAGCCAACCGCTGGCGGCCAGCAGCGGCCGGCATCGCCTGGGGGCGCTGGTGTTCGCCGGGCCCGGCCTGGGCATCGTGCTCACCGGCCTGCTGGCCATGGGCTCCAATCTGCTGGGGCAGACTTCATCCACCTTGTGGCTGGTGTATGCCGTCGCCGGCCTGTTGCTGCTGCTGATGATCCTGCCATTCCTCCCGCACTCGACGGCAACGCCCGCCACGGCGGTGCATATCGCCAATGCCTCGGCGGGCGGCAGCATCGGTCATCTGTGCCTGGTCTACTTCCTGTACGGGCTGGGCTACATCATCCCGGCGACCTTTCTTTCGCAGATGGCCAGCGCCCGTTTCCACGGCGAATGGCAGGCCGACCTGTTCTGGCCCTGCTTCGGCCTTGCCGCCGCCCTGGGGGTCCTGCTGGTCAGTCTGCGCCGGCACAATCCCCGGGTCACCCGTCACTGGCTGATGGCGACGCTGTGGCTGCAAGCCGCCGGTGTCTTCGCCTGCCTGTTGTCCAGCGGACTGGGACTGGTGCTGGGGGTGATTCTCTGCGGTGCGCCGTTCCTCGCCTGCATGCAACTGGTGATGCAGCGCTCGCGGGAACTGGCACCGCACACAACCCAGCGCAATGCCGGCCTGCTGACCGTCTGCTTCTCCGTCGGCCAGCTCAGTGGCCCGCTGCTGGCCGCCCTGAGCAGCCATTGGAGCGGCGGCCTGCAGCCGGCGCTGATGGTCGCTGGCAGCGGCCTGGTGATCGCCGGACTGGTTTCGCTGCGGCCGGTTACTGTCCCAGTGCCTTACGCAAACGACGGCGTATCCACTGCTCGGCACTGACCAGGGTGATTCCCAGCAGCACCAGCACCGCGCCGATGACAAAGTTGAAGCTCAAGGGGTCGCCGAGCAGGACGACCCCGAAGGTCACGCCGAACATCGGCGTCATGAAGGAAAATACCGCCAGGTTCGACGCCAGGTAGCGTTGCAGCAGCCAGAACCACACCAGGTAGCTGAAGAACGACACCACCAGGCCCTGGAACAGCACGCTGCCGACGGCAACGGCGGTGAGGCTGACATGACCGATCTGGCCGGAGACGGCGGCAATCGCCAGCAGCCCGACGAAACCGACGATCAACTGGTAGAACAGCGTCAGTGTCACTGGTGCTTCCGACAACCGTGACGCGCGCACCACCACGGTGGTCGCGCCCCAGGCGGCACCGGCCAGCACCCCCAGGGCATCGCCCAGGAGCATGTTGCTGTCCATGTCGGAGAACGATACCCCGCCGGCAAACGCGAAGACGATACCGACAAAGGCCAGGCCGATCCCCAGCCATTGCAAGGGCTTCAGGCGTTCGCTGGGCAACAGCCAGTTCACCCCCAGGGCGGTAAAGATCGGCGCGGTGTAGAGAAACACCGACATATGCGCGGCCGAGGTCCGTTGCAGGCCTTCGGAGATAAACAGGAATTCCAGGCCGAACAGCGCTCCCGCCAGCAGGCCGCCGCGCCACGTCGCACCGATATGGCTCCAGCCGCCCTTCCAGCACATCAGCAGGCCCACCAGCAGCGCCGAGATCCCGGAGCGCCCGGCCGCCTGCATGACCGGGGCGATATCCGCCGCGGCCCACTTGATCACCACTTGCTGGATGCCCCAGATCAGGCACAGCCCGAGCATCACCTGGATGGCAAAACGATCGGCGTTACGCCGCGAGGTGCTCATGGGCACCCCGGGCAAGAAAACAAAGACATGGCAGTTTCCGCAAAAGAGAAGGCAAGGCCCCCTGGCATACGTGTGCAAGGGTTGATAATCAGGTGAGCGAATCCTACAGGCAGTTTTTACCCATCGGTCAGAAAAAAACCGTGGAAAAAGACTCGAGGATAGCCGAGAGCGTCGTCAAGTGCCGGGAAACGGATCAGGCCCCGGACCGCATCCGCCAGTACCCCACCAGGCTGACCAGGCAACTCACCAGAGTCCCCCAGGCCAGGTCCATGAGTGCCAACTGACCCGACCAGGCCTGCAATGTTGCCCAGTTGCTCAAATCGTAGGTCCCGTAGGCCACCAACCCCAGCAGGGCTCCGAGGCCCGCGGCGCGACGGCTGCTGCGCGAAGCCGCCGCCGGTAGCACGACCAACACCAGCATGCCCACGCCATACAGCAGGTAAAACAGGATCGCCGGCACCCAGCGCGGTTGCTCCAGCATCAGTGGACCGAGCAGGCTCCTGTAGGTGGAGCCCATCAGCACCCCGAGCCAGAGCCCGTCGAGCACGAGAAAGGCCAGCAGCATGGCCAGGTAGGCCAGCAAGACTTTTCTCATGATCGAAGGCGCTCCCGGCATGGGATTCAGCTCAACTCGATGCGGTCGGCGTGAATAACGATCTGGCCCTGTTTGTACAGGGCGCCGATGGCCTTCTTGAAGTTGCCCTTGCTGACTCCGAACAGACCGCTGATCACGGTCGGATCGCTCTTGTCACTAACAGGCAGGACACCGTTGTTCTCGCGCAACCTGGCGAGGATCTTCGAGTTCAGGCTGCCGGCGGCTTCTTCGCCGACCGGTTGCAGGCTCAGGCTGATCTTGCCGTCGGCACGGATCTCCTTGATAAAGCCTTTTTCCTGTTTGCCGGCACGCAGGAACTTGAACACTTCGTTCTTGTGAATCAGGCCCCAGTGCTTGTTGTTGATAATGGCCTTGAAACCCATGTCGGTTGCTTCGGCCACCAGCAGGTCGACTTCCTCGCCAACCTTGTAGTTGGCCGGCGTCTTGTCCAGGTAACGATCCAGGCGCGCGGTGGCGGTGATGCGGCGGGTGTGCTTGTCGAGATAGACATGCACCACGCAGTACTCGCCGGCGCTCAACTGGCGCTTTTCCTCGGAATACGGCAGCAGCAGGTCCTTGGGCAGTCCCCAGTCGAGGAACACGCCGATGCTGTTGACTTCCTTGACTTTGAGACTGGCGAATTCACCGACCTGAACTTTCGGTGTTTCAGTGGTGGCAATTAACTTGTCAGCGCTGTCCAGATAAATGAAAACATTCAGCCAGTCTTCATCTTCACTGGGAATATCCTTGGGGATATAACGGTTGGGCAAAAGAATTTCGCCATCCTGCGCACCGTCCAGGTACAAACCGAAGTTAGTGTGCTTAACCACTTGCAAGCTGTTGTAACGCCCGACTAAAGCCATTTCCAATACCCTCATTGCGTGGGCGCCATTCTACCCGAGTTTGGCGGTGCTGTTTCATAGCCCTCGCCCACCCCGGGAAATTCCCCGGCAATCGCGGTTTTTCAAGGCCTGCGCGGCAGATCATGGCACCGCTCGTCAGGCCGCGACCCGAGCCTGACGGCAAAACCAGGCGCATCGGGAAAATCCGAGGGCCAGGGTTACGAATTAAAACAGCGGCTTAGGGGACAATAATGAGTTCAACTTGAAGATTGCGCGGATAATATCGCCGCGTATTTCAGGAGGATATTTACCAAGCTATTGTCAAGCTTTTCAGGTATGATGGTCGATCCAGTTAATATCTACAGGTTAATGGCCGCCATGCGCGTAAAAGCATCCAACAGCAAAGCAAAGCCAGCCCCAGCCGTTGAGACCAGCGACTCGATCAACGAGCAAATTGCTGCTTTCCTGAAATCCGGCGGCGAGATCCAGCAAATTGCCAAAGGCGTCAGCGGCCAGACTTTCGGCCCGTCGAAACAGATCACCCTCGGCAAGAAGTAAGTCACGCCTCGAAGCTTTCCCCCCTCGCGACACCTTGGCCGCTATGCGCTTTGATCCTCAAGGCGCTAGGGCTGAAGCGACCTCCCCCGACACTGATCGCATCTTTGCATTGAACCGCCAGGCCACAAGGCGTTCTATGGGAAAACGCCCTCGCAAGGATTCGCTCATGTCGCGTCGATCCCTTTTCCTGTTCTGCTGCCTGATACTGGGCCTGGCGCTGGCTGCCTGCACCCGGGTCGGCGTCGCCTATCGCAATCTGGATGTGATCATCCCCTGGACCCTCGGCGACTACGTGGACATGAACCGCGAGCAGAAGGGCTGGTTCAACGAACGCCTGAAGGAACACCTGCAATGGCATTGCACCACGCAATTGCCTGGCTATCTGGAATGGCTCGACCGCTTGCAGCGCATGGTCGAAAACGGCCAGGTCAACGATAGCGAGCTGCAGGCACGAACCGTTGAAGCCAAGGCGGCGATTGCCCAGGTCGCCCGGGAAATCACGCCGTCAGCGGTCGAACTGCTCCAGGGCCTGGATGATCGGCAAGTCGCCGAGATGAACGAGGCGTTCGCCAGGGAACAGCGCGAACGTCAGGCCGAGTATGTCGCCCTGCCCCTGGATGAACAGATGCGCCAGCGCGCGGAGCGGATGAGCAAGCGCCTGAAGGCCTGGCTCGGTCCGCTGAGCCTGGAGCAACAGCAACGGGTGATCGAGTGGTCAACCGAACTCGGCGAGCAGAACCGCCTGTGGATCGCCAACCGCGCGCACTGGCAGGCACAACTGAGCGCCGCGGTCGCCGCCCGGCAGAGCCCCGACTTTCCCCGGCGCATCGAGCAACTGTTGCAACATCGGGACAGCCTGTGGACCACCGAATACCGCCAGGCCTATGCACGCACCGAGCAGGCCGCCCGCAGCCTGCTGGTGGACCTGATGGCCGAGAGTACGCCCGCCCAGCGTAATCAGTTGCTGAAAAGAATCGCCGACCTGCGCCGCGACTTCAGCGAACTGAAGTGCCTGAAGGCGGCTTGAGACATGATCGCTCCCACGCGCCGCGCGGGAGCGATCAAAGTGCGATCAGGCAATCTGCGCCCTGGACGCCACTTCGTCGAACACCAGCGGGTCCAGTGCATCGGGCTGTTCATCCAGCACCTGGCGCGGATGGTCATTGCCGGGGATGCTGCTGTCGATCAGGCTCAGCAGGCTGGAACCACGGGGCGTCAGGACAAAGTTCTCGCCATTGCCACCCTCTTCTTCCGGTCGCGACTCGATAAAGCCGTTCTTCAGCAACAGCCGCTCATAGTCCGCCGCCAGGGCTTTCAGGGTATCCAGGTTACCCGGATGCTCGCCTTCGGCGGCCTGGCTGGCGGCAAGCTCCTCGGCATAGGCCCGTGGCGCGAAGCTGTGGCCCGCACCGTTTTGCACTTCGTGGAGCAGACGCTCGATCAGCTCCCAGTTATAAGTCGTCATCCTGATGCAACCTCCAACCGTTGAAAGGAAAAATCTCCCTTATCAGTAGTGACCGGCCGCAGCGGCCGCCGTTCAGCCCGATTGCACACCGACACCGACCGTTGGGCGGAACAACACCGATTGCCGCAAACGACACGGGGCAGCCTGCGCTGCCCCGTGATTCGTCGTCCTGGCCCCGCTAGAGGCTGTCGCTGGTGGAGAAACCACTTCCGGTGGACCGGGAGGAACTGAACGAGATGCTGGAACTGGATTTGCTCGACGAGCCCTCCGAACTGCTGCTCCAACTGAAACTCGCATGGGTACTGCTCGATGAACTGGAGACCACCTTGGCCGCCTTGCGCAAGCTGTCCACCTGATCCGCCACCTGCCCCATGGACAAGCCACCGCCCATGAAACCGACCATCAACGCTTGCAGATCGATCTTGTCGGAATACTCGTAGCGGGCACTGATATGTTCGCCCGACTGCAACTCGCGCTCCAGTTGCTTGGCGCGCTCATAGTCGCTGGTGGCGTCGCGGCACTTCATCTCCAGCAACGGTACGCGCAGTCGCAGCTCATCCAGCTCGGTGCGCAGATCGCGTATCCGCAGCACCAGCTCGTCATCTTCCAGGCCGGTGGTCTGCCCGGCCAGGCGCTCCAGGGTCACGTGGCTCATATCGGCCAGTTGCTGCGCCAGCAACTCGGAGGCCTTGACGAAATAGCTGTCCTGGCGAGTGACAAAGGGTTGCAGGCGCTCATGAATCGCGTTGGCCTGCGCCTTGCCCGCGTCCACGGCCTGTTGCGCCTGCTGCCGCCGTACCTGCATCGCCGACATATCGCTGCCGGAGACAACCGCATGACGCAGCCGCTCGACCTCGGCTTCATGGATGCCGCGATTGGCGTCACGCTGCCATCTGGCCGCTTCATTGGCCTCCTGCATGGCCAGCAGCGTCCGCTCGGACGCCTGGTTCTCGGTGAAATTGCACAGGCGCGCCAGCCAGCGGTCCAGGCTACGCCAGGGCGCCCGGCCAGAATAATGATCGGTGCCGAAGCCGCGGCCCTTGAGATAGAGGTAAAACGGATCGACCTGGAAGGCAGGCAGCTTGGCCCGGCATTCGGCCCGCAGTTCCTTGTAGGACTTGTCCGCCTCGGCACAGCGGGCGAGGGACTCATTCAGCAGGGCAGCCTGCTGCCGGTACAGCGGATCCTGCTCAAGCTGTTGTTCGAGACCTGCGGCCAGGCCTTCGAGCTCATCGACAACACCTGCCACCGCCTGCACTTGCAGGGCAATCGCCGCTTCCGTCCGGGCCAGGCTCTGGCGCAACTCGGCCTCGGCCTGGGTGCGCTGCTCCAGCAGGCGCTGGACCTCGACGGACAAGGTGGCACCACCACTCAACTGATGACTGGCCAACTGCGGAAAGACGGTGCTCATCGTCTGTTGCAGCCGCAGCTCCTGCTCGTGGGCATTGGACAGTTCCAGCTGGAGCTTGCGCAGTTCGTATTCGTATCGCCGGGAGTTCTCACTCAGCGATGCCATCATGCTGCTCGCGTTCATTGCCACTCCAGGATGTAGTCAGCCTTGCCCTTGACGGGTCCCTTGAGGAACTTGAAGGACAGCGAGTTGGCCGCCTTCCTGCCCACCAGTCGATCATCGACATGACCGTCCTGTTCCTTGTCTCTGCGGACCGACTGGTAGGTGGCCTGATTGACCCGCACGCCAAAAACCGCCGCATAACGCCGTTCGCCGCTCTCGACACTGGTGATCGGCACCGCAACCACGTTGCCGGCCGCATCCGTCGCCTCGGTCAGCAAGTACCAGGTCTTGCTGCCGTTGGGATCATAGTTGCGTTCGACCAGCGATTTTTCACCGGCCCGGCTCACCACCTCCAGGGTCAATGGCGTCGCCGCCACGTCCCGCAGTTGCCCGGCGTCCGCCAACGCCTGCTCGGCGGCTGGCGCGTCCAGCACCCTGATGGCCTGCTCGGCCCTGGCGAACAACGGCTGGAACTGCTCGCTGTCCGCGCTGTTCAGGCCCATCCCGCGCACGCTGTCGCGGGCATCCTGCAGTTGCTTGAGCAACGGCCGGGTGGCGATCGCCTGGGCGGTCAGTGTATCCAGCTTCCCCGTCAGCGCCTGCAGGTCGGCGTTATCCTTGTCGAGAAGCTCGGTCACCGTGTTCTTGAGCTTGTATTCGGCATCGCGGGTCTCGTTGCTGAAATGCTCGGGTAACGCGGGCAGCTTCAGTGAACGGGACTTGTCCAGTGCCAACCGGGCCTGCTCAAGCAGCCGCTGCGCAGCCGGAGCGTTGGCCAGCAACGGGTCGGCTTTCAGCGTGGCGACACGTTTATCCAGTTGCTCAACCTGGCCGGCATGGCTCACGACCTGCTCGCGAGCCTTGTCCAGGCCCATCTGAGAGCCCTCGCGTGAGATCCTGCCGAAGAAATTCGAAACCGGATTGCCAATGACCAGCACGACCATGAACGCCGCCAGGACAAAAATCGTCGGGCGCAGCCAGCGATCACGGCCGATATAGGCCCGCGCCAGCCGCCGGCTTACCGGACCGATCGTCGGCGCCTGATAGATCAGGCGACTGGCGAAAAAGTTGCGGACACCTTCCTCGACCAGGGCATCGTCGACCTCCACTCCTTTCGAGCGGTAGAACTCACGGATACGCTCGGCCACCTGCCGGCGATGGCCGGGAAGATCCAGGTGCTTCTGGATCTCGGCCTGGCTGTAGCGCAACTCGTCGACCAGGGCCATGGCCCCCATCTGGTCGGTGAGAGAGACGTTGCTCACCTCAGACTCCTTTTTGCAGGAGTGCGGTGAAGCGACGCTTGCTGTCCTCGGTGATCGACTCGATCTCGGCCGCCGCCGCTGAGGACTCCTTGCGCAGTTCCTGGATCAGGTTCAGGCTGCTGGCCTGGAACTCCACCACGGCATCGGCCAGGGCCTTGACCGAACTGGCTTTCAAGGTCCCGCCGTAACCGGCCTTGAGTGCCGCGTTCAACTGGTCGCCACCGACCCTGGCCTGGATTTCGAGGCTGGAGTTGATGCCGTCGTTCATCGCATTCAGGGTGCTGGTGACTTCCGCCAGCCCACCGGACGAGGTAAAGCCCGCCGCCAGGCCGGTCAGCACGATCTCGTTGGTGGCGAAGAAACTGACGGCACGCTGGTACAGCCGTTCCTTCACCGAGTGGTACTGGCTCAGGCGCGCGAACACCAGTTCCGCCGCGTTGTAGGCAGTCTTGAGCTGCTCGGCGATGTCGGTGATGATCTGAAAGCGCTTGTCCTCGTCCTGCAGGTCACGCAGGGCGACATCCCGGGCCAGCTCCAGCTTGACCCGCTCCGACGCCTCAATCTCGGCGGGCTCCAGGGCCGCACCGGCATCGGCGAGGGCCTTGCGCCCGGCGTCCATCTTCGCCTGGGCGATCTTCTGCACCTCGCTGGCGTCGACCTCGGCAGTCTTCATGGCCAGGCGATAATCCTGATAGGCCTCCAGGATCAGGGTTTCCAGGCGGATCTGCTCGTTCGCCGACTTGGCGACGTCCAGGTAGTTCTTGCGGATATCCTCGAACCGGTCCGGGATCGACCCCCGGCGCATGTTCATCCAGCCCAGGCGGATGCGCTCGGAAAATTGCAGCTTGCCATCGGCCATCCACTCCATCATCTGCTTGGCATCGGACTGGATCGAATCGAAGCTGGTGGCGATATCGGCGTAACGGGTACTGATGTCCATGCCCTGCAGCTTGTCGCGGACCGCGGCGTTGAACACCGTGGATTGTTGCAGGGTGGCGGCGATATTGGTGACACGGTTGGCGTCATACACCGACACCTTGTCCAGCAGCGCCAGCACCGGAGCGTTCTGGTCAGGGAAAGTGATGCCGATGGAGCGCAGCGCGGACATGGAGCGTTCGAGGTAGTTCATGAGCCTGTTCCCTATGCGGCGCCCTGAGGCAAGACGCCTTTATCCCTAGCCCTGACGAGCTGACGTGAGCGCGAAATGGTAACAGAGCACTGTAGGAAAAGTGCCTACCGAGCCAGTGGATTTTTATCAGAATGCCAGCACTGAAATCGCCACGCGGGCAACAGGCGGCAATAAAAAACCCGGACAGGGTCCGGGTTCTGCTGACAACGCGACGGCGGGTTATTCCGCGTCGGGAGCGGCCGGCTTGCGGCGCTTGAGCGGTGCCATGCCGTCCTTGCTGACCAGCGACAGGGCGTCGGTCTTCGGCCGGTTGGCGATCTTGCGCTTGGTCGGTGCCTTGGCCGACGACTTCTTCTTGTCGCCCTTGGCGTCGGTCTTTTTCTTCTTCACGCCCACGGCCTTGCCCGAAGCCTTGACCTTCTTCGGCCCGCTGTAGGTGCCTTTGACTTCCTTGATGGTGCGGCGCTCGAAGCTCTGCTTGAGGTAGCGCTCGATGCTCGACATCAGGTTCCAGTCACCGTGGCAGATCAGCGAGATCGCCAGGCCGTCGTTACCGGCACGCCCGGTGCGGCCGATGCGGTGGACATATTCGTCGCCGCTGCGCGGCATATCGAAGTTGATCACCAGGTCCAGGCCTTCCACATCCAGGCCACGGGCGGCGACGTCGGTGGCCACGAGGATCTTCACCCCGCCCTGCTTCAGGCGGTCGATGGCCAGCTTGCGGTCCTTCTGGTCCTTCTCGCCGTGCAGGACGAACGCCTTGTATTCCTGGGCGACCAGGCGACCGTAGATACGGTCGGCCATGGCCCGGGTGTTGGTGAAGACAATGGCCTTCTGGTAGGTCTCGTTGGCCAGCAACCAGTTGACGATCTGTTCTTTGTGCTGGTTGTGGTCGGCGGTGATGATCTGCTGGCGAGTGGTGTCGTTCAGCTGGCTGACCGCGTTGAGCTGCAGGTGCTCGGGGTTGTTCAGGACCTTGGCGATCATCTCGCGCAGGCCGGAACCGCCGGTGGTCGCGGAGAACAGCATGGTCTGCTGGCGGTTCGGGCATTCGTCCACCAGGCGCTGCACATCTTCGGCAAAGCCCATGTCGAGCATGCGGTCGGCTTCGTCGAGCACCAGCACTTCGACTTCCTTGAGGTCGAGGTTGCCGGCGTTCAGTTGCTCGATCATCCGCCCCGGGGTACCGATCAGGATATCCGGGACCTTGCGCAGCATGGCGGCCTGGACCTTGAAATCCTCGCCGCCGGTGATCAGGCCGGACTTGATGAAGGTGAACTGGGAGAAGCGCTCGACTTCCTTGAGGGTCTGCTGGGCCAGCTCGCGGGTCGGCAGCAGGATCAGGGTCTTGATGCTGACACGCACCTTGGCCGGGCCGATCAGGCGGTTGAGGATCGGCAGGACGAAGGCGGCGGTCTTGCCGCTGCCGGTTTGCGCCGTCACCCGCAGGTCACGCCCTTCGAGCGCGAGCGGAATGGCCGCTGCCTGCACGGGCGTTGGCTCGACAAATTTAAGCTCGGCCACGGCTTTGAGCAGGCGTTCGTGCAGGGCGAATTGGGAAAACACGGGTGCTACCTCGAAGAAATGCAAAATATTCAGCTGCATAGGGTAACGGTTTCGAGCGCCGAGGCCGAGTTTCTTTGCACTTTGAGCCACAAACAGTGACGTTTTTGTGAGCAGGTTTGTCTTCAACCGTCACATCCGCAGGCTTAAATGCTCTAATCGATTCGTTATTTCCTTCAGAAGATTCCTCTTTTCCCATGGATATGAAACAGCTCTGGCTCAATGCCCAGGACCTCTGGGGCGCCCTCGACCGACATCCCCTGCTGCACACCGGCCTGGGCCTGGTGTTCCTGCTGGTGGTGGCGCTGCTGCTCGGACGAGTGGCACGCTACCTGATCCTGCACGCGACCAAACTGCTCGGGCGCCAGCCGGCGATGCACTGGCTCAATGACCTGCACCAGAACAAGGTGTTCCACCGCCTGGCCCAGATGACGCCGTCGCTGGTGATCCAGTTCGGCCTGTACCTGGTGCCGGAACTGAGCAAGACCGCCCTGCTGTTCCTCGGCAACGCGGCGCTGGCCGTCACCCTGCTGTTCCTGGTCCTGGCCCTGAGCGCCCTGCTCAACGCCCTGCTGGATATCTATGCACGGACCGAACACGCGCGGACCCGCTCGATCAAGGGCTACGTGCAACTGGCGAAAATGGGGCTCTTCGTGCTCGGCGCCATCGTCATCGTCGCCACTCTGATCGACCGCTCGCCGCTGTTGCTGCTGTCGGGTCTTGGCGCCATGTCGGCGGTGATCCTGTTGGTCTACAAGGACACCCTGCTGTCGTTCGTCGCCAGCGTGCAACTGACCAGCAACGACATGCTGCGGGTCGGCGACTGGATCGAGATGCCTCAGGTCGGCGCCGACGGCGATGTGGTGGACATCACCCTGCACACGGTCAAGGTGCAGAACTTCGACAAGACCATCGTCTCGATCCCGACCTGGCGCTTGATGTCCGAATCCTTCCGCAACTGGCGCGGCATGCAGCAGTCCGGCGGACGGCGGATCAAGCGCAGCCTGTTCATCGATGCCAGCGGCGTGCGCTTCCTGCATGACGAGGAAGAACAGCGTCTGAGCCAGGTCCGTCTGCTGACCGACTACATCGGCCGCAAGCAGGCCGAGCTGAAAAGCTGGAACGAGGCCCAGGGCAATGTCGCGGCGATGTCGGCCAACCGCCGGCGCATGACCAACCTCGGCACCTTCCGCGCCTATGCCCTGGCCTACCTGAAAAGCCATCCGGAGATCCAGGCCAACATGACCTGCATGGTCCGCCAGATGCAGACCACGGCCCAGGGCGTGCCCCTGGAAATCTACTGCTTCACCCGCACCACCGCCTGGGCCGACTACGAACGGATCCAGGGCGATATCTTCGATTATCTGCTGGCGGTGCTGCCGGAGTTTGGCTTGAGCCTGTACCAGCAGCCTAGTGGCGGCGACTTGCGCTCAGGGATGTTGCCGGCCTTGCTGGGCGCCAGCCATATTCCAGGCCCGGAACAGCGTGCCCTGTAGGAGGCGGCTCGCTGGCGATAACGTCCCTTGCGCCGGCATCGCGGCACTTATGGATGAGGGCTGACCGCTGATATGAGTGGGGATTGGAACAACTTACATATCCAGGACTAGCGACAGCCTGGACACGATAGTGCGCGTAGCCTTTGGCCTTCATTGACTTCAAAGGCGACTTGTCAAAGGATCACGGATGGAGACTCTCGTCATGGCTATCGGGTAGCCCGAGGGGTCATCGTTGAACTGGAGGTTATGATGCCCAACGTATCGATTGCACTCGTCAAGGAAATCAACAAGAGGCTCGCTTCGCCGGCCAGCAGGAATGTTGCCGCACGCTCCTCCAGGCTTTCTCAGCAAGCCATCAACGCCATGCTGAAGAAAGCCTATGACCGCCTGAATCGCTGATCTCACTGGAGGTCTCCTTTTGCCTGCCCCTGCAACCGGTGTCCAGTTCGATGTCTTCAACAGTCTCGTCGAGTCAGATGAGGACTTCCTCGGATTGCTCGCTTACTCGCTGTACAAGCGTCACAAGATTGAATGGATTCGCAGCCACGCCAGCGATAATCATGATGCGTTCAAGCAAGTAGCCTGTACGCCCCAGCAGGTCAGCATGTGTCGCGAGCATGCGGAACAACTGGCAAAAAGCTTTATCGATGTCTCGCTCGAAGAGCTGGGTCAGGAAATGAAAGACGCCATGACAAAAAGCGTGATTATAGAAAAAATCGAAAGTTTGAAACCCGGTTTCTGGCGCGCATTGGGAAACCACACTCTCAGCGGCTTCGCATCTGTGGCCGTGGCACTGGCCTTGTTCGGACTATTCACGCTTTATTCAAACTACCAGGAAAATGGCGGTCTTGAAGGGCGGATCAGGCAAATGACCGACCAGCCTCCCCTCAACCTGCAGCCGTCGGCTGACCCTCAACGGTGAACACTGACCGGTTCAACCCTCTCAAGCAACCCGGCTCCCAGAGGAATGCGGTCGGGCACATGCCTTGTGTGCATCGGAAAACTCGTGGCTTCCGACAATCCGGCGCCACGGTTATCCGCGATAAACACCAGTACGGCGAACCCCCAGCCGACTGATCCATACCGCCGCCAGAATCACCCCACCGCCCAGGAACAACCGCCCCAGGTCTTCATGCTGGTTCCAGATCAGCAGGTTGATCAGCAGCCCCACCGGCACATGCAGGTTGTTCATCACCGCCAGGGTGCCGCCGTTGACCAGGCAGGCGCCCTTGTTCCACCAGTACAGGCCCAGCGCGGTGCTGACCAGTCCGAGGAACACCAGCACAGCCCATTGCAGCGGTGCTTCCGGCAGGTAGTTGGCCTTGCCGAACAGCAGGAAGGCCGGCAACGCCACCGCCAGCGCACCCAGGTAGAAATAGCCGAAACGGCGGTAGTGCGGCAGGTCGCTGGGATGACGCGCCACCAGGTGTTTGTAGAGCACCTGGCCGGCGGCATAGGTGAAGTTGGCCAGTTGCAACAGCAAAAAGCCCATGAAGAAGTCCGGGTTGATCCGGTCATAGCGGATCACCGCCGCGCCGCCCACGGCCACCAGCGCCGCGACCAGGGCCCAGGGGTTGAAGCGCCGGTTCAGGGCATCTTCGATCAGGGTCACGTGCAAGGGCGTGAGGATGGTGAACAGCAACACCTCCGGCACCGTCAGCACGCGGAAGCTCAGGTACAGGCAGACGTAGGTCACGCCGAACTGCAAGGCGCCGATCAGCAGCATGCCGCGCATGAACGCCGGCTCTACCTGGCGCCAGCGGGTCAGCGGGATGAACACCAGGCCGGCCAGCAACACCCGCACCAGCACGGCGAAGTAGCTGTCGACGTGACCGGCGAGGTATTCGCCGATCAGGCTGAAGGAAAACGCCTGGATCAGCGTGACGAAAAGCAGATAACCCATGAATGCCTCACCCATGTTGTGCGGTATGCCGACATCCTGTGTGGGAGCGGGCTTGCCCGCGAAGAGGCCCTGGCGGTCGCCAACAGCTTCGCGGGCAAGCCCGCTCCCACAAGGGAAACCGGCCTGGACAGATAGATGGCGGCGACCTTAACGGCTTTTCGGGGGGAGTGAAATCTCGGGCGAAAAAAAACCCGATCGGGCAGGGCAGCCGGATCGGGTTACGTGCACCAGGGAGCAACCGGTGCAAAGGGAGGTTCGATGCGCAAACAACTTGAAGGGGCTATTTCGCTGAGGACCAATAGAACACCCGGCGATTAGCTGAAGATTAAGGTCTCAGGCAATCTGCGCGATCCGGGCCTTGGCCTGGTTCAGGCCTTTTTCCTGGAAGTCGCCGCCCATGTTCAGGCCTTCGGCATGGATGAAGCTGACGTCATGGATACCGACGAAGGCCAGCACCTGGCGCAGATAGGGTTCCTGGTGATCGTTGGTGCCACCGGCATACAACCCGCCGCGGGCGGTGAGGACGTACGCTTGCTTGCCGGTCAACAGACCCTGCGGCCCGGTTTCGGTGTACTTGAAGGTCACGCCGGCCCGCAGCACATGGTCCAGCCAGGCCTTGAGGGTGCTCGGAATCGCGAAGTTGTACATCGGCGCGGCCAGTACCAGCACGTCCGCCGCCAGCAATTCGTCGGTCAGCAGGTTGGAGCGTTCGAGGGAGGCCTGCTCGATCTCGTTGCGCTGTTCAACCGGTTTCATCCAGCCGCCCAGCAGGTTGCCGTCCAGGTGGGGCACCGGGCTTTTCGCCAGGTCGCGCACACTGATCTGGTCGGTCGGGTGTGCAGCCTGCCATTGGCTGATGAACTGCTGGGTCAACTGGCGGGAAACCGAGTCTTGCTGGCGGGCGCTGCTTTCGATGATCAGAACGCGGGACATGGGAGGTGCTCCATCGGTGGGTGCGGTAAGTCGATGGAGTGAAGGTTAAACAGCAGGATATCGATTAAAAAGCGGAAAAATCTGCTACAACCTATCTATAAATTTGTTTATAGACGGAGCATGCTTGTCGGCAATGCCCCACCGGTCTCATTTCGCCGAGCACGACAGGTCCATGCGCAGCCGGATGATCTTGCGGTTGAACTTGGCGGTGACGTTGGTGTTCCTGCCGGCCAGCACTTCCACCTGGCGGGTCCGCGGGGCTTCGGGGCCGTTGCGGAACACCACCTTGCACACCGCGTCGGTCTTGCCGTAGTTGCTCAGATTGATCGAGCCGATGTCTTCATCGGTGTCGTAGGTGGTGTAGTCGATACTCAGGCCATTGAGTTGCTTCTCGACATCGATGGGATAGGCAAACGCGCTGAGTGGCAACAGCGCCAGCAACACACAACAGATCTTTCTCATTCGGCAGTCTCCAATGTGGACCGCCAGCTTAGGACAAGAGGAGCCCAACTTGAAAGCGCCCCGCGTGACCCTCGATCAATGGCGAACGCTGCAGGCCGTGGTCGATCATGGTGGCTTCGCCCAGGCGGCCGAAGCCCTGCATCGCTCGCAGTCGTCTGTCAGCTATACCGTGGCCCGCATGCAGGACCAGCTCGGCGTGCCGCTGCTGCGCATCGACGGGCGCAAGGCGGTGCTGACCGAAGCCGGTGGCGTGTTGCTGCGCCGCTCGCGGCAACTGGTGAAACAGGCCAGCCAGCTCGAAGACCTCGCCCATCACATGGAACAGGGCTGGGAAGCCGAGGTACGCCTGGTGGTCGACGCCGCCTACCCCAATGCCCGGCTGGTACGGGCCCTGACCGCCTTCATGCCGCAGAGCCGCGGCTGCCGTGTGCGCCTGCGCGAGGAAGTGTTGTCCGGCGTCGAGGAAGTACTGCTCGAAGGCGTCGCCGACCTGGCCATCAGCGGTTTCAATATCCCCGGCTACCTGGGCACCGAAATGAGCGCGGTGGAGTTCGTCGCCGTCGCCCATCCGGAACACGCCCTGCATCGCCTGCAACGGGAACTGACCTTCCAGGACCTGGAAAGCCAGCTGCAAGTGGTGATCCGCGACTCCGGCCGCCAACAGCCACGGGATGTCGGCTGGCTCGGCGCCGAGCAGCGCTGGACCGTCGGCAGCCTCGCCACCGCCGCCACTTTTGTCGGCAACGGACTGGGCTTTGCCTGGTTGCCACGCCACATGATCGAACGGGAAATCCGCGAAGGCCTGCTCAAGCAACTACCCTTGGACCAGGGCGGCAGCCGCCACCCGACGTTCTACCTGTACTCGAACAAGGACAAACCCCTGGGACCGGCGACGCAGATTCTCGTCGAGCTGTTGCGCACCTTCGACACCGCGCCACTGGACGCCCCCTTCGCGGCTCCCCAGCAAGCCTGACAGGACGTTGACCGATGGCCTATTTCGAACACGACGGTTGCACACTGCATTACGAGGAACATGGCCACGGCACGCCGGTGGTGCTGGTACACGGCCTGGGCTCCAGCGGCCTGGACTGGGAGATGCAGGTGCCGGTGCTGGCCGAACACTACCGGGTGATCGTCATGGATATCCGTGGCCATGGCCGCTCCGACAAGCCCCGCGAGCGCTACAGCATCGGCGGCTTCAGCGCCGATATCGTGGCGCTGATCGAACACCTGGAACTGGGCCGCGTGCACCTGGCGGGCCTGTCCATGGGTGGGATGATCGGCTTCCAGATCGCCGTGGACCAGCCACAGCTGCTGAGAAGCCTGTGCGTGATCAACAGTGCTCCCGAGGTCAAGGTGCGCACCCCCGGTGACTACTGGCAGTGGGCCAAGCGCTGGAGCCTGGCGCGCCTGCTGAGCCTGAACAGTATCGGCAAGGCCCTCGGCTCGATGCTGTTTCCCAAGCCGGAACAGGAAGAATTGCGCCGCAAGATGACCGAGCGCTGGGCAAAAAACGACAAACGTGCTTATCTCGCCAGCTTCGACGCCATCGTCGGCTGGGGGGTGCAGGAACGACTTTCACGTATCGCCTGTCCAACCCTGATCGTCAGCGCCGACCGCGACTACACCCCGGTCGCGCTGAAGGAAAGCTATGTCAAACTGATTCCCGACGCGCGACTGGTGGTCATCGCCGACTCCCGTCACGCGACACCACTGGACCAACCCAAGGTCTTCAACCGTACCCTGCTCGAGTTTCTAACCGCAGTCGAAACCACCACCCAGGATCACTGAACCATGCTGAAAAAAATCGCCCTCTTCACCGGCTCCGTCTTGTTCGCCGCCAACCTGATGGCCGCTACCGATGCCGCCAAGGCACCCCATGTGCAACTGGTGACCACCAACGGCACCATCGAAATCGAACTGGACCCGGTCAAGGCGCCGATCAGTACCAAGAACTTCCTCGAGTACGTGGACAGCGGCTTCTACACCAACACGATCTTCCACCGGGTGATTCCGGGCTTCATGGTCCAGGGCGGCGGCTTTACCCAGCAGATGCAGCAGAAAGACACCAAGGCTCCGATCAGGAACGAAGCCAGCAACGGCCTGCACAACGTGCGTGGCACCCTGTCGATGGCGCGGACCTCGGACCCGAACTCGGCCACCAGCCAGTTCTTCATCAACGTCGCGGACAATGCCTTTCTCGATCCGGGCCGCGACGCCGGTTATGCCGTATTCGCCAAGGTGGTGAAAGGCATGGATGTGGTCGACATCATCGTCAACTCGCAAACCACCACCAAGCAAGGCATGCAGAACGTGCCGGTCGATCCGGTGATCATCAAGTCGGCCAAGCGCATCGACTAAAGGCAGGCGCCAACCGTGGGCCGGGTGCCCGCGGCTGGCGCTGCTTCACTTTCAAGGAGAGCCCGCCCGACGGGCGTCAGACCCCATGCTCTATCGTCGTTTTGAACAACTGATCGATATCTTCCGCGACGCCCCCACCGCCGCCCCGCCCAACACCGTCCTGCCCTTCTACCTGTATTACCTGCGCCAGGTCTGGCCGAGTTTCGCCGCGCTGCTGGTGGTCGGCCTGTTCGCCGCGCTGATCGAGGTGGCACTGTTCAGCTACCTGAGCCGGATCATCGACCTGGCCCAGGGCACGCCCAATACCGATTTCTTCACGATCCATGGCGGCGAGCTGCTGTGGATGACGGTGGTCGCCCTGGTCCTGCGGCCGATCTTCTTCGGCCTGCACGACCTGCTGGTGCACCAGACCATCAGTCCGGGCATGACCAGCATGATCCGCTGGCAGAACCACAGCTATGTGCTCAAGCAGAGCCTGAACTTCTTCCAGAACGATTTTGCCGGACGCATCGCCCAGCGCATCATGCAGACCGGCAACTCCCTGCGCGACTCCGCCGTCCAGGCCGTCGACGCGCTCTGGCATGTGCTGATCTACGTGATCAGTTCCCTGGTGCTGTTCGTCGAGGCCGACTGGCGCCTGATGATCCCGCTGCTGGTCTGGCTCGCCGCCTACTGCGGTGCCCTCTACTACTTCGTGCCGAGGGTGAAGGAACGCTCGGTGATCTCCTCGGATGCGCGCTCCAAGCTCATGGGCCGGATCGTCGACGGCTACACCAATATCACCACCCTGAAGCTGTTCGCCCATACCCATTTCGAACAGCAGTACGCCCGCGAGGCGCTGGTGGAACAGACCGAGAAAACCCAGCTGGCCTCCCGCGTGGTGACCAGCATGGACGTCGCCATCACCAGCATGAACGGCCTGCTGATCGTCAGCACCACGGGCCTGGCCCTGTGGCTCTGGACCCAGTCGCTGATCTCGGTCGGCGCCATCGCCCTGGCCACCGGCCTGGTGATCCGCATCGTCAACATGTCCGGCTGGATCATGTGGGTGGTCAACGGCATCTTCGAAAATATCGGCATGGTCCAGGACGGCCTGCAGACCATCGCCCAGCCCGTCAGCGTGACCGATCGCGAGCAGGCCCCGCGCCTGGCGGTCAGTCAGGGCGAGGTGCGCTTCGAGCATGTGGACTTCCACTACGGCAAGCGCAGCGGGGTGATCGGAGATCTCAACCTGACCATTCGCCCTGGCGAGAAAATCGGCCTGATCGGCCCTTCCGGCGCCGGCAAGTCGACCCTGGTCAACCTGCTGCTGCGGCTCTATGACCTGCAGGGCGGACGCATCCTGGTGGATGGCCAGGACATCGCCGAAGTCGCCCAGGAAAGCCTGCGCGAGCGCATCGGCATGATCACCCAGGACACCTCGCTGCTGCACCGCTCGATCCGCGACAACCTGTTGTACGGCAAGCCCGATGCCAGCGATGCCGAGCTCTGGGAAGCGGTGCACAAGGCCAGGGCCGACGAGTTCATTCCCCTGCTCTCGGACGCCGAGGGCCGTACCGGTTTCGACGCCCATGTCGGCGAGCGCGGGGTGAAACTCTCCGGCGGCCAGCGCCAACGCATCGCCATTGCCCGGGTGCTGCTCAAGGACGCGCCGATCCTGATCATGGACGAGGCGACCTCGGCACTGGATTCGGAAGTCGAGGCGGCGATCCAGGAAAGCCTGGAAACCCTGATGGAGGGCAAGACCGTGATCGCCATCGCCCACCGTCTCTCGACCATCGCCCGCATGGATCGCCTGGTGGTCCTGGAAAACGGCCGTATCGCCGAAACCGGCAGCCATGCCGAGCTGCTGGCCCATGGCGGCCTGTATGCGCGGCTGTGGCAACACCAGACCGGTGGGTTCGTCGGTATCGACTGATTCGCGCCAGCTCTTCCCCGATGATGCCACGGCCCTTTGAAAACAAGGGCCGTGGTCGTTTCCAGGCACTGGAATTGTCGGTAGATCCTGCTGTACTCATCCCAGGTTCCGGCAGGGGACCTGTTGTCAGACTGCACGGATGCATCATCGCGTTATCGAAGCGATAGGCTGACCTATCAAGGACGGGACGCATGTCTCTGTTCAAACGTTCTATCACAGAAGGAATAGGTACTTTCTGGCTGGTTCTGGGAGGTTGCGGCAGCGCGGTACTGGCGGCGGCATTTCCCGCCGTGGGCATCGGCCTGCTCGGCGTCTCCCTGGCGTTCGGGCTGACGGTGCTGACCATGGCCTTCGCCATCGGCCATATCAGTGGCTGTCATCTGAATCCGGCGGTTTCCGTCGGGCTGGTGGTCGGCGGGCGCTTTCCGTTGCGGGAACTGCCGGCCTATGTGCTCGCCCAGGTGATCGGTGGCATCGTCGCAGCGGCGTTGCTGTACTTCATCGCCAGCGGCAAGCCCGGCTTCGAACTGGCCGGGGGCCTGGCCGCCAACGGCTACGGCGCGCATTCTCCCGGGGGTTATTCGGTCGTCGCGGGGTTTGTCTGCGAGCTGGTCATGACGGCGATGTTCCTGTTGATCATTCTCGGCGCCACCGACCCACGCGCTCCCGCCGGACTGGCGCCAATCGCCATCGGCCTGGCACTGACGCTGATCCACCTGATCTCGATCCCGGTGACCAATACGTCGGTCAACCCGGCCCGCAGCACCGGACCGGCCTTGATCGTCGGCGGTTGGGCGCTCCAGCAGTTGTGGCTGTTCTGGCTCGCACCGCTGCTCGGGGCGCTGTTCGGTGGCCTGGTCTATCGCTGGCTGGGCAAGGACGATGGCTGATACGGCAACGGCGAAGGTCAGGCCTGCCGGTAAGGCAGCGCCGCCCTCGCCTCTTCGGCATAGACCAGGATGCCGACCCGCTCGCGTGCCAGGAAATCGCTCACCGCCGCCTTGAGGCCGGGATGGCGCAGGTAATGCCAGGAATGGGTGATCACCGGTTCGAAACCGCGAATCAGCTTGTGCTCGCCCTGGGCCCCGGCGTCGAAACGTTGCAGGCCGTGGGCGATGGCGTAGTCCATGCCCTGGTAGAAGCAGGTTTCGAAATGCAGGCGATCGAACTCGGCCAGGCAGCCCCAGTAACGGCCATAGAAACTGTCGCCACCGATCAGGCTGAAGGCCATGGCCACCGGACGTGCATCCTGGCGGGCCAGGACCACCCGGATCGCCTCGGGCATGCGCTCGGCCAGCAGGCTGAAGAATTCCCGGGTCAGGTACGGCGTCTGGCGGCGCACCGCATAGGTGTTGGCGTAGCAGGCGTAGACGAAGTCCCACTGCGCCTCGCTCAGCTCGCGACCTTCCAGCCATTCGAACTCGAAGCCCTGGGCCGCGACCTGCTCGCGCTCCTTGCGCATCTGCTTGCGCTTGCGCGAGCTCAGGACGTCGAGGAAATCCTGGAAGTCGCGGTACTCGCGGTTCTGCCAATGGTATTGGCAACCGAAACGCTGCAGCCAGCCCGGCTGTTCCGCCAGGGCGGCATCGGCCAGGCTGTCGGTGAAATTGATATGGGCGCTGGACAGCTCCTCGATCTCCAGGTACCCCGGCAGCGCCGCCAGCAGTTCGAAACCATCCGCGGCACTGGCCGCCAGCAGGCGCGCGCCACTGACCGGACTGAACGGCACCGCCGTCAACAGCTTGGGATAGTAGGCGATCCCGGCGCGCTCGCAGGCGTCGGCCCAGCCGTGGTCGAACACATACTCGCCGTAGGAATGCCACTTGCGATAGCTGGGCAGCGCCGCGATCAGCCGTCCCTGCTCGACGTGCAGCAGGTGCTCGGGCTGCCAGCCGGAATGTTCACCCAGGCTGCCGCTGTCCTCCAGGGCGCTGAGGAAGGCGTGGCGCAGAAACGGTTGCCCTGCGGGCACCAGCGCATCCCAATCCGCGGGAACGATCTCGGACAGGCTTTGCAGACGTTGTAGCGGCATCGGTATCCCCAGGCAGGTGCATAACGCCGTGGGAGTATCGCGCAAGTGCCCTGCCATGAGAACCAGCAGTCCTGTGCCGGCCCGATGTTAAAAAGTTCTTCATTGGACTTGCGCGGGCGGCGGGGGCAATCTTGCTCCCATCTTGAAGGGCGCTGGCAACGGCCTGGAACGCTGCGGCGAGCGTACGATCGCCAGGGCAAAAAAAGACCCCGCCGAAGCAGGGTCAAGGAGCCGTGGAAGCTTTAACGGATGAAGAAAAAGCTTGGGATCACGAAGTCGCCCGGCCCTCAGGCCAGGCGACCATTACGCTGGAGCTTCCTGAATTACAGGAAGTTGTAGGTGTAGTTGAAGATCAGACGGGTCTGGTCTTGCGCCGCGACGTTGGTGTCGCCGCGATAGGTACCGGTACGCAGGGTAGTGCCGAAGCCCTTGAGCATGCCGCTCTGGATCACGTAGTCCACACGCAGGTCACGTTCCCATTCGGTCTGGTCCTTGCCGACACCGGTGGTGGCCTTGATGTCGGTACCGCGCAGGTAGGCGATCGATGCCTTCAGGCCAGGTACGCCGAGCTTGGCGAAGTCGTACGAGTACTGACCGAAGTTGGTCTGCTCGCCAGCACGGATGAAGCTGCCAACCACGCTGTCGGTGAACAGGTAGAAGCTGGAACCGCCGTTGCCTTCGGCACGACCGTTGCCATCGACCACGTTGCCTTCGTTGTTGAACACGAAGCCGCCGTCGTCGCTGACGCTCTGGTGACCGAGCATGATGGCATGGCCGCCCAGGGTATAGGTGAACATGGCGGTCCAGGTCTTGTTATCGACCTCGCCCTTGTTCTTGGCATAGCCACCGTTGTTGTTGAACTGGTAGCCGGCGTCGCCATTCTTGCCGTCGGAACGGCTGTCGAAGTAACGCAGGTCAGTCTTGAACGACTGGTCTTCACCGATCGGCAATACGTGTACCAAGCCGAGGAAGTCCTGTTTGTAGAAGTCCTGCATCTCTGCGTGGTAGTACTGCAGCATCAGGTCTTTGGTAACTTTCCAATCACCACCGGCGAAGCGGAACTGGTTGCTGTCACGAGTGGCACCGGCAACCGAAAAACCGGTGTCGTTGCTCGATGCACGGCCATAGACGTGCTCGAGTTGACCTGCGGTCAGGGTGACGTTGTCGATTTCCTTGGAGGTGACGATGCCACCGTCGAAGGTTTGCGGCAGCAGGCGGCTGTCGTTGGAAACCAGGATCGGCAGGTTTGGCGCCAGGGCGCTACCCACGTGGGCTTCGGTCTTGGAAATGAGGAACTTGGCGTTCGCGCCTACGCGACCCCAGGTGTCGGAGGCCGAACCATCGCTATCGCTGGGGAAGAAGGAGTTGCTGTCCGGGTGATGGCCACGGCCACCGTCCAGGTGAATACCCATCAGAGCCTGGGCGTCGAGACCAAAGCCAACGGTACCCTGGGTGAAGCCCGACTTGTAGTCAAGCTTGAAGCCTTGCGCGGTTTCATCCTGGTCGTTCGCAGTGCCTTCACGGGTGTCCGCGCGATAGTAGAAAGTACGCGAGCTGATAGAAGCCTTGCTGTCTTCGATAAAACCGGCGGCGCCAGCGTGCTGGGCCAAAACCCCTACGGCCACAGCCAGGGCCAAGGTGGATTTTTTCATTGTTTCGCTCCTCAAGGTTCAAACGCTTCTGTTCTGAGCGCCATCCATTGCCATCAAACGCCTGTGCGGTCGTTGCGTAGGGCCCGACCAGCTTTGTTGGGAGGGAATCTTGGCGTGGGGTTATTTCAGCGGAGTTGCTGGTACATTAAGGTTTTATGACAACGGAACTTTTTGAAACACATTCAAAAAAGCGCAAAGCCCCGGTTGACGGAGCTTTGCGCGGAAAATAGTGGCTTTTTGAGATTATCGCGGATCAGGGTTTTTCTGCGTTTTGCTGCTCGGCGGACAACTGCCGGGCCAAAGCGTCGAGATTCTCGACCGGCGGTTCGGGCATTTTCCTCAGCACACCCTGCATCAACCGCATCTGGCGAATGAAACGCCGGCAGTTGGGGCAGAACATCAGGTGGTGGCGCACCATCAGGCGCTCCCGAAAGCTCAGTTGGCCATCGAGGTAGTCGCTGGAGCGTGCCACTTGTTCCTTGCAGGTCAGCATTCGCCGGTTTCCTCAAAATGCTCCACGGTCGCGAAGACTTTCAGTCGGGCCCTGTGCAGCAGTACCCGGACATTAGAGAGCGAAATCTCGAGAAGATTACAGATCTCCTCCAGTTCCAGCCCCTGGCGCTCGCGCAACAGCAATACACTGCTCTGCAATTCGGAAAGACTCAACAGCGTATGCTCCAGGCATTCACGCAGTTCGTCTTCGCTGAGCAGGGCTTCCGGGGTGTCCTCATGCCAGGAGAACGGCGCCAGCGCCCAGTGCCCGTCACTGGCAAAACGCTCGTCGCCAATGGTGCCATGGGGCGAAGGCAGGTCGTCGAGCAGGACTTCCCGGCGATTCTGCTTGTAGCGATTCTTCGCCGCGTTCGCGGTGATGGTCAGCAACCAGGTCTTGAGGCTCGAACGGCCCTGGAATCCCGAGAGGTTGCGCACCACCGCCAGCCAGGCGTCCTGTACGGCTTCATCGGCCTGGCGACTGCCGACGATGGCATAGGCTACCGCGCGCATCGCACTCTGGTAGGTACTGACCAACTCCTTGTAAGCCCGCTGGTCGCCTGCCAGCAGTCGCTCAAGCAGTTGAGTATCGTCCATCGCCGCCATTCACAACCTCGAGTTCGGATTTCCGGGACATCATGGAGCATCAGTTTTTGCCGCTGCTCTATGCCCATGTTCAACACGAGAATAGCGATCTATCCCTGAAACGCATCGGAACAGGGACAGCGTCCCTCCCGTCTGGCGCGCACACGATGCCAGACGCGAAGGCGCCGATCAACGTTTGCGCAGGATCACGCTACCGATCGAATAACCGGCGCCGAACGAGCTGAGTACGGCCAGGGAGCCGGACGCCAGATCGTCCTGGTTCTTGTGGAAAGCGATCACGGAACCGGCCGAACTGGTGTTGGCGTAGGTGTCGAGAATCACCGGCGCTTCCGTTTCCGAGGCTTCGCGCCCCAACAGCTTCCTGACGATCAGGTGGTTCATGCTGAGGTTGGCCTGGTGCAGCCAGAAACGCTTCACGTCGCCGACATTCAACTGGTTCTCCTGCAGATGGGTGCCGATCAGTTCGGCGACCATCGGACAGACATCGCGGAACACCTTGCGGCCTTCCTGGACGAACAGCTTGTCCGGGGCGTCGACGCCCTCTTCCGCGGTGCGGTTGAGGAAACCGAAGTTGTTGCGGATATTGTTGGAGAACTTGGTCAGCAGCTTGGTGCTGACGATATCGAACTGGTAGGGCGAGGTCGCCAGGTCCGCACGCTCGATCACCACCGCCGTCGCGGCATCGCCGAAGATGAAGTGGCTGTCGCGGTCACGGAAGTTCAGGTGACCGGTGCAGATTTCCGGGTTGACCATCAGGATCGCCCGCGCCTGGCCCAACTGTATGCTGTTGCTCGCAGCCTGGATGCCGAAGGTCGCCGAGGAACAGGCCACGTTCATGTCGAAACCGAAGCCCTGGATGCCCAGCGCTTCCTGGACCTCGATCGCCACGGCCGGGTAGGCCCGCTGCAGGTTGGAACAGGCGACGATCACCCCGTCGATATCCGCGGCGGTCTTGCCGGCGCGCAGCAGGGCCTGCTCGGCGGCACCGATGGCCATCTGGCAGAGGATCGACCACTCGTCGTTGCTGCGCTCGGGCAGGCGCGGCTTCATGCGCCGGGGATCGAGAATGCCGTCCTTGTCCATGACAAAGCGGCTCTTGATACCGGACGCCTTTTCGATGAAGGCCGCACTGGACTCGGTCAAGGCCTGAACCTCACCGCGTTCGATAGCTGCCGCATTTTCGTCATTGAACAGCTGTACATAGGTATTGAAAGACTGCACCAGCTCTTCGTTGGAGATGCTGTTGGCCGGGGTGTACAGGCCGGTGCCGCTGATGACGACGTTATGCACGGTCGTTCCTCTATATTCTGTTCAGGCAGAAAGCATTGGCACCGTCGTACCAATACATAAAAGGGCCACCCCCTGACAGCAGGGATGACGCCTGGCGTGGCTTTTTTCCGGTCCAGCCGCTGAACCGGGCATTTATAACCGCGAATTGTGCCATAAACGCGGGGATTTCGCCGCAGCGCCGAGATTAACGGCTAGCCGTCAACCTGGCTCCATTGCTTGCCCAGGCGCTTGTCCGAGATCGGCACCCTGGTCCCCAGTTGCTGGCCGAACAACGACACCCGGTACTCTTCCAGCCACCAGCGGTACAGCTCCAGTTGCGGATCGCGCCTGCCTTCCTGGGCATGCTTGGCCGCACGGGTCTGGTACTGGTTCCACAGCCCCGCCAGTTCGGTACTCCAGACCCGGTCTTTCTGTACCTGGCCGGGCAACTTCTCCAGGCGCAATTCGATGGCCTTGAGGTAGCGCGGCAGCTCCTTGAGCCAGGCTCCCGGGGTTTCCCGGACAAATCCCGGATAGACCAGCTGGCTCAGTTGCTGCTTGATGTCATTGAGCGCAACGGCCTGGGCCAGGTCGATCTTGCCCTTGAAGCGCTTCTGCAAACCGTGCCAGAGCTTGAGGATCTCCAGGGTCAGGCGTGCCAGGCGTTCGGCATGTTCGGTCCAGCCGCCACGCTTGCGCTCGGCCAGGGACGCCAGGCCGGCACCGTCGCGGGGCAGCGGGTCTTCCCCTTCGAGGACACAGCTGTCGAGGCTCGCCAGCAGGATGTCTTCCACCAGCGCCTCGATGCGCCCCAGTTCGCGATACAACAGGCCCAGTTCGGTCAGGCCCGGCAGCTTGCCGCGCAGGAACTTCGCCGACTCCGCCAGTTGCTGCATGAGCAACCGCTGCAAGGCGCGGCGATGCTGGTACTCGGCCTCAGCCGGCGTGGAGAACCGCCCTTCCTTGACGGTGCCGCCCTCCTCCACCAGCGCCGGGTAGACCGTCATCGACAGCCCGGCGATCTTCTGCTGGGTGGTCTCGGCAACGGCGGCGAAGACCTTGGCCTCCACCGGCTGCTGGCTCTTCGCGGTCTGCGGTACGGCCAACGCGGCCTGGCTGGCCTGGGCAAATCGCGCCGTCAGTTCCGCCAGGTCGCGGCCTTCGCCGAGGAACTTGCCCTGGGCATCGACCACTTCCAGGTTCATCTTCAGATGGCTTTCCACCTGCTGCGCCGCTTCGGCCCAGGCTTCGTCGCTGACCCGCGCCCCGGTCATGCGCAGCAATTCGCGTCCCAGCGCCTGGGGCAGCGAGCCCTGGGCGAACTCGATCCGTTGCAGCGCCGCCTTGACGAAGTCCGGCACCGGCACGAAGTTCTTGCGCAGGGCCTTGGGCAGGTTGCGTACCAGGGCGATGCACTTGGCCTCGATCACGCCGGGCACCAGCCATTCCAGGCGTTCGGCGGGCAAGACCGGCAACAGCGGCGCCGGCACGCGCAGGGTCACGCCGTCACGGGGATGGTTGGGCTCGAAATGATAACTCAAGGCCAGGGCCAGGTCGCCCAGGTGCAGGGTGTCCGGGTAATGCGCGGCGGTGACTTCACTGGCTTCGCGGGCCAGCACGTCTTCCTCGCGCATGATCAGCAACTGCGGGTCTTTCTGGCTGTGGACCCGGTACCAGCTGTCGAAGGTCGCGGTCTGGTGGATCTCCGCCGGCAGGCGTGCATCGTAGAAGGCGAACAGGGTTTCCTCGTCAGCCAGGATATCCCGGCGCCGGGCCTTGGCCTCCAGTTCGTCGAGCTGTTCGAGCAGACGGGTATTGGCGCTCAGGCAGCGGGCCTTCGACTGGATCTCGCCGCGCACCAGCGCCTCGCGGATAAACAGCTCGCGGGAAGCGACCGGATCGACCGGGCCGAAATGCACCGGACGCCGTCCGACCACGATCAGGCCGAACAGGGTGATCTGCTCGAAAGCCACCACCTGGCCGCGCTTCTTCTCCCAGTGGGGTTCGAAGTGATTCTTCTTGATCAGGTGCCCGGCCAGCGGTTCGATCCAGTCCGGCTCGATCTTGGCGACCATGCGCGCATAGAGCTTGGTGGTTTCCACCAGCTCGGCGGCCATCAGCCATTGCGGACGCTTGCGGCCCAGGCCCGAGGACGGGTGGACCCAAAACCGCCGCTGGCGCGCGCCCAGGTAATCGCCGTCCTCGGTCTTCTGGCCGATCTGGCTGAGCAGCCCGGACAATACCGCCTTGTGCAGTTTGGGATAATCCGCCGGCTCCTTGTTGATGCTCAACTGCAGGTCGCGGCAGATCAGCCCCAACTGCCGGTGCGAATCACGCCACTCGCGCATGCGCAGGTAATTGAGGAAGTTCTTCCGGCACCAGTTGCGCAGGGCACTGGCACCGAGGGCCTGGCGCTGTTCCTCGAACCCGCGCCAGACATTGATCAGGCCGGCGAAATCCGAATCCACGTCCTTCCACTGCGCATGGGCCTGGTCGGCCGCCTGCTGACGCTCGGGCGGCCGCTCGCGCGGGTCCTGCACCGACATGGCACTGGCGACGATCAGCACTTCCTGCAGGCTGCCGAGGGTGGCCGCCTCCAGCAACATGCGGCCCATGCGCGGGTCCACCGGCAGGCGCGCCAACTGCCGACCCAGCGGGGTCAGCTGGTTCTCGCGGGTCACCGCCGACAACTCTTGCAGCAGGTTGAAACCGTCGCTGATGGCCTTGCCATCCGGCGGCTCGATAAACGGGAACGCCGTGATCTCGCCCAGGCGCAGGTGAAGCATCTGCAGGATCACCGCCGCCAGGTTGGTGCGCAGGATCTCCGGATCGGTGAACTCCGGCCGGCCGTTGAAATCCTCTTCGCTGTACAGGCGCACGCAGATCCCCGGCTCGACCCGCCCGCAACGGCCCTTGCGCTGGTTGGCGCTGGCCTGGGAAACCGCCTCGATGGGTAGGCGCTGGACCTTGGCGCGGTAGCTGTAGCGGCTGATGCGGGCGGTGCCGCTGTCGATCACATAGCGGATGCCCGGCACGGTCAGCGAGGTTTCCGCGACGTTGGTCGCCAGCACGACGCGCCGCCCTGGATGGGACTGGAAAATCCGCTGCTGCTCGGCCGGTGACAGCCGTGCATATAAAGGAAGGATTTCGGTGTGCTTGAGCTGGGCCTTGCGCAGCATGTCCGCGGCGTCGCGAATCTCCCGCTCGCCGGGCAGGAACACCAGCACATCGCCCGGGCTCTTGCGTTCGCTGCGCTCGAAGGCGGCGATCTCGTCGAGGGTGGCGAGAATCGCCTGGTCGACCGTCAGGTCGTCCTCGACGCTGTTGCCTTCCTCGTCCTGCTCGGACGTCAACGGGCGATACCAGGTTTCCACGGGGAAAGTCCGGCCGGAGACTTCGACGATCGGTGCGTCGTTGAAGTGCCGGGAAAAGCGCTCCAGGTCGATGGTCGCCGAGGTAATGATGACTTTCAGGTCCGGGCGCCGCGGCAGCAGGGTCTTCAGATAGCCGAGCAGGAAGTCGATGTTCAGGCTGCGCTCGTGGGCTTCGTCGACGATGATCGTGTCGTAGCGTTCGAGGTAGCGGTCATTCTGGGTTTCCGCCAGCAGGATACCGTCGGTCATCAGCTTGATCAGGGTGTTCGAATCGCTCTGGTCCTCGAAGCGCACCTGATAGCCCACCAGCGCCCCCAGCGGGGTCGCCAGTTCGTCGGCCACCCGGCTCGCCACGCTGCGGGCAGCGATCCGGCGGGGCTGGGTGTGGCCGATCAGGCCATGCTGGCCGCGACCGATTTCCAGGCAGATCTTCGGCAACTGGGTGGTTTTGCCCGAGCCGGTTTCGCCGGCGATGATCAGCACCTGGTGCTTGAGCAGCGCGTCCTTGATCTCGTCGCGCTTGGCGGCGATGGGCAGGCTGTCGTCATAACGAATCAGCGGCACGCTCTGGCGCCGCGCCGTGACCTGGGCACAGGACACCTGGACCTTCTCCGCCCACTGCGCCAGCTTCGCCTCATCGGGCTTCTTGCGCAGCTCGTGCAATTGCCGCCGCAACCGGTGGCGGTCGGCAATCATGGCGAGGTCGAGGTTTTTCAGCAGTTGCTCGATAGCAGGCGATTCGTCAGTCATCAGGTGCGCAAGGGTCGTCTATGTATGCAGGGGGCGGATTGTCGCAGATTTGCACAACAGAACACGACCTTGAAAAGCATTGTGGCCGGACCTGGTCCGGCCACGCTCATTCAGTGTCCAGGGTACGACGCCGATACGGGAACACATCGATGACCTTGCCGGCGCGAATCGCCTCCTGCAGCCCCTTCCAGTAATCGGCGTTGTACAACTCGCCGTGCAACTGGTCGAACAACCGGCGCTGCGCCATATCGGCAAAGAGGAACGGCGGAAACTCCTCGGGAAAGACGTCCAGCGGCCCGATGGAATACCAGGGCTCGGAGGCCATCTCGTCTTCCGGGGTGCGCGGCGCGGGGATATGACGAAAGTTGGCCTCAGTCAGGAAGCAGATCTCGTCGTAGTCATAGAACACCACCCGCCCGTGACGGGTCACGCCGAAGTTCTTCAGCAGCATGTCGCCGGGGAATATATTCGCCGCCGCCAGTTGCTTGATCGCCAGGCCATAGTCCTCCAGCGCCTCGCGCACCTGGGCTTCGTTGGCGTTCTCCAGGTAGAGGTTCAGCGGGGTCATGCGGCGCTCGGTCCAGCAATGGCGGATCAGCACCGTCTCGCCTTCGACCTGGACGGTGGATGGCGCCACCTCCAGCAGTTCCTCCAGGCAGGCCGGATCGAACTTGCCCAGGGGAAAACGGAAGTCGGCGAACTCCTGGGTATCGGCCATGCGCCCCACGCGGTCGACACTCTTCACCAGGCGATACTTCTCGATCACCGTCGCCCGGTCGACGTTCTTCGACGGCGAGAAACGGTCCTTGATGATCTTGAACACGGTGTTGAACCCCGGCAGGGTGAACACGCTCATGACCATCCCGCGCACGCCTGGCGCCATGATGAACTGGTCGTCGGTATTGGCCAGGTGATTGATCAGCGCCCGGTAGAACTCGGACTTGCCGTGCTTGTAGAAGCCGATCGAGGTGTACAGCTCGGCGATATGCTTGCCCGGCAGGATGCGCCGCAGAAAACCGACGAACTCCGCCGGCACCGGCACATCGACCATGAAGTAGGAACGCGTGAAGGAAAAGATGATGGAGACATCGGCTTCGTCGGTGATCAGCGCATCGATCTGGATCCCGCGCCCTTCACGGTGCAACAGCGGCACCACCAGCGGCCATTGTTCCTCATGGGTGTAGATGCGCCCCACCAGGTAGGCGCCCTTGTTGCGGTAGAGCACCGAGGAGAACAGTTCGACACTCAGCTCGGGGTCCTTGCAGACCCAGTCCGGCAGGCTTTCGCGCAACTGCGCTTCGAGCCGCCGCAGGTCGCCGGGCAGGTCGGCATAGGCCTCGCTGAAGCTGTAGTCGGCAAAGATCTGTTCGAGCATGCCCGAAAGCTCGCCGAGGGGTCGATAGGTCCGGGTCTGCGCCGCCCGCGCCCGCCGCAGGGACGGCCGGGTGGTGTGGATGAACATGCAGCCGTCGCTGATCAGGTCGTGGCTGAACAGCCCGCAGAAGGTCGAGTTGTACCAGGTTTCCGCCAGTTCATCGTCGAAGCGCAGGTCGATCAGGCTGATGTAGGCGCTTTTCACCAGGGGCCAGAGGTTGACGTCGAGCAACGCCTCGGCATCGAAACCGGCCCGCAGCCGCGCGTTGACCTCGCTGACTTTCTCTTCGTAGAGATTGATCCGCGCCGCCGATGCCGCCTGGGCTTCCTGCCAGCGGGCCGCTTCGAAACGGGCGCGGGCACCGTCGGTGATCTGGCGAAAGTGCTCGCGGTAATTGTCGAAGCCATCGAGGATCATGCGGGCGATATCGGCGGCCGGCCATTGCTGCGGCATAGTCAAACCTCTGCGGGATTGTTCGGACATTATTCTGATCGCGCGTCACTGGAGCTTAGGCTCCGTACGAAAACTCGTCGAGCGGCGATCAGGCGCGCCTGTTTTCAACGCAGCATGATCGTCGCGCAGGACGTTTTCGTACAGGGCCTGGAGGTCAATTATCGCGTTACGCAAACGTTGCCTTGCCCGTGACATCCGGGGACACTTGCCCGCCTACCCTGCCAAGGATGCTTCCCGTGAAACCCGTCGATATCGTGCGCATGTTTAGCCTGGCCGCCGTCTGGGGCGCCAGTTTCCTGTTCATGCGCATCATTGCCCCGGTGCTGGGGGCCTTTCCCACCGCCTTCTTTCGCGTCTCCATCGCCGCCGTCGGACTGCTGGTGATCCTGTCGCTGATGCGCATCAGCTGGGATTTCAAGGGCAAGTTCAAGGTCTGCCTGATGCTCGGCGTGATCAACTCCGGGCTGCCGGCAACGCTCTACTCGGTCGCGGCCCAGGTGTTGCCGGCCGGCTACTCGTCGATCTTCAACGCCACCACGCCACTGATGGGCGTGCTGATCGGCGGCCTGTTCTTCCACGAAAAACTCAGCCTGAACAAGCTGCTGGGGATCTTCCTCGGCCTGTTCGGCGTCGCGGTGCTGACCCGTGCCGGGCCGGTGACCTTCAACCTGGAATTGCTGATGGGCGCGGCGGCGTGCCTGCTGGCAACCACCAGCTATGGCTTCGCCGGTTTTCTCACCCGTCGCTGGCTCGACCACCAGGGCGGCCTGGATCCACGGCTGTCGGCCATGGGCAGCATGTTCGGCGCGACCCTGGTGATCCTGCCGTTCTTCGCCTACAGCGCCATCGCCCACCCGCCGGCCAGCTGGGGTGGAATCAGTGTCTGGGGCTCGCTGCTGGGCCTGGGGCTGGTGTGCACGGCATTCGCCTACATCATGTATTTCAAGCTGATCAGCAGCATCGGCCCGGTCAAGTCGATGACCGTGACCTTCATGATCCCGGCGTTCGGGGTGTTGTGGGGCGCGCTGTTTCTCGATGAGCCGCTGTCGATGGCCCATTTGTATGGCGGGGTGCTGATTGCGGTGGCGTTGTGGCTGGTGTTGAAGCCGGCGGCGGTGGTGAAGGCCGCCACGGTGGGCGAGCGGTAGTTATCGGGTGGTTTAGGTCCCCTTCGCGGGCAAGCCCGCTCCCACAATGTTCGAGCCGTACGCAGGATCTGTGTAGGACCGAAAACTTGTGGGAGCGAGCTTGCCCGCGAAGAGGCCGGCCCAGACGCAGCGGCACCCCGCCACTGCGCCCATCGCCGCCATTCAGGCAGCTTTGCGGAACACGAATACCAACCCGACGATGATCAGCGCCATGCCCAGCATGCTCAGGGCCGCCAGGCGGTTACCGAAGATCAGGTAGTCCATCACCGCTGTCACCGCCGGCACCAGGTAGAACAGGCTGGTGACATTCACCAGGTTGCCCCGCGCGATCAAACGGTACAGCAGCAAGGTCGCCAGCACCGACACCACCAGGCCCATCCACAGTACCGGGACGACGAAGCCGACACCGGTTTCAAAGTGGAACGGCTGGAACGGCACGAAGATCCCGCACAACAACAAGCCGGCCAGGTATTGCACCGGCAGCGTGCCCAAGGGATTGTCGGTGATGCGTTTCTGCATGATCGAGCCGAAGGTCATGCTCGCCAGCGCCAGCAGGCCGAAGAGCATGCCGGCCAGGGACATGCCCGCCAGGCCGATGCCCTGGTACACCACCAGGATCAGCCCCGCCAGCCCGAGCCCGAGCCCGAACATCCGGCTCCAGGAGCGCCGCCGCTCCATCAGTACCGCGGTGAGAATCGGCTGCACGCCCATGATCGTCGCCATGACGCCGGGAGTGACCTTCAGGTCCAGCGCCAGCAGGTAGAAGATCTGGTAGGCGCCCAGCAACACCATGCCCGTCACCGCGGCGTACAGCATCGGCTTGCCACCCCGGGGCAGCTTGAACTTGAGCAGCGGGATCAACAGCAACAGCCCCAGCAGGGCAATGGAAAAACGGATCAGCAGAAAGGCGAACGGCGAAGCATGGGCCAGGCCCCACTTGGAGAAGATCGCCCCGCTGCTCCAGAGCAGCACAAACAGACTCGTCGAAGCCGCCGCGGTCGCGGATTGTTTCGAAATGACCAACATGGATACCACCTGTGATTCAGGCAAATGCCAACTCAGCTGGGAAGCTGAAGATTCAGTAGGTTTTTTTCAGGCAGGCAGGGGGCGACAGCAACGGTTGCTGATCAGACCCGGATGCCAACGCCCGGCGGTGATACGACTACGTACACCGGCGTGCTACTGACAGGTGGTGGGTAATGACTGATCTGCACAGGCTGCTGGTTCCCGCACGGCACTACGCCAGCGTTGACCGCTGAATCGACTACCGCGTTGATGGGGGAAGCTGGCATGCGCAGGTCTTCTTCGAAAGAGGATAAACGGTGGATCAGGCGATGCACCGAGCGCTGACTATAACCAGCGCCCGACACAGATTGCAACAGGTCAGCCGAACAACCAGTAACCCAGCAATGTCAGGACCACCACCGCCAGTACCGGACGCATGATGCGGTAGGCCTTGGGATGCTTGCGCTTCCACTGCTTGACCACGCCACTGAAGCGATCACTGAAGTTCTTGCTCCAGGCGTAGGCCTGGTTGATGCCGCCGACGCGCTCGTCATCGAGGTTCTGCGGCGCGGTGGCGCGTCCCAGCAGGCCGCTGACCCAGCGGTTGATCGAGGTCATCAGGCGGTTGCTCAACGGCCGCTCGATATCGCAGAACAGGATCACCCGGGTCTGCTCGGTTTCGTTCTTGACCCAGTGCACATAGGTCTCGTCGAACATCACGTCCTGGCCGTCGCGCCAGGCGTAGACCTGGCCGTCGACGAAAATCCGGCAGTCGTCGGAGTTCGGCGTCGACAGGCCCAGGTGGTAGCGCAGCGAGCCGGCGAACGGGTCGCGGTGCGGGTTCAGGTGGCTGCCACCGGGCAACAGGGCGAACATCGCCCCCTTGACGTTGGGGATGCTGCTGACCAGCGCCACGGTTTTCGGGCAGAGCAGCTCGGCCGAGGGCAGCGGCTTGTCGTACCACTTCAGGTAGAAACGCTTCCAGCCCTTCTTGAAGAACGAACCAAAACCGGCATCGTTGTTCTTCTCGGCGGCACGGATATAGCCCTCGTCGAACAGGTGCATGGCCTCTTCGCGAATCACTTCCCAGTTGTCCTTGAGCACATCCAGCTCGGGAAACTTGCTGCGGTCCAGGTACGGTTTGGACGGCACGGCGGAAAACAGGTACATCAGGGCGTTGTACGGGGCGAACAGCGCGGAATGGTTGACGAACTGGCGCAGCACCGGCAAACGCGCCTTGCCGCGCAGATGCACGTAAAGCGTACTGCCGAGGAACAGCAGCAACACGGCGGCCTTGGCGGCAAAGGAAAAGGTCATTCAGCACTCCTTGAAAATGGGCAACGTCCGGGCAAGGTGATATTCACCCGACGTGGCAGCCGGCCATGATAAACATTACCGGCCTCGGGAAAAACCCATCGGCCCGCACATTCCGCATGACCGGTCGCGCAACACAGCCTTTATGTAGCACGTCCCGCCTGAACCGGGACTGATGCAAGTCAGTCCCGCGGGCGCCGCCCGTGGCGGTTTACTGCTGGATCTCCTGGTCGGTGAACAGATCGCTGAAGAGCATGCTCGACAGATAGCGCTCGCCGGAGTCCGGTAGCACCACGACAATGGTCTTGCCCTGCATTTCCGGGGTTTCCGCCAGGCGTACGGCCACGGCCATGGCCGCGCCACAGGAAATGCCGCAGAGGATCCCCTCCTCCTGCATCAGCCGCAGGGCCATGGCCTTGGATTCGTCGTCCGTGACCAGCTCGACCCGGTCGACCAGCGAGAGATCGAGGTTCTTCGGCACGAAACCGGCGCCGATGCCCTGGATCTTGTGGGGCGACGGCTTGACCTCCTGTCCGGCCAGGGTCTGGGTGATCACCGGCGACGATACCGGTTCCACCGCCACCGACAGGATCGGCTTGCCCTGGGTCAGCTTGATATAGCGCGACACACCGCTGATGGTGCCGCCGGTGCCCACGCCCGCCACCAGCACATCGACCGCGCCATCGGTGTCATTCCAGATTTCCGGGCCGGTGGTTTTCTCGTGGATCGCCGGGTTGGCCGGGTTGTCGAACTGCGCCGGCATGAAGTACCGGGCCGGATCGCCGTTGACGATCTCGGCGGCCTTCTCGATCGCGCCTTTCATGCCCTTGGCCGGCTCGGTCAGCACCAGTTCGGCCCCCAGGGCCTTGAGCACCTTGCGCCGCTCGATGCTCATGGACGAGGGCATGGTCAGCAGCAGCTTGTAGCCGCGGGCGGCGGCGACAAAGGCCAGGCCGATCCCGGTATTGCCCGAGGTCGGCTCGACGATGGTCATGCCCGGCTTGAGCCGGCCGCTGCTTTCGGCGTCCCAGATCATGTTCGCGCCGATCCGGCACTTCACCGAATACCCCGGGTTGCGCCCTTCGATCTTGGCCAGGATGGTCACACCGCGAGGGGCGATGCGGTTGATCTGAACCAGGGGCGTATTACCGATGGAATGGGCGTTGTCGGCGAAAATACGGCTCATGACGGGGTCCTTTGGGCAACGGTGAGTTGGCTTTCAAGGGTATGCCCCGGGATGTCGGGCGTCCAGTCATGGCGAACGTATAGCGCTGCCGGGGGTCCATCGCCTATAGACAGCCTTCGGGGCACGCCGATGAAACGTCGTTACAGCTGGCCGTTGTGGAGCCTGGCAGGCCTGGTCCTGCTGCTGGTGGTGCTGGACCTGGCCCTGCCTTACCTGGTGCGCCACTACCTGAATGAAAAACTCGCGGACATGGGCGATTACCGTGGCCAGGTGACCGATGTCGACCTGGCCTTGTGGCGCGGCGCCTATCGGATCAACGGGCTGCAGATCGTCAAGGTCAGCGGCAAGGTGCCCGTACCCTTCGTCAAGGCGCCGCTGATCGATCTGTCGGTCAGCTGGAAATCCCTGTGGGACAACCACGCGGTGGTGGCCGAGGTGCAGTTCGTCAAGCCGGAGCTGAACTTCGTCGACGGTGGCGCCAATAACCGCCAGGCGTCCCAGACCGGCCAGGGCACCGACTGGCGGGCACAGCTGGGCAAGCTGCTGCCCATCACCCTCAACGAGGTGCGGATCGACGACGGGCGCATCACCTTCCGCAACTTCAACTCGCAGCCGGCGGTCAACCTGCAGGCCACGCAGGTCAATGCCAGCCTCTACAACCTGACCAATGTGGTCGACCTCGAAGGCCGCCGCGATGCCCGTTTCGAAGGCAAGGCCCAATTGTTCGGCCAGGCGCCCCTGCAGACCAGCGCCACCTTCGACCCGCTGAGCAACTTCGAGGACTTCGAGTTCCGCCTGCGGGCCACCGGCATCGAGTTACGGCGTGTCAACGATTTCGCCTCGGCCTACGGCAAGTTCGATTTCAACGGCGGCAGCGGTGATGTCGTGATCGAGGCCCAGGCCCGCAAGGGCCAGCTCACCGGCTATATCAAGCCGCTGTTGCACGATGTCGAGGTGTTCGACTGGCAACAGGACGTCGAGAACCAGAACAAGAGCATCCTGCGTTCGGTATGGGAAGCCATTGTCGGGGCCAGCGAAACCGTGCTGAAAAACCAGAAGAAAAACCAGTTCGCCACCCGGGTTGAACTCAGCGGCAACGTTCACCAGCAAGATATCAGCGCGTTCCAGGCGTTTTTGCAGATATTGCGCAACGGTTTCATCCAGGCCTTCAATGCCCGCTATGAACAGCCCAAACCGTCCAGCGATCCGAAGAGCTGACCGGGTCAGGATGTGACGCTCCATTCAGAGACTGAATAAGCCGTCTGCGTTCACACTCGACCGGGCACCGCGTTATAGTCGGGCATGGGATTTTCCCGCCGCCCTGTCCGCCAGGCCGGCGTTACCGTTCGAGGAATGACAGATGAAGTTCGAAGGCACCCAGGCCTACGTCGCCACCGATGATCTGAAGCTGGCCGTCAACGCCGCAATTACCCTGGAGCGTCCGCTGCTGGTCAAGGGCGAGCCCGGGACCGGCAAGACCATGCTCGCCGAGCAATTGGCCGAGTCCTTCGGCGCCAAGCTGATCACCTGGCACATCAAGTCCACCACCAAGGCCCACCAGGGCCTCTACGAGTACGACGCGGTCAGCCGCCTGCGCGACTCGCAGCTGGGCGTGGACAAGGTCCACGACGTGCGCAACTACCTGAAGAAGGGCAAGCTCTGGGAAGCCTTCGAATCCGATGAACGGGTGATCCTGCTGATCGACGAGATCGACAAGGCCGACATCGAGTTCCCCAACGACCTGCTGCAAGAACTCGACAAGATGGAGTTCTACGTCTACGAGATCGATGAAACCATCAAGGCCAGGAAGCGCCCGATCATCATCATTACTTCCAACAATGAAAAGGAACTGCCGGACGCCTTCCTGCGCCGCTGCTTCTTCCATTACATCGCGTTCCCGGATCGCAACACGCTGCAGAAGATCGTCGACGTGCATTACCCGGACATCAAGAAAGACCTGGTCAGCGAAGCCCTCGATGTATTCTTCGACGTGCGCAAGGTGCCGGGCCTGAAGAAGAAGCCTTCGACCTCGGAACTGGTGGACTGGTTGAAACTGCTGATGGCCGACAACATCGGCGAAGCGGTCCTGCGCGAGCGCGATCCGACCAAGGCCATCCCGCCACTGGCCGGTGCCCTGGTGAAGAACGAGCAGGACGTGCAACTGCTCGAACGCCTGGCCTTCATGAGCCGTCGTGGCACCCGCTAGGCTCTGTCCGAAAGCTGCCTGCGCGTCGATCAGGCTGCGTTAAAAACAGGCTCGGAATGCTCATTTAGCGGGCTAAAGTCGAGCGCGACCCCAGCCGTTCCTCGCCTGTTTTTGCCTTGCCTGATCGTCGCTCGGCGAGCTTTCAAACAGACCCTCCAGTTTATCCGAGGCGATTGCCATGCTGCTCAACCTGTTCAATGAAATGCGCGCGGCCAAGGTTCCGGTTTCGGTGCGTGAATTGCTCGACCTGATCAACGCGCTGAAACAGCGCGTGACCTTCGCCGACATGGACGAGTTCTACTATCTGGCCCGGGCGATCCTGGTCAAGGACGAACGCCATTTCGACAAGTTCGACCGGGCATTCGGCGCCTATTTCAACGGCCTGGAAAAACTCGACGATCACCTGCAGGCGCTGATTCCCGAAGACTGGTTGCGCAAGGAATTCGAACGTTCGCTGAGCGACGAAGAACGCGCGCAGATCCAGTCCCTCGGCGGCCTCGACAAGCTGATCGAGGAGTTCAAGAAACGCCTGGAAGAACAGAAGGAACGTCACGCCGGTGGCAACAAGTGGGTCGGCACCGGCGGCACCAGCCCGTTCGGCTCCGGCGGCTTCAATCCGGAAGGCATCCGCGTCGGCGATGCCGGCAAGCGCCAGGGCAAGGCGGTCAAGGTCTGGGACCAGCGCGAGTACAAGAACCTCGACGACCAGGTCGAACTGGGCACGCGCAATATCAAGGTGGCCCTGCGCCGCCTGCGCAAGTTCGCCCGCCAGGGCGCGGCGGAAGAGCTGGATATCGATGGCACCATCGACCACACCGCCCGCGACGCCGGCCTGCTGAACATCCAGATGCGCCCGGAGCGGCGCAACACCATCAAGCTGTTGCTGCTGTTCGATATCGGCGGCTCGATGGATGCCCATGTGAAGATCTGCGAGGAGCTGTTCTCGGCCTGCAAGACCGAGTTCAAGCACCTGGAGTACTTCTACTTCCACAATTTCGTTTATGAATCGGTGTGGAAGAACAACCTGCGCCGGGGTTCGGAGCGGACCTCGACCCAGGACCTGCTGCACAAGTACGGCGCCGACTACAAGGTGATCTTTGTCGGTGACGCGGCGATGGCCCCGTATGAAATCACCCAGGCCGGCGGCAGCGTCGAGCACTGGAACGAAGAACCGGGTTATGTGTGGATGCAGCGGTTCATGGAGAAGTACAAGAAGCTTATCTGGATCAACCCGTATCCGAAGGATACCTGGGGTTATACGGCATCGACCAATATCGTCCGGGACCTGATCGAGGACCAGATGTACCCGCTGACCCTGCGCGGGCTGGAAGAAGGGATGCGGTTTCTTTCCAAATGATGGGGGCCTTCGCGGGCCTCTTCGCGGGCAAGCCCGCTTGATCGTTCCCACGCTCCGCGTGGGAATGCAGCCCGTGACGCTCCGCGTCACAAAAGCGGACGCAGAGCGTCCAGAGGGGCATTCCCACGCGGAGCATGGGAACGATCAGCGGCTCCTTTGGGCCCTACGCAAACCTGCGCATGAACTCGACCTGCTGCCGATGGGCGCTGTCCTGCACCGTCGGCACCAGTCTTACCTGTGTCCCCGGCAGGCATTGCGCCAACCGCGCCAGCGACAGCGGCGTCAACGCGCCCAGGCGTGGATAACCGCCGATGGTCTGCCGATCATTGAGCAGGACGATTGGCTGTCCGTCCGGCGGCACCTGGATCGCCCCCAGGGGTATGCCCTCGGAAATCATCGGCTCGCCCTGGTACTTCAACTCCGGCCCCAGCAGCCGAATGCCCATGCGATCGGCACGGCTGTCGAGGGTCCAGGCGCTGTTGAACGCATCGAACAGGCTTTGTCCGCTGAACTCGCCAATCTGCGCGCCCAGTACCACCTGCAACGGCGCCCTGGCGTGGAAGTCGGGAATCTGCGCCGTCGGCAGTACTCGCGGTGCCACCGCCGCGCCCCGATAACTCAGGCTGCCGCCCTTCTGCAAGGGCCGGCCCAGTCCGTCAAGGCCACCCAGTTCCTCGCGCACCACGCAGGCGCTGCTGCCCAGCACCCTGGGCGCATCGAAACCGCCCGGGGCCGCCAGATAGGCACGGGCACCGAGCAAGGGCTGGGTGAACTGCAACCGTTGTCCCTTGTTCAGGACAAAGCTGCGCCAGGGCGCCAGGGCCTGGCCATCCACTTGCGCGCCCAGGTCGGCGCCGGCCAGGGCCAGGCAGCAGGTTTCCAGGGCCAGCAGCGTGACGCCGCCGAGGGTGACTTCCACTACCGGCGCATCCACCGGGTTGCCCAGCAGGCGATTGGCCCAGGACATCGATACCCAGTCCAGCGCACCGCCCTGGGTGACCCCGAGATGGCGCACGCCGAACCGTCCGCGGTCCTGCAGCAGGCACAGCGGCGTGCTGGCCTCGATCAACAGATGGCTCATGCCAGGGCCTCCAGCGGCGTGTCGTCGCCACCCAACTTGATGAACTCGGCGTGGTCGACCGCGGCAAACCGCACGGTATCGCCCGGCTGCATCAGGCTGTAGCCGTCGCGCTCGCGGTCGAAAAGTTTGCTCGGGGTGCGCCCGATCAGGTTCCAGCCGCCCGGTGACACCACCGGGTAGGCGGCGGTCTGCCGCTCGGCGATACCGACGCTGCCCGCCGCGACTTTCTTGCGCGGCGTATTCAGGCGCGGGGCCGCCAGGGGCTCCTCCACCAACCCCATGAAGGCGAAACCCGGGGCAAAGCCCAGGGCGAACACCTGGTACTCGCGCTCGCTGTGACGGCGGATCACGTCACTGATCGACCAACCGCTGCGTTCGGCCAGCAGGCTCAACTCCGGGCCGACACTCGGGTCGTACCAGACCGGCAGCACATGGCACTGGCCGGCGGCACGGGCATTCGGCGCCAGCCCGTCCAGGGCCTCGGCGATCAGTTCCCGGGCCTGGCCCGGATTCAGGGTCATCAGGTCGTAGTGCACCATCAAGGTCGTGTAGGACGGCACCAGGTCGATCAGGTGCCCGGCAAACGCGTGACGCAGACGCTCGCTGGCGGCAAGCATCCACGGCATGTTTTCTTCGGCGATCGCATCGAACAGGCGCACCATCAGGCAGTCGATCGCCACCACTTCAATCCGTGGCTTCATGGAGTCGACTGCCGGTCCAGGGCCTCGCGAATGCGCTGCACGGCCTCCACCGAACTGGCGTTGTCGCCATGCACGCAGAGGGTGTTGGCCTGCAGGCGCAGGGCGCTGCCATCGCTGGCGACCAGGTCGTCGCCACGGGCGATGGTCAGGGCCTGCTCGACGATACGCTCCGGTTCGTGATGCACCGCCCCCGGCAGTTGCCGGGAAACCAGGCGCCCGGCGCTATCATAGGCGCGGTCGGCGAAAGCTTCGAACCACAGGGTCACGCCGTACTCGTCGCCCAGCGCCTGGGCCACGCTGTTGTCGCGCATCGCCAGCAGCATCAGCGGCAATTCGCGGTCATAGGCGGCAATCGCCTGGATCACCGAACGCAGCTGTTCGGGGTTGGCCATCATGTCGTTGTACATCGCCCCATGGGGTTTGACATAGCTGACCCGCGCGCCCTGGGCCCGGCAGATACCGTCCAGCGCGCCGATCTGGTAATGCAGCAGGTCCTTGATTTCCTGGGGGGTGCAGGCCATGGAACGACGACCGAAGCCTACCAGGTCCGGATACGCCGGATGGGCGCCGATCCGCACATCGTTGGCCAGGGCCAGGGTGACGGTCTTGCGCATGATGCTCGGATCCCCCGCGTGATAACCGCAGGCGACGTTGGCGCAATCGATGAACGGCATGACTTGCGCATCCAGACCCATGGTCCAGTTGCCATAGCTTTCACCGATATCGCAATTCAGTAACAGGCGGCTCACGGTAGGTGCTCCTGTGGGCTTTTTATCGACTTGATTCAGGGCGCAGTACCCGCGCCCCACAGATTACTGCGCTTCGAGTTGCTTGCCACGGGTTTCCGGCAGGCTCAGGGCCGCGAGAATCACCACGCCGTAGGACACGGCGGCAAAGGCGCCGATCCCCACGCTCAACGGCACCGTCTGGCTGAGCAGGCCGATCAGCAGGGGAAACAGCGCGGCCAGCGCGCGACCGATGTTGTAGCAGAAGCCCTGGCCCGAACCGCGGATACGGGTTGGAAACAGTTCGGTGAGAAACGAGCCCATGCCGCTGAAGATCCCCGAGGCGAAGAAACCCAGCGGGAAGCCCAGCCACAACATCACTTCGTTGCTGACCTGCAACTGGGTATAGAGCAGGACGATGGTGAAGGAGCCGACGGCAAACAGGATGAAGTTCTTCTTGCGCCCCAGCAGGTCGGTCAGATAGGCGCTGATCACGTAGCCGACATAGGAGCCGATGATCACCATCGCCAGATAGCCGCCCGTGCCCAGCACGCTCAAGCCGCGCTCGTTCTTCAGGAAGGTCGGCAGCCAGGAGGTGATGGCGTAGTAACCGCCCAGGGCACCGGTGGTCAGCAAGGACGCACGGACAGTGATGCTGAGCATCCCCGGGGCGAAGATCTCGTAGAAGCGCGCCGGGTTGCTCGGTACCTCCCTGGCCTTGGCCTGGCGATAGATTTCCGGGTCCTTGACCAGCCGGCGGACGAAGATCACGAAGATCGCCGGCACGATGCCCAGCAGGAACAGCGCCCGCCAGGCGTCTTCCGGCGGCAGCCAGGAAAACAGCAGGGCATACAGGATCGCTGTCAGCCCCCAGCCCAGGGCCCAGCCGGATTGCACCATGCCCACCGCCTTGCCGCGATCCTGGGCACGGATAACCTCGCCCATCAGCACCGCGCCAGCGGTCCACTCGCCGCCGAAGCCGAAACCCATGAGGGTCCGCGCCACCAGCAACTGGTTGTAGTTCTGCGCGAAACCGCAGAGAAAGGTGAAAAAGGCGAACCAGAGTACCGTCAACTGCAGGGTGCGCACCCGGCCGATGCGGTCGGAGAGGATCCCGGCGATCCAGCCTCCGAGGGCCGAGGCGATCAGGGTGCTGGTGGAGATCAGCCCGGCCTGGCCGGTGGTGATACCCCACAGGGCGATCAGCGTCGGGATGACAAAGCTGAGCATCTGGGTGTCCATGCCGTCGAGGCCATAGCCGATCTTGCAACTCCAGAACGTCCGACGTTCCTGCTGATTGATATGGCGATACCAGGCGAACGGACCGGGTGGTCCCTCGGGCTTGGCAACATCCAGCGAGTCGGGCGTACTCATGGGGGAAATTCTCCACAGCAAACTTATTGGTATTGTTCTGGCGGCCGGCGACGCTTATCGTGATTCACCGGTCGAGGGCCATTTTTGGTTGCACCCGCCCTCTGCGTCCAACTAATAAAAGCCGTCCCCAGGCATAAGAAAAAGTTGATTGCATGAATCTCAAGTTTCTCGAAACCTTCGTCTGGGTCGCCCGGCTCAAGAGCTTTCGCCTGACCGCGGACAAGCTGTTCACCACCCAGGCCTCCATCTCCAGCCGGATCGCGGTGCTCGAAAGCGAGCTCGGGGTCAAACTGTTCCTGCGCGATTCACGAGGTGTCAGCCTGACCCCCGAAGGGCTCAAGGTGCTCGATTATGCCGAGCAGATGATCGACACCATGCAGGCCCTCAAGCACTCCATCGAGATCAGCTCGACCAAGGTCGGGCGCATGCGCATCGGGGTCATGGACTCGGTGATCCACACCTGGCTCAGTCCCCTGGTGGCGGAAATGATGGACCGTTTTCCCCTGGTGGAAATCGAGCTGGTGGCCGATACCGCGCTGAACCTCGGCGATCAGCTGCAAAAAGGCTTTCTTGACCTGATCCTGCAGACCGACCTGCTGCGCCAGGAGTCCATCCGCAGCCTGGAACTGGCGAGTTACCCGATGGGTTGGGTGGTGGCCAGCAACTCGATCTACAACCGCGAGTACGCGAGCCTGGCGCAGATCGCCCGGGAACGCATCGTGACCTTCTCCAAGAACTCCCGGCCGCACCAGGAAATCCTCGGCCTGATGCAGACCCACGGGGTCCCGGCGCCACGCCTGAACTGCGTGAACTCGGTGTCGGCGATTACCCGGCTGATTCGCGATGGCTTCGGCATCGGCGCTTTCCCTCCGGCACTGGTCAGCGAGGAACTGGCGCGGGGCGAGTTGACCCTGCTGGCGCTGGAAGTGCGTCCGCCGAACCTGGAAGTAGTGGTGTCCTGGCGGGTCGGCGTGGAGTTGGTGGAGGAGATTGTCGCGCTGTGCCGCAAGGTCCTGCACAGCTATGCCAGCAAGGTCGGGGAACAGTACGTGGTGCTGAGCAAAGCCTAGCTCTTGTGGGAGCGGGCTTGCCCGCGAAGAGGCCCTGAGGTCTTGTGTCGATCTTGCGGACGCCATCGCCGACAAGCCGGCTCCCACAGATGGATCAGGCCCATCCCCGGCGACCGGGCGGTTACCAGCCCCGCTCCCGCCGCGCCAGGCGCTCACGCTGGCGCTTGCCGCCGAGCACGACCCAATCCACCAGCCGAAAGAAACCTTCGATGACGAAGGAGAACAGCAGCGCCGCGCCCATGGCCCAGCCGATGGCTTCCGGCGACAGCAGCACCTGGTAGGTGTAGCCCTGCAGGGTTTCCTGGCGGATCGCCGGGTCCGCCGCATACGCCACCTGCAACGCGCGCTTGTACCAGGGGCCCTGCATCGCCTGGAACTGGTCATCGAGCAGGCGCTGGCGGTTGAGCAAGGTGCCGAGGCTGTCGGCATCGCTGCGGAAGACCGGGTCGTCACTGGCGCGATAGTGCGCCACCAGCGCCTGCAGGTCGCCCTTGAAGAACTGCTCGGCAGTCTTCTGGAAGCCCTGCAGCCCGGTCTGCGCCTCGATCAGATGCGCCTCGACGCGCTTGGAGTAGTCGTTGATGAAGCCCGGCACCTGGACGCCGATCAGCAGCCCCAGGGTAAACAGTATCAACCGCAGGTAACTCAACCACATAACGGACGTCCTTATTCAGTCTGGCCCTGGCTGACGCATTCGCCGCGCCGCCACAGGCTCCATTGGCCCGGTTCGTAGCGGGTCCAGGTCTCGTTTTCGGTCAGGGGTTCGGTGGCGATCACCGTGACCACGTCGTTGGGGGTGGTTTCGGCCTGGAAGTCGACGATCACATCGACATCCTTCAGCCGTGCCGGGCCAAAGGGCGCGCGGCGGGTGATCTGCGCCAGCTTGGTCGAGCAATAGCAGAACAGCCAGTCGCCGTCGCTGAGCAGGCAGTTGAACACCCCCTTGCCGCGATACTCGGCACAGGCCTGGACCAGCGACGGCAGCAGCTCTTCCACCTCCACCGGCTCGGGAAAGGCCTGGCGCACGCGGTTGAGCAGGTCGCAGAAGGCCGCTTCGCTGTCGGTATCGCCGACCGGGCGATAAAAGCTGCCCGGCGGCTGGAAATCCGCCAGCTGGCCGTTATGGGCGAAACACCAGTTGCGCCCCCACAGTTCACGGACAAAAGGATGGGTGTTGGACAGGCAGACCTTGCCGACATTGGCCTGGCGGATATGGCCGATCACCACTTCGCTCTTGATCGGGTAACGCTGCACCAGTTGCGCCACTTCCGACTCGCAGCTCGCGGCCGGGTCCTGGAACAGGCGCAGCCCGCGACCTTCGTAGAAACCGATGCCCCAGCCGTCGCGGTGGGGACCGGTACGTCCGCCGCGCTGCATCAGCCCGGTAAAGCTGAAAACGATATCGGTCGGCACATTGGCGCTCATGCCCAACAATTCACACATGCTCGGACTCTCGCTTCAATGCAGGAACACGCTTACAAACGCGGCTCGACCCGTGGACGACCGGCAGCGGCGGGGGGCGGCGGACGACGCGGGCGCTCCTGGCGATCCGGCGTGGCGAAAGGCTGGTCATCCGCCTCGACGTCAGCACGAGCCGCGGCGGCGGCGGCTTCCGACTGCAGCTTGCGGGCCTTGCTGGAGCGTTCGATCGGCCAGCGGATCAGCACGAAGACCGCATACACGCCAAGGGCGATGATCAGGTACATGAACAGATCGGAGACCGCGCGCCAGGCGTTGTTGCCGACCTTGAACAACAGGTCGAGGGCAGTGATCGCGACCGCCGGGGCGAAACGCTCTTTCACCGGATCGAGGATGGTCGGGCTGAACAGCAGCACCGCCCCCACCAGGCGCAGCGGTTCGCGCAACCAGCGCCAGGTCCAGCGGGTCAGGCGAAACCACACCAACAGGCAGCCCAAGGCGGCAAAGGCGTAACAACCCCAGGCGATCAGATAGTCGTTCTCGGTCATGGTGTCCATGGCATGGCTGGCAATGAGAGGCTTATGATAACGGCTTTTCGCCGGCCCGGCTGCACCGCCGTCAGCGATCCTCAAGATAGAGAGTTGCCCATGTCCCGCAAAGCCACCGTCAGCACTGCCCCGATTGCCCGTACAGGCCCGGGCCCGGATCCCTACGCCTGGTTGCAGGAGCGCGACAGCGAGGCGGTGCTCGACTACCTCAAGGCCGAAAACAGCTACCAGGAAGCGCAGCTGGCCGACCAGGCCGGGCTGCGTGAAAGCCTGTTCCAGGAGATCAAGGCGCGGATTCTCGAGACCGACCTGTCGCTGCCCTCGCCCTGGGGTCCGTTTCTCTACTACACCCGCACCACCGCCGGTGACGAGTACGCCCGCCACTATCGCTGCCCACGCCCGGCCGATGACAGCCTGACGGTGGACGAAAGCGCCGAGGAGCTGTTGCTCGATCCCAACGTGCTGGCCAATGGCGGCTTCTTTTCCCTCGGCACCTTCAGCATCAGCCCGGACCACCAGCGCCTGGCCTACAGCCTCGACACCACCGGCGAGGAGGTCTACCAGCTGTACGTCAAGGAACTGGCCAGCGGCAACCTGATCGAACTGCCGTTCGAAGACTGCGACGGCAGCATGACCTGGGCCAACGACAGCCGCACGCTGTTCTTCGGCGAACTGGACGACACCCACCGCCCGCACAAGCTGTATCGCCATCGACTCGGCGAACAGGGTGCCGAAGCCGTGCTGCACGAGCCTGACGGACGGTTTTTCCTGCATTGCTATCGCACCAGCTCCGAACGGCAACTGGTGGTGCTGCTCAACAGCAAGACCACCAGCGAAGCCTGGGTACTCGACGCCAATACGCCGGACCGGGCCTTCACCTGCCTGGCGCCCAGGGTCGAAGGCCATGAGTATTTCGTCGACCACGGCCAGTACCAGGATCAGTGGCGCTGGTTTATCCGCAGCAACCAGGACGGCATCAACTTCGCCCTGTTCCAGGCCGCGGACGACGGCGTTCCCCGTCGCGAAGACTGGCAACGGCTGGTCCCGCACAATGACCAGGTGATGCTCGAAGGCCTGACCCTGAATGCCCAGGCCCTGTGCCTGAGCCTGCGTGAAGGCGGCCTGCCGATCATCGAGGTGCACCCCAAGGGGTTGCCGGCCTACCGCGTGCAATTGCCGGATGCCGCCTACAGCCTCTACGTGCAGGACAGCCTGGAGTTCAACAGCGACAGGATCCGCCTGCGCTACGAAGCCCTCAATCGCCCGGCCCAGGTCCGCCAGTTGAACCTCGCCAGCGGCGAACAGCAGGTACTGAAGCAAACCCCGGTGCTCGGCCCGTTCGATGCCGACGCCTACGTCAGCCAGCGCCTGTGGGCGACTGCGCCGGACGGCACGCAGGTGCCGATCAGCCTGGTGGTCAAGCGCGAATTGCTGGGCCAGGCCACCCCGCTCTATCTCTATGGCTATGGTGCCTATGGCGAAAGCCTCGACCCGTGGTTCTCCCATGCCCGCCTGAGCCTGCTGGAGCGCGGCGTGGCCTTTGCCATCGCCCATGTGCGCGGCGGCGGCGAACTGGGCGAGGCCTGGTATCGCGCCGGCAAGCAGGAACACAAGCAGAACACCTTCAGCGACTTTATCGCCTGCGCCGAACACCTGATCGCCGAGGGCCTGACCACCTCCCGGCAACTGGTGATCAGCGGTGGCAGCGCCGGCGGCCTGTTGATCGGCGCCGTGCTCAACCAGCGTCCGGAGCTGTTCCAGGCGGCGATTGCCGAAGTGCCGTTCGTCGATGTGCTGAACACCATGCTCGACCCCGACCTGCCGTTGACCGTCACCGAATACGATGAGTGGGGCAATCCGCAGGAGCCCGAGGTGTACGCACGGATCAAGGCCTATGCGCCCTACGAGAACGTCAGCGCCCAGGCCTATCCGGCGACACTGGTGATTGCCGGCTACAACGACAGCCGCGTGCAGTACTGGGAAGCGGCCAAGTGGGTGGCAAGATTACGGGCCACCCGCACCGATGAGCATCTACTCTTGCTCAAGACCGAACTGGGCGCCGGCCATGGCGGCATGAGCGGGCGTTACCAGGGATTACGTGACGTAGCGCTCGAATATGGCTTTGTCTTCAAGGTTCTCGGCATTGCCTGAGGAACTCTGCCCGACGGCCTTGTCTTAACTCTGGGCCGCCGGGCCTCGAACCCCGGAAAGAACAAGCAACAAGAACAGATCGTGGACCATGCCAGAACCGACCTTACTGAATAACGAAATTCGCGACATGCTGATGGATTGCGGCCTGTTCAACCAACTGCTGCCGGCGGACTGCCAGGCGGCGGCCGGCTATTTCAGCATCAGCACCATTGGCAAGGGCGAGGCCATCTTCCACGAGGGCGATGCCGGCACGTTCATGTGCATCATCCATTACGGCAGCGTCAATGTGCAGAAGAACAATGACGCCGGCCAGCCCGTGGTGATTGCCACCCTGCGTGCCGGCCGGGCCTTCGGCGAGATGGCGGTGCTTGACGGCGAGCGGCGCTCGGCCAGTTGCGTCGCCGCCAGCGACTGCCAGTTGTTGAACCTGGGCAAGGACTCCCTGGAAAAAATGCTCAACGACGCGCCGAAGATCGCCGCCAAGATCATTCGCGCCATCGCCATCGCGCTGTCGAAACGCCTGCGCATGGCCGATGGGCAGTTGCTCTCGCAGCAGATCTAGCTGGAGATCGGCTTGGCCTTGTCGTTCTTGTCGTTCTGCTCCAGGCCCGGCAGCGTCTGGTCCTTGGGGGGTGACGGCAGTTCGATGCTCGGCAGCGGCTCGCCGGGCTTGGGTGGCGTACGCGGCGTGACTTGCGGGTAAGGCGTGGGGGTCGCCGTGCCGGGGGAGCCCGGGGTCGGGGTCACCGGTACCGGCGACAGCTCTTCGGCCTGCACCGCGGTAAAGGTCAGCGCGGACAGGACAATGGCCGTTAGAATGGTGCCCTTGATCATAAAATAATGCTCTTGATCATGAAAATAGTGCCTTTGATCATAAAATAATGCCTTTCAATAGAATCGCGCCTTTTATCCAATAGCGGCGCCGTCACACCGATCCGTCTGTTATCAGGCTACTCGCAACGCGACCATTTTGCCCTCCTCAATGAGATTTCCATGAAACGTTTCGTTCTGCTCGACACCACACCGATTCCCGAAAACGGCGGTGCCCTGTGCCTGTTCGAGTATGGCGAGGACTTCGTGATCAAGATCCAGGGCGGCGACGGTGGGCAGTTGATGAACACCCGCATGCACGGCTCCGAAGATGCCCTGGCCGAGATCCCCTGCCGCAAGGTCGCCGGCCGGCCGCAGTCGCGGGTGCTGATCGGCGGCCTGGGCATGGGCTTTACCCTGGCCTCGGCGCTCAAGCATCTGGGCAAGACGGCCGAAGTGGTGGTCGCCGAATTGGTACCGGGCGTGGTCGAGTGGAACCGCGGCCCGCTCGGTGAAAAAGCCGGCAGGCCGCTGGCCGATCCACGCACGGTGATCCGCCTGGAAGATGTGGCCAAGGTGCTGCAGGCCGAGCCCAATGGCTTCGACGCGATCATGCTCGATGTCGACAACGGCCCCGAAGGCCTGACCCAGAAGGCCAACAGCTGGCTCTACTCGGCCGGTGGCCTGAGCGCCTGCGCCAAGGCCCTGCGGCCCAAGGGCGTGCTGGCCGTGTGGTCGGCCAGTGCCGACAGCCATTTCTCCGACAAACTGCGCAAGGCCGGCTTCAAGGCCGAAGAAGTCCAGGTCTATGCCCACGGCAACAAGGGCACGCGCCACACCATCTGGATCGCCGAGAAGCTCAAGAACTGAGCTAGACTTTGCCGCATAACCGTCATTAACCCACTCGACAAGGTGAACCCATGAGTTCGGCCAACCCACCCTCCCATACCGCCAAGCTGGATCGCATTCTTGCCGATGCGAAACGCGATAAAGAGATGGGCTATCGCGACAAGGCGCTGAAAATGTACCCGCACGTCTGCGGCCGTTGCGCCCGCGAATTTTCCGGCAAGCGCCTGAGCGAGCTGACCGTGCATCACCGCGACCACAACCATGACAACAACCCGCAGGACGGTTCCAACTGGGAACTGCTCTGCCTGTTCTGCCATGACAACGAACACTCGCGCTACACCGACCAGCAGTACTTCGGCGACAGCTCCCTGAGCAGCCCGAAGATCGCCAAGGCCACCCACAACCCGTTCGCCGCCCTGGCCGGGTTGATGAAGAAAGGCGAGTAAGCCGTCCCTCCCCTGCCCGCCCCCGCGACGGGCAGTGTCAGATTTTTTCCCCTCGCCTGTAATTTAAGACTTGGCCGCCACTCAACAGGGCAAAGTGCTAGCACCTGCGACCTTTCCCTTTGACCCTGTGCCGAGAACATCGTCGATGAAGCTGAACCACTGGATGCAAAACCTCCTGCGCGGCCGCCAGATCCCACAGTCCCCGAGCCCGGAGCAGGAGCTGTTGTCCAGCCTGCTGGTGATAGCCTGGGTGGTGGAGGCGCGCGATCCCTACACCGGTGGGCATCTGTGGCGGGTGGCGCAGTTCTGCGAACTGCTGGCGCAAAAGGCCGGCTTTGCAGCCGGGGAAGTGGCGCGGATTGCCCTCGGCGGTTTTGTCCACGACCTGGGCAAGGTCGGCATTCCCGACGCGGTGCTGCGCAAGGCCGGGCCCTTGAGCGACGAAGAGTACGCGGTGATCAAGACCCACCCCGACATCGGCTATCGGCTGCTGCATGCCCATCCGCTGGCGACGCTGGTCGAGGACGCCGTGCGCCTGCACCACGAGATGCCCGACGGCCGGGGTTATCCGCTGGGACTCAAGGCCGGCGAAATTCCGCACCTGGCAAGCATCGTCGGCATCTGCGACGCCTTCGATGCCATGACCAGTACCCGCCCCTATCGCGCCGGCATGCCGCAGGAGCAGGCGCTGCAGATCATCGGCAAGCACCTGGGGACGCAGTTCGACGCGCACTTCGGGGCATTGTTCATCCAGCTCGGGGAATCAGGGGCGCTGAGCCCGATCATCGGGCATACCGACCAGGGCATTCCCCTGCGCCATTGCGGCATGTGCGGGCCGACCGTGGTGCTCAGGCGCGCGCACCGCGCGGGCGATCATGTGTTCTGCGGCAATTGCGGCGCCGACTACCTGCTGCAACAGCAGGAACCGGGAAGCGCGCTGGCATTGCAGGCCACCGGTGGCGCCGGCAGCGCGCAGGACCTCAGTCCCCAGGCCGACATCGAGTTGATCGGACGGCTGGTCCGGCAGCAATTCGCCCAGGCGCTGTAGGCCCCATGCCTGCAATCAGGACGGGCTATTTCAGCAAGGCGAAGAGCGGGCGCACCAGCCCCTCCAGCAGTGCCCGTTCGGGTCTGGAGCGGGCCAGCACCCGCAGCCCCATCAGCACGCCCAGGCACAGGCGCGCCAGATCGTCCGCCGACTGCGCCGCATCGATGCTGCCCTGGGCCTGGCCGGCACGGATACAGCGCAGGAAAAAGCCCTCCATCCCCTCCTGGACCTTGGCCAGCAGCGCCTTGAACTCCGGATCGTGGGGCGCCACCTCCAGGGCCGCGTTGACGATAAAACAGCCCTTGTGCTCAGGGTCGCTCAGGGAGCGCTCGATGATTTCGTCGAAGAACGCCAGCACCGCTTCGCGGGGCGGCAACTGTTGCTCCAGACGCGCGGAACGCTCGCAGAAACCGTTCTGGATGTAATGATCGAGCGCCCGGCCGAACAGCGCACGCTTGTCGCCGTAGGCGTTGTACAGGCTGGCCCCGGTGATGCCCATGGCCTGCGCCAGGTCCCGCACCGAGGTCGCCTCGTAGCCGCGGATCCAGAAGCAGCGGATCGCCGCCTCCAGTGCACCGGCCTCGTCAAATTCTCTTGGTCGCGCCATAACTCACACATTGATTCAAATTGAAGTCGAACGGCGATTGTCACACACCCGGGTTTCGATCTATTTTATAACACTCGATCTAAAACTTCAGCCTGGACCTTCGCCATGATCCGTTTCTTTTTCCACCCGACCCCCAATCCGGCCAAAGTCGCCCTGTTTCTTGAAGAAACGGCGCTGCCCTACGAAGTGGTCCCCGTCGATACCAGCAAGGGCGAGCAGCACAGCCCGGAGTTCCTGGCGATCAACCCCAATGGCAAGGTACCGGCCATCGTCGATACCGAAGGTGCGGACGGTCGCGAAGTACGGGTGTTCGACTCGAACGCGATCCTGCTGTACCTGAGTGAAAAGACCGGGCTGCTCGGTGGCGATCCCGCTGATCGCGGCGAACTGCTGTCGTGGATGATGTTTATCGGCACCGGCCTCGGGCCGTTTTCCGGCCAGGCGGTGCACTTCCAGCATTCGGCCCCGGAGAGTCTTCCGTACGCCATCAACCGCTATCGCCGCGAAACCGAGCGGCACTACCGGGTGCTGGACCGCCATCTGGCCGGGCGCAGCCATATCGTCGGGGACAGCTACTCGATTGCCGATATCTCGGCCTGGGGCTGGATCGACCGGGCGTCGCGCGTGCTGAAGGGCGAAGAGTCGCCACTGGCGGCCTACCCCCATCTGTCCGCCTGGTTCCAGCGTATCGATGCCCGCCCGGCCGTGGCCCGTGCCCGCCAGGTCGGCAAGAGCCATGCCTTCAAGCAGGTCAACGACGAACAAACCCGACGGGCGCTGTTCCCTTCGAACTATCCCGACACCACGGCCTGACGGAGATGCCGGTATAATCGCGTCTTTTTCCTGGAAGGCACCCGGCTCGTGGCAAACAAAAGGTACAGCTGCATTGGTTTGTATAACCCCAAGTCACCGGAAAACGTCGGTTCGGTGATGCGTGCAGCTGGCTGCTACGGCGTGGCCTCGGTGTTCTATACCGGCAAGCGCTATGAGCGGGCCCGGGACTTCGTCACCGACACCAAGAAGGTCCATCAGGACATTCCGCTGATCGGCATCGACGACCTGAAGAAGATCCTGCCCCTGGGCTGCATCCCGGTCGCCGTCGAGCTGGTGGAAGGCGCCCGCTCGCTGCCGGAGTACACCCACCCGGACCGCGCGCTGTACATCTTCGGCCCGGAAGACGGCTCGCTGGACAAGGAAATCCGCGACTGGTGCGAGGATGTGGTGTACATCCCCACCACCGGTTGCATGAACCTCGCCGCCACCGTCAACGTGGTGCTCTACGACCGCCTGGCCAAGGGCAACAACACCCGCTCGGGCCCCAAGTTCTGAGATTGTCGGAACCCGCACGGCCGCCCGCAGTCTGCAGTCTATCCATCAGCCGTCTATCGATTGACCGTCCAGGAGACAGACCATGAGCGACAGCAAAATCGTACAGCGCATCGAATCCACCCCGTTCCAGTCCCCGGACCCGCGCCAGAACGTCCAGGGCTGGGAGCGTATCGGCTCGCTGGCCGGCGGCGTGGTGATGATGGGCAAGGGCCTGCGCCGTGGCGGCGTGTTCGGCCTGATCCAGGTGGCCATCGGCGGCGTGGCGCTGGCCCGCGGCATCACCGGCCACAGCTCGGCCAAGAGCCTGCTGGAAAAAGGTCGCCAGGACCTGCACGGCGTGCGCACGACGATCGAGCGGGCCGCGGATGAGTTGAAGCAGATGAAGGCCAATGCCGACGCGGCCACCCGCACCGCGACCGTGACCGGCAATGACTTGCTGAAGACGCCCAAAGCCTGATCCTGAGGCGGGAACCCGAGCCTACTTCAACAGATCACTGGCCAGTACCTTCGACGACCCACCCATCACGCTCTCGCTGAGCTGGATGAATTCGTGGGTCGTCACCGTGTCCAGGCGCATCGCCGCCCGGCTCACATCATCCAGCGAGTGCTGGTTGCCGGTGCGCTGGCGAATTTCCCGATCCAGTTCCTGCAACAACAACACCGCACGGGCCACCGTCGGCCCGCTGACCTGGTCGCCACGCAGACCGGTGACCTTGTGGCTGACGCGGGCCAGCTTCGCCTGCAGGGCCTGATAGCGTTCCTCGCTCATGCCCCCCGCCCGGCGCACCAGCTCGATGGCGTAATACTCCGCCAGGCCTTCACCGATCCAGTCGCTGCGATGGCTGTCGTTGATCCGCCCGAAGACGTGCACCAGCTCGCGCACCAGCGGACTGGCCCCCGACTCACCGATCAGCGGCCCGGTGGTGTGCAGGTAGATCGAGTCATGGGCCGCCTGGCTGCCGCGCATCATCGACTCGCCCGCCCCGACCACCAGCAGTTTCGGCGGATTGCGCGGGAAGACTTCCTGCACCTTGGGCCAGACAAACGTCAGCAGCGTCAGTACATCCATGCGCCGCATGCCTTCGCCCCGGGGACCGGCGACCGTCACTTCGGTTTCCCCCAGGCGCGTGCGCCGGCTGCCGAGATTGCCGGCCAGCATCCAGCCAGTCGGGCGATCGAACAGGCGCGAGACGTTATCGATGCGAAAGCGGTTCTTGCCGATCCGGGGCCAGGCGGTCTCGACGCTTTTCCAGCCGGTGGGCAGCTCGAACTCCAGGCGCGCCACCAGCTCCGTGCCGTCCTGCTGGTCCAGGTGTGCCGGCGGGACCAGTTCCTCGCCGCGCAACAGGGCCCAGTTGGCGGTCATGCGGGTATCGAAGGTGCCGTTCTTGCGCGGATGGCTGATGCTCACCCGATAGCTGAGACTGGCCTTGCCGGGAGCCGGCCGCCAGATCCCGCGACTGGCGCTGCCGGCCTGGTCGGGTGCCTGCAACCACTGGCCGTCGGCCTTGAAGTCGGTGTAGTAACCCTGGCTGCCCAGGTCGAAGTCGAGGCTGCGTACCGCCGAGCCCTGGGCCAGGGTCAGGCGCACTTCGGCCTGATCGCTCTGGGGCAGCAGGCGCACATGATAATCCAGGTCGACTTTTTTCCCGGCCCAACCGGGACCGGCCAGCATCAGCAGCAGCAACCCCAGCAACAGTCGGCAATGCACCGGCATACACACTCCCTCGGGCCCGCCTGACTCAACCGGCGCGGAAAATCAGGTGATCTTCCCAATCGTCCTCGGGCACGCTGCCTTCGGCCAGCATGCGTCCGGACTGGGAAATCCGCTCATGGTGCACCGCATCGCGATCGCCACAGACCAGATGGTGCCAGAGTGGCAGGTCCTTGCCCTCGCTGACCAGGCGATAACCGCAGGTCGGTGGCAGCCATTTGAACTGGTCGGCCTTGCCCGGCGTGAGCTGGATGCAGTCGGGCACCGAATCGCGACGATTGCCGTAGTCGGTGCACTGGCAGGTCTTCAGGTCGAGGAGCTTGCAGGCGATCCGCGTGTAATAGACGCTGTTGTCCTCCTCATCCTCGAGCTTTTGCAGGCAGCACAAGCCACAACCGTCGCACAGCGACTCCCACTCCTCCTGATCGAGTTGATCGAGGGTCTTGCGTATCCAGAAGGGTTCGACTCTTGCGGCCATGGCTCAAACATCTGCATCGGGTAGTGAAAAGGCCGCCAGTCTAGTGCCCGCGCCGCAAAGGGCCAAGCATTGGCGACTGTCGGTTGAAGAAGGCTTGTCAGCCGGCACGCCGCGCAGTAGCTTTGATCGTCGCGAAAGCCCCTAGCCAACTGCCATTAGCGCTCCACCGCGCCGCACGAAGCAGACGTACACGGGCCAGGCATCACGACCGGACACCGCGGCAACGGCCCGGCTCGACTCACACCCTTCATCCCAGACTCTAGTTCAGGAATTTCCCATGAGCGCCAACCCACGTGTCGCCGATTACCCGATCGATGCCCAGTTCACCCAACGCTGGTCGCCCCGCGCCTTCACTGGCGAAGCCATTCCGGAAGAAACCCTGCTGAGCTTTTTCGAAGCGGCCCGCTGGGCGCCGTCGGCCTACAACTCGCAACCGTGGCGTTTCCTCTACGCGCGCCGTGACACGCCGAACTGGCAACGTTTCCTCGGCCTGCTCAACGAGTTCAACCGTGGCTGGGCGCAACACGCTTCGGCGCTGATCATTGTGATCTCGAAAACCACCTTCAAGGTCCCCGGCGCCGCCGAGGAAACCCCGGCCCTGTGGCACACCTTCGACACCGGTTCGGCCTGGGGCTACCTGGCCCTGCAGGCCAGCAAGAGTGGTTGGCACACCCACGGCATGGCCGGCTTCGACCAGGAACTGACCCGCCAGGAACTGAAGATTCCAGAAGGTTATGCCCTGCACGCGGCGGTGGCGGTGGGCAAGCTGGGCGACAAGGCGACCCTGGCCGACTACCTGCAGGCCCGCGAAGTACCGAGCCCACGCGAGCCGTTGAGCGCGCTGGCGGCCGAAGGTGATTTCAGCCTGTAATCGCCCGGTACCGCAGCACTGCGCGCCCCCTGCAGGCGCGTGGCTGGCCCGCGAAGCCTTTAGCGATCTCGAAGGCCTCTTCGCGGGCAAGTCACGCTCCCCCACAGGGATTGTGGCCAGCCCTGCCAAACAGGATCGTCAGTACCCGCGATCGAAGTCCACTTCCCCGCGCAACGCGGTCTCGGCCTGATAGGCCCGCAGGTTATCGACGAACAACTGCACCATCATGGTCGGTGAAGTCGGCGCCGAGCTGTGGCCGGTCAGCAACAATCCCCACGCCGTCCAGAACGGATGGCGCTGCGGCAACGGCTCCTGGCGGCAGACATCGATCACCGCCCCCGCCAGATGCCCCTCCTTCAAGGCCTCCACCAGGTCCGCATCGACCACCGCCACGCCGCGCCCGGCATTGATGAACAGGCCGGTCGGCTTGAAGCGCTTGAACAGCGCCGCGTCGTACAGGTCATGGGTATTGGGTGTGTTGGGCAACAGGTTGATCACGTAATCCACCTCGCCGACCCGCTCACCCAGCGCCTCGAGGGCATCCACGCGGATAAACGGCGGTTGCTCCCGGGCCTCGCTGGCGATCCCGTACAGCTCGACCCCGAACGGTTGCAGAAACTGCGCCACGCTATGGCCGATATCGCCCGCGCCGACGATCAGCACCTTGCGCCCCGCCAGGCTCTGCCCCATGCGATTGTCCCACTTGCGCTCGACCTGGCTGACCAGCCGCGCCAGCACCTCGCGCTCGTGACCGAGCATGTAGGTCAGCACATACTCGGCCATCACCTGGCCAAAGATCCCCACGGCGCGGGTCAGCCGGTAGTGGCGCGGCAGCCCTTCGGCCAGCAGCGGCGTGACGCCGGCCCAGGTCGATTGCAACCATTGCGGCTGGTGGCCCTGGCGCAACAGGGTTGCCAACAGGTCCGGCTGGCCCAGCCAGATCGGGCAATCGGCCGCCAGGTTCGACAACGTGGCCGAATCGCCGCTGGTCATCACTTCAAGTTCGGGTGCCGCCTGGCGCAGCAGGCGGGCATACAGGGCGTGGTCGTGTTCGGCAATCAGAACGCGCATGGTTCAAACCTTTCAAAAACGGTGCAGGCGGCCGCCGACGAAGCGCTCTCCATCGTGCTCGGCCACCGCCAGAAAATACATTCCATTCGAGTCGAATGCCCTGGACAGGGCATTCAGAGATATCCGTCAGACCGGATCATTGCGCCGCAACAGCTCTTCGGGCAAGTGTTCGATGTACTCGTCTTCCGCCGGCGGCATCTGCAGGTGATAGCCCTGGGTCTCGAGGTTTTCGAGCACCTTGTGGATATCTTCGCGTGACAGCTTGCGCTCCGGGGTCAGCACCAGGTCGAAGGCATGCTGCGGTTTGCCGAACGCCAGCAGCAGGTTTTCCGGCACGCGCTCCAGAGCGTCGCTCTTGAGGACATAGAGGTACATCTCGTTCTTGCGCGGGCTTCGGTAGATGGAGCAAATACGTTTCAAGGCTGTTCTCCGGCAGTCGCCAGGCTATCGAGCAAGGCCTGGCCCATCAATTCGCGGCGCCAGCCACGCAGCGAATCGGGCAATTGATAAGGTCCGTCAGGAAATCCGCTCTTGATCAGCGCTTCCAGGGTTTTCTTGCGCAGCATCAGTTCCGGCGCGATGTTCAGACGCTCGGCTTCGGCCTGGCCGACCGCCCGCAGGCGCTTGACCAGCGCCCCGGCTTCGATCGGCAGCGGCTCGGGCACCGCCGGCGGCCACTGGTCCATCGGCACGTTGCCGGCCTGCTTGATCAGTTCGAGAAGGAATTCGCCGTCCTGGCGCACGGTACGCGGATGCATGTCCTCGATGCGGGCGAGGGTCACCAGGTTATCCGGCTGGCTCTTGGCCAGTGGCCACAGGGAATGCTCGCGGACAATCCGGTTGCGCGGCAGGTCACGGGCCCGGGCCTCGCGCTCGCGCCAGGCGCAGAGTTCACGCAGCACCGCCAGTTGTGCCCTGGACAGCTTCCAGGCCAGCTTGGCCTCGCGATAGACCTCGTAGGGGTCGACCTCGCGGCGCAGGTTGGCAACCAGTTCGGCGCCGTCCTCCAGGACCCAGGCGTACTTGTCGTCCGACAGTTGCGGGCGCAGGCGGGTGTAGACCTCGGCCAGGTGCAGCGCATCCTCGGCGGCATAGCTGATCTGGGTTTCCGACAGCGGGCGTTGCAGCCAGTCCGAGCGGGTCTCGCCCTTGGGCAGTTCGATACCGAGCACTTCCTGGACCAGGCGCGAATACCCCATGGAGAACCCCAGGTTCAGGTACGCGGCGGCCAGTTGGGTGTCGAACAGCGGCGCAGGCAGGCTGCCGGTCAGGCGCAACAGGACTTCGAGGTCTTCACTGCAGGCATGCACCACCTTGACCACCGCCGGGTTCTCCAGCAAGGCGGCCAGGGGTTGCCAGTTGTCGATGGTCAAGGGGTCGATCAGGTAGGCGCGCACGCCGTCACCGATCTGGATCAGCCCCGCGATGGGATAGAAGGTGTCGACCCGCATGAATTCGGTGTCGAGGGCAACGAAGGGTAATTGTTGCCATTCAGTGCAATGCTGACCGAGGCTATCGTTGTCGCGAATCCAGTGAATATCGATGGCCACACGGCTCTCCCTTGAAGAATGGCGCGCAGTATATATCGCCACAGGCGATTTCCGAGCATTCACTCTGCAACAGCATGAGTGAAAAGGCTCGCTGCGAAAAAAGAATAGTCCTACTCATAAGGTTCAGCCCGGCCAAGGAGATATCAACTGTCCTTGCGCAGGACATAGACCCGACGCATGGCATAGCCCGGCAGGAAATCCCGATGACCGACGATCTCGAAGCCGGCCTCCTGGAATTCGGCTTCGATCAGCGCCTTGCCCAGGACCACGCGCTGACTGTCCAGGCCCGAGCGAACCGCCAGGCGCCGGCGCCGCCAGGCCATGACATTGCCGTCCACCCACAGCGAGACAATGACTGTGTCGCGGCTGACCCGGTGAAACTCCCGGAGCATCGCCAGGCGCTGCGCCTTATCGGCGACATAGGCGAACAACTGCACGCAGAAGATGCAATCCACCGCGTTTTCCGGCAAGCCGATGGCGAACGCCGAGCTCTGGAAGGTCCGGACCCGCTTGAGCAATTCGAGAGAATGATGGACCGCGCAATGATCGAGCATGTCCTGGGACGAATCGGCCGCCAGCACCACACGATTGCCCCGCTCCGCCAGGACCGGCCAGAACCGCCCCACGCCACAGGGCAGATCCAGGACCAGGCCCGGTTCGCCGGCGACCTTCAGCGCATGGCGCATCAGTTGCTTCTCGCGCCAGTGCCCCAGGCGGCGCAGCAGGCCGCCGGGAGCCACCTCGCGGCACACCCGTGCATGTTCGCGCGCATGCTGGCGGGCGAATTCAAGCTCGACGAGTGAGGGTGGCTGCGCTGACATGTCTGACGAACTCTGGTGCATTGGCCGGTGCCGGTTCTACCTGGACCACCAGGCCGACCGGGGGAGCAGCCGGGAAACACGATGCATCTCCCGACTGCACTCGAACCTTAGTCAGGCGTGCATCAATATTTCGTGAAAAAAATGCCGCTGCCGCTCAAGAAGGCACTTCCGGCCCCCAATTGCCTTGTTACCGGGGACTCACGCCTGATGCAGGTACCAGCGCCAGTCCTGCTCGCCGACCTCGCCCATGAACTGCCGGTACTCGGCGCGCTTGACCGCCAGATAGACACCGAGGAACTCGCCGCCGAACGTTTCGCGGGCCCAGCTGGAGCTTTCCAGCGCGAGCAGGGTGGTCAGCCAGTCGGTGGGCAGACGCTCGCCGGCCTGTGCATAACCGTTGCCTTCGATGGGCGCTCCCGGGTCCAGTTGCTGGCGGATACCGTGATGAATTCCCGCCAGGATCGCGGCGGCGGCCAGGTAGGGATTGGCATCGGCACCGCAGATCCGGTGCTCGATGTGCCGCGAATCAGCCGGTCCGCCGGGCACCCGCAGGCTCACCGTGCGATTGTCGACACCCCAGGTCGCCGCCAGCGGTGCATAACTGTTGCTCTGGAAACGCCGATAGGAATTGGCATTGGGGCAGAACAGCAGCAACGAATCGAGCAGCGTCGCGAGCATGCCACCCACCGCCTGCCGCAACAGCGGCGTACCGTCGACGGCTTCGCTGGCGAACAGGTTGTGGCCATCCTTGTCGGCCAGGCTCACATGCATATGCATGCCGGTGCCGGCCAGGTCATCGAAAGGCTTGGCCATGAAGCAGGCGATCATTCCATGCTTGTGCGCCACGCCCTTGACCAACCGCTTGTAGCGCACGGCTTCGTCCATGGCCTGCAAGGCATCGCCACGATGCTCCAGGGTGATTTCCACCTGGCCGGGGGCGTATTCGGAAATGGCCGTGCGGGCGGGAATGCCCTGCAGCTTGCAGGCGTTGTAGAGGTCGGCGAGAAACGGTTCGATCTGCTCCAGCTCGCGCAGGCCGTAGACCTGGGTGGAACGCGGACGTCCGCCATCGGCATCGCGGGCAGGCTGCGGGCGACCATTGCTGTCGCGTTGCTGGTCCAGCAGGTAGAACTCCAGCTCCGCCGCCATCACCGGATAATAACCGTCGGCCTGCAACTGCCCGATCACCCGCGCCAGCAACTGCCGGGGATCGGCCACGGTGGCCGGCAAGCCCTCGGTGGGGTGCATGCTGACCTGCACCGCCGCCGTCGGGATCAGGCGCCAGGGCATGCGTTGCAGGCTGCCGCTGATCGGGTAGGCACGACAATCGATATCGCCCACCTCCCAGACCAGCCCGGAGTTTTCCACATCGTCGCCATTGAGGGTCAGGCCGAGAATGGTGCTCGGCAGCGGGCGACCACTGGCGTACACCGCCAGCAATTCATCGCGGTGCAACAACTTGCCACGGGGCACACCGTTGTTATCGACGATGAACAACTCGAACATCTCGATATCGGGGTTCTGTTCAAGGAACGACCGGGCTTCTTCCGGGGCAGCAAAGGACTGGCAGGCGACACTCATGGGCTTCTCGTATTCCGCGTCAGGCGGGCGCTCGGGCGCCCACCGGTTCGAACCAGGCGACCGGCACGGGCCGCCTGCGATCAGTGAAATGACTCAACGGGAATGACGCGGATCCGGCGGGCGCGCATGACGACAATGCCACAACGCCCAGAAGGCCAGTTCGGAAGGGAGGGCGACCAGACTGGGAACGGTGATCGACGGGCGAGACGAAACGACGCCCGGCGCCTGGGCGCCCGTCGAAGCTTCATGCTTGTTGCCGTTGATCCAACCGTCCATAGAGCTGCCGCAATAGACAAAGACCCGCAGATTCACACGATGCAATAAGTCGTTAAATCCAGCTTTTACAAAGCTTGGTTGCACGGCGACTAAACATTCCCCCACGCCAGCATGGTCTGCACAAACGCCTGGGAGGCGGCGCTGCGATAGGCGCCCTGGCGCCTCAGCAAGGCCACGCTGCGGGTGGGCAACGACGGTTGCAGGGGCAAGGCCGCCAGGCCCGGCTGCTCGCGGGCAATCGCACTCGGCAGGATCGTCGCCAGTTGCCCGCGCCGGACGATCTCGACGATCGCACTGATGGAATTGGCCTCGATCGCGACCTGGGCACCGATGCCTTGCTGGCGGCAATACAGATCGATGTGCTGGCGGGTGGCGAAATCCCTGCTGAGCAGGACCAGGGGCTGGCGCTCAAGGTCCTGGAGACTGAAGGGAGCAATGCGTCCGACCTGCGGGTGAGCCGCGCCGACCACCAGGCTCAGGGTTTCGGTGAAGAGCACCTGGCTGTCGATATCCGCCAGGTGCGTGCCGGCAAAGGCAATGCCGATGTCCAGCAGATCCTCGGCCAGGGCAGCTTCGAGACGATCCTGGGTCAGTTCCTCGACGCTGAGGGTGATGCCCGGATAGCAGCGGTTGAACTGTTCGAGCAGCGGTCCGACGAGGTAGGCGGTGAAGGTTGGGGTCATCGCCAGGCGCAGGGTTCCCCGGCTGAGGTCCTGGACATCATGCATCGCCCGCTTACCCGCCTCCAGGTCCTGCAAGGCCAGTCGCGCAAATCGCACATAGGCCGCACCGGCATCCGTCAGGCGCACGGTGCGTCCGGAGCGATCGAACAACGGCGCGCCCAGGGATTCTTCCAGCTGTTTGATCTGTTGCGAAAGCGTCGGCTGGGAAACATGCAGCGCCTCGGCGGCGCGGGTGAAATTAGCGTGTTCGGCAACCGCCAGCAGATAACGCACATGACGTAGGAGCATCGGACATCCAACTATAGGCCTGACTTATGGAAACCATAATAAGCCGGTCTTGGACGCTATGACTGAAAACTTCCATCCTTGCCCCATCAGCCACGCAAGGAGAAAGCCCATGCAAGCCATTATCGACGGCGTCCTGAAGTTCCAGCGCGAAGCCTTTCCGGGGCGCAGCGCACTGTTCAAGCAACTGGCCACGACCCAGAACCCCGATGTGCTGTTCGTCACCTGCTCGGACAGCCGGGTGGTCCCGGAACTGCTGACCCAGCAAGAGCCCGGCGATCTGTTCGTGATTCGCAATGCCGGCAATATCGTGCCGTCCTACGGGCCGGAACCCGGTGGCGTATCGGCCACCGTCGAGTATGCAGTCGCCGTGCTGGGGGTGCGCGATATCGTTATCTGCGGCCATTCCGACTGCGGCGCGATGACCGCCATCTCCACCTGCAAATGCCTTGACCACCTGCCGGCCGTCGCCAACTGGCTGCGCCATGCCGAGTCGGCCAAGGTCATCAATGCCGCCCGCGTCCATGCCTCGCCCGAAGCACGCCTCGACGCTCTGGTCAGGGAAAACGTGGTCGCCCAACTCGCCAACCTGAAGACCCATCCTTCGGTCGCCTTGGCGCTGGAACAAGGCCGACTGAACCTGCATGGCTGGGTCTACGACATCGAAAGCGGCTCGATTGCCACCCTCGACGGCCGCACCGGGCGCTTTGTCTCCCTTGCCGAACACCCACAAGCCTGCGCGCTGTCGACTCAACCACAACACGTTGCCTGACTCGCCAACTCATCCCGTAAAAGAGGAAATCACCATGCTGCAGTCCCAATTCGCACAGACCCCACGCCTGGCCCTGGCCGACACCATCATCGACGCCAAGCAGCGCCTGAACCTGTCCTGGCAGGACCTGACCGACGGCACCGGCCTGAGCCTGGCCTTTGTCACCGCCGCCCTGCTCGGTCAGCATCCGCTGCCGGCCGAGGCCGCCGAGGTGGTCTGCGCCAAGCTCGGCCTCGACCAGGATGCCAGCCGGCTGCTGCAAAGCGTGCCGTTGCGTGGCAGCATCCCGGCCGGTATCCCGACCGACCCGACGATCTACCGTTTCTACGAAATGATCCAGGTCTACGGCACCACCCTGAAAGCCCTGGTGCACGAACAGTTCGGCGACGGCATCATCAGCGCCATCAACTTCAAGCTGGATATCAAGAAGGTCGAGGACCCGGAAGGCGGCTCCCGCGCGGTGATCACCCTCGACGGCAAATACCTGCCGACCAAACCGTTCTGAAAAAACGCCAACGCCCTCCCGGACGACCCGGGAGGGCGTTGTCATATGCGCTTCAGAGAATCGTCTGGAGGTAGGTCTCGCGCACCATGTCGACCACATCCACCGACAGGTGCACTTCCACCGTCGACGGCCAGCCATCCAGGTCCTTCAGGCTGCTCAGGATGCTCTCCGACAGTTGCTTCTTCACCTCTACCGAACGCCCGCCGAACAGCTCCAGCTTCACATGCACGAAGCCCCGCTCGCCCAGGCCGGTGCCCACGCGAAAGGTGGTCAACCGCGTGGCCCGACTCTTGATATCGGATTCGGCGGCGAACTGCCCGGACGCCACCAGGGCATGGTTGATGCGCAACAACGCCTTGTCGGCGTCGAAGTCGCTCAGGTTTGGTGTGTACTCCAGAAAAACGTGAGGCATGGACGGGCTCCGAAACGTCGGGGGAAAGATGCCCATAGGTATAACACGCAGCTTTCGACAAAGACCATGAAACTCTGGCGCCACGCTCAGGGGGCCTGGAGGGGCAGCCGGTCACTCATGAATTTCTCCAGCCGCGAACGCAGCCAGCGCTCGGCCGGATCGGTGTCGACGATGCCGAGCCAGACCATCGACAGGTCCAGGGTCGGCGCCTTGAAGGGCAACGGCTCGGCGAACAAGGCGCCCGACGCTGCCATCGCCAGGGCGGTGTAGTCCGGCAGGCCGGCGATCAGGTCGGTTCCCGCCAGCAGGGCCGGCAAGGCGCTGTATTGCGGCACCGACAGCACCACATGACGCTTGCGCCCGATCTCCGCCAGCCACTCGTCGGCCAGGCTGCTGACATTGGCGGTATGGGAAACCAGCACATGCGGGCGGGCACAGTATTCATCCAGGGTCATCGGGCTCGACGAGGCGTCGGCACGCAGGATCATCGGCTGGATATGCCGCAGCAGCTTGCGCTTGGCATTGGCCGGCAGGCCGCGGGTCTGGCTGATACCGACGGTGATATCGCCCGAGGCGAGCAGGTCCGGGATACGCCAGTAGTCGACGTGCTGGACCACGATCATCACGTTCGGCGCCTCCTGGCGCAGGGCCCGCAGCAGGTTCGGCAACAGGCCGAACTCGACATCGTCCGACAGCCCGATGCGAAAGGTCATGGTGCTGCTGGTCGGATCGAAATCGTGGGTCAGGCTCAGGGCGTTGGACAGCGAGTCCAGTGCCGGGGACAGGTGCTGGATGATTTCCTCGGCCCGCGCGGTCGGTTCCATGCGGTGCCCGACCCGGATAAACAGCGGGTCGTTGAACATCGCCCGCAGGCGATTGAGCGCCGAGCTGATGGTCGGCTGGCCGAGAAACAGCTTCTCCGCCACCCGCGTCACATTGCGTTCGAGCATCAGTGTTTCGAAGACCACCATCAGGTTGATGTCGGCCTTGCGCAATTCGTTACGATTCATCCGTTGCCCCCGCTCCCCAAAAACGCTATCAGTGTAGAAAGGCGTCGCCATCGACGTCTACACGATCAGTCAACTCAAGACCTTTTGGCCGAAGCCCCCGGACTCGGAGCAACCCATTGCGGCCTGAAGCGTTGCATTGATTGCGCTGATGATGACTATCGAAACGACCGCCTGCCTGATTGTCGAAACCCATTCATATAATCGCCGCCAAACTCTCCCCCTTCGCCTGGCTTCAGGCGACATGCACCCTGGAACACCACACCATGCCAAGCGTCAGCCAGGCCCCTCGCGGCCTACCCGAACATAATCAGCAAAGCGTCAAACAGCAGTGGCTGGCGATTCTTTCGGTCGCCGTGGGAGCCTTCGCCCTGGTTACCAGTGAATTTCTCCCGGTGGGCGTGCTCAACGACGTCGCCACCGACCTCGGTATCAGTGCCGGCCACGCCGGCCTGATGGTCACCCTGCCCGGCATCATGGCCGCCCTCGCCGCTCCCCTGCTGTCCATCGGCATTGGCGCCATGGACCGTCGCTACCTGCTGATCGGCCTGACGCTGATCATGATCGTCGCCAACTCGGTCGTGGCCTTCGCCAGCGATTTCAGCCTGCTGCTGTTCGGTCGCGTATTGCTGGGCATCAGTATCGGTGGCTTCTGGGCCACCGCCATCGCCCTCAGCGGCCGACTGGCCCCCAGAGGAGTGGGCGTGGCCCAGGCCACCTCGATCATCATGGTCGGCGTGACCCTGGCCACCGTGCTGGGCGTGCCCGCGGGCACCTGGCTCAGTGGCCTGATGGGCTGGCGCATGACCTTCCTGATCACCGCGCTGATGGGTGTACCGGTGCTCCTGGCACAGGTCTTCCTGCTACCGCGGCTCAACCCGGAAAAGGCCATTCTCGTCAGAGACCTGCCCGCCTTGTTTATCAATCCACGCGCCCGGATCGGCTTGATCGCGGTATTGCTCATCGGTCTGGCGCACTTTGCCGCCTACACCTATGTCGCACCGTTTTTCAAAAATAGTTCCGGCTTCGACGGACCGACTATTGGCTCACTGCTGCTGCTCTTTGGCGTGGCCGGGGTATTGGGGAATATTTTTGCCGGTTTCGCCGCCAACCGCAGCGTACGCTACACCTTGTTGCTGGTCGCGCTGATGATCGGCACCAGCACCGCCCTGTTCCCCTACTTCGCCACCGGCATGACCGGCGCGGTGATGCTGATTGCGCTCTGGGGCTTCGCCTTCGGCGCATTCCCGGCTTGCGCCAGTATCTGGATGTTTGTCGTGGCGCCCAAGGATGTCGAACGTGGCATGCCACTGTTCGTCGCTCTGTTCCAAGTGATTATCGCGCTGGGCTCGTTCTTCGGCGGCCGAATCGTCGACCAGTTGGGCAGCTCGGTGCTGCTGAGCCTGGCCACGGCCCTGGTGGGCTGCGGCTTTGCCACGGTGCTGGTGCTGGGGCGCAACGTCAGCAATAGCCTGGTGGCCCAACCCGGCTGACCGGTAGCGTTCAGGCGCTGTCTGAAACTATCTGGCAGGAAAAAGCCTACAAGATAATAAGACCCAGGCCTCTATTGCCTAGTCCATGCCTGACTATTAGATTGGCAGCGCCGCCACTAGCCTAGTCCCGCCACAGTCAATCCTGTGGCCGGGTGTGACAACCTGAAAGTGTTCGAGGCGCGGTATCGCGTCATGGCTGTTTGGCTGCCGCATTATTGCGCTCGGTTAGTACACCTATGGCGGACCGTGTGGGGCAGGCTTCGGCCTGGCCGGTTCCCTCGGACGCCGGTTTGTCACCCTCGCACGGTCTGCCTCCCTACTCCGCGTGACAACGGTGGGAGTCAGTTCCTCAATCGTCCGAGGAGACAAGGAGAATGGCTTACCCCCCTTTTACGCACGGGCACCGCCCGCTACGTCCAGCCTTGCCGCACCGCGATCACGGAGGTCCCCTCCATGATTGATCGCTCGCTACTGTCCCGTCTGCCACCGCCCGACCTGATCCGGTTGGCCTCCCTGCATCCCAGCGAGGCAGCCGCTCATTTCCGTGTCGCGGCCAGATTCTGCCTGGACGGTGCCCGTTGCGTGGCCTTTCGTGACCCGGAACAGGAGCGCCTGGCCCATCGCCTGATCGCCGACGCCATCGCGCTCTACACCCTGGCCTTCCAGCGGTTCGACTCGCCACCGCCCCGCCCCATCACGATTCCGGCGACACGCCGCGCCGCCAACGATGCCAACGAAGGCCCGACGCCCTGGGACACCCACTTCGCCCGGGAGCTCGCCGATGGTGCCCGCGAGGCCGAGCGATGGCTGAACGGGCACGGCACATCGCCGCTGTGGACCGAACTGGCTCAACGTCGCCGACTTTATCTGAAGAAACAGTGCCGAGAGGCCTTCGAAGCAGGGTTTCTGCGACGGATTCAAGGCTATCTGAAGGCCTGAACCCTGTGCTTTTGGAAAGCGGTCTTGGTCTGGCGGGTTTTGGCAGGACAAGACCGTACTTGCTGAGCTGCCTGGTCAATCTTTTGCATCATCCCTCTTCTGCCTGTCGCTCTTATCGGACTTCAACGGTGGCTTTTTCCCGTAAAGCCAGTAGGCAGCAATACCATATAAGCCAAGAACAGTGGCTGTAGTTGACGTCATGAACGCGACTATCACCGTATTGGACAGAGCGAACCGGAGATACTTCTCGTCAGGTCCCGGAGCCGGAAAAGGTAAAAACCATTGCCCAAATCCTTGCAAAAGAACCACCAACCAAATCACCCCCACCCATCCAACAGTCAACCCAAACAAAAGCCATGCATGCTTGGTACGGATCGAATGGAGGTCGCGCCGTTCAGACAATTGTTGTGATAAGTCATCAATCTCTGTTTGAAGTCGCTTGAATTTGTAATCGTCAAGGCTGGCTGCTGGGTCTTCTTGAACGATAGAAGTCAGCCTGGATGAGGGCGTGAAGTCCTCCGGAATGACTTCAATGTCGAGAGGCGGCAAACCTTCGAGGCTTGCCGCCAATACATCCTGTGGCGAGGGAGAGGGGTCCTGATCAGGCAACCTGTGACGCCCCTGTGTGCTTCACTCGGTCAGAGTAATAACTACGGATCAGGTCGTTTGGAATATCGCAGTAGTGCATACGGCGTTTATTCCAAACCGCATCCCAAGGAGATCCCTCCTGATGGGAAATCTCGGAAAGGGACCAGCCGTCACGATTCCCGTAGGCTTTCCAGACAGCGCGGATAGCCTGAAACTCTTTACCGGATGGATCAAGGGTACCTCTTGTTTCCGGTGCCAGGTCTCTTGAAACATCCCCCCGACCAAACCTGCGAAGCTTCTCATATAGAGCGGGAATGACAGGGCCAAAATCCCATGCCTTCACAGGTTCCTCAATAAGCGAATCACCAAATGCAGCGAGATGAATCCCGTGCGAGAAGAACACGAGTTTCTGCAGTTGCATGTTCGTGAGAGACCGCCTCTCCTTGGCTGCCAAGTCAAGGAAAGCTTGTGCGACAGCGATTGCTGAAGTCATATGCCTGTCCTCTGGTTTTTTTGGGGCGCGGAATTCTAAAGCAAAATCATACCAATACAAGCCCCTGATTGGCCGAAGGTACACCCCCTTGATGCGTTCAAGCAAGGACGGTATCAGCCTTTTACAATTGGGATTCAAGCGACGTTTTCAACCGATTTCACCTGCTCCCCCGGCATACCGGTTGCACTGGCACAGCCCCCTCCCTGATGGACCACGGGAGGTCTGCGGGGCCGCCTTGGCGCCCTGAAAATGCCCTGAAAATGCCCTGAACAAAACGCCGAAAACGAAAAAGCCCCTGAAAACTTTAACGTTCTCAGGGGCTTAGTCGTATTCAATAATGGCGGAGAGATAGGGATTCGAACCCTAGGTACCGGTGAAGGTACAACGGATTTCGAATCCGTCCCATTCGGCCACTCTGGCATCTCTCCAACGGCGCGCATCATAACAACACTTTTGCCGGAAGCGAAGCCCCAATTGCAAAAAAATTACGTGCTATCAGATGCTTGCGTCGATTACAGCGGTACGCCCAGGCGATTGGCGACTTCTTCGTAGGCTTCGATGACGTCACCGAGGCCCTGGCGGAAGCGGTCCTTGTCCATCTTCTTGCGGGTTTCCTTGTCCCACAGGCGGCAACCGTCCGGGCTGAACTCGTCACCCAGGACGATCTGGCCGTGGAATACGCCGAACTCCAGCTTGAAGTCCACCAGCAGCAGGCCGGCGTCGTCGAACAGCTTGCTCAGCACTTCGTTGACCTTGAGCGACAGTTCCTTCATGCGGACCAGTTGCTCGGCGGTGCCCCAACCGAACGCCACGACGTGGGATTCGTTGATGAACGGGTCGCCCTTGGCGTCGTCCTTGAGGAACAGCTCGAAGGTGTAAGGGTTGAGCTTCAGACCTTCCTCGACACCCAGGCGCTTGACCAGGCTACCGGCCGCGTAGTTACGCACCACGCATTCCACCGGGATCATGTCGAGCTTCTTCACCAGGCACTCGTTGTCGCCCAGCAGCTTGTCGAATTGGGTCGGCACGCCGGCTTCTTCGAGTTTCTGCATGATGAAGGCGTTGAACTTGTTGTTCACCATGCCCTTGCGGTCGAGCTGTTCGATGCGCTTGCCGTCGAACGCCGAGGTGTCGTTGCGAAACAGCAGGATCAAGCGGTCGGCGTCGTCGGTCTTGTATACCGACTTGGCTTTGCCGCGGTAGAGTTCTTCACGTTTTTCCATGATGGGCTCCGCTTGTTAAGTTGTTGGGCTAGGCGATATGTCGCCAGTCGAGCCCTGAATCTTGATCGGCCAGTTGCAGCCAGTCCGGGTCGCACCCGAGGGTGTCGACAAAACATTGCCGGGCCAGCTGCGGCAGGTTGTTCTTGCTGCTCAGGTGGGCCAGCACCAGGTGTTGCAGGTCTTGCCAGCCCAACTCGGCCACCAGGCTTGCGGCCTGGTGGTTGTTCAGATGTCCCAGTTCACCACCGACCCGCTGCTTGAGGAAGGTCGGGTAATGCCCCCGCGCCAGGCGGTCCCGGCAATGATTGGCCTCGACCATCAACGCATCGAGGCCACTGTAGCTGTCCATGACGCTTGCACAATACGATCCCAGGTCGGTCAGCAGGCCGAAACGCCGCTGGCCGTCATCGAACACATACTGCGTCGGCTCCAGGGCGTCGTGGGCCACGGCAACCACATCGATGGCCAGCGCGCCGACCTGCAACCGCTCGCCGCCCGCCACGAAACCCGCGGGCTCGATGGGCTTGCGCATCCCGCGCAAGGTCCCGCGACTGAGATACACCGGTAGATTGTAGCGCCGAGACAGCAAACCCACGCCATGCACGTGGTCGGCATGTTCGTGGGTCACCAGGATCGCGCTCAGTTGCGCCGGACTCATGTCCAGGCGTGCCAGGCGCCGCTCGGTTTCACGCAGGGAGAAACCGCAGTCGACCAGCACGCAGGTATCGCCACTGGCTATCAGCGTGCCGTTCCCCTGGCTACCACTGCCGAGAACGGCAAAACGCATGGCAATCAGCCCAGGTTGTCTTGAATCACGCCCAACACCTTGCGCGCGACATCGGCCGGCGCCACGGTGTTGATGTCCTTCTCGACAGTCACCTGCACGTTGTCGCCGACCTTGCTCAGGCGAACCTGGTAACGCTCGGCACGGGCTTCGATTTCTTCCTTGGCCGGCTTGCTGCCGAAGAGTTTGCCGAAGAAGCCAGGCTCTTCGTTTTTCTTCTCGGCTTTTTCCGCCAGGTTGATGTAGTACAGGCCCAGGCTGCGGTTGATGTCTTCAACGCGCCATTCGCCCTGCTCCAGCGCGCGGCCGACGCTCGACCAGGCACGGTCGAGGTCTTCGCCGACGTTGAGCACCGGGTTGCCGCTGCCGTCCTGGCTCAGGCTGACACGGCTCGGGGTGTCGAAATCGCGGGCTGCCAGCAGGGACACCGAACCGCCCTTCTCGGCGCTGCGGCTCATGCTGGACAGCATTTCGTCGATCAGGATCGAGTCGCGACCGATATTGACCGAACGCGCGGTGAAGTCGACGTTCGCGGTGCTGCCAGCCGGACGCTCGGCGCTGACGACGTAGATTTCGCTGCTGTTGCGCTGCACGCCCGGCTCGATACGAACCCGCACGCGCGCTTCGGTATCGGCGGAGTTGCCGGTGCCCAGGCGCTTGGCCATGTTCGCGGAGAGCTCGCTGGCAGGCTGCCAGGCCGTGGTGAATTCACCGGTCTGCGGACGCTGGGAGTCGATACGGAAGCCGTTGTCCTGGAAGAACTGCATGGCCACCGGCCAGACCTCGGCCGGGGCGTGCTGGCCCATGATCCAGCTCGAGTCGCCGCTTTTCTGCAAGGTGTAGTCGCTGGCACTGGCCGCGGCCTGCAACGGCTGCGGACGCGGGACTTCGTACTCGCCCTTGACGGTTTCGGTGGCGACGTTGCGTGGAATCGGCAGCAGCGGGTCAAGGCGTTTGCTGGTGGTGACATCCGGCGGCAACTGCATGGCTGGCGTCTGTTGCGCCTCCAGGTAATCGCTGCCGCGGTCGCGGAAGTAACCTTCCGGGCCCCAGATCCAGCCACAACCGCTGGTGCTGGAGATAATCAAGGCAAGTGCGGAAAGTCCGGCCAATCGCTTCATGCGGTGTATTTCCTCAATTAAACCAGGACGCCGGACTGGCGCATGGCCTGCCGCAGCGGTTCGTGACTCGGGGTGCTGAGCCAGGTGAGCGGCAGACGGATACCGTCCGGCATCAGGCCCATCTCATGCAGCGCCCATTTCACGGGGATAGGGTTGGATTCGATGAACAGGGTCTTGTTCAGCGGCATCAGTTTCTGGTGGATCGCCCGGGCGGTGACGGCATCGCCACGCATCGCGGCGGCACACAGCTCGCTCATGTCACGCGGGGCGACGTTGGCGGTCACCGAGATGTTGCCCTTGCCGCCGAGCAGGATCAGCTCGACCGCGGTGGCGTCATCGCCGGAATAGACCAGGAAGTCGCTGCTCACGCCGGCCAGGATCGCCTTGGCACGGTCCAGGTCGCCGGTGGCTTCCTTGATCCCGATGATGTTCGGCACGGTCGACAGGCGGATCACGGTCTCGGCCTGCATGTCGCAAGCGGTACGGCCCGGCACGTTGTAGAGGATCTGCGGGATATCGACGGCTTCGGCGATGGTGCGGAAATGCTGGTACAGGCCTTCCTGGGTCGGCTTGTTGTAGTACGGGGTCACCAGCAGGCAGGCGTCGGCGCCGGCGGTTTTCGCGTTGGTGGTCAGTTCGATCGCTTCACGCGTCGAGTTGGCGCCCGTGCCGGCGATCACCGGGATGCGCCCGGCCACCTGGTCGACCACGCGACGAATCACTTCGATGTGTTCGTGTACGTCAAGGGTAGCCGACTCACCTGTGGTGCCGACCGCGACAATGGCGTTGGTGCCGTTTTGCAGGTGGAAGTCCACCAGTTTGCTCAGGCTGTCCCAGTCAAGACGACCCTGTGCATCCATGGGTGTGACCAGTGCCACCATACTGCCCGCAATCATGCAACCGCTCCTGCCGGAAAAAGAGAGCGGTAATGGTACTGGCGCCATCAGCCTTGTACAAGCGAAGTACTCGCCATGAGCATTCCCCTTGGCGCTGCTTTTCGCTACCCTTCAGACTTTGATCGGTACTGAGTCAGTCACGTGCCGGGTTCCAGCCTCCCTTTTCGCTGCCCGAAACCCGATCCAGCCTTGCCATTGCCCGCTCTCGCCCGTGCCTGAGCCCGGCGCAAGCGTTCGATCCGCGGCTAGGTCAATGATCGGCGAACACCAGAACCCGACCCGCGACGCCCCTGTCGTACCGACCGCTCATCGCTTTAGGAATGCTGCATGTCCACCCCCACAGTCCGCGAACAATTCCTTGTCATCAGTGCCCTCGGCGCCAACCCCATGGAGCTGACCAACGTCCTGTGCCGCGCCAGCCATGAAAATCGCTGCGCCGTCGTGACCTCACGCCTGACCCGCCACGGCGAGTACAGTGCGCTGGTCCTGCAGATTTCCGGCAGCTGGGATGCCCTGGCCCGCCTCGAAGCCGGCCTGCCGAACCTGGCGAAGAAGCATGCCTTCATCGTCAGCGTGGTCCGCAGCGGCGCCCTGGAAAGCCGTCCCCAGGCACTGCCGTACGTCGCCTATGTCAGTTCGGCCTACCGCTCGGACATCATCAACGAGCTGTGCCAGTTCTTCATCGACCACAACGTCGAGCTGGAGAACCTCACCTGCGATACCTACCTGGCACCGCAGACCGGCGGCACCATGCTCAATGCCACCTTTACCGTGACCCTGCCGGCCGGCGTGCAGATCAGTTGGTTGCGCGACCAGTTCCTGGATTTCGCCGACGCGATGAACCTCGACGCGCTGATCGAACCGTGGCGCCCACAAAACCCCATGTAAGGAGCCAGCATGGCCGTTGTCATCAATGAAGCCGTAACCGATTTCCAGGCCCCGGCCACCAACGGGCAGACCGTCAGCCTCGCCGATCTCAAGGGCAAGCAGGTGGTGATCTACTTCTATCCGAAGGACAGCACCCCCGGCTGCACCACCGAAGGCCAGGGCTTTCGTGACCAGTACGCCGCGTTCCAGGCCGCCAACACCGAGATCTTCGGTATTTCGCGCGACAGCCTGAAGTCCCACGAGAACTTCAAGGGCAAGCAGGAGTTTCCGTTCGAGCTGATCAGCGACAAGGACGAAGCCATCTGCCAGCTGTTCGACGTGATCAAGCTGAAGAAGCTGTACGGCAAGGAATACCTGGGCGTCGACCGCAGCACGTTCCTGATCGATGCCAAAGGCGTGTTGCGCCAGGAATGGCGCGGCGTGAAGGTGCCGGGCCATGTGGATGCGGTGCTGGCCGCGGCACAGGCGCTGAACAAGGCCTGAAGTACGCCCTACCCTTTAGGAGTCGGGCGTGTGTGGGAGCAGGCTTGTGTGGGAGCGGGCTTGCCCGCGAAGAGGCCCCTGAGACCGCTGAAGAGCTTCGCGGGCAAGCCCGCTCCCACAAAGGGGCTTTCCAGCAGGCTCAGTGCCCACGGCCCTCCCCCTGAAAACGCCGCCCTACAGCAGCGGCGCCACCATCGGTTCCTTGCGCGGCCAGGCATCGAGCACCGCCTTGAACAGGGTCGCCAGGGGGATCGCGAAGAACACGCCCCAGAAGCCCCACAACCCGCCAAACAGCAGGACTGCGCAGATAATCGCCACCGGGTGCAGGTTCACCGCCTCGGAGAACAGCAGCGGCACCAGCACGTTGCCATCCAGGGTCTGGATGATCCCGTAGACCGCCATCAGGTAGATGAACTGGTCGCTCCAGCCCCACTGGAACAGCGCGATCAGCATCACCGGCACCGTCACCACCACCGCGCCGACATAGGGCACGACCACCGACAGGCCCACCAGCAAGGCCAGCAGGGCGGCGTAGTTGAGTCCCAGGGCGACAAAGGCGACATAGGTCACCCCGCCACAGATGATGATCTCGATCACCTTGCCGCGGATGTAGTTGGCGATCTGCCGGTTCATTTCCTCCGCCACCCGGGTGATCAGCGCCCGCTCCCGGGGCAGGTAGCCACGGACCCAGTCGCGGATAGTCGCCCGGTCCTTGAGGAAGAAGAACACCAGGATCGGCACCAGCACCAGGTAGATCATGATATTGACCAGCAACGGCAGGCTGGACAGGGAAAACGTCAGCGCCCACTGGCCAAACTTGCCGATTTCCCCGCGCGCCACTTCGATCGCCTGCAGCACCTGCTCGTCGGACACCAGGTGCGGATAGCGCTCGGGCAGCAACAGCAGCAACGACTGCCACTTGGCCAACATCCCCGGCAGTTCGTTGAACAGCGTGATCAACTGGTGCCAGAGCAGCGGCACCACCACCAGCATGAACAGCAGCAGGCCGCCCATGAACAGCGCGAACACCAGGCCAACCGCCGCCGCGCCCGGCAGGCGCATGCGCTCCAGGCCGAACACCAGCCCCTGCATCAGGTAGGCGAGGACCATCCCGGCCAATACCGGGGCGAGCATCTTGCCGAGGGTCAGCACGGCAGTGAACGCCAGGAACAACAGGACCGCCAATACCACCGCTTCCTCATCGGAGAAATAGCGCTGGATCCAGTCTCGTAACACCTTGAACATCAATATTCCTTAAAAAATCGACGACGACGCTGAGACCGCGCCATCAGGCCTTGCGCAGCCAGTAACGATAGACCCCGGCCTCTTCCTCTTCACGCAACAGCGCATGCCCGGCGAGTTTGGCGAAGGTGCGGAAGTCGCGCTGCGAGCCGGCGTCGGTGGCGATGACCTTGAGCACGGCGCCGCTGGCCAGGCGATTGAGCTCCAGCTTGGCCTTGAGCAACGGCAGCGGGCAATTCAGGCCACTGGCGTCCAGCTCGGCGTCATACTCTACAGCGTCGGTCATTGCTTCACTCCTGGCGGCGCGCCGGGTCGGTTGTTCGAGCCGTCTAGGATACCCCAAGCGGTGCCACCTCTGGTCGTCTGCGTGGTGTGCGGCTACAGTAAGGGCTTTGCCGAACTAGAGCCCTGTGCATGACTTTTCTGCGCCCCACCCTGTTGACGCTCGCCTGCCTGCTCGCCTCCCCCGGCTTCGCCGACGACCTGCCGTCACTCGGTGATGCCAGTTCCTCCATCGTCTCGCCCCAGCAGGAGTATCAACTGGGCCGCGCCTGGCTGAGCCTCCTGCGCAGCCAGGTCAAGCAACTGAACGACCCGCAGCTCAAGGACTACGTGGAAACCACGGTCTACAAGCTGGTGGAAACCAGCCAGGTGCAGGACCGGCGCCTGGAATTCATCCTGATCGACAGCAACCAGCTCAACGCCTTCGCCGCCCCCGGCGGGATCATCGGGATCAACGGCGGCCTGTTCCTCAATGCCCAGACCGAAGGCGAATATGCCTCGGTACTGGCCCACGAACTCGCGCACTTGTCCCAGCGCCACTTCGCCCGTGGCGTGGAAGCCCAGCAACGCATGCAACTGCCGATGATGGCGGCGCTGCTCACCGGGATCATCGTGGCCGCCGCCGGTGGTGGCGACGCGGGCATCGCGACCATTGCCGGGACCCAGGCCGCCGCCTTCCAGGAGAAACAGCGCTTCTCCCGGCAGAATGAACAGGAAGCCGACCGCATCGGCATTCTCAACCTGGAGAAGGCCGGCTACGACCCGCGCAACATGCCGACCATGTTCGAACGCCTGATGCGCATCTACCGCTTCGATGCCAAGCCGCCGGAATTCCTCCTGACCCACCCGGTCACCGAATCGCGGATCGCCGACACCCGCAACCGTGCCGAACAGGCCAAGCCCGGCGGCATCGAGGACAGCCTGCGTTATCAACTGATCCGCGCCCGCGTGATGCTCTCGTACGAGGACTCGCCGGGACTGGCGGCCAAGCGTTTCCGCGCCCAGCTGGACGAAAACCCCAAGTCCGATATTGCCCGTTACGGCCTGGCCATCGCACAGATCAAGGGCAGCCAGTTGAATGAAGCCCGGGAGAACCTCAAGCCGCTGCTGGCCAAGTCCCCCAACGAGGTCATCTACAACCTGGCGCAGATCGAGCTTGATATCAGCAGCGGCCACCTGCCCGATGCCGTGGCACGCACCGACCGCATGCTGGCGCTGTTTCCGGGCAACTACCCGCTGAGACAGGTCAAGGTCGATCTGCTGGTCAAGCAGAACAAGCCGGCCGACGCTGAGAAGATCCTGGTGGACATGCTCAAGACCCGCTCGGAGGATCCGGATATCTGGTACCAGATCGCCGAAACCCGCGGCCAGGCCGGCAATATCATCGGCCTGCACCAGGCCCGGGCCGAGTATTTCGCCCTGGTCGGCGACTTCAAGCAGGCGATCCAGCAGTTGGACTTCGCCAAGCGCCGCGCGCCGAACTTCCAGCTGGCCTCGCGCATCGATGCACGGCAGAAAGAGATGATCGACCAGGAACGCATGGTCAAGGACATGATGGGCGGTTAGCGACCCGCTCCACAGGTGACGCAGAGCGTCACGGGCCGCGTTCCCACGCAGAGCGTGGGAACGATCAGCCAGTTATCAGGCGTTGCCGCTCAGCTTCAGGCGCGCGGCCTGGGTGAAATCCAGCATGCGCTTGAGCGGACGAACCGCGCGGGGAACGATCGAAGGATCGACGAAGATCTCGTTGCTGCCCTCGCGCAGGCACTGCAAGGTGCGCTCGAGGGTGTTCATGGCCATCCACGGGCAATGCGCGCAACTGCGGCACGCCGCGCCATTGCCGGCGGTCGGCGCTTCGACAAAGACCTTGTCCGGGCACAACTGCTGCATCTTGTAGAAGATGCCGCGGTCGGTGGCGACGATAAAGGTCTTGTTCGGCAAGGTCTGCGCGGCCTTGATCAACTGGCTGGTGGAACCGACCGCATCGGCGAGGTCGATCACCGACTCGGGGGATTCGGGGTGCACCAGGATCGCCGCATCGGGATACAACGCCTTCATGTCTTCCAGCTGCTTGGACTTGAATTCCTCGTGGACGATGCAGGCACCGTCCCACAGCAGCATGTCGGCGCCGGTCTGCTTCTGGATATAGCGTCCCAGGTGCTTGTCCGGTGCCCAGATGATCTTTTCGCCGTTATCCATCAGGCTTTCGACGATTTCCAGGGCGCAGCTGGAGGTCACCACCCAGTCGGCACGCGCCTTGACCGCCGCCGAGGTGTTGGCATACACCACCACCGTGCGCTCCGGGTGCTGGTCGCAGAAGGCGGAAAACTCGTCCACCGGGCAACCCAGGTCCAGCGAGCAGGTCGCTTCCAGGGTCGGCATCAGGATGCGCTTTTCCGGGGTGAGGATCTTCGCCGTCTCGCCCATGAACCGCACGCCCGCCACCAGCACGGTCTTGGCCGGGTGGGCGGCACCGAAACGGGCCATTTCCAGGGAGTCGGACACGCAGCCACCGGTTTCTTCGGCCAGGGCCTGAATCACCGGATCACAGTAGAAGTGGGCCACCAGCACCGCGTCCTGAGCCTTGAGCTCGGCGGCGATCTCGGCACGGAGGGTCGCCTCCTGCTCGGCACTCAAGGGTTTGGGCTGCTTGGCGTCGAGATGGGCTTGAACCAGAAGGCGTTCGGAAATCTGCGTCATGTTCGCAAGACCTGCAAGCGCGTGAGCGCGAAAGTCGAGTATACCCCGGCCCCTGACTCTTTCCGAGGCAGGATATTTAGTTGTAGCGCGCGGCGACCGGGAAAGTGAATCCATCAGGCATGGAGTGCTTTTCAGCGCCGCAAGGCTACAGAATATCCAATGGATTCAAAAGATTATTCTGACCTTCGGACACGCGGGGGCAACTCGATGGATAATCCGCTCATTGACGAGACGTGGGACAGTAACCGATGACCGCTGATGACTACCTGGTAATGGACCGCACGGAGTGGGCCGGCCTGCGCGCCAACACGCCCCTGACGCTGTCGGAAGAGGACCTGTCGACCCTGCGCGGGGTGAACGAGGACATCTCCCTGGAGGACGTCGCCAACGTCTACCTGCCGCTGTCGCGGCTGATCAGCCTGCACGTCGGCGCGGCTCGCCATCTGGCCGGGATCAAGGACACCTTCCTCGGCCGGGCCAGCCCGCGGGGACCGTACATCATTGCCATCGCCGGTAGCGTCGCGGTGGGCAAGAGCACCTTTGCCCGGGTCCTGCAGGCGCTGATGGCGCGCTGGCCGGACCATCCGAACGTGGCCCTGGTGACCACCGACGGCTTTCTCTACCCCAACAGCAAGCTGGTGGCCGACGGCATCATGCACCGCAAGGGTTTTCCGGAAAGCTACGATCGCCGGCAGATGGTGAAATTCCTCGCCGACGTCAAGGCCGGCGAAGGCGAAGTCCGGGCGCCGATCTATTCCCACATCAGCTACGACATCGTGCCGGGCCAATACCAGACGGTGGATCGGCCGGACATCCTGATCTTCGAAGGGCTCAATGTCCTGCAGACGGACGGCACCGACGAGCCCAAGCCAAGCACCATCGTCTCCGACTTCTTCGACTTCTCGATCTACCTGGACGCCGACGAACAGGATATCGAGCAGTGGTACGTTGATCGTTTCCTGTTGCTGCAGAAGACCGCGTTCCGTGCGCGTGGCGCGTACTTCCGCAAGCTGGCCGACCTGACGCCGGAGGAAGCGCCGGATGCGGCGCGGCAGATCTGGCGGGATATCAACCGGGTCAATCTGCTGGAGAATATCCTGCCGACCCGCGAGCGGGCCGACCTGGTGGTGCGCAAGGGCACCCATCATTCGGTGAGCGAGATCTGGTTGCGGTGAGATATTCAAGCTGAAACGGGGAGCATGGCTCCCCGTATTACAATGTGACAGTCGAATATCAATTCACATAAAAGGCGATGGGCGCCCCAAGTTGCGTGACCGGCCTCGAACCGGGCAGAAGGCATGCCAATAGGGCGAGGCTCAGGGGAGGGGCACTCACACTGATGGACATCGTATGGCCGAGTTCGTGCGGACCGGTGAGGATCTTGAAGTTAGCCGCAAAGGGCCCCAACGGCAGCCCGAAGACCGTCTGAGGTGATACATAAGTCGCCGTTCCCGTCGTACCGTCATCCCAGTCAATCGTCATGCTGGGCGTCCCGACCAAAGTGAAGCTCGTGCATGTTGCGTTGGTGAAGCTTGTAGTTATCGCGAGGCTGGCAGGTTGAACGGTCGTCCCGACGATGGCGCAATTCCCCCCTGAATTGACATTGCCCTGCGCCAATACGGTCGGGGCCTGCGGACTCGGCGAGAGGCCAGGCGAGACTACCGCCCCCAGTGTTCCGGTACAATTCAAAATAGCCGCCGAGGCCGGTACTGCGCACAAAAGACTCAACAACAAGAAAATCGAGCCCAGTATTTTTTTAGCAATTGAGTTGAACATGATTTCGCTCCTGCGAATCGGACAGTCGATCGACATGATCGAAAGAATGGAAACAACTGCCTTTCCATCGCCTCCAAACTATCCCCGCCGCAAAAACGCTGCCTACTGTCATTTCTGACAGTTCGGACCAATGGCAATGTCGAACTGGCAACCGACCAACGGTCAGCAGAACTGTCATTTCTGACAGTAGTCGCCGCACCGCTTCAGGTTCAGGCTGTGCCAGAGGCATGGAGCCTGGAGAGAGCATCATGAACGCCCTGATGTCCCCCGACCCGGGCAGGCTGGCCATCGACTGGCTGGTCAACGAGGGTCGCCTGAAACTCACCGATGTCGACCGCGCCCAGCAGTTGCAGGACGCCAGCGCACGGCACGATTCGACCGAACTGCTGGCGCGCCTGGGCCTGGTGTCGGAGCAGGACCTTGCCCTGGCCTGGTCGACCCTGCTCGATACCCCCCTGCTGACCCTGGCGGATGCGCCCGAACTGCTGGAGGAGCCGCCCGAACTGGCGCCGCGCTTTCTCAAGGAACATTGCCTGGTGCCGCTGTCCGCCGCGGGCAGCGAGTTGCATGTACTGATCGCCAACCCGAACCAGGCCGATGCCCTGCATGCGCTGGAATATGCCTGCCAATGCCCGGTGCGCCTGTCCATCGGCCAGCGCGGCGACATCGAGCAACTGATCGAGCGTTACTACGGCCGGGGCCGCAGCGCGATGGGCACCCTGATCGAGAACCTGGAAGAAGATCCCGGCAACCAGAAAACCGATATCGAGCACCTCAAGGACCTCGCGTCCGAAGCCCCGGTGATCCGCCTGGTCAACCTGCTGCTGCAACGGGCCGTCGAACAACGGGCCTCGGACATTCATATCGAGCCGTTCGAGAACCAGCTCAACGTTCGCTACCGGGTCGACGGTGTGCTCCATCTGGCCGAGGCACCGCCCGTCAGCTCCTCGGCGGCGGTGATCTCGCGCATCAAGATCATGGCGCGACTGGATATCGCCGAGCGCCGCCTGCCCCAGGACGGCCGCATCATGCTCCGCGTGCAGGGCAAGGAACTGGACCTGCGGGTCTCCACCGTGCCCACCGGTTTCGGCGAGTCGGTGGTGATGCGCCTGCTCGACCGCCAGACCGTGACCTTCGACTTCCAGAGCCTGGGCTTCGACGGCGCACGCCTGGATGCCCTGCTGAACGTGCTCGAACGGCCCCACGGCATCCTGCTGGTCACCGGCCCCACCGGTTCGGGCAAGACCACCACCCTGTACACCGCCCTGGCCCGGCTGAACACCTCCGAGCGCAAGATCATCACCGTCGAGGACCCGGTCGAATACCAGTTGGAGGGGATCAATCAGATCCAGGTCAAGCCGGGCATCGGCCTGGATTTCGCCGGGGTGCTGCGCGCCATCGTGCGCCAGGACCCGGACGTGATCATGATCGGCGAGATGCGTGACCTGGAAACCTGCCGGATCGCCATCCAGTCCTCGCTGACCGGCCACCTGGTGCTTTCCACCCTGCACACCAACAGCGCCGCCGCCAGCATCACCCGCCTGCTGGACATGGGCGTCGAAAGCTACCTGATCGCCTCGACGGTGAACGGCATTCTCGCCCAGCGCCTGGTGCGCCGGCTGGCCCCCGAATGGCGGGAAAGCTTCGAGGCTCCGCCGGAGCTGATCGCCGAACATCAACTGGAGCGTTTTACCGACGAACGCCCGATCCGCCTCTACCGTCCCCGCGCGGATGCCCCCGGCGGCGGTTATCGCGGACGCAGCGCCCTCAGCGAGTTGCTGGTGATGAACGACACCCTGCGCTCGCTGCTCATGCGCCACGCCGACGCCGCGACCCTGGAACAGGCGGCCCGCGCCGGCGGCCTGCGAACCCTGTACGAGGATGGCCTGCGCCAGGCCCTGGCGGGTATCACCAGCCTGGAAGAAGTCCTGCGCGTCACCCATGGCGATTAAGCATGGAACACTATCGCTATCGCGCCCTTGACCCGAGCGGCAGCCCACTCGACGGTGCACTCGACGCCGAGGATCACGACGAGGCCGCCAGTCAGCTGCAGGAACGCGGCCTGCTGGTCCTGCAACTCGAACCGGCGTCGAGCGGCAGCGTGGCCGCGGGGTCCTGGTTCAATCGTCCCCCCCTGGCGGGTGACGAACTGGAGCGTTTCACCCAGCAACTCGCCACGCTCCTCGACGCCGGCCAGCCGCTGGAGCGGGCCCTCGAGACCCTGGTCCGTCAGCCGGGCAAACCCCAGGCACGCCGCCTGCTCGAACGGATCCGCGACCGGGTCAAGGGCGGCCAGCCGCTGTCGGCGGCCATGGCCGTCGAAGGCCCGTCCTTTTCGCCGCTGTACCTCAGCCTGGTACGTGCCGGGGAAGCCGGCGGGGCACTGGGCGATACCCTCGGGCAACTGGCGGCCTACCTGGAACGGACCCAGAAAGTCCGTGGCGAAGTGATCAACGCGCTGATCTATCCGGCCTTCCTGCTGGTCGGCGTGCTGGGTTCGCTGGTCCTGCTGCTGGCCTATGTGGTGCCGCAGTTCGTACCGATCTTCAGCGGCCTGGGCGTGCCCGTCCCGCTGATCACCGAGGCGATCCTCGCCCTCGGCCAGTTCCTCGGCGACTACATCCTCTATCTGCTCGGGGCCATGGCCCTGCTGTTCGCCTGGCTGGGGCGACACCTGCGCACAGCCCGAGGGCGCCTGCGGCGGGACCGCCTGATGCTCCGCGCGCGGGTCGTCGGGCCGTTGCTGCTGCGCCTGGAAACCGCGCGACTGGCGCACACCCTGGGCACGCTGTTGAGCCAGGGTGTCGCCCTGATCAGCGCGTTCGATATCGCCCGCCAGGTCTGCCGCAACCAGGTACTGCGCGATGCGGTGGAACAGACCATCGTCAAGGTCAAGGACGGTAGCCGGTTGTCGGTCGCCATGGAGGCGACCGCGACCTTCCCGGAACTGGCGATCCAGATGATCCAGGTCGGCGAGGAATCGGGACAGCTGGACCGGATGCTGCTCAAGGTCGCGAGCATCTTCGACGCCGAGGCCAAGCGCCATATCGATCGCCTGCTCGCCGCCCTGGTGCCCACCCTGACGCTGGTGATGGCAGCGCTGGTGGGCGTGATCATGCTGGCCATCATGCTGCCGTTGATGAGCCTGACCAATAACCTCTGAGGGACGTCCACCATGGGTCGCGATCGTTCGCTGCGTCACCGCCACCAAGGCTTCACCCTGCTGGAAATGCTCGCGGTGATCGTGCTGCTGGGCGTGATCGCAACCATCGTCGTGCGCCAGGTCGGCGCCAATGTCGACAAGGGCAAGTACGGCGCGGGCAAGGCCCAACTGGCCAGCCTGTCGATGAAGATCGAAGGTTATGCCCTGGATGTCGGCACCCCGCCCAGGGACCTCCTCGACCTGACGAGCGCGCCGGCCAACGTCCGCAACTGGAACGGCCCCTACGCCAAACCCAGCGACCTGCTGGACCCCTATGGCCACTCGTTCGGCTATCGCGCGCCTGGTGCCCATGGCCCCTTCGACCTGGTCTTCTTCGGCAAGGACGGGCAGCCCGGCGGCGACGGCTACAACGCCGACCAGGGTAACTGGGAATAGCCATGAACGACCTGGGCGCCACACGGGGCTTCACCCTGCTGGAGATGCTGGTGGTGATCCTGATCATCGCCATCGGGGCCAGCCTGCTGGCCCACAGTGTCGCCGGTGGCCTGGGAAACGCCCGTGAACGCCAGGCCAAGCGCGAGCTGAGCCTGGCCCTGCGCAATGTCCGCAGCCACGCCGTACTGAGCGGACAGCCGGCCACCCTGCACTTCGACCTGCTGCGCGGCAGCTACCGGATGGATGACCAGACCGAGCACTTTCTGCCCGAGGGCATGCACCTGCGCCTGACCACCGCCGCCGACCTGTCGTCATCCCGCGAGGGGGCGATCGAGTTCTATCCGGACGGCGGCTCCAGTGGCGGCAATGTCTATCTGCAGCGCGGTCCGAACAGCTGGCGGGTGGACGTCGCCTGGTTGACCGGCAAAGTCAGTTGGCAGGACGGGGCACAGCCATGAAAGCACCTGCCCAGGGCGGTTTCACCTTGCTGGAAATGCTTGCGGCCGTGGTCCTGCTGAGTGTCGGCTTCGCCGTTTATCTCAACGCCATGGGCACCACCGGCCGGGCCTTGCTGCGCGACGAGCAGAGCACCCGCATGGCGCTGCTGGCCAGGACCCTGTTCGACGACCGCAGCCGGGGGCTGCTCAAGCCGGGGCATTGGCAAGGCAGCCTGGCGCAGGTGCAATGGCAACTGATCGCTACCGCACAACCCGGCACACCGCCGACCGACCTCTATCGACTGGAACTGGTGCTGGAACAGGGCTCCCGGCAGGAGCGCTTCGTCACCTGGCGTGCCCAGGGGCGGACAACGGGAGCACGGCCATGACAGCACGGTCGCGCGGCTTCACCCTGCTGGAAGTGCTGATCGCCCTGAGCCTGCTCGGGCTGCTGATGGTGTTGACCGCATCGGCACTGACCGCCAGCAACCGCACGCAAGACTTCGGCGAACGCTATTCCAGCCGTCTCGACGAGATCCGTTCGGCCCAGTTTTTTCTCCGCAGCTCGGTACAACAGGCCTATCCGGCGGTGTTTCAGCGCGATGCGCAGAACAACGACCGGGTATTCGAGGGCGAGCACGAACAGATGCGCTTTGTCGCCCCGCTGCCGCCACGGCTGGCAGGAGGCCTGCCGTTGCAGGTGTTCTCGGCGGTTGAAAACCGGCGCGGGTCAAGGGACCTGCAAGTGGCTTTCTTCCAGATCGACCAGCAGGGCCTGCATCCCTGGGGGGAGCCGCAGATCCTGCTGCGCGATCTGGACCACTGGCAATTGAGCTACCGCGGCCTGGACGACAACGGCTCCTCTACCGACTGGCTGCCCCGCTGGCCGTGGCCGGAGCGCCTGCCGCTGGCCCTGCGCATCGACTTGCAGGCCGCCGGCCCGATCGCCTGGCCGCCCCTGGTGGCCATTATCCGCATGAACCTGGGCAGCAATGACGCCCAGGCCGCGCGATGAACCGCGCACGCGGGGCCGCCCTGGTCCTGGCGCTCTGGGCCCTGGCGCTGCTGAGCCTGATGATGGCCGTGGTGGTCGGCACCCTGCGCCTGGAAAATCGCCAGAGCGCCTATGCCTTGCAGCACACCCGCGCCCTGCTCGCCGCCGAGTCCGGCCTGGCAATGGTGGTACAGGACCTGTCGAGCAAAACGCCCGGCATGATCGCCGACGGCCGCCTGTATCGCCTGACGATCGAAGAGGCGCAGGTGAGCGTCGAACTGCACGGCGAACGCGGCAAGCTGGACCTGAACCAGGTCAGCGTCGAGGACTTCACCCGGGTCGTGCGTTACCTGGGCGCCAGTCCCGACCAGGGCAGGCGACTGGCCCGGGAACTGCTGGCACGACGCAATGGCGGCACGCCGATAAGAAGCCTCGAGGAACTGCAACTGTTCGCCGCCATGGATCGTCGGCTGTATGCGCAACTGGCCCCGAACCTGACGCTGTGGACCGGCCTGGCCCAGCCCGACCCGAGTCTTGCCACCGAACCCTTGCGAGCCGCCCTCAAGCTGGCATCTCCGGTGCTCGCAGGCACCGCCGGACCGATCTACAGCGCCCGGATACAAGCCGCGGTGACTGCGACGACCTCGGCAACCCTGAACGTGACATTCCTGCTCAACCCACAGGCCGAGGGCACGCAACGCTATCGCGTGCTGCGGTGGCAGGAATGAAGGCCCTCGACAGCCGCCGGCTCGGCACCCTGCTGGAGACCACCCGCCAGCTCTCGCAACAGTGGCACGCCTCGCGCCTGCCGGTGTTCCTGCGCTGGTGGCAACGGGAACTGCTGGGCTGCCTGCCCCGGCGCTGGCGCGAGCGCCTGGCGTCAGCCAGCCAGGAACGGCTGCTGCACTGGCACGCCGGGGGGCTGCCCCAGGCGTGCGCTGCCGATGAGCCGCCGGGAAATCGACGCCAGGTCCTGCTGCTACCCTGCGCACAGGTCCTCCTCGCCCGTGTGCAACTGCCCCAGGCAGCGGCCACGCAAGTTGAAGCGGCGCTGGCCTTCGAGATGGACAAGTACACACCGTTCAAGGCCGCCCAGGTCTATTTCGATACGGTTCGCGATCCTCCCGCGGAGCGGGCCCGGCCCGTGTTCGGACTGACCCTGGTGGTCGCCCTGCGCGAGCGGATCGACACGCTCCTGGACGAGGCGGCGCGAACAGGCTTGCGCATCGATGCAATCGACGTGCTGGATCGCGGCGGCTCGCGCTTGCATGTCAACCTGCTGCCGCCCCACCGCCACCCCCAGGCCCGTCACCCGACCCGGCGACTGCAACTCTCGCTGGCCCTGCTCGGCGCCGGCCTGTCGCTGGTCGCCATGCTGCTGTGGGTGCATAACCGCCAGTCGGCCCTGGACGCCATGGCCGCCGAGGTCAACACACTGCGCAACGACACCGGGCAGATCCAGGCATTGCGCAGGCAACTCGATGAACTGCTCGACACCGGGCGCTATGTGCAGACACAGAAAGCCCTGTCGCTGTCCAGGACCGTCCTGTTGCAGGAACTGACCGCCTGCATACCCGCCGACACCTGGCTGGAGCAGTTGAACATCGATACCCAGGGCACTCTGATCCTCAGCGCGCAAAGCAGCCAGGCCAGTGACCTGATCGCCAAGATGAAGGCCTGTACGCACCTGCAGGACCTGCAATTCCAGGGCGCGATCCAGGCCGACGCCAGCACCGGCCAGGACCGTCTCAACCTCACCGCGCGCCTGCGACCCCGGGAGAAATGACATGCCGCCACGCCTGACGCGCCGTGAACAACGGGCCGCGGCCCTGATCCTGGCCATGCTCGGCCTGATCGCCGGCTATTTCATCGGCATCCATTGGTGGTTCACCGCGCCGTTGCAATCGATCAGCGAGGAAATGACCACACTGCGCGCCCAGCATCAACGCTACCAGGCCCTGGAAGGCCAGCGCCCGCTATTGCAGGCGCAACTGGCCCAGGCCCGCAGCACACCGGCGAACAATGACAACCTGCTGCCGGACTCCGACGCCGGTGCCGCCACCGCGCAACTCATGCAACAGGTGGTTTCCAGGCTGCAGGCGCTGCCCCCGGAGAGCGGCGGTTGCACGATGAGCAATCGCATGCCGGTCGCCGTCGACGAGACCGCGCCCTATCGCCAGGTCAGGGTCAGTATCAACCTCGACTGTGCCATCGAGCCCCTCGTGACCTTGCTCCACGGACTGGAAAACGGCCAGGTTTCACTGTTCGTCGAAACCCTCGGTATTCGCAAGGACGCGGTCCAGGCTCCCGCAAGCTCTCACCGCCTGGCGGTGCAACTGCAAATCAGCGCCTACCTGAACAACCCACCGGGTAAAAGCGCACCCACCCGCAAAGGGGCGCCGGCCACATGAAGACCCCGGACAGACTCACGCTCTGGCTGGGCGTTTTCGTGACGTCGACAGCGGCCCTGTGCCTCGCCTTGTTCGAGGGACTGGGCGCGGGTGTCGAATGGTATCCCGAGCAGGTCCAGCCGCCAGCTGCAGCGCCTCCAGCCAGCGTGGCGGTCGAAGCGCCGCCACCGCTGTCGTCCTATGCCGCCATCTGGGAACGCTCGCTGTTCAACCGCGACCGCAAGCCCGACCCAGCGGCCTCGATCGCCACAGGCGAGCACGATACACAGTCGCTGGCCGGCCTTTCGCTGAACGGCGTCGCCGTCTCCGCAGCCTTGCGCCGGGCGCTGTTCAAGACCCGCGAGGGCAAGAGCCTGAGCGTCGCGGAAGGCGAAACCCTGCCCAATGGCTGGCGGGTCGAGCGGATCAGCGCGGAAAAAGTCTCGTTGAGCTTCAAGTCCACCGAGCAGGAACTGAGCATCCCCGTTTTGAAATTGCCGGCCACTGCCGTGCACTGAGACCACCCCGGTGCCTGGCCCCTGGGTGCCGGGCACCGCACAAGGATGAATCAATGTGATCGAACGCATCGCCCGTCCCTGTCTTATCGGTTTCATCCTGCTCTCGGGCTGCGTCTCGCCCGTGACCGACGAGGTGCATGACGACCTGCTGCTCCGTCAGGGCCTGGCCGGCACCGGCGAGGATCGGGCGCGCCAGGAGGCAACCACGCTGCCAGCCGCCGTCGCCCGGACGGCCACCCAGACGCCAGCGGCTTCCAGCTCGCCGATCATCCACGGCAGCCAGAGCCTGGTGGCCCGCGACAGCGCCCCGGTGAAAGCCCGTCCGGCGCCCACGGACGCCGCCGGGACGATGTTCAACTTCGCCGGCGTGCCGATCCAGGCGGTGGTCAACACCATCCTCGGCGATGTGCTCAAGGAGAACTACAGCATCGGCCAGGGCGTGACAGGGGATGTGACCTTCTCGACCTCCAGGCAGGTGGACAAGGCCCAGGCCTTCGCCATTCTCGAGACGCTGCTGTCCTGGACCAACAACGCGATCATCCGCCAGGGCGACCGCTATCTGGTCCTGCCGGCCAACCAGGCGGTCGCGGGCCAGCTCACGCCCCGGCAGTCCATTCCGGAACCGGGCAGCGGCCTGAGCGCGCGTTTTTTCGTGCTGGACTACATCTCGCCACTGGAAATGCAGAAGCTGCTCAAGCCGTTTGCCCGGGAAAATGCCTTCCTGGCCGTCGACACCTCGCGCAACGTGCTGGTGATGGCCGGCACCCCGGACGAATTGAACAATTACCAGCAGACCATCAACACCTTCGACGTCAACTGGCTCAAGGGCATGTCCATCGGGGTCTTTGGTCTCAAGCGCGCCAACGTGGGCCAATTGATGCCCGAGCTGGAGCGCCTGTTCGGTGCCCAGAGCGCGACCCCACTGGCCGGGATGCTGCGCTTCCTGCCCATCGAGCGGACCAATGCGATTGTCGTCATCTCGCCGCAACCGGAGTACCTGAACGACGTCCGCCGCTGGATCGACACCATCGACCAGGGCGGCGGCGACGAACCGCAGATGTATGTGTATGACGTGCGCAACATGAAGGCCACCGACCTGGCCCGTTACCTGCGCCAGATCTACAGCGATGAGTCGGTCACCGAGGACGCCGCGGCCCAGGTCGCCCCGGGCCTGCGCACCGTGACCCTGACCAGCAACGGTTTCGGCAACGGACCGGGCAATGCCCCTGGCAACGGTTCCGCGGGCAACTGGGGCCTGCCCGGCAATACGGGTGGCACCCAGGGCCTGCCGCCGCCCATCAGCAGCAGCGCGGATACCCGGACCTCGCCGGACAGGGCCTCGGACGACCTGCAACTGGGCCCCCCTGGGCAAACGAATGGCGGCAGGGCCCCGGTCAATGCCAACAACCCGACGAACTCGGTGCGGATCACCGCGCAGAAAAGCAGCAACCAGTTGCTGGTGCGCAGCCGGCCCACCCAATGGGCGGAAATCCAGTCGGCCATCCAGCGACTCGACAACCCGCCGATGCAGGTGCAGATCGAAACCCGGATACTCGAAGTCGGCCTCACCGGCTCGCTGAACCTGGGTGTGCAGTGGTATCTGGGGCGCCTGGCCGGGAACTCGGCCACCAAGGGCATCGAGAACGCCTCCGGCAGCCAGGGCGCGCTGGGTCGTGGCGGCGCGGCGCTGAGTGCTACAGACTCACTGTTCTATTCGTTCGTCAGCAACAACCTGCAAGTCGCCCTGCACGCACTGGAAACCAACGGTAATACCCGCGTCCTGTCGGCGCCCTCGCTGGTGGTCATGAACAATCAACAGGCGCAGATCCAGGTGGGCGACAACATCCCGATCAACCAGACCACCATCAACACCAACACCACCACGATCAGCACCAGCTCGGTGCAATACATCCAGACCGGGGTGATCCTCGACGTGGTGCCCCGGATCAATCCGGGTGGCCTGGTGTACCTGGATATCCAGCAGCAGGTCAGCGACGCCAGCACCACCGTCGACGCCAACGGCAACCCGACCATCTCGACCCGCGCCGTCTCGACCCAGGTGGCGGTGCAAAGCGGCCAGACCGTCTTGCTCGGCGGCCTGATCAAGCAGAACGAAAACGGTACCGACAACAGCGTGCCGTACCTGGGACGGATCCCCGGCCTGCACTGGCTGTTCGGCAACACCCAGCGCCAGCGTGGCCGCTCGGAACTGATCGTACTGATCACGCCCAGGGTGATCACCGGCAACAGCGAGGCACGGCAGATTACCGACGAATATCGCCAACAGTTGCAATTGATGAAGCCGATCGAGGCCAGGCCCAGGACAGGCTCCCCGCCTTGAGTCGCGCCGGAATCTGACCATGTTGAGACACGGTTCCTGTAACGCTGATCAACCCTGCCCTATACTTGCCAGCGATTCAGGCAACACCAATGGAATTGACCGATCATTCGAGGGAAGAGCCGTGAGTGCCGCACTCTGCAACAACATTGCCGCCGTGACATTCGTCAGCAAACACAAGGCGGTTTGCCAGCCGATCGCCGATCAACTGGAACTGCCGGTGGAGAACATCCTCGGCCTCGCCGCCCAGGAGAGCCAGTACGGCAGCGGGCGCATCGCCCGGGAGCTGAACAACTATTTCTCCATGCACGCCCCGGCGCCGTTGCAGATCGGCTCGGAAGCGCCGATGGGCAATGCCCGGATCCAGGTGGCGAAGTATTCGTCCTTCCAGCAATGCGCCCAGTCCTTCGCCACCCGCTATGGCGCGGCGGTCAGGGGCAAGAAAGACCCACTGGAATTCGCCCAGACCCTGGTGAAGATCGGCTTCAACACCGGCAACGCCGCCACGGGCGGGCGCGACGGGTTCGCCAAGTACCTGGCGCAAATCATTATCGCAGTCAAAGGACGAATGGCGTGCTGATCAAGACGACCGCTGCATGGCTGTTCACCCTGGGCCTCGCCTGCACCACCCTCTCGGCGTGCGCCGCGCAGGCCTTGCAGCCCGACCAGGTCAAACCCCAGGGCCTGAGCCGCGAACAGGCCCAGCAGGTGCTGGAAGTGGCGCTCAAGCATGAAGACTACAAACTGGGCAAGCCCGGAGTCTTTATCGACGGCGACCTGGCCGACGAAAACGGCAACCCGCCTCATCCGGGCTATTTCGACTTCAGCCTGGGCTACAACGACCCCAAGGCCGGCGCCACCGAGTACTGGGGATTGTTCTCGGTCAGCACCACGACCGGGGATGTCTGGGAAATCAACAGCTGCAAGCGCCTGACGGGACCTGAGCTCAAGCAACTGCAAGGTCGGATCATGAGCAGGACCGGGAAGAGCCTGGGTGATGAGAAGGTGCAGCGGGAGGGGTTGGGGTGTGATGAGGAGCCGTAGCGGCTCCAGGCCAGCGGGCGGCCTGGACGGTTAATCCGAGGGTGCGAATTAGCGACACAGGCTGCTCGCGAGTCATACCTGACCCGGGGCTTGCGTTTCCGATACCCAGTCTTCAATGCGCAGGCCCGGAACGCGGTCAAACTCGCGTGAATTATTTGTCACCCGAATCAATCCTTGTGAACGGGCGTGTCCGGCAATCATCTGATCGCAAGGGCCCAGCGGGGTGCCGGCTGTTGCCAGCTCCGTGAAATAGGGGACAGACCCTGAGGAATCCCCACAAATCAATTTGATCGCTCCCACGCTCCAGCGTGGGAGTGTCTCACTGGACGCTCTGCGTCCGCCCTTTGTGACGCAGAGCGTCACGGGCTGCATGCCCACGCAGAGCGTGGGTACGATCGAAAGGAGGCGCTACTGTTAATACGAGCTGGAATTTCTGCTTCCTTAGATAAATACCGAGCTCTAGCCTCTCTATCAGTTAAGTTTTTTGGCTGTGCTAGATCGTCCCACCATTTAGCATAGGATGCAGAGTCGTCTATTGCTTTTGCACCACTAGAGAAAACCTCTAGCTAGCGTAATTTTCCTTCATCAGATCAATCGCAACCTCGAGCTTTCGGCGGTTCTCAATGGAAAGGCGGCGCTCCTTATATTTATTTAAATCTAACACTTCGACTGATACGTCTTCCAAGCCACTACTTAATCGCGAGATTTCTACAGTTGCAATACGATCTAAGTCGATCAGCACCCAGTAAATATCCTCAGCCTGTTCAGGAATCCAGTTTACGATCAGAGCAAAAGACAACCAGGGAAACGCCGCTTTAAGACCAGCCAACAGCAGAGGATTAGTGCCGCCTGAAAACATCGACGCCATAGAGCTCAGCAAATCCGCTCGCACTTGGTCACGAGAGCTCATTTGAGCACCCCTGGAAATGCTGTTACTAGATTCCCAAATTTATCAGTCATAACAGTCATTATCGAGGTTGACTGTCCACCACTGAATTTATCCGTACCAATAGAACGCCCAACATCAACTTCGCGCACATAGCGCACACCATCAGCACTGTCTACCATTCGTGTGACAGGTGTACTCACAACCGCTTTGCTTTGCAGAAGACCACGCAACTCAAGCTCCCCGATAGAAAACTGGCTTGCATTTACTTTGCCCGACAAGTGACGTGAAGCCAAGTGCTCCATACCATCATTAGCTAAGTTGACTCGGGACTGGACTCGATCAGGAACACCTTCCAAGGTATTCAAAGATCCTTTTGCACCCTCTCCCGAAACCGCAACCGGCCGCCCATCAATCGAGCATGGTGCATTAGTACCAGTATTATGCACCCACGTTTTCAGCTTACCAACATAGAACGTATGTCCGATGTCGACCGTAAGGTTATACGTTTCCCCCACTGGAAGAAACAGCTCCAGAGATGTCACCCGTGTCGAAGCATTCTCACCCTCGCCATCGCTGAGCGACTGGAGCAAATCGCCCGGTTTCAGCTCTATGGCCGGAATGAAGTCCCGCCGTTCTGGTACGTAGAAGGGGTGAGACGGAGTTACTAACAGCGTTTCAGCTTCTGCCAGACCATCCGCACGGATGTTTTCCAGCTTGAGCCGATAGATCGGCTGATCGTTTCGGTAATGAGTTGCCAGAATGGCCGCTGCAAACGGCTTCCCACCTTTATCAGGTTTACTCCAAACGATATCACCGACCTTAAGCGAATCGATTGCCCGGTCTCCCGAGGGCGTAGCAACCATGGTACCCGCAGCGAAGCAGCACGGTCCTTTTCCTGGATTCACGCCGAAGCCATCGGCATCTTCCGAGACCCCATTACCGGTCTTCCCACCCTTGCCAATACTGGCAGTGACCTTGGTGCCCCAGCCTTCGGTCAGCAACGTATTGCCCATGTTGCTGATCATGGCGGCTCTTTCAGCCACACTCAGCTTGCGACCCGCCGCATCATCCAGCCAGGAGGTCTTGTTCTCCCACTCCTTGAGATTGGCGCTCTCGGCAGGTGTCAGCCAGCCTTCCTTGATGTACTTGGCGGTGATGATCTGGTCATCGGTGACATAGGTATTCCCCCAAGGGTCGTACCCTTGGGCAGGTTGTGCGATCAGCCCGGGATTGCCTGCCAGCATCCCGACCATGTCATAGGAAACCTTGTTCCTGTAGAAGCTGAGCAGCTCCTGGGCGACGGGGTCATCCATGGCAATGGTGTTGGCTTGCAGGCCTTCGACGCAGGCACGGCTTTCACACAGGTCGATCAGTTGCGAACGTTCGGCCGAGATCTTTTCAAACTTGCTGACCAGGTCGCGCTGTTTCGCTTCGGTGCAATTGCCACCGGCCTTACACGCCTTCAACTCGTTGAGCAGGCGCTCGGCGGTGGGGTGATCGAGGCTGTTGAACTTGGTGGCCTGCTGGGTTACCCAGCCCGCCACTTCCTGGTCCTTGTCAGAGCCGCCTGCTGCTGCCGCAACGGTTACGCCGATCAACTGCGAGGTCATCGCCAGCAATTGATCATGCATGTCGCCCACGAAGATCTTGTCACCGACCGATGCGACAAAGGCTTCGTTGGCACCGGCTGCCAGGGCACCGGTACGGAAGCTGCCTCCCGCCGCCTCGGCGATCAGGCCACCGACAATCGCGTGCGCGCCGACCTTGGCCGGTACACCGGTGAACTCCAGTTGCGTGCCCAGCCGGTTATAGATCGAGGCCGACAGGACATCAGCCGCCGCGCTGATGGTGGCCTGTGCCAGATTGCTCTTGAGGCTGCCACCATTGATCGCTGTGTTGGTGACCGCGCCAAAGCCCTTTTCAGCCAAGGTATAGCCGGCAAACTTGGTCAGCTCACTGGTGTTGGCAAGGTCGAAACCGTGGGTAGCCTTACTGGCGTCTTCGGCGGAGACACCGAACGCCTTGTCCAGGACCCCCGATGCAAAGCCCGCAACCAGCCCGCTTGTTACATACCCCTTGATACTTTCCGCAGAGGTTACATCCTTGAGAACCGCGCCCAGATTGCCCTTGTTGTTTATCGTACTGACAACGGACTGGACTACGGCAGCGGTGTAGGCCGCGGACGCAGCCGCACCGATCGCTGCTGCGGTCGTCGTGCTGACGCCTACGGCTGTTGCGGCCCCGCTGGCGGTGGAACCAACAGTCGCGGCAGTTCCCGAACCAGCGGTGATTATCGTCACGACAATGACCACCGCCAGCATCGCCCCCATGCCCATGCCGGAGTTGCTGTACTTGAAGGAGTCGTGGACCTCCTTCACACGTTGCCAATCGACGTCGCCGCGCTGCTCTGCTTCCTTGAGCCAAGCCAGTTGAGGATCTGCCTGAACCATGGCATCAATGGTCTGGCTGACCGTCTTCTGGTCAATCTGCCTGATGTCGATATGCACGCCCTTGGCGGCAGTGATCGCCAGGTCGCCCTTGCTGATCAACTCGCTCTGGCGCAGAGTCTCGTCGGTATGCCCCTTACCCTTCGAGGAGTTCCAGGCGAGGCTGTTATTGGTCTTTTCGTGGCTCTCCTGACTCAGGTCCTTGACACCCTCGAAAGTAATGGCGCCTCCGCTCCTCAGCGTCAAGTCCGCGCCACTATCAAGCTTCGCAACTTGATAACGCTGGTCGCCACCGCTGACGAGCGTCAGGTCGCTCCCCGTGGTGATCTGGGTACCAACGTTGGTGATTTTTGTCACCTCATCATGTTTGGTCTGCTTACTCCCCCAACTACCCTTATCCTTTTTGTCATACAGCGAGTAATCCGTGTCCTGGGCTGCCAGTACATCCAGTTTTCCAACCGCCGCAAGATAGGCTTCGTTACCGGCATTGATCCGGCTCGAGACCAGAGCCATATCTTTGCCTGCATTAAAAGTAATGTCCTGCCCCGCGCTCACCACACTGGAAATCTGTTTGACGTGATCTTCCTGTGCCGTAACTTTCTTCGATTTGGAATACGAATGAAGTTCATCGGCAGCCGAAGTCACCGTGAGGTTCTCGCCCGCACCAAAATCGACGTTACGTTTTGCCTCTATCTGACTGGCAACCACCGCCAGATCACGCCCTGCCTGGACAGAGAAGTCACGCCCCACCGTCACATTCGAGCCGTACTGGGTAATGCTGCTGCTCTTGGCACCCAGCACAACGCTGTTGTGCTGTTCGGCTGAGGCGATAAAGACATCCCGCCCCGCAGTGATCGTTGTGTCACCACCACTTTTCAGAGTGCTACCGGTGCTGACAAAATCCCGCGCCGCCTTGACGGTCAGATCATTCGCCGCCTCTATCCGGGCGCCACTATCGGCGTACTCATTGCGACCGTTATAGCCTTGGTAGTTGATGTTATTGCCAACCACCGTGCGCTGGTTGATCACATCGCCGGCGATTGCAACCATACTGACGTCGCGCCCGGCAATAATGCCGCCCGCCTTGTTGACGATATCGCCCCCCGCCAACAGATCCAGACGATTGCCGCCCTCGATCAAACTGCTGTTGACCAGATCATTGCCCGCTGTGGCAGACAAGTTGTTACTGGCCCGCAGCGTACCGGCGTTGTTCAGGTCCTTGCCAGCAATCAGCGTGAGATCCGCGCCCTGGATCAACGCCCCATTCGGCGCCAGGCGATTATTGGCCTGGGCCAGGTAGAGCACCGGTACCAGCACCTCCTCACCGTTCACCACCTGTTTTTCCATCCAGACGATGTCGTGGGTCAGGGCCGCAACCTGCTCGGAGGTCAGACTCACGCCCACGCTGAGGTTCAATTGCTGCTTGCTGCTGACAGCGTTGTCCATCAGGTACTTGAACAGGCTTTCATCCGAGGTCTGGCCATCGATGAAACGCTGTCCGGTACGCGCGACCACCGCTTGCTGGATCAGTTTCTGTTCATAGAAACCATCGCCCAGGCGCTTGGTACTGTCCTCGTCGTTGTAACCGAGCCTCGACAGCAGGTAGTCCGAACTCACGAATTGCTTGAGGTCGGCGAACGCCGGGTTGGTTTCGATCAGGTATTTCTGTGGTCGGGACTGGCCGGTAGTGCTGGGCAGGCCCTGGACACGGGCAAGGGGCAACGGGCCGGTGCTGCCGGTCTGGGTGTTGTCCGAGAGCGCGACCGCTGTCAGTTGCGCAGCGGGCTGAATCTGTTGTCGTTGGGCGGTGCTCAGGCTGGTGCCGCTCAGGGTCCAGCTTTGAGGGCCTTGGTCGGCTGGGGAGCTACTCGCCGCATCACTGAGGCGGAACAACCCATTTTGCCCGGTAGGCAGGCTGAAGCCAGGAAGTGCCAGCGGGTTGACCTGTTGCTGAGCAAGATCAGGGGGCAACTGGCGATTGATATTGACGAGGGTAGCGGTGCTGTTACCTACCTGTGTCGAACCCACTCGGGAGGCGACACCGTCGATTACCACGCCTTCACGGATGACGCTGTTGGTCAGGTTTTGCGTTGCCGTGATATTGACCGCACCACCCGCCTGCACAACTGCGTTGGCATAGGTAGATGGGCTGTTGTAGGTCAGGGTGTTCTCAAAGAAAGTAGCGTTTTGTACAGCGGCCGGGGCTTCGGCAAAAGGGCCGTTCGGGTTGTAGTGCGCCGGAGAAATACTCCTGACATCAGGGTTCCCATCGACATGAACGATACCAAAAGAGGTGTAAGGATTATCTCCTCGACCTCCAGACTTCGACAATATCCTGAAAGAAGACTCATCATTGTTGGCGTTCCAAGCATGCAGGCTGGGAAGCCCGGCAAAATACTGGACCGAAGGATCGTTGGCGGCGTCGTAGTTCATCACCGACACCCAGAAATTCATGTTGCGAAGATCTACGTTAGGTAAGAACGAACGCCGTATGCTGTAATCGCCGACGGATGCCCCTTGGTTGATGAACGTCTGCAGATTGAGGGTCAGGTTGTTACCCGCGCTCACCGTAGAAGCTGAGTTGAGAAACTCCTGGCCATTAGCCTGGAAGTTCCTGCCCGCTGTCATGCTGGCGGATGCCGAATCCTGAACAATCTGAGACTTGTAGTTCTGGACCCATACCAGATAACCATCTTCCTGATGTCCTATGGCTGGAACGAACATCGAGCAGCTGTAGCAACGTATGCCGATGTAGGCCGAAACCATACCCCCCGTTGCTTGAAAGACATCCTTGCGGTTCTCGATATGAGCAGCCGAGAGACTCAGGTCACCACCGCTCTCTATCGTCGACGAGATATTGTTGATCGATGAACCCTGGCCATTGCTGTCATCCTTGGCAATGCCGAGGTTGCCGAAGCTGTACACATCGGCATAACGATTGGTGAACGTATCGGTGCGCAGCGCCATGTCGCCGCCACTGAAGATCAGCCCTTTGTCGTTCAGCAGATTCGCTGTACTCAGACGCAGGTTACCGGTGGTGCCCAGAGTGCCGTAGTTGTTGATCCCACCAGCAGTGACCGTCATTCCCGCCGCAGACGTGATCCGGCCATAGTTGCCAAGCAGCCCCGCCACATTGATTGTGGTGTCTGCACCGCCCGCGATACTTGCGTTGCTACCCAGGCTCACCGTTGCGGTACTCAGGCCCAGGGTGCCCAGGCTGCTGTAGCGCCCGTTGCCGCTGTAGCTGCCGGTCAGGCTCAGGTCGGAGCTGCCATCACTGGCGATCAACCCGTCGTTGCTCCAGTTGCCACCGGTACCGCTCAGGCGGGTGGACGCCAGCAACTGGGCGCCGGCGATCTGGTTGAGCGTGCCGATATTCAGGGTCAAACGCCCAGCCTGGATGATGCTGCTATTGGTCCAGCTGTCCGCGACAAGGGTCAGGTCGCCCCGGGTCACCAGACTGCCACCGGCGTTCAGTACATTCGCGGTGGCGATATCCAGGGTCCCATTACCCAAGTGCAGCAGGCTACCACCCTGATTCTGGAAACCGGCCGCGTCCAGGCTCAGGTCGCTATTGGCGATTTCCAGTTGGCCACTACGGTTATCGAACAGGCCGCCAATCTGGAACTCGGTCTTGCCGCTGGCACCCAGTGCGCGGAGCTGGCCGTTCTGGTTGTCGACACTGGCCGCGGCAATCGAAAGGTTACTGCTGCTTTCGATGATGCCCTTACGGTTGTTCAGGTCGCCGTTGAGCCTCAGGTCGATCTGGCCTGCGGCAAGCTGTCCGCCGCTGTCACCGCTGTTGTCGAGGCTGTTACCGCTGGTCTTTATCAGCCCCGTCGCATAAACACCGCCATTGCGGTTGTCGACGTTGCCGGTACCCGCGTCGATCACGGTATCGCCTGCCTGCGCGGCGATGCGACCGCCGTAATTATCGACACCACCGAATGCGCTCAGGCTCAGACGCTGGGCCTGAACGAGCCCGCCTTGCCGGTTGTTGTCGAGGTCATAGCCGTTTTTCAAGACCCCGACGACATGTGCCTCAAAGGCCCCCTTGATGCTGGAGAGCACGCCCCCGCGACTGTCGAGATTGGCCGCCTTGATAAACAGATCACCATCCTGGGCGATGATCTTGCCGCTCTGGCTATCGATATCGCCGCTCACGTCGAGATCGACTGCCCCCTTGCCCTGGAGCGAACCCTTGGCGTTACCGAGACTGGCGGCTTTCAGTTGCAGGTCGCCATTGCGGCTGGCGATCAGCCCACCCTTGTCGTTCAAGACAGCGCCAACGGCATCAACGGACAACTTGTCGTTGGCGCCCAGCGTGCCATTGGTATTGGTCAACGTCCCCAGCAGATCCAGGGTCACGCCAGCGGCGCCGGTGAGGACACCATTGCTGTTATCGAGATGGG
>NZ_JACAOR010000002.1:0-14919 GCF_013386115.1 Pseudomonas gingeri
TGCCAGCGATGAGGCCAGCAAGCCCTGCAGCGCCCAGAAGGACGCCATCGCCAGCAAGCCGGCTCCTACAGTTTGAGTGTTGCCCCCACATACCTGTGGGAGCTGGCTTGCCAGCGATGAGGCCCGCAAGCCTTGCAGGCCTCATCGCTGGCAAACGCCTACATCACAAGCTCGGGAACGCGAACTGCGAGGCTTCGTGGCTGGCGCGTTGCGGCCAGCGCTGGGTAATGGCCTTGCGACGGGTATAGAAACGCACGCCATCCGGACCGTAGGCATGCAGGTCGCCAAACAGCGAACGCTTCCAGCCGCCGAAGCTGTGATAGGCCACCGGCACCGGCAACGGGACGTTGACCCCGACCATGCCGACTTCGATCTCGTCGCAGAACAGGCGCGCCGCTTCACCGTCGCGGGTAAAGATGCAGGTGCCGTTGCCGTACTCATGATCGTTGATCAGTTGCATGGCCGCCTCCAGGCTGTCGACCCGGACGATGCACAGCACCGGTCCGAAGATCTCTTCCTTATAGATGCGCATCTGCGTAGTCACACGGTCGAACAAGGTGCCACCGACGAAGTAGCCGCTTTCATGACCGGCAACGCTGTAGCCACGGCCATCCACGACCAGCTCGGCACCGGCGGCCAGGCCATCGTCGATATAGCCGACCACCTTGTCGCGCGCAGCCGCGGTGACGAGAGGGCCCATGTCCAGGCCGCACGAAGTACCGGCACCGATCTTCAGCGCCTTGATCTGCGGCACCAGCTTGGCCACCAGGGCATCCGCCACCTGGTCACCCACGCAGACGGCCACGGAGATCGCCATGCAACGCTCGCCACAGGAACCGTAGGCAGCTCCCATCAGTGCACTGACGGCATTGTCCAGATCCGCATCGGGCATCAGCACCGCATGGTTCTTCGCACCGCCCAGGGCCTGCACGCGCTTGCCGCGTTTGGTCCCTTCGGCATAGATGTATTCGGCGATCGGCGTCGAACCGACAAAGCTCAGCGCCTTGACTTCCGGCGCCTCGATCAGCGCATCCACTGCCGTCTTGTCACCGTGCACCACGTTCAGCACGCCCTTGGGCAGGCCGGCCTCCTGCAGCAGTTGAGCGATCAGCAGGGTCGAGCTCGGATCACGCTCGGACGGCTTGAGGATAAAGCAGTTGCCGCAGACGATCGCCAGCGGATACATCCACAGCGGCACCATGGCCGGGAAGTTGAACGGGGTGATACCCGCCACCACGCCCAGCGGCTGGAAGTCCGACCAGGCATCGATATTCGGACCGACGTTACGGCTGTACTCGCCCTTCAGCACTTCCGGAGCGGCGCACGCGTATTCGACGTTTTCAATTCCGCGCTTCAGTTCGCCGGCGGCGTCTTCCAGGGTCTTGCCGTGTTCTTCGCTGATCAGCTGGGCGATACGCGCCTCGTTCTGCTCCAGCAGTTGCTTGAAGCGGAACATCACCTGGGCGCGCTTGGCCGGTGGTGTGTTGCGCCAGGCCGGGAATGCCGCCTTGGCCGAGTCGATGGCTTGCTGGATGGTCTCGCGATCCGCCAGCGGCACCTGATGGATGACCTCGCCGGTCGATGGGTTGTATACCGCGGCGGTGCGACCGGAATCGCTGACCAGCTGGCCGTCGATCAAATGTTGGATTGCGCTCATTACGGGCTCCTGGACAGGGTCGACGGGAGCGACGGTTCGCTCCCGCAAAAGCAGCTTTTCTATAGAGAAGGATCAGTCGAGCTTGTTCAGCACTTCGCCGACCGCGTCGAACAGACGATCGAGGTCTTGCGGCTTGCTGTTGAAGGTCGGGCCGAACTGCAGGGTGTCGCCGCCGAAGCGCACGTAGAACCCGGCTTTCCACAGGGCCATGCCGGCTTCGAACGGACGCACGATGGCATCGCCGTCGCGACCGGCGATCTGGATCGCCCCGGCCAGGCCGTAGTTGCGAATATCGATCACGTTCTTGCTGCCCTTGAGGCCATGCAGGGCGTTCTCGAAATGCGGTGCGATTTCCGCCACGCTCTGCACCAGGTTCTCCTTCTGCAACAGGTCGAGGGCCGCCAGGCCGGCCGCGCAGGCCACCGGGTGGGCCGAGTAGGTGTAGCCGTGGGGGAATTCCACCGCGTACTCGGGCGTCGGCTGGTTCATGAAGGTCTGGTAGATCTCGCTGCTGGCGATCACCGCGCCCATCGGGATGGCGCCGTTGGTGACCTGCTTGGCGATACACATCAGGTCCGGGGTCACACCGAAGCTGTCGGCACCGAACATCGAGCCGGTACGCCCGAAACCGGTGATCACTTCGTCGAACACCAGCAGGATATTGTGCTGGTCGCAGATTTCCCGCAGGCGCTTGAGGTAACCCTGTGGCGGTACCAGCACACCGGCGGAACCGGCCATCGGCTCGACGAACACCGCGGCGATATTCGACGCGTCATGCAGTTCGATCAGCTTGAGCAGTTCATCGGCCAGGGCGATACCGCCCTGCTCCGGCATGCCACGGGAGAAGGCATTGCTCGCCAGCAGGGTGTGCGGCAGGTGGTCGACATCCATCATCGCCTGACCGAACAGCTTGCGGTTGCCGTTCACGCCGCCGAGGCTGGTACCGGCGATGTTCACCCCGTGGTAACCACGGGCACGACCGATCATCTTGGTCTTGGTCGCCTGGCCTTTCAGGCGCCAGTAGGCGCGGACCATCTTCACCGCGGTGTCGGCACACTCGGAACCGGAATCGGTGAAGAACACGTGGTTCAGGTTGCCCGGCGTCAGCGCGGTGATTTTTTCCGCGAGCTGGAACGACAGCGGGTGGCCGTACTGGAAGCCCGGCGAGTAGTCGAGGGTGCCCAGTTGCTTGGCCACCGCTTCCTGGATTTCCTTGCGGGTGTGCCCGGCGCCGCAGGTCCACAGGCCCGACAGCGAGTCATAGACCTTGCGTCCCTTGTCATCGATCAGCCAGCTGCCTTCGGCCGCGACGATCAGGCGTGGGTCACGCTGGAAGTTGCGGTTGGCGGTGTACGGCATCCAATGGGCATCGAGCTTGAGCTGGCTGGCCAGGGACGACGGAGCGTTTTCAGGCATGTTCATGAGCGAAACCTCGCAAGGCGTTAAGCGGCGTGGGCGTTAAAAGCGTTCTTGCGACTAAATTGCCACGGCGATAAAGTCGGTGAAATGCAACTTTTCTAACCTTCAGTTAATGGCAGACTAAACCATGAGCAGCCGTCGCCCCGATCCCCTGGCGCAAGTCAGCGACTTCGATATCCGTCTGTTGCGGATCTTTCGCAGCGTGGTGGAATGCGGGGGATTTTCCGCGGCGGAAACCGTGCTCGGCATCGGTCGTTCGGCCATCAGCCAGCAGATGAGCGACCTGGAACAACGCCTCGGCCTGCGCCTGTGCCAGCGCGGGCGCGCCGGTTTCTCGCTGACCGAGGAAGGACGCGAGGTCTACCAATCGGCCTTGCAACTGTTGAGTGCGCTGGAGAGCTTCCGTACCGAGGTCAACGGCCTGCACCGGCACCTGCGTGGCGAACTGATCATCGGCCTGACCGACAACCTGGTCACCCTGCCCCACATGCGCATCACCCATGCCCTGGCCCAGCTAAAGGAGCGCGGGCCGGACGTGCAGATCCAGATCCGCATGATCGCCCCCAACGAGGTGGAACAGGGCGTGCTCGACGGTCGCCTGCATGTCGGCGTGGTGCCCCAGGCCAGCGCCCTCTCCGGACTGGAATACCAGCCCTTGTACAGCGAGCGCTCGCTGCTCTACTGCGCGGTGGGGCATCCGCTGTTTTATGTCGATGACCGACAGCTGGAGGATGAACGCCTCAACCACCAGGACGCGATTGCCCCGACCTTCCGCCTGCCGGCCGATATCCAGGCCCACTACCAGGCGCTCAACTGCACCGCCAGCGCGTCGGACCGCGAGGGCATGGCCTTCCTGATCCTCACCGGCCGCTATATCGGCTACCTGCCGGATCACTACGCCAGTCTCTGGGTACAACAGGGCCGGCTACGCGCGCTGAAGGCCAGCAGCCGTTTCTATGACCTCAGCCTGGCCTCGGTCACGCGCAAGGGCCGGCGTCCCCACCTGGTGCTGGAAAGCTTCCTGGAGAACCTGGCGGCGACGCGCTGAACAGACGTTTGCCAGGCCTGTGGGAGCGGGCTTGTTCCGGGCGGCACCGCGACGAAGAGTCCCTTGAGACCACAAAAGGCTCCGCCCCACGGGGTTTGGCGTCTGACGCAAATCACGCCCTCGAAAGCGACAGGATGGAACCCCATCGAAGCTTTATATGGCAGTAAGGCTTGTCTGATTCCTGTGGGTAAGTTATCTGTGCACAGGTTGCACCCACAGATCAGTCCGGAACTGCCTATGACCGTTGAAGTCCCTGCCCACGTCGGAAAACCCGCCAGCCGCATTCGCCAGAAAAACGAAGAGGCGATCATCAAGGCCGCCGAAGACGAATTCGCCCGTCATGGTTTCAAGGGCACCAGCATGAACACCATCGCGCAGAATGCCGGGCTGCCCAAGGCCAACCTGCATTATTACTTCACCAACAAGTTGGGGTTGTATGTCGCGGTGCTGAGCAACATCCTCGAATTGTGGGACAGCACCTTCAACCACCTGACGGCCGAGGACGATCCGGCGCAGGCCCTGACGCGCTACATCCGCGCCAAGATGGAATTCTCCCGCCGCCAGCCACAGGCTTCGCGAATCTTCGCCATGGAGATCATCAGCGGCGGCGAATGCCTGAGCGAATATTTCAGCCAGGACTACCGCGCCTGGTTCCAAGGCCGGGCCGATGTGTTCCAGGCCTGGATCGACGCCGGCAAGATGGACCCGGTGGACCCGGTGCACCTGATCTTCCTGCTCTGGGGCAGCACCCAGCATTATGCCGACTTCGCCACCCAGATCTGCCGCGTCACCGGCCGCACGCGCCTGACCAAGCAGGATATGGAAGAAGCCGGCAACAACCTGATCCGTATCATTCTCAAGGGCTGTGGCCTGACGCCGCCGCTCTGACCCTCACTCAAAGCCGATCCCGTATGCCCTTTACCCTTGCCGGCCCTTGCGAATATCGCGAAGAAATTCGCAAAAGCCGCTTTATCACCCTCGCCGCCCCGATCACCAGCGTCGCCGAGGCCCAGGGCTTTATCGAGCAGCACAGCGACCTGGATGCCACCCACAATTGCTGGGCCTGGAAACTCGCCGATCAATACCGCAGCAGCGATGACGGCGAGCCAGGCGGCACGGCGGGACGGCCGATCCTCGCCGCCATCGAGGCCCAGGACTACGACCAGGTGGCGGTGCTGGTGATCCGCTGGTACGGCGGCATCCAGCTGGGCACCGGCGGACTGGCCCGCGCCTATGGCGGCGGCGCCAACAAGTGCCTGCAGAATGCCGAACGCATCGAGCTGATCAGCCGGGTGCCGCTCAGTTGTGCCTGTGGCTTCAGTGAACTGGCGCTGGTCAAGCTGCGGGTCGCCGAAGCCGGCGGCCTGGTGGTCGAGGAGCAATTCACCGCCAACGGCGTGGAGCTGCAACTGGCCCTCGGCGAAGGTCATATCGACACCCTGCAACGGCAGCTGGCCGACCTCAGTCGCGGACGCATCCTCCTGCAACGATAAGCCGCCGCCGAGTTGTCCACCGCCGCGGGATGGCGGCGACCGGCAACGTGGGCTTTTGCCCACAATGACTGTGCACCCGACTGTGGATAACCTGAGCACATCCGCCTGTAACCCTTCTGCAACGTGGCTTTGCGGGCACTGATCAATTTTCGTCCAATTATTCTCCACAACCGCCGAAACTTTCTGAAAACAACGGCTTAGCCGGGTTTATCGCGTTTGGGAAATAGCTGCCCGGCGCTTATGCCCAAGTTTTGTGCTTGCACACAAATACTGTGGAGCAACCTGTGGATAACCAGTGCAAGGGTGTCCCGGTTGCCGGTCTGGTCGAGCTTGTGAACGATTGGTTGTTTTTTGATCAAGGAAACGCTGCGCATCGCAGCCCCTGGGTGAGCGTCGCAGCGATTCAATGCCTTGCGTCGAGCCGTACGGATGACACCCCTTCCTTCAGCGGCAACAGTTGCGCGATCCCCCAGGCGATTTCGAAGAACAGGAACACCGCGATGATCGCGCTCGCCCCCTGGCTCAGCGCATAGGCCTGCCAAGTCGCGAACAGCAGCCGGCCCACGGCGTCGTAACGACCGAAGAGCGGTTGCGGATCACGGATGCGCAGTACCGCCCAGACACAGACGATCGAGCCCAGCAGATTGGCCATCAACATATGCACAGGCTCGAAGGGCGGCAGCTCCCCCGGCAGGCCCAATGCCTGGCTAACCCCCCGCAGCACGGCGTGCAACGCGAGAAAACTCCAGGGGGTGACAAACGCGGCGGTGACGATCAGGTCGTACCAGGCGCTGGCCCGGACCAATCGACGATAGTGTGTTGTGCTCCACATGCTGCAACTCCGGATTCGGACAAGGAGCACAAAGTCTGAAGCCTGGAGTATGCTCCAGGGTCAAGACCTCGGAGAGCCCGTCCCATGCGCATCGGTGAATTGGCCCAGGCCAGTGCTGTCAGCCGCGATACCCTGCGCTTCTACGAACAGCGCGGACTGATCGTCGCCCGGCGCAGCGCCAACGGATATCGCGACTACGCTCCCGAGATGCTGCAACTGGTGCTGTATATCAAGACCGCCCAGCGCCTGGGCTTCAGCCTCGGCGAGATCGGCAACAGCGTCGCCGCCCTGTGGAACGCGCCCGACCCGGACAACGCGGTCACGCAACTGCTGCAGGACAAACTGAACCTGATCGAGGCGCGCATCGCCGAACTCGGCGAGTTGCGCAAGGAATTGCAGCATCGCCTGCAACAGAGTTGTCCTCTGAGAACCCAGTCTCCACTTCACAAGGAATCCGCTCATGAGCGATAAGAACGCATTGATCATCGGTGCCTCCCGGGGCCTCGGCCTGGGCCTGGTGCAACAACTGCTGGCCGACGGCTGGAATGTCACCGCCACCGTGCGCGATGTGCACAAGGCCGATGCACTGAAAGCCGTCGGCAACGTGCAGATCGAAACCCTGGACATGGACGACCAGTCGGCGGTTGCCGCCCTCGCCCAGCGCCTGGATGGCCAGGTCTTCGACCTGCTGTTCGTCAATGCCGGCGTCAAGGGCCCGGCTGACCAGAAACCGGGCAATGCCTCGCTGGCGGAAATCGGCCAGCTGTTCATGACCAACGCCATCGCCCCCGTGGCCCTGGCCCAGCGTTTTGTCGGTCAGATCCGTCCGGGTTACGGGGTGATCGCCTTCATGAGTTCGGGCCTGGGCAGCGTGACCGTGCCGGATGCGCCGGAGCTGGCGTTCTACAAGGCGAGCAAGGCAGCGCTGAACTCCATGACCAACAGTTTCCTGAGCGAAATCGAGGCCCCGGCCTTTACCGTGCTGTCGATGCATCCGGGCTGGGTGAAAACCGACATGGGCGGTGAAGGCGCCGACATCGATGTCGCCACCAGCACCCGCGGCCTGGTCGATCAGGTAAACGCCTTTGCCGGCAAGGGTGGGCATCACTTCATCAACTACAAGGGCGAGACCATTCCCTGGTAAGCGGCGCGGGGCCTAGAGCCCCAGCAGCGAGAGCATGATAAAGGTGGCGAACAGCACGAAGTGGGTCATGCCCTCGATGGCGTTGGTTTCACCGTCGTTGAGGTTGATCGCACTGACAATCAGGGTGATCAGCACCATCACGGTCTGCACCGGTGTCATCGCCATCTGGAACGGCTGGCCGGTGTAGAGCGCCATGGCCTCCATCACCGGCACGGTCAGGATCACCGTCGACAACGACGCCCCCAGCGCCACGTTGACCACCGACTGCATGCGATTGGCCAGGGCCGCGCGCAGGGCCGTGAGGATTTCCGGTGCGGCGGAAATCGCCGCCACCAGGATCGCCGTGACCACCGGGGGTGCGCCGGTGTGCTCCAGGCCCAGATCGAGGGTCTTGGACATCACCTCGGCCAGCGCGCCGATCACCACGATACCAAACACCAGGGTGGCGATGGATTGCCCCAGGTTGACCGGCGGCGTCTCCACCTGGCTGGGATTCTTGCGCTTCTTTTCCGGGTAGCTGTAGCTGAAGAAATAGCTGTGGGGACCGACCTGCATGCGCAGGAACAAGGTGTACAGCAACACCATCGCGCCGATGGTGAAGGCCGAGTAGAGCTTCCAGTCCGCCTCGGGAATGAATTCCGGCACCACCATGGACACGCCCATCGCGGTGAGGATCATCACACTGTAGCTGCGGGCCGAATCATCGTTGTAGGACTGCTCGCCATGCTTGATCCCGCCCATCAGCGCCGCCAGGCCGAGGATGCCGTTGATATCGAGCATCACCGCCGAATAGATGGTGTCGCGCACCAGGGTCGGCGAAGCCTCGTTACTCATCATGATCGCCAGGATCACCACTTCCACCAGCACCGCCGACAAGGTCAGGATCATCGTGCCGTAGGGATCGCCGACCTTCTCTGCCAGCAACTCGGCATGGTGGGCGACGCGCATCGAGGCGCAGACGATCGCCCCGATCAATACCAGCCCGGCGACCAGCGCGACACCCTGCCCGCTGTGCAACAGCCAGTGTTCGAGCGGGAAGGCGACCGCCGCCATGACCACGGCCAGCAACAGGAATCTTTCTTCTCGCAACAGAGTGAGCATCGCACGGCCTCAAGGGTGATGGCTTACAGACTGCGGCGAGCCGCCAACGTTTCGTTACACCTTAGCGCAGCGTTGGTCGGGGTCGGGAGGCATCGTCCCGGCAGGAAGTGTGGGGGCTTTGAACCGTCCGGTCAGGTTTTAGCCAATACTTCGGCCGTCATCTGTAGAATGCCGTCCATCTGCACCTGATGAGAAAAACCTATGTACGACTGGCTCAACGCCCTGCCCAAGGCCGAATTGCACCTGCACCTGGAAGGCTCGCTGGAGCCGGAGTTGCTGTTCGCCCTCGCCGAGCGCAACAAGATCGCCCTGCCCTGGAACGACGTCGATACCCTGCGCCAGGCCTACGCCTTCAACAACCTGCAGGAATTCCTCGACCTGTACTACCAGGGCGCCGATGTGCTGCGCACGTCCCAGGACTTCTATGACCTGACCTGGGCCTACCTGCTGCGCTGCAAGACGCAGAACGTGATCCACACCGAACCCTTCTTCGATCCGCAGACCCATACTGACCGCGGCATCCCTTTCGAAGTGGTGCTCAACGGCATCGCCGCGGCCCTGAAGGACGGCGAGCAGCAACTGGGTGTCAGCAGCGGCCTGATCCTCAGCTTCCTGCGTCACCTGAGCGAAGACGAAGCACAGAAAACCCTCGACCAGGCGCTGCCGTTTCGCGATGCGTTTGTCGCGGTCGGGCTGGACAGCTCGGAGATGGGCCACCCGCCGAGCAAGTTCCAGCGGGTCTTCGACCGGGCGCGCCACGAAGGTTTCCTGACCGTCGCCCACGCCGGCGAGGAAGGTCCGCCGGAATACATCTGGGAAGCCCTCGACCTGCTGAAGATCCAGCGGATCGACCACGGCGTGCGGGCCATCGAAGATGAACGGCTGATGCAGCGGATCATCGACGAGCAGATTCCGCTGACCGTCTGCCCGCTGTCGAACACCAAGCTCTGCGTGTTCGACCACATGTCCCAACACAACATCCTCGAGATGCTCGAACGTGGAGTGAAGGTGACGGTGAACTCGGATGACCCGGCGTACTTCGGCGGTTATGTCACCGAGAACTTCCATGCGCTGCACACCCACCTGGGCATGACCCAGGACCAGGCCCGACGCCTGGCGCAGAACAGCCTGGATGCGCGCCTGGTCAAGCCCTAGCCCTGCGGCCGGTGGGAGCGGTGCTTGCCCGCGAAGCTTTTGGCGGCCCCAAGGGCCTCTTCGCCGGCAAGCTCCGTTCCTGCCAGATAAGGCCTGGCCCTGAGATCAGCCCGGCACCCCTTCGCTCAATTCCTCCAGCGTCTTGCCCCGGGTCTCCATGCCGAAACGCCAGACCACCGCTGCCGCGATCGCAAAGCACAGGGCGCCGAGGGCGAACACCCCGCCCTGCCCGGTCACCGGGAACACCAGCCCCGTCACCAGCGGCCCGAGCAACGAGCCGACCCGGCCGATGGCCGAGGCGAACCCCGAGCCCGTGGCCCGCGCCGAGGTCGGATAGAGCTCCGGGGTATAGGTGTAGAGCACTGCCCACATGCCAAACAGAAAGAACTGCATCAGCAAGCCCGAAACGATCAGCAGGATCACGTTCCCGCCGAAGACCGCACTCTGGCCGTAGAGGAACGCCATCACCCCGCCGCCGAGCAGAGTGACGATGCACACCGGCTTGCGCCCCCATAGCTCGACCAGCCAGGCCGCCACCAGGAACCCCGGGATACCGCCGAGGGAAATCAGCACCGTGTAGTACACCGACTGGGTCACCGCGAATCCCGACTGCTGCAGCAAGGCGCTCAGCCAGGACGTGAGGCCGTAGAAACCCAGCAAGGCAAAGAACCAGACGCTCCAGATCATCATCGTGCGCTGGCGGTACAGCGGCGACCACAACTGGCGGAAGGCCGAGAAAAAGCTCGGCGGACGGTCCACGCTGCGTGGCAGGCGTACCGGCATCGGCAGGGCGGCGCGCTTGAGCGAGGCGCGGACCCGATCCTCGATGCCGCACAGCACCTTGTCCGCCGCGCCATGATGACCCGCCTGCTCCAGCCAGCGCGGCGACTCGGGAATGAAAAAGCGGATCGCCAGGACAAACACCGCCGGGATCGCCAGGACCAGGAAGATATCGCGCCAGCCCACCAGCGGCAGCAGGAAGTACGACAGCACCCCGGCGGCGACAAAACCCAGCGGCCAGAAACCATCCATCAGGGCGATATAGCGTCCGCGGCGCTTGGCCGGGATCAGTTCCGAGAGCATCGACTGGGCAATCGGAAACTCCATGCCCATGCCGATCCCCAGGAGAATGCGGAACAGCGTGAGCATCTCCACCGTCTGCGCCGTGGAGCACAGGTAACTGGCCAGCCCCCACAGTACGATGCTCCACTGGAACACCGGCTTGCGGCCGAAACGGTCGGCGAGCATGCCCGACAGCGAGGCGCCCAGCACCATGCCGAAAAAGCTCGAACTGGCCAGCAGGCCGGCCTGGGCACTGCTGAGGGCGAACTCGGCTTTGATCGAGCCGAGCAGGAAGGTCATCATGGCCAGGTCCATGGAGTCGAAGAAAAAGGCCAGGGCAATGATGATGAAGATCAACCGGTGATAGCCGCTGATGGGCAGCCGTTCCAGACGTTCTGCCGCGCTGTAGCCTTGAGTTTCCATGGGATATCCCTCGATTCGAATGCTCGATCGAGTGTGCGGTATCACCGGATGGGGCTATTGCTCGGTGCGACCTGTTCGCATCCCTGAGCGACGCCTGCGGCGTCCCTGTCGCAGGCAACCGCGGCGGGAGGGGTCAACCGGCCAGTTCGAGCTCGACCATGGCGGCGAACTTGTCGATCTGCCGCTCTCCGAGGGGGGAGAGGCGCAAGGCCCTGGACTCATCCATCGGCGCCAGCCAGCCCGACTGCAGGAACAGCTGCAACAGCCCCGCCCCGAGGACACCGCCCAGGTGCGGACGGCGCTCGCGCACATCGTGGCAGACACAGACCATCTCGCGGCTGCCGTGGGCCAGCGCCTGGATATACAGCCCGCGCTCGGCAAAACGCTGGGCGCCGGCACTGGTCACGCGGACCCGCTGCTCGTGCTGTTCGATCCAGCCGGCCAGCAACAGACGTTGATACAGCTCGCAGGCCAGCTCCCCGCCCAGGTGATCGTGGCACAGCCGGGCACGCTTGAGCGCCGCGGCATCCGGGGCCTGCAGCTTGATCGAGTGTTGTACCGCCAGCGGTGCGCTGGCCAGGGAGGCACTTGCCAGGGCCTCCACGGCCGTGGCGATCTCCGGCGCCGCCAGGCGGAAGAAGCGTTTGCGGCCACGGGCCTCGAGCCGCAACAGCCCGCCACCGCTCAAGCGGGCCAGGTGGGCACTGGCCGATGAAAGGGACAAGCCGGCCAGCAAGGCCAGTTCATCGGCAGACCGTGCGCTGCCATCGAGCAACGCCCACATCATCGCGCTGCGCTTGGGGTCTGCAAGCAACGCGGCTATCTGACTGATGCAAGGTGCATATTCCATGTCTTCACTCCCTGTTGAAACATTGATCGACCGCACGAAGCCATACTGAGAAATCCCGGCACTCCAGCCAAGACGCAAAAGTGCCAAAATCCGGGAAATTTTCTCATTTCGGCAAGTAACTCCGGCGAACGTAACAAAATGCGTTTCAGCCGGAAAAACATTGGATCCAATGATTCAAGCCTAAACCACAATGGAACCGGTGCCGACTTTTATTCCTGCACCGGTTGTAACAAGTCACGCACCGGGCAGCCGCGCCATCATCCGCCGCCAGCATGACGCGCCGGGGCCCGCCGCGACAGCTCGGCGCAACGCCGACTGAGCATTTCGCGCAACAGGTTCACCGGCTTACTCAACTGAGCGCGATGAGCGCACAGCAGATTCAGCGGTGCCCGTTCGCAGGACAGCTCCGGGAGCAACACCTTCAGCCGCCCGGCCAGCACATCGGTGCCGACATCGAGCCAGGACTTGTAGGCAATCCCCGCTCCGGCCAATGCCCACAGGCGCACCACATCGGCGTCATCGCTGAAGCGATCACCGCTGACCGTGAGGCTGATATCGCGCTTGCCATCGTGAAAGCTCCACTGGTCATGGACCCGGCTGCCGAGCATGAACAGCAGGCAGTTGTGCTGGGCCAGTTGCTCCAGGGTGGCGGGTTCGCCATGGCGTGCCAGGTAGTCGGGCGCGGCGCACAACACGCGGCGGTTATCCGGGGCGATCGGCAGCGCCACCAGGCTCGAGTCCTCCGGTTCGCCATAACGCAGGGCGATGTCCACCGGCTGGCGGAACAGGTCGGCGATCCGATCGCCCAGCAGCAGGCGCACTGTCAGCTTCGGATGTTCGCGCTGGAACTCGTCGAGCCAGGGCAGCAACAGATTGCGCCCGAAGTCCGAAGGTGCCGACAGTTGCAGGACCCCGCTGACCTGGTCCTGAGCGCTGGTCAGCAACCGGCGGCCCTCGTCCAGGTTGCTCAGGGCGGCCCGGGCATATTCGAGGAAACCCTCGCCTTCGGCAGTCAGGCGCAGGCTGCGTGTCGAGCGGGCGAGCAGGCGCGCGCCCAGTTGCTGCTCGATGCGCTTGAGCGAGGCACTGGCCACCGCCGGCGACAAGTCCATGATCCGCGCCGCCGCCGACAGGCTACCCAGGTCGGCGGCACGCACAAACAACTGCAAATCGTCGAAACGCAGCACCAAAGCCTCCTGATTATCAAAAAAATATTGAAAGAGACTGCTGTTTTAGCCGGTTTTATCCTCAAGGGAAATGACTAATCATGCCGCCACACACCGCTGCAACATGAGGCGTCACCCATGTCCCAGACCCTGACCACCCTTGCCATCCTGGTTGCCAAACCTGACCGGCGCCCCGCGCTTGAACAACTCTTGCGAGCACTGCAAGTGCCAACCCGTGCCGAACCCGGTTGCCGCCAATACGATCTGCATGACGACCTCGAGCATGCCGACACCCTCTACATGCTGGAGCAGTGGACCGACGAAGCCGCGCTGGCGAGCCATTTCGCCGCGCCCCACTTCGAGGATTTCCGCCAACAGTCAGAAGGCCTGATCGAGCAGTTCGAACTCAAACGCCTGCGGTTTCTCTCCTGACACCCCCTTGTTTGCCCATCTCCCTGGAGTCTTCCCCATGAAAGCCATTGCCTTCTATTCTTCCTTGCCCAGCAGCGATCCACTGTCGTTGCAAGATATCGAACTGCCAGTGCCGGTCCCCGGCCCCCGCGACCTGCTGGTCGAGGTCAAGGCCATCTCGGTCAACCCGGTGGACACCAAGGTCCGCCAGTACATGCCACCGGAAAACGGCGAGGCCAAGGTCCTCGGCTGGGACGTGGCCGGCGTGGTCAAGGCGGTCGGCAGCGACGCCAGTCTGTGCAAGGTCGGTGACAAGGTGTTCTACGCCGGCTCCCTGACCCGTCCCGGCGCCAACAGTGAACTGCACGTGGTGGATGAGCGCATCGTCGGTCATATGCCCGAGAGCCTGGATTTCGCCGAAGCGGCCGCCTTGCCGCTCACCGCGATCACCGCCTGGGAATTGCTGTTCGAGCGCCTGCAAGTGCGCGAAGACAAGGCCGATCAGGGCCAGAGCCTGCTGATCGTCGGCGCGGCCGGTGGCGTGGGTTCGATCCTGACGCAACTGGCCAGCCAGTTGACCGGGTTGAAAGTCATCGGCACCGCCTCGCGTGCCGAAACCCGGGACTGGGTGCTGGCCCTGGGCGCCGACCTGGTGATCGACCACAGCAAGCCCCTCAGCGATGAACTCAAGGCGCAGGGTCAGCCGCATGTCACTCACGTCGCCAGCCTGACCCAGACCGACACGCATCTGGATCAACTGGTCGAGGCACTCAAGCCGCAGGGCAAGCTGGGCCTGATCGACGATCCGAAAGGCCTGGACATCAGCAAGCTCAAGCGCAAGAGCCTGTCGTTGCACTGGGAGTTCATGTACACCCGCTCGATGTTCGAGACCGAAGACATGATCGAACAACACAACCTGCTCAACCGGGTGGCTGAACTGATCGATGCCGGCGTGCTGAAGACCACGGTCGGCGAGCACTTCGGCCAGATCAACGCCGCCAACCTGCGCCGTGCCCATGCCCTGCTGGAAAGCGGCAAGGCCAAGGGCAAGATCGTGCTGGAAGGCTTCTGAGTCACAGGAGAGGGCTTGCTGGAAGTGGGCTTTGTGGGAGCGGGCTTGCCCGCGAAGAGGCCCCCAAAACCACCAAAAGCTTCGGG
>NZ_JACAOR010000002.1:14980-15110 GCF_013386115.1 Pseudomonas gingeri
GGGCAAGCCCCCTCCCACAGTCTGCTCCAGTCACCCGCAATATCCGGGACAACTCGGACAGGGTGGGAGCGGGATTTGTGGGAGCGGGCTTGCCCGCGAAGAGGCCCTCAAAACCACCAAAAGCTTCGGG
>NZ_JACAOR010000002.1:15162-121730 GCF_013386115.1 Pseudomonas gingeri
CGGGGGCAAGCCCCCTCCCACCCTTGGTCAGGGCGCATAGCCCTGCCGTTCCCGCAGGTCATTCAAGACCTACAAGACAAGCGGAAATACCGTCAGTCAGATCCTTGATCCCTGTCATCCCAGCGAACGTATTCAGGTTTACACTGGCCGCCTTTGCCAACCAAAGGAAGTCAGCCATGAAGATCCTTGTAAAAGAGTTAGCAAAACCCCACGGCAGCCAATGGCAGGTCCGGCTCGATCAGCATGCGGTCACCTTCCGCAGCGAAACCGAAGCCCGCGCCTTTGTCAGCACGCTGCAAGCACGCCTGCACGCCCCTCATTCCTTTCCAGAACAGCAACGGCAAGCCGTCGGCTGATCCGCGTCATCTAGCTCTGGGCGACTCGTGCGTTCTCGAGACGACGAGTCCCCATGGCAACCATCACCGCCAGCACCCCGCACAGGCCGATCACCAGCGCCATCGGCGTGGCGCTGCCGTCATGCAACAGCCCGACCAGCGACGCCGCGCCCGCCGCGACGCTGAACTGCAGGCAACCGAACATCGCCGAAGCGCTGCCGGCCCGTGCCCCCTGGCCACGCATGGCGCAGGCCGCCGCATTGGGAATGATGCAACCCAGGCTGGAAATGCAGATGAACAGCGGGACCAGCAGCGGCCAGAGCTGCGCGGTATGCAGGGTGCTGATGCCCAGCAGCGTGAGTCCCGCCGCCAGATAGACCCACACCGCACGCGCCAGCAGAAAGGCCGGCCCGCGCTTGCCGAGCAGGCGCGCGTTGATCTGCGCCACCAGGATGAATCCCGCCGCGTTGCTGCCGAACAGCCAGCCATAGTGCTCGGCGGGAACCCCATACAATTTGATGAAGACGAAGGGCGAACCGGCGATGTAGGCGAACATCCCGGCAATGGCGATCCCGCCGGTCAGGGCATGGCCGAAGAACACCCGGTCCGACAGCAGGCTGGCGTACTGGCGCAACGCCCCCGACAGCGGTTGCCGCGGTTGAGTGGCCGGCAGGCTTTCCGGCAGGCCCAGGGCCACGGCGACGGCGGACAACGCGCTGAACAGGGTCAGCACGATAAAGATCGACTGCCAGCCGTAGAGATTGACCAGCACGCCGCCGAGCATCGGTGCCAGGATCGGCGCCAGGCCAGTCACCAGCATCAGCTGCGAAAAGACCTTGGCCGAACCGATGGCGTCACACTTGTCGCTGACCACCGCCCGGGAAATCACCGCCCCCGCGCAACCGCCGAGCGCCTGCAGGAAACGCGCGGCGATCAGCCATTCCAGGTTCGGGGCGAAGGCGCAGGCCAGGGACGCCAGGGTGAACAGGAACACCCCGACCAGCAACGGCCCCCGCCGACCAAAGCGATCCGCCAATGGCCCGTAGACCAGTTGCCCGATGGACAGCCCGAGGAAATAAACCGCCAGCGTCAGCTGGATATGCTTTTCATCGGTGCCGAAGGCGATGGCCATCGACGGGAAACCCGGCAGGTAGAAGTCGATGGCCAGGGGCGCGAAAGCGCTCAGGGCCCCGAGGATGAGGATCAATCGTAGGTTCATCGGGCATCCGGTAGCAGTGCGTGCAGCCGCCTAGTCTAACTGCGCGGGGATGCCTTGAACATTCCGATAGGTCGCTAACTAAATAAATGACCGGGAAATTCCAGGGGTTGCCAGGCCGCTCCGGGCACGGCCTGGTGCTGTCCCACGCAGAGCGGCGGAACGATCGGAGCGGTCAACTCGCCAGCTGCACCGCGTAACCTTCATCGCTGATCACGCTGATGACCTCGTCGGCCGACAACCGGCTCTGCACGCCGACTTCCTTCGCCCCGAGGTCCACCTGCACGCTGGCCGCCGGATCGCGGGCCTGCACGGCCTGGGTGATGGCCTTGACGCAGTGACCGCACGACATGCCCTGGACATTGAAGATTTGCATGACACTTCTCCTGTATTGAGGTTGGGAACAGTCTCAAGCTTGCCATCGTGGCAAGGTCAAGTTCCTCGTGAAGCTGCCGGGCTGGCATTTCGCTCGCCCCTGCGCCAAGCTTCGTCATCGACGATCCAACCGTAGGAGATTCAGCCATGCGCTGGTCAGTTTTCAGCCTGTTCGGCCTTCTCAGCCTTTTCGGTGCGACACCCTTTGCCAGCGCCGCCGGAGAAAACTACGGGGTGCTGATCATCTCCCGTGAGCGCCTGGAGGTTTCGACGCCTTGCGAAATCGGCGTCTACCTGCAGGATCAATTGTCGGCGCGACTGTTCCAGGAACAGGCCACCTCCTTCAACCTGCCGCCCGGCGATGTTTCCGTGCGCCTCAAGGCGCTGCCGGGCCAGGCCCCTGGCTGTAACGCGAGCATGCTGGCGGCCCCGCAGCAACTGATCAAGCTCAATGGCGGGGATGTGCGCAAGTTCGCCATTGTCGCCGGGCCGAACGGACTGCGCCTCAAGCAGGTGCCGCTGGGTTATCAGTAAGTCGAACCCTGCGCAAAAGAGAGGCTTGACCTTGCCAAGGTGGCAAGGTTGATCCTGTGGGCAACTTCTCCAGGAGTATCGCCCATGCTCGAATCCACTCTTTTCGACCTGCCGATCGCCGGCATGACCTGCGCCAGTTGCGCCGGCAGAGTCGAACGCGCCTTGCGCAAAGTAACGGGGACCAGCGCGGTCAGCGTCAATCTCGCCACCGAACAGGCCCGCGTCCAGGCCCCCGCCGACAGCTTGCCGGCACTGCTGCAGGCCGTCGAACAGGCCGGTTACCAAGTGCCCAGCCAGAGCCTGGAACTGAGCATCGGCGGCATGACCTGCGCCTCCTGCGCCGGCCGCGTCGAGCGAGCCCTGAGCAAGGTCGCCGGGGTGCGTAGCGTCAGCGTCAACCTGGCCAATGAACGGGCCCACCTCGAATTGCTTGGCCAGGTCGATCCGGCGCTGCTGATCGCCGCCGTCGGCGCCGCCGGTTATTCCGCCACCCTGCGTCAGAGCGAAGCCGCCACGGCCCAGGTGCAACAGCAGCGCCTGAGCCGCGAGCGCTGGTCGCTGCTGCTGGCCATCGCCCTGGCGCTGCCGCTGGTGTTGCCGATGCTCGCCCAGCCCTTCGGCTACGACTGGATGCTGCCGGCCTGGCTGCAATTCGCCCTGGCGACGCCGGTGCAGTTCATCTTCGGCGCACGCTTTTATGTCGCCGCGTGGAAAGCGGTCAAAGCCGGAGCCGGCAATATGGACCTGCTGGTAGCCCTCGGCACCAGCGCCGGTTACGGCCTGAGCCTCTACCAATGGGCCAACGCCGGCCACGGCCATATGCCCCATCTGTATTTCGAAGCCTCGGCGGTGGTGATCGCCCTGGTGCTGCTGGGCAAATACCTCGAAAGCCGCGCCAAGCGCCAGACCGCCAGCGCCATCCGTGCCCTCGAAGCCTTGCGCCCGGAACGGGCGATCCAGGTGATCGACGGCCGCGAACAGGACGTCGCCATCAGTGCCTTGCGCCTCGACGACCTGGTGCTGGTCAAGCCCGGCGAACGTTTTCCGGTGGATGGCGAAGTGGTCGAAGGCCAGAGCCATGCCGACGAGGCCCTGATCAGCGGTGAAAGCCTGCCGGTGCCGAAGCAGCCGGGAGACAAGGTCACCGGCGGCGCCATCAACGGTGAAGGCCGGTTGCTGGTCAAGACCCAGGCGCTGGGGGCGGAAACCGTGCTCGCACGGATCATCCGCCTGGTGGAGGACGCCCAGGCGGCCAAGGCGCCGATCCAGAAGCTGGTGGACAAGGTCAGCCAGGTATTCGTCCCGAGCGTACTGCTGCTGGCCCTGGCGACGCTGGTCGGCTGGTGGCTGCACGGCGCGCCCCTGGAGACCGCCCTGATCAATGCCGTGGCGGTGCTGGTGATCGCCTGCCCGTGTGCCCTGGGCCTGGCCACCCCGACCGCGATCATGGCCGGTACCGGCGTCGCCGCGCGCCATGGCATCCTGATCAAGGATGCCGAAGCCCTTGAGCGCGCCCATGAAGTCAGCGCCGTGGTCTTCGACAAGACCGGCACCCTGACCTCCGGCACCCCGCGGATTGCCCACTTCAGCGCCGTGGACGGTGACGAAGCACTCGCCCTGCAACTGGCCGGCGCTCTTCAGCGTGGCAGCGAACACCCGCTGGCCAAGGCGGTACTCGATGCCTGCGCGGAACGTGGCCTGGCAGTGGCGGATATCCATAACAGCCGCTCATTGACCGGACGCGGTATCGCCGGCGAACTCGACGGCCGTGCCCTGGCCCTGGGCAACCGCCGCCTGCTGGACGAAAGCGGCCTGGCGGCCGGAACCCTGGAGGCAACGGCGAGCGCCTGGGAGGCCGAGGGCCGCACCTTGTCCTGGCTGATCGAGCAGAGTCCACAGCCACGGGTGCTGGCCCTGTTCGCCTTCGGCGACACCCTCAAGCCAGGTGCCCGGCAGGCCATCGAGCAGTTGCAGGCGCGCCATATCAGCAGCCACCTGCTGACCGGCGATAACCGCGGCAGCGCCCGGGTGGTCGCCGAAGCCCTGGGTATCCGCGATGTGCATGCCGAAGTGCTGCCGGCGGACAAGGCCGCCACGGTCAGCGAACTGAAGAAGAGCGGCGTCGTCGCCATGGTCGGCGACGGCATCAATGACGCCCCCGCCCTGGCCGCCGCGGATATCGGCATCGCCATGGGCGGCGGCACCGATGTCGCCATGCATGCCGCCGGCATTACCCTGATGCGCGGCGATCCACGGCTGGTGCCGGCGGCGCTGGAAATCAGCCGCAAGACCTATGCGAAGATCCGGCAGAATCTGTTCTGGGCATTCGTCTATAACCTGATCGGTATCCCGCTGGCCGCCTTCGGCCTGCTCAACCCGGTGCTGGCGGGGGCGGCCATGGCCCTTTCCAGCGTCAGCGTGGTCAGCAATGCCTTGCTGCTCAAGACCTGGAAACCCGAAGACCTCGACTGAAGGAGATGGCATGAACATCGGCCAAGCAGCCCGCCAGAGCGGGCTGAGCGCAAAGATGATTCGTTATTACGAATCCATCGGCCTGCTCAAGGCAGCCACGCGCACGGACAGCGGCTATCGCCTGTACGGAGCGGACGAGTTGCATACCCTGGCGTTTATCAAGCGCTCGCGGGACCTGGGGTTTTCCCTGGAGGAAGTCGGCAAGTTGCTGACGCTGTGGCAGGATCGCCAGCGCGCCAGCGCCGACGTGAAGGCCCTGGCCCGGCAACATATCGACGAGTTGAACCGCAAGATCAGCGAACTCGCCGGGCTGCGCGATACCCTGCAGGACCTGGTGGAGCACTGCCAGGGCGATCACCGCCCGGACTGCCCGATCCTCAAGGACCTGGCATCGGGGAACTGTTGCGAGCCAACCTGAGCCCGCCCCAGGATCGTTGATCGTTCCCACGGTCCCCGTGGGAATGCAGCCCGTGACGCTCTGCGTCACAAGAGCGGACGCGGAGCATCCTGAGAGGCATTCCCACGCAGAGCGTGGGAACGATCAGCAACACGATCAGTGCTGCATCCAGGGCGGTGGCGGCTCTTCGGCCAGCTTGCCCGGCGGGGCGTCGTCTGCCGAACGGATGGCCTGGCGACGTTCTTCGTCGAAACGTGCCGCTTCGATCTCGCGCAGTACGCCACCGACATCCGCCAGCTCTTCCGGATCGTCGAACTCGCCGGTCAGGACGCTGGCCGGATGCAAGGTGCCCGCCTCGTACAGGGCCCACATTTCCTTGGCATAACGGGTGCGCCGCAGTTCCGGGGCAAACCGGCCGAAATAGGAGGCCATGTTGCCGACGTCACGCTCGAGCATGCTGAACGCGTGGTTGTTGCCGGCCGCATCCACCGCCTGGGGCAGGTCGATGATCACCGGGCCATCCGGCGTCAGCAACACATTGAACTCCGACAGGTCACCGTGCACCAGACCGGTACACAGCATCAGCACGATCTGCGAAATCAGGAACGCGTGGTACTCGCGCGCCTGGTCCGGCTCCAGGACCACGTCATTGAGACGCGGCGCGGCATCGCCGTACTCGTCCGCCACCAGTTCCATCAACAGCACGCCTTCGAGGAAATCGAACGGTTTGGGCACCCGTACGCCGGCGCTGGCCAGACGGAACAGGGCCGCCACCTCGGCGTTCTGCCAGGCGTCCTCGGTTTCCTTGCGGCCGAACTTCGAGCCCTTGGCCATCGCGCGGGCCTGACGACTGTTACGCACCTTGCGGCCTTCCTGATACTCGGCCGCCTGACGAAAACTTCGTTTATTCGCCTCCTTGTAAACCTTGGCGCAACGCAGCTCGTTGCCACAGCGCACCACGTAAACAGCTGCTTCTTTGCCACTCATGAGTGGGCGCAGCACCTCGTCGACCAGACCGTCCTCGATCAGGGGTTCAATGCGTTTTGGAGTCTTCATCAGCTTTTATTGTGGGTCCTTTATTACCAAACACGCGAATGTCACTCGTTGTACGGCCATCCTCTCACAGCAGGAAGGAAGATGCCGACCTCGAATGTTCTCCAATGCACTCAATGTGCCAGATTACCGCGGCAAATCCACGAGCCCCAAGGATAATAGCTGACACTCATCAGACCACTACCAGGTGGGCACTCTGTCAGTTCCGACCATTGCCAGCCGTCGAATACTCGGCAAAAACGGGAATTTTCGCCAGACGGCCTCAATTTTTTCCTGGCCGAGCCGAAGCGCTCAGAGACAGAGGAGCGTTTGTCGGACAATCAGCACACCGCCCGCGAAACGGATTTTCAACACCGCAAGACTTTCACAGCAGCCCAGCTTCGCGCGCCATCGGTACGTCGTGGGCCCACAAGAAAAAAATCTGGAAGAATCTGGAGCGCGGATGAACATCAAGCAAAAACTGACCTGGGCGTTTGCAATCGTCGCCTGTTTGCCGGTGGTGCTGGTCGCCACCCTGGTGGTAATGAACCTGCGCAGCGAAGCGCGCAACAGCTTTGCCGACGGCAGCGGCCGGGAGATCCGCCAGGTCAGCAACGCCATGCAGCTGTTCTTCGAAGGCATCAGCCAGAACGTCGAATACCTGGCCAACCAGCCGCTGATCAAGAACAGCGATGGCAGCCTCAAGACCTACATGAGCGCCGATGCCGCCAAGGTCCCCCAGGGCGACATGGACAAGCAGGTCTACACCTTCCTCGAAGCCCTGGGCACCAGCCATCCGGCCTATGCCTACGCGATCATCGGCACCGAAGCCGGCGGCTACGTGTCCTGGCCCGACGATCCGAAGCTGAGCAACTACGACCCGCGCCAGCGCCCCTGGTACAAGACCGCCATGGCCAACCCGGGCAAGCCGCTGCGCACCGCCGCCTATTACTGGGCCCAGGACGACGCGACCTACGTCAGTACCGTGCGCACCGTAGCCAACAAGCTCGGCAACCCGGGCGGCGTGGTCAGCATCGACGTGACCCTCAAGCAGCTCACCGAGATCGTCAAGCAGATCAAGCTCGGTGAAAGCGGCTACCTGATGCTGCTGGAAAACAGCGGCAACCTGCTGGTCGACCCCAAGCAGCCGGAACACAACTTCAAGGCCCTGGGCAGCCTGGGCAGCGGTTACGCCGACCTGGCCAAGGCCGGCAAGGGCCTGGTGGAAGTCGAACTCAACGGCGAGCACTACATGGCCAATATCTGGCCTTCGGAACAACTGGGCTGGACCTTTATCGGCCTGGTCAAGCAAAGCGAAGTCATGGGCACGGCCAACCAGCTGACCTGGCTGATCGCGATCATCGCCGCCGTGCTCGCGGTGATCTTCGCCATCGTCGGCGCCAGTTTCGCCAGCCTGATCGTACGGCCGATCCGCAGCGTCTCCAGCGGCCTGGAAGGCATCGCCCAGGGCAACGGCGACCTGACCCAGAACCTGCAGATCCGCGGCAGCGACGAAACCGCGCAACTGGCGAGCTGGTTCAACCAGTTCCTGGCGGCGATCCGCAGCCTGATCCAGCATATCGGCCTGTCGGCGAACAAGATCCTCGACTCGTCGCGTAATTCCACCCGGGTATCGGGCGACATGGCCGACGCCGCCGGGCGCCAGCGTGAAGCGGTGGACATGGTGTCCACGGCGTTCCACGAGATGGTCGCCACCGCCAACGAAGTCGCGCGCTCCTGCAGCCAGGCCGCCGAGTCCGCCGACAGCGGCCAGCGCCAGGCCCGCGAAGGCCAGCAGCAGATCGATGCAGCCGTGCACAGCGTCGATCAGTTGAGCCAGGAGATCGAACAGTCGGCCCAGTCCATGCAGCAACTGGAAAGCGACAGCAACAACATCCAGTCGATCCTCGGCACGATCCGCTCCATCGCCGAGCAGACCAACCTGCTGGCGCTGAACGCCGCCATCGAGGCCGCTCGCGCCGGCGAACAGGGTCGCGGGTTTGCCGTGGTGGCCGACGAAGTGCGCGCCCTGGCCAAGCGCACCGCGGATTCCACGGCGGAAATCGATGGCCTGCTGGGCAACCTGGCCAAGCGCACCAGCCAGGTCGCGCAACAGATGCATGCCAGCCTGGAGGTCTCGCAACAATCGGTGACCCGCATCGGCCTGGCGCGCACCAGCTTCGGGCAGATCCGCGAGTCGGTGGACGTGATCCGCGACATGAACACCCAGATCGCCACGGCGGCGGAAGAACAGCATCAGGTGGCCGAAGACATCAACCGGCATATCAGCCAGATCCATGGCGATGCGCAGTTGGTGGCGGAACTGGCGAACTCGGCACGGCTCGATTCCCAGAGCCTGGCGGGTCTGTCCAGCGAGCTGGATGGCCTGGTGAAACGCTTCCGGACCTGAGTCGGGGGCGACTAGCGGAACAACTCTCCCGGCGTATAACCGAACAGGCCCTTGAAGGCCGCGATATACGCCGAGGTGGAGTCATAGCCGCAGGACAGCGCGGCCCGGGTCACGCTGTCGCCCTCTTCCAGGGCACTGAGCGACGACAGCAGGCGCATGCGCTGGCGCCAGCCGCGAAAGCTCAGGCCGGTCTCGCGCTGGAACAGGCGCATCAGGGTCTTCTCGGACATGCCCAGGCGCACCGCCCATTCGCTCAAGGTCACGCCCTGCTCCGGGCTTTCGATCAACTCGTTGCACAATCCCAACAACCGCGGATGGCGGGGCAACGGCAGGGAAAAGCCGACCTCCGGCAGACTCGCCAACTGGTCCAGCAACACCTGCACCAACCGCGCCTGGGCGCTGCCCTCCTGGGGATAATCCGCCGGCAGCAGGCAGAAGCTCTTGATCAGTTCCCGCGCCAGCGGCGTCACCTCCAGCACCCGGCAGCGCTCCGCCGCCCACGGGCAATCCTCGCGGCGCACATACAGGCTGCGCATTTCCGCCTGCATCGAAGTCACCACCTCATGCTCCAGCCCGGCCGGAATCCACACGCCCCACTGTGGCGGGGCAAAGAAACTGCCTTCGGAGGTATGCACCCCGAGCACGCCGCTGATGGCATAGGAAAACTGTACCCAGTCATGGCGGTGGCGCGGCGTCCAGGAGCCGGCATTCAGGCTTTCGGCACGGGCATAGAGCGGGCGCGGCAGGGCCGACAGCACGGGAATCTGTCTTTCGGGACCACGTTGTCCGTTGGTCGGCATGGATCACCCTTATGTCGCGCGATGGCTGGCGGGTGCGACCTTAGGCCAAGAACCTCCCGCCTGACAATGCCTTTGAAAACCTCTTTGCGATCCCAGTGAGCGGCCCTGTATGAGAGCAGCCCTGTGTGAGAGAGAGCTTGTATGGGAGCGGGCTTATGTGGGAGCGGGCTTGCCCGCGAAGAGGCCAGTGGATGCGCCAAAGGCTTCAGAGGCAAGCCCCTCCCACAGAGACCGCGAAGCTTTTGGCGGCCTCACCGCTCGATAATCGCCGTCACCCCCTGGCCACCGGCGGCACAGATAGAAATCAGGCCGCGCCCCTGGCCCGCCGTGTCGAGCAGCTTCGCCAGGCTCGCGACGATCCGCCCGCCGGTGGCGGCGAACGGATGCCCGGCCGCCAGGGAACTGCCCTTGACGTTGAGCTTGCCGCGGTCGATCGAGCCCAGCGGCGCGTCGAGGCCCAGGCGGGTCTTGCAGTACTCGGGATCTTCCCAGGCCTTCAGGGTGCACAGGACCTGGGCGGCGAAAGCCTCGTGGATCTCGTAGTAGTCGAAATCCTGCAGCGTCAGGTTGTTGCGCGCCAGCAGCCGCGGCACCGCATAGGCCGGCGCCATCAACAGCCCTTCGGCGCCCTTGACGAAGTCCACCGCCGCCGCTTCGCCGTCACGCAGATAGGCCAGGACCGGCAGCCCGCGCTCCCTGGCCCATTCCTCGCTGCCCAGCAGCACCAGCGAGGCACCGTCGGTCAGCGGCGTGGAGTTGCCCGCCGTCAGCGTGCCCTTGGCGCTGCGCTCGAACACCGGCTTGAGCGCCGCGAGCTTTTCCAGGGTCAGGTCCGCACGCAGGTTGTTGTCGCGGGTCAGGCCGAGAAAGGGCGTGAGCAGGTCGTCATGCCAGCCCTCGGCATAGGCCGCGGCCATCTTCTGGTGACTTTCCAGGGCCAGTTGATCCTGCTCGCCACGGGGAATGTTCCAGGTCTGCGCCATCAACTCGCAGTGCTGCCCCATGGCCAGCCCGGTACGCGGCTCGCCGTTGCGTGGCAGTTCCGGCTTCAGGTGATGCGGGCGCAATTGCAGCAGCGCCTTGAGCTTGTCGCCGGTGCTTTTGCTTCGATTGATTTGCAACAGGATCTGTCGAAGGCCTTCGTTGACCCCGATCGGCGCATCGGATGTGGTGTCGACGCCGCCGGCGATACCGCATTCGATCTGCCCCAGGGCAATCTTGTTCGCCACCAGCAGGGCCGCTTCCAGCCCGGTGCCGCAGGCCTGCTGGATATCGTAGGCCGGGGTCTGCGGCGACAGCCGCGAGCCCAGCACGCACTCGCGGGTCAGGTTGAAATCCCGCGAATGCTTGAGCACCGCCCCCGCCGCCACTTCACCGAGGCGCAGGCCATGCAGGTTGAAGCGTTCGATCAGGCCCTCCAGCGCCGCCGTCAGCATCGCTTGGTTGCTCGCGGTGGCATAAGGGCCATTGGAGCGGGCGAACGGGATGCGGTTGCCCCCGATAATGGCAACACGGCGCAACGAATTCATAAAAAACTCCCTATTATTTGAGTGACATTGCCGCTAAAAGAGTAGGCCCTTTCCTGCAAAACGAACCAGTGACGGTCCTTTGCGGTCAACCTTTGAACCCCTGCCGCCGGAGAGCGTTCCATGTCTGACCGTTATATCGACTTCGCCAACTCGACAATCGGTCAACGCCTGGTAGGCGCCCTCGGCCTGCCGGCGCCGACACGCCTGGAACGCTGGCAAGCCGGACGCCTGCGACCGGTGGAAGGCGCCCTGCTCCTGGGCGGCGGGCCACTGGCGGCAAAAGTCGGCGCATTCGCCCTGCGGCTGACCGATGCCGTCTATAGCTACGGCAGCGACGTGCCGGGATGCACCGCCTGGATTCCCGGCCACGGACCGAAGCTCAAGGCCCTGGTATTCGACGCCAGCGCGATTGTGCAGACCGACCAGCTCAAGCAGTTGCGCGAATTCTTCCAGCCGTTGCTGAGGAACCTGGAGTCCTGCGCCCATGTGGTGATCCTCGGCCGCGCCCCGCAAAGCCTGCGCGATCCTTTCGCGGCCAGTGCGCAACGGGCCCTGGAGGGCTTCAGCCGGTCGCTGGCCAAGGAATTGCGCAACGGCGGCACCTTGCAGTTGTTGCGGGTCGACGAGGATGCCGAAGATCAGCTCGAAGGCGCACTGCGCTTCTTTCTGTCGCCGAAGAGCGCCTACGTCAGCGGCCAGGTGCTGCACCTGGCGGCCTGCGCCAGCCAGGTCCAGGACTGGAGCCGCCCGCTGGCCGGGCGCAAGGCGCTGGTCACCGGCGCGGCGCGCGGTATCGGTGCGGCGATTGCCGAAACCCTGGCCCGCGACGGCGCCGAGATCATCCTGCTGGACGTACCACAGGCCAAGGCCGACCTCGATGCCCTCGCCGCCCGTCTCGGCGCGCGCAGCATTGCCCTGGACATCTGTGCCGAAGACGCCGCCACGCAACTGGTCGAGCAACTGCCCGATGGCCTCGATATTCTCGTCCACAACGCCGGCATCACCCGCGACAAGACCCTGGCGAACATGACGCCCGAGTTCTGGGACGCGGTACTGGCCGTCAACCTCAATGCCCCGCAGGTGCTGACCCGCGCCCTGCTCGACAGCGGCACCCTGCACGATGCCGGCCGGGTGATCCTGCTGGCGTCCATCAGCGGCATTGCCGGCAATCGCGGCCAGACCAACTATGCCGCGAGCAAGGCCGGGCTGATCGGCCTGGCCCAGGCCTGGGCCCCGCTGCTGGGCGAACGCGGCATCAGCATCAACGCCGTGGCCCCCGGTTTTATCGAGACACAGATGACCGCGCATATTCCCTTCGCCCTGCGCGAAGCCGGACGACGCATGAGCTCCCTGGGCCAGGGCGGCCTGCCCCAGGACGTCGCCGAGGCGGTGGCCTGGCTCGCCCAGCCGGGCTCGGGAGCGCTCAGCGGTCAAGCCTTGAGGGTCTGCGGACAAAGTGTATTGGGGGCCTGAACATGCAAGTGAATTGGCAGTACCTGACCATTGCCCCCGGGCTGCCGGGGTTGTACGTACGGGCCGCCCGGCGGCGCAAGATCACCGGTACCCAGTTGCCGGCCGAGGGCCTGTGCTGCTGGGTCACCGTCGACACCAAGCGTCTGGCGGCCTACCGCAAGGTCTGTGGATTTGCCGATACCGGCCTGATGCCGGCGACCTATCCCCATGTGCTGGCATTTCCCCTGCAAATGCAGTTGCTCACCGCCAAGGATTTTCCCTTCCCCCTGATGGGCTTGGTCCATTTGAGCAACCGCATCCGCATCCTGCGTCCGCTGGGCGGGGTCACCAGCCTGCGGGTCGGCGTCCAGGTGCAGAACCTGCAGCCCCATGCCAAGGGCGCGACCTTCGACCTGCTGACCCAGGTCGACGATGCCCTGGGGCCGTTGTGGGAAGCCGAGAGCCGCATGCTCTGCCGCGGAGTCGAGCTGGCGGGGGATGCGCCCGAGGAAGTCGACCGGCAACCTGGAGAACTGGCCGAACTGACCCGCTGGCAATGCCCGGCCGATATCGGCCGCCAATACGCCAGGGTTTCCGGCGACTACAACCCAATCCACCTGAGCGCTCTCAGTGCCAGGCTGTTCGGCTTTCCCCAGGCCATCGCCCATGGCCTGTGGAACAAGGCGCGGACGCTGGCCGCCCTGGGCAATCACCTGCCAGCGGCGAATATCGAAATCGACGTGACCTTCCGCAAGCCGGTGCGCCTGCCCAACGAAGTGCTGCTGTATGCCAGTGCGCCGGGATCGAGCGGGGAACTGCGCCTGACCGGCGCCGGAGAGCTGGAGCACATGACCGGCAACTGGCATCCCATCGGCTGAGCCACGACCGCCAAGCTGACAGCTTGCTGACCGTGATGAATATTTCATCCGCCCGCGGTGTTCTCCCAGTAGCAAGGCCCTTGCTTCCCGTTCTCATCCGCCGGAAGCTAGTCGCCTTGAAGGAGAACACTGCGCATGAACCTCGACGAACTGACCCAACGCCTGCACGGCATCCGTGATCGCAACGACTGGAAACAATTCCACAGCCCGAAAAACCTGGCGATGGCCGCCAGCGTGGAAATGGCCGAGCTGGTGGAGATCTTCCAGTGGCTGACGGAAGCCCAGTCGCGCCAGTTGCCGGCGGAAAAGCTGGCCCATGCCGGGCAGGAAGTCGGTGACATCATCCTTTATCTCCTGCTGCTGTGCAGCGAACTGGGGCTGGACATGAACGAAGTGGTGCGGGCCAAGCTGGCCGACAGCGAACGGCGGTTTGCCCAATGAGCGACCGTCATTTCGATCAACTGGCCACGCGCTTCGCCGAGAAGATCTACGGCGGTGCCAAGGGGGCGATCCGCCTGGCGGTGCTCCAGGCCGACCTCGCCGAAACCCTGCCGGACCGGCCATTGCGGGTACTGGACATCGGTGCCGGGCTGGGCCATATGTCGTTGTGGCTGGCCGAGCGCGGTCACCAGGTCACCCTCGCCGAACCCGCCGAGCCGATGCTCGAAGGGGCACGCCAGCGCTTCGCCGAGGCCGGCCAGCCGGCGACCTTTATCCAGGCGCCCTGGCAGGACCTGCTCGGGCAACTCACCGAGCCCTATGACCTGGTGCTGTGCCATGCGGTGCTGGAATGGCTGGCCGAACCCCATGCGATCCTGCCGGTGCTGCACCAGTTGACGCGACCACAGGGTTGGCTGTCCCTGGCCTTCTACAACCGTGATGCGCTGATCTACCGGAATCTGCTCAAGGGCCATTTCCGCAAGATGCGCAAGAACGACATGGCCGGCGAAAAGCAGAGCCTGACCCCGCAGCAGCCCCTCGATCCACGGGAGCTGGCGGCGCGACTCGAAGGCCTGTGGGCAGTCGAGACCCAGAGTGGCGTGCGGGTCTTCCACGACTACATGCCGGTCGAGTTCCAGGCCCGTGCCGAACTGATCGACCTGCTGGAAATGGAGCTGGCCCATCGTCGTCACCCAAGCTTTGCCGGGCTTGGGCGTTACCTGCACTGGATCTGCCGTCCGGTGTGATGCGGAGGATGCAATGAATCGCCGTTTTGTCCTGTTGACACTGTGCCTGGGGCTCGCCGCCTGTTCGAGCCCGAACCCTTATACCGCCGACTCGCGGCCGATCCCGCCGGCCCCACCGCAGGCGGCCGGGACCCTGGACCTGAGCGCGTACCCGGCACCGGCCCGCGACTATGGCCGCTATCGCACCTGGGCCTGGCTCAATGACCGGCTGCCCGCCGGCACGACCTGGGCCGATTCGGCGCAACTGGCCGAGATGGTCGGCAACGCCCTCGACGAGCAGGGTTTGCGGCCGCGTCGCGCCGGTGCCCCGGCAGACCTGCGGGTCAGTGCCGACGTGCATCTGGAAAAACGCCTGCGCCAGGTCCAGGAAGACTATGGCTATGCCGGCGCCTACGGTGGTGGTCCGTACGGAAACCGCTACGGTATGTATAACAGCGTGCCGATCGTGCGCACCTATGAAGTCCAGGTGCTCGTAGCGCGCATCAGCCTGTTCGACGCCGCGACCGGTCAGCCGGTCTGGAGCGCCAGTGCTGAAACCAGCAGCCAGGGCAACCAGCTCGAACGCGCGGATGCCTTGCGCGAAGCGGTGCACAAAGCCCTGGCCGCGTATCCACCCAGCTAGACAACCTCGCCAGGCAACCGGAGAAAAATCATGTTCCGCCGTCTCGCTTTAGTAGCTTTCGCTGTGCTGCTCAGTGCCTGCCAAACCGCCCAGGTCAGCCACGACTTCGACGCCAGCCGCGATTTCGCGGCGTATCGCAGCTGGAGCTGGAAAGAACCCGCCCTGCAATATCGGCCGGACGATCCACGGATCAAGAGTGACCTGACCGAGCAACGCATCCGCCAGGCGGTCAGTGAACAGCTCGACCAGCGTGGCTTGCGTCCTGCACCGGCCGGTGGCAAGGCCGATGTGCGGGTGCAGGCCTACCTGATCGTCGACAACCGCCAGCAGCAGATCAGCACCAACTACGGCGGTGGCTGGGGTGGCCCATGGCGTGGCGGCGGCTTCTGGGGCGGCCCGGGATACAGCGAAACCCGCAATGTCGACTATCAGGTCGCGACGATCCAGGTCGACCTGCTCGATGGCAAGGACGGCAAGCTGGTCTGGCGCGGCAGTGCCGAGCAGGTGGTCAACGAAACGCCAACCCCGGCCGAGCGCAGCGCCGCCATCAACAAGACCGTGGCCCAGGTGATGGCGAACTATCCGCCCCGCTAGCAGCTAGCGGCAGCCCAGGCGCCAATACACTTCTGCCCCTCCCGCCTTCCATCAGTCGCCAAACCGGCGACTCGCCAGCCCCCCCTTCCAGCCTTGACTACACTGCCATGCAATACAGGAAAGTAAGCGCTCGGCCATGCGCCGGCAAAGGAGTGCTCGATGTCTTTCCCTCGCCGTCCAATGGCGTTCCGCGGCCCGTCGAGGCAACGCGGCGCAATCGGCCTGATGGCCGCCCTGACCCTGGGGCTGGCGCTGTTGTGCATGGTGGTGGTGGTTGATAGCGGGCGGTTGTATCTGGAAAAGCGCTCATTGCAACGAGTAGCGGATTCGGCGGCGCTGGAAGCCATGAGCCGGGGGGGAAATTGCGTCGCGCCGGACGTTACAGCTGCCAGCTATGCCAATCAGAATGCCGTACGCAATGCCTTTGTCGTCGCCAACGGCAATCGCACGCTCACCACGACCTGCGGAACACTGGTGACCGGCGCCAACAATATTCGAACCTTCTCCGCCGACGCCACGAAATCCCAGGCCATCCGGGTGGTCGCCACCAGGACTGTCCCCACCAGTATTGCAGCCGGCATAGGTGCACTGTTCTCCGGCGCCGCCAACCTGAACACGACACTGACGGCGACCGCCGTTGCCTCCCCAAAACCTTTGCCGCCGCTGGCACAGTTGACCATTCGCAGCACGCTGGTCACGGTCGATTCGAGCAAATCAGCGGCCCTCAACCTGTTGCTCGGTCAGATGCTGGGGGGCAACCTCAATCTGAGCGTGGCGGGTTGGCAAGGCCTGGTCGATACCAATATCAACCTGCTGAGCTACATGAACCAACTGGCAATCGATCTGCACCTGTCTGCCGGAGACTACAACAGTGTTCTCAGCACCAATACCACCCTGACACGGCTGATTGATACAGCGATTACGGTCTTGACGGCGGGAGGGACGACGACCAGCATCGCAGTCAGCGGGCTGACCGACCTCAAAGCTGCGGTGGGCAATACCCAGGTCAAGTTAGGCGACTTGCTCAAACTGCAAACCGCAACGCCGTCCTCCGGACTGGACGCCACCCTTCAAGTCTTTCAACTGGTCGAAGCATTCGTCCAGTTGGCAAATACCAAGAACGGCGCCGTCGCGAGCATACCGCTCAGCATCCCGGGATTGCTCAATGGCGGCGTCAAAGTGCAAGTCATCGAGCCTCCTCAGCTTTCCGCGACAGGTAATCCGCAGACAGCCATCGATAACCCCAATGATCCTGCCAGTCAGATTTATGTCCGCACTGCCCAAGTACGGACGATCGTCACATTGAGCCTGCCGGTACTGGATACTCCTCTCGTCAACGGCGTGCTGACGGGGCTCGTGGGAACACTCTCGGATACGTTGAACAATCTTCTGCACCTGAACATCGTGGGTGCATTGAACAGTCTACTTTGCCCGGTATCGTGTCAGAGGACCGACCTTAAAGTGCTGCCCACCGCCAGCATCAATATTGATCTCGAGGTCGGTAGTGCCGACAGCCACGTTACCGGATTCACTTGTTTGAATGACGCGACCAAGACACTGACTACACAAACCAATGCTTCGCTGGTCAAGGTAAAAGTCGGCTCCTTCGACCCTTCACACGCATTTGACTCTTCGAGCGACATAGTTGTAGCGCCGCTCCCCCTGGTGGATATTGGCGTAGTTACGTGCTCGCTTTTGGGAGGCTGCATCCCATCCACCCGAGTTCCATTTTATGGAGGAGGGATTGGATTGAGCATCGACAGCACGGCTGGTAATGCCACGGCAAACCGCAGTACCCACCAGTACAACCAGCCGCCGGAAATCAAACAACCTCCGCAATACTGGACGCAACCCACCTCCAACATCGTGGGAGATCTCACCGGGGCACTCACAGGCCTGAAGTTGAATATCTACAAACCGACAGGTTCGAATGTCCTGGGCAGCTTGCTGACAGGGATCGGCAACGTTCTCAACGATCTGAACACCACTCTGGGGGGCATAATCAGCGACGTGCTAACACCGCTACTCAATCCGATCTTGAACGGATTACTCAATAATCTTGGTATCAACCTGAATCAGATCGAAGTCGGCGCCAACCTCAGTTGCAAGCCACCGGGACGGGCCGAACTGGTGATCTAGTCCGTCAACACCAGCGGCAACTCCACACAGAACCGCGCCCCATCGTCGCCATTGCGCACGGTCATGCGCCCGCCCATGTTCTCGACGATGCCGTAGCTCACCGACAGCCCCAAGCCGGTGCCGATGCCCACCGGCTTGGTGGTGAAGAACGGTTCGAAGATCCGTTCCAGCAACCGGGGATCGATGCCACCGCCGTTGTCCTCGACGATCAGCCGCACGACCCGCTCATCGCGCTCGGCCGTGACCGAGATCCACGGCTCGAAATCGCGGTTTTTCTCGCGCTTGCTCAACAGCGCATCCCGGGCATTGACCATCAGGTTGATCAGCACCTGCTCCAGTTGATCGACAAAGCCGCGCACCTGGACCTCGAACTCGATCGGCGGCACGCGCAACTCTACGCCCTTGCCTTTCATCCCCTCGCTCAGCAGCGACAGCGTGCCTTCCACCGCCTGCACGGGGTTGAACGGCGCGGCCTCGATTTCCGAACGACGGCCGAACACCCGCATATGGTCGACCACCCGCGCCGCGCGCTGGACCTGGGCGTCGATGCGGTTGAGCTTGTCCTGCAGGTAGTCGATCTGCACATCGCCGTTGCCCAGGCGCTTGAGCACGTTGACGATGGCCATGCGCATCACGTTCAGCGGCTGGTTGATCTCGTGGGCCAGGCCGGTCGCCATCTCGCCGAGGGTGGCCATTTTCGCGCTCTGGGTCAGTTGCTGCTGGGAGCGACGGACCTCGGTGTTGTCGCGGCCCACGGCCTGGACTTCGAGCAACTGCCCCTGTTCATCGAACACGCCACGGTCCGACCAGATCCACCAGGCATGCTCGCGCCCTGGCAACTGCAGGCTGATTTCCGCGGTGCTCACCGGCTGTTCGGGGGTCAGTTGGGCCAGGCGCTGGACAAACGCCGCCTGTTGCTCCGGCGACATCCAGCTCCCCAGGTTCACCCCTGGCAGTTGCTCGGGCGCGCATTCCAGGTAGCCTGCCAGGGGCTTGTTGCCGAAAATCAGGGTCAGGTCCGGGCGGTAGCGACAGATCATCGCCGGCGAATCCTCCACCAGGATCCGGTAGCGTTCCTCGCTTTTCTCGATCCGCTCGGCGGCCAGGGTCGCCTCGGTGACATCCATCCACAAGCCCACCGCTTCCACCGGCAAGCCCAGGTCATCGCGCAACAGTCGCGCCTCATCCAGCAGCCAGTGGTACTCGCCGCCCTTGTCGCGGATCCGGTAGCGGCAACTGACATGGCCCTCGCGCAACAGCTGGCGGGTACGCTCGAAATAACGATCGCGGTCCTCGGGGTGAATCCATTGCACCAGGCCGCCCCCGGCACAGTCGGCCAATGCCAGGCCGAGCAGCGGCAGCAGGCTGTCGCTGAAGAACACCGGGACCAGGGCACCTTCGACATAGCGCTGGACATAGATCACCGCCGGCGAACTGGCGATCAGGTTGTCCAGCCGCGCATGGGCGGCGGCGGCGGCCTGTTCCTGGTTCTTGACGTCGCTGATATCGAGCATGAAGCCGACGATGCGCTGCGCCTCGCCTGCCCCCAGCGCCTGCCCCTGCAGTCGATACCAGCGGGCAGCGCCGGCCGGATCTTCCTGGTACAGGCGCACGCAGAGCAGCATGTCCTTGCCCTGCTGCAAGTCGCGCATGCGGCTGGCCAGTTCCTGGCGATCAGCGGGATGGATCAGGGCCAGCCATTCGTCCATGGACACTATCGAGGCCGTCTCGCCAAGCCCCAGGCCCATCGCCAATGACGCCGCCAGTTGCAATTCGTCCCTGGCCGGCGACCACTCCCACCAGCCCGTCCCCAGCAGCCCTTGCAACACGTCCAGGCGTTCCAGTTGCAGATGATGACGCTGCTGGCGCCAGCGGCTGAGCAGCGGCGCGGCCAGGGCCGCCGCCAGTAGCAGCCAATCCTGGTCCGTCAGCTCCGGTGCCCGTTGTTGTACCGGGTAGAAACCGCACAGCAGCCAGGCGGCCACGCCATGGTCATCGCGAAAGGGCACGAGGAAACCATCGGCATTGCCCATGAATCCCTGCAGGCGCAGGTGCTCGCTCAAGCCATCGCGCACGCCCAGGCGCAACGGCGCCATGCCGTTGAGGCTGTCCAGGCCGGTGCCCAGGGCCTGGCCGGTGTGCCAGAGCGTCGGCGCATCGTGACCCCGGTAGTGACTGTGGATCTGCCACTGTTGCTGCGACTCGTCCAGCAGGGCCAGGGCCACGCAGGGGATGTGCCAGCGCTGGGCGAGGCTCTGCAGTTGATCCGCCAGCACCTGCGGCAGGCGCGCCAGGCTGCACAGGCGCAATTGCTCGCTCAGCTGTGCGGCGAAATGCTGAAGGTGTTCGCGGCTCTCCGAAACCTGGTTGTGCCTGAGCAGGTCGCCGATATCCAGCGCCTGCAACAGCCAGCCCCCCTGATGCGACTGGAGCCAACCGCGGGTCTGCACGACTTGCCCGGCCAGGCCATTGAAGTCCAGGTCGAGGCTGTGCCCGAGCCAATCGGCCGGCACGCCTTCCACCGACAGCCGGCTGGACAGCGCCAGCAGGTCACGTAGCCGATACGGCCTGCCATGGGGCAATGCTGCGAGCCCGTGGCGCAACGGGCCGCCCACGCTGAGGACGTGCCCTTCTTCGTCGAGCTGGATCTGCAACCCCGCCGAGGAGGTGGTCGGCTCGGGCAGCAGGACAGGAGCCGGTTCGCCCGCCCGGCCGAGCAGGCGCCCGAACAGCTTCTCCCCTGAGTTCAAAACTGCATGCTCGTGGTCGAGGTGAGAGTGTCGGGCAGGCTGGGCACCGTGCCGATACCGGGCAGGACCAGGAAAGGCAGAACGTTGCGCAATCTCGAAGTTGGATAGCTGATCGTGACGGTGAGCACTTTCGCCGCGGTAAACTGCGTGGTGATATCACCGTTCTGAAAGTTCAGCGCCGTCGGGATCCAGCCCAGCCTCTGCTGCGCGGCGGCCTTGGCCGTGGTCTGAACCAAGGCCGGGTAGCCTGCGGCGTTCGGATCAACCGCCACCGCTTGTCGTGCCGCCTCGGCCGTCGCCGCGTTGAATGACTGCATCATCAGCAGCGGCAGGCTGTAGCTGACCAGCCCATAGAGCACCGCGAAAAAAATCACGAACACCAGCGCGAACTCGATGGCGGCGGCGCCTTTTTGCTTTTCGGGGAGGCTTGGGGTCATGACTGCGTCTACCCTGACAACTGCACGTAGCTATCAGCATAGAATCATTCGCCGGAAAGGGACGTTTTTTACCCGATGCACAGCCTTGTCCTGCTTCTCTGGTTCGCTCTCTGCGCCGCGCAGGATCTGCGCCAACGGGAAATCGCCAACAGCCTGACCCTGGGTGCCGCGGCACTGGCCCTGGCCTATCTGCTCTGGACCGGCACGACCTGGCTGGGGGCCACGGCGCAACAAGGCGGCTGGGCGTTTCTGCTGGCGTTGCTGTTCACCCTGCCCGGTTACGCCACCGGGCGACTCGGTGCCGGCGACGTCAAGCTGCTCGCCGCACTGGCGCTGGCGAGCGACAGCCGCTACCTGCTCGGCACCTTTATCGGCGCCGGCGTGGCCAGTGTCCTCTGGCTCTGGCTGGGCCCCAGGCTGTGGTCACGGCTGGGTCAACGTCTCAGGCATGTCCTGCGCCATCTCGAACCTGGCCTGTCAAGGAAACAGCCATTCGCGCCCTTCCTGTGGATCGGCCTTTTTTGTATGACACTCGGCATCCATTAGTCGCGGTCCAGGCTACTTCTATGTACATAGTAGGAAAGTGCGTCTACTTTAATTCAAAAGCCCCCGAAGCTGCGCGTGTGGGCAGGGAACTCGTAGTCATTGGCTCGTAAGGCATGGAGTGGCGCGTGAACAAGCTTGTATCGCAAGTGAAGGTGCTGGTAGTCGACGACCAGCCGCTGATCGTGGAAGAACTCTGCGAGTTTCTGGAAAGCAGCGGTTACCGCTGCATCCCCTGCCTCTCCAGCCGCCAGGCCATCGAGCGGTTCAGGGAAGATGCCAGCATCGGGCTGGTCCTGTGTGACCTGCACATGCCCGAGCTCGACGGCATCGAGCTGGTCCAGGAGCTGCAACGCCTGGCCGGCAAGCGGCGGATCTTCGAGTCGATCATGCTGACCGGCCGTGCCGACAAGCAGGACGTGATCAAGGCGTTGCGCGCCGGGATTGCCGATTACTACCAGAAGCCCGTGGACCTCGACGAATTGCTCGAAGGGATCCAGCGCCAGGAGGCGGTGATCGCCGAACGCAGCCAGAGTGACAACCTCGGTCACCTGAATCAGAAACTGCAGTTCCTCGCCGAGTCCATCGACGATCTCTATCACGACCTGGACATGGTTCGCCGTGCCCCCCAGGGCGCGCGTGATGTCGCTAGCGGGGACGATCCGAACGACGCCGACAACCTGGAAATACCGGCCATCTTCAATCAGCTGTCGCCCCGGCAGGTGGATGTGGCGCGGCTGGTGGGCAAGGGCCAGACCAACTACCAGATCGCCTGTGAACTGGGCATCACCGAAAACACCGTGAAGCTCTACGTGTCCCAGGTATTGCGCCTGACCCACATGCACAACCGTACGCAACTGGCCCTGGCCCTATCGCCCGGCGGTGCGCGCCAGCGGGACGTCACCGCGCACTGAGCGTCCCCGAGACCGGCGGTGCCCATCAGCACGCTTCGCGGGCAAGCCTGGCTCCCACAGTGTTGTGTCGCACAAAAAAATCGACGGCCGACAAAAACCGTGGGAGCCGGTATGCCGGCGATGGCGCCTGCTCAGGCGCCGAATGACTCGGGGGCAGGCTCAGTTGCCCTTCACCTTGCCCCCTTCATCCTGCTTGTAGAAATCCGGAATCGGATGCTTGTAGCTGTCCAGCCAGCGCTGCATGCTCTGTTCGCGCTCGCTGGGCGTCGCCACCTGGGGCGTGGGCGAACGTTGCTGGCCCTGGAGCTGCAACTGCAGCCAGTTTTCCGTCTCCTGCTGATAGCGCGACGACGGTCCCGGCTCGATGGCCTGGACCGTCGATGACAACAACAGACACCCTGCGGCCAACCCTGCTCGATAGTTCATCTCGTTCTCCCTGACCTCAACCTGGCCTCAACCTGGCCTCGACTTACTTGACCGCCGGCTTGTCCGCCCCGGCCACCACCGCCACCTGATCCGATCCGGAGCCTGTCGGGTTCTTGAGTTGCTGCGCGCGGGCCTGGGCGTCGCCGACCTGTTCGGGACTCAGGCCCAGGCGGGTCACCAGTTGGGCCGCCTGGCTCCAGTTGTCCTGGTAGATCAGCAGCGTGACCAGGTTCACCGCGGCCAGTGGGTCGGACTGCTTGAGTTCGATGGCGGTGAGGAACTCGAAACGCGCATCCTCCAAGCGCAATTGATTGAGGTAGACCACCCCCAGGTCATTGCGCACCTTTTCATCGGTCGGCGCCAGGCGCGCCGCCCGCTGCAAATGCGCCATCGCCTGGCCGTTGTCCTTGCGCGCAGCGGCCAGTTGCCCGAGCCCATGCTCGCCCTCGGCCGCCAGGCAGGTGCCGAGCAGGCTGCGGTACAGCGGCTCCGCCTCGCCGCGGCCCAGTTGCCGATAGACCCGGGCCTTGCGCAAGCGCACCTCGTCCAGGCTCTCCGGCAGCTTCTGCAGATTGGCGAGACTGGCGTGCAGCTTGCCCTCGTTGGCCATATCGTCCGCCAGGTTCAGCGACAGCTCCTGATCGGCACTCGGTTTGCCGCAACTGCCCCCCGTCCCCGTGAGTGCCGCCCACGGCGCGCGCCCATCCGTGGCACAGCCGCCCAGGGCCAACAGGGCCAAGCCCGCAATCACCGCTTTCATCGCATCACTCCCTAGGTCGTGGCAAAGGCCCTGGCCAAGGCGGTAAAGCCCGGCCCGGCGAGGACAATCAATAACGCCGGAAACAGAAACACCATCATCACCACCGACATCTTCGCCGACATCTTAGAGATGTATTCCTGCAGGCGGGTCAGGCGCCGGTCGTCCAGCAACTGCTTGAGCGCCAGCAGCGATTTCATCGCCCCGCCGCCCTGCTGGATCAATTGCTGGAGAATCACGCAGGTGTCGTCGAATTCGTCCACCGCCAGCAGCCGCGCCGCCTTGCCCAGCTCTTCACCGAGTTCAAGGCCGGAATCGACCCGCGCCAGCACCAGGCGCAGTTCGCTGGTCAGCACCGGCAGCAACTGCCGGGACTCGTTGGCGAGCACCCGCAACGCCTGCTCCACGGCCATGCCCGATTCAAAGAGGATCCGCAGCAACGGGATAAAGGTCGAAACCTCGATGGCCACCTGTTTCTGGCGGTTCCTGGCAACCGCCGCCAGCACGCGCTTGGGTAACAGGTAACCCGCCGCCAGGGCCAGAAAGGGGGCGATCCAGGGGGATTCGACCGTGGGGAAAAACACGCCCTGGCCCAACAGCACAATCCCCAGTGCCAGCAACGGCACACCGATCTGGCTGGCGGCATACAGCGAGCGCTGGCTCGCCTTGCGCCACCCGATACGGTTGAGCAACACCTGGGTTTCGTTATCCAGGCTCACCGAGCGCTGGCCGAAGCGGCTATCGCCCAAGGCCCGCAACCAGCCGCTCAGCTTGCCGGTTTCGCGCACCATATGCCCCTGCAGGCGTTGCGTCACCGCCCGTTCGCGCTGGCGGTCCCGCAACAGACTGCCGACCATCAGCACCAGGGCGGCGAGAAACAACAGTGCGCTGATCAACAGGGCCATCTCATACGCTCCGCAACATGCGCCACAGCGCCAGACAACCGAACACCTGCAGGCCGAAGGAAACCAGCAACATGCGCTGGCCGCTGGGGTCCTGCCACATGTTCAACAGGTAGCCGGGATTGGTCAGCATGAAGTAGCCCGCCACGCTGACCGGCAACAAGGCCAGGACAACCGCCGTCATGCGTGTCTCGCCGGTCATGGCACGCAGTTGCCGCGCGCCTTGCTCACGCTCGCGGATCAGCTTGATCAGGTTCTCCAGCAGCTCGCTGGCATTGCCGCCATAGCGGTGATTGACCTTCAGGCCGAGCGCCAGGAAACGAAACTCCTCGCGCTCGTAGAACTCGGCAAAATCATTGGCCGCCTCGGGCAGGCTGACCCCCAGATCGACATTGCGGCGCACCCGGCCCATGGCCTCGCGTAGCGGATCCGCCGACGCGTCGATGCCACCGAGGATCGCGTCGGCCAGGGTCTTGCCGGATTTCAGGCTGCGCATCGCATGGTCGAGCACGGGCGGCAGTTGTTCGACCATGCGCCGTACCCGGCGCCCGTAGCGCCAATCGACAAACAGGCGCAGGCCCAGCGGCGGTACCACCAGCATGACCAGCACGCCGATCAGGCCAGCCGCCGCCCAGCCCACCAGCACGAGCACTGCCCACATCACCAGCCACAGGCCCAGCCGCTCCCCCGGGCGGTCGAAGCCGGCACGCAGAAACAGCCGATCCAGGCGATTGCGGGTCGGGCTCACGGCACTGACCAGCTCCGGCTGCCCCTCGGCCAGCCGGCTCAATACCCGCTCATTGCCGGTCTTGCGCATGCCCAGGTAGAACAGGCGCACCGAGGCGCCGAGCAGCAACAGGCCGATCAGACCGAGCAACAGCGCACCGAGCATGGTCGAGCCTCCTCAATCATCAAAGGTCAGCGACGACTCGCGTCGCAGCTTGTCGCCCGCCGGATTGACGGCATCGCGCAGGAACCCGAAACCGCTCCGCCGGTCCAGGCGGAACAGGGTGTTGGTGACATAGACGTCGTCGCGCACCCCGACCACTTCCACCACCTCGCTGACACAGCGTCGACCGTCGGGCATACGGGTCAACTGGATCACCACGTCCAGTGCCGCGCAGATCATCTGACGCAGGGTCTTCTCCGCCACCTGGCGTCCGGTCAGCCCCACCAGGGTCTCCAGGCGCAGCAGGGCATCCTGGGCATTGTTGGCGTGCACGGTGCTCATGGAACCGTCGTGACCGGTGTTCATCGCGGTCAGCACATCGAGCACTTCGACGCCGCGGATCTCGCCGAGGATGATCCGGTCCGGCCGCATCCGCAGGGCGTTGCGGATCAGGTCGCTGGACTTCACCTCGCCATGGCCCTCGGCGTTCGGCGGGCGGGTTTCCAGGCGCACCACGTGGGGATGATTGAGCTGCAGTTCGGCGACGTCTTCGATGGTGACCAGGCGTTCATGGCGATTGATCAACTGGCTGAGGATATTCAGCAAGGTGGTCTTGCCGGTGCCGGTGCCGCCACTGATCAGCACGTTGCAGCGCTTGCCCACGGCCTCCTGGAAAAACTCGAAAATAGCCTGGTCGATGGTCTGCATCGCCACCAGGTCGCTGCTCTTGAGCATGTCCTTGCGGAACTTGCGGATCGACAGGCACGGCCCGTCCAGGGCTATCGGCGGGATGATCGCGTTGACCCGGCTGCCGTCGGGCATCCGCGCATCGACCATCGGCGACGATTCGTCCAGCCGGCGACCGAGGGGCGCGAGAATGCGCTGGATGACCCGCTCCACATGATGGTCGTCGATAAACCGCAGGTCGCTCTGGTGCAGGATGCCGTCGCGCTCGACAAACACCCGGTGCGGGCCGTTGACCAGGATCTCGGTCACCGCCGTATCGCGCAGCAGCACTTCCAGCGGACCGAAGCCGGTGAGTTCGTCGACGATCTCTTCGGCCAGCCGCTCCATCTCGTAGCGGGAAATCGCCAGGTGCAGGCGCGACACGTACTCGCCGACCTTGTCGATGACAAACTGCGCCAGGGCCTGGCGCGAACCTTCCAGCAGGTTCTTTCCCGACTCCTCGATGGCATCGATGATGTAGCGGTGCAGGACCAGCTTGAGGCCTTCGTGGTCGGTGTTGCCGGCCGACGAGCGCGACTGGCCGCCAAACAGTTTCTCGGCCATCACTTGTGTCCCCAGAGCCGGTTGAGCCAGCCCTCGGCCGTTTTGGTGCGTCCCTCGGAACGCTTGGCCAGGCGTTCACCCAGGGTCTTGAGGCCCTGGGTCAGCGCTTCGCGGGGGGCCAGTTCGAACAGGGTCTGGCCCTGGTTCTTGGCATTGAGCCGGACCTCGGCGCCATGGGGCAGCACCGAGATGACCTCGAAGCCGAAGGTCTTGCCGAGGGTTTCCGAATCCGGCGAGACACCCTTGAGGTAGCGGTCGACCAGCAGCCGGGCGTGGTCGAGCTTCATGCCTTTCTCGCGCCACAGGTTGAGCACCGCCAGGTTGCGTCGGCAGTCGAGGACACTCTGGTCGGTGTACCAGAGCAGCTTGTCGCAATGGCTGACAAAGGTACGCAGGGCTTCGCTGTCGGACTGCCCGGTGAGGTTCACCACGATGTGCTGGAAGTGCTGGCGCAGGGCGCTGAGCAGCATGTACAGCTCGGCGGCGCTGGTGCGCTTGAGCGGCTCGTCGCCACTGGCGTAGGCCAGGATGCGCAGGCCCGCCTCGGCGCTGGTGAAGGCGCTGTCGATCATCGTCGCATCCAGGCGGCGCAGATGACGCAGGGCATCGCCGAAATGAAACGAACTTTCCAGGCCCAGCAGCGCCAGGCTGTCGCCACGGGGCAACCCCAGGTCGAGCAGCAGGGTCTGTTGCCCGCTCTTCTGCACCACCAGCGCCAGGTGCGTCGCCAGCAACGCCCCGTCGGCATTGCCCTGGACCCCGTAGAGCACGGTAAAACCACCCAGCTGGGTGCTCGGCGTCACCGCCGGCAGGCGCTTGCTCAGGCGCCGGACCAGGCCGGCCACTTCACTGGAACGCGAGCCGTAGGCGACGAAATCCCGGGCCCCGGCACGCATCGCATTGAGCACCAACTGGTTATCCATACCATCGCCGAGGGCGACGATCGCCAGCATCGGCTTGGCCTCCAGCACACCCTCGATCAAGGCGCTCTGGGCCACCAGGTTCTCGCGGTCGAGGCCGACGAAGATCAGCCCGGCGAAAGTGACGTCCACCAGCGACAGCAATTCATCGAGGCTGCCGCCGGCACTGACCACCTGCCCCAGCGGCGCCAGCGCGCCCTGCAGCCACTCCAGGTCGGTGGTGTTGCGGGTGATTGCCAGGAAGGTCTGGCTCAGGCTCTGGCTCATTGCGATAACCCACTGCGGCGGTCGTAGTTGCCGTTGTCGAGGAAGAACAGCCGGAACCAGTTCGGGTCGTACTCGCGCAGTTTCTCCCCGGGCAGGCCGGGCAACTGGGCATCCGCCGCCAGCGGCTGGACCAGGTGCGGGGTGACGATCATCAGCAGTTCCTGCTCTTCACGCTTGAGGCTCGAGTTGCGAAAGAACGCGCCCAGCACCGGTATCTCGCCGAGTCCGGGGAGCTTGTTGACCTGGGAGCTGTTGCGCGTGCTGATCAGGCCACTGATGACGAAGCTCTCGCCATCGGCCAGGGAAATGCTGGTATCGGTGCGCCGGATCGTCAGCGCCGGCACCGGTGTGCCGGAAATGGTCACCGCGTTGCTGTAGTCCAGCTCGCTGACCTCGGGCGCGACTTTCAGGGTGATGCGGTTTTTGCCGATCACCGTCGGCGTCAGTGTCAGGCGGATACCGAACTCCTTGTACTCGATGGAGATGGTGTCGCTGCCGCTGCTGGGCACCGGGATCGGGATCTCGCCACCGGCCAGGAAACTCGCGCTCTGCCCGCTCAGCGCCACCAGGCTGGGACGCGCCAGGGTGTAGGCGAAGCCGCTGCTTTCCAGGGCATTGATCAGGGCTTTGACCCGTCCGCCGCCAAAACCGATATTGAAGTTGCTGTTATCGAAAGGCAGTCCACCGGCAACCGTGACCAGGCCGCTGGCAGCACTGGCGCCCAAGCTGCCCCCGGGTGTACTGAAGAGGAAATTGTGGCCCTGGCCGAAAATCGAGGTTCCGGCTTCCTTGAGCTTGGTCCGGCTGACTTCGACAAAACGAATATCGGTCTGTACCTGGCTGGGCAACGAGGGATCCGCCGAAGGGGCTGCCGAAGCCGTGGTCAGCCCCGCCGTGGCCCTGCCCTGGACAAACACCATGCTCTGGCGCGGCGTGCTGGAGCAGGCCGTCCAGACCATCAGGCTGGTGGCCCCCGGCGCCATGCCGGTGAGCAGGAACGCCTGGTTGCCGTTGAGGTGTACGTCGGCGATCTTCGGATCGCCCACCGCCAGCCGGGTGATTGCCACCGGCGACTGCAACGCCTGCTGCTGGCCTTCGCCCACTTCCACCACGGCTGGCAACTGCCCGAGGCCGGAGCAGGATGCCGTCGAAGCCGCCAGCACCGACTCCAGCGGCAAACTCCCCAGGACCAGGGCCCAGACCACGCGTTTGACGCTCGACAGCGATCCACTCATGCGGAACTTCCTTGCAGGTCAGGGCGTTTGTTGACTGATTTGATTGCCACGAATCACCTCGACACCACGGCCATGTCCCGTTCCCGGCGTCGCCAGGGACTGGCCCCTGGGCGCGCCGGCCAGGGCCAGCTGGGTGAACTGGAACAGCTCGTGGTTGGCGGTCTCGAGGTGGCCCATGCCGACGTTTTCCCCGGCCCAGTAGCGCGGCAACAGATGCTCGTCGGCACTGCGCACGGCCAGGCGCAAGGTGCCGACCTGGGTCGCCAGCATCAGCCGGCTCAGCAGTTGTTCGGGCACCGCCAGGACCACGGTGCGGGCACCGGCGCGCCGCTGCTCCTGGCGGACACGGTCGTCCGCCGTCAGCGCCGGCGTGGCGGGCTTGCCGTCATTGGTCAGGCCCAGTTGCTCGCCGACACTGAGCAGGCGCATCGCCGGGATCACCACCTGGGCCGACTGCTGCAGGTTGCTCGCATCCTGGCGCAGGAACAGCAGCACATCGACATAGTCGCCCGGGGTCAACTGACCGCCAGCGCCGATCACTTCATCCACCGCCACCGCCAGCGCGCGCTCATCGGCACGGATCATCCGCGCCAGCGGGCCACCGGCCTGGAAGCTTTCGTCACTGAGCCAGGTCCCGGCTTTCAGGGGACGCCAGGGTGTGCGGTCGACCGCCTGTTGCAACGAACCCAGGCTGCCGGCGGGTGCATTGCGCAGCCGTTCGACCACCAGGTCGGCGGCGGTCAGCGGCACAAAGGGCGGGACATCGTGGGCCAATACCACCACGGGTTGACGGGTCTGGTCTTCGGCGCTGGCCACAGCTTTTTCGACAGGCGCGGAGGGCGCCTCTGGCGGAGCGACCGGTGCCGGCTGACGACTCAGCGTCAATCCCCAATAACCGGCAATGATGGCACCGATCAACAAGATGACCGCAAGCACCATGGTCACGCGACTGTTCATGACGGCTCTCCCTTTCCTGCTGCACGACAGACTGAAAAACCTGCGCATTCAGGCAGCTATGAACATCAACTATTTCGCTATTTGAAGGTAGCGCAGCTAGGACAAAACGCCATTAACGCGTGGAAAATATACAAATGAATAGAAAGAAAACCGGACTTTATTGACGCCAACTTCCGGATTAATACTTTGGGATTAATCCGTTCTTACAGTTGTTGCTCGTCGTTTTCTTGACAATGCTGTGATGGCATAGGGAAACCATGTCGCAAGACCGCTGCAACGGCGCTTTCAAGCGCAAGGAGATGTCAGATGTTCCTTGAGTTGGTTATCAGACTATATGTGCAGGTCCAGGTTTTCTTTCACAGGAAAGAGGGCGCATCAGGTATCGAATATGCGATTGTCGCGGCAATGGTCGCCGTCGTGATTGCGGGTCTGGCGGGAGGCATAGGTGACAAAATCAAGACGATATTCACCAACATCCAAAACGGCATAGGTTCCTGACCCCACTCCTCACATCCCCCAAAGAGGCGCTACACTCCCATGCAAACCCAGTGACAGGAATCGTCCATGACCTCCTCTGTTCCCCCACGCCAACAGCTCCTTTTAGTGGATGACGAAGAGGACGCCCTTCTGGAACTGGCCGAGCTGCTGGAGGGAGAAGGGTTTTCCTGTTTTACCGCCACCTCGGTCAAGCAGGCGCTGTTCCACCTGACCAAACACCCGGACATCGCGCTGGTCATCACCGACCTGCGCATGCCCGAGGAAAGTGGCATGTCGCTGATCAAGCGCCTGCGCGAACACACCTCCCGCCAGCACCTGCCGGTGATCGTGACCTCCGGTCATGCCGATATGGACGATGTCAGCGATATGCTGCGCCTGCAGGTCCTCGATCTGTTCCGCAAACCCATCTATCACGTGCGCCTGCTGGAAACCCTCAACAATCTGTTTCCGCAGCCACGGATCCACGTCGTCGGCTCCTGAATCACGCGCCTCCCCCGACTGGCACCTGCCCCACCCTACAACTGATAGCTGAAGCTGAGGGTATAGCGTGGCCGCCGGTTGAAGGTGTCCAGCGCCATATCCGACATCGGCTTGGCCGCCTCCAGGGCGATGTTGTAATAACGCCCGTCGCCGAAACGAAAGCCCAGCGCCGCCGAGGACATGTCCGAGGCCTTGATCGGCGCGTCGTTGAACCAGGCCCGCGCGCGGTCCAGTACCACGTACGGCTGCAGTACCTTGACCCAGGCCCCGTCGCGACTGAAGCTGTAGTTCAGTTCGTAGGCCACGCCCCAGCCCTTGTCGCCATTACCCTGGTCATCGGGGTAACCGCGGCCGAAGTTCTGTCCGCCGAATACCGCCCGCTCGCTGTCCGGCAGATTGTCCCCGCTCCAGTACAGCGCCGCCGAGATCACCCCCTGCCAGTGCTCGAAAAACTTGTCGCTCTGCACCCCGGACAGCCGTAGCCGGAAGAAGTCCAGGTCGTACAGGGCGTTGTTGGTGTTGGCGCCCATGCCATTGATGCCCTGGTAGACGCCGGCACTGAGAATACGCAGGCGCTCGGCATCCGACTTGCGCCAGTCCCCCTCGAACGCCAGTGCTCGCAGGTCGGTTTTTTCCTCCACCTTCAGCGGTTGCCCGACTACCTGGTAACGGGTCTTGTCGTTCACCCCGTACAACCGCCCGCCGAGACTCAGCCATTCGTTGCTGGCGGCGATCAGCGGATGGCTGACGCCGATGGAAAACCGATCGTTCTGCCGATGGGGTTCCAGCTCCAGGTTGTTGTCCAGGATCAGGTTGCTGCCGGGATCGCTGCGATAGTGCGACCCGTACAGGCTCAGTTGGGTGCCTTCGGCATTGAGGAACTGGCTGTAGTCGACGCGGTAGTAGTGCTCCTTGTCCTTGCCCGGCGGAAACAGCCCGCTCACGCTCAGTTGTTCGCCCATCGACGTCCAGGCGTTACTGCTGGCGCCGAGCAGCGCCTGCAGGCTGTCACGACTGCTGTCCACGGTATTCAGGGAGGTGGTGAACGGTTTTCGGCTGGCGATGGCGATCAGGCTGGTCGCACCGTCGGTGGTCCCCGGCGGCGGGACCTGGGCTTGCAGGGCCACGCCGGGAATCCGGCTCATCAGAGTGGTGTAGCGTTCGAAGGTCTTGCGGGTCAGCGGACGCTCGGCCTTGAGCTTGGCCACCAGCTTGTCGAGGAGCCCGGACACCGCGCCGATATCCCCCTGCAACTGGTAGTCGCGGATATAGCCCTCGACCAGCACCACGCGGACCAGGCCCTGGCTGAAATCCTGCGGAGGCAGGAACGCGTAGGACAGCAGGTAGCCATCTTCCTGATAGCGGCGGGTGATGCCGCGGGTCGCCTCGATCAGGTCGGCCAGGGTCGTCTCATGCCCCATCAACGGCTGATAGAGCGCACCGAGTTCCTGCAGCGGGTAAATCGTCCCGCCTTCGATCTGCAATTTGCGGATGGTCACCCGGGTCCCCATCAGCAACGCCTGCCCCTGGCTCGCGCCGGGTTGGGGCAACTGCGGGCTGATGGCCTGCGGACGGTAGGCATCGGCGGGCAGGTTCGGGGTCGGCAGGGTGCGGACGGTGTCGTTGCTGTTGAGAAAACTGGGAAGGGTATCGGCGTAGACGGATGAACAGAGGGCGCACAACGAAAACAGGGCAAAAACGCGCATGGGACACTCCATTGCCAGACCGCAGCGGCGTTGCGATAAAGAGAAACAAGGCTCGCGGTGCATCATCTGCCGTGACGCGACCGATCCAGGCGCCTTGCTACTGCACTCGAAAAAAGACGAGAGAATCAATTGAATCCCTCGTCTCAACCAAGCGTAGGCGCTGTAGGAATGGCCGTCGAACCGGCCAGGTGCAATTCGCTATTTTCGACTGGTCAGGCCCAGGCCATTGAGCAGCCCGCCGAGACCGCCCGTGCTGCCACCGGTAGCGGTGCCCGTGCCGCCGGCACCCACACCGCCGTTGACCAGACCGCCGACCGAACCGACGGTGGCGCCCACGGCGTTGACGGTTTGCCCCAGGGAGCTGACCACGGGATTGCCGCTGCTGCTGTCGAGCTTGGTGCCGATGCCGCTCACACCGCTGCCGATCTGCCCCAGCAGGCCGCCCACGGGACTACCCAGGCCGGTGGTGTTGCCGATGTTCTGGGTCAGGCTGGCGACTCCGGAGGTCACCGGATTGAGCGCATTGCCCAGGTTGCCGCCGAGGCTGGCCAGCGGTGCGCCGGCGCCCGTGTTGGCCATTCCGGTGCCGCCGAACGCGGTGCCCAGCGAGGCGATGTTGTTGCCCAGGGACAGACCGGTCAGCCCCAGCGAATCGAGCAGGCCATTGCTGCTGCCGGCTGCCACACCGCTACCGGCCCCGCCGACGATACCGCCCACGGTTTCCAGCAAGCCGGCACCGCCCAGGCCTGGCAGGCCGCCGGAACCCGAGCCGGAACCACTGCCCGAGCCGTTGGGATTCACATAGCCACCTGCCGTGCCCACCAGGGTCCCGGCATTGCCGAGCAGCCCGCCGACGGTGTTGGTCAGGGGATTGTTGTTGCCGGCATCGGTCACCTGGTCGCCGGTATTGTCCAGCGCCGTGCCGACGCGGTTGAGCAGGCCACCGACCGGATTACCCAGGCCGGTCGCACTGCCCACCTTGGCCGTGGTGCTTTCCACCAGCGAGATCACCGGGACCAGCCTGTCACCGACACCCTGGGTCACACCGCCCAACGGGCCGGTGGTGGAGGCGGTACTGAGGGTGTCACCGAGCATGGTGACGCGCTGGCCGACGCCATCCACCAGGGTGCCGACCTGGCCCACGACCGGGCTGACAATCGGAATGTTCTGGACGGGCGCCGTGGCGGCAAAGGCCGCTACCCCTTTGCCCAGGCGGGACACGCCGGTACCCAGGTCGCCGGTGGCATCGCCGACGCCAGCGACGGTGGTACCCAGGGCATTGCCGTCGGTGCCCAACTGGCCCAGGCCGTTGGTCAGGCCGGCGCTCAGGCTGCTGACCGCATTACCGGTCGAGTCCACCAGGCCACCGACGCCACCGGTCAGGGCCGTACTGCCCAGCAGCGGTACTGCCGCCAGATTGGTGCCGAGGGTGCTGACCAGATCGCCGACGCCATCGGTGGTGGAGCCCACACTGCTGACCACCCGGCTGGTCACCAGGGGGGCAACCGTGCCGCCACCGGTTCCACCACCTGTACCGCCACCAGTGCCGCCACCGGAGCCGCCGCTGGCTCCCGAGCTGCCGTCCGAGGCGCTCGTCTCACTGTGACTGCCACCGCCACCACTGCTGCAACCCGCGAGGCTGACTGCCACAACCAACATCAATGCCGTACCTGTTTTCCACCATATTTGAGTGTTCATGAGCGTGAGTCCTTGCACCTGTGTACTGCCTGTTATTTTTTGAAAGCCCCCCGATCCTCGTGAAAGGGAGATACTTTCTTCCGTACAGACATGACAGTCCCGAAACCCACTTCCAACAACGCTAAATTTGGTATTAACAACTAATATAAACCTCGTAGAATCGACAAAAAAGTTAATACCAAGTAAATAACCTTTCCTTGGCGTCAATATAAAAATTCATATCTATCAAATACAAATAGAATCGCACCAGTACAACAAAACAAACCTATGACTTAAGTTGTATATATACAATTTCCAGTATCGACAGCCGGAAAACTCACTTGATCCGGGCCTCGCGCCCAAGTAAGCCGCCGCCACGCCGGCACGCCATCCTGAATTTCCCCTTGCAAACCTCTATGCTTCAGGGAACTCGACGGCTCGCGGCATGGCCAAAGGCTGGAATCCGTCACCACACGCTCATCGGGATGCACACATGCAGGTAGAAAGTTTTTTCGGGTGGCTGGGCCAGGTACTGGGATCGGCGATCCGTTTTATCGTCGACGGACTGAGCGGGCTGTTCAATCTGCTGACCCACGCCGGCAGCAACTTCGTCGATGGCATGGCCCGGGCCCTGGGCATGGACACCTCGCTGATCAGCATCCTGATACTGATCATCGGCCTGATGTTCCTCTATTCGGCAGTCCGCGCCTTCATGCGCGCCTCGATCATTTTCGGCATCATCTGGCTGGTGCTCGGCCTGTGGCTGTTGAGCTGGATCATTCACTGACAGCCACCGCGACCGCCAGGGCCGGCGCTACAATGCGCGCTCTTTCGAGGAGCCCGCATGTCCACCCTGATCGCTGACTGGCGCGACCGCCCGACCCACCGCAAGGTCTGGGCGCTCGCCGCGCCGATGATCCTGTCGAATATCTCCGTTCCACTCGTGGCCCTGGTCGACAGCACCGTGATCGGCCACCTGCCCCACGCCCACCAGTTGGGTGCCGTGGCGGTAGGCGCGAGCCTGTACATTTTCCTGGCCTGGGCCATGGGTTTCCTGCGCATGGGCTCCACCGGATTCGCCGCGCAGGCCGCCGGTCGCGGCGACGGCACGGCACTGCGGCAGATCCTCTTGCAGGGGTTGCTGCTGAGCCTGGGGCTGGCGGCATTGCTCGGGGCGATCGCCCTGCCCTTCAGCGACCTGGCGCTGAAGATCATGCAACCGTCCACCGAACTGCACCAGTTGACCCTGGACTTCTTCCACACACGGCTGTTCGGGCTACCGGCCGCCCTGGCCAGCTATGCCCTGGTCGGCTGGTTCCTCGGTACCCAGAACGCCCGTGCGCCATTGGCGATCCTGTTGACCACCAACCTGATGAATATCGCGCTGAACCTGTGGTTCGTGCTCGGCCTCGACTGGGGCGTGGTCGGCGCGGCCCGGGCCTCGGTCATCGCCGAATGGAGCGGCGCCCTGCTCGGCCTGGCCCTGACCGGCAACGCCCTGCGCACCTACCCCGGCAAGGTCGCCTGGGCCGCGCTGGCGCTGTGGCAGAACTGGCGGCCGCTGCTGACGGTGAATCGCGATATTTTCATCCGCAGCATGGCCCTGCAATCGGTGTTTTTCCTGATCACGGTGCAAGGTGCGCGCCTCGGCGACGCCACCGTCGCGGCCAACGCCCTGCTGCTCAACGGCCTGCTGCTGACGGCGCATGCCCTCGATGGCCTGGCCCACGCGGTGGAAGCCCTGTGCGGCCATGCCATCGGCGCCCGCGAACGGCAGACCCTGCGCCGCTCGCTGGTGGTTGCCGCCGGCTGGTCACTGCTCGCCAGCCTGGCCTTCGCCCTGCTATTCCTGCTCGGCGGCCACCTGTTCATCGCCCTGCAGACCGATATCCCCAGCGTGCGCGAAACCGCTTTCGGCTACCTGCCCTACCTGGCTGTGCTGCCCTTGATCGCGGTGTGGAGCTACCTGCTCGACGGCCTGTTCATCGGTGCCACCCGTGCCCGGGAAATGCGCGACGCCATGCTGCTCAGCGTGCTGCTCAGCCTGCCCGTTGCCTGGGTCCTGAGCGGCTACGGCAATCACGGCCTGTGGATAAGTTTCCTGCTGTTCATGCTGCTGCGCAGCCTGACCCTGGCCGCCAGTGCCCTGAAGCTGCGCCGGCAGGATCGCTGGTTCGACAGCCCGGCTCACTGACAGCGGATATCGCTCCCCCTCAGCCATGTGTCCGGCTCCAGGCCCGACGCAGGTTTTCCAGGCGCTCGCCCGGCGTGTCGCCCTCCAGGCCCGGCGGAAACGACGCCGCCGGATACTGCGCGCGCAACCCCAGCCAGTCATCGAGCGCCCCGCTGTCGCGAAACCCCTGGGCAACCCCTTCCTGCAGATGGTGCCAGGTCTTGCCGTAGTCATGGCCGCTGGCACAGCTCCACTGATAGGCATGCCGCTCCAGCAGGCAGGTCTGCAATCGCTGCTGCTGCCGGGCACCGAGAAACTCCCGCGGGCCCAGGGTGGGGCCCGGAAGGCGCGGATTGATCAGTTGCTGCCAGCCAAGACTGCCAACGGCCTTGTCGGCCCAGGTGCCGCCATGCCAGTAGAGCAGGATGATCGGTCCGAGCCAGCGGCTCAGCTCGCGGGCATCGGCGCCGTCGAAGAAGTAGCTGGCGGTCTGCGGATTGTAGTAACTGAGCACACCCTGGCGATCCGCGTCGAAACGCACCACCAGCATCTGCCGCAAATGCGCCAGCAGGATCGCCACGGGGGCCCGGCTGAGCAGGAAAAGCCCGGCCCATTGGCGGGGTCGGGTCTGGCTCAGTTTTGCCAAGGGACAGTCCGCGGTCAGCTTCACCAGACGCGGCCCCCAGTCACGTACGCCATGGAACGGCGTGCCGTCGAACAGCAAGTGGCTCTCGTAGCTGGCGTAGCGTTCCTGCAACGCCGCGACCAGCCCCGGAGCACCGGGAATGTCCAGGAGCAGCCACAGCGTGCCGGGTATTGCGCAATCGACGTCCCTCATGAGACACCGCCCTGGCCACCCGCCACGGTGCCGGGGCAATCGCAGGAAGCGGGCCCCTCACCCGCGAGCGCGGGCGGGCACAACAGCACCAGTGGATGCCCCTCCCGCAACAGCTCGAAGGCCGACCCGCCAGGGCGCCGCTGTCCGCTGCCTCGCGCCGGGGTCGCGCACCTGGCGTCACACCGACCGACGATGCGCGGTCGATCCGGATCGCCTTCGAGGAAACGCACCCAGACGTTGGTCCCCGGCTCGAGTCCCGCCGCAAAGGCCTGGGGTTCGCCTGCCGCCGGCTGGGCCAGCGGCAACCAGCACTCGCCGTGGCTGGCCCCCTCGCCCTGGTAGAACGCCAGCAACTGCACCGCCAGCCGTCCCCGGGCGTCGCATCTGGCCCCGTGTTTGTCCGCCACCACCCAGGCGCGAAACAGGCCGGACAGCTTCGGTTTCGGGTAACGGGTCGGGGTCCGCACGGCCACCTCCCAGGACGTGGCGCGAAAGATATTGCTGTAAATCATCGACCGCGGGTCCATGGGGTTGCTGTCCCCACGATGCTCAAGGGCCGTGAGCAGCCACAGGCGGTTCCACGGCGCACACGGATGGCCGGACAACGGCATGAAGCTGGCGCAGTGCAGGCCCGGCAGATCGCTTTCGCCCTGCGCCGACTCCTGGCTGCGGCCGGCACGTCGCCGCCCCTGCCCCGACAGGCTGACGCAGAAATCCCGCACGCCCGCCCCTTGGTCCGGACAGAAGCGCGCCTCACGCGCGCGACGCAAGGCCCCCAGGCTGTCGGCGAACACCAGCCGATGATTGTTCCTGGTGTGGCGGAAGTGGAAGTGGATACCCTCTTCGGCACACAGTCGCTGGATGAACTGCAGGTCGGATTCGTCGAACTGCACGCAATACGGACGCAGGGTGCTGCGCCCCTTGAGGACAAAGCGAAAGGCATCATTGCCCAGGCCATGCTCGCCGAGCACCTGGGCGATAATGCCGGGCACCGAGCGCTGCTGGAACAGTCGTCGCCGCCAGCGCTGCGCCAGGCATCCCAGGCGCGGCCCAAGATGCAGGCGGAAGTGACCCCGCGCCAGACCCGCGCACCGCAGGTTGACGCCCTGGATCTGCGCGTGGATGCCCTGGCCATCCTTCCCGAGGGCCAGGAAGCAACTGCGGTACATCAGTCCGCCCAGGTCCGGGCCGGCTTCCTCGTCCAGCACATCCAGCTCGAAAGCGAACAGTTCGCTGACCGCCTCATGACCACTGAACGAGGTGACGGTCAGCGAACGGGACAAGCCGGCAACATCCAGACGAAAGAACGACTCGGTGACTGGATCGGACATTGGCTTTCCTCTACATGGAGCTACTGGGTAGAACCCGACTGGGGATTCGACTTGGGATTCTCGCCGACAGACAAGACCGAGTAGAGAGCCGAAGAGGTGTTAGAGAAACGGCCTACGCAAAACGCGGAACCGAGGAAGCCATCACTTTGCCGTCAGCCAACAAAAAACCCACCGCTAAGGGTGGGTTTTTCGACAATCAGACGTTGCCTACACAATCAAAGGATAAAGCCCTTTACCGAAAGGGCTTCTTCCCAGGAACTTTCGGCCCTGCCTCAAGAAGACAGGTAGGAAGAACGGGTCAGGCCGAGACGCAGGGCGTCGAGGTACTGGGTCCGCTCTTTCGCGCTGATATTGGCGCTGGCGACCTTGTCGCGGTAGTGCGTCATCAGCTCTTCCGGCGACAGGTGCACATAACGCAGCATGTCCTCGATGGTGTCGTGGGTTTCGATACCCGCGTGGTACACGCTGCCATCCGCGTTCTGGTAGATGTTCACCGAGTCGGTATCGCCGAACAGGTTGTGCATGTCACCGAGGATTTCCTGGTAGGCGCCCACCAGGAAGATCCCCAGCAGGTAGTCCTCGCCTTCGTTCAGCGCGTGCACCGGCAGGCTGGTCTCGATGCTCTGCTCGTCGACGTACTGCTTGATCTTGCCGTCGGAGTCGCAGGTCAGGTCCTGCAGCACGGCGCGGCGCAGCGGTTCCTCGTTCAGGCGGTGCAACGGCAGGATCGGCAGCACCTGGCCGATGGCCCAGGTGTCGGGCAGGCTCTGGAATACCGAGAAGTTGCAGATGTACTTGTCGGCCAGCTTGTCGTTGAGTTCATCGAGTACCTGGCGATGCGAACGCTGGCGCGCCTTCAACGAGTTGTGCAGGCGCCGGCAGACGGCGAAGTAGCACTGCTCGGCCAGGGCTTTCTCGGCGAGGGTCAGCTTGCCGTCTGCGTACTGGGTGGCGACGTCGCTCATGTAGTGCGTGGCGCGCCAGTAGGTCTCGGTGACCATCTCGATATCGGTCGGGCCCAGCAGCTCCACCAGCCACTGCACGGTTTCCGGCAGGTTCTCGGGGTTCTCGATATGCGGCACGTCGTCGTTGTGTTTCTCGACGTCGGTGACCTGCACCACCAGCATGGCGTGGTGGGCGGTCAGCGAGCGGCCGCTTTCCGAGAAGATGTTCGGATGCGGCAGGTTCTGCGCGTCGCAGAACTCCTTGAGCATGCCGACCACGACACCGGCATAGTCATCCATGTCGTAGTTGATCGAGCTGGCATTGCGCGAGTGGGTACCGTCGTAGTCGACACCCAGGCCGCCGCCGACGTCGATATGGTCCACCGGCAGGCCGAGGTTGCGCAGCTCGCCGTAGTAACGGATCGCTTCCTTGAAACCGTACTGGTAGTCCGCCAGGTTGGCGATCTGCGAGCCCATGTGGAAGTGCAGCAGGCGAATGCCCTGGTCCAGGCCGGCGGCGCGGAAACGCTCGACCACCGACAGCAGTTGCGCCGCCGACAGGCCGAACTTGGATTTCTCGCCACCGGTATCGGCCCACTTGCTCGACGCCAGCGATGACAGGCGCACCCGCAGGCCGACCTGGGGCTTGACCTTGAGGGACGCCGCCTCTTCGATCACCAGTTCCACTTCGGATTCTTTCTCGATCACGATGAAGACGTTGTGACCGAGCTTCTGGCCCATCAGGGCCAGGCGGATGAACTCGCGGTCCTTGTAGCCGTTGCAGACGATGGTGCCGCCTTTCGGCGCCAGCGCCAGCACCGCCAGCAGTTCCGGCTTGGAACCGGCTTCCAGGCCGATGGAGACGTTCTGGGTGGCGATGATGTTCTCGATCACCGCTTCCTGCTGGTTGACCTTGATCGGGTACAGCGCGGTGTACTTGCTCTGGTATTCCAGACGCTCGATGTTCGCGTCGAACGCGCCGGTCAGCTGGCGCACGCGGTCCTGCAGGATATCCGGGAAACGTACCAGCAGCGGCAAGGACAGACCGCTCTTGCGCAGTTCGTCGACCTGCTCGAAGAGGTCGATGGGCGAACTGCTCGGGCCGTTCGGACGAACCTCGACGCGACCGGCGTCATTGATCGCGAAATACCCGGCCCCCCAATGGCGAATCCCATAAACACTGCGGCTGTCCGCAACTGTCCACTGGCTGCCATCGTCTTTGCGTGTGCGTCGTACGGACATCGAAGTCCCCTATAAAGAAGTCAAATAGCGCCACCTGGATCCAGGCTGCGCGCAGTCTAAAGAATGAAAATGACGATTCGCCTGCATGCAAGGGACTAAGACCTTGAATCCAGCTTCGAGTTTAGAGGCTGTTCGGGAACAGGCTCTGTGAAAACCATGGGGACGACCGCCTGGCCAGGTTCAGCCGGGCCGGCAGGTCAACTTCACGGTGGTTTTCACAGAGGCTGCTAGCCGCCGGACTTCTTCGCCTTGAAACCGTGTTTCACCAGTTCAGCCAACAGCAACTCGACGTGATCGCCCTGGATCTCGATGACACCGTCCTTCAAGGCGCCACCGGTACCACAGCGTTTCTTCAACGTGGTTGCCAGTTCCCTGAGGGCGTCTTCGGCCAGCGGCACGCCGGTGATGGTGGTCACCGTCTTGCCGCCACGGCCCTTGCTTTCGCGACGCACGCGGGCAATGCCGTCACCAGCGGGGATCTGGGTTTGTTTGCAGATACAGGCGGCCACCGGCTGGCTACAGTCCGGGCAATGTCGACCTGCGTCGGTGGAGAACACCAGGCCGCCGAGGGCGGCGAAGGATGCGGCTTTTTTGGCCACCGGCAATCCTCTTGGGAGGACAAAGACTGGTCGTGACACCTGGGCAGGCGTCTGCGACCGCGAAGCCCCACTCAGGCAGGGGCAGCGCAACTCGAGCGGCCAGGCCGCTCAAGCTTGAAAAGTCGCGCAGTGTAACGGCAAAAAGCCGATGACCCAAGAGCCAATCGGCGCCATTTCATGAAGGTTTTGCGACCTCCAGGCCCCGGCCCTGCAAATAGCGCTTCAGCGCCGCCAGGGAGTCCGGGCAATAAGGCTTTTGCGCCGTTTCGCGCAGGGCAGCCTCGACCGGGATGAAACGCGCTTCCAGCACCTCTTCCGGTTGCAACCGCAACGGCCCGTCCCAGACGGCACTGAACACCGCACACCAGAGCCGGTTGCCGGGCTGATCGAAGAAAAAATGTTCATGGGCGGTCAGCGGCACGCCACCGACGCCCAACTCTTCCTCCAGCTCGCGGGCCGCCGATTCGGCGTAGCTTTCATCGGCCTGGACCATGCCGCCCGCCGCCACATCCCAGTAGCCGGGATAGATGGCCTTGCTCAAGGTCCGGCGATGCACGCACAACTCGCCGGCCGAATTGAACAGCAGGATATAGGTCCCGCGGCCGATCAGGCCGCGCTCGCGCAACTCGGCCCGGCCGAGAGCGCCCAGCAGGCGGTCCTCGCCATCGACCCAGGCGATCTGTTCGGCATCGGAAGCGGCGCGATGCGCAGCCTCCCTCGCAGAGACATTCATCGATCAACCCTGGTTGAGCAGTTGGCGCAGGTCGATCACCGCGGCGTTGGCCCGCGAGATGTAGTTGGCCATGACCAGCGAGTGGTTGGCGAGAATGCCGAAGCCGCTGCCGTTGAGGATCATCGGGCTCCAGACCGGCTCCTGCGAAGCCTCCAGCTCACGGATGATCTGCCGCACGCTGACCGTGGCGTTCTTCTTCGCCAGCACATCGGCGAAGTCGACCTCGATGGCCCGCAGCAGGTGCGACAGCGCCCAGGCCTGGCCGCGGGCCTCGTAGAACACGTTGTCGATCTGCAACCACGGGGTCTCGACCACTTCCTCATCGACCTGCGGCGCCTGGCCGGGGATCACGCTTTCGGTTTTCAGCGCGGTGTTGAGCTTGACCCGCCCGACGCTGGCCGACAGGCGCTGGGACAACGAGCCCAGGCGCGTGGCGACATCGCCGAGCCAGTTGTTCAGGTTGTCGGCACGGGCGTAGAACAACGCGTTGTTCTGGTTCGGGTCGGACAGGCGGGCCTGGTAGCGGCTCAGGGAGTTGATCCCTTCCTGGTACTCCGACTCACTGGACGGCAGCATCCAGCTCTTGTTGTCGAAGTTGAAGCGCGGTTCGGCCTTCGCCAGGTCGGCGTCTTCGGCCGATTGCGACTGCGAACGGGCGAAGTCCTTGCGCAGGGCGCGGGTCAGGTCGCGGACCTGGACCAGCACGCCGTATTCCCAGCTGGGGATATTGTCCAGCCACAGGCCCGGCGGGAAGCGGTCGTTGGAGAGATAACCGCCCGGCTTGGTCAGCAGGGTGCCGGCCACGCTCTTGAGGGTTTCGACCGTGGTGAAGCCCACGACCATCTTGCGCCCTTCCTTCTCGGCGGCGATCTGGGCGTTCTGCTGCACGGGAAACAGCGCAGGCTCCTGGCTCCAGTACCAGCCGAGCAGGATCGTCACCACCAGGTACAACCCGATCAGGGTCGCCAGGGCACGACTGAACAGCAGGCCGCCGAAATAGCCGCGGGTCGCCGACTTGGGTTCGGCAGCACGATCCGGCGCGCTGCCTGCGCGTTTTTTCCAGTCCAGCATGGCTCTATCCTTTCAATCACTTGAGTTCATCGGTTCGACCACAACCCTACTCCATCGTGCCTTGCCTGCCCCGGCTTAAATCGACCCGGGCAAATAAAACCAGACACGGCAGCGTTGCCATCCGTCGGGCAACTATAAATCAAGCCGCCCCGGGACGCTTCACACAAGCGCCATCCAATTGGCGATGCCCGCCACACAAGGCCCGCAGGCCGACCGGCCGGTCACCAAATGAATCGGATAAATTGACACGTGGCACGTGTATTGACAGAAAGAGGTGCTAGCATAGAGCCACCAGTTATTCCTCCGTCGTTCGTCTAACCAGTAGTCAGGATATGACCGAGCCAGAAGACCCCAGTCGCGAGCGCCTCAAGCATCACTTTGCCCAGCGGGTCATTCATCAGGCACGTCAGATTCTTGAGATATGGCAACGCCTGCAGCGCAGCGAATGGTCGAGCGGCGACATGTCCGAGCTCAGCGAAGCGAACCTGCGCCTGCTGCGTTTCGCCGAACGCTTCGAGCAACCGGAACATACCCAGCTGGCCCATGGCATCAGCCGCTCGCTGGAAGCAGTGAACGCCAACCGCGGCCGCCTGAGCAGCAGCCTGATCACCGAACTCAATCGCCTGATGCAACGCCTGTCGCGCACCGGCCTGCGCCATGGCGATCAACTCGACCAGACCTTCCTGCCACCGCTGCGCAAGCCGGTCTACGTGATGCTGCAGGACCACGAGCGCGCCGAGCGACTGGCCAAGCAGCTGGAATTCTTCGGCCTCAGTGCGCAGTCGCTGGACAGTGTCGCCGCGTTCCGCTCGTCCATGGCCGAGCGCCTGCCGGCGGCAATCGTCATGGACGTCGACTTCAGCGGCAGCGGCATGGGCCTGCACCTGGCGGCCGAAGCCCAGCTCGGCCTGGAACAGAAACTGCCGCTGCTGTTTTTCAGCCTGCATGAAACCGATACGCCGACCCGCCTGGCCGCCGTGCGCGCCGGCGGCCAGGAATTCCTCACCGGCACCCTGGAGGCTTCCAGCCTGCTGGAGAAAATCGAAGTCCTGACCTGCGTTGCCCAGTACGACCCGTACAAGGTCCTGGTCATCGATGACTCGCGGGCCCAGGCGCTGCACACCGAGCGCCTGCTCAACAGCGCCGGGATCGTCACCCGGACCCTGATCGATCCGATCCAGGCCATGGCCGAACTGGCGGATTTCCAGCCCGACCTGATCATTCTCGACATGTATATGCCGGCCTGTACCGGTACCGAGCTGGCCAAGGTGATCCGCCATAACGACCGTTATGTCAGCGTGCCGATCATCTACCTGTCCGCCGAAGACGACCTGGACAAGCAACTCGACGCCATGAGCGAAGGCGGCGACGACTTCCTGACCAAGCCGATCAAGCCGCGCCACCTGATCACCACCGTGCGCAACCGCGCGGCACGGGCGCGCAACCTCAAGGCGCGGATGGTCCGCGACAGCCTGACCGGCCTGTACAACCACACCCATATCCTGCAATTGCTCGAAGACTGCAGCTTCCGCGCCCGCCGCGAATGCAAGCCGCTGAGTTTCGCCATGCTCGATATCGACCACTTCAAGCGGGTCAACGACAGCCACGGCCACCCCATGGGCGACCGGGTGATCAAGAGCCTGGCGCTGTTTCTCAAGCAGCGCCTGCGCAAGACCGACTTTATCGGTCGTTATGGCGGTGAAGAATTCGCCATCGTCATGCCCGACACCGACCTGGAGTCGGCCTACAAGGTGCTGGACGAGATCCGCCAGCGCTTCGCGGAAATCCATTACCCGGCGCAACCCCAGGACCTGTGGTGCACCTTCAGCGCCGGGGTGGTCGAACTGCATGAAGACAGCGACAGCCTGATGATGGCGACCCAGGCCGACGAAGCGCTCTACCGTGCCAAGCATGCGGGACGCAATCGCGTGCAGGTCGCACGGCAAAGTGCCAGCTTTTCATCGGATTCGACGGATACCGTCATGACACTGTAACCAAACAGCAATAACTTCAGGCACTTACCACTCTTTGTCGTGGATAGAATCCTGAATGCGCCTGAAGCTGCTGACCAATCTCAATACCCTGTTGCTCGTTGCCGTGTGCCTGGCGCTCGGGGCTACGTTGTGGTGGTCGCAACAGGCGCTGGAGCGTCCCTATCAGTTGATGGAGCGCTACCTCGGCCTGTCGCAGCAGTTCCAGAACCAGGCGGCGCGCAATATCGAGGATTACCTGGGTAGCGGCGATGCCCTGCGCCTGAGCAGCGCGAGCCAGGCCATGGAGGCGATCGAGCAGGAACTCGCCGCCCTGCCGCCCTCGATGACCGAGACCCTGCGCCCCAGCCTCGCCGCCCTGAACGACTTCAGCAAGACCGACCTGCTGGCCGCCGGCAAACTGGCCGGCGACCCGCAAGCCCTGCTGTTGCAGGCCGAACGCGAGCTGGGGGGCAATCTCGAACAACTGAGCCAATACGCGACCGGCGCGAAAAGTCCCGAGGCCGCTGCCTACCTGCCACCGTTGCTGGCGGCCTCCTCGCACCTGGCCAAGCTGTCATTGGCCCGGGACAAACTGGTCAGCAGCGGTCGCAGTGAACTGGCCGCCGATGTCGAGCGCGAGCTGGCCAGTATCAGCAGCCAGGCCGGACAGCTGGAAGCCCTGCCCCTGCTGGGCGTGACCTCGAGCAGCGAATCCAACACCGACGACTTCAGTGCCATGATGGGCCTGGAAAGCAGCGAGAAAACCGCGGCCGTGGACACCGGCGTCGACCTCAAGCGCGAACTGCACAGCCTGCTGACCCGCTACCCGGCCGAACTGACCCGCACTCGCGAACAGATCCAACGCCGGGCCGACCTGGCAACCGCGACCCACCTGAAGATCAGTGCCGTGCAACAGGCCATCGCCGCGCTGGAGCCGGTGGTGCGGGCCCAGCACGGCAAGATCCAGGGTGAAGTACGCCTGATGCAGGGCGTGATGATCGGCCTGATCCTGCTTATCGCCCTGTTGATCGACACCCTGCAGCGCAAGCTGGCGCGGGTCCTGACCAACCTCGCCCCGGCCCTGTCGACCTGGGCCGAAGGCGACTTCAGCCGGGATATCCAGCTGGGCAAGACCAATCGCGAACTGCACGATATCGAAGCCTCGCTGAACCGCCTGCGCGCCTACCTGGTGGATCTGGTGGGGACCATCCGCCAGAACGCCGAACAGGTCGCCGGCAGCAGCCGCGCCCTGGCGCAACTGAGCAGCGGCCTGCATACCGGTGCCGAGCGCCAGGCCGGTGATACGGCACAGATTCGCGACTCCCTGGGCGAGCTGGAGGCAACCATCCAGCAGGTGGCCGGCGATGCCAGTCAGGCCGCGGACGCCAGCCGCAGCGCCGGCGCGGCGGTGGAACACGGGCAGAAGGTCATCGGCCTGAGCCTGGCCGGCCTCCACGCGCTGGTCGGCGAGGTACAGGGCAACGCGCAGATGATCGAACACCTGGCCGAAGAGTCGGCGACCATCGGCGGCGTGCTGACGGTGATCCGCTCGATTGCCGACCAGACCAACCTGCTGGCGCTCAACGCCGCCATCGAGGCCGCGCGCGCCGGGGAAATGGGCCGCGGCTTCGCCGTGGTCGCCGAGGAAGTGCGCACCCTGGCCCAGCGTACCGCCGGCGCCACCGGGGAAATCCAGACCCTGATCGCCGGGTTGCAGAGCGCGGCCCGCCAATCGGTGGAAGGCATGCGTGCGCAGGTCGAGCACGCCGAGGCCACCGCCGACCAGGCCCAGGCCGCCGATGGCGCGCTGGATGAAATCGTCGGCGCGATCCAGACCATCTCCGATACCGCGGTGCGCATCGCCGACGTCACCTCCCAGCAGAGTGGCGCGGTCAGCGAAATCCGCGATCACAGCGAACGCATCCACCAGCTGGGCGGCGACAACCTGCTGCGCATCGGCGAGGGCCGCAGCCAGGGCGAACGCCTGCTGGAACTGGGCACGGAACTGCATACGGCGGTGCAAGCCTTCCGCGTTTAATCCCCTCGCGGCGGCGGCGCACTTCGTTATCATGCGCACTCTTCCGATTCGCGAGATCGCCATGCGCCGCCTGTTCTGCCTGATGCTCCTGCTATGTGCCTTCCCGGCCTTCGGCGCCAGCCTGCTCGACGGCCGCCCCAGCTCGACCCTGGGCGCCATCAACAACAGCAAGGACTTCCTGCCCGTGCATGAGGCCTTCCAGCTGAGCCTGGTCAGCAGCACGCCGCAAGCGATCACCCTGCGTTTCGTCCCCACCGAAGGGTATTACCTGTACCGCCACCGCTTCCAGTTCCGCGCCGAGCCGGCGGATATCCAGCTGGGCGCCGCACAATTGCCCGCTGGAGAGCAGAAACACGACGAGTACTTCGGCGATGTCGAGGTCTATCACGGCATTCTCGATGTCATCCTGCCCCGCTCCGCCGGCGACACTCGCGCCTTTACCCTGGCGGTGACCTACCAGGGCTGCGCCGACAAGGGCCTGTGCTACCCGCCGGAAACCGAACGCCTGCGTATCGACGGCAGCCCCGCGTCTTCCGCCGCCGCCCCCGCGGCGGCCGGAACCGCCTGGAGCTGGAGCGCACTGGCGCTGTTCTTCCTAGGCGGCCTGGCACTGACCTTCACGCCCTGCGTCCTGCCGATGCTGCCGATCATTTCCGGTTTCGTGCTGCACGGCCGCGTCAGCGGCGTGCGTGGCTTCAAGCTGTCGCTGGCCTACGTGCTGGCCATGGCCGCCTGCTTCGCCCTGCTGGGCGCGCTGATGGGCCTGTTCGGCGCCCAACTGAACCTGCAGGCACGCCTGCAATCGGCCTGGGTGCTGGTGCCCTTCGCCGGATTCTTCGTGGTGTTCGCCCTGGCGATGTTCGGCCTGTTCGAGTTGCAACTGCCCCAGGCCATCAGCGGCCGCCTGAACCGACTGGCCAGCGGTACCCAGGGCGGCTCGCTGTGGGGCGCGGCCGTGCTCGGCGTGGTGTCGAGCCTGCTGGTTTCACCCTGCGTTTCCGCGCCCCTGGCCGGCGCCCTGCTCTATATCAGCGCCAGCGGCGACGCCCTGGGCGGGGCCTTGAAACTCTTCGCCCTGGGCCTGGGCATGGGCACGCCGCTGTTGCTGGTCGCCACCGGCGGCGCGGCCTGGCTGCCGAAAAGCGGCCCGTGGCTGGTCACGGTGAAGAACGCCATTGGCGTGCTGTTGCTCGGGGTCGCGCTGTTCCTGCTCAGCCGCGTGCTGCCCGGACCGATCACCCTGCTCCTGGGCGGCTTGCTCGCCGCGGGTGTCGCGCTGTTTCTCGGCGCCCTGGAGTTCGTCGAGAAAACCGCCAGGCAACGCCTCGCGCAACTGCTCGGCCTGTTCCTGCTGGCCTACGCCCTGAGTTGCTGGTACGGCGCCTTCAGCGGCCAGAGCAACCCGTTCCAGCCCATCGGCGGGACACCGACGGCCGCCGGCAGCTCGCCCACCGCCAACGGCCAGTGGCAGACCATCAGTACCCCGGCCGAACTCGACAGCGCCCTGGCCGCGGCGAAAAGCGCCGGTCAGCCATTGCTGCTGGACTGGTACGCCGACTGGTGCATCAGTTGCAAAGTCATCGAACATGAAGTGCTGAACGAGGCGAACGTCCTCGAAAAGCTGCAGGGCTACCGGCTGGTGCGGTTCGATATCACCGCCAGCAACGCCGAACAACGCGCCCTGCTCGACCGCTACCAGTTGTTCGGACCGCCGGCGCTGATGTTCTTCGCCAAGGATGGCAGCGAAAGGACCGATGTCCGGGTCATTGGCGAGATCAGTGCGCGGGACTTCGTCGAACGCGTGACGAAAGCGAATGACCGCTTTTAACAAATGAGTCACAAATTTCGCGCAAACATCGGACATCGTGCTGGCTATTGCAGGTAACTGGACAGTCATCCGGGCTTTGCGGCATAGTCGGCGCGCATTGACAATTGCGCACAGATAACAAGGAAACAGCCGATGGCGACCCTACTGGTCCTGCATGGACCCAACCTGAACCTGCTGGGCACCCGCGAGCCGGGTGTCTACGGCGCGGTCACACTGCCCGAGATCAACCAGGATCTGGAGCGTCGGGCCCGGGAAGCCGGGCACCATCTGATGTATCTGCAGAGCAACGCCGAGTACGAATTGATCGACCGGATCCACGCCGCCCGCGGCGAAGGCGTGGATTTCATTCTGATCAATCCAGCAGCTTTTACACATACAAGTGTCGCATTACGTGACGCGCTGCTGGCGGTGAGCATCCCATTCATCGAAGTGCATTTGTCGAACGTGCATAAACGCGAACCTTTCCGCCATCACTCCTACTTTTCAGATGTTGCGGTAGGAGTGATCTGCGGCCTTGGCGCCAGCGGTTACCGACTGGCCCTGGAGGCCGCACTAGAGCAGCTTGAACTACAAGCTAAACGCCCCTGACCGACCCTTGGGAGTTGATGATTCATGGATATCCGTAAAGTTAAGAAACTGATCGAATTGCTGGAAGAGTCCGGTATCGACGAACTCGAGATCAAGGAAGGCGAAGAGTCCGTACGCATCAGCCGCCACAGCAAGACCCCGGCGCAGCAGTACTACGCTCCGATGCCTGCCCAGGCTCCGGCTCCCGTCGCCGCCCCGGCCGATCCGGTTGCCGCCGCCGCAGCTCCTGAAGCCGCTGGCGCACCGAAGCTGAACGGTTTCGTGGTCAAGTCGCCGATGGTCGGTACCTTCTACCGCACCCCGGCCCCGACTTCCCCGGCGTTCGTCGAAGTCGGCCAGACCGTCAAGAAAGGCGACACCATCTGCATCGTCGAAGCGATGAAGATGATGAACCACATCCAGGCCGAAGCCAGCGGTGTGATCGAATCCATTCTGGTAGAAAACGGTCAGCCGGTTGAGTATGACCAGCCGCTGTTCACCATCGTTTGAACCGCGGAGCGCCTTCGATGTTGAAACCTGCGAAGCTGGAAAAAGTCCTGATCGCCAACCGCGGCGAGATCGCCCTGCGTATCCTGCGCGCCTGTAAGGAAGAGGGCATCAAGACCGTCGCTGTTTACTCGACGGCCGATACGGAACTGATGCACGTGAAACTGGCGGACGAAAGCATCTGCATCGGCCCGCCCCTGGCTACCCGCTCGTACCTGAATATCCCGAACATCATCGCGGCCGCCGAAGTCACCGGCGCCACGGCGATTCACCCGGGCTACGGCTTCCTCGCGGAAAACGCCGATTTTGCCGAACAGGTCGAGAAATCCGGGTTTGCCTTCATCGGCCCGAAAGCCGACACCATTCGCCTGATGGGCGACAAGGTATCGGCCAAGGCCGCGATGATCGCTGCCGGCGTACCCACCGTTCCCGGCTCCGACGGCCCGTTGCCCGAAGATCCGGAAACCGCCCTGCGCATTGGTCGCGAAGTCGGCTACCCGGTGATCATCAAGGCCGCCGGCGGCGGCGGTGGGCGCGGCATGCGCGTGGTACACAGCGAAGACGAGCTGATCGAAGCGGCCAAGCAGACCCGCGAAGAAGCCGGCGCCTGGTTCAGCAACCCGATGGTCTACCTGGAAAAGTTCCTGACCAACCCACGCCACGTGGAAGTCCAGGTGCTTTCCGACGGCCAGGGTCATGCGATCCACCTCGGCGACCGCGACTGCTCGCTGCAGCGCCGTCACCAGAAGGTCCTGGAAGAAGCCCCGGCACCGGGCATCGACGAGCAGGCGCGCGCAGAAGTGCTGGCCCGCTGCGTCAAGGCCTGTATCGATATCGGCTACCGCGGTGCCGGCACTTTCGAGTTCCTGTACGAGAACGGCCGCTTCTACTTCATCGAGATGAACACTCGCGTGCAGGTAGAGCATCCGGTATCGGAAATGGTCACCGGCATCGATATCGTCAAGGAGATGCTGAGCATCGCCGCTGGCAATCCGCTGTCGTACACCCAGGACGACGTGAAGATCCACGGCCATGCGCTGGAATGCCGGATCAACGCCGAAGACCCGAAGACCTTCATTCCGAGCCCGGGCCTGGTCAAGCATTTCCATGCGCCAGGCGGCAACGGCGTGCGGGTCGACTCGCACCTGTACAGCGGCTACAAGGTTCCGTCGAACTATGACTCCCTGATCGGCAAGCTGATCACCTGGGGCGCCACTCGCGACGAAGCCATGGCGCGCATGCGCAATGCCCTGGACGAAGTCGTCGTGGACGGGATCAAGACCAACATCCCGTTGCACCGCGACCTGGTTCGCGACGCCGGGTTCTGCGAAGGTGGTGTGAACATTCACTACCTGGAACACAAGCTCGCCCATCAATGAGCCGGTGATCCCAACGACAAGGCCGCTTTCGAGCGGCTTTGTCGTTTTTGCATACCGCCCATGCGCCTGCTCGCGTAAACTGGCGCGCTTCTCGCAACCGAGCCGGTTGCACATTCACTTTTTTCACAGGTGCCCGCCATGCCTTGGCTGCAAGTACGCCTCGCCATCAGCCCGGAACAAGCCGAAACCTACGAAGACGCTTTCCTTGAAGTCGGCGCTGTTTCGGTAACCTTCATGGACGCCGAAGATCAGCCGATTTTCGAACCCGAACTCAACACCACGCCGCTGTGGTCCCATACCCACCTGCTGGCACTGTTCGAAGGCGGCACCGAGGCGGCCAGCGTCCTCGCGCACCTGGAACTGCTGACCGGCTCGCCACTGCCCGAGCACCACAGCGAAGTGATCGAGGACCAGGACTGGGAACGCAGCTGGATGGACAACTTCCAGCCCATGCGTTTCGGCCAGCGCCTGTGGATCGTGCCCAGCTGGCATGCCGCCCCGCAGCCGGACGCGGTCAACCTGTTGCTCGATCCGGGCCTGGCCTTCGGCACCGGTACGCACCCGACCACCGCGCTCTGCCTGGAATGGCTCGACGGCCAGGACCTCAAGGACTGCAATGTCCTCGACTTCGGCTGTGGCTCGGGCATCCTGGCGATTGCCGCGCTGCTGCTCGGCGCCCGCGAAGCGGTCGGCACCGATATCGACGTGCAGGCCCTGGAAGCTTCCCGCGACAACGCCGGACGCAACAACATCGCCGAGGAACTGTTCCCGCTGTATCTGCCGGAGCAATTGCCACAGGTACAGGCCGATGTGCTGGTCGCCAACATCCTCGCCGGCCCCTTGGTTTCCCTGGCCCCGCAGTTGTCCACCCTGGTCAGGCCGGGCGGCCGCCTGGCGCTGTCCGGCATCCTCGCCGAACAGGGCGAGGAAGTGGCTGCCGCTTATGCCAAGGACTTCGATCTGGACCCGATTGCCGATCGCGATGGTTGGGTGCGCATCAGTGGCCGTCGGCGCTAGAATGGGCGCTTGGATAAACCGGATCGCCGCATGACCGACAGCTTCGTCACCCAGTGCCCGCATTGCCAGACCAGCTTCCGCGTCAGCCACGCCCAATTGAGCGTGGCGCGCGGGGTGGTTCGTTGTGGCTCCTGCCTGCAGGTGTTCAACGCCGCGCGGCAACTGCTGGAGCAACGCGCGGCCCGGGAAGCCGGGACAGCCCAGCCGGCAGCGGTCGCGGCGGCCACGCCGGTCGCGCCCCCCGCGCCCCTGCTGCCCCCCACTCCGGCGACACCTCCCGCTCCACCGCCACGGGCCATCAGCCAGAAGCAGTGGACGACGCAAGAGCTGGATCTGGACGACCTCGATCTCGACGAAGAACTGGCCCGCCTGGAGCAGCGGGAAATCCAGCCGGCCAAGGCCTTCGGCGAGCATGGCGGCCAGGGCGAGTCCTTCAGCGCCCGCCGCGACAGCGATGACGACGAGGCCCAGTGGTCAGGCAGCTTGTTCAGCGAACCGGCCGGCGCACACGACGAAATCGCCGACGACGGGCCGCTCGCGCCCACCGTCACGACCAGGACCGAGCGCAAGCCCGAGCCACCGCGGCCGAGCCGTACCGAGCCGTCGCTGTCGTTCGATCTCGCCGACCTCGATGACGAGCCCCAGGCTCCGCGCCTGAAAATCGAAGAGGACGAGCTGGAAGACGCCACGACCCACGAACCGCTGGCCGCCGACGAGCACGACGAAGACGAACCCGCGGCCGCCGCCCCGAAGAAGCCTGCGCGCACCCGCAGCGAACCCGGCATGCACGACGACGTGCTGCTGGACCTCGAGGACGACCCGATTCATCTCGACTGGCAACGCCGCCGGTCCCCCTGGGGCAAGCGCCTGCTGTGGCTGCTGCTGGTACTGCTGGCCGCCGCGGCCCTGGCCGGCCAGTACATCGCCTATCACTTCGACGAACTGGCGCGCCAGGACCAGTATCGCCCGTGGTTCCAGCAACTGTGCCCGGAAATCGGCTGCAAGGTGCCTTCCAAAGTCGATATCGCCCGAATCAAGAGCAGCAACCTGGTGGTGCGCAGCCACCCGGACTTCAATGGCGCGCTGGTGGTGGACGCGATCATCTACAATCGCGCATCGTTCTCCCAGCCATTCCCGCTGCTGGAGCTGCGCTTCGCCGATCTCAACGGCCACCTGATCGCCAGCCGGCGCTTCAAACCCGGCGAATACCTGGGCGGCGACCTCAGCGGCCAGAGCGAAATGCCACCGCAGACCCCGATCCATATCGCCCTGGACATCCTCGATCCAGGCGCCAAGGCCGTGAACTACAGCCTCAGCTTCCACTCACCCGAGTGATTCAGGGCCTGCCGTGCTCGTTGACGGTGTTTTTCCGGCGGTAACCAAACTGCTGGCGATAACGGAATAACTGTTCAGATTTTATCCAATTTTGCCTTTATCCGGTCATCGAGAGCGGGTATCATGCCAACCCTTTTTCGAACTCTAATGATCCGGCCCCACAACAGGGAAGTCCTATGTCGGCGGTACGCATCGGCCCATACACACTGCAGAACGGCTTGATTCTCGCCCCGATGGCGGGGGTCACCGACCAGCCCTTTCGTCAGCTTTGCCGACGCCTGGGCGCGGGCCTGGTGGTTTCGGAAATGGTAACCAGCGACATGAGCCTGTGGAACAGCCGCAAGTCGCGTCTGCGCATGATCCACGAAGGTGATCCCGAGCCCCGCTCGGTACAGATCGCCGGCGGTGATGCACAGATGCTGGCGGATGCGGCCCGGGCCAATGTCGAGCTGGGGGCACAGATTATCGACATCAACATGGGATGTCCGGCCAAGAAGGTCTGCAACAAGGCCGCCGGTTCCGCGTTGCTGAAGGATGAAGACCTGGTGAGGGAAATCCTGCACGCCGTCGTGGCGGCAGTCGATGTCCCGGTCACCCTGAAGATACGGACCGGCTGGGACCGGGCGAACAAGAATGGCCTGACGGTGGCGAAGATCGCCGAGCAGGCGGGCATTACCGCCCTGGCGGTGCACGGCAGAACCCGTGCCGACCTGTACACCGGTGAAGCCGAGTACGACACCATTGCCGCGATCAAGCAGGCGGTGTCGATCCCGGTCTTCGCCAACGGCGATATCGATTCGGCCGAAAAGGCCCGGTACGTGTTGCAGGCGACCGGTGCCGACGGCCTGTTGATCGGCCGGGCCGCCCAGGGGCGGCCATGGATTTTCCGTGAGATCGAGCATTTTCTGCGTACCGGCGAAACCCTCCCGGCACCGGAGCTGTTCGAAGTGGAACGCATTCTGCTAGAGCATCTGGCCGCGCTGCATGCCTTCTATGGGGAGGTCATGGGCGTCCGCATTGCCCGCAAGCATGTCGGCTGGTATCTCGCAACCTTGCCGGGCGCCAGGGAGTTTCGCGCCCACTTCAATCGTTTGGAAGATACGGAAGCACAATGCGCCAACGTTCGTGAGTTCTTTGCCGAACGTTACAAGAGCCTGGTGACAGGGGACGGAGAGGGGGTGGCCGCATGACGATGATGACCGAGACTTTAGTGAGTGGAACAACGCCCGTGAGCGACAACGTCAATTTGAAACAGCACCTCAATACGCCGAGCGAAGAAGGCCAGACCCTTCGCGGTAGCGTCGAGAAGGCGCTGCACAATTATTTCGCCCACCTTGAGGGCGCGGCCGTCACGGACGTGTACAACCTGGTGCTCTCCGAAGTCGAGGCTCCCCTGCTCGAAAGCGTGATGAACTACGTCAAGGGCAACCAGACCAAGGCCAGCGAACTGCTCGGCCTGAACCGCGGCACCCTGCGCAAGAAACTCAAGCAGTACGATTTGCTGTAAGCATTCAATCAAACCAGAAAGGCGCCCCAGGGCCTGCAAGAAAACTCGCCAAGCGGCGATCAGGCAAGGCAAAAACAGGCGAGGAAGCGGAGTGTAGAGGCCTACATGAGCATTCCGAGCCTGTTTTCAACGCAGCATGATTGTCGCGCAGGCAGTTTCCGTACAGAACCCGGAACCGGTCGCCTTATTTGCTGACCCCTTGCTTTTGATGGACATTGAGATGACCGACCAGACTACCCGCCTGCCGATCCGCCGCGCCCTGATCAGCGTTTCCGACAAGACCGGAATCCTCGATTTCGCTCGTGAACTGGAAGCCCTGGGCGTGGAAATCCTCTCCACCGGCGGTACGTTCAAGCTGCTGCGGGACAACGGCGTCGCCGCCGTGGAAGTCGCGGACTACACCGGCTTTGCGGAAATGATGGATGGCCGGGTGAAGACCCTGCACCCGAAAATCCACGGCGGCATCCTCGGCCGTCGCGGCATCGACGATGACATCATGAGCGAGCACGGCATCCGCCCGATCGACCTGGTCGCGGTCAACCTCTACCCGTTCGAAGCCACCATCAGCAAGCCGGGCTGCGACCTGCCGACCGCCATCGAGAACATCGACATCGGTGGGCCGACCATGGTCCGCTCGGCGGCCAAGAACCACAAGGACGTCGCCATCGTGGTCAATGCCGGCGACTACGCCCAGGTCCTGGAAAGCCTCAAGGCCGGTGGCCTGACCTACGCCCAACGTTTCGACCTGATGCTCAAGGCCTTCGAACACACCGCCGCCTACGACGGCATGATCGCCAACTACATGGGCACCGTGAACCAGGCCGCCGAAACCCTGAGCACCGAAGGCCGCAGCGAATTCCCGCGCACCTTCAACAGCCAGTTCATCAAGGCCCAGGAAATGCGCTACGGCGAGAACCCGCACCAGAGCGCGGCGTTCTACGTGGAAGCCAGGCCGGCCGAAGTCGGCATCGCCACCGCGACCCAGCTGCAAGGCAAGGAGCTGTCGTACAACAACGTGGCCGACACCGATGCCGCGCTGGAATGCGTGAAGAGCTTCGTCAAGCCGGCCTGCGTCATCGTCAAGCACGCCAACCCGTGCGGCGTGGCCGTGAGCCCTGACGCCGAGGGCGGTATCCGCCAGGCCTACGAACTGGCCTACGCCACCGACAGCGAATCGGCCTTCGGCGGCATCATCGCCTTCAACCGCGAGCTGGATGCCGAAACTGCCAAGGCCATCGTCGAGCGCCAGTTCGTCGAGGTGATCATCGCCCCGTCCGTCAGCGAAGAGGCCCGTGCCATCGTCGCCGCCAAGGCCAACGTGCGCCTGCTGGCCTGCGGCCAGTGGGATGCCAACCGCGCCCCGGCCTGGGACTACAAGCGGGTCAACGGCGGCCTGCTGGTACAGAGCCGCGATATCGGCATGATCGGCAGCGAAGACCTCAAGGTGGTGACCAAGCGCGCACCGACCGAACAGGAAATCCATGACCTGATCTTCGCCTGGAAAGTCGCCAAGTACGTCAAGTCCAACGCCATCGTCTACGCCAAGAACCGCCAGACCATCGGTGTCGGCGCCGGCCAGATGAGCCGCGTCAACTCCGCTCGCATTGCTGCAATCAAGGCCGAGCATGCTGGCCTGCAGGTGCAGGGCTCGGTCATGGCTTCGGACGCGTTCTTCCCGTTCCGCGACGGCCTCGACAACGCGGCCAAGGTCGGTATCACCGCGGTGATCCAGCCGGGCGGCTCGATGCGTGACAATGAAGTGATTGCCGCGGCCGACGAAGCCGGTATCGCGATGGTATTCACCGGCATGCGCCACTTCCGTCACTGATAACACAGCCCCTGTGGGAGCCGGCTTGCTGGCGATGAGGCCAGCGAGCCTGGCATTGAGCTTGCGGCCGTTATCGCCAGCAAGCCGGCTCCCGCAATGCTCTCTTAGAATTCAGCGTCATCGAGGTTTTTGAAATGAATGTTTTGATCATCGGCAGCGGTGGCCGTGAACACGCCCTGGCCTGGAAAGTGGCGCAGGACCCGCGTGTCGAGAAAGTCTTCGTCGCCCCGGGCAACGCCGGCACTGCCATCGAAGCCAAGTGCGAGAACGTCGCCATCGACGTCCTGGCCCTGGAGCAACTGGCCGACTTTGCCGAGAAAAACGTTTCCCTGACCATCGTCGGCCCGGAAGTGCCGCTGGTGGCCGGTGTTGTCGACCTGTTCCGGGCCCGCGGCCTGGACTGCTTCGGCCCGACTGCCGGTGCCGCCCAGCTGGAAGGTTCCAAGGCGTTCACCAAGGACTTCCTGGCCCGCCACAAGATCCCGACCGCCGATTACCAGAACTTCACCGAGATCGAGCCGGCCCTGGCCTATCTGCGCGAGAAAGGCGCACCGATCGTGATCAAGGCCGACGGCCTGGCCGCCGGCAAGGGTGTGATCGTCGCCATGACCCTGGCCGAAGCCGAAGACGCCGTACGCGACATGCTCGCCGGCAATGCGTTCGGCGAAGCCGGTTCGCGGGTGGTGATCGAAGAGTTCCTCGATGGCGAAGAAGCCAGCTTCATTGTCATGGTCGACGGCAAGAACGTCCTGCCGATGGCCACCAGCCAGGACCACAAGCGCGTCGGCGACGGCGACAGCGGCCCGAACACCGGCGGCATGGGCGCCTACTCCCCGGCCCCGGTGGTCACCGCCGAGGTGCACCAGCGCGTCATGGACCTGGTGATCTGGCCGACCGTGCGCGGCATGGCCGAGGAAGGCAACGTCTACACCGGCTTCCTGTACGCCGGGCTGATGATCGACAAGGCCGGCAATCCGAAAGTCATCGAGTTCAACTGCCGCTTCGGCGACCCGGAAACCCAGCCGGTCATGCTGCGCCTGCAATCGAGCCTGGTGCTGCTGGTCGAGGCCGCGCTGGCCCAGGCCCTGGATAAAGTCGAAGCCCAGTGGGACCCGCGTCCGAGCCTGGGCATCGTCCTGGCCGCCGGCGGTTACCCGGGCGATTACGCCAAGGGCGCGCCGATCAATGGCCTGGAAGATGCCGCTGGTCTGGAAGGCAAGGTCTTCCACGCCGGTACCGCGCTGAAGGATGGCCAGGTCGTGACTTCCGGTGGCCGGGTGCTCTGCGCCACGGCGCTGGGCAACAGCGTCGACGCGGCACAAAAGCAGGCTTACCGGTTGGCAGCTAAAATCAATTGGGAAGGCTGCTTCTACCGCAGCGATATCGGCTATCGTGCAATTGCACGCGAACGCGCAGAAAGCCAGGAATAAGCTATCCGATCGGATAGGCAAGGGCTTCAGGCCCTTGCCGTCTTATTCCCGCCCCGCGCATAGTTATGACTCAGGCATCAACCTACGAAGGGATTTCGCCGTGCGCTGGCTCAGGATTGCCATAAGTTTCACCGTCAGCCTGCTGACCCTGCTTTGCCTCGCATCGGCCGCCCACGCCTCGCAAGGCAGTGGCTGGGCGGTATTGTTCGACGATCAGGCCGACCTGCAACTCAGCGATATCCGCTCTTCGCGCTACATCAACCAATTCAGCCCCGTCGAACTCGACCGCCTGACCGCCGCCGAGCCCGATGGCGCGCTGTGGTTGCGCTTCCGTCTGCAGCCGGGCAAACACGAACAATTGCTGCGGGTCTTTGCCCCCGACCTCGCCCGCCTCGACCTGTACACCCTCGACGGCGACACGCTGATCGACCAGGTCCGCAGCGGCAATGACCTGTCGAAAGCCGAACGACCGTTGCCCAGCAGCGATTTCATGCTGCCCCTGATACAAAGCCCCAAGCCCCTCGACATCTACCTGAGGCTGGTCTCGAAACACGAACTGCGTCCCCATATCACCCTCGAATCGGCGGTGATGAGCGCCGCCGACCAGGGCCAGACGTTGCTCTACGGCCTGCTGTTCGGCTGCCTGTCGATGCTGATCCTGCACAACCTGACCCGCTTCGCCTATACCCGTTCGCGCAGCAGCCTGTGGCTGGCGTCCTGTGAGGCCCTGCTGTTGCTCAGCGCCCTGTTCCTGCTCAACCTGGCAGGGCCGTGGCTGCCCGACTGGCACGGCGCGCAGACGCCCGGCGCCTACCTGGCGCTGTTGCTCACCGCGCCCTGCGGCCTGATGTTCACCTACAGCTTCTTCTCCCCCCTGGGACCGCATCCGCTGAACAAGCTGTTGCTGGGCGACATCCTGGTGATCTGCCTGGGCGGGCTGTTGCTGCTGTTCGTCGACACCCTGCCCCTGAACGTGATGACCTACGGCCTGGTCGGGCTCGCCAGCCTGAGCATCCTGCTGGTCGCCGCCTATCACTGGCAGAAGGGCTATCGTCCGGCGCGACTGTTCGTCGTCGCCATGGTCATCTTCAATATCGGCACGCTGGTCATCCTCCCCGCCCTGCTGGGCCTGACCCTGGTGCCGCCGCAGGGCCTGATCGTCGCCCTGCTGATCTTCATCTGCATCAGCGGCCTATTGATGAGCATCGCCCTCGGCGAGCGCCGCCGCAGCATCACCGAAGACCAGTTCAGCGTCAGCCGCGACCTGGCCGCGAGCAACGCCGAAATCGCCGCCAAGGCCGAGTTCCTGGCGAAGATCAGCCACGAGATCCGCACCCCGATGAACGGCGTGCTGGGCATGACCGAGCTGCTGCTGGGCACGCCGCTGTCGGTCAAGCAGCGCGACTACGTGCAGACCATCCACAGCGCCGGCAACGAACTGCTGACCCTGATCAACGAGATTCTCGACATCTCCAAGCTGGAGTCCGGGCAGATCGAGCTCGACGACGTGCAATTCGACCTCAATGCCCTGATCGAAGACTGCCTGAGTATTTTCCGCGCCAAGGCCGAGCAGCAGAACGTCGAACTGATCAGCTTCATCCAGCCGCAGGTCCCGCGGGTGATCAGCGGCGACCCGACGCGCCTGCGCCAGGCCCTGCTCAGCCTGCTGGAAAACGCCCTGAAAAAGACCGACGAGGGCGAGATCCTCATCGTCGTCGCCCTCGACGAACGCAGTGGCCAGCCACGCCTGCGCATCGCGGTGCAGGACAGCGGCATGCCGATGGATGACGAAGAGCGCGATGCCCTGCTGCACGCCGAGTTGCAGAGCAAGAACTTCCTCGCCGCGACCCGCCTGGGCGGCCATCTGGGCCTGGTGATCGCCCGTCAGCTGATCCTGCTGATGCATGGCGAGTTCGGTATCAAGAACAGCCCCAACCAGGGCAGCACCCTGTGGCTGACGTTGCCGCTGGATCCGCTGCACCTGGAACACCCGACCTCCGACCTCGACGGCCCCCTCAAGGGCGCGCGGGTGCTGGTGGTCGACGACAACGACACCTGTCGCAAGGTCCTGGTGCAGCAATGCAGCGCCTGGGGCCTGAACGTCAGCGCCGTGCCTTCGGGCAAGGAAGCGCTGGCCCTGCTGCGCACCAAGGCGCACCTGCGCGACTACTTCGACGTGGTCCTGCTCGACCAGAACATGCCCGGCATGACCGGCATGCAACTGGCGGCGAAGATCAAGGAAGACCCGAGCCTCAACCACGACATCCTGCTGATCATGCTGACCGGTATCAGCAATGCGCCGAGCAAGATCATCGCGCGCAATGCCGGTATCAAGCGCATCCTCGCCAAGCCGGTGGCCGGCTACACCCTCAAGACCACCCTGGCGGACGAACTGACCCAGCGCAGCAAGGGCCCGGCCGCGGTGCCCGCCCCGAGCACGCCGGCCGTGGCCCCCATCACCGTGCCGAGCGATTTCCGCATCCTCGTGGCCGAAGACAACAGCATCTCCACCAAGGTGATTCGCGGCATGCTGGGCAAGCTCAACCTGCAGCCCGACACCGCCAGCAACGGCGAAGAAGCCCTGCGCGCGATGAAGGCCCAGCGCTACGACCTGGTCCTGATGGACTGCGAAATGCCGATCCTCGACGGCTTCTCCGCGACCCAGCAACTGCGGGCATGGGAAGTCGGCAACCAGCGCGTGCGCACGCCGGTGGTGGCGCTGACCGCGCATATCCTCAGCGAGCACAAGGAACGGGCGCGCCAGGCCGGCATGGACGGCCACATGGCCAAGCCGGTGGAACTCTCGCAACTGCGCGAGCTGGTGGAGCACTGGGTCGCCCAACGCGACAGCCAGCAAGTCCAGGCCCCCACCACCTCCTGAGCCGACAGACCGCGCGGCGCCTGATAGACTGCGTCCGCCCTCCTCCGTTCGAGCTCAAGCCATGCTCCACGTGTTGTTCAGCGTTTACCTGAAGATGCTGGTGCTCTACAGCCCGTTCTTCGTCCTGTCCTGCTTTATCAGCCTGACCCGCGGCTACTCCAGCAAGGAGCGCCGGCGCCTGGCCTGGAAAGTGGCGCTCGCCACCCTGGTCTCCAGCGTGCTGCTGTATCTGTTCGGGAGAGTGATCTTCAGTGTGTTCGGCATCACCGTGGACGCCTTCCGCATTGGCGCGGGGAGCGTGCTGTTCATCTCGGCACTGGGCATGGCCCAGGGCAAGTCGGCCGTGCAGACCGACAACGTGCAGCAAGACGTGACCATCGTCCCGCTGACCATTCCTTTGACCGTCGGCCCCGGCACCATCGGCGCCCTGCTGGTCATGGGCGTCAGCCAGCCCCATTGGGACGACAAGCTCACCGCCATCGTCAGTATCGCCCTGGCGAGCTTTACCGTCGGCGTGGTGCTGTACCTGTCGAACCGGATCGAACGGATCCTCGGCGACCAGGGCCTGCAGATCGTCAGCCGCCTGATGGGACTGTTCGTCTGCGCCCTGGCGGCGCAGATCATCTTCACCGGGGTGCGCGGCTACCTGGTACCGTGAAATCAGGACCCGGTACGGTCGCCGACGCCCTCAGGAACCAGGCTTTTCACCGTACCAGCGCGGCGTATAGACCCACTCGCCGCCCTCGGCCCGCGGGAAGACGCAGGTGGTGGACGAGCCGATGATGACCATGGTGCGCATGTCCACCTGCTCCGGCGTCAGCTCACCCAGGGTGGTCACCCGCAAGGTCTGTCCCGGCCGGCCGATATCCCGTCCCAGTACCACCGGCGTCTGCGGCGTGCGGTGTCGGGCGACGATTTCCAGCGCACGACCCAGTTGCCACGGACGCGAGCGCGAGATCGGGTTGTAGAACGCCAGGGCCAGGTCGGCCTGGGCCGCGAGGTCGAGACGTTTCTCGATGATCGTCCAGGGCTTGAGGTTGTCCGACAGGGACATCACGCAGAAGTCATGCCCCAGGGGAGCACCGGCCTGAGCCGCCGTGGCGAGCGAGGCGGAAACGCCGGGGAGGATTTCCAGCTCGACGTTGTGCCAGGCCGAATCGTCGGACTCATGCAGGGCTTCGAGCACCGCTGCGGCCATGGCGAACACGCCCGGATCGCCGGATGACACCACCACCACCGAACGGCCCTCGGCCGCCAGTTCGAAGGCATGCCGGGCGCGCTGCATTTCCTCGCGGTTGTCGGTGCAATGCAGCACCTGGTCGGCACGAAACGGTCCGGCCATGCGCACATAGGTTTCATAGCCCAGCACGTCGTTGGCCCGGGCCAGCTCGGCCTTGACCGCCGGCACCATCAGCTCGGCAGCGCCGGGCCCGAGGCCGATCACCGCCAGGCGACCGCGCGGACGACCGATGCGCTCAGGTTCCAGCGGCTGGCTGGCGACGGCAATCGCCAGGCCCTCGCCGACACAGATCGGCGGCAGCAACTGCGGTACCGCCTGTTGCGCCATGGCCGCGATAGAGCCGTTCGAAGCGATAAAACGCAGCGGCACGCCCAACTCGGCCGCCGCTTCACGCAGCGCGGGGCTGGCCATTTCGCTGTCCGCCGCCAGCAGGCAGGCCAGCGACTGCCAGGCGATATTCGCCCCGTGCAAGGCGTCACGAACCGCACCGGCCAGCCCAGGCACCGCGGCCGTCACCGCCACCAGGACGCTGCGCGGATAGATCAGCAACTCATTGGCCACCGGCGCACGCTCGGCGCTGCCGACATGAATCGACAGGCGCGCCTGACGGTCCTCCGGCAAGTGCGCCTGCGCCAGCCAGGGCGCCGCCCCTTCGATACGCACGCTTTCGCCGGCCAGCAAGTCCGAGACAAACCGCTTGCCCAGCTCCAGGTCGCCCAGCGCGTAGCCACTGGGCGGGTTCAGCAGGCAGGTGCCGAAACGCAGCTCGCCGCTGGTGGTGATGGCCGCCGCCACACCCAGGCCTGCCGCCATTTCCCGGGCCATGACATTCACTCCACCGAGCCCTCCCAGCAGCGGCACCACCGCGCTGCCGTCCTCGGCCACGGCCAGTACCGGCGGCTCGGCGCCTTTTTCCAGGAGCACCGGGGCCAGCGTGCGGATCACGATGCCGGCGGCGCACAGGGCAATGATCGGCGTGTCCTGCTGGTAGAGCTGGCGCATCGTCGCGCCAAACTCGTGATACAGCCGGTCCGCGCCATCGACCCGCTCGGCCAGGCCATAGACCAGGGCATCCGGATAGATCTGTTGCAGCCTGCGGGCCGTCGCGAGGCTGCCATTGCCGAGGATGACAATGGCCGGTTGCGGGCGACTCATCCCTGCCACCGTTCGCCGGGCACGATGATCAGCGAGAAGTAAGGCGAGGACATCGGCTCGACCTCATCGAGCGGCACGATCTTCTGGTTGGCCATGGTCGCCCGCTCCACATACAGCGCGCGACCGGCCAGGCCCAGCTCTTCGAGCACCTGGCGGACCTTGTGGAAGTTACGCCCCAGTTTCATGATCACCGCCGCATCGGCATCGGCCAGGCGCCGCTTGAGTTCGTCATGGGGCAGCACGCCGGACAACACCGACAGGCTCTGGTTGCGATACACCAACGGCACACCGAGCACCGAAGCGCCACCGAGCATCGAGCACACGCCGGGAATCACCTCGGCGTCGTAGCGCTCGGCCAGGCGGTCGTGCAGGTACATGTAGGAGCCATAGAAGAACGGATCGCCTTCGCAGATCACCGCCACGTCGCGGCCGGCATCCAGGTGCGCGGCCACTTCCAGGCTGGCCTCGTCATAGAAATCGCTGATCACCTGCTCGTAGGACAGCGGCGCCGGCAGGGCCTCGGTGGTCACCGGGTAGACCAGCGGCAACAGGGTCTGTGCTTGCTGCAGGTGCGCCTCGATGATACCGAAGGCATTCCCCTTCTTGCCCTTGGCGACGAAGTACGCCACCACCGGCGACTCGCGCAACAGGCGCAGCGCCTTCACGGTGATCAGTTCCGGGTCACCCGGCCCCACGCCGAGGCCGATCAGACGTCCAGGCTGCTGCATCATTCAATCTCCGTGGCGAGTGCGTTGACGGCGGCGGCGGCCATGGCGCTGCCACCCAGGCGGCCTTGCATGATCACGAACGGCACGCCACGGCTGTCGGCGGCGAGCATCGCCTTCGACTCGGCGGCACCGACGAAGCCCACCGGAAAACCGAGGATCAGCGCCGGCTTCGGCGCGCCGGCATCGAGCATTTCCAGCAGGTAGAACAGCGCGGTCGGGGCATTGCCGATCACCACCACGCTGCCTTCCAGATGCGGCCGCCACAACTCCAGGGCCACCGCCGAGCGGGTGTTGCCCTGCTCCCGCGCCAGCTCCGGCACACGCTCGTCGCGCAGGGTGCAGATCACCGGGTTGTTCGCCGGCAGGCGGGCGCGGGTGATGCCTTCGGAAACCATGCGCGCGTCACAGAGGATCGGCGCGCCGGCCGCGAGGGCATCGCGCCCGGCCTTGCCGGCACCCGGCGAGAACTGCAGGCCGTCGATGGCATCGACCATGCCGCAGGCGTGGATGACCCGCACGGCGAGCTTTTCGAGATCGGCGGGAATACGCGCCAGGTTCGCTTCCGCGCGAATGATCGCGAAGGAGTTGCGATAGATCTCCTGACCATCGCGGATGTAATCAATCATCGGTACTGCTCCGTGAGCGGGCTTCGAGCAACGCGCCCGCCGCATCAATAGTAAGGTTGCGCGCGTGCAGCAGGCCGAAGCCGGGCTGGGCTGCATCGCGGAAATAGAGGTCGTAGTGGCCGGGCGAGACCGCCAGCAAGGTGCTCGGCGCCACATGGGCCGCGGCGCAGGAGCGGCCGCAACCGGACAGGTGGACGGCCTGGGCCCGCCCGGACAGCAACGTCGCCAGGCGCCGGGCATCGGCCTTGGTGTCGGCCAGGCCCTTGGCGCAGCCGCCGGCCCCGGTGCAGGCGATGATCCGGGCCAGCGCCTGGTCAGCGTCGCAGAGCAGGCCGAGTTGTCGCAGGCGCGCGGTGACGCTGGCCGCGTCCTCCTCGCGGATATTGGGCAGCAGCAGGCTCTGCCAGGGCGTCAGGCGCAGGCTGCCATCGCCCTGTTGCAGCGCCAGCCGGGCCACGCCGTCGAGCATCGGGGCATCGAGGCGTCCCAACGGGAACACGGCACCGATATGCACCAGGCCCGGCTGGCGCTGTGGATAAGTGCCGATATGCCGCAGGTCGGTGGCGGCAGGCCGTTGCCAGTGCGGGACCGGCGTCAGTGCGCTGCCGAGACGCGCGGCCAACTGCGCCAGGAACGACTCGACCGGCACCTCGCCCAGCAGGTGGCGCATGCGCGTCTGCTCCGCTCGGGCCAGGTCGAGGAACAGTTCCAGCACCGCCACCACCAGGTCGTGGCCCTGCTCCAGAGGCACCGCGGCCAGGGGCGCGTCATGGGCCGGACAGCCGGCGAGACCGAATGCCAGCCACGGCCTGCCCTCGATCGACAGCGCCGACAGCCACAGGTCATGGGGATGTTCGAGCATCGCCAGGGCTTCGCCGCCGTCGAGTTGCAACGCGAACTTGGCCGACAGCTCATGGAAGCGCCGGTGGCGCTGCAACGTGGCGAGGATCTGCGCGGCGAGGGGGCGCGTGTCGATCAGCATCCGGGCGTCGATACCGGCGCTGGGGCTGAGCATCAGGTTGCGCACGTCATCGGCGCCGGAGGTCTGCGCCTGATTGGCAATCTGCCCCCCTGTGGAGATCACTGCTCCTGTGGGAGCGGTGTCCGTCGCCTCGGCGTCGGGCCCGAGGCCGGCCGCCAGCAAGGTGGCGACCAGGGCCGCATGCTGCTCGCCGATCCCGCGAATCTGCAGGTTGGCCCGGTTGGTCGCCTCGATCACCCCGCCGGCATAACGCTCGGCGGCCTCGGCGACGGCCAGGGCCTGGGCGGCGCTGATCACGCCCCCGGCCAGCTTGATCCGACAGATACCGCCATCCAGTGCCGGGACGATGCGCAACAACCCCGGACAGGCCGAGGGGCGGATGGCATTGGCAAGCGGGTGTTCGTTCAAGGGGCAACCGACAGTAAGGGAAAGGCGTTTCGCCGTCGAAGGCGCGGTATTATGCCTGCTTTGTCCGAAGGCATGAAAAGACTGCCCGTCGGAACAGCCGTGTTTTGAGGATTTTAGATGACGCCCTGGCTGACAGTAGTGGGAATCGGTGAAGACGGCTTCAGTGGCCTGGGCAAAAATGCCCGGCGCGCACTGCTGGGGGCTGCGCGGATATTCGGCGGGCAACGCCAGCTCGACCTGCTGCCGGCGTGCATCCGTGCCGAACGCCAGGCCTGGCCCAGCCCGTTCTCCATCGAACCGGTGCTGGCCCTGCGCGGTACGTCGGTATGCGTGCTGGCGAGCGGCGACCCGATGCTGTTCGGCGTCGGTGCCAGCCTGTCGCGCCAGGTGAGCGCAGAGGACATGCAGGTGCTGCCCGCACCCTCCGCCTACTCGCTGGCCGCCGCCCGCCTGGGCTGGGCCCTGCAGGATGTGGTATGCCTGTCGGTGGTCGCCCGGCCCGTCGCGGCCCTGAGTGCGCAACTGCATACGGGCGTGCGCCTGCTGGTGCTGAGCAATGACGGGCAGAGTCCCGCCGCGATCGCCGCCCTGCTCCGCGAACGGGGTTTCGGGCCGAGCCGTATCAGCGTACTGGAACACTTGGGCGGTGCGCTGGAGCGTCGCGTCGACGGAGTGGCAGACACCTGGCAGAAGCCCACCATCGCCAAACTGAACCTGGTCGCCATCGACTGCCTGGCCGATCCGACGACGCCGCGCCTGTCGCGGATCGGCGGCCTGCCGGACTCGGCTTTCCGCCACGACGGCCAATTGACCAAGCGCGACGTCCGCGCCATCACCCTGGCCCGTCTCGCCCCGGTGCCCGGCGAACTGCTGTGGGATGTCGGCGCCGGCAGCGGCTCCATCGGCATCGAATGGATGCGTGCCCACCCCGGTTGCCGGGCCATTGCCGTCGAGGCGGACGACGGTCGCCAGCAACTGATCGAATACAACCGCGACGCCCTCGGCGTGCCCGGCCTGCGCCTGGTGCGCGGCAGCGCGCCGGAGGCCCTGGCGGACCTGGAGCCGCCGGACGCGATCTTTATCGGCGGCGGCGTGACCCGCCCCGGCGTGCTGGACACCTGCTGGGCCCGGCTCAAGCCCGGCGGACGCCTGGTGGCCAATGCCGTGACCCTGCAAAGCGAAGCGCTCCTGATGCACTGGCGGCAGGTCCATGGCGGCGAGCTGACCCGTATCCATATCGCCCAGGCCCAGCCCCTCGGTGACTTCGATACCTGGCGCCAGGCGCTGCCCATCACCCTGCTCGATGTGGTCAAGTCTCGCGATGCGTGACGAAACCGCCGAACAACCCGCCCCCCTGCGCAGCGGCCTGACCACCGGCAGCTGTGCCACCGCCACCTCGCTGGCGGCGGCGCGGCTGCTGCTGGCCGGCGTCAGCCACGATGCGGTGCGGATCATCCTGCCCAAGGGCAAGCAGGTGGAAATGCGCCTGGAGTTCTGCCGCCTGCACGAAGACGGTGCCGAGGCCGGGACCCTCAAGGATGCCGGCGACGATCCGGATGTCACCCACGGTGCACTGCTGTATTCGCGGGTCCGCCTGATCGCCGAGCCCGGCGTGCAGTTTCACGCCGGTGCCGGTGTCGGCACCGTGACGCGCCCGGGCCTGGTGCTGCCGGTCGGCGAACCGGCGATCAACCCGGTGCCGCGCAAGATGATCAGCGACCACCTGCGGCAACTGGCGGCCGAACACGGCTATGCCGGTGGATTCTCGGTGACCGTCAACGTCGAGGGCGGCGAAGCCCTGGCCCTGAAGACCATGAACCCGCGCCTGGGCATTCTCGGCGGGCTGTCGATCCTCGGCACCAGCGGCATTGTCCGGCCGTTTTCCTGCGCGGCCTATATCGCCTCGATCCACCAGGGCATCGACGTCGCCAAGACCAACGGCTACCTGCATATCGCCGCCTGCACCGGCAACGCCAGCGAAGACACCATGCGCCGCGTGTACAACCTGCCGGAGATCGCCCTGATCGAAATGGGCGACTTCGTCGGTGCCGTGCTCAAGCACCTGCGCAAAGTGCCTGTGGATAAATTGAGCCTGTGCGGCGGCTTCGGCAAGATCAGCAAGTTGGCCGCCGGGCACATGGACCTGCACAGCCGGCATTCGAGCATCGACCTGCCGCAACTGGCCGAATGGGCCGCGGCGGTGGGGGCCGATGAGACCTTGCAGGACGCCATCCGCCAGGCCAATACCAGCCAGCAGGCCCTCGCCATGGCCAGCGCCGCCGGGATCGCCCTCGGCGACGCGGTCTGCCGGCATGCGCTGGACTTTGCCCGCAGCGTGGTTCCGGCGCAGGTACAGGTCGAAGTCTTCGCCATCGATCGCCAGGGCGGTGTCGTGGGTCATGCGGGAGCTTTCCGATGAAGGTATTGCTGCTGGGCGGCGTCACTGAAGCCCTGGCGATCGCCCGTACGCTGGGTCCGCGGCATATCTACAGCCTCGCGGGGGTTGGCCGGGTGCCGGGCGACCTGCGCTGCCAGGTACGGGTCGGCGGTTATGGCGGGGCCGAGGGCTTGGCGGGTTTTATCCGCGAAGCGGGCATCGACCTGCTGCTGGACGCCACCCATCCCTATGCCGCGCAGATCAGCCGCAATGCCGTCGCGGCGGCCGCTATCAGCGGCATTGCCTGCTGGGCACTGCGCCGCCCGGCCTGGGTGGCCGAGCCCGGGGACGACTGGCGGGAAGTCGCGGCCTGGGCCGAACTGGTCGACGCCCTGAAACCGTTCCAGCGACCGCTGTTCACCCTCGGCCGCGAACCGCTGCAACACCTGAACGAAATCCCCGCCGGACAATTCTGGACCTTGCGCGCGCTCGACGAGTACCCCGGCAACGAACGCTGCGAAGTGATCGGTGCCCGTGGCCCGTTCCGCCTGGAGGACGAGCGAGCCCTGTTCGAGCGTCGCGCCATCGACGTGCTGATCAGCAAGAACAGCGGCAGCAGCGCGACCGAGCCCAAGCTGCAGGTGGCCCGCGAACGCGCACTGCCGGTACTGATCCTCAAGCGCCCGGTATTACCGGCTGCGACACGCGAATTCCAGACGCTCGAGGAAACACTTGAGGCGTTGGCAATCGCCCTTCAATAGATCACGATCGTCGCTTGTCAAAATAGTAACTTATTTGTTACCTTGAGGACACGGATGATCGATGTCGAAGAATACATACGGGACAACCACGGCAACCCGTTCGAAAAGTGGTTCGCTTCACTGGATGTGCAAGCGGCCGCCAAGGTTTCCACCGCCCTCCTTCGGCTGGAAATGGGCAATACCTCCAATATCAAATGGTTTGACGGGCTCGGGGAATACCGTATCGACTGGGGCCCTGGTTATCGGATCTATCTGATACAGGATGGCAAGCGCCTGATCATTCTGTTTGGCGGGGGCAACAAGTCCAGCCAGAAAAAAGACATCCGGCGCGCCAGGTTGCTGGTTGACGAATACAAGCGCCGCAAAAGCGCAGAACTGCATACGAGGTAACGCCAATGGCCCTGACCCGCAGCTTCAAGCAAACCGTCGCCGAACGGGCACAACGCGATCCGGCATTCGCCGAGGCGTTGCTGGACGAAGCCGCCAGCCTGTTTCTCAATGGCGAACCGGAAATGGCCCGGGTGATCCTGCGCGACCTGGTCAACGCGACAGTCGGCTTCGAGGGATTGGCCAGGGAAACCGACAAACCCAGCAAAAGCCTGCACCGCATGCTCTCCGCCAACGGCAATCCCAGCATGGACAACCTGGCAGCCATTTTTTCCGTGATCCGCACAACACTGGGGGTCAGCATTGAAGTACACGCGGTGCCGGCAACCTGAGTGCTTGCTGCTACGCTTCATCGAAGCCTGCCGGGGGATAAATCCCCTGCCTTGTTGCGACCTTTCACCGCAGCGCCTGCTTTTACTTATGAAGGACGTTCAGGCTAAATAACCCACTGCCTTGAAACATCTGACGGAAATCCTTCCATGTCCCGACAACGGCTCGCAGTAGCTACCTGGATCGCCTGCTGCGCAGTGCTGTTCAATCTGCTCGCCATGCCGATTTCCGGGGCCATGGCGCAATCGCTGGATCGCTCCGTGTCGGAACAACTGCTGTGGGGCAGCTTCTGCTCCGCCAGCGGCAGCCGACTCGTTGCCATCGACCTCGGCAAGCTGGAGCAGAAGGCCCCGGCGAGCGACGAACACTCCAATATGCAGCACTGCTGGTGCTGTTCCGGCTCGGCGCCGTTGGTGGCGTTACCCGGACACATGCCCCAGCTACAGGTTGCGCGCCTGGACGCCAGCCACAGCCGTGCCGGCCAACCTGTCGATACACCCACACCCCGCCAGCAATGGCCCTCGCTCAACCCCCGAGCCTCTCCGCCAAGCTGATTCATACTCGCAACCCTTTGCGTTTTGAATCGTTATGGAGAACTCCCATGCTCAAGAATGCCCTGTTCCTGATGGCGCTGATGTTGCCTGCCTGCTTTGCCCATGCTCATGAATTCAAGGTTGGCGACCTGCAAATCACCCACCCGTGGTCACAGGAACTACCGCCCAACGCGCCGACCGTAGCCGCCTATTTCGTGATTCATAGCCAGGGAGCCACACCCGACCGCCTGACCGGCGTCGACAGCCCCATCGCCAAAAAGGCCGAGTTGCATGAACATGTGATGCAGGGCGACCTGATGAAGATGCAGCAGGTACCGGGCGTCGACATCCCGGCCAAGGGCGAGGTGAAATTCGCGCCCATGGCCTACCACGTGATGCTGCTGGACCTGAAGGATCGCAGCCTGCTGCAGGACGGCAAGCACTTCCCGTTGACCCTGCATTTTGAAAAGGCCGGCAGCGTGACCGTCGAGGTCGCGGTGCAGAAACAGGCGCCCGCCACGACGGGCGACACGGAACATCAGCACGCCCAGTAACCGACGATCCCACTGAGCGCCATGCGCCGTTCCCACCTCAGGCCCAAGCCCTCCCACGTCCAGGTACGTGGCGGCTGGCTGAGCCTGTTCGCCATGTTGATGATCTTTGTCGGCCCGCTGATATCCCAGGCGATGCCGATGGACCATCACGCCATGTCGATGTCGATGGACATGAACATGGCAATGCCCATGGACATGCCCGGACAGGAGGACGCGGATGCAGGGCATGCCGGTAGAGGACATCACGGCAGCGGCGGCGAACATCACGCCCTCTGGGAAAAGTGCGGCTACTGCACACTGCTGTTCAGTTGCCCGGCCCTGCCCCAGACCCTGACCTTCGCCGCCCTCGACGGCCCCCGGCCCACGGCGCAGACCGCCACGCAAACCCGCCTGGGCCATGCCCAGCGCACCATCTTCCCCGGTGCCCGCACCCGCGCCCCACCCGCATTCGGCTAGGCAATCCCACAACGCTCACACGGTCGTCCCGCACGGTGGCAAACAGCTGCTGCGCGGTGACTGTGTTGTATTCGCTTGAATGATGGAACGCTTATGTCCACAGCAAACACTCGCCTGCGCGCTACGCGGGCGGCACTCCCTTTCGCTCCCGCCGAACCCCGTGCCCGCTTGCGCCAGGCCACCACCCTGGTGTGCGGGGCTCTGCTGGCACCGACGCTGTTCGCCGCCGAGACGGTCGACGATCCCTCGCCGCAAGCCCGGGAAATCAGTCCGACAGTCATTACCGCCGTCGCCCCCAGCTCGCCACTGACAATCGTCACCAACCCCGGGGATCCGCGCCAGCCGGTACCGGCCAGCGACGGTGGCGACTACCTCAAGACCATCCCCGGCTTCGCCCTGGTGCGCAACGGCGGCACCAACGGTGATCCGGTGTTGCGTGGCATGTTCGGCTCGCGCCTGAATATCCTGACCAATGGCAGCATGATGCTCGGCGCCTGCCCTGGCCGGATGGACGCGCCCACGTCCTACATCTCGCCGGAAACCTACGACCGGCTGACCGTGATCAAGGGCCCGCAAACCGTGCTCTGGGGACCCGGCGCCTCGGCCGGCACCATCCTCTTCGAGCGTGAGCCCGAGCACTTCGGTGAACTCGGCACGCGGCTCGACGCCAGCGTCCTGGCCGGCTCCAACGGCCGCTTCGACAAGGTGATCGACGCCGCCGCCGGCGGCCCCCTGGGTTATCTGCGGGTGATCGGCAACCAGGCCCACGCCGATGACTACAAGGACGGCAACAACGACACCGTGGCTTCGCGCTACGACAAATGGAACGGCGATGTCGCCCTTGGCTGGACCCCGGACGCCGACACCCTGCTGGAGCTGACCGCCGGCAAGGGCGACGGCGAGGCGCGCTACGCCGGGCGGGGCATGGACGGCTCGCAGTTCAAGCGCGAAAGCCTGGGCCTGCGCTTCGAGAAGTCCGATATCGGCGACGTGCTCGACAAGCTCGAGGCCCAGGTCTACTACAACTACGCCGACCACGTGATGGACAACTACACCCTGCGCCAACCCTCCGGGACGGGGATGATGGCCGGCCCCATGGCCTCCAATGTCGACCGACGTACCCTGGGTGCGCGGCTCAAGGCCACCTGGCGCTGGGCCGACTGGCAACTGATCGGCGGCCTCGATGCCCAGACCAACGAACATCGCGCCCGCAGCAGCATGGGCATCGATACCTACAAGGACCTGCCACGCACCAGGGACGCCGACTTCCACAACTACGGGGTATTCGGCGAGCTGACCTGGTACGCCGCCGAACATGACCGCCTGATCAGCGGTGCCCGCGTGGACCGCGCCTCGGCCCGGGACTTTCGGCAACGCATCGGCTCAGGCATGGGCGCCCGCGCGAACCCGACCGCCAACGACACCCGCGCCGATACCCTGCCCAGCGGTTTCGTACGCTATGAACACGACCTCGCCGACAGCCCGGCCACGTTCTATACCGGTCTCGGTCACGCCGAACGTTTCCCCGACTACTGGGAGCTGTTCTCCCCCGATAGCGGCCCGGCCGGTTCAGCCAACGCCTTCGACGGGATAAAGCCGGAGAAGACCACACAACTGGACTTCGGCGTGCAGTACAAGACCGCCGACCTGGAAGCCTGGGCCTCGGGCTACGTCGGCCAGGTGCGCGACTTCATCCTGTTCGACTACCAGCCGGGGATGATGGGCATGACCTCCCAGGCACGGAACATCGATGCACGGATCATGGGCGGCGAACTGGGCGCGGCCTACGCGCTCACGTCCAACTGGAAGGCCGATGCGACCCTGGCCTATGCCTGGGGCAAGAACACCAGCGACGGCAGGGCGCTGCCGCAGATACCACCACTCGATACCCGCCTGGGCCTGACCTACAGCCAGGATGACTGGAGTGCCGGTGCCTTGTGGCGAATGGTTTCGGCGCAGAACCGCATCGACCCGGACAAGGGCAACGTGGTCGGCAAGGACTTCTCCAACAGTGCCGGGTTCGGTGTGTTCTCCCTCAATGGCGCCTACCGGATCAACCGGCACCTGAAGGTCAGCACCGGCGTCGACAACCTGTTCAACAAAGCCTACGCCGAACACCTGAACCTGGCGGGCAATGCCGGGTTCGGGTATCCGGCCAATGACCCGCGGGCCATCAACGAACCGGGCCGGACCTTCTGGACCAAGGTGGACATGAGTTTCTAAACACACCGCAGAACCTGTAGGAGCCGGCTTGCCGGCGATGGCATCGACGCGGCGGCCTCGCTGGATCACGTCGCCTGGATCGCCAGCAAGCCGCCCCCACAGGGTACAGCCTCAAATAAACCCAAATCTTGCGGAGCACTCCCGATGAGCCAACCTAAGATATCCTTCTACAACCTCGCCTGGCGCTGGCATTTCTACGCCGGGCTGTTCGTCGCCCCGTTCATGATCCTGCTGGCCCTGACCGGGATCATCTACCTGTTCAAGCCCCAGCTCGACCCACTGATGTACGGCAATCTGCTGAAGGTCGAGCCCGGTCATCACCTGATCAGTGCCGATGAACAATTACAGCGGGTCCAGGCCGCCTATCCACAGGGCCGCATCAAGCAGTACCTGCCGCCGGTCGACGCCGGGCACAGCGCGCAGTTCGTGGTGATCCAGGATGCGCGGGAACTCAACGTGTTCATCGACCCCTACCGCGGCAACGTCCTCGGCGACCAGGATGCCAAGCGCAACCTGCAAGCCATCGCCCGCGCCCTGCACGGAGAACTGATGATCGGCACGGTCGGCGACCGCCTGGTGGAACTGGCCGCCGGCTGGGGCGTGGTGCTGGTGGTGTCCGGGGTCTATCTCTGGTGGCCGCGCGGGCGCTCTCCAGCCGGCGTGCTCTGGCCGCGCCTGACCAGCCGTGGCCGACTGCTGTGGCGCGACCTGCATGCGGTCACCGGTTTCTGGGGCGCGGCGCTGCTGCTGTTCATGCTGCTCAGCGGCATGACCTGGACCGGCTTCTGGGGCAAGCAATATGCAGAGGTCTGGAACAAGTTCCCGGATGCCATGTGGAACAGCGTGCCCAAGTCCGACGTCGAGGCCCGCAGCCTCAACACCGCCACCCGCCAGACCGTGCCCTGGGCCATGGAAAACACGCCGATGCCGATGTCCGGCGACCACGCCGAGCACATGAACCACGGCGCGGCCCACGCCGGTCCGGCCGCGCCGACCATCACCCTGCAACAGGTGGTCGAGATCGCGCGGGCGCGCCGCATCGAACCCGGCTACAGCATCACCCCGCCGAGTACCGCCGAAGGCGTGTTCACCATCGCGGTGTTCGCCGACGACCCGCGCAACGACGCCACCCTGCATGTCGACCAGTACACCGGCACGGTTCTCGCCGACGTGCGCTGGCAGCAATACGGCAATGTCGCCCGGGCCACGGAAATGGGGGTGATGCTCCACGAAGGCAAACTCTTCGGGCCGCTCAACCAGTTGGCGATCCTGCTGATCTGCCTGATGATCCTGCTGAGCTCGATCAGCGGCGTGATCATGTGGTGGAAACGGCGCCCGCAAGGTGGCCTCGGGGTTCCGCCGCTGCGTCACGACCTGCCGAAGTGGAAAAGCGCGATGCTGATCATGTTTGCCCTGGCGATCCTGTTCCCGCTGGTGGGCGTCTCGCTGATCGTGGTCTGGGTGGTCGACAAGCTGGTGCTGTCGCGCCTGAACCGCCAACATGAATCGACCTCACCTTCATCCTGAAAAGCGTTGAGATGCGCGAAACAGAGGGTTCTATAAACTTTCGGGAGCATCGTCTTGCAATCCCATATTGTTATAGTATAACAATATCGCGAGATGCCCGACCCGCAGCCACCCGCTGCGGGTCTTCCCAAAGATAAGCGACTTACCACCCCGATGAACAAGTACCTCGTATCCGGCCTCTGCCTGCTGGCGGTCAACCATGCCCAGGCGGATGCCACGCTGACCCTGCCCATCGGCACCATTACCGCGCCTGCCGTCGATAGCGACGCAGTCGATCTGAAGACGCCCACCACGGCAGGCTCGCGCCTGGGCCTGACCGCGCTTGAAACACCGGCCAGCACGGAAAGTCTCACCGGCGAACGTATTCGCGAACGCGGCGACAACACCGTGCAGGACGCGGTGTCGCGTAGCACCGGCCTGAGCCGCACCGGCACGCCCGGCGATGGCGGCACGTCATTGCAGGCCCGTGGTTTCACCGGGCAGAACTCGGTGATGCAGTTGTATGACGGCACCCGCCTGTACAGCGGCGCGGGCACCGTGACCTTTCCGGTGGATGCCTGGTCGGTCGAGCGGGTCGACGTCCTGCGCGGCCCGGCCTCGGTTCTCTATGGCGAAGGCGCCACCGGCGCGGTGATCAACACCCTCCCGAAAAAACCGTTCTCGGGCGAAATCGAAAACCATGTGCGCCTCGGCTATGGTTCCTACGACAGTCAGCAGCAGGCCCTGGACAGCGGCGGCTCGCTGACCGACAACCTGAGCTATCGCGTCAATATCAACCGCCTGGCCAGCAACGGCTGGGTCGACCGTGGCGAATCGAGCAGCAATTTCTTCAGCGCTGCCCTGCGCTGGCAGGCCAGCGATGACCTGGTGTTCACCCTGTCCACCGACTATGGCGACCAGCAGCCCACCGACTACTTCGGTTCGCCACTGATCAACGGCAGCTACCAGAAGAGCCTGCGCTTCAAGAACTACAACGTCAGCAACGACAAGCTGCACTACAACGACCAATGGACCCGCCTGCGTACCGACTGGCAGATCTCCGATGCCATCAGTTCCAGCAACGAACTGTATTACCTCAAGGCCCGACGCCGCTGGCAGAACGCCGAGAACTACAACTTCGACCCGGCGACGCAGACCTTGTCGCGGGCCAGCTATATCGGCATCAAGCACGAGGAGGAGCAGACCGGCGACCGCCAGACCTTTACCTTCAAGCACAGCCTGTTCGGGCTCGACAGCCAGACGCTGACCGGCGTGGATATCAACCGTATCCGCTTCCAGCTCAACAGCAACGCCGGCTTCGACGACCTGCCCGGCAGCCCGCCACTGGACCTGAACCACCCGCAACCCGGCCAGTTCGAAAGTGCCGACGCCTACCAGCCCCAGTTCGCGACGACCACCAGGCAGTTCTCGCTGTTCGCCGAAAACCGCACGCAACTGAGCGAGCGCTGGTCGCTGGTGACCGGGGTGCGCCGCGACTATGTGCATATCGAAAATGACGACCAGATCAACGACACCCGCAGCGACAAGAGCCTGGCCGGCAACAACTGGAAAGTCGGCCTGGTGTTCGCCTTGAGCGAAGACACTTCGCTCTACGGCCAGTACGCCACCAGCACCGAAGGCGTCGACGGCCTGGTGACCCTGGGGCCGAAGGCGCAGAATTTCGACCTGTCCACCGCCAGGCAATCGGAAGTGGGCCTCAAGCAGATGTTCTGGGACCAGCGCGGCGAGTGGACCCTGGCGGCCTATCACATCGTCAAGAAGAAGCTGCTGACCACCGACCCGGGCAACTCGCAGAACCAGTTGCAGGTCGGCCAGCAATCGTCCGACGGCCTGGAGGCCAGCCTCGACCTGAAACTGGCCCGCGACTGGCAGTTGCAGGCCAATGCCTCGATCCTCAGGGCGCAATACGATGACTTCGACCAGTCGGTCGGCAGCACGGTCGTGTCCTACAAGGGCAACCGTCCTGTGGATGTGCCCCGCCGCACCGCCAACCTCTGGCTGAGCAAGGCGATCACCGACGAGGTGAAAGCCGGTGCCGGTGTGCGGTATGTCGACGCGCGTTATGCCGACCTCGCCAATACCGCCGAACTGCCGAGCTACACCGTCGTCGATGCCAACGTGTCGTGGAAAGCCTTGCGCAACACCACCCTGGGCCTGCAATTGAACAATCTGTTCGACCGCCAGTACGCGCAAAGCCAATACAATAGCGGCCAACAATGGATCATGGGGCAGCCACGCTCGTTCTTCGTGACCGCGGACTACACCTTTTGACAGTACTGGGATCGTTCCCACGCTCCGGCGTGGGAACGCCGCCATGGACGCTCCGCGTCCGCTCTTGTGACGCAGGGCGTCACGGTATGCGTTCCCGCGCCGAGCGTGGGAACGATCAATCACAGACAGGAATGGAATGACCTCGCTGACCCTCGCCAACCTGGCCTGGACACCCCTGGGCCAGAACCACTGCCATCACCAGTTCCAGCTGCGTGACGCCAACCTGCGGGTGGCGGCGGGTGAATTCGTCGGCCTGATCGGCCCCAACGGCAGCGGCAAGACCAGCCTGCTCAAGTGCGCCTATCGCTTCAGCCAGCCGGAAAGCGGCGAGGTCCTGCTCGAACACCAGAACGTCTGGAAACAGTCGCCCCGCTGGTGCGCCCAGCGTATCGCGGTGGTGCTCCAGGAGTTTCCCGATGCCTTTGGCCTGACCGTCGACGAAGTGGTCGCCATGGGCCGCACGCCCCACAAGAAACTGTTCGACGGCGACAGCGGGCTCGATCGCCAGCTGGTTCGCCAATGCCTGGAATCGGTCGGCCTGCTGGGCTTCGAAGAGCACGCCTTCGCCACCTTGTCCGGCGGTGAAAAACAGCGGGTGATCCTCGCCCGCGCCCTGGCCCAGCAGCCGCAACTGCTGATCCTCGACGAACCGACCAACCACCTCGACCCGCGCTACCAGCTGGAGTTGCTGACCCTCGTCAAGCGCCTGAAGATCGGCACGCTCGCCAGCATCCACGATCTCAACCTGGCGGCCGCGTTCTGCGACCGGCTGTATGTGATCAACCATGGCCGCATCGTCGCCAGCGGCACGCCCGACGAGGTGCTGACGGCGGATCTGCTGCGCGCCGTGTTCGGCGTCGAGGCCCTGATCGACAGCCACCCCCTCTGCGGCTACCCACGAATCACCTGGATAACCCAACCATGAAGTTACTGCGTCTGGCGCTTTGCCTCGGTTCCCTGTTCGCCTCCCTCACCGCCCTGGCCGAGCCCACCCACTACCCATTGACGGTGCAGAGCTGCAACCGCCAGGTGACCTTCAAGGAGGCACCGAAACACGCGGTCAGCCACGACATCAACATGACCCAGATGATGCTCGCCCTGGGTCTCAAGTCGCGGATGGCCGGCTACAGCGGCATCAGCGGCTGGAAAGCGGTGACCCCGGAAATGGCCAGGATCCTCGACGGCCTGCCGGAACTGGCGGCCAAGTACCCGTCCGTGGAAACCCTGCTCAATGCCAACGTCGACTTCTTCTTCGCCGGCTGGGACTACGGCATGCGCATCGGCGGCGACCTCACCCCGCAGACCCTGGCGCCGCTGGGCATCAATGTCTACGAATTGACCGAGTCCTGTGCCTTCGTGATGAAGCGCCCGGGCGCCAGTCTCGACGACACTTACAACGACCTGCGTAACCTGGGCCGCATCTTCGATGTCCAGGACCGCGCCGAAGCCCTGATCAGCCAGATGCAGGCCAGGGTCGCCGCAGTGCGCAAGAACCTGCCCGCCGAGCGTCCACGGGTATTCCTCTACGACAGCGGCGAGGACCGCGCCATGACCTCCGGCCGCCTGGCCATGCCCCAGGCGCTGATCGAAGCCGCGGGCGGGCGCAACGTGCTGAACGATGTCGACGCCAGCTGGACCCGGGTCAACTGGGAAACCGTGGTGGAGAAGAACCCGCAGGTGATCGTCATCGTCGACTACAGCGAAGTCACCGCCGAGCAGAAACAGCACTTCCTGGAGACCAACCCGGCCCTGCAGTCGGTGGATGCGATTCGCAACAAGCGCTTTATCGTCATTCCCTATGTCGAGGCGACGCCGGGGATCGATAACGTCAAGGCCATCGAAACCCTGGCCAAGGGTTTCCACCCACAATGATGAGCCGCCGCTACCCCCTGCTGCTGGTCGCCCTCGGTGCACTGTTGCTGGTGTCGTGCGTGGTGTCGCTGGGCTTCGGCCCGGCGCGGGTGCCGGTGGACGTGGTGTGGCGGATCCTGTTGTACAAACTGCTGGGCACCGGCACGGTCGACTGGAGCGCCGGCCAGGAACATATCGTCTGGCTGATCCGCGTCCCGCGCATGCTGCTCGGCGCCCTGGTCGGCGCCGGACTGGCCCTGATCGGCGCGGTGCTGCAAGCCGTTACCCGCAACCCGCTGGCCGACCCGCACCTGCTGGGCGTGACTTCGGGCGCCACCCTCGGCGCGGTGATCGTGGTGCTGCACGTCGGTGAAATCATCGGCCTGCTGACGCTGCCCATCGCCGCCTTTATCGGCGCCCTGGGCAGCATGCTGGCGGTGCTCGCCATCGCCAGCCGCAAGGGCCGGCTGGACAGCGATCGCCTGCTGCTGTGCGGGGTGGCGGTGTCCTTCGTGATGATGGCGATCGCCAACCTGCTGCTGTTTCTCGGCGACCACCGGGCCAGCTCCGCGGTGCTCTTCTGGATGCTCGGCGGGCTGGGGCTGGCGCGCTGGGAACTGCTGCCGGTTCCGTCGGTGATCGTGCTGCTGGGGCTGGTCCTGCTGCTGAGTATGGCCCGCTCGCTGAATGCGTTGATGGCCGGCGAACAGACCGCCGTGACCCTTGGCCTGAATGCACGCAATGTGCGCTTGCGGGTCTTCCTGATCGCCTCGCTGATGACCGGCGTGCTGGTCGCCATCAGCGGCTCCATCGGTTTCGTCGGCTTGATGGTGCCGCATATTGCCCGGCGCCTGGTGGGCGCCGAGCATCGCCGCCTGCTGCCGGTGTCGGCACTGCTGGGCAGCGTGTTCCTGGTCTGGGTCGATGTCGCGGCACGGACCCTGATCGCCCCCGAGGACTTGCCGATCGGCGTGGCGACCGCGGCCATTGGCGGGCTGTTCTTCATTGGCTTGATGCGCCGTCGCTAAAAGCTTCGCGAGCAAGCCCGCTCCCACAGTGTTCGACTGCCGCGGCTATTGCGCTGGCGGTCGCAAGGTCCTCTTCGTGGCGGTGCGGCGTCCCGACAAGCCCACCGCCAAGGTCATTGGCACCAATCTGGCGCTCCTCGCGCACCACAACGCCAATGTCGCCCCCGCCTGGTGCAACTGTTCAGACCACGCGCCCCACAAAAACCACCTGTCAGCCGGCTCAGATTCGGATGCCGGAAGTTCCTGGCCAAGGCGCTGTGACGAGTCATGGCCCGCCATGGCGAGGAACGGCAACACAGGGCGAGGGCTTATGGCGCCGAAGTTGACCGGTCACACAGGCCACTCGGCACACCCCTTGCAAAAGCCCCTTCAGCATCTGCATCTGCCAACCAAAAAAAACGTTGAGAATCTGGAGATCGCACCATGAAGCGTCGTAGCTTGATCAAGGCTTTCACACTGACGGCATCCATTGCCGCCATGGGCATGACCTGGACCGTCCAGGCCGCCGAAACCATCAAGGTCGGGATCCTGCATTCGTTGTCCGGCACCATGGCGATCTCCGAAACCTCGCTCAAGGACATGGCCTTGATGACCATCGACGAGATCAACACCAAGGGCGGCGTCAACGGCAAGATGCTCGAACCGGTGGTGGTCGACCCGGCCTCCAACTGGCCGCTGTTCGCCGAGAAAGGTCGCCAGTTGCTGACCCAGGACAAGGTCGCGGTGGTGTTCGGCTGCTGGACTTCGGTATCGCGCAAATCGGTGCTGCCGGTGTTCGAGGAACTCAACGGCCTGCTGTTCTACCCGGTGCAGTACGAAGGCGAGGAAATGTCGCCGAACGTGTTCTACACCGGCGCCGCGCCCAACCAGCAGGCGATCCCGGCGGTGGAATATCTCATGAGCGAAGACGGTGGCGGCGCCAAGCGCTTCTTCCTGCTCGGCACCGACTACGTCTATCCGCGCACCACCAACAAGATCCTGCGTTCGTTCCTGCACTCCAAGGGTGTGGCGGACAAGGATATCGAAGAGGTCTACACCCCATTCGGCCACGCCGACTACCAGACCATCGTCGCCAACATCAAGAAATTCTCCGCCGGCGGCAAGACCGCGGTGATCTCCACTGTCAACGGCGACTCCAACGTGCCGTTCTACAAGGAGCTGGCGAACCAGGGCCTGAAAGCCACCGACGTACCGGTGGTGGCGTTCTCCGTGGGCGAGGAAGAACTGCGTGGTATCGACACCAAGCCGCTGGTGGGCAACCTCGCGGCCTGGAACTACTTCGAGTCGGTGGATAACCCGACGAACAAGAAATTCGTCGCCGACTGGAAAGCCTACGCCAAGAAGAAAAACCTCCCGGGTGCCGACAAGGCCGTGACCAACGACCCGATGGAAGCCACCTATGTCGGTATCCACATGTGGGCCCAGGCGGTCGAGAAAGCCAAGTCCACCGACGTCGACAAGGTCCGTGAAGCCCTCGCCGGCCAGACCTTCGCCGCGCCGTCGGGCTACACCCTGACCATGGACAAGACCAACCATCACCTGCACAAGCCGGTGATGATCGGCGAGATCCAGCCGGACGGTCAGTTCAACGTGGTCTGGCAGACCGAAGGGCCGATCCGTGCCCAGCCGTGGAGCCCGTTCATCCCGGGCAACGACAAGAAGCCGGACTATGCGGTGAAGAGCAACTGAACCGCCGCTGAAGGTCGAGCCCGACGCTTGTTCGCGGGCTGAACCACACCACTTGTGGGAGCCGGCTTGCCGGCGATGGCGGCCGCAAGGTCGACGCAGGACTTGTCGGCCTCATCGCGGCAGGCCGGCTCCTACAGGGTCTTATGCAAGGCCGATGATATGTCCACTGCCCTATACCGTCTGTTCCTCGCCCTCGCGCTGCTATTGCCGATGGCCGCCCACGCCAGCGATGCCAGCGACTTCGTCGCGGCCAATCCGCTGCAACAGGCCAAGCTCCTGGAAAGCTGGGCCGCCCAGCCCGATCCCGCGCGCGTCGAACTGATCAACAGCCTGCAACAGGGCGAGATCAGCGTCGACGGCGCTCCCCCGCAACCCGTGCGCCTGAACAACCGCCTGCGCGGCCTGATCGAGACCGCCGTCGCCGCCCAGCAACTGCTCGCCGCCGACGCCAAGGTGCGCCTGGGCGCCGCCCGGGAACTGCAGAAAAGCGCCAAGCCCGCACAGTTGAATTTCCTCGACCGACAACTGGCCGGCGAGACCGATGCCGATGTCCACGCGGCCCTGAGCCTGGCCCTGGCCAACCTGCAACTGGTGGACAGCGACCCGGCCGTGCGCCTGGCCGCCGTACGCCTGCTCGGCGAGACCGGCGATCCCCTGGCCCGGACCCGCCTCGAAGGCCTGCTCGCCCCCGGCGTCGAAGCCGATGCCGGCGTGCATACCGCCGCCGAGACCAGCCTGGCCCAGGTCAAGCGCAAGCTGATGGTGGGCGAGATCCTCGGCCAGGCCTTCAGCGGCATGTCCCTCGGTTCGATCCTGCTGCTGGCGGCCCTCGGCCTGGCGATCACCTTCGGCCTGCTCGGGGTGATCAACATGGCCCACGGCGAGATGCTGATGCTCGGCGCCTACGCCACCTACGTGGTGCAGTTGCTGTTCCAGCGCTTCCTGCCGCAGGCCATCGACTACTACCCGCTGGTGGCCCTGCCGGTGGCGTTCTTCGTCACCGCGGCCATCGGCATGGCCCTGGAACGCACGGTGATCCGCCACCTCTACGGCCGCCCCCTGGAAACCCTGCTCGCCACCTGGGGCATCAGCCTGATGCTGATCCAGCTGGTGCGCCTGGTGTTCGGCGCGCAGAACGTCGAAGTCGCCAACCCGGCGTGGCTGTCCGGCGGCATCCAGGTCCTGCCCAACCTCGTCCTGCCCTACAGCCGTATCGTGATCATCGCCTTCGCCCTGTTTGTCGTGGTGCTGACCTGGCTGCTGCTGAACAAGACCCGCCTGGGCCTGAACGTGCGGGCGGTGACCCAGAACCGCAACATGGCCGCCTGCTGCGGCGTGCCCACCGGTCGCGTCGACATGCTCGCCTTCGGCCTCGGCTCCGGCATCGCCGGCCTCGGCGGCGTGGCCCTGAGCCAGATCGGCAACGTCGGCCCCGACCTGGGCCAGAGCTACATCATCGACTCGTTCCTGGTGGTGGTCCTCGGCGGCGTCGGCCAGTTGGCGGGCAGCGTCATGGCTGCCTTCGGCCTGGGCATCGCCAACAAGATCCTGGAACCGCAGATCGGCGCCGTGCTGGGCAAGATCCTGATCCTCGCGCTGATCATTCTGTTTATCCAGAAACGTCCGCAAGGGCTGTTCGCACTGAAAGGACGGGTGATCGACTGATGAACCAGCCCCTGATACTGACCGCGAGCCAGAAGGCCGGGCCCAAGGTGACCCTGATCGTCGGCGCCGTGGTGCTGCTGTTGCTGCTGGCGTTGCCGCTGCTCTCGCTGCTGGCGCCGGAAAACCCGCTGCAGGTCTCCGCCTATACCCTGACCCTGGTGGGCAAGATTCTCTGCTACGCCATTGTCGCCCTGGCCCTGGACCTGGTCTGGGGTTATGCCGGCCTGCTGTCCCTGGGCCATGGCCTGTTCTTCGCCCTGGGCGGCTATGCCATGGGCATGTACCTGATGCGCGAGGCCTCCGGCGATGAACTGCCGGCGTTCATGACCTTCCTGTCGTGGACCGAGCTGCCCTGGTACTGGACCGGCACCAGCCATTTCCTCTGGGCCCTGTGCCTGGTGGTGCTGGCGCCGGGACTGCTGGCCCTGGTCTTCGGTTTCTTCGCCTTCCGCTCGCGGATCAAGGGCGTGTATTTCTCGATCATGACCCAGGCCCTGACCTTCGCCGGCATGCTGCTGTTCTTCCGCAACGAGACCGGCTTCGGCGGCAACAACGGCTTCACCAACTTCCGCAGCATCCTCGGTTTCGGCATCACCGAGCCGGGCACCCGCGCGGTCCTGTTTCTCGCCACCGTGCTGCTCCTGGTCGCCAGCCTGTACTGCGGCTGGCGGCTGGCCCGGAGCAAGTTCGGCCGGGTGTTGACCGCCTTGCGCGACGCGGAAAACCGCCTGATGTTCTGCGGCTACGATCCACGCGGCTTCAAGCTCTTCGTCTGGGTCCTGAGCGCGGTGCTGTGCGGCCTGGCCGGGGCGCTGTATGTGCCACAGGTGGGCATCATCAACCCCAGCGAAATGTCGCCGACCAACTCCATCGAGGCCGCCGTCTGGGTCGCCCTCGGCGGGCGCGGCACGCTGATCGGCCCGCTGCTCGGCGCTGGCCTGGTCAATGGCATGAAGAGCTGGTTCACCGTGGCCTTTCCGGAATACTGGCTGTTCTTCCTCGGTGCGCTGTTTATCGTCGTGACCCTGTACCTGCCCAAGGGTGTGATCGGCCTGTTGAAGAAAAGGGGTGAACAATGAGAATCACAGCAACGGCGCAGTTCATGCTGGAACCCATTCTCGAACCCCCTGCCTTTGATGCCAATCGGGACGCCGGCAGCAGCCGCGACGCCATCGGTCTCGGCCAGGCCGCCGGCACGGGCCTGAACACCCGCCACGGGACCATCCTGACCCTGGAAGATATCAGCGTCAGCTTCGACGGCTTCAAGGCGCTGAACGACCTCAACCTGTATATCGGCGTCGGCGAACTGCGCTGCATCATCGGTCCCAACGGCGCGGGCAAGACCACCCTGATGGACGTGATCACCGGCAAGACCCGGCCCAGCCACGGCAAGGCCTGGTTCGGCGAAACCCTCGACCTGACGCAGATGAGCGAAGTGCGGATCGCCCAGGCCGGGATCGGCCGCAAGTTCCAGAAACCCACGGTGTTCGAGGCCCTCAGCGTGTTCGAGAACCTCGAGCTGGCGCAAAAGACCGACAAGTCGGTGTGGGCCAGCCTGCGGGCGCGCCTGAGCGGCGAGCAGAAGGACCGCATTGCCCAGGTCCTGGAAACCATCCGCCTGACGGCCTCGGTCAATCGCCCGGCGGGTCTGTTGTCCCACGGCCAGAAGCAGTTCCTCGAGATCGGCATGCTGCTGATGCAGGACCCGCAACTGCTGCTGCTCGACGAGCCGGTGGCGGGCATGACCGATGCCGAGACCGAATTCACCGCCGAACTGTTCAAGACCCTCGCCGGCAAGCATTCGCTGATGGTGGTGGAGCACGACATGGGCTTTGTCGGTTCGATTGCCGACCATGTCACGGTGTTGCACCAGGGCAGCGTGCTGGCCGAAGGATCGCTGGAACAGGTGCAGGAAAACGAGCGGGTGATCGAGGTCTACCTCGGGCGCTGAACCACAAGGAATCCGAACATGCTGCAAGTCGACAAGCTGCACCAGTACTACGGCGGTAGCCACATCCTGCGGGGCCTGTCGTTCGACGTGAAGGTCGGCGAAGTCACCTGCCTGCTCGGCCGCAACGGCGTGGGCAAGACCACCCTGCTCAAGTGCCTGATGGGCCTGCTGCCGGCCAAGGAAGGTGTCGTGCAGTGGGAAGGCAAGCCCATCACCCAGTTCAAGCCGCACCAGCGGGTGCATGCCGGCATCGCCTACGTCCCCCAGGGTCGGGAAATCTTCGGCCGGCTGACGGTGGAGGAAAACCTGCTGATGGGCCTGTCGCGCTTCCCGGGTTCGCAAGCCAGGGAAGTCCCGGCGTTTATCTACGAACTGTTCCCGGTCCTGCTGCAGATGAAGCAACGCCGTGGCGGCGACCTGTCCGGCGGCCAGCAACAACAGCTGGCCATCGGCCGCGCCCTGGCCAGTCGTCCGCGCCTGCTGATCCTCGACGAACCCACCGAAGGCATCCAGCCCTCGGTGATCAAGGAGATCGGCGCGGTGATCAAGAAGCTCGCGGCCCGCGGCGACATGGCCATCCTGCTGGTGGAACAGTTCTATGATTTTGCCGCCGAACTGGCCGATCAGTACCTGGTGATGTCCCGGGGCGAGATCGTCCAGCAGGGTCGCGGAGAAAATATGGAAGCCGAGGGTGTACGCGGCCTGGTTACGATCTAACCTGTAGCGTCCTGACGATAATCGGAACTCATGAACCTGCCCGCCTCTACCGCCCTGTTCACCCCCAGCTGGTACGCCGAGCTGGAGCTCGGCTACGCCCGTTTCGGCGCCACCACGCGCCCGGTCCAGCGCCGCCACAAGGGCCCGCTGCGGGTGCAGAAGCACCTGTATGCCGAAGGCCCGGAGGTCTGCCAGCACATCATCGTCCACCCGCCGGGCGGGATTGCCGGCGGTGATCGCCTGGATATCCGCGCCAGCGTCGAACGCGATGCCTGGGCACAGCTGACCAGCCCCGGCGCCGCCAAGTGGTATCGCGCAACCGGCCCGGCCAGCCAGACCCTCAGCCTCAAGGTCGCCGCCGGGGCCACCCTGGAATGGCTGCCCCAGGAAACCATCGTCTTCAGCGCGGCCCAGGCCGAGCTCGCCACCCGCATCGAGCTGGAGGGCGATGCGCGACTGTTCTACTGGGACATGGTCGCCCTCGGCCGCCCGGCCAGCGGCGAACGTTTCGACCGCGGGCACTTCCAGGCGCACCTCGATATCCGCCGCGACGGCCAGCCGCTGTGGCACGAGCGCCAGCGCATCGAGGGCGGCGACGGCCTGCTGGATTCGCCAATCGGGCTCGACGGCCAGCCGGTGTTCGCCACCCTGCTGGTCACCGGTGAAATCGACAGCGAGCTGCTGGAGCGCTGTCGCAACCTGTCGACAGTCGTACGCGGCGACCTGAGCCAGCTCCCCGGCCTGCTGGTGGCCCGCTGCCTGGCTGGCCAGGCACTGCATGCCCGGGCCTGGCTGATCAAATTGTGGCGGCTGTTGCGCCCGGCACTGCTGGGTCGTGAGGCGGTGCCGCCAAGGATCTGGAACACATGACGTGCCTGTTCAACTGCCTGCCTTTTCCCTGCCTGCCAATGGATCCTTGAACCATGGACCTGACTCCCCGCGAAAAAGACAAACTGCTGATTTTCACCGCTGGTCTGGTTGCCGAACGGCGCCTGGCCCGCGGGGTGAAACTGAACTATCCGGAAGCCATGGCCTATATCTCGGCCGCCCTGCTCGAAGGTGCCCGTGACGGCCAGACCGTGGCCGAACTGATGCACTACGGCACCACCCTGCTCAGCCGGGAACAAGTGATGGAAGGTATCCCGGAGATGATCCCGGAGATCCAGGTGGAAGCGACCTTCCCCGACGGCACCAAGCTGGTCACCGTCCACCAACCGATTGCCTGAGGCTCTTCATGTCCTACGTTATCCGCGACGCCCAGCATGCCGACCTGCCGGCCATTCGCGACATCTACAACGACGCGGTGCTCAACACCACCGCGATCTGGAACGAGCAACCGGTCGACCTGGGCAATCGCCAGGCCTGGTTCAGCGCCCGCCAGGCCCAGGCCTATCCGATCCTGGTGATCGTCGATGCCACGGACAGCGTGCTCGGCTACGCCTCCTACGGTGACTGGCGGCCCTTCGAAGGTTTCCGCCACACCGTCGAACACTCGGTCTACGTACGCAACGACCAGCGCGGCAACGGCCTCGGTCCAAGGCTGATGGCGGCGCTGATCGAGCGCGCCAGGGAAGGCGGCAAGCACATCATGGTGGCCGCGATCGAAAGCGGTAACGCCGCCTCCGTCCGCCTGCACGAGCGCCTGGGCTTCGCCAGCACCGGGCAGATGCCCCAGGTGGGCGTCAAGTTCGGCCGCTGGCTCGACCTGACTTTCATGCAGCTCTGCCTGAATCCGGGCGCAGAACCGCCCAACGCCAACCAGGAGTGATCCGCCGATGAACGCCGCCCAACTGCGTCGCGTCAATGCCGAAAGCTTTGCGCACTACCGCCAGGGTCTGATCGATCTCTTGCTCGATGCCGTGGGGCATGGCGCTTCCGTGGGGTTCATGGCCGATCTCGACGCCCACCAGGCCCGCGCCTACTTCGACGAGGTGCAGGCCGCCCTGCGGGACGGCAGCCTGCTGCTCTGGGTGGTGGTGCGCAACGAGCAGGTGCAGGCCAGCGTGCAACTGGGCCTGTGCCAGAAGCCCAACGGCCTGAACCGCGCCGAAGTGCAGAAACTGCTGGTCTTCAGCGAAGCGCGCCGCCATGGCCTCGGCCAGCAACTGATGCAGGCCGTGGAGCAGGCGGCCCGGGACCACAGGCGCGGCCTGCTGTACCTCGATACCCAGGCCGGCTCCGACGCCGAGGCGTTCTACAGCGCCCTGGGCTATACCCGCGTCGGCGAGCTGCCGAACTACTGCATGACACCGGACGGTCGCCACCAGGCGACCACCCTCTACTACAAGACACTGGGGTTACCTGCATGATTCCTGGCGAATACCAGATCCAGCCCGGCGAGATCGAGCTCAATGCCGGTCGTCGCACCCTGCGCCTGAACGTGGCGAACAGCGGTGACCGGCCGATCCAGGTCGGTTCCCACTACCACTTTTTCGAAACCAACGATGCCCTCGACTTCGACCGTGCCGCCAGCCGCGGCATGCGCCTGAACATCCCGGCCGGCACCGCCGTGCGCTTCGAACCGGGCCAGGCCCGCGAAGTGGAACTGGTGGACCTGGCGGGGCTGCGCCGGGTGTTCGGCTTTGCCGGACGCGTCATGGGCGACCTGGACAAGGAACCCGCATGAAAATCTCCCGACAAGCCTACGCCGACATGTTCGGCCCCACGGTCGGCGACAAGGTGCGCCTGGCCGATACCGATCTGTGGATCGAAGTGGAAAAGGACTTCACCACCTACGGCGAAGAAGTGAAGTTCGGCGGCGGCAAGGTCATCCGTGACGGCATGGGCCAGGGCCAGTTGCTGGCCGCCGAGGTGGTCGACACGCTGATCACCAACGCCCTGATCATCGACCACTGGGGCATCGTCAAGGCCGACGTCGGCCTCAAGGACGGACGCATCGCCGCCATCGGCAAGGCCGGCAACCCGGACATCCAGCCCGACGTGACCATCGCCATCGGCGCCAGCACCGAAGTCATCGCCGGCGAAGGCATGATCCTCACCGCCGGCGGCATCGACACCCACATCCACTTCATCTGCCCGCAGCAGATCGAAGAAGCGCTGATGAGCGGCGTCACCACCATGATCGGCGGCGGCACCGGGCCGGCCACCGGCACCAACGCCACCACCTGCACGTCCGGGCCCTGGCACCTGGCGCGCATGCTGCAGGCCGCCGATGCCTTCCCGATGAACATCGGTCTCACCGGCAAGGGCAACGCCAGCCTGCCGGAACCGCTGGTCGAGCAGGTCAGGGCCGGCGCCATCGGCCTCAAGCTCCACGAAGACTGGGGCACCACGCCCGCGTCCATCGACAACTGCCTGAGCGTGGCCGACCAGTACGATGTGCAGGTGGCGATCCACACCGACACCCTCAACGAATCCGGCTTTGTCGAAACCACCCTCGGCGCGTTCAAGGGCCGTACCATCCACACCTATCACACCGAGGGTGCGGGTGGCGGCCATGCGCCGGATATCATCAAGGCCTGCGGCTTCGCCAACGTCCTGCCGAGCTCGACCAACCCGACCCGGCCCTTCACCCGCAACACCATCGACGAACACCTGGACATGCTGATGGTCTGCCATCACCTCGATCCGAGCATCGCCGAGGACGTGGCCTTCGCCGAAAGCCGCATCCGCCGGGAAACCATCGCCGCCGAGGACATCCTCCACGACCTCGGTGCGTTCTCGATGATCAGTTCCGACAGCCAGGCCATGGGCCGGGTCGGCGAAGTCATCACCCGTACCTGGCAGACCGCCGACAAGATGCACAAGCAACGCGGGCCGCTGCCGGGCGATGGCGAGGGCAACAGCAACTTCCGGGTCAAGCGCTATATCGCCAAGTACACCATCAACCCGGCGATCACCCACGGCATCAGCCATGAGGTAGGTTCCATCGAGATCGGCAAGTGGGCCGACCTGGTGCTGTGGCGCCCGGCCTTCTTCGGCGTCAAGCCGACCCTGATCCTCAAGGGCGGGGCGATTGCCGCCAGCCTCATGGGCGACGCCAACGCCTCAATCCCGACGCCGCAACCGGTCCACTACCGGCCGATGTTCGCCAGCTATGGCGGTTCGCTACACGCCACCAGCCTGACGTTCATCAGCCAGGCGGCCCGGGATGCGGGCCTGCCCGAGAGCCTGGGGCTGAAGAAACGGATCGCCGTGGTCAAGGGTTGCCGTACGGTACAGAAGACCGACCTGATCCATAACGACTACCTGCCGGAGATCGACGTCGACCCGCAGACCTACCAGGTCAAGGCCGATGGCGTACTGCTCTGGTGCGAGCCGGCGGAGGTGCTGCCGATGGCGCAGAGGTATTTCCTCTTCTAGGAGCAGGCAGGGCAATGATTAGGGGCTAAGATGCAACACATCCAGCCCCTTTCGCAGTCTTCATCAAGGTATCGGTCATGCGCCTGTCTGACTTTATCGTGCAGCATGTTGACGCCATCGTCGATGATTGGGAGCAATTTGCCAAAACCCTGACGCCCGCGGCGGACAGCATGGGCCGGGTCGCCCTGCGCGATCATGCCAAGTCGATCCTGCTGGCGGCCGCGCGGGACATGGAAACCGCCCAGAGCGCCAGCCAGCAGGCGGACAAGGCCAAGGGCGAAGGCCCGGAGAACAGCCCCAGCCTCGATATCGCCGCCGCCAGCCATGGTGAATTGCGCCATAACGTCGGTTTCGACCTGGTCCAGATGACGTCGGAGTTCCGTCACCTGCGCGCCTGCGTGATCCGGCGCTGGGTCAACAACCTGTCCTCGCCGGAACTGACCTACTTCCAGGACATGATCCGCTTCAACGAAGCCATCGACGAAGCCCTCGCCGAGTCCACCGTCGCCTATGCCGAGCAGGTCAATCGCTCGCGGGACATCTTCCTCGCCATTCTCGGACACGACCTGCGCGCGCCCTTGCAGGCGGTGACCATGTCCGCGGAAATGCTGGTGCGCAAGACCCAGCTCAATGAGACCGCCATGGGTTATGTGAAGAACATCAAGAGCAGCGCCCGCCACATGGGGGCGATGGTCAACGACCTGCTGGAGTTCGTGCGCAGCCGCCTGGGCAGCCAGTTGCCGATAGACCCGGCGCCCATGGACCTGGTGAGCGCGGCGAAAGCTGCCCTCAACGAAGCCTGGGCCGGCCAGCCGGAGTGTCGCCCGACCTTGAAGGTCGAAGGCGATATGCATGGGGTCTGGGATCGGGGGCGAATCGAACAGATGCTGCAGAACCTGATCGGCAATGCCCTGCAGCACGGGGCCAGCCGGCGCAAGGTGACCCTGACCCTGATCGGCGGCGAAGACAGCGTCAGCCTGTCCATGCACAACTTCGGCCCGCCGATTCCGGCCGAGTCGCTGGCGACGATCTTCGATCCGCTGGTACGCAACGCCGCCGAGGAACTCGGCCAGACGGGCGCCTCGACCAGCCTGGGGCTGGGCCTGTTTATCGTCAAGGAAGTGGTGACGGCCCATCAGGGCAGTGTCGAGGTCAGCTCCAGCGAGGAAGAAGGCACGCGGTTCAGGGTCGTGCTGCCGCGAGTCGCGCGCGCCGAATCCTGAGCGGCTGCCGGGCTACTCGTCGACCAGCCGGTCCAGGCGCTGCCTGAGCATGCGGTTTTCCGCCCGCAGCTCACGGACCTCGCCCAGCAGCTCCAGGGCCAGGGCGACGCCTTCCCACTCCAGTTCGAGGTCGTGGCGCAGCTTCGCCGCGCGCCGGGCGATGACCAGTTCATGATCGAGAAAGCGCCAGGCCTCCGGTGAGCGGCCCTGAGGTTCGAGGATGCCGTGTTCGACGATTTCGATCACGTAGGCGACCGGCAGGTCGGACGCCTCGCAGAAGGCTTGCATATCCAGTTGAACGACGCTCAGGGCTGGGCTCATGATCAGCTACTCCATTGCTCTCTCGGGTCGAATGCGGCCTTCTTCGCCAGTTCCTGCCACAACGCCTTCACGGCATCGTCGCTCTGCCTGGGCATGACCGCCTTGAGTTGCACGAACAGATAACCGCGCTGCCCGGCCTTGTTCAGCAGGCCGTGGCCCTTGGCGCGCATGCGCTGGCCGTTCTGGCTGCCCGCCGGGACCTTGAGGTTGATCTTGCCGGTCAGGGTCGGCACCGCCACTTCGGTGCCCAGTGCCAGTTCCCACGGCGCCAGGGGCAGCGTGATGATCAGGTCTTCACCTTCGACATCGAATTTCGGATGGGGTGCGAAGCGGATCGTCAGGTACAGGTCGCCATTGGCCCCACCACCGAGCCCCGGCGCGCCCTGGCCCTTGAGGCGGATGCGCTCGCCGTCGGTCACCCCCGCCGGAATCTTCACGTTCAGGCTCTTGCTGGTGTTGCTCACATGCTGGCCGGCCGCGTTGTACTGCGGGACCTGGAAGGTGACCTTCTTCGATTCGTTGGTCAGGCTCTCTTCCAGGAAGATCGGTAGTTCCATTTCCACGTCTTGCCCTCGACGACCGGCGCTGCGGCCCGATTGTCCGCTACTGAAACCGGCACCGCGCGAGCCGAAGATCGAACTGAAGAAGTCCGAGAAGTCACCACCGCCAGCGCCACCAAAACCGCCGCCAGCGCCACGTCCCTGCCAGCCCGGTGGGCCCTGGAACGGCTGGCCATGCTGGCCGTATTTGCGCAGATCGTCATATTCGGCGCGCTTGTCGGCGCTTTTCAGCGCTTCATAGGCTTCGGAGGCGTCCTTGAATTTCGCCTCGGCGTCCTTTTCCTTGCTGACATCCGGGTGATACTTGCGCGCCAGCTTGCGGTACGCGGCCTTGATGGTCTTGTCGTCCGCCGTCGGCTCAACACCCAGGATCTTGTAATAGTCTTTGAAGTCCATCTAAGGATCACCCTGCGTTATCGATATCGCACCGTCCGACAGCCCACAGCATGCGCTTTTCGGCGCAACGAGGATTGACCGATCTCAAGGCTGTGACTGGGCGGTGCGGCAAAAGTTTATCGGCCGTGCCGGCGATTTCTTGTCATCGCCGTTACACAAGTCGAACCAATGACTGCAAGTTTGGGGGTGATGGCCCGCCTTTCAAGTCGACAAGGCACGATTTAGCGGATAGTCGGCCTTCGATTCCGCGCCCGACTGACATACACTGCGCGGCCGTTTTTTAACCGGAACTCGAAAGACATGAAAAGCGCATCTCCAGCCCGTGCCTGCGGTATCGACTTCGGCACGTCCAACTCCACGGTCGGCTGGCTGCGCCCCGGCATGGAAACGCTCATCGCGCTGGAGGACGACAAGATCACCCTGCCTTCGGTGGTCTTTTTCAATATCGAGGAACGCCGCCCGGTCTACGGCCGTCTGGCGCTGCACGAGTACCTGGAAGGTTACGAAGGCCGGCTGATGCGCTCGCTCAAGAGCCTGCTGGGGTCCAAGCTGATCAAGCATGACACCAGCGTGCTGGGCACCGCCCTGCCGTTCAAGGACCTGCTCGGACTGTTTATCGGCCAGCTGAAAAGCCGCCTGGAAGCCACCGCCGGTCGTGAGTTCGACCAGGTGGTACTGGGCCGCCCGGTGTTTTTCGTCGACGAGGACCCGGTCGCCGACCAGGAAGCCGAAGACACCCTGGTGGAAGTGGCGAAGAAGATCGGCTTCAAGGACGTGTCCTTCCAGTACGAACCGATTGCGGCGGCCTTCGACTACGAGTCGACCATCGAGCGCGAAGAGCTGGTCCTGATCGTCGACATCGGCGGCGGTACGTCCGACTTCTCGCTGGTGCGCCTGTCGCCGGAGCGCCGTGGCCTGGATAACCGCCACGACGATATCCTCGCCACCGGCGGCGTGCATGTCGGCGGGACCGACTTCGACAAGCAACTGAGCCTGCAGGGCGTGATGCCGCTGTTCGGCTACGGCAGCCGGATGAAAAGCGGCGCCTACATGCCCACCAGCCACCACATGAACCTGGCGACCTGGCACACCATCAACTCGGTGTACTCGCAGAAGTCCCAGTTGGCCCTGGGCAGCATGCGCTACGACATCGAGGACACCGGTGGCATCGACCGCCTGTTCAAGCTGATCGAGCAGCGCGCCGGGCACTGGCTGGCGATGGAAGTGGAAGAAACCAAGATCCAGCTGACCCACGCCGAAAGCCGCCATGTACCGCTGGATCGCATCGAGCCGGGACTGAGCGTGGAGTTGAGCCGGGCGCTGTTCGAAGCGGCCATCGACAACCTGCTGGAGCGTATTCGCAACAGCGTCACCCGCTTGCTCGATGATGCCGGCGTGAGCGTCGAACAGGTCGACACGGTGTTCTTCACCGGCGGTTCGAGCGGGATTCCGGCACTGCGCCAGAGCGTCTCGGCCATGCTGCCGAACGCGCGGCATGTGGAGGGGAATATCTTCGGCAGCATCGGCAGCGGCCTGGCGATCGATGCGCGCAAGCGCTACGGCTGAAAATCACGGGAGCTGGCAGGCTCTCACTGGACTCTATGTCGCCCACCACCATCAGCGGCGCCCCCGAACCTGTAGGAGCTGGCTTGCCAGCGAAGGGGCCATCAGCGGCGCTCCAAGTCTCAAGGCCCACTCCCACAAGGTTCGAACCACGCCCGGGGTTCGACTCAGACCAGCTCCGCCAGCCTCAGCTCGCTCTTGAGATACGCATAGTAGATCGGTCCCGCCACCACCCCCGGCAAGCCGAATGCGGCCTCGAACACCAGCATTGCCATGAGCAACTCCCACGACTTGGCACTGATCTGCCCGCCGACGATCCGCGCGTTGAGGAAGTACTCCAGCTTGTGGATAAACATCAGGTAGCCCAGGGCCGCCGCCGCGACCCAGATCGACAGCGACAGGCCGACGATGGTGATCAGGGTGTTGGACATCAGGTTGCCGATCACCGGTAGCAGCCCGAGCAGGAAGGTCAGCACGATCAGGGTCTTGGTCAGCGGTAGCTTGATCCCGCAGAGCGGCAGGATCACCGCCAGGAAGATCGCGGTGAAGGCGGTATTGAGCGCCGAAATCTTGATCTGGGCGAAGACGATATTGCGAAACGCCTGGACCAGCAGGCGCAGGCGATCAAACAGGGCTGCGGCCAGGGGCTTGCGCTGGCTGACATCCGAGACATGCTGCAAGGCCACGATCGCCCCCAGCACCATACCGATCAGCAGGGTCACGAACATATGCGCCGCATCCTTGCCCACCAGTTGCAATTCGCTCAGGTGCTTGCTCAACCACTCGCCGATGGCCACCTGGAACTCCGCGGCGCTGGCCGGCAGGTAGGCGTCGATCACCGGCGGCAACTGTCCGCGGGCCTTGTCCACCACGACCATGAACTTGCCGAGGGAGGCCCCGGGGTTTTCCGCCTCATGCAACAGGAAGCTGATGGCGCCGGCAAAGATCAGGCTCAGCACACTGACGATCAACGTGCCCAGCAAGGCCACCGCCAGCCAGCGCGCGCGCCGCCCGGCAATCAGGTGCTCGAGCTTGGGCGTGAGCATATTGACCAGCTCGAACACCAGCAGGCCGGCCAGCAGGCTCGGCAGCAACTTCAACGGCAATACCAGCAGCAACCCACCGAAGACGATGATCAAACTGGCCAAGACTACGTAACGCTGGGAAAACGCTGACATACAGCCTCAAAACAAAATGCAGCTAAAGGATAGGCAGTCTGCCAGCGTTCCACCGGCAGGACTAGGGGGACTTGGACGCCTCGGCAAACGAAGCGGGAAAGTCATCGAGCAACGTGACAGGGATGCGCTGACCAGCCTGGGTGACGTCATAAACCTGCTGCCGGCACGCATCGCCGTCATGGATAAAGCTGAACTCCACCAGATAGACCTTCTGCTTCTGCGGCACAAAGCTGCTGCCAAGGGTTCCGCAGCTGTAGGAGGTAGGCACTGTCGGATTGGCGACCTGTTTCTGCTCCCACTTGTTGCTCGAATAATTGAACGTGTGCTCCGTCGTGTACTCGCTGATATAGCCCGGTGCCGGTTTGCGGCCATTAAACTGCGAATAGCCAAGTACCTTGAACCGCTGGTCGGGGGCGACCTGCAGTTCGCGCCTGGTACGAAGCCATCCCCACTTCGAGGGTTTGACCAGAGTCCCCAGCTCTTCCGGGCTCTGTTGCGCATCGCTGCCGCGCTTCGCCGAGAACTGCACCGGGTTGAAGGTATCCCCGGCCACCTGCAGGATGACTTTCGCATGCTCGGCGTCCACCACCAACGGCTGGTCTTCAGGCCGGGGGGGCAGGCGAAAATCCGGTCTCCAACGCTGGAGCTGGGCGCCACTGCAAGCGCATTGGGTCAGGACCAGGAGCAGCAAGACGATTCTCTTCACGGCACATCCCTATGGTGACCAATGGACGCCCCCAGGGAGGGGTATCGTCTCATCCGCGGCGCACAATAACAAAACGCCACTATCGCGCCGAATCATAACCAAAGGGACAGCCTGAAGTGCGGGGATTTCGCAAACCGACGAGGAATACGGCAAGGCCTCCCACCGCCACGGGGGAGGCCTTGCCGGGCAGGGCTACTTGTTCTTCAGGCAGGTGCTCATGAAGGCCTTGCGTTCGTCGCCCTTGAGCGCCTTGGTGGTCGCATCGGCATTGCACGTCTTCATCTTGTCCTGCTGGGTGGCGGGCTTGGCGGCTTTCAGGCAGTTGCTCATGAAGGCCTTGCGTTCATCGCCCTTGAGCGCCTTGGTGGTGGCGTCGGCGTTGCAGGACTTCATCTTGTCCTGCTGGGCCTGTTGCGCGGCGGTGGCGGCAAAGCCCTGGGAACACAGCAGCAGGCCTACCATCAACAAAGGAATACGCAGCATCTTCATGGAGTTTTCTCCTTGTTACCGCGCCGATGGGCACGGCCTCTGAAGGAGTGTAGACAAACACTGTTACACCTCCAGCCGCAGGCGCCCTAGAGTGAGCGCGACTGCCGGCGATACTGCTCCGGCGAACAACCGGCCTGGCGCTGGAACATGGCGATAAAGGCCGAGGCGGTGCTGTAGCCCATGTCGAACGCGATCTCCTGCACGCTGCGCGGCCCTTCCAGGGCCTGGATCGACCAGACAAAGCGCAGGCGCTGGCGCCATTCGCCGAAACTCACGCCCAGCTCGCGGACAAACAGACGCGCCAGGGTCCTCTCGCTGACATGCAGGCTCGCCGCCCATTGCCCCAGCGAGCGGTTGTCCGCCGGATCGTCCTGCAAGCCTTCGAGCACCGAGAGCAACCCCGGCTCATCGGAATACGGCAGGTAGCAGCTGTGGACCTTGGCCAGGTGCAACTGGTCCACCAGCACCTGGGCCAGCCGCACATCGGCCGGATCGCTGGGGATCTTCACGTCGCGGCGGGCGAAATCGCTGAGAATCGCCTTGAGGATATCGCTGATCGCCAGGGTGCTCGCCACCTCGGGCATCCCGTGGCAGTGCTCCTCGGCGAGGTAGACCGAACGGTAGACGATCGCGTGGGCGTTGTAGGCGCTGTGCTCGGTGTTGGGGGGAATCCACAGGGCGTAGCGCGACGGCGACATGAAGCGCTGGCCGGCCACTTCGTAGTGGATGACGCCATGGGACACGTAGTCGAGCGAACCCCAGGAATGCCGATGGGACTCGGCATGGCTGCCGGGGCCGAATTCGGCATAACGAAAGTACACCGGCGCCGGCAGATCGGGGAAACGGGGGATCTCGATGGGGATCTTGCGCATGCTGTCCGGATTCCGACGCTGATTGACCGGATCGAAGTATAGGCTTTGATCCGGACAGATGGATAATTCCCGCTCACTACTGCTCTGGTCGTCACCCCATGCAATACGCGTTTCCCCTGCTCGCCATTTTCATCTGGGCCGGCAACACCGTCGTCAACAAGATGGCCGTCGGCTCGATCTTCCCCGCCGAGATCGGTTTCTACCGCTGGCTGCTCGCCGCGCTGCTGTTCACCCCCTTCATGCTCCGTCCGGTCATCGCCAACTGGGGGGCGATCCGCGCGCACCTGGGCAAGATCGTCGTCCTCGGCGTGCTCGGCATGGCGGTCTACCAGAGCCTGGCCTACTACGCCGCGACCCTGACCACGGCGACCAACATGGGCATCATCCTCTCGCTGATGCCACTGATGTCCCTGGCCCTGGCGATCATCAGCCTCGGCCAGCGCCTGACCGCCGGGGCGCTGACCGGCGCGGTGCTGTCCTTCGCCGGCGTGCTGGTGGTGGTCTCGGCCGGCAACCTCGGCTCATTGCTGACCCACGGCGTCAACCTGGGCGATGCGATGATGCTGATCGCGACCCTGGCCTATGCGATCTACAGCACGCTGCTGAAGAAGTGGCAATTGCGCCTGCCACCGTTGCAACTGCTGTACCTGCAGATCCTGGTGGCGGTGGTGGTGCTGTTCCCGCTGTTCTGGCTCTCGCCCAAGGTCGGGCCGAACCTGCAGAACGCTGGCCTGGTGCTGTACGCCTGCCTGTTGGCGTCGATGCTCGCGCCACTGATGTGGATGAGCGCGGTGGGCAAGCTGGGGCCGAGCCGCACGGTGCTGTTTTTCAACCTGCTGCCGATCCTCACCGCCCTCATCGCCGCCGCGGTACTGCACGAACAACTGGCGCTGTTCCACCTGTTGGGCGGGGCGCTGACCCTGGGCGGGGTGATCCTCTCCGAGCGCTGGACCACACCACTGGGCAAGGCCCGCTGAGTGCCTGGCGGGGCGCTACAGCCCCGCCGCCTTCAGGCGCCGGGCATGCTCGACAAACAGGCGGATCGGCGCGGCCCCCTTGCCCACCAGGCCCATTGACTGGTTGACGATATCGAAGTGGTCCAGGGGATAGTCGTCGCCGATCACCGTCCCCAGGTGCGAGCTGTAGCGCCCGACCATGCCATCGCACTGCCCGGCTTCGCGGATAAAGGTCCTGGCGAACAGGCGGCAACTGCGATTCGTGCCGTCGAACAGATTGCGTCCGCGATCGGTGATGCCCGGCTGCAAGGTGCCGGACCAGGAGTAATAGCGTACGCCGTCGACCAGCTCGGGCCCCTGCCCGCCCCAACTGCCCGGCAACCCTTGCGGGTACTGCCGGTTGAACAGGGCCACGCCTTCGCTGGTCAACGACTGATGGGAGGCGGCCAGGTCCATCGGCAGGCCCGGCCCGCGATAGCCGGTTTCCAGCCAGCCCATGATCCGCGCGACGACACAGAGCACGAAGGTCAGCAGGCGCCCGCGCACGCTGGTCGGCGGGTAGTGTCGCTGGAAGTGGTCGGCCAGCTCCGAACCATGGTTGGGCCCGGCCACCGAGGTCACCGAAGCCACCCACTCCGGACGCCTGGCCGCCGCATAACGTGCCGTCAACGCCCCCTGGCTGTGACCGATCAGGTTGACCTTGTCGGCCCCGGTTTCGCGGCGGATCTGCTCGATGCGCTGCAGCAACTGCTCGCCACGCACTTCATTGGCGTGCAGCGGCGACACCTGCACCGGGAATACCGTCGCCCCGCCCTGGCGCAAGGCCTCGGCGATACCGTACCAGTAGGGAAACAGCAGCAGCCGGACAAATCCGAGCATGCCCGGCACCAGCACCAGCGGATAACGCGTGGCGAGTTCTTGCGACATCGACGACCATCCATGACGGGAAGAAATAGAGCCTAGCCGCAATGCACCGGCCAGGTGCAAAAGCATCGGTACTGAAGATGACAACACGGCGACACAAGGCTTATTTCAACCCCACCACGCCGACCACGATCAGTCCGACCGACACCAGCTTGACCGCCGTCAGGCTTTCCCCCAGCAGCAGGAACCCGAGCAATACCGTGCCCAATGAACCGATGGCGGTCCAGATCGGATAGGCGATGCTGACCGGCAGCACCCGCAGCGACAGGGTCAGGAAGTAGATCCCGCCCACCGCCGCGATCACGGTGGCGAGCGAGGGCCAGAGGCGGGTGAAACCCTCGGCGTACTTCATGCCCAGCGCAAAGGTGACTTCGAAGGCCGCCGCGATCAGCAGATGGATCCAGGGCATGGCCATCCCTCAGAGCGTCCGCGCCAGGTCCAGCAGGCGCCGTTCGGCGTCGGCCAGGGCGGCCTGGAACGATGCCCCGCCGGACTCCTCGCCCTCGACGGCGACAACCGTGACCTCCTCGATTCCGATAAAGCCCAGCACCGTACGCAGCAACGGCTCGGCGTGGTTCATCGCCTCCAGCGGTCCGCCCGGCCCCATGCCGTGCCCGCCACGGCTGCTGATGATCAACGCCTTCTTGCCCTGCACCCGCGGGTGATACTGGGCGACACCATTGTCGAGGCTGAAGTCGAAGGTCAGCCCGACCCGCACGATCTGGTCCAGCCAGGCCTTGAGCCCGCTGGGAATACTGAAGTTGTGCATCGGCGTGGCGATCACCAGCAGGTCGTTGAGCAGCAGCTCGCCCACCAGTTCATCGCTGAACGCCAGGTCCGCCTGCATCGCCTGTGGGCGCTCGGCGGGCCGTGGATAAAACGCCGCGGCGATAAACGCTTCGTTCACCGGAGCAATCAACGCCCGCCCGGTCTCCCGGCGCGTCAGGCGGGCCTGGGGATGCGCCTCGCCATAGGCCCCCAGAAACACCTCGGCCAGACGCCGCGACTGGGAACGCTCACCCCGTGGACTGGCTTCGACAACAAGAATCCTGCTCATCTGTTTCCCCTTTACCGAACACTGCTGGCCAGCTCAGAATGAACCTGCCTTCTGCCGCAGAAGCTAGAGGCAACGCCTCATCGGAACAAATGAGCAATAGTCATTCAGGATGAGTTCAATTCATCCATGGAACCGAGCATGTTCGCCAGCCTGCCACTCACCGCGCTGCGCGCCTTCGAATCCGCCGCGCGCCTGCGCAGCTTCAAGGCGGCCGCCGAAGAACTGACCGTGACGCCGACCGCCGTGTCCCATCAGATCCGGTCGCTGGAAGGCTGGCTCGGCGTACCGCTGTTCGAGCGCCTGCCACGCCAGGTGCGCCTGACCGACGCGGGCGAGCGACTGTTCCGCAGCCTGCATGGCGCGCTGCTGGAGATCGCCCAGAGCGTCGATACCCTGCGCCCGCAACGCAGCGGCACCAGCCTGACGATTTCCACCACCCCGGCCTTTGCCGCCCTCTGGCTGGTGCCGCGCCTGGGACGTTTCTATGCCAGTCATCCGAACATCAGCCTGCGCCTCGACACCCACTGCGAAGTCCACGACCTGCACCAGGACGCCAGCATCGACATGGTGATCCGCTACAGCCTCGACGACTGGCCGAACCTGTACGGCCAATGCCTGTTCGACGAATGCTTCACGGTCTACGGCTCACCGGCCCAGGTGGCCCTGGCGGCACAACACCAGCCGACCCTGATCAGCGTCCACTGGCACAACTCCAAGCTCTACGCCAGGGGCTGGGAAGCCTGGTGCGACCTGGCGGGGGAAAGCTGGATGCAGGGACAACCGGTCATTCGCGAATACGATGAGGAGCATTACGCATTGCAGGCGGCGATCGGCGGACAGGGCCTGGTGCTGGCCAGTTCGATCCTGGTCTCGGAAAGCGTCGCCAGTGGCCTGCTGCAGGCTTATCGCCCGGACATCAGCGTCGACGGTGCCGGCTACAGCGCCCTCTGCGTGCCCGGACGCGAACGGCATCCGCCGGTGCGGGCGTTTTTCCAGTGGTTGGCGCAAGAGGCGCGGGCGTCCGGACACCGGCCGATCCGCCCCCTCGCGGTCGAAGAGACAATCGGATAAAACTTTTCCCGTCGCCCGAGACTCACAACCAGGTAGCGATCTCGCCAGCAGAGCGAGGCGCCTAACCGGATTAGTCAGGAGATCGAGATGAGCGACATGCATTTGTCCGATGTAACCACCCTTCGTGAACGCGCCCGCAAGAACGTCGAAAACGGTGCCGTCACCGAAGGCTACAGCGCAGACCGCGACGAGATCCTGCGGCTGCTCAACGAATCGCTGGCCACCGAGCTGGTCTGCACCCTGCGCTACAAACGTCACTACTTCATGGCCACCGGTCTCAAGGCCAGCGTCGCCGCCGACGAGTTCCTCGAGCATGCCAACCAGGAAATGGCCCATGCCGACCGCCTGGCCGAACGCATCGTGCAACTGGGTGGCGAACCGGAATTCAATCCGGACCTGCTGTCCCAGCACTCCCATGCCCAGTACGTGGCCGGCAAGACCCTCAAGGAAATGGTCTATGAAGACCTGGTGGCCGAACGCATCGCCGTGGACAGTTACCGCGAGATCATCCAGTTCATCGGCGACCAGGACCCGACCACGCGGCGGATCTTCGAGGACATCCTCGCCCAGGAAGAAGAACATGCCGATGATATGGCGGATATCCTGAAAGACCTCTGAGTCCAGGAACTATCTGGACCTTGTGGGAGGATGGGAGTACCTGCGGGAGCATGAGGGCAACTGTGGAAGCCTGGGGGCGCACCTGTGGGAGCGGGCTTGCCCGCGAAGAAGATGTCGCGGTGTACCTGATACAGCGCGGCGTTCTCAGGATTCGCGGGCAAGCCCGCTCCCACACAAGCCCGCTCCTACCTTAAGCCCGCTCCCACAGGCCCACTCTTACATGGCCCGTTCCTATATGGCCCGCTCCCACACCCCTCCCACAAACCGACCCTGCAACGCCTAGCAGGCCGAGGCCGGTCTTCAATTGCGGACGGTCTTGGGCGCCTTGCCCGACTTCATCTGCTCCAGCAACGGCGCGCACTGATTCGGCACGTCGCCACTGGGCGCCACCAGCGCCAGCAATCCCGCCGCCGGGCCGGCGATCACGCCCAGGGCAACCATGCCCGCGCCCCGCAGCAACAGCGGCACCGCTTGCACACCGGCATCGGGTTTGATGAACTTGCCACGCACATACAGGGGCGAACGCAGGGACAACAAGCGGAAGCCCTTGGATTCGGGACTGATCTTCAGGTCCAGCTGCTCATTGGCGAAATTCGCCGTGCCATCGATATAGATGATCGCGTTCTCGGTATCGAAGACAAACAGCCGGGTAGTCGCCAGACCGCTCTTGATCCCCAGGTCCGCGGCCGCACAGTTGATCTTCACTTCCTTGTCGCCAAAGATCTTGCCGACCACGTAGTTGCCGACATTGAGCCCGGCGATCTCCATCAGGCCACGACTGATCGCACCGTCGTTGACCAGCATCTTCAGGTCGCCATTGGACGTGCCCAGCAGCTTGGCCACCGAGTTGCCGGTGCCGCTGAGGTCGGCATCGCCATTGAGCTCGCCGAAGCTGGTCTTCATCGGCTCGAAGGTCGGGAACAGTTGCTTGAGCTTGAAATTGCGCGCGGTCAACCGGGCCCGCCCCTGCATCGGCGCCGTACGGCCATTGAGGCGGATCTGCGCATCGAGCTTGCCGCCCGCCACGCCGAAACGCAGGGGCTCGAGGCTCAGTTCGCCGTCGGTGAGCACCAGGTGGGTATAGAGATCGGTGAAGGGCAACTCCGCGCTGTGGACGATGCGCTTGCCGGTGAACTCCACGTCGGCATCCATATCGCGCCAGCGCTCGGTACGGAACTCTTCCACCGGCAGGACCTTGTCCGCGGGCTGCTTGCTTTCGCCACCACGGGCCTTCTGCTTGGCATTTGAATCGGCGCCGATCAGCGGCGCCAGGTCGGTCATCAGCAGTTGGTTCGACACCAGCACGCCACTGAGCTTGGGCCGCGGCTGGCTGGCGACATAGGCCAGGTCGCCGTGGATGTCGCTGGTGCCGATCTTGCCGTTGAACTTCTCGTAGGTGAAGGTCGCCCCGCCCGGCTCATGCAGCCGCGCAATCAGATGGCCGTCGGTTTCATAGGCCGGCGAGTCGGGCAGGGTCACCCCGGTCAGCGGGTAGAGGTTGCCCAGGCTGCTCCCGGCCAGCGTCAGGCGCAGGTCCAGGGCGCCAAGGTTGCGCGGGTCGGTCAGGGTACCGGCGACGGCGATACGGGTGTCGGCGATTTTCACATCGGCCTGCACCGGGAAGGGCCTGGTCGCGTCCTGCAACGCCAGCAGGCCGCCGACCTTGCCGGTACCGGCGAGATTCTGGCCGTGGTACTGGCCCTTGACCTTCAGCGCGAACGCATAGTCCTGCGGCGCGACGCCCTTTTCCCGGGCCTTCTTCGCCGCGCTGTCACCGACGATATCGCTGAACGGAACGGGCTTGCCCAGCGGATCGATCAGCAGGTCGAGCCGGGTGTTCAGGCTTTTGTCATCCAGGGTCACATGGCCCTTGTCGAAGCCGATGGCACCGATATCCACCACCCAGCTGGATGGCTGCTCGTTCGGGTCCTTGGGGTCGAACTGGAACGTCCAGTTGGCGCGACCATCGGCCAGGCGTTCGAGGCTCGCATTCGGCTCGGTCAGGTCGATCCGCGGGATCACCACCCGTTGCGCCAGCAGCGGCAACGGCGACAGCCGCAACTCGACGCGCTTGAGCTCGACCATCTGCGGGGTCTTCGACCAGTCCGGATTGCCCAGCGTGAGGTCTTCGGCAATCACATGGGGCCAGGGCACCCAGGCCCGCCAGCCGCCCTCGTCGGGCTCACGCTGCCAGCGCACCGCCAGGTCGCCATTGATGGCGAACGGCCGATGCAGGATCTCGGAGACTTTGGCATTGATCGGTGGCTTGACCCGGTTCCAATCGAAGAACGCGATGATCGCCACCAGCACCGCCAGCAGCAGGACAAGGCTGGCGCTGGTCCAGGCGAGGATTTTTCGAGTGCGCGTCATTGCACGGGGGCTCCTGATGACAACTGAACGTCCAAAAAGCGACGCGGAATACCTTTACGACTGACAAACACCCGCCAAGGTTTAATGAAAAAGACCATTGATCGACAAATCCACGGCCGCCGGAGCTGACCAATCAGACAGTTTTTTGTTCCGCCGACGCCCTGCCATGGCGCAAGCATGGGTAGAAAATACCCAATACGGAGCACCGGTAACGCCCGGAAAGCACCGACCTAGAGGGGTTTGGGTAGAACAATCAATTCCGTTGATTATTACCATTGTCTTTATGAACTTTTATATCGACTTTGCAAGAGTAGCATTAGCTTCGTACCCACTTTCTCGCCCTCCTACGGAGCAACCGATCATGAAACGCCAATTACTGCTCAGCCTCACCCTTGCCGTCCTTGCTGCCAACGCCTATGCCTTGCCAGCCCGCGAACAAGCCGCACCCCAGGCACAAGCCAGCCACGCCACTGTCAGCCAGTCGCTGAACACCCTGGCCGCGGATGGTTCGGATCGCACACCACAAGGCCAGACCCAGGCTGCTGCCGACGACACCTCTGACCGTGCCCCACAAATCCGCTCCCTGGCTTCCGACGGTACCGAGCGCACTCCACAAGGTCAGACCCTGGCTGCCGATGGTA
>NZ_JACAOR010000002.1:121880-359079 GCF_013386115.1 Pseudomonas gingeri
CTGCCGACGGTAGCGACCGCACCCCACAAGGCCAGACCCTGGCTGAAGGTGGCAACGATCGCCTGAAAGACAAAGGCCTGATCACCGAAGGCGGTGCCGATCGCCTGGCCGAACGTCACCAGTCCTTGAGCTAAGGCCATGCTGGCCTGGAACAAAGCCCGGTCCCCTGGATCGGGCTTTGACATTTCTGTAGCACCGGTTCATCGCATCACCCGCCAGTTGCATCGCCGCGTTCGACGCCGGCAAAGCTGATTTGCTAGAGTGCCCCGCTCTTGTCCTCCAGAAAAACGCCCCTCCCGATGCTGCCCCGTGCCGAACAGAAACAACAGACCCGCCATGCCCTGATGGACGCCGCGCGCCATCTGATGGAGGGTGGGCGTGGGTTTGGCAGCCTCAGCCTGCGGGAAGTGGCAAAAACCGCCGGCATCGTGCCGACCGGCTTCTATCGGCATTTCGACGATATGGACCAGCTCGGCCTGGCGCTGGTCAGCGAAGTCGGCCAGACCTTCCGGGAAACCATCCGGCTGGTCCGGCACAACGAGTTCGTCATGGGCGGCATCATCGATGCCTCGGTGAGGATCTTCCTCGATGTCGTGGCGATGAACCGCTCGCAATTCCTGTTTCTCGCCCGCGAGCAGTACGGCGGATCATTGCGCGTGCGCCAGGCCATCGGCATCCTGCGCGAACATATCAGTTCGGACCTGGCCGCCGACCTGACCTTCATGCCCAAGCTGCAGCACCTGGACCCCGCCGGCCTGGCGGTCATGGCCGACCTGATCGTCAAGAGCGTGTTCGCCACCCTGCCGGAAATCATCGACCCGCCCCTCGAACCGCTGCCCGAGCACCTGACGCCGCAAGCCAAGATCACCCAGCAACTGCGCTTCATCTTTATCGGCTTGAAACACTGGCAGGGCCTGGGCAGCACCGAGTAACGCAGCCCGGGGGAGCGAACCCGTGGGAGCGGGCTTGCCCGTGAAGGTGCCCCGGAGCGAAAGACGCACCGGAACAGAGCCAAAAATCCCATCGCGCACCATCTTGAAACATTCAGAAACACCGCTACGCTCCCTTTTCAGGCGCTCCGTGCTTTCTGACAGGGCTTTCCTACGTTTCGCCCGATTGGCAAGCCCCTTGCTCTAGCTCAAGCATTGCTCACTGCTGGAAGCCTCCCGATGCTGGTGATTCATAGAAGAATCGAACCTCAGCCCACCTGGGCCGCCGAGTTGCACCTGAACTTCGAAGCCCGCAGCAAAAGCCGCCTGCGCTGTTTCAGCGCCGAGGGTGAAGATGTCGGACTGTTCCTCGAACGCGGTCAGCCCCCCCTGTACGACGGCGAATGCCTGGAAGCCCAGGACGGCCGTATCGTGCGGGTCTGCGCCCGGCCCGAACAACTGCTGCATGTCACCTGCAGCAATGCCTTCGAACTGACCCGCGCGGCCTATCACCTGGGTAACCGCCATGTCGCCCTGCAAGTCGGCGATGGCTGGCTGCGCCTGCTCGACGACTATGTGCTCAAGGCCATGCTCGAACAGCTCGGCGCCCGGACCGAAACCCTCGAAGCCCCGTTCCAGCCGGAACACGGCGCCTATGGCGGCGGCCATCACCACTCCCGACATGGCGACGAGGACTTCAACTACCCGCCGCGCCTGCACCAGTTTGGTGTCCGCACATGAATCCGGCCTGGGCGCTGCTGCGCCTGGCCAGCCCGCAATTACCGATTGGCGGCTACAGCTACTCCCAAGGGCTGGAAATGGCCGTGGAGCAGGCCCGGGTCACGGATCCGGCCAGCGCCCGGCGCTGGATCAGCGACCAGTTGCTGCTCAACCTCGCCCGTTTCGAAGCGCCGCTGCTGCTCGCCCATTGCAACGCGGCAGCCGCCGCCGACTGGGCCACGCTGCGGCAACTGGGCGAAGAACACCGCGCCAGTCGTGAAACCCGAGAGCTGTATCAGGAGAGCCGGCAAATGGGCTATTCCCTGCAACAGTTGCTCAATGGCCTGCCGGAACTCGATGACGCCGCCCGCGCCTTTCTCGCCGGGCAAGCCGAACCGCACCTGGCCCTCGGCTGGGCCCTGGCCGCCCGGGCCTGGCGGATCAGTCCCCAGGATGCCCTGGCCGCCTGGCTGTGGAGCTGGCTGGAAAACCAGCTGGCGGTGCTGATGAAAACCCTGCCCCTGGGCCAGCAGGCCGCCCAGCGCCTGACCAGCGAACTGCTGCCGCTGCTGCAGCAGGCGCAGCAATCGGCCACGGCACAAGATCCGCGACAAATCGGCAGCGCCGCCTTCGGCCTGTCCCTGGCGTGCATGGCCCATGAGCGCCAGTACAGCCGCCTGTTTCGTTCCTAGGAGAGAAAAATGAACGCACAACCCTTGCGTGTCGGTATCGGTGGCCCCGTCGGCTCCGGCAAGACCGCCCTGACCCTGGCCCTGTGCCTGGCCCTGCGCGACCGCTACAACCTGGCGGTGGTCACCAACGACATCTATACCCGCGAGGACGCCGACTTCCTGGTGCGCAACGAAGCCCTGGCGCCCGAGCGGATCATCGGCGTGGAGACCGGTGGCTGCCCGCACACGGCGATCCGCGAGGATGCCTCGATCAACCTCGAGGCCGTGGACCAGTTGAACCGGCGCTTCCCGGGCCTGGACCTGATCCTGGTGGAATCCGGCGGCGACAACCTGTCGGCGACCTTCAGCCCGGAACTCTCTGACCTGACGATCTATGTGATCGATGTCTCGGCCGGCGACAAGCTGCCGCGCAAGGGCGGGCCGGGAATCTGCAAGTCCGACCTGCTGGTGATCAACAAGATCGACCTCGCACCGCTGGTGGGCGCCTCCCTGGAAATGATGGATGGCGACACCCGGCGGATGCGCGGCGACAAGCCGTTCGTGTTCAGCAACCAGAAAACCGGGCTCGGCCTGGATGCCATCGTGGCCTTTATCGAACGTCAGGGCCTGCTGACCGCCGCCTGATCCATCAACAACGAGGAATCCGTACATGACACTCAAGAAGCTTTTCGGCGCCGTTGCCCTGCTGCTCACTCCGGCCCTGGCCTTTGCCCACCCCGGACACGGGGACAGCGGCCTGCTCGCCGGGGTGGAACACCCGATCGGCGGCATCGACCATTTGCTGGCCATGCTGGCAGTCGGTCTCTGGGCCGCGCAACAACGGGGTGCGGCGCGCTGGGCGCTGCCGTGTACCTTTGTCGGCACCATGCTGATCGGCGGCGTGCTCGGCTTCGAAGGCCTGCAGTTGCCGGCGCTGGAAAGCGGCATCGCCGCCTCGGTACTGGCCCTGGGCCTGGCCGTGGCGCTGGCGGTACGACCACCGTTGAGCCTGGCCATCGGTGCAACGGCCGTGTTCGCCCTGTTCCATGGCGTCGCCCATGGCCTGGAATTGCCGGAGATGTCGAGCCCCTGGGCCTACGCCGCCGGTTTCGTGATGGCGACAGCCGCCCTGCATGCGCTGGGTTATGTCGTGGTACGGGTATTGCCGCAAGCCGCGGCACCGCTGGTACGACTGGCCGGCGCGGCTTCGGCGGCGACCGGGGTCTGGTTGCTCGCGGGCTGAGAATCATAGTGTCCAGGCTGGCCTGCCTGTTACCATGTCGCGCAAACGCCCTTGCCCTGACGACGCCAGCCGATGCCCGATGTTTCCAGCTCTGCCTCCCAGCCTGAATTGACCGCCCTGTTCGCCGCGCTGCAACGGCACTTTCGTCAGGTGATCGTGCCCCTGTGGCAAGGCCCGGGGTGGAATGCCGAACTGGCATTGCCCTATGAAGCGCTGGACGCCGGCCATCGCCCGCTGCCCCCGCAGCGCTATCGCGCGATGGCCTGTGCCCGCCAGCTGTATCTGTTCTCCAGCCTGATCGGCGACAGCGCCTTCCCCGACGCCGCCGGTCGCGCCGCGGCGTTGTTCCGTTCGCTGCAACGGCATTTCCACGATGCCGAGCATGGCGGCTGGTTCTACAGCATCGATCCGCAAGGCAAGCCGCTGGATACGCGCAAGGACCTCTACACCCACGCGTTCATCCTCTTCGCCTGCGCCCATTACTGGGACAAGGTCCGCGAACCGCTGGTGGAGTCGGTGCTCAACGCCGTCCTGGAAGTGATCGCCGTGCGCTTCGCCAATGGCGACGGCCTGTATGAAGCCAGCCTGGATCGCGACTGGTCGCCCCTGGGCAGCGGGCCGTTGCAGAACCCGTTGATGCACCTGGCCGAAGCCTTTCTGGCGACCCTGTCGGTACGCGAGGATGCAGCGACGCAAAGCGCGCTGCTGGCCCTGGCCGCCGGCATGCAGCAACGTTTTATCGACCGCCAGCACGGCGTGATGCTGGAGAAACCGCTGGGGGCTGTGGATAACTGGTTCGAACCCGGCCATCAATTCGAATGGCTGTTCCTGCTGGAGTCATCTCCCCTGCTTCGCGACACGCCGCTGCATGGCTCGCTGGATCGCGCGTTCGCGTTCGCCGAGCAGTCGGGGGTCGATCCGCACAGCGGTGCGGTCAGCGGCATGCTCGCGCTCGATGGCACCGTGCGCGATGGCACCCGGCGGATCTGGGCCCAGGCCGAATACCTGCGGGCGTTGACCCTGCGTGTGGATAACTCGGCCCGCCTGCAGCGTCAGCTGACCGCCTTGCAGCAGCACTTCATGCATCCGGGCGGCTGGCACGAATGCCTGGACGCGACAGGCGTGGTCAGCCGCGAGGACATGCCATCGACCACGCCTTACCATCTGGCGACCTGCCTGTACGGCCTGGCCGACTATCTGCGCTGACCGGCTCCTACAGGGTCCGGGTTAACACCGGATATCGGGTGCACCCGAAGACTTGTAGGAGCTGGCTTGCCAGCGATGAGGCCATCAAGCCATTCGCCGCCCGTGCGGACGCCATCGCCAGCAAGCCGGCTCCCACAGGGTCCGGGTTAACACCGGATATCGGGTACAGCCGAAGACTTGTAGGAGCTGGCTTGCCAGCGATGAGGCCATCAAGCCATTCGCCGCCCGTGTGGACGCCATCGCCAGCAAGCCGGCTCCTACAGGGTCCGGGTTAACACCGGATATCGGCTACACCCGAAGACTTGTGGGAGCTGGCTTGCCAGCGATGAGGCCATCAAGCCATTCGCCGCCCATGCCGACGCCATCGCCGGCAAGCCGGCTCCTACAGATCCCTTGATCAGCCCTTGTTGCGCTCGATGGCGAACCCGGCCCAGGTCTGGCTCACCGGCATCAGCTCTAGGCTGTTGATATTGACGTGGGCCGGGGTGTTGAGCACCCAGAAGATGGTGTCGGCGATATCCTGCGGCTGGATCGGCTCGGCGCCGGCGTAGGTCGCGTCATACCGCGCCTGGTCACCGGCGAAGCGCACCAGCGAGAACTCGCTCTCACACAGCCCCGGCTCGATATTGGTCACCCGCACGCCCGTGCCCTGCAGGTCGCAACGCAGGTTCAGGGAGAACTGTTTGACGAATGCCTTGCTCGCGCCATACACATGGCTGCCCGGGTACGGGTAGTTGCCGGCAATCGAGCCCAGGTTGATGATCCCGGCGCCACGGCCATGGGCGATCAGCCGCGGCAGCAGCAGGCGGGTGCTGTACATCAGGCCCTTGATGTTGGTATCGACCATGGTGTCCCAGTCGTCCAGGTCGCACTTGGGCGCCGGGTCCACGCCCAGGGCCAGGCCGGCGTTGTTGATCAGCCCGCGCAGGGTGCTGAAACTCGGCGGCAGGTTGGCGATGGCGGTTTCCATGGCCTTGCGGTCACGCACGTCGAGCACCAGGCCATGGACTTCGGTCTGCTTGGACAACTCGGCGCAGAGGGCGTTGAGGCGCTCTTCGCGACGCCCGGTCAGCACCAGTTTCCAACCGGCCTCGGCAAAACGGCGGGCACAAGCCTCGCCAAAACCCGAAGTGGCGCCCGTGATAAACAGCGTGGATGTCATCATGTTCTCCTTGCTCGGCCTGGTTACAGCCAGAAATAAAGTCGGTCGTTGCCCAGCATGCCCGGCCTGAGTGAGGCCAGCAACTCTACCCGTTCGCCACGCCCTCCCCGGCGTCACTGTACAAAAAACGATCAATCACCGCCAAGACAGGCGGGCCGGGCCCTGGCGCCTGATGTGCGCACCTTATCCACAGTCCCGTCCACAGTCTCTGGGGGCAAGTCGAAAGGCGTCGAGCCCTCTATCCACAAGGCTTGCGGCCCTGTTTCAAAAGTTTTTTGCTTGACCCCGGACGACCCCGTATGCAGCGGTCGCCGGAACAGCTCATCCGGCCGATTTCAAAGGGGTGGCTCCAGGCCAGTAACTACGCTGCTCGCGGCGGTCTTTCCAGAGTTTGCCCACAGAGTTATCCACAGGCTGGACAACTCCTTTCCGGCACGGGTTGCACAGCAACAAATCTGTTGACAAATACCTCAGAGACTTGCGCAAAAACCACTGATCAAAAAACATACAACAGGCTATAAGCCACGATTTCAAAGGCCTGTAGCGAGGTACTCCCACGTTACCCACAGCCACCTCCACAGCAAACGGGGACAAGTCAAAACTGTGACAAAACAACTGTTTGCAGCGGCTTTATGTCGCGTTTTACGAAGTTTCCAATTTTGTTGTCCACAATTTCGCGGCGCCGCTGTGGATATGAAAAACGCCCCGGATCCGAGGATCGCGGGGCGCTTCAAGGTTGCACATAACCTGTAGGAGCCGGCTTGCCGACGATGGCGTCCTTTTGGGCGCCGCAAGACTTGCTGGCCTCATCGCTGGCAAGCCAGATCCTACAGTGACCGTGCCCTGCTGTTACCTATCCGGTAAAGGCTTAATGCCCGCCCAGATAAGCGTTACGCACCTCCTCGTTGACCAGCAGTTCCTTGCCGGTGCCACTGAGGCGGATCTGTCCGTTGACCATCACATAGGCCCGGTCCGACAGCTTGAGCGCGTGGTTCGCATTCTGCTCCACCAGGAAGATGGTCATGCCCGAGGCCGCCAGTTCTCGCAGGGTGGCGAAGATCTGCTTCACCACGATCGGCGCCAGGCCCAGGCTCGGTTCATCCAGCAGCAACAGCTTGGGCCGGCTCATCAGGGCCCGGGCAATGGCGAGCATCTGCTGCTCGCCACCGGACATGGTCATGGCCCGCTGGTTGCGCCGCTCCTTGAGCCGGGGGAACAGCTCGAACATGCGCTGCATATCCTCGGCGGCGAACTGGTCGCCAATCGGGATGGTGCCCATCAGCAGGTTCTCTTCCACGGTCATGTCGGGGAACACCCGCCGGCCTTCCGGCGACTGGGCAATGCCGTTGGAAGCGATGTAGTGGGAGGACTTGTGGGTGATATCGACGCCACGGTAGAGGATCTGCCCACTCGCCGCCCGGGGCTGGCCGAAGATCGACATCAGCAGCGTCGACTTGCCCGCGCCGTTGGAGCCGATCAGGCTCACGGTTTCGCCTTCGTCGATATGCAGCGAGACTTTTTTCAGGGCCTGGATCGGACCGTAGAACACGTCCAGATCCTTGAGTTCGAGGATAGGTTGACTCATACCAGCTCCTCTTCGTCCGCACCCAGGTAGGCCGCGATCACTTTCGGGTCGTTGCGGATCGCCTCGGGCCCGCCCTGGGCGATCACGTTGCCGTGGTCCAGCACCACGATGTGGTCGGAAATGCTCATTACCATGCCCATGTCGTGTTCGATCAGCACCACGGTCAGATCGTGCTCGTCGCGCAGCAGCCGGATCATCGCGCTCAGCGCTTCGGTTTCCTGAGGGTTGAGGCCGGCCGCCGGCTCGTCGAGGCAGATGATCTGCGGCCGCGTGCACATGGCCCGGGCGATTTCCAGGCGACGCTGCTGGCCATAGGAAAGCTCACCGGCCAGGCGGTTGGCGCAGTCCACCAGGTCGACCACTTCCAGCCAGTAGAACGCCGTGTCCAGCGCGTCGCTCTCGGCCTGGCGATAGCCCCTGGTGTTGAGGATGCCGGCCAGCATGTTGCGATTGACCCACATGTGCTGGGCCACCAGCAGGTTTTCCAGCACCGACATTTCCTTGAACAGACGGATGTTCTGGAAGGTCCGCGCCAGTCCCGCCCGGTTGACCAGGTGGGTACCGCCGAACATCTTGTAGTAGAGCCGGCTGGCGAAGGTCTTCGGCGACACGAAGTCGCTGACGCGGAAAGACTCGCCGAGCAGCTTGATGACATTGGTCACCTCGCCACGGGTATTGAGCTCGATGCGGCCGCCGGAGGCCTTGTAGAACCCGGTCAGGCAGTTGAACACGGTGGTCTTGCCGGCCCCGTTGGGACCGATCAGGGCGAAGATCGAGTTGCGTTTGACTTGCAGGCTGACGTCGCTGAGGGCCTTGATCCCACCGAAGTGCATCATCAGCTTCTCGACCGACAGAATGATTTCATCGTTCATTGCGCGGCTCCCTCGTGCAAAGCGCCTTTACGCGGGGTGACACCGGTCCGGCTGATGCGGATCAGGCCACGGGGGCGCCAGATCATCATCAACACCATCAAGACGCCGAACAGCAGCACGCGGTATTCGGCGAAACTGCGCAGCAACTCCGGGGCGACGGTCAGGACAAACGCTGCGATCACCACGCCGATGGTCGAGCCCATACCGCCGAGCACCACGATGGCGAGGATCAGCGCCGATTCGAAGAAGGTGAACGAGGTCGGGTTGACGAAGCCCTGGTAGGTGGCGAAGAACACCCCCGCCAGACCTGCCGTCGAAGCACCGAGGGTGAACGCCGAGAGTTTCACCAGCACATGGTTCAGGCCCATGGCGCGGCAGGCGATTTCGTCTTCACGCAGGGCTTCCCAGGCGCGACCGACCGGCATGCGGGTCAGGCGGTGCTTGATGTAGAGCACCGCCAGCACCACCAGGAACAGCACCGCGTAGATGAAGTAGAACTTCACGTCCGGGTTGTAGGCGATCCCGAAGAACTCGTGGAACGGAATCCCGCCCTCCTTGGCCCGCTTGCCGAACTCCAGGCCGAAGAAGGTCGGCAGCGGCGCCGGCATGCCGTTGGGGCCACCGGTCAACGACAGCCAGTTGTTGAGGATCAGGCGGATGATCTCGCCAAAGCCCAGGGTCACGATGGCCAGGTAGTCACCATGCAGGCGCAATACCGGGAAACCGAGGATGCAGCCGGCCATCGCGGCTGCGATCGCAGCCAGCGGCAGCACGGTCCAGAACCCCAGCCCCAGGTATTGATAACCCAGTGCCAGGCCATAGGCACCGATGGCGTAGAAGGCCACGTAACCCAGGTCGAGCAGGCCCGCCAGGCCGACCACGATGTTCAGGCCGAGCCCGAGCAGCACGTAGATCAGGCCGAGGATCACCACCCCCAGCAGGTAGGAGTTGGAGAAGAACGGGAAGATCACCGCAATCGCGATCATCAGCGGGATGATCCAGCGCAGACGCGACTTGTAGTCCGGCGCCAGCACGTGCACGCCCGAGCCGCTGCTCTCGAAACCGTCGAGAATGCGCAGGCCCTTCGACGTCTGCAGGAACAGGCTGAGGGCAAAGCGGCCGAGCATGACGATTGCCACCAGCCAGGCAACGCGGGTCGGTTCCAGGTTGAAGCTGTAGCCCTCCAGGACGATCCCGACGATGGGACCGAAGACGATCAGGGCAATCAGGCCGGCAAGAATGGCATCCACCAGGCTTTTTTTGATATCGAGCGATTTTTTAGTGGCTGAGGACATTGCTTACACCTTCGACACAAGAGGACGGCCGAGCAGGCCTTGCGGCCGAAAGACCAGGACCAGGACCAGCAGCGAGAAGCTGAAGACGTCCTTGTAGTCCGAGTTGACCAGGCCGGAGAACAGCGACTCGGAAATCCCGAGGATCACCCCGCCCAGCATCGCGCCCGGCAACGAGCCGATGCCGCCGAGCACCGCGGCGGTAAACGCCTTGATCCCGATGACGAAGCCGGCATAGAAGTCGAAGGTGCCGTAGTTCATGGTGATCAGCACGCCGGCCAGGGCCGCCATGGCCGCGCCGATGACGAACACATAGGAGATCACCCGGTCGGTGTTGATCCCGAGGATCGAGGCCATCTTGCGGTCTTGCTGGGTCGCGCGGCACATGCGACCGAGCTTGGTGTACTTGATGACATAGGTCAGCAGGCCCATGCCGAGGAACGCGGCGATCAGGATAAAGACCTTGGTGTAGGTCAGCTGGACGAAGCCGGTACCGACCTCGATGCGCCAGGCGCCGGTGAGCAGGGTCGGAACCCCTTGCTGTTTCGGACCCTGGGCGATCTGTGCGTAGTTCTGCAGGATCAGCGAAATACCGATGGCGCTGATCAGCGGGGCCAGGCGGGTGGAGTTGCGTAGCGGTTTGTAGGCGATGCGTTCGATGGTCCAGCCATAGACGCCGGTGACGACGATGGTGAAGATCAGGGTACCGAGCATCAGGAGCGGGAAGGATTCAATACCGAAGTAAGCCAGCAGAGCCAGACTGATTGCCGCGAGGTAAGCGGAAATCATGTAAACCTCGCCGTGGGCGAAGTTGATCATGCCGATGATGCCATAGACCATTGTGTAGCCGATGGCGATCAGGCCATAGACCGACCCGAGGGTCAGGCCGTTGACCAGTTGCTGCAGGAAAATACCATCCATAACGCAATCTCACGCATTTGGAGAGACTGCACGCAGGCGCACCGCGACGGACCGGGGTTCAACCACCGCCGCAGCACAGCCATGTGCAGTTCTACGAGAAAAGACAGGTACTGCACGAACACGCATGACGACCGGCCGGCCCCCGCGGGCGCCGGCCGGATCAGGCCTTCATGTCACTTCTGTTTTTCCAGCTGATGGTATTTGCCGGTGTTGTCCCACTGATAAACCACGTAGTCGGAGACTTTCAGGTCGCCCTTGGCGTCCCAGGTCTTTTCGCCCATCACGGTCTTGACCGGGTGCGATTTCAGCCATTTGGCCGCATCTTCGCCCTTGTTCGACTTGGCGCCGTTGAAGCCGGCGGCCAGTGTCTGGATCGAAGCATAGGCGTACAGGGTGTAGCCTTCAGGCTCGGTGCCGGCCTTGCGGAACTGCTCCACGACCGCCTTGCTGTCCGGCAGCAGGCGCGGGTCGGCGCCGAAGGTCATGTACACGCCATCGACGTATTGCGGGCCACCAGCGGTGGTCACCAGTTCGTCGGTCACGACACCGTCGTCAGACATGAACTTGACGTCCTTCAGGCCTTCGGTGCGCAGTTGCTTGACCAGCGGGCCGGCTTCCGGGTGCAGGCCGCCGAAATAGACCACGTCGGCACCGGCCGCGCGGATCTTGGTGACCAGGGCGCTGAAGTCCTTCTCGCCACGAGTCAGGCCTTCATAAAGCACCGGCTTCACGCCACGCTTTTCAAGCTGCGCCTTGGTGGCATCCGCCAGGCCCTGGCCGTAGGTGTCCTTGTCGTGGATGACCGCGACTTTCTTGCCCTTGAGCACATCGACGATGTAGTCGCCGGCGACGATGCCCTGCTGGTCGTCACGTCCGCACATACGGAACATGGCGCTCAGGCCGCGCTCGGTCACCTGCGGGTTGGTGGAGCCGGGGGTGATCGCGATGATGCCCGCCTCGTCGTAGATTTCCGACGCCGGGATGGTCGAGGACGAGCAGAAGTGCCCGACGACGCCGGCCACTTTCTGGTTGGCCAGGTCCTTGGCGACCGTTACCGCCTGTTTCGGTTCGCAGGCGTCGTCGCCCTTGACCAGGACGATCTTCTCGCCGTTGACACCGCCCGCCGCGTTGACCGCATCGGCCGCCGCTTGTGCACCTTTCATGTACTGCTCGCCAAAGGCGGCGTTGGCACCGGTCATGGGACCTGCCACGCCAATCTTGATATCAGCCTGAGCAAACGCAGAAACACCCAACGCAGCAGCCACTGCGAGGGCTACAAAGCCTTTCTTGTAAAACGTCTGGGACATGAGGTGGTGCTCCAAGGTTTTTTTAGTTGGCACTGCGACTTCACTGAATGCTCAGAGCAAGGGGCGTGCCATAGGTTTTTTGTTCTGCAAAAAGTCGCTGTCTTATTGTTTTATGGACTGTTTCGGGCCCTTTTTAACTGGGCGTGCAACCGTCTAAACCGCGGAAGGTGAAACCCATTTTTTCAAAAGGTGCAACCTAAAGGTGCCACTACTGCAACCACCGCACCGAAAGGCGTGCAACCGCCCTGTAACAACGTGCGTCACCGAAGTGCACACTCACAGTGCGCGACTGCTACATCGCGCACCATTACAGGCTAGCTGCATTGGGTAAAAGCGCCGTCCGTATTGGCGCTTTTGTTGTATCAAATCACTATGCGCAGGCACTGGCCCGCGTGATACAGCGAGAATCCGGCCTCGTACAGACAACTGCGCAGCCCCACCGCCAGGACCGGACGCATCGGCGCGAAGGGAATCGGCAGGGCCTGAGGATTTCCGTTACACAGGTAATCGGCGAATGCCTTGCCGACCACCGTTCCGGTGGTAACGCCGCGACCGTTGTAGCCGGTGACTGCCACTAAACCGGGCGCCGGCTCGAACAGGCGCATCAGGTGATCGGGGGTAAAGGCGATGCAGCCGGTCCAGGTGCACTCCCAATCGACCTTTTTCAGGTAGGGGAAGTAGTGCTGCTGCACCCGATCGGCCCAGGCGCGCAGGAACCACGCGGGTTTCTGATTACCGTTGCCGAGGCTGCCCAGCAGCAGCCGACCGTCGGCATCGCGACGGATGCTGCTGAGCACCTGGCGGGTGTCCCAGGAGCCCTGCCCGCCCGGCAGGATCTGCCGCGCGGCGTCTTCGGTCAGCGGGCTGGACGCGACCTGATAGTAGTAACCGGGAAAGAAATTGCGCCGCAGCTCGGTCCATTCGCCCTCGGTGTAGGCGTTGGAGGCCATGACCACCTGCTCCGCGCTGACCGCGCCATCGGCCGTCTGCACCGACCAGCGCTGGCCCTGGCGCTCCAGGCGGGTGACCGGAGAATGATCGAACAGTTGACCACCGAGCCCGGCAGCCGCCCTGGCCAGGCCCGAGGTGTAGGCCATGGGGTTGAGGGTGCCGGCGCGCCGATCGAGCAAGGCGGCGGCGATCTTCCTGGTCCCGGTGGCGGTTTCGCAGGCGCTGCCGGTCAACAGTTCCACCGGCGCCCCACGACGCTTCCATTGTTCTTCGCGGCTACGCAGGTCGGCCTCGCCACGGGCATTGTGGGCCATGTGCAAGGTGCCTTCGCGGCGCAACTGGCAATCGATGGCATATTTGTCGACCAGGCTGAACACCAGGGCCGGGGCGGCACCGAGCATGCGATTGAGCTGGCTGCCCACCGCTTCGCCGAAACCGGCCTCGATCTCGTCCGGCGGGATCCACATCCCGGCATTGACCAGCCCGACATTGCGCCCGGAACCGCCATGGCCGGTGCGATGGGCTTCGAGCACGCAGACACGCTTGCCTTGTTCCAGCAGATGGATCGCGGCGGACAGGCCGGTGATACCGGCACCGATCACACAGACATCGACGCTCAGCTCACCCTTGAAGCGCGCCGCCTCAGGTCGCTGCGGCGTCAGTTTTTCCCATAGACACTCTTCGCGTAACGGCATTGCCAGACTCCGAAAATGAAACCCAACAAACTCCTGGACTTGATACGCCCCCCTGTAGCAGCGGGCTTGCCGGCGAAACTGCTGGCGCCCCTGAAGACGCCATCGCCAGCATGCCGGCTCCTGCAGTGTCCGCACCCAGCCGGGCAGTGCGGACGAGCACTGCGCTCGCAGGGCCTCAGTCGAAGGTGATGCCCTGGGCCAAAGGCAGTTCCAGCGAGTAGTTCACGGTATTGGTCTGGCGACGCATGTACCCGCGCCACGCATCGGAACCGGACTCACGGCCGCCACCGGTTTCCTTCTCGCCGCCGAACGCGCCGCCGATCTCCGCCCCGCTCGGGCCGATATTGACGTTGGCGATACCGCAATCGCTGCCCACTGCCGACATGAACTGCTCGGCCTCGCGCACATCGGTGGTGAAGATGCACGACGACAGGCCCTGGGGCACTGCATTGTTCAGCCGCAGGGCCTCGGCGAAGTCGCTGTAGCCGACCACGTACAGGATCGGCGCGAAGGTCTCGCTGCAGACCACTTCACTCTGCTCCGGCATTTCGACGATGGCCGGCGACACGTAGTAGGCATTGGGGAATTTGTCCTGCAACTGGCGCTCGCCACCGAACACCCGCCCACCCTCGCTCAGGGCCTGCTCCAGGGCGTCCTGCATGTTCTCGAAGCTTTGCTTGTCGATCAGCGGGCCGACCAGGTTGCCTTCCAGCGGATGGCCGATACGCACCTTGGAATAGGCCGCCTTCAGACGGGTGACGATCTCCGCCTTGACCGATTCGTGGGCGATCAACCGTCGCAGGGTGGTGCAGCGTTGGCCGGCAGTACCGACGGCGCTGAACAGGATCGCGCGTACCGCCATGTCCAGGTCGGCGCTCGGGCCGAGGATCATCGCGTTGTTGCCGCCCAGTTCGAGAATGCTGCGGGCAAAGCGCGCGGCCACTTTCGGCGCCACTTCGCGGCCCATGCGCGTGCTGCCGGTGGCACTGATCAGCGCCACACGCGGGTCATCGACCAGCGCGGCACCGGCATCGCGGCCACCGATGATCACCTGGCTCAGGTACTCGGGAGCATCGTGGAAATTCTTCAGCACCCGCTCGAACAGCGCCTGGCAGGCCAGTGCGGTCAGCGGGGTCTTCTCCGACGGCTTCCAGATCACCGAGTTGCCGCAGACCAGCGCCAGCGTGGTGTTCCAGGCCCAGACCGCGACCGGGAAGTTGAAGGCGCTGATGACGCCGACCACGCCCAGCGGGTGCCAGGACTCACGCATGTGGTGGCCCGGACGCTCGGAGGCGATGGTCAAACCGTAGAGCTGGCGCGACAGACCGACCGCGAAATCGCAGATATCGATCATTTCCTGCACTTCACCCAGGCCTTCCTGGGTGATCTTGCCGGCTTCCCAGGACACCAGTTCGCCCAGGTCGGCCTTGTATTCACGCAACACCTCGCCGAACTGGCGCACCAGCTCGCCACGACGTGGGGCCGGCACCTTGCGCCAGGCGTCGAAGGCGCGCTCGGCACGGCTGACCTGCTGTTCCACTTCCGCCGGGCCTTCCCAGCTCACGGAGGCGATGCGACTGCCGTCGATGGGCGAATGCACGGGCTGCTTGCCCTGTTGGTACAGCGCCGGGTTCACGCCAAGACGATCGAGCAATGCGGCAACCATGGGGTCACTCCTTCAAACGGGAATCGGAAATCTTCAGCCGGAAAAACACGGCGTTTCAGACCTCTAGTTGTAGCGGCCTTGAGACTTGCCAACAAACGACCTTTAGGCGAGATATCATTCCGTTTATTCATGCAGCGCAAGAAACAGAAGAAAAGGCCCGTTCATGCTGAATAAAAGACACCTGCCCTCGATCACTGCCCTGCAATGTTTCGAGGCCGTCACCCGCCATCTGAGCTTCACCCGCGCGGCAGAAGAGCTGAACCTGACCCAGAGCGCGGTCAGCAAACAGGTCGCGCAGCTCGAGGAATTGCTCCAGCACCTGCTGTTCCGTCGGGTGCGGCGGCGCCTGCAACTGACGCCGGCGGGCGACCTGTACCTGGTGGAAGTCCGAAAAATCCTGACCCAGGTGGAAATGTCGACGCATTACCTGCGCTCCTACGGCGGTGAAACCGAAGTCCTGCGAGTCTCCACGCCGTCGACTTTCGGCGCCCGCTGGCTGGTGCCGAGGCTCAAGGGCTGGCGCCTGCGTCACCCGCATATCCACCTGGACCTGTGCAACGAGCAGGAAGCCGACGATCTGCTGCAAGGCCGCAGCGACCTGGCGTTCTATTTCGGCCAGGGCTCGCGCCCGGGCACCGAGTGCGTGAAGCTGTTCAGCGAGGAACTGGTGCCGGTCTGCGCACCCTCCAGCCTGCCGGACAAGCCGTTCGCCGACCCGACGCAACTGAGCGACCTGGTCCTGCTGCAGAATGCCTCGCGCCCCCAGGCCTGGCATGACTGGTTCGAAAGCCAGGGTTACCAGACCGAACACAGCTACCACGGGCCGCGCTTCGAAACCTTCTACATGTGCATTCGCGCGGCGCAGGTCGGCTGTGGCGTGGCCCTGCTGCCACGGTTCCTGGTGGAAGAGGAACTGGCCGACGGCAAGCTGGTCATTCCCTGGCAGCACGCGATGCCCAGCCACGACGCCTATTACCTGGCCTATCCGGAGCATTCGGCGGAAGTACCGAAGGTGCGCGATTTCGTGCGCTGGATGCTGGAGCAGATCGACAGTCCCGTGCAATCTTGAGGACCGCTTCGCGGGCAAGCCCGCTCCCACAAGGGATATGTGATCGACTGTGGGAGCGGGCCCGGTCCGGGTGGCACTCCGACGAAAAGGCCGGGGCAGCCAACAAAAATCGCTGGTAAAACCGCCCGCGGATATGCGCCACTAGCGGTCTTCATTCAAGTACTGCCAGGACGCTGCCATGACGCGCGACCGGCATGGAGATACCCGTTATGAGCGATAAGGCCTTCGGCGATCGCATTGTGCAGAACCTGCTCGACACCGACTTCTACAAGCTGACCATGATGCAGGCGGTGCTGCACAACTACCCCAACGTCGAAGTCGAATGGGATTTCCGCTGCCGCAACAGCGAGGACCTGCGTCCGTACCTGGCGGAAATCCGCTACCAGATCGAGCGCCTGGCCGAGTTGAGCCTGAGTGCCGACCAGTTGAGCTTCCTGGAACGCATCAGCTTCCTCAAGCCGGACTTTCTGCGCTTCCTCGGCCTGTTCCGCTTCAACCTGCGCTATGTGCACACCGGGATCGAAAACGGCGAGCTGTTCATCCGCCTGCGCGGTCCGTGGCTGCATGTGATCCTGTTCGAGGTGCCTTTGCTGGCGATCGTCAGTGAAGTGCGCAACCGCTACCGCTATCAGGAAACCCTGCTGAGCCAGGCCCGCGAGCAGTTGTATCGCAAGTTCGACTGGCTGAACGCCAATGCCAGCCCCGACGAGCTCGCCGAGCTGCAGGTCGCCGACTTCGGCACCCGCCGGCGTTTCTCCTACCGGGTCCAGGAAGAAGTGGTCAGCGTGCTCAAGCATGACTTCCCGGGGCGCTTCGTCGGCACCAGCAACGTGCACCTGGCCCGCGAGTTCGACATGAAGCCCCTGGGCACCATGGCCCACGAATGGATCATGGCCCACCAGCAACTCGGCCCCCGGCTGATCGACAGCCAGATCGCCGCACTCGATTGCTGGGTCCGCGAGTACCGTGGCCTGCTGGGTATCGCCCTGACCGACTGCATCACCACGGACGCTTTCCTGCGGGATTTCGACCTGTATTTCGCCAAGCTGTTCGACGGCTTGCGCCATGACTCCGGCGACCCCGTGCATTGGGGCGAAAAATGCATAGCCCGTTATCACCAGCTGGGCATCGACCCGATGAGCAAGACCCTGGTGTTCTCCGACAGCCTCAGCCTGCCCAAGGCCCTGGAGATATTCCGGGCCCTGCGCGGTCGGATCAATGTCAGCTTCGGCATCGGCACCAACCTCACCTGTGACATTCCCGGGGTGGAGCCGATGAGCATCGTGCTTAAAATGACCGCCTGCAACGGTCAGCCGGTGGCGAAGATTTCCGACGAGCCGGGCAAGGCCCAGTGCAAGGACCCGAACTTCGTCGCCTACCTGCGCCACGTGTTCCAGGTGACCGACTAATCCGTTTTCGATTGAATGTTACGTGAGGAGTGAATCATGCAAGCCGTACAGCGCCAGATTGCTGAACAGCTCAAGGTCCAGCCGCCGTTCGCCAACCAGGCCGCCCTCGAGGCCGAGGTGGCAAGGCGCATCGCCTTTATCCAGAACTGCTTGCGCAACTCGGGCCTCAAGACCCTGGTGCTGGGCATCAGCGGTGGCGTCGATTCGCTGACCGCCGGCCTGCTGGCCCAGCGTGCCATGCGTGAACTGCGCGAAAGCACCGGCGACGCGCAGTACCGCTTTATCGCGGTGCGCCTGCCCTATGAAACCCAGTTCGACGAACACGACGCCACCGCCTCGGTGAACTTCATCGACCCCGACGAGCGCCATACCGTGAATATCGGTCCGGCGGTGAAGTCGCTGGCCGGCGAAGTCGCGGCCTTTGAAGGCAAGGCGGCGGTCTCGCGGGACTTTGTGCTGGGCAACACCAAGGCGCGCATGCGCATGGTCGCGCAATACACCATCGCCGGCGCCGCCAATGGCCTGGTGATCGGTACCGACCACGCGGCGGAAGCGGTGATGGGCTTCTTCACCAAGTTCGGCGACGGCGCCTGCGACCTCGCGCCCCTCAGCGGCCTGGTGAAGAACCAGGTCCGGGCGATTGCCCGCAGCTTCGGCGCCCCCGAGTCGCTGGTGGAGAAGGTTCCGACCGCCGACCTCGAAGACCTCGCGCCGGGCAAGCCGGACGAAGCGTCCCATGGCGTGACCTATGCCGAGATCGACGCCTTCCTGCACGGCGAAGCGGTGCGCCAGGAAGCCTTCGATATCATCTGCCGGACCTACGAAAAGACCCACCACAAGCGCGAGATGCCTTTCGCGCCATAGGCCCCATGATGATCGTTCCCATGCTCTGCGTGGGAACGCCTCACCGGACGCTCCGCATCCAGCCTTGCTGCGACGACGCGGAGCGTCGAGGGCTGCATTCCCACGCAGAGCGTGGGAACGATCAAAGCGCGAGATGCCCTTCGCGGGCAAGCGGTTCGCCCACAGGTTGCGTTCGGACCGGGAATCCAGCTCCGACGCGATCACTGTGGGAGCCGGGCTTGCCCGCGAAAGCGCCAGCCCGAGGAACAAATCCCTTCCAGACACCACAACCCGACAAAACGGAATGAACCCAGCATTTTTTTTCGCTTGCCCGGTTGCCGTCCGAGGGCTTTCATAGGGACTCATTTTTGCCGCCAGAGTCCTGCCCCATGTCCTCCTTCGAAGGCCTGTTCTCCCTTGTCGCTTCCGTGCTCGGCCAACCCGCCGCCCAGTGGCTGGAACAACACGTCGACGTGCCGGCGGCGCTGCATGACTTCTCCTTCGACGACGACGCCCTGCATCGGGTCTGGCTGGCCGAAGCCCTGAACCTGTGCCTGTTCCACAAGCTGGTGGAAGCCGTGCCCGATGGCCGCCGCTATGTGGAAGAACAGGCCGGGGACGGCCGCAAGGTGGTGTTCGACCATGGCGCCATCCGTACCGTCGACTGGCCCGAAAACGGCGAGTTGCCGCGCGGACGCCTGGCCTTCTCGCGACTGCTGGAGCCCCTGGGCTTCACCGATGTCCGCACCTACCCGCTGACCAAGCTGGGCATGACCGGCTGGGGTTATCGCCAGATGGACCTGCCGGAGGATATCGCCCAGTTCTTCGTCTCCGAACTGCACCCGGGACGCTTCAGCGAGGCCTTCCAGGACGCCGTCGGGCGCGTGGTCGCTTCCAGCCGCGACCCGCTGCAGGCCGAGCACCTGAGCATTCTCAAGCGCCTGCGCCTGACCCGCCATTGCCAACTGGGCGAAGCCCTGGTCCTGTTGCCGGCGTTGTACCAGGCCTTTGGCCGGCAACACGGCGCGGTGCACGAGGCGGACTACCGGGTCCTGCTCGGCGAAAGCGCGGAAATGGCCTGGATCGCCACCGAGGGCAACAGCTTCAACCACCTCACCGACCGCGTCGCCGATCTTGAGGCCACGGTCGCCCAGCAGCGCCAACGCCAGCGACCGATGAAGGACAGCATCGAAGTCTCCGCTTCCGGCCGTGTGATGCAGACCGCCTACCGTGCCTGCACGGTCAGCCGCGGGCTGATCGATGCCCAGGGCCAGTATCGCGAGCATTCGGTGCCGGGCTCCTTCGTCGAATTCATCCAGCGCCGGATCGATCCGGAAACCGACCGGCTCGACCTGAACTTCGACAGCAGCAACGCCCAGGGCATTTTCAAGATGACGGCCTCGAAGGCCTGAAGCAATGGCCTGTTTATCGTAGGAAATTTCTGTTTTATTCGGCACCTCTTGAGACGCCGGAAACACCTCGGCAGTCTGCGCCAACCCTTGTTGGTCAGGACTGCCGCCGATGTTGTTCCCGCACAAAGCCCCTCATATCCGAGCCACGCCCCTCTTCCAGCGCCCGTGGATCATTCCGCTGTTCGGACTGATCGGCGCACTGTGCTGGATCGCCACCGCCACCAGTCAGTCAGGCACCACGGCGAACGGTCGTCCCAGCAAGGAACACTTCACCCTGACCGGCGCCATGCCCGGCCAGACGGCATTGCGCGCCAGTGCCCGCTATACGCCCGATCGCCAGCAGGCGGGTTGCCCCTACCAGCATCCGACCCTGCACTTCGATACCCCTGCGGGCGACACCCGCCGCGACTTCGACTTCGACATACCCACCGGCTATGAACTGCCCGACTGCCAGCTCTCCCTGAGCGAGGTGAGCTTCGAGACCGAGGCGTTCTACGGCCAGGACAACCACCAGCGCAGCATCAGCAACAGCGGCGCCATCACCCTGCGCGACGATCTGCGGGCGGGCGTGTCGGGATTTCCGGCGTCGGGGGAAAAACACTATCGCGGTCTCTGCCACTGGCAGGAGCAGGACACACCGGCCGGCGTCGAGCCGCAGAAAACCCTGAGTTGCTACAGTGTCGACGAGCAGTGGCAGATGCTTGGCAATGACTACAAGCGCAAGCAGCTGGGCGGGGTATTCAGCCGCCAGGAGCTGGAGGGGAGGAAGATTCGGCTGGAGTTGAGGATGGGCGATCAGTCCTGACCCCGCGTGGCGCGGGATCAGGTGCGACAAAGGCCGTTACTTGAGGGTGACGGTGCCTTTCATCATCGAGATATGGCCCGGGAACGAGCAGAAGAAGCCGTACTTCTCACCCGCGGCCAGCTTCGACACATCAAAGGTCACCGAGTCTTTCTCGCCGGCACCGATGATCTTGGTATGGGCGATGACACGGGCGTCGCCGTCCTTCAGGTAGTTCTTGTCGATCCCCGCCGCCATGCCGTCAGAGGCGATCGGCTGCATATCGGCTTCCTTGCTCAATACCCAGTTATGGCCCATGACATTCTTTGGCAGGCTGCCGCTGTGGGTCAGTTCGACGGTGAAGGTCTTGCAGCTCTTGTCGATTTCAATGGCCTTGGTATTGAAGGACATCTGGTCGGTGGAATCGACGGTGGTCTTGCACTCGGCGGCAAGCAACTGACCACTGGCGAGGGTCAGCAAGGATACCGCAACAACTTTGGCGAACATGGTGAATCTCCAAGGCAGGGTATGAAAATCAAGGGATCAAATGGGAAGACTGCCTGAAACCAGGCCGGGTTCCCATGATCTGAATCAAGAGATTGTATACAATCCTAAGCTATCGCCTCGATGGATACAATCAACCAGCCAGACGAACCGGCGCGGCTTAACATTAGCCCATCGTCATCCACCGGAGCGTCTGCCATGCCTCTCAACAGCCTGCTGTACAGTTTGCTCGCCGCCTACGCCTGTGGTGCCTGCGGCACCTGTGAAACGCCGGCCCGCGAGCGTTAAAGCTTGGAGCCTGGTCGGCCAGCCTTTACTCTGGAGGCAGAGCGCGCTGGCGCCCGTGTCCGCCCGTGCCATTGCCACGTGTACTGCGTGACGAACACAGGCACAATACGCGCCGCTCAACCTCACCTTCGACCCCAGAGGATCGCCCATGGCCAAACCCAATTACTCCTTCGCCAAACGTCAACGAGACCTGGCCAAGGAACAGAAGAAAGAGGAAAAGCTGCAACGCAAGAAAGCCGAGGCCGAAGCCCTGCTGACCCCTGAAGCAGACAGCGACACCGCGCAAGACACCGAAGAAAAAGAGCAGGCGCCGGACGCCTGATCACACCGGACACCGGCAGGGCAGAACTAGTCCAGAAGCCGGCAGGTATGGAAACGGGCCTGTGTGAGAGCGGGCTTGAGTGGATGGGGCTTGTGTGGGAGCGGGCTTGCCCGCGAAGCTTTTAGCGATTCCGACTGCTCCCACGCTCCGCCTAACCCACAGAGCGGACGCGAAGCGTCCAGCGAGGCGTTCCCACGCGGAGCGTGGGAACGATCAATCAGGGCCCTGCCTCGCCCACCGGCATCACCGTCACCCGGACTTCCGGGTCATGGCTGCCGCCCCCCAGAATCACCCCCCGCAACGGCGACACATCGGAGAAATCCCGGCCCCAGGCCAGGGTGATGTGCTCCAGTGCCGGCTGCACATTGTTGGTCGGATCGAAATCCACCCAACCCAGCACCGGACAGAACACCGACACCCAGGCATGGGACGCATCGGCGCCGATCAGACGGGGCTGGCCGGGCGGCGGCTGGGTCAGCAGGTAGCCACTGATGTAGCGCGCCGCCAACCCGCGCGAGCGCAGGCAGGCAAGCATCAGGTGGGCGAAGTCCTGGCAGACCCCGCGCCGGCGCTCCAGCACCTCCACCAGCGGCGTGGCGACCTGGGTCGCCTCGGCATCGAAGGTGAACTCGTGGAAAATCTTCTCCATCAGGGCCTGTACGCCCACCAGCAACGGGCGTCCCGGAGCAAAACAGCTCTCGGAGAACTCGACGAAGCTTTTCTTCAGGTGCACATAGGGTGACTCGAAGCGATAGCGGCAGGCCTCCAGCAACTCGGCCGTCACCGGCTGGCTGCTATAGGTCAGGGCACCGCGCGTCTCTTCCCAGGCCGGCGACTGGTTGAAGTCCAGTGCCGGCCGCGCCAGCACTTCCACCGTCAGACAGGCGTTGACCAGCAATTCATCGTGGGGCCGCTCGAATGCCAGGCGGGTCAGCGGATTGCCGAAGACATCCAGCTCATCGCGGCGGGTGGTCGGCTCGGGGCTGATCTGCAACGTCCGCGCACTGCAGCGCTGCCAGTCGCAGGCGCGCGGCCACAAGTGCGCCAGCTGCTGGGCGAGGGACACCGGGCTGTCGTAGTGATAGTGGGTGTCGTGGAAGATCTGGTACTGGGCGCTCATCACACGGACACCGTCTGCTGGCTGATATCATCGACATGGGCGAAATGCCGCAAGGCCAGGCGATCGGAGACCTGGCCGCTGGCATCGGCGACCTCCTGCAACAGCCCGGCGAGACCGTCGAGCACCTCGCGCACGCCGGTGTCGCCGAACAGCGCGCTCTCCAGGTTGCCCAGGTCGAACCGCGCCAGACGCTCCACCAGCTGGTTCAGGCCCAGCTCGCGCGGCACCCCGAAGTCATCGTTCAGGCGACGCAAGGTGCGGCTCACCAGTTTCAGCTGGAACAACACCGCATGGGGGTTCTGCTCGTCGAGCAGCAGCAGGTCGAGCACCGGGATCAACTGCGGCACCGCCAGGTAGCGGGAACGGTAGGTGATACTGCTGTTGCCCAGTTCCAGCAGCCACTCCAGGCCGGCCTGGTCGAACACCGCGATCCCGCGCAGGAACGCCGCCAGGCTGCTGCTGAGAAACTGCAGGCGCTCGATGCGCCGCCCGATCATCAGGAAGCGCCAGCCTTCGTCGCGGGTCATGTCGTCCAGGGCAAAGCCGGACAACGCCGCCAGGGACATCACCAGCCGGTTGAGGAAGTCCAGCAGCTCACCGAAATCCGGGGCTTCGGTTTCCAGGCTCAGGGCCTCGCGTTGCAGCTCCACCAGGGCCTGCCAGTTTTCCCGCGACAGCTTGCCGCGAACCTGGGACGCCGCCCACTGCAAGCGCTGCAGGTTGGCCCGCAGGCTGAAATGCCAGTCGTCGCCGAGCAAGGCCGCCTGCAGGCGTTCCGGCAGCTCGCCTTCGTCCGGCAGCAGCATCAGGCTTTCGCCCAGGTCGACCGCCGCCTGCAGGGCTCGCGGGTCGTCGCCGTCCACATACCGTGCGAGCATGATCCGCAGCAGCCGCGCGCTGTCGTCGCAGCGTTCGCAGTAGCGACCGAACCAGAACAGGTTTTCCACCACCCGCGACGGCAGGTAGGGATCGCGCCGCACCAGGTCGTGCACCCCCAGGGAACGCTGGGCGCGCCATTGTTCACCGCTCGGCATGCGTTCGCTGAGGACCCAGGTGTCCTTGCTCGCACCGCCGCGCTGCATCGACACCACTTCGGCATCGGCTTCCGCCGCGACCCGGGTCAGGCCGCCGGGCAACACCCGATAGCCGTCGGCACTGGCGACCGCATAGACCCGCATGCCGATGGCCCGCGGTTGCAGGCTGCCGTCCTGTTCCTGCCAGATCGGCGCATGGGACAGCTGCGCCAGTTCCTGGGCGACATAGGCGTAGGGCCGCGCCCGCATCCGCTCGGCCAGGGCCTGGCGCTGGGTATCGTCGAGATCGCGGCCGAACACCGGCACGAAACTCTGGGACGGAAAGGCCGGCTTGATCAGCAGCTCGGGGAGTTTTTCCAGGGCCTGGGCCAGTACCGGGGCCTCACCGCACCACCAGGTGGCGATGGACGGCAGGAGCAGCTCTTCACCGAACAGATGCTGGTTGATCTTCGGCAGGAAACCCAGGAGTCCGGGCGACTCCAGCACGCCGCTGCCCAGGGCGTTGGCCACCAGCACCCGGCCCTGGCGCACCGCCTCCAGCAGGCCGGGCACGCCCAGGGCCGAGTCGGTGCGCAGTTCCAGGGGATCGCAGAAGTCGTCGTCCAGCCGGCGCATGATCGCGTGGACCCGCTGCAGGCCGCTCAGGGTCTTCAGGTAGACCGTGGCGTCGCGCACGGTGAGGTCGCCGCCTTCCACCAGTGGATAACCCAACTGGCGGGCCAGGTAGAGATGTTCGAAGTAACTCTCGTTGAAGCGTCCCGGGGTCAGCAGCACCACCAGCGGCGCTTCGGCGTCGCTCGGTGCCTGGCGCACCAGGGTTTCCTGCAGCGTGCGGAAGAACCCGGCCAGGTGATGCACCCGCAGGTCGCGGTACAGGTCGGGAAACGCCCGCGATACGATGGTCCGGTTTTCCAGGGCATAGCCGGCCCCGGAAGGTGCCTGGGTACGGTCTGCCGTGACCCACCAACGGCCATCGGGAGTGCGCGCCAGGTCCACCGCGAACAGGTGCAGGAAGGTGCCGTCCGGCGGCCGGATCCCCTGGCAGGGCCAGAGGAAATTGTTATGGCCGAACACCAGCTCGGCCGGCAGCAGGCCGTCGCGGATCAGCGTCTGCGGGCCGTACAGGTCCGCCAGCACGGCGTTGAGCAGCCGCGCGCGCTGGGCGATGCCGGCGGCCACCTGCTGCCATTCGTCGGCCGGGATGATATGCGGGAGCAGGTCGAGCTCCCAGGGCCGGTCGGCACCCTTGGGGTCGGCATAGACGTTGTAGGTCACGCCGTTTTCCTGGATCTGCCGGGCCAGCAGGGCCTGGCGCTGGGCCAGTTGTGTGGGCGTACTGCGCTGCAGTTGGTCGAACAGCGGCCGCCAGTGCGCACGGACCGCGCCACTGTCGTCCAGCAGTTCGTGATAGGTACCCGGTGTCAGCGGGTAGCGGTCAAGCAGGTCGGGCATGGAAAGCTCGGCAGACGGCAAGGGAAGTCAGGTTAACGCAGACATGTGACGCACGGATATGCGAAAACTCCGTGCGCCCTGTCAGGCTTATGTGTGTCGCAGGTCCAACGTCATCGGCAGTTCATCGTTGATCTTCAACAGCGGGATCGCCAGCACGCCCGGGCTGTGGCCAAGGCGGAAGAAGCGCGCCATGCGGCGGCTCTCCGCCTCGTTGGCGTTCACCGGCAGCGTCTCGTAGTTGCGCCCGCCCGGATGGGCGACGTGGTACTGGCAACCGCCGAGGGAGCGTTGCATCCAGGTGTCCAGCAGGTCGAACACCAGCGGGGCGTGCACCGGGATGGTCGGTTGCAGGCAGTTGGCCGGTTGCCAGGCGCGATAACGCACGCCAGCGACGAACTCGCCGACCCGCCCCGTCGGCTGCAACGGCACCGGGATACCGTTGCAGGTCAGCAGGTAACGTTGCGGCGGCAAGCCGTTGAGCTTGACCTGCAGGCGCTCCAGGGACGAATCGACATAACGCACCGTCCCGCCGACCGCGCCCTCCTCGCCCAGGACATGCCAGGGTTCGAGGGCCTGGCGCACTTCCAGCTCGATGCCATTGACCGCGTAGTCGCCGACTTTCGGAAAGCGGAACTCCAGGTGCGCGGCAAACCATTCCGCGCGCAGGGGATACCCGGCGGCGTTGAGGTCGACGATCACATCGGCGAAATCCTGCTCGATAAAGTGCGGCAGCAGGAAGCGGTCATGCAGCTCGGTGCCCCAGCGCGCCAGCTTCGGCGGTGCATAGGGCTCGCGCCAGAAGCGCGCCACCAGCGCCCGCAGCAGCAGTTGCTGGGTCAGGCTCATGCGCGCATGGGGCGGCATTTCAAAGGCGCGCAATTCCAGCAGGCCGAGACGCCCGGTGGCGCCGTCCGGCGAGTAGAGCTTGTCGATGCAGAACTCGGCACGGTGGGTGTTGCCGGTCACATCGATCAGCAGGTTGCGCAACAATCGGTCCACCAGCCAGGGCGGGCACTCTTCGCCCGGCGCGGGCATCTGCGCGAAGGCGATTTCCAGCTCGTACAACGAATCGTTGCGCGCCTCGTCCACCCGCGGCGCCTGGGAAGTCGGGCCGATGAACAGCCCGGAAAACAGGTAGGACAGCGACGGATGGTTATGCCAGTAGCTGATCAGGCTGCGCAGCAGGTCGGGGCGCCGCAGGAACGGCGAATCCGCCGGGGTCGCGCCGCCGAGGACAAAGTGGTTACCGCCACCGGTACCGGTGTGGCGCCCGTCGATCATGAATTTCTCGGTGGTCAGGCGGGTCTGGCGCGCCTCCTCGTAGAGGAACTCGGTGCGTTCGACCAGTTCGTCCCAGCTCGCGGACGGCTGCACATTGACTTCGATCACGCCCGGATCCGGCGTCACCCGGAAGTTCGCCAGGCGCCCGTCGGCGGGCGGCTCGTAGCCTTCCAGCAACACCGGGCAATGCAGTTCCCCGGCGGTGGCCTCGATGGCGCCGACCAGTTCCAGATAGTCCTCGACCCGCTCCAGGGGCGGCATGAACAGGTACAGGCGGCCTTCCCGCGCTTCGGCGCACAAGGCGGTGCGGGTCAGCCAGTTCGCCGACTGATCGATCTGCGGCACGCGTTCGTCGGCCGGCGCCGGCTCGCCGTGGGCCTTGAGGGCTTCGGTGCCGGGCAACTCGGGCAGGTCCTGGTTCGGGTCGAGCGGATGCACGAACGGGTATTCCGCCGCCGTCACCCAGGGCTGGGAGGCCAGCGGCAGGCGGTAGCCCAGCGGCGAGTCGCCCGGCACCAACCGGCAATGGCTGTCGCGCAGGTACCAGCGTCCGCTCTGCCAGCGGTCATTGGCGGCGGTGCGCGCCAGCGGCAGGACCTGGCCGATCACCTTGTCCAGGCCCTGGGAGAACACCTTGCGCAGGCGCGCGCGCTCCAGTTCGTCGCCCAGCCGCGGATCCTCGGCGCTGACGTTGATCGGCAACTGCCCCTCGCGCCAGAGGTAGTAGAAGTTGTCCTCGTAGGCCGGGAAGACAAAACGGCCCGGCAGTTTCAGGCGTTCGGCGACGCTGGCGAGAAAACGCCCGGCCAGTTCGCCATCGGCGCCATAATCCTCCTGCTCATCGGCGATCAACGCGCTGTTGTGCCAGATCGGCACGCCGTCGCGGCGCCAGTAGCAGTTCAGCGACCAGCGCGGCAGTTGCTCGCCCGGGTACCACTTGCCCTGGCCGAAGTGCACCAGGCCTTGCGGGGCATAACGCTTGCGCAGGCGCTGGAACAGTTGCGCGGACAGCCGGCGCTTGTCCGGCCCCAGGGCCGCGGTGTTCCACTCGGCGCCATCGGGATCGTCGATGGAGACAAAGGTCGGCTCGCCGCCCATGGTCAGGCGCACATCGCCTTCGAGCAGGTCGGTGTCGATCTGTCGACCCAGGGCCTGGATCGCCAGCCATTGCTCCTCGGTGTAGGGCTTGGTGACGCGGGGCGCCTCCCAGATCCGCTCCACCGACATTTCATGGCTGAACTGCGACTCGCAGGGCTCCACCAGGCCGCTGATGGGCGCCGCTGACGACGGATCGGGGCTGCAGGCCAACGGGATATGCCCTTCGCCGGCAAACAGCCCGGAGGTGGCGTCCAGGCCGATCCAGCCGGCACCCGGCAGATAGACCTCGCACCAGGCGTGCAGGTCGGTGAAGTCGACCTCGGTCCCGGACGGACCGTCCAGGGCCTTCACATCGGCGGTCAGCTGGATCAGGTAGCCGGAGACAAACCGTGCCGCCAGGCCCAGGTGACGCAGCAGTTGCACCAGCAGCCAGGCCGAGTCGCGGCAGGAGCCGGACGCCGCTTCCAGGGTGTATTCGGGCGTCTGTACGCCGGGCTCCATGCGGATCAGGTAGCCGATGTCCTCGCTCAGGCGCTGGTTGAGGGCCACCAGGAAATCCACGCTGGGCTTGGGCGTCAGGTCGATGCCGTCGAGATAGGCCTTGAACCTGGGCGTCAGCGGCAGCTTCTCCAGGTAGGGCATCAGCTCGTGCTTTTCATCGGCCGCGTAGGCAAACGGGATCCTCTCGGCGTAGGGCTCGAGGAAAAAGTCGAACGGATTGAACACCGCCATCTCGGCGACCAGGTCGACCTCGATGCGCAATTCGTCGGTCTTTTCCGGGAACACCAGCCGCGCCAGGTAGTTGCCCTGGGGGTCCTGCTGCCAATTGATGAAATGCTGCTCGGGCGCAACCTTCAGCGCATAGGAAAGAATCCGCGTGCGGCTATGGGGCGCCGGACGCAGGCGAACGATCTGCGGGCCGAGCTCGACGGCGCGCTCATAGCGGTAATGCGTGACATGGTGCAATGCGACATGGATCGACACGGCGTGCCTCCTGCGAGCCTGGGCTTATACCTGTGCGCGCAAGACTTATGCCACCCGGGCAAGTCCTGCGCTTTCGGCGTGAGTCGTGCTCGCTCAGCTAAGCACAGCACCAGAATGGCGCCAGCTTGAGGGCGTAGTGCAGAGAGTCGCACAGAAACGGGGCGAACGCCCGGACATCAGCCCTGGCGTGACTTGCGCCGGGCCTTAAGGGCCTTGCGCAGGGCTTCGCGCTGGTGGCGGATAGCGACGAGCCGGTGGCGCATTTCGCGGTGGCGCCGACTGTTGAGCAACAGCAGGCCAACCAGCGGGGCCAGGACGGCCAAGGCGTAGATGAACCGATGGGGATGCGAGGTGATGGTCGGCAGCACGCTCAGAAAGCACAGCGCAAAGACCAGGACCAGCCCCCAAACCCATTGCGGACGGCCGCGCACGATCAGGAAGTTGCAGTGCACCACCACCAGGGCCAGGACCAGGACCGCGACGAACATGCCGGTCGCCTGGCCGTCCAGGGAGGCATCGGGAAAAAAGTGGCCGCCCACCAGGGGCACGCCACAGCTGATAGCGACCAGCGCGGCAAAAATCCCGCCGATGAAGGTGGGGAAATACTGCGCCAGGAAACGCGGCAGGCTCAACTCTTCCATTACTCCTCGATCTCCTCGTAGAGCCCCACGGCAATGGTTTTCACATTGCCGGACAAGGCACTGCCGGTCAGGCCGATCGCCGCCCCCAGGGAGTCCTTGATCTGGGTCACGGTGGCATGCTTGATCTGGGTAGGCGTGAAGCGCTTGGGCAGTTCGCCGGCCAGTTGCTTGAGCTTGAGCATTTTCGGCGTCAGCCGCGGATCGTTGATGCTCAACAGCTCCTTGGTCAGCTTCGAGCGCTCCTGGCGGTTCAGGCCCCGCAGCACTTCGCGGATTGTCTTGCCGGTGGTGGCCTTGGTCATGCGCACCAGCTTGAGGGTGGTCAGCGACGAGGCGCCGACTCCGACCAGGGAAGCCGCATCCAGGGCGATGGAGGTGTACTGGTACCAGGCCTCGCCATCGAGGTAGTCATTGCGGGCGGGATTGACCGCTTCGTTGACTGTCCGATAGCCGCCGACGACGCATTGCGCGGTACTCGCGACCGCCGCGGTGTAGCCAATGGCGACCAGCACCGAACTGGCGCCGGCCGAGAACGGCACGGCCACCGAGCCGCTGAGCACCACCACCCAACCGATCACCGCGCCGGCGCACGACAGGCTGGTATTGATCGCCTCGCCGACCAGGCGCGACTCGCGGGGATTGTCCTGCACCTGCTGGGCGAACTGCACCGGCGCGATGTACTTCTGCGCCTCGCGCAGGATGATGCGCTTGGGCTTGATGCTGCAGATCGGCTGGAATTCGCGCAGGGTGACCACGTTGAAGTCGGCGTCGATATAGACCACACCGGCCCCGACGATGCCGGGGTCGGCATCGATCGCGGCAAACAGCTGGGGCAGATTGATCTGGCTTTCGATGCGTTTGCGCGCGAGGAACTGCGAGGGGCTGGAGTCCATGCCAATGCCAGGGAGCGGGTTGCTCATGCAGTGTTCATCCTTGAATCGAGCGCGGGGAAATTCGCCGCACCTTAGCAAACGAACCTGGTCTCCGATAGAAACCAAAATGCCAGTATCCGGCCAGCCCGCAGCTTTCGCCGGGGCGCCTGGCATCCACCGGCAGGTCGCTCGACCCGCCTGCGGACGAGGGCGAAATCTCTGCACGGTAGATATCTAACACCTTGGCAAGGCCGTTCCGCCCTTAGATGACACTCCGACTGTTTCTGCCCCTGACTGACGCAGGCAACGCCACTGAAGAGAGTGTCTCCATGACCGCAATCGCCCCCTTCCCTGTAGTCGACTCACCTGGCGACTATCTGATGTCCAGTGACACCTGGTCCGACTACGATGCGCTGGACACCATCGAACACCAATTGACCTCTTTCCTCGCGCCACTGAGCGCCGAGGAACAGAAACGCTACCTGGCGCTGTGCCGGGAAGAACCACGGCTCAAGCAAAAGCTGGCCGAATCGCTACAAGGGTTCAAGGCCCGTTTCGAACGCAACGCCAGGCACGATCTGCGCACGGCACTCCATGAGGAAACCGGCCAGTACATCGATGCGGAAAAATCCCGGCTGAATACCAAAACACTGAAAGTTCCCCCGCGTACCGACGCCAAGGACCCGATCGAGCTCATCTACAGAATCATCGAGCAGTATCGGAAAACCAGGCACCGCAGAGCCCTGGACCCAAGCGCCCCGGTAGAGGAGATCATCTCCATATCCCTGTGGCAGGCCGCCAGGGAGAACTTCTCTTTCACCGGCGCCACGGCCTCGTTTCCTTCGGGCTTCGATTTCCAGAGGCACAGCAGCATCAGTGTCGTCTGCGAAGATCCCGCGCAGAGAGTATCCCTGAGCGTGGATCGCTTTATCTCGGTCGTTCGCGCCCTGGACCTGGGATCGCGCCTGAGACGCGAACTGCATGAACAAATGATCGGCCAGATCAACGACGCACTGAGCGCCCTTCAGAAGGCCAGCCTGGAACTCGCGGTCCTGGAAGCCTTGCGCCAGCAGACACTGCCCGGCACCGATCAGCCCTCGGCGGAAAAATTCATGCAGGCCGTGGCCGATAAACAGCTCATGAGCGCACAGTTCTACAGCCTTGATTTTGGTCGCGACTACCTGCCCAATTTCGGCGATCTGCAATGGCTGCCGCTGCCCTTCTGCCTGATGCGTTTCGAGCGCGGAGCCTCTCAAGGCGTATTCAGTTATTTCCCGGACCGGCCGGGCGGCGCCCTGCGCTACCACCTGACGTCCGCGCTGGCGCTCAAGGATCTGCGCGATCAGATACGCGAGGATGCGGGTACGGGCCAGATCACCTGGCTCACACGCACCATGTCGCTGATGAACCAGGCCGACTTCTACGGCAAGCTCAAGGTCCCGAGCGTCGATGAAAACGAACTGACCACCCCCGCCCGCTGGTTGTACAAGGCGTTTGGCGATACCGAAGCACCGGCCCGACGCATCAATCTGGTCATGACCCCGCAGGCGGAACGCGAGCAAAGCAGTTCGGTGCTGGACACGCTGACCCGGACCCAATCCCTGAGACTGATCGCCGACATCAGCAATCTCGCCACCACCCGCCGCAGCCTCGACTGGCAGACGCTGATCAACACCCTTCAATGGATGGCCAGCGAGACAATGGAACTGCTCCTGCTGCCCTTGCCTGGCGGAGTGCTGGGCCTCAACCCTCTGATGATCAGCGCCAGCCTCGGCACCCTGGCCTACCAGAGCCTGGTGGCCAGCACCGAATTGGCCAGCGGCAGAAAAATGGAATTCGTGCAGGCCGTCACCGATGTGGCGGAGCTGGTCATCACGGCTCGAATCCAGGCGATCGGCGCACGCCTTTCGGCCCGCCGCACCCGCGCACTGATCGAGTCCATGGGCAGGCCCCGCACGGTGACACAGGCGACCGGCAATGCCCTCTGGCTGAGTGACCTGCGCCCTTACACGCCGCTCGCCCAGAGCAGCGTCGAGGGGCTGACGGTTGATGCCCAGGGCCTGATCAGAAAAGACGGCAAGCTCTATGTCCAGATCAAGCTCGACACCGAGACCCGGGTCGGCGAGGTCATGCTGGACAAGGACAGCGGGCGTTATCACCTGTTACACCCGGATGCCGGCAGCTACAGGCCCGCCATGGTGTTCGATCCTGTTACCCGCTCGTGGAAACTGGCGCCGGTCGATATCAGCGCACTCTCCGACACCCAGTTGCTGCAGAAAATGCTGCGCCGCGATCTGCCCTCCCTCAATGAGCAGGAACTGGGCCGGTTGCTGGCATGGTCGGACCTTTCCCGGTCGAAACTGGAAAAAATCTGGCGGGGCGATGAAACAGCCCCCTGGGAAGCCAATCAGGCCATTGCCGAGTTGCAGGTGCGTAAGGCCCTGGATCAGCTGCGAGAGGCCCTCGACAGCCCCGACGCCAAACTGGCGCCCTATGCCGACAAGGCCTTGCCCGCCCTGCTCGCCCGGCAACTGCAGGCGCCCCTGGAGATCGAGAGCCGCGAGCCGGGCACGTCCAGCCGCTACGCCGACTTGCCACGCGCGGATGCCAGGCCGAAACCGACGATCATGCTGAGCGAAGACCAACCGGGGCGCTACCGGCCCGCGTATGAGCCGAAGTCGGCCGAAACGGGTGCGCTGCTGGAAACCACCCTGAAGGCCTACGAACACCTCAACCAGCACCGTTGGGCGAGCGAGACGGCGGGCGTGATCGAGCAGAGCTTCGAACAGCGCCTGACCCAGCTACGCAAGGCGCTCGCCCGGGATATCAGGGATCACCAGCACGCCCTGTACCTGGCCCTGCTCGATACCCCGACGCGCTCACAACTCAAGCCGAGCGACCCGGCCTATGCCTTTGCTCCCGTCAGCCAACCCGGCAAGCCTCTCAAGCCCGCCGTCGGCGTCCTGCGGGAACGCTTTCCGGGATTGAGCCAGGCGGCGGCCATCGACCTGGTGGACAAACACTCATCGCTCCAGGCCATTGCCCTGGATAGCCGGATCGAGCCCGCGGTGCTGGCGGCGGTTCAGGCGTCACAACAGCAGAGCCGAATCATCAGTGCGCTGGCCGGTTGGGCGGACAGGGCCGAGCGCGGCCTTGGCGAAGACAGCGAGGCCCTGTTCTGCCGGCTGTTGTGCAGCCTGCCACGCTGGCCCGGCAACCTGAAGATCCGCATCGACCCGGGAATCGACAGCAGTGGCCGACCGATCATCTCGACCCTGCCCTCGCGCAGCTACGGGCTGGAGGACGCCACGACCACCCTCAGGTTGTTCAGAAACGACGAGCGCTACATGGGCATCGATGCCACCGGCGGCCTGATCTACGGGCCCTCGGCCGAACACAACCTCGCCGGCAGCGTGCTGCGCTCACTCAATGATGCCCAGCGCGATGCCCTGGGCTATCGACTCGACGAGCCGCAGCGTCTGGTCGACGATCTGCTGCGACTCGCCCAGGAGCATCGCGAAGATCTCAAGGAGCTGCTCCCGGTTCCCGACCAGTACCTGCTCACCCCTGGCCGACTGGCGCATTTTCGTCAGGACAAACACCTGCCCATCGCCGACGACGAGCAATCGCTGTACAACTTTGGCGGCAAGCGCTTTGTAAGCATCGACGGCGGCGCCTATCAGGTCATGGATGATCGAGAGGCCTCGACGCCGACGCGCAAGGTCTACCGCATCGTCAGACCCGGCGACCCGGTGGCGGCGGACCCCGAGAATAGCTATGTCCCGACGCGCCCCGGCAGAAGCGAGCCGATCACTCGTCGCGCGGACGGCCAATGGGTCGGGATTATCGTGGGCGGGGCCGGCGGCATGCCGCGCAGGCTGAGCCGGCTGGAAACGATCAAGCTGCAGGACGACCAACTTGTCCACGAGTTGGCAACCCATCATCGCGCGCTGCAAGCCTCCCAGGAGCGAATGCCGGCAATGCGCGACGCCGTCATCCGGGCGGCTGACGACAACGCCCGCAGGATTGCCAGGATCGCCAATGAGGTTTACCTGCGCACCCACCTCAATCTGCTTGAGCAACACATCAAACGCTACGAAACCCACAAGGAACTCTGGAGCCGGAAACAGGCGACCGATATCTACCGCAGAGAACTGCACGATATGCGCTCCAGCCAGGTGGAGTTCTACTCCAGGCTGTTCCTCGCCGAGGACGACAACTTCATCGCCCAGGCCGGCCCGGTCCTGCCGAACCCATTGACTCACCTGCGAGAGTTCCGGGACTTCAACAGAAAGATGCTGGCAAGCCTCACCAAGCGAACGCCCATCCTGGAACAACGGCAGGTCGCGATTGCCAGCCTGCGCGAGCTGGCGCCAGGCGGGCAGACCGAGCAAAGGATCGAGCAGTTGATCCTGGGGACGCCCACCACGATCCGGGCCATCGACATGGGCAAGCTGATCGCCCTGAGCAATCTGTATTCGGTCGGCGACCCGGTGAATCTGAGCGCACCGCCCACTTACCACTTCGAGGCGACCCAGGAAATGACGCGGTTCAGGGAAGTCTTCGTGACCCTGGACCAGATCAGGCTGATCCCCGAGGACAAGCAGATCGCCGTACTCGATAACCTGTTGGAACAAACCTCGGGGATACGGGAAAACTTCGAAGCGATGCGCGACTACCCCACCGCCGCCACGGAGACAGCCCATCAAAAGGCGATCATCGACCTCATCGGCGAGTTCAACGACGCCATCGTCGGCGAGCTGGAACAACGCTATGCACAGGCCCACAGCAATGAAGCCCTGTCCACCGACCTCGACGCCATCGACCTGGACTTTCTCCCCGCCCAGCCATCGACCAGCCATTTCCCGCCCCCGCGAAAGCGCCTGATCAAAGTCAGGCGGGGCGGCCAGGATCACCTCAAGCTCGGCCAGGAGCGCATCACCGACGATGGCGAAACCCTGGTCGATATCATCGAAGAGAACAAGCCGGGCCTCCCCTTCCGGTCCTATCGCCAGGTCAACGGCCAATGGCAAGGGACTCTCAGCGAAGCCCCCGCGGCCCCCGTCGAACAGCCCAGCAAATTGCCAGCCACCCGACTCAGCGACGCCAATCAGCTCCTGGGGCAAGTGGAAACCTATCTGGCCAAGGCCCAACGAGATGAACAGGCCAGGCAGAACCCGAGCAACATCGTCGAATACCTTGACGCCAGGGCCGAGCGACTGGACCAGCACGCCACGGATATCGCCGCCCTGCCGGCCGCCGAGGCCCCGCAGGCGCCGGCCTTGGCCGCTCGCCTCAGGCAAGCCGGCCAGAACCTGCGCAACGAAGGCGAGAACATCAGGCTGAGGCTATACAAGGACCCGAACGTACTCAGCGTGCAGCGCCTGCTCTATCTGATCGACAACGATCAGATAGAGGTCAGAAAGATCCAGGACCGGGTCGAGCGCGGCAAGGGCGCCAGGAAAAACTACCTGGATGTCTATTCGATACGCGACAAGGCCACCCGGAAGGAACTCTGGCATGCGCATTTCCACTACGCGCGCAAGGATACCCCGCCGCGCAACTTCGAACTCAAGGGCGGGCACCTGAAAACCCTGGCACAAAGCAGGCTGGGCGTGGAAAGCCAGATTCGCCAGCAACAGCAGGGGTTGCCCCATACGCCCATCTGGCGCGAAGCCTTCGATGGGCGTACGGCACAACAGCTGTTTGATCGGGTTGCCTGAGGCGGGGCTGCCCCCACCCGGCAGCGCCTGGTTTCAGCGCGGGACTACCGGCTTGCGGGGCGGCTTCTTGCCTTTGCCCTTGGCGGCATCGGCGCGCTCCTTGGCCGCCTGTTTGTTGCGGGCGAACGCGGCGGCCTTGGCCTGCTCGCGCTTGTCCCAGGCGTTGCCACCGTCGCTGGCACGCGGCGGCAGGCCGGTGTGCTGGGTGAGGATTTTGGTCGTGGTTTCCTTCGCCACCTTGTGGCTGCCGGCCGGCGTCGAGTTCTTCCGGCGGGCGCTCTGGTAGCTGTCGGTCGCCGGCTGGTGCAGCGGGATCAGCTGGTTCTTGCCCGGCCCGATCAGGTCGCCACGGCCCATGCGCAGCAAGGCTTCACGCAGCATCGGCCAGCCCTTCGGGTCGTGGTAGCGCAGGAACGCCTTGTGCAACCGGCGCTGCTCCTCGCTCTTGACGATGGTCACCGAGTCACTCTTGTAGGTGACCTTGCGCAGCGGGTTCTTGCCCGAATGGTACATGGCCGTGGCGCTGGCCATCGGCGACGGGTAGAAGGCCTGCACCTGGTCGGCACGGAAACCGTTGCCCTTGAGCCACAGGGCCAGGTTCATCATGTCTTCGTCGGTGGTGCCAGGATGCGCGGCGATGAAGTACGGAATCAGGTACTGCTCTTTCCCGGCTTCCTTGGAGTACTTCTCGAACATCCGCTTGAACTTGTCATAGCTGCCGATGCCCGGCTTCATCATCTGGTTGAGCGGACCTTCCTCGGTGTGTTCCGGGGCGATCTTCAGGTAGCCGCCGACGTGGTGGGTCACCAGTTCCTTCACGTATTCCGGCGACTCGACCGCCAGGTCGTAGCGCAGGCCGGAGGCGATCAGGATCTTCTTCACGCCCGGCAACGCGCGGGCACTGCGATAGAGCTGGATCAGCGACGAGTGGTCGGTATTCAGGTTCGGGCAGATGCCGGGGAACACGCACGATGGCTTGCGGCACGCGGATTCGATTTCCGGGCTCTTGCAGGCGATGCGGTACATGTTCGCGGTCGGACCGCCGAGGTCGGAAATCACCCCGGTAAAGCCCGGCACCTTGTCGCGGATCTCTTCGATCTCGCGAATGATCGACTCTTCGGAGCGGTTCTGGATGATCCGTCCCTCGTGCTCGGTGATCGAGCAGAAGGTGCAGCCGCCAAAGCAGCCACGCATGATGTTCACCGAGAAACGGATCATGTCGTAGGCCGGGATCTTTTCCTTGCCATACGCCGGGTGCGGGACGCGCTGGTACGGCATGCCGAACACGTAGTCCATCTCTTCGGTGGTCATCGGGATGGGTGGCGGGTTGAACCAGACATCCACCTCGCCATGCTTCTGCACCAGCGCGCGGGCGTTGCCCGGGTTGGTTTCCAGGTGCAGCACGCGGTTGGCGTGGGCGTAGAGCACCGCGTCATTGCGGACTTTTTCCACCGACGGCAGGCGGATCACGGTCTTGTCGCGGGTCATGCGCGGGCTGGCCAGGATCTGCACGACCTTGGCTTCCTGCGGGTCTTCAACCGGCCCTTTCTCCTGCTCGATGGCGCAGGCCTGGGTGTCCTGGGTGTTGACGTACGGGTTGATGATCTTGTCGATCTTGCCCGGCCGGTCGATGCGCGTGGAGTCGACTTCGTACCAGCCTTGCGGCGTGTCCCGGCGAATGAACGCGGTGCCGCGCACATCGGTGATGTCTTCGATCTTGTGGCCGTACGACAGGCGCTGGGCGACCTCGACAATCGCCCGCTCGGCGTTGCCGTAGAGCAGGATGTCGGCGCTGGCGTCGATCAGGATCGAGTTGCGCACGCGGTCCTGCCAGTAGTCGTAGTGGGCGATCCGGCGCAGCGAGGCCTCGATGCCGCCGAGCACGATCGGCACATGCTTGTAGGCTTCCTTGCAGCGCTGGCTGTAGACCAGGCTGGCGCGATCCGGACGCTTGCCGGCCATGCCGCCCGGCGTGTAGGCGTCGTCGGAGCGGATTTTCTTGTCGGCGGTGTAGCGGTTGATCATCGAGTCCATGTTGCCGGCCGCGACCCCGAAGAACAGGTTCGGCTCGCCGAGCTTCATGAAGTCGTCCTTGGACTGCCAGTTCGGCTGGGCAATGATCCCGACGCGGAAGCCCTGGGACTCCAGCAGCCGACCGATGATCGCCATGCCGAAGGACGGATGGTCAACGTAGGCGTCACCGGTGACGATGATGATGTCGCAGGAATCCCAGCCAAGCTGATCCATCTCTTCCCGGCTCATGGGCAGGAAGGGCGCTGGCCCGAAACATTCGGCCCAGTACTTGGGATAGTCAAATAACGGCTTGGCTGCTTGCATGGCGATGACCGATGTCGAGATGGGAAGTATCGAGATGAAAATTCGCGGGGGCGGAATATAGCACAAATTTTGATCAAGTCCGACTATAACCGTCGGTTTTACCCGCGCCCCTTCCCCAGGGACGGGCCGACAACTATCTAGTGCCGCCGCACCGCCGCCTTGTCGTTAGCTGGCGCTTCAAGAATCCGGCAAGGCCACCGTCATGACTCCATCCCCCACCCCGCTCTCCAACGAGCAGCCGCATTTCGACGTAATCAAGGAGCATCTGCCCGCCTGGCTGCTCGATGCGCCTCGCGAACAACGCGACGCGTTGCGCCAGAGCATGATAGCCAGTTGCAATTCCCGCCATGACGTCGAGCAGATGATGGCAAAGCTGCAAACGCCGGCGCAGTTCGTCAAGCCGCTGCTGGAAGAAGCCATCGCCGTCAATTTCCGACTGACCCTGGATGTCGAGCAGGCGACCTTCGTCCATGTGCGCAAGAACGACTATTTTTTCGGCCTGGTTTCGGTCCAGGGCAGTACCAGCGAACAAACCCTGCTATCGGCGGCCCTGCACAACTTCGACGAATCGCTGACCAGCGCCGACGCCTTCGGCGCGGGCTCGGGGATCTACCGGGTGCCAGGCGCCCTCGATAGCAAGACCCCGATCAGACCCGAGGAGTTCGCCCTGGTCTGTCGCCGGCTCGACTTCGGTCGCCTCTACCAGGCCCACCTGCGATCCGTCCTCGATGCCGCCGCCCCGGTCGATGGCGACGACCTCGCCAGCCGTGCCCGGGACCCTCTGCTCCAGAGCGGCAAGGACGCCTTCGCCAGCGCGATACACCTGGCCATGCTCAAGCAGGAAATCACGCCGGCCAGCTACCGGGTACTCCTCGACGTACTCAATGATCGTTATGTCGTCCGTTATGGCACCCAGCCCTGCTCGCGGCTCGAACTTCTCGGCATGGTCGCCAGCGAGGTACTGATCATCGGCCTGGACACCAGCGACGACACCCGTCCATGCCTGGTCTACATACCGCAGGACCCGATCAGCCCCCTGGCGCGCTACGGCTCCCTGCGGGATTTCGAAAACGAGTTGAGCCGCAGGCTGCTGTCACCCGCCTACCGCTCTTTCTTTTCACGTTTCCTCCCGGCCAGTCACCAGGGAGCGCTGCTCAGCCAGACGATCAGGCAGGCCATGTGGCAAAAGTGGCATCCCAAACCCGGTCTTGTTGCGGAGCACGGGTCAGTCTTGCTTGTACTGCACCCCATCGATGGCAACGTGTTCAAGGGCCTGCGCGACCTGCGCAGGCAACAGATCGAACGCCATGGCCGCGAGGTCGTCGTGCCCACGGCGCAGACCGACGCCCAGGCCCGCCGACAGCTGCTGCAAGCCTACGAAAAGGCCGGCCTGAGCGCCCTGGTCCTCGCGGCCTCGTTCATCCCCGTGATCGGCGAGGTCCTGCTGGTGTCCACGGGGATACAGCTGATCCATGAGGTCTATCTGGGGTTCGATGCCTGGCGGCGCGGCGAAAAGGTGGAGGCGCTCAACTACCTCATGGATGTCACCGAACAGATCGTGCTCATGGGCGCCACCGCGGGTGCCGCCAAGGCCGGCCGCTTCGTCGGCTCGCTGCTGCGTGTCAAGTTTGCACCCCACCGCTCCGGCCTGTGGAAACCGGACCTGGCCCCCTACCGACAATCCCTTGAACTGCCGCAGGCGCTGCTTCCCGATGAACAGGGCCTGTACGACTACCAGGGCCGGCATTACCTGTCACTGGACGATCAGCTCTATGAGGTCAGCCATGGGGGCTCCCCGCCCGAGTGGTCCATCCAGCACCCCGACGACCCGTGGGCGTATGCGCCGCCCTTGCGCCATAACGGCAGCGGGGCCTGGCGTGCCCTGCATGAAAACCCGCGGGAGTGGAGCGACCTGAAACGGCTCAAGCGACTGGGACCGGTCGCAGCGGGCACCCGCCCCGAAGACCTGGCGCCGATCCTGCACGCCAGCGCCAGCGATTCGAAGCTGCTGCTTGAACTTCATCGCGACAACCGGTCGCCGCCGGCGCAATTGCTCGACACCTTGAAACGCTTCCAGCTCGACCGGCAGATCCAGCACCAGCGACGGCTGGAAAGCCCGCCGATCAACGATGGCACGCCCCCTTCCGCGACCGTCGAACCCAGCACGGCGGAACGCTTCGAAGATCGTTATCAGCAGAGCGAACAGGTCAAAGGCCCGCTGTCCGAACAGATCCGACAGGACTTTCCGGCCCTGCCCAAAAGCTATGTGCAAGCCATGGTGAAATCCATCAGCCCCGCCGAAGCCCGGCAGATCCTGGAGCAGAAAAGCCTGTTGCCCTATCTGAAGGACGAAGCCGAGCTGTCCATGCAGAACGTGGATGCCGCCCGGCTCCATGAAGGCCTTTATCTGCACACGACGTTCAATCCGGACTCGGACCGGCTGGCGTTCCAGACCCTTGAAGCACTGCCGGGCTGGTCGGGCGACGTTCGCCTGGAACTGTACTCGGCGACACTGACCGAACCGCCTGCCGCCACCGCCGGGAGCGCCAACGCCACGAGCGTCAGGCGCCTGCTTCGCGAAGGCTCGCGCTATCGGGTCTACGGTACCGACAGCCTGCAGGTCTTCGCCCCGAGCGACCTCTACTCGGCCATCGGACAAGCCCTGCCCGACAGCGAGTTCGAGAACCTGGGCTTCAGCGGCCCGAACCGAAACAGCGCCCTCAAGCGAGCGCTGATCGACAAGATCAAGCAGTTGAGTGCCTCCCCTCCGGTCGTACGACAGATTCCTCCCGCGATGCCCTCGCGGCCCCGCCGGCCCGGCCGCGCCCTGGATATTCACTTCGCGCTGGAAACACCACCGGGCGACCTCGAGCCCATCGGCGATGAGCTGTACCGGGGGGCCTTTTCCCGCCACTACATCCGGGAGGGAGAACGGTACTACCAGGTCGAGCCGTCAGATCCCGGCTGGAAACTGATCGATGCCCGCAACCCTTTCCGCTTTTATCGCCCGGTGCTGCGGCGAACGGCCGGGCGCTGGGAAATCAACACGGACATGGGCTTGAAAGGCGGCGCGCCAGGTCCGGTACTGAGCAAGATCGAACTGGTGGAGAGTGAATCGAGCATGGTCACGGCGCAGGAGTACATCAAGCCCGAGCCCTTCACCCGCGAAGACCTGGAGCGGATGAAAACCATCAAATCCTACCAGCATCAGCCCAACAGGATGGGCGAATATGACCGGGTGAACAACGGTCGCTATCCATTACGCGACCTGCAGGGCAAGCCGCTGCGCATCAGGAAAATCCAGAGCACGAGCGATGTCACGGACTCGGGATTGCGTCACCAGGCCCAGGACATCCTGCCGTACCTGAAATGGGATAGCCATGAGGAAGTCGCCAAGCTCTACGAGGAGAAACTGCTGCTGCGTACGTTCACCGCGGAGGATGCCAGGTTTCCCCCGGAAACGAGCATGGTCGGCCAAGCCATGGTCGTGGCCAGGAAGCCGCTGAAAGCCGGGGAAGCCATCGGCGTGTATGGCGGCAATTTCATCCCGTTTCACGTCAGCAATGCCCGCAAGGATCCGTTCGTGATCGATATCCTGCCCAACCCTCCCAGCGGCAGGCCGAAATGGGATCGGCTGGTGTTGACGGGAGACAACATCATTTCGCGGATCAACTCCATTTTCGAATACGAAGGGCGCCTGCCGGTCCGCCAGGCCAGCAGCGGCTACAACGTCGAGGGGGCAACGTTTCCCGTCGATGTCGAAGTCGCGGACGGTCGCCTGGAACCCTTCCTGCTCAGTGCCTTCTTCACCACCCGGGGCATTCCCGCCGATGAAGAACTGCGCTGGAACTACGGCTACACCGAGGCGGGAGTCCGCACCACGTTCGCCGAACCCGAGACGAGCCTGGAAACCTGAAGGCAGGTGCCACGCAAATCCTGCCCCCCGTCAAGCCGACAATGAGCCCCGCCATGCACACGAAGCCAGCAACAAACCTACATCGCACACTGCCCCATTACAGTTTCATCAAGTCCCGCCTGCCGGACTGGATGACCGACTCGACAGCCGCACAGCGCGCCGAACTGCGCTCGGCCCTGCTGAAAAATGCGGCCTCCAGGCTCCTGGTGGCCAATATCCTCAGCCAACTCAAGAGTATCGAGATCTTCGCCGAGCCTATTCTGGAGCTCGAGATAAGGAGTCGTGCTCCCGAGCTCAGAGACATGCAGGCCGCCACCCTGGTCATCCGCCGGAAAAAATACAATCTCCTGGGCCTGATCCCCATCTACGACACCAGCCCCGAATACTCGCTGCTGGAAGCGGCGCTGTACAACTTCGAGGAGTGGGAAACCCACGCCAGCGCTTTCGAAAGCGGCTCGGCCATCTATTGCTCGGGCAAAACCGCGGGCCTCGAAAGCGGCCTCAGACCTGAAGTGTTTGCCCGCTGCTGCCGCACGCTCGATCTCGGTCGCGCCTATCTCGATCATCTCAGGGAGATCCTGGACCTCGATCGCCCGGCTGACGAACTGATGATCCTTGCCAGCAAGCGCAAGCACTTCGTGCGCCATGAGCAGAGCCGTTTCGAGGTGCTGCTGCAAATGGCCTTCATGAAGAAAGACATCACGCCCAAGTGCCAGGAGCGCTTGAAATACTTCCTGCTGCCCGCCAGGAAAAGGGCCGGAGAGCTGCCTCTGTTTCATAGGGTGCAGTTTCTCGAGCTCACGCTGCCCGGCGTCATTCATTTCACTTCCGATCCGGACAACAGCAGCGGACCTTGCGCCATCTACTTTCCAGAGCACCCTGGGTGTGAGTTCAAGGAGTACCCGTCCCTTGTCGCGTTTCAAGAGGACTACCAGGAACAGATGCTCTCGGCGGGTTTTCGGCAATTGGTCAGCCGACTCATGCCGATCGACCATCAGGGCCGCCTGTTGACCGCCAGGATCGGCAAAGCCGTCAGCGGACGCTCACAAGCCCAATTGAGGGACCTCATCAGCCTTTCAAGGATTGAAGGCGACCTGTTCGAAGACATTCACTCGCAGCGACTGCGACGCCTTGAAAGCGACGCCGGCAGACTGATGACCCACAGCGCACGGGCCGATGCCCTGGCGCGCGAACAATTGCTGGAGGAATTCCAGACCGCGCGCGAGGACCTGCTGGCCACGCTGAAGAACCTCGCTCCCCGGTTCCACCAGACCCTGCTGGCACCGCCAGGCGGCCAGCTCGCGGCGACGGTCTATCAGGACTTTTTTATCTGGAGCCCGACGCAAGTGAACGCGGGCCTGAGGCATTTGCTGAATGTCCTCGAGGCGCCGGCAAACGGTCGAACAGCCACCCCAACAGATGGTCTACCCGAGCTGCTTCCCGTGCGGTTCCGTGGCCGCACGCGCCTCTGGAAGCGCGACCTGACGCCGTACCAGTCAGCGATCAAGCCCCCTGATGCACATTGGCAGGCGAACTCACTGGGTGTGTACGCATGGAGCAAGGCCATCGTCCTGAAACTTGACCAGCAGTACTACAGGGTCGAGCACGACGAAGACACCGATCACTGGCATATCGTGCTGGCGGGTTATCCCGACGTCTACCGGCCCCTCCTGCAGCACAACTGCGTCGGCGCCTGGCGTACGATCCACGAGAAAGTCTCGACCTGGTCGAAACAACAGTTGATCACACGCCTGGGGCCACACGCCGCCAGGCTGTCCGAAGCGCTTGCAAACGCAGCCCTGCCCCTCAGCGGCACCAACCTTCACACGCTGCGCCAGATTCATCACTACGGCCGTCGAACCCCGCCCCTGCTGCTCGACAGCCTCAAGCGCCTGTGGATCTTTCAGGAAATCGACGACTTCGACCTCGACCGCGCCAAGGGTACCGTGATCTCGCAACTGTCCCCCCGGATCCAGTGCTATCTGCTGACCCGGCTGCCCGGTTGGCCGGCGAACAAAGCGCTGGCAGTCCTGAGCAGCGGCCCACAGGCGGTTATCCAATATGGCGCGGGTGTGAACCTGGTGAATATTTCCGAACAGCGCTGGACGGCTGGAAGGCTGCTCGAGGTGGTGCTCGGAGCGCTCGACCAGAAAGAAATCGATGCGTTGCTGGAGAGCCATATTTCCCACCTCGATCAAGCGAACCAATTGGCGCTGAATCTGCAGGCCCAGGCGAAGCGAAACAGCCTGGCCCTGTTCGAACACCTGTATCTTGAGACAGAGCAACTCGACACCCCTGTGCAACGACAGCTACGCGAGGAACACCCCGAACTGCCGAAAAGTCATCTGGTCGACGCCATCTTCTCATTGGGCCTGCAGAAGCAACCCAGGCCTGAAACAGCGCCGGCGCTGAACAGGGAGATCGACCGGGCCCTGGAGCAGGTTCGCATCTCACGGGTATTCGAAGGCCTTTATCCGGGTTGGCCGCATGCCCAGCAAAGTGACCGGCTGGCCTTTTCCCTGCTGGAAACCCTGGAAACCTGGCCGCAGGATATTCGTCTTGAACTGTGGGACCCCGATATTGACACCACCGTGGCCCCGGAGACCATCGGCGAACACGACAGCCTGACCTGCAGACGCCTGAAGAAAACCGGGGCCTTCTACCAACTGCAGGACCGTCGCGGCCACACGCTGTCCGGCCCGCATGACCTGTACGCCGGCGTCTGGCTGGCGATGCCGAAACTGACGCAGCAGAGCCTGAACAGCGCACATGGCATCAGCCTGGACGAGAAGCAGGCAGCGCTGGACCTGAAACGGGCCATCTTCGCGCAAGCCTCGAGATTACGCAGCCAGGTGCCGGCCCTGCGCGGTCCGCACCTTGCGTCCGGGCGATCCGGAACCGGCACGCCCACCCGGCTGCCGGAGAGTTTCGCCGTGCGCGGGACAATCCTGTCCGGCCTGGAGCTGCACGACGGCATCTACCAGAATCTCAACTACAGGCCTGTTGCCGCCCATGCCCACCTGCACTACATCCGCGATGGTAGCCGCTACTACCCGGTCCGGCAGGTTGCCGAGGGCTGGCGACTGCTGAACGCACGCAATCCCTACAGCTTTTATCAGCCGTTGCTCCAACACCAGGCTGACGGTCAATGGGCCGTGTATCGAGATGCCGGCCCCTCCGTGCCTTCAGGAACCGGCACCTTGCAGGTCCAGACGGAATCCGGCGCCCCGGCCGAGACCACTGACGACAAGTATTTCACCACCGATGAACGACAGCGCATGCGCACCCGCAAGTCCTACCGATCCCATTTGAACTCCCCCCTCACCTACGATCGCGTCGACAACGGTCGTTATCCCTTGCGCGACCTGGAGGGAGAGCCCCTGACCGTTGTCGCCATCCACTACAGCGAGGCCGAGGGGAGCCGCCAGTCCAGGGCACGCGCGGAGCAGATCGTCCCTTACCTGCAATCCCAGGGTCATGAAAAGGTCGCTCGCCTCTACGAAGACAAACTGGAGATCACACGGTTTGAACACGATGACATGCGCTCCCCGCAGGAAGAACATCTGGTCGGCAGGTTTCTGGTGTCTGCCAGGCGCTACCTCGGGCGAGGCGAAATACTCGGGGTCTACGGCGGCATGCTGACTCCGCTGATCGTCAGCCACCATCGTCGCGATCCCTTCGCCGCCAGGGTCCGGCTGGACGCCACGGCGGAACTGATCAGCTTTCGCAAGGGCAGGCCAGAACCGGCCGCACCCTGCCTGTCAGGCGACAATATCCTGTCGAGGATCAATACGATCTACGAATACAGCAACGCGGTGCCCGTTCGACAAGCCAGGAGCGGCTACAACGTGGAGCCGGTCGCCTTCGCGGTCGACGTCAGGGGCCGTGACGGCAGCCTCGAGAAAAACCGCTATTTCGTCACGGCCCTGTTCACCAGCCGGGTCATCTACGGCTTCCGCGAGCTACGCGTGAATCACGGTTACACCTGGCAGCAGATCCAGACACTGGAGGCTGTATCGCCTAGCCGCCAGGCACCCAGGGGATAACGCCGCAAGCGTCTTATCCTTACTCGTCATCGTCGAAGTTGTAGCTGCCCGGCGCCAGGTTCTCGAAGCGCGTGTACTTGCCGATAAAGGCCAGGCGGATAAAGCCGATCGGACCGTTCCGCTGCTTGCCGATGATGATCTCGGCGATGCCCTTGTGCTCGGTTTCCGGGTGGTAGACCTCGTCGCGGTACACGAACATGATCACGTCGGCGTCCTGCTCGATCGCTCCGGATTCACGCAAGTCGGAGTTCACCGGGCGCTTGTTCGGTCGTTGCTCCAGGGAGCGGTTGAGCTGGGACAGGGCCACCACCGGGCAGTTGAATTCCTTGGCCAGGGCCTTGAGGGACCGGGAAATCTCGGAAATCTCGTTGGTCCGATTGTCGCCGCTGGAGCCGGGGATCTGCATCAGCTGCAGGTAGTCGATCATGATCAGGGCGATATCGCCGTGCTCACGCACCAGGCGCCGGGTCCGCGCGCGCATTTCCGACGGGCTGATACCGGCGGTATCGTCGATGAACAGCTTGCGGTCGTTGAGCAGGTTGACCGCCGAGGTCAGGCGCGGCCAGTCGTCGTCTTCCAGGCGACCGGCACGGACCTTGGTCTGGTCGATCCGACCCAACGAGGACAGCATACGCATGATCAGCGATTCGCCTGGCATCTCGAGGGAGTACACCAGCACCGCCTTGTCGCTGCGCAGCACCGCGTTTTCCACCAGGTTCATGGCGAAGGTGGTCTTGCCCATCGACGGACGGCCGGCGACGATGATCAGGTCGGCCGGTTGCAGGCCGCTGGTCTTCTCGTCGAGGTCGGTGTAGCCGGTGGACAGGCCGGTGATGGCGTTGTCGGTGTTGAACAACGTGTCGATGCGGTCGATGGCCTTGGTCAGCAGGTCGTTGACGCTCACCGGGCCGCCGGTCTTCGGCCGCGCTTCGGCGATCTGGAAGATCTGCCGCTCGGCCTCGTCGAGGATCTCGGCAGCGGTGCGGCCTTCGGGGTTGAAGGCGCTGTCGGCGATCTCGGTACTGATACCGATCAGCTGGCGCAGGGTCGCCCGCTCACGCACGATCGCGGCGTAGGCCTTGATGTTGGCGACCGACGGGGTGTTTTTCGCCAGCTCGCCGAGGTAGCCCAAGCCGCCGACCTGCGACGTCTGGCCTTCCTTGTCCAATTGCTCGGCCAGGGTCACCACGTCGATCGGCATGTTCTGATCGGCCAGTCGGGCGATCGCACGGAAAATCAGGCGGTGGTCATGTCGATAGAAATCGCCGTCCGAAACCTGGTCAAGCACGCGTTCCCAGGCGTTGTTGTCCAGCATCAGGCCACCGAGCACGGCCTGTTCGGCCTCGATGGAATGCGGCGGCACCTTCAGGGCAGCGGTTTGCAGATCATATTGCTCGGGAGCGGAGATATCGTTCATGGCCACTTGAAATCAGATGGTGAGTGCAGAAAAACAAAGGGCACGACCTGAATGAACAGAGTCGTGCCCGATGTTAACCGCCTGGCGGACAAGCCGCCAGACGATCGAGTGCTGCTTAAGCAGCCACCACAACAACGCGTACGGTTGCTTCGACTTCGGCGTGCAGGTGCACGGCCACGTCGAATTCGCCAACGTTGCGGATGGTGCCGTTCGGCAGACGCACTTCGCTTTTTGCCACTTCAACGCCGGAGGCGGTCAGGGCATCAGCGATGTCGTGGGTGCCGATCGAACCGAACAGCTTGCCTTCGTCACCGGCGGTGGCAGTGATGGTCACTTCCAGCTCAGCCAGTTGGGCGGCGCGCGATTCAGCCGAAGCTTTCTTGTCTGCTGCGGCTTTTTCCAGCTCGGCACGACGCTCTTCGAACGCAGCCAGGTTGGCAGCGGTCGCAGCGGTGGCTTTGCCGAAAGGCAGCAGGTAGTTACGGCCGTAACCAGCCTTAACGTTTACCTTATCGCCCAGGTTGCCCAGGTTGGCGATTTTTTCCAGAAGGATCAGTTGCATGTGGAAATCCTCTTAACTTTTAACCTTCACCGTTCGCGTTATCGGCGTCTTTCGACGCGAGACGACCGCGAAAATCAATCAGGCTGTCGACAATGGCCAGAACCACGAGCAACGGACCGAGCAAGTGCATGAAAGGCAACAACGTCACGTATATCCCCACCAGCCAGAAACCGGCCAGTCGCTTCTGCGCCACCAGCCCGTGAATCAGGGCCAGACCGGCGAAGACCAGCGGTACGCCGCACAACGGCAACAGGATCAGTGCATGCAGCCCGAAAAACGGAGCCACACACATGACGGCCAGCAGCGACAGCGCCACGTTCTTCGGCAGTCGGATGGCGCGAAACTCGCGACCGAAACCACCGGGGTTATACAACAACGCCTGCCAATAGCGCCCAAGAATCAGGCACAGCACGCTAAAGACCTGCAACGAAATCGCTGTCGAAATGATCATCAGCGGAACGGTCAGGGCAGTGAGAAACGCCTTCTGGTCTGCCGAGAGTTTCTCGTAGACCTCACCCATCGCCAGCGGCAGGACGTGTTCGAACGTCTGCGCCAGTGACTCGATGAAGGAACTGAACAGCGTTCCCAGGCTCACCGCACACAACAACCCCACGGCCATGCTGCACAGCAGCACGCGGTTCCAGGTATGCCCGGCGCGCAGAACCAGCGCCAGGCTGCAAGCCCCGAACAGCACCAGAAGGGCCGTCGGGTCTTTCAGGAAGTGCCAGCTCAACAACACCGACAGCAACCCGATACCCAGGACGCTCAAGGCGTCCGAACCACGCCGCAGGAGCACGAGGCATCCGGCGGCGGCACTCAACCAGAACAACAGCGGCAATGCCGCAGATCCGGCCACAACCAGCGTGGCCTGCACGCGTCCCCGCATGATGAAGTCAGCTAAGGCGCGCATGCATTCAATCCCTTACTACTTGTCGACTGCCCGGTCTCAGCGGCCGTGGCTGTCGGTGTAGGCCAGCAGGGCCAGGAAGCGGGCGCGCTTGATAGCGGTGGCCAGCTGACGCTGATAACGAGCTTTGGTACCGGTGATACGGCTTGGAACGATTTTGCCGGTTTCGGATACGTAGGCTTTCAGGGTGTTGAGATCTTTGTAATCGATCTCTTTCACGTCTTCAGCGGTGAAGCGGCAGAATTTACGACGACGGAAGAAACGTGCCATGTAATTGGCTCCTCAAAAGGTCCGTGGATTACTCGTCAGCGTTATCGCTGTTGTCGCTGTCATCACCATCAACGCCTTCGGCGTCGGAGTGCTCAGGACGGTCGCGACGCTCACGGCGCTCACTGCGGTTTTCTTCAGCCTTGAGCATCTCGGATTGGCCGGTGACGGCTTCTTCGCGACGGATGACCAGGTTACGGATCACAGCATCGTTGTAGCGGAAGTTGTCTTCCAGCTCGGCCAGGGCCTTGCCGGTGCACTCAACGTTCAGCATCACGTAGTGAGCCTTGTGAACATTGTTGATTGCATAGGCCAGTTGACGACGGCCCCAATCTTCCAGACGGTGGATTTTGCCGCCGTCTTCTTCGATCAGCTTGGTGTAACGCTCAACCATGCCGCCGACTTGCTCGCTTTGATCCGGGTGGACCAAAAAGATAATTTCGTAATGACGCATGAATGCTCCTTACGGGTTGTAGCCTGCCGCTCAAAAGCGGTCAGACAAGGAGTGAATGACACTGGTGTGTCTTGCCTTCGAGTAGGCACAAATGCGCCAGCCATCACGGCAAGGGGCGCAATTGTAGAGAAGGGGGGCGAGGGGCGCAAGACAATTGGTGATTATTTGAACAGCCCGGCGCAACAAGCACCGCCGACTTGCCCCTTGCATCACAACCGAGGTGAATGCGATCACTGTGGGAGCCGGCTTGCCGGCGATGAGGCCGGCAAGCCCTGCGGTGACTGTGCGGCCATCATCGCTGGCAAGCCAGCTCCCACAAGGGTTTTGCGGTCGTCAGGCTTTTTTGCTGGAAGCCTTGACGCTGCGCTGGCGCAGCGCTTCGAACAGGCACACACCGGTGGCCACGGAGACGTTCAGGCTGCTGACGCTGCCGGCCATCGGCAGTTTCACCAGGTAGTCGCAGTGCTCGCGGGTCAGGCGACGCATGCCCTTGCCTTCGGCGCCCATGATCAGGATCGTCGGGCCGGTCAGGTCCTGCTGGTACAGCTCCTGCTCGGCTTCGCCGGCGGTACCGACCACCCACAGGCCGCGCTGCTGGAGCTTTTCCAGGGTACGCGCCAGGTTGGTCACGGCCACCAGAGGAATCACTTCCGCGGCGCCACAGGCGACCTTGCGCACGGCCGGCGTCAGGGTCGCGGACTTGTCCTTCGGCACCACCACCGCCAGCGCACCCGCCGCATCGGCGGTACGCAGGCAGGCACCGAGGTTGTGCGGGTCGGTCACGCCATCGAGCACCAGGATCAGCGGTGCGCCCTCGGTGCGATCGAGCAGCTCGTCGAGCATGGCTTCGCCCCAGACCTGGCTGGGGCTGACTTCCGCCACCACACCCTGGTGCACGCCTTCGACCCAGGCATCCATTTCGCGACGCTCGGCCTGGCCGACGGAGACCTTGTTTTCGCCGGCCAGCTGCAACAGGCCCTGGACCCGCGGATCGCTGCGGCCTTCAGCCAGCCAGATCTGCTTGACCCGCTTGGGGTGATGACGCAACAACGCCTCCACGGCATGCACGCCGTAGATTTTTTCCAACTGACTCATGACTTGGCCTTGGGTTTGCGCGCCCCGCCGCTTTTCGCGGGACCGGTGCCCGCCTTGGGCGGACCTTTACGATGCTTGCTCGGCTTTTCCGGGGCCGCGCCGCGACCCGGCTTGCCATCGGCCTTGGCCTTGCCACCGTTTTTCGCCTCGGCCAGCAGTGCCTGCTTCATTTCGCGGCTCTTGCGCACTTCAGCGTTTTTCGCGGCGGCATCGCTTGGACGGTAGGCCTCGCTCGACTTCTTCTCGGCAGTGGTGCGACGCCCGGTCTTGACCGGCTCGGCGGCTTTTTCAACGGCCGCCGGCGCGCTGCCTTCAGCACCACGCTTCTTGCGACCGATCGGTGCGCTGAGGGTCTTCTCGGCCATCTCGAAGTCGATCTTGCGCTCGTCGAGATCGACGCGCATGACCTTCACTTCCACCGTGTCGCCGAGGCGGAAGCTGCGTCCGGTGCGCTCGCCCGCCAGGCGGTGATGCACAGGGTCGAAGTGGTAGTAGTCACCCGGCAAGGCGGTGACGTGCACCAGGCCCTCGACGTAGATATCGGTCAGCTCGACGAACAGGCCGAAACCGGTCACCGCGGTGACCACGCCCGGGAACGACTCGCCCACGCGATCCTTCATGAACTCGCACTTGAGCCAGTTCACCACGTCGCGGGTGGCTTCGTCGGCACGCCGCTCACTCATCGAGCACTGTTCGCCCAATTGCTCGAGGATCGCCTCGTCGTACGGATAGATCCGCGCCTTCGGGATCGTCATCGCACCGGCACGCCGTACGTGCGGGGTGTCCTGCTTCGAGTGGATGACGCTGCGGATCGCCCGGTGCGTCAGCAGGTCCGGGTAACGGCGGATCGGCGAGGTGAAGTGGGTATAGGCCTCGTAATTCAGGCCGAAGTGGCCCTGGTTGTCGGCGCTGTACACCGCCTGGCTCAGGGAACGCAGCATCACGGTCTGGATCAGGTGGAAGTCCGGACGGCTCTGGATGCTGGCCAGCAAGGCCTGGTAATCCTTCGGCGACGGCCCCTCCTTGCCCTTGTGCAGGGACAGGCCCAACTCACCGAGGAACGCCCGCAGTTTCTCCAGGCGCTCTGGCGGCGGACCGTCGTGCACCCGGTACAGGGCCGGAATTTCGTGTTTCTTGAGGAATTCGGCGGTGGCCACGTTGGCCGCCAGCATGCATTCCTCGATCAGCTTGTGGGCGTCGTTGCGAGTGGTCGGACGGATTTCGGCGATCTTGCGCTCGGAGCCGAAGATGATCCGGGTTTCCTGGGTTTCGAAATCGATCGCGCCACGGGTATGACGGGCCGCCAGCAGCACCTTGTACAAGGCGTACAGCTGCTTGAGGTCCGGGATCACTTCCGAGTACTCGCCGCGCAGCTTCTTCGCCTCGGTGGTCTTCGGCTGCTCCAGGATCGAGCTGACCTTGTTGTAGGTCAGACGGGCATGGGAGTGGATCACCGCTTCGTAGAACACGTAGTCGGTCATCTCGCCCTTTTTCGACATGGTCATTTCACAGACCATGGCCAGGCGATCGACATGCGGATTCAGCGAGCACAGGCCGTTGGACAACTCTTCCGGCAGCATCGGTACCACGCGCTCCGGGAAATACACCGAGTTGCCGCGCACCTGGGCTTCGGCATCCAGTGCCGAGCCGATCTTCACGTAGCTGGAAACGTCGGCAATCGCCACGTACAGCTTCCAGCCACCGGAGAACAGCCGCAGCTTGCCCGGGATCGCTTCGCAGTAGACCGCGTCGTCGAAGTCGCGGGCATCTTCGCCGTCGATGGTGACGAACGGCAGATGGCGCAGGTCGACCCGCTTCTCCTTGTCCTTCTCCTCGACGACCGGCTTGAGCTTGCTGGCCTCCTTGAGCACGGCCTCAGGCCAGACATGGGGAATATCGTAGGTGCGCAGGGCAACATCGATTTCCATGCCCGGCGCCATGTAGTTGCCCACGACTTCGACCACGTCGCCCTGGGGCTGGAAGCGCGGTGTCGGCCAGTGGGTGATCTTCACTTCAACGAACTGCCCGACGCGGGCATCGGCATTGCGGCCCGGCGTGACCAGCACTTCCTGCTGGATCTTCGGATTGTCGGCCACGACAAAACCGATACCGCCTTCCTCGAAGTAACGGCCGACGATGGTCTCGTGGGCACGGGACACCACTTCGACGATCACCCCTTCACGCCGACCACGCCGGTCCAGGCCGGAAACCCGTGCCAGGGCACGGTCGCCATCGAACACCAGGCGCATCTGCGCCGGGCTCATGAACAGGTCGTCGCTGCCGTCGTCCGGGATCAGGAAGCCGAAACCGTCACGATGGCCGGCGATGCGGCCGAGGATCAGGTCAAGCTTGTCCACCGGCGCGTAGGTGCCGCGGCGGGTGTAAATCAGCTGGGCATCGCGCTCCATGGCGCGAAGGCGGCGGCGCAGGGCCTCCAGCTGGTCTTCGGTGGTCAGACCAAACTCTTCCACCAACTGCTCGCGACTCGCCGGCGACCCGCGCTCGGAAAGGTGCGCCAGGATCAGCTCACGGCTAGGAATAGGGTTTTCGTATTTTTCCGCTTCACGAGCGGCCTCGGGATCGAGGGACTGCCAATCGGCCATTAGATAAATTTCACCTTGTCTATATGCGGGTTAGTTTGGCATACGCGTATTGAAACGGGAAATTTCAGGCACGGATGACACCCGAAAACCCTTTTGTCGGCGGCTTCAGGCGCCGCTACAGACCATTCGCGATATTTTTTTCACTTTTTCGATCACAGGGGTTTACAGTACAAGAGAGCCTCCGTATAGTGCGCGCCATCGACGACGGAGACGTTATCGATGCTGCCCAGATGGTGAAATTGGTAGACACGCCAGCTTCAGGTGCTGGTGACCGCAAGGTCGTGGAAGTTCGAGTCTTCTTCTGGGCACCAATTCAAGACTTCAGAGATTCTGGAGTCCTCCAAAAACCCGCGAAAGCGGGTTTTTGCGTTTCTGGCTTCCGCAACCCTTGAACACGCCAATTCCCCTGTGGGAGCCGGCTTGCCGGCGATGAGACCAGCAAGTCGCCCATCAATCTTGCAGACGTCATCACCGGCAAGCCGGCTCCCATCAAGACACCCTCCCCCCTTGCGCCCGATATTTGATTTATTAAAAGCAAAACAGGGGTTTACAGATCAAAACAGCCTCCGTATAGTTCGCCACATCAACAGCGGCAACGCTGAAGATGCTGCCCAGATGGTGAAATTGGTAGACACGCCAGCTTCAGGTGCTGGTGACCGCAAGGTCGTGGAAGTTCGAGTCTTCTTCTGGGCACCAATTCAAGACTTCAGAGATTCTGGAGTCCTCCAAAAACCCGCGAAAGCGGGTTTTTGCGTTTCTGACTTCCGCAATCCTTGAACACACCAGTCCCTGTGGGAGCCGGCTTGCCGGCGATAAGGCCGGCAAGTCTTGCATCGATCTTGCGGACGCCATCGCCGGCAAGCCGCCCCCTACAAGAATCCGAGTAACGGGACGCCCCCACACCGCCCGATCAGGCCCGGAACTGCCCCAGACTCGCCTTGAGCTGCGCGGCCAGGCTGTCGAGCACCTTGCCGCTGGCCGTGGTTTCCACCACCGCCTGCGCCGCGCGCTCGGCCTGGGCATGAATCACCTCGACCCGTCCACGCACCGCATGCGCGCCTTCGGCCTGCTGCGCCGCCGCCTGGGTCGCCAGGCCGATGGCCGCATGCACCTGCTCCACCGAGGCCTGAACCGTCTGCTGCAATTTCACACTGTTGCGCAGCACCGCCAACCCTTCGTTCGCCTGCCGTCCGGCCTGGCCGATGGCCGCCACGGCCTCGCGGGCACCCTGCTGCAAGGCGCCGATATGCGCCTGGATATCTCCCGTGGAACTCTGGGTCTTGCTGGCCAGCGCCCGCACCTCATCCGCCACCACGGCAAACCCACGACCGGTTTCACCCGCCCGCGCCGCCTCGATGGCCGCATTCAACGCCAGCAGGTTGGTCTGTTCGGCAATCCCGTGGATCACCGTCAACACCACTTCGATCTGCTCGCTCTGCTGGGCCAGCCGCTCGATCACCTTGGAACCGGTATCGACCTGCACCGCCAGGGCCTCGATCAGACCGCCGACCTGGGCCGAGGTCCGGGTATTTTCATCAGTGGCCTGGCGAATATCGATCACCTGCTTGAGGGCCGCCTGCATCGCCTGGCTCTCCGACTGCGCCTCATCCGCCATGCGCTCCAGCGCCCGCAGGCTCTGCTCCACTTCATCGCGCTGCAACTCGGCCGCCTTGTCGGCACCGGCGTTGCGCAAGCTCATGGCACCGATCTCGACACCGGTACGCTGGGCCACATCCCCCGCCTCACGGACGATGGGCTGCAGCTTGTCGACAAAACGATTGACCGCCGAGGCCATGTCGCCGATTTCATCATTGCTGTTGAGCTGGACCCGCTTGGTCAGGTCGCCCTCGCCCGCCGCCAGGTCATTGAGCGCCGCGATCAGCAGATGCAGTTTGCTCACCACTCGCCGCCCCAGCACCACCGCCAGCAACAGCAGCACGCCAAGACCGACCAGCGCCAGGCCCAGGCCGATGCGCCAGCGCAGGGTCTGCGCCGCATCCTGCACCGTACCGGTGGTGTTCACCTGCATTTGCGCAGCCGTCGACTGTGCCGACTGCAGGCGCGCGCGCATGGCCGTCGAACTGTCGGCCGCGGCCCCCTGCAGGCTGTCACCCACCAGCTTGTCGCTGCTGGCAATCAGGGCCGAGAAACGCTGGTCCAGGGCTTTCAGGTCGGTTTCGACCGAGGCCGTCGAGACCCCCATCAGGACCTTGCCGATTTCCACGCCATTGGGATTGATCGACGCCTCGAGGTAGTAGACCGACGGGTCGTTTTTCGCCGCGTTCAACACCTTGTCCAGCGCCCGCTCGCCCTGGCCCTTTTCCAGCAGGGCCTTGTTGATCGGGTTTTCCCGGTTCAGGTAGCGGGTCAGGTGCTCGCCATTGGCGTCGTCGTAGACCACGAACAACACGTTCGGATTGCGCTGGGCGCGGCGGGCGAATTCGGACAGGGTCGGCACGTCGCTGTCCCACATCGCCCGGGGAGCGACGGAGGCGAGCAATTGCGCCATATCGTTGGCGGAATCCTGCAGATCCTTCTCCAGCGTGGCGCGCAGTTGAACCTGCTCATCCTTCAATCGCGAGGACAAACCGCTGGTCAGGCGCTGACGCGTGCTGGAAGAAAGATTGTCGAGGCTCGACGTCACTTCCTTGCCAGCCTGCTCCAGCTCGCCGGAGAGTTTCTGGCTATCGACACCCAGGCGACTGCCAAGATCGGCCTCGAGGGCAGTGACGGTGCTTCGGGTCAGGGCGACCGCTACCAGCACTTGCACCAAAAGGGCGATACCGAGCGTAACGAACACAGGCCGCAGTAAACGGCTTTGTAACAGTGAGAGAACGGCCGACACTGGAGACTCCTCCACTTTGGCGCCATTAATTTGATGGCACACTTTTTAGAAGATAATCACAGCAAGGGCCGTGCCGCACAACAGACATAAACGACAAAGGGTCCCATAAGGGACCCTTTGTGATCTACATCAACGACTTATCAGGCGAAAGGATGACGCAGAACGATGGTTTCGTTGCGATCCGGACCTGTCGAAATAATGTCGATCGGCGCGCCGACCAGCTCTTCGATGCGCTTGATGTAGGCACGGGCAGCCGCCGGCAACTCTTCCAGGGTCTTGGCACCCAGGGTCGACTCGCTCCAGCCTGGCATCTGCTCGTACACCGGCTCCAGGCCGATATAGCTGTCGGCATCGGTCGGCGCGTCGATGACCGCACCGTTCTCGTTCTTGTAACCCACGCAGATATTGATGGTTTCAAGACCGTCCAGTACGTCCAGCTTGGTCAGGCACAGGCCCGAGATGCTGTTGACGTCGATGGCGCGACGCAGGATGACCGCATCGAACCAGCCGCAACGACGGGCACGACCGGTGGTCGCACCGAACTCGTGGCCACGCTTGGCCAGGAAGGCGCCGACGTCATCGAACAGTTCGGTCGGGAACGGGCCCGAACCGACGCGCGTGGTGTAGGCCTTGGTGATGCCCAGGATGTAGTCCAGGTACATCGGACCGACGCCCGAACCGGTGGCGATACCGCCCGCGGTGGTGTTGGAGCTGGTGACGTACGGGTAGGTACCGTGGTCGATGTCCAGCAGCGAACCCTGGGCGCCTTCGAACATGATGTCCTTGCCGGCACGACGCAGGTTGTGCAGTTCGGCGGTGACGTCGAGCATCATCGGCTTGAGCAGCTCGGCGTATTCCATGCACTCGTCGAGTGTCTTCTGGAAGTCGATGGCCGGCTCTTTGTAGTAATTGACCAGCACGAAGTTGTGGTAGTCCAGCAACTCGCCCAGCTTCGCGGCAAAACGCTCGCGGTGGAACAGATCACCGATACGCAGGCCGCGACGGGCCACCTTGTCTTCGTACGCCGGGCCGATGCCACGACCGGTGGTACCGATCTTCAGCTCGCCACGGGCCTTCTCGCGGGCCTGGTCCAGCGCCACGTGATAGAACAGGATCAGCGGGCAGGACGGGCTGATACGCAGGCGCTCGCGCACCGGTACGCCTTTCTCTTCCAGCTTGGTGATTTCCCGCAGCAGGGCATCAGGTGCAACCACCACGCCATTGCCGATCAGGCACTGCACACCTTCGCGCAGCACGCCCGAGGGGATCAGGTGCAAGACGGTTTTCTCGCCGTCGATCACCAGGGTGTGACCCGCGTTGTGACCACCCTGGTAGCGCACTACGGCGGCAGCATGTTCGGTCAGCAGATCAACGATCTTGCCTTTGCCCTCATCACCCCACTGGGTGCCCAGGACTACGACATTCTTACCCATAACACTTGTCCTCATTCGCGCAAACTTGGTGCCGGCAGCCGCCGGCGGGAAAACTCAAGAAGCCAGCGGCAATACTTGCCAAAGCCCGTTCTGCAGAATCAATTGCCGGTCGCAGTCCGCTTCACGGGCGGCGGCCAATGGCTGCCCAGGCAAGGCCTGGACGACACGCTGACCCTCACTGCGCAACCGGCAGACTTGCTGCCAGAGTGCCGCATCCGCGCTGTCAGGCATCCAGATACCGCCAGACGGTAGCTCGATCTCAGCACGCCCCAGGGTCACCAGGGTTTTCAAATCGGTGGAAAAACCCGTCGCCGGGCGCGCGCGACCGAAGTCCGCGCCGATATCGTCGTAACGACCGCCCTGGGCGATGGCCTGGCCGACACCCGGGACAAACACCGCGAACACCACACCGGTGTGGTAGTGGTAGCCGCGCAACTCACCCAGGTCGAAGTACAACGGCAGGTCAGGGAAACGCACCGACAGCCGCTCGGCAATCGCCAGCAGGTCGTCCAGCGCCGCCGTGACCGGTGCCGGAGCCCCCGCCAGGCGCACGCGCGCGGCCGCCAGCACTTCACGACCGCCACACAGGTCGACCAGCGCGCGCAGCATCGCCGCGAGTTCGGCCGGCAGGCCTTCGGTCAGGTCGATCACTTCGTCGATGGCCTTGCGCTGCAGGGCATCGAACAGTTGTTGTTCCACTTCCCCGGACAGCCCGGCCGCACGGGCCAGGCCACGATAGATACCGACATGCCCGAGATCCATGTGGACATCCGGTACGTCGGCCAGTTGCAGCATCGCCAGCATCAGGCTGATGACTTCGACGTCACTGCTCGGACTGGCATCGCCGTACAACTCGGCACCCAACTGGATCGGGCTGCGCGAGGACGACAGGGCCCGCGGCTGCGCATGCAGCACGCTGCCGGCGTAGCACAGGCGGCTCGGACCTTCGCGACGCAGGGTATGGGCGTCGATACGCGCCACCTGCGGCGTGATATCGGCACGGAAACCCATCTGCCGGCCCGACTGCGGGTCGATCACCTTGAAGGTACGCAGGTCCAGGTCCTGGCCCGCACCGGTCAGCAAGGACTCCAGGTACTCGATATGCGGGGTGACAACGAACTCATAGCCCCAGCTCTGGAACAGATCCAACACCTGGCGGCGCGCCACTTCGATGCGCGCCGCTTCAGGCGGAAGTACTTCTTCGATGCCATCTGGCAGGAGCCAGCGGTCTACCGTTGCCATTACGCCTTTCCCCTATGATCCGGGCGGCAAGCCCACAGGCGAGCCTTGAGTGAAGCAGAAAATGGTTAACGCGCGCGCAAGAACGACGCGACGAACAGCCGAAAACCGGCTTCGCCTACCACTTTCCTCGAAAAACCTGTCGAGTCGATCAACTCGGTTTTGCCAGCCTGCCGGCTAATCAACCATGCAGACGCAAAAAAGCCGGGAATTTCCCGGCTGCCGCATCATACACACGTTTTCCGAAAGGATCACCCCGCCAGGCGTTTTAGCCGCCGGGCGGGTGTGTTGATGCGCTGTAGATCAGGGCTTGGCTTTTTCCAGGTAATGGAAGAAGTCACTGCTCGGGTCCAGAACCAGCACGTCGCTCTTGTTCGCAAAGCTTTCGCGGTAGGCGCGCAGGCTGCGATAGAACGCATAGAACTCCTGGTCCTGGCCGTAGGCCTTGGAATAGATGGCAGCGGCCTGGGCATCACCGTCACCGCGAGCCTCTTCGGACTGGCGATAGGCTTCGGCCAGCAGCACGCGGCGCTGACGATCGGCGTCGGCACGAATGCCTTCGGCCAGCTCGTTACCCTTGGCGCGGTGCTCGCGAGCCTCACGCTCACGCTCGGTGCTCATGCGCTCGAACACGCTGCGGTTCACTTCCTTCGGCAGGTCGATGGCCTTGACCCGGACATCGATCACTTCGATCCCCAGCTCTTTCTCGGCCATCTTGTTCAGCGAGGAGGTGATATCCGCCATCAGCGCATCACGTTCACCGGACACCACTTCATGCAGGGTGCGCTTGCCGAACTGGTCACGCAGGCCCGATTCCAGGCGGCGCGAGAGGCGTTCGTCAGCGATCTGCTTGAGACCGGAAGTCGCGGTGTAGAAACGCTCGGCATCCTTGACCCGCCACTTGGCGTAGGCATCGACCATCACGGCTTTCTTTTCCAGCGTCAGGAAGCGCTGGGTCGGGGCATCCAGGGTCATCAGGCGGGCGTCGAACTTGCGCACCTGGTTGACGTAGGGAACCTTCACGTGAAGACCGGGCTGGACATCCGCCTGGACCACGCGACCGAATTGCAGCAGTACGGCCCGCTCGGTCTGCGACACGATGTAGAAGCAGTTCCAGCCGGCCAGGACCACGACGACGCCAACGATCAGGGCGATCAGCGATTTATTGCTCATCAGCGGCTCTCCCTTGTGCGCGTTTGCGGCAGGTCAGTGATATGCGGCACGACATCCGTGTTGCCGGAGGCTGCGGCCGAACCGGTTACTGGCGAATTACCGCCCGAACTATTCTGGATCATCTTGTCCAACGGCAGGTAGAGCAGGTTGCTCTGGCCGTTCTTGTTGCCGGTCACGAGCACCTTGCTGGTGTTGCTGAAGACTTCCTGCATGGTGTCCAGGTACAGACGCTGGCGGGTGACTTCAGGTGCCTTGCGGTACTCGGCGACCAACTTGGTAAAGCGGTCTGCCTCACCCTTGGCGCGGGAGATCACTTCGTCACGGTAGCCGTTGGCATCCTCGAGGATACGCTGGGCCTGACCACGGGCTTCCGGTACCACGCCGTTGGCATAACCCTCGGCCTGGTTGCGCGACCGCTGCTCGTCTTCACGGGCACGGATCACGTCATCGAACGCTTCCTGGACTTCACGGGGCGCCGCGGCGCTCTGCACGTTCACCTGGGTCACGGTGATGCCGGTACGATAGGTATCGAGGAACCGCTGCAGGCGCTCTTTGATTTCGCTGGCCATCAGCTCACGACCTTCGGTCAGTACCTGGTCCATCGCGGTGGAACCCACCACGTGGCGCAGGGCACTGTCGGTGGCCTGTTGCAGGCTGATTTCCGGCTGGTCGACGTTCAGCACGAAGTCCTGCAGGTTGGTGATCTTGTACTGCACGGTCAGCGGCACTTCGACGATGTTCTCGTCTTCGGTCAGCATCTGCCCCTGCTTGGTGTAGGCACGCTCACGCGTGACGTTTTCCATGTACTTCTTGTCGATCGGCGGGAAATAGATATTCAGGCCCGGGCCGACAGTCTCGTAGTACTTGCCGAAGCGCAGCACCACGGCCTGCTCCTGCTCGTCCACGACATAGACCGCGCTGTACAGCCAGACAGCCGCCAGCACGACGAGACCGATGCCCAGCAGGCCGAAACCACCGCCCTTGCCGCTCGATCCACCACCGTCGTCACTGCGTTTCTTTCCGCCACCGAACAACCCGTTAAGGCTTTCCTGCAGCTTGCGGAAGGCCTCGTCGAGATCCGGTGGCCCCTTGCGGTCGCCGTTGTTACGACGCTTGCCACCCCAAGGATCCTGATTGTTCGAGTTGCCACCCGGCTCATTCCAAGCCATAGCGCTCTCCATCTGATAAAGCAAAGACGCACCCACGGCGCGCCGACCAATGCTACAGAATGCCTGCTACAGCGGCACAACCGCTTTGTCAGGCTTTTATTGCAAAGTGTGTTGTTCGATGAACTCCGGCGGCTTCATCCCTTCGCGCGAGACCACTCGATTGAGTTCGGCCCTGGGCAAACGAACCGACAGCAGACAGGTGCCTTCTTCGTCATGCTCTTCTTTCTGAACCGCACCCAACTCGAAAAACTGTGCACGCAGTCGAGCAAAACGCTGTGGCAAGCGCAAGGTGCCGACGAACAAATCGTTGCCCAGCAACTCGGCGATCGCCTGCCCGAGCAACTCCAGGCCGACTCCGTCCCGGGCTGAAAGCCAGACCCGCTGCGGCTTGCCGTCCTCGTCGCGCTGGATCTGCGGCTCGACGCCCTCAAGCAGATCGAGTTTGTTATACACCTCGAGGATCGGCAAGTCCTGGGCCCCGATCCCGCCCAGCACCACCATCACCTGCTCGATCTGCAGCATCCGGTCCGGCTCCGCGGCATCGATCACATGGAGCAGCAGGTCGGAGTTGCTCGACTCTTCGAGCGTAGCCCGGAAAGCCTCGACCAGCTTGTGCGGCAAGTGCCGGATAAAACCCACGGTGTCGGCCAGCACGATCGGCCCGAGGTCATCCAGGTCGAGACGGCGCAAGGTCGGGTCGAGGGTGGCGAACAACTGGTCGGCGGCATACACGTCGGACTCGGTGACCGCATTGAACAGGGTCGACTTGCCGGCGTTGGTGTAGCCCACCAGTGACACGGTGGGGATATCGGCGCGCTTGCGCCCGCGACGGGATTGCTCGCGCTGACTGCGGACCTTTTCCAGCCGGCCCTTGATCTGCCGCAGGCGTACCCGCAACAGGCGCCGGTCGGTTTCCAGCTGGGTTTCACCCGGGCCGCGCATGCCGATGCCGCCGCCCTGGCGCTCAAGGTGAGTCCAGCCGCGTACCAGACGCGTGCTCATGTGCTCAAGCTGGGCCAGTTCGACCTGGAGCTTGCCTTCATGGGTACGTGCGCGCTGGGCGAAAATATCGAGAATAAGGCCCGTGCGATCAAGCACGCGACACTCGAAGACACGTTCGAGGTTACGTTCCTGACTGGGCGTGAGGATGTGATTGAAAATCACGATTTCGACCTGCTCGGCCTTGACCAGGTCGCGAAGTTCCTCGACCTTGCCAGTGCCAATCAGATACTTGGCGGTTGGCCGATGACGCGGCACGTTGAAAAACGCGACGGTCTCGGCACCTGCCGATAGTGCCAACTCCTGAAACTCCTGCGGATCTTCGCGCGCCTCAGGGTCCTGACCTTCCAAGTGAACGAGAATCGCCCGCTCACCACCACCGTGGCGCTCAAAGAACAAAGGAGACTCCTATCAGGCGTTACCTGGCTCAGCGTCACCCTGTTCGGATTCGGTTGCGCTAGGCAGACGAATTGCACGAACCGGTACCACTGTCGAGATAGCGTGCTTGTAGACCATCTGGCTGACGGTGTTCTTCAGCAGGATCACGAACTGGTCGAAGGATTCGATCGTGCCTTGCAGTTTGATCCCGTTGACCAGATAGATGGAAACCCCAACCTTCTCTTTACGCAAGGTATTCAAGTAAGGGTCTTGTAGCGAATGCCCTTTTGACATGTGCCGCACTCCTTTAAGGATCAATAATAAAAAATGAATAAACAGGTGGCTTATGCCGCCACTCCCCCAAGGATAGACGGCAATTGCAGGGACTCAGCCCAATATGGAGATCGTCCCAAGGTATTTCAAGGCGCGTGGCAGATTGTCGCAATCCAGGCTGTCCAGCCAGTGTAAATCAGCCCAGCCGCGTAACCAGGTGAACTGGCGCTTCGCCAATTGGCGCGTGGCGATGATGCCCCGCTCCTGCATTTCGGCTGACGTCAGCTTGCCATCCAGATGATCCCAGACTTGTCTGTAGCCTACAGCACGTATAGACGGCAACCCGACATGCAAGTCACCTCTCCTACGCAGGGCTACGACCTCGTCAATGAATCCCTGTTCCAACATTTGTGTGAATCTTTGTGCAATTCGGTCATGCAGGACCTGGCGGTTCGCCGGAGCAATGGCCAGGTTCGCCACAGTATAGGGTAATTGCGGCCGTCCCGAAGCGGCTGCGTCAATACTTTGCGCAGATTGTCGCTGTCGATGGGCCGTCATGCTCGACCCGCTGACCCGATAGACTTCCAGCGCCCGGCTCAATCGCTGCGGGTCATTGGGATGAATACGCGCCGCCGATTCCGGATCGATACTTGCCAACTGGTCGTGCAGGGCTTGCCAGCCAAGGCGCGCAGCCTCTTCTTCAATTTCCGCGCGAACCTGCGGATCAGCCGCCGGCATCTCCGCCAGGCCGTCGAGCAAAGCCTTGTAATAGAGCATCGTACCACCGACCAGCAGGGGAATTTTTCCCCGTGCGGTGATCTCGGCCATGGCCGCCAGCGCATCGGCGCGGAATTGCGCGGCCGAATAGCTCTGCGCGGGATCGAGAATATCGATCAACCGATGCGGAAACTGTGCCAACAGCTCTTTCGAAGGCTTGGCGGTACCGATGTCCATGTCCCGGTAAACCAGGGCAGAGTCGACGCTGATCAGCTCGCAGGGCAGGACCCTGGTCAGCTCGATGGCCAGGTCGGTCTTGCCGGCCGCCGTCGGGCCCATGAGGAAAATCGCCGGGGGTAATGCCGTCTGTTTCAAAAGTCGGGAACCCGTCATCAGCGACCGCGCAGGAAAAGTTTGTCCAGGTCGTCCAGGCCCAGTTGGGTCCAGGTCGGACGACCGTGGTTGCACTGGCCACTGCGCTCGGTGTTTTCCATGTCCCGCAGCAGGCCGTTCATTTCCGGCAGGGCCAGGCGCCGGTTGGCGCGAATCGCACCGTGGCAGGCCATGGTGCCGAGCAATTCGTTCAGGTGCGCCTGGATACGGTCACTGGTGCCGTACTCCATCAGGTCCGCCAGGACATCCTGCACCAGCCGGTTGGCTTCAGCCTGCTTGAGCAGGGCCGGAATCTGTCGGATGGCCAGGGTTTCCGGACCCAGGCGCTGCAATTCGAAGCCCAGGCGCTGGAACCAGGCGACATGCTCCTCGGCGCAGTCGGCCTCGCGCTGGCTGACGGCCAGGGACTCGGGCACCAGCAGCGGCTGGCCGCTGAGGCCCTCGCTGGCCATGGCGATCTTCAGGCGCTCATACATGATCCGCTCGTGGGCGGCGTGCATATCCACCAGCACCAGCCCCTGGGCGTTCTCGGAGAGGATGTAGATGCCCTTGAGCTGCGCCAGCGCATAACCCAGCGGCGGAATGTCGCCCTGGCCTTCGGGCAGGCTCGGTACGCCAGCCTCGGGCAACGGCGCGAAGAACTCGCGGTAGGCGCTTTGCGCTTCTGCCGCTGGCGGCATCTGCGTCGATTGCGGACGGTATTGATACTGATAGCCGGCGCCGGAACCCGAGCCGGCAGTCGCGGCAAACGACGGCGAAGGCTGCGCCTGGGGCTGTTCGAGCAGGTTGGCGGCCAGGCGCATCTCGCCCTGGGGACCGAACTCGCCCGCTTCGAGCCCGCTCGGGCGAACGATGCCGGTCACCGCGGCCGGCGCGGCCAACTGGTCTTCCGGACGCACGTCGCCAAGGGCGCGGTGCAGGGTGCCATAGAGGAAATCGTGGACCATGCGCCCGTCACGGAAGCGCACTTCGTGCTTGGTCGGGTGCACGTTGACGTCGACCACCGAAGGATCGACCTCGAAAAACAGCACGAAGGTCGGATGCCGGCCGTTGAACAGCACGTCGCGATAAGCCTGGCGCACCGCATGGGCCACCAGCTTGTCGCGGACCGCGCGGCCGTTCACATAGAAATACTGCAGGTCCGCCTGGCTGCGGGAGAAAGTCGGCAGGCCGACCCAGCCCCACAGGTGCAGACCATTGCGCTCGACCTCGATCGGCAGCGCCTGCTCGAGGAAACCCGAACCGCAGACCGCCGCCACACGCCGGGCGCGGGCCGCGTCGTCATGGGCCTCATGCAGGCTGAGAATGCTCTTGCCGTTATGGCGCAGGTGAAAGGCCACATCGAAGCGGGCCAGGGCCAGGCGCTTGATCACTTCCTGCAGGTGATCGAACTCGGTCTTCTCGGCCTTGAGGAACTTGCGGCGCGCCGGCGTATTGAAAAACAGGTCGCGCACTTCCACCGAGGTGCCCACCGGGTGGGCCGCTGGCTGCACCCGGGCATCCATGTCGCGGCCTTCGGTTTCCACCTGCCAGGCCTGATCGGCGTCGCGGGTCCGCGAGGTCAGGGTCAGGCGCGCCACGGAACTGATGGACGCCAGGGCCTCGCCCCGGAAACCGAGGCTCATCACCCGCTCAAGGTCTTCCAGATCGCGAATCTTGCTGGTGGCATGGCGCGCCAGGGCCAGCGGCAGGTCATCGGCGGAAATGCCGCTGCCATCGTCGCGCACCCGCAACAGCTTGACCCCTGCCTGCTCGACGTCCACATCGATACGCCTGGCACCGGAGTCCAGGCTGTTTTCCAGCAACTCCTTGATCACCGAGGCCGGGCGCTCGACCACCTCGCCGGCGGCAATCTGGTTCGCCAGACGCGGGCTGAGCAGCTCGATACGGGCTCGTTCGTTCAGGATTGCATCGCTCATTGTTTGGCCGCCAGTTCAGCACCAGGAATGGTCAGGTTCTGTCCCACCTTCAACTCGTCGCTGCTCAGGTTGTTGGCACTGCGCAAGGTCGCCGCCGAGACCTGGTAGCGCACGGCGAGCATGGCCAGGGTCTCGCCCGGCGCCACGCGGTGGTCGCGCGGGCCCTGGGCAATCTTGCCGGAATCGCGCAGCCAGGCAATGTAGGTCCCCGGTGGCGGGTTCTGCTGGAAGAACTGGCGGATACCGGCACTGATGGAACGCGCCAGGGCCTGCTGATGGTTCGCGGAGGCCAGCTTGGAGGCCTCGTTGGAGTTGGAGATAAAGCCTGTCTCGACCAGGATCGACGGGATATCCGGCGACTTCAGCACCATGAACCCGGCCTGCTCCACACGCTGCTTGTGCAGCGGCGTCACCCGGCCGATGTTGCTCAGGACCTTCTGACCGACGTTCAGGCTGGACGTCAGCGAGGCGGTCATGGACAGGTCGAGCAGGACGCCGGCGAGCATCTTGTCCTTGTCGTCGAGGCTGACGTTGCCGGCACCGCCGATCAGGTCGGAACGGTTTTCACTGTCCGCCAGCCAGCGCGCGGTCTCGGACGTCGCGCCACGATCGGACAGGGCGAATACCGAGGCACCGAACGCCGCGGCGGATGGTGCGGCGTCCGCGTGGATCGAGACGAACAGGTCGGCGCCTTTCTTGCGGGCGATCTCGGTACGTCCGCGCAGGGGAATGAAGTAGTCGCCGGTACGGGTCAGCTCGGCGCGATAGCCCTTCTGACCATTGACCTGGCGTTGCAGTTCACGGGCGATCGACAGCACCACGTCCTTCTCGTGCTGGCCACGGGAGCCGGACGCACCCGGGTCTTCGCCGCCATGACCGGCGTCGATCACCACGATGATGTCGCGCTTGCCGGCCGGGGCTGGAGGCAGCTTGATAGCCGGCTCCGTCGGTGTCACCGGCACCGCCGGCAGCGTCGCCACGCTGGGCGCCGGATTGGACGCGGGCGTCGGCGTCGGCGCGGCATCGGCCGGGTTGTCGAACAGGTCGACCACCAGGCGATTGCCGTACTGGGCGTTCGGCGCCAGGGTGAAGCTTTTCGGGGTCACGGCTTTTTTCAGGTCGACCACTACCCGCAGGTCGGTCGGCGTGCGCTGGGCGGCGCGGACGCTGGTGATCGGCGTATTGGCCGTCGGCACGTTCAGCGGGCCGGCCAGGGTCGCGCCATTGATGTCGATCACCAGGCGATCGGGTGCGGTCAGCGTGAAGACGCTGTGCTGGACGGTGCCAGACAGGTCGAACACCAGTCGTGTGTTATCCGGGGCTCGCCACAGTCGAACACTCTTGACCTGTGTCGCCGCTACGGCGTCGACGGCCAGTGCCGTAAGTAACAGTCCTACGACAGCAACCAGCGCGCGAATGCGCATACCAAACCCCATCATTTATTTGAATTCCAATGCCAGTGCGGCACACCAGGCCTCGCCTCGCGACCCCTGGAACAACAGACACAGCGAACGTCCGCCATTATGCGGCCTAATGGTAATGGTCAGGTCGGGCTTTGGCAAAAAGCCTGCACCTTTGTCGGGCCACTCCACCAGACACAGGGCATCGCCGTCGAAATAGTCGCGAATCCCCAGGTATTCGAGCTCTTCGGGATCGACCAAGCGGTAAAGATCGAAATGGTAGGCACGAACTTCAGCGAATTCGTACGGCTCGACCAGCGTAAAAGTCGGACTTTTCACTGCCCCGGCATGCCCCAGCCCGCGAATGATGCCGCGCGACAGCGTGGTCTTGCCGGCGCCCAGGTCGCCTTCGAGGAAAATCACCCCGACACCGGCGGTCACTTCGGCGATTTTCCGGCCAAACGCCACCATGCTTTCTTCGTCAGGCAATTGCAGGGTTAGTTCAGACACGGCGATTGCTCCTCCAGCAACTGACGGATGGCTGGAATCAGGTCACTGGCCACCAGCCCACGGCCCTTTCTGCCTTGCAGCTCGCCGGCGCCGGCATGCAGCCAGACCGCCAGGCAAGCCGCCTCGAATGCCGCCAGGCCCTGGGCGCGCAAGGCACCGATCAGGCCGGCGAGGACATCGCCCAGCCCGGCGGTGGCCATGGCCGGATGACCGCGCTCACAGCGCGACAGCCGCCCATCCGGCGCGGCAATCAGGCTGCCGGCGCCCTTGAGCACGCACACCGCCTGGTACTTCGCGGCCAGGGCCCGTGCCGCGGCGACACGATCGGCCTGCACCTGCGCTGTCGACATGCCCAGCAGGCGCGCGGCCTCGCCCGGATGCGGGGTGATCACGCAATCGGCCGGCAGCCGCGTCTCGCCGCTCGCCAGCAGATTCAACGCGTCGGCGTCCCAGACCTGCGCCACCGCGGCGTTCGCGGCCAGCGACAAGAGGCTGCGGCTCCAGGCGAACTGCCCGAGGCCCGGGCCGACCACCAGGACCGTGGCCTGCTCCAGCACGTCCATCAACTGATTGGCCGACTCGACGCCGACCACCATCACTTCAGGCAGGCGCGCCAGGGCAGCGGCCACGTGTTCCGGCCGCGTCGCCAGGGAGACCAGGCCCGCGCCACCGCGCAGGGCCGTTTCGGCGCTGAGCAGGATCGCCCCGCCGAAACGCCGGTCGCCACCGATCAGCAACACGTGGCCGAACTGGCCCTTGTGAGCGTCCGGTTGACGTGCGGGAAGGCTCGGCAAAGTGGCGAGGGTCAGTGACTGAATATCGGGAAAAGGCGGTTTGGTCTGCGGCATGCGTCGTTCGGCTCTGATGTCTGGCAGAATTATACGCACCAAAGCCTAGGTTTCTCCTGTCTCATGCCTGTAAATAGCGTCGACCTTCCCGCCCTCGCCCAATCCATCAAGGAATGGGGCCGTGAGCTGGGCTTTCAGCAAGTCGGTATCGCGGGCGTCGAGCTGGGCGAGCATGAGCAGCACCTGCAACGCTGGCTGGATGCCGGCTACCACGGCGACATGGACTACATGGGCGCGCACGGCAGCAAGCGCTCGCACCCCGACGAACTGGTGCCCGGGACATTGCGCGTGGTGTCGTTGCGCATGGACTACCTGCCCGGCGACACGCAGATGGCCCAGCGCCTGGGACAGCCGGAAAAGGCCTATGTCTCGCGTTATGCCCTGGGCCGCGACTACCACAAGCTGATCCGCAAGCGCCTGCAACAACTGGCCGAGCGCATCCAGCAGGTCATCGGCCCGTTTGGCTACCGCGCCTTCGTCGACAGCGCCCCGGTGCTGGAAAAGGCCATTGCCGAACAGGCCGGGCTCGGCTGGATCGGCAAGAACACCCTGGTGCTCAATCGCAAGGCCGGCAGCTATTTCTTCCTCGGCGAGCTGTTCGTCGACCTGCCCCTGCCGGTGGACGCCCCCCATGCCACCGAGCATTGCGGACGTTGCACGGCGTGCATGGATATCTGCCCGACGGCGGCGTTTGTCGGCCCCTATGTGCTGGATGCGCGACGCTGTATCTCGTACCTGACCATCGAGCTGAAAACCGCGATCCCGGAAGACTTGCGCCCCCTGATCGGCAACCGGGTGTTCGGCTGCGACGATTGCCAGATCGTCTGCCCGTGGAACCGTTTTGCCCGCGCCTCCGACGAAAGCGACTTCAAGCCCCGGCACAGCCTGGACAATGCCGGGCTGGCCGAACTGTTCCTGTGGGATGAAGAGACCTTTCTGAAAAACACCGAAGGCTCGCCGCTGCGCCGGGCCGGCTACGAGCGCTGGCTACGCAACCTGGCGGTCGGCCTGGGCAACGCGCCCTCGACGATTGTGGTACTGGAAGCCCTCAATACCCGCCTGGACTATCCGTCGGAGCTGGTCAGGGAACACGTGCAGTGGGCACTGCATCAACATGCCGGGCGCAACGCCCCCTGACCGTCGGGTTCAAGCAGACAGCGCAAACCCACTGACCGGGGCCTGCAGCTCGATATCGCAACGACGCACCTGCGGCTTCAGCAACAGCAGGGAATGCCCCGTCGAATGCCTCAGCGTGATCCGCGAACCTTCCCCCACCACCGCCATCACCGGGTGCGTCTCGCCACTCTTGAACGAGATGTACTCTGGCAGTTGAACCGTGCGCACCACCCGCTCCAGCGCGCAGGTGGCCTGCTCATCGGCACTGACCAGGTCGAGCCGGAAGGTGCTCTTGCCCTTGAACTTGACGATCTCCAGCGACGAGCGGGACAAGTCCAGCTCCGCCAGGGTCTCGCGGTCCTGACCGGACAGGTCCAGGCTCACTTGCGGCAGCGTCGGCAAGTCCCCTGGCGGAACGAGCAGCTCCGTCCGACTGCCGAAGTTCGAGTCGAAGTCCTTCGAGCTCAGCACGCTTTTCTTGAACTGCAGGGTGTAGGGCGTCGCGCGGTGCAGCCTGACCTGGTAGCGGTTCAGCGCCCGCTCCTGAGGCGACTCTCCCGCCGCCCAGCCAAACGGATTGGCCTCCAGCAACAGGTGGGGCGTGGCACCGAACAGCAGGATGGTCGGGATCGCACCGAAATCCAGCACTTCCAGCCTCGTGTTCGGCGTGGACGGCATCGTCACCATCAGCTTGCGCGGGCGCTCCCGGCGACGCAGGTACCAGCCCTTGTGGACCTGTCCGGTCTTGTCCTGGTCCTTCGCGTCCGTCCAGGTCTGCAGGTCGTCCGGGGTCAGCCCCAGCGGCGACAAGGTATAACCCTTGGGCTGCTGGCGCAGGCTGGAACCCTGGCTGATCGAACCGATGTCCTTGAGCGCATTGGTCTGGTCGCTGTCATCGGCGTCATTGATCATCGGCGTCAACAGCAGATCGATGCCCTCTTCGCTCACCCCGGTGAACAACTGATCCGCCGCCTGGCGCATCTGCTGCTGGGTGAGGATGCCGTGCAGTGCCGAGGCCCCGAACAGGTTGCCGAAGAACAGGCCGACTTTCTCATCCCAGCGATAGTTCTCCAGTTGCGAGAGGCTGACGATGGCGTTCAGCAGGATGTTCACCACCGCCAGGGCCATCCCCACCAGAATCAGGCCGACGCCGACCCCGGGCACACCGATCAGGATAAAGCCCGCCAGGCCCAGCCCGAACGAGGCGCCATCGATCACCGTCATGGTGATATACAGCGCCTGTTCCTCGACGCTCCTGGCCAACCGCGCGCCTTCGACGTTGCGATACAGGCTGACCGCCGTGAACAGCACATCGAGGGGCAGCAGTACCTTGTTCATCTTGAAGAACAGCTGGTCCAGCCGTGGTTGCCAGAGTGCCCGCGACGCGCTGGAGGCCAGGCGCAAGGCCAGTGCCGGGCCAATATCTGAGCTGAAATCAAAGACCCCCTTGACCACCGCCAGCGAATCGCTGGTGCTGAACAGCCCCGACCTGACCGAGGAAAAGTCGAGGTGGAAAGGCTGGGTGCGGAAGTCCGCGAAGACCCCGAATGCCCCCAGCAGGCGACTGGAGCCGGCGGCCATGCGCGCGGCGGTCTTCAGGACGACAGGGGACAGTTGCTTTTTCTCGACTGCGGCTTTGCTCCGGGCCAGGTTTTCCTGGGTCTCCTGCAGCTTTCCCAGGCCCCCCGCATCCTGCAACAGCGGCTTCTTGCGTTTCAGGCTGCTTTCCAGTTGCTCGATGGCGGAAAGAACCCTGGCTTCCTCGCCCGATTCGAGCAAGGCGCCCGACTCTCGTGTTGACACGCCAAGTTGTGCGCTGCCCAGAAAGCCCTGGTACAACGGCGGGGCGCCCAGCAGGATGGTGTCTCCTGGCGAGCCTCTTTTCGGTTTTTGAGCGTTCCTGAAAATAGCGTCTGACACACTGCGTGCCGCGTTCAACTGGATATTATCGACCTTGATGCCGGTGATTTCCCGATATTCCTGCTTGGTGACGACAAACAGGATATCCGCCAACTGCTGATCATAATAAGAGACATACCCATAGTTATATGGCTGCACGCCCAGTAGTGGCCCATCGTGCGGGCTATAAAACGCAAAATCCTGAAATTCGCGATACACAATGCCCAAATGCTCGCGGAACAGCTTGAGTATCGACTGCCGCTTATAGTGATAATCAGGATCCACCGGATCAATCAGGATCTTGATTCTGTTTTCCTCGCGCAGATCCTCCAGGGCCTGCGTGTATATCCTGCTATTGACTTCAGCCTCGCTCTCGTCCGCACCAACGTGTGCCGGCGAGGCATAGCGGTTTTTTACTTCTGCATAATAACCGTGCAACAACCGCATCGTTTCAAATGTATTGACGCGCAAGAACGCTGCCTGGTCTTTTGGCCTGATGGACGCAGTGCCATAAATCAACTGCTCGACGCGGGCCACATGCTGCTCCGTCGTCCACCCTCCGAATCCTGGCAGCGGCCTTCGGGCAATCTCGACCGCCTCAGCCTTTCTTCTGCGCCTCTCCTCCTCGAAACCTCGCTCATAGACCCTGTAATCGGCTGTTTTTTCCTGTTTCACCGCCTCGAACCCGGCCTCCGATACAACTTTGACCTGGAACGCATCTCCAACCATGCCGGCTACGGAAAACACCCGTGTTTCCTGGACAAACCGCCGAACGGCGGGCTCCGAAAAATCCAGGCTCCCCGTCTTCGATAGAAAGGCAGAAAATCCCTGGGAGCGCATGCGATCCATGACATTGAGCACAACGCCCGGCAATGGCGCCATATTGTCGTTAGTGGCGATATAAGAAAACGGAATCAGACCCAGACCCGAGCTATAGACCAGGGAAGAATGAGGGCTGCAAATCACGGTTATATTGGGGATCCAGCGCCGCTCCATACCGTCGCCGCCGATGACATTGAAATTCCCTTGCTCCAGGCAGCGCTCGATAAAAAGAACCGTCACATAGGACGCCAGGGCCTCGGGGAAATGGCACGCGGTGAAATTCATGCAGCGGATCTGCCTGAACCTGGCGGAGTTTTTTCCAAACACGCCGGAAAAATTATCGTATATCCAACTGGCTATCCTTTCCGGATTGGAAACACCACCCAGGCCAAAAATATCCGCATGCCCCACTATATGCACGGTGCCGTCAAAAGGACTCGCGGTATCGCCAGGGCTGATGTAATCAATGAGCAACGCGTCAATCGGCCTGGGCCGACCTCGGCCCAGGAGCGTATCGATTTCCCGCGATCGCAGCTTATGGTAGCTACTGAGGGTGTAAATACCCAGTTCCTGCTCACGGATCAGGATCCGATCCAGATTGCTCTTTCTGAAACGCACGAACTCCTTGTCCATATTATCGATATAGCGACGGGCGGCCTCGGCATCTTCGGGCACTGCACCTTCGGCACTCAGAATGTCGACAATACTGGGATACTCGATCGCATTGATCTGCCAAGCCGGACCGGAGAGCCGTCTGAAAAACTCCTTGAACGAAATAGAGAACCTGATCAGATCCTGCGCATCTTTCAGCCCGCCTCTACTCTTGTAATAGAAATAAAACTTTATAATCGCCAACGGGTAGGTTTCTTCAAAAGATGTAGCGTTGTGATACAACAGGACGCTTGCAACATCTTCACCAATAAGCAGATTGAGAGTCCCTCCCACGGCACGCTTCACCCGCCCACCCGGCCTGGACGGGCTCACCGGCAGGTTGACCCCGCGAAACACCCGCACCTGTTTCTGGACAACCCCCAGATAATACAGGGCGATCAGTCCCTTCAGGAAATTCAGCTCCTCCTGTTTTTTTACAACGTTATCCCCCTCGACCCTGGCCATTGCGAGAAAATCCTTGAGCAATGCCAAATCAACCAGGGCCCGCGCACCGTCTCCTCTTGCACTTGAAAATGCCGACTCAAGCTGCGAATAACTCCCCTGCAATGACTTATCCATTGCCTGCCATAGCAGAAAGGATGATATATCCCGAGAAAACTCAAAGCTCCATTGATCGCGAAAGCGGGGGTATATGATTCGCTGCTCGCCGACGCCCTCGGTATATAGTTCGCCAAGCGTATAAACCCGCCCGCCTTGCGCGGCGCTGATCCTGTTGTCCTCCAGATAAAGCTCGGGAAAAATCACCGCGTAATGTTTCAACAGCCTTTCGATGGATTCGAGACGGGCCAGGCTTTCCTTGCCCGGTCCGGCACCTGATATTTCATATTGATGCAGGCTGTAGTCAAACGATAACCTTTGCATAAGCCCACCTAGAACTTCGAAGATTTTTCATATTGTTCGACCAGGGAACCGAGCGAACCTGAAAAACCCAGATGGGCCAATGTTTTGACATTGTAGCCCCGGTCAATCTTCTCCCCCGCCGTCAACAAACCTTCCCGTTGCCACAAGGCGCTACTCCAAAGACTCAGATCCCTGATCGCGAGCATCGGGCCATTCCCCACGCCTGTTCCCAGGCCAAGGGTGAGCACGACTTCAGCGATGGCTGGATCTTCTCGAGACGCCGCCTGATCGCCGGCAGGCGAAATCGCATACGTCAGAGCGGCTTGCAACCCGCCGGAAAGATCGCTCTCGGCCCGCGCCACGAACAGATTGAACGCCTTGCGATCGTCACTCAGGCACAGCAGCAGGAAACAGGGAAAACCCTCCAAGTCCACTGATCCGCGCTCGTTGCCCTGAGAGTCGCTGAAGACCATCTTCTCCTCGTAAGCCAACTCTCCATTCGCCGGGCCTGCCTTCATTTGCCTCAGGATCTGCAGGGAGAAACGGGTACTGCTCTCAGGCGCGGCGGTTTTACAGGTGAGCGCACCGATATCCGTGCGGCGGGTGTAAAGCGTCTGTTTATCCTCGTTCAGCTTGAGCTGAAGCTGACGCATGGTGGCCTTCAACTGCGCCTCGACAGAGAAATCGGACACACTCAACTGTCCGACAAAATTCGGCAGACTACCCGCCAGCGTGCTGGTCCCGATGAATTGCGCGAGGGTCCGATCGTTGTAATGAGCACCCGCTACAAAGGGTTCAGCCGGATCAAAACGCTCCACGTCCTCGACGATCTTTTTAAAATCCAGCCCGTGCTTGCGCCGCGAGAAAACGGATTGCGCTTTATTCCACCTGTCGATCAACGCGACCACCGTCTGGATTTCAAGTGACCGTGGCTCCTTCAGTCGCACATCCAGCATGAAACCGCTGGAGACGCCTCGATCCGCCGCAGGTGTCAGGGAAACCGAGCATGAATTCCTGAAGGCATCAAAGCACAGTCCCCGAGCCGCCTCGATGGAGAAGTTGGCGTTCTCCACGGAGTGGAACAGCTTGTTATCCAGGGTTCCCCAGCGGTTCTTCTGCAGTGGGTAATGGGCAATCAGTTGCTCCAGGGGGAGTTGCCGATAGCCGAAGCCCTTCAACAGCGATTTTTTTTCTTCCAGGTAATCGCGCAGATTGGCCTCGCCCTCCGGCCGGGCGTTACCCACCCAGGCCGCCACTCTTTCCAGGCGCAACGAGTGCCGGCCATTCTTGATGGCCAGCGGAATGGTATTGAACTGGAACTCGCTGAAGCCGGCGAAAAAATCCCTGAACGCCTCACCGAAGTCGCCCAGGATATAAGGCGCTTCCCCCGCTTTTCCGGTATTCCAGACCTTGACCGTCGAAAGCCCGTCCCTGGTTTCCAGCTTGATGACGCAGGGATCCCCATGGGCGAACATCAGCGGCTCGGTTTTCCCCGAGACCATCCGGGTCGCGACTTTCACCGCGCTTTTATTACGTCGGCTCGCCGCCAGCACCTTTCCCTCCCGGTCTTCTTCCCAGGTCCTGAGCATCAGGTACAACTGCTCGTTCAGGCAGACCAGGGTGAAACTGCGCCCGAGCCGATAGGCAAACACTCGTTCATCGGCGGCTTCCGGCCGTTGCGCAACGGTGTAGTGATCTTCTCGCTCTTCGCCCATCCAGATATTCGGCTTGGCGACAAGACTGGCGGAGTCGGCATCATGTGCCTGCCAGACGGCGTTGACAGCGGTAAACTCGAACGTGAATGCATAGTCCTTTTCTCCATAAAAAGGACACGCCACCTTGTAGCGATGTTCATTCATCTCCAATAGCTTGGCTTGCGCAGACATCAGGGCTTCTCCTTATTCCTTTTCGACCACGTCATACTGTTTGATCTGATCTTTCAGATACGCCTTCGAGTGTTCATCCTGGGCCACTCTGTCAGCCAGTTGGGTAAACCCTTGTTGCAGGGCCGGTTCCGGCAACACGGATTGCAACCGGTAAACCTCCTCTCGATAACTCAACGCCGACAGCCGCAGGGACTCGATCAACCGATCGGCGCTGAAGATCCCTTCCTCAAGCAACAGGCTGACCCGGTTCTGCGCTGAGCGCGGCCAGGCGACGATGTCCTTCAGGCAGATCGTCAGCAGATGGGTCTCGGCTTCCTGGAAAAAGAACAGGTCGTCGTCCTGTATGCGGGCCGTTCTGAAACTGACGCCGGAAGCGGAAATGAAATGGGTCGCCGCCCTTTTCGTCGTCAGGAAAAGGACCTTGTCCCCACCCGAGGCGCCGGATATCTCGATGGTGTTTCTATAACCGTTGGCGATCACACTGTCGGCGCCACCCTGATCGAGATAGAAGAAGTTCTCCGGCAGATTGCCGACCAGTTGCGTCTCATGCCTGCCGCCATGCAGATAGGCCACGTTGCCACGGGCGATCAGGATGTCCTGGCCGTCATCGCTGGGATACAGCGGCGTGTCGGGTTTGCCCAGAATGCTGTTGCGCAGCACGTACTCGGTCTTGTCGCTCCAGCGACGAAGCACGGTTTTCTCGCCCAGGGCTTCACGACCGAGATCGACTTGCCGCCGCCAATGAACCTTGCCATCGTTTCGCGACACTTCCAGGGTGTAGAGGCGATCCTTGATCTCGATTTCCAGAAACTCGCCAATCGGCTCCTTCAGGAAGTTGACCAGCGTCAACGAGCCTTCCTTGAGCGCTGCCTGACTGCCTTTCAACCAGCCCTGGACGGCCGGATCACGGGTCGCGGCCAGTTCCTTCTGCGGATCGACCAGCAGCGCCCACTCCAGGACGACACTGCCCCAATGTTCCTCCTCCGGCCCCGGCACCTGTATCACCACGTTCTCCAACTCGACCCCCATGAGTTTCAGGCGCGAAGGTGCCAGGCCCTTTTGAAAGTCCTCCTCCGCGGCGAAATCAAAGACGGTGTGAGAGTCCCACATCAGATAAATCGTATTGGCTGAACCCCGACCTTGAACCCGACTGCGCCCCTGCCCGACATACAGGGTGTTGGAGAACAGTGGATCGAGCTCATAGACATGGTTGCCTTTGAGGCAGGGAATGTAGGTATACGGATTGAATTTCCCTTCGACACTCAGGAAATACGGCGCGTCATAAGTGCCGCCGTCAAACTCTCTTTCCGCGCGGTAGGTATAGGGCGAAGGGCTTTGCGCCAGGGCATCCTTTTTCATCCAGAGACAGAGCACCAGTATCTCCACCCCCTGCCACCAGGCGGGCGCTTCTTCTACCCGGTCTTTTTCCAGCCAGCGCGTGCTGAACAGCTTTCTTCCGGTTCTGGAATAGCCGTGGACGGAGACATTTTTTGCCACCGCCTGGGGAAAGGCGGCCCGCATGAGCACATCTTTCGTCATCCGTTCAAAGGAGAACGGAATCGCCGTATAGGCCAGCGTATGCGCCTCAAGAAAGTCCTGCAGTTTTGCACTCTGGACCAGCGGCGCTATATCCAATTCCTCATAGGGCAGATCCAGGTCCCGGGCAATATCGGCAAAGCTCAGTTTCCTGTCGAAGTAGAAATCGACTTCGGAAAAAAACAGCTGGTCCATTGCGACTGACGGGAAAGGAGAAATCAGATGGATTCGATAATAACAAGCTGCGGAGCCCTGTTTTGCGGGGCTTTCCTTTAATGGATCCTTGATATCCATCTCAAGATAATAGGGATTCCCTTGCGTCTCCAGATGCAGTACGCGGGATGCAGCAGCGTCCTCGACAACCTTTCTGAAGTGGCAGCGCCCCACGTAATGCGCCTCGTTGATCACCCGGTAATCCGAGTCGAGCATCTCATACGAAAAGTTGGCGACTTCTGGCGGCGCCTGCTCGAAATACGCCAATCCCTTTATGCGTAAAAAAGATCTCCTGTCGATAAAATCGACCGAGGCAAGCGACGCCATATCGATCAGCAACCCATGCTCTGTCCTCTTGGCTGCCGTCGAAAGATCGAGGTGATGAACGCTGTTATAGGCCACCTCGCTGCCCGAATCATAAAAGACCCTGAACCGAGGGAAGGCGACATTCAGGTAGCGGAACAGGCCCTCGCCGTTCAACAGGCATTTCATCTCCAGAAAATCGAGGGTGTGCGCCTTGTTGATCGCCTTCATGTCGATAAGCTGATGACTCGAAGCACTGACCCTGACCTGCAAAAGGTCCTTCTTTTCATCCTCCAGGGAATCTATCCGGGCGCCCCCACGCGCCGTGATACGGTAGGAAAACCGGATCGAGCTCAAGTCGAAGGCTGACGTCGGCACACTCGGCAGGAGAACGAAGCCCCTTGATCGGGCCTTTTTTATCTCCGCGAAACTCAGATAGCCCGCGGTCGGGTTTGTCGGTTGCCCGTCATACCGGGCCAGCCTGATTTCATAATTGACGAGGGTGTCATCGGGATAGCGGTCGAGCTCAGCGGCCCTTTCCGCATTGAATAGCAACGCTGTCGAGTCATAGGGCCGACTGGCGGCACTGCCCAACATGACGGGCTGGTTGTTTCCTGGCACAAGCAGTTGCGGCAGGTCCATTTCCATCACGTTATATAACCGGTTCCCGTAATAAATATTCGGGTTCAAGGTAATGGTTTGATTCTGCAGAACAAGCTTCAAGCAACTTTCTATATTTTTTCTTAAAACCAGCTCCCCGCCCTTGAGCTCAGTGACAAAAAAATTGCCTTCCAGGGAAATCTGCAACTTTTCCCGATCACGGTCCTCGATGTTGAAAGACTGCTTCTTGACCGGCGTTACCCGTGGATCAAGTTGGGTAGTGAGATCATGGTACCTCAGCGAAGTGTCCGTCAGAATCAGCTCGACTTTTTCCAGTTCCGAATCCGTCGCGGCCGCATGCCCGGTGATCTTTATTACTTTCCTGTCACTCATCACTTATATTCCCTTAAAGTGCTTGAACTTTATTTATAACGTCAGGCTTGCATCTAGATGGAAACTGCAAAACCGCTGACCGGGGCGTGCAGGTCGATATCGCAACGACGCACCTGCGGCTTCAGCAACAGCAGGGAATGCCCCGTCGAATGCCTCAGCGTGATCCGCGAACCTTCCTCCACCACCGCCATCACCGGGTGCGTCTCGCCGCTCTTGAACGAGATATGCGCCGACAGTTGAACCGTGCGCACCACCCGCTCCAGCGCGCAGGCGGCCTGGTCATCGGCACTGACCAGATCGAGCCGGAAGGTGCTCTTGCCCTTGAACTTGACGATCTCCAGCGACGAGCGGGACAAGTCCAGTTCCGCCAGGGTCTCGCGGTCCTGGCCGGACAGGTCCAGGCTCACTTGCGGCAGCGTCGGCAAGTCCCCCGGCGGAACGAGCAGTTCCGTCCGGCTGCCGAAGTTCGAGTCGAAGTCCTTCGAGCTCAGCACGCTTTTCTTGAACTGCAGGGTGTAGGGCGTCTCGCGGTGCAGCCTGACCTGGTAGCGGTTCAGCGCCCACTCCTGGGGTGACTCTCCCGCCGCCCAGCCAAACGGATTGGCCTCCAGCAACAGGTGGGGCGTGGCACCGAACAGCAGGATGGTCGGGATCGCACCGAAATCCAGCACTTCCAGCCTCGTGTTCGGCGTGGACGGCATCGTCACCATCAGCTTGCGCGGGCGCTCCCGGCGACGCAGGTACCAGCCCTTGTGGACCTGCGCGGTCTTGTCCTGGTCCTTCCCGTCCGTCCAGGTCTGCAGGTCATCCGGGGTCAGCCCCAGCGGCGACAGGGTATAACCCTTGGGCTGCTGGCGCAGGCTGGAACCCTGGCTGATCGAACCGATGTCCTTGAGCGGATTGGTCTGGTCGCTGTCGTCGGCGTCGTTGATCATCGGCGTCAGCAGCAGATCGATGCCCTCTTCGCTCACCCCGGCGAACAGTTGATCCGCCGCCTGGCGCATCTGCTGCTGGGTGAGGATGCCGTGCAGCGCCGAGGCCCCGAACAGGTTGCCGAAGAACAGGCCAACCTTTTCATCCCAGCGATAGTTCTCCAGTTGCGAGAGGCTGACGATGGCATTGAGCAGGATATTCACCACCGCCAGGGCCATCCCCACCAGAATCAACGCGACGCCAACCCCGGGCACGCCGATCAGGATAAAGCCCGCCAGGCCCAGCCCGAACGAGGCGCCATCGATCACCGTCATGGTGATATACAGCGCCTGTTCCTCGACGCTCCTGGCCAACCGCGCGCCTTCGACGTTGCGATACAGGCTGACCGCCGTGAACAGCACATCGAGGGGCAGCAGCACCTTGTTCATCTTGAAAAACAGCTGGTCCAGCCGCGGTTGCCAGAGTGCCCGCGACGCGCTGGAGGCCAGGCGCAAGGCCAGCGCCGGGCCGATATCGGAGCTGAAATCAAAGACCCCCTTGACCACCGCCAGCGAATCGCTGGTGCTGAACAGACCCGACCTGACCGAGGAAAAGTCGAGGTGGAAGGGTTGGGTGCGGAAGTCCGCGAAAACCCCGAATGCCCCGAGCAGGCGACTGGAGCCGGCGGCCAAGCGCGCAGTGGCTTTCAGGGCGATGGGTGACAACTGCTTTTTCTCGAGACGGGTCCTGGCGCGCTCGAGATTTTCCCGGGTCTCTTGCAGGCTTCTCAGCGAACGCGAGTCGTTGAGAAATGGCTTCTTCTTGTCCAGGCTGCTTTCCAGCCGCTCCATGGCCGACAGGGTATTTATTTCGTCCCCGGCGTCCAGCAATCGCCGCAGTTCCCGTGTGGGCATCCCCAACTGTTCGCTGCCCTGCAGCCCCCGCAGCAGGCCGGTGTCCACGGTCACCATGTCCGACTGAGGGCTGGGCGCTTGAAAGGAATGAAACTCGCTCGGAGCGAACTGTATATACGGATAATTCTTGAAAAACTGCCGGGCGGCGAAATCGATATCGATGCCGGTCATCGCCCGATACTCCTCCTTCTCCAGCAGAAAGAGCTTTTTATAGGCGGCCTCATAGCGCTCTTCGGTGCCAGGCATCCTGGAACCGCACAATATGAAGATCAGGTCGGTGAAATGCCTGATCTTTGCAGGCCCATGGGGGTCATAGGGATCAATCAGGATTTTTACTTTCGTCGCATGGTAAATCTGATAACCGCCGAGAAAATCCCGACGGTCCGCTGCCGACTTCAATTGCGCCAGAAAACCTATCACTTTGCGCACGGTATCGACTTCGCCGACTGGCAGCATATCCGGCCCTTCGGCGATGGAGGCAACCGACACCAGCCTCTGGACATCGCCGACCGCCCCGGGAAACCGATCAACGATCAGTTGGGCACACTGCTCCACTCCCGACCTGCGCAGATCGAGCACCGCGCGTGTGACGCGGTTGATAGAGTCGAACGTGGTCTTAGCGACATAAGGAATACCGGGCGTTTCCGTAAACAGTCGATCCGCCTGTAAAACCTGTGTGCTTCTCAGGTAATCCGCGAATGAAAGATAGTTCGGATCGGTAAAGGTAGAAGACCAGTGAAAATTCTCGCTGATCGCCACCTGAATACCCGAAGAGTTATCGATCAGGTGCCTGAACGCCTTGAGCACATGCCCGGGAAAAACAAAGTGCTGCTCCTGCCACAGACTCGACAGGGTACGACCGAGTAGCAGCTGCGACGTCAATACCAGCGGCGATCGCGGACTGGAGATGATCAGTAAATTGGGAATTCGATCCGGTTCAAAAAACACCGACGACCTTTCCAGGAAAAGACAGGTAATGTGCTTCGCCAGCACATCCGGAATATGGCAGGACTGAAAATTGATCACCTTCAATTTCCTGAACCCTGTCGCGCCATAATTGGCGAGCAGGTTGTCGTGCAGCCAGCCCGCAACCTTTTCCGGATAACCGGACACGCGTCGCTCTATATACTGACCGTGGGCGATGACATTGACGACTCCGTCAAATTCGACACCTGGCGCCGCCGCCGCGGAATATTTTATGACCAGGTCGTTATTGCTGATTGAATAGTCGGCCCCCAACTCGAGGTAACTGCGCCCTCCCGGCTTGAGGATGCGGCCCAGCGCCCGCTGCCTGAACTGATCGAACTCGCCATGAATATTGAGCAGCATCCTCCGCCACTCCGGAGAGCCTTCGTTGGGTAGGGTGAGCAGGACCTGTGTCACGCGTCGCTGTCTCAAGGCGCCTAATTGATGGAACCCGGTAAACAGCGAAGGTGGCATTGAGCCGAGATTGATCGCCAGGAGGAAATTGGCAAATTCCTGCCGGGTATTGATACGCCCTTTCCATTGTGTGTAGTACTTCGAAACAAGACGCATACTGGCAGCGGAATCCGGACTTTGCGCCGCGACCACCTGATAGAGTCTGACATCGGCAACATCGTCACCCACCAGAAGATTCAATGTGTGCTCAATGGCACGCTTGCGACGACGTCCCGGACCCGATGCGCTATCCGTTGCCGGCGGATTCGACAGGTTCACACCTTGCAAGCGTCGCATCTTCGCCTGTGCGGCCCCGACCTGCTGGAGAGAAAGCAGGCCGTTCAAAAAATCCAGCTCTTGTTTTTTAATGCTGGAATTCTCGCCCGTCGGAGTGACCATCGCGATAAAGTCCCGGGTCAATACCCAGTTGATCCGATGCTCTTCGGCAACCCCCTCCCTTATCAACTCCGACTTGAGCAGAGGATAGGAAGCCGCCAACTCGCCATCCAGGTCACGCCACAGAGAAAAGGACGACATATCGCGAAGAAAATCAAATACGAACTCTTCCCGAAAGCAGGGATAGATAATTCGTTGCTCATCCACCCCCTGGGTATGGATTGTTCCCAGGAGATAGCTCTTGCCACCTTGCGTGACACGTATTCCCTTGCCTTCCAGATACAACTCGGGAAAACAGACTTTATATTTCTCCAGGACACGTTGAGTTTCAGCGAGGTACGCCAGGTCATCCTGGCTTAATGCGTCACCCGATATTTCGTAGCGATTCGAGCCATAATCGAACAACAGTCTGTTCATACAAGAACCCCATCCCGCACGATCAGGCACGGAGGGAGACAAGCGGACAGAAAAGACTCAGACATCGTAATATCCTTATTACTACTTATGAGTCACAAGGCTACTCGTTGTCCTTTTCAAAAGAAAAACGCAATTTGTTGATCGGACCCTGTCCGATCGGATCAACAATAAGGTTTCAAACTATAGATATATAGGCCCACTAGGCTTCGTCGTTATAGACGAACTTCGGCATTTCCCAGTGAAAGCGAATTGCCAACAGGCGTAGCAGAAAGCCACCAAAGAGCGTGATCAGAATCGCCTGTTCATTGGGCAGTTGCCAATAAGTACAACCGAGGAAACACCAGGCGGCGGCGAACGAGACGCTGGCATAGAGCTCACGGCGGAAGACCAGGGGAATATCGTTGCAGAAGATATCCCGCAGCACCCCGCCAAACACCCCGGTGATCACTCCGCTGACCGAAGCCACCATCATGCCCTGGCCCATTTCCAGGGCGGTCATGCACCCGATCAGGGTGAAGGCCACCAGGCCCAGGGCGTCGAGCACCAGGAACAGCGAGCGCAAGTGACGCATCAGCGGCGCGATGAACACCGTCACCAGGGCCGCGACCGAAGTCAGTACCAGGTATTCCGGGTGCTTGACCCAGGTCAGCGGGTAATGCCCCAGCAGGACGTCGCGCACCGAACCGCCGCCAAGCGCGGTGACGCAGGCGATCAGCACCACGCCGAACCAGTCCATGCCACGCCGTCCGGCAGACAATGCGCCGGTCATGGCTTCAGCGGTAATGGCGACGAGGTAGAGCATCAGCAGCATGATGGCGATCCGGGCAGGAGAAGGCCCGCAGTCTACTGACTTGCGCCGCGCCCCAAAAGAGCGCAGCGCGGCAGGCACCGCTGCGGATCAGAACTTGATGAAATGCTTGCGGTAGTGCTGCAGCTCGGCGATCGACTCACGGATATCGTCCAGCGCCAGGTGCGTGCTGCCCTTCTGGAAGCTGTCACGCACTTGCGGCGCCCAGCGCGCGGCCAGTTCCTTGAGGGTCGACACGTCCAGGTTGCGGTAGTGGAAATAGTTTTCCAGTGCCTTCATATGGCGGGCGAGAAAGCGGCGATCCTGGCAGATGCTGTTGCCGCAGATCGGCGATTTGCCCCTGGGCACCCACTGTTCCAGGAAGGCGATGGTCTGCGCCTCGGCCTCGGCCATGCTGATGCGGCTCTCGCGCACGCGCTGAGTCAGGCCCGAACCGCCGTGCTGACGGGTGTTCCACTCGTCCATGCCGGCCAGCACTTCATCGCTGTGATGGATCGCGATCACCGGGCCTTCGGCCAGGGTGTTGAGGTTGCTGTCGGTGACGATGGTCGCCATTTCGATGATGACGTCGGTGTCCGGGTTCAGGCCGGTCATCTCCAGGTCAATCCAGATCAGATTCTGTGGGTTTTGCATGGGTTGGCTCCTCGGCGTAGCCGCACAGTTTAGCGCAGGCCGCGCTTGCCGGGCGTGCTAAACTCGCGACCGCTTGCCCCTCCCCGCCGATTCAACGACACGGAACACCCATGGCCAAACGCCAGCTCAACCGCCGCCAGAACTGGCGCATCGAAAAGATCCAGGGCGAACGCGCCGCACGCGCCGCCAAACGCGAATCCCAGGCCGTCGAGGCACTGGAAGGCGGCGACCTGGGCGCCGAGCAGACGGGCCTGGTGATCGCCCACTTCGGCGTGCAGGTCGAAGTCGAGGCACTGGAAGGCGAGCTCAAGGGCCAGGTATTCCGCTGCCATCTGCGGGCCAACCTGCCGGCGCTGGTGACCGGCGACCGGGTGGTCTGGCGTGCCGGCAACCAGGGTATTGGCGTGATCGTCGCGCAACTGCCGCGCACCACCGAACTGAAGCGCCCGGACAGCCGTGGCCAGCTCAAGCCGGTGGCCGCCAACGTCGACATGATCGTGATCGTCTTCGCGCCGTTGCCCGAACCCCATGCCAACCTGATCGACCGCTACCTGGTGGCGGCCGAGCATGCCGGCATCCGGCCGTTGCTGCTGCTGAACAAGTTCGACCTGATCGACGAGCAGAATGCCCCGGCCCTGAACGCACTGCTGGCGGTGTATCGCACGCTGGGCTATCCGGTGCTGGAAGTCTCGGCCCATCACGGCAACGGCATGGAGCAGTTGCAACAACAGCTGGACGGGCGCATCAGCGTGTTTGTCGGCCAATCCGGGGTCGGCAAGTCCTCGCTGGTCAACAGCCTGCTGCCCGAAGTGGACACCCGCGTCGGCCCGCTCTCCGAACTGTCCGGCCAGGGCACCCATACCACCACCACCGCGCGGCTGTTCCACTTCCCCGGCGGCGGTGAACTGATCGACTCCCCGGGGATCCGCGAATTCGGCCTGGGGCACGTCAGCCGTGCCGACGTCGAAGCGGGTTTTATCGAGTTCAACGACCTGATCGGCACCTGCCGCTTCCGCGACTGCAAGCATGATCGCGAGCCCGGCTGCGCGCTGCTCAAGGCCCTGGAAGATGGCCGCGTGCAGCAACAGCGGATGAACAGCTACCGCTCGATCATCGCCAGCCTGCCGCAGGACAGCTATTGACCCCTGTCGCCCCAAATGACCGAAACAACACCCAAACAACAAGGCCGCGATAATCGCGGCCTTGTTGTTTATCGGCTCATGAGCCGGTCTTCGGCTTGCCCGGTTCGTCCATCTTCAAGACGCCGTCCTCGAAGATGTTCAAGCGCTGTCGCACCTCATGGGCGGGCAGCGGCTGCTTGTCCGCCGGCAGCGCATTCGGGTCGGCCGGCACTTCGCCCGGCGCACCCTGGCCCGGAGTCGGGACCGGGGCGGGCTTGTCGTCATCGGCACCCTGTTCGCCCTCGATGGCCTTCTGCGCCTTCTTGGTCAGCACGACGATATCGATGCGACGGTTGACCGGGTTGAACGGGTTGGCCTTGTCGAACAGCGACGACGAGGCATAACCCACCACCCGCGCCACTTGCGTGTCCGGATAGGTCCCCGCCACCAGTGCCCGACGGGCCGCGTTGGCGCGGTTGGCCGACAGTTCCCAGTTACCGAAGTCACCGGAGCCTGCGTACGGCTTGGCATCGGTATGACCGCTGATACTGATCTTGTTCGGCACCGCCTTGATGGTGTCGGCCATGGCCAGCAGGATGTCTTCGAAGTAAGGCTTCAGGCGCGCACTGCCGGAGTCGAACATCGGCCGGTTTTCCGCGTCCATGATCTGGATACGCAGGCCGTCCGGGGTGATCTCGAACTGGATCTGATCCTTGAACTTCTGCAGCTCAGGGCTCTCGTCGACCTTCTTGTGCAACTCCTGCAGCAGCAACTCCAGGCGCTCTTTCTCGACCTGTTCGGCCATGCTCTCGACCTGGTCGGTGTCGACCGTGACCTTGTCCGGTTGCGGCTGGGATTTGACTTCCGGATTGAGGGTCTTGTCCGGCGCCAGCACCGGCGAACCGCCTAGGTCGATGATGTAGGGCGTGCCGCTCTCGGAGAAGCCGATCGGGTCCTTGAAATAGCCGGCGATGGCGATCTTCTGTTCCGGGGTCGCCGTGGACAGCAGCCACAGCACCAGGAAGAACGCCATCATCGCCGTCGCGAAGTCGGCGAAGGCGATTTTCCAGGCGCCACCATGATGCCCGCCGGCAAAGCGCTTGACGCGCTTGATAATGATCGGCTGATTGTTTTCCATGACTCAGCGACCGCGAACCGCTTGTTCCAGCTCGGCGAAGCTGGGACGGTGCTTCGGATACAGGACCTTGCGCCCGAACTCCACCGCCAGCGAAGGCGGCATGCCCGAAGCCGAGGCCACCAGGGAGGCCTTGATCGCTTCGTAGATATTCAGCTCTTCCTTGGCGTCGTGGGTCAGGGAAGTCGCCAGGGGACCGAAGAAACCGTAGGCGGCGAGAATACCGAAGAAGGTACCTACCAGGGCCGCACCCACGTGCAGGCCGATGGACTTCTGGTCGCCTTCGCCCAGGGAAGCCATGGTCACCACGATCCCCAGTACCGCCGCGACGATACCGAAGCCGGGCATGGCGTCGGCGATGCCGGTCACCGCATGGGCCGGATGCTCCAGCTCTTCCTTCATGGAGAACAGCTCCATGTCGAACAGGCCTTCCAGCTCATGGGGAGCCATGTTGCCGGAGGACATGATGCGCAGGTAATCGCAGATGTAGGCGGTCATGCGCTCGTCTTTGAGCACGGCCGGGTACTTGGCGAAGATCGGGCTGGCGGCGGCGTCTTCGATATCCCCTTCAATCGCCATCATGCCTTCGCGGCGGCTCTTGTTGAGGATCTCGTAGATCAGGCCCAGCACCTCGAGATAGAAAGTGTGGGTAAAGCGCGAACTGAACATGCCCAGGGATTTCTTGACCACGTGCATGGTCATGTAGCCGGGGTTGGCCTGCAGGAACGCACCGAAGGCCGCGCCACCGATGATCATCACCTCGAAGGGCTGGATCAGGGCGGCAATCTTGCCGTGGGAAAGCACGTACCCGCCGAGCACGCTCGCGAATACGACGATGATGCCGATAATTTTAGCCATAGGTAGAGAGCACTTACTGAGTCGGGTTCAAGGTCATATTCGGAAGTTAATAAATCTCTTCTTCTCCTTATCGGCGAATCTGCGCCAGACTATAGCCAGTTCAGGCGAAAAGCCAGAAAACCGGCCATGTGCCAGCAACTCCGGTCGATTGCGCAGCGCCTGCCCAGCCCTTTACGGGCCTGTTAACAGTGATGATGACCGCGCTCGAATATGGCTAACGAAACGACTGTCTCCACGCAGAAACCCGACACGCTGCAGGGCTGGATCAAGCTGCTGCAAGGCGTGCGTTTGCCCGTCCCCCAGGACAGTCACGACCGCGTCTGCCGGGCCATCCGCGACAACCGCAGCTCGCTGCGCGATATCGCCGAGCTGATGCAGGACAGCCCCGCGCTGGCGCTGAGCGTGATCTGCGAAGCCAACCACCACACCCACGGCAGCATGACCGAGCCGGCCGAGAACCTCGAGGTGGCGATCAATCGCCTGGGCCTCAAGCGCACCGAAGAACTGCTCGAACGCCTGCCGGCGCGACCACCGGAAGAAATCCCGGTGGCCCTGCGACAGTTGCAGTTGATCAGCCAGCACGCCAGCCAGCAGGCCAACGGCCTGTTCGCCGCGCGCCTGGCGCGACTCTGGCAGGACATCCACTGGGGCAGCCTGCTGTTTCTCTCGCCCTTGTGGCCTCTGGCACTGACCCATCCGAAGCTCCTCGAAAACTGGGAGCTGCGGGTGCTGCACAAGCACGAACCGGCCGCCGCCGTCGAACGGGAACTGTTCGGCATCCGCCTGCTGGAGCTGTGCCAGGGGCTGGCCGATGTCTGGCGCCTGCCGGTGTGGGTGACCCAGGGTTATCAACTGCTGCTCACCGAACAGCGCACCCTCGCCAGGGTGCTGCATATCGCCCGCGACAGCGATGACCGGCTGCACCAGCAACAGCGGCTGGATGCCGATCCGGCTCTGCGCCGCTGGCTGAACCAGCCCGCCAATACCGTGCTGCTGGCCAACGGCCTGGCCCTGGCCGCGCAACAGGCCTGGGACAGCCCGCACTGCCTGCGCTGGCAACTGCTGTCGAGCCTCTACCTGCAACAGCCGATGGATGAGTTGCAGCAACAGATCCACCAACAGGCGGCCCAGAGTGCCAACCAGCATTCGATGGAAGACCTCTGGCACCCGGCCGAAGCCCTGATCTGGCCCTGGCATGTCCGCCGCGTGCATGCCGGACTGCTGCCGGCCCCGGCCCCCACCGCCGAGGCGCTGGGCACCTGGCGCAAACACTGCGCACAGCTGCTGGCCGAGCCCGGTCGCTTCACCAATGCCATGCACCTGACCACCGTCGCTCGCGACGCCCTGGTGGCCTGCGGCATGCGCCGCGTGATGATCCTGATGGCCGACCGCAGCCATAGCGCATTGCGGGTCAACCAGATCGCCGGCCTGCCCAGGGAAGCCGCCAACCTGATCTTCCAGGTTGCCCAGAGCACCGTCTTGCAGCGCCTGCTGAGCCAGCCGGCGCAGATCCGCCTGACGCCGGCCAACAATGCCCAGTTCTCCGCTCTCCTGCCCGGCAACCTGCGGGCCCAGTTCCCCGGCGAGCACTTGCTGCTGCGTTCGTTGAGCAACAATGGCCGGGTGATCATGCTGATCATGGCCGACCAGGAAGGCGGGCCGCTCTCGGAAATGACCGTGCAGGCCTTCGGCAAGACCGCGCAGTGCATCGAGAAAGCGCTGCAAGCCTTTACCAACCGCAGCGCCTGAAGCTTGCGCTACAATCCTCCCTTTTGCGTCCAGGAGACCTCACATGCCTGACTTCTCTGGCTTGCCGCTGGTGATCGAGCCCAGCGACCTGCTGCCGCGCCTCGACACGCCCGGGCTGATCCTGGTGGACCTGACCAGCAGCGCCCGCTATGCCACCGGGCATATTCCCGGCGCGCGTTTCGTCGACCCCAAGCGCACCCAGCTGGGCCAGCCGCCAGCGCCCGGATTGATGCCGCCGAAGGCCGCGCTCGAAGCGCTGTTCGGCGAACTGGGCCACAACCCGGATGCGGTCTACGTGGTCTATGACGATGAAGGCGGCGGGTGGGCCGGACGCTTTATCTGGCTGCTGGATGTCATCGGCCACGGCCGTTACCACTACCTCGACGGCGGCCTCCTGTCATGGCTGGCCGAAAGCCTGCCGGTGTCCACCGACACCCCGGTGGCCGCCGGCAGCCCGGTGGCCCTGACGCTGCACGACGAACCGACCGCCACCCGCGACTACCTGCAGTCGCGCCTGGGCGCCGCCGACCTGGCGATCTGGGACGCCCGTGGCCCGCTGGAGTACTCCGGTGAAAAAGTCCTCGCCGCCAAGGGCGGGCACATCCCCGGCGCCGTGAATTTCGAATGGACCGCCGGCATGGACCAGGCCCGCAGCCTGCGGATCCGTAAGGACATGCCGGAGATTCTCGACAGCCTGGGCATCACCCCGGACAAAGAAGTCATCACCCACTGCCAGACCCATCACCGCTCCGGCTTCACCTACCTGGTGGCCAAGGCGCTCGGTTACCCGCGCGTCAAAGGTTATGCCGGCTCCTGGGGCGAATGGGGCAACCACCCCGACACCCCCGTAGAGATTTGAGATTTCCAAGGACCCTTGATGAAAAAGCGTTTGTTCATCCTCAGCCAGTACCTGCTGCCCCATCACCTGCTGTCGCGCCTGGCCGGCTGCATCGCCGAATGCCGCGTGCGCTGGTTCAAGAATGCCTTCACCGCCTGGTTCGCCAGGCGCTACCAGGTGGACATGTCCCAGGCGCTGGTCGAAGACCTGACCGCCTACGAGCACTTCAATGCCTTCTTCACCCGTGCCCTGAAAGAAGGCGCACGCCCCCTGGACCAGACGCCGGGGGCAATCCTCTGCCCGGCCGACGGTGCCGTCAGCCAGCTCGGTCCTATCGAGCATGGCCGCGTGTTCCAGGCCAAGGGCCACAGCTACAGCGTCCTCGAACTGCTGGGTGGCGATGCGGCGGTCGCCGCGCCGTTCATGGGCGGTGACTTCGCGACGATCTACCTGTCGCCCAAGGACTACCACCGGGTGCACATGCCACTGGCCGGCACCCTGCGGGAAATGGTCTACGTGCCAGGGCGGATCTTCTCGGTCAACCAGACCACCGCCGAAAACGTCCCGGAGCTGTTCGCCCGCAACGAGCGCGTGGTCTGCCTGTTCGACACCGAGCGCGGCCCGATGGCCGTGGTGCTGGTCGGGGCGATGATCGTCGCCTCGATCGAAACCGTCTGGGCCGGGCTGGTGACGCCGCCCAAGCGCGAGCTGAAGAGCGTGCGTTACGACGAAGCCGCCCGCGCGCCGATCCACCTGGAAAAAGGCGCCGAGTTGGGCCGTTTCAAATTGGGTTCCACGGCCATCGTGCTGTTTGGTCCCGAGCAGGTAAAATGGGCTGAAGGCCTGGTGGCCGGTTCACCGGTGACCATGGGCCAGGGTTTGGGCCTGCCCCGGGAAGCCTGAGTCGCGGGCTATCCTGAGACTTCACCCGCCGGACAAAGAGTCGCAGCCTGATCCGACCGACAGGGCTGCGTCCTTTCCGTATAGCTGCTAGAGTCGTGGCATTATATTGCCATCAATTTTTTGTCACCCCGCCCATGGATGGCGCCTGTTGTTTCTTTGCTGGAGCTGGCCCGCTACATGAGTAATCCGAGTCCTCACCTGTTGTTGCGCGCGCCAACGCCCACGCAGTTGAGCTTGTCCTTCTGCGATGGAACACCGCGCGATCTGAAGCGTTGGATCGCCGAACTGCCGAAAGCCAATCTCGGAGAAACCGCGCGCCTGCTGTATCAAGGGCTGGGCGAACTCAACCAGTTGCTCACCCCCAGCGAAAACCGCCTGCAGCTGCTCGAACTGATGCGCCCCGAGGTGTATTACGTCTGCAAGCACCTGGAGCGGCACTTCCTCAATCAGTCCATCGTCCTCGATGAGCGCCCGCGCAAGGTCGCCAACCTCTGCCAGGCCCTGCAGAATCACCTGGCCATCGGCTACAAGCAGATCGCGATGCGCGTCGCCTCGCGTTTCAGCAAGGACCGCACGGCCCTGATGACCATCGGCATCCAGCGGGCCCTGCACTGCCTGAACGGTCCGCTGATCCGCGCCAGCCAGCTGTATTGCCCCGTGCCGGAAAGCCTGTGGTTCGAAGTCCACCAGTTGTACCAGCTGGCCATCATCCATCAGGTGCAGGGCAACCCGGTACGGGATGAACTGGCGAGCCAGACCCAGTCCCTGACCATCGAGCAGACCTATATCGTCGCGCTGCTGCTGGGCTGTTCACGCAGCAACCAGATGCGCCAGAACAATATCGCCCGCCTGGCGGAAGTCCTCGAGCCCTGGAGCGCGCTGGTCACGCTGCAGAGTGCCGGCCTGCCGTCGAGTCTCTTCGCCATCGCCCCCGCGGCCGATGCGCCACCGCGCTACACCTCGCTGTTCCTCGACGAGCAATTGCCGGGGCTGATGGGCATCAACACCCTGCCCCTGGTCGCGGCCATGAAGGATTACCTCGAACTGCCCGCCGACCAGCGCGGCCAGTCGCGCCTGCTGGTGCCCTCCGGCTTCAGCCTGGACACCCTGCAACACCTTTGCGCGGCCTGGGGCGAAGCGGCCGAGCGGACCTTCCAGCGCACGCCGGGACAAGGCGAACTGACGCTGTGTATCGGCATGAGTGCCCTGCACTACTACCTCGGCGGGCAACGTTCCTTCAGCGAAATCCTCAAGCGCCCGGTCGCCAGCCGCGCGGCGCATTTCACCGCGCAAATGGCCAACAGCGCGGAAAAGGACAGCTGGACGCTCGCCTTCGACGCCGAGCGCCACGGCAGCGCCGATACCCTGCTGCCCTACGAGGAAATCCAGTATCACCCCACGGAGGCCGAGGTCAGCCAGGCGGCCGCCAACAGCGCCGAGGACTTCCCGACCTTCGGCCTGCAGATCATCAACCACAGTCCCGGCGGCTACTGCCTGGCGTGGCCCAGGGAGGTCCCCGGCCAGTTGCAGGCGGGAGAACTGGTGGGCATCCAGGATTCGACGGCCCAGGGCTGGAGCGTCGCGGTGGTGCGCTGGATCCGCCAGGTCCGCAGCGGCGGCACGCAGATGGGCATCGAGCTGGTCGCACCCCATGCCCAGCCCTGCGGCCTGCAACTGGTGCGCGGCAGCGAAGAGAGCAGCCAGTACCTGCGCGCCCTGCTGTTGCCGGAAATCAGCGCCATCGGGGTCCCCGCCACGCTGCTGGCACCGCGCCTGCCCTTCCAGGAAGGCCACAAGGTGGTGATCAACACCAATGGCGACGAACGCCGCGGCGGGCTGAACAAACGCCTGGCCAGCACCGGCAGCTTCAATCAGTTCGAATATCGGTTGTTCGAGCAGCCGGTAGCGATCAAGGCTGAATCGGCCGCGGGTGGCGCGGCGGGACACGAAGAAGATTTCGGCTCGCTATGGAAAACCCTGTAGGAGCCAAGCCAACCCCTTGCAGGAGCTGGCTTGCCAGCGATGGCGTCCGGACGGACACCACAAGACTCTAAACGCTCATCGCCGGCAAGCCGGTGCCCTTCCTCAGTTCTGCCCTTCGCGATCGCGGAACCCCAGCAGGTACAGGACGCCATCCAGTCCCAGGGTGGAAATCGCCTGCTTGGCCGACTGCCTGACCAGCGGCTTGGCGCGGAACGCCACGCCCAACCCGGCAATCGCCAGCATCGGCAGGTCGTTGGCGCCGTCGCCGACGGCGATGGTCTGCTCCAGGCGCAAGCCTTCCTTGTGGGCCAGTTCGCGCAGCAGGTCAGCCTTGCGCTGGGCGTCGACGATCGGCTCGATGGCGACACCGGTGCACTTGCCGTCGACCACTTCCAGTTCGTTGGCAAACACGTAGTCGATGCCCAGCTTCGCCTGCAACTGCCGGGCGAAATAGGTAAAGCCGCCCGATAGGATCGCGGTCTTGTAGCCCAGGCGCTTCAACTCGGCGAACAGGGTCTCGGCCCCTTCGGTCAGGCGCAGCGAGGCACCGATCGAATCCAGCACGCTGACGTCCAGCCCCTTGAGCAACGCCAGGCGCTCCTTGAAGCTGGCGCGGAAGTCCAGCTCACCGGCCATCGCCCGCTCGGTGATCGCCGACACCTGCTCGCCGACGCCCGCCGCCTTGGCCAGTTCGTCGATGACTTCGGCCTCGATCAGTGTCGAGTCCATGTCGAACACCGCCAGGCGCCGATTGCGCCGGAACAGCGAGTCTTCCTGGAAGGCGATATCGACGTTCAGTTCCTGGGCCACGCTGAGGAACTCGGCACGCAGCGCCTGCGGATCGGCCGGTTCGCCGCGGACCGAGAACTCGATGCAGCCCTTGCCCTGGTCGACCGGGGTGTCCAGCGGCATGCGCCCCGACAGGCGGTCGATATGATCGATGTTCAGGCCGTACTGCGCGGTGATCGAACTCACCCGCTGCAATTGCTCGGCCGTGACCTTGCGGGTCAGCAGGGTGACGATATGGCGCTTCTTGCCCTGGCCGTCGACCCAATGCTGGTAATCGGCTTCCGACACCGGGGTGAAGCGGACCTGCTGGTCGAGCTTGTAGGCGGTGAACAGAATATCCTTGAGCACCGACGAGGCCTGCTCGGTGCTCGGGATTTCAACCAGGATGCCAAACGACAGGGTGTCGTGGATAACCGCCTGACCGATGTCGAGAATGTTCACACCACCTTGTGCCAGCACGCCGGTAATGGCCGCGGTGAGACCCGGACGGTCCTCACCGGTGATGTTAATCAGGACGATTTCGCGCAAAGCGCACCCCCGTTCGTTAAAAAAGTCGCATTCTACTCACTTTCAGTGACCATCGGCACCGCCAGCGCTTTGCCGGTCTAGGGCCTCTCGCTATACTGCGCGTCAACTTCACGGACAAAAGAGCCGCGCTCAGTGAACCGGCCCACGCCAGTCAAAACCGATAACTTCTTCCTGCTGATCTTCCGGGCATTGCGTCACCGCCGTGTACCGCTTGCATTGCGTATCGCCAGCCACAACGTGATTCTCGTCGCGCTGGCGCTGGTCATCTACGCCTGCGTGATGGGATTGCAGTTCAAGGAAGCCATGCATCAGCAGGCCGATGCCCTTGGCCAGAGCCTGACCACCCAGACCGCCACGTCCGCGACCGAGTTGCTGGTGTCCAACGACATCCTCAGCCTCAACGTGCTGCTCAACAACCTGACGAAAAACCCGTTGGTGGCCCACGCGGCGATCTACAGCGTCGACAACCGGATCCTCGCCGAGGCCGGCCAGCGTCCGAAAAGCGGCCTGCTGGGGGAAACCGAAGGGGTCTACCAGACCAAGATCACTTTCCAGGACGTGACCGCCGGCAACCTGCGGATCAGCCTGGACATGGCCCAGTTCCAGCAGCCGATGACCATCAGCCTGCAAAGCATGGGCATTCTCAGTGCGATCCTGCTGGCATTGGCCCTGGCCTTGAGCCTGCGTCTGGGACGGCATATCTCCACGCCGTTGCTGCAACTGCGGGTCTGGTTGCGGGACATGGACGAGCACACCCCGGCCACCCAGCGCCAGGACGAAATCGGCGACCTCGCCCGCCAGTTGCATTCGCGCTTTGCCCCGGTCAAGCCGGAACCCGAGCCCGAGCCGGAAATCGACTACGACGAGACCGACTACGAGGAAGAGCCCGCCGAGCCGAGCTTCCAGGTGCGCAACCTGCGTGATCCCAGCTTCGACGAAAGCGCGGCAGTCCCGACGCCCAAGCCGGCGCCGCGGCATATCGTCAGCACCGCCGAAGACGATCTCGACCTGGACGAGGAAGACCCGTTCGCCGACCTGCGGGAAACCCCGCGCAGCGCCACCGCCGTGGCGCCAAGACCAGCGCCGGTGGTGCCTGCGCAGCCCCAGCACAGTGCCGTGCTCGCGGTCCAGCTGGGCGCCCAGGATCAGTTGCGTCGCCTGCCCCGGGCCCGCCTGACCGAACTGCTGGAACGGTATCGCGACTGCCTGGACCAGGCCGCCTCGCTGTACCAGAGCGAACTGCACACCTTGAACGACGGCAGCACGCTGATGCTGTTCCATACCGAGGACAGTGGCGACGACTACCTGACCAACGCCATCTGCTGCGGCGAATTGCTCAGGGCGCTGGGCCACCAGTTGCAGATCGAAGTCGCCGACAGCGGCATCACCCTGCAACTGCAACTGGGCCTGACCCTGGGTGACGAGCTGTTCGGCATGAGCCAGATCGACCTGCTGCTGACCGAAACCGCCCAGGATGCCCTGGCGCTGTCGCAGCACAGCCGCAACCTGCTGCTGGTGGAGCGACAGATCAGCGACGATGCGCTGATCCGCCAGCGCGCCCGTATCCGTCCGATTGCCAGCCCTGAAGGCGCCTGCTGCGTGGAACGCCTGATGGAACCCTACCCGTCGATGCTCGAACGGCAACTGGCGCGGATGCACGAGAACAGCGGCAAGTAACCGGCCCCCGGTCAATGCAGGACAACAAAAAGCCCGCTTCGACGCGGGCTTTTTGTTGTCTCGAATACAGGCCTCAGAAACGAAACACTTCCATGTCCGTACGGATCGGCGAAGCCATCGGAATCTTCGGTTTCTCCGGCTCGGCCTGCTTGACCGGAGCCGGCGCCGCCGCCGGCTTGCGCACTTCCACCAATGGCGGCTGATTGGCCAGCGGCTTGAGTGCCACGCTCATCTGTTCGGCCAGGCGCTGCAACAGCTCGCCCTGAGCCTGGACCTGCGCTGCCGAGGTGCCGGCATGCTGCTGCTCGAGGTGGACGATACGGTTGTCGCGCACCTGCCCACGACGATCGAGCAAACGCCATTGCGCGTCCAGGATCGCCGGCTGCTTGGCACCGGAGTCCAGGCGGGTGATCGACAGCAATACCTGCACATCCGGCGTCGTGCCCGGAGTCGCCGGCGACAGCACCACGCGCTGGCTGTCCAGGCGCCAGGCCAGTTGCCGGACCAGCAGTTGATTGATGTCCGAAGACAGGCTGCCAGCCCAGCGGCCATCGGTCGCCGCCGTCAGGCTGCCATCCGGCTGGCGTTGCAACAGGGTTTCGCGTTGCAGGTAATCGGCCAGGGACACAGGTCCCAGGACCACGGACATGCCCGCGCTTTGTTGAGGTTGGCCCGGCGTGCCACTGTCCAATTGATACAAAGAAACCGGTTGGTGAACGCTGCAGCCGGCCAAACCGAGCACACCGGTGAGCAGCAACATAAGAGGAAGGCGCAGAACAGTCATCATCCCATCCAGGTGGCCACCACAAGGCATGCCACAGTCTGATCCAGAAAATTCGTTTGGGCACTCCGCCACGCGGGCACCCAAGAGGCGCATATCATCCGTGAATATGCGCCATGACTCCAGTGTTGCAGCGTCGATCCTGCGCTAAAAAGCTAGGACAAACGCTCTAAACCGGCTTAATTGCCAGCTTCTACCAATAACGCATCGACCCGCTGGAAGCCCCGCGGCAGTTTATTGCCACGCCGCCCACGCTCGCCCTTGTAGTGCTCCAGGTCATCGGCCTTGAGCGACAAGGTACGTTTGCCGGCCTGCAGCACCAGCGTCGCGCCATCCGGGATCACCGCCAGGTCGGTGACGTACTCTTCCCGACTGGCGACCCGCTCACCGGGAATACCGATGATCTTGTTGCCCTTGCCCTTGCCCAGTTGCGGCAGGTCGCTGATCTTGAAGATCAGCAGGCGACCCTCGGTGGTCACCGCCGCCAGCCAGTTCTGCTCGCGGTCGGTCACCGGCTTGGGCGGCATCACCTTGGAACCGTTGGGCAGACTCAGCAGGGTCTTGCCCGCCTTGTTCTTGGCCTGCAGGTCCTCACCCTTGACTACGAAACCATACCCGGCATCGGAAGCGATGACATACAAGGCCTCGTCTTCCGGCAACAGCACACATTCGAAGCTCGCACCCGGCGGCGGCGTCAGGCGACCGGTCAGCGGTTCGCCCTGGCCACGCGCCGACGGCAACGTGTGGGCCGCCACCGAATAACTGCGCCCGGTGGAGTCGATAAACACCGCAAACTGGTTGGAACGCCCCGCTGCCGAGGTCTTGAAGCCATCACCGGCCTTGTAAGACAGTCCAGTGGCGTCAATATCATGGCCTTTTGCACAGCGAACCCAACCTTTTTCCGACAAAACGACTGTTACCGGCTCGGTGGGCATCAATTCGTTTTCCGACAGCGCCTTGGCCTCGGCACGGGAAACGATCGGCGAACGACGGTCATCGCCATAGGTTTGCGCATCGGCGAGCAGCTCGGTACGCACCAGTTTCTTCAGCTTGGTCTCGCTGGCCAGCAGCGCTTGCAGCTTGGCCTGCTCCTTGAGCAGTTCATCCTGCTCGGAGCGCAACTTCATCTCTTCCAGCCGCGCCAACTGACGCAGGCGGGTATCGAGGATGTAGTCCGCCTGGATCTCGCTGAGGGCGAAACGCTCGATCAGCCTGGCCCGCGGGTGTTCCTCGGTACGGATGATATGGATCACTTCATCCAGGTTGAGGTAGGCGATCAGCAAGCCGTCCAACAGGTGCAGGCGCTTCTCGACCTTGTCCAGGCGGAACTTCAGGCGGCGACGGACGGTGTTGACCCGGAATTCCAGCCATTCCACCAGCAAGGTGCGCAGGTTCTTCAACTGCGGCTTGCCGTCCAGGCCGATGATATTGATGTTGACCCGGTAGCTGGACTCCAGGTCGGTGGTGGCGAACAGATGCTGCATCAGCTCGTCGAGGTCGATGCGGTTGGAGCGCGGGATGATCACGATCCGGCAGGGATGCTCGTGATCGGATTCGTCCCGCAGGTCGGCGACCATCGGCAGCTTCTTGGCCTGCATCTGCGCGGCGATCTGCTCCAGCACCTTGGCCCCGGAGACCTGATGCGGCAGGGCATGCACCACGATATCGCCGTCTTCGATGCGATAGACCGCGCGCATGCGTACCGAGCCACGACCGGTTTCATAGATCTTCAGCAGGTCGGCCTGCGGGGTGATGATCTCCGCTTCGGTGGGGTAATCCGGGCCGGGAATGAACTTGCACAAATCCTCGACCGTGGCCTTGGGCTCATCCAGCAGGTGCACACAGGCGTTGGCCACTTCCCGCAGGTTGTGCGGCGGCACGTCGGTGGCCATGCCCACGGCGATGCCGGTGGTGCCGTTGAGGAGGATATTCGGCAAACGTGCCGGCAATACGGCGGGTTCGTCGAGGGTACCGTCGAAGTTCGGCACCCAGTCCGCGGTGCCCTGACCCAGTTCGCTGAGCAGCACTTCGGAATAGCGCGACAACCGCGACTCGGTATAACGCATGGCAGCGAAGGACTTCGGATCATCCGGCGCACCCCAGTTGCCCTGGCCGTCCACCAGGGTGTAGCGATAGCTGAACGGCTGCGCCATCAGCACCATGGCTTCGTAGCAGGCCGAATCGCCGTGGGGGTGGAATTTACCGAGCACGTCACCGACGGTCCGCGCGGACTTCTTGTGCTTGGCGTCGGCGTCCAGCCCCAGCTCACTCATGGCGTAGACGATCCGCCGCTGTACCGGTTTCAGGCCGTCGCCGATATGCGGCAGTGCACGGTCCATGATCACGTACATGGAGTAGTTGAGGTAGGCCTGTTCGGTGAAGTCAGCCAATGACCGGCGTTCTACGCCATCCAGGCTGAGATCAAGGGAATCGCTCATGCGGGCCTCATCAGTTCGTAGTCTGGCGCAACGGCAAAGCGCCGCCACGCTGGGTGAATTCAGGTTTGTTCAAAGCACTCGACACAAGGCCGGCGCGCTTGCCAGGCAAGCACCGGCTCATGATCCGGCGCTCCAGCCACCTTCCGGCGCAGCAAAACGCCAGACGATCGGCCGGGCCTCGCCATCGGCGCGGGCCCCGTTGTTGTTATCCAGGCCGATCCACGCCCCCTCGGCGTCGACCACCAGGGCTTCGGCCAGGCCGTAGTTCTGCGGATAGATACGCGGGGCGGTGAGCGCTTCGGCGGCAAACGACCAGCAGCGCTCGACCTGCCCGCTGCGCGCATCGCGGCGACAGATCCGGTAGGCATTGCGTTCCAGGGTGAACAGCTTGCCATCGAACAGCGACAGATCGGCAAAGTCCCGGGTGGCCGCCTTGGCCTTGGGAAACTGCGGCGGCTGCATCTCGCGCCCCCCTTCGCTGAGCAGCACGCAGGCGCCCTCGCAATCCCACACCGTCTGCTGGCGCTTGACCAGCAACAGGCCCCGGCGCTCGCGCTCGGCAGCCAGCCAGAGACGGTCACCTTCCGGGCTGACGGCCAGGCCTTCGAAGATCGCATTGAAATGCAGCAACATGCCACTGCCCCGCGCCTGGCGTACCAGGTTCGGGGTGATCTTCAGCCACTCCGGCGCGCCGTTCGCGGGTACTTTGAGGACCGCGGCGTGGGCTTCGCTGACGATATAGCGGTTACCCGCGTCATCACAGCTCACCCCCTCGAAATCCAGCTCGCCACCCCGGACGAACGAGGCCGCCCAGGTGCGCACCTGCAAGCCCCAGGGCAAGCCGCTGTCCGGCACCGGCGGCACTTCCAGGTGCACGCCCTCGGCCTGCCAGACCCGGTTCGCGGTATCCAGCCGGTAGAGCAGATCGTCGTCGCGATCCGAGACCGTCCACAACGTCTTGCCACACAGCGCCAGCCCGGACAGGTTGCCGCCGCGCATGCCTTCGACCGGGTGCTCGGACAGCAACTTCAGTTCGGGAAACCCGGGTTCCGCGCTCGAATCGGCGAACGCCGGCCAGGCGACGAGCAGCAACAGCGCCGCAAGGGCTCTGCGCATCAGGCCAGCACCTCCGCCAGGTCGCCCTTGGATTCCAGCCAGCTCTTGCGGTCACCGGCGCGTTTTTTCGCCAGCAGCATGTCCATCATTTCCGAGGTCGCCTCGAAATCGTCCAGGGTCAACTGCACCAGGCGCCGGGTGTTCGGATCCATGGTGGTTTCACGCAGTTGCGGCGGGTTCATTTCGCCCAGGCCCTTGAATCGGGTGACCTGCGGCTTGCCACGTTTCTTCTCGGCCACCAGGCGATCGAGAATACCGTCGCGCTCGGCCTCATCCAGGGCATAGAAGATTTCCTTGCCGAGGTCGATCCGGTACAGCGGTGGCATCGCCACGTAGACGTGACCGGCATCCACCAGCGGCCGGAAATGCTGGACGAACAAGGCACAGAGCAAGGTGGCGATGTGCAGGCCGTCGGAGTCGGCGTCGGCGAGGATGCAGATCTTGCCGTAGCGCAGCTGGCTCATGTCCGCCGCGCCCGGATCGACACCGATGGCCACGGCGATATTGTGCACTTCCTGGCTGGCGAGCACTTCGCTGCCGTCGACTTCCCAGGTATTGAGGATCTTGCCGCGCAACGGCAGGATCGCCTGGAATTCCTTGTCCCGCGCCTGCTTGGCCGAACCGCCGGCGGAATCACCCTCCACCAGGAACAGTTCGGAGCGCATCGGGTCCTGGCCGGCGCAGTCGGCCAGCTTGCCCGGCAAGGCCGGCCCCTGGGTAATACGCTTGCGTTCGACCTTCTTGCTGGCCTTCAGGCGGCGGCCGGCGTTGTTGATCGCCAGCTCGGCCAGTTGCATGCCCAGCTCGGGGTTGGCGTTGAGCCACAGGCTGAAGGCGTCCTTGACCACCCCGGAGACAAACGCCGCGGCTTCGCGGGACGACAGGCGTTCCTTGGTCTGCCCGGAGAACTGCGGCTCCTGCATCTTCATCGACAGGACAAAGGCGATCCGTTCCCAGACGTCTTCCGGCGCCAGCTTCACGCCACGCGGCAACAGGCTGCGGAATTCACAGAACTCGCGCATGGCATCGAGCAGGCCCTGGCGCAAGCCGTTGACGTGGGTGCCGCCCTGGGCCGTGGGGATCAGGTTGACATAGCTTTCCTGGACGCTGTCGCCGCCTTCGGGCAGCCACAGCAGGGCCCAGTCCACCGCCTCCTTGTTGCCGGCCAGGCTGCCGCAGAACGGCTCGTCCGGCAGGCGTTCGAAGCCGCTGACCGCGTCCACCAGATAGGAACGCAGGCCATCTTCGTAATGCCACTCGACCTTCTCGCCGGTGGCCTTGTCCTCGAAGCTGACCAGCAACCCCGGGCAGAGCACCGCCTTGGCCTTGAGCACATGCTTGAGGCGGCTGACGGAGAACTTCGGCGAGTCGAAATACTTCGGGTCCGGCGCGAAATACACGCTGGTGCCGGTATTGCGCTTGCCCACGGTGCCGACCACTTCCAGCTCGGTGGCCTTGAAGCCGTCGGCGAAGGTCATCTGGTATTCGTTGCCATCACGCTTGACCCGGACCCGCACCTGGGTCGACAGGGCGTTGACCACGGAAATGCCCACGCCGTGCAGGCCGCCGGAGAACTGGTAGTTCTTGTTGGAGAACTTGCCGCCCGCGTGCAGCTTGGTGAGGATCAGCTCGACACCGGACACGCCCTCTTCCGGGTGGATATCCACCGGCATGCCGCGTCCGTCGTCGGACACTTCCAGGGAATGATCGGCGTGCAGGATGACCTGCACCGACTTCGCGTGCCCGGCCAAGGCTTCGTCGACGCTGTTGTCGATGACTTCCTGGGCAAGGTGGTTCGGCCGACTGGTGTCGGTGTACATGCCCGGGCGTTTGCGCACCGGGTCGAGGCCCGAGAGGACTTCGATGGCGTCTGCGTTATAAGAGCTAGCGCTGGGAGTGGCCATGGGGTCTCGTCGTCAGTCGTCTATGAATAGGGGTCATTCTCAAAGTACAGAGAAATCGATCGCTTGATACTTATCGGCACCGATGCCGGCAAAACTCAGCAACGCCGGCAATTGTCGGGCAAAGCCCTGGAAACCATGGTCGCCGCCAGCCTGGATACGCAAGGCACACGCCCGGTAATACTGTTGCGCCGCACGATAATCAAGGGTTTCATCGGCCGTTTGCAACCATACCTGAAATCGCTGCGGGTCTTGGGGCGCCGGCACTTCCAGTTCGGCCAAGGCCGCCACGTGGTCGAGGGTCAGTTCCCAGGTTTCGCCGCTGTAGAGGTTCTGCTGCGGGCCGAGATGGCCGTCGAACATCCGATGCGGGCTGACCGCCGGGTTGACCAGCAGGGCCTTCAGGCCATGGCGCTCGGCCAGGTGAGTCGCATAGTAGCCGCCGAGCGAGCTGCCGACCAGCAGCGGACGACCGAGTTCGGCAATGGCGGCTTCCAGCTGGGGCATGGCCTGGCGCGGATGATGGTGCAGGGCCGGGACCCGCAGCTGCTCGCCCAGGCCCAAGCGGGTCATCACCGAGATCAGCTGGCTCGCCTTCTGCGACTCGGGCGAGCTGTTGAAACCGTGGATATAGAGGATCGATCCGGACATGTCGCTGCTCTCCATAGGTAAGCTATCCATAGGCAGCCCCGCACAGGCAGCCGCTGCCTTGCGCAGTCGCCCGGCGGCTCAGGACGCCAGGCAGTGCACGGACAAAGACGCGCAGTTTAGCCTGAGTCCGGGGCCATGACTCGCCCAGAGATATTTCCTACCGATATTGGAGAAGCTCAGTAACCGGTGCCACCGTAGTCGACCTTGAAATCGAAGCCGCGGACCCGCGAAACACCGGTATCCAGCCGTCCGTCCGGATGCAGGCGCAACCAGCGGTAGCCCGGGGCCTTGTCGTCGACCTTGAAGTCCTCGCTGCCCGGCGCGAACTGCACGCAGGTCGAGGGCGAGGCCAGCAGGCGCACGTCATTGCGCTGCTGGTCGAATTCCTGGTGGATATGCCCCCACAACAGCGCCCGCACCTGGGGAAAGCGGTCCAGCACGGCGAACAGTGCCTCCGGATTGCGCAGGCCGATCGGCTCCATCCAGGCACAGTCGATGGACACCGGATGGTGATGGAAGCAGACCAGGTGATGACGCTGCGGCGCCTCGCTCAGGGACTGTGCCAGCAGTTGCAACTGCTCGTCCTGCAGATACCCCGGCACCGAACCCGGCACGGCGGAGTCCAGCAGGGTCACGCGCCAGTTGCCGATGTCCACCACGGCCTCCAGCAGATCGCTGTGGCTGGCGGCCTCGGCCATTTCCCGCAACTCGTCATGGTTGCCCGGGAACCAGCGGGCCGGCGCCGGGATGCGCCCGCTCATCTGGCGGAAGCACTGGTAGGACTCCAGCGTGCCGTCCTGGGACAGGTCGCCACTGGCCAGCACCAGGTCAACCCGCGGCTGTTCGACCAGGACACAATCAATCACCCGTTGCAGGCTCTCGCGGGTGTTCATGCCCAGCAGCGTACCGTCTGCCTCGGCAAACAGATGGCTGTCGGACAGTTGCACCAACAGCACCGAATCCGTGGTGGTCGACTGAGTGGCTACGCTCGACAAGGCGCTCTCCCGGGAAATACTGGCTGGACCGTTTTGAACCGTTTCGTTCAAAACCGCGTTGGGCGCAATTATGGTCGGGGAACCTGAAAAGAGGAAATGGCTGAAACGGGGCACAGTTCACATTTAGCCGGATACAACCTAACGCACTGCCTCGAATTCATGGCCGCAGGCCAGGCAATGACTCAACCACTCCCCGAGGAACACGTTGAGCTGGGCCTTCTCGTCCGGCTGGTGCATGGCCGCGTTCGGGTACGGGTAGATGCTGCGAAAACGCCGGGCATGTTCGGCACTGATCACTTCGGCCATGCGCGCATCGTGGTAGACCTGCACCTGCAGTTCCGGTACCGGCAACCAGGGCAGGCTGTGCTCCTGGCGAACCAGCAGCGTTGTGGTGTAGGGGTTGTCCTGCAGGACCTCCAGCGCCAGGACGCCGAGCATCTGCTCGCCCTGGGTCACAGCGATCCGCCGGGCGCGCTGCTGCTGGTCGCGCATCTCCGGCAACAGGCGCATCAGGCGGGCATAGTTCGCCTCGCAGGCCGCCTGCAGCCCGATCAGATCGACCCGATAACGTTCACGCAGCAGACTTACGACCATAACCCCCTCACTTCGGCGCGATTCAATGCCAGCCATTGCAAGGCAATGATCGACGCCGCATTGGCAATTCGTCCGTCACGCACGGCCTGCAGGGCATCTTCGAAAGCCCAGACCGACGCCCGGATATCTTCACTCTCCTCCACCAGGCCAAACAGGCCGCCAGCCCCCTCGGTCTCGCAGCGTCCCAGGTACAGGTGAACGAATTCGTTGCTGCCACCCGGCGACGGAAAGTATCGGGTGATCGGCCACAGGGCCTGCAGATTCAGGTCAGCTTCCTCCTGCGCCTCGCGCTGAGCAACCTCTTCCGGTTGTTCATCCTTGTCGATCAGACCGGCGACCAGTTCGACCATCCACGGATTGCCGGCATTGCCCACCATGGCCCCCACCCGGAACTGCTCCAGCAGGACCACTTCATCGCGCCGCGCATCGTAAGGCAGGACGCATACCGCATCATGGCGCACGAACACTTCGCGCGTGATCTCCTTGCCCATGCCGCCGGCGAAGAGCTCGTGGCGCAGATGCAGGCGATCAAGCTGGTAGAATCCCTTGAAGCAGTTCTCCCGCCGGGTGATCTCGACGGTCGTCGGACTGGCCTTGATGGTATCGGTCATGCTGATCCTCTCTAGCTGTAGCGGCGAGGCTCCCCCTCGACTTCGCGCCATCCTAACGCGCCGACACCTGCCGATGCAGCCCCTTTCCCATCGCCGGGATAGACGGCCGCCCCTGAAACCTACTCTAATCAGCTTAGTGGCGAACCGAGTGCGCTGCCGGGAGTCGAAGCCCGATCACTTTGGCCTTTCTTTCGCTGACGAAGGACGTACATGTCGTTTCTAAAAATCGCTTCACTGACCTGCATCGCCCTGACCCTGGGTGCCTGCCAGAGCCTGTTCCAACCCGCCCTGCAGAAACCGCTGGAGTTCAGGAGCGACGCATCCGAACAGATCAAGCCAGGCTGCAACGAACCGGATTGCCCGCTGGTGAATATCGATACCGTGCACTTTCCGAGCGAGCCGCAACTGGACGGCCTGATCGAGCGCAGCCTGCTGCAAATGGCCCGCACCTCGCCCGACGCGCCGTTGCCGCCTTCGCTCAAGGCCTATCGGGAGCAGTTCCTCGCCACCTCGGCCAGCCGCCACAACAGCTATTTGCAAGCCAAGGTACGCGAGCAGCATGACGGCTTGGTGATCATCGAATTGTCCAGCTACCTGGATGATGGCGGTGCCCACGGCATGCCGGGACGCAGCTTCATCACCTGGTCGCGCCAGGAACACAAGGCCCTGACCCTGCAGGACATGCTGCTGCCGGGCCAGGAAGAGGTCTTCTGGAAACTGGCCAAGGTCGCCCACAACAACTGGCAGATCAGCAACCGCCAGGACCTGGACTTCATCCGCGCCTGGCCCTTCCAGAAGACCCCGAACGTCACCCTGGCCAGCGATGGCGTGATCCTCAAGTACAACGTGATGACCATTGCCCCTTACGCGGCAGGCCTGATCGAGCTGAAGATCGACTATTCGCGCCTCAATGGCATCCTCAGGCCCGAGCGGTTTCCCGCCCGTAAGTGAAGGCCTTGCCCAGCAACAGTTGCAACAGCCCTGCCAGCACCAGTGACGGCAGGGTTGCGCCCAGGTCCGGGTAGAGATTGGCCAGCAGGTGATAGGTGCTGATGCCGCCCAGCCAGGCCAGCAGTGCCGGCCAGCGCAGCAGCGACGAGGCCACCTGGGCACTGCGCCGGCGCAGGATGAAGTGGTCCACCAGCACCACGCCGAACAACGGCGCGAACACCGAGCCGATCAGCAGCAGGAAGTTCTGGTACTGCGCCAGCGGCGCGAGGCAGGCGATCAGGGTGCAGATCACGCCGATGCCCAGGGCCAGGTGCTCGACCTTCAGGCGCAACAGGATGCCACTGGAGACCGCCGCCGAGTGGATATCGGCAAAGGCGTTTTCCGACTCGTCGAGCAGGATCAGCAGCAGTGGAATCCCCAGCCCGGCACCTGCCAGGGCCAACAGCAGGGCGTTGGTTTCGCCGCTTGGGGCGAAGGCCAGGGTGTAGGCCACGCCCAGGCTCATCAACCAGAAGTTGCCGATAAAAAAGCCCAGCGCCGTCCCGCCGAAGACGCTTTTCGCGCGCTTGCCGAACCGCGAGTAGTCGGCGATCAGCGGCAACCAGGACAACGGCATGGCAATCGCGATATCGAAGCCCACGGCAAATGGCATCGAGCCGTCACCGGCCTGGGCCCACAAGGCGCCCAGGTCGGCCCTGGCAAAGAGGTTCCAGGTCAGCCACAGGCAGGCGGCCAGCAACAGCCAGATGCCCCATTTGCGCAGGATCTTGCGCACGAAGGTCAGTGGACCGCTCACCGCCAGCAAGGTCGCCAGTGCGCCGAAGACCAGGGTCCACAGCAACGGGTTGGCCATCAGGCTGCCTTCGCTGAATGCCCGGGTGCCGAGCAGGCTCGCGGCATCGCGCATGACGATGATCTCGAACGAACCCCAGCCCACCAGTTGCAGCAGGTTGAGGATCGCCGGCAGGCTCGCGCCGCGCTGGCCGAGGGTGAGTTTCAGGGCGGCCATCGAGGCCAGGCCGGTGTCGCTGCCGATCACGCCGACGGCGGCCAGCAGCAGGACGCCCACCGCCGTACCGAGCAGGATCGCCAGCAGCGAGCCGGACAGGCCCAGGCCCGGCGCCAGCAAGGCGCCGGTCTGCAGGACCATCAGGCCGATGCCGAGGGAAAACCACAGGGAAAACAGATCGCGCGCGCCGAACACACGTTGGCCGGCCGGGACCGCGAGATCGGGAGAATAGGTACTGCTGGGTGTGCTCAAGGGAAGGTATCTCGAAGACAAGTATTTTTATTGTGAATGCAGCGGCGTCTGTCAGGCCCCCCTTCGCGGGCAAGCCCGCTCCCACGATTGGTTGTCGTACAGCAAAGCCGCGTTCGACACATCCACGCAGGAGCGGGCTTGCCCGCGAAGAGGCCCATACGGGCGCCCCTCATCCCGGATCGGATCAGACCTTCTGGTACAACTGGCTGCCTTCGCGCTTGAAGCGCTCCGCCTGTTCCGCCATGCCCTGGGCAGCCTCCACATCGACCGCCTCGATCCGCTGGTTGGCCGCGTATTCACGGACTTCCTGGGTGATCTTCATCGAGCAGAACTTCGGCCCGCACATGGAGCAGAAATGCGCGACCTTGGCCGAGTCCTTCGGCAGGGTCTCGTCGTGGTACGAACGCGCGGTATCCGGGTCCAGGCCCAGGTTGAACTGGTCTTCCCAGCGGAACTCGAACCGCGCCTTGCTCAAGGCATTGTCACGGATCTGCGCGCCCGGATGGCCCTTGGCAAGGTCGGCCGCATGGGCGGCGATCTTGTAGGTGATGATCCCGGTCTTCACGTCATCCTTGTTCGGCAGGCCCAGATGTTCCTTGGGCGTGACGTAGCAGAGCATGGCGCAACCGAACCAGCCGATCATCGCCGCACCGATGCCGGAGGTGATGTGATCGTAGCCCGGGGCGATGTCGGTGGTCAGCGGACCGAGGGTGTAGAACGGCGCCTCGTCGCAGCACTCCAGCTGCTTGTCCATGTTCTCCTTGATCAGTTGCATCGGCACGTGGCCGGGGCCTTCGATCATGCACTGCACATCATGCTTCCAGGCGATCTTGGTCAGTTCGCCCAGGGTTTCCAGTTCGCCGAACTGCGCTTCGTCGTTGGCATCGGCAATCGAGCCCGGACGCAGGCCGTCGCCCAGCGAGAAGCTGACGTCGTAGGCCTTCATGATTTCGCAGATTTCGTCGAAATGGGTGTAGAGGAAGTTTTCCTTGTGGTGCGCCAGGCACCACTTGGCCATGATCGAACCGCCGCGGGAAACGATCCCGGTGACGCGCTTGGCGGTCATCGGCACGTAGCGCAGCAGTACGCCGGCGTGGATGGTGAAGTAGTCGACGCCCTGCTCGGCCTGTTCGATCAGGGTGTCGCGGAACAGCTCCCAGGTCAGGTCTTCGGCCACGCCGTTGACCTTCTCCAGCGCCTGGTAGATCGGCACGGTACCGATCGGCACCGGCGAGTTGCGGATGATCCACTCGCGGGTTTCATGGATATGCTTGCCGGTGGACAGGTCCATGACCGTGTCCGAACCCCAGCGGATGCCCCAGGTCAGCTTGGCCACTTCTTCCTCGATGGAAGAACCCAGGGCGCTGTTGCCGATATTGCCGTTGATCTTCACCAGGAAGTTGCGGCCGATGATCATCGGCTCAAGCTCCACGTGGTTGATGTTGGCCGGGATGATCGCGCGGCCGCGGGCGATTTCCTCGCGGACGAATTCGGCGGTGATCTCTTTCGGGATGCTTGCGCCGAAGCTGTGGCCGGCGTGCTGCTGCTTCAACAGGCCGGCTGCGCGGGCCTCCTGCAGCTTCATGTTTTCGCGGATGGCGACGTATTCCATCTCGGCGGTGATGATGCCCTTGCGCGCGTAGTGCATCTGGCTGACGTTGGCCCCGGCCTTGGCCCGGCGCGGGTTGTTGACGTGGGCGAAACGCAGCTTGGTCAACTCGGGATCGGCCAGGCGCTGCTGGCCGAAGTTCGAGCTCAGACCGCTCAGGCGCTCGGTGTCGCCACGGTCGTCGATCCATGCCGAACGCACATCGCCCAGGCCCTTGCGCACATCAATCACAACGTTGGGATCGGTGTAGGGGCCCGAGGTGTCGTAGACGGTCACCGGAGCGTTGATCTCGCCGCCGAAGTCGGTCGGCGTCACGTCGAGGCTGATTTCACGCATCGGCACGCGGATATCCGGGCGCGAGCCCTGCACGTAGATTTTTTGCGAGCGGGTAAACGGCTGCACGGATTGCTCGTCGACCTTGGCGGAATCGCTGAGGTTCGCGGCATCTCTCAATTTTGTACTCATCACGGCTCTCCAGACGGCATCCAGGGGGATTGTCGGGACGAACCTGAAAGGCACGGACGCACCAGGACTGGTGCTGTGCTCTGTCCTCACAAACGCTGTTCGATTGTCGAACAACATCCCGGACGGAGCACAAGAGGACTCGCCGGGGGACGAGAAATCTTGTTCCCTACGCAGGCGCTAACCTGATCAGGTTCAACGGGATCCGGAATTATCCGATCTCAGCCCCATAGCAAGGCACCCCGACAAGAACGGGCCGAGTGTAGACCAAGACTGCGACATAACGCCACCACCCTCGTGTTCGTCTGGATAAATGGCCGATATGCAGGATTGTTGCGAAACCCCACGGCAACTACACTCGCCTACGGCTTGACGCTGCCCGCACCGCGCAGTAGCCTCGGCCACCGAATTATCACCGTAATATTTACTCCAAGGATCGCCACATGCTGCGCAAACTCTCACTGGCCCTGGCCGTGTCTTGTGCGACCAACGGAATGGTCTGGGCAGCTGAAGCGCCCTTGTCGACCAAGACCGACCTGGTCAGCGTCTACCAGGAAGCCGTCGACAACAACGCCGATCTGGCCGCCGCCCGCGCCGACTACGACGCGCGCAAGGAAATCGTGCCCCAGGCCCGTGCCGGCCTGCTGCCGAACCTTTCGGCGGGCGCCAGCAGCAACAACGTCCACACCTCGATCGATCAGCCATCGGCGACCATGAACCGCAGCGCCAATGTCTATCAGGCGACCCTGAGCCAGCCGCTCTTCCGCGCCGACCGCTGGTTCCAGTTCCAGGCGGCCAAGGACGTCAACGAACAGGCCGCCCTGCAACTGTCGGCCACCGAGCAGAACCTGATCCTGCAAAGTGCCGAAAGCTACTTCGCGGTATTGCGCGCCCAGGACACCCTGGCTTCGACCAAGGCCGAGGAAGCGGCGTTCAAGCGCCAGCTCGACCAGTCCAACGAACGCTTCGACGTGGGCCTGTCGGACAAGACCGATGTGCTGCAATCCCAGGCCAGCTACGACACCTCGCGGGCCAACCGGATCGTCGCCCAGCGCCAGGTCGAAGACGCCTTCGAAGCGCTGATCACCCTGACCAACCGCCAGTACAACTCGATCCAGGGTATCGTCCATACCTTGCCGGTGCTGGCGCCCACGCCCAATGACGCCAAGGCCTGGGTCGATACCGCGGCCAGGCAGAACCTCAACCTGCTGGCCAGCAACTACGCGGTCAGCGCCGCCGAGGAAACCCTCAAGCAGCGCAAGGCCGGCCACGCACCGACCCTGGACGCGGTGGCCCAGTACCAGGCTGGCGACAACGACGGCTTCGGCCTGAGCAACCCCAATGCCCTGGGCCAGAACTATGGCGGCCCGGTGAAGCAGACCACGGTCGGCCTGCAATTGAACATCCCGCTCTACAGCGGCGGCCTGACCAGCTCGCAGGTCCGCGAATCCTATTCGCGCCTGAGCCAGACCGAGCAGCAACGTGAAGCCCTGCGTCGGCAGGTGGTGGAAAACACCCGCAATCTGCATCGCGCGGTCAATACCGATGTGGAACAGGTACAGGCGCGCAAGCAGTCGATCATCTCCAACCAGAGCGCGCTGGAAGCGACCGAAATCGGCTATCAGGTGGGTACGCGCAATATCGTCGACGTGCTCGATGCCCAGCGCCAGCTGTACACCTCGGTGCGTGACTACAACAACACCCGCTACGACTACATCCTCGACAACCTGCGCCTGAAGCAGGCGGCCGGGACCCTGAGCCCGGACGACCTGAGCGCCCTGGCGCGCTACCTGAAGGCCGACTACAACCCGGACAAGGACTTCCTGCCACCTGACCTGGCGAAGGCGGCAGCGGCCAATCTGAAGGCCAATCCGGGTTATTGATGGCGCCACAAACCCTGTAGGAGCCGGCTTGCCGGCGATGGCGTCACCTGAGACGCGCAAGACTCACGGGCCTCATCGCCGGCAAGCCGGCTCCTACAGCGACAACAACCGCCCCAACCCATCCAGCAATCGCTGCAACGCGCCCTGGTTGGCCTGCATCACCTTCAACCCCGCCTCCGCCATCTTCTGCGCATCCCGCGGCAGTTCGAACAGGCGCTGCACCGCCACCGCCAGCCCTTCGGCATCGTCCACTTCCTGCAATGCTCCCGCTTCGCGCATCAACGCGGCGATCTCGAGGAAGTTGAACAGGTGCGGCCCGCTCAATACCGGTTTGGACAAGGCCGCCGGCTCCAGCAGGTTGTGCCCGCCATTGGGCACCAGGCTGCCGCCGACAAAGGCGCTGTCCGCCAGGGCATAGAGAAACAGCAACTCGCCCATGGTGTCGCCGAGCAGCACCGAAACCTGTGCGCTGACCGGTTCGGCGGTGGAGCGCCGAACAGTGGGGAAACCCTGCTGCCGGCACAATTCGAAGACACTGTTGAAGCGCTCCGGATGCCGGGGCACCAGGATCAGCAAGGCATCCGGATGACTGGCCAGCAGTTGCCGATGCGCCGCCAGGACCACCTCGTCCTCGCCCTCGTGGGTGCTCGCGGCGATCCACACCGGCCGCTGCTGTGCCTGCCATTGCCCGCGCAGCTCGGCGGCACGCGCCAGCAATTGCGGATCGATACTCAGGTCGAACTTGATCGAACCGGTGACCTCGACGGATTCCGGACGCGCGCCCAATTGCCGGAAACGTTCGGCCTCGGCCTCGGTCTGCACCGCGATCAGGCTCATCTCCTCCAGCATCGGCCGGGTCAGCCGGGCAAACCGGGCGTATCCCCTGGCCGAACGCGCCGACAGCCGCGCATTGGCCAATGCCACCGGAATCCCGCGCCGGGCGCACTGATGGATATGGTTGGGCCACAGCTCGGTTTCCATGATCACCGCCAGCCTGGGCCGTATCGCATCGAGAAAGCGCGCCGCGGCCCAGGGCAGGTCGTAGGGCAGGTAGCAATGCTGGATACGCGGCTCACTGGCGAACAGTGCCTTGATCCGCTCCGAACCGGTGGGAGTCATGCAGGTCACGGTGATCGGCACCTGCGGGTACTGCGCCAGCAACGCGCGGATCATCGGCGCGGCGGCAATGCTCTCGCCCACCGACACCGCGTGGACCCAGATACCGTCCGGGCGCATCGGTGGCAGGCCACGGGCAAAACGTTCACCGATACGCCGGGCATAGGCCGGAGCCTTGCGTGCCCGCAACCATAGACGCAACGCCACCAGCGGCAGCCCCAGATGAAACAGCAAGGTGTAGAGAGTTCTATTCATGGCGGCGGAGTTTACTGTGTTTTCAGCCGATCGCCTGCAGGTGTTCGGCAAAACGTTCGGCCAGCCAGCGCGCGGCCGGGCCCAGGGGCTCGTCACGCCGCCAGACCAGTTCCACCACCAGCGCCGGCGGGGTCCATTCGCTGACCAGCTCGACCATCTGCCCCTGGTACGTCGGGTACTGCACCACATGCCGCGGCAACCAGGCCCAGCCGAGACCGCGGGCCAGCCACTCGGCCATGACGTAGAAACTGTCGGCGCGCCAGACCTGCGGACTGGCCGCCTCGCCACCGGGATACACACTCGAGGGCGTGGACATCAGCAATTGCCGGTGCCGTGCCAGTTGCTGGGCGTCGACGCGACGGGTCGCCGCCAATGGGTGCCCGATGCCACACACCGTGACCATTTCGATACTGCCCAGCACCCGCCGCTCGAGGGCCTCGGGGATCTGGTCGTGATAGAACAGCAGCCCGAGATCGGCGCGCCGCTCCACCAGCTTGCGCGCCACATCGCCCTGGGCGGCGCTGGTCAGTTGCACTTCCAGGCTGGGAAAGCGGTTGGCCAGCGCCTCCAGGCTGTCGATCACCGGCTGATAGGGCATCGCCTCATCCTGGGCCAGGCGCAGGCTGGCTTCCTCGCCGCGCATCAGCGCCAATGCTCGGCCATTGAGGCGTTCGCACTGGCGCAGGACTTCACGGGCTTCCTCCAGCAACGCCTCGCCGGCTTCGGTCAGGCGCGGCTGGCGACCGCTGCTACGCTCGAACAGGCTGACCCCCAGGTCGGCCTCCAGCAGGGCAATCGCCGAACTGATCGCCGATTGCGCCTTGCGCTGATGACGGGCCACCGCGGAAAACGAACGCTGCTCGGCAACGCTGACAAACAGGCGCATCTGCTCCAGGTTCCATTGCATGCTGACACCCAACCTATCTCAAACTCAGATAGGTAATGACTTTACCCCATCTGGGCAATGTCTAAAATGCCGATCTCATCAGCAGGCCCAGACACGAGAGATCGCTCCATGAATGCTTACTACTACCTCGCCATCGCCATTTGCGCCGAAGTCATCGCCACCGTCTCCATGAAAGCGGTCAAGGGCCTGAGCACGCCCCTGCCGCTGACGCTGATCATCGTCGGCTACGCCACGGCGTTCTGGATGCTGACCCTGGTGGTGCGCACGGTACCGGTGGGCGTGGCCTACGCGGTGTGGGCGGGCATGGGCATCGTCATGGTCAGCGTCGCCGCGCTGTTTCTCTACGGGCAGAAGCTGGATATCCCGGCCATACTCGGCATGGCGCTGATCGTCCTCGGCGTGGTGGTGATCCAGCTGTTCTCGAAAACCGCCGGACATTGATGGCAGGCAAATCGCCGATTCCCGCGAATCTGTATACTGCGACCCTGCTCATGAAAACCGAGGTCGCCGCATGCCATCCGCTATTTCCACCGATGTCCTGATTGTCGGCGCCGGCGTCGCCGGCCTCTGGCTGAACGCGCGCCTGCGTCGCCAGGGTTTTTCGACGGTACTGGTGGAGAGCGCCAGCCTAGGCGGCGGGCAAAGCGTGAAGTCCCAGGGCATCATCCATGGCGGCGCCAAATACGCGCTGCACGGCGCCCTGACCGGCGCCTCGGAAGCCATCGCCGACATGCCCCGCCGCTGGCGCGAGGCCCTGGCCGGCAGCGGCGAGCTCGACCTGAGCGGCGTGCGCCTGCTGTCCGATGCCCATTACCTGTGGTCCCCCGGCACCCTCGCCGGCAATCTCACCAGTTTCTTCGCCAGCAAGGCGGTGCGCGGACGGGTCGACCAGGTCAAGGGCGACCAGTTGCCACCGGCCCTGCAGCACCCGAAGTTCAAGGGCAAGGTCTATCGCCTGGCCGAACTGGTAATCGACGTTCCCAGCCTGATTGCGCGTCTCGCCGAATTGGCGGGCGACGGCCTGCTGGCCGGGCAGAAGATCGAACCACTGCTGGACAATGGCCAACTGGTCGGCCTGCGGGTCGACGAGCGCGAGATCCGGGCCCAGCGCATCGTGCTCAGCGCCGGGGCGGGCAACGCCGATCTGCTGGAGGCCCTGGGCCTGAGCCAGCCGGCCATGCAGAAGCGTCCGTTGCACATGGTGCTGGTCAAGGGCCCGAGCCTCAAGCCGCTGTATGCCCACTGCCTGGGCGGCGGGCCCAAGCCACGGATCACCGTGACCACCCACCCGGCGGCCGATGGCCAGTGGGTCTGGTACCTCGGCGGCGATATTTCCGAAGCCGAAGGCGTCGCACGCGAACCCGCCGAGCAGATTGCCACGGCACGCAAGGAACTGGGCAACCTGCTGCCCTGGATCGACCTGAGCCAGGCCCGATGGGCCACCCTGCGCGTCGATCGCGCCGAACCCCTGCAGTCCGGCCTGACCCGCCCGGACAACGCCTTTCTCGCCGAGCAGGATCGCCTGCTGGTGGGCTGGCCGACCAAGCTGGCCCTGGCGCCGGACTTCGCCGACCGGGTACTCGCCAGCCTGCAACGGGACGGTATCCAACCCGGCCATCCGCCGGCGTTACCCGAACTGCCAAGGCCGCCCATGACGCAAACCGCCTGGGAGCAACTGCTGCCATGAGCCTGCCGACCCTGCACGACCTGCACCGCCCCCTCGGCAGCACCGGCCTGAGCGTTTCGCCACTGGGCCTGGGCACCGTGAAGCTGGGCCGCGACCAGGGCGTCAAATACCCCAGCGGCTTCCAGATCCCCGACGACCAGGAGGCCCGCCAGTTGCTCAAGCTGACCCGCGACCTGGGCATCAACCTGATCGATACCGCCCCGGCCTATGGCCGCAGCGAAGAACGCCTCGGCCCGCTGCTGCGCGGGCAGCGTCACGAATGGGTGATCGTCAGCAAGGTCGGTGAAGAGTTCGAGGCCGGCCAATCGCGCCACGACTTCAGCGCCGGGCACACCCGCCTGTCCGTCGAACGCAGCCTGCAACGCCTGGAAACCGACTTTATCGACCTGGTGCTGGTGCATTCCGACGGCAACGACCTGGCGATCCTCGAACAGAGCGGCGTCTACCAGACCCTCGCCGAGCTGAAGCGCGAAGGCAAGATCCGCGGCTTCGGCTTTTCCGGAAAAACCGTCGAAGGGGGTTTGAAGGCTCTGGAACAAGGCGATTGCGCCATGATCACCTACAATCTGAACGAACAGGGCGAGCGGCCGGTCATTGACTATGCGACGGCCCACGGCAAGGCGATCCTGGTCAAGAAGGCCCTGGCCAGCGGTCACGTCTGCCTGAGCCCGGGCACCGATCCGGTACGGGCCAGCTTCGAATTGTTGTTTGCGCAGCCCGGCGTTGCCAGTGCTATTGTCGGCACCATCAACCCGCTGCACCTCGCCCATAACGTTGCGACAGTAGCCCGGGTCATTCGCCAGAACTGATGCCGCCCACGCGGCCGACCCCGACGCAAGAAGGAGCCGACATGCCGCGAACGCTGATAAGAAAGAACCCCAGCAACTTCAAGACCCTGCCGTTATTCGTCGAGGCGACGCCCGAAGGCCTGAGCTACCAGAGCGTCGGGATGCCGCTGAACTTCGCGCAAACCCTGCACAAGCGCAAGCCGGTGAGCGTCGCTGATGCCGAGCGTTTCGCCCTGGAACTGGCCAACCTCGGCGTGTCGGTACGCCTGACCCTGCACTGGCAGAACCGCGACTACTGGGTACTGGTCCGGCAACGCCGGCAGGACCGTGGCGATGTGGTGCTCAAGCTGATTTCCGGGTATGTCCCGGCCCAGGAACTGAACCTGCCGTTGCACACCGCCATCCAGGAAATCGCCGAGGAATGCCTGCTGGAGACACCGGAAGGCTGGCTGAGCGGACGCTTCAACGACACCTGGCTACCGGCGCCCTACTCCGCGGCCCTGCATTACCGCGAGGCCCTGCCCTTTCGCCTGACGCCGCTGTCGGGCTCGGCATTGCCGGTGCGTTGCGGCGCGCAACAGCTGATGGAGCGACCACGGGCCTATGTGCACCTGCCCACCGCATCGCTGCAATTGATCTACGACCTGCGCCTGGATGTGCCCAGGGAAGCCAAGTCCCTGAGCCTGTTCCATGTCGATGAGCGACTGGAAAACGATGAACTGGTGGCTCGCCTGGATCGCGGACGTCCAGACCTCTATCTGATGCCGCTGAAGGACGGACAACCCTGCGCCGAGCTGTACACCCTGAAGAAGGACCAGCTGATTCCGGCCAGCACCCGCGGCCTGTACCTGGCGGAAAGCTTTGCCCAACAGGAAGGCTGGCTGGTGCGCGACGAACGGATTCGTTGGAAGGACTGGGTGCGCCAGCAAGGGCTGGCCCCCGTGGAGAAGGACTCGAAACTCAAGCGCCTGACCGGCAAGGCCCGGCAGATCCTGCGCAAGATCGTACCGGCCAAGGCCCGGCGCTGACGGGAAAAAACGTCCCCTGCAGGAGCCGGCTTGCCGGCTCCTGCCAGGTGGGACCGTCGACACAGGGCCGTCGGACGGGCCCGGCGCGTGTCAGTTGCTGCGGATCTTCTCGACAATCGCCGTCGTCGAGCTGTTCTCCACCAGGCCCAGCACTTTTACCGTACCGCCGTAGGCCGTGACGATGCCGGCACCGACCACCTGGTCGATCCCGTAGTCTCCCCCCTTGACCAGCACATCGGGCTTGACCTGCGTCAGCAGGTTTTCCGGAGTGCCTTCGGGGAAGCTGATCACCCAGTCCACCGCGCCAAGGCCGGCCAGAACCGCCATGCGTCGGTCGACGCTGTTGATCGGCCGTCCCGGACCTTTCAGGCGACTGACCGAGGCATCGTCGTTGACCGCGACGATCAGTCGATCGCCCTGGGCCCGCGCCTGTTCCAGATAGGTCACATGCCCGGCATGCAGGATGTCGAAGCAGCCATTGGTAAAGACGATTTTCTCGTTGTGTGCCCGAGCGTCATCCACCGCCAGCAACAACTGCTCCAGCCCCAGCACACCGCGCTCGGAACCTTCCTCACGCTGGATGGCGCGGCGCAGTTCCGGCGCGCTGATGGCCGCCGTGCCCAGCTTGCCGACCACGATGCCCGCCGCCAGGTTGGCCAGCGCCACCGCGTGCGGCAACTCCTCGCCCGCGGCGATCGCCGCCGCCAGGGTGGAGATCACGGTATCGCCGGCACCGGTCACATCGAACACTTCCCGGGCCCGGGCCGGCAGATGCAGCGCCGGATGATCCGGACGCAGCAGGGTCATGCCGTGCTCGCCACGGGTCACCAGCAAGGCGCCGAGGTCCAGGTCCTGCATGAGCTTGGCACCCTTGGCGACCAGCTCATGTTCGTCGGCACAACCGCCGACGATGGTTTCGAACTCGCTGAGGTTCGGCGTGATCAGGCTGGCTCCGCGATAGATCGAGAAGTCCTTGCCCTTGGGATCGGCGAGCACCGGAATACCCCGGGCACGCGCCGCCTGGATCAGCGCCTGGTGATTTTTCAGCGCACCCTTGCCGTAGTCGGACAGCACCAGCACCTTGATGCCTTCGAGCAGGCCATCCACTTCAGCCCCCAACGCCAGGGCGTCGGTGGCGAACGGCTCCTCGAAATCAATGCGCAGCAGTTGCTGGTGACGGCTCATGACCCGCAGCTTGACGATGGTCGGCTGGTGCGCGATGCGCTGGAACAACGCCCGCACGCCCGCACCCTTGAGGCTGTTGGCCAGGCTGTCGGCGGCCTCGTCGTCACCGGTGACACCCACCAGGGACGCCGGCGCGCCGAGGGCGGCAATGTTGAGGGCGACGTTGGCAGCACCGCCCGGGCGGTCTTCGATCTGCTCGACCTTGACTACCGGTACCGGTGCCTCAGGGGAAATCCGTGAGGTACCACCATGCCAGTAACGGTCGAGCATGACATCGCCGACCACCAAGACAGGGGCTTGATCGAATCGCGGCATGGACAACTTCATGGAGCAACCCACATACAAAATGAACAGGGGCGCGATATTAACACAGGGTTGCCGCAGGCTAGTTCTATGGCTTCAAGTGACTGGCTTCGCCGTCGGAAATTGTGCGTTTATTGATCAGAAACGCCAGAAGCGCCTGGGTGCAGTCCTCCAGGGACATGGACGTGGTATCGATTTCACAGTCGGCATCCAGCGGTGCCTCGTAAGGACTGTCGAGACCGGTAAAATCCTTGATCCGCCCCGCCAGCGCCGCCTTGTACAGCCCCTTGGGATCACGCTGGGCGCAGACATCGAAGGGCGTGCTGACATAGACGCAGGAGAACTCCTGCGGCTGGAACAGCGACCTGGCGACCTCACGGTCAGCGCGGAACGGCGAGATCGCCGAGACGATCACGATCAACCCGGCATCGACCATCAGCCGCGCCACCTCGGACACCCGGCGGATATTTTCCTTGCGGGCCCTGGCGGACATTCCCAGGTCGCTGCACAAGCCATTGCGCACGTTGTCGCCATCGAGCAGGAAGGTGTGCAGGCCGCGCCGGTTGAGTTGCAGTTCCAGCTCGTTGGCCAAGGTCGACTTGCCGGAACCCGAGAGCCCCGTGAGCCAGATGCAGCAGGGTCGCTGATGCTTGATCGCAGCCCGCCGGGCCGTCGACAACGCCAGGGTATAAGGACGGATCTGCGGTTTTTCCAGGGGGATCGTTGCCAGTCTATTCATAGCCCAGTAGCTCATAGTCTCGTTGGTAGACACGACGTACCAGTCGACGGGTTCTCACCGAGCAGAAATCCCTGACCGGCTCCTGACGTCGTTGGCGTGAATGATTGAGGTGCGGCAATGCTGAGTCGACGCCGATCCGGTCGCAGACAGAGCGGAAATCCTGTTCCAAGTGCTCCTGGTAGCCGATGAAGTCCAGGGCCAGATGTCCGAGCGAGTCCACGAGAAAGTCAGTCTGGGGAGCGAAATGCATTTGTTTCTGAACGTTCTCGGGGTGCAGCCAGCGATGAACGAAGTCGTCGAAATCACGGTACGAAGTCACCAGGTGGCGCGCAGCCATATCCCGCCGACACGGCTCGTTGCCCCTGAGAAAGGCATAGGCCGAGTAGGCTCGTTCCAGGGGATCACGCACGAAAGCGAACTTGAAACTGCTGGCGTATTGCTCGGGAAACTGATGTTCATACCAGTGCAGCGGCAGATGCCCGGGATGCCAGCCACCGAACAACGCCCCGCAGACACTGCTGCCCGCACACTTGGGAACATGAATGAACAGACAGGCGCGCTCGACAAACAACTCGGGAAACTGAACATTGCCGGACATCGCCTTGTTGACGACCTGCCGATCGACGACCGACAAGCGCCCCAGCAGGAACTCCCGCTGAGGCTTGGGCATGAGTTTCCATAGGTAGCGCTGCAACATTCCAGTACCTGCGCGAAAGGGATAGCCCTTCCGTTGATATAGAGGGTTCGTTGCAGAACCATAACAATCGAGGTGTCTGAAAATATTTAGCGATGGTCAAGCTGTGTAAAGATCCCGATACAAAGCCCTGACGTATTGCACGCAGGGCCTGCCCGGGAGTGAATCACTCACTCCCGGGAGCCTGGATCACGCGGTTCCAGCGGAGGTAGGCTCATCCAGCCCCATGGCATGCAGGCGAGAGTAGTAGCCATTCTTTTCCAACAATTGAGAATGAGTGCCACGCTCCACGATACGCCCCTGATCCATGACCAGAATCAGATCGGCCTTTTCGATCGTCGACAGCCGGTGGGCGATCACCAGCGTGGTGCGGCCTTTCATGACCTTGTCCAGCGCGGCCTGGATATGCCGCTCGGACTCGGTATCGAGCGCCGAGGTAGCCTCGTCGAGAATCAGCAACGGTGCGTTCTTGAGCAAGGCCCTGGCGATCGCCAGACGCTGGCGCTGGCCTCCGGACAGCAGGACGCCGTTCTCGCCGACCTGGGTATCCAGGCCTTTGGGCAACTGATCGATAAAGTCCTTGGCGTAGGCGTCGGCGACGGCTTTCTCGATGTCTTCGCGCGGCGCTCCCGCCAGGTCGCCATAGGCGATGTTGTTGGTCACCGTGTCGCTGAACAGCGTCACATGCTGGGTCACCTGGGCGATATGTCGACGCAGGTTCAGCAGGCGATAGTCTTCGACTTCAATGCCATCGAGCAGGATCTCACCGGTTTCGTGGTGATAGAACCGCGGAATCAGGCTGGCCAGGGTCGACTTGCCGCTACCGGAACGCCCCACCAGTGCCACCATCTGACCCGGCTCGACACTGAACGAGATGTCGTCCAGTACCAGTCGCTCGGTATTCGGGTAGGTAAAGCTCAGGTTACGTACATCCAGCCGGCCCTTGACCACATCCCGCTCGATGGTGCCGTGATCCACTTCCGGCTCGACATCCAGCTGCTCGAAAATGCTTTCGGCACCGGCCACGCCTTTCTGGATGGTCGAACTGACTTCCGACAACTGGCGGATCGGCTTGGGCAGGAGGCCCGCCAGGGTGATGTAGGCCACCATGTCACCGGCCGATGCATCGCCACGCAGGTAGAGCACCAGGAACATCAGCACCGCCATGGCGCTATAGATCACCAACTGCAGCATCGGCGTGTAGATCGCACCGGTGCGGGTCATGCGCAGTTGCTTGTCGGTATTGCTCTGACTGGCCTTCAGGAAGCGTTGCTGCTCGTAGACTTCACCACCGAAGCTGCGCACGACGCGATAGCCCTGGATGGTTTCCGAGGCCACATGGGTCACGTCGCCCATCGCCACCTGGATTTTCTTGCTCTGCTTGCGAAACTTCTTGCTGGCCGTGCGGACCATGACCGCGATCAACGGCAGGATGGCGACCATTACCAGCGTCAGGCGCCAGTTCATGAACAACAGCGAGGCAAACAGGAAGATCACCGTCATGCCTTCACGAATAACGACCTTGATCGCATCTGTCGCCGCCCCCGTGACCATGGTGACGTTGAAGGTGATACGCGAAATCAGGTGCCCGGAGTTATGCTGGTCGAAGTAGCGGTTGGGCAGGGTCAGCAGGTTGTTGAACAGTTGCACCCGCAGGTCATGGACCAGGCCAAGAGAGACCTTGGCCAACAGGTAGTTGCCCAGGTAGGAACCCAGGCCCTGCCAGGCGGCGATCAGGATAATCAGCAACGGCACTGCCTGCAGCAACTTCAGGTCGCGCAGATAGGGCACCGTGGGAAACAGTGCGGCGTCGGGATTGGACAGGCCATCGACAAAGTACTTGAGGATGTAGCCCAGCATTGGCTGCGTCGAAGCGAAAATCAGGAAGCCGACGATGCTGAGCATGAACAGGCCGATATAAGGCCGAACATATCCCAGCAGGCGGAAGTAGATTTTCAAGCTTGACGGGCTTGCGGAGAGACTGGAGTCGGTCATATCACGCGGCGGTAATTGAAAAAGGAGGCTGACTTTAGCACAGCTTCTCTGCTGTACTGGCAGCCGCTTGGTTCAAGGTACCCGCAGGCCCGGCAGACGACATTAAATAGCCAGTACGTTAGTATGGCCTTTCACTCTATGGAATGAATTTTTCAGCATGCAATTCAGCAGCTTGAACACCGCCTCAAATCGAGTTTTTGACTTTATCTGCCTGTGGCTGCTGCCCTTGGGTTACCTGCTGTTATTAAGTGACATGTTTTTCCTCCCTGGCCGCAGCGTGCACCACAAGATCTACTATGCGCTGTTCAGTGCTCCCGCCCTGATAGCCATCCTGCTTCGCCCGCGCGAGCTGAAGGAACTGGTACGCGAGCCACTCTTCATCGGCATCCTGGCCTTTGTCCTCTGGACCATCCTGAGCCTGCTGTGGAGCCCGCCCGTACCGGATGCGCTGAGCGACACAAAGCCGCCACTGCACACATTGATGCTGTTCATCGGTTGCAGCCTGCTGGTGCGCTACCGCCCGGACAGCCTGCAACCGCTGATCTTCGGTGCCGCGACCATTGCCCTGATCGCTACCCTGTACAACCTGTTTCATTTCTGGCAGATCCGTACTCCAGAGATGAGGATGATCGGCGCCGGAGCATTCGATAACCCGCTGCTCAGCTCCCATGCCTTTGGTTTCTTCTGCGCCTACTGGATGAGCCTGAGCATGACGTGCAAGCGCCCGCAGACCCTGTGGCTGAGCCTGCCGGCGTTGGCCATCATGTTCTGCGCAGTGATCGCGACAGGTTCGCGAACGCCCCTGGTAGCATTGACACTTGCAGCGCTGTGGCTGAGTTTCATCTGCTGGAATCGACGCTCGCTGATGGTGCTGGGAGCCATGCTGGTCTGTGGCGCCGCGGTCTTCGCGTTTTTTTCCGAAATGCTGTTCGAGCGCGGCAACTCGTTCCGCTTCGAGCTCTGGCACATGACACTGGAACAGATCGCCTTCCACCCCTGGATCGGCCACGGCTATAACGCCGAATTGAGCATCGACCCCGGAACCGGCTACAACCTGAGCGAACCCCACAACTTTGCCCTGGGCGTGCTTTTCTACGCTGGTATCATCGGTTTCATCCCCTGGGTCTTCATGATTGCCTGGGGCCTGTTCAGCAGTTGGCGGCAACGGGCCCAGCCACTCTTCGTGCTGGCCTCCAGCTGGCTGGTGTTCGGGATCGGCGCGGGACTTACCGAAGGTGGCGGGACATTGTCACGTCCGAAAGAACACTGGTACCTGCTCTGGATTCCCCTTGCCCTGATCCTCGCCCTGACCATTGCCCGACGCACCCAGCAACTGCTGGACAAGCCGGTAAAGTCGCTCAGTAGCGCAGGGTTCGCCGAGCTGGCACACAACGCCCAGGTCATCGAGGAAGACGGACTCGGCCCCAAGGTCCTGCGCCTGGAAAACGGCAATTTTCTAAAACTGTTTCGTCGTCGCCACTGCTACAGCTCAGGCGCTTTCAACCCACTCTCGGAACGCTTCGCGATCAACAGCGAGCGCTTGCGCCCCCTGGGAATTGCAACCCCCGTGATTCTCGGACTTCACCACCTGGACGATGGCAGCAGTACGGTGCAATACCAGCCGCTTCCCGGCCAGACCTTGCGCCAGGTGCTGCAGTCGATGGGTGCCCCGGCGGTCCGCGAGGCCCTGGTCGAGCGCTTCGGCAAATTCCTCGGACAGTTGCACGAACGTGGCGTGTACTTCCGCTCGCTGCACCTGGGAAATGTCCTGCTGATGGATGATGGCGAGTTCGGCCTGATCGATCTGGCCGATATGCGGATCTATCCTTCGCCGCTGCGACAATCGCTACGCCAGCGCAACCTGCGCCACATGCAACGCTACCAGGAAGATCGTGGCTGGCTGTTCGAAGAACAATTACCGGCGCTATTGAAGGGCTATGCCTCGGCGGCGTCCGACCAGTCGGCCGCGGCCCTGCACAAGGAAGCCCTGCTCCTGCGCCAGATCGCGAAAGCCTGATGAGCCTGCGCAGCGCCGGTGCCGGCGCTGCATCCTGGCGTCATGCCGCTACGCCTGGCGCTGTCGAACGTACTGCAGAAACCCCTCGATATCGTCGCTGCACAGCCTGTCGCCCAGGCCATGCAGCTCTTCTTCGGGCCAGTCCCACCAGGCGCTCGCCAGCAACGCCTGGCGCTGTTCCTCGGGGAAGCGCCAGCGCAGGAAGCGCGCCGGATTGCCACCCACCACCGCATAGGGCTCGACATCCCGGGTCACCAGGGCACCTGCCGCCACGATGGCTCCACTGCCGACGGTGACGCCGGAAAGCACTGTGCAGTTGGAACACAGCCACACGTCATTGCCGATCGTCACGTCACCGTGGGTGCCGCTGTATCCGCCGATATGCGCGGCCTGGGAAACCATCGCTGGAAAAGGAAAGGTCGTCACCCAGTCAGCCCGATGATGACCGCCGAGAAAAATCTGCACCCCTTCGGCAATGGAGCAGTAGGCGCCGATATTCAGGGTCGAGCCTTCCTGCCAGTCATGCACCTGGGGCAATCCGTAACTGCCTCGACCAAAGCCGTAATCGGGATAGCGCTGTTTGAAACGCGCGGCGCCCCGCTCGATTTTCGGTAGCTTGCGGATGGCCCGCTTGGCCCGCTTGTCGAGAAAACGCTGAATCCAGCCCATGCTTCGAGCTCCGCTCAGTCTTTTTCCAGCGGAGAAAAATACAAGCGCGCCAGGGCCCGCCAGGTTTTCCGCGTCCAGGCCTTGAAAGGAATCTGCGCCAGCAGCTCGCGGGCCAGCTTGCGATCGCGATTGGAGGTTTTCAGGAACATCGAGTTGAGGAATTTGTAGCGTACTTCCTCATACAACGGGTGATCGCTGAACAGCGCATAGGAGCGCAGGATGTTGTCGATCATGAACCGGTGATTCTTGTAGGAGTTGGTGGCGTGCTTGCGATAGCGCGCCATCAGCACACCCAGTCCATCGATAAAGTAGCCGGCGCGGGTAATCTTCAGCTCGATCAGCAGGTCTTCCAGGCGGATCTTCGGGTCGAACCCACCGACCTTTTCCAGCGCCTCGCGTCGAATCAACAAGGTGGGGGCCGGCGGATAAGGCTTGCGCTCGAGGAACATGTCATCGAAATCCAGGCGGCGGAACGGCACGTCACGACGCTGGCGTTTCTCCGGGAACAGGTTGCCCTCGGAATCGATCAGCTCGATATTGCCGGCACAGATCCCGACCTCGGGCTTGCCGTCCATATAGGCGACCTGGACCGCGATACGCTCCGGCAACATGATGTCATCGGAACCGAACGGCGCAATCAGGCTGCCGTGCGAACGCGCAATGGCACCATTGAGAGTATTGGTCAGGCCCTGGTTCTTCTGGACCTGGAAATCGAACCCATGCTCCGCCTGCAGTCGACGGATACGCTCGACGCTGTCATCGGTGGAGCCATCATCGACCACCAGCAACTCGATGTTCGGGTAAGTCTGGTTCAGCGCACTGAGAATACTCTGTTCAATATACGGACCGTGGTTGTACGAGGCGATGATCACCGTCACCAGGGGCTGGGTATCTGTCATGGGTGTTCCTTATCAGCCTGGGCCAGGCCTGATTCTATTAAATCCAGGTATTGCCGACGGAATACCTCGATATCGTGTTGGTCCTGCAGGTAGCGGTAGGCCTGTTCGCCCTTGGCCCGCAGTTCGTCATCCGCAAGACCCAGGTAGTTGTCCAGCGCCGCGGTCAGGGCTGGTACATTGGCCGGTTCCACCGCCAGGCCACCGGCGCCCTGGATCAACGGCAACATGGCCGGGACATTGGAGGCGATGACCGGCAGGTGCCCGCTCATGCCCTCTAGCAAGGCCAGACCCAGGCCCTCAGCGAGGGAAGGCATGGTCCAGATATCGAAAGCCCGGACGTATTGCAGGGCATTTTCGCGAAAGCCCAGCAGATGGGCACGACCGCCCAGGCCGAGACGCTCGATTTCCTGCTGCAGGCGCCCCTCCTCACGGCCCGCGCCGATGATTGCCAGTTGCGTGTCCGGGTATTTGTCCTTGAGCGCGGCAAAGGCCTGGAGCAGATAGGTATGCCCCTTGACCGGCACCAGGCGCCCCAGTGCGCCGATCAGCCGGATCGAAGGCGACAATCCGAGCAGTTCCCGGGACCGTTCGCGCGAGTGCTGCAGGCCTTCGGCCTGCTCGATATCGATCGCGTTGGTGATGGCATGGGTGTTGGCCTCGGTAAAGCCGCACCGGCAATCCAGCAGGTACTGTTTCACGGCGGGTGAAACGCCCACGAAACGCCAGCTTTTATCGATCAGTCCTTGTGTCTGCCGACGCCGGTAAAAACGGTCATATTCGCCAAAGCCGTGGGAGATCCCGATGCACAGGGGAATCTTCAACCAGCGGTTGAGTTGCAGCAGCATGTTCACCGGTTTGAAACGGTTGCACACCACCACATCGAACTGCTCCTTGCGGCAGAACTTGTACAACTGCCACATGGCCCTGAGACGCATGCCCTTGAGCGACTTGTCGGAGAACTCGAAATACACCGAGTGATCGGCCCGGCTCACCGCTTCGCCCGGTCCGGGCCGCCCACGCAGAAACGCGGCCGTGACCTCGAAACGCTCGACAGGCAGGGCCTTGACGATCTGTTCGGCCAGATCGGCAAAATCGTGCGACTTGACGTTGTAGTCCGGCTGCAATTGCAGGACCTTGAAACGTTGACTCATAAATCTCCCCGCTGAAACCCTGTCGCATCGATGATCCATGCCGGTTCCAGGGCCAGGTGTTTGAGCTGCTCGGATTCGGGCTCGGGCAGTCTGGACCACTCATTGCGCTTCCAGCACACGAAGTGAAAATACGGAAAAGCGCGATCACCGTCACGGTCATTGGTCAGGCGTCCTTCACGCCAATACCAGTGACGCGGAAAGTTACAGGTTCCGTCATGCCATTTGATCACGCCGCCCGGCGTACTGAAACACTCGGTGAACTCACTACGCCGCCGCCAGGGATTGAATTTTCCAACCAGCTTGAACAGCGGCCTGGGAAAGTTCTTGCGCCACAGGAAAATACGGCTGAACGCGCCTTCATCCAGGGCGTGGTGCTGGTCATCGGTAAACCGCTCACGCCAGTTCTCGATGCGCATGAACAACTCGCGCTTGCGCGCGGTATTGCGCATCAGACACAGATGCCCGGCAACCCGTCGCTCGTGAGTGGAGAACAGATCGTAGCCGGCCAGGCGTTCGGCGGTGAAATATTCGCGCAAATTGCCAAACACCAGGTCGATATCGCCGAAGGCCCAGAAGTCATAACCTTCGAGACGGTCGACATGGATATGACCCAGGGCCGGCTTGATATCGCAGAGCTTGTAGGCCGCCTTGGGCGCAAAGTCGATATCCAGCCGGCGCGACACCAACTGGCAGTAATCGCCGAAGCCGATCGCCTCGACGGTAACGTTGGGCGGCAGATTTTCCGGAGTCCCGCAATCGCTGAACAACAACCAGTCGATATCCGGATTGTGACGGCAGCTTTCCAGGAAGAACGGCATCCAGAATGGCCAACGCCCGAAATAAGGGATGATAAAGAGAATACGCGGGGATGGATTGATCACTTGGAACTCACTGTAAGCTTCTGGAATTCAGGGACAACACTATGTCCCCGGACGAGGTCACTGACGTTTCAGCAACCAGAACAGCTCATGCCGTCTGACCGCTTTACGAAAGAACTCATTCTCGCCGTAGGGGGATTGTACCCTACTGGCCAGAAGCCACTGTATCGACCGCCGCAGCCGGCGCTTGAAAGGTGCACGCGGCTGCAGGTCATGCATCATGCCCAACGCCATTGCCTTGTCGCGTTGCTGCTCGAGAGACAGCGGCAGGCAATAGGGTTGCAACCTCTGTGCCGTATCAAACACCGGCGGCAAGGCAATGCCCGCTCCCGAATCGCCCATGGGCCAGCGATCATTGTCATGCAGATGGTTGGCATACCCCAGCAGCGTCGTCGGCTGCCATTCCAGCCCTTGCAGAGCCTCCATGACCGCCGCCTGGGCACAGATATGATCCGGGTGCGGATCAAGAGAAGGGTGCGGCAGGACGATCACTTGCGGGCGGGCCCGCGTCAATAACTCACGCAAGTCGGCCAGCAGGTTGTTCCAACTGGGAACACCGTCCCGATCGGCGGGTAACGCAAACGGGTTGAACTGGCGAAACAGGCGGATATCGCTCAGTTCTGCCTCGCGGGATGCGATCGATTGATCCGGGGCGGCCTGCATGGCCGGCAGTTGCAGACAGAAGTAACCGAGCTGCACACAGTGCGCCTCGGGTACACCCGCCCAACGCGGCACCGCGATACTGTCCCAGGCGCGCAGGCGCCCCTTGAGCCGCGCCGCCTCGGCGCGGGACAGGCCCATCGCCTGGTAATGCCCGGCTTCGATCTCACCGGCGGTCAGGGTCACCACCCAGGTTTCGTCGGCCTGGCTGTACAAGCCATAGGCCGCCAGCTCGGCATCGTCGGCATGGGGCGCGATCACCATGACCCGCTGGCGTCGCAAGTCCGGCTGGCGGAAAACCCACAGGACCGGCTCGCCGAGCAGGCGACAGAAACGTCCACGCAAGCGCAGCGAGCCCGTCGCCAATGCCGATGCGAACCCGCCGAGATTGAGATAACGCAGGCCGTTGACTCCGCGCTCGAACGTCTGGCGATCCGCGAACCCATCCCCCTGGATCTCAACCGCAGGATCGCAAAAACGCCCCAGCCAGCGACTCTTGAGCCGCACGGCCAGGACCAGGGTTTCATCGCCGACCAGGCTCAAGGGTGCCTCGAGCTTCAGCCCCCCAGCCTCCAGGCGAGCGCCGAGGCGTTCGCTATCCTCGGGAAACGCGTACTGATAATCGTCGCCCGGCGAATAGAACAGATGATCGGCGAACCAGGCTTCATGGGCGACCCAGGCCAGCACCGCCAGCACCAGCGGCAGCCACCAGGTCACTAGCAGGCCGACCGCGATCAGCAGCATCAGGCCGACCAACAACGCCAGGCGCTTGGTCCGCCGATGGCGTTTGAGCAATTGCTGTTTACGACTCATACCTTGAATACCGGCACGGGGTTGCACCAACGATCCTTGTACTCGCGATCCGCACGCCCAAACGAAAAGCGCAGGGTCTTGCCCAAGGCCCGGGCGTCTTCCCAGGCACCCTGGGTATTGAGGAAGCTCAGCACGCTGCCGGGGCTGAACGAACGGGTCTCGGGATCGACACCGCCATTGATGTATTCGACGCTGACCCACTCGGGCGCCTCGACGCGATAGACCAACTGGACCGCAATCGGCGCATCGTCGAGAAAGATCACCGAGCCGATCAACAACTCGCGCAGCAGTTCGATGACCTCGGCCATGCGTGCCGCTCCGGTGGCCGGAAAGCCCCAGCGTCGCTGAAAGAGATCGCAGTAGATCGCCGCCAGTTCGACACTGGAGAACTCGCCGACCGGGCGCACCACGCCGCCCGCCTCTTCCAGCAGGCGCAGCTCGCGGCGCTGGTTGTAGCGAAACTTCTTCGACAGGTCTTCAGGCGCGCGCGCCATGGCCAACTGTTCGGCCTGCGGTTGCAGGGTACTGAAACGGCCACCGTTGAGTTCGGACAGATAACGCCCGCGATGGCGCAGGGGGGCCTGGGCGTCGGCGGCGGCAGGCAGGATCAGCTCGGCGTTGCCCAGGTCGAACAGCCCCTTCTTGCCGTGGCGCTTGAGCACATCCTTGGACAGTGCCAGGTCACGTCCCCAGGTCGCAACGGCCGCCTTCAGCTCGCCACCCTGCTCGAACGCCAGATAACGAACCGGGATCTGCGCCAATTGCGCCAGGCGCTCGACCACCAGCGGATGCGTCGCGACACTGCCGCCAAAACGCTGCCAGACCTGCGCATAGGTCGTGGCATCGACCACCGACCAGCCGCGCTCGCGCCAGCCCTGGAATCGGTTGAGCATCAGGCCTCCGCGGTCAGGTCGGTGACTTGCGGCAGGCGCCAGAACGCTTCGCGGACCGCCTGGTCCGAGAACCGCTCGTGCAGGCGCGCCAGCATCAGCCCGGCACAGGCCAGGCGTTGCTCGTCGTCGAGCGCGGCCAGGTGTTGCAGGCCCTGGGCCAGGTGCCCGGCATCGCCCAGGGGGAACAGGATGCCCACGCCCTCGACCACTTCCCTGGCACCGCCACACGAAGTGGCCAGCAGCGGTACGCCAGCGGCCATGGCTTCCAGCAGGACCATGCCGAACGGCTCGTGATCGGAGCTCAACGCAAACACATCGAAGGCACGGAAATAGCGTCGCGCCTCCGGGACCTGCCCAAGGAACAACACCTGCTCGGCAATCCCGAGTTCACGGGCCAGTTCCTTCAGGTCCTGCTCCAGGCGCCCGGTGCCGAGAATCGCCAGCCGGCTGTTGGCCGGCAAGCGCTCAATTGCTTGGGCAAAACCCTGGATCAATGTCGCCTGGTCCTTGTCCGGGTGCAGGCGGCCGACGTTGCCGACCACCCAGGCATCGACCGGCAGCCCCAGGGCTTCACGCGCTTCGGCGACGGTAACCTGAGTGGCTTGCAGAGCCTCGATATCGATCCGGTTATAGAGCGTGCGGATCCGTCCGGTCGGCCACTTCGGCAGGCATTTGCGCATATCGTCGCGCACCGCATCGGACACGCCGAGCAGACTCAGACGGCGGCGAAACAGCTGCGCGAACAGCCGGCGGCTGCCCCGCACGTAGTCGCCAAAGGCATGGTGCACGCCGATCACCGGCAGCGCCGTGCCGAGCAGGGCGATATAGACCGGCTTGAAACGGTGGGCGATGCAGAAACTGAAGTTGCGCGAAGCGGCGATCTTACGCAGGTCGCGGATCGCCCCCAGCTTCAGGCCACGAATGGCCCTGGAGCTGTACTCCATGAACAGCACCTCGTCGGACGCGCAGCCCGCGGCGACCTCCGCATCGGCAGCACCGGTGAGGAACACCGTTGTCACGCGATAGCCGGTACCACTGAACAGGCTGGCGTACTGACGGGCACAGTCGAGGAACGGCCCGTCATAACCGTGGCAGAGCTGCAGGACATGGCGCTCAGCCGAGCGAGTCATAAGCATCCGCGCCGTCTTTGACCACCAGGATGTCTTCCATGATCAGGTACTGCAGGTCGGAACCGAAGAACATGTTCAGGGCATCGGTCGGCGAGCAGATCATCGGTTCGCCGCGACGGTTCAGCGAGGTGTTCAGGGACACGCCGTTGCCGGTGAGGACTTCCAGGGCCTTCATCATGTCGTAGTAGCGCGGGTTGTACTCACGCTTGAGCACCTGGGCCCGCGACGTGCCGTCTTCATGGACGACTTCCGGCACGCGGGTCTTCCACTCCTCCGCCACTTCGAAAGTGAAGGTCATGAACGGTGCCGGATGATCGATCTTGATCATCTGCGGTGCGACGGTGTCGAGCATCGACGGGCAGAAAGGCCTCCAGCGCTCGCGGAACTTGATCTGGTGGTTGATCCGGTCCGCCACGCCGGCGACGCTCGGGCAACCGATGATCGAACGACCGCCCAGGGCACGCGGACCGAACTCCATGCGCCCCTGGAACCAGGCCACCGGGTTGCCGTCGACCATGATCCGGGCGATCTGTTCAGGCATGTTGTCCAGCTTGCGCCACTTCGGCGCATTGGCATGCCGGGCACAGGCGGCGATCACGTCTTCGTTGCTGTAGGACGGGCCGAGATAGACGTGTTCCATCTTCTCCACCGGGACTCCACGGGCATGGGACACATAGGCCGCGGCGCCGACCGCCGTACCGGCATCGCCGGACGCCGGCTGCACGAACAGCTCCTTGATGTCGTCGCGGGCAATGATCTTCTGGTTCAGCTTGACGTTCAGCGCACAGCCGCCGGCGAAGGCCAGCTTGCCGGTTTCCTTGAGGACGTCGCCCAGGTAGTGGTCGATCATCTGCAGCGCGAGCTTCTCGAACAGCGCCTGCATGCTGGCCGCGTAATGGATATACGGTTCGTCGGCGATATCGCCTTCGCGCTTGGGCCCCAGCCACTCGATCAGTTTCGGCGAGAAGTAGAAACCCTTGCCCTTCTCCTTGTAGCGACGCAGGCCGATCACGTTGGCGTAGTCGGTGTTGATCACCAGCTCGCCGTTCTCAAACGAGGCCAGGCGCGAGAAATCGTACTTGCTGGCGTCGCCGTAGGGGGCCATGCCCATCACCTTGAACTCGCCGTCGAGCATTTCGAAGCCGAGGAACTCGGTGATCGCGCCATATAGGCCGCCCAGGGAATCCGGATCGAAGAACTCCTTGATCTTGTGGATCTTGCCGTTTTCGCCGTAGCCGAAGAAAGTGGTGGCGTACTCGCCCTTGCCGTCGATCCCGAGGATCGCGGTCTTCTCCTTGAAGCCGGAGCAGTGATAGGCACTGGAGGCGTGGGCCAGGTGATGCTCGACCGGCTCGATCTTGATCTTCTTCGGATCGAAGCCCAGTTGCTCCAGGCACCAGACGATCTTGTTGCGATAGCGCTTGTAGCGCCGGTTGCCCATCAGGATCGCGTCGAGGGCGCGATCCGGGGCGTACCAGTAACGCTTGGCGTAGTGCCAGCGGGCCTTGCCGAACAGACTGATCGGCGCGAACGGGATCGCCACCACATCGACGTCGGACGGCTTGATGCCGGCCTGTTCCAGACAGAACTTCGCCGATTCGTAGGGCATGCGGTTCTTTGCATGTTTATCGCGTACGAAGCGCTCTTCTTCAGCGGCCGCAATCAGCTTGCCGTCGATATACAGGGCTGCGGAAGGATCATGGCTAAGGGCGCCGGACAGGCCAAGAATCGTCAATGCCACAGGGGTCTAGCCTCTTTAAGTCTGCATACAGGCGGCTATGCGCCTGAGAAAATGTGTTCCCGCAAGGGGCGAGAAACAGCTAAAGGGCGGGATTATAGCGTAAAAGCAGCGGCAATCCTCTAGCGGCTGCTGATCGCTCCCGCGCCGCGCGCGGCAGCGATCATCCCCTCAGTTTGCCGGGGCCGGGGTCTTCGGCAGGCGGGCGTCGATGGCCTGGTACAAGGCGCTGTCCTCGGGCCAGTTGCGCATGAAGCGCGCACGATCCCGGGCATAGGCCGGCGCAAAGCCGCTGTCGGAGTGGTGCTGATGCATCGAGTCAAGATCGATCAGGGCCCAGCGTCCTTCATGCCAGAACAGGTTGTGGCCCTTGAAGTCACCGTGGCTGATGCGCTCGCGGATCAACTCGGCAAACAACTGGTCCAGGGCCTGGAGCTCCGCCTCGGGAGCCATGCCGGACTCCACATGGGGCGCAAAACGCTCGATGATATCGGGACCGGCCAGATACTCGGTCACCAGGTAGGCACGGCTGCGCAGCCAGCAGAAACGCCGCTCCAGCACCGCCAGCGGCCTGGGGGTGGCGATCCCGAGGAACGCCAGGCGATTGCCTTCGCGCCAGGAATGCCAGGCGCGGCTCGGGCGCCAGAAACGCTTGAGCCAATGGGCGAAGCCCTTGATGTTGTAGCGCTTGACCACCAGCGTGCGCCCGCCCGCCTCGACCCGGCCGACACTGGCCGCGCCACCGGTCTTGTACAGATGCCCCTGGTCGAGCAAGGCATCCGCCCGGGCCAGTACCGGCAGCATGGCGGCCTCTTCCTCGCGACGGATGGCACGCAGGGCGAACGGCCCGCGCTGCACGCTGAACAGCGTGCATTCGCGTCCGACCTTGGCGAGGAAATCCTTCAGGCGCCAGCCACGAATCCTCTCGACCTGCTTGAGCAAGGCCTCCAGCGGCAGGGCGTGCTCGGCATTGCTCAGCAGATAATGCACCAGCAACTCTTCGATAAACGGCTCGAAGGACCTGGGCAACTGCGCAAAGAACACCCCGAGGTTCTCCAGCACCTTCTGCCGCGACAAGGGTTTGCCGGCCTGCTCGACACAGATGCCACCGCCGTCGATCACATACAGTTTTCCGGCATGGCGCAGCAGATTGTCCAGGTGCAGGTCTTCCTGCCACACGCCTTTGCCGTGCATCTGCGCAATAGTGCTCAATGCCTCGCCCAGCACCTGCTGCTGTTCATCCGCCAGAACCGGCAGCGACTCGGCCCGCTGCCAGGCCTCGCCGAGGCTCTCGGCGCCTTCGAGGAACTCGAACAGCAACCAACCGCCTTCACCTTCCTGCAAGCCGTCGGCCAGCAGCAGTGGCGTGGTCAGTCCCTGCTCGGCGAGCACGCGCACACCCTGCAGTTCCCGCTGAAAGTGCCGGGCCGCCTTGTTGCCCACCAGCAGCTTGGCCAGCACCGTGCGTCCGCGCCAGACCCCGGCCCCGACATAACGCTGGCCGGGCAGCACCCGCAACAGGCTGAGCAGTTGCAACTGCCCGGGGCCGGCGGCGTCCGCCAGCTCGATGCTCAAGGGCAGGACCGGCGTACGCCCGGCGGCCTTCAACTCGGACAAACGCATCAACGATTTCCTTTTTTGCTGCGACGCGCACCCAGGCGCTGAAGCCAGGTGTCCACCAGCGAACTGCCCACCGGCTGATCGAGATAAGCCGCCAGCAGCGTGCGCACTTCACTCTCGCTCCACATCGGCGCGCGACGCAGCAGGGGCTCCAGATCCTTGACCCGGTCACGCCGACCGAACAGCAACGGCCGGGTTTTCTCCAGGTCGATCAACTGCGCCCGATAACCGTCGGCCGCCGCCTGCAGAAAGATATGCTTGGGATAGAAACAGCCATGGACCTGACGCAAGGCGTGCAGCTGCCGGGCCAGTTGGCCGCAGGCACGCAGGATGGCCTGGCGCTGATCCAGCGTCAGTTGCGCCCATTGTTCCAGCAGCGAATCCAGGTCGTTCCAGCCATCCAGTGCGCGGGTCAGCAACATCGCCCGGCGCTCGCCCCGCACATTGCGCTCACCGAAGAACACCGCCTGCAAGGCCGGAATACCCAACTGCTGGTAACGACTGATATTGCGAAACTCGCGGGCAAAGGTCGGTTCGCCCAATGGGCTGTGCAAGGTCCGCGTCAGGTAATTGCTCTGGCGCTTGAGGTAGAACCCCTGGCCCTCCAGCTCCAGGCGAAACACGCTGCTCCAACCGCCGCCGCTGGTATTGGGCTCATCCACCGCATCGAGCTCGGTCGCCCATAAGGCGTCAAAGTTGCCGAGGCCGTTACGCTCCAGCAATGCGCGGTCCGTCGCCGCCAGGAAATCGGTCATTCCCGCCCCTCGAAAAATCTCAGTACATGCCGGATGCGCTTCTTATCCGCGGCATTCAGCCGGCTGCGCTGGCAATACTGCAGGTAAAAACGCAACCGCTGGGTAGCCGACAAGTGATACTTGGCGACCTTGTCCAGGCAGGCCAGGTCCTTGGTGATCCGGTAGCGCAGCCAGAAGCCACGCCAGAACTCGCCGTTGGGGCAATCGATCAGGAACAGTCGGGCCTGATCGTCCACCAGCAGGTTGCGCCACTTCAGGTCGTTATGGGTAAACCGTTGATCATGCATGGTCCGCGTATAGCGTGCCAGCTGCCGGCTGATACCGTCGACCCAGGCCCGGTCATGGAGCAGGGGATCGTCGCGGTTCGCCAGGGCCGAGAGGTCTTCGGTGTTCGGCAGTTCACGGGTGATCATCGCCCCGCGATGATAAGCCGCGCCCCGCCGCTCAAGCCCCCAGCCCACCACTTCGGCGGTGGGGATACCCCACTTGGCGAAACGCTTGAGGTTCTGCCACTCCGATCGCACCCGGGGCCTGCCGAGATACTGGCGCAACCCCTTGCCCGCGCCGGTGTAGCGCTTGACGTAATAATTGACGCCATCCCGATTGACCCGGATGACCTCGGACAACGGATCGCGGGTCAGGTGCTCGCCTTCCAGGGCGAACACCGCCTCGAGGCTGCCGAAATCATCGGCCAGCGCCGCGTACTCGGGCTCCAGTTTCCACCCCGACATCAGAGTGCGTCCCCGTAGCGCTGCTTGCGCTTGTACAGCTTGTCGGCCTTGCTTTCCAACCAGGTCAGCAACGCCGCCTCGTCACGCAGGACCTGGCGCAACGGCTGGCGGAAATAGCCCCGCAGGAAACGCAGTTTGTCGCGGCGGGTAAGGCCGATGTCCAGCACCGAGAAATAAAGCCCCGCCAGGTCCTTGTTGCGCCAGCGACGCGGGATGCTCGGGCGAACCTGCGCACGATGCAGGTCGATGACCGACAGCTTGAGGTCATCGGCCGTCACCGGCTTGTCGGTATGCAGCAGGAAATGGGCGATATAGCAGTCACGATGGTTGAGCCCGGCCCTGTGCATGCCACCGGTCATGCGCGCCACTTCGGCGATCAGCGCACGCTTGAGCCGGGGCTGCGGCGGCTGCACGGGCCATTGCAGGGTGAAGTCCTCGAGACTGATGGTCGGCGCCAGCTCTTCGGTGACGATGAACGAATCCTGGCCGGCCGGATTACTGCCGCGCTCGCCATAGGCCACACCGGTCATGGTGGGCACGCCAGCCTTCTGCAGGCACTGGATCGCCCGCCACTCCTGGCCGGCACCCAGCACCGGCATTTTCGCGGTCAGCAGGTTCTTGAAGATCTCGCGCCAGCCGATGCCGTGGTGGATCTTCACGAAATAGCCACGTCCGGCGACTTCCGTGCGCAAGGTCCGGCGAGCCTCCAGCTCACGGTAAACCTTGCCCTGCAACTGCTCGACTTCGGCGAACGCATCGCGTCCGGCCCACAGGCTCTTGAAGGGCTCGGCAAGGATCAACTTCATCGGTGTTGCTCCGCCAGAATCACATCCGCCGCGTGCTGCGGCATGCTATAGAGGTCGGCCGTCTCGGCGAAGGCCAGGCCGTTGCGGCTCCATGCCGTGCGTGCCGTCTCGTCGGACAGCATCCGGTTCAGGTATTGATTGAGCTGGTTCTGCTCGAAAGGTTCATCCAGCACCAGGCCGCCATCGGCCTCGGCAATGTAGTGGGCATAACCACAGACCGCACTGACCAGCACCGGCAACCCCGAGACCAGCGCCTCAAGCAACACGGTGCCGGTGTTTTCGTTGTAGGCCGGGTGGATCAACAGGTCGGCGCCCAGCAGGAAGCGCGGGATATCGCTGCGCCCCTTGAGAAACTGCACGTGCTCGCCCAGGCCCAGCGCGGCACTCTGCACCTGGAATACCTTGGGGTCGTCCTGGCCGATGACAAACAGCCGGGTGCGTTTTTTCAACGCGGATGGCAAGGCGGCCAGGGCCTTGAGGCTGCGATCGACCCCCTTGGTCTTGAACCCGGAACCGATCTGTACTAGCAGGTAATCGTCGTCCGCCAGCTTGAATTCCTTGCGAAACCCCGCACGGATCTCGGCGGCATTGGCTGGTGCCCGGCGGTCCTGGGCAATCCCCGGCGGCAGCAGGTGAAAGCGTTCCAGCGGCGTGTCGTAGTGCTTGATGAACAGTGGCTGCTGGACTTCGGAAATCATCAGGATCTCGGTGTTCGCCTCCCTGGCGAACACCGCTTTTTCGTACTCGGCGAAGTGTCGGTAGCGACCCCAGCGGCGGTACAGCGAATGGCGCAGGTTCTGCGCCTTGTCCTCGAAGCAGCCATCGGCGGCGTAGTACACGTCCAGGCCGGGCATCTTGTTGAAACCGATCAGGCGATCCACCGGACGCCTGGCCAGGTCGGCGGCCATCCAGGCGCTGAGCTTCTCGTTGCGCCGATGGTTGGACCACGCCTTGACCGGCACCACCAGCACTTCGAAGCCGGGCGGAATGTCACCCTCCCAGATCAGCGTATAGACGCGAATGGCATGGCCGCGCTGCTGGCACTCCAGGGCGATGCGCATGAAATCCCGCTGCAGGCCGCCGAAGGGAAAGTACTTGTACAGGACAAAAGCCAGTTGCATCAGTGTCGCTCCTCAGCCAGTAACATCGCGCTCAGTCGGCTGACGACACGCTCGGGATTGAGCCGCGTGAAACACAGCGGCCATTCGCGCTTCAGATCGAAGCGCTGCTGGTCTTCCGGGGTCGGCACATAGGTGCACTTTTTCTGCAGGCAGGGCGCGCAGGGGAAGTTGCTCGCCAGATGAACCTGCGACTTGCCGTAGGCCCCGGTCAGGCCCGGATTGGTCGGACCGAACAGCGACAGGGTCGGCACATCCAGCGCCGCGGCCAGATGACCGAGGCCGGTATCCACGGCGACGCAGGCGCTGGCGTCGGCCAGGACCTTCGCCACCCCGGCCAGGTTCAGTTTCGGCAGGACCACCGCATGCCTGAAGCCACGGGCGATACGCTCGGCACGAGCCTTTTCGACGGGATTGCCCCAGGGCAATTTCACCTCGATACCCAATTGCCCCATGCGCTCGGTCAGTTCGCGCCAGTAGGCCTCGGGCCAGTGCTTGGTGTCCCAGGTGGTGCCATGCAGGAACAGCACAAATGGCGTCTTGCTGCGCGGCAAGGCCACCAGCTTGTCGACATCCAGGCCGTAGTCGCCCAGGCCCTTGGGCAAGTCATACCCCAATGCCACGGCGAACAGCTGCCGCACCCGTTCGACCGCGTGCTGCCCACGGGCCACCGCCAGACGCCGGGAATAGAAACGGCTGGCCAGCGGTTCGCGGGCCGACTGCTTGTCCAGCCCGGCCACCGGGGCCTTCGCATAGCGGGTCAGGAAAGCACTTTTCACCAGGCCCTGGGCATCGATCACCAGGTCATATTTCGTCGCGCGCAGGCTTTGCTTGAAGCGCTTCCACTCGCCGCTCCTGATGGTCTGCCAGAGGTTCTTGCGCCAGCGCCGGATCGCCACCGGAATCACTTTGTCCACCGCCGGATGCCAACTCGGAATCTCGGCGAAACCCTCCTCGACCACCCAGTCGAAACGGATACCGGGAATGGCCCGGGCCGCATCGGTAAGGGCCGGCAGGGCATGGATCACGTCCCCCAGGGAAGACGTCTTGACCAGCAATACTCGCAACTTACTCGACCTCGACCGGGGCACCCTGCAAGCGCTGCAAGGCTTCGTTCACGGGGGCCGGCATCAGTTGGCGCAGGCAGTTGTAATGGCCGAAGCGGCAGGTACGGTCAAAACACGGACTGCAATCGAGGCCCAGCCGGACGATTTCCACCTGGTCCGCCAACGGCGGGGTGAAGCCCGGGGACGTCGAACCATAGACCGCCACCAGCGGGCGGTTCAGCGCCGCGGCCACGTGCATCAGGCCGGAGTCGTTGGACACCACGGCATCAGCGCAGGACAGCAGGTCGATGGCCTCGGCCAGCGAGGTCGCGCCACTGAGATTCACCGCTTCTTCACGGAGGCCGGGAATCAGCCGCTGGCGAATATCCTCGCCGACGCCATGATCGTTCTTCGAGCCGAACAGCCAGACCTGCCAGCCTTCGCGAATCTTCGCCTCGGCGACTTTGGCGTAGTGCTCCGAAGGCCAGCGCTTGGACTCACCGAACTCGGCACCGGGGCACAAGGCCAGGACGGGGCGGTCCAGAGCCAGTTCGAACTTGCCCAGCGCCGCCTCGCGGCTGGCCGGGTCGATCCGCAGGCTCGGCCGCGGATAAGGCGTCGGCAGCTCGGCACCCGGCTCATGGGCCAGGGCCATGAACCGCTCGATCATCAGCGGATAGCGTTCCTTGTCCAGCTTGCGCACATCATTGAGCAGGCCGTAGCGGAACTCGCCGCGCCAGCCGGTGCGTTTCGGGATGCCAGCAAAAAACGGCACCAGCGCCGACTTCAGCGAGTTGGGCAGGAGGATCGCCTGGTCATACTGGCCGGCCAGGGACTTGCCGATCCGGCGACGGGTGGCCAGCTCCAGGGCTCCGTGGCCGAGCGGAAAGCTCAAGGCCGCACGCACTTCGGGCATGCGTTCGAGAATCGGGCGGCTCCACTCGGGGGCCAGCACATCGATCTCGCACTGCGGGTGGCGGTGCTTCAGGCACTGGAAGAGTGTCTGAGCCATCACCATGTCACCGACCCAGCTGGGCCCAACGATGAGAATCTTCATAAATATCCCGGAAACGATCAGGGAGGCCTGTGGCCTCCCCGGTCTTTGCGTGTGGCCGTCCTAGCTTAGTCCCAGTTCAGCCCAGATCCGCATCACGTCGCGCCGCTCGACCATGAACTGGTCACCGCCGATGACGCCGGCTTCCTTCTGCAAGGCCTGGCGATGGGCGGCGGAACGGTAGGCCTTATAAGCCTCGCGCAGCAGGGCGGCATCGGTCGCGGGGATCAGCCCGGCCTGCTCCAACCCCTCGAGAATGCGGATATTATCCGTGTAGCGCAGTAACGCCGGGTGCTCTTTCGACCAGGCCAAGGTCGCGTATTGCACCATAAATTCAATATCGACGATACCTCCGGCGTCCTGCTTGAGGTCGAACGGCGCCGCGGCATCAAAGGCATTGGCCGCGGTGCCGGCGGCAGTCGCCTTGCTGCCGAGGTTGTCGCGCATCTTGGCGCGCATCTCGCTGACTTCCTGGCGCAGGGTCGGCAGATCCCGCTCGCGCCCCAGCACCGCCGCGCGGACTTTCTCGAAAGCGCTCCCGACGTCCTTGCAACCCACCAGTACCCTGGCGCGGATCAGCGCCTGGTGCTCCCAGGTCCAGGCCTCGTTCTGCTGATAACGCTCGAAGGCCCCGAGGGAGCTGACCAGCAGACCGGAAGCGCCGGATGGCCGCAGGCGCATGTCCACCTCATAGAGCTGGCCGGAGTTGGTCTGGGTGGTCAGCAGGTGAATGATCCGCTGCCCCAGCCGGGTGAAGAACTGCGCCGTGTCGATCGGCTTGGCGCCATCGGTCTCGGCATTCGGGTCGCCGTCGTGGATGAACACCAGGTCGAGGTCCGAGCCGTGCCCGAGTTCGATCCCGCCGACCTTGCCGTAACCGACAATGATAAAGCCGGGATCGCACAAGGTGCCGTCCGCCCGTTGTGGCGAGCCGTACTTGCCGACGGTCTGGCGCCAGGCCAGGGCCAGCACCTGTTCGAGGATCGCCTCGGCGAGCCAGGTCAGGTAATCGCTGACCTTCATCAGCGGCAGGCTGCCGGAGATTTCCGAGGCGGCAACCCGCAGCCGGTGCGCCAGCTTGAAGTGCCGCAAGGCCTCCATCTGCTGCTCGAGGTCGTCCTCGGGAATCCGCGTCAGGCGCTCGCGCAACTCGGCGGCCAGCTCCGGTGCCAACGGCGGCTTGAACAGCCGGCCTTCGTTGAGCAATTCGTCCAGCAACATCGGGAAACGGGTGATCTGCTCGGCAATCCACGGACTGGCGGCGCACAAGGTCAGCAACTGGCGCAGCGCACCGGGGTTCTCCGTGAGCAACACCAGATAGGCGGAGCGCCGTGCGACGGCCTCGACCAGGGGCAGCACCCGCTCCAGCACCAGGTCCGGATCGGCGTGCTCGACCGCCTGGGCCAGCAGGCGCGGAATAAAGGCATCGAGGCGTTCCCGGCCGAGGCGCTGCATGGCGCGCAATTGCGGACTGCCGCGCAAGGCCGCGAGTTGCTTCAGCGCCTTTGGCGCGTCCTTGAACCCGCCCTCTTCCAACTGGCGACTGGCGGCCTCTTCATCCTGGGCTTCTTCCCACAGCGGCAGCCACTCTCCACCCACGGCGACCTGACATTCCTCGCCATCTTCCTCGTCCGGGTCGGCGATGACCTGACGGAAGTGCCAGTCGACCCGGCCACGCCAGTACATCAATTGCTCATGGAACCCCGCCCAGTTGTCGAAACCGAGCATGAAGGCGATACGCGCCTGATCCTTCTCGTCATCGGGCAGCATCTGGGTCTGGCGATCGGCAATCGCCTGGATCGCATGCTCGGTGTAGCGCAGGAATTCGTAGCCGTTGCGCAACTCGGCGATCACCGCCGGCGGCAGGTAACCCTGGCCTTCGAGGGTGCCCAGGACCTTCAGCAACGGCCGTTGCTGCAGGCTCAGGTCACGCCCGCCGTGAATCAGCTGGAACGCCTGGGCGATGAACTCGACCTCGCGGATACCACCGGAGCCCAGCTTGATATTCTCGGCCATGCCCTTGCGGCGGACTTCCTGCTGGATCAGTTGCTTCATGGTGCGCAACGCTTCGATCGCAGAAAAATCCAGGTAACGCCGATAGACGAATGGTCGCAGCATCTCCAGCAACTGCGCGCCCGCCACCTGGTCGCCGGCCACCACCCGCGCCTTGATCATCGCGTAGCGTTCCCAGTCGCGACCCTGGTCCTGGTAATACTGCTCCAGCGCGTTAAAGCTCAGCACCAGCGCACCCGCCGAACCATAAGGCCGCAGGCGCATGTCGACACGGAAGACGAATCCGTCGACGGTGATCGGGTCCAGCGCCTTGATCAGTCGCTGCCCCAGGCGGATAAAGAATTCCTGGTTGTCCAGCGGGCGCTTTACCCCGACAGTCTCGCCACCTTCCGGGTAAGCGAAGATCAGGTCGATGTCGGAGGACAGGTTCAGCTCCACGGCGCCGAGCTTGCCCATGCCGAGAATGACCATCTGCTGTGGCTCGCCACTGCGCCGACCGGTGGGCGTGCCGAACTGCTGGCAATGACGCTGGTACAACCACTGGTAGGCCTGGTCGATGCTGGCATCGGCCATGTCCGAGAGATCGCGACAGGTCTGTACCAGGTCCGCCTGGCGCGTCAGGTCGCGCCAGATGATCCGCACCTGCTGACGGGTCCGCTGGCGCCGCAACAGGCGCCCCAGCTCATCCTCGCTTTGCGCCTGCTGCACCGCGGCGGCAATCTGCCCGCACATTTCTCCCGGAGCGAAGCCGCGATCCAGGTCGCCGAACTGCACCAGTTCCAGCAACATCAAAGGGTCACGCACCGATTGTTCAATAAAGAAGTCGCTGGCGGCGCTGACCCTGGCGAAGTCCGCCCAGCGCTCGGGCGACCAGCCGGCCAGGCCGTGGTCGTCGTCCAGCGCGGCGACGGCCGTGCGGAACGACTGCTCGGCGCGGCTGACAAAAGGCAGGAGAATGGCCGGCAAAACGGCCAGTGCAGGTAGGCTCATGGTCTATCCTTGATCGGCGAACAAGCAGCCGCAAACTGTGATGGCGAGAAACACGCTCTGAAAAGGACTGTCGAACAAAAGTTAGAAATAGCTGATAATCGGTTTTTCTTGGCAGCCAACATCAAGCGCCCACCTGATAATGTTTATTTTCGACCAACAATATCGATTATTCTCACAACGTAACAGGAAGTTTTCGCTCGCTGATCTGTAGTTTTACTACTCGTCTATACATTCGGAAGGCTGAAATGCTTGACGATTTGTAGTAAAACTACAGAACCCCCGGAACAACCTCCGGACCATCCAAGAATTTATGTCGTCTGCCCACAAGGCCAGTCGCAAACTCAGGCAACCGATTCTGGAAGCCTTTCCGCCCTGGAGCAAGCCATGCAAGACCTCGATCCCGTCGAAACCCAGGAATGGCTGGACGCCCTGGAATCGGTTCTCGACAAAGAAGGCGAAGACCGTGCTCACTACCTGATGACCCGTATGGGCGAACTCGCGACCCGCAGCGGCTCGCAACTGCCCTACGCCATCACCACGCCTTACCGCAACACCATCCCCGTCACCCACGAAGCACGCATGCCTGGCGACCTGTTCATGGAACGCCGCATTCGCTCGCTGGTGCGCTGGAACGCGATGGCCATGGTAATGCGCACGAACTTGAAAGATTCTGACCTGGGCGGTCACATCTCCAGTTTCGCCTCCAGCGCCACCCTGTATGACATCGGTTTCAACTACTTCTTCCAGGCCCCGACCGACGAACACGGCGGCGACCTGATCTACTTCCAGGGCCACACCTCGCCAGGCGTCTACGCCCGCGCGTTCATGGAAGGCCGCATCACCGAAGAACACATGAACAACTTCCGCCAGGAAGTCGACGGTCAGGGCCTGTCGTCCTACCCGCACCCTTGGCTGATGCCTGATTTCTGGCAGTTCCCGACCGTATCCATGGGTCTGGGCCCGATCCAGGCGATCTACCAGGCACGCTTCATGAAGTACCTGGAAGCCCGTGGCTTCATTCCGGAAGGCAAGCAGAAAGTCTGGTGCTTCCTGGGCGACGGCGAGTGCGACGAGCCGGAATCCCTCGGCGCCATCTCCCTGGCCGGCCGCGAGAAGCTGGACAACCTGATCTTCGTCATCAACTGCAACCTGCAGCGCCTCGACGGCCCGGTTCGCGGCAACGGCAAGATCATCCAGGAACTCGAAGGCGTGTTCCGTGGCGCCCAGTGGAACGTCACCAAAGTCATCTGGGGCCGTTTCTGGGACCCACTGCTGGCCAAGGACGTCGACGGTATCCTGCAACGTCGCATGGACGAAGTCATCGACGGCGAGTACCAGAACTACAAGGCCAAGGACGGCGCGTTCGTCCGTGAGCACTTCTTCAACACGCCTGAACTCAAGGCGATGGTCGCCGATCTGTCCGACGACGAGATCTGGAAGCTCAACCGTGGTGGCCACGACCCGTACAAGGTCTACGCGGCGTACCACGAAGCGGTCAACCACAAGGAACAACCGACCGTCATCCTGGCCAAGACCATCAAGGGTTATGGCACCGGTGCCGGCGAAGCGAAAAACACCGCGCACAACACCAAGAAAGTCGATGTCGACAGCCTGAAGTTGTTCCGCGATCGCTTCGACATCCCGGTCAAGGACGAAGAGCTGGAAAACCTGCCGTTCTTCAAGCCTGAGCCAAACAGCGCCGAAGCCCGCTACCTGAGCGAGCGCCGTGCCGCACTGGGCGGTTTCGTGCCACAGCGTCGTGCCCAGAGCTTCAGCGTGCCGACGCCGTCCCTGGATACCCTCAAGGCGATCCTCGACGGTTCGGGCGACCGTGAAATCTCCACCACCATGGCCTTCGTGCGGATCCTCGCGCAACTGGTCAAGGACAAGGAAATCGGCCCACGCATCGTTCCGATCATCCCGGACGAAGCCCGTACCTTCGGTATGGAAGGCATGTTCCGTCAGTTGGGCATCTACTCCTCCGTCGGCCAGCTCTACGAGCCAGTCGATAAAGACCAGGTGATGTTCTACAAGGAAGACAAGAAGGGCCAGATCCTCGAGGAAGGCATCAACGAAGCGGGCGCCATGAGCTCCTTCATCGCTGCCGGTACTTCGTACTCCAGCCACAACCAGCCGATGCTGCCGTTCTACATCTTCTACTCGATGTTCGGCTTCCAGCGTATCGGCGACCTGGCCTGGGCCGCCGGCGACAGCCGTACCCGTGGCTTCCTGATCGGCGGCACCGCCGGCCGGACCACGCTGAACGGCGAAGGCCTGCAACACGAAGACGGTCACAGCCACATCCTGGCCGCCACCATCCCGAACTGCCGCACCTTCGATCCAACCTACGGCTACGAGCTGGCGGTGATCATCCAGGACGGCATGAAGAAGATGACCGAAGAGCAACAGGACATCTTCTACTACATCACCGTGATGAACGAATCCTACCAGCAGCCAGCCATGCCGGCCGGCGCCGAGGAAGGCATCATCAAGGGCATGTACCTGCTCGAGGAAGACACCAAGGAAGCGGCTCACCACGTGCAACTGATGGGCTCCGGCACCATCCTGCGCGAAGTGCGTGAAGCGGCGAAGATCCTGCGCGAGCAATTCAACATCGGCGCCGACGTATGGAGCGTCACCAGCTTCAACGAACTGCGCCGCGACGGCCTGGCAGTGGAACGCAGCAACCGCCTGCACCCTGGCCAGAAGCCGAAGCTGAGCTACGTCGAGGAATGCCTCAACGGCCGCAAGGGTCCGGTGATCGCTTCTACCGACTACATGAAGTTGTTTGCTGAACAGATCCGCCAGTGGGTCCCATCCAAGGAGTTCAAAGTCCTCGGTACCGACGGTTTCGGCCGCAGTGACAGCCGCAAGAAGCTGCGTCACTTCTTCGAAGTCGACCGTCATTTCGTGGTGTTGGCAGCCCTGGAAGCCTTGGCTGACCGTGGCGATATCGAACCTAAAGTGGTGGCCGAGGCCATCGTCAAGTTCGGGATCGACCCGGAAAAACGCAACCCACTGGACTGCTGAGGAGACACCCTGTGAGCGAACTCATTCGCGTACCTGACATCGGCAGCGGTGAAGGTGAAGTAATTGAACTGTTTGTGAAGGTCGGCGACCGCATCGAAGCCGACCAGAGCATCCTGACGCTGGAATCGGACAAGGCGAGCATGGAAGTGCCCGCCCCGAAGGCCGGTATCATCAAGAGCCTGAAAGTGAAGCTGGGCGACCGCCTGAAAGAAGGCGACGAACTGCTTGAGCTGGAAGTCGAAGGCGCCGCCGCCGCGGCCCCAGCGGCAGCTCCTGCGCCTGCTGCCAAGGCGGCTCCAGCCGCTGCGCCGGCACCGGCTGCCGCTCCCGCCGCCGCACCTGCCGCGGCTTCGGCCCAGCAAGTGCACGTGCCGGACATCGGTTCGTCGGGCAAGGCCCAGATCATCGAGATCTCGGTCAAGGTCGGCGACAGCATCGAGGCCGATCAGTCGCTGATCACTCTCGAGTCCGACAAGGCCAGCATGGAAATCCCTTCGCCGGCCGCCGGCGTCGTGGAAAGCATCAGCGTCAAGCTCAACGACGAAGTCGGTACCGGCGACCTGATCCTGGTCCTGAAAGTCGCGGGCGCCGCCTCGGCCGCAGCTCCGGCACCGGCCCAGGCCGCCGCGCCTGCCGCCGCTCCAGCAGCAGCGCCAGCCGCTGCACCGGCTGCTCCGGCAGCCGACAGCGTCCAGGACATCCACGTGCCGGATATCGGCTCGTCGGGCAAGGCCAAGATCATCGAAGTCTCGGTCAAGGCCGGTGACACCGTCGAAGTCGATCAATCGCTGATCACCCTCGAATCCGACAAGGCCAGCATGGAAATCCCGTCGCCGGCCGCCGGTGTCGTGGAAAGCGTATCGATCAAGCTGGACGACGAAGTCGGTACCGGTGACCTGATCCTGAAATTGAAGGTCAAGGGCGCAGCCCCGGCCGCCGCACCGGCCCCCGCCGCAGCACCTGCCGCACCGGCCCAGGCAGCGGCTCCAGCGCCTGCCGCTGCAGCCCCCGCCGCCGCTCCGGCTGTCGCACCGGCCAATTCCGGCGCCAAGGTTCATGCCGGCCCGGCGGTACGCCAGCTGGCCCGCGAATTCGGCGTCGAGCTGAACGCGGTGAGCGCAAGCGGCCCGCACGGTCGTATCCTCAAGGAAGACGTGCAGGTCTACGTCAAGGCCATGATGCAGAAGGCCAAGGAAGCACCGGCCGCTGCTGCCGGCGCAACCGGTGGTGCCGGTATCCCGCCGATCCCGGTCGTGGACTTCAGCCGCTTCGGCGAAACCGAAGAAGTGCCGATGACCCGCCTGATGCAGGCTGGCGCCGCCAACCTGCACCGCAGCTGGCTGAACGTGCCGCACGTGACCCAGTTCGACTCGGCGGATATCACCGAGCTGGAAGCGTTCCGCGTGGCCCAGAAGGCCGTGGCCGAGAAGGCTGGCGTCAAGCTGACCATCCTGCCGCTGCTGCTCAAGACCTGCGCGCACCTGCTCAAGGAACTGCCGGACTTCAACAGTTCGCTGGCCCCGAGCGGCAAGGCGATCATTCGCAAGAAGTACGTCAACATCGGCTTCGCCGTCGACACCCCGGATGGCCTGCTGGTACCGGTCATCAAGAACGTCGACCAGAAGAACCTGCTGCAACTCGCTGCCGAAGCGGCTTCCCTGGCTGAAAAGGCCCGGACCAAGAAGCTCTCCGCCGACGACATGCAGGGCGCCTGCTTCACCATCTCCAGCCTCGGGCACATTGGCGGCACCGGCTTCACGCCGATCGTCAACGCACCGGAAGTGGCGATCCTCGGCGTTTCCAAGGCCGCCATCCAGCCAGTCTGGGATGGCAAGGCCTTCCAGCCGAAGCTGATGCTGCCCCTGTCGTTGTCCTACGATCACCGTGTGATCAACGGTGCCGCGGCGGCGCGCTTCACCAAGCGCCTGAGCGACCTGCTGGCGGATATCCGTACTATCCTGCTGTAACCCGCGACCCGGCTTTCTCTCGCGAGGAAGCCGGGTTCGCCGTAGCGATTTCCGAGCGCCACGCTCGTACCTCAACCCCGCCAACTGGCGGGGCTTTTTTTTGCCCGCCCTCCGCCACGCGAAAGCACCACGCAAAGGTACGGTGCAGAGCGCCAAGCGCCTTCCGCCCATCGCCCTTTTCTGAAGATTTTCACACCCCGGCCGATACATTGAAGGCACGGAGCCACTGTTCTGCTTGTCAGCCCGACCCGCTTAATGCAACCTTGCCCAACGCGCCAGAAAAAGGGTCATTACCCCGCGTGATCAGTACTCTTGAAGCGAGCTCTCAATGAAAAGCCAACCCGATGTCGCCAATAGATTGGCGGCCGAGGTAGTGACGCAACTGCCGGTGCCCTCGCGGCTCGGCATGCTGCGTTTCGAACGGCTGAATGAAGCAAGCTGGGCGCTGTTGTTTCTCGATCCCAATTGCGAACGCCAGTTCGGCCTGCCGGCCATCGAACTCTGCGCCCTCGTCGGCTCGCCCTATGCCAGCCTGATGGAGCCGGAAGCGCGTTATCGCCTGCATGACGCGATCCAGACGCAACTGGTCGACAGCCCGCATTACCTGATCCGCTACACCCTGCACACCGCTCAGGGCCCGTTGACCCTGCTGGAACTCGGCGAAGCCTACAAACAGCATAACCGCCACCTGTTGCGCGGCTATCTGCTGGTGGTCGAAGGGCTGCTCGGCCAGGAGCCGGGATTGCCCGTGGCCGACCTGGAGACCCAGAACAGCCGCCTGCAGATCGCCCTCGAACTGAACCAGCGCGCCCAGCAGGAACAACTGCTGCACCTGGACCGCGTGCGTGCCCAGCAGGACCTGATCCTGCGCCTGGCCCGCCAGCGCTACAGCCTGAACAACTCGCTGCAGGAAGCCGCCGAGCTGATCACCCGCAGCGCCTGCGACATCTACGAAATCGACAGTGCGAGTATCTGGAACCTCGAGGATCAGCGCCTGGTGCCGATCTCCGCCTATCACCGTGCCAGCCAGGAATACGTGCTGCCGGACGTGATCGACGCGAGCAACTTCCCCGACTACCTGGAAGCCCTGCACACCAGCCGCGCCATTGACGCCCACAACGCCATTCGCGACCCGCGTACCCGGGAGATGGCCGAAAGCCTGCGGCCCCGCGACACCAATGCCATGCTCGACGCCAGCATCCGTATCGACGGCCAGGTGGTCGGCGTGCTGTGCCTGGAACAGACCGGCCAGACCCGCGCCTGGCAATCGGATGAAATCGCTTTTGCCGGAGAGCTGGCGGACCAGTTCGCCCAGGTCATCAACAACCACAACCGGCGCACCGCCACCAGCGCCCTGCACCTGTTCCAGCGGGCAGTGGAGCAGAGCGCCAACGCCTTCCTGCTGGTCAATTGCGACGGCGTGGTGGAGTACGTCAACCCGAGCTTCACCGCCATCACCCAGTACAGCACCGAGGAAGTCCACGGCCAGAAACTCTCCGAGCTGCCGGCCCTGGAAAACCTCAGCGAGCTGCTGTTCGACGCACCGTCGAGCCTGGCCAAGAGCAACAGCTGGCAGGGCGAGTTCAAGAGCCGGCGCAAGAACCTCGAACCCTACTGGGGCCAGTTGTCGATTTCCAAGGTCTACGGTGACAACCGCGAACTGACCCACTACATCGGCATCTACGAAGACATCACCCAGACCAAGCTCGCCCAACAACGCATCGAGCGCCTGGCCTACACCGACAACCTGACCAACCTGGGCAACCGCCCGGCGTTCATCCGCAACCTCGACGAGCGCTTCGCCCGCGACAGCGACTCGCCCATCAGCCTGCTGCTGGTGGATATCGACAACTTCAAGCGGATCAACGACAGCCTCGGCCACCAGACCGGCGACAAGCTGCTGATCAGCCTGGCCCGGCGCCTGCGCAACAGCCTGAGCCCGAGCGGCAGCCTGGCGCGCTTTGCCAGCAACGAATTCGCGGTACTGCTGGACGATACCGACCTGGAAACCGGCCAGCAGATCGCCAGCCAGTTGCTGACCACCCTCGACAAGCCGATGTTCGTCGACAACCAGCTGATCAGCGTCACCGGCTCCGTCGGCCTTGCCAGCGCGCCGTTGCACGGCCGCGACCCGCAGACCCTGATGCGCAACGCCGGCCTCGCGCTGCACAAGGCCAAGGCCAACGGCAAGCACCAGGTGCAGGTGTTCACCGAAGCGCTGAACGCCGAAGCCAGCTACAAGCTGTTCGTCGAGAACAACCTGCGCCGCGCCCTGACCCAGAACGAACTGGACGTGTTCTACCAGCCTAAGCTGTGCCTGCGCAGCGGGCGCCTGCTGGGGATGGAAGCGCTGTTGCGCTGGAACCATCCGGAAAAAGGCATGATCCGCCCGGACCAGTTCATCAGCGTCGCCGAAGAAACCGGCCTGATCATTCCGATCGGCAAGTGGATCGCCCGCCAGGCCTGCCGCATGAGCAAGGAACTGACCGCCCGCGGCCTGGGCAACCTGCAGGTGGCGATCAACCTGTCGCCCAAGCAGTTCTCCGATCCGGACCTGGTGGCGTCCATCGCCAGCATCCTCAAGGAAGAGCAACTGCCGCCGTCGCTGCTGGAGCTGGAACTGACCGAAGGCCTGCTGCTGGAAGCCACCGAAGACACCCGCCAGCAACTCGACCAGTTGAAAAAGCTCGGCCTGACCCTGGCCATGGACGATTTCGGCACCGGCTACTCGTCCTTGAGCTACCTGAAGAAATTCCCGATCGACATCATCAAGATCGACCGCAGCTTCATCCATGAAATCCCGGACAACCAGGACGACATGGAAATCACCTCCGCGGTGATCGCCATGGCCCACAACCTGAAACTCAAGGTGGTCGCCGAAGGCATCGAGACCTCCGAGCAACTGGCGTTCCTGCGCCGCCACCGTTGCGACGTCGGCCAGGGCTACCTGTTCGACCGGCCGATCCCCGGAATCGAACTGGTGCGCCAGCTCAAACGCTATCCACGCGGCCCCCTGACCTGACAGCGCTGTAACACTCGGGCACACTGTCGGTCTATTTCATAGTTACAGCTCATTTCAACCTGACTGAGAGGACTGCGACATGGTCTTGCGCTCGGAAATCCTGGTGAACAAAAACGTGCTCCCTACCAAAGAACAAGCTCTGCCTGGCCGCGAAACCCCTATCGCGGTTCCGGACAAACATTTCGTCAATGGCAACCCGCTGCTGGGCCCCTTCCCCGGCAACGTGGAATTCGCGATCTTCGGCCTGGGCTGCTTCTGGGGCGCGGAGCGGCGCTTCTGGCAGCGCGCGGGCGTCTACAGCACGTCGGTGGGCTACGCCGGCGGCTACACGCCGAACCCTACCTACGAAGAAGTCTGCTCGGGCCTGACCGGCCACAGCGAGGTGGTGCTGGTGGTCTACGAGCCGGAAATCGTCAGCTATGAAGAACTGCTGGCACTGTTCTGGGAACTGCACGATCCGACCCAGGGCATGCGCCAGGGCAACGATATCGGCACCCAGTACCGCTCGGTGATCTATGCCACCAAGCCGGAACAACTGGAAGCGGCGCTGAAGAGCAAGCAGGTGTTCCAGGCCGAACTGAGCAAGGCCGGCCACGGCAGCATCACCACGGAAATCGACGAGGCGCCGACTTTCTTCTACGCCGAGGCCTATCACCAGCAGTATCTGGCGAAGAACCCCGAAGGCTATTGCGGGATCCGCGGCACGGGCGTGACCTGCCCGATCTGATGACAGCGCTCCCTTGTGGGAGCCGCCTTGCCGGCGATAGCGCTCTTGCTATCGCCGAAGATCCGGGGTGGATGGCCGCCTTCGGCGGATCGCCAGCAAGCCGGCTCCTACAAGGTGGGAGGTGTTTTCAGTATTTGGGTGAACACCCAAGAGCGCAAATGCCACTCACTCGGCAATCAGCCAGTCCATCCGCCAGTCGCCCTGGGTCTGACCCAGCTTCTGCGCCAGCCATGGCAACAATTCGCGCAACTCTTCTTCCAGGCCCCACGGTGGGTTGGCGATCGCCAGGCCCGAGCCATTGAGGCTTGCCGGCGTATCCAGCGGATGCACCAGCAGCTCCACCCGCAGCAACTTCGGCGCCCCGGTGCCGGCCAGGTCCTGGTAGAAACGCTTGAGGGCGCGCTGGTCCTTGATCGGATACCAGATCGCCGCCACGGTCTGACGCATACGGCCAATGGCTTCCTTCAGCGACGCGGCACAACGCTGCATCTCGTCCAGTTGCTCGAACGGCGGATCGATCAGCAGCACCGCGCGCTTTTCCGGCACCGGCAACAGCGCCCGCGCAACATGCCAGCCTTCGCCCAGGTGCACCGCCACACGCCGGTCGCCCTTCATGTTGTCCTTGAGCAGCTTGCCGTCTTCCGGGTGCTTTTCATTGAGCAGCACACGGTCCTGGGCCCGGCTCAGGCGCCGCGCCAGTTCCGGCGAGCCGGGGTAATAGCGCAACTCGCCATCCGGGTTCATCTCGTGCAGCACGCGCAGGTAATCGGCGGTTACCGCGGGCAGGTCCTGCTCGCCCCACAAGCGGGCGATCCCCTCCAGGTATTCGCCGGTGCGGCTGGCCTGGTCGCCCTTGAGGTCATACAGGCCGATGCCGGCATGGCTGTCGAGGTAGGCGAACGGCTGTTCCTTGCGCGCCATCAGGGCGATCAGGCGGGTCAGGACCAGGTGTTTCAAGACGTCGGCGTGATTGCCGGCGTGGAAGGCGTGACGGTAGTTCATGGCGACTCCTGCGAAGGAGGCGAAGTTTACCTTGTGGTCCACCCGCCGTCAGGTCGCAACGTACAAACGGCAGGGTCGGGCGCTGACATATTTCCCGCCATCGGCCGTGCTAACGTCCCTTTCCCGCCCACGAAGGACCCGAAAACAATGACCGTCCGCTACGCCAAGATCGTCCTGAGCCTCGCCCTTGCCGCCTTCGCCTTTATGGTCACCTTCAACAACGTCACCGACTATGGCTCCAACTTCGCCTTCGTCAGTCATGTGCTGAGCATGGACACCACCTTCGCGCACAATGCCGCGATGTACCGTGCGATCACCACCCCGCTGCTGTGGCACGCGGCCTACTGGCTGATCATCTTCGGCGAGGGCCTGACCGCGGTGCTGCTGGCCGCGGGCGCACTGTCCCTGTGGCGAGCGCGCAAGGCCGATGCCGCCAGCTTCGACCGGGCAAAGAAAGGGGTCATCGCTGGCGCTACCGTGGGTTTCCTGGTCTGGTTCTTCGGTTTCATGGTGGTCGGCGGCGAATGGTTCCTGATGTGGCAATCGCAGATCTGGAATGGCCAGGAAGGCGCCTTCAGGTTCTACATGGCCGTGCTCGGTGTACTGATCTTCGTCAATCAGGCGGACAACGAGCCGGCTTGAGCCAGGTCACTTGCCGACCAGGCGCCAGTATCGGACACTGGCGCACCGGCTTGCGGTCCGACAACGGGTACAGGACCCGGAGGTCATTGGCGACTCAGACACACGAGACCATTAAGCGACCGCAACTGCCTGGCAGTGCTCATTAATGGAATTTCACTGAGTCGAGACTTTATGAAAGACGCAACGATTGCGCTCCATCACGGTTTCAAGTCGGACCCGACCACCAAGGCCGTAGCCGTACCCATCTACCAGAACGTCGCCTTCGAATTCGATAACGCCCAGCACGGCGCCGACCTGTTCAACCTGGATGTACCGGGCAATATCTACACCCGGATCATGAACCCCACCAACGATGTGCTGGAACAACGCCTGGCAGCCCTCGAAGGCGGGATCGCCGGACTGGCCGTGTCCGCCGGCAGCGCGGCGATTCACTACGCGATCCAGACCCTGACCCGGGCCGGCGACAATATCGTTTCCACGCCACAGCTGTATGGCGGCACCTACACCCTCTTCGCCCACCTGTTGCCGAGCTTCGGCGTCGAGGTCCGTTTCGCCCGCGATGACTCCGCCGCAGCCATCGCCGAACTGATCGACGAGAATACCAAGCTGGTCTATTGCGAAAGCATCGGCAATCCGGCGGGCAATATCGTCGATCTCGAACGCTTCGCCGAGGTAGCCCACGCCCACGGCGTACCGCTGATGGTCGACAACACCGTGGCGACGCCGATCCTGTGCAAACCGATCCAGTTCGGTGCCGATATCGTCGTGCACTCGGTGACCAAGTACGTCGGCGGACATGGCAACTCCCTGGGCGGGGTGATCGTCGATGCCGGGACCTTCCCCTGGGCCGACCATCCGGAAAAATTCCCCGGCCTCAATACCCCGGAAGCCGCCTATCACGGCGTGGTCTATACGGAAAAGTTCGGCCCGGCGGCCTTTATCGCCCGCGCCCGGACAGTCCCGCTGCGCAACACCGGCGCCGCACTGGCGCCGATGAACGCCTTCCTGCTGCTGCAGGGCCTGGAAACCCTCGCCTTGCGCATGGAGCGACATACCGACAACGCACTCGAGGTGGCGCAATTCCTCAAGGCCCACGACCAGGTCGCCTGGGTCAGCTATGCCGGCCTGCAGGACCACCCCCACCATGAGCTGGCGCTCAAGTACATGAAGGGCAAGCCTTCGGCGATTCTGTCGTTCGGGCTCAAGGGCGGATACGAAGCCGGCGTGCGCTTCTACGATGCCCTGCAGATCTTCAAGCGCCTGGTGAATATCGGCGACGCCAAGTCCCTGGCCTGCCACCCGGCCTCCACCACCCACCGGCAAATGAACGCTGCGGAACAGGCCAAGGCCGGGGTGAAGCCGGAGATGATTCGCCTGTCGGTCGGCATCGAGGCGATCGAGGATCTCCTCGAAGACCTGCAACAGGCATTGCGCGCCTGAAACAAAACGGCCCGTCTCCAGGGAGACGGGCCGCTTGCCGATCAGTGAACGTTCAGTGCGATCAGTGTTCCTGGCGGAACTGTTTCTCTGCCGCGTCGAAACGCTGCAACATCAGCGCCGAAGGCTTGCCCATCTTGCTGACGATATAGATCGCGATGCTGGCGAACAGGAAGCCCGGGATGATTTCGTACAGCCCCAGCAGATTGAAGTGCTTCCAGACGATCACCGTGATCGCGCCGACCAGGATCCCGGCCAGGGCGCCATTACGGGTCATGTCCTTCCAGATCACCGAAATCAGGACAACCGGGCCGAAGGCGGCACCGAAGCCCGCCCAGGCATAACTCACCAGGCCCAGTACGCGGTTTTCCGGATTCGCCGCCAGCGCGATGGCAATCACCGCCACCAGCAGTACCATCGCCCGGCCAACCCAGACCAGCTCACGCTGGGAGGCAGACTTGCGCAGGAAGGTCTTGTAGAAGTCTTCGGTCAGCGCGCTGGAGCACACCAGCAACTGGCAGCTCAGGGTACTCATCACCGCGGCCAGGATCGCCGACAGCAGTACACCGGCGATCCATGGGTTGAAGAGGATTTTCGCCAGTTCGATAAACACCCGCTCATGGTTTTCGCTGACCGGACCGGCCACATCGGGATGCGCCGAGAAATAGGCGATACCGAAGAAGCCCACGGCCACCGTGCCGCCCAGGCACAGGATCATCCAGGTCATCGAGATGCGACGGGCGTTGGCGATCGACTTGACCGAATCCGCGGCCATGAAGCGCGCCAGGATGTGCGGCTGGCCGAAGTAGCCCAGGCCCCAGCCCATCAGCGAGATGATGCCGATGAAGGTGGTGTTCTTGAGCATGTCGAAATTGCCCGGATCCTTGGCTTCGATCGCCAGGAAGGTGGTATCGACACCACCGGTGGCCAGCAGCACGATGATCGGCGTGAGAATCAGCGCGAAGATCATCAGCGTGGCCTGCACGGTATCGGTCCAGCTCACCGCCAGGAAACCACCGACGAAGGTGTAGGCGATGGTCGCCGCCGCGCCGGCCCACAGCGCGGTGCCATAGGACATGCCGAAGGTACTTTCGAACAGGCGCGCACCGGCGACGATGCCCGAGGCGCAGTAGATGGTGAAGAACACCAGGATCACCACCGCGGCGATGATCCGCAGCACGCCGCTGTGGTCCTCGAAGCGGCTGGAGAAGTAATCCGGCAGGGTCAGCGCATCGCCGTTGTGCTCGGTCTGTACCCGCAGGCGACCGGCGACGAACAGCCAGTTCAGGTAGGCCCCGACGATCAGGCCGATGGCGATCCAGCTTTCCGACAGACCGGACATGTAGATGGCGCCCGGCAGGCCCATCAACAACCAGCCACTCATGTCGGAAGCACCGGCCGAAAGCGCGGTCACCACACTACCGAGGCTGCGGCCACCGAGAATGTAGTCGGAAAGATTGTTGGTGGAGCGATAGGCCATCAGACCGATCAGCACCATGGCAGCGATATAGATCACAAAGGTGATCAGGGTTGGGTTGCTTACACTCATTCAAAAGCCCTGGCATTGTTTTTATTTAGCGGCGGCCCGCGACCGACACTTATGACGACTGTCTGTCAGACGGCTGAGCGGGCCGGGCATTTATGACTGATATTTCCCCAGGAAAACCATCAGCCGATGACCCCGCTTGTAGGAGGTTGCACCTTGGTCGCGCATGCTATTAAACATAACAAACAAGGTGCAACCTGTTTTACCCGTTTAAGTTGCACCTTTGGACATTTCCACCTTTTCCGACTGTTTCTTGCTCCTTTTCGGAGCAAAAAGCCTGGCACTGATAATTAAAAGGCTTCAAATCAGGGCAAAGGCCGGCAACCGGAAAAATTTTCCCGATCACGATCGGTTTTTTCCGCCGAAAAAAGGGTTGCACCCGGTTGCACCTTGACTATCCCGAAGCTAATCTTGCTGCCAGCTGATGCCACGCCGTCGTGGCAACCATGAGGATAAGAAAATGGCTACGACCACCCTTGGGGTCAAACTCGACGACCCGACCCGCGAGCGCCTTAAAGCTGCGGCCCACTCGATTGATCGCACTCCCCACTGGCTGATCAAGCAAGCCATTTTCAACTACCTGGAAAAACTCGAGAGCGGTGCAACCCTGACCGAACTCAGCGGCACGGCCCGGGGTGAAACCGACGATGCCGGCGAGGTCCAGGCCGACCACACTCACCAGTGCTTCCTCGAATTCGCCGAAAGCATCCTCCCGCAATCGGTCCTGCGCGCCGCCATTACCGCCGCCTACCGTCGCCCCGAGCCGGAAGTGGTGCCGATGCTGCTGGAACAGGCCCGACTGCCTGCCGCCATGGCCGAGGCCACCCACAAACTGGCTTCGGGCATCGCCGAGAAGCTGCGCAACCAGAAGAGCGCCGGCGGCCGTGCCGGTATCGTCCAGGGCCTGCTGCAGGAGTTCTCCCTGTCGTCCCAGGAAGGCGTGGCGCTGATGTGCCTGGCCGAAGCCCTGCTGCGCATCCCCGACAAGGGCACCCGCGATGCCCTGATCCGCGACAAGATCAGTACCGGCAACTGGCAGCCGCACCTGGGCAACAGCCCGTCGCTGTTCGTCAACGCCGCGACCTGGGGCCTGCTGCTGACCGGCAAGCTGGTCGCCACCCACAATGAAGCGGGCCTGACCTCGTCCCTGAGCCGCATCATCGGCAAGAGCGGCGAACCGATGATCCGCAAGGGCGTCGACATGGCCATGCGCCTGATGGGCGAACAGTTCGTCACCGGCGAGACCATCGCCGAGGCCCTGGCCAACGCCAGCCGCTTCGAAGCCAAGGGATTCCGCTACTCCTACGACATGCTCGGCGAAGCGGCCCTGACCGAACACGACGCGCAGAAGTACCTGGCGTCCTACGAGCAGGCCATCCACGCCATCGGCAAGGCTTCCCACGGCCGCGGCATCTATGAAGGCCCAGGCATCTCCATCAAACTGTCGGCCCTGCACCCGCGCTACAGCCGCGCCCAGTACGAACGGGTGATGGACGAGCTGTACCCGCGCCTGCTGTCGCTGACCCTGCTGGCCAAGCAATACGATATCGGCCTGAACATCGATGCCGAGGAAGCCGACCGCCTTGAGCTGTCCCTGGACCTGCTCGAACGCCTGTGCTTCGAACCGCAACTGACCGGCTGGAACGGCATCGGCTTCGTCATCCAGGCCTACCAGAAGCGCTGCCCGTACGTGATCGACTACGTCATCGACCTGGCGCGCCGCAGCCGTCATCGCCTGATGATCCGCCTGGTGAAGGGCGCTTACTGGGACAGCGAGATCAAGCGCGCCCAGGTCGAAGGCCTGGAAGGCTATCCGGTGTATACCCGCAAGGTGTACACCGACGTTTCCTATATTGCCTGCGCACGCAAGCTGCTGTCGGTGCCGGAAGTCATCTACCCGCAGTTCGCCACCCATAATGCCCACACCCTGTCGGCCATCTACCATATCGCCGGGCAGAACTATTACCCGGGCCAGTACGAATTCCAGTGTCTGCACGGTATGGGCGAGCCGCTCTACGAACAGGTCGTGGGCAAGGTCGCCGAGGGCAAGCTGAACCGTCCGTGCCGCGTCTACGCCCCGGTCGGCACCCATGAAACCCTGCTGGCCTACCTGGTTCGCCGGCTGCTGGAGAACGGGGCCAATACCTCCTTCGTCAACCGCATCGCCGACCAGTCCATTTCCATCCAGGAACTGGTCGCCGACCCGGTCAGCAGCATCGAGCAGATGGCCCTGCAGGAAGGCGGCTTCGGCCTGCCACATCCGCGCATTGCCTTGCCGCGCGAGCTGTACGGCCCGGAGCGCGCCAACTCGGCGGGCATCGACATGGCCAACGAACATCGCCTGGCCTCGCTGTCCTGCGCATTGCTGGCCAGCGCCCACAACCACTGGAAAGCAGTGCCGATGCTGGGCTGCGAGTCCAGCAACGAAACCGCGGCGCCGGTACTGAACCCATCGGATCACCGTGACCAGGTCGGTCATGTCCAGGAGGCCACGGTCGAAGACGTCGACAACGCCGTCCAGTGCGCCCTGAACGCCGCACCGATCTGGCAGGCCACCCCGCCGGCCGAGCGCGCCGCGATCCTGGAGCGTGCCGCCGATCTGATGGAAGGCGAGATCCAGCCGCTGATGGGCCTGCTGGTCCGCGAGGCCGGCAAGACCTTCGCCAACGCCATTGCCGAAGTCCGCGAGGCCGTGGATTTCCTGCGCTACTACGCGGTGCAGGCACGCAATGATTTCAGCAACGATGCCCACCGCCCATTGGGCCCCGTGGTCTGCATCAGCCCGTGGAACTTCCCGCTGGCCATCTTCAGCGGCCAGGTGGCTGCCGCACTGGCCGCCGGCAACCCGGTGCTGGCCAAGCCGGCCGAACAGACCCCGCTGATCGCGGCCCAGGCCGTGCGCCTGTTGCTCGAAGCCGGGATTCCTGAAGGCGTGGTGCAACTGCTGCCGGGTCGCGGTGAAACCGTCGGTGCCCGCCTGGTCGGCGACGATCGCGTCAAGGGCGTGATGTTCACCGGCTCCACCGAAGTCGCCCGCCTGCTGCAGCGCAATGTCGCCGGGCGCCTGGACAACCAGGGCCGACCGATCCCCCTGATCGCCGAAACCGGCGGGCAGAACGCGATGATCGTCGACTCCTCGGCACTGACCGAACAAGTGGTCATCGACGTCGTCTCCTCGGCTTTCGACAGCGCCGGCCAACGCTGCTCGGCCCTGCGCGTACTGTGCCTGCAGGAAGACTCCGCCGACCGCGTGATCGAAATGCTCAAGGGTGCCATGGCCGAATGCCGCCTCGGCAACCCGGAACGCCTGTCCGTGGATATCGGCCCGGTGATCGACGCCGAGGCCAAGGCCGGCATCGAGAAACATATCCAGGCCATGCGCGACAAAGGCCGCAGCGTCTACCAGGTCGCCATCGCCGACAGCGAGGAATGCAAGCGCGGCACTTTCGTCATGCCGACCCTGATCGAACTGGAAAGCTTCGACGAACTGCAGCGGGAAATCTTCGGCCCGGTGCTGCACGTGGTGCGCTACAAGCGCAAGGAAATCGACCAGCTGATCGCCCAGATCAACGCCTCGGGGTACGGCCTGACCCTGGGCGTGCACACCCGGATCGACGAAACCATCGCCAAGGTCATCGACAACGTCAATGCCGGCAACGTCTACGTCAACCGCAACATCGTCGGTGCCGTGGTCGGCGTGCAGCCGTTCGGCGGCGAAGGCCTGTCGGGCACCGGTCCGAAAGCCGGTGGTCCGCTGTACCTGTATCGCCTGCTGGCAACCCGGCCAAGCGATGCCATCGAGCAATCGTTCGTGCGGGTCGATGCCCTGAATGCGCCGGATGTGCGTTTGCGCGATGCCATGAGCAAGCCGCTGACCGCACTGCAAACCTGGGCCGGCGCCAACCAGCAGGCCGAACTGGCAGAGCTGTGCGCGCGCTTCGCCACGCAATCGCAAAGCGGCATCACCCGCCCTCTGGTCGGCCCGACCGGAGAGCGCAACACCTATGCCATCCTGCCCCGCGAACACGTGCTGTGCCTGGCGGACCTCGAAACCGACCTGTTGACCCAGCTCGCCGCGGTGCTGGCGGTGGGCAGTTCGGCGCTATGGCCGGAGGGTGAGCCGGGCAAGGCGCTATATGCCCGCCTGCCCAAAGAAGTGCAGGCGCGCATCCAGCGGGTAGCCGACTGGCAGAAGGACGAGGTGATCTTCGATGCCGTGCTGCATCACGGTCATTCCGACCAGTTGCAGGCGGTCTGCCAACAGGTGGCCAAGCGGGCCGGAGCGATTGTCGGCGTGCAGGGCCTGTCCCAGGGCGAAACCGGGATTGCCCTGGAACGCCTGGTGATCGAGCGGGCATTGAGCGTCAACACCGCCGCCGCGGGCGGTAACGCCAGCCTGATGACCATCGGCTGAACCACCTGAAAGAACAGGCGCCCGCAACGGGCGCCTGTTTCCACTCTCGCTCAGAACCCGAACCGGGGACTGTATTCAACCTGAAACCCCGCCTCCCTCAACTGCCCCTGCAGCGCCAGCAACTCCTCCCTGGATGACACCTGTCGAGGCCGAGGCGTCTCTCCACTCCCGCGATCCCTGGGAAGAAAGAAAATCGGCGCATCCCGCGCATCGAACCCGGGGGAAAAGGGATTACCGGTCTCATCGTTGTGCCAGACCAGGTTGCCACCGGTGTAACCCGCCCCGGCAATTTCCCGGTTCAGCGCTTGCACGATAGCGATGCCGAAACGATGGATATTGCCCATATCCACATGCTCCTGCGCCCCCTCGAAGGCGGGCCGCCCGGTGAGCAGCGGCCTGGCCCTCTGTCTCAGTTCCTCACAGGCGTTCCCCACGAACATCGGTGCAACCCGCAGCGGCCGTACGTTGTCACCCTGGGCCCTGCGCGGATAAATCGAAAACAGGTCATAGTCCGCCGTGATCGCCCTGTCGCTGCCCGGATTGCTCAACACCTTCACCGGCCCCGCCTCGTCGAAGACCTGGCCTTTCGCGTCGATGCTGAAATGGGCGGATGCACCTGACGGGTACTCGGCCCGATAGCCTGAACCCCGCGCCGCCATGTGCCCGGTCGCCAGCAACTCGTCAATGCGTGCCGGGGACAACATCAGGTTCACCGCCTTCGCCCCGCCGGCCAATGCCCCCTCGATACTGCGCTGCTGCCTGGCGACTTGCCCTGGCACCACCTTCGAGTAGGCAGGATTCAACGGGATGAAACCGGCTGTCGGCCCGGTGCCGCTGGATTTGGCCTTGACGTGAAAATTCTTCGAGGAAAACCCTTCCCTGAGCAGGCTCGCACTCAGGGGGTTGGGCGCACGAATGCCGAGCACGACGCCGTAGCGGTCCGCCACGGCCTGAATCGCTTCGGCATACAACAATCCGGGGCCGGCAGCGGACGATACGGATTGCGCCGGGATTTTCTGAAACGCCTGGGGGCTGTTCGCGACCGCTTTCAGCGACTCGGACAAGACCGAAGGCAAGGCACCCCTCAAAGGCCCGACGCCGAGAGACGGGGTGGTTGACAGTTTTTCCAGCATGGGGTGCTCCATCAAAAAAACTCGAAGGACCACTTTGACGGCAACCGATTCGTTCAAATATCAGAAAAAACCCCTACACGGCACTCTCTCGCGCCGACAAATACTACAAACCCAAGCGACGCCCCTGTCACTGCTTTGACCCTCCATCACCCAGATCAATCTTGCTAGGCACTGCCCATTCAGCCACCTAGACTCGGTCCATCCCATCAAAGGTAGGCCGCCATGTCCGAGACGCTGCTCAGTTCCCGTAATCTGGCTTTCGAGCTGTATGAAGTCCTCGATGCCGAAGGCCTGACCCAGCGCGAGCGGTTTGCCGAACATTCACGGGAAACCTTCGACGCCGCCCTCGGCACCGCCCGCACCATCGCCGAAAAGTTCTTCGCCCCGCACAACCGCAAGAACGATGAAAACGAGCCGCGCTATGAAAACGGCGAGGCGATCCTGATCCCGGAAGTGAAGCCGGCGGTGGATGCCTTCCTCGAAGCCGGATTCCTCAACGCCGCGCGCAGCTTCGAGGCAGGCGGCATGCAATTGCCGACGCTGCTGTCGCAAGCCTGCTTCGCGCATTTCCAGTCGGCCAACGCCGCCTCGACTTCCTATCCGTTCCTGACCATGGGCGCGGCGAACCTGATCGAGAGTTTCGGCAGCGAGGAGCAGAAGCGACGCTTCCTGCAGCCGATGATCGACGGACGCTTCTTCGGCACCATGGCGCTGACCGAACCCCATGCCGGCTCGTCGCTGGCCGATATCCGTACCCGCGCCGAACCGGCGGCCGACGGCAGCTATCGCCTCAAGGGCAACAAGATCTTCATTTCTGGCGGCGATCACCCGCTGTCGGAAAACATCGTGCACATGGTCCTCGCCAAGCTGCCGGAGGCACCGCCCGGGGTGAAGGGAATTTCGCTGTTTATCGTGCCCAAGTTCCTGGTCAACGACGATGGCAGCCTCGGCCCGCGCAACGATGTGCTGCTGGCCGGGCTGTTCCACAAGATGGGCTGGCGGGGCACCACCTCCACCGCGCTGAACTTCGGCGATAACGGTAGTTGCGTCGGCTATCTGGTGGGCAAGCCGCACCATGGCCTGAGCTACATGTTCCAGATGATGAACGAGGCACGCATCGGCGTCGGCATGGGCGCGGTGATGCTCGGGTATGCCGGCTACCTGTACTCCCTGGAATATGCGCGGGAACGCCCGCAGGGCCGTCTGCCCGACAGCAAGGACCCGGGCACCGCGCCGGTGGCGATCATCCAGCATGCCGACGTCAAGCGCATGCTGCTGACCCAGAAGGCCTATGTCGAAGGCTCGTTCGACCTCGGCCTGTACGCCGCCCGGCTGTTCGACGACACCACGACCCTGGCCTCGGAAGTCGAACGGCGCCAGGCCCATGAACTGCTCGACCTGCTGACCCCGATCGTCAAGTCCTGGCCCTCGGAGTTCTGCCTGAAGGCCAACGAGCTGGCGATCCAGATCCTCGGCGGCCACGGCTATACCCGCGAATACCCGGTGGAACAGTATTACCGCGACAACCGCCTCAACCCGATCCACGAAGGCACCCACGGCATCCAGTCGCTGGACCTGCTGGGCCGCAAGCTGGCGCAGAATGGCGGTGCCGGGCTCAAGCAACTGATCCGGCTGATCGCCGACACGGCCAGACGGGCAACCGCGCACACCTCGCTGGACGCCCTGCGCGAACCGCTGGAGCAACTGGTCGCCCGCCTGCAGACGGTGACCATCGGCCTGCTGACCGACCTGGCCCAGGGCAAGGTCAGCAGCAGCCTCGCCAACTCGGCGCTGTACCTGAAAGCGTTCGGCCACACGGTGATCGGCTGGCGCTGGCTGGAACAGGCGGTCCGGGCCGAAGAAGGCCTGGCCAGGGGCAACCCGGCGGACAGGGCGTTCTACAAGGGCAAGTTGCAGGCTGCCCGCTACTTCCTGACCTGGGAAGTCCCCGGCTGCCATCATGAGCTGACGATTCTCGAAGCACGGGACGATACCTGCCTGGCCATGCAGGACGATTGGTTCTAAAGCTTTTTGACAGCAGTACATTTCAACAGGTTAGAATCGCTGGCACGCAGACTGCATGGTCAGTCTGCGCACCGCCTTTCTAGCTTTCCTGGAGTACTGCCTTTGAATGCGACGACCATCAACAGCCTGTTCTTGATCGGCGCGTTGCTGGTAGGCGCAAGTATCCTGGTGAGCTCCCTGTCCTCGCGTCTCGGCATCCCGATCCTGGTGATCATCCTGGCCGTGGGCATGACCGCCGGCGTCGACGGCGGCGGCATCATCTTCGACAACTACCCGACCGCCTACCTGGTGGGCAACCTCGCCCTCGCCGTGATCCTGCTCGACGGCGGCCTGCGTACGCGGGTCGCGAGTTTCCGCGTGGCCCTCTGGCCGGCGCTGTCGCTGGCCACGGTGGGCGTGCTGATCACCACCGGGCTGACCGGCATGGCCGCCGCCTGGCTGTTCGACCTGAACATCATCCAGGGCCTGTTGATCGGCGCCATCGTCGGCTCGACCGACGCCGCCGCGGTGTTTTCGCTGCTCGGCGGCAAGGGCCTGAACGAACGGGTGACCGCCAGCCTGGAAATCGAATCCGGCAGCAACGACCCGATGGCGGTGTTCCTCACCGTGACCCTGATCGACATGCTCGCCAGCGGCCAGACCGGCCTGCACTGGAGCCTGCTCGGCCACCTGCTTCGCGAGTTCGGCATCGGCGGCATCATCGGCCTCGGTGGCGGCTGGCTGATGCTGCAACTGGTCAACCGGATCAACCTGGCCAACGGCCTGTACCCGATCCTGGTGATTGCCGGCGGCCTGGTGGTCTTCGCCCTGACCAACGCCCTGCACGGCAGCGGTTTCCTTGCGGTCTACCTGTGCGGCCTGGTGATCGGCAACCGTCCGGTACGCAGCCGCCACGGCATCCTGCACATGCTCGACGGCATGGCCTGGCTGGCGCAGATCGGCATGTTCCTGGTGCTGGGCCTGCTGGTCACGCCACACGACCTGCTGCCCATCGCCCTGCCGGCCCTGGGCCTGGCGCTGTGGATGATCCTGTTCGCCCGGCCGCTCTCGGTGGTGGTCGGCCTGCTGCCGTTCAAGGCCTTCCATGGCCGGGAAAAAGCCTTTATTTCCTGGGTCGGCCTGCGCGGCGCGGTGCCGATCATTCTCGCGGTGTTCCCGCTGATGGCCGGCCTGCCCCATGCGCAGCTGTACTTCAACCTGGCGTTCTTTATCGTGCTGGTATCGCTGCTGGTGCAGGGCACCAGCCTGCCGTGGGTCGCCAAGCTGCTCAAGGTCACGGTACCGCCGGAGCCGGCGCCGATCTCCCGGGCCGCCCTGGAAGTCCATGTCACCAGCGAGTGGGAACTGTTCGTCTACCGCCTGGGTGCCGAGAAGTGGTGCATCGGTGCCGCCCTGCGCGAGCTGAAGATGCCCGAGGGCACGCGGATCGCCGCGCTGTTCCGCGGCCAGCAACTACTCCATCCGTCGGGTAGTACGACCCTGGAGGTCGGCGACCTGCTGTGTGTCATCGGCCACGAACACAACCTGCCGGCCCTCGGCAAACTGTTCAGCCAGGCACCGCAACGCGGCCTGGATTTGCGCTTCTTCGGCGACTTCGTCCTCGAGGGCGACGCCCAGCTGGGCGCGGTCTCGGCCCTCTATGGCCTGAAACTCGAAGGGGTCGACCCGAATACCCCACTGGGCAACTTCATCGCCCACAAGGTCGGTGGCGCCCCGATCGTCGGCGACCAGGTGGAGTGGAACAACACGATCTGGACCGTCGCGGTCATGGACGGGAACAAGATCGGCAAAGTGGGCGTCAGATTCCCCGAAGGAAGTCGCCCAGGGCCGGGACTCTTCCTCTAAACTGCCCACTCTCTTCACCTTGCTCGACCGGTACCTATGTCCTTCTTGCGCTCTCTTTTCGTTACGGCCCTGCTGGGCCTGAGTCTTTCCGTCGGCGCGCTGCAGGCCGCCGAGCCGCCCACCAGCGAGTCGGTCCAGCAGAGCCTGGACAAGATCGCCGACCGCAAGCTGCCTGACGCCGATCAGAAAGCCCTGCAACTGGTGCTGCAACAGACCCTGACCTGGCTGTCGAGCGCCGACGACTACGACAAGCGCCTGACCGCGACCAAGCAGCAAGTCGCCGAAGCACCGCGCCAGACCAGCGAAAACCAGCGCGAACTGGCCCGCCTGAAAGTCACCAAGGTGGTCCCGGTCGCCCAGCGCTATGCCAGCCAATCGGTGCCGCAGCTCGAGCAACTGCTGGCCGAGCGCACCACCCAGCAGGGCGATCTGCAAAAGGCCCTGGCCGATGCCAACAGCCTGATCATCACCGCCCAGACCCGCCCCGAACGGGCACAGTCGGAAATCAGCAGCAGCCAGACCCGCATCCAGCAGATCAACACCCTCCTCAAGCTGGGCAAGGACAACGGCAAGACCCTGAGCAGCGACCAGCGCAATCAGCTGAACGCCGAGCTGGCCTCGATCAACGCCCTGATCCTGCTGCGCCGCCAGGAGCTGGCCGGCAACAGCCAACTGCAGGACCTGGGCAACAGCCAGCACGACCTGCTGATGGAGAAGACCGCGCGCCTGGAGCAGGAAATCCAGGACATGCAGACGCTGATCAACCAGAAGCGCCTGGCCCAGTCCCAGCAGACCGTCACCCAGCAATCCATCGAAGCCCAGAAAGCCGGTGACAGCAGCCTGCTGGCGACCGAGAGCGCGACCAACCTCAAGCTTTCCGACTACCTGCTGAAAAGCACCGACCGCCTCAACGAACTGACCCAGCAGAACCTGCAGACCAAGCAGCAGCTCGACAGCGTGACCCAGAGCGACCAGGCCCTGGACGAACAGATCAGCGTGCTCAAGGGCAGCCTGTTGCTGTCGAAGATTCTCTACAAGCAGAAGCAGGCCCTGCCGCGCCTGCAGGTGGACAAGGACCTGGCGGACGAGATCGCCGATATCCGCCTGTACCAGTTCGAGGTCAACCAGCAGCGCGAGCTGATCAGCAGTCCGTCCACCTACGTGGATAACCTGCTGGCGACCCAGCCACCGGAACAGGTCAACCCACAGTTGCGCCGCACCCTGCTCGACCTCGCCGTCACCCGCAGCGACCTGCTGGAACGCCTGAACCGCGAACTGAGCGCGCTGCTCAACGAATCCATCACCCTGCAACTGAACCAGAAACAGCTGCTCAGCACCGCCCAGAGCCTGCGCTCGACCCTGGACGAGCAGATGTTCTGGATCCCCAGCAACAAGCCGCTGGACCTGGAATGGCTGGAAGGCGTGCCCAACCGCCTGCAGAAGCAGGTCAATACCCTGCCCTGGCTCTCCAGCCTCAGCGAGCTGACCGACGGCCTGCTGCAACGGCCGCTGCTGTTCCTGCCCCTGCTGTTGCTGATCGGCGCGTTGTTGTGGAAACGCAACTACCTGTATGAACGGCTGACCAAGGTCCACAAGGACATCGGCCACTTCAAGCGCGACAGTCAGTGGCATACGCCGCTGGCGATCCTGGTCAACGTCCTGCTGGCGATGCCGATCGCCCTGGCCCTGGCGCTTTGCGGCTACGCCCTGCAGATCGACGCCCGGGGCCAGAACGCCAACCTCGGCGCCGCGCTGCTGCAGATGTCCCAGGCCTGGCTGGTGTTCTACACCGCCTATCGGATCCTCGCCCCGGGCGGCGTGGCCGAGCTGCATTTCCACTGGGAAAAACCCCAGGTCGAGTTTCTCCAGGGCTGGGTGCGACGCCTCGGTTTCGTGGTCATGGCACTGGTGGCCGTGGTGGCGGTGGCCGAACACCAGCCGGCCTCGCTGGCCGACGACGTGCTCGGCATCGCCGTAGTCCTGACCTGCTACGCACTGATGGCCTGGCTGCTCAGTCGCCTGCTGCTGGGCAGCCCGAACCACCACAATGCCTCGCTGTTCCGCAAACTGGTGGGGGTAGTGTTCACCGCGCTGCCCATCGCGCTGTTCGTCGCGGTCTGCTTCGGCTACTACTACACCGCCCTGAAGCTCAGCGACCGACTGATCAACACGCTCTACCTGCTGATGTTCTGGCTGGTGATCGAAGCCACCTTCGTCCGCGGCCTGGCGGTGGCGGCACGGCGCCTGGCCTACCAGCGCGCCCTGAGCAAGCGCCAGGCGGCCAAGGAGGCGGGCGATGGCGAGCCGGTGCTCGAAGAGCCGACCCTGGATATCGAGCAGGTCAACCAGCAATCCCTGCGCCTGATCCGCCTGGCCCTGCTCGGCGGCTTCGTCGCCGCGCTGTACTGGGTCTGGTCGGACCTGATCACGGTGTTCTCGTACCTGGACAACATCACCCTCTACGAGTACACCAGCGGCACCGGCGCCGCCATGAGCATGGTGCCGATCACCATCGGCAACGTCATCGGTGCCCTGGCGATCGTCGGCATCACCTTCGCCCTGGCGCGCAACCTGCCCGGCCTGCTGGAAGTGCTGGTGCTGTCCAAGCTCGAACTGGCCCAGGGCAGCGCCTACGCCACCACCACCCTGCTGTCCTATGTCATCGCTGGCATCGGCTTCGTGTCGACCCTGTCGACCCTGGGCGTGAGCTGGGACAAGCTGCAGTGGCTGGTGGCCGCCCTGTCGGTAGGCCTGGGTTTCGGCATGCAGGAAATCTTCGCCAACTTCATCTCCGGCATCATGATCCTGTTCGAACGTCCGGTGCGGATCGGCGACACCATTACCATCGGCACACTGTCGGGCACGGTCAGCAAGATCCGCATCCGCGCGACCACCATCACCGACTTCGACCGCAAGGACATCATTGTCCCGAACAAGACCTTCATCACCGGGCAACTGATCAACTGGTCGCTGACCGATACCGTCACCCGCGTGACCCTCAAGCTCGGCGTGGACTACGGCTCCGATCTGGACCGGGTCAAGGAACTGCTGCTCAAGGCCGCCCGCGACAACCCGCGGGTGCTCAAGGAGCCCGAGCCCCATGTGTATTTCCTCAACTTCGGCGAAAGCACACTGGACCACGAACTGCGCATGCACGTGCGTGACCTGGGCGACCGCAACCCGGTGATCGACGAGGTCAACCGCTTCATCAACCGCGAGTTCAAGAAAGAGCACATCAACATCTCGTTCCGGCAGATGGAGGTCTACCTCAAGAACCTGCACGGCCAGGAATACAAGCTGGTGCCGGTCGAAGGCGAAGCGGACGGCCTGGTGCCCAAGCCCCCTGCCGAGCCTGATCAGCCATCGCCGCTGAGCAAGCTCGACTAGCGTCAGGCGCCTGATCCCAGCAGAATGCTCGGACATTCTGCTGGAGATGGCCGTTGAAAGCCCTCGACGAACTGACCTTCGACAACCGCTTCGCCCGCCTGGGCGACGGTTTTTCCACCCATGTGCTGCCCGAGCCCATCGACAACCCGCGCCTGGTCGTCGCGAGCCCGGCGGCCATGGCCCTGCTCGACCTGGAGCCGGCGGTCGCCGAAGAGTCGGTGTTTGCCCAGCTGTTTGGCGGCCACAAGCTATGGGCCGAAGCCGAACCACGGGCGATGGTCTATTCGGGTCACCAGTTCGGCTCCTACAACCCGCGCCTGGGCGACGGTCGCGGGCTGCTGCTGGGCGAGGTCTACAACCAGGCGGGCGAACACTGGGACCTGCATCTCAAGGGTGCCGGCCAGACCCCTTATTCGCGCATGGGCGATGGCCGCGCAGTGCTGCGCTCGTCGATCCGTGAGTTTCTCGCCTCCGAAGCCCTGCAGGCACTGGGTATCCCCAGCAGCCGGGCACTCTGCGTGATCGGCTCCGACACCCCGGTCTGGCGGGAAAAGCAGGAGCGTGCGGCGATGGTCCTGCGCCTGGCGCCAAGCCATATCCGCTTCGGTCATTTCGAGTATTTCTACTACACCCAGCAGACCGAGCAGCACAAGCAACTCGGCGAGCATGTGCTGGCGCTGCACTTCCCCGCATGCCTGGAACAGCCGGAGCCGTACCTGGCGATGTTCAAGGAGATCGTCGAGCGCAACGCCGAGCTGATCGCCAAGTGGCAGGCCTACGGTTTCTGCCATGGCGTGATGAACACCGACAACATGTCGATCCTCGGCATCACCTTCGATTTCGGGCCCTTCGCCTTCCTTGACGATTTCGACGCCCATTTCATCTGCAACCACTCCGATGACCAGGGGCGCTACTCCTTCAGCAACCAGGTGCCGATCGGCCAGTGGAATCTCAGTGCGCTGGCCCAGGCGTTGACGCCTTTCATCACGGTCGAGGCCCTGCGCGAAACCCTGGGATTGTTCCTGCCGCTGTACCAGGCCCACTACCTGGACCTGATGCGCCGCCGCCTCGGCCTGACCACGGCGGAAGACGGCGACCAGCAACTGGTGGAAGACCTGCTGCAACGGATGCAGGTCGGCGGCGTCGACTACACCCTGTTCTTCCGCCGCCTGGGCGACCAGCCGGCCCATCTGGCGGTGGCGCGCCTGCGCGACGACTTCATCGACCTGAGGGGCTTCGATGCCTGGGCCGAGCGCTATCTGGCGCGCGTCGCCCGCGAACCGGATCAGGATGAAGCACAACGCAAGGCGCGCATGCATGCGGTCAATCCACTGTACATCCTGCGTAACTACCTGGCACAACGGGCCATCGAGGCGGCGGAAAAAGGCGATTACGCCGAAACAAGGCAACTACACACGGTGCTGAGCCGACCGTTCGAGGAGCAGCCCGGCATGGAGGCCTACGCCGAGCGACCACCGGAGTGGGGCAAGCACCTGGAGATCAGCTGCTCGTCTTGAGGTACAAGACGTACGTCTCCTTCAGATAAAGATCTGTTCACGCACCCCGAAGCGTTCAGCCAACCAGCGGATCTGGCGCAGGTTGAGCTGGCGCTTGCCACTGAGAATCTCGGAAACCACCGATTGCGGCCCCACGCCGGGCAGGTCGCTCTGGTTCAGGCCGTGCTCACGCATCATTTCCCGTAACACATCGGCCCCGCTGGCCACCGGCATCGGCCGATGCTCCTGGTCATACGCCTCGATATGGTCACTGAGGATATCCACCAGGCTCATGAGCGGGCTCGAGTCGTCCTCGCCAATCACCTCAAGCAGTTCGTCGAGCATGCCGACCAATGCATCGTAGTCAGCTTCGTTTTTCGGCTTGCGCAGCAACGGCTCGACAAAGTGCCAATGCTCGAAAGCCTGTCGGGTCATGAGGCTCATCACTATTCCTCCCTCCATTTACCCTTGTCATATTCGCGATGATCAAGCACATGCCTGATATAGAGACGGCATACCGTGTAATGCACCACCGCGATCAGCCGCAACTTGTTCCCGCCGATATCGAACACATGGAAATCACCAACCTTGTCCGTCGCCGGAAATATGGCCTTCATTGCCGCAAAATGGGCGGGATGACAGTTTTTGATTCGGCGATACCACGCATCCAGCGCAGAGGCCGAATCAGGCCAGCGGCCCTTGGCTTCCCAAATACGTTTCTCAGTGATGACACGCATGCAATCTCCCTATCGCATATTGCTATGGAGGTTAAGCTCACCGTCAAAATATCGCAATTTGATATACATAAAATCCGACTGACGGCGCGCTCTTCCAGACTAGATTCCCGGACAGAACACCGGTCGGCGAAAATGTGAGGGTATGCGACAAGCCCCTGAAGCCTTGATAAAACCCGCCCACGACTCCAGATAGAGAACCATTGGCCACTTATCCGGAGCCCCCTCTGATGTCCGAACCCCTGTTGATCCCCTGCCCCCACTGCAACGGCCTCAACCGCATCCCTGCCGACCGCCTGGGCGACCAGCCAAAATGCGGGCGCTGCAAGGCCGGGGTCCTGCTGGACAAACCTTTCGAGTTGAAACAGGGCGACTACGCCAGCCAGATCAAGGGCGACCTGCCGTTGCTGGTGGATGTCTGGGCGGATTGGTGCGGGCCGTGCAAATCCTTTGCACCGGTGTTCGAGCAGGCGGCAGGTCAACTGGCGGGCAAATGCCGGCTGGCCAAGCTCGACAGTGAAGCCAACCCGCAACTCTCCGCACAACTGGGGATTCGCTCGATTCCCAGCCTGATCCTGTTCAGGAACGGCCGGGAAGTCGCGCGGCAGAGCGGGGCATTTCCGTTGCCGCAACTACTGGCGTGGCTGCGCAGCCAGGGCATTGCCGCCTAAGCGTTGTCTTCCAGCAGGTTGTGCAGGTCGACGAACTGCTGGGTCAGCTTGTGGCGCGGGTCGAAGTGAATCAGCGGCTTGCTGGCTTCGTGGGACTCGCGCATCTTCACCGAACTGTTGAGGTACACCGACAGCACCGGCAGCCCTTCGGCGATCAGTTCGTCGAGCATCTGCTGCGGCAGGCTGGCCCGCGGCTGGAACTGGTTGACCACGATCCCTTCCACTTGCAGGCCTTCGTTGTGGTCTTCCTTCAGCTCTTCGATTTCCGCCAGCAGGCCATACAGCGCCTGCCGGGAAAAACTGTCGCAGTCGAAGGGAATCAGTACGCGATCAGCGGCGATCAGCGCTGAAACCGCATAAAAATTCAGCGCCGGCGGGGTATCCAGGTAGATCCGGTCGTAATCCTCTGCCAACTCGTCCAGCAGTTTGCGCAGCTTGTTGATCTTGTGTTTCGCCTCAAGCTTGGGTTGCAGGTCGGCCAGCTCGGCAGTCGCCGTGATCACATGCAGGTTGTCGAAGGGGGTTTCGTAGATGTCCACCTGGCCCTTCTTCGAGAACGGCCCGGACGAGAGGGTCTGCTTGAAGAAATCGGCAATCCCCATGGGAATGTCCTCACCGGTGAGACCGGTCAGGTACTGCGTGGAGTTGGCCTGGGCATCGAGGTCCACCAACAGGGTCCGATAGCCCTCGCTGGCGCTGACCGCCGCCAGGTTGCAGGCAATGCTCGACTTGCCGACCCCACCCTTCTGATTGAACACCACACGCCGCATGACAAGACCTCCGTGTATCAATGAATGACCGAGTGTAGAGGGCTTGGCCGCTGCTTCGCCACCTCGGAGAGACAAGTACTACTCCATCATCAGCAATAGCTGCGCAAACCCTCGATCATTCCACTCAAAGCGGGGAAACGACTGACAGACGTATCACCGAAAACATCGATAATGGCCATATGACACACAGCACGTTCGTCATTTGTAAATTTTATCGTGCAAAATGTAGCCAATTGTTTGCTACAAGTCCGCCGCACCGGGATAATGCGCGCCACTCGGCCACAGCGCCACGCCAAGGTTGGTATCGGTCAAGGAACCAGCCGTAGCGTTCAAGGAAGCCCGCAGGGGCGGGAAGACACTCAGTGATCAACTTCAATATCGCCCAATGGCGCGCCTGGGCCCCGGGCCTCGGGAGCGTGGACGACTGGCAGGCCTGGAGCCGCCAGCCCACGGTGCTTGCGCCGAGCGATGCCGCTCCCGACGTGTCGTTCCTGCCGGCCATGCAGCGCCGCCGTCTCAGCCGCCTGGCGCGCATGGCCTTCAGCGTCGGCTGGCCGCTGGCGCAAGGTCGCGAAGCCCTGCCATTGGTGTTCATCTCCCGGCATGGCGAGACCCCGCGGACCCTGGAAATCCTCAGCGACCTGGCGGCCGACCAGCCGCTCTCGCCCACGCAGTTCAGCCTTTCGGTACATAACGCCATCATCGGCCTGTGGTCGATCATGCGCGGCGAAACCAGCGAAATGACCGCACTGGCCGCCAATGGCGACGGCCTGGAGCACGGCATGCTGGAGGCCGCCGCGCTGCTCGGCGAAGGCGCCCCGGCGGTACTGCTGGTGATCACCGAAGAACAACCGCCCGCGGCCTACAGCCACTGGATCGACGATGTGCCGTTCCCCTATGCCGTCGGTCTGTTGCTGACCCCGGGCGATGAATGGCAACTGTCCCTCGCTCGTTGCCCGGACGATGGCAGCAGAACCCGGTGGCCCCATGCCCTCAATCTGGTACGGACCCTGCTCGGCCCGGACACCACCTGCCAACACACATGGAAGAACCGGGCATGGAACTGGCAACGCCGAGCGTGAACAAGCCCCGTGACGCCTACTACTGGCGCCTGCTGGCCACCGCTGCCAGCTTCGCCCTGTTCGGCTTGGGCGGCCTGTGCCTGCGCCTGGTGATCTTCCCCCTGCTCGGTTGCCTGCCCGGCGATGCGCAACGCCAGCGCCTGCGTGCACGACAAACGGTCAGCCGCCTGTTCTGGCTGTTTATCCGGTTCATGGCGCGTACCGGCGTGCTGACCTATGAAGTCGAGGGCGCGGAACGACTCGGCCGCGCCGGACAGATGATCATCGCCAACCACCCGTCGCTGATCGACGTGGTGTTCCTCATCGGCCTGGTGCGCAACGCCAACTGTGTCGTCAAGCAGAGCCTCTGGCAGAACCCGTTCACTCGCGGACCGGTACGCTCGACCGAATACATCAGCAACGACGGCAGCATGGAAATGCTCGACGCGGCCGCCGCCGCGCTGCAAGGCGGCCAGACCCTGATCATTTTTCCCGAAGGCACGCGCACGTCCCCGGGAGAGGCGCCGGCCTTTCATCGCGGCGCCGCCGCGATTGCCCTGCGAGGTGCGAGAATCATCACCCCGGTCGTGATCAAGGTCAGCCCCACCACCCTGACCAAGGCCGAACCCTGGTATCGCATCCCCGGGCGCCGCGTGCACTTCAGTTTTCGCGTCGGGGCCGATATAGACCCACAGACCTTCGCCAGCCAGGGCCCAGCGCCCCAGGCTTCGCGCAAGCTCAACGACTTTCTGCACCATTACTTCATTAAGGAGCTCGCCACAGATGAGCGATCCAACAAGCGCCCTGCACCTTGAGATCAAGGAACTGATCATCGACGCCCTCGGCCTCGAAGACATCAGCGCCCAGGACATCGGCAACGAGCAAACGCTGTTTGGCGAAGGCCTGGGCCTGGACTCGGTGGACGCCCTCGAACTCGGCCTGGCGATCCAGAAACGCTACGGCATCAAGATCGATGCCGACGCCAAGGACACCCGCGACCATTTCTCCAGCGTGGCCAGCCTTGCGGCTTTCGTCACGGCAAAACAGGCAGCGTGAGACACCACCATGCAAACCCGTGAAGACATCTTCAATACCCTGCGCGATGCCCTGGTCGAACTCTTCGAACTCGAACCCGAACGCGTCACCCTGGACAGCAACCTGTACCAGGACCTGGAAATCGACAGCATCGACGCCGTCGACCTGATCGACCACATCAAGCGTCAGACCGGCAAGAAAATCGCCGCCGAGGAGTTCAAGTCGGTACGCACCGTCAACGACGTGGTCGAAGCCGTGTTCCGCCTGGTCCAGCCGGCCGCATGAGCCGACTGATCGGCCTGGGCCTGCTGCTGGCCGGCCTGCTGTACCCCTTCGCGGTGTATTTCGGCATGGAGCATTTCGCGCCCTGGCAGTTCGGGCTGTTGCTCGGCAGCCTGTGGCTGGCCCGGGCCCTGACCGGCGAACGCAAGCCCGGCAGCCTGTGGATGGCCCTGTGCGCCATGGCGTTCTGCGGCTTGCTGGCGTTGCTGAACAACCCGTCGTTGCTGCGCTGGTACCCGGTGCTGATCAGCGGCTTCATGCTCGGCCTGTTCGGCCTGAGCCTGAAGTTCGGACCGCCGGTGGCCGAGCGCCTGGCGCGCCTGAGCGAGCCGGACCTGCCGGAGGTGGCGATCAGCTACACACGTCGGGTGACCCAGGCCTGGAGCCTGTTTTTTCTCTGTAACGGCCTGCTCGCGGCCGCGCTGACCCTGTGGGCGCCGCTGAGCTGGTGGACGTTGTACAACGGCCTGATCGCCTACGGGTTGATGGGCCTGCTGTTTGCCATTGAATGGCTGATACGACAACGCGTAAGAGGCCGCGCATGAATTGGATAAACCTTGAGCAACTGCTGCTCGAGACGCACGCCGCACGTGCCGTGACGATGGACCCGCCCCTGGACCAGGCCGACCTGTGCCAGCAGGCCCTGGGCCTGGCCGCCGGGCTGCGGGCCCGTGGCGTGGAGCGCATGGCCCTGCACCTGGAGGACGCCGGGGAACTGGCGATCGCCCTGTTCGGCGCCTGGCGGGCCGGGGTCGCCGTCTTGCTGGTGGCCGACCTGCAGGAGCAGACGCGCCGGCGCTGGGCCGCCGATGTCGACCTGTGGCTGACCGACAGCAGCGCCCTCGCCGAGCTGCGTGCCGAGGCCCTGGCCCCGGCCGCGCTCGATCTCGATGCCTGCCGCCTGAGCCTGTGCACCTCCGGCTCCAGCGGTGAACCCAAGCGCATCGAAAAAAGCCTGCGGCAACTGGCCAATGAAGTGCGGGCCCTGGAACAACTCTGGGGCGCCGACCTCGGCCAGGCCTGCATCATCGGCAGCGTCGCCACCCAGCATATCTATGGCCTGTTGTTCCGCGTGCTCTGGCCCCTGTGTGCCGGCCGCCCCTTCGTGCGCACGCAACTGGCCTTCCCCGAGGACCTGCAACGCGCCAGTCGCCAGCATCCGCAGTTCGCCTGGGTCGCAAGCCCGGCCCTGCTCAAGCGCATGGGCGACAACCTCGACTGGCCGGCCCTGAGCCAGGTACGCCGGGTATTCTCCTCCGGCGGCGCCTTGCCGGAAGACGCCGCCGACAGCCTGCGACAACGCTTGCAGCAATGGCCGACCGAAATCCTCGGCAGCTCGGAGACCGGCGGTATCGCCTGGCGCCAGGGTGCCCGGCTGTGGCAGCCCTTCGCCGATGTACAACTGGATCAGGACGCCGATGGCGCCTTGCGGGTGGCCTCGCCCTACCTGCCGGCCGGGCATGTCGAGCAGACGGCGGATGCCGTGCGCTTCGAGGCCGATGGCCGCTTCGAGCTGCTCGGTCGGCTGGATCGCATCGTCAAGCTGGAGGAAAAACGCATCTCCCTGCCGATGCTCGAACAGGCCCTGGTGGAACACGCATGGGTCGACGAGGCACGACTGGGTGTGGTCCAGGAAAACCGGGCCTACCTCGGGGCGCTGCTGGTGCTCTCCGAACAAGGCCTGCACGCCCTGCGCAACCAGGGTCGGCGGACGCTGACCGAAACCCTGCGCCGACACCTGCTGAAACATTGCGAAGCCCTGGCGCTGCCACGGCGCTGGCGCCTGCTGCGGCAACTGCCGCTCAACGCCCAGGGCAAGCTGCCGCAAGCCGACGTCCAGGCGCTGCTGCAAGCCCCGCGCCCCAAGGGGCCGGAAGTCCTGGCGCAGAACGAGACGGATGGCGAATGGCTGCTGCACCTCGCCGTGCCGCCGGACCTCGCCTACTTCAGCGGCCACTTCCCGGCCACACCGGTGCTGCCGGGCGTGGTGCAAGTGGATTGGGCGCTCGAACTGGGTCGCGAACGGCTTGAACTGCCGGCGAAATTCGCCGGCATGGAAGTGCTGAAGTTCCAGCAACTGGTGCGCCCCGGCGACCGGATCGAACTGAGCCTGCGCTTCGACCCGGAACGCAGCAAACTGCACTTCGCCTTTCGCAACGCCAGCGCCGCCTGCTCCAGCGGCCGGATCGTGCTGGAGACCGCGCATGACTGAGCTCGACCTTCCTGATGACAGGGTTGCCCCTGTGGGCGCGGGCTTGCCCGCGAACAACGATGACACGGTGTTTGCGCAAGCCCCGCAAAGGCAGCCCGACCGCCTGCACAAGCCATGTGCCGTGATCCCGGTCTACAACCACGAGACCGCCGTGCCCGCCGTGGTCGAAGCGCTGCTGGCCGCCGGACTGCCCTGCGTGCTGGTCGACGACGCCAGCAGCCCGGCCTGTGCCAAGGTGCTGGAACAACTGGCCGAACACGAGCGGATCTTCCTGGTCAGGCTGCCGGTCAACCAGGGCAAGGGCGGTGCGGTCATGGCCGGGTTGCGGGAAGCCTCGCGCCTGGGCTTCAGCCACGCCCTGCAGGTGGACGCCGACGGCCAGCACGACCTGCACGATGTCGCGACCTTTCTCGACGCCTCCCGCAGCCATCCCGGGGCGTTGATCTGCGGCTATCCGCAATACGATGAGAGCGTGCCCAAGGGTCGCCTCTACGCCCGCTACCTGACCCACGTCTGGGTCTGGATCAACAGCCTGTCGCTGCAGATCCCCGACTCCATGTGCGGTTTCCGGGTCTATCCGCTACCGCCGGTGCTGGCCCTGATCAACAGTGCCCGGCTCGGCAAGCGCATGGACTTCGACCCGGAAATCCTCGTGCGCCTGGCCTGGCGCAACCAGCCCATGCGCTGGCTGCCGACCCGGGTCCATTACCCGCAGGACGGCCTGTCGCATTTCCGCCTGTTCCACGACAACGCGCTGATTTCCGGGATGCACACCCGGTTGTTCTTCGGCATGCTGCTGCGCCTGCCCGGCATCCTCTGGCGACGGTGGCGGGCATGAGCGATACGCAGAAACACTGGGCCGACCGCCAGGAGCGCGGCAGCTTCTGGCTGATGAAGCTCACCGCCTTCGGCGTCAGGGTCCTGGGCCGGCGCCTGCTCAGCCCGGTGCTGCACGGCATCGTCCTGTACTTCTTCCTGTTCGGTCGCACCGCCCGCCACAGCGCCTGGCAATACCAGCAGCGCCTGGCGGCCTGGAGCGGGCAGAAGGCTCTGCAGCCGACGCGCCTGAACGTCTTCCGCCAGTTCATGGCCTTTGCCGACGCGCTGCTGGACAAGCTCGACGTCTGGAACGGCAAGCTGAGCCTCGAGCAGATCGAGATCGTCGACCCGGCGCTGCTGCGCAATCAGCTGCGCGGCGAACGCGGGCAGATGCTGGTGGGCGCCCACCTGGGCAACCTGGAAGTCTGCCGCGCCCTCGCCGAGCTGGGGGAAAAGGTCACGATGAACGTGCTGGTGCACACCAAGCACGCCGAACGCTTCAACCGCCTGCTGGGCGAGGCCGGCGCGACCAACCTGCGCCTGATCCAGGTCAGCGAGCTGGACCCGGCGATCATGCTGCAACTGAGCCAGCGCCTGGACCGTGGCGAGTGGCTGGCGATTGCCGGCGACCGCGTTCCGCTGCATGGCGGGCGCAACGTGCGGGTGGACTTCCTCGGTCACCCGGCGGCGTTCCCCCAGGGCCCCTGGCTGCTCGCCGGGCTGCTCAAATGCCCGGTCAACCTGCTGTTCTGCCTGAAGCTCCAGGGCCGCTACCGCATCACCCTCGAACCCTTCACCGACGCCGTGCAATGGAAGCGCAGCGACCGCGAACAGGTCATTGCCCACTGGACCGCCCGCTATGCCGAGCGCCTGGGCCAGTACTGCCTGCAAGCGCCCCAACAATGGTTCAATTTCTACCCTTTCTGGAAGACCGATGACGACGCATCCGCTTGAGCCGGTAACCTTCGGCGAACTCCCGCTGCGCATCGAAGACGTGCTGGCCCTGGCCAACCGTCAGGTGCCGACGCAACTGCAAAACGATCCGGCCTACCGCCAGCGCATCGCCAAGGGCGCGCAGTTCCTTGATTCGCTGCTGGACAAGGAAGGCGTGATCTACGGCGTCACCACCGGCTACGGCGACTCCTGCGTGGTCGCGGTGCCCTTGCAGCATGTCGAGGCCCTGCCCCGTCATCTCTACACCTTCCACGGCTGCGGCCTGGGCAAGCTGCTCGATCCGCAGGCCACCCGCGCCGTGCTCGCGGCCCGTCTGCAGTCGCTGTGCCACGGTGTCTCCGGGGTGCGCGTGGAACTGCTGGAACGCCTGCAGGCGTTTCTCGACCAGGACATCCTGCCGCTGATTCCCGAAGAGGGCTCGGTGGGCGCCAGTGGCGACCTGACGCCGCTGTCCTATGTGGCCGCGACCCTGTCCGGCGAACGTGAAGTGCTGTTCCGTGGTGAACGCCGCCAGGCCTGCGACGTGCACCGCGAACTTGGCTGGGCCCCACTGGTCCTGCGGCCCAAGGAAGCCCTGGCGCTGATGAACGGCACTGCCGTGATGACCGGCCTGGCCTGCCTGGCCTTCGCCCGCGCCGACTACCTGCTGCAACTGGCGACCCGTATCACCGCGCTGAACGTCGTGGCGCTGCAGGGCAATCCGGAGCATTTCGACGAGCGCCTGTTCGCCGCCAAGCCACACCCGGGGCAGATGCAGGTCGCCGCCTGGCTGCGCAAGGACCTGGCCATCGATGCCCCGACCGCGCCGCTGCACCGCTTGCAGGACCGCTACTCGCTGCGTTGCGCGCCCCACGTCCTCGGCGTGCTGGCCGACAGCCTGGGCTGGCTGCGCGGCTTTATCGAGACCGAACTGAACAGCGCCAACGACAACCCGATCATCGACGCCGAGGAAGAGCGCGTGCTCCACGGCGGGCATTTCTATGGCGGGCATATCGCCTTTGCCATGGACAGCCTCAAGACCCTGGTGGCCAACGTCGCCGACCTGCTCGACCGCCAGCTCGCCCTGCTGGTGGACGTACGCTACAACCACGGCCTGCCGAGCAACCTGTCCGGCTCCGAGGCCGAGCGGGCGATGCTCAACCACGGTTTCAAGGCCGTGCAGATCGGCACCAGCGCCTGGACCGCCGAAGCCTTGAAAAACACCATGCCGGCCAGCGTGTTCTCGCGTTCCACCGAATGCCACAACCAGGACAAGGTGAGCATGGGCACCATCGCCGCCCGCGACGCGATCCGGGTGCTGGAGCTGACCGAGCAGGTCGCCGCCGCCACCCTGCTGGCCGCCAACCAGGGCGTCTGGCTGCGCAGCCGCGAAGCCGACGCCCGCCCGCTGCCACCGGCCCTGGCGGCCATGCGCGAAGAGCTGGCCCGGGACTTCCCGCCGGTGATCGAGGATCGCGCCCTGGAAGCCGAGCTGCGCCTGTGCCTGCAACGCATTGCCGAGCAACACTGGAGGCTGCATGCGTAGCCGCGGCGTGCTGCAGGTCGATACGGAAATCCTCGTGCCGTTCTTCGACGTCGACACCATGAACGTGGTCTGGCACGGCCATTACGTGAAGTACCTGGAAGTGGCCCGCTGCGCGCTGCTGGACCATATCGGCCACAACTACGCGCAGATGCTCGAATCGGGCTACGCCTGGCCGGTGATCGACCTGCAACTGCGCTACGTGCGCGGTGCGGTGTTCGGTCAGAAGATCAACGTGCGGGCCGACCTGGTGGAGTGGGAAAACCGCCTGAAGGTCAATTACCTGATCACCGACCTCGCCAGCGGTGAACGCCTGACCCGCGCCAGCACGGTGCAGGTCGCCGTGGATATCAACAGCCGCGAGATGCTCCTGGCCTCACCCCGGGTGTTTGTCGACGCGGTCGAGAAGGTGCTGGCATGAACATTCAGGTACGCCACAAAACCTGTAGGAGCCGGCTTGCCGGCGATAGCATCAGCAAAGTCATCGCGAGACTCAAAGGCCTCATCGCCGGCAAGCCGGCTCCCACAATGACCGTGCGCGGCCTGCTGCTGATGCTCTGCCTGGGCCTGTCCGCCCACGCAGCGGCTTTCGACCTGCAGCAACTGAGCGATCAGTTGGCGAAGCCGACCGTGATCCACGGTAGCTTCATCCAGGAAAAGCACCTGCGGGCCCTGCCGAAACCGCTGACCAGCAAGGGCACTTTTGTCCTGGCCAGGGACCATGGCCTGCTCTGGCTGCTCAAGACCCCGCTGCAACAGGACTACCGCATCAGCGCCAAGGGCATTGCCCGGCGCGATGCCGGCGGCTGGCAGATGGTCCCGAACAAAAGCGCCGGCGCCGAACAGAACCGCTTGTTCATTGCCGTGCTGCAAGGCGACAGCAGCGGCCTGCAACGGGACTTCGAACTGCAACTGCAAGGCGACGCCAAGGCCTGGCAACTGGTGCTGATCCCACGCTCCGTGCTGCTCAAGCAGATCTTCACCCGCATCAATATCGACGGCGGCGAGCTGGTACAGCGTATCGAGCTGCTGGAAACCCAGGGCGACAGCACCGTCCTGCGCATGCAGGACAGCACGGCGAACCTGCCATTGAGCGACGCGGAGCAGCATGACTTTGCCGAGTGAACGCCTGCTGCCGCGCCTGTTCCTGATCCTGCTGCTGGCGGTGCTGGCGCTCGCCGGCTGGCAATGGCGGCACGGCGCGCCGCTGTCGGCCAACCTGATGGAACTGGTGCCGGGCTCCTCGCCCGATGCCCTGGACCTCAAGGCCGAACAGCGCATGCAGGAACCACTGAACCGGGAAATGCTGGTCCTGGTCGGCCAGGCCGATCGCCAGAAAGCCATCGCCATGGCCCGCCAACTGGGTGAGCAATGGCAGGCCAGCGGGCTGTTCGAAAAGGTCCAGTGGGACCTGCAGGCCGATCTGCCCGCCTTGCGCCAGCAACTGCTGAACGGCCGCCTGGCCATGCTCGCCGCGAAGGATCGCCGGCAGTTGATCGACGATCCGGCGGCCTTTATCCAGCAACGGCTGCAGGCGCTGTATGACCCCTTCACCGGCTTCAGCCTGGTGCCGAGCCAGGATGACTGGCTAGGCCTGACCGGACGGATCCAGAACAGCCAGCCGCAGCGTGGCGCGGTGCAACTGGACATCGGCAGTGGCGCCCTGGTGGCCGATGCCGACGGCAAGAGCTGGGTATTGCTGCGGGCGCGCACCACCGGCAATGCCTTCGATATGAAACTGCCGCTGCAAGTGGCCGAACTGCTCCGGCAAAGCCGCCAGGAAGCGAGCCGGGCCGATGTACAACTGCTGGCCGCCAGCGGCCTGCTGTACGCCGCCAATGGCCAGCAGCAGGCGACCCGGGAAATCACCTGGGTCGGCGGTGGCGCCACCCTGGGCATTCTCCTGCTGTTGTTGCTGGCTTTCCGTCGCTTGCGCGTGTTGCTGGCGTTTGTCCCGGTGCTGGTGGGCATGCTGTTCGGTGCCGTGGCCTGCGTGGCGCTGTTCGGCCATATGCATGTGATGACGCTGGTGCTCGGCTCCAGCCTGATCGGCGTCGCGGTGGATTACCCGCTGCATTACCTGTCCAAGAGCTGGAGCCTGAAACCCTGGCACAGTTGGCCGGCCCTGCGCATCACCCTGCCCGGCCTGACCCTGAGCCTGGCGACCAGTTGCATCGGCTACCTGGCACTGGCCTGGACGCCGTTCCCGGCCCTGACCCAGATCGCGGTGTTCTCCGCCGCCGGCCTGCTCGGCGCCTACCTCAGCGCGGTATGCCTGTTGCCGGCGCTGCTCAAGGGCACCGACCTGCGTCCCGCGCAATGGCCGCTGCGGATCTGCGAAGGCTTGCTGGCCCTGCGCGAACAGCTCCTGAAGAAGCTCGGCAGCCCATTGCTGCTGGTCCTGTTGTTGCTGTTCTGTGGCGCCGGCCTGTGGCAACTGAACAGCAAGAACGACATCCGCCAATGGGTCGGTGCACCGCCACAATTGCAGGCCGAGGCCCAGGCCATTGCGCGGATCACCGGCTACCAGCCGACCAGCCAGTTCTTCCTCGTCCGCGCCGCCGATCAACAGCAACTGCTGGAGCGTTCGGCAGCGCTGGGCAAGCGCCTCGAGCAACTGGTCAGCCTGGAGAAGCTGCAAGGCTACCTGTCGCTGAACCAGCTGGTGAGCCTGCCCAGTGAACAGCAACGCCTGCGTGACTCGCTCAGGCAACTGCCAGGGTACTGGCAACCGCTGCTCGACCTCGGCGTGCCGCTGGCGGCCTTGCAGGGCGAACTGAGCCAGTTGCAGGCCCTGCCGATCCAGGATATCGACAGCGCCCTGGTCGGCCCCCTGGCCGAGCCCTGGCGCGCGCTCTGGCTCGGCCCCAATGCCGACGGCGTGGCGGGCATGGTCAGCCTGCAGGGCCTGAACAACGCCGACCTGCTGCGCGTCCAGGCCATGGACCTGCCGGGGGTACAACTGGTGGATCGTCTCGGCGACCTGAACAAGGTGTTCGCCGCGACGCAGATCAGTGCGGCGGAACTGAAGCTCGCCTCCTGCGTGCTGATCGTTCTGCTGCTGATCCTGCCGTTCGGTCTCGGCGGTGCCTTGCGCATCGTCGCGCTGCCGCTGCTGGCGGCGCTGTGCAGCCTCGCCAGCCTCGGCTGGCTGGGCCAGCCGCTGACCCTGTTCAGCCTGTTCGGCTTGCTGCTGGTCACGGCCATCAGCGTCGACTACGCGATCCTGATGCGCGAACAGATCGGTGGCGCCGCCGTCAGCCTGCTTGGCACCCTGCTGGCGGCGCTGACCACCTGGTTGTCGTTTGGCCTGCTGGCGATTTCCAGCACCCCGGCGGTCAGCAACTTCGGCCTGTCGGTCAGCCTCGGCCTGGCCTTCAGCTTCCTGCTCGCGCCCTGGGCCGGTCGCCAACCCCATGTCACCCCGGTGACGGAGCCCGCGCCATGATGATCCTCCTTTTCTGGGGCATGGCCCTGGTCGCCTTCGCCGTGGCGACGCGCATCGGCCGACAGTTCGGCCTGATCCCGATCGTCAGCCAGTTGCTCCTGGCCACCTTCGGCCTGCCATTGCTGATGCTGTTCTGGATCGAACCGCACTGGCAATTGAGCGGGGCCGCGCTGGTCGCTCCCGACTGGCTGAGGACCGCCTACGGTTTTGCCTTCGCGCTGGTCCTGGGGCATATCCTCAGCGACGTGATCGAACTGAAGATGGACCGCCAGAGCCTGAAGATCGCCCTGCCGAGTTTCTGCGTGCCATTCGCCTGCGGGCTGGCCTGCGCCGTCTGGCTGCTGCCGGAACAGCACTGGCTCAGTTCCCTGGCCATCGGGCTGGTGTTCGCCATCACCGCGATCCCGGTGCTGTACCTGTACCTCAAGCACATCGGCTATCCGCCCGCCGCCACCCGCCGCCTGGTGCAGACCGCGATCCTCATCGACCTGAGCTGCTGGACCCTGTTCGGCCTGGCCCAGGGCAGCCTGCACCTGAGCAGCCTGCTGTTGCCCCTGGCGGGCGCCCTGCTGCCGCTGCTCCTGCACCGGTGCCGGGTGCGCAAGCCACTGACCTACAGCCTGATGTTCTTCGGCCTGCTGGTGGTGGCCGAGCACTACAAGCTCAACGCGCTGATCTTCGGCATCGGCTACCTGTTCTGCATGGCCTGGCTCAAGGTGCCGCTGGTACTGCCATTGCCGGCCGTGTGGATGAACCGCCTGCAGACCGGCCTGGCGATCCCGTTGATCCTGACCTTCGGCATCGTGCAGATCGACGTGCACGGCGGGATGAGCAGCCTGAGCGCCGTGCAGTTCGCCGCGCTGCTGCTGTTCCCGGTGGCGAGCAAGCTGCTCGGCAACTGGCTCGGCCTGCGTTGGGCCAGCCGTTCGTTCCCGGGCGCCAGCCTGTGGAAGGAAAGCCTGCTGCTGAATATTCGCGGCCTGAGTGAAATCGTCTTCCTCAACCTGCTGCTGCAACAACGGCTGATCAGCCCGGCGCTGTACTTCGCCCTGATGCTGATGGGCCTGCTCGCCACGCTGCTGCCGGCCCTGGCGGGCATGAACCGAATCCCCTTCAATAGCGCCGAGACCGGCAAGGAGCCTGTGTGCCAATAGTTGAAACGCAACGCCGCGAAGTCGTGGTGATAGGCGCCGGCCCTTCCGGTGCGATCGCCGCCGCGTTGCTCAAGCGCAATGGCCACGACGTGCTGATCGTCGAACGCCAGCACTTCCCGCGCTTCTCCATCGGTGAAAGCCTGCTGTCCCATTGCCTGGACTTCGTCGAGGAAGCCGGCATGCTCGAAGCCGTCAACGCCGCCGGCTTCCAGTTGAAGAACGGCGCGGCCTTCGCCTGGGGCGAGCGCTACAGTGCCTTCGATTTCGGCCAGACCTTCAGCCAGGGCAAGCCGACCACCTTCCAGGTCCAGCGCGCCGATTTCGACAAGCTGCTGGCCGACCAGGCCGCCCTGCAGGGCGTGGAAATCCGCTACGGCGAGGAAATCGTCAGCGCCGACTTCGAGCGCCCGCAACCGCAACTGCGGGCCCGGCGCGAGGATGGCAGCGAGTACCTGATCGAGGCCGGGTTCGTTCTCGATGCCAGCGGTTACGGCCGCGTCCTGCCACGCCTGCTGGACCTTGAGGCACCGTCGAACTTCCCGGTGCGCCAGGCCATCTTCACCCATGTCGAGGACCGGATCGACGCGCCAGGTTTCGAACGGGAAAAGATCCTCATCACCACCCATCCCGAGCAGCGCGACATCTGGTTCTGGACCATTCCCTTCAGCAACGGCCGCTGTTCCATCGGCGTGGTCGCCGCCGCCGAGCACTTCGCCGGTCGCGGCGACGACCTCGACGCCAGCCTGAAGGGCTTCATCGCCGAGACGCCCAGCCTGCAACGGGTGCTGGCAAACGCCGTGTGGGACACCCCGGCACGGACCATCGGCGGCTACTCGGCCAACGTCAAGCGCCTGCACGGCCCGGGCTTCGCCCTGCTGGGCAATGCCGCAGAATTCCTCGACCCGGTGTTCTCCTCGGGCGTGACCATCGCCATGCGCTCGGCGAGCATGGCCGCCGGCCTTCTGCACCGCCAGTTGCAGGGCGAAAGCGTCGACTGGCAAAGCCAGTTCGCCGAACCGTTGAAACGCGGTGTCGACACCTTCCGCTGCTACGTCGAAGGCTGGTACGCCGGGACCTTCCAGGATGTGATCTTTCACCCTGGCAGCTCGCCGGAAATCCGCGCGATGATCAGCTCGATCCTCGCCGGCTATGCCTGGGACGAGCGCAATCCGTTTGTCAGTGAGCCCAAGCGCCGCCTGCGCATGCTCTCCGAAATCTGTGCGAGCACGCCGGCATGAACAATCAATACCTGAGCGATACCTACGTCGAGGAAACCCGCTTCGGCTTCTGGTTCCTGCGCAGCCATACCTGGCAGCACCACGTGCTGCGCGTGGCGATCAACGACCTGCGCGGCCTGTTCAGTGAAGCTCCGCCGGAAAACCCGGTGGTGCTGGATGCCGGTTGCGGCCAGGGCAAGTCTTTCCAGTATCTGCAGCAGGTGTTCTCGCCGCAGCGCCTGATCGGCCTCGACGCCGACCCGCACAGCCTCAAGCTGAGCGGTGAAGAAGCCCGACGACGCGATATCGCGATCGAGCTGATCGGCAGCGACTGCGCGACGCTGGACGTGGCTTCCGACAGCGTCGATATCCTGTTCTGCCACCAGACCTTCCATCACCTGGTCCAGCAGGATCGCGCCCTGGCCGAGTTCTACCGCGTGCTCAAGCCGGGCGGCTACCTGCTGTTCGCCGAGTCCACCGAGGCCTATATCGATACCTGGGTGATCCGCTGGCTGTTCCGCCACCCGATGCACGTGCAGAAAAGTGCCGCGCAGTACCTGGACATGATCCGCGACCAGGGCTTCGAGTTCGAGGCCCGCAACGTCTCCTACCCGTACCTGTGGTGGAGCCGCGCCAAGGACTTCGGCCTGCTCGAACGCCTGCGCCTGAAAAACCCGCCGCCGGTCGGCCAGCGCGAGGAAACGCTGGTCAACGTGGTCGCGCGCAAGCCGCTCGCAGGTCACACCGAATGATTCGCGCACTGCTGCTGGGCGGCCTTCTGCTGCTGAGCGCCTGCGCCAGCCGGCTGCCGCTGCCCGCACATACCCCGACCCTGGTCCTGCCCCTGCAATTGCATATCCAGCGCGAGCAGGACGGCGCCCGGCAGGACTGGCTGCTGGTGATCCAGCGCGAAGCCGATGGCCTGCGCTGGTCGCTGATGGACCCGCTGGGAATTCCCCTGGCACGCCAGCGCCTGCAGGACGGCGAGTGGCAGGCCGACGGCCTGTTGCCGCCCAACCCGCAGGCCCGCGAACTGTTCGCCGCACTGCTGTTCGCGCTGACACCGCAAGCCGAATTGCCCGCCAACTATCCGGCTGCCCGCCAGCAACCGGCTCAGCGCAGCCTCGGCGAGCAGTGGCAGGTCCGCTATCGCCAACCGCTGGATTTCAGCCTCGACCTGCCGCAAGGTCTGCATTACCGCATCAGCCCGCTGAACGAGGGCACGCCATGACCGCCTACCTGAACGCACTCGGGCTGATCTGCGCCCTCGGCCGCGACAAGCGCGAAGTCGCGCGCAACCTGTTCGCCGGCGACTGCTCGGGCCTGCGCGACGAAAGCGGCTGGGTCCCCGGGCGGGTCTTGCCGGTCGCCGCCGTGCGTGGCGAACTGGCAGCGATTCCGGCCGAGCTCGACGGGCAGAGCAGCCGCAACAACCAGCTGCTGATGGAAGCCACCGTGCAGATCGCCGAGCCGATCCAGCGCGCCATCGACACCTATGGCCGCGAGCGTATCGGTATCGTCCTGGGCACCAGCACCTCGGGCATCGACGAAGCCAGCCGCGGCATTGCCAGCTACCTGCGTGACCGGCAGTTCCCCGACGACTACGACTACCGCCAGCAGGAACTGGGCGCCCCGGCCAACTTTCTCGCCGACTGGCTGCAACTGAGTGGCCCCGCCTATGTGATTTCCACCGCCTGCACCTCCAGCGCCCGCGCGCTGATGAGCGCCCAGCGCCTGCTCGACCTCGGGCTGTGCGACGCGGTGCTGTGCGGCGGGGTCGACAGCCTGTGCAAGCTGACCCTCAACGGCTTCACCTCGCTGGAGGCGGTGTCGGGGCAACGCTGCAACCCGTTCTCGGTGAACCGCAACGGCATCAATATCGGCGAAGCCGCCGTGCTGTTCCTGATGAGCAGGCAGGCCACCGGTCCCCAGCCACTCGCCCTGCTGGGCGCCGGGGCCAGCAGCGATGCGTACCATATCTCCGCCCCGGAACCGAGTGGCCGGGGAGCGACGCAAGCCATGGCCAAGGCCTTGCACCGAGCCGGCCTGCGACCGGACCAGATCGCCTACCTGAACCTGCACGGCACCGCGACCCAGCACAACGACGCCATGGAAAGCCTGGCGGTGGCCGGGCTGTTTCCCGCCGGCGTACCCTGCTCCTCGACCAAGCCCATGACCGGCCACACCCTCGGCGCCGCCGGGGCACTGGAAGCGGCGTTCTGCTGGCTGAGCCTGAGCGCCGACAACCCCACCGGGGCGCTACCACCGCATATCTGGGACGGCCAGCCCGACCCGGCGCTACCGCCGCTTCGCTGGGTCGGCAAAGACGCGAGTCTCGACCCCACCACCCCACGCCGCCTGATGAGCAACTCATTTGCCTTCGGCGGCAACAACGTCAGCCTGATTATCGGAGACGCCCCATGATCGATTGGCCGCTCGCCGAATTGCTGCCCCACGCCGGTGACATGATCCTGATCGATCAGGTCCTGGCGTTCGATGAAGAACAGATCCATACCCGGCTCACCGTGCGCCCCGGCGGCCTGTTCAACCACGCCGACGGCAGCCTGCCGGCCTGGGTCGGAATCGAACTGATGGCCCAGAGCGTCGCCGCCTACGCCGGCTGTCGCGCCCGTGGCGCCGGCCAGCCGGTGGAGCTGGGGTTCCTGCTCGGGACCCGCAGGTTCGAGTGCAATGTGGAACATTTTCCCGCGGGCAGCGAGCTGACCATCCACGCCCAACGCTCCCTGGAAGACGACAACGGCATGGGGGTATTCGAATGCCACCTGACCGGTCCCGACATCCACGCCACGGCCCGCCTGAACGTGTTCCGTCCGCCACAGGCCGCCGCCTATCTCAACGAATCACAGGAATCCAGCCATGACTGAATCCATCCTGGTCACCGGCTCCAGCCGTGGTATCGGCCGCGCTATCGCCCTGCGCCTGGCCCGGGCCGGCCATGACCTGGTGCTGCATTGCCGCAGCGGCCGCGCCGAAGCTGACGCGGTACAGGCCGAAATCCAGGCCCTGGGCCGCAATGCCCGGGTGCTGCAATTCGATGTCGCCGACCGCGCGGCCTGCCGGGAAATCCTCGAGGCCGACGTCGAGGCCAATGGCGCCTACTACGGCGTGGTGCTCAATGCCGGACTGACCCGCGACGGCGCCTTCCCGGCGCTGTCCGAAGAAGACTGGGACCAGGTGCTGCGGACCAACCTCGACGGCTTCTACAACGTCCTGCATCCGGTGATGATGCCGATGATCCGGCGCCGCGCCCCCGGGCGAATCGTCTGCATCACCTCGGTCTCCGGGCTGATCGGCAACCGTGGCCAGGTCAACTACAGCGCCTCGAAGGCCGGCCTGATCGGCGCCGCCAAGGCCCTGGCCATCGAGTTGGGCAAGCGCAGGATCACCGTCAACTGCGTCGCGCCGGGGCTGATCGAAACCGCCATGCTCGATGAAAACGTGCCGGTGGAAGAGTTGCTGAAAATGATCCCGGCCCAGCGCATGGGCACGCCGGAAGAAGTCGCCGGTGCCGTGAACTTCCTGATGTCCGCGGAAGCGGCCTATATCACCCGGCAGGTTCTGGCCGTCAACGGAGGCCTGTGCTGATGAAGCGCGTCGTCGTCACCGGCATGGCCGGCATCACTTCGCTGGGCAGTGACTGGGCCAGCATCGAAACCAACTTCCGCGCCAACCGCAGCGGTATCCGGCGCATGGATGAGTGGAACCGCTTCACCGAACTGAACACCCGCCTGGCGGGGCCCATCGATGACTACGCGGTGCCGTCCCACTGGACCCGCAAGCAGCTGCGCAGCATGGGCCGGGTCTCGCGCTTCGCCGTCGGCGCCGCGGAGATGGCCCTGGCCGATGCCGGCCTGCTGGACAACCCGATCATCCGCGACGGGCGCATGGGCGTGGCCTGCGGTTCGTCCACCGGCAGCACCGACGAGATCAAGGCCTTCGGCATGATGCTGATCAACTCCGTGGCCGAAGGACTGAACGCCAACTCCTACGTGCGCATGATGCCCCACACCACAGCGGCCAATATCAGCATCTTCTTCGGCCTCACCGGACGCCTGATCCCCACCTCCAGCGCCTGCACCAGCGGCAGCCAGGGCATCGGCTACGCCTACGAGGCGATCAAGTTCGGCCGTCTGCCGCTGATGCTCGCCGGTGGTGCCGAAGAGCTGTGCCCGACCGAAGCCATGGTGTTCGACGCGCTCTACGCCACCAGCCTGAAAAACGATGCCCCGCACACCAGCCCGCGCCCCTACGACAGCGGCCGCGATGGCCTGGTGATCGGTGAAGGCGGCGGCATGCTGGTGCTCGAAGAGCTTGAGCACGCGCTGGCCCGCGGCGCCCATATCCATGCGGAAATCGTCGGCTTCGGCAGCAATGCCGACGGCCAGCACGCGACCCGGCCGGAGCAGGTCACCATGCGCCGGGCCATGGAGCTGGCGCTGGAAGACGCCGGCCTCGCGCCGGATGCCATCGGCTACGTGAACGGCCACGGCACCGCCACCGAGCAAGGCGATATCGCCGAGACCCTGGCGACCCAGAGCCTGTTCGGCAGCCGCATGCCCATCAGTTCGCAGAAGAGCTTCTTCGGCCACACCCTGGGTGCCTGCGGTGCCCTGGAATCCTGGTTCAGCATCGAGATGATGAACCGCGACAGCTACGTCCATACCCTGAACCTCGACCAGATCGACCCGCAATGCGGCGAGCTGGACTACCTGCGCGGCGAGTTCCGGCAGATGAGCAACGAGTATGTGATGAACAACAACTTTGCCTTTGGCGGCGTGAACACCTCGCTGGTGTTCCGGCGCTGGTCCTGATTTTTTTAACCCCTCCTGGAGAAAATGGAATGTCTTCCCTGCTTCGCGTTGCACTGATCGCCCTGGCCCTGTTCGTCACCGCCGGCTGTACCAGCAAGAAAATCATCACCCCGACGCGTACCGTCGCGCCACAGATCCAGGCCAGCCAGGAACAGATGAAACAGGCGATCCTCACCACCCTGGTCAAGCGCAAGTGGAGCGTGCAGCGGGTCAACCCGACACAGATCCAGGCCGAGATCACCGTGCGTGAGCAATTCCATGTCGAGATCGACATCAACTACAGCGCCAGCGGCTACAGCATCGCCTACCGCGACAGCAGCGGCATGGACTACAAGGACGGCAAGATCCACAAGAACTACATCCGCTGGGTGCGCCTGCTGGACAAGGGCATCCTGCGCGAGTTGCGCGACCACGACGCCGAGAGCACCGCCCGTGCCATTGGCGTGGGCGAGCCGCAACCGATCAGCCAGTAACCGCGTTTCTTCCCTGCATCAAACAAGGAGTTGACCATGAAAGCAAAAACCTGGGCCGCGGCCGTCACATTGATGTTGTGCAGCCTGCCGGGCCTGAGCCAGGCCCGCGATACCGTGCTGAACCTGCCTTTCGACAAGGTGGTGGCCGAAGCGGTGAGTACCGGCAAGATCGACGGCAGCGTGAAGTTCTACCTGGCAGGCAACGCCCCCAAGGGCAAGATCACCGTGGTCAGCCCGGATGCCGTCACCAACAAGAAGACCAATGCCTTCAACAAGAGCGACGAAGAAGCCTGCGCCTGGGCCCTGCAATCGGCGTTGATCACCCTCAACGACGCGGCGAAGAAAGTCGGCGCCAACGCCGTGACCAACATCGTCAGCTACTACAAGCGCAACGAGACCCGGAGCACGAGCACCTATGAGTGCCACGCCGGTGCGTTTATCGGCGGCGTCGCGTTGAAGGGTGACCTGGCGAAAGTGCAGTAAGCCGGAAATGGCCGGTGGAGCCGGGGGGGCTTCAATCGGCCTGAGCAAGCCTGCGCGACCTCCATCATTCGTTCCCACCTGCTGCGTGGGAACGATCAAAAATCTCAGGCCTGGGGCACCGTCCGCCTGGTCAGCAACTCGACAAACGCCTTGGCCATCGGCGACTTCTGGTCCTTGCGTTGCACCAGCCACACCGCCGACACCGCGTCCGGATCGAGCAAGGGACGATAGACCACGCCGTCGATGCGAATCCGCTGGTAGGACGCCGGCAGCACCGAGACGCCCAGACCCGCCGCCACCAGGCCGATGATGGTCATCGCCTCACCGGCCTCCTGGGCAAAGTGCGGACTGAAACCGGCCTGTCGCGCCAGGGTCATCAGTTGCGCGTACAAACCGCTGCCATAGCTGCGCGGGAAAAATACAAAGGGCTCCAGCGCCAACTCCGACAGGTGCAAGCCCGCCTCGCTGCCCGTTGCCAGCGGATGCTTGGAATTGAGCACCGCCACCAGCGGCTCATGCATCAGCTCGACGACATCCAGCGCTTCGGGCAAGGGCAACGGGCGCATCAGGCCGACCTCGATCGACTCATCCATAAGCCCGTCGGCGACCATCTTGCTGCTCATTTCCCGCAGGTTCAGGTGCACCGCTGGAAAGGACTGGCGGAACGCAAAGAGTACCTGGGGAATCGTCGAGTTGAACGGCGCCGACGAAGTGAAGCCGATCTTCAGTTCCCCCAGTTCCCCCAACTGCGCACGCCGGGCCACATCCGCCGCCTTGTCGACCTGCGCCAGCACCAGCCGCGCCTCTTCGAGGAACAGCCGACCGGCCTCGCTGAGCTCGACCCGACGATTGGTCCGCTCGAACAGCCGCGCCCCGAGCTCCTGCTCCAGCGCCTGGATCTGCTGGCTCAACGGTGGCTGGGAGATCCCCAGCAGCTCCGCGGCACGGCCAAAATGCAGTTCCTCGGCCACGGCGATGAAGTAGCGCAAATGCCGCAATTCCATAGACACCTCATTGAGTCGTAAAACCTATCAAACAGGTCGAACAATATATTGGAAAGAATAGTTAGCCAGCTATATGCTTTTTCCATTGCCTGACCGGCTGCTCCTCCCGAGGTCCCCCGTGAAAACTGCTGTCGCTCCACTCGCCCACGAAATCCCCCCCAGCGCGCTGGACGATGTTGTCGCCCAACTCAACGATACCTATATCGAAAAAGGCACACCGGCGTTCATGCGCACGGTCCTGGCGCTGTTCTCCGGCGGCTTCGCCACCTTCGCCCTGCTGTACTGCGTGCAACCGATGATGCCGGTGCTGTCCAGGGAATACGGCATCAACGCGGCCCAGAGCAGCCTGATCCTGTCGGTGGCGACCGCGATGCTTGCCATCGGCCTGCTGATCACCGGACCGATTTCCGACAGCCTCGGGCGCAAGCCGGTGATGGTGGTCGCCCTGTTCGGCGCGGCGCTGTTCACCATCCTCGGGGCGTTCATGCCCAACTGGCAGGGCGTGCTGCTGATGCGGGCGCTGGTGGGGCTGTCGCTGAGCGGCCTGGCGGCGGTCGGCATGACCTACCTGAGCGAGGAAATCCATCCCCAGCACATCGGCCTGGCGATGGGCCTGTATATCGGCGGCAACGCCATCGGCGGGATGAGCGGGCGACTGATCATCGGCGTGCTGATCGACTTCGTCAGCTGGCACACCGCCCTGCTGGTGATCGGCGGCCTGGCGCTGATCGCGGCGACCGTGTTCTGGAAGATCCTCCCGGAATCACGCAACTTCCGTCCGAGCAAACTCAATACCCGCAGCCTGCTCAACGGCTTCACCATCCATTTTCGCGACGCCGGCCTGCCGTGGCTGTTTGTCGAAGGCTTCCTGCTGATGGGGGCCTTCGTGACCCTGTTCAACTACATCGGCTATCGCCTGCTGGCCGAACCCTACGGCCTGAGCCAGGCCTTTGTCGGCCTGCTGTCGATCGTCTACCTGTCGGGGATCTACAGCTCCGCGCAGATCGGTTCCCTGGCCGACAAACTGGGCCGGCGCAAGGTGCTGTGGGCGATGATCCTGATCATGCTGGTGGGGATCGCGCTGACGATGGCCATGCCGCTGCCGGTGGTGATCGTGGGTGTCCTGCTGTTCACCTTCGGTTTCTTCGGCGCGCACTCGGTGGCCAGCAGCTGGATCGGTCGCCGGGCCCTGAAAGCCAAGGGTCAGGCATCGTCACTGTACCTGTTCTGCTACTACGTCGGTTCCAGCGTCGCCGGCACCCTGGGCGGCGTGGCCTGGCACTATGCGGCCTGGAACGGCATCGGCCTGTTTATCGGTGGGCTGCTGGTACTGGCCCTGCTGGTGGCGCTGAAGCTGGCGCGGCTGCCGGTGCTGGCGGGCAACCAGTCAGCCTGAGCCCTGGCCAGCCGAGTCAGGGGCTCGTCCACACCACCCTCGCCTCCAGCAGCTTGTCGCGTTTTTCCAGGCTGAGGGTCTGCAACAAGGCTCCGCCCTGTTCGATCTGGTCCAGCCAGCCGAGCAGGGCCAGGGCCTCTCCCGAGATCGTCAGCCGCAGCGACTGTCCGTCCTGGTCCAGTTGCTGCAACTCAAGCCCGGCGGCCAACGCGCTCTCGCCGAGACGGGTCGACAGCGGTTGCGTCGAGGTCGCCCGCACGGTTGCCGGCCGGGCACGCTGCACTTCGGCAGCCAGGGCCCAGCGCTGCTGATACAGGTGCCGGGCCTGCTTCAGGCGCTGTTGTGCCGGTTGCCAGAGGCCGCTGAACAGTGTCGCCGCCAGCAGGAAGACACCCAGCCCGGCCAACAGTTGGCGCTCTCGCCGGGCCAGGCGTTGCCAGCGCTCGACCAGCGCCGGCGCGACAGCGATAGGCACACGCCTGATCATCCGTTCTCCCCCAGGGTCAGCACCGCCTGCACGCGCTTGCGGTCCTTGCTCGCATTGCCCAGCTGGATCGGCAGCGCGCTTTGCCGCCCCCGTTCACGCAGTTGCTCCAACTCGATGAAGCTGTTCGCCGCCAGCACCACCGTCCAGCCCGTACCAACCCGATACTCGATGCGCTGCACCTCGACACTGCTACCGCCGATCACCTGTTCGACCAGTTGCACCAGACGCACCATCTGCCGTGGCGGCTGGGCATCGGCGGCGCCCAGGGCCTTGAGCTGGGCCGACAGGTCGACAATGCGGGTCTGCTCCGGATAGAGCGCCTGGAAATGCCGGACACTCTGTTCATACAACTGCGCGGCGCTGTCTTCGAGATGCCGGCTGCGGGCCTGGGTAAACCCCCAGAACAGGGCGAACAGCGCCAGCGCCGAAGCCACCAGCAGCGGCCAGGGCCGATGTCCGGCGGTGCGGCGGAATGCCCCCTGGAGCAAGTCCGTGCCCTGCCCCGAACCCAGCAACGCGCCGACCGCCGAGTTTGGCTGCCGATCAAGCCAGCAGAGCTCGGCCGGCAGTCGCGGACGCAGGCATTGCAAGGCCGGCTCCGACAACGCCAGGCGCGCCTCCAGTGCCCCGCCCAGCAACCAGCGGCCAGCCCACCAGACCCCGTATGCCCGATCGGCAGGCAGCAAGTCGGCATCGACCTGGACACTGGCGAGTTGCAGGCCCGACTCCCGCAGCACATCGATAATGCCGCGCAGACGCGCCTTGTCGATCACCAGCAAGGGGTAGCGACGCGCCTGATCAGCCGTGCCCACGGCGATATGCAGGTTTTCCAGGTCATCCGCCAACTGCTCCTCGATGGCAAAGGCCAGCGCCTGGACGGTCGGCTGCCGGCGTCCGGGCCACGATTCGCTGCGCAGCCAGCTGCATGCCTCCATCGGCAGGATCACCCGTACGGACTGCCCCGCCCATGCACGGGCGGCTTCGGCCAGGCTGATGTCGCGCGGTTCGCCGGCGTCCTGCCAGCAGGCAACCGGCCAGTCGGCGCCCGGCACATCGAGCCCGGCGGGGTAAAGGTAAAGCCAGTGGTTCATGACGGCGGTTCACTGTGGGTCGGGGCCGGGAAACGGCGTTGTACAACACGCACACGCCGGGTTTTCGCATCACGCTCAAGGTCGCTGACCAGCCGCAGGCGACTGCTCCCGGCGCTCACGTCGACGGTGACCCGGAACCAGCGGCTGCCGACACCCAGGCCGTGGCTGGCAATGCCCCGGCCCTGCAGACCGGAGGCCAGGGCGAAGGCGCCCGCATCGGGGTAACCCCCGGCCGGACGTTGCTGGACCAAAGCCTGTGCCTCGGTGGCGGACAGGCCTTCCAGGGTCGCCAGCAGCAGCGGGCCGGCGGTGTTGACGTTCAGGGTGGCATCGCCCGGCAACAGGGCCACTCGCGGCAGCAGGCGCTGCAGGCTCGCCCCATCCACGCCGGGAAGCAGCCGCAACTGGCTCGGATCGCTGATCCCGGTGCCCCGCAGCGGCGCGAGGTCGATGGGCGCAATCTCCAGCAACGCCAGCAGCCGCGACCAGCGGGCGAGGATCAGCTCATCGGCCTTGCCGGGCCGGAGCAACGGGGTCAGGTTGAAACGCCCGGCCAGATCCTCGATCTCCAGCTGCACGTCGGCATCGGCAAGCGCGAAATCCACCGGCCGCCGCGTCCACTCCTGGGCCAGGTTGACGTTCTCCGATGCCGTCATTTCGGCATTCTGCAGCAACTGCCCGGCCCAGTCCTCCAGGGCAAGTGCCCACTGTCGCAGCTGTACCTGATGGATATGCTGGGCGCTGCTGTGCAAGGTCAGGCGGTGGCTGCGCAGCAGGCTGGCGGTCAGCAGCAGCGCCAGGGCCATGATCAACAGTACGGTGATCAGCGCCACCCCGCGCTGCGGTCCCGGCCTCACGGGCCCTCCGGCAACGGGATGACCCGACGGATCTGTTCGAAGCGCCCGGCGGACAAGGTCACCTCAAGGGCCCGGGGCCGACTGGTCGGGCTCGGCCAGTCAGCGCGCCAGCCGGCCTTGGCGTCGTAGAATCGCCACTGCAACCGCCGTACATCCGCCAACAGAGCCTGGCGCTGGACCGTCGCCAGCTCGGGGCTGCGACTGTCTCGCCACAACCGGCCGTCTTCGAGGCGGTAGCTGATCTCCTGGCGCTCGCTGCGCGGCTGGTCCAGCGGGTTGCGCCAGTTAGCCCGTTGCAGGCTCAGCACACCCTCGCGCAACACCAACGACGCAGTGTCCCCGGACACCACGACCTGCAGGACATCCCGCTCCAGCACACCGATCGCCCGTTGCAGCTTGCGCAATGCCTGTTCATGCAGGGACACCTGGCCCTGGACCCGCACCAGCCCGTCATACAGGCGCCAGCAGCCGAGGCTCAGCAGGCTGAAGATCGCCAGGGCGATGACCAGCTCCAGCAGGGTAAAGCCAGCCTGCCTACTCATCACGCGACACCCCATCCGCGACCGGCAGCCAGCCCGTGCCGCGATGCAACACCTGCGGGCGGTCGCCGAGGCGGACGTCCAGTTCGACCTTGATCAGGCGCTTGTCGAACGCCGGCGTCAGGCGCTGGCTCAAGCGCCACTCACGTCGGTCGAAGTGCCGGACCAGCTCCTGCCGCCCCGGCGCCAACGAGGATTGCAGGCGCAGCTCGGCCAATTGGTTATCCGCCAGCCAACTGGCGAAAAGACGTTCCTGCAGCGTGCCGGCCTGGCGCAGCACATACTGGCTGGCCGACAGCACCGCGGCGGCGAGCAGGCCGAAGATCGCCAGGGCGAGCATGACTTCCAGCAAGGTAAAACCGCGTTCAGCTTTCATCGATGGCCGGATCGCCAAGGCCGTCCCCCGAGACACTCAGCCAGCGCCGTTGCGCGGTTTCGTAGTGCAGGGTGAAGGCACTCATTTCATCGCTGCTGAGTACCAGCAATTGCGGCTGGTTCAGGCGATCACCGAGCTTCAGCGGTCGCCCTTCGAGTTCCAGGCGGAAGTACAGCCCATCGGGCAGCCGATAAGGTGCCCCCGCCGCACGCCAGTCGGGACGCTCGAAGACCACCACCTGATAGCCACTGGCATTGATCCGCAGGCCGAACTCCTGGCCATCGAGCACGGCCTGCTCGCGCAGCTGCTGCAACAGTTGCACCAGTGCGCCGGCTTCATCACGGGCCTGGCGGGCCGGGCTGGGCTTCATGGAGAAGCCGATCAGGCCGACCACCACGCCCATGATCACCACGACCACCAGCAACTCCAGCAGGGTGAAGCCACGCGAACGCCCGTGCATCGGTCAACTGCCCCAGTTGCCGATATCGGCGGCCAGTTCCTCGCCGCCGGACACACCGTCGGCGCCGAAGGAGTAGAGGTCGTAGCCCTTGGCGCGGGTGCCCGGGCTCAGGTACTGGTAGGGCGTGCCCCAGGGATCGACCGGCAGGTGCTTCAGGTAGCCGTGGGGATTCCAGTTCCCTGGTTCCGGCGTACCCAGCGGTTTGCGCACCAGGGCCTCCAGCCCCTGCTGCGTCGAGGGATAGTTGAAGTTGTCGAGACGGTACATCTCCAACGCGGTGCCGATGGCCTGGATATCGGTGCGGGCGGCCGTGACCCTGGCCTGGTCCGTGCGGCCCATGAACTGTGGCACCACCAGCGCGCCCAGCACGCCGATGATCACCACCACGACCATGATTTCAATCAGGGTGAAGCCGCGTTGCACAGAGGTTCGAGAAATTTTCATGGGTCAATTCACCATTTGGTTGAGGCTGAGAATCGGCAGCAGGATCGCCATGACGATCAGCAGCACGACGCCGCCCATCACCACCAGCATTGCCGGCTCGAACAGACTCACGACCAGCGCAATGCGGGCCGCGAGGGTTTTCTCCTGTTGCTCGGCGGCCCGCGCCAGCATGCTGTCCAGTTCGCCCGCGCGCTCGCCGCTGGCGATCATGTGCAGCATCAGCGGCGGGATATCGCCGCTCTGCTCCAGCCCCCGGGTCAGGGTGCCGCCCTCGCGCACCGAGCGGGCGACCTCGAGCATGCGCGCGCGAATCGCCAGGTTGCCGATCACCGTGGCGGAGATTTCCAGGGCATCCACCAGGGGCACGGCGCTCTTGCAGAGAATCGCCAGGGTGCTGGCAAAGCGCGCCGCTTCCACCGCGCGCAACACCCCGCCGGCCAGCGGCGCGCGCAACAGCCAGGCATGCCAGCGCAGGCGCACCCGCTGGCGGCTCAAGGCCAACCGCAGGAGCAGGCCCAGGCCGAGCGCCCCGACCAGGATCGGCACCGCGTGGGCACGCAGGCCGTCGCTGAGGCCGATCAGGCCACGGGTGAGCAACGGCAACTCGCGGCCGCCGTCGATAAAGATCCGCACCACATCCGGCACCACATAGCCCAGTAGAAAGCCGACGATGCCCATCGATGCCAGCAGCAGGATCAGCGGGTAGACCAGCGCCAGCTGGATCTTCTGCCGTGATTGCTGGCGGGCTTCGGTGTAGTGCGCCAGTTGCTCCAGTACCTGCCCCAGGTGCCCCGAGCGCTCGCCGGCCGCCAGGGTGGCGCGCAACAGCTCGGGGAAGGCCCTGGGGAAACCGGCCAGCGCCGAGGACAGCGCATAGCCCTCCATGACCCGGCCGCGAACCGCCGTCAACAGGTTGCCGGCCCGGCGCTTCCCGCTCTGCGCCGCCACGGCCAGCAGGGCTTCTTCCAGCGGCAACCCGGCCTGGATCAGGGTCGACAATTGCAGGGTCAGCAGCGCCAGCTCGGCAGCGCTCAGGCGCGTATCGGCGCCATGGCCGGCGAACGCGACGGACGGGCTCCGGGTCGCTTTCAGTTCGGTCGGCAACAGGCCACGCTCGCGTAACAACTGCCGCGCATGCCGGGCGCTCTCGGCCTGCTGTTGACCACGGCAACGGCGGCCGTGAAGGTCCTGGGCGTGATAATCGAAGGTCGGCATCCTCAGTCTTCCTGCGTGACGCGCAGCAGTTCATCGAGGCTGGTGCGACCTTCCAGGACCAGCCGTTGGCCGTCCTGGAACAGGCTCGGCGCGACACACCGGGCCTGGCGTGCCAGTTCCGGTTCGCCGGCACCGTGGTGGATCAAACCGGCCAGGTCCGGGGTGATGCCGATCAGTTCATGGATCGCGGTGCGCCCGCGATAACCCTGCTGGCAATGCTCGCAGCCCACGGCGCGGAACAGCGTCGCCGTGGCCCGTGGCTCCAGGCCGAGACGCTGGCGGGCCGCGAGGTCCGCGACCTCGGGCAGCTTGCACGCGGGACACAGGGTGCGCACCAGGCGTTGGGCCAGGACGCCGACCAGCGATGACGCCAGCAGGTACGCGTCGACGCCCATGTCCAGCAAGCGTGTCACCGCACCCGCCGCGCTGTTGGTGTGCAGGGTCGAGAGCACCAGGTGCCCGGTCAGGGACGCCTGCACGGCAATGGCGGCGGTTTCCCGGTCGCGTATCTCGCCGACCATCACCACGTCCGGATCCTGGCGCAGGATCGCCCGCAAGCCGCGGGCAAAGGTCATCTCGACCTTGGGATTGACCGGGGTCTGGCCGATGCCCGGCAGGTGGTACTCGATGGGGTCTTCGACCGTGAGGATGTTGCGCGTCTGGTCGTTGAGATGACTCAGCGCCGCGTAGAGGCTGGTGGTCTTGCCGGAGCCGGTCGGCCCGGTGACCAGGAAGATCCCGTGGGGCTTGCCGAGGATTCGCCGGAACCGTTCCAGGGTTTGCGCCGGCATGCCCAGGCTTTCAAGCTCGAGACGTCCGGCCTGCTTGTCGAGCAGGCGCAAAACCACTCGCTCGCCATGGGCCGAAGGCAGGGTGGAAACCCGCACGTCGACCTCATGCCCGGCCAGCCGCAAGGCCATGCGGCCATCCTGGGGCACGCGTTTCTCGGCGATATCCAGCCGCGCCATGACCTTGATCCGCGACACCAGCAGGGTGGCCAGTTCCCGCCGGGGCCTGAGCACTTCGCGCAACTGGCCGTCGATCCGCAGGCGGACCGAGACGCTGTGCTCGAAGGTCTCCAGATGCACGTCCGAGGCCTTCTCGCGCACGGCCTCGCTGAGCAGGGCATTGATCAGGCGGATGATCGGCGCATCGCCTTCCTGCTCCAGCAGGTCGGCGGTCTGCGGCAGTTGGTCGGCCAGGCTGATCAGGTCCAGTTCGTCGTCCAGGCCCTGGGCGACCTGCTCGGCGGCGCTCTGGCCATCGCTGTAGGCGGCGGCCAGGCGAGCGGCGAACGTCGGTCCGTCGAGCACCTGCACAGGCCAGTCCCGGCCGAGCATTCGCCGTGCCTCGGACAAGGCGGTCAGCGGCGTGTCCTCGCGTATCGACAGGAGCGCTGTCTCGCCCTGCGGCTCCAGCAGTACGCCAGAACGCCGGGCAAAGCCGAACGGCAACCGTTGCCTCATGGTGCGTCCGCCTGATTGCGGCGCAGATCGATCGCCGCCTCGTCGCGTCCCTCGAACAGTTGCTGCGGGTCGCTGGGCAGCAGCAGCGAATTGCCCTGGCGGACCGAAGGCCGGCTGAGTTCGCGCAATCGGTCGTAGCGCTGGGCACTGACCTCGACCAGGTCTTCCTTGCCGCGCACGATGCTCGGCCGGAGGAATACCATGAGGTTGGTTTTTTCGTGCTTTTCACTGTTCCAGCGAAACAGCGCGCCCAGGTACGGGATATCGCGCAACAGCGGCACGCCGCTTTCCTGGGTGCGGATGCTGTCCTTGATCAGGCCGCCGATCACGATGATTTCGCCATCGTCGGCAAGGATGGTGCTCTTCAGGGTACGCTTGTTGGTGATCAGGTCATCGGTGATCTCCGTGCTCTTGGTCAGCTCGGAGTTTTCCTGCTCGACCTGCAGCCGCAGGGTCGAGCCTTCGTTGATATGTGGGCGGATCTTCAGCTTGATCCCGATATCATGGCGCGTGACCGTGTTGTAGGGCTTGCCGTTGCCGTCGTCGGAGGGCTGGTAGGAGCCGCTCTTGAAGGGCACGTTCTGGCCCACCAGGATCTCCGCTTCCTGGTTGTCCAGGGTCAGCAGGCTGGGGGTGGACAGCACATTGTTGCGGGTATTGCTGGCCAGGGCGGACACCAGCATGCCGAAACGATCACTGCCGATGCGTAACACGGCACCGCCTTCGCGCGGCAGGGTGCCGGCGGCGAAAGCCGGCAGGGTGATGTCCGTACCGGGAAAGGCGATGCTGCCCCGGACACTGCCGGATCTGCCGCCCCACTGCACCCCCAGGGCCTCATTGATATCCCCGGAAATCTCGACAATCGCCGCGTGGATCAGCACTTGCGAGCGCGGCTGGTCCAGCTGACGCACGATGCTCTCCAGGGTACGCACCTGGGCCGGTTCGGCAATCAGCACCAGCGCGTTCTGGCTCTCGTCGGCCTTGACCACGGCCTTGCCCGACGACGTGTCCCGGCTGGTGCCACCACCGGCATCCTGACCGAGCCCCTGCCCCATGGCATCCAGCACTTCGGCCAACTGCCTGGCATCGCTGTGTCGCAGGCGGATCACCCGGGCGTTGTCCGCGAGCACCGGCGCCGGTGTGTCGAGTGAACGGGCCATTTCGCCCAGGCGCCTGCGCACGACTTCGGGGCCGATCAGCAGCAGGCGATTGTTGCGGGTATCGGCAATCACCTGGCTGCCCGACTCGGCACCCTGCTTGCCCAGGGATTGCTCCATCACGCGGGCCAGGTCAGCCGCCAGACCGTGCTTCAGTTGCACGACGCCGTGGGTATTCTTGTGGCCCGCGTCCAGTTGCCGGACGATCTTCGCGACCCGCCGGACATTGGCCGCACCATCGGTGATCACCAGCGCATTGGCCGAGGCCGAGGGGCCGACATAGCCATTGACCGACACCAGCGGGCGCACCAGTGCGGCGATATCCGTGGCCACGCTGTTGTTCAAGGCCACCACTTCGGTGACGAACTGCCCGGTCCCGGCCGCAGCGTTGTCGATACCACTGGCACGGGTGCGCGCATCCGCCACCGGCGTGACCAGGATACGATCGCCTTCATCGATGACCGTGAAGTTGTGGGCATCCAGTACCGAATAGAACAGCCGCCGCACACCCTCACGGTCCAGGGCCTGCTCCGAGAGTACGGTGACACGCCCCTGCACCCGTGGGTCGAGGACCACCGTGGTGCCGAGTATCGAGGACATTTCCCGGACCACGTCGCGCAGCTCGGCATCATTCATCGCCAGTTGCCATTGTGGCTCCTCGGCGCCCGCCGCGGTGACCAGGAGCAGCATCGACAAGAGCAGGCCGGGGACCATCAGGCACCACGCAGCGGTTGCGGCGGACGGCTTCATTCACTCACTCTGATGCTGGGCGGTTGGCCGCAGGTAAAGGGAAGACCCGGCAGCGGTACTTCCGCCGGCCGCCAGCAGCAGCCTCGCAGGCTGCTCCAGGGCCAGCGACTCCTCGCGTCCGTTGCGCCAGAGCACCACGCGCCCGACCTCGACCCGGCGCAGGACACTACCGCCGGGCAGGCGATCGCCGACCTGATAGATTCGCTGGCCCTGCGCCCCGCCCAGCAACGCCCGTGACGCCCCTGAACTGGCGACGAAACTGGCGCGCAGTTGCAGCGCCTCGGCGCTACGGACCAGCGCATCGGTGGGCGACAGGCCAAGCACCGTAGCCACTGCTACCGGGTCGAGGGGCTCGGGCCGGGGCGCCGGGGCCGTCGAAATGAAGTTGAAGACCGGAGCCGCCGGCAGGTCCTGGCGAAAGACCCACTCGCGCCAGCCCAGCCAGCCGCCATACACCAGCGGCGCCAGGCACAACAGGACACGCAGCAGAATCGTGGCGTACCGCCCCATCTGGATATTCACCAGACCATGCGCCAGAGAATCGAATTCTTTGTATTCACAAGTACCAGCACCCTGACCAAAAATAAACACTCATTATTTATATAAACCACTCATTCAAAAACAGTCACTTGAAAGCTACTAAAAAGTTACTTAAAACATCACGAACAAAAAACAGAACAACAAAAAATCAATAACACATTCAAAAAACGACCACACGAATCTGAAGCAACTTATCCAGACGTTGCCTCAGACTCCTGATACTCGGGTTATCTGGCTATCCAGGCATCCTGCCAGTTGGAACCATGTCCGGGTACATAGTGGTGACTACTGATCTTGCACCAATCTCCGGCGGGAAAAGGCTTGCACTCGTAGACCTTGTCACCCTGCAATACCGTGGTACCGGGCTTGTAGTCGGCAATACCCTGCGGATAGACCGCGTCGTATTCCTGATCGCTGCCTTCGCCGCCCAGCTCGATGGACACCAGGTCCTGGCGCGTGGTCCGTCCATCGACGGTCGTGCCGACCAGCTTGAGCTGGTGAGTGCCCGGCGCGCTGCGCACATCCACGTTCAGCCAGGTCGAACCGGCCTCCACCTGCTGCGTGACGGAACCCACGGGCTTGTTGCCGGCGTCGAAGACCGTGACCTCGACATTCATCGCACGGTTGCCAAGGATCGGCACCGGCAGACTCACCCGCCCCTTGTCCAGCGCGTAGTCGTTGCTGATCGCCGAGATGCGCAGGTCGGCGTCGGCATCTTCCTTCAACTCCATCTGCAACTCGTAGCGCCTGACGCCACTTTCGGCCTTGGCAAAGACCTTGTTCGCACCCTTGATCGGATGGATGTTGCCGTCCTCGTCACGCACGCCGGCGCGGACCAGTTCCTGGGTGCGGTTGATCTGCTCGGCAAGCTTGAACGACCAGTTCTCCGGTCGGCCTTCCTCGGCGGTATCGATGCTGATCCCGACACGCCGCTCGTTGATCTCGCCATCGGCGCCAAAGGCCCGGGCCTTGACCGCGTCCCCCACCAGCAAGGCCGCCGGCGCCGGGGTGATGTGGCCGACGGTGTTCCAGCCGTCCGGCGCGACCGCCTCGGCCAGGATGTTCACATCGGCCACGTTGTAGAAGGCCGCATCGGTATCGCCGACCGTCCATACGCCCAGGATGACGTGCTGGCCGCTCTTGTCCGGCGGAATGACACAGGCATGCCGGGCGCCGGAAACCGGTAGCGCGTTGCCGCCCTCGACCGTGCAGAAGGGCGTGCCGTCAAACGAGGCACGGCTCAGTGGCAGGTTGGGGTTCCAGCCGGAGCGGGTAATGAAATACTCGTGCCGGGTCGCCGGGTGCGCCGCCGTGTACTGCCAGGCGAACTGGATCTCGCGGTCCTTGATTTCGGTCAGGTGCCAACGCGTCGCGCTCTGGGCGTCCAGCGCGGAGAAATTGGCCGCGCCGCCACTGGCGATCCGGCCATCGACGGGACCTTGCAACGGGTTGCCGCCCGCCCCCGCCGGGAATCCCTTGAATGTCTCGCCGACGCTTTGCGGCTCGTACTGCGCGCCTCCACAATCCTTGTTGAGGCCTTGCTGACAGGCATAGGCCCGTGAAGGTGGATCACTCAGGTAACCATGGGCCGCCACCTGTTGCGAAGCGATCAGCGCCACCAGCATGGCCAGGGAAGAAGCCCCTCCCGATACCGAACTTGAACGTCTTTTTATCATGCAATCCAACTCCAGAGTCATATTTGACGAGGCCACGCACTCTCCCTGTGCGAAGCACGCCGCTTCCTTATCGATGCCACTCTTAATTATCACGAACATCATGTTCATGATGACCAACCTCATCTATTCGAAACTATGCGAACCTGAAAGATACAAGACGTTCGAACACCAGAAGTCCGGAGAAAAACTTCTCATTGTTCGTACAAGCGAAAACAAATAGTCCTACAGCAAAGTTATCGAGAGATGCGCCGCTGTAACTTTCCGAATAAGAATCAGGCTTTGTATTGTACGAATATTTAGTTTTTTAGCTGTCGGATAACTCCGACTATGAGGAAGGATCGGTCAGCAATCAGGCATCAACCCCTGGAAAACCCGTATTCCAGGAGAAAGAAGAGACAAGGCGGGATAAAGCGAGACAGGCCGCAAGCCCCGCCGGGGCGGGGCTTGGGCCGAGGAATCAGCGATGGTACTGCGCGGAAAACTCGTGCACGGCGTTGATAAAGGCGCCGGCATGTTCCGGATCGACTTCCGGGGTGATGCCATGGCCCAGGTTGAACACGTGGCCCGAACCCTCGCCGTAGCTGCCGAGGATCCGCGCCACTTCGGCACGGATCGCCTCGGGTTTGGCATAAAGCACGGTAGGGTCCATGTTGCCTTGCAGCGCGACCTTGCCGCCCACCCGGCGACGGGCGTCGCCCAGGTCACAGGTCCAGTCCAGGCCCAGGGCATCGGCGCCCGCCTCGGCAATGCTTTCCAGCCACAGGCCGCCGTTCTTGGTGAACAGGATCACCGGCACCTTGCGCCCTTCATGCTCGCGGATCAGCCCGCTGACGATCTTGCGCATGTAGGCCAGGGAGAACTCCTGATAGGCCGCCGCCGACAGGTTGCCGCCCCAGGTGTCGAAGATCTGCACGGCCTGGGCGCCGGCCAGGATCTGCCCGTTGAGGTACGAGGTCACCGACTGGGCCAGCTTGTCCAGCAGCAGGTGCAGGGCCTGCGGGTTGTCGTAGAGCATGGCCTTGGTCTTGCGGAAGTCTTTCGACGAGCCGCCTTCGACCATGTAGGTCGCCAGGGTCCAGGGGCTGCCCGAGAAGCCGATCAGCGGCACCCGGCCGTTGAGTTCACGGCGAATGGTGCTGACCGCGTCCATGACATAACCCAGGTCCTTCTGTGGATCGGGGATCGGCAGGGCTTCGATATCCGCCAGGGTGCTGACGACTTTCTTGAAGCGCGGGCCTTCGCCGGTCTCGAAATACAGGCCCTGGCCCATGGCATCGGGGATGGTCAGGATGTCGGAGAACAGAATGGCGGCGTCCAGGCCCGGGTAGCGGTCCAGGGGCTGCAGGGTGACTTCGCAGGCGAACGACGGGTTCATGCACAGGCTCATGAAGTCGCCGGCCTTGGCGCGACTGGCGCGGTATTCAGGCAGGTAGCGGCCGGCCTGACGCATCATCCACACGGGAGTAACGTCTACGGGTTGCTTGAGCAGGGCGCGCAGGAAACGGTCGTTCTTCAGGGCAGTCATGTCGGCATCCGGAAAAAAAGTGCGGGCATTTTCTCAGAGCGCGACGCAAAAGGCACGGCAAGAGCCGTGCCTTTTGTCTATCGGGTCAATTTGTCGCGGGTATCGAGAGCGACACGGCCTGCGTAGGAGCCGGCTTGCTGGCGATTCAGGCGACACGGTGTATCAGGGACACCGCGTTATCGTTCATCGCTGGCAAGCCAGCTCCCACAGGCACAGCAGTCCAATATTGGAATGCGGGTCAAACGCCCAGGTAATCGAGGATCCCCTCGGCGGCATTGCGCCCCTCGAAGATCGCCGTCACCACCAGGTCCGAACCACGCACCATATCGCCACCGGCAAAGATTTTCGGATTGCTGGTCTGGTGCTTGAACTGACCCTGCTCCGGAGCCACCACGCGGCCCTGGCTGTCGGTCTGGATGCTGAACTGCTCGAACCACGGTGCCGGGCTCGGGCGGAAACCGAAAGCGATGACTACGGCATCCGCCGGGATGATCTCTTCGGAACCCGGGATCGGCTCAGGGCTGCGGCGACCGCGGGCATCCGGCTCGCCGAGACGGGTCTCGACCACCTTCACGCCCTCGACCTTGTCTTCACCGACAATCGCGATCGGCTGGCGGTTATAGAGGAACTTCACGCCTTCTTCCTTGGCGTTCTTCACCTCTTTGCGCGAGCCGGGCATGTTCGCCTCGTCACGACGATAGGCACAGGTCACCGACTTGGCGCCCTGGCGAATCGAGGTGCGGTTGCAGTCCATCGCCGTGTCGCCACCACCGAGCACCACGACCTTCTTGCCCTTCATGTCGACGAAATCTTCCGGCGACTTTTCAAAGCCCAGGTTGCGGTTGACGTTGGCGATGAGGAAGTCCAGGGCGTCGTACACGCCCGGCAGGTCCTCGCCGGCAAAGCCGCCCTTCATGTAGGTGTAGGTGCCCATGCCCATGAACACCGCATCGTATTCGGCGAGCAGCTCTTCCATGGTCACGTCCTTGCCCACCTCGGTATTGAGGCGGAACTCGATGCCCATGCCGCTGAAGACTTCGCGACGATTGCTCAGCACGGTCTTTTCCAGCTTGAACTCGGGGATACCGAAGGTCAGCAGGCCACCGATTTCCGGGTTCTTGTCGAACACCACCGGGGTCACCCCGCCGCGCACCAGCACGTCGGCACAACCCAGGCCCGCAGGCCCGGCACCGATGATCGCAACGCGCTTGCCGGTCGGCTTGACCTTGGACATGTCCGGACGCCAGCCCATGGCAAAGGCGGTATCGGTGATGTACTTCTCCACCGAACCGATGGTGACCGCGCCGAAGCCGTCGTTGAGGGTGCAGGCACCCTCGCACAGGCGGTCCTGCGGACACACCCGGCCGCAGACTTCCGGCAGGGTGTTGGTCTGGTGGGACAGCTCGGCGGCGGCGAGGATATTGCCCTCGGCCACCAGCTTCAGCCAGTTGGGAATGAAGTTGTGCACCGGGCACTTCCATTCGCAATACGGGTTACCGCAACCCAGGCAGCGGTGGGCCTGGTCGGCCGACTGCTGGGGTTTGAAGGGTTCGTAGATTTCCACGAACTCTTTCTTGCGCTGACGCAACAGTTTCTTCTTCGGATCCTTGCGCCCGACATCGATGAACTGGAAGTCGTTACTCAGACGTTCAGCCATTACAAAAACCTCATCAAACTCTTCAGGCGCATCACTGCGGGTTGGCACGGGTGCTGGAAAGCAACGACTTCAGGGTGGCCGCCTTCGGCTTGACCAGCCAGAAGCGCCGCAGATAGTCGTCCAGGTTCTCGGCGAGGTTACGACCCCATTCGCTGTCGGTCTCCTCGACATACTCGTCCAGCACGCGTTGCAGGTGGCTGCGATAGGCTTCCATCGCTTCGCCGCTGATCCGCTGGATCTCCACCAACTCGTGGTTCACCTTGTCGACAAAGGTATTGTCCTGGTCCAGCACGTAGGCGAAACCGCCGGTCATGCCCGAACCGAAGTTGTAGCCGGTCTTGCCCAGTACGCAGACAAAACCACCGGTCATGTACTCGCAGCAGTGATCGCCGGTGCCTTCCACGACCGTGTGGGCGCCGGAGTTGCGCACCGCGAAACGCTCGCCCGCGGTACCGGCGGCGAACAGCTTGCCACCGGTTGCGCCGTACAGGCAGGTGTTGCCGATAATGGCGCTGTCCTGGGTCTTGTAGGCACTGCCCTTGGGCGGAACGATCACCAGCTTGCCGCCGGTCATGCCCTTGCCCACGTAGTCGTTGGCATCGCCTTCGAGGTACAGGTTCAGGCCGCCGGCGTTCCACACGCCGAAGCTCTGGCCGGCCGTGCCCTTGAAGCGGAAGGTGATCGGCGCCTTGGCCATGCCCTGGTTGCCGTGGACACGGGCGATTTCGCCGGAGATCCGCGCACCGATGGAACGGTCGCAGTTGCAGATATCCAGGGAGAAATCGGCACCGCTCAGGTCGTTGATCGCAGGCCGGGCCATCTCGACCATCTTCTCGGCCAGCAGGCCCTTGTCGAACGGCGGGTTGCGGTCAACCTGGCAGAACTGCGGCTTGTCCACCGGAATGTGATCGCTGCCGAGCAGCGGGGTCAGGTCCAGATGGTTCTGCTTGGCGGTTTCGCCCTGGAGGATTTCCAGCAGGTCGGTACGCCCGATCAGTTCTTCGAGGCTGCGCACGCCGAGCCTGGCCAGCCACTCACGGGTTTCCTCGGCGACGTAGGTGAAGAAGTTCACCACCATGTCGACGGTGCCGATGTAGTGATCCTTGCGCAGTTTCTCGTTCTGGGTCGCCACGCCGGTGGCGCAGTTGTTCAGGTGGCAGATACGCAGGTACTTGCAGCCCAGGGCGATCATCGGCGCGGTGCCGAAGCCGAAGCTCTCGGCGCCGAGGATGGCCGCCTTGATCACGTCGAGGCCGGTTTTCAGGCCACCGTCGGTCTGTACCCGGACCTTGCCGCGCAGGTCGTTGCCGCGCAGGGTCTGGTGGGTTTCGGCGAGGCCCAGTTCCCACGGCGCACCAGCGTACTTGATCGAGGTCAGCGGCGATGCGCCGGTGCCGCCGTCGTAGCCGGAGATGGTGATCAGGTCGGCATAGGCCTTGGCCACGCCAGCCGCGATGGTGCCGACGCCGGCTTCCGCCACCAGCTTGACCGAGACCAGTGCCTGCGGGTTGACCTGCTTGAGGTCGAAGATCAGCTGCGACAAGTCCTCGATGGAGTAGATGTCGTGGTGCGGCGGTGGCGAGATCAGGGTCACGCCCGGAACCGCGTAGCGCAGCTTGGCGATCAGGCCGTTGACCTTGCCGCCAGGCAACTGGCCGCCTTCACCGGGCTTGGCGCCCTGGGCCACCTTGATCTGCAGCACTTCGGCGTTGACCAGGTACTCGGGGGTCACGCCGAAACGGCCGGTCGCGACCTGCTTGATCTTCGAGCTCTTGATCGTGCCGTAGCGCGCCGGGTCTTCGCCGCCCTCACCGGAGTTGGAGCGTGCGCCCAGGCGGTTCATGGCTTCGGCCAGGGCTTCATGGGCCTCCGGCGACAACGCACCGAGGGAGATACCGGCCGAGTCGAAACGCTTGAGGATCGACTCCAGCGGCTCGATGTCGTCGATCGCGAGCGGCGTGTCCAGGGTCTTCACCTTGAACAGGTCACGGATCATCGACACCGGACGGTTGTCCACCAGCGCGGTGTATTCCTTGAACTTGGCGTAGTCGCCCTGCTGCACGGCGGCTTGCAGGGTGCTGACCACATCCGGGTTGTAGGCGTGGTATTCGCCGCCGTAGACGAACTTCAGCAGGCCACCTTGCTGGATCGGCTTGCGCGCACTCCAGGCTTCGGTCGCCAGCAGCTTCTGCTCGGCTTCGAGGTCGACGAAACGGGCACCCTTGATCCGGCTCGGCACGCCACGGAAGCTCAGGCCGACCACTTCCTCGGACAGGCCGATGGCCTCGAACAATTGCGCACCGCGGTACGAGGCAATGGTGGAGATCCCCATTTTCGAGAGGATCTTCAGCAGGCCCTTGGTGATGCCCTTGCGGTAGTTCTTGAAGACTTCATACAGATCGCCCAGCACTTCGCCGGTACGGATCAGGTCGCCCAACACTTCATAGGCGAGGAACGGATAGACCGCCGACGCACCGAAGCCGATCAGCACCGCGAAGTGATGCGGGTCGCGGGCGGTGGCGGTTTCCACCAGGATGTTGCTGTCGCAACGCAGGCCCTTTTCGGTCAGGCGGTGGTGCACGGCACCGGTCGCCAGGGACGCGTGCACCGGCAGCTTGCCCGGCGCGATATGACGGTCGCTGAGGACGATCTGGGTCCGCCCGGAGCGCACGGCTTCCTCGGCCTGGTCGGCGATGTTGCGCACGGCCGCTTCCAGGCCGACGCTCTCGTCGTAGTTCAGGTCGATGATCTGGCGCTCGAAGCCCGGACGCTCGAGGTTCATCAACGAGCGCCACTTGGCCGGGGAAATCACCGGCGAGCTGAGGATCACCCGCGAGGCGTGTTCCGGCGACTCTTCGAAGATGTTGCGCTCGGCACCGAGGCAGATCTCCAGCGACATGACGATGGCTTCACGCAGCGGGTCGATCGGCGGGTTGGTCACCTGGGCGAACTGCTGGCGGAAGTAGTCGTACGGCGTGCGCACGCGCTGGGACAGCACCGCCATCGGCGTGTCGTCGCCCATGGAGCCGACCGCCTCGTAGCCCTGCTCGCCCAACGGCCGCAGCACCTGGTCGCGCTCTTCGAACGTGACCTGGTACATCTTCATATACTGCTTGAGTTGCTCGACGTTGTAGAACGCCGAACCATGGTCGTTGTCTTCCATGGTCGCCTGGATACGCAGGGCGTTCTTGCGCAGCCACTGCTTGTACGGATGACGCGACTTCAGGCGGTTGTCGATGGAATCGGTGTCGAGGATCTGGCCGGTCTCGGTGTCCACGGCAAAGATCTGCCCGGGACCTACACGGCCCTTGGCGATGACATCTTCCGGCTGGTAGTTCCATACGCCGATTTCCGACGCCAGGGTGATATAGCCGTTCCTGGTGGTCACCCAGCGCGCCGGGCGCAGGCCGTTACGGTCGAGCAGGCAGACCGCGTGGCGACCTTCGGTCATCACCACGCCAGCCGGACCGTCCCACGGCTCCATGTGCATCGAGTTGAATTCATAGAACGCGCGCAGGTCAGCGTCCATGGTCTCGACGTTCTGCCACGCCGGCGGAATCAGCATGCGCACGCCACGGAACAGATCGATACCGCCGGTCACCATCAGCTCAAGCATGTTGTCCATGCTCGAGGAGTCGGAACCGACACGGTTGACCAGCGGGCCCAGTTCGTCGAGATCGGGGATCAGGTCGTTGGCGAACTTGGTGCGACGGGCCTGGGCCCAGTTGCGGTTGCCGGTGATGGTGTTGATCTCGCCGTTGTGCGCCAGAAAGCGGAACGGTTGCGCCAACGGCCATTTCGGCAGGGTGTTGGTGGAGAAACGCTGGTGGAACACGCAGATGGCGGTCTTGAGCGTCGGATCGTTGAGGTCCGGATAGAAGGCGGTCAGGTCCGCCGGCATCATCAGGCCTTTATAGATGATGGTCTTGTGCGAAAAGCTGCAGATGTAGTGGTCGGTATCGGCGGCGTTGGCCACCGACGAACGACGACGGGCACTGAACAGCTTGATGGCGAACGCCTGGTCACTCAGGCCTTCGCCGCCGATGAATACCTGCTCGATCTGCGGCAGGCGCTCCAGGGCCAGGCGGCCGAGGACGCTGGTATCGATCGGCACCTTGCGCCAGCCCACCAGTTGCAGGCCGGCGGCGAGGATTTCGCGATTCATGTGTTCGCGGGCGGCTTCGGCTTTGACCGGGTCCTGGTTGAAGAACACCATGCCCACCGCATACTGCTTGGGCAGATCGCTACCGAATGTCGATTTGGCGACGGAGCGCAGGAACTGGTCCGGCTTCTGAATCAGAAGGCCGCAACCGTCACCGGTCTTGCCGTCGGCGTTGATCCCACCGCGGTGGGTCATGCAGGTCAGGGCCTCAATGGCCGTCTGCAACAGGTGATGACTGGGCTCGCCTTGCATGTGAGCAATCAGGCCGAAACCGCAGTTATCCTTGAATTCATCTGGTTGGTACAGACCTGCTTTCATAGACACTTTCTCACCAGGCTGCCTCTTACCGAGGCAAATTTCTTTTCAATTCAACCACTTACCATCCACGCCGAACGTACGCCGGCTTTGCAGGGGCAAAAGGGAGGTCATTGTACACACCGACACAGACGCTCACAAATTTAGCGACGAAATGTCGCAAATCTATGTCGCATTTATGAAAGGTTTAAAGCGATATCTCGTGCTAGTCAAAACATTTTTGAATTCTGACCGCTACGACTCAAATCTACCGTGACGCAGACACCACAAGGCACGCAGCTTTGAAGCTGCGCGCTCAGGTGGAAATTTTGAGGTGCCGGGAGGGCGGCCTGGGTAAGGCCGCCGAATCATCAGCGAGTTGTGGCGAGGTCCTGTTGGACGCTGGCGACAGTGCGAGGCCAAGGTTTACCAGCCTGAACCTTCGCTGGCAAGGCCTTGATAGCAGTAACCGCTGCATCGCGGCTCGGGAAGCTGCCATAAGTGATCACGTAGAGTGGCTTGCCGTTGAGCACTTTCTTGAAATAACGGTACTCGCCGCCCTGCTCCTTGACGAAGTTCTGGGCCGTAGCTTCCGAACTGGTGCCGAGGATCTGCACCACGTAGTGGCTCGGCGCCTGGCCGGCGTACCAGCTGCCACCGGCGGCAGGCTTGGCTGCCGCTGCGGGTTTCTCGACCGGCTTTTCGACCTTGGCCACCGGCTTGGCGGGAACCGGGACCGGGGTTTGCGCGGGCTTGGCAACCGGTGCCGCCGGCTTGGCCGTGGCGACCTGGGCCGGGGTAGGACGTGCCGGAGTCGGGCCGGTAGGCACGCCCAGCGGTGGCGCAGTGGTGGTCACGGTCGGCGGCTGGGCAACACCACCGTCAACCGCTGGTGCACCGCCATCATCGCCTTCGCTCATGCCACCCGCGGCTTCCGCGAGCGGACCGCGCATCACCGGCTGCGACTGGCCGACCAACGGCAGTGGCATCGGTTGCGAATTACCGGCGAACTCGACCGCCGGACCACCCGCGGCATTCGGCTTCGGTGTCTGCCCCAGCGGCAACTGGGCCTGCTCGCTGGCTGGCGCGCCAGCGGTCACCGGCGCCTTGCTGCGGCCGGAACTCATCCAGGCCGCGGCGATAGCGACCACCACCACCCCAGACAATGCCAACACGTATTTCTTCGACATCTTGAACCCCATACTTGGTCGCTTGACCGCGGAGCGGCTGGCAATCATGGCTTCGATCATGGCGTCACGAGCGACCTGGTTGATGTTGCCAGGCCAGCCCTCGGCGCTTTCGTGAATCTCAGTGATCTGCTCAGCGGAAAAAAGTTCGATTCCCTGGCCCGCGCCTTCAAGACGCTGGGCCAGGTATTCGCGTGTCTCTTCTTCGGTGTACGGCTGCAGTTCGATCACGTGGAAGCGCTCTTCCTCCGTGCCCTGCTGCTCCAGCCCGGCAATCATCGACGACTCGCCGAACAGGAAGACATGCGGACGGCCTTCCGGCGCGCCTGCAGCCAGTGCCAGCAAGGCTTCGATCGCGGAATCGTCCAGTTGTTCGGCGTCGTCCACCAGCAGGTAGACTTCCTGGCCGGTCAGCGCCAATTGCACCACCTGCGCCAGGATCGAGCCGATATCGGCCTGGGCCACGTTCAGTGCCTGGGCAATCTGGCGCAGCATACCCGCCGCGTCGCCGGCGCCACGGGCCGACACCACCACGCTCTGCACCGACTGCTTGTTGGTGCTCGCCACCAGAGCCTGGCGCAGCAGGGTCTTGCCGCTGCCCTGCGGGCCGGTCACCACCAGCAGCAACTGGCTGTAGCGGGCCAGGTGATGCAACTGCCCCAGCACCGGTTTGCGCTGGGCCGGGAAGAACTTGAAGCCAGGCACCCGTGGAGCAAAAGGGTCGTGACTCAACTGATAATGGCCGAGGAAAGCCTCGTCGGCATGCAAACTAGTCATCGGAATCTTATCAACCTTTAAGCTGAGCCAGGGCGCGGTAGTCCGCTCCCAGCGTGGCCTGTAGAACCTCTTTCGGATAATCGTCGGTCACCACGGCTTCGCCCATGCGGCGCAACAACACCAGACGTAAACGACCGTCGATCACTTTCTTGTCAATTGCCATGTGTTCGAGAAAATCGGCCTCGGTCATCTCCTCCGGAGGAATGACCGGCAATCCCGCGCGCTGGAACAGGCGGATACCGCGATCGCGTTCGGCGTCGGTGATCCAGCCCAGGCGCGCGGACATCTCCAGCGCCATCACCGTCCCCGCCGCCACGGCCTCACCATGCAGCCAGACACCGTAGCCCATATGGGTTTCGATGGCATGGCCAAAGGTATGCCCGAGGTTGAGGGTGGCGCGCACCCCGGACTCGCGCTCATCGGCACCGACCACGGCCGCCTTGGCCGCGCAGGAACGCTCGATGGCCTCGGTCAGGGCTGCCTGGTCGAGGCCGCGCAAGGCGTCGACGTGCTCTTCCAGCCAGGTCAGGAAAGGCTCGTCGCAGATCAGGCCGTACTTGATGACTTCGGCCAGGCCCGCCGACAGCTCGCGGGCGGGCAGTGTGTTGAGGGTCGCGGTATCGATCAGCACCACATTGGGCTGATAGAAGGCACCGACCATGTTCTTGCCCAGCGGATGGTTGATGCCGGTCTTGCCGCCCACCGACGAATCGACCTGAGACAACAAGGTAGTCGGAACCTGGATAAAGTCCACTCCGCGCTGATAACAGGCGGCGGCAAAACCGGCCATGTCGCCGATAACGCCGCCGCCCAGGGCGATGACCGTGGTCCGGCGATCGTGGCGGGCGCTCAGCAGGCCGTCGAAAATCAGCTGCAGGGTTTCCCAGGTCTTGAAGGCCTCGCCGTCGGGCAGTACCACCGAGATCACCGAGTAGCCCGCCAGGCTGCGGGTCAGGCGTTCGAGATAGAGCGGTGCGACGGTTGCATTGGAGATGATTGCGACTTGCCGACCGGCAATGTGCGGCGTCAGTAGCTCAGGCTTGTCCAGCAGCCCTTCGCCAATATGAATCGGGTAGCTACGCTCGCCAAGATCGACCTTAAGTGTCTGCATGTGTCCCCACAGTGAAGATGGACGCGGGCGTCCAGTCTCAGGATTAACGATTGTTGGCGGCGTCCGTTTCCGGCGCCCCCCAATGGCCTTGAGCCATGACCGACACCGAGCATGGCGGGCGTCGAGGATAGCGCATTTCGCCCTGCGCTTTAACGGGGAGGCAGCTGCTGCAAGCGTTCAAGAATATCCAGTACCACCATGCGCGGCGGCCGTTCATCGGTTTCCACCACCAGATCGGCGATTTCCCGATAAAGCGGATCACGGATCGCCAGCAGGTCCCGCAGCGTTTTTGCCGGGTCGGCGGTACGCAACAGCGGACGGTTGCGATCGCGCGCGGTACGCCCCACCTGCTGCTCCACCGAAGCATGCAGATAGACCACCCGCCCACCGGCATGCAGGGCCTGGCGATTTTCATCGCGCATGACCGCGCCGCCGCCCGTGGCCAGGACCACACCGTCGGCTGCGCACAGCTCGGCAATCATCGCCTGCTCGCGATCGCGAAAGCCCGGTTCGCCTTCCTTATCGAAGATCCACGGGATATTGGCGCCCGTGCGCAGTTCAATTTCCTTATCGGAATCTTTGAAAGGCAGGCGCAGCTCTTTGGCCAGCAAGCGGCCTATGGTGCTCTTTCCAGCCCCCATAGGCCCAACAAGAATCAAATTTCGCACAGAATCAACGACTCACAGCAATCGCCTGGTTATTCATGATACGCGGAGTCAGGAATACCAGCAGCTCGGATTTTGCTTCCGAGACAATGTCTCGGCGGAAAAGGCGGCCAACATACGGCACATCGCCAAGAAATGGCACCTTCTCTTCGGTTTTGCTCTGAGTATTGGAGAACACGCCACCGATCACCACGGTTTCACCGTCGTTGACCAGTACCTTGGCGTTGACTTCGTTCTTCTTGATCGGCGGCACGTTGTTGAGCACGTTCTGGTAGTCCGGCTCATCCTTGGTGACCTTCACTTCCATGATGATGCGGTTGTCCGGGGTGATCTGCGGCGTGACCTCGAGGGACAGCGACGCTTCCTTGAAGGACACCGAGGTAGCCCCGCTGGAGCTGGACTCCTGGTACGGAATCTCGGTGCCCTTGAGGATCTTCGCAGTCTCCTTGTCGGAGGTGACCACCTTGGGCTGCGACACGACTTCACCGTTACCGGTCTTCTCCATCGCGCTCAGTTCGAGGTCGAGGATCGTGTTGTCGGTCACGAAGCCGATGCCAATGCCGGAGGTCGCCGTGGTGGCCCCCAGGTCGACGAACGGTGTACTGGCGCTCTGGCCGGTCAGCTTCGACAGGGTCGGCGAACCGCCGCTGCCCTTCCAGTTGCCGCCGGAAATGCTGCCGCCCCAGCGGGCGCCCAGTTGCTTGTCATAGCCGACGTTGGCTTCGACGATGCGCGCCTCGATCATCACCTGGCGCACCGGGATATCCAGCTGCGCCACGATCCGCCGCAGCTCGTCGAGGCGGTCCTGGGTCTGGTAGGCAATGATGTTGTTGGTGCGGTCATCCACGGTGATCGAACCCCGCTCGTCACCCTTGGCCTCGGCGCTGGTCACCGACTGGAACAGCTTGGCGATGTCCGCCGCCTTCGCGTAGTTGACCTGCAGCAGCTCGCGGCGCAGCGGGGCCAGCTCGGCGATCTGCTTCTGCGATTCCAGTTCCTGACGCTCGCGCGCCGCGATCTCGTCCGCCGGCGCCACCAGCAGGACGTTGCCGATCTTACGCTTGTCCAGGCCCTTGGTCTTGAGCACCAGGTCCAGCGCCTGGTCCCACGGCACGTTCTGCAGGCGCAGGGTAATCCCGCCCTGCACCGTGTCGCTGGCCACCAGGTTCAGGTTGGTGAAGTCGGCGATCAGTTGCAGCACCGAACGCACATCGATGTCCTGGAAGTTCAGCGAGAGCTTTTCGCCGCTGTAGACAAAACGCTCGGCATTACGCCGCTGCAGGTCGTCGACGGTCAGCGGGCGGACACTGATGGTCAGCTTGTTGTCGGTCTGGTACGTCGAGTAGTCGAAGGCCCCGCTCGGCTCGATGGAAATGCTCGCCCGGTCGGCGGACGCCGTGGCATTGACGAATTGCACCGGCGTGGCGAAATCCTTCACGTCCAGGCGCACACGCAGGGGGTCGGGCAGTTGGGTACGAGGGAACTCCACGCTGATCTTGCCGCCTTTTTCCTGGATATCCGGGCTGATGGACGGATCGGAGAGCTCGATGACCACATTGCCTTCGCCCTGCTCGCCGCGCTGGAAGTCGATATTGCGAATGGCCTTGCCCGCCGGTACGTAGGGCTTGGGCGCCGCACGCGCGGGTTGCGCCACCGCGGCAGCCACCGGCCGGGCCGCACTGGCCTGGCCCGGCACGGCGGCGGCCGCGCCCTGGCCGACCACCACGAACAGGTTGTTGCCCTCGATACGGGTGCTGTAGGGCACCAGCTTGGTCAGGTTGATGATTAGCCGGGTACGATCCTTGGCTTCCACCACGGTCACGCTGCGTGCATTGCCCACGCCCAGGTCACGGGTCCTGGTCGCCAACTGGCTGGTCACCCCGGTCAGGTCCAGGGCAATCCGCGCCGGCTGATCGGTGGTGTAGCCATGGGGCGCGGTGGGGGCGCTGTCGAAGGCGAGCCTGAGCTCAACCCGATCTCCCGGCAGCGCCGCCACATCGAGGGTCTTGAGGTTGGCGGCCAGCACCATCGGCGACACCAGCGCCATCCATAGCGAAATGCCGAAGGTGGAAATAATCCTGTTCATATCGAGTTCCACTATGAGTGCTCTTTCAAAGGGATGGTGCGCGGCCGTTCCAGCCAGGTGCCTTCACCGTCCGGAACGATTTCGATCACCTCGACCTGGGAGTCGGTGATGGCCACGATCCGGCCCTCGTTGCGCCCCAGGTAATCACCCACTTTCAAACGATGGACGCCACCGGCCCCGCGCAACAGGGCGTAGGTACCGCTGGCATTGGAAAGCGTGCCGACCATCTCGAACTGCTCGATATTGAAGCCTTCGAGAAACTGCTTGGTCCGGTTCGGATCCGGCTTGACCTCGTGGGAACCTTTCTGGCGGTTCACCAGGTCGATCTTGACCGGCGGCTGGAACGGACTGCGCAGCGACGAGGCGTTGTAGGTGAACGCCTCGTAGGAAATGAACTTCGGTGTCGGTTCGATATTGCCGGCCGGACGCGCGCGTACTTCACGCATGTAGGCGTCCAGGTCACTGAAGTCATTGCTGTTGCCACAGCCGGCCAGCAGCACCGCGACCATCGCTACGCACAACCCACGCAAGCCGCTCATTTCTGCAGCCCCTTGTCGTTGTAGCGATAGGTCTTGGCGAGAATGCTCATGCGCAGCTTGTTGCCATTGTTCGCGGCGACCGGCTTGATCTCGAAATCGTGCAGGGTGACGATTCGCGGCAAGCTGGCCACGCCACTGACAAAGGTCGCCAGGTCATGGTAGGCGCCGGTCACGGTGATCTGGATCGGCAGCTCGATATAGAACTGCTGCGCCACCTCGGGCAACAGCTTGATCTCTTCGAACTCCAGTCCGCTGCCAAGCCCGGTCCGGGTGATGTCTTCCAGCAGCCCGGGCACCTCGGTATCGCTGGGCAGTTGCTTGAGCAGCGCGCCGAAGGACGCCTCCATGTCGAGCATCTGCTGGGTGTAGGCTTCCAGGTTCGCCGCCAGGTGCGCCTTGGTCGCGAACTGCTCCTTCAAGGTGACTTCCGTGGCCCGCTGCTGATCCAGCTGGTCGGTCAGGTCCTTGATATAGAAGTTGTAGCCCAGCGTCAGCACCAGCACGGCGACGATGACGCCACAGGCGCCCTTGACCGCCGCGGGCCAGGAGCCGATGTTCTGCATGTCGAGATCGGCGAGGTCGATCTTGCGCAGGTTTTCCAGCCATTCGGAAACATTCATTTGGCAGCCCCCGGAACCGGTGGCTGGGTCTGGCGCACGCTCAGCTGGAACACGTTCGCCTGGTCGACCGCGCCGGCCGTCGTCGCCTTGACCTCGGTCAGGCTCGGCGCCTCGAGCCAGTCGGAAGCGTCGAGGTTGCGCATCAGGTCCGAGACCCGGTTGTTGGACTCCGCCGCGCCGGTAAGCGCAATGGTCTTGCCGGTCATCTTCACTTCAGTGAAATACACGCCATCAGGCAGGGTTCGCGCCAGCTGATCGAAGATCCGCCCGCTGATCGGCCGGTTGCCTTGCAGGTCCTGGATGATTTTCATCCGCTCGATCAATTGCTGGCGACGCGCCTTGAGTTCGCTGATCTGCTTGATGCGCGCATCGAGCTGGGCGATCTCCTTGTTCATGTAGGCATTGCGCGCGGTCTGGTGATCGATGGAATTGCTGATGTACTGGTCAGTCATCAGGACCAGGCCGACAGCCGCCACCAGCACACCGACCAGGGCCGTCAGGAAGCGCTTGCGCCGTTCTTCACGCAGTTGCTCGCGCCAGGGGAGAAGGTTGATCCGCGCCATCAGTCGAAACTCCTCAACGCCAGACCGCAGGCGATCATCAGGGCCGGCGCGTCACTGGCCAGGGCCCCGGCATTGACCTTGCTGCTCAACGCCATGTCGGCGAAAGGGTTGGCCACCAGGGTCGGCGTACCGAGCCGCTGCTGGATCAGGTGATCGAGGCCGGCAATCGAGGCGGTGCCACCGGCAAGCAGGATGTAGTCGACATCGTTGTACTGGCCCGAGGCGAAGAAGAACTGCAGGGAACGCGACACCTGCTGGACCACGGCATCCTTGAAGGGCTGCAGGACCTCGGCGACATAGTCGTCGGGCAGGCCGCCCTGCTTCTTCGCCAGGCCCGCCTCTTCGTTGGACAGGCCGTAGCGCCGCTGGATTTCCTCGGTGAGCTGGCGACCGCCGAACAATTGTTCGCGGGTGTAGATGATCCGGCCGTTGTGCAGGACGCTGAGGGTGGTCATGGTCGCGCCGATGTCGACCACCGCCACCGTCAAGCGGTCGTGATCGCTGGCCAGCTGTGCCGCGAGCAGGCCAAAGGAGCGCTCCAGGGCATAGGCCTCGACATCCACCACCTTGGCATCGAGCCCGGCCAGGGCCAGGGCCGCCTCGCGCACCTCGACGTTTTCTTTCCGACAGGCGGCCAGCAGTACTTCGACGCGCTCGGGATTGCGCGCCGAATAACCCTGGACTTCAAAGTCGATGGCCACTTCTTCGAGGGGATAGGGAATGTACTGGTCGGCTTCTATCTTCAGCTGGCTTTCCATGTCGTCATCGGAAAGCCCGGCATCCATCTCGATGGTCTTGGTGATCACCGCGGAACCGGCCACGGCGACCGCGACGTGGCGCGCGCTGGTCTTGGCCTTGAGCAGCACCCGTGCCAGGGCCTGCCCGACGCCTTCGAGCTCGGCGATGTTCTTCTCGACCACGGCGTTAGGCGGCAGCGGTTCCACGGCGTAGGACTCGACCCGATATCGATTGCCTGAACGGCTCAATTCGAGGAGTTTTACCGAGGTGGAACTGATGTCGATCCCCAGGAGCGAATGCGCTTTTTTGCCAAAGAGTCCAAGCACTACCGATTCCCTATTACTATCCGCGACTTACGGACCCTTTATGATAATGGGCATTTAATAGCAGTCTTGACATAAGCGCAAATGACGCTCAACACCAAAAAATGCTTATAATGCCCACGTTTTTCTCCGAGCCGTCGAACCAGCGCTTGCTGTGAATTTAGCCTGACGCCTAACCCATTCTTTTATCTGGAAATCCACAAGCCTTGATTCGTCTGCTGAAGTTTTTCGGGTGGTCTTTCGTCGCCGTGTTCTGCGGCCTGTTGCTCGTCCTGAGCGGTGCATTTCTCTATCTTAGTCCGGGCTTGCCGTCCGTGGAGACGCTGAGAAGCATCCAGTTGCAGATTCCGCTCCGGGTCTACACCAGCGATGGCAAGCTGATCGCCGAATTCGGCGAGATGCGCCGTTCACCCATTCGCTTCGCCGACATCCCACCGAATTTCATCAATGCCCTGCTCAGCGCCGAAGACGACAACTTCGCCAATCACTACGGTGTCGACCCCAGCAGCCTGATGCGTGCCGCGACCCAGTTGGTCAAGAGCGGGCACATCCAGTCCGGCGGCAGTACCATCACCATGCAGGTGGCGAAAAACTTCTTCCTGTCCAGCGAGCGTAGCTTCTCGCGCAAGACAAACGAGATTCTTCTTGCCCTGCAGATCGAACGCCAGCTGACCAAGGATGAAATCCTCGAGCTGTACGTGAACAAGATCTACCTGGGCAACCGCGCCTACGGTATCGAAGCCGCATCACAGGTGTATTACGGTAAATCGATCCGGGACATCACCCTGGCCCAGATGGCGATGATCGCCGGCCTGCCCAAGGCTCCGTCGCGCTTCAACCCGCTGGCCAACCCGGTCCGCGCCAAGGAGCGTCGCGACTGGATCCTGGGACGCATGTACAAGCTCGGCAAGATCGACGAAGCCGCTTACCAGGCCGCCATCGTCGAGCCGATCAACGCCAGCTACCACGTGCCGACGCCGGAAGTGAACGCGCCGTACATCGCCGAAATGGCCCGCGCCGAAATGGTCGGCCGCTATGGCAGCGAGGCCTACACCGAAGGTTTCCGCGTCACCACCACGGTGCCGAGCAACCTCCAGGAACTGGCCAACCATGCCGTCCAGGAAGGCCTGATCACCTATGACCAGCGCCACGGCTACCGTGGCCCCGAGTCGCGCCTGCCGGGCAAGACCCGCGACGCCTGGATCGCGGAGCTGGGCAAGCAGCGCCCCATCAGCGGCCTGGAACCGGCGATCGTCACCCAGGTGGACAAGAACATGCTGCACGTCCTGACCCGCAACGGTCCGGAACTCGTCGCCTGGGACAGCATGAAATGGGCGCGTCCGTACCTCAACACCAACAGCCTGGGCGCGGCACCGAAGCAGCCGTCCGATGTCGCCCAGGTCGGCGACCTGATCCGCGTCCAGCGCCAATCCGACAACAGCCTGAAATTCAGCCAGGTGCCGGCAGCCCAGAGCGCGCTGGTCTCCCTTGACCCGCAAAACGGCGCGATTCGCGCCCTGGTCGGTGGTTTCGCCTTCGAGCAGAGCAACTACAACCGCGCCATGCAGGCCAAGCGCCAGCCGGGATCGAGCTTCAAGCCGTTCATCTACAGCGCGGCGCTGGACAACGGCTACACCCCGGCCAGCCTGGTCAACGATGCCCCGATCGTGTTCGTCGACGAGTACCTGGACAAGGTCTGGCGGCCGAAGAACGACACCAACACCTTCCTTGGCCCGATCCGCATGCGCGAGGCGCTGTACAAGTCGCGCAACCTGGTCTCGATTCGCCTGCTGCAAAGCCTGGGCGTCGACAAGACCATCGACTACATTGCCAAGTTCGGCTTCAACAAGCAGGACCTGCCACGCAACCTGTCCCTGGCCCTGGGTACCGCGACCCTGACGCCGATGGAAATCGCCACCGGCTGGAGCACCTTCGCCAATGGCGGCTACAAGATCACGCCGTACCTGATCGACAAGATCGAAAGCCGCAACGGCGATACCCTGTTCGTCGCCAACCCGCCAAGCGTACCGACCGGCGAAGCGGCCAGCAGCGGCATCGCGGCACCGAGCCAGCCGACGTTTACCGTCAACAGCACCGGCGAGGCACCTGCTCCCGCGGCCCAGGCTCCGGCCGTCGCAGAACGCATCATCGACGGGCGCACCACCTACATCCTCAACAGCATGCTCGAGGACGTGATCAAGCTCGGCACCGGCCGTCGCGCCCTGGCCCTGGGCCGCAGCGACCTGGCGGGCAAGACCGGTACCACCAACGAATCCAAGGACGCCTGGTTCACCGGCTACAACGCCGACTACATCACCACCGTCTGGACCGGCTTCGACCAGCCCGAGAGTCTCGGGCGCCGCGAGTTCGGCGGCACGGTGGCACTGCCGATCTGGATGGACTACATGGGCGCGGCGCTCAAGGGCATGCCGCCGCACACCCAGGCGGAGCCGGAAGGCATCCTCAGCCTGCGGGTCGATCCGGTCAGCGGCCGCGCGGCCACACCGGGCACGCCCAATGCCTACTTCGAGCTGTTCAAGAGCGAAGACACGCCACCATCGGTCAATGAGCTGGGCAATGGCGGCAGCGCCCCGGGCAGCCCGCTGCCGGCGGACGAGGCGGCGCCGATCGACCTGTTCTGATCCTGCCGGGCGGCTCACCACCGCCCGAACGCCACCCACAAAAAAGCCCCGGCTCTCTCGAGCCGGGGCTTTTTGTTTGACGCTACGACGGCTTAGCCGTTGAACACGTCATCCACGCTTTTCAGCGGGTAGTTCTTCGGATACGGCAGGGTCGCCACACCGGTCTCGATCGCGGCCTTGGCCACGGCGTCGGAGATCAGGGTGATCAGACGGGCATCCATCGGCTTCGGAATGATGTATTCACGACCGAATTCCAGCTTGATGCCGCCGTAGGCGTCGCACACTTCCTGAGGCACCGGCAACTTGGCCAGTTCACGCAGGGCGTTGGCCGCGGCCACTTTCATTTCCTCGTTGATGCGCTTGGCGCGAACGTCCAGGGCACCACGGAAGATGAACGGGAAGCCCAGGACGTTGTTGACCTGGTTCGGGTAGTCCGAACGGCCGGTGGCCATGATCACGTCGCTACGGGTGGCGTGGGCCAGCTCCGGGGAGATTTCCGGATCCGGGTTCGAGCAGGCGAACACGATCGGGTTGGCCGCCATGGACAGCAGGCCTTCGGCGTCCAGCAGGTTCGGACCGGACAGGCCGACGAACACGTCAGCGCCCTTCAGGGCGTCAGCCAGGCTGCGCTTGTCGGTCGCGTGGGCGAATACCGCCTTGTACTGGTTCAGGTCGTCACGGCCGGCGTGGATCACGCCAGTACGGTCAACCATGAAGATGTTCTCGATCTTGGCGCCCATGCTCACCAGCAATTTCATGCAGGAGATGGCGGCGGCACCGGCGCCCAGGCAGACGATTTTCGCTTCAGGCAGGGTTTTGCCAGCGATTTCCAGGGCGTTGATCATGCCGGCGGCGGTCACGATCGCGGTACCGTGCTGGTCATCGTGGAACACCGGGATATCGCACTGCTCGATCAGGGCACGTTCGATCTCGAAGCACTCAGGTGCCTTGATGTCTTCCAGGTTGATGCCACCGAAGGTGATGGAGATACGCTTGACGGTGTCGATGAAGGCTTGCGGGCTTTCCGAGTCGACTTCGATGTCGAACACGTCGATACCGGCGAAACGCTTGAACAGCACGCCCTTGCCTTCCATTACCGGCTTGGAGGCCAATGGGCCGAGGTTGCCCAGGCCGAGAATCGCGGTGCCATCGGAAATGACTGCAACCAGGTTGCCCTTGCCAGTGTACTTGTAGGCCAGCTCAGGATCGCGGGCGATTTCACGCACTGGTTCGGCGACGCCAGGGCTGTAGGCCAGCGACAGGTCGCGGGCGGTGGCAGTGGCTTTGGTGAGCTCGACGCTCAGCTTCCCCGGACGAGGATTGGCGTGATATTCGAGAGCGGCAGTTTTCAAATCTGACATGTGGGCATTCCGCTTTTTACTGTGGGACTGACGGACCGCCGAGGATACGCGTGTCGCAAAGTCCTCACAAGACTGACCAGTCACAGGTGTCAAGGGCCGCACCCTACGACTTTGGCCCAAGAGCCGCGTAACACAAGGGCTAAACTGTTCACAATCGATAATAAAAATGTCTACAATTTTTTCTCAACAGGCTACCTGAAGCATTCCGGGATGATTCAGCGATAACAACCAGCGCGCACCCCGCTGGCGCGGCGCGCCTCGACCACCACGCTCGACCAGCCAGCCACGGGCCTCGATCTGCCTGCCCTTGAGCGCCTCGAGCGAGACGGAGTCGAATCGCTCCAGCCGATCGGGTGCGACATGCAGTACAACTGCCCCCTGCAATTCGATCCATAACCCGCCACGATTGCGTCGGATATTGCTCACACGCCCCTTGAGCAGGGCAAAACCGGGCTTCCTGATCTGATCCGCCTTCAGTACAGAGGGACGTTTCCACAGCCCAAGCCCGAGCTGCCGGGCCTGGCGCTCGGCGAGCTGCTGGCATTCGAACAAATCGTCGTCGGGCGCGACGGCCACCTGGTAAGCCAAGCCCTCGGCGAGCAGCCGCGCTTCGAGATTCATGCCGTCGCGACCATACAGATGCGCCAGGATGCGGCCATAGCGGTCGCGGCGCTCGCGACCTGCCACCCACCCGACCTGGCTGCCGCTTTCCTTCACCAGGCCCTGGAGACGCTGGCGGGCAGCCTCGGCAAAGGGTTCGGCGGCCCGCCCCTTGCGCCCCAGTTCCGGTGCATTGATGCCGATCAGGCGCACGCTACGACCATCTTTCAGACGCACGGTGTCACCGTCGATGACCCGCTGTACCTCGACCCGCGCAGCGCCTGGCACTGCAGGACAGAACGCCTGAGCCTGCGCCTGCCAAATCGCGCCCATAAAAAAAGCGCCCACAAGGAGCGCCTTTTTTTGCAGCATGAAGCTATCAGCGTGGAGCAGCCCAGCAGGCCGTCCAGGAAAAAGAGCCTTAGGCCTTCTTCGCACCGAATGCACCGAAACGATCGGCGAACTTCTGAACGCGGCCGCCGGTGTCCAGGGTCTTCTGCTTACCGGTGTAGAACGGGTGGCACTCGTTGCACACGTCGATTGCCAGTGGCTTGGCGAAAGTCGAACGGGTTTCGAACTTGTTGCCGCAGCTGCAAGTAACGGCAACTGCTGGGTATTCTGGATGGATATCAGCTTTCATGGGGACTTCCTCGGCTAGCGTGCCGCCGCCCAACACTATTGTTGAACACCGCACGTAATTTGGCCGGCGATAATACCAGCCCTGCAAAATGAAGCAAGCTGTCACGCACACCGGCCGTCTGCTAGGCTCCCGCCCTTCTTCATTACACCACCCGAGAAAACCGCGTGCCCGACGCCATTCTGCGCCTTGCCCTGCCTTCCCCCCTGCGCCGCCTGTTCGATTACCGCGCGCCCCAGGGCGTGCTGCGCAGTGAGTTGCATCCCGGCATGCGCCTGCGGGTGCCGTTCGGCCGCCGGGAAATGATCGGCATCCTGGTGGAAGTCACCGACCACAGCGAAGTGCCGGTGGAAAAGCTCAAGCCGGCGCTGGCCCTGCTCGATGCCACGCCCCCGCTGCCGCCCGCGCTGTTCAAGCTCTGCCTGTGGACGGCCCAGTATTACCAGCACAGCCTCGGCGACACCCTGAGCTGGGCCCTGCCGGTGCTGCTGCGCCAGGGCGAACCGGCCGAGGCGCGCCAGGAACGGTTCTGGTCGATCGCCCCCGGCGCCAGGCTCGACGACCCGCGCATCGCCCGCGCACCGCGCCAGCGCGAAGCCCTGGCCACGCTGGCCCAGCACCCGCACGGCGTCGCTCATCAGCTACTGAGCAAACTGATGCTGAGCAAGGACAGCCTCGACCTGCTGCTGGCCAAGGACCTGGTGCAGGTGGAGATCCGCCGCCATGCCCCCGGCGAGCGCCACGAACACTGGCTGGCGCAACCGGAGCTGCCGCTCAATGACGAACAACGCGCCGCCTGCACGGCGATCCGCGCCGGCTTCGACAGTTTCCACGCCTTTCTCCTGGCCGGCGTCACCGGCAGCGGCAAGACCGAGGTCTACCTGCAACTGATCCGCGAAACCCTCGAAGCCGGCAAACAGGCCCTGGTGCTGATCCCCGAGATCAACCTCGGCCCCCAGACCCTGGCGCGCTTCGAACAACGCTTCAACGCGCGGATCGCCCTGCTGCACTCGGCGGTCAATGATCGCGAGCGCCTGGATGCCTGGCTCGCGGCACGGGACGGCGAGGCCGATATCATCATCGGCACCCGCTCGGCGTTGTTCACGCCGATGAAGAATCCCGGGCTGATCATCATCGATGAAGAGCACGACGGCTCCTATAAGCAGCAGGAAGGCCTGCGCTATCACGCCCGCGACCTGGCGCTGGTGCGCGCCCGGCAGGAAAACATCCCGATCGTCCTGGGCTCGGCCACCCCGTCCCTGGAAAGCCTGCACAACGCCTATATCGGTCGCTACGGCCTGCTGCGCCTGAACGAGCGGGCCGGCGGCGCCAGGCAGCCACGCTTTTTGCGCCTGGACGTGAAAAGTCGCCCGCTGGACAGCGGCATTTCCGGACCGATGCAGCAAGCCATCGGCCAGACCCTGGCGGCAGGCCAGCAAGTCCTGGTGTTTCTCAACCGCCGCGGCTTCGCCCCGACCCTGCTGTGCCACGATTGCGGCTGGATGTCCGAGTGTGAGCGCTGCGATGCGCGCATGACGGTGCACCAGCGTTATGGCGAACTGCGCTGCCACCACTGCGGCCATGTCGAACGCGTCCCGCGCAACTGCCCGCAATGCGGCAAGGTCGACCTGCGCCCGGTAGGCGCCGGCACCGAGCGCGCCGAAGAGCGGCTGGGCATCCTGTTCCCCGATTACCCGGTACTGCGGGTCGACCGTGACAGCACCTCGCGCAAGGACGCGATGAACCAGCTCTTCGCGACGATCCAGAAAGGCCAACCATGCATCCTGGTGGGCACGCAGATGCTTGCCAAGGGGCACCACTTCCCGCGGGTGACCCTGGTTTCGATCCTCGATGCCGATGGCGGGCTGTTTTCCGGCGACTTCCGCGCCAGCGAGCGCATGGCGCAACTGATCGTCCAGGTGGCCGGCCGGGCCGGACGCGCGGAGGAGCCGGGCAAGGTCATTATCCAGACCCACCTGGCGGACCATCCGCTGCTGATCCAGCTCACCGAGCAGGGTTACTTCGCCTTTGCCGAACAGGCCTTGAGCGAGCGCCGCGCCGCCGGCCTGCCACCCTTCGCCCACCTGGCGCTGCTGCGTGCCGAAGCCCACAAGCCCGGGCAGGCCGAAGGTTTTCTCGATGAAGCCTGCAGCGAGGCCGAACGCCTGCTGGCGGACATGAGCCTGGGCGGCATCGAGCTGCTGGGGCCGGTGCCGGCGCCGATGGAGCGCCGGGCCGGACGCTATCGGGCGCAATTGCTGCTGCAGGCCAATGCCCGGGCGCCGCTGCACCGCTTGCTGAGCAGTTGGTTGCTGGCGCTGGAACAGATGCCCAGCGGACGCCAGGTGCGCTGGTCGCTGGATGTCGATCCGGTGGACTTGTACTGAACGGGATGGCCTCTTCGCGGGCAAGCCCGCTGCCACAGGTCAGGCTTGAGTATAAATCTTGTGTATGACACGAACGTGTGGGAGCGGGCTTGCCCGCGAAGGGAGGCCTGCGTATCACCACAAGTCCGCAACCGGTTGGCAAGCTCGCCCCGGCAACGGATAATGCCCAGTTTTTCCACCTGCGCATCGAAGCGCCGCCGCGCTTGCGGTCGAAAGAGAAGACCATGAAAGACACCATTCGCCAGCTGATCCAGCAAGCCCTCACCCAACTCGTCAACGAAGGTGTGTTGCCTGATGGCCTGACGCCGGCGATCCAGGTCGAAAATACCCGGGACAAGACCCACGGCGACTTCGCCAGCAACATCGCCATGATGCTGGCCAAACCCGCCGGCCTGAAGCCGCGCGACCTGGCGGAAAAGCTGATCGCCGCACTGCCGGCCGATGAAAACGTCAGCAAGGCGGAAATCGCCGGCCCGGGCTTCATCAACTTCTTCCAGAACACCCAGGCCCTGGCCGCGCGCCTCGATGCCGCACTGGTCGACGCCAGTGTCGGCGTGCGCAAGGCCGGCCCGGCGCAGCGCACCGTGGTCGACCTGTCGGCACCCAACCTCGCCAAGGAAATGCACGTCGGCCACCTGCGCTCGACCATCATCGGCGATGGCGTGGCGCGGGTCCTCGAATTCCTCGGCGACACCGTGATCCGCCAGAACCACGTCGGCGACTGGGGCACCCAGTTCGGCATGCTGATGGCCTACCTGCAGGAAAACCCGATCACCAGCGACGAGCTGTCGGACCTGGAGAACTTCTACCGTGCCGCCAAGCAGCGCTTCGACGAGTCCAGCGAGTTCGCCGACCGCGCCCGTGGCCTGGTGGTCAAGCTGCAGGCCGGCGATGCGGACTGCCTGGCGCTGTGGACCCGCTTCAAGGACATCTCGCTGTCCCACTGCCAGAAAATCTACGAACTGCTCAACGTCAAGCTGACCATGGCCGATGTCATGGGCGAAAGCGCCTACAACGATGACCTGGTCAACGTGGTCAACGACCTCAAGGCCAAGGGCATGCTGGTCGAGAGCAACGGCGCCCAGTGCGTGTTCCTCGACGAGTTCAAGAACGCCGACGGCGAGCCGCTGCCGGTGATCATCGTCAAGGCCGACGGCGGTTATCTCTACGCCACCACCGACCTGGCCGCCGTGCGCTACCGCAGCAATGTGCTGAAGGCCGACCGCGCGCTGTATTTCGTCGACCAGCGCCAGGCCCTGCACTTCCAGCAAGTGTTCGCCGTGGCACGCAAGGCCGGCTTCGTGGGCCATCCGATGGAAATGGAGCACATGGGCTTCGGCACCATGAACGGCGCCGACGGCCGGCCGTTCAAGACCCGCGACGGCGGCACCGTGAAGCTGATCGACCTGCTGACCGAAGCCCGCGAGCGCGCCTACAACCTGGTCAGGGAAAAGAACCCGGATCTGCCGGAGAACGACCTGCGCGACATCGCCAGGGTCGTCGGGATCGGCGCGGTGAAGTACGCCGACCTGTCCAAGCACCGCACCAGCGACTACAGCTTCAACTTCGACCTGATGCTCAACTTCGAAGGCAACACCGCGCCGTACCTGCTGTACGCCTACACCCGCGTGGCCGGTGTGTTCCGCAAGCTGGGCAAGGACTTCAGCGAAGTCGACGGCCAGATCGTGCTCGAAGCCGCCCATGAGCAGGAACTGGCGGCCAGGCTGGCGCAATTCGGCGAAGTCCTCAACAGCGTCGCCGAAAAAGGCACGCCGCACATCCTCTGCACCTACCTGTACGATGTCGCCGGCCTGTTCTCCAGCTTCTACGAGAACTGCCCGATCCTGACCGCCGATACCCCGGCGCGGATGCAGAGTCGCCTGCGTCTCGCCGCGCTGACCGGCCGCACCCTCAAGCAAGGCCTGGAGCTGCTGGGCCTGGAAACTCTGGAGCGTATGTAAGTTGGCTGCCAAGAAAAAACCCGCACCCAAACGTGGCGCCAGCCGTTACCAAGCTCCTGCGAAAAAGCCGATCCCGGGCTGGTTGTGGCTGGCCATCGGGCTGGGCGTGGGCGCCTTTATCGTGTTTCTGATGAAACTCGAGCCGGGCAAGGGCGATGACGTCAAGCGGGTCAAGCAGGAACAGCAGAAAGCGACCAAGATCGCCGAGGCCAACAAGACCCCGCCGAGCCCGACCCAGCCGGTGAAGCCGAAGTACGACTTCTACACCCTGCTGCCGGAATCGGAAGTCATCGTGCCGCCGGAAGCCGTGCCGGAGAAGACCCTACCGACGCCGCAGACCGTACCGACGCCGACCACGCCGGTGACCCCGGCCGAAGCGGCCAAGATCGACACCGCGCGCGCCCAGGCGGCCCTGGCCGGGATCACCCCGCCACCGCCACCACCCGTGGCCAAGCCGGCACCGGCCGCGGTGACGCAGTTCTTCCTGCAGGCCGGCTCGTTCCGCAAGGAAGCCGATGCCGACAAGGTCCGCGCGCAGATCATCCTGCTCGGCCAGGCGGTGTCGGTCGAGTCCGGCACCGTCAAGGAAGAGACCTGGTACCGGGTACTGGTCGGCCCGTTCAGCAACCGCGAACAATTGACCACCGCGCAGAAACAGCTGGCCGGCAGCGGTTTCAGCAACCTGTTGTTACAACAGCGCCAGAGTCGCTGAAAGCCGAACCCGCGGGAGCCGACAAACCGGCTCCCGCGGTTGAATTGCACGACAAGATCCATCCCTCCTTCCTACACCATTCGTCCCTCCGCCCTACTTCCGGTTGAAAATCCCGGCACCATCCCCATATCAGTTTCCATCAGGCATTTTCGCCCCGCTGCGTGGAGACTCTCCCTTGACCACCATCGTTTCAGTTCGTCGCCACGGCAAAGTCGTCATGGGCGGCGACGGCCAGGTTTCCCTGGGCAACACCGTCATGAAGGGCAACGCGAAAAAAGTCCGTCGCCTCTACCATGGCCAGGTGCTCGCCGGTTTCGCCGGGGCCACCGCCGATGCCTTCACCCTGTTCGAGCGTTTTGAAGGCCAGCTGGAAAAACACCAGGGCCATCTGGTCCGGGCCGCCGTCGAACTGGCCAAGGAGTGGCGTACCGATCGCTCCCTGAGCCGCCTGGAAGCCATGCTGGCGGTCGCCAACAAGGACGCTTCGCTGATCATTACCGGCAACGGCGATGTCGTCGAACCGGAACAAGGCCTGATCGCCATGGGCTCAGGCGGTGGCTATGCCCAGGCCGCGGCCAGCGCGCTGCTGAAGAAGACCGAACTGTCGGCCCGGGAAATCGTCGAGACCGCCCTCGGGATCGCCGGTGATATTTGCGTATTCACCAATCACAACTTCACTATTGAGGAGCAGGACCTCGCGGAATAAAGCAGTGCCAGACCTGTGTCTACGCTGATCACTACCGCTTGAGGACCCCACATATCATGTCCATGACTCCCCGCGAAATCGTCCACGAACTCAATCGCCATATCATCGGCCAGGACGATGCCAAGCGCGCCGTTGCCATTGCGCTGCGTAACCGCTGGCGCCGGATGCAGTTGCCCGAAGAACTGCGCGTCGAAGTAACCCCCAAGAACATCCTGATGATCGGCCCCACCGGTGTCGGCAAGACCGAAATCGCCCGGCGCCTGGCCAAGCTGGCCAACGCCCCGTTCATCAAGGTCGAAGCGACCAAGTTCACCGAGGTCGGCTACGTCGGCCGTGATGTCGAATCGATCATCCGCGACCTGGCGGACGCCGCGATCAAGCTCCTGCGCGAGCAGGAGATCGTCAAGGTCCGCCACCGCGCCGAAGACGCCGCCGAGGAGCGTATTCTCGACGCCCTGCTGCCACCGGCACGCATGGGCTTCAATGAAGACGCCGCGCCGAGCCAGGACTCCAATACCCGCCAGCTGTTCCGCAAGCGCCTACGTGAAGGCCAGCTGGATGACAAGGAGATTGAAATCGAGGTCGCGGAACACGCTGGCGTCGATATCTCCGCGCCACCGGGCATGGAGGAAATGACCAACCAGTTGCAGAGCCTGTTCGCCAACATGGGCAAGGGCAAGCGCAAGAACCGCAAGCTCAAGGTCAAGGAAGCGCTCAAGCTGGTCCGCGACGAAGAGGCCGGGCGCCTGGTCAACGACGAAGAGTTGAAGGCCAAGGCCCTGGAAGCGGTCGAGCAGCACGGCATCGTCTTCATCGATGAAATCGACAAGGTTGCCAAGCGCGGCAATGTCGGCGGCGCCGACGTCTCCCGTGAAGGCGTGCAGCGCGACCTGCTGCCGCTGATCGAAGGCTGCACCGTCAACACCAAGCTGGGCATGGTCAAGACCGACCACATCCTGTTCATCGCTTCCGGCGCGTTCCACCTGAGCAAGCCGAGCGACCTGGTGCCGGAGCTGCAAGGCCGTCTGCCGATCCGTGTCGAACTCAAGGCCCTGAGCCCGGAAGATTTCGAACGCATTCTCAGCGAGCCCCACGCCTCGCTGACCGAGCAGTATCGCGAACTGCTGAAGACCGAAGGCCTGAGCATCGAGTTCCAGCCCGACGGTATCAAGCGTCTCGCGGAAATCGCCTGGCAGGTCAACGAGAAGACCGAAAACATCGGTGCCCGTCGCCTGCATACCCTGCTCGAGCGCCTGCTGGAGGAAGTCTCGTTCAGCGCCGGCGACCTGGCGGGCGCCCAGGGTGCCGAGCCGATTCGCATCGACGCCGCCTACGTCAACAGCCACCTCGGTGAATTGGCGCAGAACGAAGACCTGTCGCGGTATATCCTCTAGGGAATACACCGTTCCTTATGGGAACGCTGCTTTCATGGCCGAACACGGCCCCTGCGGGAGTCGGCTTGCCGGCGATGTGGCTGTCTGAGCCGACGACAATGTCGACGGCCAGACCGCATCGCTGGCAAGCCAGCTCCTCCAGGAGGCTCCTGCACACAGGTTAGCGTTCAATGAGCACCCCGATACCCACCGCCATCAACCTGCACAAGGCCTCGAAAACCCTGACCCTCAGCTACGGTCCGGGCGAGGAATACCACCTGCCCGCCGAGTTCCTGCGGGTGCACTCCCCCTCCGCCGAGGTCCAGGGCCACGGCAAGCCGATCCTGCAATTCGGCAAGCTCGGTGTCGGCCTGAGCAAGATCGAGCCCGCTGGCCAGTACGCCCTGAAACTGACCTTCGACGACGGTCATGACAGCGGACTGTTCACCTGGGACTACCTCTACCAGCTGGCCTGTCGTCAGGATGACTTGTGGGCCGATTATCTTGCCGAACTCAAGGCCGCCGGAAAATCCCGCGACCCGTCCGAGTCGATCGTCCGCCTGATGCTCTAGAACGGGCATCTTGTCGTTTGGGGCGTATTTTCTAATTTGTTCTGATCCAATACCCGGCGGCAGGGCTGACGTTCGGTCCGCTTGCGAAAAAAATTAAACTCGGGTAACCAATGGAGCTGGCAAGTTCCGTGCATTTAACGATGCGCAATCAACCGGTCACCCGAGCAGCAGTACTTGGCATTCGTTGTGCCCAGTCGCACAGCCTTACCCGGTACTCGTCTCAGGACAATGGAGCGTCGTAGATGAGTGACAAGAATAGCGATGACCTCAAGCTTCAAGCCTCGGAAAACACCCTGGGCCTGAACCCCGTCGTCGGCTTGCGTAGAAAGGACCTTCTGACTTCTGCACGAATGGTATTGGCCCAAGCCATCAAGCAACCTATCCACAGCGTCAAGCACGTCGCCCATTTCGGCGTCGAACTGAAGAATGTGCTGCTCGGCAAATCGAGCCTGCAACCGGAAAGCGACGACCGTCGCTTCTGCGACCCGGCCTGGAGCCAGAACCCGCTCTACAAACGCTACCTGCAAACCTATCTGGCCTGGCGCAAGGAGCTCCATGATTGGATCGGTGACAGTTCACTCTCGCCCCAGGACATCAGCCGCGGGCACTTCGTCATCAACCTGATGACCGAGGCCATGGCGCCGACCAACACTGCGGCCAACCCGGCGGCGGTCAAGCGCTTCTTCGAGACTGGCGGCAAGAGCCTGCTCGACGGCCTGTCGAATCTGGCCAAGGACCTGGTGCACAACGGCGGCATGCCCAGCCAGGTGAACATGGGCGCCTTCGAGGTCGGCAAGAGCCTGGGCACCACAGAAGGCGCGGTGGTGTTTCGCAACGACGTGCTGGAACTGATCCAGTACGGGCCGATCACCGAACAGGTGCACGAGCGCCCGCTGCTGGTGGTGCCGCCGCAGATCAACAAGTTCTACGTCTTCGACCTCAGCCCGGACAAGAGCCTGGCGCGTTTCTGCCTGCGCAGCCACCAGCAGACCTTTATCGTTAGCTGGCGCAACCCGACCAAGGCCCAGCGCGAATGGGGCCTGTCGACCTATATCGAGGCGCTGAAGGAAGCCGTCGACGTGGTCACCGCCATCACCGGCAGCAAGGACGTCAACATGCTCGGCGCCTGCTCCGGGGGCATCACCTGCACCGCCCTGCTCGGCCATTACGCCGCCCTCGGCGAGAAGAAGGTCAACTCCCTGACCCTGCTGGTCAGCGTGCTCGACACCACCCTCGACACCCAGGTGGCGCTGTTCGTCGACGAACAGACCCTGGAAGCCGCCAAGCGCCACTCCTACCAGGCCGGCGTGCTGGAGGGCAGCGACATGGCGAAAGTCTTCGCCTGGATGCGTCCCAACGACCTGATCTGGAACTACTGGGTCAACAATTACCTGCTCGGCAACGAGCCGCCGGTGTTCGATATCCTCTTCTGGAACAACGACACCACCCGCCTGCCGGCCGCGTTCCACGGCGACCTGATCGAGATGTTCAAGAACAACCCGCTGGTACGCGCCGATGCCCTGGAAGTGTGCGGCACGCCGATCGACCTGAAGAAAGTCACCGCCGACATCTTCTCCCTGGCCGGCACCAACGACCACATCACCCCCTGGAAGTCCTGCTACAAGTCGGCCCAGCTGTTCGGCGGCAAGGTCGAGTTCGTGCTCTCGAGCAGCGGGCACATCCAGAGCATCCTCAACCCGCCGGGCAATCCGAAGTCGCGCTACATGACCAGCGACGAGATGCCGGCCAAGGCCGAGGACTGGCAGGAAAACTCCACCAAGCACACCGACTCCTGGTGGCTGTACTGGCAGACCTGGCTGGCCGAACGCTCGGGCAAGCTGAAGAAGTCGCCGACCAGCTTGGGCAGCAAGGCCTACCCATCGGCCGAGGCGGCACCGGGGACCTACGTGCACGAACGCTAGATCCATGTCCCTCCCGTGGGAGCCGGGTTGCTGGCGA
>NZ_JACAOR010000002.1:359110-444313 GCF_013386115.1 Pseudomonas gingeri
TCGCCAGCAACCCGGCTCCCACAAGAACAGCGTCGAAGCAGAAAACCGATCCGATCACAGGGCTTCAAGCATGCCGCAACCGTTCATCTTCCGAACCATCGACCTGGATGGCCAGACCATCCGTACTGCGGTTCGCCCCGGCAAGCCTCATCTGACGCCCTTGCTGATCTTCAACGGCATCGGCGCCAACCTGGAGCTGGTGTTTCCGTTCGTCCAGGCGCTGGACCCGGACCTGGAAGTGATTGCCTTCGACGTCCCTGGCGTCGGCGGCTCTTCCACGCCGAACCGCCCCTATCGCTTTCCCGGCCTGGCCAAGCTCAGTGCACGCATGCTCGATTACCTGGACTATGGCCAGGTCAACGCGGTCGGCGTGTCCTGGGGCGGCGCCCTGGCCCAGCAGTTCGCCTACGACTACCCGGAGCGCTGCAAGAAGCTGATCCTCGCCGCCACCGCCGCCGGTGCGTTCATGGTCCCGGGCAAGCCCAAGGTGCTGTGGAACATGGCCAGCCCGCGCCGCTACATCCAGCCGTCCCATGTCATTCGCATCGCCCCGACCATCTATGGCGGCGCGTTCCGGCGCGACCCGAACCTGGCCGCCGAACACGCCGCCAAGGTGCGCTCGGCGGGCAAGCTGGGCTACTACTGGCAACTGTTCGCCGGCCTCGGCTGGACCAGCATCCACTGGCTGCACAAGATCCACCAGCCGACCCTGGTGCTGGCCGGCGACGACGATCCGCTGATTCCGCTGATCAATATGCGCCTGCTGGCCTGGCGTATTCCCAATGCCCAGCTACACATAATCGATGATGGTCATTTATTCCTGATCACCCGGGCCGAAGCCGTAGCTCCCATCATCATGAAATTTCTCGAGGAAGAACGTCTGCGGGCGGTCATGCACCCGCAGCCGGCGCCCTTCAAGAGTACCTAGGGTCCGTACGGGACCTCGTCGAGCGGTGATCAGGCGAGCCTGTTTTCAACGCAGCATGGTCAGCGCGCAGGCAGTTTTCGTACAGAGCCCAGGAGCTTCAATTAGCAGTAAGCCTTCCGGCAGGACGCCGGCAGAGTGCAACAGAGGCCAGGGCCGACGATCTCGTCCACCTGGTGCGATGTATTGGTTGATAGCTTGATGACGAAGGAGTGTTGACTCATGCGAGACAAACCAGCGACGGGTTCGATGCCCACCCCCGCCGCGTTCATCAACGCGCAAAGTGCGATTACCGGTCTGCGCGGCCGGGATCTGTTTTCCACCCTGCGCAGCGTCGCCACCCACGGCCTGCGCAATCCGCTGCATACCGCGCGACACGCGCTGGCCCTGGGTGGCCAGCTGGGCAAGGTGCTGCTTGGCGAAACGCCGCACAAGCCCAACCCCCAGGACCAGCGCTTCGCCGATCCGGCGTGGAGCCTGAACCCGTTCTACCGACGCAGCCTGCAAGCCTACCTGGCCTGGCAGAACCAGGTCCGGCACTGGATCGACGACAGCCAGATGAGCCAGGACGACCGGGCCCGGGCGCACTTTATCTTCGCCCTGCTCAACGATGCGGTGGCACCGTCCAACACCCTGCTCAACCCGCTGGCGGTCAAGGAACTGTTCAACTCCGGCGGCAACAGCATCGTGCGCGGCATCAGCCACCTGGTGAACGACCTGCTGCACAACAACGGGCTGCCCAGCCAGGTCACCAAGCACTCCTTCGAAGTCGGCAAGACCGTGGCCACCACCCAGGGTTCGGTGGTGTTTCGCAATGAACTGCTGGAACTGATCCAGTACCGGCCGATGAGCGAGAAGCAGTATGCGAAACCGCTGCTGATCGTGCCGCCGCAGATCAACAAGTACTACATCTTCGACCTCAGCCCCGGCAACAGCTTTGTCCAGTACGCCCTGAAGAACAGCCTGCAGGTCTTCGTGGTCAGTTGGCGCAACCCGGACGTACGGCATCGCGAGTGGGGCCTGTCGACCTATGTCGAGGCGGTGGAGGAGGCCTTGAACGTCTGCCGGGCGATCACCGCCGCTCGCGAGGTCAACCTGATGGGCGCCTGCGCCGGCGGCCTGACCATCGCCGCCCTGCAAGGCCATCTGCAAGCCAAGCGCCAGTTGCGCCGGGTCTCCAGCGCCACCTACCTGGTCAGCCTGCTCGACAGCCAGCTGGACAGCCCGGCGACCCTGTTCGCCGACGAGCAGACCCTCGAGGCCGCCAAGCGCCGCTCCTACCAGCAAGGCGTGCTCGATGGCCGGGACATGGCCAAGGTCTTCGCCTGGATGCGGCCCAACGACCTGATCTGGAACTACTGGATCAACAACTACCTGCTGGGCAAGGAACCGCCGGCCTTCGACATCCTCTACTGGAACAACGACAACACCCGCCTGCCGGCGGCGCTGCACGGCGACCTGCTGGATTTCTTCAAGCACAACCCGCTGAGTCATCCCGGCGGCCTGGAAGTCTGCGGCACGCCCATCGACCTGCAGAAGGTCACGGTCGACAGTTTCAGCGTCGGCGGCATCAACGATCACATCACGCCCTGGGATGCGGTCTATCGCTCGACCCTGCTGCTGGGCGGCGAACGCCGCTTCGTGCTGTCCAACAGCGGCCATGTGCAGAGCATCCTCAATCCGCCGGACAACCCCAAGGCCAACTACATCGACAACCCCAAGCTCAGCAGCGACCCTCGGGCCTGGTACTACGACGGCAAGCAGGTGGCGGGCAGTTGGTGGACGCAATGGCTGGAGTGGATCCAGGCCCGCTCCGGCGCCCTGGAAGAAACCCGGATGACATTGGGCAATGCGAACTACCCACCCATGGAGGCAGCACCCGGCACTTATGTGCGAGTGCGTTGACTATCACCGGACACGGCTGCCCGGCAGCCGTGACGAACTGCCGGATCGACCTAAGAAGACTGGATGAAAACCCGCGATCGGATTCTTGAATGTGCGCTGCAACTGTTCAACCAGAAGGGCGAACCCAATGTTTCGACCATGGAAATTGCCAATGAAATGGGAATCAGCCCAGGCAATCTCTACTATCACTTCCATGGCAAGGAGCCGTTGGTGCTCGGCCTGTTCGAGCGCTTCCAGGAAGAACTGACGCCACTGCTGGACCCGCCGGCGGATGTCGAACTGGCGCCCGAGGACTACTGGTTTTTCCTGCACCTGATCGTCGAGCGCCTGGCTCACTACCGTTTCCTGTTCCAGGACCTGTCCAACCTCGCCGGCCGCCTGCCCAGGCTCGCCAAGGGCATCCGCAACCTGCTCAACGCCCTCAAGCGGACCCTCGCCTCCCTGCTGGCGCGCCTGAAGGCCCAGGGTTTTCTGGTCAGTGAAACCCAGGCACTGGGGCAGTTGGTGGAGCAGATCACCCTGACGCTGCTGTTCTCGCTGGATTATCAGCGGATCATCGGGCGCGAGGGCGAAGTGCGCCTGGTGGTGTACCAGATCATGATGCTGGTGGCGCCTCACCTGCTGCCCCCGGCGCGGGTGGTGACGGAGCAGATGGCGTTGCGGTATCTCGAAGATCACGACTGACAGCTGAGTATTGCGGCGCCTGTTCCACTCCCTTCGCAGGAACGGGTGACACAGCTCCTGAGACCCAAACAAAAACGCCCGACCTTCACAGGCCGGGCGTTTTCGTTCAGCGGAGCACGACTCAGGACTGAGGCGTGGATGCCGCCGGGGCTGGTGCAACAGCCGGAGTCGCTGGAGCCGCCGGGGCCACCGAGTTGGTGGTCGGTGCGACAGCCGGCTTGGCCGCAGCGGGAGCCGCTGGCTTCGGCGCCGCCGGTTTGGCCGCCGCAGGCTTTTTCGCCGCGGCCGGCTTGGCGGCTGGTTTTGCCGCGGGCTTGGCCGCCGGCTTGGCTGCAGGTTTCGCCGCCGCGGGTTTGGCCGCGGGTTTCACTGCCGGTTTGGCAGCAGGCTTGGACGCTACAGGCTTGGCCGCCGGTTTTGCGGCAGGCTTGGCGGCTGCGGTCTTGGCAGCAGGCTTGGCGGCAGGTTTCGCCACCGGCTTGGCGGCGGCTTTGGCTGCCGGTTTCGCTGCCGGCTTGGCCGCCGCGGTTTTCGCCGCAGGCTTGGCGGCAGGTTTCGCCGCGGCCTTGACCAGTGGCTTGGCCGCCGGTTTCGCCGCAGGCTTGGCAGCGGCGGGTTTCGTCGAGGCCGGAGTCACCGAGCGACCGGTCAGCTTCTCGATCTGCTTGGTCAGGGTATCGACCTTGCTGTGCAGCGCCTTCACTTCATTGCGGCTGGGCACGCCCAGGCGCGAAATGGCGCTGTTCAGGCGCTTGTCGAAAGCCCCTTCCAGTTCGTCCCACTTGCCCAGTGCGCGATCCTTGACACCGCTGATGCGCGACTTGGCCGAACCGGCGGAGTCCTTGGCGGCCTCGACGGTTTTACCGACGGCACTCTTGGTCAGTTTCTCGGCCTTTTCGCCGTCCTTTACCAGGGTCTCGAAGAGCTTGCTGCCGTCACTGTCGATCTTCGAGTACACGCCTAAACCAGCAAGCCAGATTTTGCGGGAATACTCTTCAACCTTCCCGATCCACGAGCTGCCTTCTTTCTCAGTATTCTTTTTGCCAGCCATCCCGTTCTCCTTAATGTTTACGCGCGACACGTTCGAGCAACGCCGTCAACTCATCGAGCTTAGCAGACAGTGTCTCTACGTCATGTTTAGACGGAATCCCGATGCGATTCAAGGCACTGGCGACACGGTTGTCGAAAGCTTTCTCGACCCTGTCCAGTTGCACTTCGACCTTGCCCCTGAGGCTGCTGACATCGTTCTTCACGTTGTCGATCTGGCTGTTGGCGGCTTCAAGCTTCGCATCAACAACCTTTTTGCCTTCTTTTTCAACGCCTTGGCCGGCTTTCACGAGTTCATTGAAGTACTCGCTGCCTTCCTTGCCGACCTTGGTATAGGCCCCCAGGCCCGCCAACCAGATCTTGCGGGCATAGACTTTCACGTCAGCCAGGGCGGTGGACTGAACGTCGGATTTTTTCTTCAGACTGACTTTGGCCATGGTGCACCTCACGCGAGAACGGTTGGAGGAACTGCCCGCAGGAATTGGGGCTCATGCACAAAGTAATGACAAAAATTAGAATGGGCACCCTAACCGCACGATGTCCCGTCGCCCTTGCCCGTGGCAACCGGGCTCAGGCGCAGGACCCGGGTGGCAGCGGGTCAGGCCAGGGCCTTGTCCAGCGCCTTCTCGATCTCGGCCTTGATGGTGCCGCTCATGGCCGACATCAGCATGCCCAACTCGACATCCACCTTGATCCGGTCCTCGGCGATCTGCACTTCGCCGCTGACACCGGAACGCTTGAGACTCACGGTATCGCCCGACCAGCGCGGCGCGAGGCCGTACTGCTCGGCCAGTTTGCGCACCAGCACTTCGGCTTTCTCACGAGCGCCTGCCAGACCAAGGTGGTGGGCACGCTCGACACTAATCCGGGCCATCGATTGACTCCTGTTCTATAGAGATACGCCGGGCCGGCCTTGAACCACGCTGCGTCAATCGGCCCCGGTCACCCACTATACTTACATTCCGCCTTTGCCAAGACAAAGCCGGCCACCGGGATTAGAATGGCCCGCATTCTCTTCTGGTGACAGCGATATGACTGATCAGCGCAAAGGCAGCGATGCCGAACCCACCACCCACTTCGGCTTCAAGAACGTGCCGGAAAGCCAAAAGGCGGAAAAAGTCGCTGAGGTTTTCCACTCGGTCGCGGCCAAGTACGACCTGATGAACGACGTGCTCTCCGGCGGCATGCACCGCCTGTGGAAGCGCTTCACCATCGAGCTGTCGGGCGTGCGCGCCGGTAACCGGGTGCTGGATATCGCCGGCGGTACCGGCGACCTGACCAAAAAGTTCTCGCACCTGGTAGGCCCCACCGGCCAGGTGGTGCTGGCCGACATCAACGCCTCCATGCTCAAGGTCGGTCGTGACCGCCTGCTGGACCTGGGCGTGGCCGGCAACGTCGAGTTCGTCCAGGCCGATGCGGAGAAGCTGCCGTTCCCGGACAACCATTTCGACTGCGTGACCATCGCCTTCGGCCTGCGCAACGTCACCCACAAGGAAGACGCCCTGCGCTCCATGCTGCGGGTACTCAAGCCGGGCGGGCGCCTGCTGGTGCTGGAGTTCTCCAAGCCGACCAACAAGCTGATGTCCAAGGTCTACGACGCCTATTCGTTCGCCTTCATGCCCCTGGCCGGCAAGCTGATCACCAATGACTCGGAAAGCTATCGCTACCTGGCCGAATCGATCCGCATGCACCCGAACCAGGAAACCCTGAAGTCGATGATGGTGGACGCCGGTTTCGACCGCGTGACCTATCACAACATGACCGCGGGCATCGTCGCCCTGCATCGCGGCATCAAGCCCTGATGGTGCTCAGCGGCCTGCTCGCCGGTGTCGAACACGGCCTCAACCGGGTGCTGCGTCTCGACAGCACCGCCCTGGGCCGCCTCGCGCACCTGAGCGGCAAGGTCATCGAGGTCGACAGTCCGGCCTTGACGCTGTTCATCCTGCCCGGCGATGACGGCCTGATGCTGGCCGCCCACTGGGCCGCCGGCGCCGACTGCATTCTCCGCGCGCCGACCACCAGCCTGCTGAGCCTGGCCCTGAGCAAGGACAAGACAGCGATCCTGCACGGCCCGGATGTGCACCTGGAAGGCGACAGCGCGGTGCTGCTGGACCTCGCCGCCGTGCTGCAGGACCTGGAGCTGGACTGGGAGTACGAACTCTCGCGCTGGCTCGGCCCGGTGGCCACGCAACTGATCAGCGGTCACCTGCGCAGCCGCGCCGGCTGGTATCGCCAGGGGTTCGCCAGCCTCAACCAGAACCTCGCCGAATACCTCAGCGAAGAATCCCGGGCATTGGTCGGCAAGCACGAGGCCGAAGCCCGTTTCGCCGAACTCGACCGGATCAAGCTAGATTTAGAACGACTCGAGGCGCGCTTCGAACGCCTCTCCCGATCCCTCAACTCCAGCGATAACGCATGAAGCTGCTTGCCGTCCGCCGTCTGTTGCGCATCCAGCGCGTCGTGATCCGCTACCGTCTCGATGACCTGCTGTTCGAGCTGCCCCTGCCCTGGTTTCTCCTGGCCCTGCGCTTTGCCCTGCCGTGGCGCTGGTTCCCGCGCAAGCCGCTGGTACTGAGCCGTGGCGCGCGGCTGCGCCTGGCGCTGCAGGACCTGGGGCCGATCTTCATCAAGTTCGGGCAGATTCTCTCGACCCGCCGCGACCTGCTGCCCGAGGACATCGCCGACGAACTGATGCTGCTGCAGGACCGCGTACCGCCGTTCGACTCGCAAAAGGCCGTGGACCTGATCGAGTCGCAACTGGGCAAGAAGATCAGCGAGGTCTTCAGCCGTTTCGACATCGAACCGCTGGCCTCGGCCTCGGTGGCCCAGGTCCACGCCGCCCAGCTGAAAAGCGGCGAGGAAGTGGTGGTGAAGGTCATCCGCCCGGGGCTCAAGCCGATCATCGCCCAGGACCTGGCGTGGCTGTTCATCCTCGCCCGCGCCGCCGAACGGGTCTCGTCCGACGCGCGCCTGCTGCACCCGGTGGACGTGGTCAGCGACTACGAGAAGACCATCTACGACGAGCTCGACCTGCTGCGCGAGGCGGCCAACGCCAGCCAGTTGCGCCGCAACTTCGAAGGCTCGGAGATGATGTACGTGCCCCAGGTCTACTGGGACTGGTGCCGGCCGAAAGTGCTGGTGATGGAGCGCATCTACGGCATCCAGGTCACGGACCTGGCGACCCTCGCCGACCAGCGCACCGACATGAAGATGCTCGCCGAGCGCGGCGTGGAGATCTTCTTCACCCAGGTGTTCCGCGACAGCTTCTTCCACGCCGACATGCACCCCGGCAACATCTTCGTCAGCACCGTCAATCCGTGGAGCCCGCAGTACATCGCCATCGACTGCGGCATCGTCGGCAGCCTGACCCCGCAGGACCAGGATTACCTGGCACGCAACCTGTTCGCTTTCTTCAAGCGTGACTACCGGCGCGTCGCCCAGTTGCACATCGATTCGGGCTGGGTACCGGCGCACACCAAGCTCAACGAATTCGAGGCGGCGATCCGCACCGTCTGCGAGCCGATCTTCGAAAAACCGCTGAAGGACATCTCCTTCGGCCAGGTGTTGATGCGCCTGTTCCAGACCGCGCGGCGCTTCAACATGGAGGTCCAGCCGCAACTGGTGCTGCTGCAGAAGACCCTGCTCAATATCGAGGGCCTGGGCCGCCAGCTGTACCCGGACCTGGACCTGTGGAGCACCGCCCAGCCGTTCCTCGAACGCTGGATGCGCGAGCGGGTCAGCCCGAAAACCCTGCTGGGCAACCTGCAGAGCCAGGTCGAACAACTGCCGCACCTGGCCGACATGACCCGCGACCTGCTCGAACGCCTGTCGCAGCCCCATGCCGCCGATCCCGAACCGAAATGGAAAAAACGCAAGGACGACTGGCTGCTGCGCCTGCTCGGTTCGCTGCACCTGGGGGGCGGCGCCTTCCTTGCCGCCGGCGGACCGCTGCACGAGCTGGGGCACTGGCCGGCGGCGATCATGGTGGCCATCGGTTTGTATCTGGTCGTGCGCCGATAGCCAGTGAGGCCGCCGGCTGGCAAACTGTCCATTCGCCGAGGCCCCACCACGCAGGTCGGGCCCGGTTGTCGGAGTCGAAGATGAAAGACTGGCTGGACGAGATCAAATGGGACAGCGACGGCCTGGTGCCGGCCATTGCCCAGGATCACAAGACCGGGCGCGTGCTGATGATGGCCTGGATGAACCGCGAGGCATTGCAACTGACCGCCCGCGAAAACCGCGCCATCTACTGGTCGCGCTCCCGTGGCAGACTGTGGCGCAAGGGCGAGGAGTCCGGGCATGTACAGCACCTGCACGAAATGCGCCTGGACTGTGACGCCGACGTGATCATCCTGATGGTCGAGCAGGTCGGCGATATCGCCTGCCACACCGGCCGCCAGAGCTGCTTCTACCGCGTTTATGAAAACGACGGCTGGAAGACGGTCGATCCGGTCCTCAAGGACCCGCACAGCATCTACGCAGCAGGACACTGAACATGACTGACACCCTGACCCGCCTGGCCCAGGTGCTGGAAGAGCGCAAAGGTGCCGCCGCCGACAGCTCGTACGTCGCCAGCCTGTACCACAAGGGCCTGAACAAGATTCTGGAGAAGGTCGGCGAAGAGTCGGTCGAGACCATCATTGCCGCCAAGGACGCCGCCATCAGCGGCGATTGCAGCGATGTGATCTACGAAACCGCCGATTTGTGGTTCCACAGCCTGGTCATGCTCGCCCAACTGGGGCAGCATCCGCAGGCCGTGCTGGATGAGTTGGACCGTCGCTTCGGATTGTCCGGACACGTCGAGAAAGCCTCGCGCCCGTCCGCCTGAACAACTTTTAGAGAGGAGCAGCACCATGGGCATTTTTGACTGGAAACACTGGATCGTCATCCTGGTTGTTGTCGTGCTGGTGTTTGGCACCAAGAAACTCAAGAACCTCGGCACCGATGTCGGCGAGTCGATCAAGGGCTTTCGCAAGGCCATGAACGACGACGAAAAACCTGCCGAGCCGGGCGTACCGCCAGTCGCACAGCCGGCCCCACCGGTACAGCCACAGGCCGCTGCCCAGCAGAACACGCCGCACACCATCGACGTGCAGGCGCAGAAAGTGGAAGAGCTCGTAAACAAAGAGCCCCGCAATCATTCGTGAGTGCTGACTAATGTTCGGTATCAGCTTCAGTGAACTGCTGCTCGTCGGCCTCGTGGCCCTGCTGGTCCTCGGCCCCGAGCGCCTGCCGGGCGCCGCGCGCACGGCGGGCCTGTGGGTCGGGCGCCTGAAACGCAGCTTCAACGCGATCAAGCAGGAAGTGGAACGGGAAATCGGTGCCGACGAGATTCGTCGGCAACTGCACAACGAACACATCCTGTCCCTGGAGCAGGAAGCCCGCAAGATCCTGTCGCCGGTCCAGGAACCGACGACTCCGCCGGTCGCCGAACAGACGATTCACCCTGTAGCCGCGCCAGGCCTGCCGGACGAACCAGTGCCAGGCGATCTGCCGTCGACCACCGTGCCGGCCAGCGAAGCAGTGCCGGTACTCGGTGCCGTCGAACCGGCCCCGCACGTGGCGACGCCGACCGAAGCCGCTGTTCCCGCGCCGACGCCCAGTGCGCCAGCTTCTCATGACCCTACTTTGCCGCCGCGAGCCCCATGAGCGATATTCCGGAAAACGACCAGCACATGCCGCTGGTTTCGCACCTCACCGAGTTGCGCACCCGCCTGCTGCGTTGTGTCGCGGCGATCTTCCTGATCTTTGCCGGGCTGTTCTCCTTTACCCAGCAGATCTACACCTTCGTCTCCACGCCGTTGCGCCAGTACCTGCCGACCGGGGCGACGATGATCGCCACCGACGTCTCGTCGCCCTTCCTGACGCCGCTCAAGCTGACCATGATGGTCTCGCTGTTCCTGGCGATCCCGGTGATCCTGCACCAGATCTGGGGGTTTATCGCCCCCGGCCTGTACAAGCATGAAAAGCGCATCGCCGTGCCGTTGCTGGTGTCGAGCATCGCGCTGTTCTACACCGGCATGGCGTTCGCCTACTATCTGGTGTTTCCGCTGATCTTCAAGTTCTTCGCCGCCGCCACCCCGGCCGGCGTGGAAATGATGACCGACATCACCAGCTACCTCGACTTCGTCATGACGCTGTTCTTCGCCTTCGGCGTGGCCTTTGAAATCCCGGTGGCCGTGGTGCTGCTGGTGTGGATCGGCGTGGTCGACGTCAAGTACCTGAAGAAAATCCGTCCGTACGTGGTCATCGGCTGCTTCGTGGTCGGCATGATCCTGACTCCGCCGGACGTGTTCTCCCAGACACTGCTGGCCGTACCGATGTGGCTGCTGTTCGAGATCGGCATCCTGTTCGGCAGCCTGGTCAGCAAGCGTGGCGAGCACCCGCAGGACGCCCCCAGCGACAACGACGCCCAACCGCCAGCGCCGCAAGCGTGAACCTGCTGCTGCTGGAAGAGGCCGACTTCATCGCGGCCGACCAGGTGGTGCTGCGTGATCGGCGCCTGACCCATATGCAGGAAGTCCACCGGGTGGCGCTGGGCGACAACCTGCGGGTGGGACGCATCGGTGGCCTGATGGGCAATGCCGAAGTCGTGCGCCTGGAGGCCGGCGAAGCGCAGCTGCGGGTCAGCCTCGACCAGCCGCCACCGGCCAAGCTGCCACTGACCCTGGTCCTCGCCCTGCCACGCCCGAAGATGCTCCGCCGGGTGTTCCAGACCATCGCCACCATGGGCGTGCCCAAGGTGGTGCTGGTCAACAGCTACCGCGTGGAAAAGAGCTTCTGGCAGACCCCCTTCCTCGAACCCGAGGCGATTCGCGAGCAGCTGGTTCTCGGACTGGAGCAGACCCGCGATACCGTGCTGCCCGAAGTGATCATCGAGAAACGCTTCAAGCCATTCGTCGAAGACCGCCTGCCCGCCATCAGCGCAGGCACCCTGGGGCTGGTCGGCCATCCCGGCAACTACCCGCCCTGCCCGCGCGGACTGGATGAGCCGGTGACACTGGCCATCGGCCCGGAAGGCGGCTGGATCCCCTACGAAATCGACCTGCTGGCCAGGTCCGGCCTGCAACCGGTACAGCTCGGCGAGCGCATCCTGCGGGTCGAGACCGCCGTCACCGCCCTGCTCGCCCGTCTGTTCTGACCAGCCGTCCCGCGCCCGCTTCAGTTTCAGGGGCACGGGCCGATATACCGGCACTACTAAAATAAATCTGCCGCCAGGCTTACGAGCACCTGTCAGGAGTCCGTCCCATGTACCGTTGGTTAGCCCAGAACCTGGGTAATGTGAGCGTCAATCTGAAACTCGGCATCGGCTTCAGCCTGGTGCTGCTGCTGACAGTCGTGATCACCTTCACCGGTTGGACCGGCCTGAGTTCGGTGATCAGTCGCGGCGACAAGCTGGGCTATATCTCCAGCCTCAACCTGTTGACCAAGGACCTGCGCATCGCCCGCCTGGACTATGAAATGCGCAAGGGCGAACAGGGCCCCGGCGTGGTCAGCGACCTGCTGGGCAAGCTGGAAAGCGGCCTGCAGAGTGCCCGCAAGCAGGTGGAAACCCCGGAAAGCATCACCCTGATCGACCAGCAACTGGCGGCCCTCACGGAATACAAGCGGGCCTTCGCCGATATGATCCAGGCCATGCAGAATCGCGAGAGCGCTCGCAGCGCGCTCGGGGCCAACGCCGACAATGCCGTCGCCAAGGTCGCCGAGGTGGAGAAATCCATGCTGCAGGGCGACAGCGTCGCCCAGTTCAACAGCGTGGTCGACCTCAGCAAGCAACTGCAGCAGTCCCGCTACCAGGTCCGCGGCTACACCTACAGCGGCAAAAGCGATGCCGAACAACCGGCCCTGGAGGCCATCGACAGCGCCCTGGGCACCCTCGCCAGCCTGCCGGCCAAATTGCCGGAACAGCACCAGGCCAACCTCCAGCAGGCGGGCGAGTCCTTCAAGGCCTACCGGGCCGCCGTCGGCGCCTTCCGCGACTCCCAGGTCGCCAGCGCCCAGGCGCTCAAGCGCATGGAAGAGCAAGGCAACAAACTGCTGGGACTCAGCGATCAGTTGACCGAGTTGCAGACCGGCCGCCGTGACAGCGACGCGGCCAACGCGAAAAACATGCTCGGCATCGCCACCGTCCTGGCCCTGCTGTTCGGCGTGATCGCCGCCTGGGCCATCACCCGCCAGATCGTGATTCCGCTGCAACAGACCCTCAAGGTCGTCGAGCGCGTGGCCGCGGGCGATCTGAGCCAGGACCTGGAAACCAGCCGCCGCGACGAACTCGGCCAGTTGCAGCGGGCCATGCACAGCATGACCGTCAGCCTGCGCAAGCTGATCGGCGGTATCAGCGACGGCGTCACCCAGATCGCCAGCGCCGCCGAGCAACTGTCCGCCGTCACCGAGCAGACCAGTGCCGGGGTCAACAGCCAGAAGGTCGAGACCGACCAGGTCGCCACGGCCATGCACGAGATGACCGCCACCGTGCAGGAAGTCGCGCGCAACGCCGAGGAAGCCTCGGAAGCCGCCGCCGCGGCGGACCAGCAGGCCCGCGAAGGCGACAGGGTGGTCGGCGAGGCCATCGCCCAGATCGAACGCCTGGCGACCGAAGTCGGCAACTCCACCGCGGCCATGAGCCATCTCAAGGCCGAAAGCGACAAGATCGGCAGCGTGCTCGACGTGATCAAGTCGGTGGCCCAGCAGACCAACCTGCTGGCCCTCAACGCCGCCATCGAGGCGGCCCGCGCCGGTGAGGCCGGGCGCGGTTTCGCCGTGGTCGCCGATGAAGTGCGCAGCCTGGCCCTGCGTACGCAGAAGTCCACCGAAGAGATCGAGGAACTGATCGTCGGCCTGCAAAGCGGCACCCAGCAGGTGGCGAACATCATGGACAACAGTCGCGGCCTGACCGACAGCAGCGTCGAACTGACCCGTCGCGCCGGCGGCTCGCTGGAAAGCATCACCCGCACCGTGTCGGCGATCCAGGCGATGAACCAGCAGATCGCCGCCGCCGCCGAACAGCAGAGCGCCACCGCGGAAGAGATCAACCGCAGCGTGCTGAATGTACGGGACGTTTCCGAGCAGACCTCGTCGGCCAGTGAAGAAACGGCCGCCTCCAGCATCGAACTGGCGCGCCTGGGCAATCACCTGCAGGTGCTGGTCAGCCATTTCCGCCTGTAACGCCCCATAGGGCGGGGAGGCCGACCAGGCCTCCCAACTCCTTCAAACACAAGGGAATTCCCCTACAGCCTGATCAGGTCAGGTCTCCCGCCGGAAAGCCGATGAGAGGACATCGCCCGACGCATTCATGCGCCGGGCTCGACCACTTATCCGCCTGGCAGGAGATCCACCATGTTTCCTCGGTTTGCCCATGCATTAATCGACCGCAGCGTCCGCTTCAAGCTGTCCCTGGGTTTCGGCCTGGTGCTGCAACTGACACTCGTCATCACCGCCACCGGCTGGTACGCCCTGCAACACACCATCGAGCATTCGCACCAACTGTCGATCATTGCCCGGCTCAGCCATATCACCAAGGACATGCGCGCCGACCGCATTGCCTTTCGGGTCCTGAACGACACCCGGAGCCAGGACAATGTCAGGCGCCAGCTGGCCGAGATCAACCAGCACCTGGGCGCGCTGCGTGAACGCATCGAGGACCCCGCCTACCAGGACCTGCTGGAAAGACAGCGCGGCAGCCTCGCTGCCTTCCAGGATGCCCTCGACGAGCTGGGCCGGGCGGTCGACGACCGCGAACGCCTGCGCTCGCAACTGGCCGCAGACCTGGAACAGGCCAGCCTGACCGTGGCCAGGACCCAGGCCAGTGTCCTGGTGGCCAGCGGCACCTTCGGTACAGGTATCGAGTGGCAGCCACTGGTCGCCGCTATTGAGCAGTTGCGCCAACAGATCGAGCACAGCCACGACAGCGTGGAAACCCCGGCCTACACCTTCGCCTCGCCGCAAGACTATTCACAGCAGGCGCTCCAGGCCATCGAACGGCTCGACGAGATACTGCAACAGATCAGGCAACGTATCGGCAGCCTGCCGGCGACGGTCATCGGCGACCCGGCAGCCCTCGTCGCGACCCTCACCACCTACCAGGCCAGCCTTATGCAGTTTCGCGAGGCACAGACGCAAACCGCCACCCTGCACGAGCGCATGGAAACCCTGGGAGGGCTGTTGCTCGACGGCAATGACGCCCTGAGCCTGGGCCAGACAGAAAAGCGCGACCGCGACACCCGCCGCTCGAACAGGGTGCTGATCGCCGTTGCCGCGCTGGCCCTGCTGATCGGTGCCTTGTCCGCCTGGGTCATCAGCACCCAGATCCTGGTCCCCCTCAAGCGCAGCCTCAAGGTCGCCGAGCACATCGCCGCCGGCGACCTGAGCCGCGATATCCGGGTCGAACGCGGCGACGAAATGGGCCAGTTGCAGCAAGCCCTGCAACGCATGAGCCAGGGCCTGCGTGAACTGGTCGGCGGTATCGGCCAGGGCACCGCCCGCGTGGCCGGGGCTGCCCGCCAGTTGTCCGGCAGCACCGAGCAGACCAGCACCCGCATTGGCCGGCAGCGTGACGAAATCGACCAGATCGCCACGGCGATGAAACAGATGACCGCCACCGCCCGGGAGGTCGCGCAGCATGCCGAGGCCGCGTCCCTGGCTGCCAACCAGGCCGAGCAGCAGGCCAGGGACGGCGACCGGGCGGTGGCCGAGAGCATCGGGCAGATTGTCCAGCTGGAGCAGGAAATGCAGCAGTGCACCGCGGCGATGACCACCCTCAAGCAGGAGAGCGAGAAAATCGGCGGCGTGCTGGATGTGATCAAGTCGGTCTCGCTGCAAACCAACCTGCTGGCACTCAATGCCACGATCGAGGCGGCCAGGGCCGGCGAGGCCGGGCGGGGTTTTGCGGTGGTCGCCGACGAAGTCCGCAGCCTGGCGCAACGCACCCAGGACTCGACCGAGGAGATCGAAGGCCTGGTCAGCGCCTTGCAGAACGGTACCCAGCAAGTGGCGCAACGCCTGGACAAAAGCCGCGGCCTGAGCCGCAGCAGCGTCGAGTCCAGCCGACGCAGCGGCAGCAAACTGACGGGCATCAGCCGCAGCGTGTCGCAGATCCTCGGAATGAACGAGCAGATTGCCGCCGCCGGCGAACAACAGAGCATCGTCGCCGAACAGATCAGTCGCAGCGTGCTGCAGGTGCGGGACATGTCCCAGCAGACCGCCCACACCTGCGACGAGACCGCCGCCGCCAGCCTGCAACTGAGCCAGCTCGGGGCTCAGTTGCAGCGCCTGGTGGAGCGCTTCAAGGTGTGAACCTCAGTCGATCTCGGCCAGCCAGGCGGTTTCCTTGAACCACTTGTCATGGATCCGATCATAGGTGCCGTCTTCGGCGATCTGGTGGAGGAAGTGGTTGATCCAGTTCAGGCTGTCGTGATCGCCCTTCTTCAGGCCGAAGGCCAGGGGCTCGTAGGTGAAGGGCTGCTCCAGGCAGAGCAGTTTGCCCTGGCCCAGCTTGTTCACCGCCACCAGGTTGTAGGGCGCATCATGGATAAAGGCATCGGCCTTGCCGTCGATCACGTCCTGCACGCCCTCTTCCTCGGTGGCGTAGCTGACCAGCTGGGCCTTGCCGATCATTCGCCTGGCGACTATCTCACCGGTGGTGCCGGCCTTGACCCGCAGGCGGTAGCCGGGTTCGTTCAGGTCCTCGAAGCTCTGCACCTTGTTCGCCAGCGCCAGGGGGATCAACAGCGTCTGTCCGACCACGATAAAGGGATCGCTGAAATTCAACCGCAGGTTGCGCTCCTGGGTCAGGGTCATGCCGCTGGCGACCAGATCGGTCTTGCCCGCCAGCAGATTGGGGATCAGTTCCGGGTAGCCGCTGGGCAACAACTCCAGCTTCACCCCCAGGGACTTGCTCATCTCATGCAACAGGTCGATTTCGAAGCCCACGACCCGCCCCTGCCTGTCCGTCATCTGGAATGGCATATAGGTCGGGTTGGTACCGACCTTGAGGCTTCCGCGCCTGACCGCCTCGTCGATGGCCCCCGCCTGGAGCCAGCAGGCGTGGAAGAGCGTGACAGCGCCCAGCAACAGTATCGACAGATACCTTTTCGTCATGAAGATTCCTTGGTCCATTTCCCGATGATGCCAGCCGCTCCTGGCACGCTGTGCACAACCACAGTCGCCAGCAGGCCTGGCCGGCACGATTTCGGGGTGCGATCCTAACGTACTCGATCACGCTGCCATACGGCGCCGGGCGGGTCTTTTGTTACCAAATGACAATAGATGCGGGGAGGTGCGGGAGGGGAAATACGCGGTAACGATGAGCCTGCATCCCCCCTGGGCCGACGGCCTCGGGGGGATGGATTCAGGCGGGATGGATCAGGCCGGCTGACCGGCCACCGAGGCCGGTTGCAGTGGCAACAGCGGCGCATGGGGATCGGCCTTGACCGAATCACGCCAGGCCGCCAGCCACTCGGCATGGCCTTCGCTCCAGACCTGCGCATGCAGGCGGGCCAGGGCCACCGGATCGCTCAGCAGTTGCAGGCGCGAGTGGTTGTCCAGCGCCGCCGGACCGACCTTCAACGCATGCCGCACGCGCTCGATACGCAGCCATTCGATCGGCTCGGCCTGACCGTGGCGGGCAGTCGCCAGGGCGCACGCCAGGGCGTTCTGCTGCGGATCGACCACGGCCCGGACAAAACCGTCGTTCAGCGCATGCCAGCGGTTTTCATGGGTGTACTCGTCCGTGGCCAGCAGCGCCTGGGGCGGGTTGTATTCCTCGGGGATGAGGAACAGGCTCTCGTCCTTCGAACGCAGGCCCAGGTTGACCCGGCTGGAGATCACCGACACCGGGATCGACAGCATCAGCGAACCGACGATCGGCACCAGCCACCAGAGGAAACTCGGGTTGAGCCAGACCACCAGCAGGGCCCAGAGCGCTCCCAGCAAGGTCTGCGGACCGTGGCGGCGAACCGCCTCGCTCCACGGTGTGGAGTCGTCGTCACGCTGCGGCGAATTCCAGGTCGCCGCCCAGCCGAGGAACGCGGCCAGGACGAAGCGGGTGTGGAAAATCATCCGTACCGGCGCCAGCAGCATGGAGAACAGCATCTCCAGCAGCATCGACAGGGTCACCTTGAACTTGCCGCCGAACTCTTTCGCGCCCTTGGCCCAGATCAGGATGATGCTCAACAGCTTGGGCAGGAACAGCAGCACGATGGTGGTGGAGAACAGCGCCACCGCCTTGTCCGGATGCCATTGCGGCCACAGCGGATAAAGCTGGCGCGGCTCCATGAAGTACTGCGGCTCCATCAGCGTGTTAACCGCCAGCAGGGCCGTCGACAGCACCAGGAAGAAGAACCACAGCGGCGCCGACAGGTAGGACATCACGCCGGTGAGGAACACCGCGCGGTGCACCGGGTGCATGCCCTTGACCAGGAACAGCCGGAAGTTCATCAGGTTGCCGTGGCACCAGCGGCGGTCGCGCTTGAGCTCGTCCAGCAGGTTCGGCGGCAGTTCTTCATAGCTGCCGGGCAGGTCGTAGGCAATCCACACGCCCCAGCCGGCGCGGCGCATCAGCGCGGCTTCGACGAAGTCGTGGGAGAGGATCGCACCGGCGAACGCGCCTTTGCCGGGCAACGGCGCCAGGGCGCAGTGCTCGATGAACGGCTTCATGCGGATGATCGCGTTGTGGCCCCAGTAGTGGGACTCGCCCAACTGCCAGAAGTGCAGGCCGGCGGTGAACAGCGGGCCGTAGACGCGGGTCGCGAACTGCTGCATGCGTGCGTAGAGGGTGTCCATGCCCGACGCCCGCGGCGCGGTCTGGATGATCCCGGCGTCCGGCGTGGCTTCCATCAGGCGCACCAGGCTGGTCAGGCATTCGCCGCTCATGACGCTGTCGGCGTCGAGCACCACCATGTACTTGTAGTCGCCACCCCAGCGCCGGCAGAAGTCGTCCAGGTTGCCGCTCTTGCGTTTTACCCGGCGACGGCGACGGCGGTAGAAGATCCGGCCGAAGCCCGAGGCTTCGCGACAGACATCCAGCCAGGCCTGTTGCTCGGCGACGCAGATATCGGTGTCGTTACTGTCGCTGAGGACAAAGAAGTCGAAGCGATCCAGGTCACCGGTGGCCGCGACCGACTCGAAGGTCGCCCGCAGGCCGGCAAAGACCCGTGGCACATCCTCGTTGCAGATCGGCATGACGATGGCGGTACGCGCGTCCTGGGCAATCGGCTCGCTGCCGGCGCTGGCCCCCGAGATGCGGTACTTGTCGTGCCCGGTCAGGAGTTCGAGGAAGCCCATCAGGGCCGTCCAGAAGCCCGCCGAGACCCAGCAGAACAGAATCCCGAAGAGCACCAGGATGCTGGTCTGCAGGGCATACGGCAGCACTTGCTGGGCCGTCTGCAGCAGCGGTTGGCGCATCACTTCGTTGAGATCGACGAAGGACCAGCCCTGGTACGGCATGATGCCTTTCATGTACCAGCCGGCGACGATGGTCTGGCCCAGCATCAGCACCAAGAGGATGTAGCGACGGATCGAGCCCACGGTGCGCCAGCGCGCATGGGGCAGGTCGCGCTTGTCATCCTTGGGTGCCGGCGGGTTGCTGCGCCCGGTCAGGCGGCGCCAGCCACGCACCAGGATATTGGTGCGCCAGGGCTCGGGGACGACCCGGGTCCGGCGAATCGGCGGCGTGGCCTTGAGGCAGACCCGGCCACTGGCGTCGACCACGAGCATCTCGGCGTCTTCCAGCTCGGCGGCCGAGTTGAGGGTCAGGCGGCGTCCCACCGAGGCTTGCGCGGCCTCGGCGGAGTCGACGGACGGATGGGCGCTGAGGCGCTCATGCAGCTCGGCGAACGAGCCGCAGCTCGCCAGCTCGGCGCGCTGCTCGGCGCTCAGCGGCAGGTGCGCCAGGTACTCGGAGAGAGTCTCTGGCTGGGCGATTGAATTACTCATCGGCAGGCAACTGGTAGCTCCAGGTCTCGGTCAGGACTTGTTCAGTCTTCACCGGTTCCGGGGTGGTAGGGGCAGCCTCGGGAGCCGGCGCCGGGGCGTCATGCTCTTTCTTGTCCTTGGCCTTGTTATCCGCGCCCTTGGCCGCGTCTTTGTCCTGGGCCTTGGCTTCTTTCTCTTGAGCCTTGGCTTCCTTTTCCTGGGTCTTGGCCGCAACCTTGTCGGCCTTGACCACCTGGGACGAAGCCTTGGCCGGCTCAGGCGCGACGATGTCCTTGACCAGGGCCGCACGCATCTCGGTGGACTTGCCCGGATCCTTGATCTTCAGGCGCAGGGTCAGGCGCCAGCCCTGGGTTTCCGGGTTGTAGCGCAGGCTGTTTTCCACCACTTCGGCGTTGTCGCCGACGCTGACCTGGCTGCGTACCGGCGCATCTTCCGGCAAGGCCTTGAGGGAAGGCCCCTCGAAGTCCACCAGGTAGGCGACGCTGCCGTCCGGCTGGCGGATCAGGTTCGATTGCTTGACGTCACCTGTGGACTTCAGGGTTTGCTTGACCCAGGCGCTGTCCGGCGAGTGCAGGGCGGCTTCGTCCTGGGTCCAGTGCATGCGATAGGCGAAGTTCATCGCTTCACCCGGCTGGGCGAGCTTTTCCGGGTTCCAGAAAGCCACGATGTTGTCGTTGGTTTCGTCGGCGGTCGGGATCTCGACCAGATCGACGGTGCCCTTGCCCCAATCGCCCTTCGGCTCGATCCAGGCGCTCGGGCGCTTGTCGTAGCGGTCGTCGAGGTCTTCGTAGTGGCTGAAGTCACGACCACGTTGCAGCAGGCCGAAACCACGCGGGTTCTCCACGGAGAAGTTGCTCACCGCCAGGTGTTTCGGGTTGTTCAGCGGGCGCCACAGCCATTCGCCGTTGCCGGCATGGATCGACAGGCCGCTGGAATCGTGCAGTTCGCGACGGTAGTTGAGGACTTTCGACGGCTGGTTGGCACCGAACAGGAACATGCTGGTCAGCGGGGCCACGCCCAGCTTGCCGACCTTGTCACGCAGGAACATCTGCGCCTTCACGTCGACGATGGTGTCGCTGCCCGGACGCAGGATCAGCCGGTAGGCACCGGTGGCCCGTGGCGAATCGAGCAGGGCGAAGATCACCAGGTGCTTGTCGGTCGGCTTGGGCTGCTGGATCCAGAACTCGGTGAAGCGCGGGAATTCCTCGCCGGACGGCAATGCGGTATCGATCGCCATGCCACGGGCGGACAGGCCATAGGTGTGGCCCTTGCCGACGACGCGGAAGTAACTCGCGCCGAGCATGGTCATGATTTCGTCCTGCTTGTCGGCCTTGTTGATCGGGTAAAGCACGCGGAAACCGGCATAACCCAGTTGTTCGGTGGTTTTAGGATCGAACTTCATGTCGCCGAAATCGAAACGGCTCGGGTCGTACTTGATCTCCGAGACATCGTTGGCGGTGATTTCGTTGATTTTCACCGGTGTGTCGAAATGCATGCCCTGGTGATAGAACGACAGCTTGAACGGGGTCTTCTGATCGGCCCATTCGGCCTTGTCGGTCAGGAAGCGGATTTTCTGATAGTCCGCAAACTTCATCTCACGAAATTCGTTCGGCAGATTGCTGCGCGGAGCTTCGTACTTCTGCCCGGCCAGGGTCTTCGCCTTGGCCGCCACATCGTCCAGATTGAATGCAAAGAGTTGGCCGGCACTGAGCAGGCAAAGCAGTGCGGAACCCGTCACCAGTGCTTTTCGTAACCCTTTGGCAGTCAATTTTGGTGCATTACAGGGACTAACAATCACGAGCAACCCTCGCCGAAAACAGATCAAAAAACCAACGGCTAGCTATCTATATGCCAGGTTGGCGAGCATTGTTCCGACTCCCCTGGGGCAAAATGATTCCCCAAACGGTGTCGGACAAGTCTCTACCTAAGTCAAAATGGACCAACGAACGCTGATCCCCATAGCGCGCGATTATCTAGTAGGCCGCGTTACAACGCATCAGGCGAAACAAAGTATTTATCGACAAAACCCCCTGTTTTCAGCCCGATACGTCGTTTTTGGTGCTTTCAGGTCTGTAACAGGAAGGTTACCGGGCCATCATTGACCAGATGCACCTTCATATCCGCCCCGAAACGCCCCGTCGCCACTTGGCCATGCAATCGTTGCGCCTGTGCCACTACATAGTCGAAAAGTGCCTCGGCGACCGCCGGAGGCGCCGCCATGGAGAAGCTCGGGCGCAATCCGCTGCCGGTATCGGCAGCCAGGGTGAACTGCGATACCAGCAGCAGCCCGCCACCGATGTCCGCCAGGGAAAGGTTCATCTTGCCCTGGGGATCGCTGAACACCCGATAGTTAAGCAGCTTCTTCAGAAGTTTGTCGGCACAGGCACGGGTGTCGTCGGGCTCGACGGCCAGCAGCACCAGCAACCCCTGGTCGATGGCACCGACCACCTCCCCCGCGACCTCGACCCGCGCGCCACTGACACGCTGCAGCAGGGCCTTCATGCTTCTTCGGGAGGCAGATCGAGCAGGCGCCGGGCCATCTGGCTGGCGGCGCGCACCAGCGCATCGGTGATCCCCGGCTCCGACGCGGCGTGACCGGCATCGCGGATTACCTGCAGCTCGCTGTTGGGCCAGGCCTGATGCAACTCCCAGGCGTTGTCCAGCGGGCAGATCACATCGTAGCGGCCATGCACGATCACACCCGGCAGATGGGCGATCTTGTCCATGTCGCGAATCAGCTGGTTGGGTTCAAGGAACGCATTGTTGGTGAAGTAGTGGCACTCGATCCGGGCAATCGACAGGGCACGCTGCGGTTCGGAGAAGCGATCGACCACCAGCGGGTTGGGGCGCAGGGTCGCGGTGCGGCCTTCCCAGGTCGACCAGGCCTTGGCGGCATGCATCTGGGCGATCTGGTCGTTGCCGGTCAGGCGTTTGTGGAAGGCGGTCAGCAGGTCGCCGCGCTCGTCCAGCGGGATCGGCGCCAGGTAATCCTGCCAGTAGTCCGGGAACAGGCGACTGGCGCCGGCCTGGTAGAACCACTCGATTTCCTGCGGACGGCACAGAAAGATGCCCCGCAGGATCAGGCCATGGACCCGCTCCGGATGGGTCTGGGCGTAGGCCAGGGCCAGGGTCGAGCCCCAGGAACCGCCGAACAGCACCCATTTGTCGATCCCCAGGTGCTCGCGAATCCGCTCCAGGTCCGCCACCAGATCCCAGGTGGTGTTGTTTTCCAGGCTGGCGTGGGGAGTCGAACGGCCACAGCCACGCTGGTCGAACGTGACGATACGGTACAGGTTGGGGTCGAAGTAGCGACGACTCTGGGCATCACAGCCGGCACCCGGGCCGCCGTGAATGAATACCACCGGCAAGCCCTCGGGCGAGCCGCTTTCGTCGACGTACAGCACATGCGGCTCATCCACGGCCAGATCGTGCCGGGCGTAGGGTTTGATCTGCGGGTACAAAGTCTGCATCACGCGCTCCGTAAGGGTCGAGGTCATCCCTGGGGGGACTTCTATTATTCTGCCGTCCGGCATCATAAACCCGAATTGCCGAAACGGCATGCCCTTGTCAAAAGCGCCGCCGCGCAACCCCTCCCCAGGCGCCTAGCCGTTCGGTCAGTGTTCAAATCGGTTCAATAAACGTTTCAATACCCAGGGTAAAACCGAGCGGCAGGAGCTGCTCCACCGGGCTATCAGAGCCAGACATGAAAGGGAGTTTCGAATGTGCCAGTACCGCTTGCCCGACCTGCTTTCCTACCCGGAAAAAGCCATTATCGTCGCCGACAACGAAATGTTTATCCGTGGCCTCTGCGAACTGGGGCTGGAAGCCAGCCTGCTGGGATCGCTGGAACAACTGCCCGCCCACAGCCTGGGCTTTTCCTTTTCCAGCCAGGGCGCCCGGCAGTTCTACCAGCGCGCGGCGCGAACCGGCCACAAGCAGACGCTGCTATGCCCGCTGCATGTCTTCGAGCCCAGCCTGGAAAACGCCCTTTACAGCCTGATGCTGTTGTTGCGCAGCAACTTTGCCGATTGCCTGCAACGCCAACAGGACACCCTGAGGCTGTTGAGTGGCCAGCAACGGTTGCGCCTGAGCAGTGCCAGCAGCCGGGCCGAGGTCTGGCTCGATCACCATTCAACGCCCTATGCCATGACCCGCGACGAGATCGGCAGCAACTTCGTGCTGTCGGTCACCGAGCTGTTCGAGGTGCACTATGCCCATATGAATCCGGACGGCCCCGATCTGTTCCAGGTCAGCGGCGTGCTGCATGTCAGCGGCCTGTTGATGTCCCGGGGCAGCCGGGCCCAGTCGCTGCCGCACGAGCTGGTGGTCGACATGCAGGCGCTGGCCACCAACGTCGCCCGCCACGATGCCTGGCTGCAGGTCGAGCGCAATCGGGTGCTCTCGCTCAAGGTCGCGGGCCGGGAGTACGTCGACCTGTTGCGCCGGGCCGCCGGCAAGCGCGGGCTGCTGCTCAGCGAATTTGCCATCGGGGTCAATGACGCCATCGGACCGAACATCAACTACAGCCACAACTCGCCGATGAACGAAGGCATCAGGGGTGTCCACGTGGCCATCGGGGATGGGGCCAGCGGCTATCACATCGACTTTCTCAGCCCCGGGGTCGAGGTGCTTCCCCTGTAGGAGCCGGCTTGCCGGCGAAGAGGCCGGTGAGTCTTGCACCGCCTGAGCGGATGCCATCGCCGGCAAGCCGGCCCCTACCAGGGTTTCATGAGCCGTGGCTGTCAGCGGCCGTAGCGCTCGCGTCCCCAGGCCAGCAACCCTTGCAGCAGCTCCCTGAGCACGACCCGCGTCGGCTCGGCCAGGTCGCTGCGGTAGTTGAACGGTTCGAACTCTTCCATGTAGGTGCACTGGCCCAGTTCCAGTTGCACGGCATGGATGTGCTCGGCGGGATGGCCGTAGTGACGGGTGATATGACCGCCCTTGAAACGCCCGTTGAGCACATGGCTGTAGGCCGGATGGCCGGCACAGATCGCTTCCAGGCGCGACGCGAGTTGTGGATCGCAGGCCGCGCCATTGAACGTGCCGAGGTTGAAGTCCGGCAGCTTGCCCTCGAACAGGTGCGGGATCACCGAGCGGATCGAGTGGGCATCGAACAGCAGCGCATAGCCGAACTCGGCCTTGAGCCGCGCCAGTTCATCCCGCAGAGTGCGGTGATACGGCGTCCACACCTGTTCCAGGTAGGTCGCCCGCTCCTCGGCGGACGGCACCTGGCCGTCCTGGAACAGCGGCACGCCGTCGAACAGCGTCGCCGGGTAGAGGCCGGTGGTGGCACCGACATACAACGGCTTGTCGTCGGACGGGCGGTTGAGGTCGATGACAAACCGCGAATACTCGGCCGCCAGGGTGCTGGCACCCAGCTCCTCGGCGAAGTCATACAGCCGTGGAATATGCCAGTCGGTATCCGGCAGGCTGCGGGCCTCGGGAATCAGCCCGTCCCTGACCGCCGGGGTCAGTTTCAACCCGGCGTGGGGCATGCTGATCAGCAACGGCACGCGGCCTTGTTTGAAGCTCAGAACGTTATCCACAACCATTCTCCTAGATCAGTACTTCAATGCCGTGGCGCACCACGCGTTTGCTCAGGTCACCGCCCAGCCAGTAGGCCAGGTCCGCCGGGCGCTCGATCTGCCAGGCGACGAAATCCGCCACCTTGCCGGCTTCCAGGGAACCGTGGCTGTCGCCCATGCCCAGCGCCGTGGCGGCGTGCAGGGTGACACCGGCCAGGGCTTCTTCCGGGGTCATGCGGAACAGCGTGCAGGCCATGTTCAACATCAAGCGCAGCGACAGCGCCGGCGAAGTCCCCGGATTGAGGTCGCTGGCAACCGCGATCTTCACCCCGTGCCGGCGCAGGGCATCCATCGGTGGCAGTTGGGTTTCGCGCAGGAAATAGAAGGCGCCGGGCAGCAGCACCGCCACGGTACCGGCCGCCGCCATGGCGATGGCGTCCTCTTCGGTCATGAACTCCAGGTGATCCGCCGACAGCGCCTGATAACGCGCCGCCAGGCTCGAACCGTGCAGCGAGGACAATTGCTCGGCGTGCAGTTTCACCGGCAGGCCCAGTTGCCGGGCGACCTTGAACACCCGCTCGACCTGGGCCGGGGAAAACGCCAGGTATTCGCAGAATGCATCGACCGCGTCCACCAGGCCTTCGGCCGCCAGGGCCGGGAGCATCTCGGTGCAGATATGCTCGATGTAGTCATCGGCGCGATCCTTGTACTCCGGCGGCAACGCATGGGCCGCCAGGCAGGTGCTGCGCACGGTCACCGGCAGTTCGGCGCCCAGACGGCGGATCACCTTGAGGATCTTGCGCTCGCTGTCCAGGTCCAGGCCATAGCCGGACTTGATCTCGACACTGGTCACGCCGTCGCGCAGCAGGCAGCTCAGGCGTTGCCGGGCGCTGGCGAACAGCTCGTCCTCACTGGCGGCACGGGTCGCCCGCACGGTGCTGGCGATACCCCCACCGGCAGCCGCGATCTCGGCGTAGCTCACGCCTTGCAGGCGCTGCTCGAACTCACCGCTGCGGTTACCGCCGAACACCGTGTGGGTATGGCAATCGATCAGCCCCGGTGTCACCCAGGCCCCTTCCAGATCATTGACCTGTGGATAATCCGCAACCGGCAGTTCGGCACGCGGGCCGATCCACTCGATCTTCGACGCCACGGTCACGATGGCGGCGTCCTCGATGATCGAGTAGGTGCCTTGCGCCATGCTTGCAACGTGACAGTTCTGCCAAAGGGTTTTCATCCGGGGCCTCCGTGGGCTATCGATGAGACAGGGAAGGATCTTGCACGACCCGCGCCGCCTGGGCGGCGGCCGGCTTGACCCAGATCAGGTAGGCCAGCACCAGCAGGCCGATCCATACCGCGCCGACGATCAGCGCCGGACGGCTGTCCGGGAACCAGCCCAGCACGCCGAAGATAAAGACCATGAAGGCAATGGCCGCCATCGGTGCATAGGGCCAGAACGGCACGGGGAATTTCAGTTGGGCCGCTTCTTCACGGCTCATCGAGCGACGCATGGCGACCTGGGTGATCAGGATCATGATCCATACCCAGACGGTGGCGAAGGTCGCGATCGAGGCGATCAGCAGGAAAACGTTTTCCGGGATCAGGTAATTCAGGACCACGCCACCCAGCAGGGCCGCGCCCATGACCACCACGGTCATCCACGGCACACCGGCCCGGGACAACCGGGCAAAGGCCTGGGGCGCCTGCCCCTGCTGAGCCAGGCCGTACATCATGCGCCCGGCGCCGAAGATGTCGCTGTTGATCGCCGACACGGCCGCCGAGATCACCACGATATTGAGGATGGTCGCCGCCGAGCCGATGCCCAGGTTCTGGAAGATCTGCACGAACGGGCTGCCCTGGCTGCCGATCTGCGGCCACGGGTAGATGGACATCAGCACGAACAGGGTCAGCACGTAGAACAGCAGGATGCGCACCGGCACCGCATTGATCGCCTTGGGGATCACCCGCTGCGGGTCCTTGGCTTCGCCGGCGGTGACGCCGATGATCTCGATACCGCCGAAGGCGAACATCACCACCGCGAACGAGGCGATCATCCCGGCCGCGCCGTTGGGCATGAAGCCGCCATGGGCCCAGAGATTGCCGATACCGACTTCAGCGCCCGGCGTGGCCGTGCTGATGCCGAAGAACATGATGCCGAAACCGCCGAGGATCATCGCGACAATGGCGCCGACCTTGAGCAGCGACAGCCAGAACTCCATTTCCCCGAAGACCTTCACCGCGCACAGGTTCAGCGCGCCGATAAAGAACACGATGCCCAGGACCCAGACCCAGCGGTCGACCTCCGGAAACCAGAAGCCCATATAGATGCCGAAGGCGGTGACATCGGCCAGGCCGACGATGACCATCTCGAAGGCGTAGGTCCAGCCGAGGATAAAGCCGGACATCGGGCCGACGTAGGTACTGGCGTACTGGCCGAAGGAGCCGGACACCGGGTTGTGCACCGCCATTTCACCGAGCGCGCGCATCACCATGAACACTGCGGCGCCACCGATCAGGTAGGCCAGCAGCACGGCCGGGCCGGCCATCTGGATGGCCGAGGCGGAACCGTAGAACAACCCTGTGCCGATGGCGGAACCCAGGGCCATGAAGCGAATATGTCGGGCGGAAAGCCCGCGTTTCAAACCTTTGACTGGCTGTTGCATGACTCGTCCTTAATTATTCTTATCGGTACAGATCGATGAGAATCAGACTTGTGGCGAAGGTCTTGCGACCACCCGGCCGCAAAAAGGGGTCGCAGAGTACCCAACCCGACCCGCCCAGGCAAAAAGCATCTGCCGGGTGGCGGGTCTGGAGGCCACCCCACCTTGTGGGAGCCGGGCTTGCCTGTAACCACCCTGTGGGAGAAGCAGCCAACATGGCCACACCCTGTGGGAGCGGGCTTGCCCGCGAAACAGCCAACACGGTTCCCCGGACGACTGCGGTGCCCGGGCCGTTGCTTTCGCGGGCAAGCCCGCTCCCACAAGGGAAACCCCAAGTCTGTTCCTGGCAACGCTTACAGGCTTGGCAGCAACTTCGCCGGGACCAGCGGGGTCAGGCAACGGGACGCCAGCAGCTCGCTGGCCGCTTCGATATCCGGGGCGAAGAAACGGTCCTTGTCGTAGTAGGCGACCTTTTCACGCAGGGTCGCACGGGCAGTCTCCAGGGTCGGCGAGGTTTTCAGGCCGTTGCGCAGGTCCAGGCCCTGGCAGGCTGCCAGCCATTCGACCGCGAGAATCCCGCGGGTGTTCTCGGCCATTTCCCACAGGCGCTTGCCGGCGGCCGGCGCCATCGACACATGGTCTTCCTGGTTCGCCGAAGTCGGCAGGCTGTCGACACTGTGCGGATGCGCCAGGGCCTTGTTCTCGCTGGCCAGGGCCGCCGCGGTGACCTGGGCGATCATGAAGCCGGAGTTGACGCCGCCATTGGCCACCAGGAACGGCGGCAACTGCGACATGTGCTTGTCCATCATCAGCGAGATACGGCGCTCGCTCAGGGAACCGATCTCGGCAATCGCCAGAGCCATGTTGTCGGCGGCCATGGCCACCGGTTCGGCATGGAAGTTGCCGCCGGAAATCACGTCGCCTTCCGCCGCGAACACCAGCGGGTTGTCCGATACGGCGTTGGCTTCGACCACCAGCACTTCGGCCGCCTGGCGGAACTGGGTCAGGCAGGCACCCATGACCTGCGGCTGGCAGCGCAGGGAGTAAGGATCCTGGACCTTCTCGCAGTTCTCGTGGGAGTCGGACACTTCACTGCGCTCGCCCAGCAGGTGGCGATAGCTCGCTGCCGCGTCGATCTGGCCGCGCTGGCCGCGGGCTTCATGGATCCGGGCGTCGAACGGCGAACGCGAACCCAGCACCGCCTCGACGGTCAGGCCGCCGGCGACCAGGGCACCGGCAAACAGGTCTTCGCCTTCGAACAGCCCGCGCAGGGCAAAGGCGGTGGACACCTGGGTGCCGTTGAGCAGCGCCAGGCCTTCTTTCGCGGCCAGGGTCAGCGGTTGCAGGCCGGCCTGCTTCAGCGCGGTCGGCGCGTCCAGCCACTCGCCCTTGTAGCGCGCCTTGCCTTCGCCCAGCAGCACCAGCGACATATGGGCCAATGGCGCCAGGTCACCGGAGGCACCGACCGAGCCTTTGAGCGGAATGTGCGGATAAACCTCGGCATTGATCAGCGCGATCAGCGCGTCGATCACCTGGCGGCGGATACCGGAGAAACCCCGGCTCAGGCTGTTGACCTTGAGCACCATGATCAGGCGTACCAGCGCATCGCTGATCGGCGCGCCAACGCCGGCCGCGTGGGACAGCACCAGGGAGCGCTGGAGGTTTTCCAGGTCTTCGCTGGCGATACGGGTCGAGGCCAGCAGACCGAAACCGGTGTTGATGCCGTAGGCGGTGCGGTTTTCCGCGAGGATCTGCTCGACGCAGGCGACGCTGGCCTCGATCTGCGCCGATGCGCTGTTGTCGAGGGTCAGTTTGACGGGCTGCTGGTAGACCGCGCGCAGTTGCGCCAGGGTCAGTTGGCCGGGAATCAGGTTTAACGCAGTCACATTCATGCTCCTTTTGAGAGTTTTATTAACTACCAGTCGCTCCGGAAGCTTCCGTTATCCGTCGCTGTCCGCTTTTTGAGCGGATGGCGCCTTGGCACGCTGGTCATCGTGGAATCAATGCAGGTTCGGCAACCTGTCGTGCAAGAGCGTGGCGTCCTTGAGGATCGCCGCCGCACTGGCGATGTCCGGCGCCAGCCAGCGGTCCTGCTCATAAGCCGGCACACGCTCGCGCAGCAGTTTCCAGGCGGCGTCGGTGCCGGCGCCGAAACGCTGCGCCTTGAGGAATTCGAAGGCCTGGGCCGCCAGCAGGTACTCGATGGCGAGGACCTGGGTGCAGTTCTCCAGGACCTGGTGCAACTTGAGCGCGGCGTTGGTGCCCATGCTCAGGTGATCTTCCTGCAGCGCGGAGGTGACGTAGTTGTCGAGCACCGCCGGTTGCGCCAACTGGCGATTCTGCGCACAGAGGGACGCGGCGACGTACTGCACGATCATCATCCCCGAGTTGACGCCCGGCTGGCTGACCAGGAACGCCGGCAAGCCACTGACGTGGGGGTTGATCAGGCGATCGAGGCGACGCTCGGCAATCGAGCCGATTTCCGCCATGGCAATCGCCAGCAGATCCGCCGCGAGGGCCACCGACTGGCCGTGGGGGTTGGCCTGGGACATCACCCGGAAGTTGTCCGGCGTGCCCAGCAACAGCGGGTTGTCGGTGCAACCGTTGAGTTCGGTTTCGATCTGCCGGGTGGCATGGGCCAGTTGATCGCGGGCGGCGCCGTGGACCTGCGGGATCGAGCGGATACTCAGGGCGTCCTGGGTACGAATGCCCTTGCTCGCGGCGATCACTTCGCTGCCTTCGAGCAGGCTGCGCAGGTTGCTGCCGACCTGCTGCATGCCGGGATGCGGCTTGAGGGCGATGATCTCGGCGTCGAACGCGGCGATCTGCCCGCGCTGGGCCTCGAAGCTCATCGCCGCAGTGACGTCGGACCATTGCACCAGACGATGAGCATCGGCCAGGGCCAGGCAGCTCAGGCCACTCATGCACGGCGTGCCGTTGACCAGGCACAGTCCGTCCTTGGCCCCCAGTCGCACCGGTTGCAGGCCTTCCTCGGCCAGGGCCTGTTGCGCGGCAACGATCTGCCCGCGGTAGCTGACCTGGCCGACACCGAGCAGGGCCACGCCGATGTGGGCCATATGGGTCAGGTAACCGACCGACCCCTGGGAGGGCACCTGCGGGGTGATACCGTGATTGAGCAGCGCCAGCAGGGCTTCGACCACCTGGCGGTGCAGGCCGGACTTGCCATGGCTGTAGTTGATGACGGCGGCGCAGATGATCGCCCGGGTCTGTTCGTCGGCCAACGGCGCACCGACGCCACAGGCATGGCTGAGCAGGGTGTTGCGGGACAACTGGCTGAGTTGCTCGCCGGACAGCGACACGTTGGAAAGGCCGCCCAGGCCGGTGTTCACGCCATAGGCGCGCTCGCCGCTGACGACGATCCGCTGGACGATGGCCTGGGCGTTGTCGATCCGCGTCCAGGTCTGCGGCGCCAGTTCGAGCTGCGCGCCGTGCCGGGCCACCGCGACCACATCCTGCCAGCGCAACGGCGCATCGGCGATAACGATTTTTTCAGCCTGGGACATCTTCAACCTCATCCTTACAACCTGAATATTGATACAACTTCACCGCCCCCCCGAACCCCGTGGGAGCGGGCTTGCCCGCGAAGGGGCCCGCACCGGCACCACACCTCTTGCGCCTTAAACCGTCGCCGCACGCCGCTGCACGAAGCGGTCGACGTACTCATCGGCCGGCGAATGGAGGATTTCCTTCGGAGTCCCGACCTGGATCAGCTTGCCGTCCTTGAGAATCGCGATGCGGTTGCCGATGCGCACGGCCTCGTCGAGGTCGTGGGTAATGAACACGATGGTCTTGTGCAACGTCTTCTGCAGCTCCAGCAACTGGTCCTGCATCTCGGCGCGGATCAGCGGGTCGAGCGCACTGAACGCCTCGTCCATCAGGATGATGTCGGTGTCCGCCGCCAAGGCCCTAGCCAGGCCGACGCGCTGGCGCATGCCGCCCGACAGCTGGTGCGGGTACTTGTTCTCGTAGCCCTTGAGGCCCACGGTGTTGATCCAGTGCAGCGAGCGCTCGACGCACATTTCCTTGCTCTCGCCACGGACCTTGAGGCCATAGGCGACGTTTTCCTGCACGGTCTTGTGGGGCAGCAGGCCGAAGCTCTGGAACACCATGCTGATCTTGTGCCGGCGGAATTCGCGCAGGGCTTCCATGTCGTGCTGGAGGATGTCCACACCGTCCACCAGGATCGCGCCGCTGGTCGGGTCGATCAGGCGGTTGAAGTGGCGGACCAGGGTCGACTTGCCGGAACCCGACAGGCCCATGATCACGAAGATCTCGCCGGTGCCGATGGTCAGCGACAGGTCGTTGACCCCGACCACGCAACCGGTCTCGGCCAGCACCTGGTCCTTGGTCTTGCCCTGGCGGATCATGTTCAGCGCGTCATTGGAGCGCGCCCCGAAAATCTTGAAGACGTTCTTGACTTCGATCTTGCTGACGATGGAATCAGTCATTTGCTCACCTCATGGCGCGGACGACCATAGGCCTGGGTAATGCGGTCGATGACCACGGCGAGAATCACGATGGCCAGCCCCGCTTCGAGACCGCGCCCGACGTTCAGGGTCTGGATCCCGACCAGTACATCTTCGCCCAGGCCACGGGCACCGATCATCGAGGCGATCACCACCATCGACAGGGCCATCATGGTGGTCTGGTTGATCCCGGCCATGATGCTCGGCAGGGCCAGCGGCAGTTGCACGCCGAACAGTTGCTGCCAGCGGTTGGCACCGAAGGCATTGATCGCTTCCATCACTTCGCCGTCCACCTGGCGGATACCCAGGTCGGTCAGGCGGATCAGCGGCGGCGCGGCATAGATCACCGTGGCGAAGATCGCCGGGACCTTGCCCAGGCCGAACAGCATCAGTACCGGGATCAGGTACACGAAGCTGGGCATGGTCTGCATGATATCCAGCAGCGGCATCAGCACCGAACGCAGGCGATTGCTACGCGCCGACAGAATTCCCAGGGGAATCCCGATCAGTACCGAGATCAGCGTCGCCACCAGCATCAGTGCCAGGGTCTGCATCAGCTTGTCCCACAGGCCGACCGCGCCCACCAGGAACAGCAGGCCGACGATCACCGCGGTGGTCACCACCTTGCGGGTGGCGTGCCAGGCGATACCGCCGACGATGGCTAGCATCAACCACCAGGGCGCCAGGCGCAGCAGGCCTTCCAGATTGACGATGGCCCACAGCAGGGTGTCGGAGATGTGCCGGAACACATCGCCGTAGTTGGTCACCAGCGAATCAACCCAACCGTTGACCCAGTCGGCGATGGAAAACGTGAAATTCTCGGGAAACATTGGAAACTCTCGATCAAGTGGATGTAGCGAACGTCCCGGCCAGCCTTCCGGTTAGCCGGGAGGTAGTCGACCTACAGAGCCGCGTTGATTTTCTTGGCAGCGTCAGCGCTGACCCAAGCCTGCCAGACCTCAGGGTGTTCCTTGAGGAAGATTTTCGCCAGCTTTGGCGATTCGATCCGTTCCTTGGTCATGCGTCCCAGGTTCTGGTTGAGCAGATCGATCGGCAGATTAGCCTTTTCCAGCACGGCGACCAATTCAGGTGCTTCGTCGTGGAACGTCTTGGACAGACCGACCTTGATGCTCACGCTCTTGTCGACACCCGGTTTTTCTTCCAGCTTGACCAGGTCCACCTGGCCCATCAGCGGCGTCGGCGACCAGTAGTAGAACAGAATCGGTTCGCCACGCTTGTAGCTCGACAGCACCGCGGCATCCAGAGCCGGCCCGGTGCCAGGTCGGAAGTTGGTGTAGGTGCTTTCCAGACCGTAGCTTTTCAGCATCTCGCTGTTGTCCAGCTCGCAGGTCCAGCCGGCCGGGCAGTTGTAGAAGCGACCCTTGCTCGGCTCTTCCTGATCCTTGAACACCGAGGCGTATTGCGCCAGGTCGGAGATCTTCTTCAGGTTGGGCGCCTTGGCTTCGATCTTGCGCTTGGCATCGCCTTCGACCACATAACGCGGCACGTACCAGCCTTCGATGGCACCGACCACCGGAGCGCCGACACCGACGACCTTCCCGGCTTTCTCGGCCTTGTTCCAGACTTCACTGCGGCCGACCCACTCCTCGGCGAAGACCTGGATATCGTTGCTGCTCAGGGCGTTCTCCATGGTGATGGAGTTGCCTGGCAGGCTGTCGGTCTTGCAGTCGTAGCCTTTTTCCAGGACGAACTGCAGGACGTCGGTCAGCAACATGCCGCTTTCCCAGTTGAGGCCTGCGAACTTCACCGGCTTACCGGACTCGCACCAGCCGGCGGCCTGGCTTGCGCCGGCAGCTGCCAACAGGCCGAGGGATAACGCCGTGGTCAGCAGGGTCTTTGTCATTTTCATTATGTGACGCTCCTAATCATGAATGGGTTAACGGCAGTCAAGAGGCATCCGGCCCGGGTTGGCCTGCAAGCAGGCCCTGTCCACGTATTCCAATGCAGGTACCGGGTGGGGCCGACGGCTAGACAGCCGACGGTTGGACCCGGGCACCCACCTTTTGTGCTGCAACGTCGCCCTGCTCTACCGGCAGGATCAGGCGATCAGGAACCGCGCCATGCCACTTCTTCGCGGCGAAGTAATACAGCGCCGCCGGAACCACCAGGCCGATGATCCAGGAGATATCGGTATCGCCCAGGCTCGCCACCAGGGGACCGGTGTAGAAGTGCGTGGAAATGAACGGCATCTGGATCAGCACGCCGAACACATAGATGCTGATGCCCATGATGTTCCAGCGACCGTAGCGGGCGTCGGGATCGGACAACGCAGGGATGTCGTAGCGTTCCTTGGTGATGCAGTAGAAGTCCACCAGGTTGATCGCGCTCCAGGGCGTGAAGAACGCCAGCAGGAACAGGATGAACGCGGAGAAGTCCTTGAGGAACGAGTCCTTGCCGAGCAGCGCCAGGGCGGCGGCGATACTCACCATGATGAAGATGTACAGCAGGCGCACGCCGCTGGAGATATGCCGGCTGCCACGGAAACCGCTGATGATGGTGGCGATCGACATGAAGCTGCCATAGGCGTTCAGCGTGGTCACGGTGACCTTGCCGAAGGCCACGGCGAAGTACAGCGCCGCCGCGACAATCCCGGTACCGCCGAGACTGACGATGAACGAAACCTCGTGGTGGGCGAATTGCGAACCGGCCAGGGCCGCCGCGAACACGCCGAAGACCATCGAGGCCTGGGCGCCGATCACCGAACCCAGGCCCACGGCCCAGAAGGTTTTCGAGGCCGAGGTGCTGCGCGGCAGGTAACGCGAGTAGTCCGCCACGTAGGGCCCGAACGCGATCTGCCAGGATGCCGACAACGACACCGCCAGCAGGAAACTCGCCAGGGAGAAATGCTTGTTGCCCAGCAGCGCGGAAATATCGTTGCCGGCCAGCAATTTGTAGAACAGGTAGATGAAGGCGATCACCCCCAGCACACTGGCGATACGGCCGATGCCGTGGATCACCCGGTAGCCGAAGATGGTGAAGACCATGATGGAGGCGGCGAACAGCACGATGCCGACCCAGTCTTCGACATGGAGCAACTGCGCCACCGCCTGCCCGGCCAGCAGCGAGCCGCTGGCCGAGAAGCCGATGTACATCAGGCACACCAGCACCAGCGGAATCACCGCACCGTAGACACCGAACTGCACGCGACTGGAGATCATCTGCGGCAGGCCCAGTTGCGGGCCTTGCGCGGCATGCAGCGCCATCACCCCGCCGCCGAGCAATTGCCCGAGCAGCAGGCCGACCAGCGACCAGTACACATCCCCGCCGAGCACCACCGCCAACGCGCCGGTGACAATTGCCGTGATCTGCAGGTTGGCACCCAACCACAGGGTGAACTGACTGAGTAGACGACCGTGTCTTTCCGCTTCCGGGATGTAGTCGATCGAACGCCTTTCGATCAACGGTTTGTTGCTTGCACGATCATGTGACCCAGCCATTGTTCAACCTCTATGGATTGTTTTCGTTAGGGGTACAGCGTTGGTGAAACCTGCTCCAGGTGAAACACCGCCCTTGCAGGAGCCGGCAAGCCGGCCCTCACAAGGGTTGCCTGCACCGCTTATTTGCCGGTAATCATGGGCAGGTTCAGGCCCTGTTCTTTCGCGCAGTCGATGGCGATCTGGTAACCGGCATCGGCGTGGCGCATGACACCGGTCGCCGGGTCGTTGTGCAGCACGCGGGCGATACGCTCGGCCGCTTCGTCGGTACCGTCGCAGACGATCACCATGCCCGAGTGCTGGGAGAAGCCCATGCCGACGCCGCCGCCGTGGTGCAGGGAAACCCAGGTCGCGCCGCTGGCGGTGTTGAGCAGGGCATTCAGCAGTGGCCAGTCGGACACGGCATCGGAACCGTCCTGCATCGATTCGGTTTCGCGGTTCGGGCTGGATACGGAACCGGAATCCAGGTGGTCACGGCCGATCACGATCGGTGCCGACAGCTCACCGCTGCGGACCATTTCGTTGAAGGCCAGGCCCAGCTTGGCGCGCAGGCCCAGGCCAACCCAGCAGATACGCGCCGGCAGGCCCTGGAAGCTGATGCGCTCGCGCGCCATGTCCAGCCAGTTGTGCAGGTGGGCGTCGTCCGGGATCAGTTCCTTGACCTTGGCGTCGGTCTTATAGATGTCCTGCGGGTCGCCCGACAGCGCGGCCCAGCGGAACGGACCGATGCCGCGGCAGAACAGCGGACGGATATAGGCCGGGACGAAGCCGGGGAAGTCGAACGCGTTCTCGACGCCTTCTTCCTGGGCCATCTGGCGGATGTTGTTGCCGTAGTCGAAGGTCGGGATGCCTTGCTTCTGGAAGTCGAGCATCGCCTTGACGTGCACGGCCATGGAGGCCTTGGCGGCCTTCACCACCACTGCAGGTTCGGTGAGGGCGCGAGCGCGGTACTCTTCCCAGGTCCAGCCGGCCGGCAGGTAGCCGTTGAGCGGGTCGTGGGCGCTGGTCTGGTCGGTGACCATGTCCGGGCGCACGCCGCGCTTGACCAGTTCCGGGAGGATTTCCGCCGCGTTGCCGAGCAGGGCAATGGAGATCGCCTTGCCTTCCTTGGTGTACTTGGCGATACGCGCCAGGGCGTCGTCGAGGTCGGTGGCCTGTTCATCGACATAACGGCTGTTCAGGCGGAAATCGATGCTGACCTGCTGGCATTCGATGTTCAGCGAGCAGGCGCCGGCGAGGGTGGCCGCCAGGGGTTGTGCACCGCCCATGCCGCCCAGGCCCGCGGTCAGCACCCAACGACCTTTCAGGTTGTTGTCATAGTGCTGGCGACCGGCTTCGACGAAGGTTTCATAGGTGCCCTGGACGATGCCCTGGCTGCCGATATAGATCCAGCTGCCGGCGGTCATCTGGCCGTACATGGCCAGGCCCTTGGCATCCAGTTCGTTGAAATGTTCCCAGGTGGCCCAGTGCGGCACCAGGTTGGAGTTGGCGATCAGTACGCGCGGCGCGTTGCTGTGGGTCTTGAACACGCCGACCGGCTTGCCGGATTGCACCAGCAGGGTCTCGTCGTCATTCAGGTTGGTCAGGCTCTCGACGATCTTGTCGTAGCACTCCCAGTTCCGCGCGGCCCGGCCGATACCGCCGTAGACCACCAGCTCCTTGGGGTTCTCGGCCACTTGCGGGTCGAGGTTGTTCATCAGCATCCGCAGTGGCGCTTCGGTCAGCCAGCTCTTGGCGGTCAGCTTGTTGCCACGGGCGGCACGGATTTCGACGTCACGGCGCTTGGTAAAAGTGGCGGTAGGTTTCTGGGTATTCTCAGTCACGAAAAAACTCCTCTGCGATCGTCCAAACCCGCCCAGGCAGTGGGCAAGCGAGCTTGTGCGGGCGAGGCCCTCACAAGCGGAAAAATTAGGGTGGCGCATCACTGTCCCTGGTGACTCATACGCACACATCTTTACTTGTACATACAAGCATATGCAATCAAGCGGCCAACTTGAGAACCAGGTGCTGAAGAATTTTTCAGAATAGTCGGCGAACGCCGTGGGACGGGGCTTGGAGCGGAAAATGAAATTGTAGGACGAAGAGAAACTGCGGGTAGGAAGCTGTTACCGGAAGAAGGTTTTGCGCCATGCTGGGGCGTTCGGTAACAAGTTGGTGCGCGAAAGGGCTGATCGTTCCCACGCTCTGCGTGGGCATGCAGCCCGTGACGCTCTGCGTCACAAAGCGGACGCGGAGCGTCCAGTGAGGCGTTACCACGCAGAGCGTGGGAACGATCAATGAGTGGGCGCGCCCACTCACCGGGTCAGGCGGGCGTCAGTTCGATCACACAGCAACGGCCGGTCACCGACACTTCCAGCAACTGCTCGTTGCTGTCCAGTTGCAGGCAGTCGTGGCGGCCCAGGACTTCGTAGCCGGTACTGCCCAGGCCGACATGCAGTTGATCGCTGACACTGAAGATCAGCAGCACCGCCGCCGAGCTGAAGAAACGCTTCGGCTGCGCGGCATCCAGCCATTGCAGGCGGGCGTTGTAGCGATCCGGGGCATAGATCAGGTTGAAGTCGCGGATCGGCCCGTCGAGCAGGGTGCAACTGACCTGGCTCGCGCCACTGAAGGCAAACGGGTCCAGCGGCAGCAGCGCGCGGGTGCGCTCGCCGTCGACCTGCAGGGTCATGCCCGCGCCCTGCAGCACGGTGATGATCCGTTCGTAGCCGGCGAAGCTGGAAAAGCCGCCCGACTCGCCGATATCGGCAATCGACAGGCGCCAGCCGAAACCGTCCAGGCCCTCGCCGGCGTCGCGGGTGATTTCCTCGGTGCTGCCGCCGCCGTTTTTCCACGGCATGCGCGGGTAATCCGCCGCGCGCAAGACTTTCAGTGAACTCATTTGGTAAAGCGTCCTTCCAGGCGATGACGGGAACCGGGGTGGATCAGACGGGCGGCGGTCACCGGCTGGCGACCGGACCAGGTGCGGCGACGGATCATCAGGCACGGCTCGCCCGGCTCGATCTGCAGCAGCTTGCATTCGGTGGCGTCGGCGAGGATGGCTTCGACCACATGCTCGCCCTCGGTCAGCGGCGCGACCTGGGACAGGTAGGCGTACGGCGTCTGCAGCGTGAAGTCCTGCTTGAGGTAGTCCGGCGCCACCAGTGCATTGACGAAGCGGTCTTCGATCTGCACCGGGATATCGTTCTCGAAATGCACGATCAGCGAGTGGAAGACCTTCTGCCCTTCACGCATGTCCAGGGCCACGGCGCGTTCGGAGCCGGCGGCTTCTTCGCCCAGGGTGATGATCTGGCAGGTGTGGCGATGGCCGCGCGAGGCGATCTCATCGGCAATGTTGTGCACCTCGAACAGCGCCGACTGGCTCTTGGGCTCGGCGACAAAGGTGCCGACGCCCTGCATGCGCACCAGCAGACCTTCGGCGGTCATTTCCCGCAGGGCACGGTTGATGGTCATGCGGCTGTAGCCCAGTTGTTCCACCAGCTCGCTTTCGGACGGCACGCGGTAATGCGGCGGCCAGTTTCCGCTGTCGATCTGCTGGGTGATCATCTGCTTGACGCGGGCATATAACGGCGCCGGACTGTCACCCATGTGGGCAGCCAGCGGGTTGTTGGCAGGCGGAGTCGGCACAGGAAATCCTTGTTCGATTTTAAAGGTTGCTAGCTTGCCGGAGTTTACCGGGCAGGCAAACGTCTGTATATGTATATACAAATAACACACGATGGGGTGCTGAACCATGTCCGCCTTCTTTGCCGAACGCGCGCTGCTGCCTAGTGGATGGGCCAAAAACGTACGCCTTGAGGTCAACGCCGCGGGCGTGCTGACCCAGGTCCAGGCCGATTCCCATGCAGAAGGCGCCGAACGGCTGAGCGGCCCGCTGTTGCCGGGCATGCCGAACCTGCATTCCCACGCTTTCCAGCGGGCGATGGGCGGCCTGGCGGAAGTGGCCGGCAATCCGAACGACAGCTTCTGGACCTGGCGCGACCTGATGTACCGGCTGGTGGGCAAGATCAGCCCGGAGCAGATGGGCGTCATCGCCCGCCAGCTCTATATCGAGATGCTCAAGGCCGGTTACACCTCGGTGGCCGAATTCCACTACGTGCACCATGACACCAACGGGCAGCCCTACGCCGATCCGGCGGAGCTGGGCTTGCGCATCAGCCAGGCGGCCGCGGACGCGGGCATCGGCCTGACCCTGTTGCCAGTGCTCTACAGCCACTCCGGCTTTGGCGGCCAGACCCCGAATGACGGCCAGCGGCGCTTTATCAACAGCACCGAGAATTACCTGAAACTGCAAGCCCGCCTGCAACCGCTGCTGGCCCGGCAGCCGGCCCAGGCCCTGGGCCTGTGCTTCCACTCGCTGCGAGCGGTGACGCCCGGGCAGATCAGCGAAGTACTGGCCGCCAGCGACCGGCAGTGCCCGGTGCACATCCATATCGCCGAGCAGCAGAAGGAAGTCGACGACTGCCTGTCCTGGAGCGGCAAGCGGCCGCTGCAATGGCTATACGACAATGTCGAGGTGGACGAGCGCTGGTGCCTGGTGCACGCGACCCACGCCGACGCCGGGGAAGTCACGCGCATGGCCCGCAGCCGGGCGATCGCCGGGCTGTGCCTGACCACCGAAGCGAATCTGGGCGACGGGATCTTCCCGGCGGTGGACTTCCTCGCCCAGGGCGGCCGCATGGGCATCGGTTCCGACAGCCATGTGTCACTGAGCGTGGTCGAGGAACTGCGCTGGCTGGAATACGGCCAGCGCCTGCGCGATCAGCGGCGTAACCGCCTGTATCGCGCCGACCAGCCGATGGTCGGTCGCACTCTCTATGACGCGGCGCTGGACGGTGGCGCCCAGGCGCTCGGGCAATCGATCGGCAAGCTGGAAGCGGGCAAGCGCGCCGACTGGCTGGTGCTCGACGGCAGCGACCCGTACCTGGCCACCGCCCAGGACGATGGCATTCTCAATCGCTGGCTGTTCGCCGGCGGCGACCGTCAGGTCCGTGACGTCATGGTCAACGGCCAGTGGGCGGTAAAGGGTGGACGGCATGCGGGCGAGGAAGAGAGCGCGCAGGCATTTACCCAGGTCTTGCGTGATCTGCTGAACTGAGCGGACAAGCCCGCCACAAACCTGTAGGAACTACCCCATGATCGTTCCCACGCTCCGCGTGGGAATGCATCCCGTGACGCTCCGCGTCACCCAGCGCGGCGTGCCCACGCAGAGCGTGGGCACGATCATCAACGCCGGTCAGCCTGAATCAGTGCGGCATCTTCGAGTCCGGCGTACGCCAGATCAGCCGTGTGGTGTCATAACCCTGCTGGCGCGCCCGGCTCAGCAGGTCCTCGCGCACGTCCGCATTGACCTTGGTCGAGCGTGACAGCAGCCACAGGTAGCGTCGGCTCGGATCACCGACAATCGCGGTGTGGTAGTCATCGCTGACATACAGCACCCAGTAGTTGCCCTTGGCCAGGCCCGGCAGCAAGGCGGTGAACCAGTTGTCGAAGCGTACCCACAGCTTGTCGGTCTGCCCCGGCACTTGCGGCGTCGCCGTCCCCTTGGCCTCCTCCCACTTCCATTGCTCGGTCAGGCAGCGATTGAATACCGCCATCCTGCCGTCGGGCATCAGGCTGTAGCGGGCCTCGGACTGGACGCAGTTGCGCTGGAAATACATCGGCATTCGCGCCAGCTCGTACCAGGTGCCCTGGTAACGCTTGAGGTCGACATGACCTGCGGTTTTAGGCGCCAGGTCATCGCCCGACGTAGCGCAACCAGCCAGCAACAGGCCGGCCAAAAGAGTGACCACTAAACGCAACATTATTCTTCTCCCGAGGGCTTGCGCCCCGGTTTACTTCAGGCCTTGCCCGGAAAACATCAGGACTTTGTCACCGGCGTACTGCACGCTGATAAAGCTGTTCTTGTTACCCCAGGTACAACTGGACATGCCCAGCGCGCCGGAACAGTCAGAGGGACTGCCGAGCAACGACTCGACTTCGGCCTTGGGCATGCCCGTGGACAGCTTCGAGTAGTTTTCCTGGTTGACCTTGCTGCAAGCGACCAACAACACGCAAAACGACAGCAGAGCGAGAGAGCGCAACGACATGGGGGGAAACTCCTGGGGACGGAAAGGTCGGCACGGGGGCCTACCGCAAGCTTAGAAGAGAAAAGGGCCATCTGGTTCCCGACCCTACGACCTTTTCTTACGGCACTTTCCGTTGCAGATCAGCGCTTTTGCGAGGAAAACCGGCATTTCGTCGGCTTTACCGTCAAGAAACTAATATTTAACAAGACTGTGTCGAGATATAGAGGCGTCATGCCATCAAACGTGGCAAATTGTCGCCCCCTCGTTGACCAGCCTCTTGCGGACAGCCATTCGATGACCAAAAACTTCAAGTTCAGTCACAAGATCCTCCTGGCTGCGGCCCTGGTGGTCGCGGTGGCGTTCGCCTGCTTTATCCTGTTCAACGACTATCGCCAGCGCGAAGCCCTGCGCAGCAGCACCGAAGCCTCGATGCAGGAACTGGGCAGCCTGACCACCAGCAACATCCAGACCTGGGTGGAAAGCCGTATCCAGCTGTTGCAGTCGCTGTCGCAGCAGATCGCCGTGGACGGCAATTCCGCCGACAGCCTCAAGCGCGCCGTCGGCCTGCCCGCCTACACCGGCAACTTCCAGCTGAGCTATTTCGGCAGCCAGGAAGGCGTGATGTTCTCGGTCCCGGCGGGCAACCGCGCCGCCGACTACGATCCGCGCGCCCGTGGCTGGTACAAGGCTGCCACCGCCGCCCAGCAGACCATCGTCACCGAACCCTACATCGCCGCCTCCTCGGGCAAGCTGGTGATCACCCTGGCAACCCCGGTGCAGCACGACGGCAAGTTCATCGGCGTGACCGGCGCGGACATCGACCTGGGCAGCGTCAGCGCGATCATCAACTCGCTGAATTTCGGCGGCCACGGCCACGCCTTTATCGTCAGCGCCGACGGCAAGATCCTGGTGCACCCGGACAGCAAGCTGATTCTCAAGAACCTCGCCGAGGCCTATCCGAACGACACGCCGAAGATCAGCGCCGGCCTGAAGGAAGTCGCGGTGGACGGCAAGACCCAGTTCATCTCCTTCACCCATGTCAACGGCCTGCCTTCGGCCGACTGGTACGTGGCGCTGGTGCTCGACCAGGACACCGCGTTCTCGATGCTCAGCGAATTCCGCACCTCGGCGATCATCGCCATGGTGATCGCCGTGGTCATCATCATCGCCCTGCTGGGCATGCTGATCCGCGTACTGATGCAGCCGCTGCACCTGATGGGCCGGGCCATGCACGATATCGCCGAAGGCGAAGGCGACCTGACCAAACGCCTGACCATCCATGGCCATGACGAGTTCGGCACCCTGGGCATGTCGTTCAACCGCTTCGTGGAACGTATCCACACCTCGATCCGAGAAGTGGCATCGGCCACCGGCCAGGTCAACGAGGTCGCCCTGCGGGTGGTCAGCGCCTCCAACTCGTCGATGCTCAACTCCGACCAGCAGGCCAGCCGCACCAGCAGCGTCGCGGCGGCGATCAACCAGCTCGGCGCCGCGGCCCAGGAAATCGCCCAGAACGCCGCCCTCGCCTCGCAGCATTCCAGCGACGCCCGCAGCCTCGCCGAAGACGGCCAGCAAGTGGTGGACAAGACCATCGTCGCGATGCAGCAGTTGTCGGCGAAGATCAGCGATTCCTGCGGCAATATCGAGACCCTGAACAGCAACACCGTGAATATCGGGCAGATTCTCGAAGTGATCACCAGCATTTCCCAGCAGACCAACCTACTGGCGCTCAACGCCGCCATCGAAGCGGCACGGGCAGGTGAAGCCGGTCGCGGCTTTGCCGTGGTGGCCGACGAAGTGCGCAACCTGGCGCACCGCACCCAGGACTCGGCGCAGCAAGTGCAGAAGATGATCGAAGAGTTGCAGGTCGGCGCCCGGGAAGCGGTGAGCATCATGACCGACAGCCAGCGTCAGAGCGAAAGCAGCGTCGGCATCGCCAACCAGGCCGGCGAACGGCTGGGCAGCGTGACCCAGCGGATCGGCGAGATCGACGGCATGAACCAGTCGGTGGCGACCGCGACCGAGGAACAGACCGCGGTGGTGGAATCGATCAACGTCGATATCACCGAGATCAATACGCTGAACCAGGAAGGCGTGGAAAACCTGCAGTCGACCTTGCGCGCCTGCGCGGACCTGGAACAGCAGGCGGCACGCTTGAAGCAGTTGGTCGGCAGTTTCCGGATCTGAAGCGCAGCGCAAAAACCCGTGGGAGCCGGCTTGCTGGCGATGGCGATATCCCTGACGCAGATGATGCGGCGGGGATGTACCGGCCTTATCGCCGGCAAGCCGGCTCCTGCAGGTTTGGCTCGTACACAAAATCCGTGATCGATGCCGTACTGTGGGAGCGGGCTTGCCCGCGAAAGGGCCATCCGCCGCCCAGCACCTCTTAGAACCGTGAACCGGGCTCCCGCAAAAACGCCACTTCCTCAACCGTGGACTCACGGCCGAGAATGGCATTGCGATGGGGAAAGCGCCCGAACCGGGCAATCACTTGCTGATGCCGTTCGGCATAGTCCAGGTTGTCGGCAAACACCGCCTGTTGCTCCTCCGGCTGCTCCCTGAGCAACGCCGCAAAGCGCGACACCGCTTCGTTCTGCACCGCCAGGTTCTCGCAGTGTTCGAACACCAGGTAGATAAACACCCGCTGCATCGCCGGCAGTTGCCGGTCGAAATCCGCGGCAATGCCGTGGGCCACCAGCGCCTGGGCGCGAGCGTCTCCGGAGAAAGCGTGCGGGGTATCGCGAAAGATCATCCGTGGCAACTGATCGAGCAGGAGCACCACGGCCAGCCAGCCTTCGGGACATTGCGTCCACTCGACCAGTCCGCCGGCCAGGGCCTGCTCGACCTGGCCCCCGAAACGCTCGCGCGCCTCGAGGTCCTGGCTGTCACGCTTGCCGAACCACAACCGTCCCTTGTCGGCCACTATCGCGACCGGCGTCCCGGCAGAACCGAACCACCAATCGAGTAACGGCTGCCAGGGCGCGGACATGGATTTACTCCTTGTGGTAGCCGGTGACCCGGGCCACTTCTTCCTTCGAGCCGAGGAACACGGCCACACGCTGGTGCAGGCCTTCGGGCTGGATATCGAGGATGCGCTGGTGACCGTCGGTGGACGCACCGCCCGCCTGCTCCACCAGGAACGACATCGGGTTGGCTTCGTACATCAGACGCAGCTTACCCGGCTTGGACGGCTCGCGGCTGTCGCGCGGGTACATGAACAGGCCACCCCGGGTCAGGATGCGGTGCACGTCCGCAACCATCGCGGCAACCCAGCGCATGTTGTAGTTCTTTTTCAACGGGCCTTCTTCGCCGGCCAGCAATTCGCCGACATAGCGTTGTACCGGCGCTTCCCAGTGACGCTGGTTGGACATGTTGATCGCGAATTCCTGGGTGGAAGCCGGGATCGTGATGTCTTCGTGGGTCAGCACGAAGCTGCCCATTTCACGGTCAAGGGTGAAGCCTTTCACGCCATCGCCCAGGGTCAGCACCAGCATGGTCTGCGGGCCGTAGATGGCATAACCGGCGGCAACCTGCTGGGTGCCTGGCTGCAGGAAGGCCTTTTCGTTCAGGGCTTCGTTCTGGCTCAGGTATTCGTTCGGGCAGCGCAGCACCGAGAAGATCGTACCGACCGGGGCGTTGATATCGATGTTCGACGAACCGTCCAGCGGGTCGAATACCAGCAGGTAGGCGCCTTTCGGATATTTGCCGGGGATCTGGTAGGCATTGTCCATTTCCTCGGACGCCATGCCGGCCAGGTGACCGCCCCATTCGTTGGCTTCGAGCAGGATCTCGTTGGAAAGCACATCGAGCTTCTTCTGCACTTCGCCCTGCACGTTCTCGGTGCCCATGCTGCCCAGCACCCCACCCAGCGCGCCCTTGGAGACGGCATGGCTGATTTCCTTGCAGGCACGCGCGACCACTTCGATCAGGAAACGCAGATCGGCAGGCGTGTTGTTGCTGCGGGTCTGCTCAATCAAATAGCGACTCAGGGTAACGCGGGACATGGATGGCTCCGGAGAAAGGGGGGTCTGAAAACCCGCGCAGTTTAACGCGAGTTGCGTTGCAAATCCTCCTGATCAGACTCGGATGGCGCACAGAGAGTTCACAGGTCGGATTCAGCGTAGCCCAAAAGCGCCGCCAGGCGCCCAGGGCAGACAAGACCCGGTGGTCGGCCAGCACTGACGCCCCCCCCCTGTAGGAGCCGGCTTGCCGGCGATGGCGGTCGCAGGGGCGAGGCAGCTCTCAAGGGCCTCATCGCCGGCAAGCCGGCTCCCACAGGGGACGGGGTAAGCCGGGGGCAGTCTTCAGGCCTGTGGCTTGCGCAACAGGCTGAAGGCCATCCCCGCCAGCGCCGCCACGCCCAGCAGCAGGACCGCCCACAAGCCGATCTTCTTCCAGTCGGTGCCCGGCGGCGCCACGACCGCCGGCGGTTGCGCCGCGACCACCACCGCCGAACCCGGTGTCGCCTTGCCCAACCCGGCCAGGCGTTGCGGGCTGTAATCCGGAATCAGCGTCGACAGCGGCAGGTTCGCCGCGGCGACCGTCGCATTGCCCAGCGCCAGGGAGAACGGCGCATTGCCGCGCGCCAGAAACACCAGTTGCGTCGGTCGTACCGCATAACTCAGGGCCGGCGCCGTCGCCCCGAGACCACCACCACGTTCGTCGACCACCAGTTTCAATTGCGCCACCGCGTAACCGGACAGCTCGAGTCTGTCCTGCACCACGTCCTGGCCATTCTGCGTCAGGCGATAGAGCAGGCCGCTGGTCAGCGCCTGCCAGGCCTCATTGGCGTTGCGCCGCCCATACAGGCGCACCGGCGCCAGGCTGTTGGGCTGGGCGAGGTCGATCCGCACCTGTTCCAGGTTCAGTCCGGCCGGCACGGTCCAGGTGTACTCGCCAGCCTTGGCACTGCTGCCCGCCAGCGGTTGCGACCAGGCCAGCGGCAACGACAGGCTGCTGGTGCTGCTCACCAGTTGCGCGGCATTCAGTACCGGCGCCGACTGCGGCGCCTGCCACAACAGGCGCAGGTAACGCGCCGACTGACCGGGCAGGGTCACTTCGCGCTGCTCGATCCGTTCGTCGGCGAACGACAGCCGTGCGACCTGTCCATCGCCCCAGGACTGCCAGTGCTGCAAATCGTCACTGGCTTCGATGCTGAAACGCTGGAAGCCGTCGCGCTCGCTGGTCCAGTCGAGGATCAGTTGCTGCAACGGCGCCTTGATCGCACTGGCATCGAGCAACCAGCCACGCAGCACTTCCTCGCCGACCTCCAGTTGGCTGGACGGGGTCACTTCGACCAGAGTGCCGCTGGTGGTCGATTGCACGCGCACGCTGGGCGTCGCCTGGGGCGCGTCGGCCGAGCTGTAGAGCGGGAACCACTTCACATCGACCTGATGGCGCTGTTCCGTCGACTGCGCCTGCTCCTTGAGCAAGGCATAGGCCTGGGCTTCGCCCGCGGCGTTGAACACCCGCACATCGTTCAGCTCGGGCTGGCGCGATTGCGCCTGCAAGGTCAATGGCAGCTCCACGCGATACCAGGGCCCTTCGCCGCCGAGGGTCAGGGGCACCAGCGTGGCGTAGTCGGCCGGTTTTTCCTGGGCCGCCAGCGACGCGCCGACGCACAGCAGCAAAATGCCCAGGCAGCCCGGGCTCAGCTTACGAATCAAGATGACACTCCTTCATTTTGCACTTGCGGCGGTTCGACATCCGGGCGCTTCGGCGGCAGCGGGGCGAAATACCCGACCACCAGCATCAGCACGCCCACGCCGATGAACGAGACGATCCGCGCCAGTCCGCCACGGTTGCTCAGCTCGACAAAGAACAACTTGGCCACCACCAGCGCGATCAACACCGCACCGATCAGCCAGACTTCGCGACGATGACGCAGGTGCCCGCCGATCATCAGGCTCAGGGCGATCAGGCTCCAGGCAATCGACAGCCCGGCCTGCACCAGCATCGACTCCAGCAGCGCGTCGAGCTGGAACGGCACGCCGCCCCAATGGTGCGCGGCCCGCATGACCAGCGCGGTGACGAAGGCGAACAACGACAACCCCGCCACCGCCTGGGTCGCCCATTCGACCTGGCCGGCGCGGATCCCGAACTGCGGCACCGCGCTGCGCGACCAGATATAGATCCCCATCAGGGCGAACAGCAGCCCCAGTTCCAGCGGGTTGAGCAGCGGCACATAGGGCAGCGGCTCGGCACTGCCATCACTGAAGGTGTTGGCCAGCCAGAACCAGGCAAGCATCAGCAACGCCAGTGGCAGGGCCGCGTACAGACGGTATTCGCGCGGATGGGCGGCAATCGGCCATGGTCCGTTGCGCGGCGCCGCCATCAGCACCAGGTACAGGCTCGGCAACACCGCGTAACCCAGCCAGCGCCAGGCGTTGTAGTGTTCGGACAGCAGCAGCAGGCCGTAGCGCAGTTCCAGCGCCAGCACGCCGAGGATCAACCAGCAGCCCAGTACATGGGCGATGCTCAAGGCTCGGGCCGGCAGTTGCGGCGCCAGCTTGCGCAGGGACAGCAGATGCACGGCGAACACCGCCAGCCAGGCGAGCCAGCCGAAGTTCGCCGCCGGGTGGTAGCGGCTCGACCAGCTCATCAGCAGCACCAGCGCCGAGGCGGGCACCAGCACCGTGCAGAGCAGGGCCATGTCCGGCCAGCGCAGGCGCGCGGCCAACACGCTCCAGAGCGCAACGCTGCCGGCCGGCACCAGCAACATCCAGAATTGCCAGCCGCCATTCCCGGTCGCCCGCATCACTTCATACCACAGGGCGCCAAACCACCAGAGCGCGCCCCAGGTCAGCAGCACTTGCGAGAGGCGCCGCAGGTGCAAGCCATCGAACGCCGTCGCGGTCTTGCCCGCTTGCAGGCGCCAGGCGCCGATCAAGGCCACGATGCCGAGGACCATCGGCGTCCAGAAGCCGCTATTGGCCAGCAGCGGCAAGGCGCTCTCCTCCAGGGAACCGGGATGCGGCCGATCCGCCAGCAGAAAGGCCGTGCCACCCACCACCTGCAACACCAGGCCGAAGACAAAACTCAGGCGCTGTTGCAGATACAGGCTCAGCCAGATGATCAGCAGGCCGCTGGCCGCCCACACGCCACTGGCCGTGGCCCAGGGCAGGACAAACAGCACCGCCAGGTTGATCAGCGCCAGGCCCGCCAGCAGGATCACCGACAATGCCCGCAACAGGCGCGTATCGCCGCGGACCATCTCGTCCCGCGCCGCCAGCAACATCCCGGCAATCAGCGACAGGCCGATCAGCGAAGCGCTCATCAGGCCATTCCAGCCCGCGCTGAAGACGGCCGTCGAATCTCCTTCGGCGCCCTTGAGGCGTAACAGGAACAAGGCGCCGCCGAGCAACTGCACGGCAAAGGCACTGAACAGGAAACTGCGCGATTGCAGGCGCAGCCCCACGAACAGAGTCACCAGTCCGGCCAGCGCCCAACTGATGGCCGTGCCCTGGGTGAAGAAAAACAGCGGGGCCAGCAGATAAAGGCAGGTCAGGCCGAGGCAGGCCAGCAACGGAATCGTCCGGCGCTCCCAGGCCGCCGTCTGGTCCGCCGGGGCCTGGCGCAACTGCTGGAAGCTGAACAGCAGCGCCAGTCCCAACAACAAGGCCCCCAGCGGCGCGCCATCGAGCAGGCTGGTTTCACCGCCTTGCAGGGTATCGAGGAACGCCAGCGCCGACCCCACTTGCAGCAGCAAGGCAAAGGCCCGGGCGAACGGCCGTTGCTGGCGCAGGCCGAGCCAGAAAATGCCCGCGCCCTCCACCGCCCACGCCGCGGCGGTCCAGCGGGCGTCGAGGCCCAGGGGAATCGCCAGGCTGGCGAAGATCACGCCCAGCGCCAGGCAGGTCTCGCCCAGCAGCAAGGCGCGGCCACCCACCAGCAGACGGGCCAGGCCCATATAGACGATACCCAGCGCCAGGGCGCTGAACGCCGCCGCGAACTCGAGGTGCTGGACCAATGCGAACTGCAGGCCGAAGCCCACAAGCGGCGGCCCGAACAGCATCGTGCCGTCGACATAGTCGCCCTGGCGCGCCGACCAGCGCAGCAGCCCCTCGCGACTCTCGTCCTGCGGCCCGACCGCCAGTTCACGGAGTTTGCGCCGGGCGAACAACAGGCCGATCGCCAGGTACATCAGGAAGAACAGCACCAGGAACGGCTCGGTGCTCCACAGCAATTGCGGTTGATAGGAACGCAGGCCCCAGGCGAACCCGATGCCGAAGGTGCCGACGAAACCGATCAGGTTGAGCAGGCGCCAGGCCTTGAACCAGGCGATGGCGAGGATCCCGGCATTCAACAGGGCGAAATAACTGAACAACGCGACATGGTTGCCGGAGCCGGTGGATGTCAGGATCGGTGCCGCGAAGCCGCCCAGGGCGGCAGCGGCGGCCAGACCGAGGGCGTCCTGGGTTACCGCGAGAATCGCCGAGAACACCGTGACCGCCACCAGCAGGCCCAGCGCGGCGGAAGGATCGAGCAACGGGTGCAGGCGCATCGCGGCAAAGACCGTCAGGTACAGCACCGCAATCCCGGTGCCTTGCAGCATCAGGCCATAATTGCTGTTGCGCAGGCGCAGCCACCAGCCCAGGCCCAGCAGGCCGAGGGCACAGGCGGCCACCCCGGCGTAGCGCACTTCGATCGGCACCACCATGCCCTCGGTGGCGTAGCGCAGCAGGAACGCCAGGCCGAGGAACAGCAGCAGCACGCCGACCCGCAACACGGTGTTGCCGCCAAACAGCCAGTTGCGCGCACCTGCCAGTGCACGTTCGATCAGGTTGGGTTCGCGCGGAACACGCGGCGGGACTGGCTGGCGTGCCTCGGCCTGCATCGGTTGCGGTGCCCAGGCCTCCACTTCGGGACGCAGGGCTTGCGGTTCATCGCGCCGCACAGGCTCGTGAAGCTCGGGGGGCAGTTCCCAGATCAGTTCGGGGACGGCGCGCAGCGCCTCGGGAACCGGCTGCGCAATCGGCTCGGCGGCCTGGGCCGGAGCCGGTGCCTGCTCGACCATCTGCGGCGAAGGTTCGACGGCGGCGGATGCCGCTGGGGCTTCTTCGGGCGCCCTGGTGCCGGAGATTTCGAGCTGGCGCACACGCGCCTCGACATTCGCCAGGGCGGTTTTCGCCCCTTGCAACTGGCTCAACTGCTCGGCCGCCTGCCGACCCAGGCTGGCCAGGCGAAACGCCTGGCCGATTCCCAGTCCGAGCAGCGCACCGATCAGGGCGTCGGCAACGGCCTCGTCGACCATCCAGCCCAACGCCAATCCGACCAGCATCAGAATCCATTGCATGCGCGATATCCCTAAGCGGCGTGACGGGGCCGGGAACTGATGCCCCGGCCGATCTGCCGCGTAGTATATCGATCCGGCCCCACGGGAGTGGGGTCGGCCTCACAACTTATTGCAAAAGATTACTCCAGCGCTTTCCAGATATCGGTGGCGTATTCGCGGATGGTCCGGTCCGAAGAAAACCAGCCCATGCGCGCGCTGTTAAGTACGGCAGAACGCCACCATTCCTTGCTGTCATGCCAGTGCGCCTCGACCCGGGCCTGGGCGGCCCAGTAGGCATCGAAGTCGGCGCAGACCAGGAAGCGGTCGTAGTCGATCAGCGAATCGATCAGACCGACATAACGGGCCGGATCGTCCGGGGAGAACACCCCGCCACGAATGGCCTGCAGCACATCGTTGAGCCGATGGGAGGCGGCCACATCCGGCGCCGCGCTGAACTCGCCGTTGCGCTTGCGCGACTCCACCTGCTGGGCGCTGAGACCGAAGATGAACATATGCTCCTGGCCCACCCGCTCGCACATCTCCACGTTGGCCCCGTCCAGGGTGCCGATGGTCAGCGCGCCATTGAGGCCGAACTTCATGTTGCTGGTACCCGAGGCCTCGAAGCCGGCGGTGGAGATCTGCTCCGACAGGTCGGCCGCCGGGATGATGCTTTCCGCCAGGCTGACGTTGTAGTTGGGCAGGAACACCACCTTGAGCAGGCCGCGCACGGTCGGGTCGTTGTTGACGGTGCGGGCGATATCGTTGGTCAGCTTGATGATCAGCTTGGCCTGGTGATAACTGGCGGCGGCCTTGCCGGCGAAGATCTTCACCCGCGGCACCCAGTCGGTTTCCGGCTCGGCACGGATCGCCTGGTACAGGGCCACGGTATGCAGCAGGTTGAGCAACTGGCGCTTGTACTCGTGGATCCGCTTGACCTGCACATCGAACATCGCCGCCGGGTTGATCGCGATCCCCAGGCGATCCTGGATCAGCGCCGCCAGGGCCCGCTTGCTGTGCAGGCGCTGCTCGGCGAACTGCTTGCGAAAGCCCGCCTTCTCGGCGAACGGCTCCAGTCCCAGCAACAGCTCCTCGGGATTGTCGAGCAGTTCCGGGCCAAGGGCATCGACCATCATCTCGGTGAGTTTCGGGTTGGCCTGGTACAGCCAGCGGCGGAAGGTGATGCCGTTGGTCTTGTTGTTGATCCGCTCCGGGTAGAGCTTGTGCAGCTCGGAGAACACCGTGCTGCGCATCAGTTGCGTGTGCAGGCCGGACACGCCGTTGACGCTGTGGGAGCCGAGGAACGCCAGGTTGCCCATGCGTACCCGACGTCCGTTGTCTTCCTCGATCAGCGATACCGCGCGCAGCACGTCGAAATCGTGGATGCCCTTGGACCGCAGCGCGTCGATATGCTGGGCGTTGATCAGGTAGATGATCTGCATATGCCGCGGCAGCATGCGTTCCATCAGTCCCACCGGCCAGGTTTCCAGGGCCTCGGGCAGCAGGGTGTGGTTGGTGTAGGACAGCGTCTCGACCGTGACCTGCCAGGCCGCATCCCAGGTCACGCCGTGCAGGTCGACCAGTTGCCGCATCAGCTCGGCGACGGCAATCGACGGGTGGGTGTCGTTGAGCTGGATCGCCGCGTGCTCGCCGAGGCTGAGCACCGAGTCATGCATGTTCTTGTGCCGGCGCAACAGGTCCTGCAGGGACGCGGAGACAAAGAAGTATTCCTGGCGCAGCCGCAGTTCCTGGCCGGCCTCAGTGCTGTCCGCCGGGTAGAGCACGCGGGAGATACTTTCGGCCCTGGCCACTTCGGCCACCGCTCCCAGGTGGTCACCGGCATTGAAGCGCTCCAGGTGCAGCTCTTCCGTTGCCCGTGCCCGCCACAGCCGCAGGGTGTTGACGCTGGCGCCGCGCCAGCCGACCACTGGCGTATCGTAGGCCACCGCCCGCACGGTTTCCGCCGGCCACCAGACCTGCCGGCTCAGGCCGGTCTCGTCCTGCACGGTTTCGACGCTGCCGCCGAAGCCCACCGGGTAGATCACTTCGGCGCGCTCGAACTCCCAGGGGTTGCCGAAGTCCAGCCAGTTCTCGGTCTGCTCCTGCTGCCAGCCGTCGACGATGGCCTGGCGGAACAGGCCGTGCTCGTAGCGAATGCCATAACCATGGCCGGCGATGCCCAGGGTCGACATGCTCTCCATGAAACACGCCGCCAGGCGTCCCAGGCCACCGTTGCCCAGGGCCGCGTCGGGCTCCAGCAGGCGGATGCGCTCCAGGTCCACGCCGAGGTCCACCAGCGCCTCGCGGGCGATATCCAGCAGTCCGAGGTTGCTCAGGCTGTCGTACAGCAGCCGGCCGATCAGGAACTCCAGGGAGAGGTAATAGACGCGCTTCTGGCCCTTGCGATAGATCTGTCGCGTGTGATCCATCCAGTGTTCGACCATATGGTCGCGGGCGGCCAGGGCAATCGCCTCGAACCAGTCGTGATCGAACGCGTGGTCGGGATCTTTACCCACCGCGTAGGTGAGTTTGGCAAGGACGGCGGCACGAAAGGCAGCCACCTCAGCGTCACGGACAAGCGGTTCCTGAGACATCGATGCGACCTCTAGCGAGATGGACGATTTAAAAGGCGAGTTGTCTGAGCCTAGTCGGTTCGACACAGAGCGATGGCTCTGGTTCGGGCTTTTTTCCGAGCATCGCGGGAAAGGCCCGATAAATCCGGAATGCTCCAAAAAGATGCAACCATGCGGCAAACTCCCTTCAAACGTGCGGTTGTGGGAAAAACCGTCAAAAGGTTGTTCACAAATCCACCAGCCCCGGTATCATCGCGCGCCCTGATACACCCTGGACAACAGCCGGATGAAACCCACCCTGATCGCCGCCGCGGAACTCGACCGCCTCGAAACCTGGCAGAAATACTCCAGCCATATGTGCGGAGGCTGCATGTCCAGCTGCTGCACCCTGCCCGTCGAGGTGAAGATCAAGGACCTGATCCGCATCGGCATCGTCGACGAGTTCGAGCGCGGCGACCCGCCGAAGAACATCGCCAAGCGCCTGCAGAAGGAAGGGATCGTCGAGCGCTACAACCAGAAGAGCGAGATCTTCACCCTGCAGCGCATGAGCAACAACGATTGCCTGTACCTGGATCGCAAGTCACGGCTGTGCACCATCTACGAAAAACGTCCGGACACCTGCCGTAACCATCCAAAAATCGGGCCACGCCCGGGGTATTGCGCCTACAAGCCAAAACCCGCCGCGCCCCAGGCACCGATCAGGACGCTGGAACGGTTCTGACCGGCCATTCGCGGGCAAGCCCGCTCCCACAGAGGGCGCCAGACTGCGGGGCGCCTCTTTGTGGGAGCCGGCTTGCTGGCGATGACGGCCGATCAGGCGATGCAAAGCTCACTGGCCTCATCGCCAGCAAGCCGGCTCCTACAGGTTTTGCGGCAGTCTTGAGCCAGGGGTTGCATCAGCATTTCGGCCAGACAAACAAAAACGCCCCCGACCTTGCGGTCGGGGGCGTTTTTCATTCAGCCGGGGCTAGATGATCAAGCCTTGGCTTTCTTGGCAGCGCGGGTACGCTCGCTTTCGTCCAGGATCTTCTTGCGAAGACGGATGGACTTTGGAGTGACTTCGCACAGCTCGTCGTCCTGGATGAATTCCAGAGCCTGTTCCAGGGTGAAGCGAACAGGTGGAACCAGGGCGATGGTTTCGTCTTTACCCGAAGCACGCATGTTGTCGAGCTTCTTGCCCTTGGTAGGGTTGACGCCCAGGTCGTTGTCACGGCTGTTCAGACCAACGATCTGACCGTTGTAGATTTCCTGGCCGTGTTCGACGAACAGCTTGCCGCGCGCCTGCAGGGTTTCCAGCGAGTAGGTCAGCGCCTTGCCGGTTTCGACCGAAACCAGTACGCCGTTCTGACGGCCGGACATGTCGCCGGACTTCATCACGTCGTAACGATCGAAGATCGAAGTCAGGATGCCAGCACCGGAAGTCAGGGTCAGGAACTCGTTACGGAAGCCGATCAGGCCACGGGCAGGGATGTTGTACTCAAGGCGCACACGGCCCTTGCCATCCGGAACCATGTTGGTCAGGTCGCCCTTGCGCAGACCCATCTGCTCCATGATTGCGCCCTGCGACTCTTCCGGCAGGTCGATGGTGACGTTCTCGTACGGTTCGTGCTTCACGCCGTCTACCATGCGGATGATCACTTCCGGACGGCCAACGCCCATTTCGAAGCCTTCGCGACGCATGGTTTCGATCAGAACCGAGAGGTGCAGCTCACCACGGCCGGAAACCTTGAACTTGTCGGCCGAGTCGCCTTCTTCAACGCGCAGTGCCACGTTGTACAGCAGCTCTTTGTCCAGACGTTCCTTGATGTTGCGGGAAGTCACGAACTTGCCTTCTTTACCGCAGAACGGCGAATCGTTGACCTGGAAGGTCATGGATACGGTCGGTTCGTCAACGGTCAGCGGCTTCATCGCTTCGACGTTCAGTGGGTCGCACAGAGTGTCGGAGATGAACAGCTGGTCGAAGCCGCTGATGCAGACGATGTCGCCGGCAGAAGCTTCTTCAACGTCGACGCGGTGCAGGCCGTGGTGACCCATCAGCTTCAGGATACGACCGTTGCGGCGCTTGCCGTCGGCGTCGATGGCCACGACCGGGGTGTTCGGCTTGACGCGACCACGAGCGATACGGCCAACGCCGATCACACCCAGGAAGCTGTTGTAGTCCAGTGCGGAAATCTGCATCTGGAACGGACCGTCACGGTCGACTTTCGGCGCCGGAACGTGATCGACGACCGCCTGGTACAGCGGGGTCATGTCTTCCGCCATTTCGGTGTGGTCCAGACCGGCAATGCCGTTCAGGGCCGAGGCGTAGACGACCTGGAAGTCCAGCTGTTCTTCGGTGGCGCCCAGGTTGTCGAACAGATCGAAGATCTGGTCCAGAACCCAGTCCGGACGTGCGCCCGGACGGTCGACCTTGTTGATTACCACGATCGGACGCAGGCCGGCTTCGAAAGCCTTCTTGGTCACGAAACGGGTTTGCGGCATAGGGCCGTCCTGAGCGTCAACCAGCAGCAGAACGGAGTCGACCATCGACATCACGCGTTCTACTTCGCCGCCGAAGTCGGCGTGGCCCGGGGTGTCCACGATGTTGATGTGGTAGCCGTTCCAGTTGATGGCGGTGTTTTTCGCCAGGATGGTAATACCGCGCTCTTTTTCCTGGTCGTTGGAGTCCATCACGCGCTCGTCGTTGAGCTCGTTGCGCTCCAGGGTGCCGGATTGACGCAGGAGTTTGTCTACCAGGGTGGTCTTGCCATGGTCAACGTGAGCAATGATGGCGATGTTGCGTAGATTTTCGATCACTTGTGTATCTCGATCAGAGGATTCGGTGTGCTGACAAGTCTTGGCAGCGATTGACAGTAGTGTCCGGCGTGGCCGTTACAGCTTGACGGCGGCGTCGGGGGGCCGGTGACGCAGGCCACAGGCAAACAGCCCCGGGCACTTAGCTCGGTCGATAAACGCGCACATTGGCATGCCCCTCACTGAGCAAATGGTGGGCATGCAGGCGACTCATCACGCCTTTGTCGCAATACAGCAGGTACTGGCGAGTAGGGTCCAGTTCCTTGAAACGAGCGTTCAGTGCATAAAACGGCATCGCTTGTACCTCGATGCCAGCGAGTTCCAGCGGCTCATCGTCCACGGCATCCGGATGCCGGATGTCGATCACGATATGACCCGCCAGCGCTTCGCTGACTTCTTCGATCTGCAAGTCCTGGCCCAATTCGTCGATCACCCGATCGATCGGCACCAGTTTGGCTCGCTCGAGCGCACGCTCGAGGATCGCCATGTCGAACTCTTTCTCTTCGTGTTCCACGCGACCGCGCTTGGCGTGGGTCTTGGGGTTGACCGAAATCACCCCGCAGTATTCGGGCATGTGCTTGGCGAAGTCGGCCGTGCCGATCCGGGTCGCCAGGTCGATGATGTCCTGCTTGTGGCTGGCGATCAGCGGGCGGATCACCAGCTTCTCGGTCACGCAGTCGATCACCGACAGGTTCGGCAGCGTCTGGCTGGAAACCTGGGAAATCGCCTCGCCGGTGACCAGCGCATCGATGTGCAACCGATCGGCCATGACTTCGGCCGCGCGCAACATCATACGCTTCAATACTACGCCCATATGACTGTTATCGACTTTTCCGAGAATTTCTCCCAGAACTTCCTCGAACGGCACGCTGATGAACAGCACCCGATGCGAGCTGCCGTACTTCTTCCACAGGTAATGGGCGACTTCCATCACCCCCAGTTCGTGGGCCCGCCCGCCCAGGTTGAAGAAGCAGAAATGGCTGATCAGGCCGCGACGCATCATCTGGTAGGCGGCAACGGTGGAGTCGAAGCCACCGGACATCAGCACCAGGGTCTGCTCGACCGAACCCAGCGGGTAACCGCCGAGGCCGTCGTGCTGGCTGTGGATGACAAACAACCGTTGGTCGCGAATTTCCATCCGCACTTCGATTTCCGGCTCTTTCAGGGAAATCCCGGCGGCGTTGCACTGGCGGCGCAGCTGGCTGCCGACGTATTTCTCCACCTCCATAGAGGTAAAGACGTGCTTGCCGGCGCGCTTGCAGCGCACGGAAAAGACCTTGCCCGGCAACACGTCGCCGTAGTGCTGGCGGCACTTGGCGGTGATGTCGTCGAAGTCGCCCAGCGGGTACTCGTCGACCTGCAGCAAATGGGCGATCCCCGGCGTATTGCACAAGCGCGCGGTCAGCTCGTGCAGGGCCTTCGGGTCGGTCAGCGCGGTTTGCAGCTCGAGATTGTCCCACACGCCATTCACCACCACGGCCGGGTCCAGGTCACGGAGCACGGCGCGGATGTTCTTGGCCAGCTGGCGGATGAAACGCATCCGGACAGGGCGGCTCTTAATGGTGATTTCGGGGAAGACTTTTACGATTAGTTTCATGAAAACAGCGCGCGAAGGGCCGGCCGAAAAAGGGGGGCGCGGATTATAGCGGAAATTGCTCAAGGTTTAACCAGTTATTGTACAGACGGTTTTATCGCACCAAAAAAGACCGCCAATGCATTTTTCAGCACCATAAAGGTGCATTCCATGCACCGAAATTCTCCTATGCTGGCTGGAACGCTTGAGATTGGGGCAAAAAACCCATCACGGGGCACTGGCATGCAATTTGCTCCCTTGTGAGGCAGGTTGCCTTGGCCGAGTATTCGCGCCGGCATCACCACTATTTCAGGGCTAACTCCACTACCCAGCCCGAAGCCACCCGGAGGACACCATGTCGAAGTCGGTTCAACTCATCAAAGATCATGACGTTAAGTGGATTGATCTGCGCTTCACGGACACCAAAGGTACTCAGCACCACGTGACCATGCCGGCTCGCGATGCGCTGGACGACGAATTCTTCGAAATCGGCAAGATGTTCGACGGTTCCTCCATCTCCGGCTGGAAAGGCATCGAAGCTTCCGACATGATCCTGATGCCGGACGACAGCACTGCCGTGCTCGACCCGTTCACCGAAGAGCCGACCCTGATCCTGGTCTGCGACGTGATCGAGCCGTCGACCATGCAAGGCTACGACCGCGACCCACGTGCAATCGCCCGTCGCGCCGAGGAATACCTGAAGTCCACCGGTATCGGCGACACCGCTTTCTTCGGTCCAGAGCCCGAGTTCTTCATCTTCGATTCGGTCAAGTTCAAGTCCGACATCTCCGGCTCCATGTTCAAGATCTTCTCCGAACAAGGTTCGTGGATGTCCGACCAGGACGTGGAAGGCGGCAACAAGGGCCACCGTCCAGGTATCAAGGGCGGCTACTTCCCGGTTCCTCCGTTCGACCACGACCACGAAATCCGTACTTCCATGTGCAACGCGCTGGAAGAGATGGGCCAGACCGTCGAAGTTCACCACCACGAAGTGGCGACTGCCGGCCAGAACGAAATCGGCGTGAAGTTCAACACCCTGGTTGCCAAGGCTGACGAAGTCCAGACCCTGAAGTACTGCGTACACAACGTGGCTGATGCCTACGGCCGTACCGCTACCTTCATGCCAAAACCGCTGTACGGCGACAACGGCTCGGGTATGCACGTTCACATGTCCATCTCCAAGGATGGCAAGAACACCTTCGCCGGCGAAGGTTATGCCGGCCTGTCCGACACCGCCCTGTACTTCATCGGCGGTATCATCAAGCACGGTAAGGCCCTGAACGGCTTCACCAACCCGTCGACCAACTCCTACAAGCGTCTGGTCCCAGGTTTCGAAGCTCCGGTAATGCTGGCCTACTCGGCTCGCAACCGTTCCGCCTCGATCCGTATTCCTTACGTCAACAGCCCAAAAGCCCGTCGTATCGAAGCCCGCTTCCCGGATCCGGCTGCCAACCCTTACCTGGCCTTCGCCGCACTGATGATGGCCGGCCTGGACGGTATCCAGAACAAGATCCACCCTGGCGATGCTGCCGACAAGAACCTGTACGACCTGCCGCCTGAAGAGGCCAAAGAGATCCCACAAGTTTGCGGCAGCCTGAAAGAAGCCCTGGAAGAGCTGGACAAAGGTCGTGCGTTCCTGACCAAGGGCGGCGTTTTCAGCGACGACTTCATCGATGCCTACATCGAGCTGAAAAGCGAAGAAGAAATCAAGGTCCGTACCTTCGTACACCCACTGGAATACGAGCTGTACTACAGCTGCTGATCCGGTTGCGCCTGCGCGAGCAGGCGCTGCTTTCAGAAAATGCCCCGTATCGAAAGGTACGGGGCATTTTTCATGGGCGAGGTTTTTCGGGGCCGACGACGGGGCGATTCGAGATTTCTTGCAATGTTTAGGCACTAGCCAAGGCGTTCAGACCAGCGTTGACTATCCTCTCCGGGATTGGATCCAAATCCTACGGAAACCGCCACGCACGGACGGCGAATGCAACCCGACACGGAGAGTTAACCCATGACGTTTCCTTCAAGCCCCATTGCCGAACAGCTCGACAGCAGCGAACCGAAGACACCCGCCACCCCGACCGCCGAAGTCCTGCTGCGCGCCAGCAGCGGCTGGGACGGCACCCCCTATGAAGCCTATCCCGCCGGCCCGCCGGAACTGACCCTGCTGAGGATCAACATCCCCGCCGATACCGAACTGAACTGGCATATCCACCCCATCCCCAGCGCCGCCTACATCATCTCCGGTGAAGTACTGGTCGAGACGCGGCAAGGCAACAAGCAGACCCTGCTGAAATCCGGCGATACGATCGCCGCCGTGGTCAATGTCGAGCATCGCGCCAGGACCGGGGCCGTCCCGGTGGACCTGATGGTGTTCTATGCCGGCAGCGAAGGCATGGCGCTGTCGGAGGCGACCGGGCCGGACTGACCCGACATGGATGGCGCGTGCCCCACGGCTGGATACGACAGCCGTGGGAATACGCTTTTTCATGAAAATGCGCTGGCGCTCGCAGGGCCTTGTGACGTTAACTCTGGGCCTGCATCCGCCACCGAAAAAGTCGAAGCCCGCCATGCTGCCGAACAACCGTATTGTGAGCCTGCTGCTTGCCAGCCTTCTGAGTGCCAACGTCCTTGCCGCCCCTGCCCCCGCGAAAGCTCCCGATGCCCTGGCGCCCCTGCTGCAGGCCATCAGCGAGCGCCTGAGCATCGCCGACCAGGTGGCCCTGACCAAATGGGACAGCGGCAAGCCGATCCAGGATACCCCGCGCGAACAGCAGGTGATCGCCAATGCCCGGCAGCAGGCGGCAACCTACAAGCTCCAGGCCGAAGACATCGGCGAGTTCGTCGCGGCGCAGATCGAAGCCAACAAGCTGGTGCAGTACGCGCTGCTGGCCGAATGGCGAGCGGCCGGCAAGGCCCCGGTCATCCCCAGGCCCGACCTCGTCACGCAGATCCGCCCGGCGCTGGATCAGTTGCAGAGCCGGCTGTTGCAACACTATGCGGCCTTCGCCCCTTACCGGCAGGACCCGCAATGCCCGGCCTGGCTGAGCCAGACCCGCGACGCCCTGGCCTCGGACACCGTCCACGACCTGGCGCTGATTCGCGCCACGGGCGAGCTGTGCCTGAAGCCACAGTGAAAAGCCCCGGGATTGTGCTCTATGCTGACAGCGGGACGCCGTTGAACGACGCGCCCCGGCCAGGACCATCACCGGGAGTCTCCATGGGTCGACCTCTGCTCTACCTGCTGCTGGCCTTGGCGCTGCCCGTATCGGCGCAGATCTACAAATACACCGATGCCAACGGCAATACCGCCTATAGCAACCAGCCGCCCGATGGCACCGCCGCCCAGGCCGTGGAGCTGCCGCCGCTCAACAGCGTCGAGATACAGAAGCCGAGCCAACCGGCCGCTGTCCAGCCGGCAACCGCGCAGCCGACGAAAGCCCCGGCAGATATCGCGCCCTACAGCGTGTTCGAACTGACCGACATTCCCACCCAGGAAGCCCTGCGCGCCAACAACGGGACCTTTACCGTCGGCGTGAAGATGGAGCCACGGCTACAGCGCCAGCATCTGCTGCGACTGGTACTCGACGGCAATCCCTATGGCCAGCCCGGCAATGTCCCGCGCCTGCAACTGGTGAACGTCGACCGTGGCGATCACACCCTCAGCGTGCAAGCCCTCGCCGGCGAGCAGGTGGTGCAGCAAAGCCCTACCGTGCCGTTCACCGTCCAACGAGTGCATAAACCTTGAGCTGTTCATGATTCGATTGTTCCCACGGGCGCTATGCCTGGCCCTGCCACTGCTGGCCCTGCCGGCGCTGGCCGAGGTCTACACCTATATCGACAGCCAGGGTAACCGGGTCTTCACCGACCAGCCCCGCAAGGGTGCCCAGCGAGTGCCGCTGGCGCCGAGCAACCGCATGTCGGCCAACCCCGGCAGCCCGACGCCGACGCCCGCCAGCAGCACGGCCAAGGCCAAGGCCAAGCCGAAACCGATCTTCCACTACCAGATGGTGCGCATCCTGGTGCCCGATCCGGATGCCACGGTCCGCAGCACCGAGGGCGACCTGATCGTCAGCGTCACTAGCGAACCGGGCCTGCAACCCGGTCATGGCTACCGCCTGCTGCTGGACGGCCAGCCCACCGGCGCTCCCGGCCCCAGCCCGGTGTTCGCACTGAACAACATCGATCGCGGCAGCCACCAGCTCGCCGTGGAAATCCTCGACGAACAGGGGCGCATCGCCGAGCGCACCGCCAACCAGCCGTTCCATATGGTGCGCATGTCCCTCAGCCAGAAGCGCCAGGCTCAACCCTGCCAGCTCGCCGACTACGGCCAGCGGCCGGAATGGCCGCTGGCGGACAAGCCCAAGGAAGAAAAAAGCAGCTTCCTGCCGTTTCTGTAGCCTCGCGACACAAAAGCACCATGCTGGTGCACTAAACTGCACACCTACCCGAACCGAAGCCCATTTTGGTTCGAAAGTACCCGCCGGAACTGGCAGAACGCCACTCAATCGAGCCTGAAACGCCCATTTCAGGCAATTCGCGCTTCTTTTCGGAGCCTTGGTTTGGTTTTTGCATTTTCCCCGTATCGGCGCCTTGTTCGCGCGCGCAAATCGGGACCGGCCCCGTTTGCCATGCTCCAAAAGAGGTCCCCATGACCATCAGCGACGCCCTGCACAGACTGCTACTCGACAACCTGACCACCGCGACCATCCTGCTCAATGCCGAACTGCGCCTTGAGTACATGAATCCGGCGGCCGAAATGTTGCTCGCCATCAGCGGCCAGCGCAGCCATGGTCAGTTCATCAGCGAGCTGTTCACCGAATCGACCGAGGCCCTGAACTCCCTGCGCCAGGCCGTCGAGCAGGCACACCCGTTCACCAAGCGCGAAGCCATGCTGACGGCGCTGACCGGCCAGACCCTGACCGTCGACTATGCCGTGACACCGATTCTCAGCCAGGGTGAAACCATGCTGCTGCTGGAAGTCCATCCCCGTGATCGCCTGCTGCGCATCACCAAGGAAGAGGCCCAGCTGTCCAAGCAGGAAACCACCAAGATGCTGGTGCGCGGCCTGGCCCACGAGATCAAGAACCCCCTCGGCGGGATTCGCGGCGCCGCCCAGTTGCTGGCCCGCGAACTGCCGGAAGAAAGCCTCAAGGACTACACCAACGTCATCATCGAGGAAGCCGACCGCCTGCGAAACCTGGTGGACCGCATGCTCGGCTCGAACAAGTTGCCATCGCTGTCCATGACCAACGTCCATGAAGTCCTGGAGCGGGTCAGCAGCCTGGTGGAAGCGGAAAGCCAGGGCTGCATCACCCTGGTGCGCGACTACGACCCGAGCATCCCCGACGTTTTGATCGACCGTGAACAGATGATCCAGGCCGTGCTCAATATCGTGCGCAACGCCATGCAGGCCATCAGCAGCCAGAATGAGTTGCGCCTGGGCCGCATCAGCCTGCGCACCCGGGCCATCCGCCAGTTCACCATCGGCCACGTCCGCCACCGCCTGGTGACCAAGATCGAGATCATCGACAACGGTCCGGGCATTCCTGCCGAACTTCAGGAAACCATCTTCTATCCAATGGTCAGTGGTCGTCCGGACGGTACCGGACTGGGCCTGGCCATTACCCAGAACATCATCAGCCAGCACCAGGGCCTGATCGAGTGTGAGAGCCATCCTGGCCATACCACCTTCTCGATCTTCCTGCCCCTGGAACAAGGAGCCGCATCGACATGAGCCGTAGTGAAACCGTGTGGATCGTCGATGACGACCGTTCTATCCGCTGGGTCCTGGAAAAAGCCCTGCAACAGGAAGGCATGACCACCCAGAGCTTCGACAGTGCCGACGGCGTGATGAGCCGCCTGGCCCGTCAGCAGCCGGACGTGATCATTTCCGATATCCGCATGCCCGGCGCCAGTGGCCTGGACCTGCTGGCGCGGATTCGCGAGCAGCACCCGCGCCTGCCGGTGATCATCATGACCGCCCATTCCGACCTCGACAGCGCCGTGGCGTCGTACCAGGGCGGTGCCTTCGAGTACCTGCCCAAGCCGTTCGACGTCGACGAAGCGGTATCGCTGGTCAAGCGCGCTAACCAGCACGCCCAGGAACAGCAAGGCCTGGACGTGCCGCCGACGCTGACCCGAACCCCGGAAATCATCGGCGAAGCGCCGGCGATGCAGGAAGTGTTTCGCGCCATCGGGCGCCTGAGCCACTCCAATATCACCGTGCTGATCAACGGCGAGTCCGGTACCGGCAAGGAACTGGTGGCCCACGCCCTGCACCGCCACAGCCCACGCGCGGCTTCGCCGTTCATCGCGCTGAACATGGCGGCGATCCCCAAGGACCTGATGGAGTCGGAGCTGTTCGGCCATGAGAAAGGCGCCTTCACCGGCGCGGCCAACCTGCGCCGTGGACGCTTCGAACAGGCCGACGGCGGAACCCTGTTCCTCGACGAAATCGGCGATATGCCGGCCGACACCCAGACCCGCCTGCTGCGGGTGCTGGCCGATGGCGAGTTCTACCGGGTCGGCGGCCATACGCCGGTCAAGGTCGATGTGCGGATCATTGCGGCGACCCACCAGAACCTGGAAACCCTGGTCCACGCCGGCAAATTCCGCGAAGACCTGTTCCATCGCCTGAACGTGATCCGCATCCATATCCCGCGGATGTCGGACCGTCGCGAAGACATCCCGACCCTGGCCAAGCACTTCCTCGCCCGTGCGGCACAGGAACTGTCGGTCGAGCCGAAGCTGCTGAAGTCGGAAACCGAGGAATACCTGAAGAACCTGCCGTGGCCCGGCAACGTGCGCCAGTTGGAAAACACCTGCCGCTGGATCACGGTCATGGCCTCCGGTCGCGAAGTGCATATCAGCGACCTGCCGCCGGAGCTGTTGAACCTGCCGCAGGACTCGGCCCCGGTAACCAACTGGGAGCAGGCCCTGCGCCAGTGGGCGGACCAGGCCCTCGCCCGTGGCCAATCGAGCCTGCTGGACAGCGCCGTGCCGAGCTTCGAGCGGATCATGATCGAGACCGCCCTCAAGCACACCGCCGGTCGCCGTCGCGACGCCGCCGTGCTGCTGGGCTGGGGCCGCAACACCTTGACCCGCAAGATCAAGGAGCTGGGCATGAAGGTCGATGGCGCGGACGACGACGAAAGCGACGAGGGCTGACCCCCGCCTCAAGCCAAACCCCCTGCAGCCCCGTTGCAGGGGGTTTTTTATTGCCCGGCAGACAGATACGTGCCCTGTAGGAGCCGGCTTGCTGGCGATGACGTCGGCAAGGTCGATGCAGGACTTACTGGCCTCATCGCCAGCAAGCCGGCTCCTGCAAGGGAGAGGCATGCACCACGACAATGCACATTGAACCGCTATCGGGCAGGAATCCGGGTGGCGCCAGCGTCACCCGCTTTTGCCTGTCCCACCGGGAACCACCCGTACTCCGGGGCTTTCAGCTGGATCCTGGAAATTATTGGGCCAGGCATTGGCGCTTTGCAAAAGCTGGCACGCCCCCTGCAATACCCCTGGTACAACCCAGTTTTGGGGACCTTGGTACAGGCAGGCCGGGGAATCCCCTTCTTTACACCCGGAACTCATACCGCTCACAGCGACGAGTTCCAAACCGTTTTGGGGACCTTGGTACAGGCAGGCCGGGAATCCCCTTCTTTACACCCGGGACTCATACCGCTCACAGCGACGAGTCCCAAACCGTTTCGGGAACCTTGGTACAGGCAGGCCGGGGATTCCCTCTTTAACAGCCGGGATTCATACCGCTCACAGCGACGAATCCCAAACCGTTTTGGGGACCTTGGTACAGGCAGGCCGGGAATCCCCTTCTTTACAGCCGCGACTCACACCGCTCGGAGCGACGAGTCCGATACCGTTTTGGGAGCTTTGGTACAGGCAGGCCGGAGATTCCCTCTTTTATTCCTCACGGAGATTGACCACCAATCTCCAGCGCCCATCGACCTCCGCACCGGCCCACTCGCCCTGCAGGGGACGCGCGGCCAGCAGCGTCACCAACAACCCCTTGTCACTCAGGCGCACCCGCCAGTTGGCGTCCCTGCCGGCCACCGTCAGGCGACCGTTCTGCGCCTTGCCCTCGGCATCGATCAACAGCGCCACGGTGCCATCGACCTGCTCGCCATGGATCTTCGGCTCGGCACTGAACCACAGCACCAGCGTATCCGGCGCCGCCTCGACCTGCTGCAACAGCAAGGGCTCGGGCGCGGTCAGGCGACCGATCATCAAGCCCACCATCAGGCCGACAATCGCCAGGGATCCCAGCACCCGCGGCAATAGCTTCGGTCGCGGGTCCTCTTCGGGGGTAGAATGCTGCCCATCTTCATCTTCGGAGCCGTGCATGTTTCACGTCATCCTTTTTCAACCAGAAATTCCGCCGAATACCGGCAACGTTATCAGGCTGTGCGCCAACAGCGGCTGCCACCTGCATTTGATCGAACCCATCGGCTTTGAACTGGACGACAAGCGCCTGCGCCGGGCCGGTCTCGACTATCACGAGTACGCCACGCTCAAGACCCACCCGGACCTCGCCAGTTGCCTGGAAAGCCTGGGCCATCCACGGTTGTTCGCCTTCACCACAAAGGGCTCGCGCTTGTTCCACGATGCCCGGTTCGCCGAGGGCGATGCCTTTCTCTTCGGCCCGGAAAGCCGTGGACTGCCGGCCGAGGTGCTGGACGCGCTGCCCGGCGAGCAACGCCTGCGCCTGCCGATGCGCGAAGGCTGCCGGAGCTTGAACCTGTCGAATACGGTAGCGGTGGCAGTCTACGAGGGCTGGCGCCAGCTGGGTTTCGCCTGAATAAAAAAAGCGCCGGTGACGGCGCTTTTTTTACAGGAGCCTGGAGCGTTTGCACACTCCATCAGAGCCTGGATGCCTCGTGGGAGCCGGGCTTGCCCGCGAAGCTCTTGGCGTTCTTGAGGGCCCCTTCGCTGGCAAGCCAGCTCCTACAGGTTCAGCATTACTGAACGGTCTGCGAACCTTCTTCCTGCAGGCGCTGCAGCTCTTGCGCGTACAGGGCATCGAAGTTCACCGGAGCCAGCATCAGCGCCGGGAACGAACCACGGGTCACCAGGCTGTCCAGGGTCTCGCGGGCGTACGGGAACAGGATGTTCGGGCAGAACGCGCCCAGGGTGTGGCTCATGGAAGCCGCGTCGAGGTTCTTGATCAGGAAGATGCCTGCCTGTTGAACTTCGGCGATAAACGCAACTTCTTCACCGTTCTTGACGGTAACCGACAGGGTCAGCACCACTTCGTGGAAGTCGCCTTCCAGGGCTTTCTGGCGGGTGTTGAGGTCCAGGCCGACGCTTGGCTCCCACTGCTGGCGGAAGATCGCCGGGCTTTTCGGAGCTTCGAAGGACAGGTCACGCACATAGATGCGCTGCAGGGAGAATTGCGGTTGGCTTTCTTCGTCGCCGGCAGCTGTGTTCTGTTGGTCAGTCATCGCAGATCCTTCTTGATCTTCAGGTCTTTAGGGTTTCAGAGTCAGACGTTGAGCAGTGCGTCCAGTTTACCGGCGCGCTCGAGAGCGAACAGGTCGTCGCAACCACCGATGTGCTTGCTGCCGATCCAGATCTGCGGCACGGACGTACGCCCGGCCTTGTGAGCCATTTCAGCACGCACTTGCGGCTTGCCATCGACCTTGATCTCTTCGAAGGCAATCTGCTTGCTCGCCAGCAGGTGCTTGGCGCGCGAGCAGTACGGGCAATAATCGCTGGAGTAGACGACAACCTGGGTCATATCACTTCACCAATGGCAGATTGTCGGCTTTCCAGCTGGAAATACCACCGGACAGCTTGGCCGCGGTGAAGCCGGACTTGAGCAGTTCGCGGGCGTGGGTCCCGGAGTGCTGGCCCTGGGCGTCGACCAGAATCAGGGTCTTGGCCTTGTGTTTTTCCAGTTCGCCGACACGAGCCATCAGCTTGTCCTGGGGAATGTTCAGCGCGCCGACGATGTGACCGGCAGCAAAATCCTTGCTCGGACGCAGGTCGATGACCACGCCCTGGTCTTTGTTGACCAGCGCGGTCAGCTGGCCCGTGCTGAGGCTCGCGCCCCCACGGCTCATTTCATGAGCGATCAGCAATGCCAGCAGCAGCACGAAGGCACCGGCTAACAAATAGTGGCTAGAGGCAAATTCAATCAGGTGAGCAACCATCAGGAGGTTCCAGGGCGTTAAAATGTCGGCCAGTATACACAGCCGTCAAGGTGGGCCAAACCCCGCCCGGCGGTGACTGCGTTTGAACTTGGCTTTAAACTGCGACTCTTTTTTCCATGTCCTTTCAATCCAGCCGCGAGAGCCATCCATGACTACCACGCCTAAACCTTTGGTCCTGATCATCCTGGATGGCTTCGGTCACAGTGAGAGCCATGACTACAATGCCGTCTATTCGGCCAGCAAGCCGGTACTCGACCGCCTCACCGCGACCATGCCCAACGGCCTGATCTCGGGCTCCGGCATGGATGTCGGCCTGCCGGACGGGCAGATGGGCAACTCGGAAGTCGGTCACATGAACCTCGGTGCTGGCCGGGTGGTGTACCAGGACTTCACCCGCGTCACCAAGGCCATCCGCGACGGCGAGTTCTTCGAAAACCCGACCATCTGCGCCGCCGTGGACAAGGCCGTGGCCGCCGACAAGGCGGTACATATCCTTGGCCTGCTGTCCGACGGTGGCGTGCACAGCCACCAGGACCACCTGGTCGCCATGGCCGAGCTGGCATTCAAGCGCGGCGCGCAGAAGATCTACCTGCACGCCTTCCTCGACGGTCGCGACACCCCGCCGAAAAGCGCGCAGTCGTCCATCGAGCTGCTGGATGAAACCTTCCGCACCCTGGGCAAGGGCCGTATCGCCAGCCTGGTGGGGCGTTATTTCGCCATGGACCGCGACAACCGCTGGGACCGCGTGGCCCAGGCCTACAACCTGATCGTCGACGGCCAGGCCGAATTCCAGGCCGCCACCGCCCAGGACGGCCTGCAGGCCGCCTACGAGCGCGGCGAAAGCGATGAATTCGTCAAGGCCACCAGCATCGGCGAAAAAGTCCGGGTCGAAGACGGCGACGCCGTGGTCTTCATGAACTTCCGCGCCGACCGCGCCCGCGAACTGACCCGCGTGTTCGTCGAAGACGACTTCAAGGACTTCGAGCGCGCCCGCCAGCCGAAACTGGCCGGCTTCATCATGCTGACCCAGTACGCCGCCAGCATTCCCGCACCGTCGGCCTTCGCCCCGGGCAGCCTGGAAAACGTGCTGGGCGACTACCTGGCGAAAAACGGCAAGACCCAGCTGCGTATCGCCGAGACCGAAAAATACGCCCACGTGACCTTTTTCTTCTCCGGCGGTCGGGAAGAACCCTTCCCGGGCGAAGAACGCATCCTGATCCCGTCGCCAAAAGTCGCCACCTACGACCTGCAACCGGAGATGAGCGCCCCGGAAGTCACGGACAGGATCGTCGACGCCATCGAGCACCAGCGCTATGACGTGATCGTGGTCAACTACGCCAACGGCGACATGGTCGGCCACAGCGGCGTGTTCGACGCGGCCGTCAAGGCCGTGGAATGCCTGGATTTGTGTGTAGGACGTATCGTCGAGGCCCTGGACAAGGTCGGCGGCGAAGCACTGATCACCGCCGACCATGGCAACGTCGAGCAGATGGAAGACGAATCCACCGGCCAGGCCCACACCGCCCACACCACCGAGCCGGTACCGTTCATTTACGTCGGCAAGCGCGAGCTGAAAGTCCGTGAAGGTGGGGTATTGGCCGACGTCGCACCGACCATGCTCAAGCTTCTGGGCCTGAAGCAGCCAGAAGAGATGACCGGCACATCGATCCTGACGGACCGCTAAAAGCCAAAAATCAGGCCGACAGCGGGTTGTCGGCCTACCTCTTTATCGGAAACGCCTGAAAGCAACCGCTTTTGGACGTTTTTTTTGCAGCGCGTGGCGGGCATACTAGGCCGTCCCGTTCCCAGGTGTCGCCCGCCCCATGCTTCGCGCCCTTATCGCCCTAGCTCTGATCTGCCTGCTCCAACCGGCCTTTGCCGACGAGCGCGCGCAAACCCAACAACAGTTGGACGCTACGCGTCAGGACATTGCCGAACTGAAGAAGCTGTTGGGCAAGCTGCAGGAAGAAAAGTCCGGCGTGCAGAAAGACCTGCGCGGCACCGAAACCGAGATGGGCAAGCTGGAGAAGCAGGTCGAAACCCTGCAGAAAGAGCTGAAAAAGAGCGAAAGCGAACTGCAGCGGCTCGATGGAGAGAAAAAAAAACTCCAGAGCGCGCGCACTGAACAACAGCGACTGATCGCCATCCAGGCCCGCGCCGCCTACCAGAGCGGTCGCCAGGAATACCTCAAGCTGCTGCTCAACCAGCAGAACCCGGAAAAATTCGCCCGCACCCTCACCTATTACGACTATCTGAGCCAGGCCCGCCTGGAACAGCTGAAGAACTTCAACGAAACCCTGCGCCAGCTGGCCAATGTCGAAAACGACATCAATCTGCAGCAAGCCCAGTTGCTGGTGCAGAAAAGCAGCCTCGACAGCCAGCGCGACGAACTGGACAAGGTCCGCAAGGAACGCCAGGCCGCCCTCGCCAAGCTCAACGAAGACGTGAAGGCCCGCGACCAGAAGCTCGCCGCCCGCGAACAGGACCAGGCCGATCTGTCGAAAGTCCTGAAAACCATCGAAGAAACCCTGGCACGCCAGGCCCGCGAGGCGGAAGAGGCGCGCCAGAAAGCGCTGCTCGCCCAGCAGGAAGCGGAAAAAAAGCGCCAGCGTGAGGCCGAGGCCCTGGCCAGCAAAGGCGATGACAGCCCGCGCAAACCGCCCAGATCCGCGCCCGGCCCCCTGGTTTCCAGCGCAGGAGAATCCTTCGGCGGCCCTTTTGCTTCAGCGCGCGGCAAACTTCCATGGCCAGTTGATGGTCGATTGCTTGCGCGCTTCGGAGAAACCCGTGGTGATGACGCCCGGACCAAGTGGGACGGCGTGATGATCAGCGCCGCCGCCGGCAGCCAGGTGCACGCCGTGCACGGCGGTCGCGTGGTGTTCGCCGACTGGTTGCGGGGGGCCGGCCTGCTGGTGATTCTCGATCACGGCAATGGCTACCTGAGTTTGTACGGCCACAACCAGACGCTGCTCAAATCAGCGGGCGATGTGGTAAAAGCCGGTGAGTCGATCTCTACTGTAGGCAACAGTGGCGGTCAGGACGCACCAGCGTTGTATTTCGCTATACGTCAGCAGGGTCACCCGAGTGATCCAGCACAATGGTGTCGCGCGCAAGGATAGGCGCCGTACCTTATTTAGGAGTTCGTTCGACATGCTGCATTTGTCCCGCCTCACCTCGCTGGCCCTGACGATCGCCCTTGTGATCGGCGCGCCCCACGCGTTCGCTGCGCAACCTGCCCAGCCCGCACCGGCGGCCGCTCCTGCCGTCACCGCCAAGGCTCCGCTGCCGCTCGACGAGCTGCGCACCTTCGCCGAGGTCATGGACCGGATCAAAGCCGCCTATGTCGAACCCGTGGACGACAAGACCCTGCTGGAGAATGCCATCAAGGGCATGCTCAGCAACCTCGACCCGCACTCCGCCTACCTGGGGCCGGAAGATTTCGCCCAGTTGCAGGAAGACACCAGCGGCGAGTTCGGCGGCCTGGGCATCGAAGTCGGTGCCGGCGAGGAAGGTATCGTCAAGGTCGTCTCGCCGATCGATGACACACCGGCATCCAAGGCCGGCATCGAAGCCGGCGACCTGATCGTCAAGATCAACGGCCAGCCGACCCGCGGCCAGACCATGACCGAAGCCGTCGACAAGATGCGCGGCAAGGTCGGGCAGAAGATCACCCTGACCCTCGTACGCAACGGCGGCGCGCCGTTCGACGTGACCCTGACCCGGGCGATCATCCGCACCAAGAGCGTGCGCAGCCAGTTGCTGGAAAACGGCTACGGCTATATCCGCATCACCCAGTTCCAGGTCAAGACCGGCGAAGAGGTCTCCAAGGCCCTCGCGGCCCTGCGCAAGGAAAACGGCAAGAAGCTCAACGGCATCGTCCTCGACCTGCGCAACAACCCGGGCGGCGTGCTGCAGGCGGCGGTGGAAGTGGTCGACCACTTCATCACCAAGGGCCTGATCGTCTACACCAAGGGCCGCATCGCCAACTCCGAGCTGCGCTTCTCGGCCACCGGCCACGACGAGAGCGAAGGCGTGCCGATGGTGACGCTGATCAACGGCGGCAGCGCCTCGGCATCGGAAATCGTCGCCGGCGCCCTGCAGGACCAGAAACGTGCCGTGCTGATGGGCACCACCAGTTTCGGCAAGGGCTCGGTGCAGACCGTGCTGCCGCTGAGCAATGATCGCGCGCTGAAGATCACCACGGCGCTGTACTTCACGCCGAACGGCCGCTCGATCCAGGCCCAGGGCATCGTTCCGGACATCGAAGTGCGCCAGGCCAAGGTCACCGGCGCCCAGGATGACGAAACCTTCAAGGAAGCCGATCTGCAGGGCCACCTGGGCAATGGCAACGGCGGCGCCGACAAGCCGAGCGTCAAGCCGGTCAAGGGCAAGGCGCGCCTGCAGGACGACGACTACCAACTGGGGCAGGCCCTGAGCCTGCTCAAGGGCCTGAGCGTCACGCGCGGCAATTGAGATGCCGCGCTGGTCACTGCTTGCTCTGTTCGGATGGCTGTTCGCCTGCCTGGTCGGCGTTGCCCACGCAACGCCGGTCGACTCGCCCAAGCCGCCGAAAGCCTATCTCACGCTGATCATCGACGACCTGGGGCAGAACCTGCCCCGGGACCGTCGTGTGCTCGCCCTGCCCGGCCCGGCCACGCCATCGATCATGCCCGACACCCCGCACGCCGCCGAGTTTGCCCGCGAGGCGCACAAGGCCGGCAAGATCGTCATGCTGCACATGCCCATGGACCCGGCCACCGGCCCCTTCGCCTGGCATCCCGAACTGCCCCTGGACGAGCTGCAGAAGCGCCTCGCCGCGGCGTTCAAGGCGGTGCCCTATACCAGTGGCGTGAACAACCACGAAGGCAGCCGCATGACCGCCGAACCGGTGGCCATGGCCTGGCTGATGGGCGAACTGCAACGACGCAACAAGTTCTTTGTCGACAGCCGCACCAGCGCCCGAACCGTCGCCGCCTCCGAAGCACAGAAGATCGGCCTGGCGAGCGTCTCGCGGGACGTGTTCCTCGATAACGAGCGCACCGAGCCGGCCATCACCGCCCAGCTGGAAACGGCGATCAGGCTGGCACGCAAGCAGGGCACGGTCGTGGTCATCGGCCACCCGTACCCGCAGACCCTGGCGGTCCTGGAACGCGAACTGCCGCGGCTCAAGGAACAGGGCATCGAGTGGATCGATATCAGGTCGATGATCGCCCTGCGCGGCAACCAGGCGACCGAAGCCCATGGCAAGCAGGGCGTGTACCACTGATCCCCGGCTGAACGCCCCTACAGGTAGCGAGCGAAGATCAGATCCACGCCACCTTCGCGGCGCAGTTGGTCGAGGGCGGCCTGCAAGCGGGCGACGACGGTATCGGGGACGTCCTTGTTGAGGGCCAGGTAGAGCGACGCGCTGTTGAAGCGCAGGACCGTCTTGAGCCCGGAAACCCCCTCCTGCCGCGCCAGGTAGCGCCCGGCGGGATCGCCCGAGGCCCACAGGTCGATCTGGCCGTCCATCAGTTTCCTCGCGTTATCCTGGTCACGCAGGGCGATCACCGGGTTGAAGCCGTGCTGCTCCAGGTACTCGGCGATGGCGTCGCCCTTGTAGGCGCCGATCCTGTAGCGGTGAGCCTGCTCGACACCCGCCAGGGCGATCTTGCTGTCACCCTTGGCCAGCATCACCCAATCGTCCGGACCGATGGGACCGACCCACTTGAACAGCGTCTCGCGCTCGGGCAGGCGGGCCATGACGAATACGCCATAGCCGGGCTTTTCCAGGGCAAGCTTGTAGATCCGCTCCCAGGGGAAGCGCAGGGTCAGGCTGTAGGGGATGCCGGCACGCTTGAAGGTTTCGCGCACGATATCGGCGGCGATGCCTTCGATATTCTCGTCCTGGGCGAAGTTCTTGCCGTTTTTCGCCATGTTGTAGGGCGGGAAGTTTTCCGTCAGCAGGACAATCCCGCCATCGGCGGTGTCCGCGGCGACTGCCGCGCCCGAGAACAGCCCGATCAGGCAGGAAAGCGCGAGGAAAAAGCGTTTAGACATAGTGGGTAACCGGAATCCATGGCGGCCTCAAGAGTGACTTGGGGCCGCCATGCTGTCCAGCGGTCTGTTGGGCTCAGCGCACCACGATACCGCGCGCGGCCATGTAGGCCTTGGCTTCCGGCACGGTGTACTCGCCGAAGTGGAAGATGCTCGCCGCGAGCACGGCGCTGGCATGGCCTTCGAGGATCCCGTCGGCCAGGTGCTGGAGATTGCCGACGCCGCCGGAGGCGATCACCGGAATGCCCAGGGCATCGCTGATGGCGCGGGTGACGCCGAGGTCGAAACCGTTCTTCATACCGTCCTGGTCCATGCTGGTCAGCAGGATCTCGCCAGCCCCCAGGCCTTCCATCTTCTTCGCCCACTCCACCGCATCCAGCCCGGTAGGCTTGCGGCCGCCGTGGGTGAAGATTTCCCAGCGCGGGGTTTCGCCCGGCAGCGAAACCTTCTTCGCATCGATGGCAACCACGATGCACTGCGAACCGAAGTGCTGCGCCGCTTCGCCGACGAACTCGGGATTGAACACCGCCGCGGTGTTGATCGAGACCTTGTCGGCACCGGCATTGAGCAGGTTGCGGATGTCCTGCACGGTGCGCACGCCACCGCCCACGGTCAACGGGATGAAGACCTGGCTGGCCATGCGCTCGACGGTATGCAGCGTGGTGTCACGGCCATCGACGCTGGCGGTGATATCGAGAAAGGTGATCTCGTCGGCACCCTGCTCATCGTAGCGCCGGGCGATTTCCACCGGATCGCCGGCATCGCGGATATTCTCGAACTTGACGCCCTTGACCACGCGACCGTTGTCGACGTCCAGGCAAGGGATGATGCGTTTGGCCAGCGCCATGGTCAGTCCTCAGCCTGTGTACGAATCGCAGAAGGCTTGCGCCTCGGCGACGTCGAGAGTGCCTTCGTAGATCGCCCGGCCAGTGATTGCGCCGATGATGCCCGGCGCCTTGGCGTCGAGCAGCGACTTGATGTCACCCAGGTTGTGGATGCCGCCGGAAGCGATCACCGGAATCTTCGTCGCCGCGGCCAGGGCGGCGGTGAAAGGCACGTTGCAGCCCTGCATCATGCCGTCCTTGGCGATGTCGGTATAAACGATCGAGGACACGCCGTCGGCTTCAAACTGCCTGGCCAGGTCGATGACCTGCACGGTGCTGATTTCAGCCCAGCCATCGGTGGCGACGAACCCGTCCTTGGCATCCAGACCGACGATGATCTTGCCCGGGAACGCGCGGCAGGCTTCAGCGACGAACGCCGGATCTTTCACGGCTTTGGTGCCGATGATCACATAGCTCACGCCCGCCTTGACGTAGTGCTCGATGGTTTCCAGCGAACGGATGCCGCCGCCGATCTGGATCGGCAGGTTCGGGTAGCGCCTGGCGATCGCGGTGACCACTTCGCCGTTGACCGGCTGGCCTTCGAAGGCGCCATTGAGGTCGACCAGATGCAGACGGCGGCAGCCGCCCTCTACCCACTTGGCAGCCATGCTCACCGGGTCTTCGGAGAACACCGTGGAATCTTCCATGCGGCCCTGGCGCAGACGTACGCAGGCACCGTCTTTGAGATCGATAGCGGGAATAATCAGCATCTGGCAAACCTTAAAGTCGTTTTTTCAGCTTCACTCGGAAATCAGTTTTTCTCGAGCGCCCACAGGTCGCTTTCGATGCTCTCGAACCTTTCCTTAAGGTGCGTCTGCACATCGAAAATCGCCCTGTTGTAATAGTGCGGAGCAATTTCGCGGGTAAACAGGTCGAGGATTTCAGCCGCTTCGAACGAACCCAGGTTCAGTTCGAAGCGATCTTCCATGAAGCGCTTGATCTTGTGATTGGCCTCGCTCTCCTGTTCGGGAGTGAGGGTCAGGATCGGCGGCTTGCTCTTCTTCGCGGCCATTTACCAGCGCCCGTCCCAGGCGGCGAAATTCTGCAGCAGTTGCAAGCCGTGGGTATGGCTCTTCTCCGGGTGGAACTGCACGGCGAAGCGCGAGCCCTCGGCCAGCGCCGCGGCGAAGTCGACGCCGTAGTGACCGTTGCCCACCACCTGCCGCGGGTTGCCGGCGGTGATGTAGTAGCTGTGCACGAAGTAGAAACGCGCCAGGTCCGGGATGTTGTGCCACAGCGGGTGGTCCACCGCCTGTTTCACTTCGTTCCAGCCCATGTGCGGCACTTTCAGGTGCTCGCCCGCCTCGTGCAGGTCCTTGCCGAAGAACTTCACCTGGCCGGGGAACAGACCAATGCAGTCGACGCCGTCGTTCTCTTCGCTGCGTTCGAGCAAGGCCTGCATGCCCACGCAGATGCCGAGGAACGGACGATCCTGGCTGACTTCACGCACCAGCGAGTCGAAGCCCAGGCGACGAATCTCCGCCATGCAGTCGCGAATCGCGCCAACACCGGGAAACACCACCCGGTCCGCTTCGCGAATCACCGCGGCATCGCTGGTGATCAGCACCTTGCCGGCACCGACGTGCTCGAGGGCTTTCGCCACCGAGTGCAGGTTGCCCATGCCGTAATCGATAACCGCGACCGTCTGCATTACAGGACGCCCTTGGTCGATGGCATCTGCCCGGCCATGCGCTCATCCAGTTCGACGGCCATGCGCAGGGCGCGACCGAAGGCCTTGAACACGGTTTCGATCTGGTGGTGGGTGTTGGTGCCACGCAGGTTGTCGATGTGCAGGCTGACCAGAGCGTGGTTGACGAAGCCCTGGAAGAATTCCTGGAACAGGTCGACGTCGAAGCCGCCGACGGTGGCGCGGGTATAGGGCACGTGCATCTGCAGGCCGGGACGGCCGGAGAAGTCGATGACCACGCGCGACAGCGCTTCATCGAGCGGCACATAGGCGTGGCCGTAGCGACGGATACCCTTCTTGTCGCCGATGGCTTTGGCGAAGGCCTGGCCCAGGGTGATACCGACGTCTTCCACGGTGTGGTGGTCGTCGATATGCAGGTCGCCCTTGCACTCGATATCCAGGTCGATCAGCCCGTGACGGGCGATCTGGTCGAGCATGTGTTCAAGAAAAGGGACTCCGATATCAAATCGGGCCTTTCCGGTGCCATCCAGGTTGATCGAGGCTTTGATCTGGGTTTCCAGAGTGTCGCGCTCGACGGACGCCTTACGTTCGGCCATCACCAGCTCCGCAAAATCATTGGGCGAAAAAGGCAACCATTATAGGGGCGCAGACGGCAAACAGAAACACGGAAGGTGAACTCCCTGACGGGCTGGAACCAGCACCGCCAGGGATGTACCTGTCAGGACAAGCAGAAACGTTGTCCGGAGAGAATCGCAATGCCTTGGCACTGTACCGCTGTGTAGGAGCCGGCTTGCTGGCGATGGCGATTGGACAAGCGACCTGTTCGTCGCCTGACACACCGCCATCGCCAGCCAGCCAGCTCCTGCGAGACGATGATCAGTGGAACAGCACAGCAGTCTTTTGCAGCGTGACCCACACGCCCCACGCCAGCGGAATGCCCACGACCAGCCAGGCGGCGATCGCCATCGGCTTGCTGCCAGGGGAAGCTTTCCACTCCAGCACGGTGGTGCTGTCGGCGCCCTTGTCATGACCCAGCGCCTGTTCGGCGGCCAGTTCGGCGTCGGTCATGAAGTACTTGTCGGCCACCGGACGCACCAGCAGGTTGCAGATGAACCCCAGCACCAGCAGGCCGGCGAGGATGTACAGGGTGATGTCATAGGCCGCGGCGCGTTCCACGCCGATGCTCAACTGATACTCACGCAGGTAGTTCACCAGCACCGGACCGAGCACGCCGGCCGCGGCCCAGGCGGTCAGCAGGCGACCGTGGATCGCACCGACCATCTGGGTACCGAACAGGTCCGCCAGGTAGGCCGGGACCGTGGCGAAGCCGCCGCCGTACATCGACAGGATCACGCAGAACGCCGCCACGAACAGGGCGATGCTGCCCAGGTGACCGAGACTCGGCACCGACGCATAGAGCGCGAAGCCCAGGGCGAAGAACACGAAGTAGGTCGCCTTGCGGCCGATATAGTCGGAGAACGAGGCCCAGAAGAAGCGGCCACCGATGTTGAACAGGCTCAGCAGACCGGTGAAGCCGGCCGCGATGGCGGCGATCTGGCCCAACTGACCGGCGTCCAGCTGACCGAAGGTCAGGCCGTTGCCGAGCAACTTGCCGGCGAAGACTTCCTGCAGCAGCGGCGAAGCCATGCCGAGGATGCCGATACCGGCGGAAACGTTCAGGCACAGCACCAGCCACACCAGGCGGAACTGCGGGGTCTTCCAGGCCACGTTCACATGCACGTGACGATGGGTGATCATCGCGTTGGTCGCCTTCTTCACTGGCGCGGTCCAGCCTTCAGGCTTCCAGCCGGTCGGCGGTACGCGGTACGACAGCGCGCCACCGATCATGAAGATGAAGTAGATCACCGCCATCACCACGAAGCTCTGCCATACGCCGACACTGGTCGGCGAAGCGAAGTGGCCCATCAGCGCCGCCGCCAGCGGAGCACCGACCATCGCGCCACCACCGAAGCCCATGATCGCCATGCCGGTCGCCATGCCGCGCTTGTCCGGGAACCACTTGATCAGGGTCGACACCGGCGAGATATAGCCCAGGCCCAGCCCGATACCACCGATCACACCGGAACCGATCCACATCAGCCAGATCTGGTGGGTATAGACCCCCAGTGCCGAAATCAGCAGGCCACCGCACCAGCACAGTGCAGACACCACACCGGCCTTGCGCGGCCCGGCGTGTTCCAGCCAGCCGCCCCAGATCGCTGCCGAGCAGCCGAGGAAGATGAAGAACAGGGTGTAGATCCAGCCGAGCATCGAGATCGGCCAGTCACATTGCGACGAGAACACTTGTGCGATGAAGCTCATGTCCGGCGCGCAGGCGACCGGTGCGGTAATGCCCAGGGCCTTGGACAGCGGCAACCAGAACACCGAGAAGCCGTAGGCCATGCCGATGCACAGGTGGATGGCCAGGGCGGCCGGTGGGACCAGCCAGCGATTGAAGCCTGGCTTGGCGATGATGCGTTCTTTTGACAGGAACGCTGGCTCGGTGGCGAGGCTGCCAGCCGTGGTGCTAGTGCTCATTGGTGTTTCCCCCATTGGAATAATGGTTCGACAGCAACACTTCACTCCGACCTTTTGGTGCACACAGGCATGGTCGTTTTATCGAGTAAAGCTCAGAAACGCGACAATACGTCGCAGAGGGGCTGACGAACGTCGGAAGATTACCATTTGCTCGTGACAGAAAAACCAAACTGATATCGTCTTTTGTAATCCAACTGCATTGAAAGCGTGCAGCGCGCCTGCCGGGCCCCGTGGGCGCGACGCCCCGGAACGGCAGGCGAATGTTTGGCAGCTATCTGAATTGCGCGTGCGAAAATTTACCCCGAGCCCCGACGCAGCAGAGCAGCCTGCGACAGAAAATTCGCCAGTGCCCCTAACCACCGGGCGTCGTGCCTCGCAGGCCGGCCATCCCGGGAACCGGGTGCCGGCAAACAGGCTTCATTTGCCTGCGCGGACGCTGCAGGTAGTATCCATGCTCTGCCATCTGCCCCGCGGCGTTATACTTGCGGGCTAACTTCATATTCGACTGACTACAAGGACTCGCCCATGAAAGCGTTCGGCAAAATCCTGGGTCTGGTACTTCTCGGGTTGTTGCTGATCATCGTGGCACTGGGCTTCGCCCTCACCCACTGGTTCGATCCCAACGACTATAAAAACGAGATTCGCCAGATGGCCCGCGACAAGGCCCACATTGAGCTGACGCTCAATGGCGACATCGGCTGGAGTCTGTTCCCATGGCTGGGCCTGGAGCTGCACGACGCCAGCGTCGCGACCCTGGCCAATCCGACCAAGCCCTTTGCCGACCTGCAGATGCTCGGCCTGTCGGTCCGCGTGCTGCCGCTGCTGCGCCGCGAAGTGCAGATGAGCGACGTGCGCGTCGAAGGCCTGAACCTGATGCTCAACCGCGACAAGGACGGCCACGGCAACTGGGAAGACATCGGTCGCCCACTGCCGAGCGCCACACCGGCCGGGGCAACCGGCCAGGCCTCGGGTACGCCCGAGGTGGCCGGCAATGCCGAAGCGGAAAAACCTTCGCAGCCGATCCGCCTGGATATCGACAGCCTGACCGTGAACAACGCCCGGGTCGAATTCAGCGATGAAAAGACCGGACGCCAGATCACCTCGGAAAGCATCCAGCTGAGCACCGGCGCCGTTCATGAAGGCAAGGACATCTCGGTCAAGCTGACCGCCTTCTTCGGCACCAACCAGCCGGTGCTGCGGGCCAGGACCGAACTCAACGGCGAACTGCGCTTCGACCGCGCGCTCAAGCGCTACCAGCTCGCCGACATGCGCCTGACCGGCGAAGCCTCGGGCGACCCGTTGCAGGGCAAGAGCCTGACCTTCTCGGTCCAGGGGCAACTACTGGTGGATATGGCGGCGAACGTCGCCGAATGGACCAACCTCAAGCTGTCGGCCAACCAGTTGCGCGCCATCGGCGAGCTGAAGGCCAACGACCTCGACAAGACGCCCCAGATCAACGGCGGCCTGTCGATTGCCCAGTTCGACCTGATGAAATTCCTCGACAGCGTCGGCCAGCCGCTGCCACCGGTGGCCGACGGCAGCCTGAGCAAGGTCGAGCTGGTGACCCGCCTGAGCGGTACGCCGACCAGCCTCGCACTGGACAACATCAACCTGAAACTCGACGACAGCAGCATCAGCGGGCGGATCGCCGTCGAGGACTTCGCCAAGCAGTCCCTGCGCGTCCAGCTCAAGGCCGACAAGTTCGACGCCGATCGCTACCTGCCGCCCAAGTCGGCGGATGCCGACAGCGCCTCGAAAGTCCGCCAGGCCGAAGTCATGAGCAGCGAAGCCAATGCCGTCGCCGGTACCACGCCGCTGCCCGACGCGCCGACCAAGGGCGCCTGGAGCAATGACAAGCTGTTGCCCATCGAACGCCTGCGCAGCCTGGACGTGGACGCCGACCTGAACTTCGACCAGTTGATCCTGAAAAAGCTGCCGATCGACAACGCCGCCATCAAGGCCACCGGCCAGGGCGGCCTGCTGACCCTCGCCAGCCTGCGCGGCGATCTCTACAACGGCAGTTTCGACACCAAGGGCAGCCTCGACGTACGCAACGACCAGCCACGCCTGAACCTGCAGACCCGGCTGAACAAGGTGCCGGTCGAGCGCGTACTGCAGGCCCAGGGACAGAAGCCACCGGTCAAGGGCGCACTGACCCTCACCAGCGACCTGAGCGGCACCGGCAACAGCGACAAAGCCCTGATCGACAGCCTCAACGGCACCGCCAGCTTCGTCCTCAATGACGGCGTGCTGCTCAATGCCAACCTGGAACAACAGCTCTGCACCGGCATCGCCCTGCTCAACCGCAAGACCCTGAGCAGCGAGCCGCGTGGCAAGGACACCCCGTTCCAGGAGCTCAAGGGCAGCCTGACGATCCGCAACGGCGTCGCCAGCAACCCGGACATGAAGGTGCGCATTCCCGGCCTCACCGCCAACGGCAATGGCGATATCGACCTGCGCGTGCTGGGCATGGACTACCGCCTGGGTATCGTCGTCGAAGGCGACAAGAGCGACATGCCGGACCCGGCCTGCCAGGTCGGCGAGAACTTCGCCGGGATCGAATGGCCGCTGCGCTGCCGCGGTCCCCTGGAACTCGGGGCCAAGGCCTGCCGTATCGACAAGGACGGCCTCGGCCAGGTGGCCGCGCGCATGGCCGGCAACAAGCTGAGTGAAAAGATCGACGAAAAGCTCGGCGACAAGGTCAGCCCGGAACTGAAAAACGCACTCAAGGGGCTGTTCAAGCGATGAGAGCCGAACAGTTTTCAACGGCGGTACTGGATTGGTATGACCGTCACGGCCGCCACGACCTGCCCTGGCAACAGGGCATCACGCCATACCGGGTGTGGGTCTCGGAAATCATGTTGCAGCAGACCCAGGTCAGCACCGTGCTGAACTATTTCGACCGGTTCATGGCGTCCCTGCCGACGGTCGAAGCCCTGGCCGCCGCACCGGAAGACGAAGTGCTGCACCTATGGACCGGCCTGGGCTACTACACCCGCGCGCGCAATCTGCAGAAGACCGCGAAGATCGTCGTCGCCGAATACGGCGGCGAATTCCCGCGGGATGTCGAGAGGCTCACCGAGCTACCGGGCATCGGCCTGTCCACCGCCGGTGCCATCGCCAGCATCAGCATGGGCCTGCGCGCACCGATCCTCGACGGCAACGTCAAGCGGGTGCTGGCGCGTTATACCGCCCAGGAGGGCTACCCTGGCGAGCCGAAGGTCGCCAGGCAGCTCTGGGCCAACGCCGAGCGCTTCACGCCCCACGCCCGGGTGAACAACTACACCCAGGCGATGATGGACCTGGGGGCGACGCTCTGCACCCGCAGCAAGCCCAGTTGCCTGCTGTGCCCGCTGGAAAGCGGCTGCGAAGCGCACAAATATGGCCTGGAGACCCGCTACCCGATTCCCAAGCCGCGCAAGAGCGTGCCGCAGAAGCGCACGCTGATGCCACTGCTGGCCAACCGCGAAGGCGCCATCCTGCTTTACCGCAGGCCTTCCAGCGGTCTCTGGGGCGGTTTGTGGAGCCTGCCGGAGCTGGATGGCCTCGACGACCTGCCGCATCTTGCCCTGCAACACTCGCTGGAACTGGGGCGCCAGCAGGAACTGCCGAGCCTGACGCACACCTTCAGCCACTTCCAGCTGGCCATCGAGCCGTGGCTGGTGCGGGTCGAAGAGTCGGCCCATCACGTGGCCGAGGCCGACTGGCTCTGGTATAACCTCGCCACCCCGCCGCGCCTGGGCCTTGCCGCCCCGGTGAAAAAGCTGCTCAAACGCGCAGCCGACGTATTGAATGCAGGAGAGTTGCAATGACCCGCACCGTGATGTGCCGCAAGTACCAGGAAGAACTGCCGGGCCTGGAGCGCCCTCCGTATCCGGGCGCCAAGGGCCAGGATATCTACGATCACGTGTCCCAGAAGGCCTGGGGCGACTGGTTGAAGCACCAGACCCTGCTGATCAACGAAAAGCGCCTGAACATGATGAATGCCGAAGACCGCAAATACATCCAGGGCGAGATGGACAAGTTCTTTTCCGGCGAGGAATACGCCAAGGCCGAAGGCTACGTTCCGCCGGCCGAATGAGCCTGTGTTTTCGCGGTTGGAGTCGTAAGCGACGGTAATAATTAAATTTTTTTTGAAATCGTGCTTGACGACTCCTCGAAAAACCCTTTTAATGCGCCCCGTTGCCCAGATAGCTCAGTCGGTAGAGCAGGGGATTGAAAATCCCCGTGTCGGCGGTTCGATTCCGTCTCTGGGCACCACTAATTACTTTCAGGTGGTGTCAAAGTCATCTGAAAACTGAAAAACCCGCCAAGCGCGGGTTTTTTATTGCCTGGAATTTGCTAGCGTCGGGCTCTGATAAAAGCGGTGACGAGGCATTCCTGCAAGCCTCGCTGCAAACGCAAGGAACCTGCCCAATGACCACCTCCGAGTGCCCATCCGCCCTTTCCCCCGCCGACTGCATTGCCGTGCCCTTTATCGAGGCCGCGGTCGATGGTTTTGTACTGGGTGGCTTCACCTGGCGCCACGGCGAGAGCAAGGCCGGGCGCCCGGTGGTCATCATCAGCGCCGCCACCTCGTTGCGCTGCCGCTACTACTCGCGCTTTGCCGACTATCTGTTCGCCAATGACTTCGACGTGATCACCTACGACTATCGCGGCATCGGCGAATCGCGCCCCGCCTCCATGCGCGGACTCGACGCGTCCTGGACCGATTGGGGCGCGCTGGATTTCGAATCGATGCTGCTGCGGGCCAGTCGCGAATTCCCCGGCCAGCCGATCGATGTCGTCGCCCACAGCTTCGGCGGCTGCGGCGCGGGGCTGGCGGCATCGGGACAGTTGATCCGGCACCTGGTGACCGTCGGCGCGCAATTCGCCTACTGGCGCGACTACGCATCCGCCTCCCGCTGGAAGATGTTCGCCAAGTGGCACGTCGCGATGCCGCTGCTGACCCGCCTCTACGGCTACTTCCCGGGCAAGCGCCTCGGCTGGCTGGAAGACACCCCCGCCGGCGTGGTGGCGGACTGGAGCACCCCGACGGCGGCCTACGAGAAACGCCCCAGCGCACGAAAGCTCGCCGCCCTGCCGTTTTCCCGCGTACAGGCGAAAATCCTCGCCATCAGCCTCACAGACGATCCTTTCGGCACGATAGCGGCCATAGAGCGCCTCCTGGGTTACTTCACCAGCAGCGAACGGACCCACCTGCGAATCGCCCCTGAAGAGATTGCCGAAACCGAAGTGGGGCATTTCGCGTTCTTTCGTAGTCAGTACCAGGAAAAGCTTTGGCCAATTGCGCTGCACTGGCTGAGGAAAGGAGAGTTGATGGCGCAGACGCCAGGGCAGATCGTTGCGCGCTGAGGCGTGAGGCGCCGCGTCACGGGTTGAACCGGGCTCGCTATCGTCCTGGGGCCGGGCAAAAATGCGCTTTGGCATTGCGCCGGTTCACAGGGATAATTCCCCACTTATCTCCTCCCGAAAGCACCTGAGCCCATGGCATCCGAGAACAAGCAACACAAACGCGCGCAGCGGGCGAAAGCCAAGGCCAAGCAGAACCGTACCCGTCGCGCCGAGCCGGCCGAGTCGCTGCCGGTGGACGACGATCGGATCGATTTCGAATCGGTCGACCTGACCGACCTCTTCAAGCGCATGCGCAACGCCGAAGCCACCAGCCAGCAGGCCATGTGCGGCGTCTTCCTGGAGGACCCGCTGCTGGAACTGGTACTGGAGCAGGAAGGCGAGGAAGGGGCGACGGATTTCATCCTGTCCGCCCTGATCGAATATCGCCAGTGGGCCACCGAAGCCAGCGAAGAAGCCGCACTGGCCTGGATCGAGAGCCCGGCCTTCCAGGCCGACTATGTCGCCGCCTCGCAAGCCCTGCAGAAAGCCGCCGACTAGCAATGTCGGGGTATCGGATACCCCGCGTCACCGTTCACGATCATCGCCGGCAAGCCGGCTCCCACAGCCTGGTGCATGACGCCAATCTTGTGGGAACCAGCTTGCTGGTGCATGACACCAGCCTTGTGGGAGCCGGCTTGCT
>NZ_JACAOR010000002.1:444382-680098 GCF_013386115.1 Pseudomonas gingeri
CCGGCTTGCTGGCGATGAGGCCTTCATGACCCACGAAAGCCCCACTGACAAACCACGCCAGCCCTATCAGCTCATCACCACCCGCCCGGCTTTCTCAAGCCGCCGACGACGCGCCACCAGCAGGCCGGCCGCGACCACCAGCACGCTGAGCAAGCCCGTGGCGAGGATCTCGACGCGGTGGGCTTCCTGGAACAGCATCACCGTCAGCACCACGACGATAAACCCGATCACCGCCCAGGTCAGGCCCGGGAACAGCCACATCTTGAAGTCGATCTTCTCGCCTTTCGCCATGCGCTGACGGCGCATGCGCAGTTGCGATACCGCGATCACCAGGTACACCAGCAACGCAATGGCGCCAGAGCTGGCCAGCAGGAATTCGAACACCGCCGCCGGCGCGACGTAGTTGGCGAAGACCGCCAGGAATGCCGCCGCCGTCGACAGCATCACCGCCCAGTAAGGCGTGCCGCTGGCGTTGGTGCGCCGGGACACCGCCGGCGCGTCACCGCGCTTGCCCAGGGAGAAGAGCATCCGCGAAGCGGTATACAGCGCCGAGTTCAGGCAGCTGGTCACCGCCACCAGCACCACCAGGTCGACGATCAGCTTGGCGTTCGGAATGCCCATGCGGTCCAGCACGGTCTGGTAGGAACCGACAGCCGCCAGGGTCGGATCATTCCACGGCACCAGCGACACCACGATAAAGATCGACACCAGGTAGAACAGGCCGATCCGCCAGATCACCGAGTTGGTGGCCTTGGAGATCTGCTTGCCCGGATCTTTCGACTCGGCCGCGGCGATGGTCACGATCTCGGTCCCCATGAACGAGAACATGGTGGTCAGCATCGCCGCCAGCACCGCGCCCATGCCGTTCGGCATGAAGCCCACGGTATCCACCAGGTGCGACACGCCGCTGACCTGGCTGGTCGGCAACAGGCCGAAGATCGCCAGCAGGCCGAGGACCACGAAGCCGATGATCGCGATCACCTTGATCAGCGCGAACCAGAACTCGAACTCGCCGTAGTTCTTCACGCTGAACAGGTTGGTCGCGGTCAGCAGCAGGGTGATGACCAGGGTAAAGGCCCAGATCGCCACGCCGGGGAACCAGGCATGCAGGATGGTCGCCGCGGCGTTGGCCTCCAGCGGGATCACCAGGACCCAGAACCACCAGTACAGCCAGCCGATGGTGAAACCGGCCCAATGCCCGATGGCACGGTCGGCGTAAGTCGAGAAGGAACCGGTATCCGGCGACGCCACGGCCATTTCGGCCAGCATGCGCATCACCAGTACCACCAGCGTACCGGCCGCGGCGTATGCCAGCAGCACGGCGGGACCGGCCTCGGCAATCGCGTGCCCGGAGCCGACGAACAGCCCGGCACCGATCACCCCGGCAATCGACAACATTGTCACATGCCGAGGCTTGAGCCCTTGCTCCAGATTGTTGGAATTATGCGTACCGCTCATTGAGGACTACCTATGCAATGAAGAGCTATTCATTCCGCCCCTCGTCACTGGCAACCTTGTAAAAGGAACTCAACGGGGGCGTATTTTATTTTTTACGCAAGATTTGCGCCAAAATGTTACAAGCTCCCGGCTGCCGGGGCCCACACATCCGACCGAAGGGAAATCGCAAGTCATTGAGATTAATGGCAATTCGCCAGAACGTTACCGAGCCACCCAGATCGATCCCCACCCAGACGCACCGGAAACAGGCAAAAACAATCGTTACGCCCCATTTAAGGGCGAGCCAATGCCCGTAGAGCCGGTTTACCCTTCCAACCCTCGGCCAAAGCTGGCAACATCGCGCCCTTTTTGACGCGACTGCCGCGCTGAAGGCGGGTCAAACGGGTGTTCGGTTGTTGATGGGGCGACAGTCAGCTGTGCCGATGCGACAACCTGCCACGGCACCGCCCTCTCCCGTCCGAACCCTATGCTAGCTTGGCGCTCGCCAGGAAGGCCGCCAACAGCAGGAGCGCAACAGAACAATGAGGAACGCACATGGCTGAGGCCACGCCCGCGCTTGAAATCCGCAACTTGCACAAACGCTACGGTGAGCTGGAGGTACTCAAGGGTATCTCGCTGACTGCCCGCGACGGTGATGTGATCTCGATCCTCGGTTCCTCCGGTTCCGGCAAGTCCACGTTCCTGCGTTGCATCAACCTGCTGGAAAACCCGCACCAGGGCCAGATCCTGGTCAACGGTGAAGAACTCAAGCTCAAGGCCGCGAAAAACGGCGAACTGGTGGCCGCCGACGGCCGGCAGATCAACCGCCTGCGCAGCGAAATCGGCTTCGTGTTCCAGAACTTCAACCTCTGGCCGCACATGAGCATCCTCGACAACATCATCGAGGCCCCGCGCCGCGTCCTCGGCCAGAGCAAGCGCGAGGCCATCGAAGTCGCCGAGGCCCTGCTGGCCAAGGTCGGCATCGCCGACAAGCGCCACAGCTACCCCGCCCAGCTTTCCGGTGGTCAGCAACAACGCGCGGCCATCGCCCGCACGCTGGCCATGCAACCCAAGGTCATCCTGTTCGACGAGCCGACCTCGGCCCTCGACCCCGAGATGGTCCAGGAAGTCCTCAACGTGATCCGCGCCCTGGCCGAAGAAGGCCGTACCATGCTGCTGGTCACCCATGAAATGGGCTTCGCCCGCCAGGTCTCCAGTGAAGTGGTATTCCTGCACCAGGGCCTGGTCGAAGAGCAAGGAACGCCACAGCAGGTTTTCGAGAACCCGCTTTCGGCACGCTGCAAACAATTCATGTCCAGCAACCGCTAACGGAGCAACCCGAATGCAGACCTACAAGAAAATCCTCCTGGCCGCTGCCGTCTCCATGGCCTTCAGCGCCAGTGCCTTCGCCGAGACCCTGAAAATGGGCATCGAGGCCGCTTACCCGCCGTTCAACAACAAGGACGCCAGCGGCCAGGTCGTGGGCTTCGACAAGGACATCGGCGACGCCCTGTGCGCCAAGATGAAAGTCGAATGCACCGTCGTGACCTCGGACTGGGACGGCATCATTCCGGCCCTGAACACCAATAAGTTCGACTTCCTGATCTCCTCGATGTCGATCACCGCCGATCGCAAGAACGCCGTGGACTTCACCGACCCGTACTATTCCAACAAGCTGCAATTCATCGCCCCGAAAAACGTCGACTTCAAGACTGACAAGGCCTCGCTCAAAGGCAAAGTGATCGGCGCCCAGCGTGCGACCCTGGCCGGCACCTTCCTGGAAGACCACTTCGGTGACGACATCAGCATCAAGCTGTACGACACCCAGGAAAACGCCTATCTCGACCTGCAGGCCGGTCGCCTGGACGGCATCCTCGCCGACAAGTACGTCAACTACGAATGGCTGAAAAGCGACGCCGGCAAGGCTTATGAATTCAAGGGCGACCCGGTGGAAGAAAGCGACAAGATCGGTATCGCCGTACGCAAGAAAGACCCGCTGCGCGAGAAGCTGAACGCCGCGCTGAAGGAAATCATCGCCGACGGCACCTACAAGAAGATCAACGACAAGTACTTCCCGTTCAGCATCCTCTGACCTGCCCCGATGGCCGGCACCTCGACGCAAGGTGCCGGTCGTCCCCAAGCAAAGCCTGCCTTGCCCATGAATATTGATCTCTTCGGATTCGGCCCGGCGCTTGCCGCCGGCGCGCTGATGACCGTCAAGCTTGCGCTCTGTGCCCTGTGTCTGGGACTGGTGCTCGGGCTGCTCGGCGCATTGGCCAAGACTTCACCGTACAAACCGCTGCAATGGCTGGGGGGCACTTATTCGACCCTGGTCCGTGGCGTGCCGGAACTGCTCTGGGTGCTGCTGATGTACTACGGCACCGTCGGACTGATGAGCGCCCTGGGCAATGCCTTCGGCAATCCCGAACTGGCCCTGAACCCGTTCGCCGCCGGGGTCATCGCCCTGGGGTTGTGCTTTGGCGCCTACGCCACGGAAGTGTTTCGGGGCGCGATCCTGGCGATCCCCAAGGGGCACCGTGAGGCGGGAGTCGCGCTGGGCATGTCCAAGGCGCGGATCTTCAGCCGGCTGATCCTGCCGCAGATGTGGCGTATCGCCCTGCCGGGGCTGGGCAATCTGTTCATGATCCTGATGAAGGACACCGCGCTGGTCTCGGTCATCAGCCTGGAAGAAATCATGCGCCAGGCGCAGAACGCCGTGCAGTTCACCAGACTGCCCTTCACCTTCTACCTGGTGGCGGCCTTCATGTACCTGGGCCTGACCATCCTCGCCATGATCGGCATGCACTTCCTGGAAAAACGTGCCGCACGCGGTTTTGTGAGGACCACATAATGGAATGGGAAGTCATCATCAAATGGCTGCCGAAGTTTTTCCAGGGGGCGCTGCTGACCCTGGAACTGGTGGGCATCGCCGTGGTGCTGGGATTGATCCTGGCCGTGCCACTGGGCATCGCCCGGGCCTCCAGACTGTGGTTCGTGCGGGCGCTGCCCTACGGCTACATCTTCTTCTTTCGTGGCACGCCGCTGCTGGTCCAGCTGTTCCTGGTGTATTACGGCCTGGCGCAGTTCGACTCGATCCGCGCCAGCTTCATGTGGCCCTACCTGCGCGATCCGTTCTGGTGCGCGGCGGCGACCATGACCCTGCATACCACCGCCTATATCGCCGAGATCCTGCGCGGGGCCATCCAGGCCATCCCGCCGGGCGAGATCGAAGCGGCCAGGGCGCTGGGCATGTCGCGGCCCAAGGCACTGTTCTACATCATGCTGCCGCGCGCGGCGCGGATCGGCCTGCCGGCCTACAGCAACGAAGTGATCCTGATGCTCAAGGCCAGTTCCCTGGCGAGTACCGTGACCCTGCTGGAACTGACCGGCATGACCCGGACCATCATTGCGCGCAACTACCTCACGGTGGACATGTTCTTCACCGCCGGGGTGTTCTACCTGGTGATCTCGTTCCTGCTGGTACAGGCATTCAAGCAGCTGGAACGCTGGATGCGGGTCGACGCCTGCCAGGGGCGCTAGGGATGTTTGCACAGGGGACTTGACCTCCCCTGCCGCCCCATAGCCTGAACGCGATCCCCCGTAGAAGCCGGCTTGCTGGCGATGGCGATGTAAGATTCACCACCGCCATCGCCAGCAAGCCGGCGCCTACAGGTCCCACGGTTGCTTTAAATTGGCTTTCACCCGCGAAGACGCCAACCCGGAGCCCGCGACATGCCCCTGATCCTCCAAGGCCCCGACCTGCATACCCGCTTCAAGGCCCTGGATACATTTCTCTCGGCGCATCAGCACCTCTGGCGCCCACGGCCCTTCACCCACCTGCACCTGCCGTGGGCAAACCAGCACCCGCAACTCGCCACCTGGCTACGCCAGCGCAGCCTCGACGACGCCGAAACCAGCCACAACCATCCGGAGCAGCTTGCCGCCCCGGCGCCGTTTCCGGCCTTGGCAGCCGAATCCGGCGCACTGGCCGCTGTCGGCACCCTCCACGCCAGCGCCCTGCCGCCCGCCAATCACCGCCTGAACGTCGATGTCCCCGGCCGCAAATGGCAGCAGATCGAAGCCTTCGCCGCCCGCCTCGACTTCGCCCGTTCGCCCGAGCACTGGCTCGACTGGTGCTCCGGCAAGGGCCATCTCGGCCGCCGCCTGCTGCAACCCGGCCAGCAACTGACCTGCCTGGAATACGATCCGGCCCTGGTCGCCAGCGGCGAGCAACTGAGCCGGCATCATCACCTGCCCGCCGAGCACGTCCAGCAAGACGTCATGGCGGCGGATGCCGGTTCACGCCTGAACGCCGGGCACACGCCGGTGGCCCTGCACGCCTGCGGCGACCTGCATGTACGCCTGATGCAGCTCGCCAGCCGCGCCGGCTGTCGGCAACTGGCGATCGCTCCGTGCTGCTACAACCGCATCGGCAGTGACCACTACCAGGCCCTGTCCGTCGCCGCCCAGGCCTCGGAGCTGCACCTGTCGCTGGACGACCTGGCCCTGCCCCTGAGCGAAACCGTGACCGCCGGTGCCCGGGTGCGGCGCCAGCGCGACACCTCCATGGCCCGCCGCCTGGCCTTCGACCTGTTGCAACGCCGACTGCGCCAGAGCGACGACTACCTGCCGACCCCCTCGCTGCCCAGCGCCTGGCTCGACAAGCCGTTCGCCGACTATTGCCACGACCTGGCCGCGCTCAAGGAGTTATCCACAGTGGGGAATCAGGACTGGACACAGCTGGAAGCAGCAGGCTGGCGACGACTGGCCGAGGTCCGCAACCTGGAACTGCTGCGCGGCCTGTTCCGCCGTCCGCTGGAACTCTGGCTGGTGCTCGACCGTGCGCTGTTCCTCGAAGCACAGGGTTACCGCGTTCGCCTCGGCCAGTTCTGCGAAAGCCCGCTGACGCCGCGCAACCTGATGCTCCTGGCGGAACGCGGCTAACTGTCACATTGCCATGTCCAGCCTGTGGATAACTCTGTTGATGCTTTTGCTAGACAACCGCGGAAAACAAAGCCTGTAGAGCCAAAGCCTGCCTGGTCATTTTTTGTTCATAAAATAAAGCACCGAAAAAACAGGTAGTTGCACCGTGATGAGAACGAGTCCACAAATTCGCTTTCCCGGCCCGCCAGCGACCAACCACTTGTGCATAAGCGCTCTAGCCAATGGACATAACGCAGTGTTTTCCCCGGCCCTGGAGGCCCCGGACCGCCTTGCCATGGAGGCTGACATTCAGCAACAGGGCGCGGCTCATGTCGCTGGCCCCAACCGCAGGTCCTGGACGAAGTGCATGCCCTTGGCCAGCATTCCCTGGCGGAAATAGAAGCGTTGCGCCAAGGGCATATGCAGACCGGTGTCGAGCACCAGGTAGCGATAACCCAGGGCCCGGGTATGACGACGCACCTCCTCCAGCAACGCGGCCCCCAGCTCGCGACGCTGCTGCGCGGCCGTCACCACCAGGTCATCGACATAAATGAAGCGTCCATACAGGGTGTTCTCCGTCACCCGGAACCCCGCCAGGCCGATCACCTGCCCGCGCTCACGCAACGCCAGCAAGCGGTAGCCCTGCTCACCCTGACGGAAGACCTGCTCGACAAAGAACTGCTCGTCGGTCAGATGCGGACGCAGTTCGCGCATCACCGCAAAACACTCGCGGCACGCGGCTTCGGTTTCGATCAGGGTATAGACGAGGTTATTGTCCACGGCACGCCTCCTCATGCTCGCGCACACCCGGCGGCACCAGGCGAAAACCGACACCGACCCGGTTCAGGGCATTCATCAGGCCGATGGCCAGGGTCAGGTCGGCCAGTTCCTTGTCAGCGAAGACCGCAGCCACGGCCTTGTAGTCCTCGTCCGGAATCTGCGTCTGATGCACCAGGGTGACCGTCTCGGCCCAGGCCAGGGCGGCACGTTCACGGGCATCGAACAGCGCTTCGGCTTCGCGCCAGACGGGCACCAGCTGTACCTTGTCCTGGCTCACACCGAGCTTGATCAGGTCGCGGGAGTGCTGGTTGATGCAGTAGGCGCAGCCGTTGATCTGCGACACCCGCAGGTACACCAGGTCGATCAGCTCCGGCGCCAGCCCGCAGCCCTGCACATAGCTCTTTACGCCGCCCAGCGCTTTGTAGCCCTGGGGCGCGGCATCGAAATAGTTGAGACGTTGGGTCATGCCCGGTTCTCCCATGAGGTCGGTGAAGTAACGGCCTCCAGTCTGCTGCCCACGCCAACCGCTCGACAGGGCCAAGATCGAGCAAGCCGCTTGAGACATGACCCTGCTGAATCCGGCGCCCCATGGGTTTAAACTCGACCGTCCCGCATGACCACGGAAACTGCCATGCCCATTGCCAGCCCAGCCGCCGAACCGGGCCTGCCCAAATACCTGGTGGTCTATCGACGCATTCGCGGCGCCATCGACGATGGCCAACTGCGCCCCGGCAACCGCGTGCCCTCGGTCCGAGCCCTGGCAACCGAACTGAACCTGGCACGGGGCACCGTCGAAGCGGCCTATGAACTGCTGATCAGCGAGGGCTACCTGACGGCACGCGGCCAGGCCGGGACCATCATCGCCCTCGATCTGCCCGTCGCCGCGGCCCCCGCCAGCCCACTGGAAGACAACGCGCCAACCCCACAGGATCAACCGTTGCCCCTGCAACTGGGCATGCCGGCGCTGGATGCCTTTCCGCGCAAACTCTGGGCGCGGCTCATCACCCAGCGCGCCCGGCAAACCGATATCGCCAGCCTGGGTTTCAGCGATCCACGCGGCTATGCGCCCCTGCGCTCGGCCATCGCCACGTACCTGGGGCTGTACCGGGGCGTGCAGTGCACACCGGACCAGGTATTTATCTGCACCGGCTACAACGCCGTGCTCGAACTGATCTGCGAAAGCCTGGAAATGGCCGGCCAGACCTGCTGGTTCGAAGAGCCCGGCTACCTGCATGCGCGCCAGATCCTGCTCAATCGCGGGGTACAACTGCTGCCGGTGCCGGTGGACAGCGATGGCCTGCAGGTGGAACACGCCATCAGCCTGACCCCCACGGCCCGGCTCGCGGTGGTCACCCCGGCGCACCAGAGCCCGCTGGGCGTGGCCCTGAGCCCGCAGCGACGGCGGGCGCTGCTCGACTGGGCACAGCGGCACTCAAGCTGGGTCCTGGAAGACGACTACGACAGCGAGTTCCGCTACCGCGGCCGCCCGCTGCCGGCCCTCAAGAGCCAGGACCTGCATGACCGCGTGCTGTATGCCGGGACCTTCAGCAAGATGCTGTTTCCTGGACTGCGGCTGGCGTACCTGGTGGTGCCGCGAGGACAGGTCGAGCCCTTTGAACGTGTTGCCCGCCTACTGCGCAACCGCTGCCCGGAACTGTTGCAGGCGACCGTCAGCGACTTCCTGAGCCAGGGCCACTTCACCCGCCACCTGAAGAAAATGCGCCAGCTGTACAGCGCGCGCCGGGCCTTGCTGGTCGACGCCCTGGAAAATGTGTGCGGCGGCATCCTGAAGGTCGACCCCCAGGCCGGCGGCATCAACCTGCTGGTGCGCCTGCTGATCGATGTACCGGACACCCGCATCGCCGACCAGGCACGGGCGGCGGGATTGGCCATCGAGCCTCTGTCGCGCTGGCAATTGATCGCCGGGGAAGAAGGCGGTTTGTTGATGGGTTTTACCAACGTGATATCGGCCGAACAGGCGACGGCAACGGCGCGCCGCCTGCTGGCGGTGATCGATGCGACACGCTCGTCCCATGGGGACGAAGCCCGGGGTTGCCGACAGGAGCCGTGAGAGAGAATGCCGGCCCGGCAAAAATAGTCAGATATCAGGGGTTTACAGAACCCCGCCAATCGCTATAATCGTCGCCCTGACACGCCGGTATAGCTCAGTTGGTAGAGCAACTGACTTGTAATCAGTAGGTCCCGGGTTCGACTCCTGGTGCCGGCACCATACAAAACAAAGCCCTCGCAGAAATGTGAGGGCTTTGTTGTTTCTGCACGAGCAATAGACACGTAACAAGGCTTGTTATCAGGCAGTCACAAACAACTGTATATAGATACAGTTTTATCCTTGCGTTTAGCCTATAGCTATTTATGATGGGACCCGAAATTGCGGTGCCATACTAGCCTCCGAAGGAGTTGCATTGGCTGGATCTGCGAGGGGCCTGGGCGTTCCGGTAGCCTGGTTGCCGAGGTTGCTGAAGGAGGGAAAACGTGTTCGATGCAAAGTCGATAGCTAATTACTTTCTCGAACTGGCTGCTGCCAGAGGCGAGTCCATTAGCCCCATGAAACTGCAGAAACTCGTTTATTACGCCCATGGCTGGTATGCCGGCTACACCGACCAACCGCTGATCAACGAAGCAGTCGAAGCCTGGCAGTACGGCCCCGTAATTCCCTCGCTGTATCACGAATTCAAGCGCTTCGGCTCAGGCGAGATCGCCGGCAAGGCATTCGAGTATGACGCCCTGGGCGTCAGAGAAGCGGCCGTTCCGGCCGACCCTGAGATTCGGACCTTCCTGCAAAACGTCTATAACAGTTATGGTCGTTACTCCGGCATTCGACTCTCCGAAATGACCCATGCCTCTGGCACTCCCTGGGATATGACCTGGTCTGCGGCAAAAGGGGTACGCGGTGTAGACATTCCGTTCCCGATGATCGCGGCTCACTTCAAGGAGGCGACCCAGAAAGCTCAGAATGGTCAGGCGGCGGTCCAGGCCTGATGAACCAGACCAAAAGCCTGGGCTCACTGCCTATTGATCCTGCCGCTGAAGCCGCTACACCGGTGCTCAACGGCTCAGGCAACGATGAAAATGCATTTTTCGCCAACGGCCAACAGCATTTTCGCCTGCAGCACAATCAACAGAACCTCGGTTGGCTGGGTAAATTCTGGGGAGCGACTGACCGCGCAGCCCCCACCAACATTGCCGGTTTCGTGATTGCCATTTCGGCCCTTCTGATCGTTGGCAGCTTCTTCATGCAAGAATCTCCCGAGCTCAATGAAGCCAGAAAATGGCTGTATGGACTTACAACATCAGCCCTCGGCTTCGTGTTCGGCTCTGCCACCAAGAAGTGATCGCCACGCAGTGCCCTCGACTCACCACTGCGACCTGCTTCCAGGAACATCGTGCGCGCCTTGAGAATGGTCGATTTCCGATGCTGAACTGAATCGGTGCCTTTTCCCGCCGACAGTGCCTGCACCAAGGACGGAAAAAGGGGACAGATTTATTTTTAGGAAAATAAATCTGTCCCCTTTTTTCACAGCCTAGGAAGAGAATCGATCAATGAGCCAGCATGCAAACCACACAATAACCCAAAGATTAATTTCCACCTGTACCGCTTTCAAACGCAGCCTAAACATGGCAATAGCCCTGTTTCGTGCTGGCAGCGCTGCCAACTGTTGAAGGTTGGCATTTATAAAGCGCCTTGCCGGGCGCTTGCTATTGGCGCACCTAGGATCGCCGCAAGCATTCAGCTCCAGCGCTTGGGTTATCCGATTGGCATCCGCCGGGAACGGGCCCAAGCACTATCACCTTTAGCGGCTAGAGCGGCCGCAATCGGTGGGTATCACTCCCCCCGAAACCTCTGGAAACAATTTTAGCTATACGACGTTAACGGGCTACCGCTAAGTTTTTTACATGGTCTGAAGCTAGCAAAAAACCAGCAATGTGCCACTAATCATTGGCATTTCTAGACGCGCCCTTCTGCTTGATGCCAATCACATTTAATCCTTTTAACACGATCAAGCGTTCAGTGAGCATCGTAGGATGCTTGTTGGCCAGTGGATAACAGTTATAAATCCTTATAACATCCTCTCAGCTAGCCACATTCGTGCCTAGCCCCAGTCGGGAGGCCGTAAGACCTCCCTTCTTTTAACTCATGAGATGCATGAAATGTCGAATTTCATCCTATGGAAAGACTTTCACCCACCCAATTCTGGAGGTCCATATGACCCAATGCTTCACCGATACCGACACCACCGCTAAACCCGAAAAGAAAATCGAATTCTTCCCTGATTCAGCTGTGGAGAAAGAGTTCAAAAAGCTGCCAGAGAAACAGCGAGACCGCTTCTTACAGGACCTGATGATGATTGCCAAAGGGCTTCCCCCCACGTGCAAAGTCAAAAACCTGAAAGGGATGGAAAAAGGTGTAAGCGAACTGATCATCAACGGTAGTCCTGCCTTCCGTTGCGTTTACTACACGAAACTGGATGGCAGAATCGTTGTAGTACACGCAACAGAAAAGACCGCCGAAGGTCGTGATAGCCAAATCATCAACGTTGTGACGACGCGCCTGACCCGGCTACTACAGCAGGAAAAGCGCAAGAAGTAACGTTAAGCGGTGAACTGGGCGATGGCTTTTACAGCATCGCCTTTTTTAGGTTCATGACCAGAGGCTGGTCCAGGTTTGCTGGGTTGAAGTCAGCATCTAGCTTGTAGCCGATACGCACTAACATCTCCAACAATGTGTCGATGGAGAATTTCTCCAAGTGGCCCTTGAACAGATTGCTCATGCGAGGGGCGCTAATCTTCAATGCCTGTGCAGCAGCGGCCTGACTCCAACCTTCCTGCCGGATCAAGGTGATCAGCACCATGAAGAGCTGAGTCTTCAGATGCTTCATGTTGTACTCAACCGGATCATCTGTAAAACGAGCGAATAGATTCTGATTCATGCTAGGAACCTCCCAAAATGGTTTGGAGGTAGATTTTCTCTGCTTGTGATGCGAATAGGATCAACGAAGATCCGCCGAAGCCTTTGACGGCTCTGTCAAGGACGAATAGATTGTTATCAATTTTGATAACATATGCAACCCCAAAGGCGAAATATATTTCACCCAACACATCGCCGAAGACGTCACCGTTGGCTCCTCCGTTAATGGCTTGAGACCTGCCATGGCTGCTCGATTTTCGTCGTATAGCTTTGGCTCATCATCTCTCGTCGTATGCCCCACTCGGGGTTCAGCGGGACGCTGGCCGCACGTAGCGTTCCCCTGCCCCATCGTTCGTTGATCTGCTCCAGGACGGTCATCACTTTCGAGGTGTTGGCGGGTTGAGAGGCGGCGAACAGGTCATCGGTGTACTCACCTCGTTGGCAGAGGTTGAGGAGTAGGGCCTCGGCTTTGCTGTACTTGAAGCCGGGCCGAAAGAGTTGGTCGAGGGCGTCCACTGCCATTTTCGTGAGCAGGCGCACGTCGTCCGTGGGGTACGGCAGATCGATCACCGCCCCATTGGCGTACTTGGCCTCCTCTGGGTTGAACATTCCCGTCCGAATGCTCACCCGGATTTTCTTGCACAGCGACCGTTGGGCCCTGAGCTTTTCTGAGGCCCGCATCATGTAGGTGGCCACGGCCTCTTTGATCGGTGGCAGCTCCTTCAGCCGCCTGCCGAACATCCGGCTGCAGCAGATCTCCTGTTTGGGGGCGTCGGGCTCATCCAGTTCCAAGCACGGCCTTCCTGCCAGCTCACGGGCGGTCTTTTCGATCACCACGCTGAAGTGCTTACGCAGCACCCAGGGATCAGCCTGTGAGAGCTGCCAGGCGGTTCTGATGCCCATCCCTTCCAGGTGCGCCGTCATCTTTCGGCCAATGCCTCAGACGTCCGAGACGTCTCAGGCCTTGAGCAACTTCTCCCGGCGGTCCGGTGCCCGGACATCCAGGACACCGCCCAACTGCGCCTGCCACTTCTTTGCACCGTGGTTGGCCAGTTTGCTGAGGGTCTTGGTACCGGCAATGCCCACCCCGACCGGAATGCCGGTACTCCTGAGCACCTGGGCGCGTATACGGCGTCCCAGCAGCTCCAGGTCCTCAGTCATACCGGTGAGCTCGGCAAAGGCCTCATCGATGCTGTAGACCTCCAGCGCCGGCACCATAGACTCGATCACAGTCATGACCCGCTGGCTCATGTTCCCATACAGCGCATAGTTCGAGGAGAACGGCACGATGCCGTGCTGACGGAGCTTGTCCCGGATCTGGAAATACGGCTCGCCCATCTTGATGTGCGGCTTGACATCCGCGGAGCGGGCAATCACACAACCATCGTTGTTGCTCAGCACCACGAAGGGGGTATGCGCGAGGTCAGGCCGGAACACCCGCTCGCATCTGGCATAGAAGCTGTTGCAGTCGATCAGCGCAAAGACCGGTTCAGGGGGGGTTAATGGGCATACTGAAGATAATTACCCCCCCAGATCGACAGCTCATCGCCTTCCATGACGTAACGGGCCGGGTACCTGGGGTTCTCCGATTTCAGGATGACTTCGGGCCCCTGTTTGCACAGCCGTTTGCAGACCGGGTCGTTGTTCAGCAGTGCAACGACGATGTGCCCGTGCAGCGGCTCCATGGGCCGGTCCACCACGGCCAAGTCGCCATCGAAAATCCCAGCGCCCTGCATGCTGTCCCCCTCAATCGACACCAGGTACACATGGGGCGCTCGAGTGAAAAAGGACGAAAAAGGGGACAGGAAAAAAAGGGGACAAAAAAAAGGGGACAGATTTATTTTCCTAAAAATAAATCTGTCCCCTTTTTTTCCTGTCCCCTTTTTTCCTTTTTTTCCCTGACAGTCAAGCTTCTCACTCGACGCCTAGGAGCGACATGGATTTTCAATCTCTAAGTGAGACTTTGATATTGAAGGTCACGACTGACAGCTGTCGGCCAAGCCGAGGTAGCCTAGAGCAAAGGGGAAACTTTATTCGTCAGTAAATCATTAAATGATAATGAGTGCGCGCTGCTAAGCTATCTCGCCCTGAATAGCAAGCGACTGAGAAACTGCAGCGATAGACACGGAATAATGGGGCAGAGTATGTAGCTCCCTAATTGAAGACGGGTATTTAATTTAACTCTGGTTGAAATAATTGTAAGTCTGATGTGGATCGGACTTGAAAGGGCTTACTTACAAGCTCATCTTGAGCTCTCAGCTGTTAACCCATATCCCAGCCCGTGCGAATGGAGGTACGCTAAATCTCGGACCAGCCTCTGGCAACCAGCACTCCCCAGTTCGCTGTTTTTTGCTCAGACCTTATTCTCCTTTAGCGCACCAGAGGTAACGGGTGAGCAAGTGTCGTACTGAGCGTGCTGAGCCCCAGAGGCGTACCAACAGGGGCACAACAACGCGAGATGTGATGGTTGGACACCATCTATCCCCACTCTCATTTACGGCTAAAGAGAAGGCGCAGCTTGGACAAGCCCTATCTTTACTTACAACTTTCCTGATACCAGTGACCAGCTGCAAACGGTTTTTCTGGTCGAGCCCATCGTTGCTCAAGTTCTATCGATTGCCTACCGACTCTAGCAATGTTATTTTGATCCATTACCTTATGAATAAGATTTTTGAATCCAGCTTTAACATCATGCCTATCTTTCTTCTCACAGAAATAATCGGCCACGACCATAACAAGCATTGATAGGTAGTCCATCTGTGGCGTCGGTATACGGACATCACGAATGTGCATAGCAATATCGCGATTTATGCTGACATTTTCTATGTCCATTCGATTCAGGGCCGCCACGCGCCCTACAAGTTCGTGGAGTTTCCAGCGGTTATTCTTGCCGAACTGCACATGAAACATGGGATGGAATGGAGACTGAAATTCGGCATCGGGCTCAATATCAAAGTGCATAGCCTCTAGCAGGTTTAGTTCGCACTTTCCGCCAGCTGTCTTTATCTCGTAGACCTCAAGGCAGGCGCTGCCGCTTTCAAAGACTGTGCCTTTAAAATTAAAACTCCCGTCCATCAGAATTGCTCTTCTTGCAGATGAGCGCGACGAACCTCTCAGAGGGGTATTCCAAAGTATTGCAGGCTGTGAGAATTCCACTTTGAATCCTTCGCCATCCTCCTTGGCAATTAATTCAGGCCATTTAGGTGTGCCCATCTGTTTTTTCGCAATGATGACACCAGCCGCATCGTGTATTTGCTGCACATGCCGCTTGAAAACCGTGAATGCTTCCATTTCAAATCCCTGCCAACGGTCCTAATTCAGACAGCACTTCATCATCAATTTTTGCTTCGCTGGCACCGGTAGGTACCCAGTCCGGCGTAGGTGCGGCTTGCTCCTCAGTTATCACGTTGCCAGATACCAAGCATATGTATGCGACAGAGTCCGGTGATTGTGTGTCAACCCTGGCGATTTCCAGAGAGCGAAACGCCTCGCTTCTCACAATGTCGCCATCGAAGAGATTTAGAAGCTCGATCAGGCCATAGCGCCAGAAGTATGGAGCAACTTCAGAAAATGGTCCCTGATACTGGGCTGCCTTTAGCGCCTCACCTAACTCCGGATGTTTACTCAGTTCATCCGGTTGAATGTTAAGATAAGCAGCCGCTGACGGCTCGCTCAGAATTGGGCCTGGGAACATCATGATGTAGTTAAACAACCAATATCCCAGCTGGGTAGCGAAGCGCCGTTGCTCGGAAATCTGATGCTCCGCAACGTCCGCTTCAGGATTAGCGAAGTAGACCAGGTTTTGAGCCGCATACCCAAGAAATTCGTAAGAAAGTTCCGGGCTCCCCAAAACTGTTGCCAAGACATCAGTAGGACTATGCCTGCCTTTCAAGAGCTCGGGTGAAGCCTGTAGGGCTTCGTAAGTAGCTTTAAAGCCTCGACTTATAGCGATCAAGCGCGGTACAAGCTCATCCATCCGATCCCCACTCACGATAGCTCTGGGGATCCAAATTGCTGAAGCACCATCTCTGATGGTGCGCTGTAGCTGAGGGAGCTGCTCAAACTGGGACGGCGTACCGCCTTTTTGATAGCGGCATACGGGCATACCCAATTCGCGTAGCGCTGCTTTATAGCTAGAGTGTGTTTGCAGTTTTCGACCACGAGACAAGTCCGTGTCCAGAAGGACTAGGTCGATCCCATGCTCACCGATGCGGTCTTTCAGGTATGTTGCGAGTTGCTCTTCTACCGCTTCATTCTCTGTCGGTTTAAAATCTACTAAACCTATATCCGCAGGCGATACGAACGAAAGCTCACTGCCTTCAGCTAGGGCTCTGAACTTATCAATAGTCTCGATTTGATCTTCAATTATAAGTACTTTGCACATACTAGCCGCTCTTTTAATCCATTAACTGATCGGAAATGTAACTCTAAAGGCCGTTGAAAACTCAGGCGGTGCTGATTTCAGGAGCTCAATCCTCCCGCCAACGCTGTCGACAACGCGTTTAACCAGAGGTAGCCCCAAACCAAGCCCTGAGGTCATTGGATTTCTGTCATCCGAGTTTTCGGTCGTTGTGTAGAGTGGGTCCCAAATCCTGTCTCTGAGGAATGGGGGAATACCAATGCCGTTGTCAGCACATACTAAAACGTGTTCGTCATCATCGTTGACGGCGAAAAGCTTTATTTTGCGAACGCCATCTCCGGCTTTCGCTACCAAAGCTTTCATTGCATTGGAGACCAGATTAACGGCGACACCATGATAGGCCGCGAGTGGCACCGATGGACCGGGCAACTTAGAGTCGACCTCGATTTCGATCTCAATGTCGTGATCTTCAGCAAGCGACTCCAAAGTCCGGGTTGCGGCCTTGAGCTGCGCTTTGGCCCGAAAAGGCGTGACGGTAATTTTACGTGAATGACCTACATACAAGCGCATGTACTCCGCCTGTTGGGCTAAGGCCTTTTCGTTTCGAAGTACAGTTTCGGCATGGTCCGTGAGCTCGTCGTGATCACGAGCAAGGAGCTTCAGAATCTGCCCAGCGCTATGGATGCTCTCCAACGTTTTGTCGAATTCATGTGTCATGAAGCCAGCCATGACGCCCATTAAAGACATTAGCTCAAGAGACATCCGAACATTTTTTTCATGCTCTTCAGCGGCTGAGTACTGCTCCTCGACTTCATAAAGCTGTCGTAGTATTGCCTGCTTGTGATCATCATTGATTTCTGATGATGCGCTAATCTGTGCAATTGTGGCCGAGAGCCCCTTTCGTGCATTCTCTCGGGCAAGTTCTTCCTTAGCTTGGTCTTCGACGATGCGGAAGGTCCGGTCGAAATGTGCAAGTGCTTCGATGGTGAATCGCACAAGATGCCACAGCAATCTGTAGGCACCATTATCCCTAAGTTGCTCGCGGTCCATGTTCGGATGAAGCCAGTTGTCATCATCCTTGATCCCTGGAGGAACTTTTTGCGTTGCTACATGCACCCGCCCGACAAGCTGAGACATCCTTGGAAGCGCAAGCATGGGGTTGAGCCTGGTGCTGCGCTTAACGGTCGGATCCATTGGATAGAACGCGGGGGTGAACACTGATTGCCAGTTTCGCTCGTTCTTGGCTTTCGACGCTTCAATCCCTAGCCAGTCACTGCTCTCCGCAGCGTATGCTGGCATCGCGAAGCCGTTATCCACCACAGAGATACCAGCGTTTTCTCTCATCCAAGACATAGCTCGCTTGCCATTCACCGGCAGCCCAGCAAATGTACCTTGGCGATTGGGGAAGAATCGTATGTCTATGAACATGGGACTGTTCATGGCACCCGCCAGAGGTAGATAATCGATTCCCTCAAGCTCTTCGGGGAGACCCTTAGCGTTTTTGTTACCTGTGTACGCCACAAAGGTCTTCGCGAGATAAGGCCTAGCCAAAGTGCTCAGTTTAAATGTCTTCTTTTCAACAGCCTTAACTTTACCCTTCCAGAAGATTTTGAAATCTACTGTCCCATTGATGTCCACACTGACTCGCGCGCGTGCAACGTAACGATCTAGGATTGACTTAGCAAGATTTTCGGGATCATCCCCATACTTCTCGTCACCTGGGAATTGCACTTCAAACCCTGGATCACCGGTTTCGGAATCGCTCAAATTAAAATCGGGCGCTTCCAAACCTTCGGCGGCATTAACCAATCGAAGCACGTCGCTGCGAACCTTGGCGATCGGTAGATCTGCGATGTTTTCTCTGAGTGCTTTAATTGTGAGTGTCATGCCAGTTGTGGCATTCCTCAACGCAGGCGTGACCCTATAACGAATCCTAATATCTGAAACTTTGCTTTGCTGAGATATAGCAATCCAATCAAATTCGGCGCGCAGTGTTGATAAGCGTCCGGTTTTCGGATCGCTCGCTGTAGTATTGACAATGAGTATCGTTCCCAGAAATCTCGCTGAGAAACGCCCAACTCCTTTGGAGCCGGCCATACTTCGCTTGAACTTTCGGGAACGTCTGTCGATGGCTTTCTTAGAACTGCTGACGACCATCCAGTTATTCAAGAATTCATGCTCAGTCAGACCATGACCGTCGTCAGAAACCTCGATTTCAGTATGGGTTATTTTGACTGTGCAGGTTTTAGCATCTGCGTCATAGCTGTTCTTGATCAGCTCTGCGAGCGCAATCTCAGGCTTGCTAACCAGCCTCTCGCCAAGCTCCTCGAACAGAGCTGCGCTGATATTAAATTGAGCAGTCTTGACGCCTGTTTGGTCATCCGTAGCCATGTGGTTGCGCCTAGTAAATTGTCCCAAAAAAATCAATCGAGGAGGAGCTCGCTCAAGACGGCATTGAGTTGCTTGACTTCAAGCTTTTTAAGGCCATTCGAATGGTGCACCAATCGCTCATGGAAATCAAAGGTCCTTAGGCGATTTGCCATCATGTCGGGTGTAGTACTCGTGTCAGCTAGTAGTACGCCATAGACAGAGCCTACCGCCACTGCACCTACCTCGTTTACGAGGATTTTTGGGGCCTTCTGGGTAAAGCCAGAAGCTACGAGTAGCGCCGGAGCCGGGTGGGGGCGATAACGCCACCATGTTTCTCTATTTCTACAGGTGGAATAACGTTCCCAGGCAGCGGGCGGTACGCTCTCCAAGTAGCGGACGAGCTGTGGTGAGTGCTTGTCGAGATCGCTTCGTATCAGCCAGCAGCGCGTTCCAGTACGAACAAACCGGCGTTCAAAAGACTCCTTGTCCAACAGAGCCATTTCCTGCTCTAAAGAGCGAAGGGAGGTCACACAGGGACGAACATCTCGTCCCTTTTTCAAGGAGTAAAAAAGGCGTTCCTCTTCAGTGAGAACGAAAATCTCTTGCCCTCCTGGACTTAGACCGCGCAACGCTCTGCATTTTTCGGTTCCATGCTTGTAGGAAATAACTTTTAGTGGGGTTCCAGATGCATGGTCTGCCGCCGTCACGACACCGTCACGAGTAATTGTACCAAAGTGCCATTTTCCGTCCCGGATACTTTTGTCAATAATTGTAATAGATGCAGTGGTCAGGACAGTAGGGAAAATATTAGTATCAAATCGATAAACGTGAACAGACCAGCCATTAGCATCAATAAAGTTTCTTAATTCACTAGCACTGGGTCTGCTGACCCACTCATAAGGAACTACCTGGGCTACCAATCCATTGGAATTGGTACGAATAAGGGCTTGAGCCAAAAAAATAATAAATGCATTAGCCGTTTTTTTTAACGCTGGCCCGCCGCTTTTGATGATGGTTTGCAATGCTGAGTCACGCCATGTTGGCTCTAAGCCGTGATGACGAATATATGGGGGGTTGCCGATGCACAAATCGAAGTCTTTCCCTTTCCAAGCGAAAGCATCAGCAACTATTAGCTTTGCACTTGAGGGAATTCTGGCCTTGGTCGCCTTGGTTTTATCTCTTTCTATCCCCACGTATTTATTATATCGATCGACAGCCTTACTGAATCGACCATCACCAGCGCCAAGATCTAATACCGTGTCAAAGACTTGATCTGGACGCTGATTGGAAATTAAATCCCATACCAATTGAACCACATCATGAGGCGTCTCGACCTGACAGCGAGTTAAGTGCGATTCTTTCATGCCAACCGATACCAAGCCAAACCTAAATTCTGAAGATCATACATAATTTCATTAGCCTGAACAATAACCCTTTCAGCTTTCGACAAATTTTTGATTACCTATGGCGCTTGCCTTGACCATTGTTAATATGAAACTAGCAAACTGGCGACTAACATATTAGTTCCGGAGAAGATCTTTCTTATAATTGCTTAACGCACTGATAGACGACAATTAGTCCGAGGTGAAACTATCATGACAGACGTTCATGCTCCGCCGTTAGATCCCACCGCGGGCTGCGAACATGTACGAACGAACGTTGACTTAAGCCTTGGGGTAGTTGAAGGTAACAACATTACTGTAAAATTTCGATGAAAAACAGGAGAGGTCAGAGCAGCCACGAAAGCTCGCAGATCTCTGGCGGGGGCAAGTAGTCACGGCGAAGGTTCGCCGCAAGACCTTACCGCCGCCGCGCTTTTTTCAACCACAGACTCCCGCTGTACCTGACCACGTAGAGAAAAGTGCAAGGCTCTCTAGTAACCTCTGCGTGGCGCCGGCCAGCCATTGCGCAGCAGGTTTTGCCAAGTATGTATTAACCGTTCGGCATTTATAAAAGGTCGAGCGAATGCTAAAGGATACTTTTAGAGGTAGAGGCTCGTATCTGAAAAATAAAAGCCATTATAAATAATATAGATACTTGTTTTTTCGACTCCTGGTGCCTCCATTTAAAATCAAAAGCCCGCTCTGATGAGACCGCCTGGCTTGAGAAGGATCAGGCGTGAACCTCGCGATCCAGGACATCGGCCCCCCACAGATTGATGCTCTTGTGAGCCGACTGCGCCTTGACTACCACTGTGGCATGAAGAGCCGGAACCTGTCGCAAGCTCAGATTGCCGGAGTAGGGCTTCCGTGGAGCACGACCGAGCTACACGCTCGGACCAACGACCTGTTCACACAACGTCAAAGCACTGCCAGTAGCCGCTGATGCACGCAGACCGGGGAGCAAATCGGTCGACTCCAGGTACGGGATTGGTTGAGCTCCACCCCGGTGCCTTGTAATGCGCAGAAATGGCTTTCCAAAAAAACTCATATTTCCTACGCATTTTGGACGTGGGAGAATGTTGTGTGCGCTTACTGCCGGGTCTACATTCCGAGGGTCGCTGCAAAATCAGCGATGCGGGTTTCGCAGCCCGGTTGGTTGGCGCACAGCGCCGCGTAAGCGGCTTTTTCATGTCTGCGTTATGGCGGGCTGTGCGTAGGAGGCTTATGCCTGCCGGTTGCCAACTTTCCGGTCTGCGAACCTGCGTACAGTTCGCCACCCTTGTCTCGCAGCGAGTGTGGAGAACCCTTCTTACTAAAAGTTGGAGTTCCACAATGGCTAAGAAAATCACCCCCGATCCGCCTCCTTGCCGCACTTCCAGTCTTTCTGAAAAGAGCGACTGTCTATGCGATGTCGTCTACGACGCTTTAGAACAGATCAATGCAGATCCACCGCCGTGTCTGCTGCTCGATACTCTCACCACCACTGCTTTCAACACTGCCCCTCCCGACTGCGCCCATAGGTCACCGCTGTTTTCCGTACAACCAGGAATCACCGCCACGGTCGCGTTGACCCATGTCTCGGATTTGCTCAAAGTCGCCGAGTTGAATGCCGATGAAATCGGTCCTCATCTGCACGGCGTTGATCGCGATCTGTTCAGGGGCGTGATGCATGCGCTGGAGCTGTCGCGGACGGTGGTGGACTCTCTGCTTGCAGGGGCCAAGCCGCAGCTGTCGAGCTGAACCCGGCCTTTCGGCAGCCGCCCGGTTCGGCGGTTGCCGAGGCCTGCTGCTTAGACGTTCCAGCCCGCAGTCCCCCAACTACCGCGCCCGCCCACCTGAACCGCTTTCCACACCAGCCAGACCCTGAATGGTGCCGCACTGGAGTTCATGGTGTTCGGAGAGGTGTACTTCCAGCCGCTGCGCAATCTGATCGGGCAGGTGCTGGAGCTGCGCCCCCTGCGGGCGCTCAATTCCTGCTGAGTCAAGGCCGGTGTTTTGGGACGATTACTGACCGGTTTTCTCGGGGCGCCTGCGTGTCACGAAAACGGCCAGGAGCACTCGGAAACGGTGGCCGTCCAGAGGGCCCATTTAGAGCCCTGGTCTCGGCCTTGCCGAATGGAAATCCTCTTCTACACTAGCCTGACTCTACTTGAACGATGTGCTGATGATCCTTTCTGCTTCAGATGGGTATTTCAGTCTGGTGGAACCGTACCCGCTACAGACATCAAACCCAGGGGGCATGCATGCCATATTTTTATGAGTGCTCGAATATCAACTGCAAACAGCCCTCAAGATCGGAAAAAGAGATAAGCCCTGACTTATGGTACAAATACAAGTGTGGGACATGTGGGAAACCCATATCCAAATCAATACAGAACCCGGGAATATTTCTGGTAAAAGCGGTGCAACCCAATCCGTTTGCCCTGCCCCCCAAGAAACCCACAACTCCCTCACCCGTACCCTCATCAAATACTGACATTGCAACAAGCACGTTCATACAAGTCGAGGAAGAAAAAAAAGAAAAAATCGCGAAAAACAAACGCGAACATAGCTTGATAGCAGAGCCATTCGAAATAAAAACCAAAATGGAGGAAGAGCTTGAGCATACGGATAAAAAAACGAAATACATGGTTGGCGAGTCTGTATCACAAGAAAAAATATATGAAATGCTGGATGCCAAAGGCTACCTGTTCTTCTCCAGAGCCATGACTTTTGTAAAACACAACAAAGCGCTTCGCGGTAAAAACATCAGCACCAGCGTAGTCGAAGAGCCCGGATTCTTGAATGGCCTGGCAAAAACCAAGAGCTTTTTGTTTAATCATTATGCGATTGGACTTAACGACGTGAGGAGCGACAAGGGTAGTTTTGCCGGGACATTTCCAGACTACTACGTAAGCAAAAACCAACAAATCTTTGCGATTGAACTGAAAACCCCGCAAAGTAAAATGATAGATTTCCTTGACCTACTTGACAAGCCGATCCAGATGCAAGATCAGCTGGAAACAAATGTCGAGAGGACGATAAGAACAGAAATCGATAATAGAAAGAAGCATCTGCCCCAAGGGGTGTTACAGATCCTGATGTTTGATATCTGTAACCTGACTGGCTTCAAGGAAGACCCCATCGTGCAGTTCTACAGTGTCGCCAGCTCAGGAAAATATGAAATCTGGTTCGCCGAATCCTTTCACTCCTTCATGTTCTGCGACAGCGATGCGAAGAGCGAAATACTACACCTCAAATTTTCAGAAATAGAGAGCGCGGTGAAAAACAAGAAAAACATGCCAAAGCTATCTAATGGATGGATTGATTTTGCAAAACTGGAATCAAACAAAAAATGGTTCACCCCTTCAACGACCATCCAAACGAGTAATGACGCAGAATTTGTCACACCGACAACTTCAACAAACAATAAGTGACGGCGATACCGCTGCAACATTTTACTTGAGTGATAGTGCTCAACCGGTCAACCTGCCATTCTCCGGCATCCCCCCAGCCAGCACCGGCTGCAGCCGCCACGGGGAACGGGTATGACAGCGATGATGTGGGGGTTTACTCGTATGGGTTGCGGTGAGCGCTGGCGAATCTCGCCTATGCTGCCTTATGCTTTTTGAAACGGCTTGCGCCTTGAAATGCATTGGCGACGGTACGGTGCGAATGTCGAACAAGCGATGATACCGGTGTGAACGCCCATGACGAATGCAACGCCCTCCATCAAACTCAGCACCCTTCGGCCGATAGCTCCCTATCTGGGCATGCGGGGGGTGTCACCGCTGGAGTTCTTTCGGCGTTTTGATATTTCCCCTCATGTGTTTCAGAACCCTGATGCCTGGGTACCGCGAGCGGCCTGCTTTCATATCGCCAATGAAATGGCGGCGATCACCCAGGATCCCTTCGCCGGGGCCTGCGTGGGACACCTGATCGAAGTGGGCTCCCTCGGTGCCTGGGGCGAATTGATATTGGGCTCGACCAACCTCGCCCAGGCTTGTGCGGCGGCGGCGGTGCATACGAAATTGCTGCATCAGGGCGGGGAAGTAAAAATCATCACCGAGGGCCGTACGACGAGGCTGATCCAGCAATTTACCGGGCAGCACGGGGCCGATCCCAAGCAGGTCATTCTCGGCACCCTCGCGGTGCTGAGAAAAGTGCCTCTCATGTCCGGCGAGCCTGGCGCCATACGCATACATCTGAAAAACCCGAGGGAGCGAGGAGACGAGGCGCTCGAAGAATACCTGGGCGCGAACCTCGAAATGAACGCCGAGTACAACATGATCGAATTCGATCGTGAGTTGCTCGAGATTCCCCTGCAAAACACCCGCGATGATGCCTGGAAGACCACCCGCGCCTTGAGCTCCACCGCTCGGGCGGCCGATGTGCTCGCCAGGCAGATATCCGACCAGGAACAGTCCAGGCTCGCCAGCATTTCAAGAAAGATGGGAATGTCGCCTCGAACGTTGCAGCGTCGCCTCGAATATTGCGGTATCGACTTCGACGCTTTACGTGACGAAACCCGTCGCAACGAGGCCTTTCAGTTACTCGCCAGCGGTAAATACACCGCCACGGAAATTGCCTATATGGTCGGCTACAGCGATCCGGCGCACTTTACTCGGGCCTTCAAGCGCTGGACCGGGAGCCCGCCATCGCGCTATCGCGCGGTCCTGCAACACGATCGCTGACATCCTCGCCTGACCCATCACCCTCCTCCCGAGCATTCCCCTCCTTCAGGCGCTGCCCTACCGGCACGCGCCCGCTTCGCTTTTGGCACCAAATGGCAAGTTTCCACCAGGACGTTCTTATAGAGTCAAAAAGGTAACGCCAACTTATAAGACCACGAGGTTTCAATGTCCCATTCATCCATGGCCTGCATCCTTGCCCTGACGCTGGCAACTTTTGCAGGTGCGAACGCCCAGTCATCCTCAGATGCGGCGATACCGGTTGGTGTGGATAACTTTGTCCGTGCCGAGTCCGATCTCTACATGGGAAAAATGGTGGCGAGTGGGGGTTTTGGTCAGTTTGTGCATAGCCGCGAACCGGTGCCCATCGACGCTCAGAATGTCATCCGCATGAACCGGGACACGCTTTACTCCTCGGCGGTGTTCGATCTCGATGCCGGCCCCGTGACGATCACGTTGCCCGAGGCCGGCAAGCGCTTCATGTCGATGCAAGTGGTCAACGAAGATCAATACGTACCCGCCGTCCTCTACGAAGCCGGCGACCATATGCTGACGAAAGAGGCTGTCGGCACACGCTATGTCTTTGTCGCTGTCCGCCTGTTCTTCGATCCCACGGATCGCCAGGACCTTGAGCAGGTGCATGCGCTGCAGGATGCAATCAAGGTCAGCCAGGCCCAAAGCGGGGAGTTCGTGGTGCCGAAGTGGGATCAGGCGAGCCAGAAAAAGATACGCGATGCCCTGGCCGTTCTGGGCTCGACGATTCCCGACTACAACCAATCCTTTGGTCCCAAGGGCAAGGTCAATCCGATCCATCACCTGATCGGAACCGCGACGGGTTGGGGCGGAAACCCGGCCAGGGACGCGATCTACCTTGGCAGCGCCATACCGAAGAACGATGGGAAAACCGTTTACCGGCTCAAAGTAGGAGATGTCCCGGTCAACAGTTTCTGGTCTGTGAGTGTTTACAACGCAGACGGCTACTTCCAGAAAAACCCGTATGACGCCTACTCGTTGAATAACCTCACGGCCAGGAAAAGTGACGATGGCTCGATCGTCATCCAGTTCGGCGGCTGTGACGGCAAGATTGCCAACTGCCTGCCTACCCCTCCCGGCTGGAACTATACGGTCAGGCTCTATCAGCCAAGTTACCAGATACTCAATGGCCAATGGCGTTTTCCACAGCCGCAGCCCGTCAAACTCTAATCAAGTACATCAACTAAAAAGTTTCGACGCTTATAAACAAGCGCAAGAGCTGACACGTCAGGGACTTCTCTGAACTACAGAGTTTTACATCAGGGGAAAGAAGCAATGACACGCCCGGTTAATTCAAACTTTTCCAGATATCAGGGGATGGCCTTTATAGGCGCGACCCTCGCATTGGCGATGGCACTGCCCGCCCATGCGGACGATTCAAGCAGGACGCCCTCCGTGACGGCAGGCGGCGGCGTCGCCGTGGGTCCTTTGTACGAAGGCTCTTCACGGTACGCCGCGTTCCCGTCACTAAAACTCAAGGCGGTCCTGCCGACCGAAAGCTGGGGCACGTTTACCGCGGCCTTCCCGGAGGGGCTGCGTTGGGACTTGCCGGGGCTGGCTCCTTTCGGGGTGGCCCTGCTGATCGGCTACGACCAGGGGCGCAAGGAAAGAATCCAGACCCTGGGCGGTCGTGACGATTACCTGAGGGGCATGGGCAACCTGGACAGCACGGCCCTGGTCGGGGCGGAAGCGTACTGGATCCTGCCGGCCGGGCGCCTGTTTGTTCGTGGCCTGCAATCGAGCCAGAGCCGCGATTACGGTGGCGAAAGCCTGGGCCGTACGGCGTACCTGGAAGCCGGGGTCGCTACGGCGTATCCGCTGTCGTCGACATTGACCCTGGACTCGACGCTGTACGGCACCTGGAGCAACGAGAACGACATGATGGCCCGCTTCGGCGTCACGGCCCAGCAAGCCGCGCGCACCCGGTTCGACGAATACCACCCAGGCGGCGGGATGCGCGACGTGACCTTGAAACTGGGCCTCACCTGGCAATGGCAGCCACAGCTGGCACTGGAAGGCGGCATCAAGACCTATGCCCTGGTCTCCGATGCCCGCAACAGCCCGCTGACGGATGAGAAGGTCGGCGCGGGCGCCTATCTGAATGCCCTGTACCGGTTTTGATCGACCGGCAACCGGGCTGGATAAAGGAACAATCGATGAACAACCTATACAAGCAGTTGGGGCTGGCTGGCCTGCTCTGGTCAGGGCTGGTGCTGGCCGACGATGCGACCACCAAGGTCACGGACCCTCACTTCAAGCTGGCCCCAGGCTATCTTGACCCGGCAGACCTGCCAGTGCGCCTGGCCTTGCTTGGCGCTCCACCCAAGCCGGACACTGCTGCCTTTGCGCGGGATGAGGAAGCACGCTGGGCGGCGCTGTCGCTACGGGGCACGGCCCGGGAGAAACTCGCGGCCAAGGATGCGGAGCTGTCATTTCCAGGCCCGGCGCAAGCATTCTCCTGCGCGATGGGCACGCCGATCACCGAGAAAAACACGCCGCACCTTTATACGTTGATGCAACGCACCCTGACGGACGCAGGTGGCTCCACCTACGCCGGGAAGAATGCCTACAACCGAACCCGCCCCTTCGTGGCACATGACGAAGGGACATGCCGCAAGGACATGGAACCGCTGCTGCGCACGGACGGTTCCTGGCCGTCCGGCCACTCCGCGGCCGGCTGGGCCTGGGGGCTGGTGCTGGCCGAGATTCAGCCGGCGCGCGCCACTGAACTGATGACCCGCGGCTTGTCATTCGGCCAGAGCCGGGTCATCTGCGATGCACACTGGCAGAGCGACGTGGATGCCGGTCGCATCATGGGGGCCGCCACGGTGGCGAGCCTGCATGACAACCCGGCGTTCCTCGCGGACCTCGCGGCCGCGAAGGAAGAGGTCAAGGCGGCGCAAAAAGCAGGCTTGAAACCCACAGAGGACTGTGCGGCCGAAGGCGTGGCGCTCTCGCTGACCCAGCACTGACCGGAGAAAAACCATGATGCACAGTGACAACCGGCGCAGGCCGACCTGCCTGGCGCTGCTGGCGGGTGCCCTTGCCGCCGCCAGCCTGCCAACCGTGGCCATGGCGGCAGACAGCGACGAGTGGCAGTTCAACGGCGGCCCTTACGTGTGGGGCGCCGGTATCCGAGGACATGTGGGCCACCGCAGCACCGGCACCCAGTTTATAAAGTCCGACTTCTCCGACATCGCGCGTACCGTCGATATGTCGGTGATGCTCATGGGCGAGGCGCGGCGGGGTCCATACAGCGTACTCGCCGACCTGATGTATATCGACACCGACACCCGCAACCGTCTGCCGGCGGGCGCCCCGGCGTCCAAGCTCGAGGTGGAAAGCAAGACCGCCTCCGGATTCCTCGGGGGCGGCTACACGGTGCTGGGTGATGACAACCATCGGTTGGATGTCGCGGGCGGCGTGCGTGTCTGGTACAGCGGCACCACCATCAGCCTGCACGGTGGGCCCGCGGGTGGCCTATCGGGCTCGGACAACGCGACCTGGGCGGACGCCATGGCGGGACTGCGCGGGCACTATGCCGTGAATGACCGGTTCTGGTTGTCATCCTGGGGGATGGCGGGCGCCGGGCAGTCCCGGGAAGACTGGGACCTGGCAGCGCTGGCGGGCTGGGAGTTCTGGCCCGGCTTTTCGGCGGTGGCCGGCTACCGGGCCATGGGGGTGAATTATCGTCACGATGGGTTCGTCTACGACATTGTCCAGAAAGGGCCCTTGCTGGGTATCAGTGGAAGATTCTGAAGTGGCGCATGGACCTGGGCACCCATTGGGGAATCCGGTTCCACGTCACCCGATTGAATGCACAGCGCACAGTTATCCGGGTGTCCCAACTCTTCTGGGAGCGTAATCCACTGATCGATACTTTTGTGAGCCAACTGCGCCTTGACGGCCAGATGCGTGCAGCCTGACCCTGGTAATTCATCACGTTCACGGAATAACTCCCGCCTGTTCAATACGGGTTGGGATCCTGGTTTATGCCCAATTATGCAAAATTCCATAATTATGTTTTTCAACATAATTGCGCATAGTTCCACCCACTCCCTGGCAAGCTTCCCAAAAAACAAAGGCCCGCCCAACGGCGAGCCTCTGCCGGTTTCCTCAAACCTGTCTCAATGATGCGCCCCCTCCGAAATCCCCCCGGAGCCATCCGACAGGCCAATGCTCACGTTCTGCATCATCCCCTGGTCCTCGTGATCGAGGATGTGGCAGTGCAGCACGAACTCGCCGATATAGCGCTCGTACCGGGTGCGCACGTACAGCGTGTAGACCCCGTCACCCTTCGGGAATATTGTCGGATTGGAGCGGCTTTTCACGAACAGGGTGTCTTTCCACACGCCTTTCAAGCCGGCGTATTCGTTGTCGCCCTTGTCGGTTTTATCCACCGATCCGGGCACGCTCAGGTCGGTGCCGTCCGGGCCGATGATCTTGTCGATCTGGAACGGGTTGACGTGGATATGGAACGGATGACTCGCCCGCGCCGATTGCAGGACCCACTGCTCCGCCGTGCCCAGTTGCAGCTTGCGATTGATCGTCCCCGGCTTGTAGGGCACGGCATCCGCCAAGGTATTGCCCACGGCGAACTTGGTGTTCTCCGGATCGCTGGTGTCGATCAGGAAGACCAGGGTCTGGCCCTTGCCCTTGAGCTCGCTCTCGGCGATGTCCGGGTGCGGGATGAACTTGTCCAGGTGCAGGCCTTTTTCCAGGTCCTTGACCACGGTGTCGCGGACATCATCGGGCATATAGTGCCTGGCCGCCGCGACCAGTACCTTGGTCAGGTGCGCGGTGGTGTCCGGCACCTTTTCGCCGGCGCCGACATCGACAAAGCCGAGCAATTGCCGGCTGCTGGCCGCCTGGTCGACGTTGCCCGCCGCACTGGCCTGTTCGTCGATCACGCAGTAGCGCCCGGACTCGGGGAAGGTCAGCAGCAGGTCGTTCCGATAACCCGGCTGCAAGGTCACCATGTCGCGCTTCTGCGCCTCTTTCATGGTCAGGCCATCGGCTGCGATGACGTGATATTCCACCGGTTTGCCGGTGCATTGCTTGTCGATGAACTGCGCCGACTCCGACGCCGCGATGCCCAGGTTGCTGGCAGGCTTGGCGCTGTCTTGCAGCCGGACAAACTTCAGCTTGATGGTGTCGCGAATCCCCGCGTGCACCAGCCGCCAGCGCTCGACCTGCCCCGGCTTGGCGCCATCGAAGATCGGCTGTACCTGGCCGTTGACGCTGGTGTAGCGCCCCGAGTCGCCCCAACTGGAAGGCTGGAGCTGGTCGAACGACTCGACTACCCCCGTTTCGCCGTCCTTGCAGGTCCAGTCGAGAACTTTCTTGTCCTTGCCGTCCTTGTCCTTGACGATGTTGTAGCGGAAGTTGCCATCCGCACCCTTGCACGCATAGGGGATCTGCTGGAACACCAGCAGGCGCTCGGGAAACGCCTGGCCCTGTTCATCCTTGAGCAAGGTGTCGATATCGCCGTTGACGTCCTTGCCGGGCAGGCGATCGCCATGGATGACCAGCGCGCCGGCCATGCCGCTGGCGACCTGGATCGCAGTCGAGCCATGGCGATGCGGGTGATACCAGAAGGTGCCCGCCGGATGGTCGGCGGGGATGTTGTATTCATACTGGAAGCTGATGCCCGGGTTGATCGACAGCAGCACGTTGTCGCTGTTGCCCGACGGGCTGACCCACAGGCCATGGGAGTGCAGGTTGGTGCCGTTGAAGCAGTGCGGCGCATCCGGATTGGTCTGCGGCTGGGTGCAACTGGGGTCTGCCGGCAGCGTGTTGTTGAGGCTGATGCGCACCGTGTCGCCGGGGGTGGCATTGATGGTCGGCGCCACGAACGGTGCCGCCGGGTCGACATCGGTGCCGACATAGCTGCGCAGCAAGACCGGGACATCCTGCCGGGTAGCCGGGTCGTAGATATGATTTCGGGTGTATTTGATCGTCAGGTCCAGGCGCCGCTCGGTGCCGGCGTGACCAGGCGCCGCCTCGGGGGCCTGGGTGGACTTGAGCAACAGGGTCCCGGTCTTCGGCTTGGGCGCCTCCTGCTGCAGGCCCGGCGGGTTGTAGAACAGCCGGGAAGGTTCTACCGCGAGTGCCGTGCCGCCGTGGCCCATCACTGCCAGGGCGAGCAGGCCCAGGGCATGGCGAGCTTTGTCCTTGTGCAATCCTTTCATGGTACTGCTCCTGCAAATCAACCGTGAACATCGAGATGTCGGCACGGTAGCGATAGGCAAAGGCAGACACGCAGCATCCGTTTCCGACCACAGCCATCCGTGCTGGCATAAAGCTAGTTCGTTATCGGCGCAGTGCAATGTTTATTGGGGTTTGCCAATGTTTTGGCTCGCAAAGTCAGCGCGCCACCGGTGCGGCAAATCCTTCGAAGGCCTGGCGCAGGGCCTTGGCATATTCGCGGCTGCCGAGGGTCATGCTGTTGATATGGTTGCCGCCCTTGATCAACAGCAGTTGCTTGGGTTGCACGGCGGCTTCATACAGGGCCTTGCTGAAGCGCGATGGTACGTAGGGGTCGTCGGTGCCGTGGACGATCAGCACCGGGATGTCGATCTGGTTGATCTTGTCGATGGAGTCGAATTTCTCCGAGAGGATCCAGCTGACCGGCAGCGACGTCGGGATCGCCGCGCGGGCGGCATCACCCAGGTCGGTAAAGGTCGATTCGACGATCAGGCCGGCCGCCTTCGGCGCCTCCTTGCCGCTGGCCAGGCGCTCGGCCAGGTCCACCGCCACCGCGCCGCCCAGGGAGTGGCCGTAGATATAGCGTTTGCGCGCGTCGGGTTGCAGTTGCACCAGGCGTTTCCAGGCATTGCCGGCGTCCTGGTACACGCTGCGTTCGGAAGGCAGGTCGCCGGGGCTGTCGCCGAAGCCGCGATAGTCGATGGCCAGCACCGAGAAGCCGAGGTCGCGCAGTTGGGTGATGCGCCCGACCTGCGCCGTCAGGTTCCAGCGGGTGCCGTGCAGGTAGAGGATGGCCGGCGCGTTGGCCCGGCTCGACGGCCACCACCAGGCATGCAGGTAGTCGGAACCGACCAGCCCGTCGCTGACCGGGATCTGCAGTTCCCTGACCCCCGCCGGAATGCCGCTGAACCAGCTCGCGGTGCCCGGCTGGATATTGAACAGCAGCTCGCGCTCCTTGTAGGCCAGTCGCGAACAGCCATAGGGCAGGCCGACGGCAAGGAACACCGCGAGCAAGCCCAGGGACAACCAGCGGCGACGGGCGATAAAGGTTCTGACGGTCATGGCGCCCGGGTCTCGGTTTCAGGGATAGCGTCGGCTCACAAGGTCCACAGATTACTCGCAACCGGCACAAACAAAAACGCCCCGAACCAGTCGGGGCGTTTGTTCAACCTGGCATCAGGTTGCTACTGCCTTGTCGCGCCGATCAGAACACGTTGATCGGGTAGTCGACGTACACGCGCACTTCGTTACCGCTGACGTTGTACTCGCTGGATTTCTCCGACACACGCAGGATCGAGCTACGCAGCTTGACGCTCAGGTCCTTGGCCGGGCCGCTCTGGACCACGTATTTGACCTGGTTGAAGATTTCCCGCTCGGTACCGCCGGTGCTGGTGGAGGTGGTGATGTTGTCACCCCGTACATAGGCGACGTTGTAGGTCAGGCCCGGTACGCCGAAGGCGCCGAAGTCCAGGCCGTAGCCCAGCTGCCAGGAGCGCTCGTCCGAGGCATTGAAGTCGGACCAGTAGGAGTTGGCCAGGTAGATGGTGTTGCCGCCATCACCGACACGACCCTGACCACGCTGGTAACCGCCGTACGGGTAGCCCAGCAGGCTGTCGCCGGTGCTGCGCTGGTGGGCGATGGTGAAGGAATGGGCACCCAGGGCGTAGGTGGCCGCCAGGCTCCAGATCTTGTTGTCTTCGCCGCCGGCGCCGGCCTTGGCGGCGTAGTCACTGTCCAGCTTGGTACGGTAGCCGTTGAAGTCCAGGGTCAGGGACTGATCCTTGGTCACCGGGAACACGTAGTTCAGGTTCACGTACTGCTTCTTCAGCACGTCTTCGACGTCGGAACCGTACAGCGCGGCCTTGAAGTTGTCGGTGAACTGGTAGCTGCCGCCCAGCACGTTGATGCTTTTCAGGCCACCGCTGTCACGACCTTCGTCGCTCTTGCGCGACTCTTCGGTGAAGTGACCGGCGTCCAGTTGCAGGCCCTTGATCTCCTTGGAGGTGATCAGGGTACCGGTGTAGCTTTCCGGCAGCAGGCGCGAGTTGTCGTAGTTCAGTACCGGCAGGGACGGCATCTGGTCGCCGTAGGTCAGCACGGTGTTGGACAGGCGGAATTTCACCGCGGCGCCGGCCTTGGCGATATCACGGGCTGGGTCACCCTTGTTGTCCTTGGCGAAGAAGTCGATGCCTTGTGCACCGGTTTCGCCACGGCCGCCGTCCAGGCGCAGGGCGTACAGGCCGAAGGCATCGACGCCGACGCCCACGGTGCCCTGGGTGAAGCCGGACTTGAAGGTGCCGATAGCGGCCTGGCCCCACTCGATCTTGTCCGGGTTGCCGCTTTTGTAGTCACGGTTGATGTAGGCGTTACGCAGCAGAATGTTCAGGTGGCTGTCTTCGACAAAACCCTTGGCGTCCGATTGTTCGCTTGCCATGGCCTGAGTAGCGCTGAGGATGCCCAGTGCGAGCAGACCGATCCGTTTGTTCAACATAATATTATTTTCCTTATTGCTGGATAAAACGCCCTGCGGCTCCGAGCTGAACCTGTGTGTTGGCGGTTTCACGCAGAAACAAAAAGGCCCGCCGCGGGTGTCTGCGGCGGGCCTTTTATTTATTTTGTTATATGGCTTATAGCCACAGGCGTGACGCGAATCGTATCTGCGACACGACTAAAGTGTCAATTTCGTGAATCCTCGGCAATTAGACAAGATTTCTCGGTCAACCTCCAAAAATGGCATATCAGCCAACGACGCGGCAGATTCGCAGGCATGCCCGTCATCCCGACTTTTGTGACGAGCGCCGCCTCTGTAACGACGTTGACATATTTAGACACAAACTCCGCATGCTCGTTACTGACAATCATTATCAGTAGTTAATAACAATCGTTATTATTAACGCCGCCATATCCCTCCCTCTCACACCCTGACGGATACACCCTCTCCATGCCTGCCCCTTATCGCCTGACGCCCGTTACCCTCGGGCTTTGCGTTCTGCTGTCCGCCGGATCTGCCTGCGCCGCGACCACCACCCTGCCGGAACTGTCGATCAGTGCCGATGCCGATCCGGACGATCCGCGGATCAAGGAGGTCAGCACCGCGACCCGTACCGCCACGCCGGTGCGTTATGTGCCCCAGGCGATCGACTCGCTGAAAACCGCGAATGTGCTCGATTACGGCACCAATGACCTGGGCAAGGCGCTGAGTGGCATTCCCAACGTCAGCAGCGGCGCGGACACCCGTTTCGACAGCCTGCGGATCCGGGGTTTCGACGCCAGCAACGACTTCTACCTAGACGGTATCCGCGACGACAGCCAGTACGTGCGCGACCTGCACAATATCGAGCGCATCGATGTGCTCAAGGGGCCGGCGGCGGTGCTCTACGGCCGTGGCAGCCAGGGCGGGATCGTCAACCGGGTGAGCAAGCTGCCGCAATTCGGCCGGCGCTCCACGGTCGAGGTGCAGGGCGGCAGCGAAGACCTGCGCAGCCTGTACACCGACCTCAGCGCCGATCCCACGGAAAACCTCAGCCTGCGCCTGAACATGGGCAATGAGGACGCCAACAGCTTCCGCGACGGCGTCAGCGGCAACCGCCAGTTGTTCGCGCCATCGATGAGCTGGCAACTGACCCCGGACCTGAACTGGCTGGTGCAGTACGAATACAGCCGCTACAACCGCACGCCGGATCGCGGCGTACCGGGGATCAACGGCCGCCCGGCCGATGTCGGGCGCGGCACCAGCTATGGCGATCCGCGGGACTACATCGACGACAAGGCGCAATCGCTGCGCTCGAAGCTGACCTACGCCCTCAACGACAACTGGCAACTGCGCCATACCCTCGGCGTGTTCAAGCTCGACAGCGATTTCGACAACACCTACCTGACCGGCTACACCGCCGCGACCCGCAAGGTCACGCGTCAGCGCTGGCAGCAGGACCTCAACACCCGCAATATCTAAAGCAACCTGGAAGCCGAAGGCAGCTTCGATACCTTCGGCCTCGAACACCGTCTGCTGACCGGCGTGGAGCTGGGCAGCCAGCGCCGCGATCCGAGGCTCTACACGTCCCTCGCCGCCAACCGCGGCGGCCAGGCGGTGCCCTCCCTGGACCTGTTCAACCCCAACCGCAACCTGAGCCACACCGGCCCCATGGTGCCGTCCAGCGACAACCACACCGAAGTCGAGAGCCGGGCGATCTACGTCCAGGATCAATTGCGTCTCAATGATCAATGGCAGTTGCTCGGCGGCCTGCGCTACGACAGCTTCGATGTCGAGACCACCAACAACCTGACCCGCGTCAGGGACAGCCGCGACAGCCACAGCACCAGCCCGCGGGTCGGGGTGGTCTGGACGCCCCTGCAGGATCACTCCTTCTATGCCTCCTGGAGCAAGAGCTTCTCGCCCGTGGGTGGCGGCCTGATCGGCATCACCCCGAATGCCGCCGGCAACGGCAACGACCTGAGCCCGGAGATGACCCGCCAGAAAGAAGTCGGGGTGAAAAGCGACTGGCTCGGCGAGCACCTGAGCACCACCCTGGCGGTGTATGAGCTGGAACTCTACAACCGCCGCACCAGCGATCCGCTGAACCCGGGAATCACCCTGCTCAGCGGCCTGCAACGCTCACGGGGCGTCGAGTTGACCGGCACCGGCAAGATCGTCGGCAACTGGTACCTGCGCGGTGGCCTCGGCCTTCAGGATGCAACCATCGTCAAGGACAACAACGGCTTCGAGGGCAAGCGCGTCAGCAACGTCGCCAAGCGCAACGCCAGCCTGTTCCTGACCTGGAAGCCGGAAATGGGCTGGTACGCCGAGACCGGCCTGACCCTGGTCGGCGACCGTTATGCCGACAACGCCAATACCGTGGTCCTGCCGGGCTACGGTAGCTGGGATGCCCTGGTAGGCTGGCGCACCCGCGATTGGGACGTGCGCGCCGCCCTGAACAACATCAGCGACCGCACCTACTACACCTCGGCCACCAGTGCCTTCCAGATCCAGCCGGGCGCCCCGCGCAACCTGGTGGTCACCGGCACCTACAGTTTCTGAGGGCGATAAAAAACGCCGCTGTCCGAATCGCTCCGGGCAGCGGCGTTTTTTTTCAGTCCTTTTTAACCCTGCAAAACCCCTAGCAAGGCTTCCAGTTCAGCTTCGCTGAACAGTCCCGCGGGATAGCGGTCGATAATAATCCGACGAGGATCCTGACCTCGGGTGGTACGCGTTCCATTGCTTTTCAACCACTGGGCCAGAACTTGAAGCGACTCGCTCGTCACCGACAGGGGATGCGAAACTCGCTCGCTGGCTACGTTCATCTCGACGCTCTCCTGGTTCATGAGCGGCTAACTTACTCAAGGTTTATGACAGAACGTCGCAATCTAAAAGACGCTTCGCCTATAGCGGAAGCTGATACAAGAGCTATGCCAAAGTGCCAGTTTTGTCGACCACGACACATAAAAAAACCCGCGACCCATCAGGGCCGCGGGTTAGATGAAGAAATATTTACCATGATGTAAAAGTGCCACTATTTGGAGCCGTGCCACTATTTGTTACAGCCCCACTCAACCATGGTGCGGCGCAGGTTGTTGTTGTGTAAGGCAATGAATATTTCCCCCACCCAGTAACAACTCCCGACCGGGCACCATCACCACCTCATGCTGCGGGAAGAGCTTCTGCAGGATGTCCTTGGCGACGCCGTCCATCGGATCATCGAAGCTCGGCGCGATAATCCCGCCGTTGACGATCAGGAAATTCACATAGGAACCGGCCAGGCGCACCGAAGGGTTGCGCTCCTGGCTGCCGGCGACCGCATCGACACCAGCGCACTCTTCTTCAGTGGCGTACAGCGGGCCGGGAATCGGCATCTTGTGCACCACGAAGGCGCGGCCCTTGGCATCCCGGCTGTTTTCCAGGACCTGCATGGCTGCCTGGCAACGGTTGTAGTTGGGGTTCTGCGGATCGTCGGTCCAGGCCAGCAACACCTCGCCCGGACGCACGTAGCAGCAGAAGTTATCCACATGGCCGTCGGTCTCGTCGTTGAACAGACCGTCCGGCAGCCAGATGACCTTGTCCACCGCCAGGTGCTCGGACAGCACCTTTTCAATCTCCTCGCGGGTCAGGTGCGGGTTGCGGTTGCGATTGAGCAGGCATTCCTCGGTGGTGATCACCGTGCCTTCGCCATCGACATGGATCGAGCCGCCTTCGAGCACGAAACCTTCGGTGCGGTATTCCTGGAAGCGCTCGATGTCGAGGATCTTGCCGCCGACCTGCTCGTCGCGGTTCCACGGGGCGTAGAGGCCGCCGTCGAAGCCGCCCCAGGCATTGAAGCCCCAGTGCACGCCACGGACTTCGCCCTGGTTGTTGATGACGAAGGTCGGCCCGCTGTCGCGCACCCAGGCGTCGTCGCTGGACATTTCCACCACGCGGATATTCGGTACGTCCAGGCGGGCCCGGGCGTTTTCATACTGGCCGGCGGAGACGGCGACCGTCACCGGCTCGAACCGGGCGATGGCCTTGGCCACCGCGGCATGGGCCGCCTGCGCCGGCTTGCCGCCCAGGCGCCAGTTGTCCGGACGCTCGGGCCAGATCATCCAGGCCTGGGTCTGGGGCGCCCATTCGGCGGGCATATGGAAGCCGTCGGCGCGTGGGGTGCTATGCAAGATAGTCATGGGGATCAGGACTCCAGGGAACCGTCGAGGGTTTTCAGGGCGCTGTACAGGTTCGGACGGCGGTCGCGGAACGAACCCCAGGCGCTGCGAATATGTTCCAGTTCATCGAGGTCGAAGCTGTGGACCAGGATGCCTTCCCCGGTCTCATCGAGTTCTTCGACTTTTTCGCCGAACGGGTTGGCGATGAATGACGAGCCGTAGAAGGTGATGTCGTAACCGTCCTGCTCTTCGTTGCCGATGCGGTTGCTGGCAACCAGCGGCATCAGGTTGGCACCGGCATGGCCCTGCTGCACGCGCTGCCAGTGATCGCGGGAGGAGATGGTCTTGTCATGCGGCTCGCTGCCGATGGCGGTCGGGTAGAACAGGATCTCCGCGCCTTGCAGGGCCATGCTGCGGGCACACTCGGGGAACCACTGGTCCCAGCAGATGCCCACGCCGATCTTCGCGTAGCGGGTGTTCCAGACCTTGAAGCCGGTGTCGCCCGGGTTGAAGTAATACTTCTCGTGGTAGCCGGGACCGTCCGGGATATGGCTTTTCCGATAAATCCCGAGGTTGGCGCCGTCGGCATCGATGATCGCGATGCTGTTGAAGCGGGCACGGCCGGCCAGTTCGAAGAAGCTGATCGGCAGCACCACCTGCAACTCGCGGGCAACCTTCTGGAAATGCCTGATCGCGACGTTGTCTTCCACCGGGGTGGCCAACTGCAGGTAGTCCGGGTTGGGCTTCTGGCAGAAGTACGGGGTTTCGAACAGCTCCTGGATCAGGATGATCTGCGCGCCCTTGGCGGCTGCCTCGCGCACCAGCTTCTCGGCGGTCTCGATATTGGCTTCGAGGTCCCAGGAGCAGGCCATCTGGGTGGCGGCGACGGTAACGATACGGCTCATGAATCATCTCCTGAACGGTTGCAGAGGGTCGATTCTATGGGTCGACCGATGACAGATTGAGAGCAGCCGGGCGCTACAGCGCCACGCGAAGGCAGTGGCGACTTTATAACCGATAAAAATCGGCTTTAAAAGCATAAAAACTGAAAATTGATATTTTCAGCGTTTATTTTATCGATAAGAATCGATATTCAGAGCACCAGGCACTCAACGATCTCAGAGCCCCTCGTCCAACACCTTCGACAGCATGTCGACAAAGAAATCCACGCTCTGGCGCGTGGTGCACATCGGTGGCTTGATCTTGAGAATGTTCAGGTAATCGCCGGTGGGTTGCATGAAGATCCCCAGCTCCCGCAGCCGATCGCACAGCAGCGCGGTTTCCTCGGTCGCCGGCTCCAGGGTTTCGCGATTGCGGATCAGTTCGGCGCCCAGGTAGAAACCGGAGCCGTGCACCGCGCCCATCAGCGGATGTCGATCGATCAGGGCTTCCAGGCGCTGCTTGAAGTAGCCGCCGACCACCTGGGCGTTTTCCCAGAGTTTTTCCTCGGCCATCACATCCAGCACCGCGATACCGATGCGGCAACTGACCGGGCTGCCACCCGACGACGAGAAGAAATACCCCTCGGCTTCCAGCGCCTCGGCGATTTCCCGGCGGGTGATCACCGCGCCCAGCGGCTGGCCGTTGCCCATGCCCTTGGCCATGGTGATGATGTCCGGCACCACGCCCTGTTCCTCGAAGCCCCAGAAGAACTTGCCCATGCGCCCGTAGCCGACCTGCACCTCGTCGGCGATACACACGCCACCCTGGGCCCGCACCAGCGCATACACCTGTTGCAGGTAGCCGGGCGGCAAGGAAATCCCGCCGGCGTTGCCATACACCGGCTCGCAGATAAAGCCGGCCAGCTGGCGGTTTGCCTCGGCCAGCTTCGCCAGGTTGTGCTCGACGCTGCGCACGTAGTCCGGCGCACTGGCGCTGCCGCGGAAAGCGCCGCGATAGGTGTTGGGCGCGGTGACCGGGTGCACCCAGTCAGGGCGACTGTCGAGGGCCTTGGGGTTGTCGGCAATCGAGGTGGACACCGCATCGGCCGCCACCGACCAGCCGTGGTAGGCCTCCAGGACGCTGAGCATGTCGCGCCCGCCGCTATAAGCCCAGGCCAGGCGGATCGCCAGGTCGTTGGCCTCGGTGCCGCTGTTGACCAGGAACACCCGGTCCATGGAGTCCGGCGCCAGGGCCAGCAGACGCTCGGAGAACTCGGCGACGGCGGCGTAGTGGAACCGCGAGTTGGTATTGAGCAGCGACCACTGCCGCGCCGCCTCGGCGGCCATCCGCGGATGACCATGGCCGAGCACCGCGACATTGTTGAGCATGTCCAGGTAGGAACGACCCTGCATGTCGATCAGGTGATTGCGCCAGCCCCGCTCGATACGCGGCGGGTCGATGTAGTAGTGCTTCTGCGTACGGGCAAAACTGGCGGCGCGACGGGCCAGCAGGTCGGCCGCATCCAGCTCCGGCTCGGCGTCGCAGGCCAGCCCCAGCAACGCCGCCGGCGACGGGCATAGGGCCTGCCAGGCGGCCGTACGCGACGGTGTGCAGAACAACGGCGGATCGAGTTCGGCATGCCGGCACAGCTGGACCCGCAGCGCGCCGCCCGTCTCACCCAGGACTTGCCCCTTGAGCACCGCGGCGCCGGATCTGAGAGACGCCTGCAGGCCCCACAGGCGCAGGCTCAAGGGATGCCCGACCAACTGCACGCCGCCGTCGGCCAGGGCGTGCAGGGTCCCGGCAAAAGGCGACTCCACGGTGGTGCCGGCCGGGACTTGCAAGTCGACATGCAAGGGACAAGTGTCAGGCTCCACCGCGCTGTCCGGCCGGGTGCGGGACAGGCGGTACTGGCCGTAGCGGCTGGCCGCCAGGCCATGCACCGCCGCCGCGTCGGCCAACAGGCGCTGGTCGATGCCGTGCTGTTCCCAATTGCCGGCCTCGAAATGCGGGCTGAGCACACCCAGGTCGATCAGCGCGAACTCGCGTCCCACCAGGCCCGGCAGCAGCGGCGCAAAGCCTTCGCTGCCGATCGGCTCCAGGGGCTGGTCGAGCGCGGTGAGAATCGCCGCCTCCATCAGTTCGAAGGGCACCGAGGTCGCCACTTCGAAGATCTCCCACTCATGGGCCAGGTTGTCGCGGCTGTAGTGGTTGTCCGGATCGATACTGACCTGCTGCTCGCCACTGAGCACCAGCACCGCCGCGCGGGCGACGATCAGCGGCCACAGGGCCAGCAGTTCTTCGCGTTGCAACGGGTTGACCGCGTGATAGGCCTGGATCGCCGGCAGGATCACAAAGGGGTCGTCCTCGGCGTGGTGCAGCAAGGCCGCGCAGGTCACCGACAGGTCGGCAATGCGCCAGGTCCGGATCAGGTCGCCGAAGTCGATCACGCCCTGCAGTTGCCAGTGTCGCTGTGCATCACGGCGCCAGACCACATTGTCGTCGGTGATATCGAGGTGAATGGCCTGTACCGGCAGTTTTTCCACCAGCGGTTGCAGGCGACGCCCGGCCTGGGCGGCGGCTTCGCGAATGACCGACTGCTGCTGCGGGTCCCTGATCACCGGCAGCAGGTGATTGATCAGCGCGCTGGCGTGCCGGGCATCCCATTGCAGGGTGCGCTCCAGGCCCGGGTGCTGGAAGTCCGCCAGGGCCAGGTCCATTTCGCCGCACAGCCGGCCCAGGCCGACCACCAGGTCGCGGCCCAGGTGCTTGAGGTGGGTCAGCGACTGGCCTTCGATGTATTCGAGCAGGCGCACGTGCACCGGCTGCCCGCCGAGTTCGAGGGACAGCAGGTCCTGGCCGTTGTTCGCGGCAATCACCCGCGGCACCCGCAGGCCCTCGCGACCCGCCAGGTGCGCCAGCCCCGCGTGCTGGGCCTGCAATTCGACGGTGGCGTAATCGCCGTGGCAGATTTTCAGAACGAACCGGCCTGCGGCGCTATCGACCCGATAGTTGAGGTCCTGCTGGCTGCCCAGCGCCTGCAAGGTGCCAGTGAGTCCGTAATGCTCCTCGAGCAGTTGCAGCGCCTGCGCTGGCGAGACATTCGGGCCTGGCAGACTGGCGCGGCGGATCAACGTGGCGAGCAACATGTAACGACTCCCTGAAGTTTTTATTGGCTGTCTATATCGCCATTGGTGCCGTCAATACGCAAGCAGGAAGTAAAGTAGGCAGAATCGGCACCGATACAGGAGCAATCGTACTTGCGCCGCTCTGCGCCTACCCACAAGCTATGCTGCATTAATTGAATGTCTGTCTAAGGAAAAGGCACACCGACATGCGTATTTTAGTCACCGGCGGCGCCGGTTTTATCGGCTCCGCCCTGATTCGGCACCTGATCCGCAACACTGAACATGAAGTCCTCAACCTCGACAAGCTGACCTATGCCGGTAACCTCGAGTCGCTGACCAGCATCGCGACCGATACCCGCTATGAGTTCGTCCAGGCCGATATCGTCGACCAGGCGACCGTCAGCGCAGTCCTGGCGCGCTTCGAGCCCGATGCGATCATGCACCTGGCCGCCGAGTCCCATGTGGACCGCTCCATCGACGGTCCGTCGGATTTTATCCAGACCAATATCGTCGGTACCTACAGCCTTCTGGAAGCCGCTCGCGGCTACTGGTCGAAGCTTGCCGAGCCGGCAAGAAGCGCCTTCCGCTTCCACCATATCTCCACCGACGAAGTGTATGGCGACCTGCATGGCGTCGACGACCTGTTCACCGAAACCACACCGTATGCCCCCAGTTCGCCATATTCCGCGAGCAAGGCCGCGTCCGACCACCTCGTCCGCGCCTGGCACCGTACCTACGGCCTGCCGGTCCTGCTGACCAACTGCTCGAACAACTACGGCCCGTTCCACTTCCCGGAAAAACTGATCCCGCTGGTGATCCTCAATGCCCTGGCCGGCAAGCCGCTGCCGGTATACGGCGACGGCCTGCAGGTGCGCGACTGGCTGTTTGTCGAAGACCATGCCCGCGCGCTGCTCAAGGTGGTGACCGACGGCGCGGTGGGCGAGACCTACAATATCGGCGGTCATAACGAGCAGAAGAACATCGATGTGGTCCGTGGCATCTGTGCCCTGCTGGAAGAGCTGGCTCCGGCACGCCCGGCCGGCGTCGAGCGGTTCAGCGACCTGATCACCTTCGTCAAGGATCGCCCGGGCCACGACCTGCGCTACGCCATCGACGCCGGCAAGATCGAGCGCGAGCTGGGCTGGACACCTGAAGAAACCTTCGAAAGCGGTCTGCGCAAGACCGTACAGTGGTATCTGGCCAACCTGGAATGGTGCCGCCGGGTCCAGGACGGCAGCTATCAGGGCGAACGCCTGGGCTCCCTCGATCACAAGGAGTTGTTGGCATGATGAAAGGTATCGTCCTGGCCGGTGGTTCCGGCACCCGTCTTCACCCGATCACCCTCGGGGTATCCAAGCAACTGTTGCCGATCTACGACAAGCCGATGATCTACTACCCGATCTCGGTGCTGATGCTGGCCGGCATCCGCGAGATCCTGGTGATCTCCACGCCGCAGGACCTGCCGCAGTACCGCAACCTGCTGGGCGACGGCAGCCAGTTCGGCGTGCACTTCAGCTATGCAGAACAGCCGTCCCCCGATGGCCTGGCCCAGGCATTCCTGATCGGCGAAGCGTTTATCGGCGACGATCCGGTGTGCCTGATCCTCGGCGACAATATCTTCCACGGGCAGCATTTTGGTGAGCAGCTGAAGCGCGCTGCCCGCCAGCCCAAGGGCGCAACGGTTTTCGGTTACTGGGTCAAGGACCCGGAGCGCTTCGGCGTGATCGACTTCGACAAAGAAGGTCGTGCGTTGTCCATCGAAGAGAAACCCGCCAAGCCGAAATCCAGCTATGCGGTGACCGGCCTGTATTTCTATGACAACGATGTGATCGAGATCGCCAAGGCGGTCAAGCCCTCGCCTCGGGGCGAGCTGGAAATCACCGACGTCAACAATGCCTATCTCAAACGCGGCGACCTGCAGGTCGAACGTTTCGGCCGCGGCTTTGCCTGGCTCGATACCGGCACACATGACAGCCTGCTGGAGGCTTCGCAGTACGTACAGACCATCGAGCACCGCCAGGGCCTGAAGGTTGCCTGCCTGGAAGAAGTTGCCTACGAAAATGGCTGGATCGACCGCGAGCATTTGCTGGAGCGCGCCAAGTACTTTGGCAAGACCGGTTACGGCCAGTACCTGTTTACGCTTGCAGGAGAACACCCATGAATGTGATCACCACCGATCTGCCAGGGGTACTGATACTGGAGCCCAAGGTCTTTGGTGATAGCCGGGGGTTTTTCTATGAAAGCTTCAACGCCCGGGTCTTCGCGGAGGCAACAGGCCTTGCGGTCAATTTCGTGCAAGACAACCACTCCCGCTCGCAGAATGGCGTGCTGCGTGGCTTGCATTACCAACTCGAGCACACGCAGGGCAAACTGGTTCGCGTGACCGCCGGTGAGGTGCTCGACGTCGCGGTGGATATTCGGCGCAGTTCTGCGACCTTCGGCAAATGGGCCAGCGTACGCCTGTCGGCCCAGAACAATCGCCAGCTGTGGATCCCCGAAGGCTTCGCCCACGGCTTCGTGGTGCTCAGCGACTACGCCGAGTTCCTCTACAAGACCACCGACTACTACACCCCCAGCGCCGAGCGCAGCATCCGCTGGGACGACCCGACCCTGGCCATCGATTGGGAATTCGAAGGGGTTCCACAACTCTCGGCCAAGGATCAGAACGGTAAATCCCTGCACGAGGCCGATCTGTTCGAATGAGCCCATCTCCCCTGAAAATCCTGATCAGCGGCCAGCATGGCCAGGTTTCCCGCGAGTTGCAGAGGCGCCTGGGCGACCTCGGCCAACTGCTGGTGCTGGGGCGTGACCAGCTCGACCTGGCGCACCCGGAGCAGATCCGCCAGCAGGTCCGCGCCCACCGCCCCGACCTGATCATCAACGCCGCCGCCCATACCGCCGTCGACCAGGCCGAATCCGAGCCGGAACTGGCCTTCGCGATCAACGCCACCGCGCCCGGCATCCTGGCCCAGGAAGCCGCCGACCTGGGCGTCCCGTTGATTCACTACTCCACCGACTACGTGTTCGACGGCAGCAAGGCCGAACCCTACAACGAAGACGACGCGACCAACCCGCTGAGCGTCTACGGCGAAAGCAAGCTGACCGGCGAACGGGCCATCGCCGCGGCCCACGGCCAGCACCTGATCCTGCGCACCAGCTGGGTCTACTCCAGCCACGGGCGCAACTTCCTGCTGACCATGCAGCGGCTGCTACAGGAGAAACCGGAACTGCGCATCGTCGCCGACCAGGTGGGCGCGCCGACCTGGGCCGGGACCATCGCCAACAGCACCCGCGCCCTGATCGAACGCTGGCAGGCGGGCCAGGCCGGCGCCTGGGGCACCTACCACCTGACCGCCAGCGGCGAAACCTCATGGTTCGGCTTTGCCCAGGCCATCGGCGAGCAATTGCTGGCCCTGGACAAGCCTTGTGCGATCCTCGAAGCCATCCCGTCGAGCGCCTACCCGACCCCCGCCACCCGCCCGCTGAACTCGCGCCTGGACTGCAGCCGCCTGTTGCGCGAATGGCACGTGAGCCAGCCAGACTGGCATACCGCATTACGCGAGTGTCTTGCGGAGCAGGGCTGAGACATAATGCGTCGGACTCCACCGGCGCATGCTCTCGATGATCACGACCCCACCCATTCCCCGCAGACCCCGCTGGCGCAGCCTGGCCCTGCTGTTCCTGTGCCTGGCGCCCTTGCTGTGGCCGCTGGAACACCTCGCCGAACGTTACTACCGCAGCGAGCTGGTGGGCCAGAATCGCCAGACCCTCGACCTGTACGTCGCCAACCTGCTGGGCACCCTGCATCGCTACGAAGTCCTGCCGCAGATCCTCGGCGACCTGCCGGCCCTGCGCGCCGCCCTCGCCGAACCGGAGCAGAACCCGCGCATAGAAAGCGCCAACAGCCTGCTGCGCGACATCTGCAGCCAGACCGGTGCCGAAGTCATGTACCTGATGGACACCAGCGGCAAGACCCTGGCCGCCTCCAACTGGGACAAGCACGACAGCTTCGTCGGGCGTAATTTCGCCTTCCGCCCCTACTTCAGCGAAGCCATGGCCGGGCGCCTGGGACGCTTCTTCGGCCTCGGCACCACCTCGGGCAAACGCGGCTACTTCTTCGCCGCCGCCGTTCGCGATGGCGAGAAAGTCATCGGCGTGCTGGTGGTCAAGGTCGACCTGGACCACACCGAAAGCCTCTGGGGCAAAACGCCCGAACAGCTGCTGATGACCGACCACAACGGCGTAGTGATCCTCACCTCGCGGCCGGAATGGCGCTTTCGTGCCACCCGCACCCTGAGCGATACGGAACGCGATGCCATCACCGCCATCCAGCCCTATCCGACCCGCAATCCGCAGCCGCTGAACATCAATCCCAAGGCCTGGCTGACCCAGACCCAGCAGATCGAAGAAACCGGCTGGAGCGTCAGCATCCTCGCCCCCCGCACCCTGATCGACCGCCCGGTACGCACCGTGGTCGCGGTCGGTGGCGCCACCCTGCTGGTGCTGATGCTGCTGCTCGGCCTGATGATGCAGCGCCGGCGCCACTACCTGGAGCGGATCGCCTTCGAGGCCAAGGCCCGCCGCGAACTGGAAATGCGCGTGGCCGAACGGACCAGCGACCTGGAAGGCCTCAACCGCCGGCTCAAGCAGGAAGTACTGGAGCGCGAACACGCCCAGCAGGAACTGGTCCGCGCCCAGGACGACCTGGTCCAGGCCGGCAAGCTTTCGGCCCTCGGCACCATGTCGGCGAGCATCAGCCACGAACTCAACCAGCCGCTGGCGGCGATCCGCAGCTATGCGGAAAACGCCGAGGTCCTGCTCGACCACGAACGCACCGACGATGCCCGCGGCAACCTCAAGCTGATCAGCGAACTGACCGGGCGCATGGCCTCGATCATCGCCCACTTGCGCGCCTTTGCCCGCCGCGACCGGCATGCCCCGGAAAGCGTCGCCCTGCAACCGGCGCTCGACGATGCCCTGGCGCTGCTGGCCAAGCGCCGCCGGGCCATGGAGGTCGAGTTGATCCGCGACCTGCCGGCCGCCGCCTTGTGGGTCGAGGCCGGGGAAACCCGCCTGCGCCAGGTCCTCGGCAACCTGCTGGCGAACGCCCTCGATGCCCTGACCGAAAAGGGCCCACCGCGCAAACTCTGGCTGAGCGCCCAGTCGTCGCCGGAAGGCGTCACCCTGACCATTCGCGACAACGGTCCGGGATTCTGTCTCGAAGCCCTGGGCCGCGCCGGCGAGCCGTTCTACACCACCAAGACGCGCACCCAGGGCCTCGGCCTCGGCCTGGCGATCTGTGACTCCCTGATGCGCGCCTTCGGCGGTGAACTGCTGTTCGCCAACCACCGTGAAGGCGGCGCCCTGATTACCCTGCGGCTGCGCGCCGGCGCGCCGGGGGTCAGCCTGCAACCTGCCGAGGACTCGATTGTATGAATATCGACCACCACATCCAGGTGGTACTGATCGACGACGATCCCCACCTGCGCCAGGCCCTGAGCCAGACACTCGATCTCGCCGGCCTGAAGATCCTCCCGCTGGCCGAGGCCCAGGGCCTGGCCGGGCGCATCGAACGCGACTGGCCGGGGGTGATCGTCAGCGATATCCGCATGCCGGGCATGGACGGCCTCGACCTGCTGAACGAACTGCATGCCCAGGACCCGGAACTGCCGGTGTTGCTGATCACCGGTCACGGCGACGTGCCCCTCGCCGTCCAGGCGATGCGCGCCGGGGCCTATGACTTCCTGGAGAAACCCTTCGCCAGCGACGCCCTGCTCGACAGCGTGCGTCGGGCCCTGGCCCTGCGCCGCCTGGTGCTGGACAACCGCAGCCTGCGCCTGGCCCTGAGCGATCGCCAGCAACTCAGCGCGCGCCTGGTCGGCCACTCGCCGCAGATGCTGCGCCTGCGTGAACAGATCGGCGCCCTGGCGGCGACCAAGGCCGACGTGCTGATCCTCGGTGAAACCGGGGCCGGCAAGGAAGTGGTCGCCCGCGCCCTGCACGACCTGTCGAGCCGGCGCAACGGCCCGTTCGTGGCGATCAACGCCGGGGCGCTGGCCGAGTCGGTGGTGGAAAGCGAACTGTTCGGCCACGAGCCGGGCGCCTTCACCGGCGCGCAGAAACGCCGTATCGGCAAGTTCGAGTTCGCCAATGGCGGCACCCTGTTCCTCGATGAAATCGAAAGCATGAGCCTGGACGTCCAGGTCAAGCTGCTGCGCCTGTTGCAGGAACGGGTGGTCGAGCGCCTGGGCGGCAACCAGTTGATCCCGCTGGATATCCGCATCATCGCCGCGACCAAGGAAGACCTGCGTCAATCCGCCGATCAGGGCCGTTTCCGCGCCGACCTGTACTACCGGCTGAATGTCGCGCCACTGCGGATTCCGCCCCTGCGCGAACGCGGCGAAGATGCGCTGATCCTGTTTCAGCATTTCGCCGACGAAGCCAGCGCTCGCCATGGCCTGCCGCCCCACAGCCTGCAACCGGCGCAGCGGGCGCTGTTGCTGCGCCACACCTGGCCGGGCAATGTGCGCGAACTGCAGAACGCCGCCGAACGCTTTGCCCTCGGCCTGGAACTGGCGCTGGACAACAGCGCGTCGGCGAGTCTCGACGCCAGCATCGCCGGCGTGATCGAGGGCGGTCTCAGCGAGCAGGTCGAGCACTTCGAGAAATCCCTGATCGCCGCCGAGCTGGCACGCTCCCACAGCTCCTTGCGCAGCCTGGCCGAGGCCCTGGGCATCCCGCGCAAGACCCTCCACGACAAGCTGCGCAAGCACGGGCTGAGCTTCGACAGCGGCAGCAACAGTGCCAGCGACGAACTCGAATGAATCACGCCACAGAGGTCACTGCATGAACCGCGACAGTCGCTACCTGGAGTCCATCCTCCATCACGACATTCCCCTGACCCGCGAGATGGGTCTCAAGGTCGGTGGCTGGGACGCCGGGCAGCTGCGCCTGCAATTGCCGCTGGAACCGAACGTCAACCACAAGAGCACCATGTTCGGCGGCAGCCTGTACTGCGGCGCGGTGCTGGCCGGCTGGGGCTGGTTGCACCTGAGCCTGCGCGAGGCGGGGATCGACGACGGGCATATCGTCATCCAGGAAGGCCGGATCAGCTATCCGCTGCCGGTCACCGGCGATGCCGAGGCACGCTGCGCGGCACCGGATGAAAAGACCTGGAAGAAATTCCTCGCGACCTACCAGCGCTACGGGCGGGCGCGGCTGACCCTGGAGACCCAGGTGATGAATGCCGGCAGCGAGGACGAAGCGGTGAGTTTCAGCGGGCAGTACGTGCTGCACCGCTGATCTTTGTGGGAGCTGGCGCCTGCAGGGGCACGGCGTTTTCAGTCGCGCAGCAGGTCCGGCAACTGCCCGCGCCACTGCGCCTTGGCCGGCAAGGCCAGGAAAAACCCGTTGAGCAACGATGGCCGCGCCGGGTAGCTGAAGCGCTCGCCGCTCAACTCCAGCACCTCGCCACCGGCGCCCTCCAGCACCCCTTGTGCCGCCGCCGTGTCCCACTGGGACGTCGGCGCCAGGCGCGGATAGAAGTCCGCCGCCCCTTCGGCCAACAGACAGAACTTCAGCGAGCTGCCGATATTCGCCAGTTCCAGTTCACCCAGGCTGGCGCTCAATCCGGCCAGCAACTGCTCCTGCTCGGGGCTCGAATGCCGACGACTGGCAACCACGGTAAACGCGGCACCGGCCGGCGGCAGCTCGCGCACCCGGATCAGCTCCGGCGCCAGCCCGGCATCCGCGCGCCAGGCGCCCAGGCCCGAGCCACCGAAGTAGACGCGGCCATTGGTCGGCATCGACACCACGCCGAACACCACCCGGCCCTGCTCGATCAGGGCGATATTCACGGTGAACTCTTCACTGCCGGAAATGAATTCCTTGGTGCCGTCCAACGGGTCCACCAGCCACCAGCGCTGCCAACCGGCGCGCACCGCCTGCGGGATATCGGCGTCCTCTTCGGACAACACCGGAATGCCCGGATCCAGCGCGGTCAGGCCGGCCAGGATCAGGTGATGGGCCGCCAGGTCCGCCGCCGTCACCGGCGAGGCATCGGCCTTGTCCATCACTTCGACATCGGCGCGCCAGAACGGCAGGATCGCCTCACCGGCCTGGCGCGCCAGTTCGATCACCGGGGCCAGGTACGGGTGTGGCAGATTCACGAACAGATCACTCATGGTTGAAACACTCCACGCTGGGTCAGCAGGTCCCGGGCCAGGTACAACGCCGCCAGGGCACGCCCCTCGCTGAACTGCGGGTTCAGCACCAGGCTGGACAGCTCGCGCAGGTTCACCCGGTCGACCCGCATCGGCTCCGGCTCGTCACCCTCCAGGCGTTCTTCATAAAGGTCGCTGGCCAGGACCACCTGGATCTTCTGGCTCATGTAACCCGGCGACAGGGACAGTTCGGTCAAGTGCTCCAGTTGCCGGGCGCCATAACCGGCCTCTTCCTTCAGCTCACGCTCGGCCGCCGCCAGTACATCCTCGCCCGGTTCGATCAAGCCCTTGGGCAACGACAGCTCGTATTCGTCGGTGCCGCCGCAATACTCCTCGACCAGCAGCGCATGTTCGGCATCGATCATCGCCACGATCATCACGGCCCCATAACCCGCGCCCTTGCCCACCAACCGTTCGTAGGTGCGCTCGACACCGTTGGAAAAACGCAACTGCACCTGTTCGACACGGAACAGGCGGCTGCTGGCGACGATTTCGCGGGCGAGTACGGTGGGTTTCTGGCGCATGAGGGCTCCTTTACATTAACGCGTTACTATACAGCCTCTTTGCAAGCTGCTGCGCTCGATGATACTGCGTTGAAAACAGGCTTGGACGGATCATTTACAGCGGTAAACTCATCGTCCTCGCCTGTTTTCGTCTTGTCTCATCTTCGCTCGCGACGCTTTCAAAGAGGCTGTATACCGTGGCTTTTCCGATTGTCTGTGTCGGATATCTCTTTACCGTTCGAGAAGTTTTCCATGCCCTCATTACCCTGGCGAGACATCGATACCGTTCTGCTGGATATGGACGGCACCCTGCTCGACCTGCATTACGACAACCACTTCTGGATGGAGCACCTGCCCCGGCGTTATGCCGAACTGCACGGCGTCAGCCTGGCCCTGGCCGAAGCGGAACTGGGGCCGTTGTTCAAGGACCATGCCGGCCAGCTGAAATGGTACTGCCTGGACTTCTGGAGCGCCGAACTGAAGCTGCCGGTGCGTGAGTTGAAGCGCGAGACCGCCGACCTGATCGCCCTGCGCCCGGATGCCGATACCTTTCTGGCGGCGATCAGGCAGGCGGGCAAACGGGTAATCCTGATCACCAATGCCCATCGCGACTCGTTGTCGCTGAAGCTGGAGCGAATCGAACTGGCGGCGTATTTCGAACGGCTGATCAGTTCCCATGACTACGGCTTCGCCAAGGAAGACCCGCAGTTCTGGGATGCGCTGCAGGCCGATATCGGCTTTGATCCGGCGCGCAGCCTGTTTATCGACGACACCCTGCCGATCCTGCGCAGTGCCGGGCGTTTCGGCGTCGCGCACCTGCTGGCGGTAAGCGAACCGGACAGCCGCAAGGGACCCAAGGATACCGAGGAGTTTGCCGCGGTCGGCGACTACCGTGAGTTGATCAAAGGCCTTTGATCCGGAGTGCCTGATCGTTCCCACGCTCCGCGTCACCTGGAGGGCAAACGCGCAGCGTGCAGAGAGGCGTTCCCACGCCAGGCGTGGGAACGATCCGTTTACGTATGAATCAGTCAGGAATCCGCAGGGTTTGCCCCGGATAAATCTTGTCAGGATGTGACAAAAGCGGCTTGTTCGCCTCGAATATCTTGTTGTACTGATTGGCGCTGCCATAGACCGCCAGGGAAATCGCGCTGAGCGTGTCGCCCTTCTTCACCACGACAAACCGCGCGGCCTTCAGTACCGGCCCGCTGACGGTGATCTGGTCGTCGACGCTGCCGACCCCGGCGATATTGCCCAGCGCCAGCAGGACCTTTTCCTTCTCCTCCTGGCTCGCCACTTGCCCCGTCACCGTGACCTTGTCGCCGTCCACCGTGGCCTGGACATTGGGATTGCCGAGGCCGACCTTGGCGATATGGTCTTTGAGTTGCTCGCCGGCATGGGCGTTGCCCGGCGTCAGCAGGTCGATCAGTTTCTCGCCCGCCTCTTTCACAAAGCTCAAGATACTCATGGTTCTTTCTCCTCAAGAGTGATGTCCAGACGCGAAAGACTAGACCGGCGACGTCTGCGACAGGTTCCGGACCGACCAATGACTCAGCGTAGTCCAACCGCGCTAGAATCCCGGCCTGGACCGCGCCTGGAGCGACGATGGACATCAAACAGCTGAAATTCCTGATTGCCCTGGACGAGACCCGCCACTTCGGCCAGGCGGCGGCGCGCTGCCATATCACCCAGCCGACCCTGTCCATGCGCCTGCGCAGCCTGGAAGAAGAACTCGAGCTGCAACTGGTCAATCGCGGCCAGCGCTTCGAAGGTTTCACCGCCCCCGGCGAACGGGTGCTGGCCTGGGCCCGTACCGTGCTGGCGGCCTACGACGGGTTGCAGGCGGAAGCCGCCGCCTGTCGCGGCAACCTGGTCGGGACCCTGCGCCTGGGCGTGGTGCCGTTGTCGAGCTTCGACCCCTTGCACCTGATGCAGCGCCTGCACGGCGAACACCCGAGCCTGCGCTTCGAGCTGTCGTCCCTCAGTTCCGAGCAGATCCTCGAACAGCTGGCGAGCAATCGCCTCGACCTCGGTGTGTCCTATCTCGAACGCCTCGACACCGACCGCTTCGAAGCCCTGGCGCTGAGTGAAACCGCCATGGGCCTGCTCTACGACCAGCGTTTCTTCGACTTCGGCGAGCAGCCCCTGAGCTGGGAGGCGCTGATCGAGCTGCCCCTGGGCATGCTCACCAGCGGCATGCACTTTCGCCAGTCCATCGACCACAACTTCCACAGCCGCGGCCTGAGCCCGCAACCGCTGCTGCAGACCGATGCCGTTCATCAGTTGCTGCAAGCCGTACACGGCGGCCTGTGCTGCGCGATCATGCCGCTGTATGGCGGTTTCGAGGCCCTGACCGACCACCTGCGCCTGCAACCGATCGAAAACGCCCAGACCCTGGCCCGGCTGGGCCTGATCATGCGCCGCGGGGCCCCGCGCTCGGCCCTGGCGGAAGCCTGTTTCGCGCTCTATCAGAAATTGCAGAGCGAATCTTGATCGACGGCATCTATCGGAGGATCAGTACTAGCAATTAGACGCGACCTTTTGCCGCGCTTAGTCTTGATACTGGATATTCCACCGGTAATGCCCTCATGAACGCCAAGCCAGAGGCCTGCGCGATCCCTGCCCCGGCAGCACCCGCGCCCGCCGCCAGCCAGAGTTACCAGTACTGCAACCTCGATCACAGCGCGGCCGCCGAAACCGCGCTGGCCGAAGAGGTGGCGCTGGCCATTGCCTACAACGGCATCAGCCAGGCGGTGATGCTGGTCACGCCCACCGACCTGGAAGACTTTATCGTCGGCTTCAGCATCGGCAGCGGGATTATCCATGACGCCTCCGAACTCTATGACCTGAAGCTCAGCGGCAGCGGCTCGGCGCAACACGCCGAGGTGGAGATCTCCAGCCGCGCGTTCTGGAACCTCAAGGAACAACGCCGCCAACTGGCCGGAACCAGCGGCTGCGGCCTGTGTGGCGTGGAAGCGGTGGAACAGGCATTGCCCGAACTGGCTGTGCTGCCCGGCGCGCCCCTGCCGCCGGCCGCCTGGTTGGACAACCTGCGCCAGCGTATCAGCGCCTTCCAGCCCCTGGGCCAGTACTCCGGCGCGGTGCACGCGGCGCTGTTCATGAACGACCAGGGCGAACTGCTGCTGGGCCGCGAAGATATCGGCCGGCACAACGCCCTCGACAAATTGATCGGCGCGCTGGTCCGCCAGCAGATCCCGACCGCCGGCGGCCTGGCCATCGTCACCAGCCGTTGCAGCCTCGAACTGATCCAGAAAGTCCTGCGGGCCGGCATCCAGACCCTGGTCAGCCTGTCGTCCCCTACCGGCCTGGCCCTGCAATGGGCCCGCCGGCACAACCTCAATCTCATCCACCTGCCGCAGAAAAGTGCGCCGCGGGTCTACAGCCCTGCGATGGAGAAACAAGCGTGAGCAATCATCAACAAGCCGACCAGATCCCGACTCCACGCTACAAGCCCTACAAGGGCGCGGCCGGCGGCTGGGGTGCCCTGATCAGCGTGGCACAGGCCTGGCTGACCAGCGACAACGCCTTGAAGAACCTGCGCATGATGCTCAAGACCAACCAGAACGGCGGCTTCGACTGCCCGGGTTGCGCCTGGGGCGACTCGCCGGAAAGCGGCATGGTCAAGTTCTGTGAAAACGGCGCCAAGGCGGTCAACTGGGAAGCCACCAAGCGCCGGGTGGATGCCGCGTTCTTTGCCAAGCACAGCGTCAGCGCCCTGTTCGAACAGTCCGACTACTGGCTCGAATACCAGGGTCGCCTGACCGAACCGATGAGCTACGACCCGACGACCGACCGCTACAAGCCCATCAGCTGGGAAGCCGCCTACGCGCTGATCGCCAAGCACCTGCTGAACCTGTCCAGCCCCGACCAGGCCGAGTTCTACACCTCGGGCCGGGCCAGCAACGAGGCGGCGTACCTGTACCAGCTGTTTGTCCGGGCCTTCGGCACCAACAACTTTCCCGATTGCTCGAACATGTGCCACGAAGCCAGCGGCGTGGCCCTGGCGCAAAGTGTCGGGGTCGGCAAGGGCACCGTGACCTTCGACGACTTCGAACACGCCGACGCGATTTTCGTCTGGGGCCAGAACCCCGGCACCAACCACCCGCGGATGCTCGAACCCCTGCGTGAAGCGGTGAAACGCGGCGCCCAGGTCGTCTGCATCAACCCGCTCAAGGAGCGCGGCCTGGAACGCTTCCAGCATCCGCAGCACCCGATCGAGATGCTCACCAACGGCGACAAGCCGACCAACACCGCCTATTTCCGCCCCGCGCTGGGTGGCGACATGGCCCTGCTGCGCGGCATGGCCAAGTTCCTGCTGCAATGGGAACGCGATGCCCAGGCGGCGAACGAACCGTCGGTGTTCGACCACGACTTCCTCAACGAGCACACCGCCAATGTCCTCGACTACCTGGCCGCCATCGACGATACCCCCTGGGAGCAGATCGTCTCGCAGTCGGGCCTGACCCTGGTGGAGATCGAGCAGTCGGCGCGGATGTACCTCAAGGGCAAGAACGTCATCATGTGCTGGGCCATGGGTATCACCCAGCACAAGCACTCGGTGCCGACCATCCAGGAAATCGCCAACCTGATGCTGCTGCGCGGCAATATCGGCCGCCCGGGCGCGGGCCTGTGCCCGGTACGCGGCCACAGCAACGTGCAGGGCGACCGCACCATGGGCATCAACGAACGCCCACCGGTGGCCTTCCTCGATGCCCTGGAGCGCCGCTTCCAGTTCAAGGTACCGCGCAGCAACGGCCATAACGTGGTCGAAGCCATCCACGCGATGCTCGACGGCCGCTCCAAGGTCTTCATCGGCCTTGGCGGCAACTTCGCTCAGGCCACCCCGGACAGCCCGCGCACCTTCGAAGCGCTGCGCAACTGCGACCTGACCGTGCAGATCAGCACCAAGCTCAACCGCAGCCACCTGACCCACGGCAAGGAAGCGCTGATCCTGCCGTGCCTGGGCCGCACCGATATCGACCTGCAGACCGAAGGCGCACAGGCCGTCACCGTGGAAGACTCGTTCAGCATGGTCCACGCCTCCAACGGCCAGTTGCAGCCGCTGTCCAGGCAGATGCGCTCGGAACCGTCGATCATCGCCGGCATCGCCGCCGCGACCCTCGGCACCCACCCGGTGGACTGGAACTGGCTGGTGGCCGACTACGGACGCATCCGCGACCTGATCGCCGACACCATTCCCGGCTTCAAGGACTTCAACCAGCGCCTCGAACTCCCGGGCGGTTTCTACCTGGGCAACGCCGCCGGCGCCCGGCGCTGGAACACCCCGTCGGGCCGGGCGAACTTCCGCTCGAACATCCTGCCGGCCGACCTGATCCACGAACGCACCCACGCCACCGGCAAGGTGCCGGACCTGATCATGCAGTCGATGCGTTCCCACGACCAGTACAACACCACCATCTACGGCCTCGATGACCGCTACCGTGGGGTCAAGGGCCAGCGCGACGTGTTGTTCGTCAACGAAGCGGACATCATCCGCCTGGGCTTCAAGCCGGGGCAGAAGGCCGATATCGTGTCGCTCTGGGAAGACGGCCGCGAGCGCCGGGTCAAGGGCTTCACCCTGCTGGCCTTCGACATTCCCGCCGGGCAGGCCGCCGCCTACTACCCGGAAGTGAACCCGCTGGTGCCCCTGGAAAGCGTCGGCGACGGCAGCCACACACCGACCTCCAAGTTCGTCGCGATCCGCCTGGAAATGGCCAGCGAAACCGGCCTGATCATGGCCAAGGCGAGCTGATCGACAAATGGCAGGGCGCTGCAATGGCGCTCTGCCAAACATCAAGAAGGCGTAATGTCTTGGTCTCTTTAGGAAAATTCAGTCAAGTAAAAGAGATCTTTTAGCACCCACCTCTTGACCCCGGTGATCAATGATCAGCCTCTGACGCCCATGCCTCAGCGCCGCCAACCTGCGCAGGTACAAAAGGGCGGAGGTGACAGCCAGCGCCCCCCTCGATCATCGCATCCGGCGTAACTGAAGTCCCGAATACGGGTGACCTCATCCCAAATACGGATGACCTCGTCCCAAATACGGATGACCTCATCTCGAATACGAGGGAGTTACCCTCCACACTTCTTGCCGCCATCGAGACGCTCTCACCCAAGGCGCGCAAGGAAAAGCTATGGCCACTAATCCTTTGGCTCTGCTCGCTCCGCCCACACAGTGCAGATCAACTGGCCAGGCAATTAAACAGGCAGCATGATCCGTGCAAGCTGATCGACGCTCGTTTCGGGTGCCTTGATAACCGCAGCCGAGGATCACCGCCGAGGTAATAGCAAAAGGCCATTCGACAAACTGATGGCCCTTTACTAGAGTCTCCGGGCGGTGCTCTTCATCCATTCGAATGTGATGGCCGGCACCCGCCCAGGGATCCTGCCCGCAGGTCGGGCAACTTCCTCTTTAGCACGGATTGCGGAGAGTACTCATGTCGATCACGCCCGGTCACACCACGCACCACCAAGGCGACACCCCAACCTCCCCCAGCAAGGACAACCGCATCGTCAGCGCCGCGATCCACCCGGCCATCGGCGTCGCGCGGGTCGGTAACAGCGAGGCGGAATATTTTGTCGGCCCCCAGGTCACGGAACCCCGGCCCGAGCCCCTCGGGTTTTATCGCGATGCCCAGGGCGCCCTGAAGCGCCAGGCCGCCGAATTCCGGATCTACGGCTATAACCTGGCCGGCGAAGTGGTCGCCGAGCTGACCACGGAAAACGCCGATATCACCTGGTCGGCCCATGTCGCCAACAGCAAGGCACAGTGGTACCAGTGGCAACTGGCGATGGACATCCCCGAAGCCGCCAAGGTGGTACTGCCCCTGCGCAATGCGACAGTCACCGACGCCAAGGCCCGCGGCGAACTGACCATTGACGGCGGCCTGCAACATATCAGCGGCACCCTGGCATCGGGAGTCGAGTTCAACGGGACGTTCCAGGGCACGCCGGTCTACCTCGGCGAATTGCGCACGGACGCCCAGGGTCGGTTGCTGTTCCTCGGCGGTCGCGGCGTCTCTGCCTCGCCCAAGGGCACACCGATCTTCAATCCGGCAGACGACAACAGCTTTATCAACGCCGACGGCTGGTACGACGATACCAGCGATGGCCCGGTCAGCGCCCAGGTCAGTATCGGCGGTCGCTCGATCCCGGTGGAGCCGGCCTGGGTCGTCACCGCGCCACCGAACTACGCACCGCAGGTAAAAGCCATACGCACCCTGTACGACCTGACCTATGACCTGTTCATCGGGGCCGGCTGGCTGAAGCCGAGCACCTCGGTATCGTTCCGGCATGATGTCTATCCGATCCTGCAACGCCTGTCGGGCCTGCAATGGGTCAACCAGGGCTTCGCCACCCAGTTCGGCCATAACGGCCGCTACAACTTCGAAGACCCGGCCTTCATCGCCCAACTGGCGAGCAAGCCGACGTCGGACAACTATGATGTGTTCGGTGAAACCCGCCGGCAGATCTTCAACAGTTTCCGCCAGCCCGACCCGGTCGATGGCAACGTCCTGCCCTGGCCATGGATCTATGGCGATGCCATGACCTCGATACCCAACCCGAGCCCACGGCAGAACGCCGCGATTACCCAGACCCAGTACCAGGCGCTCAGCCTCTGGGCCGCTGGCACCTTCGAATCCGACTGGGCCGGCGATCCGCTGCCCGAGCACCTCGACTCGGTCCCCCTGGCCGAGCAACCGGCGATGCTCGACCGTGCAGCCCTGGACTTCTGCCTGGCCGATGCCTTCCATCCCGGCTGCGAACTGACCTGGCCGATGCGTCACCTGCCGCTGTATGCCAAGCCCTGGCGCATTCGCCAGCGTCCGGCCGGCAGCTCGCAACCCGACTACGGCAAAACCCTGAACCAGGCCCAGGCACTGGCCGTCGGCGGCCCGCTGTACGGCCAGGGGCCCGGTGACCTGAACCGCTGGATGGGCCTGCCCTGGCAGGCGGACACGGCCTATTGCCGTGGCGGCTACGACCCGGCCTACAACCCGTTCACCTCGACATTCTGGCCCGCCCGCGTCCCCAACCAGGTGCTCAGCGATGCCGATTACGCCCTGGTCACCGACCCTTCGGTGCCGCCGGAGCAGCGGCTCGTCGCCTTTGCCGAGCGCAGCAACTGGAACGCGCCGCTGGATATCAACTATCCGGAAAAGACCCCGACCGCGGTACAGATGAAGACCATGGTCGATATCTTCGGCTCCATGGGCCTGCTGGAAGTACGCAAGGGCATCTCCGGCAGCGCCGTCTACCCGGACACGATGATGGTCGCCAGCTACGGCCCGGCCATTACCCAGGCGCAGACCTTTGCCAGTGCGCAGTTGGCGGCCGATTTTGCGGCGGCGGGCAGTCCCGGCGCAGCGGGACCACGGCCGCCCAAGGGAGCCAACTTCAGCAGTCAGGAAGAGGCCCGGGAGGCACCACGCGCCGTCAACCCCGGAAACCGTCCGACCTAGATGGAAGACTACGACGTCGCCATCGTCGGTGGCGGTCCGGCCGGTTCGGCGACCGCCATCACCCTGGCTCGCCAGGGCTGGCGGGTGCTGCTGGCCGATTCGGCGCCTGCCGGACGTTTTCGGGTGGGCGAGGGTTTTCCGCCTTCGGCCCGTTCGCTGCTCGCCGACCTGGGGGTGCTCGACGGCTTTCTCGCCGCCGGGCATCGCCCCAGCTACGGCAATGTCTCGGTGTGGGGCTCGGATGAGCCACACACCGATGACTTCATCTTCCGTACCCACGGCCAGGGCTTCCAACTGGACCGTGCCGCTTTCGATCGTCACCTGCGTGCCGCCGCCCGCCAGGCCGGGGTGGCGCTTCACGAATCCACGCGCTTGAGCCAGACACCCGACGAGGGCGGTTTCTGCCTGCGCCTCGCCCGCGACGGTCATGAACACCGGGTCCGCAGCCGCTGGCTGATCGACGCCGGTGGCCGCCCGGCCGTGTTCGCCCGCCAGCAAGGGGCACAGCGCCTGGAAAATGATCGGCTGGTGGCGTTCTACCTGTTGCTGCACAGCCCCCGGGGCACCGACCGGGACGGCCGGACCCTGGTCGAGGCGGTCGAGAACGGCTGGTGGTACAGCGTACTGCTGCCCTCGGGAGAGCGGCTGGTGACCTACCTCAGCGATCTCGACCTGCTCGACCGCCAGCAGTTGCTGAACAGCCAGGGCCTCTGGCGACTGCTGCAACAGACGCACTTGCTCCGCGACCTGTGCCAGCAACATGGCTACCTGCCCGGCACCTCGGTCCACGGCATGGATGCCGGCAGCGGGCGGCTTTCCGTGTTCCATGGCGAGCATTGGGCGGCCGTCGGCGATGCGGCGCTATCCTTCGACCCGCTGTCCTCGCAAGGCATCGCCACCGCGCTTTACTGCGGCATTCACTGTGCCCAGGCCGTGCACGCCGCGCTGCAGGGCGACGACAAGGCGCTACCGGCCTATGCCGATCTGCTGGCACGGATCTACGCCGCCTACCTGGTTAACCGGAAGCAGTTCTACGGGATGGAAAAACGCTGGAGCGAGTCGCTTTTCTGGAGTCGACGTTAGCGTCGAAAAAGCGCGTTGACGATGCTCAGGACGCGCGAAACGGCAGGGTTGAAGTGATCTAGGACTGTCTTTTTTCGACTAAGTTCCCCAGTAAAAACAGTAAGTTATGATTTTGTATACAACCCGTGCTATTCGTCGGATTTCCATTGTAACGACTCCGTCACAAGCCTCAGGATCGCGCCGTCATCCCTTTGAGGCTCCTCTCACATGAAGTTCTCGTCGATTCTCTTGTTGTCCCTGAGCCTGGCCAGTGGCCTCGCGTCGGCTGGCGGTACCACCGAAGCCGGTATTGGTGGCGCATTGGGCGGCGTGCTCGGCTCCGCCGTCGGCCAGTCGCTGGGCGGTAACACCGGTTCGACCATCGGCGCGGCCCTTGGCGGCGCGGGCGGTAGTGCGGTGGGTGCCGACCGGCGCAGCCGTGGCGAAGCCGCCATCGGCGGGGCCCTCGGCGCGGCCGGTGGCAACGTGGTCGGCCGCAGCATGGGCGGCAGCACCGGTAGCCTGATCGGCGCCGCGGCAGGCGGTGGCGCCGGCGGTGCATTGGGTAACTACATGGGCAACTCCAGCGATCGCGAAGATCGCCGTTACCGGGATGACCGTCGCGACTATCGCGGTGACCACCGTGGCCGTGGTCACGCCTATGGCCATCGCAAGCACGGTCGTCACTGGCGCGACTGAGTCAGCGCAAGGGAATGCCGCCCAGGCATTCCCTTGGCTTGGGCACGATCCCTCGCTCCCCATGCATAAAGCCCGTCGGCAAATCCATCGACCATGCAGATTGCATGGGCCTCAGACCCAGCCTTGCCTGTAACCCACTGAAATAAATGGTGATTTTTTCAATCGAGGGTTTGGCACGTCCGCTGCTATCTCCTGAGTGAAGGCTGCATGTCTCTCACTTATGGAGCACAACAACAATGATCGGGAACGCCGAAACCTACCCTGGCGCAGTGCACGACTCGTCGAATCACTCAGGAGTTTCCTGGGCGGCGATCTTTGCCGGAGCCGCCGCCGCGGCCGCACTTTCTCTCCTGCTGCTCATGCTCGGTGCCGGGCTGGGCTTTTCCGCCGTATCGCCCTGGGCGGGCGAAGGCGTCAGTGCCAAGGGACTTGGCATCTCGGCGATCGTCTGGCTGGCCGTGACACAGATCCTCGCCTCGGGCATGGGCGGTTATCTCGCCGGACGCCTGCGGGTGAAGTGGACTCGCATGCACAGCGATGAGGTCTACTTCCGCGATACCGCCCATGGTTTTCTGGCCTGGGCCGTGGCAACCCTGCTGACCGTCACCGTGGTAGCCGGCTCCGTCAGCGGTCTGGTCGGCGGCGGCGTCAAGGCGGGAGCGACGGTCGCCTCCGGGGCCACGAGCAGCCTCGCCAGCACCGCCACGCAGAACACCGCGGGCAACTCCGACTACTTCATCGACCTGCTGTTTCGCGATAACCGCCCGGTGGCCGTCAGCGAAGACGCCGCCCACGCCGTGGTCACGCGGATCTTCGCCCGCAGCCTGGGCAACGGTCAGTTGAGCAGTGACGACCGCGCCTATCTGGCGCAGTTGGTCAGCCAGCGTACCAATCTCAGCCAGGCCCAGGCCGAAGCACGCGTGGACCAGGTCTACGGCCAGGCCCGCCAGGCCGTCGACGACGCTCGCCAGGCTGCCGATCGCGCTGCCAAGGCCGCCGCCTGGTCAACCCTGTGGATGTTTATCGCGCTGCTCATCGGTGCCTTCTTCGCCAGCCTCGCCGCCACGTTCGGCGGTCGCCAGCGCGATGGCGTGACCTACCTGGAAGCCGGCGAATACCACACCACCGAAGCCGTGACCCTGCGTTAATAGGAGAATCAACATGCGCTCACTTCTACTGTTCTTCCTGGGTGTACCCATCCCGATCATTATCCTGATCGCGCTGTTCGTGCACTGATGTACCGGCGGCGGCCCTCTCCCGAGGGTCGCCGCGCTTGTAAGCGTTACGCTTAATCCGCCCCGCCCCGTAGTCCATGGTCAGGGGAGATGCGTTACATTCCATTACATCTCTCGCTTGCCGATGCCTTAAGCCGAATTCCTAGAAGCCGCACGTTAGAGCCTTTGCACCATCTTCCCAGGAGCCTTTGCCGTTACTGGATGATGGTCGAAATATCTGTCCGACCGGTCAATTTAAAAACCAATTGCACACGCGAAAACACAAGCTGTCCGGCCAGTCGGATTAAGGGTTATCCCGATACTGATATCAATATGCTACCGATATGATCCGCCGACCTTGAGCTATGCAATGGAAGCAGGAGATGCGGATCTATCTTGGAGTCTGGTTAGGGATCGCGCTTAGTGCTGTCGGGCTGTTTCTCGCCCACCCCCTCCTCAATGGTGCCGGCCTCGTGCTTATCGCCGCCGCCGTCATAGGCCTGCGTGTCACCAAGGCGCCGAACGCCGCGCTCGCCACCACCCTTACGCCGCACCCCGATACCGCCCCTCCTGCCACCGAACTGCATGTCCTGCTACCGGCCGTCGCGCCGAGCTGGAGCGACAGCATCGGCCAGAGCCGCGAACTGCTGCAGTCCAATATCAGCGAGCTGTTCCAGCGTTTCGCCAATATCGCCACACGCCTGGAAGGCGGCCTGCACAACTCCGAAAGCATCCTCGGCAGCGGCGGTGTCGGCGAAAGCCTGCGCGATGCCAACGACCGCCTGCATGAAGTGACCCAGTCCTTCGAAACCAGCAGCCAGCGCCAGCACGAACTGCTCGGCACCATCAGCCACCTGGGCGACTACGCCAGCCAGTTGCAGCAGATGGCCAAGCGGGTGCAGGAAATCGCCAGCCAGACCAACCTGCTGGCGCTCAACGCCGCCATCGAGGCGGCTCGCGCCGGCGAATACGGCCGGGGCTTCTCGGTGGTCGCCGACGAAGTGCGCAAGCTCTCCACCCTGTCCGCCGAAACCGGCCAGGGCATGGATGCCAAGGTCGGCGAAATCAACCATGCGATCCAGACCACCATCAGCGCCGCCGCCGAACTGGGCACCAGCGAACAGGCCAACCTGGATTTCCTCAACCGCTCGGTGACCCAGGTCATGGCACGCCTGGGGGACAACCTCGACGAGCTGACCGATGCCTCCCGCGCCCTGCAACAGGACGCCCGGGACACCCAGGCCGACATCCAGGCCATCATGGTCAACCTGCAGTTCCAGGACCGCACCGACCAGATGCTCGACCATGTCCAGGCCGACCTCACCCACTTGCTCGAAGCCATTGCCAGCCAGGACAGCAGTCTCAATGACCCGCCCGCCTGGCTCGAACGCCTGCGCCAGCGCTTCACCACCGACGAAGAGCGACAGGGTCGGCCCCAGGCGGCGGCCAGCAGCGACGTGACCTTCTTCTAGTTTCTCCCGCTTTTCCCTTTGCAAGAGTGATGAACATGGCCAAGACCATCCTGATCGTCGACGACTCCCTGTCGATGCGCCAACTGGTGAAAATGAGCCTGACCGCCGCCGGTCACCAGGTCATCGAAGCCTGCGACGGCCGCGACGCACTGACCAAGCTGACCGGGCAGAAGATCAACCTGATCATCAGCGACGTGAACATGCCCAACCTCGACGGCATCGGGCTGGTGAAGGCGGTCAAGGCCCGCAACGAATACCGCTTCACACCGATCATCATGCTCACCACCGAAAGCGAGCAGTCGAAGAAAGCCGAGGGCCAGGCCGCCGGGGCCAAGGCCTGGATCGTCAAGCCGTTCCAGCCCCAGCAACTGCTGGCAGCTGTCGAAAAGCTCCTGGGGTGAACACACCATGTTCTCGCTGACACCCGCTGTCGATGGCACGCCCGCGCAATTGCGCCTCAAGGGCGACCTGACCCTCTACGAAGTCAGTATGGCCCGCGAACAGTTGCTCGGCCTGCTGCCGCTGCCACCGGGCCCCTGGCAGCTGGACCTGAGCGGCCTGAGCGAACTCGACAGCGCCGGTGCCCAGTTGCTCCTGGCGATCCAGCGGGCGCTGTCCTCCATCGATCATCCCGCCACCGTGAGCCAGGTCTCTGACACCGCCCGGGAACTGCTGACACTCCTGAACCTGGAATCCCTGTACCCCGCCGTCCAGACCGAGGACTGACCCATGCTCAGTGGCGAACAATGGAACCAGCTGTTGCTGGGCTTTCTCAGCGAAGGTCGCGACCTGCTCAAGGACGCCGAGGACAGCCTGCTACGCCTTGAGACCAGCCCCGCCGACCAGGACGCGGTCAACAGCCTGTTCCGCGCCGTGCATACCCTCAAGGGCTCTGCCGGGATCTTCTCGCTGACGCCACTGGTCAACCTCACCCACCACCTGGAAAGCCTGCTGATGTCGGTGCGCGACGGCCAGCGCGCACTGACCCCGGCCCTGACCTCGCTGATGCTCAACTGCATGGACGAGCTGAGCGCGATGATCGAGCGCGTCGACCCCGACAGCGGCCTGCTGGACGCCGACGAGGCCCGCCAGGCGCCCCTGCTCGCGGCGCTGTTCGAGGCCCAGGGGCAAGCGCCCGCGGAGTCGGCTCCGGTTGAGCCGCAAGACGCCCCTCCAGGGGCGGCGGACTCGATCACCTGGCAGGTTTCCATCAGCTTTTCCGAGGAGCTGTTTCGCAACGGCTTCGACCCCGCGGCGTTCCTGCGCTATCTCAAGCGCCTGGGTGCAATCATCGCCCTGCGAACCCGCAGCGACGCCCTGCCGACCCTCGATCAACTGGACCCGGAAACCTGCCACCTGGGCTTTGAATTCCAGTTGCTGACCGCCGCCAGCCAGACGGAAATCGAGGAAGTCTTCGAGTTTATCCAGGACTTCTGCGAGCTCCGCCTCAGCCCTGTCAAACCGCCCGCCATGGCCGTGATGGCGCCCGTCATCGAGCCGTCGCCGGCCCTCGATACGCCCCCGGCAAAGACCACGACCAGCCGTGACCGCCGCAGCCTCGACACGACGATGGTCAAGGTCGCCGCGCACAAGCTCGACGAACTGATCAACCTCGTCGGCGAACTGGTGATCAGTACCGCCGGGGCGCAGATGCAGGCGCGGCGCAGTGCCGACAGCGGTTGCATGGAAACCACCCAGGCCGTGCACCAGCACGTCGAGCAGATCCGCGAAGCGGCGTTGAAACTGCGCATGGTGGAAGTCGGCGAGACTTTCAATCGCTTCCATCGGGTGGTCCGTGATGTCAGCCAGGAACTGGACAAGAATATCCAGCTGAGCCTGGTCGGCGGCGAGACCGAGCTGGACAAGTCGGTGATCGACAAGATCGCCGATCCGCTGACCCACCTGGTGCGCAACGCCATCGACCACGGCATCGAGTCGGCCGCCGAGCGCATGGCCGTCGGCAAGCCCGCCGAAGGCAACCTGCGCCTCAATGCCTATCACGACTCCGGCATGATCGTCCTCGAAGTCAGCGACGACGGCCGTGGCCTGAACACCGCGCGGATCCTGGCCAAGGCCATCGACAAGGGCCTGGTGGACCCGGACGCACAGCTCAGCGATCCGGATATCCACCTGCTGATTTTCGAAGCCGGGTTCTCCACCGCCGAACAGGTCTCCAACCTCTCCGGCCGCGGTGTCGGCATGGATGTGGTGCGCAGTGCCATCGACCAGTTGCGCGGGGTGATCGAGATCGACTCGGTGGCCGGCCAGGGCTGTACCTTCCGTATCCGCCTGCCGTTGACCCTGGCGATCATCGACGGCTTCCAGGTCGGCGTCGGCCAGGACAATTTCGTCATCCCGCTGGACATGGTCACCGAATGCATGGAGGCCGGACCCGAGTGGCTGAGCCAGGGCCAGGGCTACCTCAACCTGCGCGGCAAGCCCCTGCCGTGCATCGCCCTCGACCGGCATTTCGGCCTGACACCGAGCAGCGCCCGGCGGCGCAACATAGTCGTGGTCAGCCAGGGCCGGCAGCAGGCCGGGCTGATCGTCGACCAGTTGCTTGGCGAACTGCAGACCGTGATCAAGCCCCTCGGCCAGATGTTCCAGCACCTGCGCGGCATCAGCGGCTCGACCATCCTCGGCTCCGGCCAGGTGGCGCTGATCCTCGATATCGCCAGTCTGTTCCGCCAGTTGCAGGCCACCACCGAACCCGTGGCACACCCGATCCATACCCCCTTGCCCAGCCTTTCAGGAGAATAATCATGCAATTCATCAGGAACATGAAGATAGGCATCCGGCTGACCGCGGGCTTCCTGCTGGTGGTGGTGCTGACCGCCATCATCGGCGTGATCGGCATCCGCAACCTGTCCCAGGTCAACGACCTGTCGGACCGCATGTACGACCTCGATGTCACCGGCATGAGCCTGATGCAGGAGGCCAATATCCAGCTGATCGTCGCCGGGCGCTCGATGCGCCACAGCCTGCTCGCCACCAGCCAGGCCGGTCGCGAACAGGCCGCCAACCAGGCGCGGGCGGCCCTGGAACAGACCCGCAAGTTGATCGCCGACGCGCGCAAGGCCTTTATCACCAAGGAAGGCCAGGCCCAGATCGACCAGATCGACGCGCCGCTCAAGGACTACGAGAATCTGATCCACCAGGTGCTGAGCACCCACCAGCAATCCAACCAGTTGCAGGAAACCAGCGACGTCACCGACCTGCTGCCCAAGGCCGTGACCAGCGGCGACGTGGTCGACAAACTGATCGGCCAGGTCACCCGTGGCAAGCAGGATCGGGCCGCCGAAGCCAACCAGCAGATCAATGATATCGCCACCAGTTCGCAGACCCAGATGATCGCCCTGGTGATCGCCGCGACCCTGATGGGCATGCTGATCGGCGTGCTGGTCACGCGCAGCATCACCCGTCCGCTCAACGGCGCCGTGGAAGCCGCCAACCGCATGGCCGCCGGCGACCTGAGCCAGGACCTGCCGGTGATCAGCAAGGATGAAACCGGCCAGTTGCTGGCCGCCATGCAGAACATGACCGTGCGCCTGCGCAGCATTCTCGGCGATGTGCGCAGCGCCGCCGACTCGTTGTCCTCGGCCTCGGAACAGGTCAGCTCGACCTCCCAGTCCCTGAGCCAGGCCGCCAACGAACAGGCCGCCAGCGTCGAGCAGACCAGCGCCTCGGTGGAGCAGATGTCAGCCTCCATCGCCCAGAACACCGAAAGCGCGAAGATCACCGACGGCATCGCCGGCAAGGCCGCCAATGACGCCGTGCAGGGCGGCGGCGCGGTGGGCGACACGGTACTGGCGATGAAACAGATCGCCGACAAGATCAGCATCATCGACGACATCGCCTACCAGACCAACCTGCTGGCCCTCAACGCCGCCATCGAGGCCGCCCGTGCCGGCGACCACGGCAAGGGCTTCGCGGTGGTCGCCGCCGAAGTGCGCAAGCTCGCCGAACGCAGCCAGGTCGCCGCCCAGGAAATCGGCCAGGTCGCCTCCAGCAGCGTGCAACTGGCCGAACAGGCCGGACGCCTGCTCAACGAAATCGTACCGAACATCCAGAAGACCTCCGACCTGGTCCAGGAAATCACCGCCGCGTCCCAGGAGCAGAGCGGCGCCGCCGGGCAGATCAATATCGCCATGGGCCAGATGAACCAGATCACCCAGCAGAACGCCTCGGCCTCCGAGGAACTGGCCGCCACCGCCGAGGAGATGAACGCCCAGGCCGGGCAGTTGCAGGAGCTGATCGGTTTCTTCCGCTTCGAAGAAGAGTCGGGAGCGACCCACCGGCCGCAACCGCGCAGCCAGGACAGTTATGCCTTCAACGGCCCGCGTGACGGTTTCAAGAGCCGCGCGACGGTCGATGAAGGCCAATTCGTGAGCTTCAATTGAGGGCCGGATCATGACTGCGAACCTCAGCCGCCAGCTCCAGGCCCTGCCCGACGCGCCCGTGGCGCTGAGCATCCAGCACCTGTCGTTCCGCGTGCGGCAGGCGGCCTATGCGGTGCCCATCGACCTGGTGCGCGAGATCATCGAGTACGGCGACGTGACCGCCGTGCCGATGATGCCGGCGTTCATCCATGGCGTAATCAATCTGCGCGGCAACGTGGTGCCGGTGCTGGACCTGGCCGCGCGCTTCGGTTTCGAACTGACCGCCGCCGGCAAGCGCACCTGCATCGTGATCATCGAACTGGAACTGGATGACTTCAGCCAGCGCATCGGCCTGGTGGTCGATGCGGTGGATGCGGTGCTCGATATCGACCCGCAGCAGGTGGTCGCCGCGCCGACGTTCGGCGCCGGGATCCGCACCGATTTCATCGCCGGCATGGCCCGCGGCGAAGAGGGTTTCACCATCATCCTGAACATCCCGCAGGTGTTGTCCCTCGACGACATCCGCCAGCTCAGCCTCGCCGCGACCCAGGGAAGCTGAGATGTCGAGCTACCTCAAGCTGCCGACCCTGGGCGACAGTGAATTCCGCCGCCTGCAGGCGCTGATGGCCGAAGCCTCGGGCATCGTCCTGGCGCCGAACAAGCGCCCGCTGGTGGCCGGACGGCTGATGAAACGCCTGCGTCATTACCAGCTCGACAACTACGCCGAATACCTGCAGATGCTCGACCAGCCGGCGTACCTCAAGGAGCGACGGCTGGTGGTGGACCTGTTGACCACCAACGAAACCTACTTCTTTCGCGAACACCCGCACTTCGACTTTCTCGGCACCTGGCTGGCTCGCCAGAAAGGCCCGCTGAAATTCTGGAGTGCCGCCTGCTCTTCCGGCGAAGAGCCCTACAGCATGGCCATGGTGATCCAGGAACACCTGCGCGGCGGCGACTGGTCGATCCTCGCCAGCGACCTCAGCCTGAGCATGCTGGAAAAGGCCGCCGAAGGGATCTACGACATGGCCCAGGCCAAGTATTTCCCCCAGGGCTGGCTGCAGCGCCATTGCCTGAGCGGCGTCGGCGACATGAGCGGGCGCTTCCGCGTCCAGGCGGCCCTGCGCGAGCGGGTCAGCCTGCGCGAGATCAATATCGTCCAGCCGCTGCCCGACGGGCTCGGCCTGTTCGACGTGATCTTCCTGCGCAATGTGCTGATCTATTTCAACAACGAAGAAAAGCAACGCATCGTCCAACGCCTGGTCAGCCAGTTGCGCCCCGGCGGCCTGCTCTTCATCGGTCACGCGGAAAGCATCCACGGCTTCGACCTGCCGGTGCGACTGCTCAATCCGTCGGTCTACGAACGCCTATGAATCCGCCGTTATTCCTGCGCCCCGGCGACTACTTCTTCGGCCAGCACGAAGGCACGGTCACCACCCTGCTCGGCAGTTGCGTGTCGATCATTCTCTGGCACCCGCGCTGGCGCCTGCTGGCGGTCTCGCACTACCTGCTGCCGAACGACCCGAGCGCACGCAACGGCCTCGACACCCGCTACGGCGAAGGCGTGTTCCAGCGGATCCAGGCCGATATGCGCCGCCACGGCACCCATCCCAACGAGTACCGCAAAGGCATTTTCGGCGGTGGCAGCCTGGTGCGTTTCGAAGGCACGCCGACCCGCAAGATCGGCCACAACAACAGCGCCTTTGCCCGCGAACAGTTCAGCCTGCGCAACTGGGCGGTGGACCACTGCGACCTCAACGGCCAGCACTACCGCCGGCTGCATATCGACGGCAGCAGCGGCGTGATCGACTGCCAGCGCAACAGCGTGCAACCGCTGCGGCTGGGGAAACGGGCGCGATGATCCGGGTGTTTATCGTCGACGACTCGGCCCTGGTCCGCCAGGTGCTGACCCAATGCCTGGAAAGCCATCCGAACATCAAGGTGATCGGCCAGGCGGCCGACCCGCTGTATGCCATCGACAAGCTGCGGCGGGACTGGCCGGACGTGCTGATCCTCGATATCGAGATGCCGCGCATGGATGGCCTGACCTTCCTGCGCCAGATCATGGCCGAGCGCCCGACGCCCACGCTGATCTGCTCGACCCTTACCGAACAGGGCTCGGCGGTCAGCGTCGAGGCGCTCGCCGCCGGGGCGGTCGGGGTGTTCACCAAGGCCCGCCTGGGCCTCAGGCAGAGCCTGGAACAGCTCTCCGCCGAACTGATCCGCAAGGTCGAGGAAAGCGCCCGGGCGCGGCCGATGGCCCTTCGCCACAGTCCCCCTGCCGCAGAATCCGGTCCCACGACGCCAGCCGTTGCCGGTGTGCTCAGGACCACGGACCGGGTGGTTGCCCTGGGCTGTTCCACGGGCGGCACCCAGGCGCTGGAATTCATCCTTCGGCAGTTGCCGCGTGACTGCCCGGGGATTGTCATCGTTCAACACATGCCGGAGAAGTTCACCGCCGATTTTGCCCGGCGCCTGGACAAGCTCTGCCAGATCGAAGTTCGCGAGGCCAGACACCTGGATCGCGTCCACAGCGGCCTGGCGTTGCTGGCTCCCGGAGGCTTGCACATGCAGCTCAAACGCAGTGGTGCGCACTATCAGGTAGAGGTACTCGACGGCCCTCCGGTCAACCGGCACAAGCCGTCGGTGGACGTGTTGTTCCGTTCAGTGGCTCGACAGGCCGGAGCCAATACATTGGGGATTATCATGACCGGAATGGGTGACGACGGTGCCCGCGGGCTGCTCGCCATGCGTGAAAACGGCGCCAGTACCGTTGCCCAGGACGAGGCCAGTTGCGTGGTGTTCGGCATGCCCAAGGAGGCTATCCGCCTGGGCGCCGCGCAGTCGGTCGAGCCCCTGGCGAAGCTGCCTAAACTGATCCAGCACTTTGGCGACAGTGGCCGCCACGGTTGACCTGAACCCGATAAGCGTGTGGCGAGCCCGCTCCTGCCCGGCATGCGGGCGGGCCCGTGCCTGAATCTGTGTAGACCCTGGGTTGGAATCCAGACACAAAAAACCGCAGCACGTCCACGCGGCGGCTGCGCCCTTCCCTTTGCGCCATGGGCTAGAGCTTATGCTTTGTCGAATACTGCTTGCCGACGATTACCCGCTGTTTCGCGCGGGTATGCGGGCATTGCTGGAAAAACAACAAGAATACGAAATCGTCGGTGAAGCGGGCGATGGCCAGGCAGCGATCGAACTGGCCTCCAGTCTCAAGCCGGACATCGTCCTGCTGGATATGTCGATGGAGCGCATGAACAGCGTCGCGGCGCTCAAGGAACTGTCACTGCGGGCGCCGCGCAGCAAGGTGCTGATGCTGTCGATGCACACCGACACGCACTTCGTGATGAAGTGCCTGCAACTGGGCGCCCATGGCTACCTGCTGAAGACCGCGACGGTGCTGGAACTGGAACTGGCCCTCAAGGCCCTGCGCCACGGTGGCCAGTACCTGTCCTCGGCGGTGGTGCCACTGGTGGTCAACCAGGCGGTGCGCCAGAGCCATGAGCAGCCGATCAAGGCCAGCCAGGTCGCGCTGACCGCCCGCCAGCTGGAAATCCTCCGGCTGATCGCCCGCGGCGAGTCGACCCGCTCCATTGCCGTCGGCCTCGGCCTCAGCGTCAAGACCGTGGAAGCCCATCGCTCGCAGATCATGCACCGCCTGCGGATTCACGACATCGCCGGCCTGGTGCTGTTCGCCGTGCGCGAAGGGATCATTCAGATCAACGACTGAAGGGCGTCGCGCAGGCCGCCGGGGATCGACACCGGCTGGTTGCTCGCGCGATCGACGAACACATGGACGAAGCGCCCCGCGGCGCAGGCCTCGTCTTCGCCGGCCTTGAACACCGCCAGTTCGTATTGCACCGAGCTGTTGCCGAGCTTGCCGACCCGCAGGCCGATCTCGATGCGTTCGGGGAAGGCCACCGAAGCGAAGTAATCGCAGGCGGAACTGACCACGAAGCCGACGACTTCGCCGTCGTGGATATCCAGCCCGCCCTGCTCGATCAGGTAGGTGTTCACCGCCGTGTCGAAAAAGCTGTAGTAGGTGACGTTGTTCACATGGCCGTAGACATCGTTGTCGTGCCAGCGGGTGATGATCGGCTGGAAATGCCGGTAGTCGGCACGGTGTGGCAGGCGGTCGGTCATGGGGGCCTCGGCTCGGAAACGAGCAGTCAGAAATGGGCGCCGAGAAAGCTGAAATAGCGCTCGCGGTACTCCGGGAGTTCGTTCGCCAGGTGATGCCGGGCCTCGGCCAGCATCAACACTTCGGGCTGGTCGAACTTGCTGCGCAGCACCGTCAGGTTGTGCTGCCAGTCGACGGTCATGTCGCCATCACCCTGGACGATCAACGGCCGCCGCGGACTTTTCGCCGCGCCTTCGATACCCGGGATCCAGCGCGCCAGGGCGCCGACCCAGGCGGTCGGCAGGCGCTGCGGTTGCAGCGGATCGGCCTGCAGGAACGGCATGAACGCCGGGTCATGGGTGTTCTCGCTGAAACGCCGGGCAATGCCTTTGACGAACGGCTTGAGCAGGTAGTAACTGAGCTTCGACCAGCCCCAGGCCCGTGGCCGCACCAGCGGCGAAAGCAGCACCACCTTGCCCTGGGCCGGGCTGTCGAGACCATGCCGGAGCAGGTGGTCGACGACGATGGCGCCCCCCGTGCTCTGGCCGAACAGGTGCCAGGGCTGTGGCAGGTCAAGGGACCGGGCCTCGTCGAACAACCCCTCCAGCGCCCGTTGATACTCGGCGAAGTCATCGATACTGGCCCGCTCGCCACTGGACAGGCCATGGCCCGGCAGGTCACAGGCGATCACCGCGAAGCCGCGGTCCAGCGCCCAGTCGATCACATTGCGGTACAGCCCCATGTGATCGTAGAAACCGTGGAACAGGAACAGCGTCGCCACGGGGTCCCGCGGCAGCCAGAGCTGGCTGACCAGGTCGAAGCCGCCGCTGCGGAAACCACCGAGGCGGCTGCTGAAGGGCGAGGTGCGGTGGGCCAGATCCAGGCCATAGAAGCGCTGATAGGCCTGCGCCGATGCCGACAAGGGCTGCGCGGCGGCCAGGGGTCGCAGGCTGGCGCGCAGGGAATCGGGGTCGAAGGTGGCAGGCATAAGGGGCTTCCAGGCAAGGGTGCGGCAACGTCGAGGCGTTTTACTGATCTGCGATATTCTTCTGTCAGGGCGGGCATGGCAAGCTACCCGACCTTCGAGGACCGAATCGCCATGCCCCAGACTCGTCACAAGACATTACTCGCCGGCCTGCTCGCCGTGGTTTGCGCGGCGGGCCTGTGGCTGGCCTACGATTGGTTCCAGGGCCGTTATATCCGTGCCTTCAGCGACCAGACCGCGTTGTTCGCCGGTGATCGCCTCAGCCTGCCGGCAGACCTGGCCGGCCCCGGCCGGATCCGCCTGGTGCATTTCTGGGACCCAGCCTGTCCGTGCAATGTCGGCAACCAGCAGCACCTGGGCGAACTGATCGCGCATTTCGCGCCGCTGGGCGTGGACTTCTACTCGGTGCAGAAACCCGGCACCCACGGCCAACTCCCCGCCACCCTGGGCGCCATCCGCCCGTTGGAGAGCCTCCCCGGCGCCGAGCACCTGACGGTCAGCCCGGCGGTGGCGATCTGGGACCGCGACGGCCGGCTCGCCTACTTCGGTCCCTACAGCCAGGGCGCCACCTGCAACTCCAGCAACAGCTTTATCGAGCCGATCCTGCAGGCCCTGAGCGAAGGGCGCGCGGTCAATGCCACCCACAACATGGCGGTGGGCTGTTACTGCCCGTGGGACGGGGTTGGCAAATGAACAAGGCGAACCGGACTTTTTGAGGTAAAGACTATTTGTGCGATGTATCCGCCTGCCCGCCTGTGCTAAACCTTAGCGGCTCGGCACCGGTAGCCCTGACACGAACAAGGAACCCCGCATGAAACGCAGCATGACCGTTCTCGCCGTCCTGATCGTCGCCCTGGCCGGCGCGGGGACCTGGTACGTCCAGGGCAAACTGCCGACGCGCCAGGGCCAGGTCACGCTGGACAACCTGCAAGGACCGGTCACCGTGCGCTACGACGAGCGTGGCGTGCCGCATATCCGTGCCGAGAACGACACCGACCTGTATCGCGCCCTGGGTTACGTGCATGCCCAGGACCGCCTGTTCCAGATGGAAATCGTCCGGCGCCTGGCCCGTGGCGAACTGTCCGAGATCCTCGGGCCCAAGACCCTGGAAACCGACAAGCTGTTCCGCAGCCTGCGCATTCGTGACCGCGCCGACCGTTACGTCGCCGAGCTGGACAAGCAATCCCCCGCCTGGAAGGCCCTGCAAGCCTATCTGGACGGCATCAACCAGTACCAGGCCACTCACGCCAGGCCGGTGGAGTTCGACGTGCTGGGCATCGAGCGCAGGCCCTTTACCGCCGAAGACACCATCAGCATCGCCGGCTACATGGCCTACAGCTTCGCCGCCGCCTTCCGCACCGAGCCGCTGCTGACCTATGTGCGGGACAAGCTCGGCGCCGACTACCTGAAGGTGTTCGACCTGGAGTGGCGCCCCCAGGGCATGCTCGGCTCGCCGATACCACTGGCCGACAGCGACTGGAAAGGCCTCGGCGCCCTGGCCCGGCTCAGCGACGAAGCCCTGCGCGATGCCGGCGTGCCGCAGTTCGAGGGCAGCAACGCCTGGGCGGTGTCCGGCAGCCGGACCAAAAGCGGCAAGCCGCTGCTGGCGGGCGACCCGCATATCGCCTTCTCGACCCCGGCGGTGTGGTACGAGGCGCAGTTGTCGGCACCGGATTTCGAGTTGTACGGTTATCACCAGGCCCTGGTGCCGTTCGCCTTTCTCGGCAACAACACGGCATTCGGCTGGAGCCTGACCATGTTCCAGAACGACGACCTGGACCTGATCGCCGAGAAGACCAACCCCGAGAACCCCAACCAGGTCTGGTACCACGGCCAGTGGGTCGAGATGACCCGCAGCGAACAGCAGATCGCGGTCAAGGGCCAGCCGCCGGTGACCTTCACCCTGCTCCAGTCGCCCCACGGGCCGATCGTCAACGATGTGATCGGCGCCAATGCCGGGGCCAGGCCGATTGCCATGTGGTGGGCCTTTCTCGAAACCCCGAACCCGATTCTCCAGGGCTTCTACGAACTCAACCGCGCCGACACCCTGGACAAGGTGCGCGAGGCCGCCGGAAAGATCCAGGCGCCCGGCCTCAACCTGATGTGGGCCAATGCCAAGGGGGATATCGGCTGGTGGGCCGCGGCGTTGCTGCCCAAGCGTCCGGAGGGGGTCAACCCGGCGTTCATTCTCGACGGCAGCACCGGCGACGCGGACAAGGACGGCTTCTACCCCTTCAGCGCCAATCCCCAGGAAGAGAACCCGGCACGGGGCTATATCGTCTCGGCCAACGCCCAGCCGGCCTCGCCCACCGGCATGGTCATTCCCGGCTACTACAACCTCGCCGATCGCGGCCAGCAACTGAACCGGCAACTGGCCGATACCAGCGTGCGCTGGAGCCTGGAGAACAGCCAGAAACTGCAACTGGGCACCACCACCGACTACGGGCCGCGACTGCTCCGGCCGCTGCTGCCGGCCCTGCGCGAAGCGGCGAAGGACCCGGCCGAGCTGAAGCTGGTGGAGCAGTTGGCGATGTGGAAGGGCGATTATCCGATGAGTTCCACCAGCGCCACGCTGTTCAACCAGTTCCTCTACGAACTGGCCCGCGCGGCGATGCATGACAAGCTCGGCGACGACTACTTCAACACCCTGCTCAGCACCCGGGTGGTGGACGCCGCGTTGCCGCGCCTGGCCGCCGATGAACATTCACCCTGGTGGAACGGCAACCGCGCCGACACGGTGAAACGCGCCTGGCAGGCAACGCTGGCCCATCTCAAGGCCACCTACGGCGACGATCCGGGTGCCTGGGTGTGGGGCAAGGCCCATACCCTGACCCACGGCCATCCGCTGGGACGGCAGAAGCCGCTGGACCGGCTGTTCAATGTCGGGCCCTTCGATGCGCCGGGCACCCACGAAGTGCCGAACAACCTCTCGGCGAAGATCGGCCCGGCGCCCTGGCCGGTGACCTATGGCCCGTCGACCCGGCGGCTGATCGACTTCGCCGACCCGGACCACGGCCTGACCATCAACCCGGTGGGACAGAGCGGCGTGCTGTTCGACAAGCACTACAGCGACCAGGCCGAAACCTATATCGAAGGCGGGTACGAGCAGGTGCATATGAACGAGGTCGAAGTCTCGGCCAACACCCGCAGCGTGCTCAAGCTGATGCCGGCCAAGTGACCCATCCCCCCCGATCGTTCCCACGCTCCGCGTGGGAATGCAGCCCGTGACGCTGCGCGTCACAAAGCGGACGCCGAGCGTCCATAGAGGCATTCCCACGCAGAGCGTGGGAACGATCAACACAGGTTTCTCTGTGGGAGCCGGCTTGCTGGCGATGAACGATAACGCGGCGTGTCTGAAACACCGCGTCGCCTGAATCGCCAGCAAGCCGGCTCCCACAGCTCTAGCCACCCGCCCGGCGAAGACGCCCTGGCGCCTCGCCATAGATCTCCTTGAATTTCTTGCTGAAGGCCGCCTGCGACTGATAGCCGACCTGGGCGGCGATATCGCTCAGGCCCAGGTGTGAATTGCTCAACAGGCCATAAGCCAGTTCCATCCGCACCCGCGTCAGCAACACCCACGGCGACTCCCCCGCGACCTTCACGAACGTGCGCATGAAGCTCGCCCGCGACATGTTCGCCAACGCGGCCAGGCCGTCGATGGTCCACTCGTGGGCCGGGTCTTCGAGCATGCCCTGCCAGGCCCGGCTCAGGCGCTTGTCCGCCAGCAGTGCGAGGGTGCCGCTGGCCTGCGCCTGCTGTTGCAGGTAGACCCGCAGGATCAGCGTGAACAACGCCGACGACAAGGCATCCACCAGGAACCGCGCCCCGGCCTGGTCACCGTCGGCCTCCACCCGCAACAACCCCACCAGCGCTGCCAGCTGCCCGCTGGCCGGCAGGTCGCGGCTGGACACCACCAGGTATTCCGGCAGGGCCGCGAACAGCATCGACTCGCGCTGGTAATGGAAACGCCCGCACAACAGGTCCAGTTCGACGCGCCCGCCGCCGAACCGATGCACCGGCAACAGGCCGTCCTGGCTGATCCGTGGCGTGGCCGGCGCCACCCGCTGCCCGGGGCTGCGCAACAGATGCGTACCGCCGCCCGGCAGCACAAGGATATCCCCGGTCTGCAACCGCACCGTCCGACCGCCCGGCAATTCGACCTGGCAATCACCGTCCAGGACGATGTGATACGGCGCGATACCGACGCTTTCCTGCTCATGATCCAGCGCCCAGTCGCCCTGCAACTGGCAGCGCAGGTCCAGGCGGCCACGGACCCCGGCCAGCACGATGAGCTTGTCGATCGAGTTCATTTGCGCATATCGGACAAAGGGTTGAGTGAATCGGACAAAAGTGTCTACACCAGATAGGGAACACTAGGCTCGTTGCTTGAGCAGTCTACCCTTACTTATTCAGGAGTTACCATCATGTTTCTCAACTGGTCCGAACTACTGCCTACCATCAAGAATGCATTCGGTGCATTGAGCAAGTCCAATCCGAAGATGGTCCAGGCCTATATGAAGTTGGGCGAGGCGGCGGCGGAAAACAATGTGCTGGACGCCAAGACCCGTGAACTGATTTCCATCGCCGTGGCGATTTCCACCCGTTGCGACGGCTGTATCGGTGCTCATACCGACGCCGCGATCAAGGCCGGTGCGACCCGCGAGGAAGTCGCCGCCGCCCTGGCCACCGCCATTTCGCTGAATGCCGGGGCCGCCTATATCTACTCGCTGCATGCCCTGGAGGCTTACGACAGCCTGAAATCCTGAGTGATCGTCAACGCGGTTATGCTTCTCTCTCCCCTTTCGGGCCCGGACACTTTGTTGTCCCGGGCCCTTTTTTATTTATTCGATTATTTCGCCAGGAACAGCTGAAACGAACGAGTAAAAAGTTGAGCACAGCGAACAGGAACAGCAACTTGCGAAACTTCAGGACAAACCCGACTTGTTAACCACTGAAGTTCAAAGAAACACCCTGCCGTTTTCCTTCACGCCCTGGCTGCAACTGCTCTGGCAATTGAGCACGAGCGGAGCCTTGCGCGGTTGCCCATGGCCTCTTCGTGGGCAAGCCCACTCCCACAGTTCTGAAACCTTGTGGGGATGGGCTTGCCCACGAAAGGGTCACCGCAGCCACCCCAAGCCTCAAGCCAATCCGGCAAAATGCTGGCGAAACTGCTGTGGCGTCACTCCCAGGCGTCGCTGGAACACACTGCGCATATGGTGCGCGTCGCGAAACCCGCATTCGTAGGCAACGGTCTTCAATGGCGAGTTGCCGCTTTCGAGCATCACCCGTGCCGCGTCCACCCGTGCACTCTCGACAAACTCCGCCGGGGTCACGCAGGTCTCGCGGACAAACACCCGGGAGAAATTACGCGCGCTCATGTTGGTCGCCTTGGCCAGCTCGGCGATGCTCAGGTCGCCGGTCAGGTGGGCCAGCACATACTGCTGGACCTGGGCCACCGGCGAGGACGCCTCGGCATAGGGTGTCAGGTAGGGACTGAACTGCGACTGGCCGCCCGAACGCTGGGTGAACACCACCAGCCGCTTGGCCACGTTGAGGGCCACTTCCGCGCCCTGGTCGCGGGACAGCAGGTACAACGACAGATCGATGCCCGCCGTCACCCCCGCCGAAGTGAACAGCTTCTCGTCCTGGACATACAGGCGATCGGCCTCGACCCGGGTGGTCGGGCACAGCGCCGCCAGGGCTTGCGAGTCGTTCCAGTGGGTGGTCACCGTGCGCCCCTCCAGCAAGCCGGCCCGGGCAAGCATGAACGCGCCGTTGCAGATCGAACCGAAGAAGCCGGCACGGCCGCTGGCAGCCCGCAGCCAGGCATGGAATTCTTCGCCGAAATCCTGCCCCGGCAGGCTCGGTCCGCCGGCACACAACAACAGGTCGTAGCTCGCCAGGGCTTCGCTGAAATGCCGATGCGCCTGGATCGCCAGGCCATTGGAACAGGGCACCCAGCCGCGTTCGACACCGATCACTTCAAGGTGGTACTGGGCGTCGGGCAGCAGGAAGCGGTTGGCTTCGGCAAAGACATCCATCGGCCCCGTGACATCCAGGGACTGGACGCCGGAGAACACGACAACGGCGACGGTGCGGGTCATGGAACAAGCCTCATTCAGATCAGCCCTACGGTAACCAAACCCCCGTCGCGATGCGAGGCGGACCTCGCCGCTGGCCGGAAAAGCCCGCTGCTTGGCACGATTGCGACGCCTGCCGCGAACCCGGCCGGAAAACCCGCCAGGCTGTCCGGATTGCGCCCCTCGCGCGGCTACGGAGCCTCCCGGCCGATCCTGATAATAGCCGGCCTTGACGCGGCACTTGCGCCACGTCGCTGACCGGAGCGATACGCACCATGAGTACCCCCGTTGTTGTAAACGCCGAACGAGTCGGCCCGGCCTTCTCGGTCGACGGCATGCTGCTGGCCCGCCAGAAAACCCGTGAAGTGATTGCCCGTATCGCCGAGCGCGTGGAGCCGGGCATGGTCGAGGAAGACGCGGTCGAGATGGCCAAGCAGGTCCTGGTCGGCAGCGGCCTGCAACTGAGCTGGCACCCGACCCGGGTGCGCTTTGGCAGCAACACCACCAAGGCGATGAAGCAGTCGTCGGAGCCCGGCATCGTGCTGCGCGACAACGATATTTTCTTTATCGACCTGGCACCGCGCGTCGAAGCCTGGGAAGGCGATGGCGGCGCGACATTCGTGGTCGGCCAGCACAAGGAATACGAGCGTTGCGCCCGTGACGCCGAGAACCTGTTCCATGAAGTGCGGGAAATCTGGACCCGCGACAAGCTCAGCGGGCGGGCCCTGTACGATCATGCCGACCGTATCGCCCGCTCCATGGGCTGGGAACTGAACTTCGACCTGCCGGGCCACCGGGTCTCGGACTTCCCCCATGCGACCATCCACACCGGCTCCCTGGCCGAGTTCGAGCTGAGCCCTTCGGCCATGCGCTGGATCCTCGAGATCCATATCCGTGACCCGCAGAAACGCTTCGGGGCCTTCTTCGAAGACATGCTGCTGGATGACGCCTACTACGTTTGAACCCGCCCGCCCCTGGCCGCGCCTGCACGTTCGGCCTGCCGGCTGATCGCGAGCCGACTCGGCTTCTGCAGCGAATCGGCGCTGGCGCGAAACCCGCCCCGAATGGCCGCAATCGCCACCTTGTGTCGATAGCGGCCAACCTTGTACCCCGCCAGACTGACTCCATCGGCGCCAACCCGGCGCTCGCCCCCCAGGAGTCATGACCATGAGCAACACCATTGCCGGTATCAGGATCCCCGACAGCGCGCTGGCCAGGGCCACCACCGAATACATCCGCGATGTGGAAAGCGACCTGCTGTACAACCACTCGCGCCGGGTGTTCCTGTTCGGCGCCCTCAGCGGCGAACGCAAGCAACTGCCCTACAACCCCGAACTGCTCTATGTCGGCGCGATGTTCCACGACCTCGGCCTGGTGGAAGGCCATCGCAGCGACGACGATCGCTTCGAAGTGGACGGCGCCAACGCCGCCAAGGCGTTCATGAAGCCCTACGGGCTGTCGGATGACGATATCGAGCAGGTCTGGCTGTCGATTGCCCTGCACACCACGCCGGGCGTGCCCCAGTACCTGCGCCCGACGGTGGCGCTGGTGACCGCGGGCGTGGAGATGGATGTGCTGGGGATGGACTACGCCGCGTTCCCTGCCGCGCAGCGCGAAGCCGTGGTGCATGCGCATCCACGTGGGGAAGGGTTCAAGGAGTGCATCATCTGCGCGTTTGCCGATGGGCTGCGCCATCGTCCGCTGACCACCTTCGGCAACGTCAAGACCGACGTGCTGAAGGACAAGGACCCGAGCTTCAAGCCGATGAACTTCGTCGAGGTGATCCGGCGTTCGCCGTGGGCCGAGTGACTCACCTGCGGATGTGTCGGTGGTCTTGAGGGCCTCTTCGCTGGCAAGCCAGCTCCCACAGGGGTCTCCAGTCGTACACAAAATCCATGTACGCCCAGGACCTGTGGGAGCGGGCTTGCCCGCATTGCGGCATTCCGAGGGCCTCTTCGCTGGCAAGCCAGCTCCCACAGGGGTCTCCAGTCGCACACAAAATCCATGTACGACCAGAACCTGTGGGAGCGGGCTTGTCCGCATTGCGGCATTCCGAGGGCCTCTTCGCTGGCAAGCCAGCTCCCACAAGGGGCTCCAGTCGTACATAAAATCCATGTACGCCCAGAACCTGTGGGAGCGGGCTTGCCCGCGAAGCTTTTTGAACGCTACGCGGTCTCGGCCGCCGGCGCGCGACGCACGTCCGGTTGCTTCCACGAATCCGCCGCGCCTTCCTCGATGGCTTGCTGGATGGCTTTCTTGCGGCGCTCTTCGGCCTGGCGGCTGAAGTACCAGACCAGGAAGGTCACCAGCGACACCGCCAGCAGGATCAGGCTCGCCACCGCGTTGATTTCCGGCTTCACGCCCAGGCGCACCGCCGAGAACACTTCCATCGGCAAGGTGGTGGAACCCGGACCCGAAACGAAGCTGGCCAGTACCAGGTCATCCAGGGACAAGGCGAACGACATCATGCCGCCCGCCGCCAGCGACGGCGCGATCATCGGGATGGTGATCAGGAAGAACACCTTCCACGGCCGCGCACCGAGGTCCATGGCCGCCTCTTCGATGGACAGGTCCAGCTCGCGCAGGCGTGCCGAGACCACCACTGCCACATAGGCCGCACAGAACGTCGTGTGGGCGATCCAGATGGTGACGATGCCACGCTCCTGGGGCCAGCCGATCATCTGCGCCATGGCCACGAACAGCAGCAACAGCGACAGACCGGTGATCACTTCCGGCATCACCAGTGGCGCCGTGACCAGGCCACCGAACAGGGTACGCCCCTTGAAGCGGGTGATACGGGTCAGCACGAACGCCGCCAGGGTGCCCAGCGCCACCGCCGCGACGGCGGTGTAGCAGGCGATTTCCAGCGAGCGGGCGACCGAGCCCATCAGTTGGGTGTTGTCCAGCAGGCCGACGTACCACTTCACCGACCAGCCGCCCCAGACCGTCACCAGCTTGGAGGCGTTGAACGAGTAGATCACCAGGATCAGCATCGGCAGGTAGATGAACAACAGGCCCAGCACCAGCATCAGGTTTGAAAAACTGAAGCGCTTCATTCCTTGCCCTCCATTTCTTTAGCCTGACTGCGGTTGAACAGAATGATCGGCACGATCAGGATCGCCAGCATCACCACGGCGAGCGCGGACGCCACCGGCCAGTCACGGTTGTTGAAGAACTCTTGCCACAGCACTTTACCGATCATCAGGGTTTCCGGACCGCCGAGCAGCTCGGGGATCACGAACTCGCCCACCACCGGGATGAACACCAGCATGCAGCCGGCGATGATGCCGTTCTTCGACAGCGGCACGGTGATCTTCCAGAAGCTGTTGAAGCGGCTCGAACCCAGGTCGGACGCGGCCTCCAGCAGGCTGTTGTCGTGCTTCACGAGGTTGGCGTAGAGCGGCAGGATCATGAACGGCAGATAGGAATACACAACGCCGATATACACCGCCAGGTTGGTATTGAGGATCTGCAGCGGTTCGCTGATCAGCCCGGTCCACATCAGGAACGCGTTGAGCAGCCCGTTGTTGCTGAGGATGCCCATCCAGGCATAGACGCGGATCAGGATCGCGGTCCAGGTCGGCATCATGATCAGCAGCACCAGCACGGTCTGCAATTCCTTGCGCGCGCTGGCGATGGCATAGGCCATCGGGTAGCCGATCAGCAGGCACAGCAGCGTGCTGAAGAAGGCCATCTTCAGCGAGCCGAGGTAGGCCGCCAGGTACAGGTCATCGTCGCCCAGCATCGAATAGTTGCCGAGGTTGAGGACCAGTTGCAGCTTCTGTTCGACGAAGGTGTAGATCTCGGTATACGGCGGAATCGCCACATCCGCTTCAGCAAAGCTGATCTTCAGGACGATGAAGAACGGCAGCATGAAGAACAGGAACAGCCAGAGGAAAGGGATCCCGATGACCGCATGGCGGCCGGAGGGGGTTATTCGCTGCAGTTGGCGCTTGAGCTTTCGCATGTTCATGAGCGCAGTACCACGCCGCTGTCGTCTTCCCACCAGACGTACACTTCGTCACCCCAGGTCGGCCGCGCGCCCTGGCGCTCGGCGTTGGCGACGAAGGACTGCACCAGCTTGCCGCTCGGCAGCTCGACGTAGAACACCGAGTGACCACCGAGGTAGGCGATATCGTGCACCTTGCCGCGCGACCAGTTGTACTCGCACTGCGGCTGGGTCGTGGTGACCAGCAGCTTCTCCGGACGGATCGCGTAGGTCACGCTCTTGTCCTGGACCGACGTGGTCACGCCGTGGCCGACGTAGATGCTGCGTTCCAGCTCGGGGCTGGTGATCCGCGCATAACCTTCGGCATCCTCGACCACCGAACCTTCGAAGATATTGACGTTGCCGATGAACTCACAGACCAGGCGGCTGGTCGGGGTTTCGTAGATGTCGATCGGGCTGCCGATCTGGGCGATCCAGCCCAGGTGCATGATCGCGATCCGCTCGGCCATGGTCATGGCCTCTTCCTGGTCGTGGGTCACCATGACGCAGGTCACGCCGACGCGCTCGATGATCTCGACAAGCTCAAGCTGCATCTGCGAACGCAGCTTCTTGTCCAGAGCACCCATGGGCTCGTCGAGCAGCAACAGCTTCGGCCGCTTGGCCAGGGAACGGGCCAGGGCCACGCGCTGGCGCTGGCCACCGGAGAGCTGGTGCGGCTTGCGCTTGGCGTACTGGCTCATCTGCACCAGCTTGAGCATTTCGGCCACGCGGGCATCGATCTCGGCTTTCGGGATCTTGTCCTGCTGCAGGCCGAAGGCGATGTTCTGGGCCACGGTCATGTGCGGGAACAACGCATAGGACTGGAACATCATGTTGATCGGCCGCTCATAGGGCGGCATCTCGGTGATGTCCACGCCATCGAGGTAGATCCGGCCTTCGGTCGGCCGTTCAAAACCCGCGAGCATGCGCAGCAAGGTGGATTTACCCGAACCCGAGCCGCCGAGCAGGGCGAAGATCTCGCCCTTCTTGATTTCCAGGGACACATCGTCCACGGCAATCGTCTCGTCGAACTTCTTCGTGACCCGGTCGATCTTGACCAACACCTGCTTGGGTGATTGGTCGCCCTCGAGGGCTTTCTTATAGGCGCCGGAGGCAACAGCCATTTGCAAAACTCCCAACAAAATTTAACCGCGGGGCCAAGACGGCCCGGCGTTGGATAGTTTGACCCGAGGGTCCCTTCGGGCTACTTGCCCGACTTCACCTTGGTCCAGCTGCGGGTCATCAAACGTTGGATTTTCGGGGGTAGTTCAGAGTTGACATAAAGCTTGTCCACTACAGCTTGCGGTGGGTAAACCGCTTCGTCGGTGCGCACAGACTGATCCATCAGTTCGCCAGCCTTTGGGTTCGGGTTGGCATAGCCGACATAATCGCTGACCTGGGCGATCGCTTCAGGTTGCAGCAGATAATTGATGAAGGCGTGGGCCTCCTTGACGTTGCCGGCGTCCTTGGGAATCGCCAGCATGTCGAACCAGAGGTTGCCGCCTTCCTTGGGAATCACGTAGGCGATGTCCACGCCTTTCTTCGCCTCTTCGGCGCGCTTGCGGGCCTGGAAGATGTCGCCGGAGAACCCGGCGGCCACGCAGATCTCGCCGTTGGCCAGATCCGAGATGTACTTGGACGAGTTGAAGTAGGTGATGTACGGACGCACCTTCAGCAACTTCTCTTCAGCCAGCTTGTAATCCTTTTCATTGGTGCTGTTGGGGCTCAGGCCCATGTAGTTCAGCACCGCCGGCAGCATTTCATCGGCCGAATCGAGGAACGCCACGCCACAGCTGGAAAGCTTCTTGATGTTCTCCGGCTCGAACAACACCGCCCAGGAGTCGATCTTGTCGACGCCCAGCACCGCCTTGACCTTCTCGACGTTGTAGCCGATGCCATTGGTGCCCCACAGGTACGGCACGGCGTACTGGTTGCCCGGATCGTTCTTCTCCAGGCGCTTCATCAGCAGCGGGTCGAGGTTGGCGAAGTTGGGCAACTGCGACTTGTCGAGCTTCTGGAAGGCGCCGGCCTTGATCTGCTTGCCGAGGAAGTGGTTGGACGGCACGACCACGTCATAGCCGGTATGCCCGGCCAGCAACTTGCCTTCCAGGGTTTCATTGGAATCGAAGACGTCATAGACCGGCTTGATACCGGTGGCCTTCTCGAAGTCGGCCAGGGTGCTCTCGCCGATATAATCGGACCAGTTATAAATATGCACGGTGGGGGCGGCCTGGATACTGACGGTCAACGTCAGGCCGGCACCGACCAGCATGGCTTTGCGAAACAAAGAAATAGACACTCGGAGGTCCTCTCAATAGTTGGGCCTGAGTTGCCCGGGTCACATGGCGTCAAACCGCCCGGTGACAAAACCGGCGCGCAACTTACCCTCGATAAACCGATCCAGCAAAGTTTTCTGTCGATGGGCGTGGAGCTTGTCGGGGCCGGGCTGCCCGCGAAGAACAGTGACGCGCTGTGCCTGAGGCACCACAGCGCTCTTGCGATTCGCGGGCAAGCCCGGCTCCTACGGTTGGAGCGGTGTTACATCAAGCGGATTATTTACCCGACTTGATCTTGGTCCAGCTGCGGGTCAGCTCACGCTGGGTCGCGGCCGGCAGGTCGGCGATAGCGTAGAGCTTGGCCTGTACGTCCGCAGGCGGATAGATGCCCGGGTCGCTGGTGATGCTCTTGTCGACCAGGGCGGTGGCCTTGGCGTTACCGTTCGGGAAACGCACGCTGTCGGTGATCGCGGCCATGACTTCCGGCTTGAGCAGGTAGTTCATGAACTTGTAGGCACCGTCGATGTTTTCCGCGTCCTTGGGAATCGCGACCATGTCGTAGAAGCTGCCTGCGCCTTCCTTCGGAATGTCGTAGGCGACCTTGACCTTGTCGCCGGCTTCGGCGGCACGGGACTTGGCCTGCTGGATATCACCCGAGTAACCCACGGCGACGCAGATGTTGCCGTTGGCCAGGTCGGAAATGTACTTGGACGAGTGGAAGTAGGTGATCGATGGACGAATCTTCAGGAACAGATCCTCGGCCTTCTTGATATCTTCCTTCTTCTGGCTGTCGGTCGGCAGGCCCAGGTAGTGCAGGGCTACCGGCAACATCTCGGTCGGCGAATCGAGGAAGCTCACGCCACAGCTCTTGAGCTTGGCAATGTTTTCCGGCTTGAGCAGGACATCCCACGAATCGATCTTGTCCACGCCCAGCGCGGCCTTGACCTTCTCCGGGTTGTAGCCGATGCCGATCGAGCCCCACATGTACGGGAATGCGTGCTTGTTGCCCGGGTCGCTGACCGAAACCGCCTTCAGCAGATCCTTGTTGAGGTTGTCGTAGTTGGACAGCTTGGACCGGTCCAGCTCCTGATAGACGCCCGCCTTGATCTGCTTGGCCAGGAAGTTGTTGGACGGCACCACGATGTCGTAACCGGACTTGCCGGCCAGCAACTTGGCTTCCAGGGTTTCGTTGCTGTCGAATACGTCGTAGACCACCTTGATCCCGGACTCTTTTTCAAAGTTCGCGATGGTGTCCGGGGCGATGTAGTCGGACCAGTTATAGACGTGCAGCACCTTGTCATCGGCCTGGGCGGCACCCATCGCGCCCAGCAAAGACAGGGCAAGGAGAGTCTTGCCAGCGTTCTTCAAACCTAATGCCTTCATGCGTCATGCTCCAATTTTTCTTTTTAACCAGCTGTTCGGCGGCCGATTCCCGGGCAACTCGGAACAGTGGGGTAGTCTGGCAAGATCCCAGGTGGGCTTTCAAGGAAAGACCCGCCTTTCTGATCGCTCCGAGCGCAAGTGCCCACAACGCACTTGCGCTCAAAGCCTAGCACTTAGCCCTGCAACGCACTCAGGGTCAGATCCAGGCACTGACGCGCCTTGGCCACCAGCTCGTCGATCTCGGCCTTGCTGATCACCAGTGGCGGGGCAATGATCATGGTGTCGCCGACGGCACGCATGATCAGGCCATTGTTGAAGCAGAACTGCCGGCAGATCATGCCGACGCCCTTCCCTTCGTACCGCGCACGGGTGGCCTTGTCCTTGACCAGTTCGATGGCCCCCAGCAGACCCACACCGCGAACTTCACCCACCAGCGGGTGATCGTTCAGTTCCCGCAGACGTTTCTGCAAATAGGGTGCCGTTTCGGCATGGACGTTCTCGATAATTTTTTCATCGCGCATGATGCGGATGTTTTCCAGCGCCACCGCCGCCGCCACCGGGTGACCGGAGTAGGTGAAACCGTGGTTGAAGTCGCCGCCTTCGTTGAGGACCGCGACCACGTCGTCACGCACGATCAGGCCACCCATGGGGATGTAGCCGGAGGTCAGGCCCTTGGCGATGGTCATCATGTGCGGCTTGAGGCCGTAGAAATCGGTACCGAACCACTCACCGGTGCGCCCGAAGCCACAAATCACCTCGTCGGCGACAAACAGGATGTCGTACTTGGCAAGGATTTCCTTGACCCGCGGCCAGTAGCTGTCCGGCGGCACGATCACACCGCCGGCACCCTGGATCGGCTCGGCGATAAAGGCCCCGACGGTGTCCACGCCGAGTTCGAGAATCTTTTCTTCCAGCTGGTTGGCCGCCCAGATGCCGAACTCTTCCGGGCTCATGTCGCCGCCCTCACCGAACCAGTAGGGCTGCGGGATATGGACGATGCCCGGAATCGGCAGATCGCCCTGTTCGTGCATGTAGGTCATGCCACCCAGGCTCGCGCCGGCCACGGTGGAACCGTGATAACCGTTCTTGCGGCTGATGATGGTTTTCTTTTTCGGCTGGCCCTTGATCGCCCAGTAGTGGCGGACCATGCGCAGCATGGTGTCGTTGCCTTCCGAGCCGGAACCGGTGAAGAACACGTGGTTCATGCCTTCGGGGGCGATATCGGCGATGGCCTTGGCCAGTTCCAGTACCGGCGGGTGGGCGGTCTGGAAGAACAGGTTGTAATAAGGCAGCTCGCGCATCTGCTTGCTGGCGGCGTCGGCCAGCTCGTCGCGCCCGTAACCGATGGCCACGCACCAGAGGCCGGCCATGCCGTCGAGGATCTTGTTGCCTTCGCTGTCCCAGAGGTAAACGCCCTTGGCGTTGGTGATGATGCGCGGGCCTTTCTCTTTCAACTGCTTGAAGTCGCTGAAGGGGGCCAGGTGGTGATCGCTGCTGAGGGCTTGCCACTCGCGGGTTTGCGGGTTGTTGCTGGTCATACGGTTCTCCTGGATAACAGTGAGGGCGCGGCTATGAACCGCCGCGCCCGGCGCATCAGACGGCAAAGAGCAGGAATTCCCGCTCCCACGAACTGATGACGCGCTTGAAGTTTTCATGCTCGGCCCGCTTGACCGCGACGTAGCCCGTGATGAATTTCTTGCCCAGATATTTCTCGATGGTCTTGCTGTTTTCCATCCGCTCCAGGGCGTCTTCGATGGTCAGCGGCAGGCGCAGGTTGCGACGCTCGTAGCCGCGACCGACCACCGGCGCGCTCGGTGTCATGCCTTCGACCATGCCGATGTAGCCACACAGCAGGCTGGCGGCGATGGCCAGGTACGGGTTGGCGTCGGCCCCCGGCAGGCGGTTTTCCACCCGACGGTTCTGCGGGCCGGCATCCGGGACCCGCAGGCCCACGGTACGGTTCTCTTCGCCCCACTCCACGTTCACCGGTGCCGAGGTATCCGGCAGGAAGCGGCGGAACGAGTTGACGTTCGGCGCGAACAGCGGCAACAGCTCGGGGATCAGCTTCTGCAGGCCGCCGATATGATTGAGGAACAGGTCGCTCTTGGTCCCGTCTTCATTGGAGAAGATGTTCTTGCCGGTCTCGATGTCGATGATGCTCTGGTGCAGGTGCATGGCACTGCCCGGCTCACCGGTCATCGGCTTGGCCATGAAGGTCGCGGCCACGTCGTGCTTGAGCGCCGCCTCGCGCATGGTCCGCTTGAACACCAGGATCTGGTCGGCCAGGGACAGGGCATCGCCGTGACGGAAGTTGATTTCCATCTGCGCCGTGCCGTCTTCATGGATCAGTGTGTCGAGATCCAGTTCCTGCAGTTCGCACCAGTCGTAGACGTCTTCGAACAGCGGGTCGAATTCGTTGGCCGCCTCGATGGAAAAGGACTGGCGACCGGTTTCCGGGCGACCGGAGCGGCCGATCGGCGGCTGCAGCGGGAAGTCCGGGTCTTCGCAGCGCTTGGTCAGGTAAAACTCCATTTCCGGCGCCACGATCGGCTGCCAGCCCTTGTCGGCATAGAGTTTCAGGACCTTCTTGAGCACGTTGCGCGGCGACAGCTCGATGGGGTTGCCCTGCTTGTCGTAGGTGTCGTGGATCACCTGGGCGGTGGGTTCGATGGCCCAGGGCACCAGGTACACCGCGTTGCTGTCGGGGCGGCAGATCATGTCGATGTCCGCCGGGTCGAGCAGTTCGTAATAGATGTCGTCTTCGACATAGTCGCCGGTCACGGTCTGCAACAGAACGCTCTCGGGCAGGCGCATGCCTTTTTCGGCAATGAACTTGTTGGTCGGCGAGATCTTGCCCCGGGTGATCCCGGTCAGATCGCCAATCATGCATTCGACTTCTGTGATCTTGTGGTCTTTCAACCAATCGGTGAGCTGGTCGAGGTTGTTACTCATAAATGCCTCTGGGCTGGGTTTCCTGACCTGCATAATAGAGGTCAGGCGTTCGTTGACGCATCCGCGTCGCGTTGTATTGCCCGCTTTCGACAGGCATCGCCAAATGCCTGGAAAATCGCCAGGTAGACCGGGTTGGACAGGACCTGCCATTCCGGGTGCCATTGCACACCTAAAGCAAAAGCCTTGCCTCCTGTCACCGAGACCGCCTCGATCAGGCCGTCCGGGGCCCGTGCCTCGACCCGCAGGCCCGGCGCCAGGCGGTCGACGCCCTGGCTGTGGATCGAATTGACCTGGAACTCCGGCGGCAGACCCAGGCCCGCCAGGACACCACCGGGCTCGACCTGCATCGAATGCGCGGGGCCGTACTGGACCTCCAGCGGCTGACTCTCGTCCTCACGATGATCCATGAAGGTTCCCACTTCATGAACCTTCTGATGCAGGCTGCCACCGAACGCCACATTCATTTCCTGGAAACCGCGGCAGATGCCGAGCACCGGGATGCCCGCCGCCACGGCGGCGCGAATCAGCGGGAGGGTGACGCGGTCCCGTGCAGAATCATGAGCAGTGCCTGGCGCGCTGGCCGGACCGCCATACAAATGGGGTTCCACGTTGGAAGGAGAGCCGGTAAAAAGAAGGCCGTCGATACCGTCCAGAATATCGGACGGTTCGAACAGATCCGCCAATGACGGAAGGATCAGCGGCAAGCCCCTGGCAGCGACAGCGACTGCGCGGACGTACTTATCGCCACTGATGTGATAAGCATGCAAACCGACCTGTTTGGAGCAGGCGGTGACGCCGATTAACGGCAGGCGAGACATGAAGCACCCCGGTATTATTGCTGTTATGGGTTTTAATCGAGCTTAGCCTTGTTCATTTTTTTACACAACACCCCCGTAAAAAATACAACACGGCCCGCTCAAGCCTGCGGTGCCCAAGGGGACAGAGGGGCAAAAAACGCCCCAAAATGCCCCAAAAAAGGCCTTCGAGCGCTTTTTCAGGGCAAAAAATGCCTCGCTTGACTTCGGCATGCCGTTCGGGTTGACTGAAACCAGAAAAGATCAATGATTGATATTTTTAACAACAAAGGTGTTGCATCATGTCGGTACCCCCGCGTGCCGTTCAGCTTAACGAAGCGAACGCGTTCCTTAAGGATCATCCTGAGGTTCTGTACGTAGACCTTCTAATTGCGGATATGAATGGTGTGGTGCGCGGCAAGCGCATCGAACGCACCAGCCTCCACAAGGTTTACGAGAAAGGCATCAACCTGCCGGCCTCATTATTTGCCTTGGATATCAATGGCTCTACGGTGGAAAGCACCGGCCTGGGCCTGGACATCGGTGATGCTGACCGAATCTGTTATCCGATCCCTGACACCCTGTGCAATGAGCCCTGGCAAAAGCGCCCTACCGCGCAACTGCTGATGACCATGCACGAACTCGAAGGTGAACCATTCTTCGCCGACCCTCGCGAAGTGCTCCGCCAAGTTGTAAGCAAATTTGACGACCTCGGTCTGACCATCTGCGCCGCCTTCGAACTCGAGTTCTACCTGATCGACCAGGAGAACGTGAACGGCCGCCCACAACCACCCCGCTCGCCGATCTCCGGCAAACGCCCGCATTCGACACAGGTCTACCTGATCGACGACCTCGACGAATACGTCGACTGCCTCCAGGACATCCTGGAAGGTGCGAAAGAGCAAGGCATCCCGGCCGACGCCATCGTCAAGGAAAGTGCCCCGGCGCAGTTCGAAGTGAACCTGCACCACGTGGCCGACCCGATCAAGGCCTGCGACTACGCGGTCCTGCTCAAGCGCCTGATCAAGAACATCGCCTACGACCATGAGATGGACACCACCTTCATGGCCAAGCCTTACCCGGGCCAGGCGGGCAACGGGCTGCACGTCCATATCTCGGTACTCGACAAGGAAGGCAAGAACATCTTCGCCAGTGAGGATCCCGAGCAGAACGCCGCGCTGCGTCACGCGATCGGCGGTGTGCTCGAGACCCTACCGGCGCAGATGGCCTTCCTCTGCCCGAACGTCAACTCCTACCGCCGTTTCGGCGCACAGTTCTACGTGCCGAACTCGCCGTGCTGGGGCCTGGACAACCGTACCGTGGCGATTCGCGTGCCGACCGGTTCGGCCGATGCCGTGCGTATCGAACACCGCGTCGCCGGTGCCGATGCCAACCCGTACCTGCTGATGGCTTCGGTCCTGGCAGGCGTGCACCACGGCCTGACCAACAAGGTCGAGCCAGGCGCCCCGGTCGAAGGCAACAGCTACGAGCAGAACGAGCAGAGCCTGCCGAACAACCTGCGTGATGCCCTGCGCGAGCTGGACGACAGCGAGATCATGGCCAAGTACATCGATCCGAAATACATCGATATCTTCGTGGCCTGTAAAGAGAGCGAGCTGGAGGAGTTCGAACACTCCATCTCCGACCTCGAGTACAACTGGTACCTGCATACCGTGTAAGCGGTTGCGGTAATAAAGAAGAACGCCGCCGGCCTTTGGGCCCGCGGCGTTTTTTTTGCGCGCCTGTCGGCGAATCGCCAGCAAGCCGGCTCCCACAAGATCCCAGGCCAGACGAGGGTCCGTGGCGAGGCGGCGCGCGGATCAGCAGCAAGCCGGCGCCTACACAGCGGTGCACGCCACATTCGGCACGACACAAACCCTGTGGGAGCCGGCTTGCTGGCGATGGCGTCCTCACAGACACCGCAGAACCTCGCGTACAATGCGCGCTGCCCCTGCCGGAGAACTCCATGACCCGCCCCGCCACCGCTCGCAAACCCCGTGCTCGCAGCCAGGCGCGGATCGATTCGATCCTCGACGCCGCCCGCACCCTGCTTGCCGCCGAAGGCGTGGCCAGCCTGTCGATCTATAGCGTGGCCGAGCGCGCGGAGATTCCACCGTCTTCGGTCTATCACTTCTTCGCCAGCGTCCCGGCGCTGCTCGAAGCCCTCACCGCCGATGTCCACGCGGCGTTCCGCGCCTGCCTGGAAGCACCGATCGACCACGCCGGCCTGGGCGGCTGGCGCGATCTGTCACGGTTGGTGGAACAACGGATGTTGAGCATCTACAGCGAGGACGCCGCGGCACGCCAGTTGATCCTCGCCCAGCACGGCCTGACCGAAGTCACCCAGGCCGACCGCCAGCACGATATCGAGCTGGGGGACCTGATGCACAAGCTGTTTATCCGTCACTTCGAGCTGCCGACCTTGCCGGGCGATGTCGATGTGTTTGCGCTGGCGATGGAGTTGGGCGATCGGGTCTATGCACGGTCGGTGCAGTTGCACGACCAGATCACCCCGCGCATGGCCGAGGAAGGCATGCGGGTGTTCGATGCGTATCTGGGACTTTACCTGCCGCCGTACCTGCCCAAGCGCGAAATCCCGCTCTGACGGACATTGATCGTTCCCACGCTCCTGCGTGGGAATGCCTCACTGGACGCTCCGCGTCCGCTCTTGTGACGCGGAGCGTCACCGGCTGCATGCCCACGCGGAGCGTAGGAACGATCGGGATCCGGCCCTGCGAATCCCCCCCCTTGTGGGAGCCGGCTTGCTGGCGATTCAGGCGACGCGGTGTTTCAGGCACACCGCATCATCGTTCATCGCCAGCAAGCCGGCTCCTACAGGGCTCGGGTCACGGCACTCAGAACGGCGCATCACCGAGAATCGTCGCCCGGTGCATCACCCGCCGGTTGGGCCGGTAATCGTCAACGGCATAATGCTGGGTCACCCGGTTATCCCAGAATGCCACGTCATTTTCCTGCCAGCGCCAACGGATAGTGAATTCCGGGCGAGTAGCGTGGGCGAACAGCAGCTTGAGAATCGCCGCGCTTTCCGCTTCTTCCAGCTCGTTGATCCGGGTGGTGAATCCTTCGTTGACGAACAGCGCCTTGCGCCCGCTCACCGGGTGCGTACGAATCACCGGGTGGGACAGCGGCGGGTTCTTCCTGCGGGTTTCCTCCCAGCGCGCCAGGTCTTCAGCGGTGCTGCCGAAGCGCTCCAGGGGGAACGACTTGGTGAAATCGTGGGTCGCCGTCAATCCGTCCAACAGTTTCTGCAAAGGCGCCGACAAGGCCTCGAAGGCGGCAATCCCGCTGGCCCACAACGTATCGCCACCATAAGCCGGCAACTGCTTGGCACTGAGTACCGCGCCCAGCGCCGGGGTCGGCAGGAAAGTCACGTCGGTATGCCAGATCGCGTTGTCGCGCACATCGGTCAACGCGGTATCGAGGACCATCACCTCGGGCTGCTCCGGCACATTCGGGTAGATCGGATGCACATGCAGGTCACCGAAGTTCGCCGCGAACGCCGCCTGCAATTGTGGGTTCAACGGCTGGTTGCGAAAGAACAGCACCTGGTACTTGAGCAACGCCTGTTCGATGGCGTCGCGCTGCTCGATGCTCAACGGCCGGTTCAGTTCGACACCGTCGATCTGCGCAGCGAGGGCGGCACTCAGGGGAGTAATGGTCAGGCTCATGGTCGATCTCTTCAAATACGTGCCGGGCAGTCGGCGTGTTTCAGTACGCAGCTCGGGAAGCCGCTCAATACGTCGCGGTCTGTCAGTGCGCCTGGCCGTGCCACGGCACCAGCTTGCGCTGCAGGGCGCGCAGGCCCATCTCCATGGCGAAGGCGATAAAGGCGATCACCAGGATCCCCAGCACCACCACATCGGTCACCAGGAACTGTGCCGCCGACTGGACCATGAAACCCAGGCCGCTGGTGGCGGCGATCAGCTCGGCGGCGACCAGCGTCGACCAGCCGACACCCAGGCCGATGCGCACACCGGTGAGAATGTCCGGCAAGGCGCTGGGCAGGATCACATGGCGGATCAGCTGGGCCCTGGTCGCCCCCAGGGACAGCGCTGCACGGAGCTTGGCCGGATCCACGGTGCGCACACCGGTGGCCGTCGCGATGGCGATCGGGGCAAAGATCGCCAGGTAGATCAGCAGCACTTTCGACAGCTCGCCGATGCCGCACCAGATCACGATCAACGGCAGGTAGGCCAGTGGCGGGATCGGTCGGTAGAACTCGATCAGCGGATCGAGAATGCCCCGGGCAATCCGGTTGTGGCCGATGGCGATACCCACCGGGATCGCCGTCAGCACGGCAACCCCCAGGGCCACGCCGATCCGCCCGAGGCTGGCACCGAGGTGCTGCCACAGGGTCGAATCCATATAGCCCTTGGTCGCCAGCAACCAGCCTTTTTCCAGCACCGCCGAAGGCGGCGGCAGGAACAGCGGCTCGATCACACCGGCCGCCGTCACGGCCCACCACAGCACAACCAGGGTCACCAGGGTCAGCACGCTGATCCAGCGGGTGCTCAGGCTGCGCCGCACCACGGGTGCGTTCGGCTTGGCGGTCACGGCCACCGGCAATTCATAGCTGCTCATACGAACTCCTGCCGCGACGCGGCGCTGCGTTGGGAGAACACACGGGCCAGCACATGCTCGCGGGTTTCGATAAAACGCGGATCGGACTTGATCGCCCGGGCGGACTCGCCGGCGCTGTAGCGCCGGCCGAAATCCAGGCTCAGGCGTTCGACGATCTGTCCCGGATTGGGCGCCAGCAGAATCAGGTCGGTGGCGAGAAAAACCGCTTCTTCAATATCGTGGGTAATCAGGAACACCGGCTTGGCGGTGCGCTGCCAGACTTGCAGCAACAGCTCCTGCATCTGTTCGCGGGTAAAGGCATCGAGGGCGCCGAACGGCTCGTCCATCAGCAACACCCGAGGGTCCGCCGCCAGCGCTCGGGCAAGGCCGACGCGCTGTTTCTGGCCGCCGGAAAGCTGCCAGATCCGCCGGCTGTCGAAGCCTGCCAGATCAACCAGGGCGAGCATTTCCCGGGCCCGGACTTCCCGCTGCGCCCGCGGTACACCCGCCAGTTCCAGGCCAAAACCGACGTTGGCCAGCACGTCCTGCCAGGGCAGCAACGCATCGTCCTGGAACACCACGCCGCGCTCGGCGCTCGGGCCCTTGACGGCAACACCGTCGAGGGTGATGCGGCCCGCGCTGGGTTCGACGAACCCGGCGATCAGGTTCAGCAGAGACGTCTTGCCGCTACCCGACGGACCGAGGGCCACCAGCAGTTGCTGCGGTCCCAGGCTGAGGGAAATATCCGACAGCACCGGCTCGGCCGCACCGGGATACTGTGCGCTGATGCGCTCCAGCTGTAACAAGGCCATGGCGATGGGCTCCTCGGTCGTGGGCTGCTTCAGAATCAGGTCGATCAGTTGGTAATGAACTTGGCGCTGACATACGGGGCGTAGTCCGGCAGCACGGCCTCGACCTTGCCCTGCTCTTTCAGGAAGGCCGCCGTATCGGTAATCGCCTGGGCGGTCGGCTTGCCCAGCACGGTGACCTGGTCGGCCGCCAGCGGGTAGACGTTGCCTTGCAACAGCAGCGGAATATCCGAAGCCTTGGCGCCCGAGAGTTTCACCAGCTTGTCGACGTTGCCCTTGTCAGCCAGCCAGGCCTGCGGGTCCTTGCGGTATTGCGCATAGGCATCCAGCGTCACCTTGGCGAACGCCTTGACGATTTCCGGGTGCTTCTCGGCGAAGTCCTTGCGCACGATCCAGGCGTCGAAGGTCGGCGCGCCGAACTTGGCCAGTTCACCGGAAGTGATCAGCACCTTGCCGTTTTCCTTGGCGACACCCAGGGCCGGGTCCCAGACGTAGGTGGCGTCGATATCACCGCGCTTCCAGGCCGCGATGATGGCCGGCGGCGCGAGGTTGAGAATCTGTACTTTCGACGGATCGATATTCCAGTGCTTCAGCGCGGCCAGCAGGCTGTAGTGTCCGGTGGAGACAAAAGGCACGGCGACTTTCTTGCCGATCAGGTCCTGGGGCGAATTGATCCCGGAACCGTCACGGGCCACCAGGGCCTCGGCGGCGCCGATCTGGGTGGCGATCAGGAAGGTCTCGACCGGCACCTTGCGGGTGATGGCCGCCGTCAGCGGGCTGGAACCGAGGTAGCCGATCTGCACGTCGCCCGAGGCGATGGCGGCAATGATGTCGGCACCATTATCGAATTTGCGCCAGTCGATCTTGGCGTGGGTGGCTTTTTCATAAGAGCCGTCGGCCTGGGCGACTTTCGCCGGGTCAACGGTGGTCTGGTAGGCCACGGTGACGTCGGCAGCCTGCGCAAACAAGCTCGCCCCGGCCAGGGACAACGCCGCCAGCAGGCGGAGTGGGGAATGCAGTTTCATGGGAGAAGCTCCTCAACGAGTGGCCGGGAGTCGGCGTGTCGAGAAGACTAAATGATCTAAGAATCTTAAAATAAATAACTTATTTGCATTAGCTTATGAGGGGAAATACAGGGGCAAATCCACGCGAAACGAGGGCCCGCGCCTGATCCCCGACACAATCGAATCGGCGATGGTGTATTTCATGGTCTAGGGTTATCGGTTCGTCTTATCGGTCATGAGTTGAACCGAACGTCGGAATATGACAGCCGCATGGCAATCTTCATCTGACAAACACTGTAATAAATTGACGGGAGTGGCAGCGTTTAGCCATGATTGCGTCGCCTTTTTGATCGCCAGTGACGTACGGAGGCCTTTCCTCACGTCAAGGGTTCTAAAAAAGAGGCAGAAAATACTTTTCAGGAATGAGCCCAGTGGTCGATAAGAACCCCAGGCAACAGTGTTCGATGAAACACGATATTCCTGAATCGTCTGAAAAAGGACGAAACAATTCTTTTTGGGTTTATGGCAAAGCCATTACCCTGCAAGGACCAAACAACAGCGGTTAGACCAAAGTCGTAGACATGGCTTGTTACGATTGACTTGCCAGTCACGATCTGGCGCTAATCGCGCAATCTGTGGCGCAAAAGGGGCGTAGATCCCGAGCCTAGACCTACAAAAATTAGAAATGAGAGGAGCAAGACCAATGAAGAAGTCCACTTTGGCCCTGGCTGTGGCCGTAGGGGTTCTGGCGCAGCAGGCAAGCGCCGCAGGTTTTATCGAAGACAGCAAGGCCACTCTGGGTCTGCGTAACTACTACATCAACACTGACAACCGTGACTCCGACGCTGGCACCGCCAAGGTCAAGGCCACCGGCGTTCAGAGCAAGAACGAAGAGTGGGGCCAAGGCTTCGACCTGCGCTTCATCTCCGGCTACACCCAAGGTACCGTCGGCTTCGGTATCGATGCCATCGGCCTGTTGGGCGTACGCCTGGACTCCGGTCGCGGCACCAACGGCGCGACCTCGACTTCCTACGGCGGCACCGTGTTCCCGAGCGAGTCGAACGGCAAAGCCGTCAACGACTTCTCCAGCCTGGGCCTGACCGGCAAGGTCAAGGTTTCGCAGACCGAACTGAAGATCGGTACCCTGCAACCCAACAACCCGGTCATCAAGTACAACGATGGTCGTCTGCTGCCACAAACCTTCCAGGGCGGCCAGATCACCTCGAACGAAATCAAGGACCTGACCCTGACTGCCGGTCAGATCGAGCACGCCAAGGGTCGTAACTCCAGCAACACCGAAGGCCTGTCCATTGCCGGTGCGAACAGCCCGACTGCAACTGGTCGCCGCAGCAACAAGTTCTACTACGGCGGTGCCGACTACAAGATCACCAAGGATCTGGTCGCTTCGTACTACTACGGCGAGCTGAAAGATTTCTACTCGCAGAACTTCCTGGGCCTGGTACACAACTGGTCCATCGGTCCTGGCGTGCTGAAAAGCGACCTGCGCTACTACCGCAGCCGCGACAACGGCGCGAACGGCGACACCTCGGCGTACTTCACCAGCGGCTACTACGACGACAAGAGCTTTGCCACTAACACCAAGGGCAAAGTCGACAACGATCTGTACAGCTACCTGGCCCTGTACTCGGTTGAAGGCCACACCTTCGGTGCCGGTTACCAGTACAGCAAGGGCGACAGCGATTTCCCTTGGCTGAACCAGGGTGACGGTTCGTCGAACAGCACCATCACCGACATGCAGATCCAGAAGTTCGCCCGTGCCGGCGAGCGTACCTGGCAAGCTCGCTACGCTTATGACTTCGCCAAGGTCGGTGTACCTGGCCTGACCGCCGGTATCATCTACCTGCGCGGCAACAACATCGACACCGCTGGTAACGTCGGCGCCGCTCAAACCCGTACCCTGGGCACCGGTGGCACCGAGTGGGAACGCGACCTGACCCTGGCTTACGTGGTACCGCAAGGCACCTTCAAGAACCTGGGTTTCGCCTGGAAAAACGCCATGTGGCGTAACGACATTCCAGGTCAGCGCGACCAGGACGAAAACCGCCTTATCGTCAGCTACTCGATCCCGCTGCTGTAAGCGCGTGATCGTCTAGATCCAAGATCCACACTCAGCCCGGCGCAATGCCGGGCTGAGTGCTTCACGTCTTGCATACAACTACCTTTTCAGCTTCGGCCTTCACGCCATCCAGCAACATCCCGGCGTTCGGCACTCCACTGATTTACATCCCCTTAGCCCTCTCACAAGCTGTGGACAAGAGTGCTCCTGCGCGTGCCCGGCGTCCAATGAAGATCTTTTTAATATTTCCTAATCTTCTAAACAAATCGATATTTATTCTTTTTAAATAAATTCACCAGCAGGCACAGTAAGGCCATCAGACCTTCACCCAAGGAGCAGCACATGAGCCTCAGACTCGGCGACATCGCCCCCGACTTCGAACAGGATTCCAGCGCCGGCAGGATTCGTTTCCACGAGTGGCTCGGCGACAGCTGGGGCGTGCTGTTTTCCCACCCGGCGGACTTCACTCCGGTGTGCACCACCGAGCTGGGCTTCACCGCCAAGCTCAAGGACGAATTCGCCCAGCGTGGGGTCAAGGCCATCGCCCTGTCCGTGGACCCGGTGGACTCGCACCACAAGTGGATCGAAGACATCAACGAGACCCAGAACACTATCGTCAACTTCCCGATCCTGGCCGATGCCGACCGCAAGGTTTCGGACCTGTATGACCTGATCCACCCGAATGCCAACGACACCCTCACCGTCCGCTCGCTGTTCGTGATCGATCCGAACAAGAAGATCCGGCTGACCATCACCTACCCGGCGAGCACCGGGCGCAATTTCCACGAGATCCTGCGGGTGATCGACTCGTTGCAGCTGACCGACAACTACAAGGTCGCCACGCCCGCCAACTGGCAGGACGGCGACGAAGTGGTGATCGTGCCGTCCCTCAAGGACGAAGACGAAATCAAGAAACGCTTCCCGAAAGGCTATCGCGCGGTAAAACCCTACCTGCGCCTGACGCCGCAGCCCAACCGCTGAAACGCCCGCCGAGGGGCTTGATCGTTCCCACGCTCCGCGTGGGAATGCCTCCCTGGACGCTCCGCGTCCCGCTCTGGCAGCTCTCACCGAATCACAAAGCAGGGGTTTTAAGGCCGTTTCGACGGCCTATTTTTTTGCCCGGGATAATCTTGCCCTCATATGCTTTTAAAGAATAAACAAATGAATAAATAAGATTTATGGATATATAAATTGACTGGTAAGGTCTGTCCAACTTCAGCGAGATCGCACGCCGCGAATCGCCGCCATACGTTTGAGGAAAGACCTTCATGCTGGTCGTGACACTCGGAGGAAGCCCCAGCCAGCGATCGCGCTCCGGGGTATTGCTGGACTACGCCAAACGCTGGCTCAACCAGCAGGGCATCGAAGTCGTGAGTTACCAGATCCGCGACTTCAACGCCGAAGACCTGCTCCATGCACGCTTTGGCAGCCCGCAGATCGTCGACCTGCTGCAACAGATTGAAAACGCCGATGGCCTGGTGATCGCCACGCCGGTGTACAAGGCCTCGTTCTCCGGCGCCTTGAAGACCCTGCTCGACCTGCTGCCCGAGCGCGCCCTGAGCCACAAGGTGGTGCTGCCCATGGCCACCGGCGGCAGCATCGCCCACATGCTCGCCGTGGACTATGCGCTCAAGCCGGTCCTGGCGGCGTTGAAGGCGCAGGAAATGCTCCACGGCATTTTTGCCGAGGACAGCCAGATCGCCTATGGCGAAGGCAGCGCCCAAGCGCAACTGGTGCCGGTCCTGGAACAACGCCTGAGCGAGGCCCTGGAGCAGTTCCACAGCGCCCTGGCGCGCCGTCCCAAGCCCCTGGACCCGACACTGCTGAATGATCGCCTGCTGAGTGCTCGCTGGAGCATCTAGGCCGTTTCACCGACATTGATTTACTGGCCTTACTCGCCCGCCAACGGGCAAGCAGGTGCAGCCAAAACCCTCACTGCAAAAAGGAGAGCGCCATGCGCACTGTCATTTTGCGTCGCGGTCTGGTCGCTCTGTTTGCTGCGGCTGTCACCTTCGGCGCCATTACTCAAGCTCAGGCCGAGTCGATCCGGATCGGTTATCAGAAATACGGCACCCTGGTGCTGCTCAAGGCCAAGGGCACCCTGGAAAAACGCCTCGCCGCCCAGGGCGTCCAGGTGCAATGGACCGAGTTCCCCGGGGGCCCGCAACTGCTCGAAGGGCTGAACGTCGGTTCCATCGACTTCGGCGTCACCGGCGAAACCCCGCCGGTCTTCGCCCAGGCCGCCGGTGCCGACCTGCTCTATGTCGCCTCGGAGCCACCGGCGCCGACCAGCGAAGCGATCCTGGTACCCAAGGACTCGTCGATCAAATCGGTGCAGGAGCTCAAGGGCAAGAAAGTCGCCCTCAACAAAGGCTCCAACGTCCACTACCTGCTGGTCCGCGCCCTGGAAGACGCCGGCCTCAAGTACAGCGATATCGAGACCGTCTACCTGCCGCCGGCCGATGCCCGCGCCGCCTTCGAGCGTGGCAGCGTCGACGCCTGGGTGATCTGGGACCCGTACCAGGCTGCCGCCGAACAACAGCTCAAGGCCCGCACCCTGCGTAACGGCACTGGCCTGGTGGACAACAACCAGTTCTACCTGGCGACCAAGCCCTACGCCGAAAAACACCCGCAAGTGATCAAGACCCTGGTGGAGGAAGTCCGCGCCGTCGGCGACTGGTCCAAGGCCAATCCCGAGGAAGTCACCGCCCAGGTGGCGCCGCTGCTCGGCCTGCCCGCCGACATCACCCTGATCTCGGTGAAACGCCAGGGCTACGGCGCGCAGTTCCTCACGCCCGAAGTGATCGCCGCCCAACAGAAAATCGCCGACAGCTTCTACCAGCTCAAGCTGATTCCCAAGCCGCTGAGCATCAAGGACGTGATCTGGACACCACCGGCCGCCGTTGCCACCGCACCTTGAACCGTATTCCTTAGGAGACAACTCCATGAGCCTCAACATTTTCTGGTTCCTGCCTACCCACGGCGACGGCCATTACCTTGGCACCGCCGAAGGCGCTCGCGCCGTCGACCACGGTTATCTGCAGCAAGTGGCCCAGGCGGCCGACCGCCTCGGTTTCGGCGGTGTGCTGATCCCCACCGGACGTTCCTGCGAGGACTCCTGGCTGGTGGCCGCTTCGCTGATCCCGGTGACCCAACGCCTGAAATTCCTCGTTGCCCTGCGCCCCGGGATCATTTCCCCGACGGTGGCGGCACGTCAGGCCGCGACCCTGGATCGACTGTCCGGCGGCCGCGCACTGTTCAACCTGGTGACCGGCGGCGACCCGGACGAACTGGCCGGTGACGGTCTGTTCCTCAGTCACGAGGAGCGTTATCAGGCCTCGGTGGAGTTCACCCGTATCTGGCGTCGCGTGCTGGAAGGCGAGACCGTCGACTACGATGGCCAGCACATCAGCGTCAAAGGCGCCAAGCTGCTCTATCCGCCGATCCAGCAACCGCGCCCGCCGCTGTACTTCGGCGGCTCCTCGGAAGCCGCCCAGGACCTCGCCGCCGAACAGGTGGAAATGGTCCTGACCTGGGGCGAACCGCCGGCCGCCGTCGCCGAGAAGATCGAACAGGTCCGGGCCAAGGCCGCCAAGCTCGGGCGCACCGTACGCTTCGGCATCCGCCTGCATGTGATCGTTCGCGAAACCAATGCCGAAGCCTGGCAGGCCGCCGACAAACTCATTTCGCACCTGGACGACGAAACCATCGCCCGTGCGCAGAAATCCCTGGCGCGCTTCGACTCCGTCGGCCAGCAACGCATGGCCGCGCTGCACGGTGGCAGCCGCGACAACCTGGAAGTCAGCCCGAACCTCTGGGCCGGTGTCGGCCTGGTGCGTGGCGGTGCCGGTACCGCGCTGGTCGGCGACGGTCCGACCGTGGCGGCACGGGTCAGGGAATACGCGGACCTGGGCATCGACACCTTCATCTTCTCCGGTTATCCCCACCTGGAAGAGTCGTACCGGGTTGCCGAGCTGCTGTTCCCGCACCTGGATATCGAACGCCCGGAACTGCCGAAAAGCGCCGGCTACGTCAGCCCTTTCGGTGAGATGGTCGCCAACGACATCCTGCCCAAAGCAGCGTCCCAGAGCTGAGGCCGCGCCATGACGACCCTGACCAAAATCACCCACAGACTTGCGCCCTGGGCCCTGCCGGTACTGTTGCTGGCAGTGTGGCAACTGTCGGTCTCGGCCGGCTGGCTGTCGACCCGGATCCTGCCCGCGCCAAGCGCCGTGATCGAAGCCGGCGTTGCCCTGGTGCAGAGCGGCGATATCTGGAAACACCTGGCCATCAGTGGCTGGCGCGCCGGCATCGGCTTTGCCATCGGTGGCGGCATCGGCCTGGCCCTGGGCTTTATCACCGGCCTGTCGAAATGGGGTGAGCGCCTGCTCGACAGCTCGGTACAGATGATCCGCAACGTGCCGCATCTGGCGTTGATCCCGCTGGTGATCCTGTGGTTCGGCATCGACGAGTCGGCGAAGATTTTCCTGGTGGCCCTGGGCACCCTGTTCCCGATCTACCTCAACACCTACCACGGCATCCGCAACGTCGATCCGGCCCTGGTGGAAATGGCCCGCAGCTACGGCCTGTCCGGCTTCGGCCTGTTCCGCCAGGTGATCCTGCCGGGCGCGCTGCCGTCGATCCTGGTGGGCGTGCGCTTCGCCCTGGGCTTCATGTGGCTGACGCTGATCGTCGCCGAAACCATCTCGGCCAGCTCCGGTATCGGCTACCTGGCGATGAACGCCCGGGAGTTCCTGCAAACCGACGTGGTGGTCCTGGCCATCGTGCTCTACGCCGTGCTCGGCAAGCTGGCCGACCTGGCGGCGCGCGGCCTGGAACGCGTCTGGTTGCGCTGGCACCCGGCGTACCAGGTGGCCAAGGGAGGTGCGGCATGACTGCTCAACAACCGCCACGCCTGCTGCGCGGTATTCCGCTGGCGGTGCGCAAGCTGCAAAAGACCTTCGGTGAGCGCCAGGTACTGCGCGAGATCGACCTGCATATTCCGGCCGGGCAGTTTGTCGCCGTGGTCGGTCGCAGCGGCTGCGGCAAGAGCACCCTGCTGCGCTTGCTGGCCGGTCTCGACCAACCCACCGGCGGCGAGTTGCTCGCCGGTTCCGCGGCGCTGAGCGAAGCCCGCGAGGACACCCGGCTGATGTTCCAGGAGGCGCGCCTGCTGCCCTGGAAAAAAGTCATCGACAACGTCGGCCTCGGCCTCAAGGGCGACTGGCGGCCACAGGCCCTGCAAGCCCTCGAAGCGGTCGGCCTGGCGGACCGCGCCCATGAATGGCCGGCGGCCTTGTCCGGTGGTCAGAAGCAGCGCGTGGCCCTGGCCCGCGCCCTGATTCACCAACCTCGCCTGCTGCTGCTCGACGAACCGCTGGGGGCGCTGGATGCCCTGACCCGGATCGAAATGCAGCAACTGATCGAGCGTCTCTGGCAGCAGCATGGTTTCACCGTGTTGCTGGTGACCCACGACGTCAGCGAAGCCGTGGCCATCGCCGATCGGGTGATCCTGATCGAAGACGGCGAGATCGGCCTCGACCTCCACGTCGAACTGCCGCGCCCTCGGGTGCGGGGCTCCCATCGCCTGGCGGCGCTGGAGACCGAAGTGTTGAACCGGGTGCTGTCGCTGCCTGGCGTGCCGCCCGAACCGGAACCTGTTTCACCCTTGCCCACGCAGTTGCGTTGGGCGCTGTAATCCATGCCTTGCCTACTCAATCAATGACAGGAATCAACGCCATGACCATCAAAGCCATCAACGTTCGCAACCAGTTCAAGGGCACCATCAAGGAAATCGTCACCGGCGACGTGCTGTCGGAAATCGACGTCCAGACCGCTTCGGGGATCGTCACCTCGGTGATCACCACCCGTTCGGTAAAGGAACTGGAACTGCAGATCGGCAGCGAAGTGATCGCCTTCGTGAAATCCACCGAGGTGTCCATCGCCAAGCTGTAAGGCGATGGCGACACACGACCCCGGAGGGCCTGGCCCTTCGGGGTTTTCTTATCTGCGCAGGGCGAAAACCCCGTAGGAGCTGGCTTGCCAGCGATGGGGCCAGTGAGTCTTGCATCGATCTGCCGGACGCCATCGCCGGCAAGCCGGCTCCCACAAGGGACGGCGTCGGACACAACATCTGCGCACGACGCAACCCCCTGTAGGAGCTGGCTTGCCAGCGATGGGGCCAGTGAGTCTTGTATCGACCTGTCGGACGCCATCGCCGGCAAGCCGGCTCCTACAGTGTGCGGTGTTCACCGTGACGTGAACGATGACACGCAAAAACATGCAGCAATCGAGTCCCGGCCAACACCTCATCAATCCCTGCCTCAAACGGCAGTAACGCGATAAGCGCAGCGCCGTGCCCCCAGCAGGATGTGCTCGACCCGCTCGACCCTGGCCCGCAGCACCTGCTCGAACACTTGCAATTCGGCCCGGCAGAAGCCCTGGCAGGCCGTGGCTGCCGCGCAGATCGGGCAATGGTTTTCCACCAGCACCAGGGCACCGTCGGGCTGCTCGCTGTACTCGGCCATGTAGCCCTCGCGCACCCGCAACGCCACCAGGCGTTCGACGCGTGCCTTGAGGTCCGGGGCGCCATCCATCTCGCGCTGGTACAGCGCCAGGGTCTGCTGCTCGCGAACTCCGATCAGGCGCTCGATGGCTTCCTCGCCGAACGTTTCGCGCACGGTCTGCAGCAACTGCACCGTCAGTTCCGAATGAGTATCGGGAAACCGTGCATGGCCGGCCGCCGTCAGTTGCCAGACCTGGGTCGGCCGCCCCACGCCACGGGCTTCGGAACGCGCTTCCACCAACCCGCTCGCCGCCAGCTTCACACACTGTTGCCGCACCGCCTCGCCCGTGGTGCCGAGGATCGCCCCCGCCTCGCCGGCCAACTGCGGCCCACGGGTCTTGAGCAGGTGCAACAGGCGGTCCGCCGGAGACGCCGCCGAGTATTCCAAGTCATTTCTTGACAAACCAAGTCGCCTCGCCACAATATTCAAAGCATCTACTTGGCAAATTAACTCAAGCGTGACGCCGACGCAATTCGCCGACTTCCGTGCGGCGACGGCATTCACAGGGAACCGTCCATGCACACCCAGGAAAGCAGTTGGGGAGAACTCCTCTCCGGCAAGAACGCCGCCCGCTCCATCGCCCTTTCCGGCGGTATCGCGCTGTATGCGACCAACACTTACATCGCCACCACCATCCTGCCGTCGGTGGTCACGGAAATCGGTGGCCTGGGGCTCTACGCCTGGAACACCACGCTGTACGTGGTCGCCTCGATCCTCGGCTCGGCCCTGACCGCCAAGCTCCTGCGCAGCACCGGGCCGCGCCTGGCCTACGCCACGGCGGCGCTGGTGTTCATGCTCGGCGGGCTGATCTGTGCCCTGGCGCCGAGCATGCCGGTGATGCTCGCGGGCCGGGCGATACAGGGCCTGGGCGGCGGCCTGCTGCTCGCCCTGTGCTACTCGATGATCCAGCTGATTTTCGAAGAACGCCTCTGGCCCCGGGCAATGGCGCTGATCTCCGGGATGTGGGGCGTGGCGACGCTGGTCGGGCCGGCCGTGGGCGGAGTGTTCGCGCAAATGGACGCCTGGCGTTTCGCCTTCGGTTCGATGGTGCCCGTGTGCCTGGCGTACATCGTGCTCACCAGCAACGTGCTGCCCCGGCGCGAGGCCAGCCGCCCGGCTCCCGTGCGCCTGCCCATGCCGCAGTTGACCCTGCTGGCCGCCGCCGTGCTGGCGGTCTGTGCCGGCAGCGTCTCGACGCTGCCGGGTTGGAACCTGCTGGGTATCGTCGCCTGCATGATCCTGGTGGCCGTGCTGATCCGCGTTGAATCCACCGCCGAGATCCGCCTGCTGCCCGAAGGGGCGTTTCATCTCGGGACACCGCTCTGCGCGCTCTACGCCACCACCAGCCTGCTGGTGATCGGCATGAGCAGCGATATTTTCATGCCCTACTTCCTGCAGCACCTGCACGGCCAGTCGCCCTTGATTGCCGGCTACATGACCGCGCTGATGGCGGCGGGCTGGACCGTGGCGGAAATCGGCAGTTCCGGCTGGACCGGGCGCAATGTGCAGCGGGCGATCATCAGCGGACCGGTGATTGTCCTCTCCGGCCTGGTGATCCTGGCATTGACCACCCCCCTGAGCGACCTGGGCAGCTGGACATTGTTGGCGGCGATCTGCCTTGGACTGACCCTGGTCGGTTTCGGCATCGGCGTGGGTTGGCCACACCTGCTGACCCGCCTGCTGCAGATGGCCTCGGCGCAGGACCAGGACGCCGCGGCCTCGTCGATCACCACCGTGCAACTGTTCGCCATGGCGCTCGGCGCGGCGCTGGCGGGGGTGATCGCCAATATGGCCGGTATCAACGAGGTGACGGGCACCGAAGGCACCGCCAGTGCGGCGCGCTGGTTGTTCGCCGTGTTCACCCTGGCGCCGCTGCTGGCGATCGTGACGGCGGTACGCTCAACTCGCGGCCGCCCCACAGAGGCGGCGCCTGGAAACGAGGCGGCACAAACCCTGTAACAGCCCGGCTTGCTGGCGGGGAGGCCCGTCAGTCTTGCGCTGCTCATACGGACGCCATCGCCGGCAAGCCGGCTCCTACAAGGAAAGGTGTCGGACACAGGATCTGCGCGCGACGCAAACCCCTGTGGGAGCTGGCTTGCCAGCGATGGGGCCAGTGAGTCTTGCATCGATCTGCCGAACGTCATCGCCGGCAAGCCGGCTCCTACAAGGGAAGGTGTCAGGCCTTGCGCCACACGCTCGCCAACCACGGCTGCTGCTCGCGCGGCAGGCCGGTGGGGCGATAGTAGTGTTCCAGTTCGACAAAACCCGCCGCCGTCAGCAGTTCGCGCCAGGCCTCCAGGTCGTGGTAAGAACCATAGCGCTCGCCGTTCCAGCCCTCCTGGTTGTCCCCGCGCGGATTGGAGCTGAACAGCACGCCGCCCGGCTTCAGCGTGGCATGCAGCTGCCCGAGCACCCGCGGTAGTTCCTGGCGCGGGATATGGAACAGCACGGCGTTGGCGAAGATCCCGTCGAAGCGTTCCGACGGCAGTTCGAGTTCGAGGAAATTCTGTTGCAGCACTTCGCACCCGCTGTCGTCGCGGGCCATCTGCGCAAAGCGCTCGGAGCCGTCGAGACCAACGGCGACATGGCCCATGCGGGTAAATGCCTGCAGGTCCCGCCCGGGACCGCAGCCGAAGTCCAGCACGGTAAACGGCGCCGTGCCCTGGATATGCCGCAGCAGCGCGTCGATGTTCTGGCTCACATCGTGGTCGCGGGTGCCTTCGCGGAAACCCTCGGCACTGCGGTTGTAGTGACCGAGGGTGGTGGAAGCGATCTGTTCGAGGTCGTTGGGGCCGAGGGTTTTCATCGCCGGTCTGCGTTTGGGGGGGGGATGACGCGAATATATCACCAGGCGGGTTTTGCTGTGGCTGCAAAGGCCCCTTCGCGGGCAAGCCCGCTCCCACAAGAGACCGGGGTGAACCCAAAACCTGTGGGAGCGGCCCCTTCGCAGGCAGGCCCGCTCCCACAAGGGACCGAGGTGAACCCAAAATCTGTGGGAACGCCTCTTCGTGGGCCGGCCCACTCCCACAAGGCACCGGGTGAGCGCAAAACCTGTGGGAGCGGGCTTGCCCGCGAAGGGGTCGCCACTCTCAGCGCTTGTTCAACACCCGCGCCAGGCGATCGCCACCGAGCTGGATCACCGCCACCAGAATCACCAGCAATACGATCACCGTCAGCATCACCTGGCTGTCGAAGCGCTGGTAGCCATAGCGATAGGCGATGTCTCCCAACCCGCCCGCGCCGATGGCACCGGCCATGGCCGAGGAGTTGATCATGGTCACCAGGGTGATGGTGAAGCCGCCGACAATCCCCGGCAACGCTTCGGGCAACAGCACATGCCAGACGATATGCCAGCGCCGGCAACCCATGGCCTGGGCCGCTTCGATCAGGCCGTGATCGACCTCGCGCAGGCTCACCTCGGCGATCCGCGCGAAGAACGGCGTGGCGGCGATGGTCAGCGGCACCACGGCGGCCCAGACGCCGTAGGTGGTACCGACGATCAACCGGGTAAAGGGAATCAGGGCCACCATCAGGATCAGGAACGGAATCGAACGGAACAGGTTCACGAACGCCCCCAGTGTCCGGTTCAGCGCCGGCGCTTCATAGATCCCGCCCTTGTGGCTGGTAACCAGGATCACCGCCAGCGGAATGCCCAGCAGCAAGGCGATCAGCGAGGACACGCCGACCATCAGGAACGTGTCGATCACCCCCTGCCACAACCGATCAAGCCACATAACCCAGTACCTCCACCTGTTGTGCCCACCGGGCCGCGCGTTGCCGCAGTTCCTCGGCGCCCAGCGAGGATGCGGTCACCGCCAGCAGCAATTGACCCAGGGCATGCCCCTGGATGCGTTCGACACCGCCCTGCAGCAGGCGCACCCTTCCGCCCAGGGCGTTGAACAGGGCCGCCAGGTCCGGTTCGTCGGTGGCGCTGCCGGTGAACCGCAGGCGCAGCACCACTGCCGCCGAGGGCGATGGCGGATCGGCCTGCAGGCGCCCTTGCAGCTCTTCGGGCAACCCATGTTGCAAGGGCGCGAGCAAGGTCTGGCTGACCTCATGCTGCGGATTGCCGAACACCTGCCAGACCGGCCCCTGCTCGACGACCCGACCATGCTCCAGCACCACCACGCGGTCGCAGATATCGCGGATCACCGCCATCTCGTGAGTGATCAGGACGATGGTCAGGCCCAGCCGCCGGTTGATCTCGCGCAGCAGGCCGAGGATCGACTGCGTGGTCTCCGGGTCCAGCGCCGAGGTCGCTTCGTCACACAGCAGGATCGCCGGATCGTGAACCAGCGCCCGGGCAATCCCGACCCGCTGTTTCTGGCCACCGGACAACTGCGCCGGATAGGCCTTGTGCTTGTCCCGCAGGCCCACCAGTTCCAGCAGTTCGCGGACCTTCTGCTCGCGTTGCAGCTTCGGCACGCCGGCCACTTTCAATGGCAGCTCGACGTTCTGCCAGACGGTCTTGGCCGACATCAGGTTGAAGTGCTGGAAGATCATGCCGATGCGCCGGCGCAGCTCCACCAGGCGGTCTTCATCGAACTCACCGATATCCACCTGGTCGATCAGCACCCGCCCGGAACTCGGTTGCTCCAGGCGGTTGATGGTACGGATCAACGAGGACTTGCCGGCACCGCTGCGACCGATGATGCCGAACACTTCGCCACGCTGGATCGCCAGGTCGATGCCCTGCAAGGCGTGCACCGGCCCCTGGCTGCCTTCGTAGGTCTTGCCCACGCCGATAAAACGCACATGGGCGCGATTGAGTCCGGGGTGCAGCTCGGTCTGCTCGGCCTCGCGTTGCGCCGCGTGCGGCGGACGCTGAAGATTGGCGACACTCATATCAGCCTTCCCAGCCGGCCTGGTACAGCTTGCCATGGGCTTTATCCAGGGCAGCGCGCACGGCTGGCGAATGCTGGTAGATATCGACGAACTTGATCAGCCGCGGATCGTTTTTCTCCTTCGGCTGGATCACGAACTGGATCACGTATTCCTTGTGATCGAGGCCGTCGAACAGCAACGCGGAACCGGCGTCGAAAGTCTTCGCCAGGCGGATATAGGCCGGGTAGCCCTGGACCAGGTCGGCATCATCGTAGGCACGCACCAGTTGCACGGCCTCGACCTGGAGGATCTTGATCTTCTTCGGGTTGCTGACGATATCGTCTTCGGTGGCCTTGTAGCCGACGCCGGGCTTGAGGGTGATCAGCCCGGCCTTGGCCAGCAGTTGCAGGCCGCGTCCGCTGTTGATCGGGTCGTTGGCGATCGCCACGGTGGCGCCTTGCGGCAGCTCGTCGAAGCTCTTGTATTTCTTCGAGTAGAGACCGACGTTGTTGATGATCCCCGGGGCGAAGGGCACCAGGTCGAAACCGGCGGCGGCCTTGGCGTTTTCCAGGAAGGGGATGTGCTGGAAGTAGTTCACGTCGATATCGCCGGCGGCGAGGCTGACATTGGGCGCGATCCAGTCGGTGAACTCCACCAGCTCGACCTTGAGCCCCTGTTTGCCGGCCTCTTCGACGGCGGCCTCCAGCGGGATGGCGAAGGCGGCGGTGGTGCCGACCTTGAGCGGGGCATCGGCGGCATGGGCCACGGCGCCGAAGAGTCCGAGGGCAAGGGCCAGTGCTTTGACTGGTTGGGTGAGGCGTGTTGTTTTCATGATGGGTTTCCAGTCGTGAGGGTTGGGGTGTCTGGTCTCTTCGCGGGCAAGCCCGCTCCCACAGTGGGATTCGCTTTTTGACTGTGAGAGGGGCTTGCCCGCGAAGCTTTCAGAGCGAGCGATAGGCCGCTCCGGCATGCTGTCCGGGCAGATGCGCGGCATCGTGGAACAGCTTTTCGCGCAAGGTCCCGTGGTCATAGGCGGTCTTGTACGAACCGCGTCGCTGCAACTCGGGGATCACCAGTTCGATAAAGTCCACATAGCTTTCCGGGGTGACAATACGGGTCAGGTTGAAGCCGTCCAGGCCGGTCTCGGCGATCCACGACTCCAGCTCGTCGGCCACCTGCGCCGGCGAGCCGACCACGGTGAAATAGCGTCCGCCCAACGCGTGCTGGTCGAGCAACTTGCGCCGGGTCCAATCGTTGTTCTGCAGATTCTTTGTCGCCGACTGGATCGCGTTGCTCTTCACGTACTGGATCGGTTCGTCCAGTTCGTACTCGGAAAAATCGATGGCCGTGGAGGCCGAGAAATGCGCCACGCCGGCCTCGGCGCTGGCATAACCGAGGTACTCGGCATGCTTGGCCCAGGCCTCCTCCTCGGTCGCGCCGACGATCACGTTCAGGCCCATGAACACCTTGATGCCTTCAGGATCCCTTCCTGCCGCCACCGCGCTGGCACGCACCTTGTCCACCTGGGCCCTGGTCGCGGCCTTGTTCTGCCCGCTGATGAACACGCACTCGGCATGCCGCCCGGCGAACACCAGGCCGCGCTCGGAACTGCCGGCCTGGAACAGCACCGGGGTGCGTTGCGGCGACGGCTCGCAGAGGTGATAACCCTCGACCTGGTAGAACTCGCCCTTGTGCCGCACCTTGTGGACCTTGTCCGGCTGGGCGTAGATCCGCCGCGCCGGATCGTTGAGCACCGCGTCGTTTTCCCAGCTGCCTTCCCAGAGTTTGTAGAGCACCTCCAGGTACTCATCGGCCTGGTCGTAGCGGCGGTCATGCTCGGCCTGGGCATCGAGGCCCATGGCCTTGGCGGCGCTGTCGAGGTAGCCGGTGACGATGTTCCAGCCGACCCGACCACGAGTCAGGTGATCGAGGGTCGACAGGCGCCGGGCGAACAGGTACGGCGCCTCGTAGGTCAGGTTGGCGGTCAGGCCGAAGCCGAGGTTTTTCGTCACCGCGGCCATGGCCGACACCAGCAGCAGCGGGTCGTTGACCGGCAACTGGATCGACTCCCGCAGAGGCACCGCCACCGACTGCTGGTAGACGTCGTAGACGCCGACGATGTCGGCGATAAACAGACCGTCGAACAGCCCGCGCTCCAGCAACTGTGCCAGTTCGGTCCAGTATTCGAGGGTCTTGTACTGGGTCGAGTTGTCCCGCGGATGGGTCCACAGGCCGTGGTTGATATGCCCGATGCAGTTCATATTGAAGGCATTGAGCAGGATCTTCTTCTTTGCTCCTGGAGAACCGGCCATTAGATCGTGCCCCGCAGCGGCGGATTTTCCGCATTGAGGTAGTAGTTGCCCACGGCGTGATACTTCCAGCGCACCGGGTCGTGCAGGGTGTGCACCCGCGCATTGCGCCAGTGGCGATCCAGGCCGTGTTCGGCCAGGGTTGCCTGGCTGCCGGCCAGTTCGAACAGCGTGCTGCCGGCGGCCAGGGAGATTTCCGTGCTGATCGCCCGGGCTTCGGCCACGGCGATGGAGGCCGCCGCCACTGTGTCGGCAGTGGTGTCGGCCTGGGCCCGGTCGAGGAATTCGCCGGCGCGCTCCAGCAGGGCTTCGGCGGCGTGCAGGCGAATGCTCAGGTGCCCGACGCTTTTCAGGGTCAGCGGATCTTCGCTGGCCTTGTCATTGCCCGAATCGATCCACGGCCGGGTGCGGGTACGGACGAAATGCAGGGTGTCTTCATAGGCGGCGCGGGCAATGCCGGTGTCGATGGCCGCATGGAGAATCTGCGCCAGCGGACCGACCGGGGTCGGCCGTTCGAAGGCGCTTTGAAAGGGGATCACGTCCTCGGCCGCGACAAACACATCCTCGAACACCACCGAGCCGCTGCCGGTGGTGCGCTGGCCGAAGCCGGTCCAGTCATCGATCACCGTCAGGCCGGCGCTCTCGCGGGGGACGAAGGCCAGTTGCTGGACACCCTGCTCGTCCACCACCGAAGTGGGAATCCGCTGGGCGTAGAGCGAGCCCGTCGAGTAGAACTTGCGGCCGTTGATGCGATAGCCCTCGCCATCGCGACGCAGGTGGGTGACCCGGTCGTGGGCGGTCTTCGTACCCAGTTCGGCCAGCGCGTTACCGAAGCGGCGGCCGGCCAGGACCTCGGCGTACAGGCGTTTTTTCTGCGCCTCGCTGCCATTGACCCGCAGGACTTCCAGCGCATAGAAATGGTTCTGCGGAATCTGCCCGAGGGACGCATCGGCCTCGGAAATCAGTTGCGTGACCCTGGCCAGGGTGACGTTCGATACACCGGCCCCCCCGTACTCCTTCGGCACGCTGATGCCCCACAGGCCGGAGCGGGAAAACACTTCCAGCTCGGGCAGCGGCAGGCGCCGTTCACGGTCGCGCAGCAGGCTGTCGCGCTTGAAATCCTCGGCCAGGTCGCTGGCCACGATCAGGGCTTGCTCGTCGCTGGAAATGACCGCGACGTGTTGGGAAAGCTGTGACATGGGTGTCTCCAGAGGTCTGGTCAGATCCAGGAATGGCGAGCCGGCAAGGTGCCGTTCAGGTGATAGGCGCCAACGGCGTGGTACTTCCAGCGCACCGGGTCGTGCAGGGTATGCACCCGGGCGTTGCGCCAGTGCCGGTCGAGATTGAACTCGGCCAGGGTCGCGCGGCTGCCGGCCAGCTCGAACAGCTTTTCGCTGGCCAGCAGGGAGATTTCGGTGGTGAGCACCTTGGCCTCGGCCACGGCAATCGAGGCCCGGGCGGCGGCGGCCACATCCACCGGCCCGGCGTTGACCTGGTCCAGCACCTGCGCGGCCTTGCGCAACAGCGCCTCGGCGGCGTGCAGTTCGATTTTCAGCTTGCCGATATCGGCGATCACATAGAGATCGTCGCTGGCGCGTTCGACCTTGGCATCGATCCAGGGCCGCGAACGCTCACGGACAAAGGCAATGCTGTCGTCGATGGCCGCGCGGGCGATCCCGGCGTCGATGGCGGCCTGGATCAGTTGCGACACGGCGCCCTGGATATTCGGGGTATCGCCCTGGCGCCAGTTCTCGACGACGTTTTCCGCCTCGACCCGCACGTTGTTCAGCAGCACCGTACCGCTGGCGGTGGTGCGCTGGCCGAAACCGGACCAGTCATCCACCACTCGCAGCCCCGGCGTGCCACGGCGGACAAAGGCCATGACCTGGCGACCTTCGTCGTTGATCGCCTTGACCGCTACCCAGTGGGCGAACAGCGCACCGGTGGAATAGAACTTCTGGCCGCTGATGACATAACCGTCACCGTCGGCGCTGATCCGGGTCTTGAGTTCCAGGGTATTGCGGGTGCCGCGCTCGGGCCCGGCATTGCCGATCCGCCAGCCATCGAGCACGCTCTGGAACAGGTGTTTTTTCTGCCGTTCGGTGGCCGTGCCGAGCAGCAGTTGGAGAATGCCGAACTGGTTCTGCGGGATCTGCCCCAGGGCCGGGTCGGCGGCGGAAATGATCGCGAAGACTTCGGCCACGGTCACGAAGGACACCTGGGGGCCGCCGTATTCGCGGGGAATGGCGATGCTGCCCAGGCCGCTGCGGGTGAACTGCTCGATCTCGGCCCAGGGCAACTTGCGCTGGCGGTCGCGCCGCGCCGCTTGCAGGCGGGCGACCTCGGCCAGCTCGCGGGCCGCCTGCAGGGCTTCGGCATCATTGCGCAGCACCCGGGCCGGCAACAACAAAGGGGCAATATCCTGGTCGCTCTGGACCTGTGCCTCGTTCAAGTTAGACATCAACGCCACTCCGTGGCGCGCGCAATGCCCTGGCGATCTGCACGAGGGTGATTGTGTTCCTGACCATACCTACCTCATCTCTCTCTGGACGCATCGCAACGGCGATGCAGGCGAAATCAAACGGGTCCGGTGGTCCGGTTCATATACCCTAAGCGCGTATAAATATTAAATAAACTAACTTATAGGAATATGCATAGAAGGTCCGCCCCTCACTCCCGGCGGCGTTGGGCGGCAAGTTTGAATGGCGGTTTGCCGGTGCGGATAAAGTGCCGCGAGGTCCCGACCCGCAACCTTCGCGTCGGTGCCCAGCGGGAGTTGTTGCCGACCCGGTCGATCACGCAATAGGTGATGTCCAGCCCGCGATCTTCCCCGGCTTCCTGGATCACCCCGGGGGGGACGAACACCGGGACCGGCTTGCCGATATCCGCCGGAGCCAGCTTCGGCAGGTCGAGCCGCACATCGCCCCAGAGCAGGGTGATTTCGTCCTCGACCGCCATGTTCAGATAGGGCGCCAGGGTCAACGGCACGCCGCGCTTCATCTGCCGCGGATTGACCCCATAACGACCGATGGGCCCGGGGACGATCAGCGGCGCCAGGCCCTGGTTCTCCTCGCCGATCGGCAGGCCGCCGGGACAGGTCAGCTTGACCGGCAACTTGAGTACCGGCGAGGCCAGGGCCATGCAGCCGATGTGCATCACGCGGTAATGAATCCGCGCCAGCCCTTCGAGGATGAAGCTTTCCGGGACCCGCAGGCTGATCGGCTGGCCGACCTCACCGGCGAGGACCTGCCTGGACGTCACGTAGCAACCGTCCCAGAACAACTCGACCAGATCCCCTTCGTCCATACCGGGATAGACCGGGATCGTGATCGACAACTGCTCGGCGGCCACGCGACCGATGCCGCGCCGGCTGGCCTGGGGAACCGCGGGCGGCGCGAGTCGGGAATGCTCCAGGGGATAGCTCATGAAATCGTCCTTTTGATAGTTGCCGAAAGTGCAACTTGCAAGAGGCGGCCGGATCCTTCCGGATACATACCGCCACTGGCGCTTTCGCCGTGTCCTTACAGCCGAAAGATCATGCCGCGAGAATACCGGAAGTCCTCAGAGAAACTTGAGTGCACTCCGCAAAACACCGCGCAAGTTGTTAAAGGCAGCTAAAAGTTTTGCAGCGCGAGTGTCAAGGCGTTAATCGATAATGATTATTATCGCGCTGCTAATCGGACGCGTCCTACTTCGCCCGCCTTTATCCACGGGGCCCTGCTGGACGGGTTGGAAACCACGTGCCACGGACAATAACGATTCGTTGTCCCGACAAGACCGGCTTATAGTTTCAGGATGGATTTTTCCGAAGATCGGGCAGGTAATATAATAAGATGACCCAAGGCCTGTTTAAACGGTCACGCCTTGAATACCGTACTCATTCCCTGAGTACGTTATATCAACTAAAGAACATTCCTACGTATTGCCCAGAAACTTACTGAGAAACTGGCGGGTACGTTCTTCTTTTGGATGGGCGAACAGCGCCTTGGCTTCACCTTGTTCGACGATCACGCCCTTGTCGAAGAAGATCACGCGGTTGGCTACGTCGCGGGCAAAACTCATCTCGTGGGTCACGATGACCATGGTGCGCCGTTCTTCCGCCAGGCCCCGAATGGTCGCCAGCACTTCACCCACCAGTTCCGGATCGAGGGCCGAAGTCGGTTCGTCGAACAGGATCACCTGCGGCTCCATCGCCAGGGCCCGGGCAATGGCCACCCGTTGCTGCTGGCCACCGGACAGCCGGCGCGGATAGGCGTCTTCCTTGCCCGCCAGGCCGACCTTGGCCAACAGCTTGCGGCCCAGGGCCTCGGCCTGGTCACGCGGGGTCTTCTTGACCACCAGCGGGCCTTCGATGACGTTCTCCAGCGCCGTGCGATGGGGAAACAGGTTGAAGTTCTGGAACACGAAGCCCACCTGCTGGCGCAGCTTGCGCACCAGGCCCTGCTGCTGGTTCAGCGGGCGGCTGCCATCGATCTCGATGTCGCCGACCTTGATCCGGCCGCTGGAAGGTTCTTCGAGGAAGTTCAGGCAACGCAGGAGGGTGGTCTTGCCGGAACCGCTGGGGCCGATGATGGCGACGACTTCGCCTTCCTTGACCTCGAGGTCGATACCGTTGAGCACCACCTGACCCTTGAATTGTTTGGTCAGTTTTTCAACCACGATCATGCTTCAAGACTCCAGGTCATGCCGGTTGACCCGGTCTTCCAGACGATTTTGAAAATGCGCCAGGATGCTTGCCAGTACCCAGTAGATCAGGGCGGCGGACAGATACATGGTGAAAATCTCAAAGGTGCGCGCCGACACCAGTTGGGCCTGGCGGAACAGCTCCGGCACCTGGATCGTGGCCGCCAGCGCCGTGTCCTTGACCAGCGAAATGAAGCTGTTGCCCAAGGGCGGCAGGGCCGTGCGCATCGCCTGCGGCAGGATGGCCCGGCGCAGGGTTTGCGCACGGGTCATGCCGATACTGGCGGCGGCTTCCCACTGACCACGCTCGATGGAGGCGATGGCGGCACGCAGAATTTCACAGGCGTAGGCGGCCATGTTCAGCGAAAAGCCGATCATGGCCGCCGGGATCGGATCCAGCTCGATGCCCACTTGCGGCAAGCCGTAGTAGATCAGGAACAGCTGCACCAGCAACGGCGTGCCGCGAAAGAACGACACGTAGACCCGGGCGATCCAGCTGAGCAGCTTGAAGCGCGACAGGCGCATCAGGGCCAGTCCGAAGCCCAGTACCAGGCCGAAGAACATCCCGCCAAGGCTGAGAATCACCGTGTAGTACGCGCCCTTGAGCAGAAAGGGCGCGGAGTCCAGCGCGAGTTGGAAACCTGCTTCCATTATTGAGTGACGTCAGCGTTGAAGTACTTCACGGACAGCTTCTTCAAGGTGCCATCGGCGCGCAGCTTGTCGAGGGCCTTGTTCACCGCGTCGAGCAGTTCAGGCTCGTCCTTGCGCAGGGCGATACCGGCTTCCTGACGGGAGAAGGCGTCGCCGGCAGTGGCGGTGTCCGGGGCTTTCTTGGCGTATTCCAGGGCCGCCAGGCGGTCGATCAGGATGGCATCGATACGGCCGATGCGCAGGTCCTGGAACTTGGTCGGATCGTCGTTGTAGGTCTTGATGATGGCTTTAGGCTGGTTGTCCTTGAGCCATTGTTCGTAGTTGGTGCCCAGGCCCACGCCGACTTTCTTGCCGGCCAGGTCGTCGGCCTTCTTGATGGCGTCGACGTTCTTTTTCAGGACCAGTGCCTGGATACCGGAGACGGTGTAGGGCGTGGAGAAGTTGTACTTCTTCTTGCGCTCTTCGGAGATGGTGACCTGGTTGACCACCGCGTCCAGGCGCTTGGATTCCAGGGCGGCGAGAATACCGTCCCACGGCGTGGCCTGCAGCTTGACCTTGACGCCCAGTTCCTTGGCCAGCGCCTCGGACAGCTCGACCTCGAAACCGCTGAGCTTGCCGCTTTCATCGACAAAGCTGAACGGCGGGTAGGTGCCTTCCAGGCCGATCTTGATCTCGCCGGCTTTCTTGATCGTGTTCAGTTGTTCACCGGCAACGGCCTGGCCCAGCAGACCGGCGCCAAGCACCAGACCCAGGCTGCCAACCAGCAGACGCTTGCGAAATGCAGAAATATTCATGAAGAGCCCCGTGTGTTTTCTTATGGGAAAGGAAGGCAAACCTGACACTTTGATGACAAGCGCCAATCCTGCCTCAAAGCAGGGTTGGCGTCTCGTATCAAATTCGCCTGAGGCGAAACTATAAAACGACTCTTTTATAATTTTAAATAATATAAAAGAATTTTATTATTCCATTTATCTTTAAACCTTGTGGGAGTGGGCACGCCCACGAAGCACGATGACGCGGTGCGTCTGACGCATCGCGCCGCTTCCTTCGCGGGCAAGCCCGCTCCCACACAGGAGCCTGCAACCAGGGACCTGGCAACGCTCAGTCGAATGCCGAATTGTAGGCAAACAACGCCGGTGCCCCACCGGTGTGCAAGAAGATGATAGGCCCTTCGTCGAAACGCTGCAGGCCGATGCCGTCGAGCAAGCCGGCCATCGCCTTGCCGGTGTACACCGGGTCGAGCAGGATGCCTTCCTGGCTCGCCAGCAGCTTGACCGCCGCCAGAGTCCCGGCATTCGGCTCGCCGTAGCGCGGGGCAAAATACTCGTCCCAGAGCTCGACCCTGAAGCTGGCCGGCAATTCCACGCCCAGCAGTTCGGCGGTACGTTCGGCCAGGCCCTGCACTTTCGGCCGTTGCGCCTCGTCGGTGCGCGATACCGTCACGCCCACCACCGGCAGTTCCGGCAGCACCTCGCTCAACGCCAGGCCCAGGCCGCTGTGGGTCCCGGCGCTGCCGGAAGCCAGCACCACGGCGGCGAACTCCAGCCCCGTCGCCTCGATCTGCGCCGCCAGTTCCAGCCCGGCACGCACATAACCCAGGGCGCCGAGGGGATTGGAGCCGCCGATCGGTACCACATAGGGTTTGCGGCCATTGTTGCGCAGGCGCTCGGCCAGGGCTTGCAACTGCTCGTCGGCATTGTCCAGGTTGTCCACCAGCTCGACCTTGGCATCGAACAGGTCCAGCAGCAGCCGGTTGCCGTTGCGCAGGTAGTTGCCGTCCTCGGTGCCGATGGGGTTTTCCACCAGGGCGACGCAGCCCAGGCCCAGGCGCGCGGCCAGCGCGGCGGTCTGGCGCACGTGATTGGACTGGATCGCGCCGGCGGTGACCAGGGTGTCGGCCCCCGCCGCCAACGCATCGGCGCCAAGGTATTCGAGCTTGCGCAGCTTGTTGCCACCCAGGGCCAGGGGCGTCAGGTCATCGCGCTTGATGTAGATATCGCGTCCCACCCAGGCCGACAGGCGTTCGAGTTTTTCCAGGGGCGTGGCCTGGGCCAGGAGTTCCAGGCGGTTAAAGCGGGCGAGCTGTTGTTTGATCATGGGTCCGAACTGACGGTAGGAAATGCCTCGACTATAGGCAGGCACTTTTCCCCAGGCAACCGCCTTGCGCTTATGTCGGAAAGTTCTGAGCAAAGCACTATTAGTTCTTAATTCCCGTTCAGGGCGGTGCCGTAAAGTGAAAGCCATTCAGGCGACCCGATTGTCCGGTCGCCAGGTCGGAGATTTGATCGTGAGCGAGCGTTCCAGCCATTGGCAACTACAGACCATCGTCAGCCAGTTGCGCAGCGCCCGGGATGAGTGGCGCAGTCGCAACGGCCGGGTCAGCGACGAACAGGGCGGGCGCGAACTGCCATCGCGCCAGGCCATGGCCGAGATTCTCGAAGCGCTGTGCGGCGCGCTGTTCCCCATGCGCCTGGGGCCGGTGGACCTGCGCGAGGAAAGCGAGGACTTCTACGTCGGCCATACCCTCGATGCCGCCCTCAATGCCCTGCTGGCCCAGGCCCGCCTGGAACTGCGCTACGTGGCGCGACACGGCGGCGAATCGGACGCCGAGGTCAATGCCAGGGCGGTGCAGTTGATCCAGGCCTTCGCCATGGCCCTGCCGGAGCTGCGCCGGCTGCTCGACACCGATGTCCTCGCCGCCTACCACGGCGACCCGGCGGCCCGCAGCGTCGATGAAGTGCTGCTGTGCTACCCGGGGATTCTCGCGGTGATCCACCATCGCCTGGCCCACCACCTGTATCGCGCCGGCTTGCCGCTGCTGGCCCGGATCAGCGCGGAAATCGCCCACTCGGCCACCGGCATCGACATCCACCCCGGTGCGCAGATCGGCCGCAGTTTCTTTATCGACCATGGCACCGGCGTGGTGATCGGTGAAACCGCGATCATCGGCGAGCGGGTCAGGATCTACCAGGCGGTAACCCTGGGCGCCAAGCGCTTCCCGGCGGACGAGGACGGCCAGTTGCAGAAGGGTCACCCACGCCATCCGATCGTCGAGGACGACGTGGTCATCTATGCCGGGGCCACCATCCTCGGGCGGATCACCATCGGCAAGGGCGCCACCATCGGCGGCAACGTCTGGCTGACCCGCAGCGTGCCGGCGGGCTGCAACCTGACCCAGGCCAACCTCCAGCAGCACGAGAACGAGATCCAGCGCTGAGGCCTGTCACATCTGGGTTACCTGTCAGTCCCTCTTCGCGGGCAAGCCCGCTCCCACAGTGTTCGGCGTCACTCGTAATATCCGCACAAGGCGCAGGCCTTGTAGGAGCGGGCTTGCTCGCTCCTACAGTCTTCGGCGTCGCTCGCAGTATCCGCACAGGATGCAGGCCTTGTGGGAGCGGGCTTGCCCGCGAAGAGGCCGGAACGATTCACCCATGACAACCGTCATACCCCTACCTGAAGCTCATGTAAGAACAGTACCGCCCAGCCCTGCGATTAGTCCCGAAAGCCCTATCCGTGTTTAACTTGACTGTTCGTTCAAGTTAAACCGGCAGTTCGCTGCCCGCTCACAACAGGAGGCTTGCCTTTGCTGAGTCCGAGATGTCCAGCCATGTTTCATCCCTTCGAGGTGCCCGCCGCATGAGTACCTCCGCGACCCCGTCAAGCGGCCTGGTCCGCATGAATCCGCCGGTGTTCTACTTCGCCGCGACCTTCATCCTGCTGTTCGGCCTGGTGGTCATCAGCCTTCCCGACGCCGCCGGCCAATGGCTGCTGGCCGCGCAGAACTGGGCGGCCAATACGGTCGGCTGGTATTACCTGCTGGCGATGACCCTGTACCTGGTCTTCGTGGTGGTCACCGCCTTGTCCGGCTACGGCAAGATCAAGCTCGGTGCCGACCACGACGAACCCGAGTTCAGCTACCTGTCCTGGGCCGGCATGCTGTTCGCCGCCGGGATCAGCATCACCCTGTTCTTCTTCTGCGTCTCCGAACCGCTGACCCACATGCTCCAGCCGCCCCAGGGCGAAGCCGGTGGCCAGGCGGCCGCGCGCCAGGCCATGCAGATCCTGTTCCTGCACTGGGGCCTGCACGGCTGGGGCGTGTTCGCCTTCGTCGGCATGGCCCTGGCCTACTTCGCCTACCGGCACAACCTGCCGCTGGCCCTGCGTTCGGCGCTCTATCCGCTGATCGGCAAGCGCATCAACGGCCCCATCGGCTACGCGGTGGATGGCTTCGGCATCATCGCCACGGTGTTCGGCCTGGGTGCCGACATGGGCTTCGGCGTCCTGCACCTCAACTCTGGCCTGGACTATCTGTTCAACGTGCCCCACACCCAGTGGATCCAGGTCGGACTGATCACCCTGATGATGGGCGCGGCCATCCTGGTGGCCGTGGCCGGGGTCGACAAGGGCGTGCGGGTGATGTCCGACATCAACATGCTGCTGGCCTGCGCGCTGCTGCTGTTCGTGCTGTTCGCCGGGCCCACCCAGCACCTGCTCAACACCCTGATCCAGAACCTCGGCGACTACCTCGGCGCCCTGCCGACCAAGAGTTTCGACCTCTACGCCTACGACAAACCCAGCGACTGGCTCGGCGGCTGGACGGTGTTCTACTGGGCCTGGTGGATTGCCTGGTCGCCGTTCGTGGGCCTGTTCATCGCGCGGATTTCCCGCGGCCGGACCATCCGCGAGTTCGTCTTCGGCGTGTTGCTGATCCCGCTCGGCTTCACCCTGGCGTGGATGTCGATCTTCGGCAACAGCGCCATCGACCAGGTGCTCAACCACGGCATGGTCGCCCTCGGCCAGTCGGCCATCGACGATCCGTCGCGGACCCTGTACCTGCTGCTGGAAACCTACCCCTGGAGCAAGACGGTGATCGCCGTCACGGTGTTCATCAGCTTCGTGTTCTTCGTCACCTCAGCCGATTCCGGCACCGTGGTGCTCTCGACGCTCTCGGCACGGGGCGGCAGCGCCGACGAAGACGGGCCGAAATGGCTGCGGGTGTTCTGGGGCGCGATGACCGCGCTGGTCACCAGCGCGCTGCTGTTCTCCGGCAGTATCGACGCGCTGAAATCGGCGGTGGTGCTGACCTCGCTGCCGTTCTCGCTGATCCTGCTGCTGATGATGTGGGGACTGCACAAGGCTTTCCACCTGGAGTCGCAGAAACGCATTGCCCAACTGCATTCGCTGGCGCCGGTCTCCGGCTCACGACGCGGCAAGGGTGGCTGGCGCCAGCGCCTCAGCCAGGCGGTGCATTTCCCGTCGCGGGACGAGGTCTATCGATTCCTCGACCAGACCGTGCGACCGGCCATCGAGGAAGTCAGCGCGGTGTTTGTCGAGAAGGGCCTGAACGTGATCACCCAGCCCGATCCGGCCAACGACAGCGTCAGCCTGGAAATCGGTCATGGCGACCAGCATCCGTTCGTCTACCAGGTACAGATGCGCGGTTACTTCACACCGTCCTTCGCCCGTGGCGGCATGGGTCCCAAGGAACTACGCAACCGCCGCTACTACCGCGCCGAAGTGCACCTGAGCGAAGGCAGCCAGGACTATGACCTGATGGGCTACAGCAAGGACCAGATCATCAACGACATCCTCGACCAGTACGAACGGCACATGCAGTTCCTGCACCTGGTGCGCTGACGCGACAGCCGGAGAGTTTTCGTACCGAGCCTGGTGGCCTGCGCGGCGGGTTCACCAGCTCGGATTCGGCTGCCGGAAGTTCCCGGCCAGGGCGCTGTGACGAGTCATGGCCCGCCATGGCGAGTCACTGCGAGGCAGGCGCCGAAGCTGGCTGACCGGACTGGCCACACAAGCCACTAGGCCTTGTCCAGCAGCATGAACAAGGCCATGGCGATGGCCGGCAGGCCGAAGACGGCCAGGGCGATCAACAGTTCGGAAATCAGCGGCTGGTGAGCGATGACCACGCCTATGGCGCCATTGACGATGGTCGCCAGCAGCCACATGCCGAGGAAACCGAAGCCCAGGGTCTGCCGGCTGATGCCCAGGCGCTGGCCGAAGAACAGCGTACAACCCAGCAGAAGCAGGCCGACGGTGAGGATGATGGCGGTGTGCATGGGGATATCCTCCGCAAGCTGTATCCGATCGTTCCCATGCTCCGCGTGGGAACGATCATGAGTGGTGCGACATCAGGAAGTACCGCCCCGACCTCCCTATCTATCACTGTAGATCGAAACCCGTCCCCTCAACGGCTGCCGACGCGCAGCAGATCTTCCAGGCCGATGCGCCGGAACATCTCCGCGCGCACCCGGTCGGCCATGCCGTTGACCACCTCGGCACCGTCCTCGGATGGATCGATATGGCATCGGAACGGCCGGCTGCCGTGGGGCAGCTCGACAATCCCGACAATCGCCCGGGCCACCTCGACGACATCCGCATCCGCCGGCTCGAGCGCCGCCAGCCCTTCCAGCGCCTGGGCCGCCACCCCGGCGTATGGCCCCTCGGTGTATTCCAGGGCACGCGCCTTGTCAGCCGGCGAACCGGAATGCACGAAGTGGTTGGTGCCCTTGGTGAATGCCCCCGGAACCACGATCGAGGTCTCGATGCCCCAGCGCACCAGCTCGCTGGCATAGGACACCGCCAGGGAATCCATCGCCGCCTTGGCCGCGAAGTACGGAGCGAGGAACGGCGGGGTGCCGCCACGGGCGCTACTGGAGGAGACCCACAGCACCAGGCCCCTGCCCTGCTTGCGCAACTGCGGCAAGGCGGCGCGGTTGACCCGCTGGGTGCTCAACACATTGATGTCGTAGAGCTGGGCGAACTGCTCCGGAGTGAAGGCTTCGGTGGGGCCGAAGGACATATGCCCGGCGTTGTGGATAACCACATCCAGCCGCCCGCAGTCGGCGATGATCCGGGCCACGCCGGCCTCGACCGAAGCGTCGGACGCCACGTCCAGCTCGACGCTGCGCAGGTCCACCGCATGCTCGCTGGCATAACGCTGGACCTCGGCCACCTGCGGCGCGTTACGGCCCAGGGTTTCACGCATGCTGGCGTAGACGGTATGGCCGGCATCGGCCAGGGCACGGGCGGTCAGGGCACCAAACCCGCTGGAGGCACCGGTAATCAGGATCACGGATTTCATGGGGTTTCACCTCGAGCTCGGAGAATAAAGGGACTCGCCGGAGCGGGATGCGCAGGCGAGCAGACCGCCCGCGAACCGGGCGATCACTCAGGCAACGGCAGGTCGATCAGACCAGGCCGCCATTGGCGCGCAGGACTTGCCCATTGACCCAGCCGGCGGCCGGGCTCACCAGGAAGGACACCACGTTGGCGATGTCTTCCGGCTGACCGAGACGCTCCAGCGGCGGCATCTTGGCGAAGGTCTGGATCTGCTCTTCGCTCTTGCCATGCAGGAACAGTTCAGTCGCTACCGGGCCGGGGGCGACGGCGTTGACGGTGATCTGGCGGCCGCGCAGTTCCTTGGAGAACACGTGGGTGAAGGACTCCACCGCCGCCTTGCTGGCGATGTACACCGCGTAGCCGGGCATGTTCAGGGCCACGGTGCTGCTGGAGAAGTTGACGATACGGCCGCCATCGTTCATCCGGGTGGCCGCCGCGCGCAGGGTGTTGAAGGTACCGCGGGTGTTGATGGCGAACGTCTGGTCGAACAGTTCGTCGCTGTGCTGGGCCAGCGGCAGGACCTTGAGGATACCGGCGTTGTTGATCAGCACATCGACCTTGCCCAGGTGCTGTTCGGTTTCGTCGAACAAGCGGCTGACATCGGCGGAGTTGGCGACATCGGCCTTGATCGCTATGGCCTGGTGACCGGCCTGGCGCAGCTCGACCACCAGTGCCGAGGCTTCGGTGGCGCTGCTGGCGTAGTTGATGGCGACGGCAAAACCGTCCGCGGCCAGTTGGCGGGCGATTACCGCGCCGATGCCACGCGAGGCGCCGGTAACGATGGCAACTTTCGGGGTCTGGGTAGTCATGTCGAATCTCCTGGGGTGCTGAGTGGGTGTGAAGCCAATTTCACATGTTTACCCAGGGCGATAAATGCGCGAGAGTTGCCTTGACTGTTCAATAATCGCCAACAATCAATCACAACGGAGCACCCCCATGGACCAGGTCAAGGCCATGAAGGTTTTTGTTCGGATCTACGAACGCAGCAGCTTCACCCTGGCGGCCGAAGACCTCAACCTGCCTCGCGCCACCCTGACCCATACCCTGAATCAGTTCGAGGCCTGGCTCGGTACCCGGCTCCTGGAGCGTAGTACGCGGCGCGTGCGCCCGACCCTCGATGGCGAAGCCTATTACCAGCGCTGCGTGCAGTTGCTGGCGCAGCTGGAAGAAGCCGAGCTGGCCTTTCGTACGGTGGAGCCCAAGGGGCGCTTGCGCGTGGACCTGCAGGGGACCCTGGCAAAGTACTTCGTGGTCCCGGCCCTGCCGGCGTTTCTCGAACGCTACCCGGAGATCGAAGTCTCGATCAGCGAGGCCAGCCACTTTATCGACCTGATCGCCGAAGGCGTCGACTGCGTACTGCGCTCGGGCAACCTCGGCGACTCGTCGCTGATCGGCCGGCGAGTCGCCAACCTGCGCCAGGTGACCTGTGCCAGTCCGGCGTACCTGCGCAAGCATGGCGAACCGCAGAACCTCGACGACCTCGGCCGGCACCAGGGCGTGAACTACGTGTCACGGGCCACCGGCAAGCTGTTTCCGTTCGAATTCACCGAAAACGGCGAGCTGCGCGAAGTGCCGCTGGCGGGCAAGGTCTCGGTGTTCGGCGCCGAGATCTACGCCGCCTCGGCCGTGGCCGGGCTGGGGCTGATCCAGGTGCCGCATTACCGGGTGGCAGAGCAGATCGGCCAGGGGCTGCTCAAGGAAGTCCTGCCGGACCATCCGCCGCCGCCCATGCCGGTTTCCGTGCTTTATCCACAGAACCGGCATATGTCGCCGAGGGTACGGGTGTTCGTCGACTGGATAAGCGAGGTTTTCGCAAAAGCACACTGATCCAGCGCGCCTTCCTCGGAAAACTGCCGTATTGGAAAGCCTTGATCCGTACAAAACCATACTACGTATTACGTGTACTCACTCATTGATTCATGAATATCCATATTTTACTGAATGAAAACCTGTTATCCGGTTTATGGGAAAAGTAGGGAGATATGTACTAACTCATACTGATAAAAAATCAGGAACAAGAGGTCCGGCGATTGTCAATCGCTGGTGGGCAGGAGAGTCGCTGATCATTCGCCCCGGATGTCATCAGGTCTGCCGCGAAAGCCCGGGGACGAATCCCCGAGAAATGTGAAACGTTTCAGCAAAGGTTCGAACACGGGGTTGGCTTGGTCATTCTTGGGCGTATGCTGGGTGACTTCGCCCCCGTCAGAGCGATGCCACGCCAGGGGGAAGCGGGCCTGTCCGCGAAGATGTCACACCCCAATGAGAGAGGATTCGATGACTTACCAAGCTGCCGAAAACCGCTACGACTCCATTCCCTACCGCCGCGTCGGCCGCAGTGGCCTGGTGCTGCCGGCCCTGTCCCTGGGCCTGTGGCACAACTTCGGCGACAGCACGCCGATCGATACCCAGCGCGCCCTGCTGCGCACCGCCTTCGACCTGGGCATCAATCATTTCGACCTGGCGAACAACTACGGCCCGCCCTACGGCAGCGCCGAGATCAACTTCGGGCGCCTGCTGCGCGAAGACTTCAAGCAGTACCGCGACGAACTGATCATCTCCAGCAAGGCCGGCTGGGACATGTGGCCCGGCCCGTATGGCCAGGGCGGCGGCTCGCGCAAATACGTGCTCGCCAGCCTCGACCAGAGCCTGCAGCGCCTGGGCCTGGACTATGTGGATATCTTCTATTCGCACCGCTTCGATCCGGACACCCCGCTGGAAGAAACCGCCAGCGCCCTGGCCACCGCCGTGCAGCAAGGCAAGGCGCTGTACATCGGTATCTCGTCGTATTCCGGGGTGAAGACCCGCGAGATCGCGGCCCTGCTGCAGGAATGGAAAGTGCCGCTGCTGATCCACCAGCCGGCCTACAACCTGCTCAACCGCTGGGTGGAAAAGGACCTGCTGGACACCGTCGAAGAGCTGGGTACCGGCGTGATCGCCTTTACGCCGCTGGCCCAGGGTCTGCTGACCGACAAGTACCTCAACGGCGTGCCGAAGGATGCGCGGGTCAATCGTCCGGGCGGCGGTTCGTTGCAGGCCTCGCACCTGTCCGAAGCGAATATCGCCCACGTACGCGCCTTGAACGAGATCGCCCGGCGTCGCGGCCAGAGCCTGGCGCAACTGGCCCTGGCCTGGACCCTGCGTGATCCACGGGTGACCTCGGCGCTGATCGGCGCCAGCCGGCCGGAGCAGATCATCGAGAACGTCGGTGCGCTGAAGAACCTGAGCTTCACCCAGGAAGAACTGGCGGAAATCGACCGGTTTGCCCAGGAAGGCGGGATCAACCTGTGGGAGAAGCCGTCCACGGCGGAATAACCCGTTCGACCCTCGTTCCCACGCTCCAGCGTGGGAATGCCTCTCTGGACGCTCTGCGGCCGCTCTGGTGACGCAGAGCGTCACGGGCTGCGTTCCCACGCGGAGCGTGGGAACGATCAAATTGGGGCCAGCCCCAAAAACCCTGCTAAGCGGCGTCCCGCTTCGGCTCGCGAATCCGGTACCAGGCCACATACAGCGCCGGCAGGAACATCAGCGTCAGCACCGTCGCCACCACGATCCCGCCGATCATCGCGTAGGCCATCGGCCCCCAGAACACTTCCCGGGCAATCGGGATCATCCCCAGGCTCGCCGCCGCGGCCGTCAGCAGGATCGGCCGGCGCCGATGCTCCGTCGCTTCCACCACCGCATCCCAGGGCTCATAACCGTTGCGCTCGTATTCGTCGATCTGGGTCACCAGGATCACCGAGTTGCGGATGATGATGCCGATCAGCGCGAGGATGCCGAGAATCGCCACGAAGCCCATCGGCGTCCCCGTCGGCACCAGCGCCAGGACCACACCGATCAGCCCCAGCGGCGCGACACTGGCCACCAGGAACATCTTCTGCACGCTGTGCAACTGGATCATCAGGAAGGTCGCCATCAGGAACAGCATCAGCGGCACCACCTTGGCGATCGGCCCCTGGGCCTTGCCGCTCTCTTCCACCGTACCGCCGGTGACCACCTTGTAGCCCGCCGGCAAACCGGCGGCGAACTTGTCGATCTCGGGCTGCAGCTGCCGGACCAGGTCCGTCGGTTGGATACCGCCGCGGACCCCGGCCTTGAGGGTGATGGTCGGCAGGCGATCGCGCCGCCAGACCAGCGGCTGCTCCAGTTCATAACGCACCGTGGCGAACGCCAGCAGCGGAATCGAGGTGCCGCCGGGCGTGACGATCTGCAGGTTCTGCAAGGTTTCCGGGGTGCCCCGCTCGCTGTCCACCGCGCGCCCGACCACGTTGATCAGGTAGATATCGTCCTTGACCTGGGTCACCGGCGAGCCGCTGACAATGCTGTTCATCAGCTTCGCCACATCCTCGGAGGACAGGCCGAACTGACGCGCCTTGTCCTGGGCGATATCGATACGCAGCACCTTGCCCGGCTCGTTCCAGTCATAAATGGTTTCGCCGACATTGCGGTTCCTGTCGAGGATGGTCGCCAGTTCGATGGCGTGCTTGCGCACCTGGTCGATGTCCTTGCCGCTGACCCGGTACTGCAATGGCCGGCCCACCGGCGGGCCCATTTCCAGGGTCTGGACGAAGCTGCCGATGCCGACGAAATCGTCCCGCAGGCGCTTGTTCAGGCGGTCCATCAGCGCCGCCCGTTGCTCCAGGCCCTTGCTGACGATGATCAACTGGGCGTAGTAGGGATTCTGCAATTGCTGGTCGAGGGGCAGGTAGAACCGGATCGCGCCTTCGCCGATATAGGTGCTCCAGCGCAGGATATCCGGATCGTCCTTGAGACTGGCCTCGAGCTTGTCCACCGCCTTGCGCGTCTCGTTGATCGAAGCGTTCTGCGGCAGGTTGAGGTCGACGAGGATTTCCGGGCGGTCCGAGGACGGGAAAAACTGGTTCTGCACGAAGCGCATGCAGAACACCGACAGGGCGAAGATCAGCACCGTGAGGCCGATGGCCCACCAGCGGTTGCGCAGCGACCACAGTAGCCCGGCATTGAAGGCCCGGGCCACGCGCCCCGCCTCCGTATCATGGCCCTTCACCTTTTCAGTGAGGATATGCACGCCGATCACCGGCGCGAACAGCACCGCGACGATCCACGACACCAGCATCGCCACCGCGATCACCGCGAACAGGGTGAAGGTGTATTCCCCCGCCGAGCTGGCATTGAGGCCGATGGGCACGAAGCCGGCCACGGTGACCAGGGTCCCGGTGAGCATCGGGAAGGCCGTGGAGGTGTAGGCGAAGGTCGCCGCCTGCTCCTTGCTGTCACCCTTCTCCAGCCGCGTGACCATCATTTCCACGGTGATCATCGCATCGTCCACCAGCAGGCCGAGGGCGATGATCAGCGCCCCGAGGGAAATCCGCTGCATGGTGATGCCGCTGTACTCCATGAACACGAAGACCATCGCCAGCACCAGCGGGATCGAGCAGGCCACCACCAGGCCGGCGCGCAGGCCGAGGGCGACAAAACTCACCACCAGCACGATGATCACCGCCTCGAACAGCGCACTGGTGAAGCCGCCGACGGCCTTTTCCACCACCTCGGCCTGGTCGGAGACCTTGTGCACGCCGACGCCCACCGGCAGTTCGGCGGTCAGGCTGTCCATGCGCTCATGCAGGCTCTTGCCGAAGTCCTGGATATTGCCGCCCTTCTTCATGGCAATCGCCAGGCCGATGGCCGTCTGCCCGTTGTAGCGGAACAACGGGGTCGGCGGGTCGGCGTAGCCACGGCTGATCTCGGCGATATCCGCCAGCCGGTAGAAACGATCGTTGAGCTTGAGATTGACCGCTTCCAGGTCCTTCTCCGAGGCGTATTGCCCGGAAGCGCGCACCGAGATCCGCTCGGGCCCGGCCTCGATCACCCCGGCCGGGGTCACCGCATTCTGCGCCTGCAGGCTCTGCACCACCTGGCGCTGGTCGATGCCCAGGGCCGCCAGCTTGCGGGTGGAGAAGTTCAGGTAGAGCACTTCGTTCTGCTCGCCGATCATCTCGATCTTGCCCAGCCCCGGCACATCGCGGATCTGTGCGCGCACCTGCTCCACGTAGTCGCGCAGCTGGCGCATGCTCAGGCCGTCGCTGGTAAAGGCGTAGACCGAACCGAACACATCGCCGAATTCGTCGTTGAACCCCGGCCCCTGGATACCCTGGGGGAAGTCGCCACGGATATCGTCGATCTTCTTGCGCACCTGGTACCAGATCTGCGGGATGTCCTTGCCGCTGGTGGTGTCGCGCAGGAACACGAACACCGTCGACTCGCCAGGACGGGTGTAGCTTTTCACATAGTCGAGGGAGTCCAGTTCCTCGAGTTTTTTCTCGATGCGGTCGGTGACCTGCTCCAGGGTTTCATCCACCGTGGCGCCCGGCCAGGTGGTCTGGATGATCATGGTCTTGATGGTGAAGGACGGGTCTTCCTCGCGCCCCAGGTTGATATAGGAAAACACCCCCATCAACAACGCGACGAACATCAGGTACCAGACGAACGACTGGTGCTTGAGGGCCCACTCGGACAGGTTGAAGCTCCCTTTCATTGTGGGTGTTCCTCGTCGATTTTGACTTTCTGCCCGGGCTTCAGGCTGTTCACCCCGGCGCTCACCACTTTCTCGCCGGCCCTGACCCCACCGGTGGCGTCCGCCCCCAGCAGCATCGTCTCGCCCTCGCGAGCCAGCACCTGGACATCACGGGGCGAGACGGTGTGGGTCTGCGGGTCGATGATCCAGATCTGCGTCTTACCCTGCTCTTCCCGCAGGGCCGACAGCGGCAACTGGGTACGCGGCTCGATGGCCGAACTCAGGGTGACGCTGATGGAGGTCCCCAGGCGGAACGCCGCGGGCGTCTCGGCCAGGGTCAGGCGAGCCCGCCGGGTGCGGGTGGCGCTGTCGGCCTGGGGCTCGATTTCCCGCAGCCGCGCGGTGGTGTTGACGCTCGGATCGAGCTGGCCGGCGACACGGAACTCGACGCCCTCGCTGAGCTGATCGGCCAATACCGCCGGCAGGTCGATCACCGCTTCCTTGATATCCGGGCGCGCCAGGGTGACCACTTCCTGGCCGGCACTGACCACCTGGCCGGCCTCGACTTTCCAGTCGGTCACCACCGCGGCGTGATCGGTATGCAGCTCGGTGTAGCCCAACTGATCGTTGGCCTGGCTGAGCGAGGCACGGGCCTGTTCGAGGGACGCGCCGGTGGTCTTCAGGTCGGTCTGCGCCACATCCAGCTGGGCCTGGGCGCCGACGCCGCGGTCGAACAGTTCCTGCTGGCGGCGGGCATTGGCCTGAGCGTTGATCCACTGCGCCTGGATCCGCGACAGGTCGCCCTGGGCCGCGCGCAACTGGTTCTGCTGATCGGTGGGGTCGAGGCTCGCCAGCAAGGCACCCTGGGCCACTTCACTGCCGACGTCGACATAACGCCGGGCGATCCGCCCCGAAACGCGGAAACCCAGGGTGCTTTCATAACGCGCCTGGATGCTGCCGGCAAAACGCCCGAGTTGCTGGACCGATTCCGGCGTGACCTCGACAAACAGCACCGGCCGCACCGGCTCCGGTGGTGGTTCCTCCTTCGAGCACCCGGCGACCAGCAGGCCACCCAGCAGGACCAGCGACAGGCGCTTCATGGCTGGGCTCCCGAGGCGGTTGCCGGGCTCGGCGTGGCGATCTCCACCCGCATGCCCGGATGCAGCAGTTGACCGCCGGCGACCACGACTTTCTCGCCGCCCTCCAGGCCTTCGCTGATCATCACGTGACCGGTCAGGTAACGCCCGACCTTGACCCGGTGCAGGCTGACCTTGCCGTCGGCGTCCACCAGCCACACGGCCGGGTCGCTGACATCCTTGGTCAGGGCCGACCAGGGCAATTCGATACTCGATCTGGCCGGCGCCGTGGCGGTGGCGCTGACCACCGAGCCCAGGTCCATGCCCGCCGGCAGCTCGCCCAGGGCCACCTTGACCTGTACCGTACCGCTCTGGGCCGAGACCGCCGGCGTCACTTCGCGCACCTTGCCCACGGCCTTGATCGCCGGGTTGTCGAGCAGGGTCACGGTGATCGGCTGGTCATCCGGTGGCTCCACCAGCAACGACTCGTAGACATTGAACACCGCATCGCGCTCGCCATCGCGGGCCAGGCTGAAGATCGGCATGGTCGCCTGCACCACTTGCCCGACCTCGGCCTGGCGAGCGGTGATCACCCCCGGGGCTTCGGCGATCAGCGAGGTGTAGCCCAACTGCTCGCGGGCATTGGCGAGCTGCGCCTGGGCTGCCGTCAGGGCGCTCCTGGCGCTGAGCACGCCGGCCTGGGCCGCGTCATATTCGCTACGGCTGGTATAGCCCTTGGGCAGCAGCTTCTGCTGCCGGACAAACGCCGCGCTGGTCTGCTGCACCCGCGCCTGCTCGGCGTTGACCTCGGCCTGGGCGGTGTCGACATTGGTCTGCAGATCCTTCGGATCGAGCTTGGCGAGCACCTGGCGGGCGGAGATCCGCGCCCCGACATCGACACTGCGCTGGATGATCTTGCCGCCGACGCGAAATGACAGGTCGGTCTGCACCCGGGCCTGGATATCGCCGGTCAGGGTCACGGCGGCACCGAAGTCCTTGCGCTGCACCTGCTCGACAAAGACCCGCGGCCGCTCGGGCTCAGGGGGTTTTTCATGACCGCAGCCGCTGAGGAGCGCCACCAGTACCAGGGCCATTTCCCACCTAACTAGATGCCCTTTCATACACACTCCTTCGCGTAATGCTTACTCGCCGTGTCGTTACGACTGTTAGCGTAGAACAGGGTTCCTTATCTGCAGGGTTCCTTATTCCCGAGGCGCCTTTCTATACTGGCGCGAACCGGCGCAAGCGCCCTCCCCCAGGAAACAGTCGCGGATGCTCAAGACCCTCGCGGTGGCCAACTACCGCTCCATCAACAAACTGGTGGTGCCGCTCGACCGCTTGAACCTGATCACCGGTCCCAATGGCAGCGGCAAGTCCAACCTGTACCGGGCCTTGCGCCTGCTGGCGGAAACGGCCCAGGGTGGCGTGGTCAATGCGCTGGCCCGCGAAGGCGGGCTGGATTCGACCTTCTGGGCCGGGCCGGAGGCCATCAGCCGGCGCATGCGCAATGGCGAGGTGGCGGTGCAAGGCCTGGTCCGCCAGGGCGCGAAACGCCTGCGCCTGGGGTTCGCCGGGGAAGACTTCAGCTACGCCATTTCCCTCGGCTTGCCGGAACCGAGTTCCTCGCAGTTTTCCCTGGACCCGGAGATCAAGCGCGAATGCATCTGGGCCGGCCCGCTGTATCGTCCCGCCAGCCTGCTGGTGGGCCGTTCGGGCCCCATGGTCAAGGCCCGTGAAGGTCGCGCCTGGGAAGTGCTGGCGCAGCACACCCCGGCCTTCGACAGCCTGTTCGACCAGGTCGGCAACCTGCGCAGCTCGCCGGAAGTGCTGTTGTTGCGCGAGAGCATTCGCGGCTGGCGCTTCTACGATCATTTTCGCAGTGACGCCGAGGCACCTGTGCGCCAGCCGCAACTGGGCACCCGCACGCCGGTACTGCATCACGACGGTCGCGACCTCGCGGCGGCACTGCGGACCATTATCGAGATCGGCGATCCCCAGGCCCTGCAGGCGGCGATCAGCGATGCCTTTCCCGGCTCACAGCTGCAGATCGAGGCGCTGCCGGGCGCGCGCTTCACCATCGAGTTCTACCAGGAAGGGCTGCTGCGACCGCTGTCCGCCGCCGAGCTGTCGGACGGCACCTTGCGCTACCTGCTGCTGGTGGCTGCGCTGCTCACCCCCAGGCCGCCGACCCTGATGGTGCTCAACGAACCGGAAACCAGCCTGCATCCGGACCTGCTGCCGGCACTGGCGCGCCTGATCATCCGTGCGTCCGAGCGTTGCCAGGTGTGGGTGGTGTCCCATGCCAGCCGCCTGATCGCGGCGTTGCAGCAGGACCCCGGCTGCAACTCCATCGTCCTGGAGAAAACCCTTGGCCAGACCGGGATCGTCGGCCAGGGCATGCTCGACGAACCGGCCTGGAACTGGCCGGATTGACGCTGTGCGCCAACTCGTCCGACGGATTTGCCGGATGCCCGGCAGAGGGCTACCTTGCTTTTCATCGCGACACGGATCTTTTGTGCCGATGGACGCTCCAAGCACGGACGAAAACAGCTCGCCCAACGGCCGACCGAAAACAGGGAAGATGATATGGACCAGTCAAAAGCGCCGGAAAAGCTCGATCCGCAGGACATCGTGAAACTGCTGGTGGCCTTGCGCCGGGCCGTCAAAGGCCAATCAATCGGGCGCACCGCCAAACCGCTCTTGTAGGTGCCGGCTTGTCGGGACGACGCCTCGCAGCGACGAGGTCCCTGAGCCTTGCATCGCTCCCGCCGACGTCATCGCCAGCAAGCCGGCTCCTACAGGGTCCGCATCGAACAAGGGATCCGGGCAGGGCACACAATAAAAAACGCCGACGCTGGTTGCTCGTCGGCGTTCAAACCTTGAAGGGATTATTCGCGAATCAGAACGCCGGCAGTACCGCGCCCTTGTACTTCGAATCGATGAAGGCCTTCACTTCCGGGCTGGTCAGGGCCTTGGCCAGTTTCTGGATCGCGTCGCTGTCCTTGTTGTCAGGACGGGCGACCAGGAAGTTCACGTAAGGCGAATCGGCACCTTCGATCAGCAGGGCGTCCTTGGCCGGGTTCAGGCCGGCTTCCAGCGCATAGTTGGTGTTGATCAGGTCCAGGTCGACTTGGTCCAGGACCCGCGGCAGCAGGGCCGATTCCAGTTCCTTGAACTTGAAGTTGTGCGGGTTCTTGGCAATGTCTTTAGGCGTCGACAGGGCGTTTTTCGGATCCTTGAGTTCGATCAGGCCTTTGCTTTGCAGCAGCAACAGGGCACGACCGGCGTTGCTGCCTTCGTTCGGAATCGCGATGGTCGCGCCATTCTTCAGCTCGTCCAGGCTCTTGACCTTCTTCGAGTAGCCGCCGAAAGGTTCGACATGGACACCGATCACGGTGACCAGGTTGGTGCCCTTGCCCTTGTTGAAGTTATCCAGGTAAGGCTTGGTCTGGAAATAGTTGGCGTCCAGGTGCTTCTCGGCGACCTGGGTGTTCGGTTGTACGTAGTCGGTGAAGACCTTGATCTCCAGGTCCACGCCTTCCTTTTTCAGGGTTGGCTTGATCAGCTCGAGGATCTCGGCGTGGGGAATCGGCGTGGCCGCCACCACCAGTTTCTCGCCGGCCTGGGCCAGACCCGCAGTCAGAGCAGCCGCCAATGCGGTAAACAACAGAACCTTTTTCATGCAGTGTCCTTATCGAGAATCACGGTCGTCATCGACGACAGCCTTGAGAGAGGTGCCAGCAAAGTGATATCGCTGGCGTGGAGCAGAAGATACCGATATTTTTTATTCCAGAACAATATCTTTTATTCATCTTCATATTCCATTTTGTTCACTGTCCTACTTCTCTGCAAAAGCGCTGTTTTTGTGGGCGAGGCCTCATGTGGGAGCGGGCTTGCCCGCGAAGCTTCTGGCGCTTTCACTGGCCCCTTCGCGGGCAAGCCCGCTCCCACAGGTGCCACATCGGCAAGCCGGCTCCTGCAAAAGGCACTCGTCTGAATCCGCTCAGCCCAACAGGCGCTTGAGCGCTGCCAGCTCCTCGGGAGAACTGCCGAGGATGAATTGTTCGATCAACCCCAACGGCTCGGGCAGGTTCAGATGCTCCGGCAGGATCTCGTCGCCGCTGCTCACCAGCAAGGCAAAGTGGATGACGTTTTCCAGCTCGCGGGTATTGCCCGGCCAGCTGTGACGCTCCAGCGCGCGCTGGGCGCTGTCGCTGATCAACGGCACCGGCAGGCTCAGGCGCTGGCTGTAGATGCCGAGGAAATACTCGGCCAGGGACAGGATATCGCCGACCCGCTCACGCAACGCCGGCAACTCCAGCCGGCCTTCGCTGAGGTAGTGATAGAGGCGCTCGTGGAATTTCCCCGCCGCCACCGCCTGGGCCAGGTCGATGCTGGTCGCCGCCACCAGGCGCACGTCCACCGGGCTGGGTTGCTGCGCGCCGACACGGGTCACCTCGTGATTTTCCAGGGCCGCCAGCAGCTTGATCTGGATCGGCAGCGGCAGGTCGCCGATCTCGTCCAGGTACAGGGTCCCGCCATTGGCCGAACCGAACCAGCCGGCCCGGCTGCTCACCGAGCTGCTGTGGGCCCCCGCCGCATAACCGAACAGCTCGGCGTCAGCGTAAGTGGGGCTGATGGCGCCGCAGTTGACCGAGACAAACAGCCCGGTACGGTCGCTGGCGCGGTGGATATGTCGGGCCAGCAGTTCCTTGCCGCTGCCGGTTTCGCCGCGGATCAGCACCGGCAGCGCCTTGGGCGCCAGTTGTTCGAGTTCTTCGCGCAACTGGCGCGAACGTGGGTCGACGAACACCAGCGCCTTGGCGCGGATGCTCAGCGGGCTTTTTTCCGCATCGGGAAAGGTCAGCAAAGGCTGGCCGAAGGTTTCATGCAGGCTCATGGCGGACTCCCGCCCCGACCGCCTTGCGGCGGGGGACGTTCAAGCAAGGGAAAAAATCAGGCGCGGCGCAGGGAATGCTGTTCCATGCGGGTCTGCAGGCGGTACAGGTAGGCAAAACCCTGCTCCCAGCGCTGGTGGCCAGACTTCACATTGATATGCCCGGCGCCACTGATGATGCCGGCTTCGGCGCCCCAGCGACGGGCCAGTTCGAGGGCGCGCGGGGCGCTGACGGCGGCATCGTTGTCGGAGGCGACGACCTGGCTCGGGAACGGCAGCAGATCGCCCGGGATCGGCGCGAAATTGCGCAACGCCGGGGCGCAGGCAGGCCGTTCGACATCGGCCGGGGCCACCAGCAAGGCACCGTGGACCTGCCGCAACAGGTGCAACGGCGCGGTTTGCGCCCAGTGGGCGACGGTGATGCATCCCAGGCTGTGGGCAATCAGGATCACCGGCGTGCTGTCGGCGACAATGGCTTCGGCCAGGGCCGCGACCCAGTCTTCACGACGGGGCGTCAGCCAGTCGGCCTGCTCCACCCGCGCACTGTTGGGCAGGCTGTTCTGCCAATGGGTTTGCCAATGATCTTCTGGCGATCCTTGCCAGCCCGGCACGATCAGATAACGAATCGACTCGTTGCGCATGGGGTACACCTCCTCCAGCGTTTGCGTTCCGGATCGAGTATAGGGAGCAGAGTTATATTCGTTAAGGAATAAGAAGCTATTTATTAAGATCACAAAGAAATATAAGAACCGATGAGTCAGTCCCTGCTGACACAACCCCTTGCAGGAGCCGGCTTGCTGGCGATGACGGCCGATCAGGCGATGCAAGACTCACTGGCCTCATCGCCGGCAAGCCGGCTCCCACAGGTTCCGCGTCAATCTGCCATTGCGTGGAAATAAAAAAATAAGAACCGACGATTCAGTCCCTGCTGACACAACCCTTGTAGGAGCCGGCTTGCTGGCGATGGCGGCCGATCAGGCGATGCAAGACTCACTGGCCTCATCGCCGGCAAGCCGGCTCCCACAGGTTCCACGTCAACCTGCCATTGCGTGGAAATAAAAAAATAAGAACCGACGAGTCAGTCCCTGCTGACACAACCCTTGTAGGAGCCGGCTTGCTGGCGATGACGGCCGATCGGGCGATGCAAGACTCACTGGCCTCATCGCCGGCAAGCCGGTTCCCACAGGTTCCGCGTCAACCTGCCATTGCGTGGAAATAAAAAAAGGGCCGCACCCTGCCAAGGAGACGGCCCGAGAAACTCGAGGATCTGTTGCGTTCAGCGGGCGGTGATCACCGACAACTTGGTGATCCCGGCCCGCTCGATGGAGGCCATGGCCCTCGCCACTTCGCCGTAGTTCACGCCATTGTCGGCCTGCAGCTGCACCCGCAGGTCCGGGTCCTTGGCCTTGGCCGCCTGGAGATTGAACTCCAGCAGCTCGGGCTTGATTTCGTCCTTGTTGAGAAACAGCTTGCCGGTCCCGTCGATGCTCACCACCAGCGGGTCCTTCTGCTCCACCGGCGCCACGGCCTCGGTCTTGGGCAGGTTGATCGGAATCGCGTTGGTCAGCAGCGGCGCGGTGACGATGAACACCACCAGCAACACCAGCATCACGTCCACCAGCGGCGTGACGTTGATCTCGCTCAGCACCTCATCGCTGTCTTGGGTGGAAAAGGCCATGTCAGGACGCCTCCTTCACTTTCTGCGCGGAACCCTGACCGGCGCCCTTGTTCGCCGTCGGGTGGATCAGGACCCGGAACGAGCTCTTCTGCGCCAGGCTGTAGAAGTCGTGGGCGAAGTCGTCGAGGTCGGCGGCGGTGAGTTTCAGGCGCCGCAGGAAGTAGTTGTAGACCAGCACCGCGGGCACGGCGACGGCGATCCCCACCCCGGTCGCGACCAGCGCGGCGCCGATCGGCCCGGCCACGGTTTCGAGGCTCGCGGAGCCGGCGGCGCTGATGCCTTTCAGGGCTTCCATGATCCCCCAGACGGTGCCGAACAGGCCAATGAACGGCGAGGTACTGCCGATACTGGCGAGCACTGCCAGACCGGTTTCCAGGGAGCGGCGTTCACGCACGATCTGCTGGCGCAGGGCTCGCTCCAGACGGTCCTGGTGATTGATCGCCTGGCTCAGGTCGGCGGCATGTGGCGCCTCGCCGACCTGGATCGCGGCATAGCCGGCCTGGGCCACGCGAGCGGCGGCACCGGGCTGGGTTTCGCTCAGCTCGGCCGCCGAATCGAGGCTGGAGGCCGCCCAGAACTGCTTGTGGAACTTGCGATCCTGGCCTTTCAGGCGGCCGAACTGCACGGCCTTGAGCAGGGCCAGGCCCCAGGTGGCGACGGAAAAGACCACCAGCAGCCAGATCACCGCGCTTTCGATGGATTGGAGTGGAGATGCCAGTAACGTCATGATGTGTTCCCTCTGTAAAAGCGTTCAGCGCGTGGATTGCCGATCAGTGGATCTTGAAGTCGATGGGTACGCTGACCCAGCCGACCTGGGCGACATCGCCCTGTTTGGCCGGGACAAAGCTCCAACGCTTCACCGCTGCCAGGGCGGCCTCGTCGAGCTGCTCGCGACCACTGCTTTTCTGAATCTGGATCTCGCCCGGTCTACCGCTGGCCAGCACCTGGACCCGCAGCAGCACCGTGCCTTCCCAGCCGCGACGCTGGGCCAGCGACGGATACTCCGGCGCCGGGTTCTTCAGGTACGCGGCGCTGGCCGAAGCCGGGGTCACCGGAGCCGGGCTGGGCGGAGCCGGTGGCGCGGCCGGTGCCGCCGGTTGTGGCGGTGCCGGCGGCTGTTCGACCGGCTTCGGCGCGGGCTTGGGCTCAGGCTTGGGTACCGGCTTGGGCTTCGGTACGGGTTTGGGCTTGGGCGGCGGTGGCGGTTTCACCGCCAGTTCGTCGACCACCGGCGGTGGCGGCTCGACTACCGGTGGCGGCGGTGGTGGCGGCACGGGCGGCGGCGGTTCGACTACGGGCGGTGCCGGCTGGGAAAATTCGATGGTCATCGGCGGGATTTCCGGCGGCACCACCGGCAGCACCGGGGTCTGTTTCTGGCTCAGCCAGTAGATCACCGCGCCATGCAGCACCAGCGCAAACACCCCGAGCAAGATCGCCTCGCGCCGGCTGAGGATGCCCTTGGGCACTTTCTGCAGACGCAACTGCCCCAGCGGCGCGCGATGGGGCCGGCCGAGATCGACCAACTCGCCACCCGGTGCCTGAGGCCTGCGCACCTCATGTGCACTGGCAGCGGTCTGGACATTGCCCATTGAATAACTCCTGCGGTCTTCAGCAAAAAATCGTCGAGGCGCCCATGGCGACGTCGAGGTGCCGATGATCCACGGACCTTGCTTAGTACTTAAAGTAATCTTTGAAGTTATAGATAGATCGAAAATGAATATTAGATTCTGACGATCCGCGTAAGGCCCCGTGTTTCAAGGGCTCCAGCCCAGCGCTGAAAAATCGATGCTTTTCAGGCATTGAAAATATTCCCTGAAGGCATGCTTTCAGGGCCGGAAAACCTCCGTGTCCACAGGGTTGGCGAACACACGGCAACTTTCGCCCCGCCATGCGCGCACGGATAACGGACAAGAAAAGAGAAATGAATGACGGGATAGTTGCAATACAAAGTGCGCAAACAGACTTTTATTTATTGACGGGCACAACAATACATACCGCCAGAACTTCAATCGGACAAGCGCAGAAATGCACTTGTCCTTTCGTTGGCCTGGCAGTATGTCGGTATTGCCTTTGCTGTTACTGTTTGACGAATTCGCCGCCCAGGCCGACCACCTGGCCATCAAAGCCGGTCCGTGATCCGCTGGCGCGCAGTTTCACGTAGATATGGTCCGGGGCGTACGCGGTAAACGCCACGTAGCCCTTGTCGCTGTTGGTACCGATAAAGGCGATGGTGGTGGGATTGCCGGTGTTTTTCTCGAAATGGTAGTGACCGGTGACGCTGTAGTTCACCCCTGCCTGGGTGATCTGCCCGTTGAAGGTACCATTCGAATCGTTGCCATCGGTGACTACCAACTTGGCGTCGGCGTTGTTATTCAGATAAGTTCCATTGATGCTCGACATGATGCGTTCTCCTTATGTCGTTAATACACTCTTCCGCTGAAAGTGGGTCTCTCCTGAAACTCACGACTTGCAGAATGGTAGGACTTCCAAGTTCTGTCCAACCGGCCCGCCCGGTATTTATCAATTGATTGGCTATATGCACCATGAAGGTTGTGAATAACTTATATCCGGCACCGGTCTTATTACAGCCGCTATCCCATCAGCGCGGATCAGAAGTCATAGCGCCCGGTGACCCCCAGGGTCCGTGGTGTGCCAAGCAAGCCCTCATAACCACCGTTACCACCGGTCCAGAGGGTGGTGTAGTAGGTCTTGTCGAAAGCGTTCTTCAGCCATAGCGAGACGTCCCACTGGCCCTGGTTGAAGTCGCCACGCAGGCCGGTGGACAGGTTGACCACGGCATAACTGGGAATCTGCCCGTAGGTCGAATCCTCGACGGTGCCGACGGCCTTGGAGCGGAAGGCATAACTGGCGGTGACATATTCTTCCCAGCCGTTACCCAGGTTCCATTTGTACTCGCCATTGGCGTTGCCGATCCATTTCGACGCGCCGACCACCTGGTGTCCGCTGAGGTCGCAGGAGGCCGGTGCTCCCGGCTGCAGGCTGACCTCCGGCGGGCACGGCGCATCCTTGTAGGACAGGTAGCGGACATCGTTATAGGAGCCGTTGAGGTTGAGCGTCAGGCCGCGCAGGGGAATCAGCGTGCTCTCGACTTCCACCCCGCGTGAGCGCACCGAGCCGGCATTGGTCAGGTACTGCACGCGGTTGTCGGCATCGTAGGCATTGGTCTGGTAACCGTTGACCTGGGTCCAGAACAGGTTGGCGTTGAGTTGCAGGCGCTTGTCCCACAGTGTGCTCTTGAAACCCAGCTCGGCGTTGTTGGCGCGCTCGGTGCCGATCAGCAGCGAATCGGCGCCCGCCGTCGGCGCCGAGCCCACCGCGAGGTTCACACCGCCGGACTTTTCCCCGTGGGACAAGGTGGCGTAACCCAGCAGCTCGTCGGTGAAGCGATAACTCAGGTTCAACAGGCCGGACGGACTGGTGCTGTACTGGCTGAGGTTGCCGGAGTCATAGATACCGGCACGACCGCGGCGGGCCGTGGCCGCGGCACCGGTCACGGCAGCGCCACCGAGCGGCGCATCGCGGGTCACCCAGGCGCTTTTTTCCTCGTAGCTGCCGCGCAGGCCGGCGGTGAAATCCAGGCGTTCGGTCAAGTGCCAGGTGCCCTGGGCGAAGAGCGCGAAACTGTCGGTATCGATATGCCCGTTGCCGATGCTGGTGACGTTGTTCAGCGCGCCGGTGGGGGTGCCGTTCCAGATGTCGGCCTGGGGCCCGTAGTAGCTGAAACTCTTGTTGTCGAGCTTGGAGCCGAAGTAGTACGCGCCCAGCACATAGTCGAAGAAACCGCCCGTGGGCGAGGCCAGGCGAAACTCCTGTGACCACTGCTTGTCTTCCACCGAGACCCCGGCGTTGTAGGCCGCCGGCACATTGAGGCCATCGTCGTTGCGCGGGGTGAAGTTCCACCAGCGATAGGAACTGACGGAGGTCAGGGTGAAATCGTTGGGCAGGGTCCAGTTGGCCTCCAGGGAGCTGCCACCCTGGAACACCGTGACATGCTGCTGGCCATCGAGATTCACCTCGCGATGGGGGCCGTTGGCAAGGGTTGCCCCGGCGGCATTGGCCCGGGACTGGTAGAGGTTGACGCCATTGATGGTCGGGCCGGTGCTGTACAACACGCGGGTCCCGGCACTGGAGTCCTCTTCGTTGTAGTCGCCGATCCAGCGCAGGTTGAAGTTCTCGTTGGGCTTGTACAGCAGTTGCGCGCGAAAGCCATCCCGGGAGCCGCCGTTCAACTCGTGGCCGTCGTATTCGTTCTTGATATCGCCGTCGCTGCGGGTGCGATAGGCCGACAGGCGCCCGGCCAACTGATCGTTGAGCGGGCCCGAAATCGTGCCCTTGGTCTGGAAATAACCGTCCTCGCCGACCGAGCTTTCGATACTGCGCTCCGGGGTGAAGCTCGGCGCCCGGGTGTTGATGTTGATCACCCCGGCGGTGGTGTTCTTGCCGAAGAGCGTGCCCTGGGGACCGCGCAGGACTTCCAGTTGCTCGATGTCCATCAGATCGAAAACCGCCATGCCCGGACGCCCCAGGTAGACGTTGTCGATATACAGCCCGACGCTGCCTTCGAGGCCGTCGCTGGCCGGGTTGTTGCCCAGCCCGCGAATCGACACGCTGGACTGGCGCGCATGCATGTAGGCGACGTTGACGCTGGGTACCAGTTGCTGCAGATCCTGGATGCGATAGACCCGCTGGCTTTCCAGGGCCTGGCCGCCGATCACGCTGATGGGCGTGGGCACGCTCTGGGAGCTTTCCTCGCGGCGCCGGGCGGTGACGGTCACGGTTTCCAGCCGGCCGCTGTCGGCCTTGGGTTTGCTGCTGGCGGCGACGGGTGCCGTCTCCACAGGGGGTTCGCTTTCGGCGGCATGGCCCAGCGACCAGCTGGCGCTCCCCGCCAGCAACAGGGCCAGGGGCAAGCGCTTGAGCCGCCGCGAAGGGTGATGCACAGCAAGATTGAACGAACTCATGGGCGGCTCCTGGTCAAAAAATACACAAGACGCATATTCTTTAAAGTTATTTATTTATGTTTTTACAAAGATTTACTGCATAAGAGATTGCCTTTATAAGGAGTTGACCTAATGCATAGCCAATGCATTTCCCCGATATTTTTTATGTGAAAAATGCATATCGATCTGCGCCAACTCCGCCACTTCATCGCCCTCGCCGAGCAGCGCAGTTTTGTCGCCGCCGCCCTCGCGGTGAACCTGTCGCAGTCGGCGTTCAGCCGCAGCATCCAGGCCCTGGAACACAGTGCCGGCTGTCAGTTGGTGGATCGCGGACGCAAGGACCTGGCCCCGACCAAACAGGGCCAGGTATTGCTCGAACATGCCCGGCGACTGGTCAGCGGGGCCCAGCAACTGGCCAATGAAATCAGCCAGTTCAACGGCCTGGAGGCCGGGGAGTTGCGTTTCGGTTGCGGGCCGGCCCCGGCCTCGGGACTGATCCCCCGCGCCATCGGCCATTTCATCGGGCGCTACCCGAAAGCCCGGGTACAGTTCCAGGTGGATGACTGGCAGAGCCTGAGCAAGCGCCTGCTGAACGAGGAGTTCGAATTCTTTGTCGCCGACACCCGCAGCTTCGAGGCCAACCCGGATTACCTGACCCAGCGCCTGCGCCCGCGCAGATGGCATTTCTGCTGTCGGGCCGGGCATCCGCTGGCGGCGCAGGCGAGTGTCACGGCCGAGCAGTTGCTGAGTTATCCGCTGGCCTCGACGATTCGCCCACCGAACCTGCGCAAGGTGATCGTCGATCTCAGCGGTCGCCCGGATTTCACCCCGCAGGTGGAGTGCGAAAGCGCGTTCAGCCTGCTGGGCGTGGTGTTGCGTTCGGATGCCATCGGCATCTGCGGGGAGAACAGCGATGCCTGGGAATACGCCCGGGGCGATCTCGTGCGACTGAAGATCGACGGGCTGGCGGATGACCTGGAGGAGCTGTACACCCGCTACGGCATCGTCAGCCGGGCCGGGTATCGTTTATCGCCGCTGGCCGAAGCGATGATCGAGCAGATCAGGAGCGAAGATGCTCTGGAAGCGGATGAGGTGTGCAACCTGGAGCAGGTTGCTGTCTGAACCCACCCCTTCGCGGGCAAGCCCGCACCCACAATGCCCGCGGGGCTCGCCCCCTTCGTGGGAGCGGGCTTGCCCGCGAAGATGCCCGGAAGACCACCGCAAACCGCCTCCCATGCACGGCATGCATCGGAAACAGTCGCCAAATGCGCTTGCCGAAAGCCGCGCCGCAACGCGAAATCCTTCACCTGTCTTCCTCTGCGGTGAACTCCCATGCCCCACGTGCGCAACGTGCTCTACATCATGTGCGACCAACTGCGTCGCGACTACCTGTCCTGCTACGGCCACCCCCATCTGCAGACGCCGAACATCGACCGCCTGGCCGCCGCCGGCGTGCGCTTCAGCCGCGCCTATACCCAGGGCACCATCTGCGGACCGTCGCGGATGTCGGCCTATACCGGACGCTATGTTAGCAGCCACCAGGTGGCCTGGAACGCCGTGCCGCTGCCCCTGGAAGAGCTGACCATCGGCGACTACCTGCGCCCCCACGGCATCCGCACCGCCCTGGTCGGCAAGACCCACGCCACGCCCAATCTCGACGCCCTGCAGCGGCTGGCCATCGACCCCGACAGCGCCCGGGCCGAGCCGCTGAACGAAGTCGGCTTCGAAGCCTGGATGCGTCACGACGGCATCTACCCTGACAGCCCGCTGTTCGCCGACAAGCGCGAGTCGGCCCCCTACACCCACTACCTGCGCGACCTCGGTTATGGCGGCAGCAACCCCTGGCATGACTGGGCCAACGCCGCCGAAGGCAGCGACGGCGAAATCCTCAGCGGCTGGAAAATGCGCCACGCCCATCTGCCCGCACGGATCCCGCAGCAGCACTCGGAGACGGTGTATACCACCGACCGCGCCATCGACTTCATCAACCAGCAGGGCGAACAGCCGTGGTGCCTGCACCTGTCGTATATCAAGCCGCATTGGCCCTACCTCGCCCCTGCGCCCTATCACGCCCTGTACGGGCGCGAGCAGGTGGTGCCGGCGGTGCGTGCCGAGCCGGGCGAGGCCAGTGATCACCCGGTCTACAACGCTTTCCGCCAGCACGAGGAAAGCCTGAATTTCTCCCGGGACGAAGTGCGGTTGAATGTGGTGCCGACCTACATGGGCCTGATCAGACAGGTGGATGACCAGCTCGGGCGACTGTTCGACGTGCTCGAAAGCAGCGGCCGCTGGGATGACACGCTGATCGTGTTCACCAGCGATCACGGCGATTTTCTCGGCGATCATTTTCTCGGGGAAAAGGAGTTCCTGCTGGAGCCGGCGGTCGGCGTGCCACTGATCGTGCGCGACCCACGGACAGCGGCGGACAGCACGCGCGGCACGGTGGATGCACGCCTGGTGGAAACGATCGACGCGCTGCCGACCTTTCTCGACGCGCTGGGCCTACCGACGGCGGAACACCGGCTGGAAGGCCGTTCGCTGGTGCCGTTGCTGCATGGCGGACAACCGCACTGGCGCCGCTATGCCATCGCCGAATACGACTACGCGTTCCAGGCCCCGGCGCGGGAACGCCTGGGGCAGGCGATCGATCGTTGCCGGATGACCATGGTGCGCAGCGAGCGCTGGAAATACCTGGCGTATGACGGCTTCCGACCGCAGTTGTTCGACCTCCAGGAAGACCCCCAGGAACTGCGCGACCTGGGGGCCGATCCGGCATTCGCGACGGTGCGTGAAGAGCACCTGGGCTATCTGCTCGACTGGCTGCGCGGCCTGAAGCGCCGGACCACCATCAGCCACGAGGAGATCGACCTGCGCGGCCAGCGCTTTCGGTATGGCGAACCGGAAGCGGAAAAGGTGGTGCAGATCGGCGTCTGGTAAAACCTCCAGGGCCTCTTCGCGGGCAAGCCCGCGAAGGCGGCGGTCCTGTCACCGCGATACTCAAGCCCCCTTGAGCGTCTGGCTGCGCTGCCCATGCACACCCACCGGCACTTCGCCCCTGAGCGTCACCCGCCGCACGATCCGTTCCTGGGTGCCATAGTCGTCCACCGCGTAATGCTGGGTCGAACGGTTATCCCAGATCGCCACATCGCCGCTCTGCCAGCGCCAGCGCACAGTGTTTTCCAGGCGGGTCACATGGCTCTGCAACAGGTTGAACAGGTGCGCCGAATCCGCCAGCGAATAGCCCTTGATGCGCTTGACGAAGTGCCCCAGCAACAGGCTCCTCTCGCCGCTGATGGGATGCACCCGCACCACCGGATGCTCGGTCTCGTACACCGTCGAGGTGAAGACCTGGCGGTAGCGCTCGAGCTTTTCCGCCGAGACATTCGGCCGCGAGCCGGCGTAGTCGTATTCGTTGCTGTGCACCGCCCAGAGCTTGTCCGCCAGCTCGCGCAGTTCCGCCGGCAACTCCTCGTAGGCCGCCGCCGTATTCGCCCAGACGGTGTCGCCACCGGAGGTCGGCGCCAGCACCGAACGCAGGATCGAGGCCTTAGGATAGGCGTCGACGAAGGTCACGTCGGTGTGCCAGGAGTTGGCCCGCTGGCCCTGCGCGCCGTCCAGCTCCAGCAGGTAACGCGTGCCGTCGCGCACCGGCACCGTCGGATGCGCCACCGGCTCGCCGAGCAAGTGCGAAAAGGCCTCCTGACTCTGGTCATCGAGGTGGGTCTGGCCGCGGAAGAAAATCACCTTGTACTGCACCAGTGCCTGCTGGATCGCCTCGATGACGTCCGCCTCCAGGGCGCCGGAAAGCTCTACGCCGCGGATCTCGGCGCCGATACGACCGGCCACCGGATGGATCTCCAGGGTGTGCACAGCGGGTTTTACAGCAAGTGCGGCATTGCTCATGGGTGAACCCTCGTCGGACTGCTTACGGTTTGAGCCGCAGCGAAACAACGCTCTATCTATATTCAATTTAGATCTAATAGATATTCACATGCTTCGTTGACGGAATAAGAGCTTGCATTTAAAACCTCAAGCCTCACTCGTCGCAAATGCCTTCGAGCTATTTTTCGGATGCCGGGAAAGCATATGGATCTTCGCCAACTGCGCTATTTCATCGCCCTCAACGAACACCGCAGTTTTGTCCGCGCGGCAGACGCCATGGGCATCACCCAGCCAGCCTTCAGCCGCAGTATCCAGGGGCTGGAACAGGAGTTCGGCTGTGTGCTGGTGGACCGCGGCAACAAGGACCTGCGCCCGACGCCCGAAGGCCAGGTGGTGTTGCAACATGCCCTGACCCTGGTCCAGGGCGCGGCGCTGCTGAGTGCTGAAGTGACCCAGATGACCAAGCTCGACGCCGGCGAACTGCGCTTCGGTTGCGGCCCCGCGCCGGCGGTGAAACTGGTGCCGGAAGCGGTGGCGCGATTTATCAACGCCCACCCGAAAGTGCGCACCCGGTTCCAGGTGGATAACTGGGAAAAGCTCAGTCGCAGCCTGAGCCGCGAGGAGATCGAATTCTTTATCGCCGACATCCGCCATTTCGAGGCCGACCCGAACTTCCAGACCCAGGCACTGACGCCCAGGCGCGGCGTATTCTTCTGCCGCCCCGGGCATCCGTTGCTGGCCAAGGAAAGCCTGTCGACCAACGATATGTTCGACTATCCGCTGGCGACCACGCTGATCCCGCCGGGCATCCGCAAGCTGCTGGCGAACCTCAGCGGGCGCACGGATTTTTCGCCGAATATCGAGACCGAGCATTTCCCGGCGCTGGTGAAGATCGTCCGCCAGTCCAATGCGATCGGCGTCGGCACCCATGAGGCGTTCGTCGAAGATGTGGCCCAGGGCACGCTGGTGCTGCTGCACTGGCGCAACCTGCCGCAGAACATCGAGAGCATGAACGCCCGCTGCGGGATCGTCAGCCGCACCGGCTTCCGGCTGTCGCCGGCGGCGCGGGCGATGATCGAGACGCTGGTGGCGGTGGACAGCCAGGAAGATCGCGTCGCCGTTTAGGACCTCTTCGCGGGCAAGCCCTCAGGCGCGACCGATCACAACCCTGCCGCCGCCAGGTTCGGTGCCACCCAGTCGGTCACCTTGAACGGCTTGCGGATCAGCTTCTGCTGGACCGCCAGATCCACCGAATCCTGCAGTTTGCCAAGGAACACCGGGTCCAGTTGCGAAGGGAAAATCTCGCTGAGTTTCTCGTCCTTCAGGTCCTGCTGGAGAATCACCGGTGGATAACTGGCCAGTCCCGAGACCAGTTGGACATAGGCATCCTTGTTGCCATCCTCGGTCAGCCATTCCACGGCTTGCTGCTGGGCCTTGAGCAACTTGTCGACCACATCCGGGTGGGCATCGACAAAGGCCCCGGAACCCACCAGCACGCTCTGGATGCTGCCGGCCCCGCCCAGCGCCTTGGTGTTCACCGGCAACTCAGCCAGGCCCTTGGCCTGCAATGCCGTCAGGTTCGAACTGCCCCACGACGCATCGATCTGCTTCGCCGCCAAGGCCGCCACCGCCGCGCTGAAATCCAGGTTGATGACCTTGAAGTCCTTCTCGCTCAAGCCCTGGCTGGCCAGCGCGGCATCGAAGGAAAGCTGGCTGGCGGTGCCACGGAATACCGCCACGCGCTTGCCCTTGAGGTCCTCCAGGGTCTTGATCCCCGAGCCGGGCACCACGCCCAGGTACTGCTTGACCCCTCGCGCCGAGGCACTCAGCAACCGCGTATCCAGCCCGTTCGACTTGCCGATGATCGCCGCCAGGTCGCCCAGGTAGGCGAAGTCCACCTGACCGTTGGCGAAGGCTTCATTGATCACCGGGCCGGCGCCCTTGAAGAAATTCCACTGCACCTTGATGCCCTGGTCGGCAAAGGCCTTTTCGTAGATCTGCCGGCTGCGCAGCACATCCACCACACCGCCGCCGCTGTGTTCGGTGCCGGCGCTCAGGTCGGGCACGGCAATGCGGATTTCCTTGAGCTCGGCCGCCTCGGCCGAGAGCGGCAGGTAGCCCAGCACGCCAGCCAGGGCGGTGGTGGCGAACAGGCGGACGACGCCGCCTTTGAACAGGGTTTTCATGGGGTGGTGCTCCTTTGCGACAGGCTTCGAGGCGCTGAAGGTAGGCACAGCCCTGATCAACAATAAAATACTAATAATTCACATTTTAGTAACTTTAAAGAATATAAGCACTGAAACACCGCTCCCACCGCGCCATGCATGCAGTGCATCGAAAATATTCTTCGAATGCATTGGATGCTTGCCTTGTACGGGCCTTAAATGGCTTTTTTCTTATCTCCCAATAGAATCGATAAGATTTTTTATAGAGCCAATAAGCATATACAAACGAGCTTATTCAAATCAGCGCCGTGCATCGCCCGGAACACCGACAACGGAGGTCTGCCATGGCCCGTGTTTCTCTCCTCAGTCTGCCGCTGACACTCCCGCCCGCCGGACACCGGCGGTCATGGCCGAGCCTCGGCCCGCGGGCATTGCCCTGGCTGCTGCCCCTGACGCTGGCGGCCCTGTGGTGGATCGCCAGCCGTGAGCGGTGGATGAGCGAGCAGATCCTGCCGCCGCCGTCGCTGGTCTGGCAAAGCGCCCTGGACCTGGCCGGCGGCGAATTGTGGAGCCACCTGTGGATCAGCCTGCAGCGCCTGCTGCGCGGTCTGCTCGCCGGGGTCGGTATCGGCGCCCTGCTGGGTGGCTTGCTGGGGTTCAGCCGGCGCGCCGAGCGCTGGGTGTTCCCCACCTTCAGCGCCCTCGCGCAGATCCCGACCCTGGCCTGGATTCCGCTGTTCATGGTGTTTTTCGGCATCGGCGAAATGCTCAAGCTGGTGGTGCTGATCAAGGCCGTGGTGGTGCCGGTGACCCTGCATACCCTGGTCGGTGTACGCGATGCCCAGCCGAGGCTGCGCGAGGCCGCGGCGGTCCTGCGCCTGCCGCCGTACCTGCTGGTCCGCCGGCTGATCCTGCCCGCCGCGCTGCCGGCGTTCATGGCCGGCCTGCGCCTGGCGCTGGCCGCCGGCTGGACCTCGTTGCTAGCCGTGGAACTGCTGGCCTCCAGCGAGGGTATCGGCTACCTGATGGTCTATGCCCGGCAACTGTTCATGCTGGATATCGTCTTTGTCTGCATCCTGGTCATCGGTGTGCTCGGCGTGCTGATGGACCGGGGCATCGCCCTGCTCGACCGGCGCCTGGTGCACTGGCCGCACCCGGCCACCGCCCAGATTCCCCGTGGCCCGCGGTATCAGGGCTGGCAACGCCTGCAACCCTGGGCACTGCCGCTGATGCTGCTGGTGCTCTGGCAAGGTGCGAGCGACCAGCAGTGGATCGACGCGAACATCCTGGTCAGCCCCTTGGCGGTGCTGCACAGCCTCTGGAGCGGGATACTCGACAACAGCCTGCCCGCCAGCCTGGGCCTGAGCCTGAAACGCACCCTGGCCGGCCTGCTCCTCGGCGGGTCCCTGGGCTTTGGCCTCGGCTTGCTGCTGGGCCTGTCGAAAACCGGCGAGCGCCTGCTCGGCCCGAGCCTGTCGGCCCTGCGCCAGATCGCGATTTTCGCCTGGGTGCCGCTGCTCACCGCCTGGTTCGGCCTGGGCGAACTGGCCAAGGCGGTGTTCGTCGCCCTGGCCGCCTTCTTCCCGTTGTTTATCGCCACACAGCGCAGCGTCGCCAACCTGTCGCCGCAACTGACCGAAGCCGCCCGGGTCCTGCGCCTGAACCTCTGGCAGCGCCTGCGCAAGCTGGTGTTGCCCGGTGCCGCCCCGGGGATTTTCGCCGGGCTGCGCCTGAGCCTGATCTACGCCTGGCTCGGCACCCTCGGCGCCGAATACTTCATGCCGTCCAACGGCGGTATCGGCGCGGTGATGATCGGTGCCCAACAGCTGCTGCGCATGGACGTGATCATGGCCGGCATGCTCCTGGTCGGTCTCACCGGCGCCCTGATCAACCTGCTCGGCCAACGCCTCGAAAGCCGCGCCACCCGCTGGAGACACGCATGAACGCACCGATTGTCAGCTTCAACCAGGTCGGCAAATCCTTCGACGTCGACGGCGCCGAACTGCAGGCCATCGATGAATTCAGCCTGGATATCGCCGAAGGCGAATTCGTCGCCATCGTCGGCTCCAGCGGTTGCGGCAAATCCACCTTGCTGCGCCTGCTGATCGGCCTGGACACGGCCTTTCGCGGCGAGATCCGCGTCGACGGCCAGGCAATCGCGGGCATCGGCAGCGAACGCGGCATCGTGTTCCAGGAACACCGGCTGTTTCCCTGGCTGACGGTCGCGGAAAACATCGGCCTGGGCCTGGTCAACGAGCCGCTGGGCAGCGCCGAGCGCCAACGCCGCATCGACGATTTCATCCAGCTGGTGGGGCTCGGCGATTTCACCCGCGCCTATCCGCACCAGCTCTCCGGCGGCATGGCCCAGCGCGTGGCGATTGCCCGCGGCCTGGTCGCCAGCCCGCGCATCCTGCTGCTGGACGAACCTTTCGGTGCCCTCGACGCCCTGACCCGCCAGCAGATGCAGGACGAGCTGCTGGCCATCCGTGCCCGGGCGAAAATCACCACGCTGCTGGTCACCCACGATGTCGAGGAAGCGATTTTCCTGGCCGACCGGGTGGTGGTGATGGAACCGCGTCCTGGACGGATCAAGCAGGTGGTCGAAGTCGCCCTGCCCCATCCGCGCCAGCGCAGCAGCTTCGACTTTCACCAGTTGCGCGAGGAACTGCTCCACGAGCTCACCAGCGACGGCCACTACCAGCCGCCGGCTCCCGAGCAGATACGCGACCTGCCCCTGACCTTCATTGCCTGCTGAGAGGAACCCCGACATGGCGCAACGCCCGAATTTCCTGGTGATCCTGGCCGACGACCTCGGCTTCTCCGATATCGGTGCCTTCGGCGGCGAGATCGCCACGCCGAACCTCGACGCACTGGCCCATGGCGGCCTGCGTCTGACCGATTTTCACACCGCGCCGACCTGTTCGCCGACCCGTTCGATGCTGCTGACCGGCACCGATCACCATATCGCCGGGATCGGCACCATGGCCGAGGCGCTGACCCCGGAGCTGATCGGCAAGCCGGGCTACGAGGGCTATCTCAACGACCGCGTGGTGGCCTTGCCCGAACTGCTGCGCGACGCCGGCTACCAGACCCTGATGAGCGGCAAATGGCACCTGGGCCTGACCGCCGAGCTGGCGCCCCATGCCCGTGGTTTCGAGCGTTCTTTCTCGCTGTTGCCCGGCGCCGCCAACCATTACGGCTTCGAGCCGAGCTACGACGACCGCACGCCGGGACTGCTCAAGTCGACTCCGGCGCTGTACATCGAGGACGACCGTTTCGTCGAGCAACTGCCAGAGGACTTCTATTCCTCCGATGCCTTTGGCGACAAGCTGCTGCAATACCTCAAGGAGCGCGACCAGACCCGGCCGTTCTTCGCCTACCTGCCGTTTTCCGCGCCGCACTGGCCGTTGCAGGCACCGGCCGAAGTGGTCGCCCGGTACAAGGGCCGCTATGACGCCGGGCCGGAGGTGCTGCGCCTGGAACGCCTGGAAAAGCTCAGGCAACTGGGACTGATCGACACGGAGGTGGAGCCGCATCCGCTGCTGGGCCTGAACACCGAATGGGCGGCCCTGAGCGAGGAACAGCGCCAGGTGTCCGCACGGGCCATGGAGGTCTATGCGGCGATGGTCGAGCGGATGGACTGGAATATCGGCCGGGTGGTGAATTACCTGCGCAACCAGGGCCTGCTGGACAACACCTTTATCCTGTTCATGTCCGATAACGGCGCCGAGGGTGCGCTGCTGGAGGCCTTTCCCAAGTTCGGCCCGGAACTGCTGAGCTACCTGAACCAGCACTACGACAACAGCCTGGCGAATATCGGCCGGGCCAATTCCTACGTCTGGTACGGCCCGGCCTGGGCCCAGGCGGCGACGGCGCCGTCCCGGCTGTTCAAGGCCTTCACCACCGAAGGCGGGATCCGCGTGCCGGCGCTGCTGCACTATCCGGCGCTGACCCGGCCGGGGCAGATCAGCCATGGCTTTTCGACGGTGATGGATATCACCCCGACCATTCTCGACCTGGCCGGCGTGCGCCATCCGGGCAAGCGCTGGCGCGGCAAGGACGTGGCGCCGTTGCGCGGCAAGTCGTGGCTGGGCTTCCTCTCGGGCGAGACGGCGCAGGTGCATGACGAACACACGGTCACCGGCTGGGAGCTGTTCGGCCGGCGGGCGATTCGCCAGGGACACTGGAAGGCGGTGTATATCCCCGGCCCCGTGGGGCCGGCGACCTGGCAACTGTATGACCTGAGCGTCGACCCCGGGGAAATTCATGACCTGGCCCAGGCCCTGCCGGACAAGCTTGACGCCCTGGTCGGGCATTGGCAGCGCTATGTCGAGGAAACCGGGGTGATCCTCAGTGCTTCGCCGTTCCAGCCGGATTGAGACAAGAGCGAAACCTCCAGGAGCCCGCCCGATGATCGTTCCCACGCTCCGCGTGGGAACGCCTCACTGGACGCTCTGCGTCCGCTTTTTGTGGCGCAGAGCATCACGGGCTGCATTTCCGCCTACCCCTGTGCCGTACGCGCCGCCTGCGGGCTCCGCCGTTCCTGCGCGGCAAACCGGTTCGCCCGGCCGAACGTGCCGAAATCGTTGAAGCGCACGCCCATCTCGGCCATCACCCTGTGCGCCACCGGCGCGGTCATCTGGCGGATATAGAAGGGCTCCTTGACCACGAAATGATGAATCCCGTGGGTGCTGCCGAAATTGAAGCAGAACGCCTGCAACGGCCACAGCCACCAGGGATTGAGCACCTGGGTCTGCTGGATCACGTTGCCCGGCTCGACGTCACCGTAGTAGTGCATGTTCGAGCTGATGAAATGCAGGCAGAAGGTGCGCAATACGTTCGGCCCGATCAGCACCACCACCGCGATATCGATCACCCGCATCACCGCCAGGGTATCGGCCGACCAGTCGATCGACGCGCCCAGCAGGCCGGCGAGGCCATTGGCGCCGTGGAAGCCGAGGAATACATACCAGGCCCCCCAGTGCAGCAAGGCCAGTGGTGCATAGACCAGGAACACCCGCTTGAGAATGCTGCGCCGATGGGCCCAGGTCTTCGCCCGGGACATGCGGATCAGCGCCGACATCATGTTGTCGCCCACCATCAGCAGCCGCGCCAGGCCCCAGGGTTCGCCATTGGTGATCGCCCGCTCTTCCATGTCGGCCTCGGTGCCGGACACCTTGTGGTGGTTGAGGTGCAGGTGCCGGCGGACCCACGGGTTGATGGTGCTCGGCCGCGCCAGCCAGACCAGCGCCAGCATCAGGTTGTGGGGCAGCCGCTGCTTGCGGAAGTACATGCTGTGGATCAGGTCGTGCTCCAGCTCGTGGGTCAGTGAGGCCAGGAACGCGTTCAGCAACAGACATGCCCACCAGGCCAGGTAACCCTCAATGTAGAGCGCCGCCGAGCCGACCATGCCGGCCAGGGCAAAGGCCAGGATGCCCGCGCCAAGGGCGTCCTGGTGGTTCAGCAGCGGGTAGCGCCGGCGCAGTTCGACGCCCCGGGCCATGACCACTTCACGAATATGCGCGCTGCGTTGTTGTGCATTCAGGCGCTCGGGACTTGCGCAAACACCGTCCATGATTCCATCCTCTGGTTATTGATGTTCGCATCCTGCGCCGCGCCGTCGCCCAACGTAGTAGCCGCGAACGCCAACCTGTTGACCGGATGCGCCAACATGCCCGAACCGACTTCGCTTTCCAGCTGGACCCGCGCCCTGCGCAAGCAGCTCGACGCCCTCGGCCTCGACAGCGCCGCCCTGTGCCGCGAGGCCGGGCTCGACCCGCAGTTGATGGACGATCCCAACGCCCGCTACCCGTTGTCGGCCACCACGCGCCTGTGGCAGCTGGCGGTGACGGCCAGCGGCGACCCGGCGATCGGCCTGCGGGTCTCGCGTTTCGTCAGCCCGACCACCTTCCACGCCCTCGGTTATGCCCTGGTCGCCAGTGGCAGCCTGCGCGAGGTGTTCGAACGGATCGTGCGCTATCACCAGGTGGTCAGCGATGCCCTTGAGCTGGAACTGAGCCGCGAGGGCGAGCGCTACCGTTTTCGCCTGCAGGTGCCCAAGGACAGCCCGGCACCGGCGCCAGAGGCCATCGACGCCTTCGCCGCGATCTACGTGCGCACCTGCCGCAACCGCCTGGGCCGCGAATACGCGCCGCTGGCGGTGTACTTGCGGCGGCCCGAGCCGGCCGATCCGAAACCCTGGCACACGGTGTTCCGCGCGCCGGTGTTCTTCGCCGCCGCGGAAGATCGCCTGGAGTTCGCCTGCGCCGACTTCGACAGCCATCTGGACGACGCCAACCCGGAACTGGCCGAGCACAACGAAGCGGTGCTCAATCGCACCCTGGCACAACTCAAGCCGCTGACCTGGGAGCGCAAGGTACGCCAGGCCATCGAGGCGCAGTTGCCGGAAGGCGAACCGTCGGCCGAACGCATCGCCCAGGCCCTGCACCTGAGCCTGCGCAGCCTGCAACGGCACCTGGCCGACGAGGGTTGCCGCTACGACACGCTGCTCAACGAATGCCGGGAAAACCTGGCGCTGCTGCACCTGCGCGACCCACAGTGCTCATTGAGCGAAGTCAGCTACCTGCTCGGTTTTGCCGACACCAGCAGCTTCAGCCGGGCGTTCAAGCGCTGGACCGGCATCACCCCGGGGCAGTTCCGCGACGGCCTGCGCTGAAGGCCCCTGAAAGAACGAACACACGGGACACTGTAGGAGCCAGTCAGTTGCTGGCCGCCGCCCGCAGGCGTTCCAGGTCGAGAATCTCGATTTCCCCGTAGTTGAGGTGGACGATGCCCTCGTCCTGCAGGCCCTGGAGAATCTGGTTGGTGGTCTGGCGTGATAGCGACAGCATCGACGCCAGCTGGTCCTGGGCCAGCGGGATCAGTTGTCGCGAGTGATTGAGTTCGCCGTAGCCTTCGGCGATCTGCAACAGCCGATGCGCCAGGCGCGCCGGGGCCGGCATCAGGCTCAACTGCTCCAGGCCGATAAAGGTCAGGCGCAGCTTCTGGCTCATCAGCAACGCGAACTGCCGCCAGTATTCCGGGTGCTCTTCCAACAGTTCCAGCAGGACACTCTGCGGCACTTGCAGAAGAATCGTATGGCCAACGGCATAGGCATCGTGGGTCCGGGGCAGGCCGTCGAACAGGGAAATCTCGCCGAACCAGTACGGCAGTTCGATCAGGCTGAGCAGCGCTTCCTTGCCTTTTTCGCTGACGGCACCAACCCGTACCGAACCTTCGAGAACCGCATACAGGCCGCACGGCGGATCGCCGCGCTTGAACAGGCGCTGACCCGGCGTCAGGCGCCGCCCCTTGGCCGCGGCCAGCAAGCTATCCTGCAAGTGTGCAGGCAGATTGCTGAACCAGTGGCCCGTCAGCAGGCGCGAGCGCCAGGCAGATACGTCCATGAGATCTCCAAAACGATTGTCGTCTAGCCGACAGTGCAAATTTTCCGGTTGGGGCATGATCCCATCACCCCACAGGAGGAATAACAATGAAAAACCTCGTCGAGCATCTCAGTCAATACGCGGCATACCACCGTGATCCGCGCAATATCGCCAGTCACTTCATCGGGATTCCGCTGATCGTGGTCGCCGTCGCCGTCTTGCTGTCACGGCCAGGATGGCCGGTGGCCGGGCTCTGGCTGACCCCGGCGGTACTTTTGGCGGTGGTCTCGGCGTGGTTCTACCTGCGCCTGGAAGTGGCCCTCGGACTGCTGATGACGGTGCTGCTCGGCCTATCCGTTTGGCTAGGCCAGATACTGGCCGCACAAAGCACGATGGTCTGGTTGAGCAGCGGCGTCGGCCTGTTCGTGCTCGGCTGGGCGATCCAGTTCGTCGGGCATTACTACGAAGGGCGCAAGCCGGCGTTTGTCGACGACCTGAGCGGATTGATCGTCGGACCGCTGTTCGTGGTGGCGGAACTGGCGTTCCTGCTGGGGCTGCGCAAGGCGCTCAAGCATGAGATCGAAGCGCGGGCGGGGGTGGTGCGGTTGCGGGAGAAGCGGGCGGCCGTTTGAGGGGGAGGGCCTGCAAAGGCTTCTTCGGCCTCTTCAGCCTCTTCGCGGGCAAGCCCGCTCCCACACTGTCCGCGTCGTACCTGAGTCTTGTGGACGAACGAGAACCTGTGGGAGCGGGCTTGGTCTGGGCAGCATTCCGACGAATCAGACCAGCACAAGCGCCGCCAGCTTCAGATATTGGCCAGTTTCTGCCAGACCTTGGGTTTGAAGAACAGCGTCTCACCCCGCGCCAGGCCGATCAAGCTGTCGTGGTCCTTCACCACTTCAGCCTCGATCAGTTCGCTCTGGCCTTCGACCTTCAGCGTCACCCGGGTGGTCGCGCCCAACGGACGGATATCGCGCACTTCGGCCGCATGGTGGTCTTCCAGTTCGTGACGCGACAACGACACCTCGTGGGGACGGAACAGCACATGGTTGTCCTCCCCCAGGTGCAGGCGGTTGGAGTCGCCGAGGAAGTGGTAGACGAAATCGCTGGCCGGGTTCTCGTAGACCTCGCCCGGTGAGCCGATCTGCTCGATCACGCCCTTGTTCATCACCACGATGCGGTCGGCGACTTCCATCGCTTCTTCCTGGTCGTGGGTCACGAACACCGAGGTCAGGTTGATATCTTCATGCAGGCGCGCCAGCCAGCGCCGCAGCTCCTTGCGCACCTTGGCATCCAGGGCCCCGAACGGCTCGTCCAGCAGCAGCACCTTGGGTTCCACCGCCAGGGCCCGGGCCAGGGCAATACGCTGGCGCTGGCCGCCGGACAGCTGTTCCGGATAACGGTCGGACAGCCAGTCCAGCTGCACCATGTTCAGCAGTTCATGGACCTTGGTCGCGATCTGGCTTTCGCTCGGGCGCTGGTTCTTCGGCTTCATGCGCAGGCCGAAGGCAACGTTGTCGAACACGGTCATATGGCGGAACAGCGCGTAGTGCTGGAACACGAAACCGACGTTGCGATCGCGCACGTCGTGACCGGACACGTCTTCGCCGTGGAACACGATGCTGCCGTCATCCGGGGTTTCCAGACCGGCGATGATCCGCAGCAGGGTGGTCTTGCCGCAGCCGGACGGGCCGAGCAACGCCACCAGCTCGCCGCTCTGGATGTCCAGGTTGATGCTGTTCAGTGCCTTGAAGGCGTTGAAGTTCTTGCTGACATTACGGACTTCGATCGACATGACTTATTCCTCCGCGGCGCTGGCGCGCAGGCGGTTGATTCGGTTTTCGCTCCACTGCTTGAGCAGCAGGATGAAGAGCGCCAGGATCAGCAACAGGCTCGCCACGGCGAACGCGGCCACGTGGTTGTATTCGTTGTAGAGGATCTCGACGTGCAGCGGCAGGGTGTTGGTCACCCCGCGAATGTGCCCGGAAACCACCGACACCGCGCCAAACTCGCCCATCGCCCGCGCCGTGCAGAGCACCACGCCGTAGATCAGGCCCCACTTGATGTTCGGCACGGTGACATGCCAGAACATCTGCCAGCCGTTGGCGCCCAGCAGTCGCGCCGCCTCTTCTTCCTGGGTGCCCTGCTCCTGCATCAGCGGGATCAGTTCACGGGCGACGAAGGGCACGGTGACGAAGATGGTCGCCAGGACGATGCCCGGCAAGGCGAAGACGATCTGGATATCGTGGTCCGCCAGCCACGGGCCGAACAGGCCCTGGGCGCCGAACATCAGCACGTAGACGAGACCGGCGATCACCGGCGAGACCGAGAACGGCAGGTCGATCAGCGTGACCAGCATGCTCTTTCCGCGAAAGCTGTACTTGCTCACGCACCAGGCCGCGCTGACGCCGAACACCAGGTTCAGCGGCACCGAGATCAGCACGGCGATCACCGTCAGTTTCAGCGCCGACAGGGCGTCCGGCTCGAAGATCGCGGTGAAGAACGCGCCGAGGCCGAGCTTGAGGCCCTGGGACACCACGATAAACAGCGGCAACAGCAGGAACAGCGCGAAGATCAGCCAGCCGAGGCCGATCAGGAGCCGTCGCGAGACGGCACTGCCGCGGCGGGCAGCGTTGGCCGAGGAAGCGGCGCTTATGGACGATTGGGACATGTTCGCGCCTCCTTATGGGGTTTCGATACGCCGCTGCAGCAAGTTGATCAGCAGCAACAGGACAAAGGAAACCACCAGCATCATCACGCCGATGGAGGTCGCGCCGGTGTAGTCGTACTGGTCGAGCTTGACCATGATCAGCAGCGGCAGGATCTCGGTCTTCATCGGCATGTTGCCGGCGATGAAGATCACCGAGCCGTACTCGCCGACGCCACGGGCAAAGGCCAGGGCGAAGCCCGTCAGCCAGGCGGGCAGCAGCGCCGGGACGAGGATGTGGCGGAACACCTGCAAGGGCTTGGCGCCCAGGCAGGCCGCGGCTTCCTCGACTTCACGGGGAATGTCGGCGAGCACCGGCTGCACCGTGCGAACCACGAACGGCAGGGTCACGAAGGTCAGTGCCAGGGTGATGCCCAGCGGGGTGTAGGCGATCTTGAAGCCCAGGTCGGCGGCGAACTGCCCGACCAGGCCGGTCGGCGTGTACAGCGCGGTCAGGGCGATGCCGGCGACGGCGGTGGGCAGGGCGAACGGCAGGTCGATCATCGCATCGATGATCTTGCGTCCCGGGAAGGTGTAGCGCACCAGCACCCAGGCCAGCAACGTACCGATAATGCCGTTGATGATTGCCGCATACAGCGCGGTGCCGAAGCTCAGCTTCAGGGCCGCGACCACCCGGGGCGCCGAAATGATCGCCCAGAACTGCTCCCAGGTGAGTTGGGCGGCGTGCACGAACATCGCCGCCAGCGGTATGAGCACAATCAGGCTGAGGTACACCAAGGTGTAGCCCAGCGTCAGCCCGAAGCCGGGTATGACGGGGGAGATACGACGTGACATAAAAGTCCTTGGTTGTGACGCACAAAAGCCCCGAATGAAATCCGGGGCTCCGAGCTTGGCTTACTGTAGGTTACCGTTTCAGTTACTGGGCCTGGTAGATCTGGTCGAACACGCCACCGTCATTGAAGAATTTCGGTTGCGCCGATTTCCAGCCGCCAAAGTCCTTGTCGATGGTCACCAGGTCAAGTTTCGGGAATTGCTTCTCGTACTTGGCGGCGACCTTCTCGTCACGTGGACGGTAGAAGTTCTTCGCGGCGATTTCCTGGCCGGCCGGGCTGTACAGGTGCTTGAGGTACTCGGTGGCGATCTCGGTATTGCCTTTCTTCTCGGCGTTCTTGTCGACCACGGCCACCGGCGGTTCGGCGAGGATCGACAGGGAAGGCACGACGATATCGAACTTGTCGGCGCCGCCGTCTTCCTTGAGGGCCAGGAATGCTTCGTTTTCCCAGGCCAGCAACACGTCGCCCTGACCGTTGTTGACGAAGGTGATGGTCGAGCCGCGAGCACCGGTGTCGAGGATCGGCACGTGCTTGAACAGTTCTTTCACGTATTCCTGGGCCTTGGCTTCGCTGCCGCCGGCTTTCAGGCCGTAGGCCCAGGCGGCGAGGAAGTTCCAGCGGGCGCCGCCGGAGGTTTTCGGATTCGGGGTGATGACCGAGACGTCTTTCTTGATCAGGTCGTTCCAGTCCTTGATGCCCTTGGGATTACCCTTGCGCACCAGGAACACAATGGTCGAGGTGTAGGGGGTGCTGGCGTCCGGCAGGCGCTTCTGCCAGTCCTCGGGCAGGGTCTTGCCGAGCTTGGCGATTTCGTCGATGTCGCCGGCCAGGGCCAGGGTCACCACGTCGGCACGCAGGCCGTCGATCACGGCACGGCCCTGCTTGCCGGAACCACCGTGGGATTGCTGGATCTTCACGTTGTCGCCGGGATGAGCCTGCTTCCAGAAGCTGGTGAACTCGGCGTTGTAGTCCTGGTACAGCTCACGGGTCGGATCGTAGGACACGTTGAGCAGTTCATAATCCTTGGCAACAGCGGAACCGGCAAACACGGCACTGGCGAGCGCGGCCAGGGCGTAACGGCGAATCGACGACATGGTGAAGCTCCCGAAAATTTTTTGGTGTGTTGGCTTTTTCTTATGGCGCTTCAAGCCCGCATTCGTGCTTGAACGCTGCAGTTTTTTCTGGGGGGCATGAATGACGCCCTCCGGTTGACCAGTCGGGCCTCTGACGAACTCAGAGGGTGATGCGGGATTCAGCTGGGTTTGTTGCTGGGGTTTTGCAGACGGAACTTTTCCTTGCGTTCGATCTGTACCACCTGAGCGTTATGGACGGTGATTTCCACCGCACCAAAACGCAGGTCGCGCAAGGCGCTCTGGATCTCACGCAGGATGGTTGCTTCGTCCTGGCCGTCAACGCTACGCAGAGATGCGCTCATGGTCGTGCTCCTGAAATAAGGGTTGCCCCGGCAGTGGCGGGACTGCTTATGGCGTGGAGGCAATATTAGACAGGCGAAGTTATTCTTAAAAATACTATTTAAGAATTTTAATATAACCAAAACTTTATCAGAGGATTCGGGAATGGCCGCCGCTGCGCGTCGGATCGCCAGCAAGCCGGCTCCTACCGGAAATGGTCTCGCACACGGCACCTGTGGCAGACACCATTGCCCCGTGGAAGCCGGCTTGCCGGCTCCTACAGGAAGTGGCCTCGCACACGGGACTTGTGGCAGACACCATTGCTCCGTGGGAGCCGGCTTGCTGGCGATGACGTCCGGACAGACGACGCAGCACCCAAGCGGTCAGGCGATTGCCGGCGCCCGCAGCCAATCCAGCTGCCTGGCCGGCATCGGTCGACCGAACCAGTAGCCCTGCCCGAGATCGCAACCCTGGTCGAGCAGGAACCGCGCCTGTTCCTGCTGTTCGATGCCCTCGGCATGCACCTGCATGCCCATGCTCTGCGCCAGGGCGATGACCACGCGGACAATCGCCGCATCGTCCTCGTCCCACGGCAAGCCGGCGACAAAGCCCTGGTCGATCTTGAGTTTCTGCACCGGCAGGCGCTTGAGCCGCAGCAACGAAGAGTAACCGGTGCCGAAATCGTCGATCGCCAGGCTCACCCCCAGCTCGCGCAGGCGATGCAACTGCTCCAGCGCCACCTCGGGGTCCTCCATCACCGCGCTTTCCGTGACTTCCAGCTCCAGCAGCGCCGGGTCCAGGCCGGTGTCGTCCAGCACCTTCGCCACCTGCTGGTACAGCTCGCGACGGGCAAACAGCCGGCTGGAAACGTTGACCGCGATAAACGACAGCGCCACCCCCTCGCGCAGCCACTGGCACATCTGCCGGCAGGCCTGCTCCATGACCCAGGCATCGATCTCGGCGATCAGCCCGGTGCGCTCGGCAATCGGAATGAACTCACCGGGCGACACCAGCCCGCGCTGCGGGTGCTCCCAGCGCACCAGGGCCTCGACCCCGATCAGCCGGCTGCTGCCGAGCTCGTGCACCGGCTGGTAATAGACCCGCAGCTCGTCCTGTTCCAGGGCCCGACGCAACTCGCTGGCCATTTCCACCCGGTGCTGGGCGTGGGCCGTCAGTTCCTCGGTGTACAGGGCGTAGCCTTCCCGTCCGGCACTCTTGGCCTTGAACAGGGCCGAGTCGGCATTGCGCAGCAACTGTTCGGCGTTCAACGCATCGCTGGGAAACAGGCTGATGCCGATGCTGGCGTTGATGAACAGCTGGTGCTCGTCGAGCTGGAACGGCTCCTTCAGGCCCTCGATCACCCGCTGGGCCAGGGCCGCCGCCTGGACCACCTGCGGGCAGTTCTCGGCCAGTACCGCGAATTCGTCGCCGCCCAGCCGCGCCAGGGTGATGCCGCCGCCGAACAGGCCTTGCAGGCGCTCGCCCACCGCCTTGAGCAACTGGTCGCCGATATTGTGGCCCAGGCTGTCATTGATGATCTTGAAATGGTCGAGGTCGATCAGCAGCAAGGCACAGCCGCGCTTGTGCACCTGCGCCGACGCCAGCGCCTGGGCGGCGCGGTCGGAGAACAGCAGGCGATTGGGCAGGCCGGTCAGCGGGTCGTAGTGCGCCAACTGGCTCAATTCGTACTGGGAATCCTTGATCGCACTGATATCGGAAAATACCGCGACATAGTGGCTGAGCTGGCCCTGGTCGTCGCGGATCGCGCGGATCGTCTGCCATTGCGGGTAGATCTCGCCGCTCTTGCGCCGGTTCCAGATCTCGCCGCTCCACTCGCCACTCCCTTCCAGCGCCTGGTAGACCTTCTGGTAGAAGTCCGCCGAATGCCGGCCGGACTTGAACAGGTTCGGCCGCTCCCCCAGCACCTCGGCTTCCTGGTAACCGGTAATGGCGACGAACGCCCGGTTGACGTGGACGATCAGGCCGTCCCTGTCGGTGACCAGCACGCCCTCGCGGGTACAGTCGAAGACCGCGGCGGCCTGGCGCAGGCGTTCCCGGTCGCCGGCCGTGGAGTCGCGCTCGGCGGCGGCATGGGCAAAACGCTGGTAACGGGCATGGATCAGGAAAATCAGCACCGCGCTGACGCTGACCCACAGGTAACCGCGAATGATCTGCCAGTGGGCCAATTGCTCGGGCTCATCGAAAAAACTGCTCAACAGCTGTTGGCTGAGCTGGATCCAGAGGATCGACAGCAGCAGGTACAACACGCCCGCCTTCAGAGCATTGCGGTATGAAATTGCCATAAACGATGCTAATTCCCTCTAGAAATGCCAAATTGCCCTACAAATCGGCCGGAATTATAGAGTAAGAAACATCCGGCCACTCTTATCTGAAACAGCGACTGGTTTTCTCTGGTGGCTCGGTGATAATGCGCTGGCTGTTCTTTACTTTATCGAGGGCCATACAGCCTATGTGGTACAACGGCTTCCTTGACCTGTCAGCCTGGCAACTGGTGGCGGTCACTCTGTTGATGACCCACGTGACCATTGTCGGCGTCACGGTCTATCTGCACCGCTACTCGGCCCATCGCTCCCTGGAGCTGAATGCCGGCCTCAAGCACTTCTTCCGTTTCTGGCTGTGGCTGACCACGGCCCAGAATACCCGCGAGTGGACCGCCATCCACCGTAAACATCACGCAAAATGTGAAACCGTCGACGATCCCCACAGCCCGGTGATCCTTGGCCTGTCCACCGTCCTGCGCACCGGCGCCGAGCTGTACCGCGCCGAGGCCGGCAATGCCGAGACCCTGCGCATCTACGGCAAGAACTGCCCGGAAGACTGGCTCGAACGCAACCTCTACTCGCGCTACAAGATGCTCGGCATCAGCCTGATGGCGGTGATCGACCTGCTGCTGTTCGGCGCCATCGGCATCACCATCTGGGCGATCCAAATGATGTGGATCCCGTTCTGGGCCGCCGGCGTGATCAACGGCCTGGGCCACGCGGTCGGCTATCGCAACTTCGAATGCCGTGACGCGGCCACCAACCTGGTGCCCTGGGGCATCCTGATCGGCGGCGAAGAACTGCACAACAACCACCATACCTACCCCAACTCGGCCAAGCTCTCGGTCAAGAAATGGGAATTCGACCTGGGCTGGGCGTGGATCAAGGTCTTCAGCTTCCTGCGCCTGGCCAGGGTGCAACGCGTCGCGCCCATCGCCCACCGGGTCGAAGGCAAGGGTCACCTGGACATGGACACCGCCATGGCGATCCTCAACAACCGCTTCCAGATCATGGCCCAGTACCGCAAGCTGGTGATCGCCCCGCTGGTGAAACAGGAGCTGGCCAAGGTCGATCATTCGGTCCGCCACCAGTTCCACCGGGCCAAGCGCCTGCTGTCGCGGGAAACCAGCCTGCTCAGCGACAAACACCAGGTGCGCATCGAAACCATGCTGGCACACAGCCAGGCGCTCAAGGTAATTTACGAGAAACGCCTGGCCCTGCAACAGATCTGGGTCAAGACCAGCTCGAATGGCCACGATATGCTCGCGGCGATCAAGGACTGGGTCCACGAAGCCGAGGCCAGCGGCATCCAGTCGCTGCGTGAGTTCGCCAACCAGCTGAAAACCTACTCGCTGCGTCCATCCGTCGCCTGACACCGTTGATCGGCGCGCCTCGCCCCGAGGCGCGCCGTTCGGAACTTAGCGGCCATTCCCTTATCTCAAAATGCACTTCGCCATCCCGGCGGGTTGTCGGTGTCGCCACGCCTGATACGAACGTGACACACCCTGTGAGATGTGTGCCGATGGTCAATAAAAATCCGAGACCGCCTTCCCTCCAACAGTGGCCCGAAGCCGCTGAAACCCTGCTCGCCCTGATGCACGCGCAAGGTGAAGTCGCGCGCCTGAGCGAACGCGAACAGCTGTTCAGCTCGCTGCTGGTGAGCGTCAACGCCGTGTTGTGGGCTTTCGACTGGGAAGCCCGGCAGATGCTCTATGTCAGCCCGGCCTACGAACGCATCTTCGGCCGTTCCGCCGGCCTGCTGCTGGCCGACTACAACGAGTGGCGCGACAGCATCTACCCCGACGACCTCGACTACGCCGAGCGCAGCCTGGCCGAAGTGCTGGAAAAGGGCGCGGTGGAAGATCGCGAGTACCGCATCATCAGCGCCGACGGCGAGATCCGCTGGCTCAGCGACAAATGTTTCATCAGCCGCCATGCCGAGCCGGGGCAGCGGGTGATCGTGGTCGGCATCGCCGAAGACATCACCGAAAAGAAAGCCTTGGAAGACGAGTTGCAGCGCCTGGCGACCACCGACGTGCTGACCCGCAGCAGCAACCGCCGGCATTTCTTCGAATGCGCCCACCGCGAGTTCGAGCAAGCCCGCCTGCAGGACTCGCCGCTGGCCTTCCTGCTGCTGGATATCGATGACTTCAAGCTGATCAATGACACCTACGGGCACCCGGAAGGTGACGTGGTCCTGCAGAAAATCGCCGAGACAGGCCGTTCGGCATTGCGCAGCGGCGATCTGTTCGGCCGTATCGGCGGCGAAGAATTCGCCGCGCTGCTGCCCGGCTGCGCGCCGGACATGGCACGACAGATTGCCGAGCGCCTGCAACGGGAGATCCAGCGCCTGGCGTTCAGCCATGACGGCGAACAGTTCGGCATTACCGTCAGCCAGGGCCTGACCAGCCTGACCCCCGAGGACGAGCTGCTCGACAGCCTGTTCGCCCGCGCAGACGGCGCGATGTACCAGGCCAAGCGCCAGGGCAAGAATCAGATCGTGCTGGCGTGAAGAGCCGGGGTTTCGGCCCTCAGTTCTTGCGCAGCCGCATCAACTCCGGCAAGCCGATCCGCAGTAGTCGCGCCGTGCGGCTCTTCGCCAGCTCCTCGACGCCCTCGTTGGGCGTCAGGCGCGCCAGCTGGGCCGACAGGTTCATCACCAGGGCCTCGCGGGAATACACCCCGCCACCGAGCTGATAGACCGCCGCAATCAGCTCCCGCAGCTCCAGCGGCAGACGCCAGCGGGTGCGCAACGCGGAACCGTAGCCGGCACCGAATGCGTAGAGCGACTCGCCGATCAGTTCGTCATCCAGCTCGCCACCCGCCTGCTGCCATTCCTGCATGCAGCGCAGCAGCGCCAGGTCGCCCAGGCGGTGCAGCAGGCCCGCACAGTAACAGCGCTCCTGGTCGAGGTCGAGCAGGCGCGCCAGGGTCCGGCCGTATTCGGCAGTATGCAGCGACAACTCCCAGTAGCGCTCGGCGTAGTCGGCCAGCGCGGCATCGCTGAGCCTGGCGCTGCGCTTGAGGCTCAGGCCGAGGATCAGGTTCATGCTTTGCGCCGCGCCCAGGCGGTGCAGGGCCTGGGCCAGGGTCAGCACCGTGCTGCCATGATGCTGCGCCGCGCTGTTGGCGGCGGCGATCAGCACCGCGGTGATCTGCGGGTCGGTACGGATTTCCTGCTCCAGTACCTTCAGGTCGAGGCCATTGGGATTGAGGCTGCGTTTGACCGCGACCTGCACATCGGCCATCAGCGGTGCGCCCTCGGATTCTTCGCGACGGCGTTCGAGGAAGGTTTTCAGGTCCATGCCCGGCGCCAGGGCCGGAATCTCGCAGGACACACTCTGCCCGCCATCCAGCAGCAGATCCTGCAGGCGCTGGGTCAGGCTTTCCATGTTCAGGGGTTTGGTCAGGTAGGCCGTCGGTTGCAGCGCCACGGCTTCACGCACGCTGGCGATGTCGCTGCGCGAACTCAGCAGGATGAACGGCAACAGCGGACGGCGTTTCTTCTGGCGCATACCGTAGAGCAGGCTCAAGCCGTCGATACCGGGCAGCTCCCAGTCGGCGATCACCAGGTCGAAGGGTTGGTCGTTGAGCAACTGCAAGGCTTCCTGGCCGTCGGCACACAGCGTCAGGCGGGCGTCGCAACGCACGTTCAGCAACACCTGCTTGAGCAGGTCCCGTGACCAAGGATCCGCCTCGGCAATCAACACACGGGGTACAGCGGGTAAATCCACAGCAGTCATCAAGCACTCTCCGAGGGCATTCCTAGCACCTTAGTCAATGCTGGCCCAGGCATACAGCTAAACGCCACCATTGCCTTCCCTTGACACAAAAAAACCCGCCGAAGCGGGTCTTTTTGTCTATCGCGTCACAACTCAGGCGAGTTCGGCGAAGCACTCTTCGATGATCGCCAGGCCTTTGTCCAGTTGCTCATCCGGCGAGGTCAGCGGGACCAGCACGCGCAGTACGTTGCCGTAGGTGCCGCAGGACAGCAGGATCAGCCCCTTGTCACGGGCCTTGGCCACGACCTGGGCCACAGCGGCCGCGTTCGGCTTGTGGCTGTCGCCGCCTTCGAACAGCTCGACCGCGATCATCGCGCCCAGGGCACGCACTTCGCCGATCACCGGGTATTTGGCCTGAATCGCCTTCAGACCGGTTACCAGGCGCTCGCCGACCGCTTTGCAGCGATCCAGCAGATGCTCTTCCTCGAACACTTCCATCACGGCCAGGGCCGCGGCACAAGCGATCGGGCTACCGGCGTAGGTGCCGCCCAGGCCGCCTGGAGCGATGGCGTCCATGTATTCGGCCTTGCCGCAGACACCGGCCAGAGGGAAACCACCGGCGATGGACTTGGCGAAGGTGGTCAGGTCGGCCGCGACGCCCATCTGTTCCATGGCGAAGAAGGTCCCGGTACGACCGGCACCGGTCTGCACTTCGTCGGCGATCAGCAGGATGCCGTGCTGGTCGCACAGGGCGCGCAGGCGCTTCATGAATTCTTTTGGCGCGACGTAGAAACCGCCTTCGCCCTGTACCGGCTCGATGATGATCGCGGCGATATCACGGGGCTCGGCGTCGTTCTTGAAGATGCGCTCGATGCTGGCGATGGAGTCGTCGATGCTCACGCCGTGCAGCTCGTTCGGGTACAGCGCGCGGAAGATGCCGCCTGGCATCAGGCCCATGCCGGCCGAATAAGGCACGACTTTGCCGGTCAGGCCCAGGGTCATCATGGTGCGACCGTGGTAGGCGCCGGTGAAGGCGATCACGCCGGCACGGCCGGTGGCGGCCCGGGCGATCTTCACGGCGTTCTCGACCGCTTCGGAACCGGTGGTGACCAGCAGGGTTTTCTTGGCGAAATCACCCGGGACCTTGGCGTTCACTTTCTCGCACAGTTCTACGTAGGGTTCGTAGGCCAGGACCTGGAAGCAGGTGTGGGTCAGCTTGTTCAGCTGTGCGGTCACGGCGGCGATGATTTTCGGATGCACGTGGCCGGTGTTCAGCACGGCGATACCGCCGGCGAAGTCGATGAACTCACGACCTTCGACGTCGGTCACGGTGGCATTCTTCGCCGACTCGGCGAAGATCGGGTGGATCTGGCCGACGCCGCGTGGAACAGCGGCCTGGCGGCGTTGCATCAAGGATTCGTTGGTCTTGCTCATGGTGTCCTCATTCACCGCTCATCGGGCGGCGTGGTTCAAGGAATGCATGGCGGGGAGGCAACTACGGCAGCATGCGATGATCGACTGCCACAGCTTTCCCGGCCACAGAGAAAATTCCGTTTGAAGCACACAAGGGGACAGCGCTCTCGTGCCCCTTGTGTTTGAAGCGATCCCCGACCGGGCTCAGATGCCCAGGCAGAGGTATTTGATTTCCAGGTAGTCTTCGATGCCGTACTTGGAGCCTTCACGGCCCAGGCCCGACGCCTTGATGCCGCCGAACGGCGCGACTTCGTTGGAGATCAGCCCGGTGTTGACGCCGACCATGCCGTATTCCAGGGCCTCGGCCACACGGAACACGCGGCCCAGGTCACGGGCATAGAAGTACGAAGCCAGGCCGAACTCGGTGTCGTTGGACATCGCGATGACTTCGGCTTCGTCCTTGAAGCGGAACAGCGGCGCCAGAGGACCGAAGGTTTCTTCCTTGGCCACGGCGGCATCCTTGGAGACATTGACCAGGATGGTCGGCTCGAAGAAGTTGCCTTCGATGGACTTGCCGCCGGCCAGCAGGGTCGCGCCTTTGCTCAGGGCGTCGGCGATATGTTCCTGGACCTTGGCCACGGCTTTCTCGTCGATCAGCGGACCGGTGGTGGTGCCTTCTTCCAGACCGTTGCCGATCTTGAGCTTGGCGACGGCCACTTTCAGCTTCTCGGCGAACGCATCGTAGACCGCGTCCTGGATGTACAGGCGGTTGGCGCAGACGCAGGTCTGGCCGTTGTTGCGGTACTTGGAAATGATCGCGCCTTCGACGGCCTTGTCCAGGTCAGCGTCGTCGAACACGATGAACGGGGCGTTGCCGCCCAGCTCCAGGGAGACTTTCTTGATGTCCTTGGCGCACTCGGCCATCAGCTGGCGACCGATCTCGGTCGAACCGGTGAAGGACAGCTTGCGCACGATCGGGTTGCTGGTCAGCTCGCTGCCGATATCGCCGGCGCTGCCGGACACCACGCTGAACACGCCTTTCGGAATGCCGGCGCGCTGGGCCAGTTCCGCCAGGGCGAAGGCCGAGAACGGGGTCTGCGAAGCGGGCTTGAGCACCATGGTGCAACCGGCGGCCAGGGCCGGGCCGGCTTTACGGGTGATCATCGCGGCCGGGAAGTTCCACGGGGTGATGGCGGCGGTCACGCCGATCGGCTGCTTGATCACGATCAGGCGCTTGTCCGGCTGGTGACCCGGGATCACATCGCCATAGACACGCTTGGCTTCTTCGGCGAACCACTCGATGAACGACGCGGCATAGACGATTTCGCCCTTGGCTTCGGCCAATGGCTTGCCTTGTTCGAGGGTCATCAGGCGGGCCAGGTCGTCCTGGTTCTCGATCATCAGTTCGAACCAGCGACGCAGTTTGTTCGAACGCTCCTTGGCGGTCAGGGCACGCCAGGCCGGCAGGGCCTTGTCAGCGGCTTCGATAGCACGACGGGTTTCGGCAGCGCCCATTTTCGGCACGGTGCCCAGGATTTCGCCCGTGGCCGGGTTGTTGACCTTGATCGTCTGACCATTGTCCGCGTCGACCCAGGCCCCATCGATAAAGGCTTGCTGGCGGAACAACTGGCTGTCTTTGAGCTGCATGTAGGCTTTCCTTAACAGCACCGCGCATGCGCGGAGCGAATTATTGATTGTAGAAAGGCGCCTTGGTGGCTGCCGTCAGGAAATTCATTCACCGGGCCGAAGCACATAAATAGCGCACATGAGATGGATGTGCGGTTCAGCACCCAGACAAGAGCGTTTGAAATCTCAAACGAATCCTAGGATCAATGGGGGTAAAGGACAATAGTCTGTTCGAAAAAAAGAACGAAAATGCCGCGTTTGCGGGGTTTTTCTGATCAACGTAGACCTTGGGGCTTCGCGATGCCGTTCGACATCGCGAAGTGGCAAGCGTCGCTCAGGACTTGAACGAATTGAGCACCGTCAGCAGGCTGGTGAGATTGTCCGCCACCCCGCCTTGCGCCACCTTCTCGGTGGCCTGCGCGCTGGAGGCGGTATCCTCGCTGTAGATCTGCATCACCCCCTGGTTGGTGGCGGCCTGGGCTTCAGCGTTCTGCTGTTGCTGATCCTCGACGGCGTTTTCGAACACGATGCCGGTGGAGTGGGCCGCGGTTTGATAGAGATTGCCCAGCGCCGCGGCGGGGGCTTCGCCGACGACCTTGACGTTGCTCTGGGTCACGGCATCGGTGATTTGCTCATTGACGGTAGCCATACCTTAACTTCCTTTGTCAGTACGAATACGTGCCGGGTTCGGGGGACAAGCGAAGACCAGGCGCCGGATCGGCACGCACAACCGGCGTCACCCGAGGGTGATCCCGGATCCGTGGAGCGTCAATGCCTGCCGGACGGACTGCGCGGAGCGAGACGGGCCGGGGGGTACGCAAGTGAAACCCCACAAAGGGAATTTCCCGACAAAACCCGAATGGACGCCCCGAGCCGACATGGGTATGATGTCGCCCGCATAAGCACCAGTAGCTCAGCTGGATAGAGTACTGCCCTCCGAAGGCAGGGGTCGTGGGTTCGAATCCCGCCTGGTGCACCATCTGCAAATAAAATGCCCCGAATCGTTGATCCGGGGCATTTTTGTTTTTGGGTCTGGTCCATGATCAGGCACTACGAGCCACAACCATCACCCTAGACCGCCCGAGTAAAAAACACCGTGATCAACCCGGTGTCCGTCGAGCGCTGCAAGCCCGCGATGATTTTCACCAGGCGCCCCTCGTTCATCGCTTCCTTGACCGGCTTGAGCACCGCGCGCTGGCCCAGGGGCCTGAACTCGAAATGCCGGTTGAACCAGTCATCCGACAATTGCCGGGGCCCCGCCTGGTAGCGGGTCAGGGGCACCGAGCGCTTGTCGGTCCATTTGAGCATGACGTAGTAGAGGTGGTTGGAGCCGGGGTGGGTACAGTACAGGTTGACCGTATTGAAGGACTGGGATTTCGGGATCTCGTTCACGACAAAGCCATGACGGCGCAGGATGCCGATGACGGCGGTCTCGCTGTTCGAGGCCAGCTCGGCAATGCGCGCCGGCCCCCGGGCATCGAACAACCGTGGATCGACGGCCTGGAGCGGTTCGAAGTCCAGGCGGGAAAACCCCACCGAGTCGGTCGCGCGACCGATGGAAAAGTGGGTCCGCCCCAGGGCCTGGGCATCGAGCTCGCGCAACAGCACGTCCATGTGCACGCCCCGCAGGCTCCAGGCTTCCTGCGTGCGCTTGAGCGCGACCATGCGGCTCGCCGTGACCGACCTGTAGGCGACATCGCTGCGCTCGATCAGTCGGTTGATCGTCCTCTGCAGGCTGATCGGCGTCATGCCCCGCAGCGGCTGCGCCAGGGACTGTTCCATCGGCTCGCCGAACAGGGCGGCACGCACCGTCCAGGTTTGGCTGGGCGGGTCAAACGTGGCCGGTATCGGCTGCTCGTCCAGATGGCTCCACCAGTGGCTGAAATCGATTCGGGCCAGAGCGGCCGACGGACCGGGGCGCTTCAGGAAGACGATATCGGGATGAACCTGCGAACCGTCGGGCAGCAGCTCGAAATAGCGCCCGTCCAGTTTCAGCAGGCGCCCCATGTCGGCCCCCCGTCTCGTATAGATCCCCCGGCTCGCCGACAGCTCCACGAGCTGTTCGTTTTCCAGGAGCAATCCCCGTATCGCCCAATCCGCAGGTAACAAGGCCGGTCGACGGGTCATCCACTCCAGTTGCAGCACCGGGGCGGCGGCAGGCTGCGACGGCGCGGGCGGTGTCCAGGGTTGCCACATCGCGCGACTGGGACCCGGCTGCGGCTCGGGCACATCGGCACGCAACAGGTATTCACCCGGTTCGTGGATGTGCAGGATCAGTTCATTGTCCTGCGTGGCGGTTTTCTTCAGGCGCAGGCTGCTTTCGCCCTTGGCCTGGTAGACCTCGTAGCGCTTGCTGCCATCGGTGATGAACTGCACCCCGTTCTTCACGTAGCTGCCGGCATTGGTCGGGCCGTGCAGGGCCACGGCGTCATCCCCGGCGATGTTCGCTTCGTAGCCCGGCAGAATCGGCCGGGGCCTGGCAGAACGGTCGAGTTTTTTCAGGGCCATCGCGCCCTTGTGGGAAAGGGCCTGGCGCTGGGACAGGCTCTTCAGCGCCGCGCGCGGCCAGAGCCCCTGGCCGACCCTCGCCGGCCGGGTGGCCAGGCCGGCGGGAAAGAACGTCAGGGCAGCGTCGACCAACGTCATGTGCGCGACCTTGAACAGTTCCAGGGCATCGCGTGGATCGCCGCTGCGATGAAACCGGCGCAAGGCCACGGCCGTCTCGTAGGCATTGACCGCGACACTGACCACGGGCACCACCGACAACACCCGGCGCCAGTAGGCCGAGCGCTCTTCGCGTTCACGCAGCTCGCGCAACTGCGCCAGTTGCCGATTGGAGTTCGAGACCGACCGGGCACGTTGCTGCGCCCGCAGGACAAAGGCATGCGCCAGGAGCAGCGACAGATCGCAACGCTCGGTTTTCACCAGCCGCAACCAGTGCCCGGGATTTTCCGCGATCTCGCGCCGTACCTCCTTTTCCAGCGCGGCGGAATCCGGCATGGGGGATTCCGGCTCGCTCGTCCACCAGCTCCTGATGACCTTGAGCAACGTGGTGGACCTGGCCGCGACAACCGGCGTGGCTGCCGCGGATTGCAGGACCAGCGCAGCTCCGTCACCCCGCAGGGAGGCCAGTCGCGGCGAATACGCCCCCTGTTCCGCCGGATAACCCTCGACCACCTCCCGGTCCCAGCCCGCCGCCAGGCGCTGCACGATATCCGCCACCCGCTGCGACGCCTGCTCGGTCTTGACCAGCGCCCGTTGCGCCGCCGCCAGATCGGCGTGTTCGGTCAGCACCTGCTCATGGGGAGCCCCCGGCAGGTAGACCAGGGTTTTCCCGGAAATCCTGTCATGGATCGCCACCGCGTTGCCCACATGCCGCGCCCGGGCAAACGCCCGACCGGCGAAGGTAACCCGATGCAATTCGAGGTCCAGGCGCGCGGTCCGCAAGTCCACGGCGAACTCGGCGTTCAGGGCCACCTCGAAGGCCTCGGCCGCCCAGTCGCCGAGCCCTTGTTGCCGGGCACTGAACAACTCCATCGCGGCGCGTTGCCTGACCAGGCGGTACAACAGCGCGCGGTCGAATGCCCGGGGCTGTTCGCGCCGGGGATCCTCCACGCCGTAGAAAGCCCGCTGGATCAGGCTGTCGTACTGGCCGCCAAGGTCGAGGGCGGAAATCGTCGCGATCAGGTAATCGGGGGTCAGGCGCTGCTGCCAGGCGGGGTCCAGGAGCCGCCCGTGTTGCAGGCGCCGGCGGCTACCCATGGATTGCGGATCGAGGTTCTCCAGGGCCAGGCGCAGCAGGCTGTAGGTATGTCGCGTGTCGCTGACCACGGTCTTCGGGCCCGACTCGCCCACTACGCGCTCGGGGTGACCGGCCCACACCCGCTCGACGCTGTCGGGAAGATCGAACAGCGGTTTGTCGATATCCAGCCCCGGATACCAGCCGTCCTGCCTGAGCCGCTCGATGAGTTTTCCCCGGGCGAAGTCATCCAGGTCCGGCAGTTGCCGTTCCAGCTTGAGCTCCAGGGCCTGCACGCTGTTCTGGTAGCGCGCCAGCCGCCGCGCATACTGCTGGCGCGTCGACCGGGACGCCCCGGACAACCAGGCGGGCAGGCCCTGCGCCTGCACCGCGCCGAGTTGCAGTGCGGCCAGGTTGTCTAGCGCCCGTTCCCGGGCGTCGTGGCCGGGCACCGCGAGGTTTTGCGCCAGCTCATCGGCCAGCCATTGCAGGGAGCCGGGCGCATCGGCGACTTGCGAAAAAGGACGCAGGCCGCCCTCGACCGCCCGGCAGACCCGCAGGTAAGCCTGGATCTGTTGCTGGAGCCCGTGCTGCAAGGCATCCGCGACAATGGGCAGGTAATGCACGGCCAGCCGCTCGCCGGCCGGCAGGCTGCGCACCCAGCGCCGCGCATCGCCACGCTGGTCCCGGGCAATCAGCGGCCAGAGGCTGTCACATTCCGGACTGAGCAGGGTGATGCCCAGCCGTTGCGCCAGGCTGTCCAGGCTGATGAAGCGTTGCAGACCGCCCTGGCGTCCCGGCACGAACAGCAGCGCCGAGGTGCTCACGCGCCGATCCGCCAGGGCCTGGCGGGTACTGATGACACAGGCCCCCGTCAGCAGCCAGGGCGAGTCGTCGGGCCCCACGGCGATACCGACGATCCGTGTATCGCTGGCCACCCGCCCGGGTGGCGCTTGCGGCAGCACATCGAGGATCCGCTCCAGTTCCTTCTGATCCAGCAGTCCGAGCCGGTGTTGAATCCGTGCCTCGTACAACAGTGCCTGGCAGCGCCCCTTGAGCCATTTTTCGCCAAGATCGTTGCCCTTCCCGTCCGCCTGCCAGAACCCGGCTCGCGACCAGTCCTGCCGGTCCCGCAGCAGCGCCTGGAGGTCGGCCGCCTGTTGTCGCCAGCGCTCGTGATCCCCCAGCAACTCGTTATAGACCGGACTGTCGCGCCCGGGGCCCGGTTCATCCAGCAGCTTTAGGAGTCCACGCTCCTGCTGGCGCAGCTTGCTCTGGCGCAGGCGCACGGGAAGGTCCATGGCCAGGCTGCCGAAGGTGATCTCGAGCATCCGGCGGTGCTCGTCGCGCAGCAGCCGTTGCGCCAGCGCCGTCCTCACCGCCGGCAGGCCGGTCAGGGCGGTGCGCGATTCCTGCATGGCTTCCACCGCCTGCAGTGGCGTCAGGCGCGCGGCATCGGCCAGGCCCTCGGGCAACATGTATGCGCTATTGAGCAGCAAGGCGGCGGCCCATTCGTTGGCCAGTTGGGTCTCCAGCCGGCTCAGGGCGCTGTGGGCGAAGGCATCGCCGGCGAGCGCCGCGCTGTCCTGGAAATGGTAAGGCAGGGCCGGTCGCGCGCCCTGGGGAAACAGGCGATGACGCTCCTGCAACGCCAGCAACTGCCAGGGTCGGTAATTGCCCGGAGCATTGAGCACTTCCGGAAGCCGGCGGTGCATTTCAGCCGGATCGGCGAACTCGAAGAACTCCACGGGCGCACCGGGCACGAAGACCACCTGCCTGCCCCGCCGGACACTGCCGGTCCCGTGCAGGTGCAGGCTGCCGCTCAGGGCCAGCGTCGCCTGGCCTTCCGCCGGCCAGACCAGCTCCGAGACCATGAGCCGCGCCCAGCGGTCGCCGGCCAGCGTCCGTGCCTCGGGGGTCGGGGCATCCAGCAGCCCCATCAGCATATTGACCGCGCCAGCGGACAAACCGCCGAGGCCATAGGCCAACAGGACCTTGTCGTGGAACAACAGCTTGTGCAGTTCGATCAGGCGCTCCCGGCGCGACAGGTTGCTGTCATACGCCGGCTGCTCCCAGTAGCTGCGCAGGGCCGTATCGATACGGGAAGACAGCCCCAGGGACTTCAGGTGCGCCAGCACCTGCCCGGGGTCCAGTTGCAGGGCATTGTCCGGCTCGCCGACCAGGCCCAGGCGCACACCAAGGCCCGAGCCCAGGGACAGGAACGGATTGCGCAACAGCGACATGGCGACCTGTGCCAGGGTCCGCGCCAACTGCCCGTCGCCACAACGCAGTGGCGGGATGAACAGGAGCCGATGCGGATCATGCCCGAAGGCTTCGCTCAGGAGCCGCTGGAGCACGTCGCCGATCCGTGGCGCCCGCTCGAAAAGCCGCTTGAGTCGATATTGGCTGTCGAGTCCGCGCACCAGCGCCGCCTGGAGCCGGTTGAGCAGCAGGCTGGGGCGTTTCGACAGGGCGAGACGCTCGGCGAGTTGCTTGCCGAAGTGCTCCAGCGCCGCCTCGGGGGCGGACAGGGCAGGAGCTTCAACGCCGTTGGCCGGTTCCTGTAAGACCGTGTTCATGGGCATTCCCCTTTTCCATGGAAAAAGGAGAAAGCCTAGAGCCCGGCCCGGCATGCCCAGGCACTAGATAATTAACCACCAGCGGTGATCGCGGCCTGGAACGTTTTCACTCGGCCTTGCCATCATCGTCCGACGGCAGGCGGATCACCCGCGGATGGGCCGGCGGCGCCAGTGGCGGCGGTTGCTCCTGCGGCTCGACCCGGTACAGGTGCGTGATCACTTCGCTGACCCCACCATGTTCGTCGTTGTGCACGATCATCGTCGCCGACTGGCGCATCCGGGCGAAGTTCTCGCCGCTCAGCTTGAAGCTGCGGCTCAAGCCCTCGTCCCCCACCACCGGCGGAGCCAGGCGACGCTGGGCATAACCACGGCTCTTGCGCTGCTGATAACGCGCCCAGGCGATCAGCACCGCCGCGTTCAACAGGCCGATCCACAGATAGATCTGCAAGGTGTTCAGTGCTTCGAAGAACGAAATGTCGATCCGCGGCCCGGCATGCCCGTCGAGCAACGGCCACAAGCCCTGGATCAGCAGGTACAGCAGGCCGATCCAGGCCAGCAGGGTCAGCACCGCGTCGACGATCATCATGAAAGGCCGCTGGCGGGTTCGGAGGATTTTCATGAGCGCACCTTCTGCTCGTCGTCGACAGGCTTGATCCCCCGGTCCGGACTGACCCAGCGGGCTCGCCTGCCGCCCTGGCCGAACAACACCCGGGGAAAGCTGACCAGGGTGGTGAAGAAGCTGATGAACCAGAACACCAGCGGGTACCAGACCACCCAGAACATGACTTTCCACAGGTCCCGTTCATAGCGGCGGTCAATCAGCACGCTGACCGCGAACTGCCCCAGGCAGACCATCGCCAGCAACAGCCCGGTAAAGGATGGTGGCAGGATACGATGCACGGCGATCGGGGCCGGCATCTCGATAAACAGGCCCATGCAATAGAAGATGATCGACAGCAGGAAGGTAAACGCCCAGCCGGTCGACAGGCAGTATTCGAACAACAGCGGCCACAGGTAACGGTGACGCCACTGCCAGATGCCGCGGATATTCTTGAACAGCACCTCCGCGCCGCCCTGGGCCCAGCGCAGCCGCTGCTTCCACAGCCCGCGCAGGGTCTCCGGCATGAGGATCCAGCACAGCGCCCGGGGCTCGTAGAAAACGCTCCAGTGATCCAGTTGCAGCTTCCAGCTGATGTCGATGTCTTCGGTGATCATGTCCGGGCTCCAGTAGCCCACCCGGTCCAGCGCCGTGCGACGGAAGGCACAGACCACGCCGGAGACGGTGAAGATCCGCCCGAAGACCCGCTGCGTACGCTTGATCAAACCGATGATCGAGGAGAACTCGCCGACCTGGACCCGGCCGATCAGGGTCGAGCGGGTACGGATCCGCGGGTTGCCGGTGACCGCCCCCAGGCGGGCGTTATGCAGCAGCGGCGCCACCAGGTAGGCCGCCGTGTGCGGCGCCAGCAGGGCATCGCCGTCGATGCACACCAGGTACTCGCTGCGGGCCGCCACCGCGCCCATGCTCAAGGCCACCGCCTTGCCCTGGTTCTGCGCCAGGTGGATCACCCGCAGGCGCGGGTCCTGCTGCGCCAGGTCATCGAGCAACTGCCCGGTGTTGTCGCTGGAACCGTCATTGATGGCGATCACTTCGATATTCGGGTAGTGCTGGGCCAGCGCCGCCTCGATGGTCTCGCCGACGTTGTCACCTTCGTTGAAGCAGGGGATCAGGATCGAGATCAGCGGCTCGCCGGGCAGCGGCGGTGGCAGGGTGTCGGCTTCCCAGGGCCAGCGCCGCTCCCAGTGCAGCCAGAAGTACAAGCCGCCGGCCATCCACAACCCCGACATGAACAACGGGTAGAAGAACACGAAGTCCATCAGGAATTGCCCGGTGACCAGGAAAATCACGCCCAGGGGAAACCCCAGGACGAGCGCCAGGACGATCAGTGCCAGGATGCGATCCATCATGATCTAAGGATTCCACTTGTTGGAAAGTGCGGGGCGCACGGTTTTCAGGTCCGGACTGTTTTCGAGGAAATTGTCCGGGTAGTAACCGAAACTGGTCGCGCCCTTGCGCTTGATCCGTGCCATCCAGTCCGCCAGTTGCTCGCCGTCGATGTCCGTCGCCGGTTTCTGCCGCCAGTCGCGGGCCTGCAACTCGAACACGGTGCGATCCAGGGCGCCCGGGCGTTGCCCGATCCGCTCGACCAGCTTTTCCAGCCAGTCGCCCGAATGGCTCTCGCTCTGGCCTTCCATCAACGGCATGGCCATCGGCGCGGTCCAGTCGTAACTGGTGAGGAAGTCATCGAGGTTCTGGGCGAACCAGGTCTCGCTCTGCGGGTCGATCACCGGCTCGGCGAACAGATTGCGCGCGGTCTGCACCTGCGGCCCGCGGATGGCACGGACCCTGGCGGTCAGTTCGTGGGTGAAATCGATCAGGTAACGGCTCTTGAAACGGGTCCAGCGCTGGAGTGTCGCCGGGTCGCCACGCAAAACCTCGACGCTACCCGGCAGGCCGTTGGCCGCATAGGCGCGCAGCGCCTGGGGGCTGGCGTCCTCGAAATCGGAGAGCACGGCGTCGTCGTGATAGAGGACGCCATCGACCGAGGTCAGCCGCGCCAGGTCCTCGTAGATCTCGCCGATCAGGCGGCGCACCTCGGGGTCGAAGGGCGACAGGCGCCGGTACTGCTCGGGATCCGGGGCCACGTGGCCGGTCGCCGGGTCCCAGCGGGTCACCCGGGGCAGCCTGGAATCCAGTGCGAAGCTGAGCACCGGCATCCAGGCGAACACCTCGACATGGGCGCGGGTACGCAGCTGCCAGGCGACACGGTCGAAGATATCCGCGCGGACCGGCAGGTGCCGGTTGGGAAAATACAGCTCGCGTGCCAGGCCATCGCCCTCGGGGTCGGCGAAGGCTTGCAGAAAGACGGTATTGGCGCCGATGTCGGAAATGCGCTGGACCAGCTTGTCGAGGTTGATTTCCTGACGGACCGGATCCGCGTCATAGACGTTATCCAGGTCGACATGCACCACGCGCTTGGGCGAGCGCGTCTGCACCGCGACGAGGCTGCTGGCGTAGTGCTCGCCATCGGGATCCGAGGCCACCAGGAACCGCGGACTGCTCATCAGCCTGTCGACGCTGTCGAGCCCGTCATCCAGGGTCAGCGCCATCTTGTAGCCCTGGCCGTCGATCACCTTCAGCGCCGTACCGTCGGCGACACCGTAGGGCCAGACCCAGACCCGTGGGGCGTAGCCGGTGACCGCACGGATCTTGTTCGAAATCGCCACCACGTCAGCGCGCATGCGGGCCTGGAAGTCGGCTTCGCTTTCATACCGGCCGGTGCTGGCATCGTAGCGCCGCGTGGCCGCCGCCGGTTGCTGGTTGCCTTGCGGGTTGGCGACGATGCCCAGGTGGCTGGCGTCCGTATGGGCGGCGATCTCGACCAGCCCCGAGGCGGAAATCTCCTTGATCTGGGCCCAGGTCAGGAACTGCGAACGCGGACGCAGCTCGCCGGCGAAGTTCACCGGCTGACCCGCCGGCGTGTCGATCCAGGTCCCAACCGGTGCCAGCAACGCCGGCCAGCGGTAGCTGCGCAGGACCGGCATTACGCGGGTGTAGAAACTCGCGTAGCCGTCGTCGAAGCTCAACAGCACCGCCTTGGCGGGCAGCTCCGGTCCGCCGCCGCGCGCCGCGAGGATCTGGTCGACGCTGACCGGCCGATAGCCGTTTTCCCGCAACCACGCCAATTGTTCGAGCAGTCGCTCGGTGCGCACGGCCACCACCGCCTGATCCGGGTCACGGTCCTCGACATCGTGATAAGCGATGCCCAGCACATGGTTCTTCGGCCAGGGTGCCTCATTGGCCGGCAGCGGGCGCTGCGCCGGCGCGGTGAAGGTCGCGGGAGTCTGGGCGCAGGCGCCGAGCAGCAACGCTCCCAGGAGAAGCAGGCAACGCATGATCAAAGGCATCATCCATCTCTTCTAGAAGCGATAAGTAAGGTCGACGGTCAGACGAAGGTCGCGTTCCCGATCCCCGTCGTACGGTCGGCTGAGCCAACTCACCAGCGCACCGGCGTCAAGGACATCGTTCCAGCTCACGCGCTGGCCGTAGCCCAACAGGGCCATGGCGTCAGTGGAGTGATCGCGCTGGCTGTAACTCCCCGCACCTACCTGGAACTGCTGGCTCCATACGGTTTCGTAGCGGTGGTAAAGGATGTGGTTGACGTTCACGGTCGGCAACACACTGAAGTCGGACTTGGGGTTGAAATAGGGGACGTCGTCACTTTTGGTGTTGTGGCTGGTACTGACTTCCAGACCCAGGTCCACTTGCACATGGGGCGCGCTATAGAGACCTTCGCGGCCGGTGAGCACGGTTTCGATGCGGCGGTTGCCGTCGCTGAAACGCGACGGGGTCACCGCCAGCTTCCATTCGCGGCTTTCATTGGCCCGCCAGCGCAGGAACGCGCTCGCCGAGTTGGCGCTGATACCGTTCTTCAGCGCGCGCAACGGCGTGGCCGCGGACAGGCGCTCGAGACTGCCGCCGTATTGCCAGTGATCGTCGATGTCGAGGGCGGCGGCCAGGCGCGCACCTATCTTGTTGCCCTCGCCGTAGGACTGGTTGGACACCTCGGCTTCCAGGGTCATGTCGCGGGTCCGCCGCTCCACCCCGAGCCGCTGCCAGCGGCGCTGGGCGTCGCCTTCGGTGAACTTGCCGAAGGCATACCCGGCACCGGCGAACAGTCGCCAGTCCTCATTGATCGGCGGGCTGTACAGCACCGTCTCGAGACCGTAGTCACGGCTACCGGTGACCGCCCCGGGCTCGCTGTCCGAGCCACCGCCGAAGCTCTTGCCGGTATAAGCCTCGACCCGCAGCTCAGCCATGTCATGGACGTCGCGCAGGCGTTGCAGGCGCTGCACCTGGCGGTTTTCCGGAAAGCGTTCGACCAGGTCGTCGGTCAGCGCATCGAGCTGGCGCCACTCCTGCAGATCGAGCGCCGTGTAGCCCTGGGCCACTTCCAGTCCGCGGTCCCTGGGGGCCAGGGCTTCGGTTTCCTTGTTCAGGTATTCGGCGCGACGCGGCCAGTCACGGGCCAGGTACATCTGCGCCATGGCCACGCGCAGCCCGATATTACCCGGCACCTGCTCGAACAATGCCTCCAGGCCTTGCTCGCTGTCCGGCACGGCGTTGTCGTAGAGCCCGACCTGGGCATTCAATTGCTGGGCATCCATCCACGAATCGCTGGGGTTGCCGATGGGCAACCCCTTGAGTTCGACGCGGGGCGACTCGTTTTTTGCCAACGTCTGCGCCACTTCACGGGCTTCTTGCGGCTTGTCGCTTTCGAGCAGGGCATAGAACAGGGCCGTGGTGTCATCGACCCGGTCGGCGGGGTCCGCGTCCGGCGCCGACAGCACCTGGCGATACAGTTGCGTGGCCGTCTCGGGCTGGCGCACATCGAGGTAGGACGCCGCCACCCAGCGCAGGGCATAGGTCGGGATCGTCACGCCTTCATCGATCAGTTTCTGGTATTCGACCAGCACCTCGGCACTGCGCGCCCGGGCCTTGAGCGCGCCCATGCGGTCGATGCGCCAGCGCACCACGTCATCGCGCGCATCGGGATTGGAGGCCCAATTGGCGAGCAGTTGCTCATAGTCGGCCAGCGCCCGGTCGGCGACGACGAAACGCTCGCGTTCACTGCGCGAGGCGAACTCCGCCAGACGCACGCGCTCGGCCGCCAGCTCGCCTTCGAGGCGCGCCACGGGCAGCGGCCCGATCAGTTGCGGATGGTTGCGGGCCAGGCGCAATGCCGGCTCGGGCAGGCGCGCACGTTCGAGGGCAAAGAGGTATTCGCGAGCCACCTCGGGGTTGTCCGATGCCCGGAGAAACGCCTGGTCGTACTCGAACAACGCGCCATAGCGGTCGCCTGCCCGGGTCAGCGCGTAGCCCAATGCCAGGCGCCGCGAAGGATCATCGGGCTGCCGGGCCACCAGCTCGCGGGCACGGCGCACGGCCTCTTGTGGGTCACCGCCATCGGCCTGGGTCACGGCCAGGCCCAGTTGCGCATCGAGGCTCTGCGGTTCACGGGTCAGCGCCAGGCGATACAGGCGTTCGGCGTCATCCCAGCGCTTGAGGTTGCGATACGCCCTTGCCGTGGCCGTCAGGGCCGGAACCGGCAGCGTACGGTGCGCGCCACTGGACTCGTAGACCGTCACCACCTCGCTGTCCAGGCCCGCCCAACCCGCTATCTGCAAGTGGTCGCTGACCTGGCCGGTGGTCTGTTGCCCGGCAGGCAGCTGGCGCAGTTGGCTCAGCGCGGGGGCATAGTCACCGTTCCGGGCCTGGCGGATCAGTTGGTCGTAGGACGCGTCGGCGCAGGCCAGGCCGCTCCAGAACAGTTGGCCGCACAGGGCCATCTGAATGAGCAGGCGAAGATCAACACGAGCAAAAGCAATCGCGGTACGCGGCATCTCGTCAACTTCCTTACGTGGCAACTAAAGCCCGTCGCGTCCAGAAAGCCGTTCTTGGATGATGCGCATTGGCTATCTGATCAAGAGTCTTTCACGCAAGGTTAGACCAAAAAACAACATGCAATAATTATTCAGATTTCGCCGGGCACCGACGAGGATGATTGCCGGGTCACTCGCGCAGAACCGCCAATTCGAGGATGAACGTCGTGCCCTGGCCAACGACACTCTGGCAGCGGATCAGGCCGCCATGCCGGTCGATCACGGCCTTCACCATCGCCAGCCCCAGGCCCAGCCCTTCGCTGTCGTGGGCCGAGGCAAAACGCGTGTAGGGGTCGAAAAGTCGCGGCAGCTCGACAGCGTCGATGCCTCGGCCCTGGTCGCTGATGCGGCAGGCCAGCCGGTTGTCCGCCACCGTCACGGCGAGGCTGACGCAGGTGCCGGAAGGGCTGTACTTGATGGCGTTTTCCAGCAGGTTGAACAGCGCCCGGGTCAGCAGCGCGGCATCGGCGCGGACCAGGCTTTCATCGGCCTCGTCGAGCTGATGACGCAGTACGATGCCCTTGAGCTGTGCCAATGGCGCCACCTGGTCGAAGGCATCCAGTACCAGCATGGCGAACAGCACCGGCTGGAACCGGTAGGCCTCCGACTCGGCCTTGGCCAGGTGCACAAACGCCTCGGTCAGGCCCAGGGCCCGGCGGACCTGTTGTTCGATCTGCCGATGCAGCGGCGCATCCTCGTGCTGCTCGCGCTGCACATCCAGCAGCGCCAGGATCGCCGAATGCGGCGCGCGCAGGTCATGGGACAGAAAGCGCAACAAGGCCGCCCGCTGCTGCTCGGCTTCGCGCTCCTGGCTCAGGTCCGCAAGGCTGAACAGCCAGCCAACGGCGACTTCATCTTCCGCCGACAGCAGCGGTGCGAGGTCCAGGCGCAGGGTGCGCTGGCGGCTGTCGCGAAACTCCTGGCGGGTCAGTGCGGACAATACCGGGCGTGCGCCCCCGTGCAGGTCGGGAAAGCCCAGGCGTGCCAGCACCTCGAGCCAGTTCTCGCCCACCAGCGTCGCGCCCAGCAGTTCGCGGGCACTGCGATTGGCGAGCAGCACCTGGCCTTGAGTGTCGGTTATCAGCGTGGCGACAGGCAGGCACTCCAGGCCATCGGCCATGAATCGCCGGGTATCGCGAGTGCGCCCGAGGGCCTGTTCCAGGGCGGCGATGCGACCTTGCAGGACATCGCCGCCCGGGACGATCGGCCGGCGACGCTCGGGCAGCACCCTGGGCTCGTCGTTCAACCGGGCCAGCTCCCAGCCGAAGTAGGCCAGCACAGCGCTCAGGCGCCGCCAGTTCCAGATCAGGTAGGCCAGCAGAAAGCCGCTCAGACTCGCCGCCGGCGACCACCACAGGCCCAGGCGCAGCAGGCCCCAGGCGCCGGCCAGCAGCGCAATCATGCCAGCGAGCGTCAGCCACAGGGCATGCCGCGCGCGCAGCAACAGGCCGCCCAGCAGCAGGGCCACCGTCGAGACGGACAGCAGCAGGCTCGGCAACGGCGACAACGCGACAATACTGCGCTGCTGCAACAGGCCGTTGAGCAGGTTGGCCTGGATCTCCACCCCGGCAGTGGTCCCGGCCTGCTCGGAGACCGGCGTGACATAACGGTCGCCCAGGCCCGGCGCGGTGGCACCGACCAGGATCAGCCGGTCACGCAACAACTGCGGCGGCACCTCACCGCGCAGGACGCTGATATAGGGCACGCTGGGAAAGCCGCCGGCACCGGCGACAAAGGGCAGCAGGATGGCGTTGCGGCGTTGCCAGTCCCGGGCTTCGGCAAGGTCCCCGTCCCCGGCACCCGGCATCGCGGGTTGCCCGTCCGCCGGCAGCGCCATCTGGTACGCCAGCCAGGCCAGTTGCTCACGGGTTTGCCCGGCCGGGCCCTCGCGCAGGAAAAGCCCGCGCACCACGCCGTCGTTATCCGCCTCGACGTTGATATGGCCGACGGCCCGGGCACAGCGCCGCAACGGCTCGATCGGCTCGATTTCCCGCAACGGCGTGGCAAACCGCGGCACACCTTCGCGCAACAGCGGCAGGACCACGTTACCGGCGCGACACAGGGCCTCGGCCAGGTGTTCATCGCCATCGCCGGGACGTTCCGGTTCACTGAAGATCACATCGAACAGCACGCCCCGGGGCTGCGCCGCGGCCAGGCGATCCAGCAATCGGGCATGCACGTCGCGGGGCCAGGGCCAACGGCCGAGGGCCTCGAGACTGCGGTCATCGATGGTGACCAGCAGGATGCGCGGATCGACCGGCAGCGGATTCAACCGGCTCAGGCGATCATAGAGAAAATGACTGAACGCCAGATTCTGGCTCAGGGACAGCACGGCGGTCAGCGGCAGCAACAGCAATCCCACCAGCAGCCATTCACGCAGCAGACCACGGAACAGCCGTTGCGCCTGCGTCGGTTCGCGTGCCTCGCGCCGCCACCAGAACCTCATGGAGGCGAAACGCTCATGAAGGTGAAACACCGCGGCTATTGGGCATGCAACGTCCTGGGCCAGTAGTAGATATCGTAGACCCCAGTCTGGCCCTCAAGTCCCTGTTCGTCGAATGCCGACAGCCGCACGTGGTAGAACGCCGCCTGCAAGTCGCTGAACTGGATCTGCGGCGTGCTGGAAAAACCTTCCTGCTTGATATCGAGGAAGCCGACATCGGTAGCGACCTGCGCACGATAGCGCCGGGCCCCCTCCAGCGGCTGGAGAAACAGTTGCCAGACCGGCTTGTCACCTCGCTGGCCGTCCTGGCCCAGCAGGCGCGGCGCCGGTAGCAGGTCGGTGGGTTTCAGCTCGCCGCTGCCGCGGATCTTCAGGCCCTGCCGGGCATTCACCGGTACCGCGGCCTCGGCCACCGCCAGGCGCTTCGCCCCGGCCTTGCCCGGCTCCGTCTGGGCGGGGATACGCCTGACCGCGACCTGGCCGTCCAGCACTTCGAGCAGCACCTGGCCGTCTTCGCCACGGGTGCGGAAATGCGTACCGCGCACACCGAGCACACCCACCGGGGTCTGGATCCGGAAGCGGTCGTGATCACTGGCGCGCTTGATCACGTAGGACTCGACCTGCCCCTGCTCCAGGATCACCTGGGGCACCGCCAGCACTTCATCCAGTTGCAGGCGTACCTGGGAGTTGGACGGCAGGACGATCCGCGAGCCATCCCCCAGGCCGAGGCTGACAAAGGCATCGGCCGCCGTTCGCACGGCCTCCTGCTCATCCACGCGCATGCCCTCTTCCAGGCGGCTCTCCTGCCCCCTGGCATCGAGCTTCCAGGCCTCGCCGGCCAGGTGCAGGACGACCGCCGGCAACGGTTGCGGACGGCATTGCTGTTCACGATCGAGATAGGGCGCGCGGGACAGCGCGGGCGCCGCCGATACACCAAGGCCAGGCAGGCCGACAACGACACCGATCAGCCAGGGAACGAGGCGTTGAAACAGGCCGCTTCGAAACAACGGGCTGCGAAGCAGGGAAAGGGAAGAAGAGGCAAACTCGGTCATCGGCTCGGTCGCTCGGACAGGGAGCAGGGATAAGGACTACGGCACTGAGCCAGGTTTCTCAATCATGCCACAGCGCCCCGCGGCCACCGGACCACACTGTATGTCTTGATATGAAAGGAGTGCCACGGAAAAAATGGCCAAGGGAAGGCATCCCAACCTTCCCTCGACAACGATTCGTGTGGATCCGAATCGCTACCCCTCCGTGGGTCGGACTTGCTCCAAAGTGCCCCTGTGCTACTGGACCTACTGTATGGGCAAATCCGTCCTTGGCGGACAATCTGCAAGAATTGTTCAGAATTGCCGGCTTCAGAATATCCAACGCTGCTGCTCCTGCCGCACCGCCTGTTCCTTGATCCACTGCGCCAGCTCCAGGCTACGCGAGCCCGGCCATTCGGCGGGCATGACCAGATCGCCGGCCACGGGCATGGGCAGGCGCATGGAGACGATAGCCGTCGTACGCGGGATCGAGTAGCACATGCCGACGGTGAAACCGAGCCCCAGGCACAAAACCAGCCCGGTGATCAGCGACACGACTGTCCAGGGTTGCCAGCGCATGACGCGAAAGGGACTGCCCATTGTTCCTTCTCCTTGTACCAGCGAACCGGTACCCTGCAATCAGGCGACTTGAGCCCCGCACAGCAGGCACCGGCAATTTGATATCAAGCCTAACCAGCCGGCGCCGACGCTTGAGGGATTCGCCAGAATTGTTCAGATTTTGCCGGCACCGATCCGTCAGAATCGAGCTCATCAGGCAAGGAGAAAGGACGAGGCCATGCGTGTCGCCATACTCGACGACGAACCCGCCGAGCTGCGTCGGCTCGAGCAGACCCTGGGGCAGATGTCCCAGGCGGGCGAACCGCCCTGGACCGTGCACAGCTTCGAGCGCGGCGAGGACCTGCTGCGCCGGTTGCGTCGCGAAACCTTCGACCTGCTGATCCTCGACTGGCAGTTGCCGGACCTCAGTGGCCTGGCGCTCCTGCGCTGGACCCGCGAGCACATGGAAGCCCCGCCACCGGCCATCATGCTCACCAGTCGCGACGCCGAGAACGATATCGTCCTGGCCCTGGGCAGCGGTGCCGACGATTATGTGAGCAAGCCGTTTCGCGCCAATGAACTCAAGGCGCGGATCAACGCGGTGCTGCGCCGGCATGGCGTGCAGCGCAACGCCGGCGGCGAAACCGCGACCTTCAATGACCTGAGCTTCGACGATGCGGAACTGCTCGTCAGCCGCGACGGCCAGCCCATCGGCCTGACGGAGCGCGAGTACCGCCTGGCTCGTTGCCTGTTCGCCAACCTCGGCCGGCCGCTGTCGCGCGAGTACCTCTACGAGCGCTTCTGGCCCCACGAGGAAGTGCTTTCCTCGCGGCCCCTCGACACCCATATCTATCGCCTGCGCAACAAGCTCGGGCTGACCGCCGAGCGCGGCTGGCAATTGCAGACCGTATACGGTTACGGCTATCGGCTGGAAAGCGTCACGTCAGAAACGAAGTAAGCCCGGCTACCCGCAGCCGGGCTTACTCACGAAAAGCCCCTTCAGGCCGCTAAAAGCTTCGCGGCGGTGCGGCGTCCCGACAAGCCCGCTCGCACATGGCGGGTGCTTACTCGGCGGCTTCGGCGCCGCTCAGGCCACCGACCTTGGACATCATCAGCGCGATGAAGTCTTCCACCGGCATCTTCTGCCCGTTGAAATCCACCTGGCCGGCGGTGTAGTGCAGCTTGGAGACGATATCCGTGCCCTCGATGGTCGCCATCTCGGTAGATACCGCCATGGTACCGGCCATTTCGCTGCTCATCGACGCGTACTGGGCGATGGCCTTCGGATCGGTCTGGCCCTCGACCTGCGCCTGCACGCCGGCAAGATCGGCGATCATCGGCTTGGACAGCGACAGCTTGGCGTCCAGTTGCGCGATCAGTTGCTTGCCCAGTTCCAGCGGCGGCAACTGGGTGGACGACGGGTTGGTCAGGTCCAGCAACAGGCTGAAACGGCTTTCGCCATTGGCGGTCTTGAACGACAGGTTTTCCACGGCGATCTGCGGCTTGCCGGCCAGCAGCTGGCGGATGTCGGCCTGGGCCTTGAGTTGCTGCTCGGCGGTCAGCTCCGGCACCGCCGGGGTTTCCTCACCCTGCGCGGCCGCTTGCTGCATGGCCTGCAGCTCGCTCTGGTAGATCTGGGTCAGGGAGCGCACCGCCGGGATATCGAGGTTCTTCGCGGCCAGGCTCATCTGCGCGCTGCCCACCGATTTGCCGTTGTAGCCGATATCGCCGACGGTGTAGGCCAGGCGTCCGGCGAGGATATTGCCGGTCGCGTCCAGGGAGTCCTTCTGCTCGAAGTCCTTGACCGTCACTGTTGCCGGGGTCAGACCGTAGGTCACCTTGGCGTTGCTCAGTTCCAGGGTGTTGCCGCCCAGGTAGAAGCCGAAGTCGCTCTTGGCCAGGTCGCTGACCAGGGTCAGGCCACCCAGCTCGACCGATACCGGCCCGTCCTCGGCGGACTGGGCGGCAATCTTCAGGCTGTCCATGTAGCCGTTGAGCTTGATCTTCGCCCCACGGTCGCTGCCGGTGAGGTTCAGGTTCAGCCCGGAAAATTTCACCGAGCTCTTGTCGTCCGGCGCGAAGTCCAGCGGGATCAACTCGACGTTGCCGTCGATCGAGTTGTTGTAGCCCAGCGCAACCACGCCCTTGAGCGGCGCGGCGCCCTTGGCGGCGTCGAACCACTTGGCGGTCACGTCGTTCTTTTCCAGCTCGTAGTTGCTGTTGACCATCACTGGCGTCAGCTTCAACGCCTTCAGGCGCGACAACGGCAATGGCCCGTGCTCGATATGGTCGACGAACAGCAGGTCGACGTCCTTGTTATCTTCACCGAGCTGCAGGTTCTGCAGCTTGAGCCGGTAATGCGCGGTGCTGGTGAACAGGTGGCGGTCCAGCGACACCAGCTCGATGCTCGCGTTGCCGCCACCACTGCTCAGGGCCGTCTTCAATTGTGCGTTGGCTTCCTGGATCGAAGTGTTCAACACCCCTTCCAGTTGATTGCCGGTGTACCACGCGCCGGCGGTGCTCACGGCACCCACCACCACGACAAACCCCAACAATACGCCTGCTGATTTATTCATGAATTGACCCGATCAATGTCCGTTGTGTTGAAAATGCTGGTCTTCCCTGAACCCTTGGTCGGGTTCGGCTCGACGGCGCCCGAAAGGACGAAGAGTAGCATTTGCACGAAGACGGGCGCACCTGTCACCCCGGTATCGGCATGTGACGAAGGCAGCAAAATGCACAGGAAGAACGCGCGCGGGCACCCGGCAAGACCACCGGGTTGCATTGCATTGACGTCAGGGTCGGCCTTAAGTTCGGATCAGGCCCGGCAACTCACGAATACTGCAGCTCCATCTCGTCCAGCTGATGGTCAAAGGTCTTCAGTCGCGCCGTCCAGGTGTACACCAGCACCTCGAAATCACGGTTGATCACCACGCCGTCCGGCGAGTCGTTGCGCGGGTCGCAGACGTCCAGCTGATAACGCTCGCGGGCCATGGCGATGGCGACGTCCGCCAGCTCGCGGGCGTTGCTCAGCCAGTGGCGCTCTTCGTGGGCCACCTCGCGGTCGAGTTTCAGGCATTGGCTCTTGAGGGTTTCGAGGCTTTTTTCCAGGGGCGTGCCGGTCAGTTCGCCCATGACTTCCTGGAAGGTCCGGCCCGGTTGCCAGTAGCTGCCCCAGAAATAGCGGTCGAACACGGTTTCGACGCGGCGCAGGGCGACCTTGGTGTCCCAGACCAGGACCAGGGTCTTGCTCTGGGAGAGCTGGCGCTTCTTCACCTGCTGGCTCTGGTAACTGGCCCAGGCCACCACTACGATGGACATCACTGCGATCAGGGCACTGGCGCTGTCGAGGAACACCAGCGCCTTGTCGATCTGGTGGGCGAGCATCACGCCGTAGAAATACGTCGCCGAGAGCAGCACCAGGGCCACCACCGCACACCAGAAGCCGGGAGCATAAGGGTTTTTCATTATTAGAATCCCCATCAAGCCACGCCGACCGCGCGTGAGGATTCACCCGAAGCCCCGAACCAACGACGGCCAGCCGATAGTTCAGAGCATAGCAACGGACTCAGGGTTTCGACGGACGACCCGAGCACGTTCGTCCGAAGTTCTGCGATCCGCCAAGGAGTAGGCTCATGCACATACGGGAATGGCAATTCTCTGGGTGTGCCGATTGTCCGCCATGTCCGTCATGACAAACTCCAGCTCATGGTCATGGCCGCCATCGGCGGGGATCGGCACCTGGCAGTGCATGTATTTGGCGGACGTTTTTTCAACCGAAATCACCTGCTTCCCCAACCGGACTGTGACACCGTGAGGAACCGGGAAGTTGAGCCCGTCATCGTCGACCCGGAACAGAATTCCGAGCGTCTGGCCGGCGGCGATTGCCGGCGAATCGAAACGCAGCTCGCCCAAGCGGGGAGTGTCCGATGAGACGGAGGGGGCTGGCAGGGGCAGATTCACCGCATTGCTGGAAACAAAAAAACCGGGGTGGCGCTCGGTCATCAGCAGGTCCTCCACCTGCTCCTTGATGTGATGAGCCAACCATTCCTGCAGGTCGAGCATCCTGGTCTGCATATCCTGCTGATCTCTCAGCAATGCGGTGCGCAAGGAGATCATTTTCTGGAGTTCCAGGCCCTGTTCGATCCTCTGGCTGTCCAACGCCGAGATCGCCTCCTTCATTTCACTATCACGTTTCTGGATGGCATAGACAGCCCAGGCAAGAACCCCGGAAGCGATGATGCCGAAGACGGTACAGATGATTGTGAGCGTATTGGAATCCATGGTGTCGTGACTTACTCGCAGAGGCTGGGCAAACGCCGATTATACGGTGCGAGCGCCCCCCTCCAGCGTTATTTGCCAGCAGCTCCGGAAGTGCTTTCCCAACCACCGCCCAGCGCCAGGAACAGATCGATCTGACTCATCGCCACCTGGGTGTTGGCCGAGGCCAGTTGGGCACGCACGTCGGTGTAGGTGCGGGTGGCTTGCAGGTCGGCGAGGAACGAGGCGCGACCGGCCTTGAAGAAGCGGTGCGTCTGGTCCGCCGCGAGGCTGGCCGACTGTTCGGCATCGGCCAGGGCATCGCGGCGGTCGAGCTGTGCGGTGTACTGGGCCAGGCTGGTCTGGGTCTCGCGAATCGCGTTGAGCACCACGCCGTCGAAGTGCGCCAGAACACCCTGGGTGGTGGCCTCGGCTTCACGGATCCGCGCGCGCGCACCGTTGGTCGGCACGGTCCAGCTGATCGCCGGGCCGAAGCCCCAGCGGTTGGTCGACGGATCGCCCAGGTCCTTGAGGAAGCCGACCGTACCGACCGTCGCGCCGATGCTGATATTCGGGTACAGCTCGCCCGTGGCGACACCGATACCGGCCGTCGCCGCCGCCAACCGGCGCTCGGCCTGGCGGATATCCGGACGGCGCTTGAGCAGCTCGGCACCGTCGCCTACCGGCAGCAACTGGGCGATATGCGGCAGCGCGGCGCAATCGGCCACCCCGGCGGGCAGTTGGTCCAGCGGCTTGGCCAGCAACATCGACAGACGGTACAACCCGGCCTGGCGCGCCGCCGTATAGCGCGGCAACTCGGCACGTAGGGATTTGAACTGGGTCTGGGAACGGGTGACCTGGGTTTCATCGCCACGCCCGGCGTCGCGCAGGCGCTTGGTCAGCTCGGTGCTCTGGGATTGCAGGTCGAGGGACTGCTCGGCGATCTCGCGTTCCTCGTTGGCGGCGCAGACCTGGGTGTAGGAGCGCACCACATCCGCCACCAGGGTGATACGGGCGACATCGGCCGCCGCCTGGGTCGCGTCGGCGTTGGCCTTGGCCGCCTCGATACCGCGCTGCAAGGTGCCCCACAGGTCGAACTGATAGGACGCGGAAAGCGAAATATCCCCGACATTCGCCACCGGCACCTTTTCCGGCAGCAGGAACGCCTGGCCGGACTCCTGCAAGCGTTGCGCGCCAGCCTTCACCCCGGCACTGAAGCCACCGGCCGCCTCGGCCTCGTCCACCTGGGCCCGGGCCCGTGAGAGGCTTGCCGCCGCGACCCGCAGGTCGGTGTTGGAAGCCAGTGCCTGGCGCACCAGTTCATCCAGGCGCGGGTCCTGGTACAGCCGCCACCAGTCAGTCGGGACCGGCGCCGAGACGACATTGTCGCCACTGCCGGCGAACTCGCCCTGCAGGTCCTTGCGCTGCATGGCCGAGTCGCCCGGCAGCTGGTAATCCGGACCGACCATGGAACAGGCCGACAGCAACAGGCCAAGGCCGAACGTGGTGACTTTCACCAGCGGTTTCATTTCGCGGCCTCTTTCTTCGCGGCGTCCCCGGCGTCATCAATGATCGAAACGGTCGCCGTGCGCCCGGCGATCATGCGGAAATCTTCCGGCACGTCGACAAAGGCGATCCGCACCGGAATCCGCTGGGCCAGGCGCACCCAGCTGAAGGCCGGGTTGACGTTGGGCAGCAGGTTCGAGCCGCTGGTGCGGTCACGGTCCTCGATCCCGGCGACGATGCTTTCCACCCGGCCACGCAGGCGGGCCTTGTCGCCGATCACGCGGATATCCACGCTCTGGCCGACATGGATGCCGTCGAGCTTGGTCTCTTCGAAATAACCGTCGATATGGAACGAGCCGCTGTCCACCACCGACAGCACCGGCCGGCCCGCCGTGACGAATTCCTGCTCACGCGGCGCACGGTCGTTGACATAACCGTCCACCGGGCTGCGGATCACCGACCGGTCGAGGTTCAGTTGCGCGGCGTCCACCGTCACCTGGGCCTCGGCCAGGGCCGACTCGGCACGGGCGACCTTCGACTGGCTTTCCTCCAGCTGCTCGCCGGCCACCAGGTTACCCAGGCCACGGTTGCGCTTGTTCTCGCGCTGGGCCTGGGCCAGGGTTTCCTGGCGATCGGCCACGGCGGCCCTGGCCTGGCGCAGCGCCAGCTTGAAGCGGTCCTGGTCGATGCTGAACAGCACCTGGCCGCGACTGACCAACTGGTTGTCACGCACCTGCACCTGCTGGATCAGCCCGGACACGTCCGGGGCGATCTGCACGATATCGGCACGGATATGCCCGTCCCGGGTCCAGGGCGCGAACATGTAGTACATCACCATGCGCCAGACCACGAGGCAGGCGAAGATCACCACCAGCAAGGTCAGGACCACACGGCCAATGGTCAAGATAGGTTTTTTCATGTCATCAGGTATCGACTGAACGAATCCACAACGCCCAGCAGCAAAGCGTAGAGACCGACGTTGAACAATGCCCGGTGCCAGACCAGGCGATAGAAGTGGAAGCGCGTCAACAGCCCGTGCACCACCAGGTACAGCGCGTAGGTAATCCCCATCAGCACCAGCAGCGTGGGCAGGAACACCCCGCTGATATCCACGTCACCGATCATAAAGGCACTCCGTTGATCCCATACGGCACGCTCTCCGGCTGCTCGCCCAGGTCGACGAACTCGACCCCGGGCAACAGCGCCAGACGCAGGCCGCTCAAGGCGTGCAGCAGATGCAGGCGGGTTTCGCCGTCGTCCAGGCCCTGGGAGCCGAGGGCCCGGCGCGTGCGGTCCAGGGTCATCAGCAAAGGTGCCGGGGCCGGCAGCCGCTCGCGGGCCTTGAGGCAGGCGCGGAAGTAAGCGCCGACCTCTTCCACCACCTGCTTGAGCAACACGTTGGCCACCCCCAGCACGCGCGGGGTATAGGCCAGCAGGTCGAGCAGGTTCAGCGCGACCCGCAACTCGCGCAGCGCCGCGCCGGTATCCTGGCCGGTCATGGCCAGGCGCGGCAGGTGCTGCATCAGGCGGTCGAGCATTTGCGCGCCCATGTGCCGGTGCTCGGCCAGGGTCGCCGGCTCGGTCAGGCTGACGATGTCGCGCCAGCTGAAACGGGTCAGGCGCTTGGCCGCCAGCTCGGCGCCGAAGGGCCGAGCCACCAGGGTCCAGATAAAGGCGAACAACAGGCCCACGGGGCCGGCCAGGTTGGCGTTGGTGAAATTGAGGAAGTCGGCGTCATAGGCGCCCGAAATGCTGATGAAGGACGAGGTGTTGACGATGGTCAGCAAGGTGCCCAGGTAGAAGCGCGGCTGTACGGTAAGGGTGCCGACGCAGATGAACGGCACGGCGAACGCCAGCACCAGCATCGGGAAATCATGCAGGTTGGGCAGTACCACGAACAGGTAGAGGCTGGCGAAGATCACCGACATCGCGGTCCAGAAAAAGAACCGGTAGATCTGCGGCGCCGGGTCGTCCATCGCCGCGAAAAAGCTGCAGGCCACCGCCGCGAGGATCACCGCGCTGGCGCCGTCGGTCCAGCCGAGCAGGATCCACAGCACCGAAGCGACAATGATCGCCAGGACCGTGGAGCCCGCTGAATACAGCATCAGGCCACGGTCGAGAAAGGGGGTCAGGCGGCTCAGGCGCCAATGGCGGTAGACCGCGCGCCAGTTGTCCTGGCTTTCGCACTGGATGGCGTATTGCAGGCTGCGCAGGTCCTGCCACAGGTCGATCCATTCCCCCAGGCGATAGAGGGCGTTGGAGAACAGCAACTGGCGGCGCTCATCCAGCTCGACCGGGCTCGGCTGCAGGCTGTCGACCTGCTCGCGCAGGGCCTGCCAGCGCTCGACCGGCGCTTCCCCGGCGGTGCTTTCCAGCCATTCGCGGGTGGCGACGAGCAACGGCTCGAAGCGCTCCACCAGCTCCGGCGTGCGTCGCGCCATGGCATACAAGGCGTCGTCCAGGGCGTCGACCACCGGCAGCAGGTGAATCATCCGTCCACGCAGCTCCTTGGTGTTGCGCACGGTCTGGGGCCGGGCACCTTCGTGGGGCAACTGGCCGATCATCAGTTCGAGACTGTTGAAGGTCGCCACCATCGCCGAACGCAGGCCGCTGACTTCATCGGCCTGCACATTGCGCGAGAGGAACCGCAGGCTGTAGGTCGAGGCATCGGCGAACCACTTGCCCGCCGCGTCGATAAACACCGGCGCCAGGCGCCGGGGCCAGAACATACTGCCGACCACCGCGGCGACGGCGATGCCGAGAAAGATTTCCTCGGTCCGCGACACGGCGATATCGAACACGTTCAGCGGATTGTCCACCACCGGCAGGGCGATCATCGGCATGGTGTAGCCGGCCAGCATCAGCGCGTAGCTGTTGGCGGTCCGCAAGTGCAGCGAGAGAAACAGCAGGATGCCGGTCCAGAGCGCCACCGCCACCACCAGCAGGAAGGGTGTCTGGACGAACAGCGGCACGAACAGCACCGCCGCCGAAGCACCGAGGAAGGTGCCGACCGCCCGATACAGCGCCTTGGAACTGGTGGGGCCGACAAAGGGACTGGACACGATGTACACGGTCGCCATCGCCCAGTAGGGACGCGGCAGTTCCATCAGCAGCGCGATATACAGCGCGATCATCGAGGCCGCGAAGGTGCGCACGCCGTAGAACCAGTCGCGGGCCGGCGGCATGCCTGTCCAGAAACCGTTCAAGAATCGGCCACTCCCGATGCCTGCCCGGCGGCCTCGAAGGCGCGGATCACCCGCAGTGCCGCTTCCAGGTCGGCCGGAGCGATACCTTCCAGCACCTCGCGGCGCAAGCGCACCAACTGGGTTTCGATGTCGTGGAACAGGCCATGGCCGGTCTCGGTCAGGCCCAGGGTCTTGGCGCGGCGATCACTGGCGTCCTCGGTACGCTGCACATAGCCGGCATTGCACAACTGATCGAGCAGGCGCACCAGCGACGGGCTCTCCATCCCGGCGACCTGGGCCACCGTGACCTGGCGCACTCCCGGCCCCATGCGCCCGATGATCAGCAACGGCATGGCGCAGGCTTCGGAGATGCCATAGTTGGCCAGCGTGGTCTGGCAGGCCCGCCGCCAATGGCGCGACGCGAGCACCATGCCGGTACTGATGCTCTGCTGGAGCTGTTCGAGATGCTTGGACACAAGAGGATTCGCACAATGTTAGTTTGCTAACTATCAATATCGCGTATCGACCAGGATTTCGTCAAGTCTTGAAACAATTTGTTCTTGTCGGTTCGGTCAGGCACAGAGGAACCGTGACCGTTGGGTTGAGCGTAGCTCATGGGGGGCTTGATCTCAGCCCTGCCTCCCCTTGCGCAACAACACATCCAGCTGGTCCACCACTTCGGCCCAGTCCGCATCCTCGAGCACTTCGCTGCGCAGGAAATCCGCCTGGCTCTTGCTCCAGAAAAACGCGTCGGCCAGGTGCAGCTCCGGCTTGAGCGGCGAGTGGGCGGCGACGAACTGGTCGATGCTCTTCGCATCGTTGGGCAGGCCCAGTTGCTTGAACAGGGACGGCAGGCTGTGGGTAGGTGATTCCATTGGCTTCTCCGGTGATCAGTGAAATATCGGTGCCGTGATCGTTCCCACGCTCTGCGTGGTAACGCCTCTCTGGACGCTCCGCGTCCGCTCGGCTGACGCAGAGCGTCACGGGCAGCATTCCCACGCAGGGCGTGGGAATGCTCAGTTGTCCTGCAATGGAGGGCACGGGCGGGCCAAAGGTTCAGTGGCAGACCTCGCACACTTCGGCATGGGGCACCATGCGCAGGTACTCGCCCATTTCCATATGCACCAGGTTGTGGTGGTTGCCGGCTTCCAGGTAGATGTCCTTCTCGCGGGTCAGCAGCGGGTCGACCACCATGCGCAGACCATAGGATTCGCCCAGGGCCGGCACGGCGCCGCGCTCGCAGTCCTGGAACAGATACGCCAGGGTGCTTTCCCGGGTGATCTGCCAGGTCGAGGCGCCCCGCACCTTGCTCAGGTCCAGGTGCCGGCTGGCGGGCAAGACGGCCATCAGGTAATGCCCATGCTGGTCGTCGAGGATCACCGACTTGGCCATGCGTTCCGCCGGAATCCCCGCCAGGCGGGCGGTCTCCAGGCTGCTGGACGAATGCGGGTGATGGATGATGTCGAATTCGCAGCTCGCCTTTTCCAGGCTGCTCTGCACGGTCTTGGCCATACGCATGATGCACCTCCGAGCCCCGCAGAATGCCCCGGGGCGATGGGTCTACGGCAATCCATGGGTATGAGTCTAGGCAGTACGGCGCCAGTCGTCGGTCCGGCTCAAGCACCGTTATCGCTATCGCCGGGCCTGGATAGTCGACTTGGCGCTAAACGCGGCCGCCGCCCCTCGACTAGACTTCAAGAGGGGGTGACGAACTCGCGGAGCACACCTGTGAGCATGACCATCCACCCCAGTGTGGCGCTGATCCTCCTGGGTATCGCATTCATGCTGGCCGAGACCTTTCTGCCGACCTTCGGCCTGATCGGTTTCGGCGGTCTTGTCACGTTCGTGGTCGGGCTGCTGATCCTGATCGACAGCCAATGGCCCGGCTACGCGATTCCCCTGCCCTGGATCATTCTGCTGGCGATAAGCGCTGCCCTGTTGCTGGTGGCGCTGATCGCCGCGGCCGTGAAGGCGCGCCAGCGCCAGGTGGTCAGTGGCGACGCCGGCCTGGAAGGCAGCCTCACCTGCATCACAGCGCTGCAAACCGGCGATGTCCATCACGGCCGGGTCTATGGCGGCTGGGTCCAGCTGCAAGGGGAAAACTGGCAGGTACTGAGCCCGACACCGCTGCAGCCCGGACAACGGGTGCGGGTGATCGCGCGCAAGGGCCTGCTGTTGGAAGTGCAAGCCGCTGACGACCCGCCAAGGCGAGGAGTTTGATCATGGTCCTGCAACTGGGTTCCGGGGCGCTGCTGGTGCTCCTGCTGCTGATGCTGGCGGCCTCGACCTTTCGCATCCTGCGTGAATACGAACGTGGGGTGGTATTCCAGCTCGGGCGCTTCTGGCAGGTCAAGGGACCGGGGCTGATCCTGCTGATCCCGCTGGTGCAGCAGATGGTCCGGGTGGACCTGCGCACCGTGGTGCTGGATATACCGCCCCAGGATGTGATCACCCGCGACAACGTCTCGGTCAAGGTCAACGCGGTGCTGTATTTCCGCGTGCTCGACCCGCAGAAGGCGATTATCCAGGTCGAGGATTTTCTCGCCGCCACCAGCCAGCTGGCACAGACGACCTTGCGTGCGGTGCTGGGCAAGCATGAGCTGGATGAACTGCTGGCCGAACGCGAGCGCCTGAACACCGATATCCAGCACGTGCTCGATGCGCAGACCGATGCCTGGGGGATCAAGGTGGCGAATGTCGAGATCAAGCACGTCGACCTCAACGAGTCGATGATCCGCGCCATCGCCCGGCAGGCCGAGGCCGAGCGTGAACGGCGGGCCAAGGTGATCCACGCCGAAGGTGAATTGCAGGCCTCGGAGAAACTCATGCAGGCGGCCGAGATGCTCGGACGCCAGCCGGGCGCCATGCAACTGCGCTATATGCAGACACTGGGGGCGATTGCCGGGGACAAGACCTCGACCATCGTCTTCCCGTTGCCGATCGAGTTGCTCAAGGGCATGGCGGATCTGTCGTCGAAATCCTGAAAGGTCAGGGGCAACGCAGGCGTTCCAGCGCCTCATAGGGCGCCTGGGCCCAGGCTGACACCCGCTCCCGGAGCTGTGCGGAGGCCTCGCGGTGCTTGTCCTGGCTGTCGGGCACAAACACCTGGGCGGGCTGTTTGGCGTGTTGTCCGACCGACGCGAAAACCCGCTGTCGCTGCCCGGCATCCAGGGCAAACAAATCCGCCAGATGCCCGTCCATGGCCGCCGGCAATTCGCTGTAATTCACCGGCACGCCACCCGACGCCCGGCAATGCTCCAGCCCCTGCCGGAAAATCCGCCCCAGCCGCCGGGCGATATAGTCTTCCCGCGAGTCGTCCTGCCCCGCGGTATCCAGCGAACTGGCGCCGATCATCCCCGGGACCATGTGCATGCCCGCCCGACGCCAATGGGATACGGCGATTTCCAGCGGGTCACGGTATACGAACAGCCAGGGCGTGGCGGGAAAGCATTCGCGCAGCAACGGCAGCTCACCGATATTCCAGGCGTCGAGCTTGATCACCAGTTTGCGTTCACCACCACGCCGCAATTGGCCATAGGCCGCCAGCAGGCCACGCAGCGCTGCCTGTCGCTCTCGCGGCGCGAATGTCCCGCGCAGCAGGGTATCCAGCGCCGGAGGTTCGGAGATGACGATAGCCTCGTCGAGTTGCGCCAGCATCTGGCCGAGCAAGGTCGAACCGCAACGCGAGGCGTGGTAGATAAAGGCCGTCGGGGCCACTGCCGGGGCACGCCACTCGCTGAGTGCCGCCAGGGACGTTTCACGACGGAATGCCTGGTTGAACGGCAGGCGTAGCGCGTCGTCCACCGCTTCGCGAAAAAACGGCTGGTCGAGCGGGCGCGCACCGAACCAGCACCAGTCCACCCGCCACTCGCCGGCCTGCTGCCAGAGGCGGATCGGCAGCCAGTCCTTCAGGCCATCCATTGCTGGCTCCAGCGGCTGCGGCCCTGGCGCATCGCCGAACGGATATCTTCACGGCCGAAGCGCAGGCCGCGCTCGCCCGCCAATTGCAGGGTACGGGCGATAAAGGCTTCGCTGTCCTCCAGAACCTGCAAGGCCTGGCATAACGCCGGATCGTTCTCCAGCAAGGTCCGAAACCGCGCCAAATCCGCGGCGGCCCGGCCGATACCCGGCGCCGGCGTCGTCGCCAGGCCATTGGCGATCTGCTGCTCCAGCCAGCGGTTGGGACGACAATCGAGCACCAGGTGAATCCGCTCGTCCTCGCCCCAGTTATCGACGCCGTGGGGCCGCGACAGATCGAGAAACCAGCACTCACCGGCCTGCATCGGAATACGTTGCCCATCGAGCATGAAGTCCACATCCGGCGGGCTGAGCAGGGGAATGTGCAGTCGTCGGTCCGCGTCCGGCGCACCGAGGTCGTAGTCGCGATGCTCGTGAATCCGCCCGCCCGGCCCCAGGCGCAGCAACCGCGCCGAACGTATCTCCAGGGGTAGGTCCAGGGCCGCCGCCCAGGTCGCATCCAGCAACCAGGGCTCGCGCTCGGTCGGCGCACCGGCCCCGGGCGCCAGCTCGCTCAAGGCATCCGCCGCCGAAATCAGCGCGACGCCACTCCAGTCACCGTCGTAGTAATCGGCATTGAAGTGGGCTTTCCAGGCCGGTCCGGCGATACGAGAAAGGGCCTGCAGCAGCAGCGGCAAAGCCACCGCCACAGGCAAACGGGAAAAGGCCGGCAGGCTCAGGGAATCACCCCGGATGACTGCAGGTGGTCCAGCAGTTGCTCGACGCAGGCCGGCACCGAAAGAAGCCCGGTATCGAGGATCAGATCAGGTGCGTGCGGCACGTCATAAGGCGCGGAAATCCCGGTGAAACTCGCCAACTCACCGCGCCGGGCGCGGGCGTAGTGCCCTTTCGGATCGCGCCCTTCGCAGACCTGCAATGACGCGCTGCACCAGACTTCACGATAATCCTCACCCAGGCGCCGGGCGAACAGTTCACGCAGATCGGCCTGGGGCGCGATCATCGCCAGGATCACGATCTGGCCGTTGTCCACCAGCAGTCCGGCCAGCTCGCTGGCACGACGGATATTTTCCTGGCGATCACGCTCGGCAAACCCCAGGTCGCGATTCAAACCGCCACGCAAGACGTCGCCGTCCAGCACCAGGCATTGCAGTCCCCGCTCGAACAGCGCGGCCTGCAGTGCCTGGGCCACGGTCGACTTGCCCGCCGCCGGCAAGCCGGTCAGCAGGATCGCCGTGCCGCGATGGCCGTTGCGGGCCTCGCGCTGGCCGCGGCTGATACTCGCCCGCGGCGCCAGCAGGTTACTGTCCTTCGGCATGGGTCACAGGCACGCTGATATTGCCGGCCGCCCACTGCGATTCGCGCGTCGCCATGGCCCCGGCAATCGACGCCACCTTGGTCGACGAGACTTCCGCCGGCAACGGATCCAGCCCGGCGCTGGCGAAGATCTGGCCGTAGGCGTTGCGCAGGTCGGCATAGGCCAGGTCGCGGCGCAGGTCGGCTTGCAGGGTGTTGAGTTCGCCCTGGATCAGGTCCAGTTCACCCAGCCCGGCAGCCTGGTAACGGTTGCGCAGCTGGCCGACGATCTGCCCGTCGATATTCGACAGTTGCTGGCTGGTCTTGAACTGGCGCAACGCCTCGCGGTAGTTGGCGTTGGCCACATAGAGTTGCGCCAGCACGGCGATCGACATCGCCTGGCGGCGCGCGGTCGCCACTTCCTCACCGGCCTTGGCCACATCGATGGCCGCCGGAGCGGAAATCACGTTGAACAGGTTCCAGGTGACCTTGACGCCGTAGTCCGCCCACTTGTCATTGACCAGGAACGAGTTGCTGTCGTAGTGACCGCCGGCCGAGAATTCCAGGCCCGGCAGCAGGCGCAGCATGGCCTTGCGGGTTTCGGCGGAGCTGATACGGCTCTGGTAGTCCTGCTCGCGCAGTTCCGGACGGCTGGCCAGGGCCTCGTGTTCCAGCTGGGCCATATCGACCTTGAGTTCCGGAATCGCGTAGTCGTCCGGCGTCGCCAGGGTCAGGTCGGTGCCGAGGGGCAGGTTGATCAGGGTCGCCAGCTCGGTCTTGGCCAGGGACAGCGCCTTGCGCTGTTCTTCCAACTGGCGGGTCGCCTCGATCAGCGAACGCTGGTAACTCAGGGCCTGGATCGGGTCGCCGATGCGCTGTTCGCTCATCTTCTGGCTGTTGCCCTGCGCCGCCTCGACCCGCGCCATCAGGCTGTCGATCTGCTTGAGCAGGCGTTCGGCCGCCACTGCCCGCCAATAGGCCGAGCGCACGTCCTGGACGATGGTGTTGATCACCTTGCGCCGACGTTCCTGGACGATCAGGCGCTGGTCACCCTGCTGCTTGGCGCTGATATAGCTGACGCCGAAGTCGAGCACGTTCCAGACCATGGTCAGGTCGGCGACACGACGGTCGCGGTCCTGGGAGGTCGAAGGTACCAAGGACGTATCGCCGGTACTCACACTCCGGCTACTGGAGGCGCTGACATTGTTACGCCCGACATAACCGGCCGAGAGCGCCATGCGCGGCAGCATGTCGAAGCTGGCGAGGTCCAGCTGGCGCTTGGCCAGGGCCTCTTCCATGATCTTCAGGCGCCCCTCGAGGTTGTATTTCACCGCACGGGCCATGGCTTCGTGCAGGGTCAGCGGGCCGCTGAGAGGTTCCTGGTCCTTGTACATGGTCTGCAGATCGGTTTTGGCGCGTTGTTCACTGACACTGCGATCGATCGGCTGGCTGGTGACGGCACAACCGCTGACTACCAGCGCCAGCAAGCTGACGCTGAACAACTTCTGACTTCTTCTCATTCCCTGGCACCGCCCCTGACTACCGCTCTCTATTTTTATAGGCGCCGACAACGGTCGGCGCAGATCTCAGTTAATTGTTCAGGCCGGCATTTCGCTGACGCCGACCTGTTCCAGAGCCCAGGCTAGTTCATGCAGCTGTTTCTGCTCGGAATCTTTGAGCTGCTGCAATTGCTGGCCGAGGGTCGGCGCACCGAAAATCCCGCGCAGGCCCTGGGACGGATCGCCCAGGCTCTTGCTGCCCTGGCGCTCGAAGGCCTTGAAGCCCGCGCTGTCGCTGTTCGACTCGCGGTTGAACAACCCTGACAGGGTGCTGCTGCCAAACACCCCGCCATCGCCGCCGCCAAAGCCGAGGAAGCCGCTGCCACTGCCGTCGCCACCGCTGTCGGTGCTGAACACCTGGGCGATGAAGCTCGGGGCCAGGGCACCGTTCCTGATGAAGATATTGCCGATCGGTGGCAGGCCACCGCCGACATCGCGCTGTTCGAACAGCGGCGGGAAGCCGATGGGCGAGCCGAGGTTGCCATTCGGTGGACCAAAGACGACCGGTTGCAACGGTACGTTCGGCAGGTCCGGTGGCGGTGCCGGATCGGTGATCCGGAACTGCGGGTCGCCGCCCAGGGACACCGTGGTGATCCCGTAGTTGTTGGAGTTGGCGTAACCCGTGCCGGCGTTGCCCGCCAGGTCGGTGACCAGGCTGGTGTCGAGGGTGATGAAATTGCTCGGGTCGGTGATGTTCGCCGTCGGGGTCAGGGTCGCGGTCCAGGTCTTGCCGCCGTCGCTGGAGGCCAGGTTGGACAGCACACCGTTGGCCACGCTCAGGTCCGACAGGTCGAAACCGGTGACTTTCTCGCTGAAGGTGAAGGTCACGGTGGTGGTCTGGCCGGCGGTCAGGTTCGGGTTGGCGACCACGATGGTGGCCGTCGGCAGGTCGGCGTCGACCCCGAAGTTGTTGGAGATGGCGATCCCCGCGCCCGTGTTGCCGGCACCATCGCTGACCAGGCTGGTATCGAGCACGATCAGGTTGGTCGCGTCGGTGACGCCCACGGTCGGGGTCAGGGTCGCGGTCCAGGTCTTGCCGCCATCGCTGCTGGCCAGGTTGGACAGGGTGCCGTTGGCCACGCTCAGGTCCGACAGATCGAAGCCGCTGACCACCTCGCTGAAGGTGATGGTCACCGTGGTGGTCTGACCGATGCCGATGTGGTCGTTGGCCACCGAAATGGTCGCGGTCGGCGACTGGGTGTCGACGCTGTAGTTGTTGGAACTGGTGGTACCCAGGCCGGTGTTGCCCGAGGCGTTCGCCACGCCGCTGTTATTCAGGACGATAACGTTGCTGGTATCGGTGATATTGCTGGTCGGGGTCAGTGTCGCCGTCCAGGTAATACCGCCGTCGCCGCTGGTGAGGTTGCTCAAGGTGCCACTGGCCACGCTCAGGTCGGTGGCGTCGAAACCGCTGACCGCTTCACTGAAGGTGATGGTCACCAATGAAGTCTCGCCGACCTTGAGGGCGTTGTCCGCCACGACGATGGTCGCGGTCGGCCGTACCGTATCGATGGTGAAGTTGGCCGAGGAGGTGGAGCCGGTGCCAGCGTTGCCCGCCAGGTCCGTGTAGCCGGCGTTGTTCAGGCTGATGAGGTTGGTGGTGTCGTTGATGTTGCTGGTCGGGGTGAAGGTCGCGGTCCAGGTGATGCCACCATCGCTGCTGGTCAGCGCGCTCAACGTGCCATTGGGCACGGTCAGGTCGCTGTTGTCGAAACCGGTCACCGCCTCGCTGAAGGTGATGGTCACCTGCGAGGTTTCGCCCGCCGTGAGCACCGGATCGGCCATCACGATGGTCGCGGTCGGCCGCTGGCTGTCGATGGCGTAGCTGTTGGATTCGCTGGTTCCGGAACCGCTGTTGCCGGCGATGTCGACCACGCCGGTGTTGTCCAGGACGATGTGATTGTTGTTCTGAGTGATGCCCGCCACCGGCGTAAGGGTCGCGGTATAGGTGATGTTGTCGCTGGTGCTCAGGTTGCTCAGGGTGCCGTTGTCGGTGGTCAGGTCGGCCAGGCTGAGCCCGGTCACGGCCTCGCTGAAGGTGATGGTCACCACGGACGTACCGCCGATGCCCAGGTGGTCGGTCGTCACCACGACTGTGGCGGTCGGACGCTGGGTGTCGATGGCAAAGTTGTTCGACGCGGAGGAGCCGATGCCGACATTGCCCGAAACCACTGCCTGGACCCCGCTGTTGTCCAGGGTGATCTGGTTGGTGGCGTCGGTGAGATTGGTGCTCGGCGTGAAGGTGGCGGTCCAGGTGATGCCACCATCGTTGGTGCTCACCGCGCTCAGGGTACCGTTGGTAATGGTCAGGTCGGCATTGCTGAAGCCGGTGACCGCCTCGTTGAAGGTGATCGTCACCAGGGACGTGCCACCGATATTCAACGCCGGGCTAGCCACCACGATGCTCGCCGTGGGCAGCACGGTGTCGATGGTGAAGTTGGCCGAGTTGGTGCTGCCTGTGCCCGCGTTGCCGGCGAGGTCGGCGATACCGGTATTGGCCAGGGTGATGGCGTTGGTCGCGCTGTTGGTGTTCGTGCCTGGCGTGAAGGTCGCGGTCCAGGTAATGCCGTCGGCGCTGCTCAAGCCGCTCAGGCTGCCATGGCTGGTACTCAGGTCGGCCAGGGTGAAACCGGTCACCGCTTCGCTGAAGGTGATGGTCACCAGCGAGGTTTCCCCGGCGGTGAGCACCGGATCGGCGACGACGATGGTCGCGGTCGGCCGCTGGGTGTCGATGCTGTAGTTGTTGGAAACGGTGGAGCCGGTGCCGATATTGCCGCTGGTGTCGCTGTAGGCGGTATTGTCCAGGGTGATGAGGTTGGTGGTATCGGTCGTGCTCGCGCTCGGGGTGAAGGTCGCGGTCCAGGTGATGCCACCGTCGAGGCTGTTCACCGCGCTCAGCGTGCCGTTGGCGATGCTCAAGTCGGCGTTGCTGAATCCGACCACGGCTTCCGAGAAGGTAATGGTCACCAGCGAAGTATCGCCGATCTTCAGCGAGTCGTTGGCGATCACCACGGTGGCGGTCGGGCGCACGCCATCGATGGCGACGTTGTTGGAGGTGCTGGTGCCGCTGCCGGCGTTGCCCGCCGCATCCTGGACCCCGGTATTGTCCAGGGTGATGTGGTTGCTCGCGCTGACGATAGCCGCGGTCGGGGTGAAGGTCGCGGTCCAGGTAATGTTGTCGCTGGTGGTCAGGTTGCTCAGGACGCCGTTGCTCACCGTCAGGTCGGCCAGGGTGAACCCGGTCACCGCTTCGCTGAAGGTGATGGTTACCGGCGAGGTCTGGCCGATGCCCAGGTTGGTGTTGCCGAACACGATGCTCGCGGTGGGCCGCTGGGTGTCGACGGCGTAGGTGTTGGAGTTGGTGCTGCCGCTGCCGGCGTTGCCCGCTCCATCGCTGATCGCGGTGTTGTTCAGGGTGATGAAATCACCGCTGTGGCTGACCCCGGCGGTCGGTGTGAGAACTGCCGTCCAGTGGGTGCCATCGACCTGGACCAGGTTGCTCAGGCTGCCGTTGGACGCCGTCAGGTCGGCCAGACTCAGGTCGTTGACCGTTTCGCTGAAAGTGATGGTCACCTGGGACGAACCGCCGATGTTCAGCGCGGTGTTGGACACAACGATGCTTGCCGTCGGCCGCACGGTATCGATCACATAGGCGTTGGACGTGCTCGTGCCACTGCCGGCGTTGGTTGCGGTATCGGTATAGAGCGTGTTGTCCAGGGTGATGACGTTGCCGCTGCTGTTGTTGCCGGTAGCCGGTGTCAGGGTTGCGGTCCAGTGGATATTGTCGCTGGTACTCAGGTTGCTCAGGGTCCCGTTGGACGCCGTCATGTCCGACAGGCTGAAACCGCTCACCGCCTCGCTGAAGGTGATGTGCACCTGGGACGAGCCACCGACGTTCAATGCCGGACTGTCGACCTGGATGGTCGCAGTCGGGCGCGCGGTGTCGACGGTGTAGCTGTTGGACGCGGTGGTGCCGACGCCGGCCAGACCCAGCGACTGGCTGGTGACACCGGTGTTGTCCAGGATGATCTGGCCGGAGCTGCTGGCAACGTTCGCGTCAGGGGTGAAGGTCGCGGTCCAGGTCTTGCCACTATCGCTGGTGAGCAAATTGCTGAGGCTGCCGTTGGCAACCGTCAGGTCGGCCAGGGTGAAACCGTTCACCGCTTCGCTGAAGGTAATGGTTACCTGCGAAGTGCTGCCGATATGCTGGGCAGGGGTCGCGACCACGATGGTCGCGGTTGGCGCCGGGACATAGGCATTGTCCGACGTACCACCGACATCGTTGAACAGGCCATTGACTGCCGTCGGCTTGTTACCGGCCGTGCCGGCACTGGCCAGGCCGCCGTTGCCGCTGGCGCCCGAGTTGGCGCTGCCGCCCAGGCTCGCGAAGTTGGCTGCGGTGATCAGCACCGTACCCTTGTTCCAGATCGCACCGACGCCCAGGCCGCCGTCGCCGCCATTGGCGGTGCTGCCGCTGTTCAGGGAACCGCCACCGCCACCACCGCCGCCGGCACCGATGTTACCGGTAATCGCCGAGTTGCCGACGATGGTCAATTTGGCGCCAGTGGCGTTGTAGATACCGCCCGCCGCGCCACCGCCCTTGCCGCCAATGGCGTTCCAGCCGGCACCGCCACCACCGCCACCGATCGATATTCCGCCGACGGCCGCTGTGCCGCCGGCACTGCCGTTGGAGTAGCCATAGGGGTTGGTCGAGCCGGCGCCGGCGCTGCCCGAGCCGCCCTTGCCGCCCATCACCACCAGGTTATAACCGCCTCCCGTGCCGCCCTGGTTGGCCGAGCCAGCGCTGCCGGCATAGTTGCCAGTGCCGCTGCCGGTGCTGCCGCCATGCCCGCCGATGCCGTTGCCCAATGCACCGCCGCCACCACCGGCGCCACCGACCGCGCCACCGGTGACACCGCCACCGCCACCGCCGCCCGAGGCCGCGTTCGCCGTCACGCTGACATTCTTCAGCGTCAGGTCGCCGAAGTTGCTGATCCCCGCCCCCAGCGAATTGGCCGCGCTGGTGCCGCTGCCGCCATTGCCGCCGTTTCCGGCGATCAGGCCGCGGGTGATCACAAGGCCGTCGAAGGTCACGGTGGTGCCGCTGTTGACCTGGATCACACTGGTCCTGTACTGCCCGTCCAGGGTCACATCGGCGGCGCCGTCATTGTTCAGGTCACCGTCGAGGGTGATGTTCTTGGTGACCACCAGCTGACTGTTCAGCACCACGGTCATGGCGCTGTTGAAGGTGACGATATCGCCGTTCTGCGACGACGCCAGCGCAGCGCGCAGGGAGCCGACGCCCGAATCGTTGCCGTTGGTCGCGGTCCAGGTCGCCAGGCCCCACTGGTAGGCGGACATGGATTGCTGCGACAGCACATTGACACTTTCGATGCTGCCGGTGGCAATCTCCAGGGTCCAGTCGCCGCCGACCCCGGTACGATTGGTCGAGGCCGCGACATCGCGCCCGGTGAGTTCGGCCAGGGAGTCGACGAAACTGACGCCGCGCTGCCCTTCGGCCGTGTAGCAGGCATAGATCAGGATATCGCCGCCGGCATTCATGTCCTTGCCGATTTCGGCCAGCACATCGGCCCGGGCCGCGACGTTGTCGGCCGACAGGTAGGTGTTGCCCAGCCACAGGTCGCCGGCATTGCCATGGGCGATCAGTTGCACGGAACTCACACCCTGGTGGGTATCCAGGTAATCGGCGATCTGTTGCAGGCCGTCCTTGCTGCCGTCGAGCATCACCACCTGAGTACCGGGGGCGATGCCCTTGAGCAGGCTGTCGAAGTCCTTGACGCGCGAGTCGACGAACACCACGGTCTGGCCGGGAACGGCAGCAGGCGCGGGCGTCGGGGTGGCATCCGCCTGGGCGTGGGTGTCCTTGCTGGCCGGCGCCTGGTCAGCGGTCGGCGCCTTGGCCGCGTCCGCCGTCGGATGACTGTCCGCCGCCGTAGCCACGGTGGCCGCGACCGCGCCGTCGAACAGCATGCGCGGCTCCAGCGACATGATCATGGGTGTGCCCAGGGACTTGGCGCCTTGGATTGTCCGCTTTACCGCCCGCGACTTCTGTTTGCTCCACCACATGCTGCTCACCAGGGATCGAACGTTCTTGGACTCAAATGAAAGCCGCGATCAATTGATCGCGGCCGTGTTTTTCACGCGAATGACATTGGCTGTACTGGCGCTTCCATCAAGCCAGAAGGACAGCTTGGAGTACTGTTCGAACAGGTCCGGCGGCAGGATGGTGCGCCGCGACTGCAAGGCGACCTTGCGCTTGACCTTGTGCAGCCCGGCCATGCCCAGTGAATGGTCGAACTCCGGGGCATCGTAGGCCAGGTTGTCGAAATCGTGCTCGAACCAGGGTTCGCCGATAAAGTCGTAGACCAGCCGCATGACCATGTCCGGCGCCTGGCTCAGCAGGTCGTAGTCGATCACCAGCAGGGAGTCGGCGTGTTCGCCGTAATAGGCTTCCTTGAGCGCGGCCCAGGCGAAGCCCACCAGGCGATTGCGCTGGGCCAGGGTCTCGACCCGGCTGTAGACGGTGTTGCGTTCGCCGTCATCGTTGAACAGCTTGGTGTTCTCGAACGGATTGGCGCGATACAGGCGTTCGATGCTGTCCATGACCCAGGCGACATTGCGCACACAGGCGATGACCTTGGACTGGGGGAACAGGTCCATCAGCGCGGGCAGGCGCGCGGACCACTGGCGATTGGTGTCGAAGATCACCGACTTGTCGCTCTTGTCGGCGTAGTAGGAATCGAACAGCCCGGCGAGCAAGCGACGGCGCATGTCGGTGTCGATCACCGAACCGAACTCGCTGCCGGCACTGCATTGGCCCAGCACGCTGGCGAACAGCGACCCGACCGGACTGGTCATGCCGGCATGAAAACGGGGGTTCTGCAGGAGAATGGCGGAGAGCAGGGTGGACCCTGAGCGCGGTAATCCGGAGATAAAGTGAAAACTGCGCAATCCATTCACCGTGACGTAAGTCCATTTGTAGGACAAAGCGTAGCGTAAGGAATTGTTGCGGACTAGTAGTATTTTGACATCAATCGTAGGGACTTTAAGTCGGAAAAGGCCCATAAACACGGGTGTTCATGGGCCTTTTCCACTGTCTGATGGCTCTATATCAGGCCTCTGGTGGTTAGTGTCCGCTACATGGGGGATGACAGGTCTCATATAAAACCGCCTGGGTGTCGCCCCCCGCGTGCTGGTCGATTTTCCGCCAGCCGGTCGGAATCGTCGGGAACTCGTCCGGCGCCACCCGGCTCATCACCAGCCAGACGCGGCCGTTACCCGCCGGCAGGTCCTCCAGATGATCGAGATAGACCCCGGCATTTTCATCGACCAGGGTGCCGAAGCCGTAGCTGTTGGGCCGGGTCGACACACCCTGGGCGGTGGGTCGGGTATAGAGGCGGGGCGCCGTCGCACTCTTGTCGTAGTACCACCAGGTCAGGTACCAGAACATGTCGCCCAGGACCACCTGGTCGCCCACGGCCCGGTGCTGGTCCATGTACTCGACCATATTGCTGAACTGGTCGTCGGCGTCCACGGTGTAGTTGTTCTTCAGGCCCACGCCCTCCACCACCAGGATCGTCACCAGCAACAGCCCGGCCAGGACCTTGAAACGCCGCGCCAGCCGGTCGATGAACAGCGCCAGGATAATCGGCAGGGCCAGCGCCGGCACGGTCAGGTAGCGTTCGATGAACACCGGCGAGACAAACGAGACCGCGAAGACCAGCACCAGCGGCAGCGCACTGTAGATCACCAGCATCGTGTCGAAGTGATAGCGGCTGCGATCGCTCCAGGCCATGTACCCCAGCACCACCGCCATGAAGGCCGGCAGGCTGACGAACAGCCACAGCGGCATGGTTTCACCGTCGTCCTGGGCCATCAGTTGCCAGATCATCGAGGGCAGCGAACGCCAGGTCACCGCCGGTTCCCAGCCGACGTCGCCGCCGACCTTGAGGTCATCCATGTGCAGCACCAGGTCGATCAGGCCCGGCAGCCACGGCAGGAACAGCACGACGATCGCCACGTTGGCCAGCCACCACTCGCGGCGGGCGATATAGCGGTGCGCACTGCCGGGCTGACGGCGGATCACCAGCAGATAGAGCCAGTGCGACAGCACGCACAGCGCGGAAAAGTAGTGGGTGTAGAACCCGGCCGCCATCAGCAGCGCATAGATCACCAGGTAGCGCTTGCGCTCGGGTGCGCGGACCCAGTACACCAGCGCCACCGTCGCCCCCAGCAGCCATACGCCCATCAGCGAATACATGCGTATTTCCTGGCTGTAGCGCACCGCCGTGGGCAGCAGCGCCAGCAGCAGGCAGGCCAGGAGCGTCGCCCGACGACCGGCGATCAGCCAGGTCAGCCAGGTGCCGAGGAAGACCGTGATCACCCCGGGCAGCGCGCTCATCAGGCGGATCGACAGGATGGAGTCGCCGAACAGGCCGATCCAGCCATGCAGCAGCGCAAAGTACAGCGGCGGATGGACATCGTGGGCCGCATGCACCCACAGGCCGGACAGCGGGTACTGGGCCAGCAGCAGGCTGGAGCCTTCGTCGCCCCAGATCGCCGCCGCCGTCAGTTGGTGCAGGCGCAACGCCACGGCCAGCACCAGGAGCGGTACCAGCCAGGGTTCGCGAAGCAGCTGTACAAGAGGTTGCGGGTGCGTGACAGACCGACCGTAAAGTCGCGTTGTCGCTTCATCATTACTCGGAACGCCCATCACCACCCTCTGGAAATCAACCACTGCCCCCACTCGGGAAGCATGACCCGGTGATTGTAGGCTAGAACGTCATCGGCTTGCCCGACTGTTCCAATCGCGACCTCTACCCCGCAAAAAAACCGGCAGGTGCCAAGCCAGCGTCTACGCTTTGGGGCGGTGCACAAAAAGCCCGGGCACAACGGGTACCGCACCTCTCCCAACACGGCTGAAGGAAAAGGATCCATGGAAGTATTTCTCGGCACCATCCAGATGTTCGGCTTCAACTTCGCCCCCAGGGGCTGGGCGCTCTGCAGCGGGCAACTGCTGGCCCTCTCGCAATACCAGGCACTGTTCGCGGTGATGGGCACGACCTATGGCGGCAATGGCCAGCAGACCTTCGGCCTGCCCAACCTGCAAAGCCGGCTGCCGGTCTGCCAGGGTAACGGGCCGGGCCTGACGCCACGGGTCATGGGCGAAGTCAGCGGCACGGAAAATGTGTCGATCCTGAGCAGCAACCTGCCCACCCAGGTGGTTCCGACCGCCAGCCTGACCGTCAACACCACGATCAACCTGGCGAGTGCCCCGAGCAACGCGGTCACCGCCCCGACCGCCACCAACTCCTACATCGGCGCATCCGCTCCGTCGGGCCCACCCTCGGCGGGTATCTTTTCCGACGCTCAAGGTTCATCGCCAGTCGCCCTGAAAGGTGCCGCCAGCACCATCGCCGGCAACCTGACCATACCGGGTGGCAACCTGCCGCTGGGGACGATGAACCCGTTCCTGGTGGTGAACTTCAGCATCGCCCTGGAAGGAATCTTCCCGTCACGTAACTGATCGGCTACAAAACTTGTGGGGGCGGGTTTGCCAACGATGGCGTCCGTAAGGTCGATGCAAGACTTGTCGGCTTCATCGCCAGCAAGCCGGCTCCCACAAGGGTCCCCACCGACCGTGTCTTATGGAGAACATCGATGCTGCAACAGGTTTCCAACGAACATTTCCAGCCACTGGTGGACCAGCCCTGCCCCCTGCACCTGCCCGACGGCAGCCTGCTGCCGGTGCAGGTCGAGTCGATCCGGCTGCGCCCGCAATCGCAACTGCCGGAGAGTTCGCGCGTGCCTTTCAACGTGATGCTGCGCAGCCTCGGGCCGACGGACTTCGTCGACGGCCTGTGCGCCCTGGAGTTGCCACAAGTGGGGCGTCTCGATGCGGTGTTCGTCTCCCGCGAGCCGCCGCTGGGCCGTGATCCGGCCCTGGGCTACTTCAATATCGTCTTCAACTGACGCCCGGATACCACACCAGCCGCTCGGCGGCCGGTGAACTTTCCTCGACCCGGAACCCCAGCGCCAGGTAATGCTGGCGCGCCTGGGGATTACTGGCCCAGACCACCGTCGCCACCGGGCAGCGCACCTGCTCGGCGGCCTTCTGCACCCCTTGCAGCACGGTACGCCCGAAACCCTTGCCACGGGCCCCCGGAATGAATGCCAGGTAGAGCACGCGGATTTCGTTGGGACCGAAATCGGCACTGAGCACGCCAATCGGGGTGTCGAGCTTTTCCACCACATAATGCATGGCATCGGGGAAGTGCTCGCCGATCCCCTGTTCCTGCACCTGGAACTGATGGGCGATCACCTGCTCGATCAGCTCGGGCTCGGCATCGATCCACTGCAACTCGGGTCGCGCCGACTGGTAGAGGCTTTGCAGAAAAGGCCCGTCGGTGGCCCGCGATGGCCGCATGGACAAGCCTGCGGCGGACGAACTGTTCAACATCGGCTGTACTCCCTGAACCGTTGTAATGACTAGAAACCACTCTCCCGCACACCCAGCGCGGCCATGCGCCGCCAGGCCGTGCCCAGCAAGGACTCGTTGCGCCCTTGCAGCACGGCCACGCCGCGTAGCGGATGGCTCGGCGTCGGCACTTCCTCCAGCAACTTCAGGCGCACCCCGTATTGCGCCTGCACCGGCTCCGGACGACGATTTTCATCGCGCCGCACGGCAATCGGGCCATGGTGATCGGAGGTCAGTGCCTCCTGGTCGATGGCCGCCACGCCATTGGCGTCGACATCCAGCAGTTCCACCGGCCAGGCCGGGCGCATCGGATCGTCGGCGACAAAGCGCCCACTGGCCCCCGGTGCCACGCGCCACAGGTCTTCTTCGGCCAGGTAACCACGCAGGCGGGTGCCTTCCTCGACGATGCGCAACAGCGGCTCCTTGATCGAGACCCAGCGCCCGGCGACCAGTTGCCGCATCAGGTCGCGCACCTGGCCGGCCTGGGGCGCCCGCAGCAACAGGCGCTCGCGCCGGGCCAGCAGACCGCGGTACTCGGCCACCGACTCCGCCAGACGCTGTTCGAGCACGCCGACGTCCGCTGCCGTTTCGCTGCGCCCGGCCTGGCGACGCATCTGCAATTGCAGGATGTCGATTTCACGACGGACGATGATCAGCCGCGAATCGACGTCCGGCGATTCCAGCTCCACCAGTACCGCGCCCTGCTCGACCACCTGGCCATCGTGCACATTGACCTGCTTGACCCGTGCCGCCACCGGCGCATGCAACGCGGTGACCCGGCCGGCCTCGAGCATCGCCGGCACCTCCACGCTGCTGCGCCACGGCACCGCCACCAGCAACAGCAGCGCCAGCAGCCCCAGGCCGCTGAGCAGCACCCGCGGGGTATGCGCCTGCTCGCGCCGCGACCACCATTCACGGGTTTCCTTGAAAATCGGCAGAAAGATGAACCAGCCCAGTTCCACCAGCATCAGGAAGATACCCAGCAGTTTGAAGAACAGGTGATAGACCGCCAGGGCGATACCGAAAAACAACGCCGCGCGCCACAGCCAGGAGAGGAAGCCCCACCACAGCAAACGCCGCTGCATGGCCGGTGACCAGGGCTCGGGCGCCGGCTCGTCGTAGCCGAACAGGGTTTCGCGCAAGCGCCAGCGGCACAGGGCAAAAGCCCGGCCCTGGAGGTTGTCGACTTCCCACAGGTCGCTGAGCAGAAAATAACCATCGAAGCGCATGAACGGGTTGAGGTTGACCGCCAGGGTGGTCAGCCAGGTGGCGCTGGCAAGCATGAACGCCGCCGTGCGCGCCGGCCCGTCAGGCAGCAGCGACCACGCCAGCAGGGCGATACAGGCCAGCACCAGTTCGGCCATGACCCCGCCGGCACCGATCAGCAGCCGCGCCTTGCGGTCGTTGACCCGCCAGGCATCGCTGACATCGGTGTAGAACAGCGGCAGCAGGACCATGAACGCCACCCCCATGCTCTGTACCCGACAACCGGCACGCTTGGCCATGAAGGCATGGCCGAATTCATGGCAGAGCTTGGCGAAGAACAGCGCCACGCCAAAGGCCAGGGCCCCGCCGAGGCTGAACAGGTGCGGGAAGGTCGAGAGAAAGCGCTCCCAGTCCCGCGATACCAGGAACACGCCGAGCCCGAGGGTCAGCGGCAGGCCGTAGCGCAGCAGGTTCGGGCCGAAACGCTGCAGCCAGGGCCAGGCGCGATTGAGAAAGGCATCCGGACGCCATAGCGGGATGCGAAAAAACAGGTATTGGTGCAGTGCCATCTGCCACAGGCTCTGGCGTGCGGAGGCGGCCTTCCAGGCATAACTGGCGCGCTGTTCGGGATCGAGCGCGGCAATCAGGTCATGAGCCCGGAGAAAGGCCAGCAGCTCTTCCACCTCGGTCTCGCCCAGGGGCAGGCCCGGCTCACGGTTGGCGGCCTGCAACACTTGCGCCGGATCGCCCAGCGACCAATGACGCAGCAGGCGGATGGCCTGGGCACCGAGCTTGAAGTAGCGCCCGCGCACCGGATCGGCCAGGGTCCAGCGTGGCGAGCCGTCCAGCGCCGTCGACGCGGGCGTCAGTTGCAGGTCCGCCCGCAGGCTGGGCAGGTTCATTACAGGCCGACGCTCTGGCGCAGCCCGGCCAGCGGCCGGCGCAACAGGTACAAGGCCAGCGGCGCGCGCTGGCCGAAGATTTTCGCGGTGCCGCGCAGGCCAATGCGCGGTGGCGGCGAGTCGGTAAACCCGGCGTCGAGCCGATAGGCCAGTTGCCCGGCCGCCGTCGATTGCGCCTCATAGGCCACCCGTTCCAGTCTGGCCGAGTGGCGCTGCAACGGGTCGCTGTCGAGGAACAGTGCCACCTCGGCGTCCGGCTCCAGGGCAATGGCGTCGCCCACCGCCAGTTCGATGCGCAGCTCGGCCTGGCTCGGGTCGGCGATTTCCATGAGCCGCTCGCCGGTCTGCACCGGCTTGCCGGTCCAGCGCTCGGCGTCGGCGAAGACCGCGATGCCATCGCGCTCGGCGCGCACTTCGCTACGCTTGAGCAGTTCGGCGGCGTAATCACGTTCGGCACGCTTCTGCTCGACCCGCGCGGCCAGCAAGTCGATCTTCGAACTCGACTCGGCATCGGCGAAGGCACGCTGGGCATTGGCCTTCAATTCAGCTTCGGCCACCCCCAGGGTGCGCTGGGCCACATCGGCCTGGGCCTTGAGGGTGGTACTTTCGAAACGCACCAGCAGGTCGCCGGTCTTCACCGCCTGGTTGGGTTTGACCAGGAACTCGGCCACCACGCCGTCCAGCGGTGCCGCCACCACCCGGCCGGCCAGCGGCACGACTTCCGCCGGCGCCAGCACCGATTGGCGCACCGGAATCAGCAGGCTCAGCAACGCCAGCGCCACCAGCAGGACCTGGCGCTTGCGCGTCAACCGCAAACGCCAGGGTCGACGCGGCTGCAACGCCAGCCAGGCATGGCTGTAGGTGTCGCCCAACTGGGCCAGCAGGACCTGCTCGGAAGGGTTCCAGGGATTATCGCGGGCGAACCAGATGCCGCCGAAGACCTCGCCTTTGTGATCGAGCAACGGCAACCAGAACACCTGCGTCGCGGACAGGCTCTGCCAGTCCTCGCGGACCGAGGCACTGAAGGCGTCCATCGGGACCACGGTCGCGGGCTTGGCCCGTTCCAGCTTGAAAATCTGCGCCACGGCCTGTTCGACAAAGGCGACAAACGGCGCATTTGGTTCCACCGAGCTGACCCCGGTCACCGCCCGCACTTTGCCGGCGATCAACAACGCGGCATGGCGGAAGCCGAACAGCGCCTGGCCGTCGTTGACCAGGCTGTAGGCCAGTTGCTCGGTGGTCCGGGACGCGCGGGTCAGGCGTTCAAGATCGAGGAACTGGGCAAAGACCCGCTCCGCCGCCCCCGCGACCGGCGCGTTCACTTGAGCTCCGCGAAATGCGCCGTGCCGCTCATGCCCGCCAGCAACCCGTCGGCCTTGGGCAGGCTGGCCACCAGCAACAGGGTCTGGCTGCCTTCATCGATACGCGCACCGAGGCGCTTGATGGTCGCGGTCAGCGGCTGGCCGGTTTCATCGGGGACAAAACTGAAGGTCTGTCCGGGCTTGAGCTTGCCCATCCAGCGCGAGGGCACCAGCAGGTGGATTTCCAGGGTACGGTTGTCGACGATCTCCAGCATCGGCGCACCGGCCGAGACACTTTCGTAGCGCTGGACCTTGCGCTGCACGATTTGCCCGTCATAAGGCGCGATCACGCTGCAACGCTTGACCTGGACCTGGTAGACCTGGGCCTGGGCCTGGGTTTCGGCGACCTTGGCTTCGGCGCGGGCCACCTCGAAGCGGCCCACCGAGTTGAGCGAAGCGAGCTGGCGGTTGTGGGCCAGTTCTTCATTGGCGCCTCGACCGGCGGCCTGGGCCGCATTGAGCTGGGCCTGGTAGGCCGAGCAGTCGAAGCGTGCCAGGGTATCGCCCTTGTTGAAGGTCTCGCCTTCGCTGAAGGGCAGCTCGATGATCCGCCCCGACAATTCACTGGCGAGCATCGCCTGGTCCCGCGCGCGCAACACGCCACGGGCCTCGCTGGCCGAGGTCGCATGGGCTCCCGGCGCGGCATTGTCCAACAGCGGATCACCCTCGCTGGCCGCTTGCGCCTGAGTCAGGCACGCCACACAGGACAATCCGAAAACCCAACCCCACAAACGCTGCATAACAGTGACTCCTTGTCGGACAATCGCGAGTCTACGACAGTCAGGTCAAGCGTCAAGCAAATTGCCATCATCCTGATCAACACCATCGATGTGCGGCAGGTCACAGCCTGCGACGCCCCAGCCTGAACAAGCATAGGTGCAGATGCCGGGGTTCGGTATGATGGCGTCCCCTCCGGCCCTTGGCGCCGCACGTTACAGGATTAAGGACAATTCATGCGTATCGGTCTTCTGTCATCCCTGGCGCTGGGCGTCGCCTTCTCCTCCATGGCCCAGGCCAGTTCCGATAATTTCTGCTACCCGCGCTGGTCGATGGTCCAGTACGACCTCGACCGTTGCAGCAACCTGGCCTTCCTCAATCCGAGCAACGACAGCCGGGTCAACCTGCGCCTGTTGCTGGCCGACCAGGGCAGCGTGGCGCTGACGCCCAACGAACTGAGCGAGGACGACCTCGCCGAAGGCTACGGCCCGGTGCCGTTCCCCAATACGCGCCTGGACCCGGCCAACTCGCCGGATGTCACCGACGAGCCGGACGACTCCACCACCGCCAGCCTGGAAGAAACCCTGGAGAAGCTCGGGATCAAGCGTGAAAGCGAGACGCCTGCCGGCGACGCCTTCCTCTCGGGCGAAGGCAGCCGCTGCCGCAGCAACTCGGACGACAGCGCCAGCGCCTTTATCAACGCCCTGGTCGGCACTGGCGAACTGTCCGCCGCCGAGCGCCAGGCCCTGGCCAACTCGCGGGTGCAGATGCTCGCGGCCTGCACCTGGGACCCGGCGCAGCAGGCGGCGCTGGTGCCCGGCACCCTCGCTTCCGCCCCGGCCCAGGCGTTTGCCGCCTACCTGCGCGCCGCCAGCGACTTCTACAGCGGGCGTTTCAGCGAGGCGGCCGGCGGGTTCGCCACCTTGAGCCAGAGCAGCCAGCCGTGGCTGAAGGAAACCGCGCTGTACATGCAGGCGCGCACCGCCCTGAACATTGCCCAGCAGAACACCTTCGATGCCGACGGCATGCCCACCGAGGGCGAGGCCGACCCGGCGCAGTTGAAACAGGCCGAAGACGGTTTCAACGCCTACCTGAAAAGCTACCCGCAGGGCCCGTATGCGGTTTCCGCCCGCGGCCTGCTGCGCCGGGTCTACTGGCTGGCAGGCGATTCCGACAAGCAGGCGGCCGAATACCTCTGGCAACTGAGCCAGCCCGAAGATGCGTTGCGCAATGTCTCCTCGGATGACCTGGTGCAGGAAATCGACAACAAGCTGCTGTTCGGTACCGGCAAGGTCAACCAGCCGCTGTTCCAGGCGGTCAACGACTTGCTGGGCATGCGGCCGCCGAATGACGACAACCGCTCGCCACGGCTGACCCTGGAGACCTTGCAGGCGCAGAAAGCGACTTTCGCCGCGCAACCGGCGCTGCATGACTACCTGCTGGCGGCGTTCCACCTGTATGTGGAAAAGAACCCGGAACTGGCCCTCAAGAGCCTGCCCACCGAGATCCCGGCGAAGCTCGACTATGTCGCCTTCAGCCAACAGGCACTGCGTGGCCTGGCGCTGGAAGCCCGGCAGGACTGGAACGGCGCCGAGGCGCTGTGGTTGCAGCTGCTGGCGCAGGTGAAGCAGCCGCTGCAACGGGAAACCCTCGAGCTGGCCCTGGCCAACAACTACGAGCGCAGCCAGCGGGTGGCCAACGTCTTCGCCGCCGATTCGCCGATCAAGACGCCCCAGGTCCGCGCCATCCTCCTGCGCCATATCGCCGATGCCGGGCTGCTGCGCCAGCAGGTCAACCAGGGCGCGGATGCCACCGAGCGTGACACGGCCCTGTTCGTGCTGCTCTACAAGGACCTGCGCCTGGGCCATTACCCGGACTTCGCCGAAGACCTCAAGCAACTGCCCGCCGAACCGGCCGACAGCCGCCTGGGCACCAGCATCGGCTACACCTACAGCGGCGGGCAGTCGCTGCGGCTGTTCCGCTGGACGGGCGCCAAGGCCGAATCGGGCTACGCGTGCCCGGCCATCGGCGAAACCGTCGCGACCCTGCAAGCCGACCAGAACGCCCCGGTGGCGCTGAACTGCCTGGGTGAATTCATCCTGCGCAACAGCCTCGACGGCATGCCGCTGGACAGCCAGCGCAACAAGGACGAGCTGGGCGGCACTCCGTCGCTGTTCAAGGGCCCGCTGTACTCGCGCCTCGACGGCTACCAGAGTGTGATCGCCAACCCCAAGGCGTCCCATGCGGACAAGGGCTACGCGCTGTTCCGGGCGATCAACTGCTACGCCCCGGCCGGCTACAACAGTTGCGGTGGGAAGGAAGTCGAGCCGGCGCAACGCAAGGCCTGGTTCAAGCAATTGAAGAGCGGCTTCGCCGACACCCAGTGGGGCAAGTCGGCGCAGTATTACTGGTAAGCCGCGATGAGCCGCTGGCGCTGGCTGTTGCTGGCCGGCTGGCTGGGCGCCGGCAGTGGGCTGGCGGCGGTCGATGCGCGGGACCATGACGCCTTCTGGCTGTGGAGCGGCGTCGCCCCGCAGCCGGTGCTGGCCCAGGCCCGTAGCCTGTATATCCTGCAGGGACAGATCAGCCAGTCACGCCGCGCCCCACAGCGCGGGGTCAGCTTCATCGCCCAGGGCATCGCGATCCCGCGCCTGACCCGGGGCGAAGTCTGGGTGGTCTACCGCGCCCACACCCTGCGCTGGCCGGAGCCGGTCTATCGCCAGTTGCTCGGCCAGGTGAAACGCTGGCAACAGGCGGGCAATCCGGTGGTGGGCATCCAGATCGACTTCGACGCCCGCACCCGTTATCTCGACGAATACACCGCCTTCCTGCGCGACCTGCGCCAGCGCCTGCCGCCGGAGCTGCGCCTGAGCATCACCGGGCTGATGGACTGGAGCAGCAACGCCGATCCGGCGGCCATCGCCCAGCTCAAGGGCGTGGTGGATGAAGTGGTGGTGCAGACCTATCAGGGTCGCCACAGCATTCCCGACTACGCCGCCTACCTGCCCCGGATGAACCGGTTGGGGCTGCCGTTCAAGATCGGCCTGATCCAGGGCGGCGAGTGGCAGGAGCCGGGCTACCTGAAGGGCAGCGAGTGGTTTCGCGGGTATGTGGTGTTTTTGCAGAATCGCTGAGGCAGGCGGCACCTGGGCCTGCGCCTTAGCGGCCAAGCCCGCTCCCACAAGACCATGCCAACCACTGTGGGAGCGGGCTTGGCCGCGAAAGCGTCAGCCCGAACAACACCGCTTACCGCTGCATACCCCAGCGTTTCACCGTCACCCGCTCCAGGGTGTCGAACACCAGGTTCTCCACCAGCAGGCCGATCAGGATCACCACGGCCAGGCCGGCGAAGACCTTGTCGGTATACAGCTCGTTGCGGTTCTGGAAGATGTACCAGCCCAGTCCGCCCTTGCCGCTGGTGGCGCCGAACACCAGTTCCGCCGCGATCAGGGTGCGCCAGGCGAATGCCCAGCCGATCTTCAGCCCGGCGAGAATCGACGGCAGCGCCGCGGGAATAAGGATGAACAGCACGAAGCGCAACCCCTTCAGGCCGTAGTTGCGGCCTGCCATGCGCAGGGTTTCCGAGACGCCGAGAAAGCCGGCATAGGTGTTCAGCGCCAATGCCCACAGCACCGAGTGCACCAGCACGAAGATCAGGCTGTTCTGCCCCAGCCCGAACCACAACAACGCCAGCGGCAGCAGGGCAATCGCCGGCAGCGGGTTGAACATCGAGGTCAGGGTGCTGAGCAGGTCACGGCCGAACTGGGTCGACACCGCCAGGGTGGTCAAGGCGAATGCCAGGACAATCCCCAGCACATAGCCCTTGAGCAGCACCACCAGGGAGATCCCGACCTTGCCCAGCAGCTCGCCGCTGAGCAGGCCGTCGTACAATGCACTGGCCGTCTGCAGGAAGCTCGGCAGCAGCAGGTCGTTGTTCTGATAACGCGCCACGACTTCCCAGAGAATCGCCAGCAGGATCAGGATCAGGCTCTTGCGCAACCAGCCCTGCTGCCACAGCCGTTGCGCCAGCGGCAATTCGCGCTCCAGCGGGACGGCGAGCAGCGGCTCCAGGGTCACTTCGTATTCTTTACGCACAGGGGATGAAAGGCTCATCGGGCATTGCTCCAGCCGCTCAATAGGCGATGCGGATATCGGCGAAATCCAGTTCGGTTTCAGCCTGCGGGGTTTCGTCGAACAGCAGCCGGTGGATCCGTCGTGCCGACGCCTGGAACGCGGCGCCACCGAGGCTGTGCAAGTCGTACTGATGGCTGTGGATTTCCGCCCGCACCCGCCCCGGATGGGGCGACAGCAGGAGGATGCGGTTGCCCACCACCAGCGCTTCTTCGATCGAGTGGGTGACGAACAGCAACGTGAAGCGCACCTCCTCCCAGAGCTGCAGCAGTTCTTCCTGCATCTTGCGTCGGGTCAGGGCATCGAGGGCGGCGAAGGGTTCGTCCATCAGCAGGACCTTGGGCTGCATCGCCAGGGCCCGGGCAATCGCCACCCGGGCTTTCATGCCACCGGACAAGGTGTGCGGGTAGGCATCGGCAAAGGCGGCCAGGCCGACCTTGTCCAGGTAATGCAACGCCCGCTCTTCGGCTTCCCGGCGCTTGAGGGTGCCGGACGCCAGCAGCGGAAACATGACGTTCTGCTTCACGGTTTTCCAGGGCGGCAACTGGTCGAATTCCTGGAACACCACGATCCGGTCCGGACCCGGCTCATTGACTACCTGGCCCTGCAGGCGGATCTCGCCTTCGCAGGGACGGATAAACCCGGCCACGGCCTTGAGCAGGGTCGACTTGCCACACCCGGAAGGCCCGAGCAGGACAAAACGGTCCTCGCGGTCGACCTCGAAACTGACCTGGTGCGTCGCCCGCACCACTCGCGCCGGGGTGCGGTATTCCAGGCTGACCTGGTCGACCGCCAGCAACGCTGAAGCGGCGACGGTCGGGTTGCTGGCCGTGTGGCCTTGCAAGGGGGCATTCATGTCGATCAGCTCCCCTGCAGCAGCTTGGCGTCCTCGAAGAAGTAGTCCTTCCACGATTCCGGCTTGTGCTTGATGGCGCCCACACGGTAGAGGAACTCAGCCAGCGGGTAGGTGTTCTTCGGCGTCACGCTGAATTCGAACTGCGGGTTGTCGATGATTTTCAGCAGGGCCGCGCGGTCGATCTTGGCCTTGGTCACCCGTAGATAGGTGTCCGCCGCCGCGCCTTTGTCCTTCTGCGCGAAGTCGGCCGCTTCGGCCAGGGCGTCGACGAAGGCCTTGTAGGTTTTCGGGTTGTCGTTGCGGAATTTCTCGGTGGCGAACAGCACGGTCGGCGAGTTCGGCCCGAGCAGGTCGTAGCTGTTGAGCACCACGTGGACGTTGGGGTTTTCCAGCGCCTGTTCCTGGAACGGCGGATTGGAGAAGTGCCCGGTCAGCTCGGTGCCGCCGGCGATCAACGCGGCCGTGGCATCCGGATGGGGGACGGCGACGGTGTACTTGTCCAGGCGATTGAACTCCTTGTCGCCCCACTGCCTGGCCGCCGCGTATTGCAGGAAGCGCGACTGCACGGACACCCCCACCGCCGGCAAGGCGATGCGGTCCTGGTCGGTGAAGTCGGCAATGGTCTTGACCTTCGGATTGTTGCTCACCAGGTAGTACGGGAAGTTGCCCAGGGAAGCCACGGCCTTGACGTTCTGCTTGCCGTAGGTGCGGTCCCAGATGGTCAGCAGCGGGCCGACGCCGGCACCGGCGATATCCACCGAGCCGGACAGCAGGGCGTCATTGATCGCGGCGCCACCGGACAGCTGGGTCCAGTCGACCTTGATATCGATGCCTTCGGCCTGGCCGTATTTCTCGATCAGGTGCTGGTCGCGCACCACGTTGAGCAGCAGGTAGACAATGCCGAACTGTTCGGCGACGCGGATCTGGCCTTCCGCCTGGGCGGTGGCCGGTGCCAGCAGGCTGCCGGCCAACAGGCTCAAGCCCAGGCCGATGGACGTGGTGAGGCGGCCGAGTTTCGGCAATAGCGCAAAGGGTGCAGGCATGGGGATGCTCCTTGAAGCGATCAGGTCAGAACGGGGCATCGCCCTGGATGGTGGTGCGGTAGAGCTTGCGCCGCAGGTGGCTCGGGCAACCGGCGGCCAGGTGCACCAGCGAACGGTTGTCCCAGAACACCAGGTCGTGGGGCTGCCATTGATGGCGGTAGACGTTTTCCGGGCGCACGCTGTGGGCGTACAGCTCGCTCAACAACTGGCGGCTTTCGTCTTCCGGCAGGCCGACGATCCGGGTGGTGAAACCCTCGCTGACGAACAGTGCCTTGCGCCCGGTTTCCGGGTGGGTGCGGACGATGGGGTGCACCACTTCGGCGACCTGGGCCAGTTGTTCCGGGGTGAGGGTCGGCCGCCAGTTGCCTTCGAATTTGCTTTCGCTGTAGCGGGCCGTGTACGAGTGCGCCGCCGAACGGCCTTCAACCGCCTGGCGCAGGGCCTCGGGCAGGGTGTCCCAGGCCTTGTGCTGGTCGGCGAACAGGGTGTCGCCGCCTTCGGCCGGCAACTCCTGGGCGTGCAGCATCGAGCCCAGGCTCGGCAGTTCCTTATAGGAAAGGTCCGAGTGCCAGAACTTTCCGGCGTCGCCCAGGCCGATATTCTGACCGTTCTCGATGATGTTGGAGACGATCAGGATTTCCGGGTGGCCGGCCAGGAGAAATTGTTTAAGAACGTGAATCTGCAACACGCCGAAACGACGACTGAAGGCGATCTGTTGCTCGGGACTGATGCGCTGGTCGCGAAAGACCACCACGTGATAGTCCAGGTGCGCGCGATGGATGCGGGCGAAATCCTCTTCATTGACTGGCTGGCGCAAGTCCAGGCCGACGATTTCGGCACCGACCGCGCCGACGAAGGGACGAATCTCGAAGGATTGGGACGCCACCACGGACGCCGGGGAAACCGCTGAAGCCGAAGACATACATTCACTCCCACGCAGAGCACGCTTTCAGTGCGCGCCTCGATCAGAAACTCACGGTGGTCCCGTGTTCGTTCAGTTCGTGCGGCGCACCGATTGGTCGGTGGGTACGCAGGAGGACGACCATATAGTCATAAGAAAAATAATTTAAATACTATTTCGGAATATGCATAGGACGGACAAGAGGACAACGGCATCACCGGCCCCCGCCGTTTCAGATCCGTGTGCAAAACCACCCCATCGATGACAAGTAATACGTACTCACAAAAATGACCGCCCCCTACGTTCATTTAGGAAACGATTGATGGTTAAGCGGGGGGCCCTGGAAGAAAATGGCACCTTGCGATCACCGCAGTTGAGCAGGCTCGATCTCGATCATGAGCACGGGCCGGTTTGACAAGCACCCGGGCAGCTCCTAGCGTGCCATTGGATCCAATTTGAATTCTGTTCTCGAGCAGCAGGTAGTTTCAGCGTGGCAGAAAAACCGAACCCTTTGAGCAGCATCCTCGTCAACGGTCCGATTCCCGCCCACCTCGCGCGGGCGGTAATCGAGGAATCCTTGCGTGGCGCCATTCTGGATGGGCGACTGCCTTGCGGCATGGCGGTGCGCCAACAGGAGTTGGCAACGCTGTTCGGCGTCAGTCGCATGCCGGTCCGCGAGGCCTTGCGTCAACTCGAGTCGCAGGGGCTGCTGCACGTCGTCCAGCACAAGGGCGCCGTGGTCGCGCCGCTGATCGACGATACCTCGACCGAAAACTACAACCTGCGCATCCTGCTGGAATCGGAAGCCCTGCGCCTGTCGGTGCCCCTGCTCACCGAGGACGACTTCGCCGAAAGCGCTGCCTATATCGACCAGCTGGAAACGGAGACCGACTACACCCAGGTCGGCCGGCTCAACCGTCTGTTCCACATGAGCCTCTACCGCAAGGCACCCAACCACAAACTGCTGGCCCTGATCGACCAGGGCCTGGTGGAGGAGGAACGCTTCCTGCGTTTCAACCTCTCGGCCATGGGCCTGGGCAAACTGTCCCAGGACGATCACCGGGAGCTGCTCCAGGCCGCCCGTGACGGCCAGGTCGATGTGTGCGTGGAGCACTTGCGCCACCACTTGCAACGCGGTATCGAGGTCATCCAGCGCTACCTGGGCAAGTCTTGAACAACCCGTCGACACACGCCATGCCCGCGTCTTGAGCACAACGCCCCCGTAGCCCGCTGCTGAACGTAGCCGTACCGCCTTGGCTCAGGGCGGGATAACCGAGCCTGTTCGAAGCGTCGGACGCGCTTCACATCCCCTGGCGATAGTCGAGCCGTGCATTTGGGCACACTCTGGTCAATCCAGGCAGCACGAGCGGAACGCGGCGCAACTCGCGCGTGAGGCCCGGACAAGAGACAGATCTGAAGGAGAGCTTTGCCACAGGCCTGGGGCCGGAAGAACCGTGCCTCGACCTCGTCTATCAAACAACCGGCCATCCCGTTCAAGAGTGCTCGAGTGAGGCATTCACTCAATACCCTTATTCTGCTCATTATCGAGCGGAAGAGCCGCTCTCATCCAAATAAAACAACTTCAAATTGTTTTATCGGCATTGTTCAACCCTGGTAAAAAGGAAGTTTTTATTATTTTAAAAACAACTTGATCGGCATTTGTTTTCTGTACTAGTTTTGAATAACCGCGAGAATGCGCCCGCCGGCGATGGCCCACAGTGTGGAGACGCCGCCCCGGCAGAGCCAGACAGAACACGCTGACATAACCAGCAGACACGATGACAATGGCAGGCATGCCGTTGGTTCAAGCTCTTGAGTTTGCGAACTCCTGATCAAGGACTTCGCTCGTCCGTCATTTATCGACGGCCACGACACAACATGACAAACAACCGCGAGGCGGTGTTTGCCGTTACTCCATTTACCAACCGAAAAGGTGGCTAATGAATACTTGTAAAGAATATCTGGAACACCGAAAAACCCAACTGAGCGAACATTCTGTTTTCCGCGAAATACATTCACTGCCATTACTCAGGCGCTTTATGGAAGTGCATGTCTTCGCGGTATGGGACTTCATGTCGCTGACCAAGCGCTTGCAACAGGAACTGACCAGCGTCGATCTGCCCTGGCTGCCCCCCAGGGACCCACGGGCAGCCCGAATGATCAACGAGATCGTGCTCGGCGAGGAGTCGGACACGCGCCACGGAGAAGGCCATTGCAGCCATTTCGAGCTGTATCTGGAGGCCATGCGCGAGATCGGTGCCGATACGCGGGTCATCGAAGGTTTTATCCAGCGGCTGCGCGAGGGTGTCGCCGTCGACGATGCCCTGCAACAGGCCGGTGTCGACCCGGGCGCCGCCCGCTTTGTCCGGCAGACCCTCGATATCGCCTTGAACGCGGCGCCGCATTGCGTTGCCGCGGTCTTCCTGCATGGCCGGGAAAGCCTGGTCCCGGGGATGTTCCAGCGGCTGCTCGAACAGTGGGGCATCGACCGCACCCAGGTGCCGACCCTGCACTACTACCTGCACCGGCATATCGAGGTGGATGCCGGCGACCACGGCCCGGCTGCCGCGCGCCTGCTGGAGCGCCTGGTGGATGCTGATCCGCAACGCGAGCACGAAGCCTGTGCCGCCGCCCTGCTGGCCGTGGAAAGCCGCCTCGCGCTCTGGGACGACGTCCGACAGAAACTGCGCACCGCAACTCGCGGGGTCGCCGTATGAACGCCGGCGACTACAGCTCCTGCGCCGAGGCCTGGGAAAGCCGCGCGAGCATCCGTACCCGTCCGCGGCGCCTGCTGGAGAACGATGATCGGCTGATCTATCCCCTCAGCCGCCAGCCGCTCGTCAACACGGCGGCGTTTCTTGCCGGGTGCCCCGGGCAGCGCGACTTCGTACTGATCCAGAGCCTGTACAAGTTCATCAACGATGTGGTGATTTTCGAGACCGAGATCGTCGACCGCACCGCCCGCCGCATCGCCAAGGACCGCTTTGCGATCCGCTTTCCGTTCGCCTGTCGCTATGACGCCATGACCGTGGTGGTGGACGAGGACTATCACGCCCTGGCGGCCATGGACTTCCTGCAGCAGACCATCGCCCTGACCGGCGTCGAGCCGATTGCCCTGCCCGACGAGATCGAGTTGAGCCGCGCCATACCGGCGGCCCTGGGCATGGCGCCGGAACACCTGCAGGGCGCTGTCGAGCTGATCTGCGTGGCGATCGCGGAAAACACCGTGACCAACGATGTCGCGGCCTTTGCCAAGGACGACACGGTCAAGGCCTCGGTCAAGGGGCTGATGGCCGACCACCTGCTCGACGAAGGCCGGCACGCCGTGTTCTGGACGCGCCTGGTGCGGCTCTACTGGCAGGACGCAAGCGAGGCCGATCACGAATTGATCGCCGGGATCCTGCCGGTGTTCATCGTTCATTACCTGACCAACGACCTCCAGAAGACCTTCGATTTCACCGTGATCGAGCACCTGCCGGTCGACGAGCCGGTCCGCCAGGCGCTCAGGCGCGAAGCCCTGGGCCTGGCCTATCCGATCAACCGCCACCATCCGCTGGTCCTCAATATCGTGCGGTTCCTGCGCAACAGCTCGCTGCTGGATTCGCCCGCCGTCCGCGACGCCCTGGGCGACTACCTGCTCTAGCCAAGGAGATCATCATGAGACGTCTCGAGATTCTGCTCGTCGGAAGCAGCCAGGTGCTCGATGAGCTGATGCAGGAGCTGGAGCAGCAGGGTCATCCTGTCCGGCGTCTGGATAACCCCCAGGCCGTCGCCGCGGGCCTGCCGCCGGCAACGGACCTGCTGATCGAGGATGGCAGCCTGGCGCTGCCCGCCCATATCGACGGTGCCGTCCGCCTGGGCTTGCGCCTGGAGTACGGCCCGTTGACCAGCGCCGGCCTGCCGGCACTGGCCCTGCGCTGCTGGCAGGACGGCCGCCTGATCGAGCGCCAAGCGGTCGACCAGGATGGTTCCGGCAACGGCCAGGCGCTGCGACTGGCGGCGAGCGAGGCCTTGCTCGAGTTGTGCACGCTGCTGGTCAGCCGCTTTGCCCGCGACAGCGACTGCTTCCTCGACATCCCGCCCGTGGCGGCCTTGCCATGCGACGCGCAACATCCCCTGTCGATGTTGGAGTCGCTGGCCTTCGAACATCGCTTCAACCACACCGCCCGCCCCGATCTGCTGGCCCTGGCGACGGTGCCGGTGCTCCGCCGTATCGAAGACAGCCTGCGCCGGTTCGCCGCGCGCCCGGCCCTGACCTTCAATGGCGACTCAGCAAATTATCGCCAGTTGCACGCCCACGGCCTGGCCATCCAGGAGTGCCTGCTGACGGCGCTCGCCGGGCGGGATACACCCAACGAGGCGCCGGTGGTCGGTGTCTGCCTGGACAAGACCGCGGCCCTGTACGCGGCGCTCCTGGCCATCCTCGGCTGTGGTGCGATCTATCTGCCGCTGGACCCGGCTCATCCAGTCCAGCGCCAGCAATCCATCCTGGAGGACGCCGGGGCGGTCCTGCTGCTGCACGCGGGGCGCCATCCCCTCGACGATCACCTGCCCTCCCTGGATATCAGCGCGGTGCAGATCGACCACGCGGCCCCGGACGGCTCGTCCCTGTTGCGCCAGGCATCGCCCCCTGACGCGCCCTGCATCGCGCTCTACACCTCGGGCACCAGCGGCCAGCCCAAGGGGGTGCTGCTCAGCCAGGCCAATCTGGCACATTTCACCGCCTGGTACGCCGAGCAGGTGCAGCTCAGCGAACACAGCCGGGTCCTGCAGTTCTCGGCCCTGAGCTTCGACGCCTCGCTGATCGATATCTTCCCCAGCCTGGTCCAGGGCGCCGAACTGGTGGTCGCCAGCGACGACCAGCGACGTGATCCCTTGCAACTGGCTGCGCTGATCCGCCGACAGCGCATCAGCCATGCCTTCCTGCCGCCCATGCTGCTCGGCATCCTGCCCCTCGATCCGCCGCTGGGGCTGAGCCATGTGACGACCGGCGGCGATGTCTGCGAACCCTGGGTCATCGAACAGCTCACGCGCCAGACCCGGTTCTACAACCTCTATGGACCTACCGAGGCGACGGTGCTGGTCACTGCTCGGCAGTTCCACGCGGGAACCGGCAATCGCAACCTGGGACGGCCGATCGCCAACAGCCGGGTGTTCATTCTCGACGAGCACGGGCGGCCGGTAGTCGAACAGACGGTCGGCGAGCTCTATATCGCCGGGCCGGGGGTGACCCTGGGCTACCTGAACAATCCGGGGAAGAGCGCCGAATGTTATGTCTGCCTGGACATGGGCGACGGCTCGATACGACGGGTCTATCGCACCGGCGATCTGGCGAAGTGGACCGACGAAGGCATAACGCTCTGCGGCCGTCGCGACCATCAGGTGAAGATTCGCGGCTTCCGCGTCGAGCCCGAGGAAATCGAGCATTGCCTGCGCAACAGCCGGTTGTATCGCCAGGTGGCCGTGGTCATCGACAGCCGCCGCCGGATACTGGCGTACCTGGCACAGCCGGTCACGCCCGGCCGCGGCCGCGAGGCCTTGCGGCAACACGTCGAGCACTGCCTGCCGGACTACATGCACCCGGCCGTCTATGTCGAGCTGGCCGGGCTGCCGTCCGCCGGCAACGGCAAGGTCGACCGCCGGGCGCTGCTGGAGCTGCCCGTGCACCTGCCCGGCGCGCCTCACCTGCGCTTGCCCGACAATGCCGATGAAGCCTGGTTGCGCGGACTCTGGGCGCAGTTGCTGGAACTGCCGGTCGACGAGATTTCCACCGACGAGAGCTTTTTCAACCTGGGCGGTCATTCGATCCTGCTGTCGAAGCTGCTGCTGGGAATTCGCGAACACTACGGACATGGCATCTCCATCAACCGCTTTATCGAGGAGCCGACACTGTGTCGGCTGGCGATACTGGTCAGGGGCGAGTCGACCCGGGAGGCGGTGAGCCCGCGGGTATTCATCGACGCCGTGCGCGAACCGGATTTCCAGGCGCTTGCGGCGGTACACGCGGGCGACCCTGGCAAGGTGGTGCTGACTGGCGCCAACAGCTTTGTCGGCGTGCATATCGTCGAAGCCCTGCTGGCCGACGGCGTGAGCGAGATCGCCTGCCTGGTGCGCGACAGCACGGCGGCCCCGGCGGCCGAGCGTTTCGCCCAGGCGTTGCGCGACAACCGCCTGGAGCATCTGGACCTGAGTCGCGTGCGGGTCTATCCGGCTGATATCCGCCTTCCCCGCCTGGGGCTGACAGAGCAGGTGCATGAGCGGATCGACCGCGAGTTCGGCGTGCTGATCCACAACGCCGCCCACGTCAATCATGTGCTCGACTACGAAGCCCTGGCCGCCGACAACGTCGATCCGCTGTTCGAGTGCCTGCGGCTGTGCGAGGGCCGCAGCAAGAAGGTCTTCAATTTCATCTCCAGCCTGTCGGCCTGCAGCCGTATCGCCGAGGACGGGCGGGTGCTGGAGCAGCCGCCGGCAGACACGCCGCCGATCTACATCCGCAACGGCTACAACCTGTCCAAGTGGGTCGGCGAACGGATTCTGCAACGGGCGCGCGAACAGGGTGTCTGGGTCAATCTCTACCGCCCCGGGAACATCGCCTTCAACAGCCGCAACGGCGTCTGCCAGCCACACCGCAACCGCCTGCTGCTGATGCTCAAGGGTTCGCTGCAACTGGGTCAGGTGCCCGCCCTGGCGCTGAATTTCGACCTGATGCCGGTGGACTTCCTCGCCCGCTTCATCGCCTCGCAAAGCCGGCGCGTGCCCGACAATCCTGGCGTATTCAACCTGCATAACCCGCAGCCGCTGAGCTGGAACGACTACGTCGCGGCGTTTCGCGAAGCCGGCCATGCCTTCCAGTTGGTCAGCGTCGCCGACTGGCAGCGCCAGTTGCAACGGGTCGACCGTCATAACGCGTTGTTCGAGGTGCTGGGTTTCTATCTCAACGGTTTCGAAGAGGACATCGGCGATATCTCGGCCATCGAGCATGACCATGCCGCAGCCGGCATCCGGCGCATGGGCGAAGCCTATCCGTGCAAGTCCCCGGCGTTGCTGCGCAAGGGCTGCGACTACCTCCGGCAGATCCGGTTCATCTGATTCCCCACAACCCCCTGGAGCACTCCATGAATACCCTGCAACCCGATACCCTGATCCGCAACCCGCAAGGCCAGCCCGTGGTGTCCTCGGTCGAGATTCCCCGCGACGCCGCCAGCGCCTGGACCGTGGTCGGCGATTTTGCCGGCTTTGCGGCCTTCGTTCCGGCGCTCGCGCATATCGAGATGATCGGCGAGGGCACCGGCGCGCTGCGCAAGAAGCTGTTCAAGGACGGCCACGTGGTGGTCGAGCAACTCAACAGCCACGACCCGACGGCGATGTGCATGACCTGGACCACGCTCTACAACACCCTCGGGGTCGGCCAGCTCTGGGCGGCGATGCGGGTCGAGGCTCTGGCGGCGGAGCGCTGCCGCGCGACCTGGACCATCATCGCCGAACCACTGGGTGACGATCCCGAGGACCTGCCGGGCTTTCGTCATTTCATCCAGGCGTTCGCCGATGAGGCAATGGGGAATGTGCGCAGCCTGTTGGCCTGAGACATTCCGATTGAATTCAGGGTTATCACAAGCTTCGCGGGCAAGCCCGCTCCCACAGGCACAGGCACTGCCGAGACCAGGCAGGTCCCAGGCAGCGCCTTGCAGTGACATCAGATCCTGAAGCTGTCCACCAGTTGCTTCAAACGGCTGGCCTGCTGTGACAGGGCATCGCAATCCTTCAACGTTTCGTTGAGGTTGGCGACGCCCTGCTGGTTCAGCAGGTTGATCTGATTGATGTCGACATTGAGGGTTTCCACCACCGCCGTCTGCTCTTCGGTCGCTGCCGCCACCGACTGGTTCATGCCGTCGATCTCGCCAATCCGCTGGGTCACGCTGATCAGTCGGGCACCGGCCTGGTTGGCGACTTCGACGCTCTCTTCGCTGGAAACCTGGCTGGCATTCATGGTCGTCACCGCTTCACGGGAACCGACCTGCAGCGAGGTGATCATCTTGTGGATCTCTTCCGCCGACTCCTGGGTACGGTGGGCCAGGTTGCGTACCTCGTCCGCCACCACGGCAAAACCGCGGCCCGCCTCGCCTGCCCGCGCCGCCTCGATGGCGGCGTTGAGCGCCAGGAGGTTGGTCTGCTGGGAGATGCCCTTGATCACATCGAGAATGTGCCCGATGTTGTCGGTGCTCGCGTTCAGCGTCTCGATCTGGGTGCAGGACAGGCTGATCTTCTGCGACAGTTCGGTCATCGCCAGGATGGTTCGCTCCACCACCTGGCGACCGTCATCGGCCTGCTCGCTGGCGCCACTGGCGTGTTGCGAGGCATCGGCGGCATTGCGGGCGATTTCCTGGGTGGCCGCGCCCAACTGGTTGATCGCCGCCGCGACGCTGTTGGTCCGCGCGCTTTGCTCATCGGAACCGATGATCGAGGCGTTGGAAGAACTCATCACCCGCTGGGAGAGATCGTGCACCTGGCGAGTGGCCGAGGACACCTCGGAGATCGACGCATGAATCCGCTCGACGAACTGGTTGAAGGAACTGGCCAGTTCACCGAACTCGTCCTTGTTCTCGATGGTCAGGCGCCGGGTCAGGTCGCCCTCGCCCTGGGCGATGTCCTGCATGGCGCGGCCCATGGTGGTCAGGGGACGCATCAGTACCTGGATCAGCAGGGTCAGCAGCACAGCGATGGCGGCCACCGCGATAAACATCGCGATCAGCGCTGAAGTGCGGAATTTGCTCAGGGGGGCATAGGCCTTGTTCTTGTCGATGGACAGGCCGATGTACCAGTCCGCCGAGGGCAGGCCCACCACCGGCGTGAAGGACAGGATTCGCTGCTGGTTGTTCAGGGTGACTTCCTGAATACCCTTGGTGATGCGTACCGCCGAGCCCGGGTAGATGTCCTTGAGGTTTCTCATCACCTGGTCCTTGTCCGGGCTGACGATCACCTGGCCGTCACCGCTGACGAGGAACGCCTGGCCGATGCCACCGAAGTCCACCGAGTTGATGATCCTCACCAGGGTTTCCAGGCTCAGGTCGCCACCGACCACGCCGAGCAGTTGCCCGCCGCTTTTCACCGGCATGGCGATGGTCACCACCAGTCCACCGACCGAGGCCATGTACGGCGGGGTGAGCATGGTCTTGTCGGCTGCCACGGCGGATTTGTACCAGGGGCGCTGACGCGGGTCATAGCCGTCCGGCATCTTCGCGTCGGGGCGCTGGGTGAAGGTGCCGTCCGTCTGGCCGACATAGGTGAACTGGAAGTTGGAGGTGAATGCCGGCTGGTCGACCAGGCCGGGATAGTCCGCTTTGCTGCCTTGGTGCGCGACGTCCTGCGCGAGGTTTTCCAGGACCAGGATCCGCCCGCTCAGCCAGTTCTGCACACTGCTGGCGGTCAGCTCACCGGCCTGCTGGACCGACGATTCGAGGTTCTGCCGGATGGTGCTGCGCTGTAGGTAATCGTTGTACAGCGTGAACAGCGCGAAGGCGAGAACCACGACACCGGAAGCGGCCAAAAGGATTTTATGGCTGAATTTAAGGTTCATTTCATAGACTTCTTATGCCGAAGGTGGGGATGCGTGCAAAAGGGACATTCCTTGTACGGCGTAGGCAGCGTTCTATGACTGCTCCACTTTGGTGCACGCATTGCTCACCATGCTGTCGGCACCATGGAGCGAAAACTTAACTCATTTCGGCAAGCGGATGATGGCTTTTTGCTCGCCACAAACAAAAACCCCCGTCTGCGTTAGCAGACGGGGGTTTCGGAATTTAATCTTGACGATGACCTACTCTCACATGGGGAAACCCCACACTACCATCGGCGATGCATCGTTTCACTGCTGAGTTCGGGATGGGATCAGGTGGTTCCAATGCTCTATGGTCGTCAAGAAATTCTGTAGCCGGTCCGTCGCTTGTGCGACGTGCCAGCAAAATAAGGAACTTCTATCTATAGAAAAACAAAACCCCAACTGCTT
>NZ_JACAOR010000020.1 GCF_013386115.1 Pseudomonas gingeri
GGGTTTGTGGCATCGGACCATCGGCGGCCGAGCAAACCAGGATCGCGCCGTCCATCTGGGCAGCACCGGTGATCATGTTCTTCACGTAGTCAGCGTGACCTGGGCAGTCAACGTGAGCGTAGTGACGGATCTTCGAGTTGTACTCGACGTGCGCGGTGTTGATGGTGATACCGCGAGCTTTCTCTTCTGGAGCGCTGTCGATCTTGTCGAATTCAACGACTGCAGAACCGAAAACTTCGGAGCAAACGCGAGTCAGAGCAGCAGTCAGAGTGGTTTTACCATGGTCAACGTGACCGATGGTGCCAACGTTGACGTGCGGTAGGGAACGATCAAATTTTTCTTTAGCCACGACAATTAACTCCTTGCCTAAAGGGCTGAATCAGCCTTGTTTTTTAACGATAGCTTCGACGACGTTCGACGGAGCTTCGGAGTATTTGGAGAATTCCATAGAGTAGCTCGCGCGACCCTGGGACATGGAACGAACGTCGGTCGCATAACCGAACATCTCGCCCAGCGGAACTTCGGCGCGGATAACCTTGCCGGAGACCGTGTCTTCCATACCCTGGATCAGACCACGACGACGGTTCAGGTCACCCATCACGTCACCCATGTAGTCCTCAGGTGTTACAACTTCTACCTTCATGATCGGCTCAAGTACAACACCGCCGCCCTTGGACGCGAGTTGCTTGGTCGCCATGGAAGCAGCCACCTTGAACGCCATCTCGTTGGAGTCGACGTCGTGGTAAGAACCATCGAACACGGTAGCCTTCAGGCCGATCAGCGGATAGCCGGCAACAACGCCGTTCTTCATCTGCTCTTCGATACCCTTCTGGATCGCCGGGATATATTCCTTAGGAACCACACCACCCACGACTTCGTTCACGAATTGCAGACCTTCCTGACCTTCGTCAGCAGGAGCAAAACGGATCCAGCAATGGCCGAACTGGCCACGACCGCCGGACTGGCGAACGAACTTGCCTTCGATCTCACAGGACTTCGTGATCTTCTCACGATAGGAAACCTGTGGTTTACCGATGTTGGCTTCGACGTTGAACTCACGGCGCATCCGGTCAACCAGGATGTCCAGGTGCAATTCGCCCATGCCGGAGATGATCGTCTGACCAGTCTCTTCATCAGTCTTGACGCGGAAAGACGGGTCTTCCTGAGCAAGTTTGCCCAGAGCGATACCCATTTTTTCCTGGTCATCCTTGGTCTTCGGCTCAACGGCAACCGAGATAACCGGCTCCGGGAAGTCCATGCGAACCAGGATGATTGGCTTGTCAGGCGAGCAGAGGGTGTCACCCGTGGTGACGTCCTTCATGCCGATCAGGGCCGCGATGTCGCCAGCGCGTACTTCCTTGATCTCTTCGCGGGTGTTTGCGTGCATTTGCACCATACGACCCACGCGCTCTTTCTTGCCCTTGACCGAGTTGATCACGCCGTCGCCGGAGTTCAACACGCCCGAGTAAACACGGGCAAAGGTCAGGGTACCCACGAATGGGTCGGTAGCGATCTTGAACGCCAGAGCCGAGAACGGCTCGTTGTCGTCTGCATGACGCTCCATTTCGACAGTCTCGTCATCCGGGTCGGAACCCTTGATGGCAGGAATGTCCACTGGCGCGGGCAGGTAGTCGATAACGGCGTCGAGAACCAGGGGAACACCCTTGTTCTTGAAAGAGGAACCGCAAACAGCCAGAACGATTTCACCGGCGATGGTCCGCTGACGCAGAGCACCTTTGATTTCCTCGACGGTGAGCTCTTCGCCCTCGAGGTACTTGTTCATCAGCTCTTCGTTGGCTTCGGCCGCAGCCTCGACCATGTTGCTGCGCCACTCTTCAGCCAGCTCCTGCAGTTCGGCAGGGATAGGACCGCGGATAGCCGCCATGCCCTTGTCGCTGTCGTTCCAGCGGACAGCTTCCATGCTGATCAGATCGATCTGACCTTCGAAGTTGTCTTCGGAGCCGATAGCCAACTGGATAGGCACCGGAGTGTGACCCAGACGCTGCTTGATCTGACCGATCACGCGCAGGAAGTTTGCGCCGGCACGGTCCATCTTGTTGACGTAAACAAGACGTGGAACGCCGTATTTGTTGGCTTGACGCCATACGGTTTCCGACTGCGGCTCAACACCCGAAGTACCGCAGAACACAACGACAGCGCCGTCGAGTACGCGCAGGGAGCGCTCTACTTCGATGGTGAAGTCAACGTGGCCCGGGGTATCGATGATGTTGAAGCGGTGCTTGGGGAACTGCTTGTTCGAGCCTTCCCAGAATGCGGTAGTCGCAGCGGAGGTAATGGTAATACCCCGCTCCTGCTCCTGCACCATCCAGTCCATGGTCGCGGCGCCGTCATGCACCTCGCCCATCTTGTGGTTTACGCCCGTGTAAAACAGGACGCGCTCGGTAGTCGTGGTCTTACCCGCGTCCACGTGAGCAACGATACCAATGTTACGGTAGCGTTTAATATCGGTTGTACGAGCCATAAAGCCCTCGCAAAATGAGTGACGCTAAAATTAGAAGCGGTAGTGCGAGAAAGCCTTGTTGGCTTCAGCCATACGGTGCACGTCTTCACGCTTCTTAACTGCAGCACCTTTACCTTCGGCGGCGTCCAGCAGTTCGCCAGCCAAACGCAGAGCCATAGACTTCTCGCCGCGCTTACGGGCGAAGTCTACCAACCAGCGCATTGCCAGAGCATTACGACGGGACGGACGAACTTCAACCGGAACCTGGTAAGTAGCACCGCCTACACGGCGCGACTTCACTTCGACCAGCGGAGCGATGGCGTCGAGTGCTTTCTCGAAGAGTTCCAGGGGATCAGTACCGGCTTTACGCTCTTTAACCTTTTCCAGCGCGCCATAAACGATACGTTCGGCAACGGCTTTCTTGCCGCTTTCCATCACGTGGTTCATGAACTTGGCCAGGATTTGGCTTCCGTATTTTGGATCGTCAAGCACTTCGCGCTTGGCTGCTACGCGTCTTCTTGGCATGGATAAGCCCTCAAACGGTCTTCAGGTTAGCTCGGGACCACTACACCCTGAGGATGTACGCCCGACCTTACTCTTATCGACTCAGAAAAATAGAAATCAGTTTTTTGCTACCAAAAGCCACTACTACTTAGGCTTCTTGGTACCGTACTTCGAACGACCCTGGTTCCGGCCTTTAACGCCCGAAGTATCCAGAGAGCCGCGAACGGTGTGGTAACGAACACCTGGCAAGTCTTTTACACGACCGCCGCGGATCAGTACCACGCTGTGCTCTTGCAGGTTGTGACCTTCACCACCGATGTACGAGGAAACCTCGAAACCGTTGGTCAGGCGCACACGGCATACTTTACGCAGTGCCGAGTTAGGTTTTTTCGGCGTAGTGGTGTACACACGGGTGCACACGCCACGACGTTGCGGGCAGTTCTGCAGCGCAGGTACGTCGGATTTCTCGACGATACGCTTACGCGGCTGACGTACCAGCTGGTTGATAGTTGCCATCTACTAGCTCCACTGTTGTCTTGCGACGCTATTGTCTTGCAAGAAAAGCAAAATGGCAGGAACGAATCCCCGCCAAATTTAGGGGTACAAGAGTCTAAAGAGGATCTTGTCCCCAGTCAAGACAAGGCCCCGGCCTCCCCTCCCCGTCCATCGCAACAAAAAATGTCGCGATGATCGGGAAAAGGCTACCAGGGCCTCGCTTTCACTGCCGCAGAACTCAGTTACCGCTCGAGTTCAGGGCTTCGGTCAGTGCAGCTTCCACTTCACTGGCGCTTACGCGCAACGGTTTGTCCAGTTCACGGCGACGCTTGCGCTCGCTGTGGTAGGCCAGACCGGTACCGGCCGGGATCAGACGACCCACGACCACGTTTTCCTTCAGGCCGCGCAGGTAATCGCGCTTGCCGGTAACGGCCGCTTCGGTCAGTACGCGGGTGGTCTCTTGGAAAGAGGCCGCGGAGATGAACGATTCGGTCGACAACGACGCCTTGGTGATACCCAGCAACACGCGAGTGAACTTGGACACGAACTTGTCTTCGGTCGCCAGGCGCTCGTTTTCCACCAGTACGTGAGTCAGTTCCATCTGGTCGCCCTTGATGAAGCTGGAGTCGCCGGATTCGGCGATCTCAACTTTACGCAGCATCTGACGCAGGATGGTCTCGATGTGCTTGTCGTTGATCTTCACGCCTTGCAGACGGTAAACGTCCTGGATCTCGTTGACGATGTACTTGGCCAGCGCACTCACACCCAGCAGACGCAGGATGTCGTGTGGATCGCTCGGACCGTCGGAGATAACTTCGCCGCGGTTCACTTGTTCGCCTTCGAAGACGTTCAGGTGACGCCACTTCGGAATCAACTCTTCGTACGGATCGCTGCCGTCGTTCGGGGTAATGACCAGACGACGCTTGCCCTTGGTCTCTTTACCGAACGCGATGGTGCCGCTGACTTCAGCCAGAATCGAGGCTTCTTTCGGACGACGGGCTTCGAACAGGTCGGCAACACGCGGCAGACCACCGGTGATGTCACGGGTCTTCGAAGTTTCTTGCGGAATACGAGCGATAACGTCACCGATCGCGATCCGCGCACCGTCCGCAACACCGACCAGGGCGTTGGCTGGCAGGAAGTACTGAGCGATTACGTCAGTGCCTGGCAGCAACAGATCCTTGCCGTTGTCGTCGACCATCTTCACCGCAGGACGGATGTCCTTGCCGGCTGCCGGACGGTCTTTCGCATCGAGCACTTCAATGTTGGTCATACCGGTCAATTCGTCGGTCTGACGCTTGATCGTGATGCCTTCTTCCATGCCCACGTAGGTCACGGTACCTTTCATTTCGGTAACGATCGGGTGAGTGTGCGGATCCCACTTGGCCACGATGGCGCCAGCGTCGACCTTGTCACCCTCTTTAACCGAAATCACCGCACCGTACGGCAGCTTGTAGCGCTCGCGCTCACGACCGTAGTCGTCGGCGATTGCCAGCTCACCGGAACGGGACACCGCAACCAGGTGACCATCGACACGCTCAACGTGCTTCAGGTTGTGCAGACGGACAGTACCGCCATTCTTCACCTGAACGCTGTCGGCTGCCGAGGTCCGGCTTGCCGCACCACCGATGTGGAACGTACGCATGGTCAGCTGGGTACCCGGCTCACCGATGGACTGGGCAGCGATAACGCCGACCGCTTCACCGATGTTCACCTGGTGACCACGAGCCAGGTCGCGACCGTAGCACTTGGCGCAGATGCCGTAGCGGGTTTCACAGCTGATTGGCGAGCGCACGATCACTTCGTCGATGCTGTTCAGCTCGATGAATTCGACCCACTTCTCGTCGACCAGGGTGCCAGCAGGAACGATGACGTCCTCGGTACCCGGCTTGAATACGTCACGGGCGATGACTCGACCCAGGACGCGTTCACCCAGCGGCTCTACAACGTCGCCGCCTTCGATGTGCGGAGTCATCAGCAGGCCGTGCTCGGTACCACAGTCGATCTCGGTCACGACCAGGTCTTGTGCAACGTCCACCAGACGACGGGTCAGGTAACCGGAGTTCGCGGTTTTCAACGCGGTATCCGCCAGACCCTTACGAGCACCGTGAGTCGAGATGAAGTACTGGAGTACGCTCAGGCCTTCACGGAAGTTCGCGGTAATCGGTGTTTCGATGATGGAGCCGTCCGGCTTGGCCATCAGGCCACGCATACCGGCCAGCTGACGGATCTGCGCAGCAGAACCCCGTGCACCCGAGTCGGCCATCATGTACATCGAGTTGAAGGACTCCTGGTCGACTTCGACACCATGACGGTCGATGACCTTCTCTTTCGAGAGGTTGGCCATCATCGCCTTGGAGACTTCGTCGTTCGCCTTGGACCACAAGTCGATCACTTTGTTGTACTTCTCGCCCTGGGTTACCAGGCCGGAGGCGTACTGACTTTCGATCTCTTTCACTTCGTCGGTGGCAGCACCGATGATGCGGGCTTTTTCATCCGGGATAACGAAGTCGTTAACACCGATGGAAACGCCGGAAATGGTCGAATAGGCAAAACCGGTGTACATCAACTGGTCAGCGAAGATCACGGTCTCTTTCAGACCAACCACGCGGTAGCACTGGTTGATCAGCTTGGAGATCGCCTTCTTCTTCATCGGCAGGTTGACGACGTCGAACGACAGGCCTTTCGGAACCACCTGGAACAGCAGCGCACGGCCGACAGTGGTGTCGACGATACGGGTGTTCTGGACGCTGCCGCCATCACGGTCGTTCACGGTTTCAGTGATACGAACCTTGATCTTGGCGTGCAGCGCGGCTTCGCCGGCGCGGAATACGCGGTCGACTTCCTGCAGGTCCGCGAAGATACGACCTTCGCCCTTGGCGTTGATCGCTTCACGGGTCATGTAGTACAGACCCAATACAACGTCCTGCGACGGAACGATGATCGGCTCACCGTTGGCTGGCGACAGGATGTTGTTGGTCGACATCATCAACGCACGCGCTTCCAGCTGGGCTTCCAGTGTCAGCGGTACGTGCACGGCCATCTGGTCGCCGTCGAAGTCGGCGTTGTACGCAGCACAGACCAGAGGGTGCAGCTGGATAGCCTTGCCTTCGATCAGTACCGGTTCAAACGCCTGGATACCCAGACGGTGAAGGGTCGGTGCACGGTTGAGCAGTACGGGGTGTTCGCGAATCACTTCGGCGAGAACGTCCCAGACCTCTGGCAGCTCGCGCTCGACCATCTTCTTGGCGGCCTTGATGGTGGTCGCCAGACCACGCATTTCCAGCTTGCCGAAAATGAACGGCTTGAACAGCTCGAGGGCCATCTTCTTCGGCAGACCGCACTGGTGCAGACGCAGGGTCGGGCCTACGGTAATTACCGAACGACCGGAGTAGTCAACACGCTTGCCGAGCAGGTTCTGACGGAAACGACCCTGCTTACCCTTGATCATGTCAGCCAGGGATTTCAGAGGACGCTTGTTCGAACCGGTGATGGCACGACCGCGACGACCGTTGTCCAGCAGGGCGTCCACAGCTTCCTGCAGCATGCGCTTTTCGTTGCGCACGATGATGTCGGGAGCGGACAGGTCCAGCAGACGCTTCAAACGGTTGTTACGGTTGATCACCCGACGATACAGATCGTTGAGGTCGGAAGTCGCAAAGCGGCCGCCATCCAGTGGAACCAGTGGACGCAGGTCTGGCGGCAGAACCGGCAGAACGGTCAACACCATCCACTCAGGCAGGTTGCCGGAGCCCTGGAAGGCCTCCATCAACTTCAGGCGCTTGGACAGCTTCTTGATCTTGGTTTCCGAGTTGGTTTGCGGAATTTCTTCGCGCAGACGGCCAATCTCGTGTTCCAGGTCGATCGCGTGCAGCAGTTCGCGGACAGCTTCGGCACCCATGCGGGCGTCGAAGTCGTCACCGAACTCTTCGAGGGCTTCGAAGTACTGCTCGTCGTTCAGCAGCTGGCCTTTTTCAAGGGTGGTCATGCCCGGGTCGATAACGACATAGCTCTCGAAGTAGAGAACGCGTTCGATATCACGCAGGGTCATGTCCATCAGCAGGCCGATACGGCTCGGCAGGGACTTCAGGAACCAGATGTGGGCAACCGGCGAAGCCAGCTCGATGTGCGCCATGCGCTCACGACGAACCTTGGCCAGCGCGACTTCAACGCCGCACTTCTCGCAGATCACACCACGGTGCTTCAAGCGCTTGTACTTACCGCACAGGCACTCGTAATCCTTTACCGGGCCAAAGATCTTGGCGCAGAACAGGCCGTCACGTTCTGGTTTGAACGTACGGTAGTTGATGGTTTCCGGCTTTTTAACTTCACCGAACGACCACGAACGGATCATCTCAGGCGATGCCAATCCGATACGGATGGCGTCGAACTCTTCGACTTGACCCTGGTTTTTCAGCAAATTCAGTAGGTCTTTCAAGGCCTTTCCTCCTGGCGGAGCAGAGAGCGGGCAGTGCTGCCCCGCTCTCGATTCGCGTCACGTGTTATTCGGTTTCCAGATCGATATCGATGCCGAGGGAACGAATTTCCTTGATCAACACGTTGAAGGACTCGGGCATGCCCGGCTCCATACGGTGATCGCCGTCCACGATGTTTTTGTACATCTTGGTCCGACCGTTCACATCGTCCGACTTCACTGTGAGCATTTCTTGCAGAGTGTATGCGGCACCGTATGCTTCCAGTGCCCAGACCTCCATCTCCCCGAAACGCTGACCACCGAACTGCGCCTTACCACCCAGCGGCTGCTGGGTAACCAGGCTGTACGAACCGGTAGAACGAGCGTGCATCTTGTCGTCTACCAAGTGGTTCAGCTTCAGCATGTACATGTAGCCAACGGTAACCGGACGCTCGAACTTGTTGCCGGTACGACCATCGAACAGTTGCATCTGGCCGCTTTCCGGCAGGTCTGCCAGTTTCAGCATGGCCTTGATTTCAACTTCCTTGGCACCGTCGAATACCGGAGTAGCCATTGGCACGCCTGCTCGCAGGTTCTTCGCCAGATCCAGGATTTCCTGGTCGGAGAAGGTGTCCAGCTCTTCGTTGCGACCGCCGATCTCGTTGTAGATCTCGTGCAGGAACTTGCGCAGGTCAGCAACCTTGCGCTGCTCCTCGATCATACGGTTGATCTTCTCGCCCAGACCTTTGGCCGCGAGGCCCAGGTGGGTTTCAAGGATCTGACCGACGTTCATACGCGATGGTACGCCCAGCGGGTTGAGAACGACGTCGACCGGGGTGCCATTGGCATCGTGCGGCATGTCTTCAACCGGCATGATCACGGAGACCACACCCTTGTTACCGTGACGACCGGCCATCTTGTCGCCCGGCTGGATGCGACGACGGATTGCCAGGTAGACCTTGACGATCTTCAGTACGCCCGGAGCCAGGTCATCGCCTTGCTGCAGCTTGCGCTTCTTGTCTTCGAACTTGTCGTCCAGCAGACGGCGGCGATCGACGATGTAGGCCTGGGCCTTCTCGAGCTGCTCGTTCAGGGCGTCTTCAGCCATGCGCAGCTTGAACCACTGGCCGTGCTCAAGACCGTCGAGGATCTCGTTGGTGATCTCCTGGCCTTTCTTCAGACCGGCGCCGCCTTCGGCGGTGTGACCGACCAGGGCGGAACGCAGACGTTCGAAAGTCGCGCCTTCAACGATACGGAACTCTTCGTTGAGGTCCTTGCGGATCTCGTCGAGCTGGCTCTTCTCGATGGACAGGGCACGGCTGTCGCGCTCAACGCCATCGCGGGTGAAGACCTGTACGTCGATGACAGTACCCTTGGTACCGGTCGGCACGCGCAGGGAGGTGTCTTTGACGTCGCTGGCCTTCTCACCGAAGATCGCACGCAGCAGTTTTTCTTCCGGAGTCAGCTGGGTCTCGCCTTTCGGAGTGACCTTGCCGACCAGGATGTCGCCAGGGCCGACTTCGGCGCCGACGTAGACGATACCGGCTTCGTCCAGCTTGTTCAGTGCGGCTTCACCCACGTTCGGGATGTCCGCAGTGATTTCCTCTGGGCCAAGCTTGGTGTCACGGGCCACACAGGTCAGTTCCTGGATGTGGATCGTGGTGAAGCGGTCTTCCTGAACAACGCGTTCCGACAGGCAGATGGAGTCTTCGAAGTTGAAGCCGTTCCACGCCATGAAGGCGATGCGCATGTTCTGACCCAGTGCCAGTTCACCCATGTCGGTGGACGGGCCGTCGGCCATGATGTCGCTGCGCTGAACGCGATCACCCTTGCTCACCAGCGGACGCTGGTTGATGCAGGTGTTCTGGTTCGAGCGGGTGTATTTGGTCAGGTTGTAGATGTCGACACCGGCTTCGCCCGGTTCAACTTCGTCATCGGCAACACGGACCACGATACGGCTGGCATCGACGGAGTCGATCACGCCGCCACGACGAGCCACGACGCAAACGCCGGAGTCACGGGCAACGTTGCGCTCCATGCCGGTACCTACCAGCGGCTTGTCGGCACGCAGGGTCGGTACAGCCTGACGCTGCATGTTCGAACCCATCAACGCACGGTTGGCGTCGTCGTGCTCGAGGAACGGAATCAGCGACGCGGCGACCGAAACTACCTGCTTCGGCGAAACGTCCATCAGGGTGACGTCTTCCGGCGCCTTGACGGTGAATTCGTTCAGGTGACGAACAGCTACCAGCTCGTCGATCAGGACTTTCTTGTCGTTCATCGTGGCCGAAGCCTGGGCGATCACGTGATCGGCTTCTTCGATGGCGGACAGGAACACGATCTCGTCGGTGACCAGGGCGTCTTTCACCACGCGGTACGGGCTCTCGAGGAAGCCGTACTGGTTGGTGCGCGCATAAGCGGCCAGGGAGTTGATCAGACCGATGTTCGGACCTTCCGGCGTTTCGATCGGGCAGACACGACCGTAGTGCGTCGGGTGTACGTCACGAACTTCGAAGCCTGCGCGCTCACGGGTCAGACCGCCCGGGCCGAGTGCGGAGACACGACGCTTGTGCGTGATCTCGGACAGCGGGTTGTTCTGGTCCATGAACTGCGACAGCTGGCTGGAACCGAAGAACTCCTTCACCGCGGCCGCGACCGGCTTGGCGTTGATCAGGTCTTGCGGCATCAGGCCTTCGCTTTCGGCCATCGACAGACGTTCCTTGACCGCACGCTCGACGCGCACCAGGCCAACACGGAACTGGTTCTCGGCCATTTCGCCTACGCAGCGAACACGGCGGTTACCCAGGTGGTCGATGTCGTCGACGATGCCCTTGCCGTTACGGATGTCGACCAGGGTCTTCAGTACCGCGACGATGTCTTCCTTGCACAACACGCCCGAACCTTCGATCTCGGTACGACCGATACGACGGTTGAACTTCATCCGGCCGACCGCAGACAGGTCATAACGCTCAGGGCTGAAGAACAGGTTGTTGAACAGGGTCTCGGCGGCATCCTTGGTCGGTGGCTCACCAGGACGCATCATGCGATAGATCTCGACCAGCGCTTCCAGTTGGTTGCTGGTGGAGTCGATCTTCAGCGTGTCGGAGATGAACGGACCGCAGTCGATGTCGTTGGTGTACAGCGTCTCGATGCGAACAACCTGGGCCTTGGCGATCTTCGCCAGGATCTCGGTGTTCAGCTCGGTGTTGCACTCTGCCAGGATTTCGCCGGTAGCCGGATGCACGATGACCTTGGCGGTAGTGCGACCCAGGACGTAGTCCAGTGGCACTTCCAGCTCTTTGATCCCGGCTTTTTCCAGCTGGTTGATGTGGCGAGCGGTGATACGACGACCCTGCTCGACAATAACCTTGCCTTTGTCGTCCTGGATATCGAGGACCGCGATCTCACCGCGCAGGCGCTGAGGCACCAGCTCCAGGCTCAGGGTCTCGCCCTTAACGTGGAATACGTTGGTGGTGTAGAACGCGTCGAGAACTTCTTCGGTGCCATAGCCCAGCGCGCGCAGCAGCACGGAAGCCGGCAGCTTGCGGCGACGGTCGATACGGACGAACACGCAGTCTTTCGGGTCGAACTCGAAGTCCAGCCACGAACCGCGGTACGGAATGATCCGCGCGGAGTACAGCAGTTTGCCGGAGCTGTGCGTCTTGCCGCGGTCGTGGTCGAAGAACACGCCCGGGGAACGGTGCAGCTGGGAAACGATTACACGCTCGGTACCGTTGATTACGAAGGTACCGTTCTCAGTCATCAGGGGGATTTCACCCATGTAGACTTCTTGCTCTTTGATGTCCTTGATCGCTTTGTTCGACGATTCTTTGTCGAAAATGATCAGGCGCACTTTCACCCGCAGCGGAACCGCATAGGTCACGCCGCGCAATACGCATTCCTTGACATCAAAGGCCGGTTCGCCCAAACGATAGCCAACGTACTCCAGAGCAGCGTTGCCGGAGTAGCTGATGATCGGGAAAACGGATTTGAAGGCCGCATGCAGACCGACGTCACGGAACTGGTCCTTGGTCGCGCCCGCCTGCAAGAATTCGCGATACGAATCCAGCTGGATAGCCAGGAGGTACGGTACGTCCATGACGTCCGGCAACTTGCTAAAGTCCTTGCGGATACGTTTTTTCTCAGTATATGAGTAAGCCATCAGCGTTCCCCAGCTTGGTCACCTGCTTGTTTGGCCTCTCCCGACGGGAGCAGCCAGAAAATCGTGCAAACCCCTTGGTTTGCGCCACCGCATCGGGTGGTTGAAGCACGTTAGAGGCGCCGACCGAGCCGGTCGCCAATAACGGAAAAAGGCCGGTGGCAAGAGCCACCAGCCATCAGCCTGTCGCTTAACGCTCGGGCTGGAGACGCACAGTCGAAAGTTACTTAACTTCGACGTCAGCGCCTGCTTCTTTCAGCGCGGCAGCAGCTTTGTCAGCGGCGCCTTTGTCAACACCTTCCAGGATGACCTGAGGAGCGGTGTCAACCTTTTCCTTGGCTTCTTTCAGACCCAGACCGGTCAGTTCACGTACAGCCTTGATGACGTTGACTTTCTTCTCGCCAGCGGCTTTCAGAACAACGTTGAACTCGGTTTGTTCTTCAACAACGGCAGCAGCAACAGCTGGGCCAGCCGAAGCGGCAGCAGCGGAAACGCCGAAGGTTTCTTCCATTGCCTTGATCAGCTCAACAACTTCCAGAACGGTTTTCTGGCCGATTGCTTCGATGATTTGTTCGTTAGTCAGAGACATGACTCAATTCCTGAATTGGGGGACAGCCTGTACGGCCATCGAAATAAACAAAAATACGCGAGAAAGGAAACGCTCAGCCTCAGGCTGCGGCAGCTTCTTTCTGCTCGCGGATTGCCGCCAGAGTACGAGCCAGTTTGCTGGTAGCGCCTTGAATCACGCTCATCAGCTGGGAAATGGCTTCGTCACGGGTTGGCAGGCTTGCCAGCACGTCGATCTGGTTCGCTGCGAGGAACTTGCCCTCGAACGCAGCTGCCTTGATCTCGAACTTGTCCTGACCCTTGGCGAACTCTTTGAAAATACGGGCAGCAGCGCCCGGATGATCCTTGGAGAACGCAATCAGGGTAGGGCCGGTGAACACGTCGTTGAGGACACTGTATTCAGTGTCAGCAACAGCGCGCTTGAGCAGGGTGTTACGTACAACACGTACGTATACGCCAGCTTCACGAGCCTCTTTACGGAGTCCGGTCATTGCGCCTACTGTTACGCCACGGGCATCAGCCACGACAGCGGACAGAGCGACTTTGGCAGCCTCGTTGACTTCAGCGACGATGGCCTTCTTGTCTTCGAGATTAATTGCCACGGGTTCAACTCCTGCTTGTTACCGTTTCATCTGGCCGAAGCCGGATGTCGTTTTGGTGTCTGATTCGGTAAGGAACCGGGAGCACCATCTGCGTAGGCTTGTGGTTTAAGGCTTGCGCCGCCTACGGTCTTGGATAGCCCCCGCCAGGCAGGGACCCCAATCTTTCAATGGGCGCAATCGCTTGCACCCACTTTTGTCTTACGCGTCCAGCGAGCTCTGGTCGATGACCAGACCTGGGCCCATGGTGGTGCTCAGGGTAACGCGCTTGACGTAGATACCTTTCGAGGAAGCTGGCTTGATACGCTTCAGGTCGGCGATCAGGGCTTCAACGTTTTCCTTCAGCTTGACGGCATCGAAGCCGACCTTGCCAACGGAAGTGTGGATAATGCCGTTCTTGTCGGTGCGATAACGAACCTGACCAGCCTTGGCGTTCTTGACCGCGCCGGCTACGTCTGGAGTTACGGTACCGACTTTAGGGTTAGGCATCAGGCCACGTGGACCGAGGATCTGACCCAGTTGACCTACAACACGCATTGCGTCCGGGGAAGCAATGACCACGTCATAGTTCAGGTCGCCGCCTTTCATTTCGGCAGCCAGGTCGTCCATGCCAACGCGATCGGCGCCGGCAGCCAGAGCAGCTTCGGCAGCTGGACCCTGGGTGAACACGGCAACACGAACGGTCTTGCCAGTGCCGTGTGGCAGCACGGTAGCGCTACGTACGACCTGGTCGGATTTACGTGGGTCAACGCCCAGGTTTACAGCAACGTCAACGGACTCGCTGAACTTGACAGTCGACAGCTCGGTCAGCAGAGCGGCGGCGTCTACAAAGTTGTAGGCCTTGCCTGCTTCGATTTTGCCGGCGATAGCCTTTTGGCGCTTGGTCAGCTTAGCCATTACACACCCTCCACGTTAAGGCCCATGCTACGAGCAGAACCGGCGATGGTACGCACGGCTGCATCCATATCAGCTGCAGTCAGATCCGCGTTTTTGGTCTTCGCGATTTCTTCCAGCTGAGCACGGGTCACGGTGCCAACCTTAACGGTGTTAGGACGAGCAGAACCGCTGGTCAGGCCAGCAGCTTTCTTCAGCAGAACCGAAGCCGGGGTCGACTTGGTTTCGAAAGTGAAGCTACGGTCGCTGTAGACAGTGATGATCACTGGAGTCGGCAGACCTGGCTCAAGACCCTGGGTACGGGCGTTGAAGGCCTTGCAGAATTCCATGATGTTCACGCCGTGCTGACCCAGAGCTGGACCGACGGGTGGGCTAGGGTTGGCCTGGGCGGCCTTCACTTGCAGCTTGATGTAAGCGGTAATCTTCTTGGCCATGAGGCACTCCAATTACGGGTTCGAACGCCTCGAAAGGCTCCCCGGTTACTTGCGCGTTTATCCCAGTGACGACAAAACCCCACAGCCTAGGGCTGTGGGGTTGGGATGCTTGCTCAGCTAGACCTTTTCGACCTGGCTGAACTCCAACTCTACCGGAGTAGAGCGACCGAAAATGAGCACCGCGACCTGGATCCGGCTCTTCTCGTAGTTAACTTCTTCGACCGTGCCGTTGAAATCCGCGAACGGACCGTCGGTAACACGTACCACTTCGCCCGGCTCGAACAACGTCTTCGGCTTCGGCTTGTCGCTACCATCAGCGACACGACGCAGAATGGCCTCAGCCTCTTTGTCGGTAATCGGTGCAGGCTTGTCGGCGGTACCGCCAATGAAGCCCATCACCCGAGGAGTATCCTTGACCAAGTGCCAAGTACCCTCGTTCATATCCATCTGTACCAGCACGTAACCAGGGAAGAACTTGCGTTCGCTTTTGCGTTTCTGGCCATTACGCATTTCCACTACTTCTTCAGTAGGGACCAGAATTTCGCCGAAGCCATCTTCCATGCCTGCCAGCTTTACCCGCTCGATCAACGAGCGCATGACATGCTTCTCGTAACCCGAGTAAGCATGCACAACGTACCAACGCTTAGCCACGGGACACCCTTAGCCAACAATCAAGGAAACAAGCCAGCCGAGCAGGGAATCGAGCCCCCACAACAGCAACGCCATAACCAGCACCACAGCCACGACAATCAACGTGGTCTGCGTGGTTTCTTGGCGAGTCGGCCATACGACTTTACGGATTTCGGTGCGAGCTTCCTTGGCCAGTACAAAGAACGACTTGCCTTTGGCGGTCTGCAGGCCTACAAAGGCAGCTACAGCAGCAATGACAAGCAGAGCGAGTACACGGTACAGGATCGGCGAACCAGCATAGTACTGGTTGCCAACAACACCAATCACCACCAGAGCGACTACAACGAGCCACTTGAGAAGATCGAAGCGAGAGCCTTGGGCTTCAGTGTTGGAGGTCATCTAAGAGGATCCTGTGAAAAGAAAGCCAGACACACCGAGTGAATCTGGCAGGTCAGGAGGGAATCGAACCCCCAACCTACGGTTTTGGAGACCGTCGCTCTGCCAATTGAGCTACTGACCTAAAACTTGAATCAGGCCGACCATTATGTCGGCCTGAGAGAGGTATTTCAACTACTTATTCGATTACTTTTGCTACGACGCCGGCGCCGACGG
>NZ_JACAOR010000021.1 GCF_013386115.1 Pseudomonas gingeri
GCCAACGCCATTCGTGCCCTCAGCATGGATGCCGTGCAAAAAGCCAACAGCGGCCATCCGGGTGCCCCGATGGGCATGGCGGATATCGCCGAGGTGCTTTGGCGCGATTATCTGAAGCACAACCCGAGCAACCCGTCCTTCGCCGACCGTGACCGCTTCGTCCTGTCCAACGGCCATGGCTCGATGCTGATCTACTCGTTGCTGCACCTGACCGGCTACGACCTGTCCATCGACGACCTGAAGAACTTCCGCCAGTTGCACAGCCGCACCCCGGGCCACCCGGAATACGGCTACACCCCGGGCGTGGAAACCACCACCGGTCCGCTCGGCCAGGGCCTGGCCAACGCCGTTGGCTTCGCGTTGGCGGAAAAGGTGCTGGGCGCGCAGTTCAACCGTCCCGGCCACAACATCGTCGACCACCACACCTACGTGTTCCTCGGTGATGGCTGCATGATGGAAGGCATTTCCCATGAAGTCGCCTCCCTGGCCGGCACCCTGGGCCTGGGCAAGCTGATCGCCTTCTACGATGACAACGGCATCTCCATCGACGGCGAAGTCGAAGGCTGGTTCACCGACGATACGCCGAAGCGTTTCGAGTCCTACAACTGGCAGGTGATCCGCAACGTCGACGGCCACGATCCGGAAGAGATCAAGACCGCCATCGAGACGGCGCGCAAGAGCGAGCAGCCGACCCTGATCTGCTGCAAGACCACCATCGGCTTCGGCTCGCCGAACAAGCAAGGCAAGGAAGACTGCCACGGCGCCCCGCTGGGTGACGCGGAGATCGCCCTGACCCGCGCGGCGCTGAAGTGGAACCACGGTCCGTTCGAAATCCCCGCCGACATCTATGCCGAGTGGGATGCCAAGGAAGCCGGCCGTGCGGTCGAAGCCGAGTGGGACCAGCGTTTCGCGGCCTACTCCGCGGCCTTCCCGAGCGAAGCCAACGAGCTGGTGCGTCGCCTGAGCGGCGAGCTGCCGGCCGACTTCTCGGAAAAAGCCTCGGCCTACATCGCCGAAGTCGCGGCCAAGGGCGAAACCATCGCCAGCCGCAAGGCCAGCCAGAACACCCTGAATGCCTTCGGCCCGCTGCTGCCGGAGTTCCTCGGCGGTTCGGCCGACCTGGCCGGTTCCAACCTGACCCTGTGGAAAGGTTGCAAGGGCGTCAGCGCCGAAGATGCTAGCGGCAACTACATGTACTACGGCGTGCGTGAGTTCGGCATGACCGCGATCATGAACGGCGTCACCCTGCACGGCGGCCTGCTGCCTTACGGCGCGACCTTCCTGATGTTCATGGAATATGCCCGCAACGCGGTACGCATGTCGGCGCTGATGAAGAAGCGGGTGATCCATGTCTACACCCACGACTCCATCGGCCTGGGCGAAGACGGTCCGACCCACCAGCCGATCGAGCAACTGGCGAGCCTGCGTTGCACGCCGAACCTCGACACCTGGCGTCCGGCTGACGCGGTGGAATCCGCCGTGGCCTGGAAGCACGCGATCGAGCGCAAGGACGGTCCTTCGGCGCTGATCTTCTCGCGGCAGAACCTGCAGCACCAAGCGCGTGATGCGGCGCAGATCGACAACATCAGCCGTGGCGGTTACGTGCTGAAGGATTGCGCGGGCGAGCCGGAACTGATCCTGATCGCCACCGGTTCGGAAGTCGGCCTGGCGGTGCAGGCGTACGACAAGCTGAGCGAGCAGGGGCGCCAGGTTCGCGTGGTATCGATGCCATGCACCAGCCTCTTTGATGCCCAGGACGCGAGCTACAAGCAGGCGGTGTTGCCGCTGCAGGTGGGCGCGCGTATCGCCATCGAGGCCGCGCATGCGGACTACTGGTACAAGTACGTGGGCCTGGAAGGCCGCGTGATCGGCATGACCACCTACGGTGAGTCGGCGCCTGCGTCCGCGCTGTTCGAAGAGTTCGGCTTCACCCTGGAGAACATCCTGGGTCAGGCTGAGGAACTGCTGGAAGACTGAGTTCGAGAGTGACTGCGCTTGCTCCGGCCTCTTCGCGGGCAAGCCCGCTCCCACGGTTCTGATGTC
>NZ_JACAOR010000022.1 GCF_013386115.1 Pseudomonas gingeri
AGCATGGTCGATACGGCGGCGAGCGGAGCGGTCAACCTCAAGGCCCAGAGCCTGGAGGCCAAGGGCCCGGTCTATGCTGGCACGACCCTGGAGATGCAAACCCAAGGCGACCTGACCAGCCAGAACAACCTGGTCGCCAAGGACCACATCACGCTGAGCAGCGGCGGCCAGTTAACCAACAACGGCATCATCGAAGCCGGGGTCAATCTCGATAAAACCCGCAACAGCGAAGGCGACGTCAGCGTCACGGCGCAGAACCTCACCAACGCCGGCAAGACCATCCTTGCCAGCCGTGACCTGAACATCACCACCACCCAGACCCTGAACAACCAGGGCGGCACCCTGAGCGGCCAGCGGCAGACCACGGTTACTGCCGGCACCCTCGACAACCAGAACAAGGGCCGGGTACTCAGTGCCGACAGCCTGAACCTGACCGCCGACAAGGCACTGAACGGGCAGGGCGGCCTGATCAACAGCGCCAGCCAACTGACCGCCACCCTGGGGCACCTGAACAACAATGGTGGTGAAGTCTCCAGCCAGGACAGCAGCACGCTGGTGCTGGGCTCGATGGATAACCTCACCGGCCTGGTCATGGCCGAGAACATCCTCGACATCACGGCCACCGGCGCGGTGAACAATCAGG
>NZ_JACAOR010000023.1 GCF_013386115.1 Pseudomonas gingeri
GGGTTTGTGGCATCGGACCATCAGCGGCCGAGCAAACCAGGATCGCGCCGTCCATCTGGGCAGCACCGGTGATCATGTTCTTCACGTAGTCAGCGTGACCTGGGCAGTCAACGTGAGCGTAGTGACGCACAGCCGAATCGTATTCAACGTGAGCGGTGTTGATGGTGATACCGCGAGCTTTTTCTTCCGGGGCACTGTCGATCTTGTCGAACTCGACCTTAGCCGAACCGAAAACCTCGGAGCAGACACGGGTCAGCGCAGCAGTCAGAGTGGTCTTACCGTGGTCGACGTGACCAATGGTGCCAACGTTGACGTGCGGCTTATTACGTTCGAACTTTTCCTTAGCCATCGAAATCACCCTTAGGAGAAGAATTGAGCAAGCTACATCGACCATTAAAACAAAGGCAGATATTCTCATATCTGCCTTGTTATATATGGAGCTCTTGAGCGGATTTGAACCGCTGACCTCACCCTTACCAAGGGTGTGCTCTACCAACTGAGCTACAAGAGCGAAACACTTTGCACAAACAGCAAACTTGGAGCGGGTAGCGGGAATCGAACCCGCATCATCAGCTTGGAAGGCTGAGGTTCTACCACTAAACTATACCCGCGGAGCTTGTTGCTTCCGCTGAAATTATGGTGGAGGGAGAAGGATTCGAACCTTCGAAGTCTGAGACGTCAGATTTACAGTCTGATCCCTTTGGCCGCTCGGGAACCCCTCCAATCGAGGCGCATTCTACATCATGCTGAACCTCTGTCAAGCAATTTCTCATTTAAAAATATGAGGTTAGCTGCGTTGACCTCGCTTCCCAGCCAGTCCCTCAAGAGGTGTTCACTGCGAAGCGGGCGCCATTCTATGCAAACTATTCGGCAGTTGCAATGCCTTCGCACAACATTATTTTATGTTTTAACTCATTGAATTCTTTAGCAAGATTCTGCAGAAGGGCGTCATCCAGCAAATGCCGGCTTTCGGGTGCGATACGCAGCCAATAGCCCGCGGAATCCGGAACATTCACCCGCTGTACACGCGCCTTGATATCCATTCCCTGCAGGCGCTGCTGAATCGACTGGGCGACATCCTGGCGTGCCACCCCTCCCAGATACAGGCACTCGGACTCCTCTTCCTGGTCCCTGGCGGCGGTTTTGCGCGCCCCGGCGTTATCCGACTCGCTCAACAACTGGATATCCTGGTGCGCACTGCGATAAAGCGACAGAGGAGCCACCTCCTTCGCCCTCAGTGGCGCCTCCTGCTGATGCCAGACGTAATAGACACCATTGAGTACCAGCAACAACAGAAACAACCAACGCATAGAAACCTCAGCTCAACGGGCAGGCAATGGCCAGGCCGACAAATACCAGATCAGGCACCCACCTGGCTCCGGGAACAACCTCGCTGACCAATGCCGCGTCGCCTCCGGTGAGGAATACCCTGAAGTCATCCCCCCAGTACTCGCGAGCCTGCTCCAATTGGGTAAGGACAAAACCCCGGAGCATCAACAGACAGCCGCGCTCCACCGCCTCGACGGTTTCCTGCCCGGGCGCCAGGCTGGCCAGCGCAAGCTCGGCGGCCACATCGTCATAGCGGATCCGCCGAGTATGGGTACGCAACTGGTTACGCATCAACTGCATTCCAGGACAAATGAAGCCACCCAGGTGCAGGCCGTCCTCGGCGACGAAATCCGCGGTGACCGCCGTGCCGAAATCCAGCACCAGGCACGGCCCACCGGCCAGCCGGAAACCACCGAGCAAGGCCAGCCAGCGATCAAGCCCCAAGCGCTCAGGATCTTTGTAACCATTGCGCACACCCGCCATTTCTTCCGCGGGCTGCGCACACGCCACCTCGATGCCAAAGGCATCGACAAGCGCCGCGACCAGACGATCCGTTTCCTCTTCGGTACGCACACTGACCAGGCGACACCACGCCAACTTCAACGTGCTCCCCTCACGCAATCGCTGCAGCAGCATCTGGTCGGAGTCGACGACACCACCGGCGACCACTTCTTCACCATCGGCCAGAATGACGCGCCACTTGATAAAGCTGTTACCGCAGTCGAGCTCAAGAATCATTGCGCAACCTCAAGCTGAGCTCGCCACCGCTGAACACTTTCTCGACACCGGCAACCTTCAGGCGAAGCGCGCCCTGCTGGTCAATGCCGAGCACCGTGCCATCGATCACGTTGGCGCCAGCGACCAGGGAAACCTCCCGCCCCTGCCAGAGATGATTCTGCTCCCACTCCGCCTGTATCGCAGAAAAGCCCGATGCCTGATGCCGCTGCAGATAATCCTGAAGCTTCTCGCTCAAGGATGCGATCACCTGATTGCGGTCCACCGCGCGCCCCGTCTCGAGCCTGGCGGATGTCCATTGCTGATCAACCTGATCGGCGACCTGCATGTTGACGTTGATACCGATGCCCAGCACAACGTGACAGACATCCGCCGGGTCCCCGACCAGCTCCAGCAGGATACCAGCGATTTTCCGGCCACCTACCAGGACATCGTTCGGCCATTTCAGGCCCGCCCCCGGGATACCCAGCTCCCGCAGGGCGTGCAACACCGCGAGGCCCACCACCAGGCTCAAACCCTCGAGCTGACGCATGCCGCCATCGACCCTGAGCAACAGGCTGTAATAGATATTCTCGGCGAATGGACTGACCCACTGGCGTCCGCGACGACCACGGCCTGCCGTCTGCCGTTCGGCCACGACAACAAAGGGCGCAGGAGCAGCACGCTCGACCAGGCGCAACGCTTCGGCGTTGGTCGAGTCGATCGACTCATAGACATGTACCGGCCAGGTCGGCGAGGACCTGGCGGCGGCGATAGCTTGCTGATCAAGCAGCACCAGGGGAGAGGCCAACTGATAACCACGACCACGCACCTTGTGGATCGATAGCCCCAGTTCGGCCTCTAACTGCTGAAGCTGCTTCCAGACAGCGCTGCGACTGACGCCCAACGCCGCCCCAAGCGCCTCGCCAGAGTGAAATCGACCATCTTTCAGGAGTTTTAACAACGTCAGCATGCAGGTCTCGCCTCACAATGAGGCACGCATGATAGCCATGAGCCGGAGCCTTGCATACTGCGGGGGCGCCGCAGAGACAGCCTCATCCTCCGTCCCCTGTGGGAGCCGGCTTGCCGGCGATGGCGGCCGCCAGATCCCCGCAAGGCTCAAGGGCCTTATCGCTGCGAGTTTTTCGCAGCGCAAAAACAAAACCCCAACT
>NZ_JACAOR010000024.1 GCF_013386115.1 Pseudomonas gingeri
TGAAGAAGACGATAGAAGCAGCCCGAAATTGGGTCTGTAGCTCAGTTGGTTAGAGCGCACCCCTGATAAGGGTGAGGTCGGCAGTTCGAATCTGCCCAGACCCACCAATTTTGTGTGGGAAAAGCCTGTAGAGATACGGGGCCATAGCTCAGCTGGGAGAGCGCCTGCCTTGCACGCAGGAGGTCAACGGTTCGATCCCGTTTGGCTCCACCATTTACGTAGTGATGGTTGTTGGCTGTAGTTGCTTCTGCGTTAAAGCTTAGAAATGAGCATTCCATCCAGGTGATGGTGAATGTTGATTTCTAGTCTTTGATTAGATCGTTCTTTAAAAATTTGGGTATGTGATAGAAAGATAGACTGAACGTTACTTTCACTGGTAACGGATCAGGCTAAGGTAAAGTTTGTGAGTACTCTTAAGAGTT
>NZ_JACAOR010000025.1 GCF_013386115.1 Pseudomonas gingeri
TGCTGCCGCTGGACCGTGACGGACGTCCGGCCGACAACTTCGGTCGCCTGGACGTGGCCTTCAAGGCGCGGATTTCCAGGACCGAACTGAAGGTCGGCGAATGGATGCCGGTACTGCCCATCCTCCGCTCGGACGATGGCCGCTCGCTGCCGCAGACCTTTCGCGGCGGCCAGCTCACCTCGAAGGAAATCGACGGCCTGACGCTCTACGGCGGCCAGTTCCAGAAGAACAGCCCGCGCAACGATTCGAGCATGACCGATATGTTCATGAACGGCAGGGCCGGTATCACCTCCGACCGCTTCAATTTCCAGGGCGGCGAATACAGCTTCAACGACAAGCGCACGATGGTCGGACTCTGGAATGCCCAGCTCAAGGACATCTACCGCCAGCAGTACGTCAACCTGGTCCACAGCCAGCCGCTGGGTGACTGGACCCTGGGCGCCAACCTCGGCTTCTTCTACGGCAAGGAGGACGGCAGCGCCCTGGCCGGCGACCTGGAGAACAAGACCTGGTCGGGCATGTTCTCCGCCCGCCATGGCGGCAACACCTTCTATGTCGGCCTGCAGAAACTCACCGGCGACAGTGCCTGGATGCGGGTCAACGGCACCAGCGGCGGCACCCTCGCCAACGACAGCTACAACAACAGCTACGACAACGCCCGGGAGAAATCCTGGCAGTT
>NZ_JACAOR010000026.1 GCF_013386115.1 Pseudomonas gingeri
CCATTGCTGTTATCGAGATGGGTGCCGGTAAACCCCAGCGCCTGCTGGGCGTTGATCGTCCCGCCGTTGTTCAGGGCCATGGCCTTCAGCGTCAGCACCGCGCCGCTGTCGATGGAACCGCCCGTGGCGTTGTTCAACAAACCGCTGACCGTCAGGGTCTGTCCCTGGGCGCTGGAGAGGATGCCCTGGTTGCTGTTATCGAGACTGGCGGCGTTAACAGTCAGGACCTTCTGGCTGACCAGCGCACCGGCATTGCCGTTGAGCAGCGCACCGTCCAAGGTCGCGTCGACGTTGCCGTTGCGACTGGAGACCGTACCGTTGTTGCGGTTGTCCAGACTGCCGCCCGTGAGCGTCACCCCCTCCCAGCCCGAGAGCAGGCCACCGTCCTGGTTGATCAGGCTGTCGGCCGTCAGGTCCAGCAGGTTGGTGCTGATCAACTTGCCGCCGTGGCTGTTGTCCAGGGTCCGCCCCTTCAGTTTCAGGCTCTGGGTGCTGGTGAATTCACCGCCCTGGTTGTTCAGGTCGCGCAGGTGAGCGACGGTCAGGTTGCCGGCCGTGGTGATATGCCCGCCGGCGTTGTTCAGGTCACCGGTGGCAGCACCGAAGTCGATGGCAATCGCACTGCCCAACAGCGAGCCGCCCTGGTTGTCGAGGCTGGCGCTGTTGAGGCTCAGGCCGTTGCTGGCGTTGATCAGGCCCTGGTTGCGGTTGCTCAGCTGGCCGTCCACGGTCAGGTCGAGCCCGGCCCGGCTGGTCAGGGTGCCGCCACTGTTGTCGAGGCTGCCGGCGTGCACATCCAGCGCAGCTGCCGCGATCATGCCCTTGAGGCTGGTCATCGCCTGATCGATGCGCAGGGTCAAGGCCTGGTTGCTCAGCAGCTTGCCGGTGTCGTTGTTCAGGCTGTCGGCTGCCAGGGTGAAGGCCTGGGCACTGGAGATTTCCCCGCCCTGGTTGTTCACGCCCTTGAGGTTGTTCAGGACCAGCAACGGTGCGTTGATCAGCCCGCCCTGGTTGTTCAGTTGACCGTGGTTGAGGTCCAGGCTGACCGAGGTATCGCCCTTGAGCTGGCCGCCCTGCTGGTCCAGGCCGGTGACGCTGGCGGTCAGGGCCTTGGCGGCGCCGATGCGCCCGCCATTCTGGTTGGTCAGTTGCGCGGCCGTCAGGTCCAGGCGATCGCCGCTGCTGAGGAAGCCACCGTGGCTGTTGTCGAAGTCGCCGGTGTTGATCGACACCGCCTCCTGGCCGCTGATCGTGCCGCCCTGGCGGTTGTCGAGACGGCTGCTGTGCAACTCGATGCCGCTGTCGGTCACCAGTCGGCCACCCTGGTTGACCAGGGCGCCATCGCTGGTGATCTTCAGTTGCCCGGCGGTGGAAAAACTGCCCCCCGAGTTATCCAGGCTGCCAGCATGGGCCGTCAGGGTGCCTTCGCTGCTGATCAGACCCGCGAGCTGGTTGGTCAGGGCACCGTCGAGGGTGATCACCAGGCCGGACTGCGCACTCAGTTTGCCGCCGCTGTTGTCCAGGCGGCTGCCGGTCAGCGTGGTGCTGCCCTGGCTGACCAACTGGCCCAGGCTCTGGTTGATCACCTGCGCGACCTTGAGTCCCAGCGCGGTGTCGGAGAGGACCTTGCCGCCTTCGCTGTTGTTCAGCGTCTGGCCGGCCAGGTTGACCGCCTGCACGCTGGAGATCTCGCCGGCCCGGTTATCGATGCGGTCGACGTTGAGGGTCAACTGCTGTTTCGCCGAGACCAGACCGGCATTGCGGTTGTCCAGGCTGCTACCGGTCAGGCTCAGGTTGCCTTCGGTGAGCAGGGCACCGTCCTGCTGGTTGAACGTCGTGACGGTAGCGGTCAGGTCGTCCTTGCTGGAGATACGTCCCCTGGCGTTGTCCACGGTGTCGGCGCGCAGGGTCAGCGGGCCGTTGGTGATCAGCGAGCCGTCCGAGTTGTCGAGGTGAGTGGCGGTCAGCTCCAGCTTTTGCTGGGCGGTGATGCGACCCTTGGCAGTGTTGTCCAGGGCCTGGCCCTTGAAGCTGAAGGTGTGGTTCGAACCGAGGCGACCGCCCTGATTGTTCACCGCGCCGGT
>NZ_JACAOR010000027.1 GCF_013386115.1 Pseudomonas gingeri
TGAAGAAGACGATAGAAGCAGCTTTAAGCTCCAAGCTGATAGCTTATAGCTAACAGTTACAAGCTCGAAATTGGGTCTGTAGCTCAGTTGGTTAGAGCGCACCCCTGATAAGGGTGAGGTCGGCAGTTCGAATCTGCCCAGACCCACCAATTTTGTGGGAAAAGCCTGTAGAAATACGGGGCCATAGCTCAGCTGGGAGAGCGCCTGCCTTGCACGCAGGAGGTCAACGGTTCGATCCCGTTTGGCTCCACCATTACGCTGCTTCTGTAAAGCTTAGAAATGAGCATTCCATCAAGACGATGATGAATGTTGATTTCTAGTCTTTGACTAGATCGTTCTTTAAAAATTTGGGTATGTGATAGAAAGATAGACTGAACGTTACTTTCACTGGTAACGGATCAGGCTAAGGTAAAATTTGTGAGTA
>NZ_JACAOR010000003.1:0-1582 GCF_013386115.1 Pseudomonas gingeri
ACTCTCACATGGGGAAACCCCACACTACCATCGGCGATGCATCGTTTCACTGCTGAGTTCGGGATGGGATCAGGTGGTTCCAATGCTCTATGGTCGTCAAGAAATTCGGGTACCGAATCGTGGCCTGAGGCCGCGCTTCAGCAAATCGGGTATGTGATCGATATTCGGTGTTTTGTGAGCCGCAAACTTTCGGTTCGTTTCGTCTTCATACACCGCAATCTGGTCTCTTTCGCCCTCAGGCTCAAAGCAGCAGATTGCTTGGGTGTTATATGGTCAAGCCTCACGGGCAATTAGTACAGGTTAGCTCAACGCCTCACAGCGCTTACACACCCTGCCTATCAACGTCGTAGTCTTCGACGGCCCTTCAGGGAACTCAAGGTTCCAGTGAGATCTCATCTTGAGGCAAGTTTCCCGCTTAGATGCTTTCAGCGGTTATCTTTTCCGAACATAGCTACCCGGCAATGCCACTGGCGTGACAACCGGAACACCAGAGGTTCGTCCACTCCGGTCCTCTCGTACTAGGAGCAGCCCCTCTCAAATCTCAAACGTCCACGGCAGATAGGGACCGAACTGTCTCACGACGTTCTAAACCCAGCTCGCGTACCACTTTAAATGGCGAACAGCCATACCCTTGGGACCGGCTTCAGCCCCAGGATGTGATGAGCCGACATCGAGGTGCCAAACACCGCCGTCGATATGAACTCTTGGGCGGTATCAGCCTGTTATCCCCGGAGTACCTTTTATCCGTTGAGCGATGGCCCTTCCATACAGAACCACCGGATCACTAAGACCTACTTTCGTACCTGCTCGACGTGTCTGTCTCGCAGTCAAGCGCGCTTTTGCCTTTATACTCTACGACCGATTTCCGACCGGTCTGAGCGCACCTTCGTACTCCTCCGTTACTCTTTAGGAGGAGACCGCCCCAGTCAAACTACCCACCATACACTGTCCTCGATCCGGATAACGGACCTGAGTTAGAACCTCAAAGTTGCCAGGGTGGTATTTCAAGGATGGCTCCACGCGAACTGGCGTCCACGCTTCAAAGCCTCCCACCTATCCTACACAAGCAAATTCAAAGTCCAGTGCAAAGCTATAGTAAAGGTTCACGGGGTCTTTCCGTCTAGCCGCGGATACACTGCATCTTCACAGCGATTTCAATTTCACTGAGTCTCGGGTGGAGACAGCGCCGCCATCGTTACGCCATTCGTGCAGGTCGGAACTTACCCGACAAGGAATTTCGCTACCTTAGGACCGTTATAGTTACGGCCGCCGTTTACCGGGGCTTCGATCAAGAGCTTCGCGTTAGCTAACCCCATCAATTAACCTTCCGGCACCGGGCAGGCGTCACACCCTATACGTCCACTTTCGTGTTTGCAGAGTGCTGTGTTTTTAATAAACAGTCGCAGCGGCCTGGTATCTTCGACCGGCATGAGCTTACGGAGCAAGTCCTTCACCCTCACCGGCGCACCTTCTCCCGAAGTTACGGTGCCATTTTGCCTAGTTCCTTCACCCGAGTTCTCTCAAGCGCCTTGGTATTCTCTACCCAACCACCTGTGTCGGTTTGGGGTACGGTTCCTGGTTA
>NZ_JACAOR010000003.1:1658-3199 GCF_013386115.1 Pseudomonas gingeri
CAGCCTACCACCTTAAACTTGGACAACCAACGCCAAGCTGGCCTAGCCTTCTCCGTCCCTCCATCGCAATAACCAGAAGTACAGGAATATTAACCTGTTTTCCATCGACTACGCTTTTCAGCCTCGCCTTAGGGACCGACTAACCCTGCGTCGATTAACGTTGCGCAGGAAACCTTGGTCTTTCGGCGTGGGTGTTTTTCACACCCATTGTCGTTACTCATGTCAGCATTCGCACTTCTGATACCTCCAGCAAGCTTCTCAACTCACCTTCACAGGCTTACAGAACGCTCCTCTACCGCATCACCTAAGTGATACCCGTAGCTTCGGTGCATGGTTTGAGCCCCGTTACATCTTCCGCGCAGGCCGACTCGACTAGTGAGCTATTACGCTTTCTTTAAAGGGTGGCTGCTTCTAAGCCAACCTCCTAGCTGTCTAAGCCTTCCCACATCGTTTCCCACTTAACCATGACTTTGGGACCTTAGCTGACGGTCTGGGTTGTTTCCCTTTTCACGACGGACGTTAGCACCCGCCGTGTGTCTCCCATGCTCGGCACTTGTAGGTATTCGGAGTTTGCATCGGTTTGGTAAGTCGGGATGACCCCCTAGCCGAAACAGTGCTCTACCCCCTACAGTGATACATGAGGCGCTACCTAAATAGCTTTCGAGGAGAACCAGCTATCTCCGAGCTTGATTAGCCTTTCACTCCGATCCACAGGTCATCCGCTAACTTTTCAACGGTAGTCGGTTCGGTCCTCCAGTCAGTGTTACCTAACCTTCAACCTGCCCATGGATAGATCGCCCGGTTTCGGGTCTATTCCCAGCGACTAGACGCCCTATTAAGACTCGCTTTCGCTACGCCTCCCCTATTCGGTTAAGCTCGCCACTGAAAATAAGTCGCTGACCCATTATACAAAAGGTACGCAGTCACCCAACAAAGTGGGCTCCCACTGCTTGTACGCATACGGTTTCAGGATCTATTTCACTCCCCTCTCCGGGGTTCTTTTCGCCTTTCCCTCACGGTACTAGTTCACTATCGGTCAGTCAGTAGTATTTAGCCTTGGAGGATGGTCCCCCCATATTCAGACAAGGTTTCTCGTGCCCCGTCCTACTCGATTTCATGACTAAGAGATTTTCGCGTACAGGGCTATCACCCACTATGGCCGCACTTTCCAGAGCGTTCCGCTAATCTCAAAGCCACTTAAGGGCTAGTCCCCGTTCGCTCGCCACTACTAAGGGAATCTCGGTTGATTTCTTTTCCTCAGGGTACTTAGATGTTTCAGTTCCCCTGGTTCGCCTCTTGCACCTATGTATTCAGTACAAGATAACCATCTTATGATGGCTGGGTTCCCCCATTCAGACATCTCCGGATCAAAGTCTGTTTGCCGACTCCCCGAAGCTTTTCGCAGGCTACCACGTCTTTCATCGCCTCTGACTGCCAAGGCATCCACCGTATGCGCTTCTTCACTTGACCATATAACCCCAAGCAATCTGGTTATACTATGAAGACGACATTCGCCGAAAATTCGCAAAACTCTTAAGAGT
>NZ_JACAOR010000028.1 GCF_013386115.1 Pseudomonas gingeri
ACGAAGATCAATCCCAGCTCAACGCGCCGCCAGTCTGGTACTCGATCACGCGGGTCTCGAAGAAGTTCTTCTCTTTCTTCAGGTCCATGATCTCGCTCATCCAGGGGAACGGGTTGGTGGTCCCCGGGTACTCTTCCTTCAGGCCGATCTGCGACAGGCGACGGTTGGCGATGAACTTGAGGTAGTCCTCCATCATCGCCGCGTTCATGCCCAGTACGCCGCGGGGCATGGTGTCACGGGCGTATTCGATTTCCAGCTGGGTGCCCTGCAGGATCATCTGCGTGGCTTCTTCCTTCATCTCGGTATCCCACAGGTGCGGGTTCTCGATCTTGATCTGGTTGATCACGTCGATGCCGAAGTTCAGGTGCATGGATTCGTCGCGCAGGATGTACTGGAACTGCTCGGCGACGCCAGTCATCTTGTTGCGCCGACCCATGGACAGGATCTGGGTGAAGCCGCAGTAGAAGAAGATGCCTTCCAGCACGCAGTAGTAGGCGATCAGGTTGCGCAGCAGTTCCTTGTCGGTGTCGACGGTGCCGGTCTCGAACTTCGGATCGGAGATCGAGCGGGTGTACTTCAGGCCCCAGGCGGCCTTTTTCGCCACCGAAGGGATCTCGTGGTACATGTTGAAGATCTCGCCTTCATCCATGGCCAGCGATTCGATGCAGTACTGGTAGGCGTGGGTGTGGATCGCCTCTTCGAAGGCTTGGCGCAGGATGTACTGGCGGCATTCGGGGTTGGTGATCAGGCGGTAGACGGCCAGCACCAGGTTGTTCGCCACCAGGGAGTCGGCGGTGGAGAAGAAGCCGAGGTTGCGCATGACGATGCGGCGCTCGTCGTCGGTCAGGCCTTCCGGGTTTTTCCACAG
>NZ_JACAOR010000029.1 GCF_013386115.1 Pseudomonas gingeri
CGATTCTGTTGAATAAGTCGGATTTTCAGATCGCCTGAACTCAGGCACGACTACCACTGGAGAACCTACTCACCACGTTGAATGGTTTTTCGGCCCTTCGGTGACCTTTGCTGCTCTGCTATTGGGTTAATTTGAGGTTTTTTGCTTGGTGCAGGCGCACCTATCCCGTGACTGGTGGCCCTTGAGATGAAAATTTGGCCAGCCGTCGCAGGTTCTGCACCGCAGCGGCCAGCGTGAACTCATCCATCGCGCCACTCATGCCACGTAGCCGCAGGCGATCCAATTTCAGGATGCGCTTAAGGTGGGCAAACAACATTTCGACCTTTTTACGTTCGTGGCGAGAGCGCTGATATGCCGGCGTTGCGGCAATGCGCCGAGCCACATCGCGAGCGGCTTCATGGACGCTGCGAGCGATCTTTCGAATCGAAGTGTTCGGGCAGCACCTGGCTTTCATCGGACATGTCGCGCAGTCGGTCTGTCTGGATCGGAAGATGATGGTGTTGGCTTTGGTGACGTGCGAACGCTCGTTCTTGAAAGCTCGCCATTCGCTGCGCAATGGGTTGCCGGCTGGGCAGCGGTATTCCTCGGCCTCTTCATTCCAGTGGAAATCGTTACTCGAAAAGCTGTCGTTCTTGCGCTCAGTTTTGTCCCACACCGGCACATGCGGCTCGATGTCTTTTTCCTCCACCATCCAGGCCAGCATCGGCGCGGTACCGTAAGCGGTGTCGCCAATGAGGCGTTCCGGCTTGATGTCGAACTGCGCTTCGACCCGATCGATCATCGTCCTGGTGCTCTCGACTTCTGCGGTTCGATGAGCCGGTGTGGGTTCCACATCCATGATCACGCCGTGCTCGGTATCGATCAGATAATTCGTGGAGTAAGCGTAGAAAGCAGGGCCGCCTGGAGCAGCCGTCCAGCGGGCCTGAGGATCCGTCAGCGACAGGCGTTTCGGTAGCGTTTCGGCCAAATCCTCCTCATCGAGGCCTTCAAGGTACTCACGCACGGCGCGAGTGCTCAGGGCCGGATCGCTCCAGTTGATCTGTTCATCACCCGGTACGCCGCGCTGCCGACTCGCATCCGCCTTGATGATGCTGGCGTCCACGGCAAAGCCTTCACCTTTGACCAAGCCTGCGTCCATGCAACGACGCAGCACTTCATTGAACAACCAGCGAAACAGATCGCTGTCCCGAAAACGGCCGTGTCTATTTTTGGAAAAGGTCGAGTGGTTGGGGACTTCATCTTCAAGGCTTAACCGGCAGAACCAGCGATACGCTAGGTTCAAATGGGCCTCTTCGCACAGCCGCCGCTCTGAGCGAATGCCGTAGCAATAGCCCACGATCAGCATGCGGATCATCAGTTCAGGATCAATCGACGGACGCCCGATAGGGCTATAGAAATCGGCTAGGTAATGGCGCAGGTCACTCAGATCGAGACACTGATCAATGCTGCGCAGAAGATGATTGGATGGGATGTGATCTTCAAGGTTGAACGAGTAAAACAGTCGCTCCTGCCCACTCGATAACTGTCCCATCATGCTGTGTGCTTCCTTGCTGGCCAATGCAGAGATTTTGCCGCAGGCCAGACAGGGGAGCTACTTTTTCAACAGAATCGG
>NZ_JACAOR010000004.1 GCF_013386115.1 Pseudomonas gingeri
GGCCTTCCGGGTTTTTCCACAGGGCGATGTCGGCGGTCATGTTGACCTCTTGCGGCATCCAGTGGTTGGCACAGCCGTCGAGGTACTTCTGCCAGGCCCAGTCGTACTTGAAGGGGACGAGCTGGTTGAGGTCGGCGCGGCAGTTGATCATGCGCTTTTCATCGACTGCGACACGGGCCGAGGCGCCGTCGAGTTCGGCCAGGCCTTCGGCAACGTCGAGGGCGTCGAGAGCAGCCTTGGCACGGGCGATGGCGGCCGAATCGGACGCGGTCACGGCACGGGCCTCGAGGGCGGCGGCACCACCGGCGCTGTCCAGGCGGTCCATGTTGGCTTCGGTGGCATGGCCGGCGTTGGCACCCTTGGGCGCTGCTTCACCTTCTTCTTTGTCGAATTCGTCCCAGCTCAGCATGACGTGTCGTCTCCTGCGTGAGGGCCTGTCGCCCGTGTGAAAACACTGATGGTCGGTTTTTCACACGGCCAACGGCCGCGTTGGATAGATGGAATCGTTTGTCGCCCTGGCTATGCAGGCAAAGCTACGCAGGCAAACAACGGAAAATTTGTACGGGGCCCTCGAGGGGCGGGTGGCGCAGGGAATGACGCCTGTTCCTGCAGTGATGCCAGCGTGAGAACGCTACCTTGCAAGGGAATGTTGCGAGCCCGTTTACCGGGACATTATAAGGGCTTTTTCGGGTCAATGGTGTGACGGATTCCGACCTTGTGCGTGCTTTTCAGGACGCGCCTCGGATTTGCAGGGCTTTGGCGGCAAAAGAGTTTTTTGACCGGAGGGGGTGTTTTGCGACGGTCGGTCCGGCTGATCGGCGAGGGGGTGGTTTGACGGGGGATGCACCTTTGCCGCAGGACTCGTTGCCTGCGGCGGGTGGTTTTTTTATGCCGGCTATCAGCCGTTGGAGCAACCGTTACCCATTACGCGATATTCCATGATATGCCGGACGCCCTGGGAATCTTCGTAGACCATGCGTGCCGGTACAACTTCGCAAACTTCCGGGATTTCACTCATGGAGATAACTTTGTGAATATCCGGGTGTGCCGAGTAAGTGTATTCCTCTACGGGCAGGTTCTGGTTGGCTACATCAGTCGCCGCCTCGCCGGCCATGGCTGTGGCACACAGGCTGCTGAGGATTAAAGCGGCAAAAAGTTTCATCGGGTTCACCTATTGACGGTCGTGTGGGGGCACGCGGCCCTTGTGAGGCCGCGAGTGAAGCTGTCGAAAGTTTGAATTCGAATTAACGGCCTTCGTGGGGGCTGTCACTTGGTTAATTCGTTGCCTTAGTTGGCGAAGTTGATTTTAAGAGTGCGCAAACCATTCATATAGAGGGGCATTTGATAAAGACTATTGACAAAACCTGTAACAATCGTCGAAAAACGTCTCGCACACCCCGGATCCGAGTTATTTTCACCGGGCCAGAAAACGCTGCGGGCGGCGTGCTTGAGCCTTGCCGGCGGTTAATACGATGTTTTGTAGGGTTTTGTTACTACCATCGTCGAATGGCCCACCCGCGTCAGCCCGGCTACAACAGGGCCATAAAACAACAACTATCCACCGAGGTAAGAAAGATGAGTGCGGCTTCCCTGTACCCCGTTCGTCCTGAGGTCCTGGCGACTACGCTGACCGACGAGGCGACCTACAAGGCGATGTACCAGCAGTCGGTCGTCAACCCTGACGGCTTCTGGCGCGAACAAGCCAAGCGTCTCGACTGGATCAAGCCTTTCACCACGGTCAAGCAGACTTCCTTCGACGATCACCATGTCGATATCAAATGGTTCGCCGATGGCACCCTGAACGTTTCCTATAACTGCCTGGATCGCCATCTGGCCGAGCGCGGCGATCAGGTCGCGATCATCTGGGAGGGCGACGACCCTGCCGATTCGCGCAACATCACCTATCGCGAACTGCACGAGCAGGTCTGCAAGTTCGCCAACGCCCTGCGCGGGCAGGATGTCCATCGCGGCGACGTGGTGACCATCTATATGCCGATGATTCCCGAAGCCGTGGTCGCCATGCTGGCCTGTACCCGGATCGGTGCTATCCACTCGGTGGTGTTCGGCGGGTTCTCGCCCGAAGCCCTGGCCGGACGGATCATCGACTGCCGTTCTAAAGTGGTGATCACCGCTGACGAAGGCGTGCGTGCCGGCAAGAAGATCCCGCTCAAGGCCAACGTCGACGATGCCCTGACCAACCCGGAAACCAGCAGCATCCAGAAAGTCATCGTGTGCAAGCGCACCGGCGGCGACATCAAGTGGAACCAGCATCGTGACATCTGGTTCGAAGACCTGATGAAAGTGGCGGGCAGTGTCTGCGCGCCGAAAGAGATGGGCGCTGAAGAAGCCTTGTTCATCCTTTATACCTCTGGTTCCACCGGCAAGCCCAAGGGTGTCCAGCACACCACCGGCGGCTACCTGCTGTATGCGGCCCTGACCCACGAACGTGTATTCGACTACCGTCCGGGCGAAGTCTACTGGTGCACCGCCGACGTCGGCTGGGTCACCGGCCACACCTATATCGTCTACGGGCCGCTGGCCAACGGCGCGACCACCGTGCTGTTCGAAGGTGTGCCGAACTACCCGGACATCACCCGGGTGGCGAAGATCGTCGACAAGCACAAGGTCAATATCCTCTACACCGCACCAACGGCCATCCGCGCCATGATGGCCCAGGGCACCGCGGCCGTCGAAGGCGCCGATGGCAGCAGCCTGCGCCTGCTCGGCTCGGTGGGCGAGCCGATCAACCCGGAAGCCTGGGACTGGTACTACAAGAATGTCGGCAAGTCCCGCTGCCCGATCGTCGATACCTGGTGGCAGACCGAGACCGGCGGCAACATGATGAGCCCGCTGCCGGGCGCCCATGCCCTCAAGCCGGGCTCGGCGACCCGTCCGTTCTTCGGCGTGGTGCCGGCCCTGGTGGACAACCTGGGCAACATCATCGAGGGGGCGGCCGAAGGCAACCTGGTGATCCTCGATTCGTGGCCGGGCCAGGCGCGTACGCTGTACGGCGACCACGACCGTTTCGTCGACACCTACTTCAAGACATTCCGCGGCATGTACTTCACCGGTGACGGCGCCCGTCGCGACGAAGACGGCTATTACTGGATCACCGGCCGTGTCGACGACGTGCTGAACGTTTCCGGGCACCGCATGGGCACCGCCGAGATCGAAAGCGCCATGGTCGCCCACCCGAAAGTCGCCGAGGCGGCAGTGGTCGGCGTGCCCCATGACATCAAGGGCCAGGGCATCTATGTCTATGTCACTCTCAACAGTGGCGAGGAGCCGAGCGAGGCGTTGCGCCTGGAGCTGAAGAACTGGGTGCGCAAGGAGATCGGGCCGATTGCCTCGCCGGACGTGATCCAGTGGGCGCCGGGGTTGCCGAAGACCCGCTCGGGGAAAATCATGCGCCGTATCCTGCGCAAGATCGCCACGGCGGAATACGATGGGCTGGGTGATATCTCCACCCTGGCCGATCCGGGAGTGGTGCAGCACTTGATCGATACCCACAAGACCATGAACGTCGCCTGAGGCGCTTCAAGGTCATCGAGCCCCGTCCGGCGTGAGCCGGGCGGGGCTTTTTACTTGTAGCCGGCTTGCCGGCGATGGCGGCAGGAGGGGCTCTGCGGAGCTCAGGGGCCTCTTCGTCGGCAAGCCTGCGCCTGCAAAGAGCAGGCGTATCTGAGTGAGAAAGAGATAAATATCGGTTTTTGCCGTAGGGCATTTCCGGTTGTTACCCTTGCACCTTCAAGTAACCGAATATGTCACCTGTCGCCCATAACCGGGGCAAAGGGAAACGCCCGCCACTGTTTTTCGGCCTGCCGGGCCTGCGGAAAAAACATCGTTGCACGCTGTGCTTGCCGGAATAGAAGGCTTTGCGAATAATAGGCCCGCAATTTGCAACGTAGATCGGTTGCCTGTCTTTTGCTCTTGCATAAAACTCAAGGGCTGTCAATGTGCCGGGTCGGCATTCTCGATGCTTCTGTAATTAGTTGTCGCATTGAAGAAATATCGACTTCGGGCCTGTCGTTAGAATGCCGATCACTCCCTCGTCGTTGCCTGGGCTGGACTCGAACCAGCGCCTGCAGGACGCGGCAACGCTATCCCGTTTAACCCATCCGCATATTGGGCTCACGCTCACTCTGCCGTTTTTGCCCTTTACCGATGGAGTCCTAAGATGAAGAAACTCGTGCTTCTTGGCGCCCTGGCACTGTCCGTGCTGTCGCTGCCGACATTCGCCGATGAAAAGCCTCTGAAAATTGGTATCGAAGCGGCTTACCCTCCGTTCGCTTCCAAGGCGCCGGATGGCAGCATCGTCGGTTTCGACTACGACATCGGCAACGCCCTGTGCGAAGAGATGAAGGTCAAGTGTGTCTGGGTCGAGCAGGAGTTCGACGGTCTGATCCCGGCGCTCAAGGTGCGCAAGATCGACGCGATCCTGTCGTCCATGTCGATCACTGAAGACCGCAAGAAGTCCGTCGACTTCACCAACAAGTACTACAACACCCCGGCTCGCCTGGTGATGAAGGAAGGCACTGTCATCAGCGCCAACCTCGCCGAACTCAAGGGCAAGAATATCGGTGTGCAGCGCGGCTCGATCCACGAGCGTTTCGCTCGCGAGGTCCTGGCTCCGCTGGGTGCCGAGATCAAGCCTTACGGTTCGCAGAACGAGATCTACCTCGACGTGGCCGCCGGCCGCCTCGACGGCACCGTGGCCGATGCCACCCTGCTGCAGGACGGCTTCCTGAAAACCGACGCCGGCAAGGGCTTCGCGTTCGTCGGCCCGCAATTCACCGACGAGAAGTACTTCGGTGACGGCATCGGCATCGCCGTGCGCAAGGGTGACAAGGCCGACCTGGACAAGATCAACGCCGCTATCGCCGCGATCCGTGCCAGCGGCAAGTACAAGCAAATCCAGGACAAGTACTTCGACTTCGATATTTACGGCAAGTAAGTCATCGCAGCAGTTCGTCCGAAATGGCGCAAGCAACAGGCTCCCTGAGGTTTGCGCCATTTTTTCATCCCTGTTTTCGAGGACCTGAATCATGTTGAAAGGCTACGGGGCGGTTATCCTCGATGGCGCTTGGCTGACGCTTCAGCTCGCCTTGTCGTCCATGGCCCTGGCCATTGTCCTGGGTCTGATCGGGGTGGCGTTGCGCCTGTCGCCGGTGCGCTGGCTGGCCTGGCTCGGCGACCTGTATTCCACGGTGATCCGCGGGATTCCCGACCTGGTGCTGATCCTGCTGATTTTCTACGGCGGCCAGGACCTGCTCAATCGTGTCGCGCCGTTGCTCGGTTATGACGACTACATCGATCTCAATCCCCTGGCGGCCGGTATCGGTACCCTGGGTTTCATTTTCGGGGCGTACCTGTCGGAAACCTTCCGCGGTGCCTTCATGGCGATCCCCAAGGGGCAGGCCGAGGCCGGCATGGCCTACGGCATGAGCAGCCTGCAAGTGTTCTTCCGGGTGTTGGTGCCACAGATGATTCGCCTGGCGATTCCCGGCTTCACCAACAACTGGCTGGTATTGACCAAGGCCACCGCACTGATTTCCGTGGTCGGCCTGCAAGACATGATGTTCAAGGCCAAGCAGGCGGCCGACGCCACCCGCGAGCCTTTCACCTTCTTCCTTGCAGTGGCGGCGATGTACCTGGTGATCACCAGTGTCTCGTTGCTGGCATTGCGTCACCTCGAGAAGCGCTACTCGGTAGGCGTAAGGGCGGCTGATCTATGATCTTCGACTACAACGTCATCTGGGAGGCCATGCCGCTGTACCTCGGCGGCTTGCTGACCACCCTGAAACTGCTGGCCTTGTCGTTGCTGTTAGGCCTGCTGGCGGCCTTGCCGCTGGGCCTGATGCGGGTGTCCAGGCAGCCTCTGGTGAACACCAGCGCCTGGCTCTACACCTACGTGATCCGCGGCACGCCGATGCTGGTGCAGTTGTTCCTGATCTACTACGGCCTGGCCCAGTTCGAAGCGGTGCGCGAGAGCTTTCTCTGGCCCTGGCTGTCGAGCGCGACCTTCTGTGCATGCCTGGCCTTTGCCATCAACACCAGCGCCTATACCGCGGAAATCATCGCCGGCAGCCTCAGGGCCACGCCCAATGGCGAGATCGAGGCGGCCAAGGCCATGGGCATGTCGCGCTACAAGATGTATCGGCGCATCCTGCTGCCATCGGCCCTGCGCCGGGCGCTGCCGCAGTACAGCAATGAAGTGATCATGATGCTGCAGACCACCAGCCTGGCCTCCATCGTCACCCTGATCGATATCACCGGCGCCGCGCGTACCGTCAACGCCCAGTATTACCTGCCGTTCGAAGCCTACATCACTGCCGGCGTGTTCTACCTGTGCCTGACCTTTATCCTGGTGCGCCTGTTCAAGCTGGCCGAGCGCCGCTGGCTGGGCTACCTGGCTCCACGGAAGCACTGAGCATGGAACGTATCGATCATTCCCTGCCCTGGGGCAGCCTGGGCACCGAGCGCCAGCTGTCGGTATTCCGTTTCGGCAGCGGCGAGCGCAAGGCCTATATCCAGGCCAGCCTGCACGCCGACGAACTGCCGGGCATGCGCACCGCCTGGGAGCTGAAGAAGCGCCTGCTCGAACTGGAAGCCCGGGGGGCCCTGAAGGGGGTCATCGAACTGGTCCCGGTGGCCAATCCGATTGGCCTGGGGCAGTTGCTGCAAGGCAATCACCAGGGCCGTTTCGAATACGCCAGCGGCAAGAATTTCAACCGTGACTTCGTGGCGCTGGCCGAGCCGGTCGCGGCCCTGGTGGGCGACAGGCTGGGGGACGATCCCCATGCCAATGTCCAGTTGATCCGCCAGGCGATGCGCGATGTGCTGGCGGCCTTGCCGCCGGCGAACAGCCCGTTGCAGGGGATGCAGCGGGTCTTGCTCGGCCATGCCTGCGATGCCGACGTGGTGCTGGACCTGCACTGCGATTGCGAGGCGGCGCTGCACATGTATGCGTTGCCGCAACACTGGCCGCAGTGGCGTTCCCTGGCGGCGCAGCTGGATGTGAAAGTGGCGTTGCTGGCGGAAGAGTCGGGCGGTACTTCCTTCGATGAAGCCTGCTCGCTGCCCTGGTTGCAGTTGTCGCGGCAGTTCCCGCAGGCGTCGATTCCGCTGGCGGGCATGTCCACCACCATCGAACTGGGCGGCCAGGCCGATACCGGTCGGCCCGAGGCCGAGGCGCACGCCGAAGGCATCCTCGCGTTCCTCGCCGGGCAGGGCCTGATCAGCGGCGAGTGGCCGGCGCCGCAACATGAGGCCTGTGAAGCCATGCCCTTCGAAGGCACCGAGTTGCTCTACGCGCCCCATGCCGGCGTGGTCAGCTATCTGTGCCCGGTGGGCAGTTGGGTCGAGCCCGGCGAGCCGCTGTTTGAAGTGATCGATCCTTTATCCGACCGGGTCAGCACCGTGTGTGCCGGCACAGCCGGTGTGTTGTATGCCGTAGAACGGCTGCGTTACGCCCAACCCGCGATCTGGCTGGCCAAGGTGGCGGGGCGCGAGCCTCTTCGCCACGGGCGCCTGCTCAGCGACTGACCTGACTGTTTTTGTGAGAACCGACCGCATGTACAAGCTTGAAGTCCAAGACCTGCATAAACGCTATGGCAGTCACGAAGTGCTCAAGGGGGTGTCCCTGGCCGCCCAGGCGGGTGATGTGATCAGCATCATCGGCTCCAGTGGCTCCGGCAAAAGTACCTTCCTGCGCTGCATCAACCTGTTGGAACAGCCCCACGCCGGGCGGATCCTGCTCAACAACGAAGAGCTGAAGCTGGTGGCGAACAAGGACGGCGCGATGAAGGCCGCCGACCCGAAACAGTTGCAGCGCATGCGCTCGCGGCTGTCGATGGTGTTCCAGCACTTCAACCTGTGGTCGCACATGACCGCGCTGGAAAACATTATCGAAGCCCCCGTGCATGTCCTGGGCGTATCGAAGAAAGAAGCGCTGGAAAAGGCCGAGCACTACCTGAACAAGGTCGGCGTGGCCCATCGCAAGGATGCCTATCCGGGCCATATGTCCGGTGGCGAGCAGCAGCGCGTGGCGATTGCCCGGGCCCTGGCGATGGAGCCGGAGGTCATGCTGTTCGACGAGCCGACCTCGGCCCTCGACCCGGAACTGGTCGGCGATGTATTGAAAGTGATGCAGGCCCTGGCACAGGAAGGTCGGACCATGGTCGTGGTGACCCACGAAATGGGCTTTGCCCGTGAAGTCTCCAACCAGCTGGTGTTCCTGCACAAGGGCGTGGTGGAAGAGCGTGGCAATCCCCGCGAAGTGCTGGTCAACCCGCAATCCGAGCGTCTGCAGCAATTCCTGTCGGGCAGCCTGAAATAGTCTTCGCTTTTTATGCTGCCGTTGCGCACCAAAATAGGTCATGCTGCGCGCCGTGCGCGGTGTGGTCTACTTTGAGTTGGCTGCCCTCGGCTTTTCACTCTGTTCTGTTTTCGGATTGCACGCCATGACTGCCCATCGAATTGGTTTCCTGATTTGGCCCAGCACTAAAGCCTTGACGCTGGCGCTGGCCGAGGAGGCCTTGCGTGTCGCCCAGCGTGTGCATCCGGAGGTGGTCTACGAGCTGTCGTTCCTGCAGGCCGAGGCGCCCGCCGACGCCGCGTTGCCGGGCGCCTGGCAGCTGCCGGGCGAGCCTTGGGCCGGCAGGCTCGAAGGTTGTCAGAAACTGTTCCTGCTGGCCGATGAGCCACCGACGGTGTTGGCGCCGGCACTCAGCAGTGCCCTCAAGCAACTGGTGCGCGCCGGTTGTGTGATCGGTGGTTTGTCCGCCGGTGTCTATCCGTTGGCCCAACTGGGTTTGCTCGATGGTTATCGTGCCGCCGTGCACTGGCGCTGGCAGGATGATTTCGCCGAGCGTTTCCCCAAGGTGATTGCCACCAGTCATCTGTTCGACTGGGATCGCGATCGCCTGACGGCCTGTGGCGGGATGTCGGTGCTGGATCTGCTGCTGGCGGTCCTGGCCCGCGACCATGGCGCCGAACTGGCTGGTGCGGTATCCGAGGAACTGGTGGTCGAACGCATCCGCGAAGGCGGCGAGCGCCAGCGCATTCCGTTGCAGAATCGCCTGGGTTCCAGCCATCCGAAGCTGACCCAGGCGGTGTTGCTGATGGAAGCCAATATCGAAGAGCCGCTGACCACCGACGAGATCGCCCAGCATGTCTGTGTCTCCCGTCGGCAGCTGGAGCGGATCTTCAAGCAGTATCTCAACCGGGTGCCCAGCCAGTACTACCTGGAGCTGCGCCTGAACAAGGCCCGGCAGATGCTGATGCAGACCAGCAAGTCGATCATCCAGATCGGCCTGTCCTGCGGTTTCTCCTCGGGGCCGCATTTCTCCAGTGCCTACCGCAACTTCTTCGGCGCCACGCCGCGGGAAGATCGCAACCAGCGACGCAGCAGCAGCCCGTTCGAACTGTCCTCGGTCCCTTCCGAGCGCGGTTGAGCGTCCCTCGCGACTAGAACATCGTCGGTCTTTCCCGGTACAGGTCGTCCCGCGCGCGCGTGCCTGAATAGGCCAGGCTCAGGTTGACGTTGACCTGATACTGGGCGATGGCCCGTGGCAGGAAGCTGGCGGCATAGTCCGGCTTGGGCTGGACGGCGATGGTCCGCGCGGCCGGGCGCAGGGTGGTCGGGGTGACGAAGCGATAGCCGCGTCCCGCCACGGTGACGATATGCGGGGCCTGTTCATCTTCCTCCAGGGCCAGGCGCAAGGTGCGGATCTGCGTGCGCAGGTTGCATTCCTCGACAATCGCCTTGGGCCAGACCAGTGCCATCAATTGTTTCTTTTCCAGTAGCTCGCCGGCACGCGATGCCAGGCAGATCAGCAGTTGCATGGCCCGGCTGCCGAGCGTGACGCGTTGGCCATCCCTGAACAGTGCCTGTTGCCAGGGCACCAGCTTGAAGGGCCCGAAATGGATTTCATGCTCCAGGCTGTCTGTCGTGTACACGGCACCCTGTGCCGGAATGTGAACGATATCGCTGGAATTCATGGTGTTACCTTTTTACGTGAGCAGTGGGGACGGGGGAGCGGTCGCCACGGAGGCGACCGCTCGGACTTTCGTGGTGTCAGGTGTTGATTGCCGGGATCGGATCCTCCGGATAGTCGCCGGGCTGTTCCGGTCCGCCGGTCAAGCCGTACTGCTTGAGGATCGGCACCAGTTCGCCATAGAACTTGTCTTGCTCCTTGCCGCGGGCATCGGCCAGGGCGAAGGGGATGAAGGCACTGCCGATGCCGCCGAGGATCGCGCCGGCGAGACCGAGTACACCGCTGATGGAGCCGGCTACGGCGGCGATGTCGCTGAGGCCGAACAGGCCGGCGCCGCCTTCGATCAGGCTGGCGGTGGCGGCGCCGGTGCCGAGGATGCCGCCGGCCAGGCCGAAGGCGCCGCTCACGGGCTCGCCGTGGGTGATGCCCTGGATACCGCCCATGATGCCCAGCACACCACCGATAAAGCTGCCGGCACCACCGACCAGCTTGCCGACGTTGCCCAGCTTGGCGATGGCGTCGGCGCTCAACGGCCCCTTGCCGGTCAGTTCGCGGGTCGGGAAGGCACCGATGCCTTCACCGACGTTCTTGTCGATGACCCAGCTGGTGCCAAAGCCGAACTCCTTGGCGTACTTGGTGCCACCCTCCATCAACAGGCCGGCGAATTGCAGGCCCGCCGAGACGCGACTGGCGTCGGCGATGGGGGTGTTGCTGCCGGTGGCGGAGCGGGCGATCAGCACGCCGCCGGCGAGGATGGCGCTGCCGATATGCAGCAGGCCCTGCTTGTAGGCGTCGGTGACATTGCCCAGTTTCAAGCCGTCGATGGCCTTGGGCAGGGCGTCGATGATCTTGTCGTTCTGGCGGCCGCTGTCCCACACCGAACGCAGCATACCCACCACTTGCGCCGGGTCGATCTTGGTGCCGTCGGACGCGGTGAACAGTTGCGGGTCGGCCTCGGCGGCGGCGTTCAGGGCGGCCGTGACCTTGGCTTCGTCGAAGTTGCCGTTGGCATCGCCCAGGGTGATGTTGAGGCTGTTGCTGTCGGCACTGTTGACCAGGGCGTCGGACAGCGCTTCGTTGAAGTTGACCTGCAGGGTCGCAGCGTCGCCCGAAGTGGCGTTGGGGCCGAGGAAGGCCTGGAAGGCCGAGGCGCTGGCGGCGAAGCTGCTGGCCGCCTCTACCGGGTCCATGCCGCTGGCCACCATGTCCTTGAACGCCTGGCCCGAGACGAAGTCGTTCTTGTAGGTGTTGTAGAGATTGTCCATCTGCCCGGACTTTTCCGCGATGGCATGCAGGTCCACGTCACCGTTGCCGCCCAGCGCGAGGTTGGCGATGGTGATGTCGTTGGCCGCGTTCTGCAGGGCGACGCCGGGTGGCAGCGGCTTGCCGTCCGGGCCCTTGGCGTTGAGGTCGGTGTTGAGGACATTGCCGGTGTCCAGCTGGTTGGCCTTGTAGGACTGCAGGGCGATCTTCAGTTCCGGGTCGCTGTTGACGATGTCCTGCAGCGCCGGGCCCCGGTTGTTCTGCAGGAAACCCTGGACGTCCTTGTCGGCCATCAGGGTGCGGATCGCGTCCTGTACCTGGCCCTTGATCTTGTCCTCGTTGGGGTTGAGGCCTTTGTTGGGCGAGGTGTACTTGTCGAGCAGGCCGGTGTCGTTGTCCTTGTAGTCGCTGAGGGCCAGGCGGGTCTGGGTGTCGGTCAGCTGGACGAGGACCGCGGCCTTGGTCTTGCCGTCGTAGTTTTCCGGGTGTTGCAGTACGTCGGCGGTCAGCTTGGAGGTGTCGACATCGGCCACTTCGTCACGTACGGCGGCACCGTCGAGGAAGGTCAGGGTGTCGGAGTCGGTCTTGGGTGCCTGCTTTTCCAGCCAGGCGCCGATGTTGTCGCGCACGATGACCTTGTCTTCGTGGTACAGCACCGGGTCGTCACCGCCCAGGTCCAGCGAGCGCATCATGCCGGGGCGCGACCAGAGATCGGCGGCGCCGGTCAGTTCCGAACTCAGGCCCGGGTCGCTGGCCAGGCCGGTCAGGTTGTCGATGTGGATCTCGCCCTTGTTCTCGCGCTGGTCGCTGCTGCCGGTGGTCATGTTCGGACCGGCGCTGGCGACCAGCGAGTTGTTGGCCATCAGGATCGCGGCGGACTTGGCGTTGGCCTTGGCCAGGTCGCCAGGGTTGTTGCCGAGGAACTTCGAGTAGGAACTCGACGCGGCGGATAGATCGCCCTTGGCGTTGCCGATAAAACGGTCGACATCGGCGTGGGTGATCACCGCGTCGGCCTTGCCCCGGCCACCGGTGTCCAGCGCGGCCATCAGCGACGGGCTGCTGGCGACATACTTGAGCGCGGCCTGGGCTTCGGGCGGCAGGCTGCTCGGCGGGTTGGCGAAGTCGATGGGGGTGTCGTGCAGGCCCCAGGCGTTCCAGTTGGCCGAGATCATTTCGGCGGCGGCGATGGGCCGGTTCAGGTCGAGTTCTTCCTGGGTCGGCTGGGTGCCGGTGTTGCCGGTGATCTTGTCCCAGTCCTTGGCGCCGGCGGCGTAGCCGGACTTGTCGATCCAGTTGTTGTCGCTGGCACCGGGCGCACCGGTAACGCCCTTGTATTCGTTGGCGGCCTGGTTGTAGAGCTCCGGGGTCATGTCCCTGGAGACGATGATCTTCTGCCCCGAGTCGGTTTCGTAGCGGATCAGGCCGGGGCCGACTTCTTCAGGCGCTCCTACCAGGTGCATGGCGTCGAAGGTTTCGTTGGGGCCGGCGAGTCGATAGCCCTCGGCTTCGCTCTGGTTGATCGCGATCAGCTTGTCATGGTCCTGGCTGACCTGGTCGAACAGTGTCGGGTTGTCCTTCTGGCTGACCACGACCTTTTCGCCGCTGAAGGTCTCGTAGCGGATCAGCCCCGGCCCGACCTCGTCGGCGGCGCCGATCGCCTTGTAGTTCGCCAGGCCCGGGGCGACGGTGCTGCTGTCGGCCAGCGCGTAGCCGTCCTTCTGGCTCTGGACGATACCGGCTTCATGGGCATCGCTCTTCTGGTTCAACTGGTATTGGTTCAGCACCTGCTTGTACAGGGTCGGGTCATCCTTTTCCTTGACCGTCACCGGCTTGTCGCTACCCAGTGGCGTATAGGTGATGCTGCCGTCCTTGGGTGGCTGGACATCCTGGAAGGGCACTGGAAGGTTGTTGCCGCGGATCTTTGACGGATCGAAGACCGGCTGGTTGCCGGCCTGGAACAGCGCAACCTCGAATTTGTTCTGGGCGGCATCGACTTTGCGGTCGGCGGGGTCGGTAGCGGTGCGTATCGGGGTCATGCAGAACCTCCCTGAGGGTCGTTTTCCAGGCACACGGCCTTGCTCCGGCCTGGCCGCGGGCGGCGCTGGCTGAAGGGAAGCGAGTGTGTGGTCGGGGTTACCGGGTCGCTGTGGGCGACCCGCCGCTTGAGCGGGGGCCTGCTCATGAAGCCCGAGACTTGTGTACATTTTGTTACATATTTCCCGGCCTAATTGCAGGCCAAAAGCCATGTAAACAGGCGGGCCAGGCACCTGCCGACAGGTTTCGACGGGGCGGCCGAGTGGCTGGCGCAATACTGGCAACCTTGGCTCGAAAGGCCATTTGCCGCGGGCTCCGAGGGCGAGGGTATCTGCCCGCTTGTCGGCCGGGTGAGGAACGGCAAAGTGGCGCTGCGATGATCGTTCGCCCTGTCCAGGCCCGGCGGGCTGTCCACTCGAATTCACAACATTTCACAGGAATTCACGCGGCGACGGTCGTCAGTCGAAAATCTCATCCCGCCGACCCTGCATCAAAAGCCTCCCACCGTTTAAACTGCGCCTTTGCGATGCTATTTGTCGCATTGCCGACAACCCCGGCAAAACCCGGTTTGGCGCTATAAGAAGTTGTCGCTTGGCGACAAGGCCGGACTGAAATCTGTCCTTACAATCCCCCCATCGCTCGCCAGTTTCAGGCAGGCGTTCCTCTTCAGGAGACTCCGATGTCCGTTGAGCAAGCTCCGGTGCAACGCGCCGATTTCGACCAGGTAATGGTTCCCAACTACGCACCTGCGGCTTTTATCCCTGTTCGTGGCGCGGGTTCCCGAGTCTGGGACCAGGCGGGCCGGGAGCTGGTCGATTTCGCCGGCGGGATTGCGGTCAACGTGCTGGGCCATGCCCATCCGGCGCTGGTCGGTGCCCTGACCGAGCAGGCCAACAACCTGTGGCATGTCTCCAACGTCTTCACCAACGAACCGGCCCTGCGCCTGGCCAAGAAGCTGGTGGACGCGACCTTCGCCGAGCGCGTGTTCTTCTGCAACTCCGGCGCCGAGGCCAATGAAGCCGCGTTCAAGCTGGCCCGTCGCGTGGCATTCGATCGCTTCGGCACGGAAAAATACGAAATCATCGCCGCGCTCAACAGCTTCCACGGCCGTACCCTGTTCACCGTGAACGTCGGTGGCCAGTCGAAGTACTCCGACGGCTTCGGTCCGAAAATCACCGGTATCACCCATGTGCCGTTCAATGACCTGGACGCGCTGAAAGCGGCGATCTCGGACAAGACCTGTGCCGTGGTGCTCGAACCCGTGCAAGGCGAGGGCGGCGTACTGCCGGCCGAACAGGCCTACCTGCAGGGTGCCCGCGAGCTGTGCGACCAGCACGACGCGCTGCTGGTGTTCGACGAAGTGCAGACCGGCATGGGGCGCAGCGGCAAGCTGTTCGCCTATATGCACTACGGCGTGACTCCGGACATCCTCACCAGCGCCAAGAGCCTGGGCGGCGGTTTCCCGATTGCCGCGATGCTCACCAGCGAAGCGCTGGCCAAGCACCTGGTGGTCGGCACCCACGGCACCACCTACGGCGGCAACCCGCTGGCGTGCGCGGTCGGCAATGCGGTGATCGACGTGATCAACACTCCTGAAGTGCTCAACGGCGTCAATGCCAAGCACGATGCCTTCAAGACCCGCCTGGAGCAGATCGGCGCCAAGTACGGCCTGTTCACCCAGGTCCGTGGCATGGGCCTGTTGCTCGGTTGCGTGCTGGCCGATGCCTGGAAGGGCAAGGCCAAGGACGTGTTCAACGCGGCCGAGAAAGAAAACCTGATGATCCTGCAAGCCGGTCCGGACGTGATCCGTTTCGCCCCGAGCCTGGTGGTCGAGGACGCGGACATCAAGGAAGGCCTGGACCGTTTCGAGCGTGCGGTAGCCAAGCTGACCCAGGCTTGAGCGAGCCGGACTTGAGCGAAACAGGCTTGAGCGAAACGTAGTACCGCCGTCGTCGGCCCATGGGTCGGCGACGAGCAGATTTTTTCTGTGCCGGGCCTGCCCGGCATTTTTTTCCCTGTGTCGGCCGATTCTGCCGATCTGTTTTTCAGTAAGGAGTGACACCATGCTGGTGATGCGCCCCGCGCAAATGGCTGACCTGGACGAGGTACGGCGTCTGGCCGCCGACAGCCCGATCGGTGTCACTTCCCTGCCGGATGACGAAGGCCGCCTGCGCGACAAGATCGCCGCGAGCGAAGCCTCGTTTGCCGCCGAAGTCAGTTTCAACGGTGAAGAAAGCTATTTCTTCGTGCTCGAAGATACCGACACCGGCAAGCTGGTGGGCTGCTCGGCGATCGTCGCCTCGGCCGGTTACTCGGAGCCGTTCTACAGCTTCCGCAACGAGACCTTTGTCCATGCGTCGCGCGAGCTGAAGATCCACAACAAGATCCACGTGCTTTCCCAGTGCCACGACCTGACCGGCAACAGCTTGCTGACCAGCTTCTATGTGGTGCCGGAACTGGTGGGTTCGGCCTGGTCGGAGCTCAACTCCCGTGGCCGCCTGTTGTTCGTCGCCAGCCATCCGGAACGCTTCGCCGATTCGGTGGTGACCGAGATCGTCGGCTACAGCGACGAGCATGGCGACTCGCCGTTCTGGGACGCCATCGGCCGCAACTTCTTCGACCTGAACTACGCCGAGGCCGAGCGCCTGTGCGGCTTGAAGAGCCGGACCTTCCTTGCCGAACTGATGCCGCATTATCCGATCTACGTGCCGCTGTTGCCGGACGCCGCCCAGGAAGCCATGGGCCAGGTGCATCCGCGGGCGCAGATCACCTTCGACATCCTGATGCGCGAGGGTTTCGAGACCGATCACTACATCGATATTTTCGACGGCGGCCCGACCTTGCATGCGCGGGTCACCGGGATCCGTTCGATTGCCCAGAGCCGCGTGGTGCCGGTGAAGATCGGCGAGACCAGGGGCGGCGGTCGCCAGTACCTGGTGTCCAACGCATTGCTGCAGGACTATCGCGCCGTGCTGCTGGAGCTCGATTACGCGCCGGGCAAGCCGGTCACCCTGGATCTGCAAGCGGCCGAAGCCCTGGGCGTCGGCGAAGGTGCCAGCGTGCGCCTGGTGGCGGTTTGAGGCCGGTATCGCAAGCAGCCTTACAGCGAGTTTCGCGGATGCCGTCAGTCGGCGTCCGTTTGAGGAGATAGCATGATCGTTCGTCCCGTACGCAGCAGCGACTTACCCGCTCTGATCGACCTGGCCCGCAGCACCGGCACCGGCCTGACCACCTTGCCGGCCAACGAAGAGCGTCTGGCTCATCGTGTCGGCTGGGCGGAAAAAACCTTCCGGGGCGACGCCGGGCGTGCCGATGCGGACTACCTGTTCGTGCTCGAAGACGACAATGGCCGGGTGGTCGGCATTTCGGCGATTGCCGGTGCCGTGGGCCTGCGCGAGCCCTGGTACAACTTCCGGGTCGGCCTGACGGTCAGCGCCTCCCAGGAACTGAATATCTACCGCGAGATCCCGACGCTGTTCCTGGCCAACGACCTGACCGGCAACTCCGAACTGTGCTCGCTGTTCCTCCACGCCGACTACCGCAGCGGTCTGAATGGCCGGATGCTGGCCAAGGCGCGGATGCTGTTTATCGCCGAGTTCCCGCAACTGTTCGGCAACAAGATCATCGCCGAGATGCGCGGCATGTCCGACGAAGCCGGGCGCTCGCCGTTCTGGGAGAGCCTGGGTCGGCACTTCTTCAAGATGGAGTTCAGCCAGGCCGACTACCTGACCGGTGTCGGCAACAAGGCCTTCATTGCCGAGCTGATGCCGAAGTTCCCGCTGTACACCTGCTTCCTCTCCGAGGATGCCCGGGCGGTGATCGGCAAGGTGCACACCGATACCGAGCCGGCCCTGTCGATGCTCAAGAGCGAAGGTTTCAGCTACCAGGGCTATGTCGACATCTTCGACGCCGGCCCGGCGGTGGAGTGCGAAACCGGCAAGATCCGCGCGGTACGCGACAGCCAGGCGCTGGTGCTGGCCATCGGTACGCCAGGCGATGACGCCACGCCGTTCCTGATCCACAACCGCAAGCGCGAAGACTGCCGCATCACCGCGGCTCCCGCGCGATTCGCGGCGGGCACGCTGGTGGTCGATCCGTTGACCGCCAAACGTCTTCAATTGAGTGCGGGTGACCAGGTCCGCGCGGTTCCGTTGTCTGCTTCCCGGGAGTCGAAATAATGAGCACGCTTTACATCGCAGGCCAATGGCACGCCGGCCAGGGCGAAGCCTTCGAGTCGCTGAACCCGGTGACCCAGCAGGTGCTGTGGTCCGGCAACGGCGCCAGCGCAGCCCAGGTCGAACAGGCCGTGCAGAACGCCCGCGAGGCATTCCCGGCCTGGGCCCGGCGTAGCCTGGATGAGCGTATCGTCGTGCTCGAAGCCTTTGCCGCCAGCCTGAAGAGTCATGCCGACGAACTGGCCCGGTGCATCGGCGAGGAAACCGGCAAGCCGCTGTGGGAGTCGGCGACCGAAGTGACCAGCATGGTCAACAAGATCGCCATTTCGATCCAGAGCTACCGCGAGCGGACCGGCGAGAAGAGCGGCCCGCTGGGCGACGCCACGGCGGTACTGCGCCACAAGCCCCATGGCGTGGTGGCGGTGTTCGGTCCCTACAACTTCCCTGGTCATCTGCCCAACGGCCATATCGTGCCGGCGCTGCTGGCCGGTAACAGCGTGCTGTTCAAGCCGAGCGAGCTGACCCCGAAAGTCGCCGAACTGACGGTCAAGTGCTGGATCGAGGCCGGCCTGCCGGCGGGCGTGCTGAACCTGCTGCAAGGTGCTCGCGAAACCGGTATCGCCCTGGCGGCGAATCCGGGGATCGACGGCCTGTTCTTCACCGGTTCGAGCCGTACCGGCAATCACCTGCACCAGCAGTTCGCCGGGCGTCCGGACAAGATCCTGGCCCTGGAAATGGGCGGCAACAACCCGCTGGTGGTGGATCAGGTCGAAGACCTGGATGCCGCGGTCTATACCATTATCCAGTCGGCCTTCATCTCGGCCGGCCAGCGTTGCACCTGTGCCCGGCGCCTGCTGGTACCCGAAGGGGCCTGGGGCGACCGCTTGCTGGCGCGCCTGGTCGAAGTCAGTTCGGGCATCGAGGTCGGTGCGTTCGATCAGCAGCCGGCACCGTTCATGGGCTCGGTGATTTCCCTGGGTGCGGCCCGGGCGCTGATGGAGGCGCAGGCGCACCTGCTGGGTAACGGCGCCGTGGCGCTGCTGCCGATGACTCAACCACAGGCCGGCGCGGCCTTGCTGACACCGGGGATTCTCGATGTGACGGCGGTGAGTGAACGTGTCGACGAGGAATTCTTCGGGCCGTTGCTGCAGGTGATCCGCTACGCCGATTTCGACGCGGCGATTGCCGAGGCCAACAACACCCAGTTCGGCCTCGCGGCTGGCCTGCTGTCGGATTCCGAGGCGCGCTACCAGCAGTTCTGGTTGCAAAGCCGTGCCGGGATCGTCAACTGGAACAAGCAATTGACCGGTGCCGCGAGCAGCGCTCCATTCGGCGGGGTAGGGGCTTCGGGTAACCATCGCGCCAGCGCCTACTACGCGGCGGATTATTGCGCGTACCCGGTGGCGTCGCTGGAAACGCCGAGCCTGACGGTTCCGGCGACACTGACGCCGGGTGTTCGGCTTTCCTGAGCCTTCGGGCCTTCGGGCCCTACCGCTGGCAAGCCAGCGCCTACAAGGTTCTGCGGCGTACACAACAACGCGCAATGTACCTGGACCCCTGTAGGAGCTGGCTTGCCAGCGATGACCGCGAAGCGGTCGCCATACGCAGATGATTTGTGCTTATAAAAACAGATTCATGGAGCCTCGCCGATGAAATCCTTTGAAGTCAATTTTGACGGTCTTGTAGGCCCGACCCATAACTACGGCGGCTTGTCCTACGGCAACGTCGCTTCCCAGAGCAACAGCCAGCAGGCTTCCAATCCGAAGGAAGCGGCGCTGCAAGGCCTGGCGAAGATGAAGGCGCTGATGGAGATGGGCTTTGTCCAGGGCGTGCTCGCACCCCAGGAACGTCCGGATGTCGCCGCCCTGCGCCGGCTCGGCTTTGCCGGCACCGACGCGCAGGTGATCGAGCAGGCGGCCAGGCAGGCCATGCCGTTGCTGGTCGCCAGTTGCTCGGCCTCGAGCATGTGGGTGGCCAACGCCGGCACCGTCAGCCCGAGTGCCGACACCGCCGACGGTCGCGTGCACTTCACCGCGGCCAACCTGAACTGCAAGTATCACCGCAGCATCGAACACCCGACCACCAGCCGTGTGCTCGGCGCGATGTTCGCTGACAGCAAGCACTTCGCCCACCACGCGGCGTTGCCCGCCGTCGCCCAGTTCGGCGACGAAGGCGCGGCCAACCACACCCGCTTCTGTCGTGAATACGGCGAGGCCGGTGTCGAGTTCTTCGTGTTCGGCCGCAGTGCCTTCGATACCCGCTACCCGGCGCCGCAGAAATACCCGGCACGGCAGACCCTCGAAGCCTCCCAGGCGGTCGCCCGCCTGCACGGCCTGAGCGATGACGGTGTGGTCTATGCCCAGCAGAACCCGGCGGTGATCGACCAGGGTGTATTCCACAACGATGTGATCGCGGTGGGGAATGGCGAGGTGCTGTTCTATCACGAGGACGCCTTCCTCGACACCGAGCGGGTACTGGCCGAACTGCGCGACAAACTGGCCAGGTGCGGCGGCAACTTCCAGGCGGTCTGCGTGCCGCGTGCCCTGGTGACGGTGGATGACGCGGTGCGTTCCTACCTGTTCAACAGCCAGCTGCTGACCCGCGCCGACGGCACCATGATGCTGATCGTGCCGGAAGAGTGCCGCAAGAACGAGCGCGTCTGGCAGTACCTGCAGGGCCTGACGGCCGCTGCCGGGGTGATTCGCGAGGTGAAAGTCTTCGACCTCAAGCAGAGCATGCAGAACGGTGGCGGGCCGGCGTGCCTGCGCCTGCGTGTTGCGCTGAATGAAACCGAGCTGGCGGCGGTCAACCCAGGCGTTATCATGACCGCGCCGTTGTACGACACGCTGACCCAATGGGTCGAAAAGCACTACCGCGACTCCCTGCGCGAAAGCGACCTGGCAGACCCGCAGTTGCTGCTGGAGTGCCGGACGGCACTGGATGAACTGACGCAAATCCTTAAACTGGGCGCGGTTTATCCATTCCAGATCAATTGAAAGCGCGCGCCCGGCCTTCTTTGCCAGAAGGTCGGGCGCCCGGCTTTTCCTCCAGATGAGAGCACGACCATGAGCGATACCCTGCAGCTGATTCTTGAAGACACCGACGGCACTCAACTGGAAACCTCCTGCACGCGCGTTGCCGTGATATGGCAGGGCAAGGAGTTGTGGATCCAGCACGACGGTCGCGGCCAATTGCTGATCGGCGTCGATGTCGAAGAGGGCGATGCCGAATACGCCAACCTGCTGCTTCGCCCATTGGCGACTAATCTTGTAAGTCTGCAACTGGAAATGGAACCGGCCGACGTCGGCGACGACGATCACGTGCACGGCCCCGATTGCAACCACGATCACTGATCAAGGAACAGCGCATTATGCTCGCCCTCGGCAAACTGCTTGAATTGACCCTCGCCGGTCGCGAACCGGCAGAGAAGACTCAACTGACGGTCGAAGGCGTGCGGATGCGCTGGCTGAGCGAGGGCGCGCTGGAAGTGCGACCTCCTGAGGCCAGGGATAACGGCCAGGACCTGCTGCTGTCCGCCGGTATCCACGGTAACGAGACAGCGCCGATCGAATTGCTCGATCGCCTGTTGCACGACATTGCCCGGGGCGACCTGAAGCCTCGGGCACGCATTCTGTTCCTGTTCGGCAACCCCGAGGCGATGCGTCGCGGCGAGCGTTATGTCGAGCAGGACGTCAACCGGCTGTTCAACGGCCGGCATGAACAAAGCAGTGGCAGCGAAGCCTTGCGTGCCTGTGAGCTGGAGCGGCTGGCGGCGAGTTTCTTCAGCGTCGCCGATCGCGGTCGTGTGCACTACGACCTGCACACGGCGATTCGCGGTTCGAAGATCGAACAGTTCGCGCTCTACCCGTACAAGGAAGGGCGTGCCCATTCCCGTCGCGAACTGGCCCGCCTGCGCGCCGCCGGCATGTCGGCGGTGCTGCTGCAGAACAAGCCCTCCATCGTCTTCAGCAGCTACACCTACGACAAGCTGGGCGCCGAGTCCTTTACCCTGGAGCTGGGCAAGGCCCGGCCGTTCGGCCAGAACCAGGGGGTTGACGTTTCTCGCCTGGAGCGCTGCCTCAAGCAACTGATCGAGGGCAGCGAGCCGGTTGTCGATGACAGCCTCGATGGCCTGCAACTGTTCAGCGTGGCGCGGGAAATCATCAAGCACAGCGATTCCTTCCTGTTGCACCTGCCGGCGGATATCGAGAATTTCACCGAACTGCCCAAGGGCTACCTGCTGGCCGAAGACCTGGCGAACAGTCGCTGGGTGGTGGAAGAGCAGGGCGCCCGGATCATTTTCCCCAACCCGAAGGTGAAAAACGGCCTGCGGGCGGGGATCCTGGTGGTGCCGTCGGGAGACGAGACGCTGGTTTAGCGTGGCTGTACCCAGTTTCGCGGGGCCAATCCCAGCTCTTCGCGCAAGCCGTTTTCGGTGAAGGGCGTCGGGTTGCTGTCCAGCGCCGGAGTATTCGGGTCGGCGTCGAAATCGAAGGGCGTTACCGCAGCCGGCAGGCCTATGACCTGCAGTTCCTCATTGGGCACCGTGCGTGGGGATTTGTCGCCACGGGGGCCGTCGAAGCCATACCCGAGGAAAGACGTTCCGGTCACCCGGTTATAGGCGTGGCAGAGTTCGTGGTAGAGCAGGACGAGGCCGGGAGTCGCGTCGATTTCAACGGCCGGGTTGTAGTGGATGTTTCCTCCCGGGCGCCCGTCTCCCGCGCTTGTGTCTCTGATATAGATATCGCCCTGGGCCTGGGCATCGGTCAGAAACAGCGCGTTGTGCTCATATTCCAGCGGGTTGATCGTGACGGCGATGCCCTGTGCCCTGGCGGTTTTATCCAGCACCGATAACAGCTGGCTGCCCACGGGCGAGCCGCCGAGCAATCTCAGGTCATCGTTGACCCGGTCCTGAAATGCCGGGGAACCGTTGACCACGAGACCGGTATGCTCCAGGCCAAGGTGGCTGAGCAGGGTGACCCGCAAGCCCTCGGCAGACGATGCCTGCACACGCAGCTCCTCGGCATTGGCGGGTGGTTGGGGGGCGGCCTGGAACAACTGGTCGCGGGTATCGTTGCTGAAGACGTTATCCGCCGGTTTGATCAGCATGACGGTGTCCTGTCCGGCCCCGGTGTAAATCGTGTTGGTCCCGACGCCGGCCAGAATAGAGTCGTCGCCGTCGCTGCCACTGAGGATGCTGTGCCCCCGGCCACCGATCAGCAGATCGTTGCCCTGGCCGCCGTTGAGCAGATGGCGACTGTCGTCCAGGCTGGCGGTGGCGCTGATATGATCGTTGCCGGCGCCGCCATAGACGGTGGCGTCGCCTTCGACAAAGATCATGTCGTTGCCTTCTCCGGCCTCGACGTAGGCCTTGCCGCCTGCACCCGTGGTGATGAAATCATCGCCCGGGCCGGCATGGATCTGGATTTCGGCGCCTTCGCTGTGGATAACATCGTCGCCGTCGGCGGTTTCGACGATGGTCCGCAGCTTCACCTGTTCATCGACCGTCACCCTGTCGGCCCCGCCGCGGGTGCGGATGACCAGTATCTGTTGCAGAGAGGCCGGGCTGATCAGGTAACGCTCATGGTTGATGTCGACTATCAATTGCTCCTGCGGACAATGGACCCTCACGGTGTCGGCACTGTCGCTGGTGGTGAATATCAGGTAGTCCAGCGTCGAGTGGGGCGGCTTGTAGGACGTCGAAACGATCTTTCGCTCTATCAGGATCGGATCATTCTCTGCCGAGAGTCGGTAGGTTGAGGTCGGTTTGTAGTCGTCCCGGTATTCCTGGAGGATCTGGTAGCGCTCGTCGATGGAGCGGGCCTGGCCGTCGATCCAATGCTCCTGATAGGGCATGAGCGGCGGGGCCGTGTCGGGTGTGGGGGAGTCGTTCATGTGCGGTGTCTCCGCGGGCGGTGGGTTTCGAAAGCCCTTGAGGGGGCCTGGCGTCGAATCCACTTAAGCGCATTGGCGCTGCCGGGAGAGGATAGATAGTTATGACCTGCCGGCGAGGGGCCGGCAGGTGCGCAGATGGATCAGACCGCCAGTTTCTGTGCTGCGGGACGCGGTAGCGCGCGCAGTTTGCTCAGGGTGTCGGCGCAGGTTTTCGCGGCTTCCTGACCCTTGTGCACGAAGTGATCGAAGAAGAACTTCTGGTGCTCTTCGCCAGCGTGGAAGTGGTGCGGGGTCAGCACTACGGAAAACACCGGTACTTCGGTGTCCAGCTGGACCTGCATCAGGCCGTCGATCACCGCCGTGGCGACGAAGTCGTGGCGGTAGATCCCGCCGTCGACCACCAGGCCGGCAGCGACGACGCCGGCATAACGGCCGGACTTGGCCAGCAGCTTGGCATGCAGGGGGATCTCGAAGGCACCGCCGACTTCGAAGAAGTCGATATCACTTTCCTGGTAGCCCAGCTTGGCGATTTCCGAGACGAAGCCGTGGCGAGCCTGATCAACGATATCCTTGTGCCAGCAAGCCTGGATGAACGCGATCCGCTGAGTGTGGTGAAGGGTGGTGGGTTGCATCTGTTCTGACTCCTGTTTGTGTGAAAAACAGGGCGTTATGAATCGAATGGGATTCAAGGGTACGTTCAGGTCGGCTGTGCGATGCTGCCAGGCATGCGCACGGGGATCCGGTGGACGGCCCTTGGGTGTCAATCCCGTTCTCTCTTCATCCGGACTATGACCGTCGGCCCCGGGATCACACCGGGTCTGCTGACCTTGCCGAGGGACCGTCGAGACCGTCCGACTCGCCAAGCGCTCGCGGGCTATGCGCATTGCGCGCAATTACCGCCGGTGGGGAATTACACCCCGCCCTGAGAACGTTGCCGCCAGCTTTTCTGGCGGCGCCCGATTTTTACCATATATTTCACAGGTGTGCATGCCGCCTTTACGATAATAACCATCGAATTTTCATGGCGGTTCTCCGACATTTCCTGCGGCAGAGCTTGATTATCCCTCGCCGTGACCGCAGTAATTGCTTTCGAAAGGGATATTCCCGACATCAGCGCTCCATTGCCGAGGCCTGTTTCATGACTGTTATCGATCTTCGTAGTGACACCGTTACCCAACCCAGCGCCGGTATGCGCGAGGCCATGGCGAATGCGCCCCTGGGGGATGATGTGTATGGCGAAGATCCGTCGGTCAATCGGCTTGAAAGCGAACTGGCCGATCGGCTGGGCTTCGCCCGGGCGCTCTTCGTGCCCACCGGGACCATGAGCAACCTGCTGGGGTTGATGGCCCACTGCGAGCGCGGTGACGAGTACATCGTCGGCCAGCAGTGCCATACCTATAAATATGAAGGCGGCGGCGCCGCGGTGCTCGGTTCGATCCAGCCGCAGCCGCTGGAAGTCCAGGCAGACGGCTCGCTGGACCTGGCGCAGGTCAGGGCGGCGATCAAGCCCGATGACTTCCATTTTGCCCGCACCCGCCTGTTGGCCCTGGAAAACACCATGCAGGGCAAGGTCCTGCCGCTGGAATACCTGGCGGCGGCCCGTCGCTTGACCCGGGAACAGGGACTGGCACTGCACCTGGATGGTGCTCGGCTGTATAACGCGGCGGTCAAGCTGGGCGTCGATGCGCGTGAAATCACCCGGCACTTCGATTCGGTTTCGGTCTGCCTGTCCAAGGGCCTGGGAGCGCCGGTGGGTTCGGTACTGTGCGGCAGCGAGGAACTGATCGGCAAGGCGCGGCGCCTGCGCAAGATGGTCGGCGGCGGTATGCGCCAGGCCGGCCTGTTGGCGGCAGCGGGGCTGTATGCACTGGATCACCAGGTCGCGCGCCTGGCCGACGACCATGCCAATGCGTTGCACCTGGCCGATGGCTTGCGTGAGGCGGGCTATCGGATCGAGCCGGTACAGACCAACATGGTCTACGCCGACCTCGGCGAGCGGGCGAACGCGCTCAAGGCGTTTGCCGCCGAGCGCGGGGTGCGCCTGAGTGCCGCGCCGCGCCTGCGGATGGTCACCCATATGGACGTCGACCGTGCACAAATCGAGCAGGTGGTCGCGGTATTTGCCGAATTTAACCGCCAATGAGCCTGCAGGCCGTCCAATTGACGGTTTCTATCGTATAAACACACTGTACCCAAGGCTCAGGGCCGATATAATGCGGCCCTTTGCAAGTCGCAAATCCATTCAGACGTGATGCACTTGCCTCCGGCCGCAGACTCCGTGGAAGAACCTATGAAAAGCGCAGAAATCCGTGAAGCCTTCCTTCGCTTCTTCGAACAGCAAGGCCACACCCGTGTCGCCTCCAGCTCTTTGATTCCGGGCAATGACCCAACCCTGCTGTTCACCAACGCGGGGATGAACCAGTTCAAGGATTGTTTCCTGGGCCAGGAAAAGCGCGCCTACACCCGCGCCGTCAGCAGCCAGAAGTGCGTACGCGCCGGCGGCAAGCACAACGACCTGGAAAACGTCGGTTATACCGCTCGTCACCACACCTTTTTCGAAATGCTGGGCAACTTCAGCTTCGGCGACTACTTCAAGCGCGATGCGATCACCTTCGCCTGGACCTTCCTGACCTCCGACCAGTGGCTGAACCTGCCGAAGGAAAAGCTCTGGGTCACGGTCTACGCCAGCGACGACGAAGCCTACGATATCTGGACCAAGGAAGTCGGCGTGCCGGCCGAACGCATGGTCCGTATCGGCGACAACAAAGGCGCGCCTTACGCCTCCGACAACTTCTGGACCATGGGCGATACCGGCCCGTGCGGTCCTTGCACCGAGATCTTCTACGACCACGGCGCCGATATCTGGGGCGGCCCACCCGGCTCGCCGGAAGAAGACGGTGACCGTTACATCGAGATCTGGAACAACGTGTTCATGCAGTTCAACCGCACCGCCGATGGCGTGCTGCATCCGCTGCCGGCACCGTCGGTGGACACCGGCATGGGCCTGGAGCGGATCAGCGCGGTGCTGCAGCACGTTCACTCCAACTATGAAATCGACCTGTTCCAGAGCCTGCTGAGCGCTTCGGCCCAGGCCATCGGTTGCACCAATGACAACCAGGCTTCGCTGAAAGTGGTCGCCGACCATATTCGCTCCTGCGGTTTCCTGATCGCCGACGGCGTGCTGCCGTCCAACGAAGGTCGCGGCTATGTGCTGCGCCGGATTATTCGTCGCGCCTGCCGTCACGGCAACAAGCTCGGGGCCAAGGGCAGTTTCTTCTACCAGATCGTCGCGGCCCTGGTTGCCGAAATGGGTGAGGCCTTCCCTGAGCTGAAATCCCAGCAGGCGCATATCGAGCGTGTGCTGAAGGCCGAGGAAGAGCAGTTCGCCAAGACCCTGGAGCAGGGCCTGAAGATCCTCGAGCAGGACCTGGCCGAGCTCAAGGGTAGCGTGGTTCCGGGTGACGTGGTGTTCAAGCTGTACGACACCTACGGTTTCCCGATGGACCTGACCGGCGACATCGCCCGCGAACGCAACCTGACCCTCGACGAGGCCGGTTTCGAGCGCGAGATGGAAGCCCAGCGGGTGCGTGCGCGCTCCGCCAGTTCCTTCGGCATGGACTACAACAGCCTGGTCAAGGTCGATGTGGCCACCGAGTTCACCGGCTACAGCGCCACCAGTGGTTCGGCGAAAGTGATCGCGCTCTATAAAGAAGGGCAGTCGGTCGACGTCTTGAATGAAGGTGAAGAAGGCGTTGTAGTCCTGGACCAGACACCGTTCTACGCCGAGTCGGGCGGTCAGATCGGCGATTGCGGGTATCTGCAGGCGGCTGCCGGTCGCTTCGATGTCCGCGATACCACCAAGACCGGCGGGGCTTTCCTGCACCATGGTGTCCTGGCCCAGGGCAGTCTGCTGGTCGGCACCCAGGTGGAAACCCAGGTCGCTGCCGATGTGCGTCACGCCACCTCGCTGAACCACTCGGCCACCCACCTGCTGCACGCTGCATTGCGCCAGGTGCTGGGCGAGCATGTCCAGCAGAAGGGGTCGTTGGTCGACAGTCAGCGCCTGCGCTTTGACTTCAGCCACTTCGAAGCCATCAAGCCGGAGCAGATCAAGGCCCTGGAAGACATCGTCAACGCCGAGATCCGCAAGAACTCGGCGGTGGAAACCGAAGAAACCGATATCGACACCGCCAAGAAGAAGGGCGCCATGGCGCTGTTCGGCGAGAAGTACGGCGACAGTGTGCGTGTCCTGAGCATGGGCGGGGATTTCTCCGTCGAACTGTGTGGCGGTATCCACGCCAACCGTACCGGTGACATCGGCCTGCTGAAAATCATCAGCGAAGGCGGCGTGGCATCGGGTGTACGGCGCATCGAGGCAGTCACCGGTGCCGCGGCACTGGCCTACCTGAATGCCGCCGAAGAGCAACTCAAGGAAGCCGCGAACCTGATCAAGGGCAGCCGCGACAACCTGATCGACAAGCTGTCGGCTGTGCTGGAGCGCAACCGTCTGCTGGAAAAACAACTCGAGCAATTGCAGGCCAAGGCCGCAAGCGCCGCGGGTGACGACCTGTCGGCGCAGGCCCAGGACGTCAAGGGTGTGAAAGTCCTGGCCGCGCGCCTGGATGGTCAGGATGGCAAGGCCCTGCTGGCACTGGTCGATCAACTGAAAAACAAACTCGGCCGCGCAGTGATCCTGCTCGGCAGTGTCCATGAGGAAAAGGTCGTTCTGGTCGCAGGCGTGACCAAGGACCTGACCGGCCAACTCAAAGCCGGTGATCTGATGAAGCAGGCCGCTGCGGCAGTGGGCGGGAAGGGTGGTGGTCGTCCGGACATGGCGCAAGGCGGTGGTATCGACGCCGCGGCACTGGATGCAGCACTGGCCCTGACCGTGCCATTTGTCGAGCAGGGCGTTTAAGGCCTCGCCAATGCCCGTCGTCTAGTGACGGGCAACGGGGCTGTGGTTTGAATGATTAATGGGCGCCCCTTTACGGGCTGAGGCGGCTTAGAAATGGCTTTGATCGTACAGAAATTTGGAGGCACCTCGGTCGGCACCGTCGAGAGAATCGAGCAGGTCGCCGACAAGGTGAAGAAATTCCGCGAAGCCGGCGATGACCTGGTGGTTGTGCTGTCTGCGATGAGCGGCGAGACCAACCGCCTGATCGATCTGGCCAAACAAATCAGTGGCGAAAACCAGCCGGTTCCCCGTGAGCTGGATGTGATCGTTTCCACCGGTGAGCAGGTGACCATTGCGTTGCTGGCCATGGCACTGATCAAGCGTGGTGTGCCGGCGGTGTCCTACACCGGTAACCAGGTGCGGATCCTGACAGACAGCGCGCACAATAAAGCACGCATCCTGCAGATCGACGATCAGAAGATTCGTGCCGATCTGAAGGAAGGGCGTGTGGTTGTTGTCGCCGGTTTCCAGGGCGTCGACGAGAACGGCAATATCACCACCCTCGGTCGTGGCGGTTCCGATACCACCGGCGTTGCACTGGCGGCAGCCCTGAAGGCTGACGAGTGCCAGATCTACACCGATGTCGACGGCGTCTACACCACCGACCCGCGTGTCGTGTCCTCGGCCCAGCGCCTGGACAAGATCACCTTCGAAGAGATGCTGGAAATGGCCAGCCTCGGTTCCAAGGTGCTGCAGATCCGCGCGGTCGAGTTCGCCGGCAAGTACAACGTTCCGCTGCGCGTTCTGCACAGCTTTAAGGAGGGTCCGGGTACCCTCATTACTATTGATGAAGAGGAATCCATGGAACAGCCGATCATTTCCGGCATCGCCTTCAACCGCGATGAAGCCAAGCTGACCATCCGTGGCGTGCCTGATACCCCGGGCGTGGCCTTCAAGATTCTCGGCCCGATCAGCGCCGCCAACATCGAAGTCGACATGATCGTGCAGAATGTCGCGCACGATAACACCACCGACTTCACCTTCACCGTTCACCGCAACGACTACCAGGCGGCGCAGACCGTGCTGGAAAACACCGCGCGTGAAATCGGTGCGCGGGAAGTGGTCGGCGATACCAAGATCGCCAAGGTGTCGATCGTCGGTGTCGGCATGCGCTCCCACGCAGGCGTGGCCAGTCGCATGTTCGAAGCGCTGGCGAAGGAAAGCATCAATATCCAGATGATCTCGACCTCCGAAATCAAGGTTTCGGTAGTGATCGAGGAGAAGTACCTGGAACTGGCCGTGCGTGCATTGCACACGGCGTTTGAACTGGACGCACCGGCCCGCCAGGGCGAGTGATGCGTCATGCCGAAGGGCGCGGTTGAACCGCGCCCTTCGTGTTTTTTGATAAGCGCGGGCAGGCGCTGTTCTTTTGTCCGGGCTCGTCAATACTTAGGTGTGTAGGGCTATGGCTATCTAGCATGTAGGCCGAAGCCCTTTTTTTTGCAGACTGTGTTGTCCCTGAACTGAAATGCGTGAGGAGATAGGTATGCTGATTCTGACTCGTCGGTGCGCAGAAAGCCTGATCATTGGTGATGGTGAAATCACTGTGACCGTGCTCGGCGTCAAAGGAAATCAAGTGCGTATTGGTGTCAACGCCCCCAAGGAGGTGGCCGTGCACCGTGAGGAAATCTACCTGCGGATCAAGAAAGAGAAGGACGAAGAACCAAGCCATTAATTTTTCTCGTTTTTTTTGTTTGCAAACGGGGAGAAAGCTGGTTAATATACGCCCCGTGTTGCGGAGAGCTGGCCGAGTGGCCGAAGGCGCTCCCCTGCTAAGGGAGTACACCTCAAAAGGGTGTCGGGGGTTCGAATCCCCCGTTCTCCGCCATTATTCGTTTAGTACGTTACGATCTGGCTTCTTCTGTAAGTTGTTGAAATTACTAGAAAAAGTGCTTTACAAAGAGATTTGACGGCCTATAATGCGCGGCAACAAATGCACTCGTAGCTCAGCTGGATAGAGTACTCGGCTACGAACCGAGCGGTCACAGGTTCGAATCCTGTCGAGTGCACCATTTAAGCGTTGTTGGTAGTGATACAAACAGCGTGGCTTCAACCAGTTGTGATCTGGTCTAAAAACACAACTTGCACTCGTAGCTCAGCTGGATAGAGTACTCGGCTACGAACCGAGCGGTCACAGGTTCGAATCCTGTCGAGTGCACCATACACCAAGAAGCCCGCACTGGTTGCGGGCTTTTTGCTGTCTAGCGTTTGACACAACCCTTCTCATCGAACAGCACCAGGCTGCTGCGACCTTTCTTCAGATTGTAGTGATAGCGCGTGGCGCTGTTGCTCGTGCTGATCCTGTCCGGCCTGCCCAGGGCGCTTTCCACTTCCAGGCGATTCATGCCCGGACGCACCTGCTGCTGGATGATGGCCTGGCGTCTGCTCCTGGCGTCGAGCTGATTGCCACATCCATCGTCATGTTCACCGATTACGATCAGTTCCCGGGCGGCGGTGCTTTTTGCCTGAGGCGGCGCTTTCGGTGTGACGGCGAACTGCTTGCCGCCAGGCGGCGGGTTATCGGCCCGCTGGATCTGCAGGCTCTGCTCCTGTGTGCAGCCCAGCGTGGTGAAGGTGATATGGCCGCTGCTGTCTTCGCAGCGCTGCACGATGGCCGCGTTGGCGCAGGAAGGCAGGTGGAGCGCGAGGGGGATCAGCAGGCAGCAGGCTCTGGTGGGCATCGGACGTCCTCCGTGACGGTTGTCACCCAAGCCTAGTCGCTGACTTTTTCATCAGGCGTGTGTTTTCTTTTCAGGATGAGTCGTCGGAGTAGAAAGCAGCCGAAGAATGCTCGGCTTTGTCTCGCAAGCGCTTGTTCTTGCCAAGATTTTTGCCGTTAAAGCACCTGAGGCGGTGTATGATTGCGCCCGTCAGCCCCGCCGGGGCTTGTGGAATACCTCCATGGACTTACCCAGTAGTTACTCAGTACCCCGCTTTACCAATCATGAATTGACTGATTGATCCTTCCGGCGTGCCCCGCTGCTGGGAGTGGAGTTCGCCTATGACCGAAGTTGAAGTAAAGAAATCACAAGACAGTTTGCAGGACCGCCTCGCTCAAGTCGTTGAGCTGTTGCAGCGCCAGCGAGTGGTCGAGGACCTGACCCATCGTCAGGAAGGTCATCATCAGGACCGGGTGGAGAACCTGGTTCACCGGCAGAACCTCGTCGAGTTGCAGCGCAAGCTTGATGATCTGCACTCCGCCGACGTTGCCTATATTCTTGAAGCCTTGCCCCTGGACGATCGCCTGACCGTCTGGCAACTGGTCAAGGCCGAGCGCGACGGCGACATCCTCCTCGAGGTTTCCGACTCCGTACGAGAAACGCTGATCGCCGACATGGACGATCACGAGCTCCTGGCCGCGGCCAAGGAGATGGATGCCGACGAACTCGCTGACCTCGCCCCCGAGCTGCCGCGGGACGTGGTCCATGAGCTGATGGAAGCCCTTGACGGTCAGCAGCGTGAGCGCGTTCGCTCCGCGCTGTCCTATGACGAGGAGCAGGTCGGCGCGCTGATGGACTTCGAGATGGTTACCATCCGCGAAGACGTCAGCCTGGAAGTGGTGTTGCGTTATCTGCGTCGGCTCAAGGAGCTGCCGGGTCATACCGACAAGCTTTTTGTGGTGGATTACGACGGTGTGCTCAAGGGCGTGCTGCCGATCAAGCGATTGCTGGTCAATGATCCCGACAAGCAGGTGGCCGAGGTCATGGCCAGCGATCCGGTGAGTTTCCACCCGGACGAGGATGCTTATGACGCGGCGCAGGCCTTCGAGCGTTATGACCTGATCTCCGCGCCGGTCGTCGACAAGAACGGCAAGCTCATTGGCCGTCTGACCATCGACGAAATGGTCGACCTGATCCGTGAGGAGAGCGAAAGCGAAGTCCTCAACATGGCGGGTCTGCGGGAAGAGGAAGATATCTTTGCGTCGGTCTGGAAGTCCCTTCGCAACCGCTGGGCGTGGCTGGCGATCAACCTGATCACGGCCTTTCTCGCCTCGCGGGTGATCGGTCTGTTCGAAGGGTCCATCGAGAAACTGGTTGCCCTGGCTGCGCTGATGCCTATCGTCGCGGGCATCGGTGGCAACTCCGGCAACCAGACGATCACCATGATCGTGCGGGCCATGGCGCTGGACCAGGTCAGTACCGGCAATACCTCGCGGCTGATGCGCAAGGAGCTGGCTGTCGCCCTGATCAATGGGGTCATGTGGGGTGGTGTGATTGGTGTCGTGGCGTATCTGCTCTATGGCAGTTGGTCGCTGGGTGTCGTCATGACCGCCGCGATGACCTTGAACCTGCTGTTGGCGGCCTTGATGGGCGTGCTGATCCCGATGACGCTGGCGCGGCTGGGGCGTGACCCGGCGATGGGGGCGAGTGTGATGATCACTGCCATGACCGACAGCGGCGGCTTCTTCATCTTCCTCGGGCTGGCGACGATTTTCCTGCTCTGAGTCTTCCGGCGCAGCCTCCCCATGGGATCGGCTGCGCCATCTCTGCGTTATCCCCGGGCTTGTCGGCCCTGGTGTATTGCCTCTCCCGAATTCCACGCAAAAAAAAGCCAGCGCGAGGCTGGCTTGAGCTTTCAGGGATGAATCAGTTGGCGTCTGCGGCCATTTCGGCGTCGTGTGCAATCAGCGACACCAGGGCATTCTGCTGGCGGTGGGAAAGTTGACGGAAGCGCTGCAGCAACTCGCGTTCATGCAGGGATAGCTCGGGGCTGTCCAGGCGCATGCTCAGTTCGTCACCCAGTGCACCTTCCTGAATAAGACTCTGCTCCAGGCGTGCAATGATTTCGGAATTCATGCTTCGGTGATGGTTACGAGACACCTCGGCGATGCGTTCACGCATTCCATCGGGCAGACGCACGACGAATTTGTCAGCGGTACGGCTGGAATAAATTGCCTGTTTCAATGGGCGCATAGTTTTAAACCGGTTAGTTCAGGGGAGCGGTTCTCGGAATTGGCCGCAGGATGTCAGTAGGACAGCATGCTTTGCCAAATGTTCAACCTGAATTGATAAGAGGCCCGCATCATGCCTCAAATTTGCCAGATCATTGGCGTCAATTCTGTGACAAATATTGAACTGGACACAGGCAATATGCCAGCACCAATTATCAGAAATGCGCACTGGTTTGAAAGTTTTTCCCGGTGCGGCGCTCTGATCGGCCATCCCAAGCCCGTCTGAAGGCATCAAACCTCCCTGCCGCATATGCTACGCGGTGATCTGGCCTTTTGCCTCTACTGTTAGAGGATAGTGGCATTTGGCCGATTATCTAGTGGACGAACGGTGCAATAGGGGGTAGGGAGGCGGGTTTTCCGACCTACGCACCAAAAAGCCCCCGGACGACATGACAAACGGTGGCATGCCCGTTAACATGCACGCCGTCCTTTGCGCCGCCCGTCCGGGTGGTCGCTCGTTGTCTCAGTAGCTCAATTGGATAGAGCATCCCCCTCCTAAGGGGAAGGTTGGCAGTTCGAACCTGCCCTGGGACACCATCCCAATTCAAAGCATCCAGCTATCAATGCGAAGTGAGCGCCAGGCTCATGACGGCAGGTGGCTGCCAGTGCGAACTCCGCCCCCGAAAACGGCCGTTCAGGTCGGCCGCGCTGAAGACAGGATTTTTCGCTTGTGGTGGGCAATGGCCACCCTTTATAAGAAAAGCCTTTCTGCTTTCGATAATAGATAGAGGGACATCGATCATGGGCGAAGCTTGGAATGAAGGCTATTTCACGGACGAAGGTTATACCTACGGGTATTGCCGGGAAATCAATCCGGTGTTCCAGCGCTACTGCTTGTTGTTGCGTGGTTTTGCGAGCCTGGAGAGTGCAGATGCCTATCACTGCGAGCTTGGTTTCGGCCAGGGTGTCTCGGTTAATATCCATGCCGCGGCGAATCCGGGAAGCTACGTGGGCACGGACTTCCATCCGGCCCAGGCGGCCCATGCCAACACGCTGGCAAGCAGCTACGGCGGTAATGCCCAACTCTATGACGACAGCTTCGAACAATTGCTGGCCCGTAAGGATCTGCCGCAATTCGACAGTATCAGCCTGCATGGCATCTGGACCTGGGTCAGTCGCGATAACCAGAAACTGATCGTCGAATTCGTCCGTCGGCATCTCAAGCCTGGTGGTCTGCTTTACGTCAGCTACAACTGCTTCCCGGGCTGGTCGCCTTCGGCACCGCTGCGTCAACTGTTCAGCCTGCATGACCGCTTTGCCTCCAGCACCTCGATACGCCCGGGCGAACGGATCAATGCGGCGTTGCAGTTCTCCGAGGCGCTGCTGGCGGCCAATCCCCTATACGCCAGCGCGGCGCCGAGCCTGGGCGCCAAGCTGCAGAGCATCAAGGGGCAGAATCGCCAATATGTAGCCCATGAGTATTTCAACCGCGACTGGAACTGCATGTACTTCACTGATGTGGTGGATGCCTTGTCTGCGGCCAAGCTCGACTATGCCACGACGGCCGCGCCGCTGGATTCGGTGGACCCGCTCAACCTGAGCGCCGAGGGCATGGATTTCCTGGAAGGTATAGAGCATCCGATCATGCGCGAGCAGGCGCGTGACTACTTCGTCAACCAGCATTTTCGTCGCGATCTGTACCTGCGCGGTGCGAGCAGATTGTCCGCTGCGGAACAGCGCGAGAGCATGCTCAATACGCGGTTTGTCATGTTGCAGGCGGTAGACAGCGTACCGGGTGTCGTCAGTGGCCCGGCGGGGGAGGCCTCGCTGCAGGCAGAAGTCTATGGCCCCGTGCTCGAGGCCCTGGCGGCCAGGGCTTATGTGCCGAAAACCTTGCGCCAGTTGTTGGCGGCTGTGCCCTCGATGGCTTATGGCGACCTGGAGCAGGCGGTCAATGTCCTGGTCGGTATGGGCGTTGCCGCGCCCTGCCAGAGCGAGGCAGCCGAGAAGTTGGTGCAGGCGCGTTGCAGTGCCCTCAATCTGCATCTGTGCAAACGTTCGCTATTCACCAATCAGATCCAGACTTTGGCCAGTCCGGTGACCGGCGGTGGTGTGCCAGTCAGCCGCTTCGGGCAATTGTTCCTTATATCGATGAAGCAGGGTAAAAAGCTTCCGATCGAATGGGCGCAACTGGCGTGGGGGATTATCAGCGAACAAGGTGAGGGCATCGTCAAGGACGGCAAGGCGCTGAGCACGGCCGAAGAGAATATGGCCGAATTGCTGGAGCAGGCTGAGGCGTTTGCAGAGAAGTCGCTGGTTATTCTCAAGGCATTGAAAATCGTTTGATCCTTGCTGGCGCTGCGTTCGTGGGCGTTGGGATTGCCCGCGATGGCGTCCTTGAAGCTTGTGCTGCTTATATGGGCGCCTTCGCTGGCAAGCCAGCTCCCACAACTATGTAGTCGTCCAACCATTTTGGGTGCAACACCCAAACTGTAGGAGCCGGCTTGCTGGCGATGGCGTCATCTTGGACGCTGCAAGGCTTGCGGGCCCCATCGCTGGCAAGCCAGCTCCTACAACTATGTAGTCGTCCACCCATTTTGGGTGCAACACCCAAACTGTAGGAGCCGGCTTGCTGGCGATGGCGTCATCTTGGGCGCTGCAAGGCTTGCGGGCCTCATCGCTGGCAAGCCAGCTCCTACAGGGAGCGTGTTCTGCGCTGTTTCTGACCCTTGTGACAGAAAGATGAAAATAAGGGTTGACGGCAGATTCCATGGGCCTATAATTCGCCCCACTTCCGGCGCAGTCGAAACGGAAAACTCCTT
>NZ_JACAOR010000005.1:0-226460 GCF_013386115.1 Pseudomonas gingeri
CCGTCGGCGCCGGCGTCGTAGCCAAAATCATCGAGTAAGCTTCTCATTGAGATAGCTTCGATGCTTTGAAAAAGCCCCCGCCTAGCGGGGGCTTTTTTATTAGGTTGACACCTATCAGGGGCGTCTATAGAATTGCGCCTCCTTTTAACGGGCGTATTGCGCCCGGTGGGAATAGCAGCCGGAGTCTGAAATCCAATGCAAAATCAGCAAATCCGTATCAGGTTGAAGGCTTTTGACCATCGCCTGATCGACCAATCCACCCAGGAAATCGTGGAAACCGCGAAACGTACTGGTGCTCAAGTGCGTGGTCCAATTCCACTGCCTACCCGTAAAGAGCGGTTCACCGTTCTGGTCTCCCCGCACGTCAACAAAGACGCGCGTGACCAGTACGAGATCCGTACTCATAAGCGTGTCCTGGACATCGTCCAGCCAACGGATAAAACCGTTGATGCGCTGATGAAGCTTGATCTTGCGGCAGGTGTGGAAGTGCAGATCAGCCTCGGCTAAGACTCGGTCTTAGTCGTGTAACGCTCTGAAATGGGCGGCCATAGCGGGTGAAAGCCCCGTACACTCATGAGGTTTACAACATGACTATTGGTGTAGTCGGTCGTAAATGCGGTATGACCCGTATTTTCACCGAAGAAGGTGTCTCCATTCCGGTCACGGTCATTGAGATCGAACCGAATCGCGTCACCCAGTTCAAGACTGAAGAAACTGATGGCTACCGTGCAGTGCAAGTTACTGTCGGCGAGCGTCGTGCTTCGCGTGTTACAGCCGCTCAGGCTGGCCACTTCGCCAAGGCGAACGTTGCCGCTGGTCGTACCGTAATGGAATTCCGCCTTGAAGAAGGCGAGTACCAGGCCGGCGATCTGATCAACACTGAAATCTTCGCCGCTGGTCAACTGGTTGATGTAACCGGTCAGTCCAAGGGTAAAGGCTTCCAGGGTACGATCAAGCGTTGGAATTTCCGCGGGCAAGATAACACCCACGGTAACTCCGTATCCCACCGCGTTCCAGGCTCTATCGGCCAGTGCCAGACTCCTGGTCGTGTATTCAAGGGCAAAAAAATGTCCGGTCATATGGGCGCTGAGCGCGTGACCGTGCAGTCCCTGGAAGTAGTGCGCGTGGACGCTGAACGCAATCTGTTGTTGGTCAAGGGCGCTGTTCCTGGCGCTACTGGCGGCAACCTGGTTGTACGTCCAGCAGCCAAGGCTCGCGGTTAAGGGGAAGCTGACATGCAATTAAATGTAAATGACGCTCAAGCGATCGAAGTTTCCGAACTGACATTTGGCGGCGATTTCAACGAGACGCTGGTTCACCAAGCAGTCGTGGCCTACATGGCCGGCGGCCGTCAGGGTAGCAAGCAGCAAAAGACCCGTTCCGACGTTTCCGGTGGCGGCAAGCGCCCATGGCGTCAGAAAGGTACTGGCCGTGCTCGTGCCGGTACTATCCGTAGCCCAATCTGGCGCGGCGGCGGCACCACTTTCGCAGCTCGTCCTCAGGATCACTCCCAGAAGCTGAACAAGAAGATGTATCGCGCAGCAATGCGTTCCATCCTTGCTGAGCTGGTGCGTACTGATCGTCTGGTCGTTGTTCAGGATTTCGCTGTTGAAACCCCGAAAACCAAAGACCTGCTGAGCAAACTGAACAACATGAGCCTGACCGACGTTCTGATCGTGTCGGATGCTGTTGATCAGAACCTGTACCTGGCTGCTCGCAACCTGCCACACGTTGATGTCCGTGACGTGCAAGGTTCCGATCCAGTTAGTCTGATCGCATACGACAAGGTGTTGATCACCGTGTCGGCCGTGAAGAAATTCGAGGAGCTGCTGGGATGAACCAGGAACGCGTATTTAAAGTTCTGCTTGGCCCGCACGTTTCCGAGAAGGCTACGGTTCTGGCAGACAAAAAAGGTCAGTTCGTTTTCAAGGTTGCTACTGACGCAACCAAGCTGGAAATCAAGAAGGCCGTCGAAAGCCTGTTCAGCGTGAAAGTAGAGCGTGTGACTACCCTGAATGTTCTGGGTAAAAGCAAGCGCACTGCTCGCGGTCTGGGCAAGCGTAATGACTGGAAGAAGGCAGTTATCTCCCTTCAGCCAGGCCAAGATCTCGATTTCAGCAGCAGTGCTGAGTAAGGAAGGGGTGCATCATGGCAATCGTTAAATGCAAACCGACTTCCCCTGGCCGCCGTTTTGTGGTCAAGGTGGTCAACCAGGAGCTGCATAAAGGCGCTCCTCACGCACCGCTGCTCGAGAAAAAATCGAAGTCTGGTGGTCGTAACAACAATGGCCGTATTACCACTCGTCACATCGGTGGTGGTCATAAGCAGCATTATCGTCTGGTCGACTTCCGTCGCAACGACAAAGATGGCATCGCTGCCACTGTCGAGCGTATCGAATACGATCCAAACCGTACTGCTCACATCGCACTGCTGCTGTACGCAGACGGCGAGCGTCGCTACATCATCGCCCCTAAAGGCGTGAGTGCTGGTGACCAGCTGATCGCGGGCGCTCTGGCTCCAATCAAGCCAGGTAACGCTCTGCAACTGCGCAACATCCCAGTGGGTTCCACCGTACACGGCATCGAACTGAAGCCAGGTAAAGGTGCACAGATCGCTCGTTCCGCTGGTGCTTCGGCTCAGCTGATCGCTCGTGAAGGTGTCTACGTGACCCTGCGTCTGCGTTCCGGTGAAATGCGTAAAGTGCTGTCGGAATGCCGTGCAACGCTGGGCGAAGTCTCGAACTCCGAGCACAGCCTGCGTTCCCTGGGTAAAGCCGGTGCCAAGCGCTGGCGTGGCGTTCGCCCAACCGTTCGTGGTGTTGCCATGAACCCGGTTGACCACCCACATGGTGGTGGTGAAGGTCGTACCTCTGGTGGTCGTCATCCGGTATCGCCGTGGGGCTTCCCGACTAAGGGCGCGAAGACTCGTGGTAATAAGCGTACCGACAAAATGATCGTCCGTCGTCGCAAGTAAATAGAGGGATACGACAGTGCCACGTTCTCTGAAAAAAGGTCCTTTTATCGATCTTCACCTACTGAAGAAGATCGAAGTGGCGGCGGAAAAGAACGATCGCAAACCAGTGAAAACCTGGTCGCGCCGTTCGATGATCCTGCCACAAATGGTCGGTCTGACCATCGCAGTACACAACGGTCGTCAGCACGTCCCAGTTCTCGTGAACGAAGACATGGTCGGCCACAAACTGGGCGAGTTCGCCGGTACCCGCACTTATCGCGGGCACGTGGCAGACAAGAAAGCCAAGCGTTAAGGGGTTAGGAAATGGAAGTAGCCGCTAAGTTGTCGGGCGCTCGAATCTCCGCCCAGAAAGCCCGCTTGGTCGCCGACCAGATCCGCGGGAAGAAGGTGGGCGAAGCGCTCAACCTGTTGGCTTTCAGCAGTAAGAAAGCCGCCGAGATCATGAAAAAAGTGCTGGAGTCGGCCGTAGCCAACGCCGAGCATAACGAAGGCGCAGACGTTGATGACCTGAAGGTCAGCACCGTTTTCGTCAACGAAGGGCGTTCGCTGAAGCGTATCATGCCGCGTGCCAAAGGCCGTGCTGATCGCATCGTCAAGCGGTCTTGCCATATCACTGTCAAGGTTGCTGACAAGTAACGGAGTCGAAGAGATGGGTCAGAAAGTACATCCCATTGGCATTCGCCTGGGAATCGTCAAGGAGCACACCTCCGTCTGGTACGCAGACGGTCGGACTTATGCGGACTATTTGCTCGCAGATCTGAATGTGCGTGAGTACCTCCAAGACAAACTAAAAAGCGCGTCCGTAAGCCGTATCGATATCCATCGTCCGGCCCAAACTGCACGCATCACCATCCACACCGCTCGTCCAGGTATCGTTATCGGGAAGAAGGGTGAAGATGTTGAGAAACTGCGTCAGGACCTGACCAAGCAAATGGGTGTGCCTGTGCACATCAATATCGAAGAGATCCGCAAGCCGGAGCTCGACGGTATGCTGGTTGCGCAGAGCGTAGCTCAGCAGCTGGAGCGTCGTGTAATGTTCCGTCGCGCTATGAAGCGTGCCGTACAGAACGCAATGCGCATTGGTGCCAAGGGCATCAAAATCCAAGTGAGCGGTCGTCTCGGCGGTGCTGAAATCGCACGTACTGAATGGTATCGCGAAGGTCGTGTGCCACTGCACACCCTGCGTGCCGATATCGACTATGCCACCTACGAAGCTCACACCACCTACGGTGTGATCGGTGTGAAGGTTTGGATCTTCAAAGGCGAAGTAATTGGTGGTCGCCAAGAAGAACTGAAACCACAAGCACCAGCGCCTCGTAAAAAAGCTGCTAAGTAAGGGGTACGCCAAATGTTGCAACCAAAGCGTACGAAGTTCCGCAAGCAGATGACCGGCCACAACCGTGGTCTGGCACTGCGCGGTAGCAAAGTCAGCTTCGGCGAGTTCGCGCTGAAGTCTGTTGCTCGTGGTCGTCTCACCGCTCGTCAGATCGAGTCAGCACGTCGTGCTCTGACCCGTCACGTAAAACGTGGCGGCAAGATCTGGATCCGTGTATTCCCGGACAAGCCTATTTCCAAGAAGCCACTCGAAGTTCGGATGGGTAAAGGTAAGGGTAACGTGGAGTACTGGGTTGCCCAGATTCAGCCAGGCAAAGTCCTGTATGAAATCGAGGGTGTTTCTGAAGAGCTGGCGCGTGAGGCTTTCGCCCTGGCTGCTGCAAAGCTGCCGCTCGCCACCTCCTTTGTTAAACGGACGGTGATGTGATGAAAGCGAATGAACTTCGTGAAAAATCCGCACAGCAGCTGAACGAGCAACTGCTCGGCCTGCTGCGCGACCAGTTCAATCTGCGCATGCAGAAAGCAACTGGCCAGTTGGGGCAGTCTCATCTGCTCTCGCAAGTTAAGCGTGACATCGCTCGCGTGAAGACTGTGCTCAACCAGCAGGCAGGTAAGTGATCATGGCTGAAGCCGAAAAGACTGTCCGTACGCTGACTGGCCGTGTTGTCAGCGACAAGATGGACAAAACCATCACCGTTCTGATCGAGCGTCGCGTAAAGCACCCGATCTACGGTAAATACGTTAAGCGTTCGACTAAGCTGCACGCGCACGACGAAACCAATCAGTGCCATATCGGCGACAAAGTCACTATTCGTGAAACTCGTCCGCTGGCCAAGACCAAGTCTTGGGCACTGGTTGATGTTCTCGAACGCGCTGTGGAAGTCTAAGGACTAGGGGTCGGAGAAATTATATGATTCAGACTCAATCCATGCTCGATGTGGCCGATAACAGCGGCGCTCGCCGCGTTATGTGCATCAAGGTGCTGGGTGGCTCCCATCGTCGTTACGCTGGTATCGGTGACATCATCAAAGTTACCGTCAAGGAAGCAATTCCTCGCGGTAAGGTGAAAAAAGGCCAGGTGATGACTGCTGTTGTAGTCCGCACCCGTCACGGCGTACGTCGTGCTGACGGCTCCATTATCCGCTTTGATGGCAACGCTGCTGTTCTGTTGAACAACAAGCAAGAGCCGATCGGCACCCGTATCTTTGGGCCAGTGACCCGTGAACTTCGTACCGAGAAGTTCATGAAGATCGTCTCGCTCGCCCCAGAAGTGCTGTAAGGAGATCCGACATGCAAAAGATTCGTCGTGACGACGAGATCATCGTGATCGCCGGCAAAGACAAAGGTAAGCGCGGTAAGGTGCTTAAGGTTCTCGCTGACGACCGTCTGGTCGTTGGTGGCTTGAACCTGGTCAAGCGTCATACCAAGCCTAACCCGATGTCGGGCGTACAGGGCGGTATCGTCGAGAAAGAAGCGCCACTGCACGCTTCCAACGTCGCCATTTTCAACGGCGAAACCAACAAGGCTGACCGCGTTGGTTTCAAAGTAGAAGACGGCAAAAAAATTCGTGTCTTCAAGTCGACCCAAAAAGCGGTTGATGCTTGAACACTGCTAGGTAGAAGACCATGGCACGACTGAAAGAGATTTACCGGAAGGAAATCGCTCCGAAGCTTAAGGAAGAACTTAAGCTGGCGAACGTGATGGAAGTTCCGCGCATTACCAAGATCACCCTGAACATGGGTCTGGGCGAAGCGATCGGCGACAAGAAAGTCATCGAGCACGCTGTTGCTGACCTGGAAAAGATCACCGGCCAGAAGGTCGTCGTGACTCACGCTCGCAAATCCATCGCAGGCTTCAAAGTCCGCGAAGGTTGGCCGATCGGTGTCAAGGTGACCCTGCGTCGCGATCGTATGTATGAGTTCCTGGATCGTCTGCTGTCGATCTCCCTGCCTCGGGTTCGCGACTTCCGCGGCCTGAATGCCAAGTCCTTCGATGGTCGTGGCAACTACAGCATGGGCGTGAAAGAGCAGATCATTTTCCCGGAAATCGATTACGACAAGATCGATGCTCTGCGCGGTCTGGACATTACCCTGACCACCACTGCCAAATCGGATGAAGAAGGTCGCGCACTGCTGCGTGCTTTCAAATTCCCGTTCCGCAACTGATTGGAGTAGGAAAATGGCCAAGAAGAGCATGAAAAACCGTGAGCTGAAGCGTCAGCTCACCGTTGCCAAGTACGCCGTCAAGCGTGCAGCGCTCAAAGCAATCATCGTTGATCTGAACGCAAGTCCAGAAGCGCGTTGGGAAGCTTCCGTAGCCCTGCAGAAGCAGCCACGTGACGCAAGCGCCTCGCGCATGCGTAACCGCTGCCGCATCACCGGTCGTCCGCACGGCGTTTACCGCAAGTTCGGCCTCGGCCGTAACAAGCTGCGTGAAGCTGCAATGCGTGGTGACGTACCAGGTCTGGTCAAAGCCAGCTGGTAAGCCATACCGCCCAAGTCACTGCGGTCGGGGTCGCAAGAACCTGACCGCCGGTGACCTTGAGTATGAATCAAGCCCCTTTTGGGGCTTGATTCATTTCTGGTGTGTGTCTAGAATGACCGGCTCGCCTGAGCCCGCACTTTTTGCGTGCGGAGTACCTCGGCGACAGTTGCAGCCGCAAGGCTCATTTTTTTTGTATCAGGAGCGTCTAGCCCATGAGTATGCAGGACCCGTTAGCGGACATGCTAACTCGAATCCGTAATGCCCAGATGGCTGAAAAGTCCGTCGTAAGCATGCCGTCTTCCACGCTGAAGGTGGCTGTAGCAAAAGTCCTGAAGGACGAAGGTTACATCGCGGGTTTTCAGATCACCACCGACGCCAAGCCGTCGCTGTCCATCGAGCTGAAGTACTTCGAAGGCCGTCCGGTCATCGAGGAAGTGAAGCGCGTTAGCCGTCCAGGCCTGCGTCAGTACAAGTCCGTCGAAGACCTGCCGAAAGTTCGTGGCGGTCTGGGCGTGTCTATCGTCTCCACCAACAAGGGTGTGATGACTGATCGTGCTGCGCGCGCTGCCGGTGTCGGCGGCGAAGTTCTTTGCACTGTGTTCTAAGGGGGGATAAGCATGTCTCGCGTCGCTAAGAACCCCGTTAAGCTGCCAGCTGGTGTCGAAGTAAAATTCGCCGGCCAACAGCTTTCGGTGAAGGGTGCCAAGGGCACTCTCGAACTGAACATCCATTCGTCCGTTGAGATTGTTGAAGAAGCTGGTGAGCTGCGTTTCGCTGCTCGCAACGGCGATCAACAGACTCGCGCAATGGCTGGTACCACTCGTGCGTTGGTAAACAACATGGTCCAAGGCGTAAGCCAAGGCTTCGAGCGCAAGCTCCAGCTGGTCGGTGTTGGTTACAAGGCGCAAGCAAAAGGCACAGTGCTGAACCTGGCTCTTGGCTTCTCGCACCCAGTGGATTACGAACTGCCGGAAGGCATCACCGCTGAGACTCCTAGCCAGACCGATATCCTGATCAGGGGCATCGACAAGCAGCTGGTAGGTCAAGTGGCCGCCGAGATCCGCGACTTCCGTCCACCAGAGCCGTACAAAGGCAAAGGTGTGCGCTACGCGGACGAAGTCGTCCGTCGTAAAGAAGCCAAGAAGAAGTAGGGCATAGCAAATGACCGACAAAAAAGTTACTCGACTGCGTCGCGCTCGCAAAGCACGCCTGAAAATGCACGAACTCGAAGTCGTGCGTCTCTGCGTGTTCCGCTCTTCGCAGCACATCTACGCCCAGGTCATTTCGGCCGACGGCAACAAAGTCCTGGCAAGTGCCTCGACTTTGGATAAAGAACTGCGTGATGGTGCCACCGGCAACATCGACGCGGCCACTAAGGTTGGCCAGCTGGTCGCTTCGCGTGCTAAAGCCGCAGGCGTCTCGCAGGTGGCTTTCGACCGCTCTGGCTTCAAGTACCACGGCCGCGTCAAGGCGCTGGCTGATGCTGCTCGTGAAGCTGGGCTGGAGTTCTAAGTTATGTCAAATAACGACCAAAAGCGCGACGAAGGCTACATCGAGAAGCTGGTTCAAGTTAACCGCGTAGCCAAAACCGTTAAAGGCGGCCGTATCTTCACTTTCACCGCGTTGACCGTGGTAGGTGATGGTAAGGGCCGTGTAGGCTTCGGCCGTGGCAAGTCGCGTGAAGTGCCTGCTGCGATCCAGAAGGCTATGGAAGCTGCTCGCCGCAACATGATCCAGGTGGACCTGAACGGCACCACTCTGCAGTACGCCATGAAGTCCGCCCACGGCGCTTCCAAGGTTTACATGCAGCCTGCTTCTGAAGGTACCGGTATCATCGCTGGCGGCGCTATGCGTGCTGTCCTCGAAGTTGCTGGCGTTCAGAACGTTCTGGCCAAGTGCTACGGTTCGACCAACCCGGTAAACGTGGTTCACGCCACTTTCAAGGGTTTGAAGGCCATGCAGTCCCCTGAGTCCATTGCTGCCAAGCGCGGCAAAACTGCAGCGGAGATCCTGTGATCATGGCAACCGTAAAAGTAACGCTGATCAAAAGCATGACCGGCCGCATCCCTAACCACAAACTGTGCGTTAAGGGTCTGGGTCTGCGTCGCATCGGTCACACTGTAGAAGTCCAGGATACTCCCGAGAATCGCGGGATGATCAACAAGGCTTACTACATGCTGCGTGTCGAGGGTTAATCGATGAAACTCAATGATCTGAGTCCAGCGCCGGGTTCCCGTCGCGAAAAGCATCGTCCGGGCCGTGGTATCGGTAGTGGTTTGGGTAAGACTGGTGGCCGTGGTCACAAAGGTCAGACTTCCCGCTCCGGTGGCACCATCGCTCCAGGCTTTGAAGGCGGTCAACAGCCGCTGCATCGTCGCCTGCCGAAGTTCGGTTTCGTTTCCCTGAAAGCCATGGACCGCGCAGAAGTGCGTCTGTCCGAGCTGGCCAAGGTGGAAGGCGACATCGTTACCGTGCAGTCCCTGAAAGATGCCAACGTGATCAACCAGAACGTACAGCGTGTGAAAATCATGCTGTCGGGCGAAGTGACTCGCGCTGTAACTATCAAGGGCATCGCCGCCACCAAGGGTGCGCGTGCGGCTATCGAAGCAGCTGGCGGCAAGTTCGAGGAATAAATGGCTAAGCAAGGTGCTCTCTCAGCGCTCAGCAAAGGCGGGTTATCCGAGCTCTGGGCTCGACTGCGTTTTCTATTCCTGGCGATTATCGTCTACCGGATAGGCGCACACATCCCAGTTCCAGGTATCAACCCGGACCGGCTGGCGGACCTGTTTCGACAGAATGAGGGGACCATTCTTAGCTTGTTCAACATGTTTTCCGGCGGCGCGCTGGAACGGATGAGCATTTTTGCACTGGGGATCATGCCGTACATCTCGGCATCGATCATCATGCAACTGATGACCGCCGTCAGCCCGCAGCTGGAGCAGTTGAAGAAGGAAGGTGAGGCTGGTCGTCGCAAGATCAGCCAATACACCCGCTATGGCACCGTCGTCCTGGCCCTTGTTCAAGCCATTGGCATGTCCATTGGTCTGGCTGGTCAGGGCGTCGCTTTTACTGGTGACTTCGGCTTCCATTTCGTTGCAGTGTCCACCTTCGTGGCCGGTGCGATGTTCATGATGTGGCTGGGTGAGCAGATTACAGAGCGCGGTGTGGGTAACGGTATCTCGATGTTGATTTTTTCGGGTATCGTCGCCGGTCTTCCGAGAGCGATCGGGCAGTCTTTCGAGTCTGCACGTCAGGGTGATATCAACATCTTCGCCCTGGTTGCCATCGGTTTGCTGGCAGTAGCGATTATCGGTTTCGTGGTGTTCATTGAGCGTGGCCAGCGTCGTATTGCTGTTCACTACGCCAAGCGTCAGCAGGGCCGCAAGGTTTTCGCTGCACAGACAAGCCACTTGCCGCTGAAAGTGAATATGGCCGGTGTAATTCCTGCTATCTTCGCGAGCAGCATTTTGCTGTTCCCGGCTTCGTTGGGTGCCTGGTTCGGTCAGTCTGAAGGTATGGGCTGGTTGCAGGACATCTCGCAGTCGATCGCTCCTGGTCAGCCGTTGAATATTCTGCTGTTTAGTGCAGGGATTATTTTCTTCTGCTTCTTCTATACGGCGTTGATGTTCAATCCGAAAGACGTAGCGGAAAACCTGAAGAAGTCCGGTGCCTTTATTCCGGGTATCCGTCCAGGCGAGCAGTCGGCGCGCTACATTGATGGCGTTCTGACCCGTTTGACCATGTTCGGTGCTCTTTATATGACGGCCGTGTGCCTGCTGCCCCAGTTCCTGGTGGTTGCAGCAAACGTTCCGTTCTACCTTGGCGGGACCTCGTTGCTGATCGTGGTCGTGGTTGTGATGGACTTTATGTCCCAAGTGCAATCGCACCTCGTTTCGCACCAGTACGAATCCCTGATGAAGAAAGCCAACCTGAAGGGCTACGGCAGCGGCATGCTGCGCTGAAGCACCCATAAGGTTCGAGGAGTTGGTGATGAAAGTTCGTGCATCGGTGAAAAAGCTGTGCCGTAACTGCAAGATTATTCGCCGCGAAGGTGTGGTTCGAGTAATTTGCAGCGCGGAACCGCGTCACAAACAGCGCCAAGGCTGAGTGTGATCTGCTTGAAGCCCAGCAGCTAGTGCGCTGCTGGGTTGATTATTTGTTATTACAGCGATATTATCTCGCGCCCTATTTCTTGGCTTCCGGGGCGTAGGTAGCTGTCAATTGGAGTCCCACTGAATGGCCCGTATTGCAGGCGTTAACATTCCAGATAACAAGCACACTGTTATCTCGCTGACCTACATCTATGGTGTTGGTCGCACTACTGCACAGAAAATTTGTGCAGTGACTGGGGTCAACCCAGCCGCAAAGATCAAGGATCTGAGCGACGAGCAGATTGAACAGCTGCGTGGCGAAGTGGCGAAGTTCACCACTGAAGGTGACCTGCGTCGCGAAATCAACATGAAAATCAAACGCTTGATGGACCTGGGCTGCTACCGCGGTCTGCGCCATCGTCGTGGTCTGCCAGTACGCGGTCAGCGTACCAAGACCAACGCGCGTACTCGCAAAGGTCCGCGTAAGCCGATCCGCAAGTAATCGCACCAGCGAATCGACAGGAATCTAGTCATGGCAAAACCTGCTGCTCGTCCTCGTAAGAAAATCAAAAAGACAGTGGTTGATGGCATCGCCCACATCCACGCGTCTTTCAACAACACCATCGTGACCATCACCGACCGTCAAGGTAACGCTCTTTCCTGGGCTACCTCCGGTGGTTCGGGTTTCCGCGGTTCCCGCAAGTCCACCCCGTTTGCTGCTCAGGTAGCTGCTGAACGTGCTGGTCAAGCTGCGCTGGAATACGGCCTGAAAAACCTCGACGTCAACGTCAAAGGTCCAGGTCCAGGTCGTGAGTCCGCTGTCCGTGCATTGAACGGCTGTGGCTATAAGATCGCCAGCATCACCGACGTGACGCCAATCCCGCACAACGGGTGCCGTCCGCCGAAGAAGCGCCGCGTGTAATCCAGGAGATTGTAAAGAATGGCTCGTTACATTGGTCCAAAATGCAAACTGGCTCGTCGCGAAGGCACCGATCTCTTCCTGAAGAGCGGCGTGCGCGCTATCGAATCCAAGTGCAACATCGAAGCAGCACCTGGTATCCACGGCCAACGCCGCGGTCGCCAGTCCGACTACGGCACCCAACTGCGTGAAAAGCAGAAGGTCCGTCGTATTTATGGCGTTCTTGAGCGTCAGTTCAGCGGCTACTACAAAGAAGCTGCCGGCCGTAAAGGCGCAACCGGTGAAAACCTGCTGCAACTGCTCGAATGCCGTCTGGACAACGTTGTATACCGTATGGGTTTTGGCTCGACTCGTGCCGAATCCCGTCAACTGGTATCGCACAAGTCGATCAGCGTTAACGGCAAAACCGTCAACGTCCCGTCCTACCAGGTTCGTGCTGGTGACGTGGTAGCTATTCGTGAGAAAGCTAAGAATCAACTGCGCATTGTCCAGGCTCTCGATCTGTGTGCCCAGCGTGGCCGCGTAGAATGGGTAGAAGTGGACACTGAGAAAAAGTCGGGCGTTTTCAAGAACGTTCCTGCTCGCAGTGACCTCTCCGCCGACATCAACGAAAGCCTGATTGTCGAGCTCTACTCCAAGTAAGGGCTAGAAAATAGGTGCATCCATGCAGATTTCGGTAAATGAGTTCCTGACACCCCGTCACATTGACGTGCAGGTTGTCAGTCCAACCCGCGCTAAAATCACTCTCGAGCCTCTCGAGCGTGGTTTTGGCCACACCCTGGGCAACGCGCTGCGCCGCATCCTGTTGTCCTCAATGCCAGGCTGTGCAGTAGTCGAGGCCGAGATTGACGGTGTGCTCCACGAGTACAGCGCCATCGAAGGTGTACAGGAAGACGTCATTGAAATCCTGTTGAACCTTAAAGGTCTGGCTATCAAGCTGCACGGCCGTGACGAAGTTACGCTGACCTTGTCGAAGAAGGGTTCGGGGGTGGTTACCGCTGCCGATATTCAGCTGGATCATGATGTCGAGATCGTTAATCCCGATCACGTAATCGCCAACCTGGCGTCTAACGGCGCCTTGAACATGAAGCTCACCGTAGCTCGTGGTCGTGGTTATGAACCAGCAGACTCGCGTCAGAGCGATGAAGACGAAAGCCGCAGCATCGGTCGCTTGCAGCTCGACTCTTCGTTCAGCCCGGTTCGTCGTATCGCCTACGTGGTGGAGAACGCCCGTGTCGAGCAGCGTACCAACCTGGACAAACTGGTTATTGATCTGGAAACCAACGGTACTCTGGATCCTGAAGAGGCTATCCGCCGCGCTGCAACCATCCTGCAACAGCAGTTGGCTGCGTTCGTCGACCTCAAGGGTGACAGTGAGCCAGTGGTTATCGAGCAGGAAGACGAGATCGATCCGATCCTGCTTCGCCCGGTTGACGATCTGGAACTGACTGTACGTTCGGCTAACTGCCTTAAGGCGGAAAACATCTACTACATCGGCGACCTGATTCAGCGTACCGAAGTAGAGCTGTTGAAGACTCCGAACCTGGGCAAGAAATCCTTGACTGAAATCAAGGACGTTCTGGCCTCCCGCGGTCTGTCCCTCGGCATGCGCCTCGACAACTGGCCGCCTGCAAGTCTTAAGAAGGACGACAAGGCGACTGCCTGATCGTCGTAATCACCGAACGTAGTGTTTGGTAAGGAATGAACCATGCGTCATCGTAAAAGTGGTCGTCACCTGAGCCGCACCAGCTCGCACCGCAAGGCCATGTTTCAAAACATGGCGGTGTCGCTGTTCGAGCACGAGCTGATCAAAACGACTCTGCCAAAAGCCAAAGAACTGCGCCGCGTTGCCGAGCCGCTGATCACTCTGGCCAAAGTAGACAGCCTGGCTAACCGCCGTCTGGCTTTCGACCGTACTCGTTCGAAAGCTATCGTTGGTAAGCTCTTCAACGACCTGGGCAAGCGTTACGCTACCCGTGAGGGTGGCTACCTGCGCATCCTCAAGTGCGGTTTCCGCGCTGGCGACAACGCGCCTATGGCGTACGTCGAGTTGGTTGATCGTGCTACTGCCGGCGAAGCTGTATCCGCCGAGTAAGACGTCAGTCTGAAACGAAGAACCGGGCCTAGCGCCCGGTTTTTTGTGCCTGCTAATAAGTGATTGCAGTTCGATAGGCCTTTCCTATCGCTTGGCATCATTTAATGAATTTGTACCTGTCATCTTCATGGTCAATACTCCTCTTCAGCCGATTAGCCGGCAGCACCAAGACCGAGAGAGGAAGGATGAGCATGAGCCAGAACAAAACGCTTACTACCGCCAGCGGCGCCCCCGTTGCCGATAACCAGAATTCCCGTTCCGCCGGCCCGCGTGGCCCGCTGCTGCTCGACGACTTTCACCTGATCGAGAAGCTTGCCCACTTCAACCGCGAAAACATTCCTGAGCGCCGCGTGCATGCCAAAGGCTCGGGCGCGTACGGGACCTTTACCGTTTCCAGGGACATCACCCAGTACACCAGCGCCAAGCTGTTCGAGTCCGTGGGCAAACAGACTCCGACTTTCCTGCGCTTCTCCACTGTGGGTGGCGAGCGTGGTTCGGCCGATACCGAGCGTGATCCACGTGGTTTCGCCCTGAAGTTCTACACCGAGGAAGGCAACTGGGACATCGTGGGTAACAACACCCCCGTGTTCTTCATTCGCGACCCGCTGAAATTCCCTGATTTTATCCACACCCAGAAGCGCCTGCCGCAAAGCAACCTGAAGAGCGCGCAGATGATGTGGGACTTCTGGTCGCACTCGCCCGAGGCGCTGCACCAGGTCACCATCCTGTTCTCCGACCGTGGGATCCCGGATGGCTACCGTCACATGCACGGCTTCGGCAGCCACACCTACAGCCTGATCAACGCCAAGGGCGAGCGTCACTGGGTGAAATGGCACTACAAGACCAAGCAGGGCATCAAGAACCTGGCGCCGGCCGATGCCGCGCGTCTGGCGGGTACTGATCCGGACTACGCCCAGCGTGACCTGTTCAACGCTATCGAGCGTGGTGACTTCCCGAAATGGAGCGTGTGCATCCAGATCATGACCGAAGCCCAGGCCGCGGCACATTACGAGAATCCGTTCGACGTGACCAAGACCTGGTCGCAGAAAGAGTTCCCGCTGATCGAGGTGGGTGAGCTGGAACTGAACCGCAATCCGCTGAACTACTTCGCCGAAGTCGAGCAGGCGGCATTCGGTCCGAGCAATATGGTGCCAGGTGTCGGCCTGTCGCCGGACCGCATGCTGCAAGGTCGTGTCTTCGCCTACGCTGATGCCCACCGCTACCGTGTCGGTACCAATCACCAGCAGTTGCCGGTGAACGCGCCACGCAGCCCGGTCAACAGCTACCAGCGCGACGGCTCCATGGCCTTTGGCAGCAACGGTGGCGCTGCGCCGAACTACGAGCCCAACAGCTACGCCGATGCGCCGAAACAGGCCCCTCGCTACGCTGAGCCGGCCCTGGCCCTGAGCGGTGCGGCGGATCGCTACGACCATCGCGAAGATAGCGACTACTTCAGCCACGCCGGTGCGCTGTTCCGCCTGATGAACGATGAGCAGAAAACCCTGCTGATCAACAACATTGCCGGCGCGATGGCAGGCGTTTCCGACGATGTGGTGCAGCGTCAGCTGCAGTACTTCTTCAAGGCCGACCCGGCTTACGGAGAAGGTGTCGCGAAGGCGCTGGGCGTAGTGCTCAAGTAAGTCTAAACGAGAAGCAGAACCGCCCTCATTTGGGCGGTTTTTCGCTTCCGTTCGACGATTTTTCTCTGCTATTTCTCACTTTTCTACTGTTTTTACAGTGACCTTCCGGTCAGCTTGGTTCAAACTACAGACTTTCAAGCAGGGAGATGTAGGGCGATGCAAGGTCACCCGGACGTAATCGATTACCTCAACACGTTGCTGACCGGTGAACTGGCGGCTCGTGATCAATATTTCATCCATTCGCGGATGTATGAGGACTGGGGCTTCAGCAAGCTCTACGAGCGCATCAATCACGAAATGGAAGAAGAGGCGCAACACGCCGATGCCTTGATCCGTCGGATCCTGATGCTCGAAGGCACGCCACGCATGCGCCCCGACGACCTCGACACCGGCACCACCGTGCCCGAGATGCTCGCCAGCGATTTGCGCCTGGAGTACAAGGTGCGTGCCGCGCTGTGCAAGGGCATCAAGCTCTGCGAGCAGCACAAGGACTACGTGACCCGCGAAATCCTGCGCGTGCAGTTGGCCGACACCGAAGAAGATCACACCTACTGGCTGGAGAAGCAGTTGGGCCTGATCCAGTCCATCGGGTTGGAGAATTACCTGCAATCGCAGTTCTGAGAATGGCCGCTGCTGTGCAGCGGATCGCCGGCAAGCCGGCTCCTACAGTTTGGCGTTCACCGCAGAGGTGTCGCCATACCTGATCCTTGTAGGAGCCGGCTTGCTGGCGATAACGATTTCAGCCTCAATAAAAAAGCCCCTGTCACCACTTGATGACAGGGGCTTTTTCATTTCACCGCTTTACGCCCGGTCGCGCAGCAACAGCGGCTTCAGATAATGCCCGGTATGGGATTGCGACATCTCTGCGACCTGCTCCGGTGTCCCCACGGCAATGATCTGCCCGCCCTTCGAACCACCTTCAGGCCCAAGGTCCACCAGCCAGTCGGCGGTCTTGATCACATCCAGGTTGTGCTCGATCACCACCACGGTATTGCCGTGGTCGCGCAGGCGGTGCAGTACGTCCAGCAGTTGCTGGATATCCGCGAAGTGCAGGCCGGTGGTCGGCTCGTCGAGGATATACAGGGTCTTGCCGGTGTCACGCTTGGACAGCTCGCGCGACAGCTTGACCCGCTGCGCCTCGCCGCCGGACAGGGTGGTCGCCGACTGTCCCAGCTTGATGTACGACAGGCCCACGTCCATCAGTGTCTGCAGCTTGCGCGCCAGGGCCGGCACCGCGTCGAAGAACTCCCGGGCCTCCTCGATGGTCATCTCCAGCACTTCGTGGATGCTCTTGCCCTTGTACTTGATCTCCAGGGTTTCGCGGTTGTAGCGCTTGCTCTTGCAGACATCGCAAGGGACGTAGATGTCCGGCAGGAAGTGCATCTCCACCTTGATCAGGCCGTCACCCTGGCAGGCCTCGCAGCGCCCGCCCTTGACGTTGAACGAGAAGCGCCCCGGACCGTAACCCCTGGAGCGGGACTCCGGCACGCCGGCGAACAGCTCGCGGATCGGCGTGAACAGGCCGGTGTAGGTTGCCGGGTTCGAGCGCGGGGTACGGCCGATCGGGCTCTGGTCGATATCCACCACCTTGTCCAGGTGCTGCAGGCCGTTGATGCTGTCGTGGGCCGCGGCTTCCAGTGTCGTCGCGCCATTGAGGGCGGTGGCACTGAGGGGGAACAGGGTGTTGTTGATCAGCGTCGACTTGCCCGAGCCGGACACACCGGTCACGCAGGTCAGCAGGCCGATCGGAATCTCCAGGTCGACATTGCGCAGGTTGTTGCCGCGGGCACCCTTGAGGGTCAGCGACAGCTTCTTGTTGCGCGGTGTGCGTTTGGCCGGCACTGCGATCTTCACCCGGCCCGACAGGTACTTGCCGGTGAGGGAGTCCGGATGCGCCATGACTTCGGCCGCGGTGCCCTGGGCGACGATATGCCCGCCATGCACACCGGCACCCGGGCCGATGTCCACCACGTAGTCCGCCAGGCGAATGGCGTCCTCGTCGTGTTCGACGACGATCACCGTGTTGCCGATGTCGCGCAGGTGCTTCAGGGTGCCCAGCAGGCGGTCGTTGTCGCGCTGGTGCAGGCCGATGGACGGTTCGTCGAGGATGTACATCACCCCGACCAGGCCGGCGCCGATCTGGCTGGCCAGGCGGATACGCTGGGCTTCGCCGCCGGACAGGGTGTCGGCACTGCGGTCGAGGGTCAGGTAGTCGAGGCCGACGTTGACCAGGAACTGCAGGCGCTCGCGGATTTCCTTGAGGATCTTGTCGGCGATTTCACCGCGTCGCCCGGTCAGTTTCAGCGTGCCGAAGTAGTCGGTGGCATCGCCGATCGGCAGGTTGGTGACGGCGGGCAGGGTCTTCTCGCCGACCCACACATGCCGCGCCTCGCGACGCAGGCGGGTACCACGGCAATCCGGGCACGGCTGGGTGCTGAGGAACTTGGCCAGTTCCTCGCGCACGGTGGCCGACTCGGTTTCGCGGTAGCGCCGCTCCAGGTTCGGCACGATGCCTTCGAACGGATGCGAGCGCTTGACGATATCGCCCCGGTCGTTGAGGTACTTGAAGTCGACATTCTGGCTGCCACTACCCTGCAGCAGCAGCTTCTGCTGGTCCGCCGGCAAGGTGTTGAACGGCACTTCCAGGCTGAAACCGTAGTGGGACGCCAGCGACCCGAGCATCTGGAAGTAATAGACGTTGCGCCGGTCCCAGCCGCGTATCGCCCCTTCGGCCAGGGTCAGTTCGCCATTGACCAGGCGCTTGATGTCGAAAAACTGCTTCACCCCCAGGCCGTCACAGGTCGGGCAGGCGCCTGCCGGGTTGTTGAAGGAGAACAGCTTGGGCTCCAGTTCGCTGATGGCATGGCCGCAGATCGGACAGGCGAAGCGCGCGGAGAAGATCATCTCCTCGCCCGGTTCGTCATCCATCGGTGCCACCAGGGCGATGCCGTCCGCCAGCTTCAGCGCGGTCTCGAAGGACTCGGCCAGGCGTTGCTGCAGATCGCCACGAACCTTGAAGCGGTCGACCACCACATCAATGGAGTGCTTCTTCTGTTTATCGAGCTTGGGCACTTCGTCCAGCTCGCAGAGCCGGCCGTTGACCCGTGCCCGGACAAAGCCCTGGGCCCGCAGCTCCTCGAACACCGACAGGTGCTCGCCCTTGCGTTCGCGGATCACCGGCGCCAGCAGCATCAGCTTGGCACCCTCCGGCTGGGCGAGGACCAGGTCGACCATCTGGCTGACGGTCTGCGCCTCCAGCGGGATATCGTGGTCGGGGCAGCGCGGCGTACCCACGCGGGCGTACAGCAGGCGCAGGTAGTCGTAGATCTCGGTGATGGTGCCGACCGTCGAACGCGGGTTGTGCGAGGTCGATTTCTGCTCGATGGAGATCGCCGGCGACAGGCCTTCGATGGTATCGACGTCCGGTTTTTCCATCATCGACAGGAATTGCCGGGCGTAGGCCGACAGCGACTCGACATAGCGGCGCTGGCCTTCGGCGTACAGGGTATCGAACGCCAGGGAAGACTTGCCGGACCCGGACAGGCCGGTGATCACGATCAGCTTGTCCCGGGGCAGGGTCAGGTCGATATTCTTCAGGTTGTGGGTTCGAGCCCCACGAATCAGGATCTTGTCCAAAGTGGCCTCGCACGGCGGGCGGTAAACGCAGGAGTATAAGGCTAAATACTGGATGGATGCACACTATTGCAGCACAGCATTGCAGGCTTGCATGACAGGATGCTGAACGAGTTCGCGACAAAGCGTCGCCCTATACCCCCTCAAACGATGGGACTGATAGAATCGCCGCCGGTTCACACGAGGTTTTTCCATGCACGATCCCCACAGCGAACGCATGAGTGGCGGCGAGACCCGCGCGGCAGGTGGTCTGGCCCTGGTGTTCGCATTCCGCATGCTCGGCATGTTCATGGTCTTGCCGGTCCTGGCGACCTACGGGATGGATCTCGCCGGCGCGACCCCTGCACTGATCGGCCTGGCCATCGGCGCCTACGGCCTGACCCAGGCACTGTTCCAGATCCCGTTCGGGATCATTTCCGACCGTATCGGCCGGCGCCCGGTGATCTACCTGGGATTGATCGTGTTTGCCCTCGGCAGCGTGCTGGCGGCCAATGCCGACTCGATCTGGGGCGTGATCGCCGGCCGGGTCCTGCAAGGTGCCGGGGCGATTTCCGCGGCGGTCATGGCCCTGCTCTCCGACCTCACCCGTGAACAGCACCGGACCAAGGCCATGGCCATGATCGGCATGACCATCGGCCTGTCGTTTGCCGTGGCGATGGTCGTCGGCCCGCTGCTGACCCGTGCCTTCGGTCTCTCGGGGCTGTTCCTCGCGACCGGCGGGATGGCGCTGGTGGGCATCCTGATCGTCGCCTTCATGGTGCCCAAGGCCATCGGGCCGTTGCAGCACCGTGAGTCCGGCGTGGCGCGCCAGGCGCTGATGCCGACGCTCAAGCACCCGGACCTGCTGCGCCTGGACCTGGGGATCTTCGTATTGCACGCGATGCTGATGTCCAGCTTCGTCGCCTTGCCCCTGGCGCTGGTGGAAAAGGCCGGCCTGCCCAAGGAGCAACACTGGTGGGTGTACTTGACCGCCTTGCTGATTTCTTTCTTCGCGATGATCCCGTTCATCATCTACGGCGAGAAGAAACGCAAAATGAAACGAGTTTTACTCGGCGCCGTGACGACCTTGATGCTCACTGAGCTATTCTTCTGGGAGTTCGGCAACAGCCTGCGGGCCCTGGTGATCGGTACGGTGGTGTTCTTCATCGCGTTCAACCTGCTGGAAGCTTCGCTGCCGTCGCTGATCAGCAAGGTTTCACCGGCCGGTGGCAAGGGCACGGCGATGGGGGTTTACTCCACCAGCCAGTTCCTTGGCTCGGCTCTCGGCGGTATTCTGGGGGGCTGGATGTTCCAGCATGGCGGTTTGTCGGCGGTATTCCTTGGATGCGCCGGTCTGGCTGCCCTCTGGCTGGCCTTTGCTGTTACCATGCGTGAACCTCCCTACGTGACCAGCCTGCGCGTGCCGTTATCGCCCGAAGCGATCCGCGAAGCCGGTCTGGTCGAGCGCCTGTTGGCCGTCGTAGGGGTAACGGATGCAGTGGTGGTGGCCGAAGAGGCCGCCATTTACATCAAATTGGACACCGAATTGTTGGATCGCACGACCCTTGAGCGCCTGGTCAATGAGCCTGCGTCGCAAGCGTGCGAAGCCTAGGAGAACGTTATGGCCCGTGGGGTTAACAAAGTCATATTGGTCGGCACTTGCGGCCAGGATCCTGAAGTTCGCTACCTGCCTAACGGCAACGCCGTGACCAACCTGAGTCTGGCGACCAGCGAACAATGGACCGACAAGCAGACCGGCCAGAAAGTCGAAAAGACCGAGTGGCACCGTGTCTCGATGTTCGGCAAGGTCGCCGAGATCGCCGGTGAATACCTGCGCAAAGGTTCGCAGGTCTACATCGAAGGCAAGCTGCAGACCCGCGAATGGGAAAAAGACGGTATCAAGCGCTACACCACCGAGATCATCGTCGACATGCAGGGCACCATGCAGCTGCTGGGCGGCCGTCCACAACAGGGCGACCAACAAGGCGGTGGCTACGATCAGTCCGCGCCACGCCAGCAAGCCCCTCGCCAGCAGGCGCCGCGTCCACAGCAGTCGGCTCCGCAGCAGTCGCGCCCGGCTCCACAGCAGGCCGCACCGCAGCCGGCTCCGGACTTCGACAGCTTCGATGACGATATTCCGTTCTAGAGAGTACCTTTGCGAAATTTGTAAATTTTTCTTTGAGAAACCCCGCATTTGCGGGGTTTCTTCGTTTTTGGGATGTAAAAAATTACGTGCTAGATTTTGTTTTGGTGCACACCATGTAAGAAATTAAATTATGGAGGTGTGATGGACATATCGATGCGTAGATTCGTGGCTGCCGATGGCGAGCGATTTGCGGTGTTGGTCGATGGTTCAGGTATGCCTCTTTACTACCCCACTCTTTTCACCGCATGGCATCTGCGGTCGCGCTCTGTGGCCGCCAATTCGATTGCGAATGCGTTGAACGCGATCAAGGCCCTGTACGCCTGGGAGGCTCAACTGGGCATTGATCTCATGTCGCTATTTTCGCAAGGCGAGTTTCTTGACGAAGAGCGAGTGAGGGGGCTCAGCGACTTCTTGCAGTTTGCTCTCGCTCCCGAGCACCGAGATAAAAGGGTTGTCCCGATCACTCGACGGCCGAAGACGGTCGGCACCACTAATCACTATTTCAGGTTGACCTTTGTGGCCGACTATTTGGGCTTTCTGGCCAAGCGGCTATGCCCATCCAGTCGGGGTGATAGAGAAATCAAGCTGATGGTGGAGTCGATCAGGGCTAACCGTCCCAGCAAGCCCAACAAATCAGTATCGGACAAGGACGAACGATATCTGGACGAGGCCGTTGTGGAGGCATTGGAACAGGCGCTTAGGCCTGGCTCGGAACACAATCCGGCCAAGGATCAGGCAGTGCAGGTGCGCAATGCATTGATGTTCATGATTCTTCGCCTGACTGGGCTTCGTCGGGGGGAGCTTCTGAACCGCAAGGTCGATGACGTGGATTTCGCCAAAAACACTCTGCGCGTGGTGAGACGTCCTGATTCGAGGGGCGATTCACGGGCCCATCAGCCTACGGCCAAGAATCGTCAGCGAACCATTCCACTCGCGCCGGAACTCATCACCCGGATTTACGAATATGTGCTTCGCTATCGGAATAAATTGCCTGGGGCGAAGAGGCATGGGTACTTGTTTGTGACCCACAAGGAAGGCCCGACTCAAGGTCGCCCGCTCTCGATCTGTGGATGTTGGGCGTCGCCTCTATCATCGAGGACTCTGGCATCCATGCGCATGCTCGAATCAAGAGCGCGTTCAGTGATAGAAAGACCCAGCAGAAGGCGGGTTTCAAGCCCACGAAGCGTCCGGAAAGCCTGGCAATTGCGGAACATCGCATCCATCGTCTGGAAAATGAGAACCAGCGTCTGAAGGCTGAGAATAACCGGCTGCTGGAGCGCTTCGTTCGGTGGCAGTACAACGCTCAAAAGCGTGGCCTTTCCCAGACGGTGCTTGATGCCCCTCTGCCGGAGATTGATCGAGATTCTGCGGAGAAAGGTAAAGCAAGTCGATAACGAAATATAACGTAGATGCGTTCCTGGCCAAGGGGATGGAAAGGCCAATCTGGATTTCCGGCACGGCTGCAGATCCAGGACTGCGGTCACCTTTGCAGAAGGCGGCGAGTTCATTTTATAGTGGCTAAAAGCCATGGTGCGGCTATCTTTTCGAATTGCGCATCGACAGAAGTGGAGAACAGGGATGTCTGATCTAGCGAATGAAGCGGTTGAAGTCAGTGACTTCGAAAAGTGGCTGAATGACCGTAATGGTTGGCTTCAGACAGCCGCCAAACAGCTCATCGATAACAAACGCTTGCCGAATGAGGGCGAGCTTGCAGAGCTGGTTCGACTCTGCAAGCTGGAGGCGGCCAAGCAGGGTGATCCTGGGTTCCTGAAGGTGGCTCCTGGTGCATTTTCGGCTGGGGCGGTGCAACGGGTTGTGCGGGTCGAAGAGGTAACCCAAGTCTTCGGGGTTAACGCGATTAAACCTGGTGCATCTCTACCATTCGGAATGGGCAGTTTGACTGTCATCTACGGGCAAAATGGTTCGGGGAAAAGTGGTTTTGCTCGTCTGCTCAAACAGCTTTGTGGATCTCGTTCACGGGACGAAATCCGCCCGAACGTATTCAGCGATGAAGAGCATGCTTGCAGTGCTCAATGCCGAATCACGATTGATGGCAATTCCCGAGATATCAATTGGCATCCTGGTGCCGAGCCCCATGCGATGCTCAAGTACGCCCAAGTATTTGATTCGAAAGCCGCAACTCAGTACATGGGGCGCACTGAGTCAAGCTATGAGCCGAGCAGCATGCGGTTCATCTCCATGCTCATTCAGATTTCGGGCATGGTTTCTGATGAGCTGGGGCGAGAGAAGGAAAAGCTCGTTAGTGCCCTTCCACAGTTCCCAGGTGATCTCTCAGATACCGCTGAGAAGACCTGGTTCTCCTCCCTCAAAGCCTCCGCTTCTGCTGAGAAGGTCGAGGCGTATTGCCTGTATGGAAAAGATTTGGACGACGAGCGGGTCAAGGCTGAGGCTCTGCTCGCGGAAAAAGACATCGCGGGTCGCTTGGTTACGATTGGCAAGGAAAGTGTTGCCACCGAAAGCATCAAGCAGGCAATGAAACTGTTGAAAGAAGGCCTCACCGACGAGAAGGCTGATGAGCTGTCGAAGGCAAAAGTATCGGCGGTTGCGGCGAGAAAGGCGGCCAACGAAGTTGCGCAGCAGGCATTCGCGAATGCTCCTCTCCAAGGCGTTGGTGAGACGGCCTGGAAACTTATGTGGGAGCAGGCGCGCGCCTATTCCGTCGCTCATGCATACCATGGTCACGAATTTCCCGTTACTTCAGACGGTGCGCACTGCGTGCTCTGTCAGCAAGAGCTTACGGCTGAGGGCGCCACTCGGCTCAAAAGCTTCGAGGCTTTCGTCACCGCGGGCCTCGAGACTGCGGCGAAAACTGCGGAGGCCGCCAGTGCGGCACTGATCGCGAAGGTAATTCAGGTGCCTTCGATTGAAGACTGGATTGCGCGCCTGGCTCAGTTGCAGTTCGACGAAGCCACGGCCCGTGCCTGGTATGAGTCGTTGAAGTCTAGGCGAGCACAGTTTGTGGAATGCGCTGCCGTGGGAGATATCTCTGCGTTCGATTGGGCTCCTATCGATCAGGCACTGGAAAAACGAGCTACCGACTTGCTTGCTGAGAAGACCAGCCTCGCCCAGCTGCAGCAGGATGGGCAGCGGCAGCAGGTCGAGAAGCGAGTGAAGCAACTCAAGGCGCTTCAGTGGCTGTCCCAGAACAAGCCGGCGATTCTCGCAGAGCGTGAGCGGCTAGTAGCTGTCGATCTGCTGGATAAAGCTACTAAGTTAACGGCCACCAATTCGTTGACAACCAAGCGCACCGAGCTTGGGCGTACCGAGCTTGATGCTGGATATCAGGCCCGCTTTGATGCGGAGTTGAAGTCTCTTGGTGGACGACGGTTGCCAGTTGTGCCGCAGAGTAGGGCTCAAGGAAAAGGAGTTATCACATTTGGGCTCGCCCTTGTCGGTGCTCGGGCTGGTTTCACTCCTGATGTCGTACTCAGTGAAGGCGAAACCCGCATTGTTGCACTGGCGGCATTCCTGGCCGACACAACGGGTTCGAACCAGCTTGCCCCCTTCATCTTTGACGACCCGATTTCGTCTTTAGATCAGGATTTCGAGGAGAGGGTTGTTACCCGGCTTGTCGAGTTGGCGAAGACCAGGCAGGTCATCATCTTCACTCACCGCCTCTCGTTGATTGCACTCGTTGAGGCTGTAATCAAAAAACACGGTGAGAATCCGGCTAACGAGAAAATTACCCACACCGTGCAGTCGCTTCGACGGCTGGATAAGGTTTCGGGAATTCTGGCGCAACACAGTCTGCGGGACGCCAAGCCCGACAAGGCGCTTAATGCGGTTAGAGATCACGTCATCCCCAGGCTCAAAAAGCATCAGGCCGATGCCGACGCCGACGGTTATGACCTCACCGTGAAGAGCGCCTGCAGTGATTTTCGGATCGTCTTGGAACGAACAGTGGAGCTCATCCTTTTGAATGACGTAGTTATTCGTTTCAGACGGGACGTCATGACTAAAGGGAAGCTAAGAGGTGTTGCCAAGGTGATTGCAGAGGACTGCGATTTAATCGACCGGTTAATGACCAAGTATTCAGTGTACGAGCACTCGCAGTCAGATGAGCTACCTCAGGTTCCGGTCGAACTCGATGAGTTCGAGCGGGATGTATTGGAACTCATTGCATGGATGGACGAGTTCAAAGGTCGAGCCAGTTGATGCCAAATGACGAGCGGCCCTCAGTGAATGGGTCGCTTGCGAGGGCTCGTGCAGTTGGTAGTGCTCTCTATCTGCTTCATCATTTTCGACTGAAATTGTACCTTTCTGGCTGATCGGTTGCCTGTCTCGTAAGGAGAACCAAGAGGTCTGAATGAACTCTTAGGGCTACAATATATAGCGTTCATTAGCCGGGGTTACGGCATGTTCAGAACACATCCGCAGGCAGAGGTGAAAGGAGTCCTAGCATTCGGCGATGGTCTACGGGTCTGGCGCTATGTAAAGCAGGCCATCCAATGTCCTTGGCTCTATGTCTGCTGTACAGAGACTAACGGAGAGGCAACCCTCAGCACCATGCTGATGGTTGCAGACATGTCATTGTTCGAAACCATGCTGGCCCAGCAGACCGAGGGCCAATGTGTAGAGCGCGTGCTGCTTGTTAGCCCAGGGCATCTCAATCGAAGCTCTGGCTGGCTGATGGAAGGGCTTGTGGAGTTATGCGAGGCGATTGGCCCGGCGTGCGAGCACCTGGCCTATGTTTACAGGCTAGAAGGGGGCAGTACCTATTGGGATGGATACGTTCAAAATCCTCAACATACTCCTCTGCGAGTGATTTACTCTCGGAGCTGATAGTGCGGGGGCAGCTATGGAGCTAGAGCAACAGGATGAAGTGTTCGTTCTTCAACTAATCGCTGCTATCTATTCGCGGAGCCCACGGCAGATTTCTGAAGAGGTGCTAGCCGACCTCGCAAAGCAAGTTTGGTATGGAGAACTGGATCTAGTGGCACTGCTTAGGAGGCACTTGGTTCAATCAGGCACAACCGATGAGCAAAGACGGCGCCTGCTCTACGTTGTAGATCGACTGACTTGCTACCCCTGCATGCTGCGCTCGAAGGCCGCTCTGCTGCGGGAAGTCTTGAAGGAATGGGCTGAGTTGAAACCCTCACAACCAACCCTCAATGCTGTCGAACTTGCTGTCCGGCACATGCTGGACAAGAAGGCCTTCGAATGGGGGCTGGAAGAAGATATCACGCCGCAGATGAAGTCAGTGCTACGGTATCAGACTCGTAATTATGCAGCGTCTTTGGGAAGGTTGACTGGATATTCTGAGCCTTAAGGGGCTTCTCAGCTATACTACTTCGTTCTTCGCTTAGCTAAACGCGGCCGGTCTTAAGAGGAAAGTTTTCGGTAACAACTGCTAAGCTCATCAAATAGTTCCTCCCTAGCAGTCAGTACCTTGGTTCTCCAAGCCTGTGCTTGCTCTTCCGTTAACGGCGTTGAGTCTCTATGTACCTCGCGACGAAGAGAGGTTGTTAGTTCGCCATATATGCGGGCCTTATTTTGTGCTGATTTATATCCGAGGAGCAATAGCTTTGCTTCTGCATTGCTCATTTATTTGAATGAAGAAAAAAGCTCAGTTATGCAGGACTCGAGATCATCTATCCGAGCGTCCGGCATAGTCCTCTGTGTTCGTTTATATCTTCCCCATTCAACAATAAAAGCCCAGTATTTCAGAGCGACATGTGTAAAAAGCTCGATTTGCTCAGCGGTTTGTTTGAATACTTCAAATTCTCTGTTTATACGTGCTTCTCGAGTTCGCGGGCGTGCTGGTGGCGACTCAGTAAAAAAAACGAAATTCCTGCGATGAGTGCGCCTAGCCCTATCTTGACCGCTGAGTCCAATACCTCTAGTGCCGTCATGCTACTGATTTTCCTTAGCCAAAAATGAAGTTGCCTTGCTGTCCGCTAAATGCAAGTCTGTTCAATTGTAAAGGCTGCTTTGAATCGCCCCTGGTTTAGTAGACATCACCTAGCCTCATTACGAGGCCCAAATTGGACGCACCATGAGTCGGAAACGTTATCCGATGAATTCAAAATTGAAGCGGTCAAGCAGGCGATCGAGAAATGCAAGGCTAAGGCGTTGATGTGGATCTGCACACCTGCATTTTTGTGAGCTGCTTGGTGCTGGCCTACCTAAGTATGCTGACGCCTGACGATGGGCAGAAGGCTTTTATTTCTCGAGCTTTTTGGCAACCGCAATAGATATTGCGGTTGTGACCGCCACCATGCCGAGCGAGCTAACGTTCGATATGATGCCTTTCGTGCATTCTGGGCAAAGCTCATCATCATACAGCTTGCCGTTCTTGACATAGTGATCGCAACCAGGTGCTCGACAGACATACATCGTTTCCTTGCAGCTAGGGCATTCACATTTGTCTCGCCTAAAGGTGTTTTCCTCGATAACGGTCCCGTTCACTAGTTCTTGACAGTAGGGGCAAATCCCTTTGGCTTTGATGGCCATGGTCACTTTTTCCCATAGGTACTGACAGCGCCGCACGCTGGATTTGAACAATGGTTATTAAAAACTGTGAACTTACTGCATAGGCCGCAAAGTTTCCCTTTCCCCCCTTTGCCTTCGTTGGCTGGCCGGCGAGCGACGAAGCCACATTTGCTGCATTCGCGCTTCATCTCGTTGCCATGGAAGGTTAGGCGACTACATTGTGGACACATCTTCCCTGCCATTTGGCGACTCCTACTGCGTGTGTGTATGTGTGTATGTGTGTATGTGCGTATGTGTGTGTGTGTGTGTGTGTGTGTGTGGATCATATGATGCCGATGCGCCACCATCAAGCGTCTAATGCCAAGCTTGGCAAGCGGAGCGCGCAGATTGATGCTCGGAGGCATTAGAATAAAGGCCCGAAGGGCAAGACCCGGCGAGCTTCTGGCGAATGCTGGTTCACGACCCCACCGGGTTGCCCAGACCAAAGGTTTTGAGCGACTCATCGGGTCGCTCAAGAGGGTGCTCCGTGGGGCGGCCGAGCGAGATGAGTGATGTTGATCTCGCGTATTTCACTCAAAACTTTACGGAATTCTTTACGTTTTTCTGTTGTGCGGTGGATAAGGTCATGGGAAATGGCTGCTACTACGGGTTTTAACTAGTTAAAATTAGCTGTAGGTGTTCATTCCCGTTCTAAGCACGATTCTTTCGTCGCCTGAAACAGACAAACCCGCAGATGAACTCTGCGGGTTTGTCGTTTCTGGCGGGGTATTTCCACGTGCCTCAGCCGGCCTCGCAGAAGCCTGCTGTTTCCTACTGCCCCTGAATCAACAACCCCAGCGGCGCCAGCGGACCGACCTGGATAAACTCGAAGGTCATCAGCCCGGCCACGGTCAGCGGCAGTGCGTTGACCGCCGCCCTGGCCTGGTCGAGTGCTTCCACGTTCATCAGGAAGACCACCCCGGGCCGGTCTTCACGGAACCAGAACTGTTCGATCTGGCCGCCGAGGTAGAGCTTGAGCGTGGCCGGGACTTCGCTGGGCAAATGCTGTTGCTTCTGCTCCTGGGTGAGTTCGTTGATCGAGCCGATCGCGAAAACTTTCATCAGTGACTTCCTCGTTGATAGCGATGTTTGGAGCGCTCAATCTAGGCTTGCGAAGCCGCAACTGGTATCGTCGTAAATGACAACTTTATGGTCATTCACGCCATGCGAATTTCTGTGCTCGCCCTCGAGGGCGTCTTCGATACCGGGCTGACCGTGCTACTGGATGCGTTCAGCCTGGCCAACAAGTTTTCCGCGGGGCAGGGGGCAGGCCCGGTGTTCGACGTATCGCTTGTGGGCGTGCGCAAGAAGGTCCGTACCGGCCAGGGGCTGCTGGTGCCGGTCCAGGTCATCGCCGCCGACCCGACGCCGGACTGGGTGATTGTCCCGGCCCTTGGCACCGGAACCCCCGAGGTCCTGGTGCCGGCCCTCGAACGGGCGGATGTGCAAGCGGCCAAGGCGCAATTGCTGAAATGGCATGCCGGGGGCGCGCTACTGGCGGCGTCCTGTATCGGTACCTTTCTTCTCGCGGATATCGGCCTGCTCGATCATCGCGAGGCCACTACCACCTGGTGGTTGGCCCCGCTGTTCCGGCAGCGTTACCCGAAGGTCCTGCTCGACGAGTCGCGCATGCTGGTGCCCACCGATGTCGGTGTCACGGCCGGGGCCGCCATGGGCCATCTCGATCTTGCGTTGTGGCTGATCCGCCGGGCCAGCCCGGAACTGGCGGAAATGGTCTCGCGTTATCTGCTGGCGGATATCCGCACCCTGCAGGCGCCGTACATCATTCCCAATCACCTGGCCCAGGCGGACCCGTTGATCCTGCGTTTCGAACGCTGGGCGCGCGACCATCTCAAGACCGGGTTTTCGCTACAGGACGCCGCCAGCGCCCTGGCGACCAGCCCGCGCACCTTGCAACGGCGCTGCGAAGCGGTGCTCGGCAAGTCGCCCTTGTCCTATTTCCAGGACCTGCGCGTCGAGCGGGCGCAATCACTGCTCCACGGCAGCGGCCTTGACCTCGAGGCCATTGCCAGCGAGGTCGGCTATGTGGATGGGGCGACGCTGCGGACCTTGTTGCGCCAGCGCCTCGGACGCGGAGTCCGGGACCTGCGCGCCAACCTGCGCTAGCGGCTGACGCGCCGGACGAGGATCCTGGCCGCGGCCTTTCAGCGAACTCACCGGCCTCTCCGCTGGCAAGCCAGGCTCCTTACCCTTCGGTGGTGGGATACCCCGGCGGCAACTCGTGCCGGGTCGGAGTCTTCTCTTCATGGTAATGCGGCCTGCCCACTTCGGAGGCCATCAGCTCAGGGTTGGCCAGGATGGTTTCGGTCAGCAGGCAGTCTTCGCCGTCCTTGAACCAGCAGGCCAGCGCCGAGTTGCGGTTGCCGTGCATATCGACGATTTTCAGCCGCCGCTCGGCCTCGGTGGTGGGTGGGCTGGGAAAGGTCTTGGGCGGCAGCACCAGGGCTTCGCCCGGCTTGACCCACAGGTCCGCCAGGCAGATCTCGTTCACGTAGGGGCGCCAGCGCGCCACGCTGATCACCAGCGGCAGCCGTGTGTAGCGGGAAAAGAACACGTGGGCGAAGTTGTGGTATTCCAGGTCGGTCGGGTTGTAGGTCAGCAGCTCGCGCTGGCGCGCCGGCCCGAGGTAGGGCGATTGGTGACCGGCCCACTTGCCGTAGGTGTACTGCCCCAGCATCAGCTTTTCGTATTCGAAGCGGATGCATTCGCCGTTCTTGAGCAGGGTCATGCCGAAGGCCTGGGCGGTTTCTTCCGTGGCCCACAGTGGTTCGTAGTACACCTCCCTGGCGTGGAAATCGAACTCCTTGATCTCATAGGAACCGGTGGCAGTCGGCACCTTGCGGGTTTCCCAACTGATGCCGGTGTACTTTTTGCCCCTTTCCAGTTCGGGTCTGTCGGGCGCGGGCGGGATCCTTCTGCCGCGGGCCTCGCGACAGGGGAGCGCGAGGCCCTGGTCGTTGTACAGGAAAGGGAAGGTACGGGTGTCGAGCGGCGATTCGGCGCCATCCTCGATAAAGGGAACGCTGTTGAAAAACTGCATCATGGAGAGACCGCTCATGTCAGGGGCTGCTAAAAGGACCAGTGGAACCAAGGGGCGCTCCGGCAAGTGTGCCGGAGCGACCGTGACAGCCCTTAACGATGCGGCTGTTGCTGCTCGCGCAACCAGTCCATGCCATGGGGCTCGCGCCATTTGCGGACCGCCGCGCGTTTCTCGACCTGGGTCAGGCACAGGCTGCGCATATGGTAGTACACCATCAGCAGGTGAAAGATGTCGCCGCCGCGGCGGTCCCAGATCACATCATCTTCCTGCCGGCCCGGCTTGACGGGGTGAAGCCGGCAATCGCCCTGGTCGAGCATGCCCTGCAGGCAACTGCCGGTCTCGTAGTTGATCAGCAGGATCGGGTTATTGATTTCCGGATAGGGTTTTTCCAGCTCCGGCATGTACCAGAATTGCCCGGGATTGCCCGTGTCCGGAGCCTGCATGACCACCCGGGTCTTGTTCTGCGGGTCGACGGCCAGCGCCGGGTGATCGCCGGTGTTGTTGCGTATCAGGTAGAGGACGGTTTGCGTGTCCTCGATGGTCCTGCCGGTCTGTACCAGCTTCACCCTGCCGAAGGAGTCATGGGACAGGCGCGCGCTGATTTTCACCCGTGGGTTGAGGTCATAGCCCGGCTTGCCGAAGCCGGCGATCAGGCCATCGACTCCCGGCACTTCCAGGTCGTTGCCCGCCAGTGCATAGGTCAGGCCGGCCTGTGGGTTGGGCTGCATATGCTTGGTCAGGGTTTCCCAGCGCTTGAGGGCCTTTTCGCTGGCGCCGTTGTCCAGCAGCGCTTCGCGCATGGCGCGGCTCGGGTAGTAGTTGCCATGGCGCGGCCAGCGCTCCGTGGTCAGCAACAGTTTGTGTCCGCTCTTCTGTTTCAGCAGCAGCGCCAGGGCATCCCAGAACTGTTCGAAGGCGGTGGGGCTGGCGTCGGCAGCGGGTGGGTAGTGGAAGCTCTCGCTGGTGTTCTTGCTCTTGTTGTCGACGAACACCGTGCGCAAGGCCGGACCGTTGGCCGCGGCATTGAGCGAAGACTGGCGCGTGGCCCGACCGATGACGATCACCGAGTCGGCCCAGTTCGCGTCAATTTCCGCCTTGTAGCTGGTGTACCACTGGTAGGCCTCTTCCAGGGCGTTGCGGGTCGGCCCCTCCTTGACGAAGAGAAACACCGGCGCCAGCTTCAGTTCGACGACCCGTGGGCTGTCAGGCAGGGAATTGCGCCAGGCGGCGAAATCGGCGCTGTAGTCACGTGGCGTGAGCGAGTTGAAGCTGATGGAGTGAGTACCGCCGGAGGTGGTCAGCCGGCTGTTGCGATTGGCCAGGTGGCGCTTGACCTCTTCCTTGATCTCGGTGGAGGCGGTGGCGCTGACAAACGCACCGTACTCCGCCTCGACCATCGCCTTGAGGCTGGTCTTGCTGCTGAGGTAGCTCTTGGACGCGGTCATGGCATAGTTCAGCGAGCCGCCGACGAGCACTTCGTTGACGATATCGGCGCCGAAGTCGACGAAGAAGTTGAAGAACGTCTTGGGATCGGCCTGATCGAAGGTCTGGGGCAGTTCCTTGACGCGGTTCTTGAACACCTCGGTGGCATTGTCCGGATTGACCGCCAGGGTCAGTTTCCACAAGCGCACGGTGTGGCTGTAGATGGCGGCTTCGCGCTCTTCAAGCTGGGAGATATCGCTGCCGAAGGTGGCCTTGAAGCCGGCGGAGAAGGCACCGTAGCTGCCCTTGGCCTCGATGCTCGACTGGGTGTGCTTTTCATACTCGTCATGGGAGGAAAAGCTTTCCGTGAAATAGTCTTCCTTGCTCATCGGATCCAGCGTGACGTGCTGGCCGATGCTGTAGGACTTGTTGTCATGGGTCACCGTACGCTTGGCGCTTTCGGTATCCCCGACTTTCTGGCATTCCTTGCTTTCGCTGGCCCAGTCCAGTTTGTTCAAACCACGTCCCAGCAACTGTGAACCACCGATGTCATTGCTCATCGTCTTCTCCCTTCGGCCCGGTTGTATTGATTGGTTCCAACTGACGGGAACCAGTATCGGAAGAGCGGGGCGGAGGAGACAGTTCAGAGCAGTGTCAGTCCGGTATCAGTTCGGTATCAGTTAAATCACCAAACAGTCGGTTCAGCCAGTGATCGCGGCCAGGATGCTGGGGTACACTCGACCGGCTGCCAGGCCATCACGGCCCGGCATTCGCTGATCTCGACATCCGTTTGTGCGGTTATTGGCGTGCCTGCCCAGGGTGACGGGGCGGCCGGGGCTATCGACATGGATTCCAGGAACCCTTCATTTTCCGCCACGGCCAGGACTGAGCCGGCGATTTCCGACGGCCGCGTGTTGCTCGATGGCGGCTTGTTGAAAGGTCTGCGCAAACAGCATGGCCTGAGCCAGGAAACCCTCGCCGAAGCCTGCCTGAACCGTCACCTGTGTGTGTCCATCGCGTCCATCAAGCGGGCCGAGACGGGCAAGCCCGTGCTGTATCGCACCGCTCGCCACCTGGCCAGCGCCTTCGACGTCGATGTCAGTGCCCTGCTCGGGCAATCGGTGGCGACGGCACTGGACGAGATCGAGCAGGCCATTGGCGAATTCCACGACAGCGTATTTCCGGCGCAGGCGGCGGATTATGCGGTCATTCGTTATGTGCTGGAATTGTGCTTCGTCACCGACCCACTCTCCGATACCACAGCCTCGGCGCTGCTCTTTGCCGAAGAAATCCAACGCTTGATCCGGCAGTTCGGCGGTGTGCCGGTCGAGGGTGCTCCGGGTCTGGTCATCGCCCGGTTCGGTTCGCCACAGGCCTATCGCAGTGACAGCGAACGCGCTTTGCTGTGTGCCCTGGCGCTGAGCCGCGAGCAGTTTGTGCGGGCAGGACACGGTATCGCGCTGCGGCTGGTTCGCGAGCGTCGCGACGTCGAGGCGCTGCCGGCCGAGGCGCTGGCCCTGATTCACCATGGGTTTCCCGTGCAACATGGCAATGCCCCGGTGCATGTCGCGCAGAACCTGGTCGAGCAACTGTCGTCGCGGTTCGAGTTCGCCGCGGGTGATGCCGCGTTTCCCGCCTATCGGCGATGCCAGCGCCAGCGCAGCCTCGATGAGAACGCACCGCGGCCGCTGGTGGGCCGGGCGATAGAAGTGCTGCAGTTCAAGGGGGTGATCGAAGCCACCCAGGAGTGCCAGGACGGTCATGTGGTCTACCTGCGTGGCATGGCCGGCATCGGCAAGACGCGGCTGGTCAGCGAGTTTTTCGAGATGGCCCGGCAGGGCGGTTTTGCCTGCCATCGCGGCGATGTGCTGGATTTCGGCATGGACCACGGCCTCTGGCCCCTCGGGCAACTGGTGTGCAGCCTGCTGGCGCCGGGGACGTCGGCACCCATGAGCGGGACGGCGCTGGAAGCGGCGGCGATGGGCTTGAAACTGTCAGCCGAGCAACTGATGTTCCTGCAGATGCTGACGGGCCTGCATCCCGCCGGCGAGTCGTTCAAGGCGCAACAGGCGCTGTATGCGGCGATGAGCAGTGAGGCACGCACGCAAGGCCTGTTCAACGGGTTGCTGCACTTGCTGCTGCGGATCGCGGTGCAGCAACCCTTGCTGATTGCCATGGAGGACCTGCACTGGGGCGACGCGACATTTTTCGCCATGCTCGGCAAGTTGCTCAATGCCACCGACGAGGCTCCGATCGTCTGGCTGCTGACCTCCCGCCCCGAGGGCGATCCGCTGGAAAGCCAGCTGCGCCCGCACTGCGCCAATCCCATGAGCCTGCTCGATATCGCGCCGATCCGCACCCGCGAGGCGGCCGTGCTGGCGGAGCAGTTTCCCGAGATCGATCCGGCCTATCGCGCCGACTGCGTGACGCGGGCCCAGGGCAATCCGTTGTACCTCACGCAATTGCTGTCGAGCCAGGAGGGCGTGCTTCCGGACAGCCTGCGGCATCTGGTGCAGACCCGGGTGGACCGGTTTGCCCCGGAACAGCGCCGGGCCCTGCATTACGCCGCCGTGCTCGGCAATCGCTTCGAACTGGCGCTCTGGCGCGAGGCGCTGGGCAAGCCCGACTACGTCCCCGACGTGCAGTGGCGCCAGAGCCTGTTGCGAGAGGTCGAGCCGGGCAGCTACATGTTTGTCCACGATCTGGTCATGCACTGTCTCTACGACGCGATGCCGCAGGCCCTGCGCGAACAATTGCACCGCGCGGTGGCAACGCTCTACCGCCATCGCGACCCCATCCTGCATGCCCAGCATCTGCTGCGCGCCGACGCGCCGGAGGCCTTCGACGCGCTACTGGTGGCGATGCGCGAAAAGCTCCAGGCCTGCCAGTACGACAGCGTCCTTGCCCTGGGACAGCAGGCGGCCAGTCGGGGCGAGCGGGCCGCGAGCAGCTTCGACCTGGCCTTGCTCCGCGCCCAGGCATGCTCGGGCCTGGGCCGGACGCTCGAGGCGCGTGACAGTTTCCAGCAGGCACTGACACTGGCCGCCCGGGACGAAGAACGGATCGAAGCGGCGCTGGGACTGGCAGCGGTACTGAACACCCTCGATTGCCTGGACGAAGAAGAGCACCTGATCGAACAGACCCTGCCCGTCGCCCGGGAGCAGCAGGCACATACGGCACTGGCCCGGCTGTATCACCTGCGCGGCAACATCTATTTCCCGCGGGGCGACTATGCCGAGTGTCGTCGCCTGCACGAAGAGTCCCTGTCCTTTGCCCGCATCGGCCTGCACCTCGAAACCCAGGCCAAGGCCCTCAGCGGCATCGGCGATTCCTACTATGCCCAGGGCAGCATGCAGACCGCCTACGAGGTCTTTGATCAGTGTGTGCGCCTGTGCGAGCGTCATGAGCTGGTGCAAGTGGAGGCGGGCAATCGCAGTGCGCGGGGTTCGGCGCAGTTCTACCTGGGCCACTCGGAACCGGCCCTGCGCGACGCGATGCAGGCCATCGAGAGCAGTCGCCGGATCGGCAACCACCGGGCGGAAGTGTTTTCCCGCCTGACCGCCGCCTGGGTGCTGTCGGCGGCCGGCCGCGATGGCGAAGCGGGGCAGGCGTTGTCCGCAGCCCTTGAGCTGGCGCGTAACCTCGGTGCCAGTCGTTTCGAGGCGATTCTCCTGGAAGGGCTGGCGCGGGTGGCGCTGCGCCAGGGCGAGCGGGGACGGGCGCAGGGCTTGATCATGGAGGCGGTGGAGCGGGTCGAGCGTTTTGGCCTGCAACGCTATATCGGCCCCTGGGTCTACGGCAGCCTGGCATTGATGCTCGACGACGAGGTTCTCAAACGCCAGGCGTTGGAGCGGGGCGAGGCCCTGCTCGACCAGGCGTGCCTGGCGCACAATGTCCTGCAGTTCCGTGTGAGCGCCGCCGAAATCTGCCTGCTGGCGGGCGATATCGAACAGGCGATCAGTCATGGACAGCGGATGGCGGTTCTTCCCGAGTCGGTTTCCTGTGCCTGGATCCGACACCATGTGCGCCTGATCGGCGCGGCAGGGCACTGGCTGCGGAATGGCGATCGTTCGAGCGCCGAGTTGCTGCGTGCCATCCGCCGCGAAGCCGAGCAGCTCGGCTTTGCCGCGACCATGCCCGAGCTGCTGGCGGTTCTCGACCGGTCTGCCTGAACGCCGGCTCAGGTTTTCCAGTTCGCCCGCTGTTCCAGCAGGAAATCGACGAACGCCTTGAGCCGCTGCGGTACATGTCGGCCATGGGGATAGAGCAGGGTGAAGGGGCGCGAGCGTCCGGTGTAGGGCTTGAGTACTTCCACCAGCGTACCCTCGGCGAGTTCCTGCTCGACGATAAAACGGTAGGTCTGGAACAGGCCGGCGCCATGCCTGGCCAGGGTCACGCCACCGAGTACGTCCTCCGAGCAGCAATAGCCGCTGTCCGCCAGCACTTCCCGGTCCTTGCCGTCTTCCTTGAACAGCCAGGCGATCCGTCGACCGCTGCTGGGCAGCTCGAACTGGATGCACTCGTGCTGTTGCAGGTCCTCCAGGCACTGGGGTGTTCCGGCCCGCCGCAGGTAGTCGGGGCTGGCGACCATCACCAGCGCCGCGTCCTCCAGGTGCCGGGCAATCAGCCCGGAGTCGGGCAGCACGCGGACGCGGATCGCCAGGTCATACCCTTCCTCGACGAAATCGATATTGCGGTTGCTGATATGGGTCTCGACCTTCACCGCCGGGTAGCGGGCGCGGAACGCCGGCAGCAGTGGCAGGATCCGGTGGTGCGCATAGGTGGTGGGGATGCTGATGCGCAGGGTGCCGGCGGGTTCCTGCTGCTTGCCCATGACCTCGCGCTGGGCCTCCGACAGTTGGGTCAGCGCCTGCCGGCACTGTTCGAAATAAGCGCGGCCGCCTTCGGTCAGGCGCACGCTGCGGGTGGTACGGGTAAACAGCCGCACCCCCAGGCGTTCCTCCATCCGCGAGATCGACCGGCTCACCGCCGCCGGCGTGACCCCGGCCACCGAGGCGGCGGCGGTGAAGCTGCCGGCTTCGGCGGCCAGGCAGAACAGCTCGATGCTGCCAAGGAGGATGTCATCGAATTGTCTACGCATGATTGATTACACCGAGGATCAAATAAAGGTCGGGGCTCGATATTGCCCCGACCGCGGTTGATCAATACAGTGAGTTCAACGTGGACGCAATCCCTTGGAGAACAACATGCCTTTTGTCAGTGTGCGCATCACCCGTACGGGCGTGACCCGGGAGCAGAAAGCCCAGGTCATCGCCGAAATCACCGAGACCCTGGAGCGGGTGCTCGGCAAGGCTCCGGACCTGACCCATGTGGTGATCGAGGAAATCGATACCGACAACTGGGGGCACGGCGGCTTGAGTCTCACCGAGATCCTCAAGTCCGAATCCAACCCCCTGTAGGAGCCGGCTTGCCGGCGATCCAGGCAACGCGGTCCGGCAGGAGATCGTGTCGATACCATCGCCAGCAAGCCGGCTCCCATGGGGCGAACTCAGTGTCCGCCCACCACCCGTGCCGAACCTGGCGCGGGTTCGGCATACACCGGCCCCAGGCGATCGAGGCGGCCGCTCCAGGCGGTCAGCGCCAGGGCGACCAGTACCACCAGCCCGCCGATCCAGGCGGTATGAATCAGACCCAGATGGGCGACGATCAGGCCGCCGGCCCAGGCGCCGCCGGCGATACCCAGGTTGAACGCGGCGATATTCAAGCCTGACGCCACATCCACCGCTTGCGGCGTGTGATGCTCTGCCTGGCGGACCACATACACTTGCAGGCCTGGCACGTTGCCGAAGGCGACCGCACCCCAGACCAGCACTGTAGCCAAGGCCAGCCACGGGTTGCTGGCGGTGAAGGTGAGGACGAACAGCACGGCGGCCAGCAGCAGGAAGATCAGTTTCAGCGCGCCGATCGGGCCACGCTTGTCGGCCAGCTTGCCGCCCCAGATATTGCCCACGGCGACCGAGATGCCATACACCAGCAGCACCAGGCTGACGGTCCCGGCGCTGAAGCCGGAGATGTCCTGGAGAATCGGCGCGAGGAAGGTGAAGGCGATGAACGAACCGCCGTAACCCACCGCCGTCATCGCATACACCAGCAACAGGCGTGGCTGTTTCAGCACCTGCAATTGTTGCAGCAGCGACGCTGGCTTGCTGTGGGCAATGTTTTTCGGCACGTAGATCAGGCTGCCGATAAAGGCGATCACACCCAGGGCCGAGACCGCCAGGAAGGTTTCCCGCCAGCCGAAATGCTGGCCGATGAAAGTCCCCAGGGGCACGCCGGTGACCAGCGCTACGGTCAGGCCGGTAAACATGATCGCAATCGCGCTGGCGGCTTTTTCCTTGGGCACCAGGCTGGTGGCGATGGTCGAGCCGATGGAGAAGAACACGCCGTGGGCCAGGCCGGTGACGATCCGCGCAATGATCAGCGATTCATAACTCGGCGCCTGCCAGGCCAGCAGGTTGCCGAGGGTGAACAGCACCATCAGCGACAACAGCAGCAACTTGCGCGGGACCTTGCCGGTGAGGGCGGTGAGCACCGGGGCGCCGATGGCGACACCCAGGGCATACAGGCTGACCAGCAGGCCGGCGGATGGCAGGCTGACCCCGAGGTCGGTGCCGATGGTGGGTAACAGGCCAACGATGACGAACTCGGTCGTCCCGATGGCGAAGGCGCTTAGGGTCAGCGCGAGCAAGGCAATGGGCATGGCTGCAAACTCCGGTGGGTTTAAATCAGGAGCGCAGTGTCGTTGTTTCACTTGTGCGGAAAAATACAGGTATCGGCACAACATATTTGAACTGAATGCAAATATCCCCTGGTTGATCGCTCCCATGCGCGGCGTGTGATGACCGCCGTGATACCGGGTGGCGGGGAATCTTCATCTACTTCGAAGCGAACTTTGCTGATGCCCAGGGACTCAGTTTCTTACAGAGACTGCCGAAGAGGGCCCATCCGTGTTCCGGTTCAAGCTGGCAATCATGCTTTCGATTTTTCTGTTGTCCGTCAGTTGCGGTGTGGGCGCTGCGCCAGCCGCCGCGCCACCGACCCAGGCCTCACCGCCGCCGCTGGTGCAGGGTGGCCTGCTCGGGGCCCTGAGCTCCAGCATCGAGGACGTGCAGGACAAACTCGACCTCAACGACAACCTGCTGGACGCCTGGCGCCTGCGCGCCGACCGGGCCGCCGATGAAATGGATCGGCTGGTCAGCCAGACCGTCGACCGCTCGCCCTGGAGCGTCGCCGCGGATTTCATCCTGCTGTCCCTGACCTGGATCGGCAGCTTTGCCGGGCTGGCGCTCCTCGGCCGACTCGCTGCCCGCCGGTTCAATCGCCATCGCCTGTTGCAGTCCCGCGAGCGCAGCCAATCGCTGGTGGGGTATGTGCTGCCCTACATGCTACCGGCGCTGATCAGCCTGCCGCTGACCCTCTACGCCAGCCACTTCCTGCCGACCTCCGTCGGCCGCGCGCTGGCGCTGTGCCTGGCCTATGCCACCAGCAGCGGCGTGTTCTCCACCGCGCTGCTGCTGTCCCTGAGTGTGCTGTTCGATGTCGGCCACAAGCGCCGTGCGGTTCGCATCATCCGTGACTACAGCCCGCGTCCGCTGTTTCTGATCGGCTTCCTCGCGGCCCTCAGCGATGCCCTGACCAGCCCGCAGATCGCCCGCCAGCTGGGCGGCAATATCACCAGCAGCGTGGCGGTGTTCACCGGCCTGTTCGCCTCGATCCTGTTCGGCGTGCTGGTGTTCCGCCTGCGGCGTCCGGTGGCGCACCTGATCCGCAACCGTTCGCTGGCCCAGCGCCTGGGCCAGCCGGCGCTGCAGGAATCGCTGCGGATCTTTTCCGGCCTGTGGTACTGGCCGATCCTGCTGATGGTGCTGGTGTCGGCGATCAACCTGATCGGCGCTGGCGAGGACAGCCAGAAAGCCCTGCGCTGCGCCTTGCTGACCACCGTGCTGCTGATCGCCACGGTGTTTCTCAGCACCATTTTCCAGCACCTGTTCAAGGCCCGCGGAGCCCTGGCGATCCAGCGCAGCAGCGTCTACAAGGAACGCCTGCTGAGCCTGCTGCATGCGCTGTTGCGGATTGCCCTGGCCGTGACCTTCATCGAATTGCTCGGGCGGATCTGGGGGCTGTCGCTGTATGAGTTCGCCGTGCAGAACACCGTGGGCCGGGCCATCAGTGACGCCCTCAGCCGTATCGGCCTGATCCTGCTGGCCACCTGGCTGCTGTGGGTGGTGCTCGACACGGCGATCCAGGAGGCCTTGAAGCCGCCGATCAACCGCCGCTCCTCGAAGCAGCCGAGCATGCGGGTCAAGACCATCCTGCCGCTGCTGCGCAATGCGGTGAAGATCATCCTGGTGGTGATCTGCACCATCACCACCATGGCCAACCTGGGGATCAATGTCGCGCCGCTGCTGGCCGGTGCCGGGGTGGTCGGGCTGGCGATCGGCTTCGGCTCCCAGCAACTGGTGCAGGATGTGATCACCGGCTTGTTCATCATCATCGAGGACACCCTGTCCATCGGCGACTGGGTGGTGCTCGATTCCGGCCATGCCGGCACGGTCGAAGGCCTGACCATCCGCACCCTGCGCCTGCGCGACGGCAAGGGCTTCGTGCATTCGGTGCCGTTCGGCCAGATCAAGGCGGTCACCAACCAGTCGCGGCAATTCGCCTTTGCGTTCTTCTCGGTACAGTTCACCTACGACACCGATGTCGACAAGGCCAGCGCGCTGATTCGCGAAGCGGGGCGCTCGATCAGCGAGGACAGCTTTCTCAAGTTCAACCTGCAAGGCCCGCTGGAGGTGTTCGGCGTGGATCGCATGGACCTCAATGGCGTGGTCCTGACGGCACAGTTCCGCACCGTGTCGGGTGGGCAGTACAGCGTCAGCCGGGCGTTCAACGAGCGCCTGAAGAAACTGGTGGACCAGAGCCCGTGGGTGCATTTCGCGCAGACTTATCCACAGCAGGTGATGCTGCCGAACCGCGCGCCGGTGATGGAAGACGAGCCGCAGGTACCTCCGGCAGAGGCTGCGCCGGTGGTCTTGTCGCGGCCTCAATAGCCGCCGGATGATCAGTGGCGGATCAGTTTCTGCCGGACCTCGGCCGCCGCCTGCTGCTCCAGCTCCAGCCAGAACAACGGCTTGCCGGCGATTTCAGCCGCTACGGGCACGCCATCGCGATACACCAGCCGATTGCCCGCCAGCGCCGGAACCTTGCTGCCCGGCAACAGCGTGCCGGCGAGGTTCAACGGGTCGGCGCCACACACCGCGACGAGGCTGCCATCCAGGGGCCGGCGACGTACCTCGCGCAGCAGCGGGATGGCTTCGGGCAAGGCGAACTGTTCGCCGGCCAGGCCGCTGACAAAACGTCCGCCGCGAATCTCGCCACGGGCTTCCAGGCGATGCAGGGTGCGTAGCAACTCGCGCCAGCTCGGCAGCCATTCCGCTTCCCGTTCCAGCAGACGCCAGAACACCACGCCATAACGACGCAGCAAGGTCATGGCAACCTGCTCAAGGGTGTCCTCCGGCAGTCGCTCGGAGCCGGTCGCCTGCGTCGAAGGCCGGCGCAGCAGCGCCCAGCGTCCGGCGTCGTCCATTCCGCCGACAAAGGCCCCGCGCCCGCGGCGGCCGGGACGCTGCTGGCGTTTGCTGGCCGGGGTGATCAACGCCCGCAGCCCGGCGAAACTGTCGGCATTCACCAGGCCGGCGCCCACCAGTTCCTGCAACGCCGTCTCCAGCTCGGTGGGCAACAGATGGGCTTCGTGCAGCAGTTCATCGAAGAACAGCGCGCCGTGCTCGCTCAAGGCCGTATGGACTTTCAAGGTTCGCGGCGACAGTTCCTCGATGGCCGTCTGCTGCGCCAGGCTGCTCCATAGTTGCAGCCGATTGCGGGGCAACAACACGATCGGGGTGCTGCGCAACGTGGTGCTGGCAGCCTTGTTGCGCGCGTTCAGGCGTGTCCAGACCAGCTTGCCCGAGCGACACAGGTCATCCAGCCAGGTCGACGAATAATCCTTCAGGCGCGCGCTCAGCAGATCACTGTCCCAGGCTCCGGCGGCGGCCGCATAACCTTCGAGCTGGCTGACAATCATCGGCAACGCGGCGTTGCCCTGGGCCTGGCTGGTACTGGACAGGTGCTGCCAGTCGAACAGGAAACGCATGAAGTCCTGGAGGGCCACGGGTTCGATCTCCCGCCGCAGGCGCTTGACCGTATAGCGGTGAATGCGCGCCAGCAGATGCCGTTCGCACCATTGCTCCGATGTCGCCCCGGGGGTGAATTGTCCCCGCAGCACATAACCTTCACTTTCCAGTTTCGCCAGGGCCTGGGCCAGTTGAGCTTCGTTCAGCGCCAAGGGCGCGGCGATCTCGCCCAGCGACAGCGGGCCAAAGCCGCTGAGGCGGGCACGCAGCACTTCGACGGCGGCAGCGTCCGCCTCCCAGGCCTGGTCGAAATCCGCCAGTGGCAGCAACGGCGGTTGCGCAATGGCCTGTGGATAAAGCGCCAGCAGGCAGGTCAGGCGCTCCAGGGCGACCCACAAACCGTGGCCGTCGACTCGCAGGCAGGTGGCGCGCCCGCTGGCGGCCAGGGCCTCGAGCCAGCCCGGCCAGTGCTCATTGGCCTCGGCCTCGACTGCGCCGATCACGGCGAGACTCATCAGCGCCTCATGCATTTCATCCGTGCCGTTGGGCTGTGGCCAGGCTTCCGCGCGCACCGCGGCAATGGCCTCGTTGTCCAGCGCGCCGAGATCGTCGGTACTGCTCGGATCGCTCCAGCGGCGATTGAGCACGGCCTGGGTCCGCCGCTCTTCCAGCGGTGCATCGTCGAGAAAGGTATAGGGTTTGGCGCTGAGGATTTCCGCCGCCAGCGGCGATGGCGCCGGCAGGTCGCGGGCGATCAGGCGTACCTCTCCGGCCTCCATGCGCCGCAGCAGGGCCAGCCAGCCTTCGCTGTCCATGGCTTCGTGCAGGCAATCGTCGAGGGTCTGCTCCACCAGCGGATGGTCGGGAATCTCGCGCTCGCCGGCGAGGTTTTCCAGGCAGGCGATCTGGTCCGGAAAGACACAGGCCGTCAGGTCCTCGCCTTTCATCCGCTGGATCTGCGGCGGCACCTTGCGCCCGCCGACAAAGCGCGGCAGCGCCAGCGCGACCCCGGCATTCCAGCGCCAGCGCACGCCGAACAGCGGCGCGTCGAGCACCGCCTGGACGAGGATCTGCTCGGCACTGTTGCTGCGCAGATAACGCCACACTTCCTCCAGGGCAAAGCTGTGGCTGGTGGAGAGCGACAGGACAATGGCGTCCTCGCTCGCGGCGGCCTGCAATTCGAAATTGAAGGTACGGCAGAAACGCTTGCGCAGGGCCAGGCCCCAGGCGCGGTTGACCCGGCTGCCGAACGGTGTGTGGATGATCAACTGGGTGCCGCCGGACTCGTCGAAGAACCGCTCCATCACCAGGGTGTCGCGGGACGGCAGGGCGCCCAGGGCCAGGCGGGCGCGGGCGAGGTATTCGACGATCTGTTCGGCGCCGGCCGGCTCCAGGCCTATGCTGTCGCGCAGCCAGTCGAGGCTGGGCTGCAAGTCACCGGGCGTGGCCCCCAGCAGTTGATCCAGATGCCCGTGCAGGCGTGCCACGGCGAAGGACAGTTCGTTGCTGCGTCCCGGCGCTTCGCCGAGCCAGAAAGGAATGCTCGGCGGCTGGCCATGGGCATCCTCGACCCGCACCTTGCCGGTTTCGACCCGCAGGATCCGGTAGGAGCTGTTGCCCAGCTGGAACACGTCGCCGGCAATGCTTTCCACCGCGAAGTCTTCATGGACGCTGCCGATATTCAGCGCCTGGGGTTCCAGCAGCACGGCGTAGTCGGCGTTGTCCGGAATCGTCCCGCCACTGGTGAGTGCCGTCAGCTGACTGCCGCGACGCCCGCGCAGGGTACGGGTCAGCGCGTCCCGATGGAGGTAGGCGCTGCGCAGTCCCTGACGACTGTTGAACCCCTCGGCGAGCATCTGCAGCAATGCCTGGTAATGGGCTTCGTCGAAGCCGGCATAGGGGCTGGCGCGGCGGATCATGTCCAGCAGCGCGGCTTCCTGCCACTCCTGGCAACTGACCTCGGCGACGATCTGCTGCGCCAGCACATCCAGCGGCGCCCGGGGAATCAGCAGGGTGTCCAGTTCGCCCCGGCGCACGCAATCGAGCAGGGCGGCACATTCGATCAGGTCATCACGCGAGGTCGGGAACAGGCGGCCCTTGGGGGTTCCATCGATCTGGTGACCGGAGCGACCCACTCTTTGCAGGAAGGCCGAAATGGACCCTGGCGAACCGATCTGGCAGACCAGTTCGACCTCGCCGATATCGATGCCCAGTTCCAGCGAAGCGGTGGCGATCAGTACTTGCAACTCGCCGCGCTTGAGCCGTTGCTCGGCCTCCAGGCGCTGCTCCTTGGCGAGACTGCCGTGGTGGGCGGCGACCGCTGCCTTGCCCAGGCGCTCGCTCACGTGGCGGGCCAGTCGTTCGGCCAGGCGCCGGGTGTTGACGAACACCAGGGTGGTGCGATGTTCCCGGGCCAGTTCGGCGAGTCGTTCGTAGACCAGCTCCCAGACGTCATTCGCCATCACCGGGCCCAACGGCACCGGCGGCACTTCGATGCCGAGGTCCCGTGGGCGGGCATGGCCGATATCGATGATCTCGCAGGGGCGTTCGTTGCCCGCGAGAAAACGCGACACCGCGTCGATGGGCTTTTGCGTGGCGGACAGGCCGATGCGCAACAACGGCTCGCGGCACAGCGCCTGCAGGCGTTCGAGGCTCAGGGCCAGATGGCTGCCGCGCTTGCTGGCGGCGATGGCGTGGATTTCGTCGATGATCACCGTACGGGTGGTGGCGAGCATGCGCCGCCCGGAGTCGGAGCCGAGCAGCACGTACAGCGATTCCGGGGTGGTGACCAGGATATGCGGTGCGCTCTTGCGCATCTGCGTGCGGTCTTTCTGCGGTGTATCGCCGGTCCGCACCGCGGTGCTGATCTGCAATGGCGGCAGACCCTGCTGTTCGAGCTCGGCGGTGATGCCGGCCAGCGGTTCCTGCAGGTTGATGCGGATATCGTTGGACAGCGCCTTGAGCGGCGAGACATAGACGACGAAGGTTTCGTCCGGCAGCTTGCCGCCCTGGTCCAGGCCCTGTCGCACCAGCTCATCGATGACCGCGAGAAAGGCCGTGAGGGTCTTGCCGGAGCCGGTGGGCGCGGCGATCAGCGTCGAGCGGCGCTGGCGGATCAACGGCCAGGCACGCGCCTGGGCGGCGGTGACGCCCGGGAAGGTCCTGCGAAACCAGGCACTGACGGCCGGATGGAACGCCGCCAGAGCGCCGGGGGCTGGTTCGGGAAGGTTCATACCCTACTTTATGCGGGCGATGCGGATAAAGTGCAAGGCTGTGGGGACCGCAAGGCACTTTCCCCGTGACGGTTGCATCCGAAACCCGCAAAATGCAACGATTGTGGTTATTGCCAACGGGAAAACCTCGGTTTTGCCGCCAACCTCCATCGTTCTGAACAGACCTGGGCCTGCTGAATCTATGCGAATGCGCCTTATGTTGTTGGGCGGCGGGAATGCCCTCGGGCAGGCGCTGATTCGCCTGGGAGCAGAGGAAGACATCGGTTTCCTCGCCCCCCGCCCGCCGCAAGACGGCTGGGATGCCGCGAGCCTGACGCAACTGCTCGACGACACCCGTCCCGATGCGTTGATCAACCTTGCTTACTATTTCGACTGGTTCCAGGCGGAGGCGGTGAGCGAAACCCGCCTGTCCAGCCAGGAATCCGCGGTCGAGCGCCTGGCCGAACTGTGCCAGCATCACAATATCGTCCTGGTGCAGCCCTCCAGCTACCGGGTGTTCGACGGTTCGCGGGCGACCGCCTACAGCGAAAAAGACGAACCGGTTCCCCTCGGCCTGCGCGGCCAGGCGCTGTGGCGTATCGAGCAGAGCGTGCGCGCGACCTGCCCGCAACATGTGCTGCTACGTTTCGGCTGGCTGCTGGACGACAGCATCGACGGCGCGCTGGGGCGTTTCCTTGCCCGCGCCGAGCGCCCCGAAGAATTGCTGATGGCCGATGACCGGCGCGGCAACCCGACACCGGTGGACGATGCGGCGCGGGTGATCATCTCGGTGCTCAAGCAGCTCGATTGCGCAGCGCCGTTGTGGGGCACCTATCACTATGCCGGCCATGAGGCGACCACGCCGCTGGCACTGGGACAGGCGATCCTCGGCGAAGCCCGCAATTTCCATGCGCTGGCGATCGAGGCACCGACCGCCCAGGCCCACGCGGCCCGCCCGGATGCCGCCGAAGAGCCGCAGCATGCGGTGCTGGCCTGCAAGAAAATCCTTCACACCTTCGGCATCAAGCCCCGCGCCTGGCGCGCCGGACTGCCGGCTTTACTGGACAGGTTCTATCGTCATGGCTGATGCGCCGATTCTGATCACCGGCGGGGCCGGCTTCATCGGCTCCAACCTTGCCGAGCGGCTGCTGGCCAAGGGTTACTCGATCCGCGTGCTGGACGACCTGTCCACCGGCAAGCGCGGCAACCTGACCCTGGACGACCCGCGGGTCGAGCTGATCGAAGGTGATGTGGCCGATGCCGCACTGGTCGCCCGGGCCATGCTCGGTTGCCAGGCGGTGGTGCACCTGGCGGCGGTGGCGTCGGTGCAAGCCTCGGTGGACGATCCGGTGCGCACGCACCAGAGCAATTTCATCGGCAGCCTGAATGTCTGCGAAGCCATGCGCGAGGCCGGCGTGAAGCGGGTGATCTTCGCCTCCAGCGCAGCGGTCTACGGCAACAACGGCGAAGGTGAGTCGATCGACGAGGACACGCCCAAGGCGCCGCTGACGCCCTATGCCTCGGACAAGCTGGCCAGCGAATACTACTTCGACTTCTACCGCCGCCAGCATGGCCTGGAACCGGTGATCTTCCGTTTCTTCAATGTCTTCGGGCCGCGCCAGGATCCGTCCTCGCCGTATTCCGGGGTCATCAGCATCTTCAGCGAGCGCGCCGAGAAAGGTCTGCCGATCACTGTGTTCGGCGATGGCGAGCAGACCCGCGACTTCATCTATGTCGGCGACCTGGTGCAGGTCCTGGTGCAGGCGCTCGAGGCGCCGCAGGTGCAGGAGGGCGCGATCAACGTCGGCCTGAACCGCTCCACCACCCTCAACCAGATGCTGCAGGCCCTGGGCGAAGTCGTCGGTCCCTTGCCGCCGGTGACATTCGCCCCGGCCCGCTCCGGCGATATCCGCCATTCCCGGGCGAACAACCGGCGCCTGCTGGAGCGCTTCGCCTTCCCCGAGCCGACGCCGATGAGCGTGGGACTGGCGCGGTTGCTGGGGCGCTGAGAGCTGGCGCGGGTAATGAAAAAGGCGCCTCTCGAGGCGCCTTTTTTCATTCCGGGGTGGGCTTAGAACTTGTAGCCCAGGCCGACCATGTAGACCATCGGGTCCACGTCGACATTGACCTTGGCACGGGTGCCGCCGGCCACGGCATTGTTGTCCACGTAGGCGGTGGTGTCGATGTCGATGTAGCGGACCTGGGCGTTGATCATCACGTTGTCGGTGAGCATGTAGTCGGCACCGACCTGCCAGGCCACGCCCCAGGAATTCTTCGCGCGGAAATTGTCGAAGCCGGCGGCATTGGCTTCGCTGCCGACGTGCTCGTCGTAGATCCAGGTGTAGTTGATGCCTGCACCGACATAGGGCTGGAACGCCGACTTGTTGTCGAGCGGGTAGTACACCACGCTCAGGGTCGGCGGCAGGTGCTTGAGGGTGCCGAGCTTGCCGTTGGCGGCGCCGAGGGCGGTATTCTTGAGTTTCACGTCGTGTTCGAACGGGGTGGCGGCCAGCAGTTCGAGGCCGACGTGATCGGTGAGCATGTAGGCGAAGTTCAGGCCCAGCTGGGTGTCGCTGCTCATGGTCGCCTTGCCGCCGAGGTCGGCGCCGGCCAGCGGGCCGCGGTCGACCTTGACGCTGGAACTGTCGGCTTTCGGATTGACCGTGATCGCCCCGGCGCGAACGATGATGTCACCGGCATCGTGGGCATGGGCGAGCGGGGCGGCGAGGGCGAGCGCGACGAGGGACGCGCTGAGCAGGGACTTGTGCATGGGAGGCTCCAGAGGACGTTTCGAATTCACTGGAGCCAATGGTAAAGAGCGAGCTGATCCGGTCTTTGACTCAGCTCAATGAAAGGCGAGTTGCCTTATTCCGGCAACTCGTACACGTAGATCTTCTGCGCCTCCATGCTATAGCCGGCATCCGCCAGCTCGCTGGTGCTCGGCTTGACCTGCAACTCGCCCTCGATCCAGTACGGCTGGTACAGCTCGTCGAGCTTGACCCCCAGCTCGCTGGTCACATGCACGATCTGGTTCGACGGCGGTGGCGGCACATGGATGCAGGCGCCGAAATACGGCACCAGCAGGAACTCGGTGGTGCGGCCTTCCTCACTCACTTCCAGCGGCACGATATAACCCGGCAGGCGCACATGCTGACCATCGAGGGCCTTGACCACCGGGGCATTCGGCAGGTCCTGCCTGGCCGCCGGGGCGGCCTCGGGGTCCATGTTGCCCAACTGCGACAGGTCATGCAGCGGGCGCATGTCCGGGACTTCCGGCGGTGCGTCCGGCGGAATCATCTCCTGCCAGGCCAGCTCCCGCGGCTCGTCCTTGGCCCATGAGGGCAGGGGCGCGAGCAACAGCAGCGCCAGCAGCAGGTGGGACAACACAGGCTTTTTCATCGCACAGACACTCATAAACGGATGGACAGGCCATCGGCCAGGGATTGTCGATAGGCGCGCCAGGCCGGCACGCTACCCATCAACAGGGCGGCGACGAGGATACCGCCGAGCAGCGTCCATTCATATTCGCTTGGCCAGGACAGCGGCAGGTACAGCCCGTAGTTCGACTGCACATAACCCTGGGCCAGGGCGATGCACAGGTACAGCAGGCCCACCCCGGCGACCACCCCGGACAACGCCAGGGCAAAGGCTTCCAGCACCAGCAGGCTGGCGATATGCCAAGGCCGCGCGCCTACCGAACGCAGGATCGCCATCTCCCGGCGACGCTCGTTGAGGCTGGTGAGGATCGCCGTGAGCATGCCGATCAGGCCGGTCAGCACCACGAACAGTGAGACCACGAACAAGGCCTTTTCCGCCGTGCCCATCAGACTCCAGAGCTCCTGCAAGGCCACGCCCGGCAGGATCGCCAGCATCGGCTCGCCCCGGAACTCGTTGATCTCGCGCTGTACGGCGAAGGTTGCGATCTTGCTCTTGAGGCCGAGCATGAAGGCCGTGATCGCCTGGGGCGTGAGGTCCATGTTGCGCGCCTGGTCGGCGCTGATCCGCCCGGCGCCGCGGGCCGGTACGCCGTTGTGCCAGTCGATGTGGATCGCTTCCATGCCGCCGAGGCTGATATGCAGCGTGCGGTCCACCGGCGTCCCGGTGCGCTTGAGAATGCCGACCACGGTGAACGGCTTGTCATCGTGCTTGACCAGGCTGATGGCCGCGACGCCATGGGCCAGCACCAGCTTGTCGCCGAGCTTGTAGTGCAGGGCGTCGGCGACTTCGGCGCCGAGCACCACTTCGAACGGATCGCTGGCGAAGGCGCGGCCGGTGGCCAGTTCCAGGCTCTGCTGGTGACCGTACTGATAATGCTCGAAATAGGACTCGTTGGTGCCCATCACCCGGTAGCCGCGATGGGAGTCGCCGAGGGAGATCGGGATGGCCCATTTCACCTGCGGATTGCTGGCGAAATGCTCGTAGCTGTCCCAGCGGATGTTGTTGGTGGCGTTGCCGATGCGGAACACCGAATACAGCAGCAGGTTCACCGAGCCCGAGCGGGCGCCGACGATCAGGTCGGTGCCGCTGATGGTGCTGGCGAAGCTGGCGCGGGCTTCGGTGCGCACGCGCTCCACGGCCAGCAGCAGACAGACCGAAAGGGCGATGGCAAAGGCCGTGAGAATGGCGGTAAAGCGGCGGTTGGCCAGGCTGGCCAGGGCCAGTCGTAACAGATACATCTCAAACCTCCGCGGGCGCGGCCGCGCGATTCAGTTCGGCCAGGGACAGGTGACGATCGAACAGCGGTGCCAGGCTCTGGTCATGGCTGACGAACAGCAGGCTGGAACCGGCTTCCCGGCACTCGGCGAACAACAGGCGGATAAAGGCTTCGCGGGCGTCGTAGTCGAGGGCCGAGGTCGGTTCGTCGGCGATCACCAGTTCCGGCTGGCCGATCAGTGCGCGGGCGGCGGCGACCCGTTGTTGCTGGCCGATGGACAGGGAGTCGGCACGCCGTTCCAGCAATGCCGGGTCCTTCAGGCCGAGGTGAGCGAGCAGGGTTGCCGCGGCCTGGTCGATGCTGCCGTGGCGCTGGCTGGCGCGGCTGGCGCGCAGTCTGGAAAAATGGCAGGGCAGTTCGACGTTCTCGCGCACCGAGAGAAACGGCAGCAGGTTGAACTGCTGGAAAATGTAGCCGGTGTGATCGACGCGAAAGCGGTCGCGGGCGCCGGCTCCGAGTTCGGTCAGTTCCTGGCCGAGCAGGCGGATGCTGCCCCGGCTGGGCTTCTGCACGCCGCCCAGCAGGCCGAGCAGGGTGGTCTTGCCGCTGCCGCTGGGGCCCTTGAGAAACAGGGTCTCGCCGGGCTCCAGGCGGAACGCGGGAATGTCCAGCAACTGCGGGTGACCGGGCCAGTTGAAGCCCAGGTCGGACAGTTCGATAAGTGCTTGGGTCATGGGAGCCGATTCATGTGGGGCATACCCCTGTGGGAGCGGGCTTGTCCGCGAAGCGTGGTCATGCGGTATCACACGGGAACCGGGTCACCTTCTTCGCGGGCAAGCCCGCTCCCACAGGATTCATGGATGTCAGAACTTCAGGGTGGCGGCCTTCGGCGTCGCATCCACGCCCTGCTGGCCGCTTGGCGAGATGAGTTGTACCTGAATTTTCTGGGTCGCGGGGAAGGTCTTGAAGACCTGGGTCAGGTCGAGCTGCTTGAGGGCCTGCGGGGTGCTGCAGGTGAACTGGTAGTGGGCGTGGATTTCGCTGTGGTCGTGATGATGTTCGTGCTCGTCGGTGCCCTTGGCGTGGTCGTCGTCATCGTCATCATGGTTGGCGTCTTCCGGGGCCGGATCACCGAACAGCGGACTTTCCAGTTCCTGGTTGGCGACCACGCAACCGGCCTCCCCGGGCAGGTTGAACAGTGCCAGCGGCTTGTCGAGCAGGGCGCGCACGGCGGCGACCCTGGCCTTGTCGGCGTCGCTGGCGGCCGCGTGCTCGAAGCCCACGAGGTTCATCGCCGGGCTTTGCAGTTCCAGCTCCAGGGTCTGTGCGTCGAGGGCTGCGTTCAAGCGGCCGACACCATGTTCGTGGGCGCCGAGGCTGCCATGTTCTTTTTCATGGGCCTGGGCGGCGACCAGGGGCAGCAAGGCAAAAGGCAGGGCGAGAAGCAGGCGGCGCATAGCGTTTCTCCGGAAACGACGAGAGGGTGTTTTGTTATGTGATCTTATAACAATTTATCGCGCTTGCGGCCACTCGCTTGGCGATCCGGCTGACCCATGGGAGCATGCGCGCAGGACTATTCGGTCAAGGGTATCGAGGACGGTTTTATGGTGCGGATTCGCGGAACCATCGGCGAGTGGCCGGTGGATTTGACAGTGGAGCTGGATGACGGCGATTGGGCCCGGCTTGGCGCGCAGTTGCAGGTGGAGACGCCGCAGGAGCCGGTGGTGGCGGCCAGGCCGGTGAGCCAGGACGATGCGCTCTGGCAGTTGACCAGGGATCTGGTGCGTCAGGCCGGGCAGATCAGCGGACCGGAGTTGCTGGAACAACTGGAAGGCTTGACGGGCAGCACCGCGGCCGCCAAGCGGCTGCTGGTGCGCCTGCGGCATTGCGCCGAGGTCAAAGTGCTGAGCGGCGCTGATTCACCGCTCTACAGCTGGGTCGGGGTTTGACCGGCAGACACGGACCTCGCCTCGTCGAGCGCCGCAGTAGCATGGGACAGAGATCCTGTGGGAGCCGGCTTGCTGGCGATGAGGATAACGCGGTCTGACGGATGCACCGCGGCGCCTGCATCGCCGGCAAGCCGGCTCCTACACAATCTGGCGGTGTCCAGTTTTCGCACAGAACCTAGTACAACGCCGCGAACAACTTGCGCCGGTAGGTGGTCACCAGCGGATGGTCGTTGCCCAGCAGGTCGAACACTTGTAACAGGGTCTTGTGGGGCAGGCCTTCGCTGTAGCCGCGGTTGCGGGTGAACAGCTTGAGCAGGGCATCCAGCGCGGCGTCGTACTGCTGGCGGGCCAGTTGCTGGATCGCCAGTTGGTAGACCGCCTCGTCGTCTTGCGGATCCTGCGCCAGGCGGGCTTTCAACTCGGCGGCATCCGGCAGGTCGGCGGCCTGGCGCAGGAACGTCAGCTGGGCCTTGGCGCCGGCCAGGGCGGCCTTGTGTTCGTCGCCCTTGACCGCCTCGAGCACGCTTTGCGCTTCGCCCAGCTCACCCCGTTCGGCGAGGCAGCGGGCATACAGGATCAGCGCCTTGGCGTTGCTGTTGTCTTCGCCCAGCAGCGTCACCAGGACCGCTTCGGCGTCGGCGATCCGGCCTTCGGCGAACAGCGCCTGGGCCTGCTCGAACGGATCGGCCGCGGCCGGCGGTGGCATCTGTACATGGGGTTCGAGCATGGCGCGTACCGCCGACTCCGGCTGGGCCCCGGCGAAGCCGTCCACCGGCTGGCCGTCCTTGAACAGCACCACGGTCGGCAGGCTGCGGATACCGAAGCGGGCGACGATGTCCTGCTCGGCGTCACAGTCGACCTTGGCCAGCAGCAGTTCGCCCTGATAGCTCTCGGCGATCTGTTGCAGCATCGGCATCAGCGCCTTGCAGGGCGCACACCATTCGGCCCAGAAATCCACCAGCACCGGTTTGTGGAACGAGTTCTGGATCACCGCCTGGTCGAAGTTCAGGGCGGTGGCGTCGAAGATGTAGGGCGTGTCCTGAGTCATCGGGAATCTCGAAGAGCGGGGAATGGTGCAACTATAAGGCCTGGGGCGGGTTGGCCGAAAGCGGCGGTTGCGCCTCAGGGCCGGCTGGCGTGGTACAGGCTGACCTGGCGAAACTCGTGCGGCTCCATCAGGTCCGGCAGGGTCAGGGCTTCGAGCATTTCCAGGCGCCGGTACAACGGGTGACGGAAGTCCCGTACCCGTGAGTCGGCCACCAGCGTTTCGCGGCCACGGCTGAGGAACTGATCCAGCAGTGGCAGGTTTTCCCGGTCATAGAGGACGTCGGCGACCAGGATCAGGTCGAAGCGGTCGCTCTCGGCGAAAAAGTCCGCGGAATAACTCAGCTCCACGCCATTGAGCGCGGCATTCGCCCGGCACGCGGCCAGCGCCAGCGGATCGAGGTCGCAGGCCACCACTTCCAGTGCCCCTGCCCTGGCCGCGGCAATCGCCGCCACGCCGGAGCCGGCACCGAAATCCAGCACCCGCTTGCCGGCCACCCAGTGGGGGCGTTCAGCCAGGTAGCGGGCCAGGGCCAGGCCGCTGGCCCAGCAGAAACTCCAGTAGGGTGGCTCGTGCAGGATCCGCAGGGTCTCTTCCGAGCTGAAGGCGCGGTCCATGTTTCCGGCGTCGATCAGCCACAACTGCAGGTCGGTCTGCGGCAGAGGGCAGGCCACCAGTCGCGCATCCCCCAGCAGCCCGCTCAGTGACTGTTGCAGGTTGAGCGGTGGATTCATGGTGCGCCGACGAATTGCAGTTGGCCCATGGCCTGGGTGGTCGGCTGGGTCACCGATACGGAGGGCAGGTGCAGGATCAGTTGCCCGGACTGGCTGGCCCGGCCGCGCAGTTCGACGCGGCTGTTCGGCGGAAACACCTCCGGATTGAAGCGCAGGCGGAACGGCAGCGCCTGGCCGGTGCCATTGATCTTGCTGCTGGCCAGCAATTGTTGCGGACGACCACGCTCATCGATCACCAGCAGGGCCAGTTCGACCTCGGCATTGGCCGGCACGCCGAGCAGGGTGCCGCTCAGTTCACGCTGGAACGCCGGCAGCGGGCCGAGTTCTTCGTAGGGACTGACCGGTTTTTGCGTCTGGACCTGGGGGACGGGTGCCGGCACGGGCTTGGGGGCGCTGCCGCAAGCGACAAGCAGGCCGGCGAGACTGAGCAAAACAAGCGGTCGTACTGACATCTACAGCTCCAACTGAGGCAGAAAACGGCGGTTCTGATGGGATAACGTTAGTCTGCCGACTGTATACCGCAAACCCTATGGCTTGTCTTGCCACGGGGATGCGCTACCATGGCCCTCCCATTTTTTGTTGCCTGCCACCATGCACTGTCCCTTCTGCGGTGCCAACGACACCAAAGTCATCGACTCGCGTCTGGTCGCCGAGGGCGAACAGGTGCGCCGCCGGCGTGAATGCCTGGCCTGCGGTGAGCGTTTCACCACCTTTGAAACCGCCGAACTGGTTTTGCCGCGCCTGATCAAGCAGGACGGCAGTCGCCAGCCCTTCGACGAAGAAAAACTCCGCGCCGGTATGCAGCGGGCCCTGGAAAAGCGCCCGGTGAGTGTCGAGCGCCTGGAAGCCGCGCTGGTGCACATCAAGCACAAGCTGCGGGCGACCGGCGAGCGCGAGATCAAGTCGCTGATCGTCGGCGAACTGGTGATGGCCGAGTTGCAGAAACTCGACGAAGTCGCCTACATCCGTTTCGCCTCGGTTTATCGTCGTTTCCAGGACCTCAACGAGTTCCGTGAAGAGATCGACCGCCTCGCCCGGGAGCCCGCCAAGGAATGAGTCTTTCCAGCGAACAGGCGGTGCTCGACGCCCACTACATGGCCCGCGCCCTGGAGCTGGCCCGCAAGGGGCGCTACTCGACGCACCCGAACCCGCGGGTGGGTTGCGTGATCGTGCGCGACGGCGTGGTGGTCGGCGAAGGCTGGCACGTGCGTGCCGGTGAGCCTCATGCCGAAGTGCATGCCTTGCGCGAGGCGGGCGAAAACGCCCGTGGCGCGACGGCCTACGTGACGCTGGAACCGTGCAGCCACTTCGGGCGTACGCCGCCGTGCGCCGATGCGCTGGTCAAGGCCGGCGTGGGCCGGGTGGTCGCGGCCATGCAGGATCCGAATCCGGAAGTCGCCGGGCGCGGCCTCAAGCGCCTGGCCGACGCCGGGATCGCGGTGCACAGCGGCGTGCTCGAAGGTGAAGCGCGGGCGATCAACCAGGGTTTCCTCAAGCGCATGGAACATGGCCTGCCGTTCGTGCGGGTCAAGCTGGCGATGAGCCTCGACGGCCGCACCGCCATGGCCAGTGGTGAAAGCCAGTGGATCACCGGTCCCGCCGCGCGTTCCGCGGTGCAGCGGCTGCGGGCCCAGTCCAGCGTGGTGCTTACCGGCGCCGATACGGTGCTGGCCGACAAGGCCCGGCTGACCGTGCGCCCCGCCGAACTGGGCCTGGACCCCGAACTCACGGCCCTGGCCGAACGCCGGCCGCCGTTGCGGGTGCTGATCGACGGGCGCCTGCGGGTGCCGCTGGATGCGGCCTTCTTCCTGGCCGGTCCGGCACTGGTGGTGACCTGCGCAACGACCGTCAGCGCCGACTACCAGGCCGCCGGGCATGAAGTCCTGAGCGTGCCGGGCAGCGACGGCCAGGTCGACCTGCGCCAGTTGCTCGGCCTGCTGGCGGCCCGTGGCGTCAACGAACTGCTGGTCGAGGCCGGCCCGCGCCTGGCCGGGGCCTTTGCCCGACAAGGCCTGGTGGACGAATACCAGATCTTTGTCGCCGGCAGGTTCCTCGGCTCCAGCGCGCGTCCGTTGCTGGACTGGCCGCTGGAGCGGATGAGCGAGGCGCCACGGCTGAAAATCACTGAAATGCGCGCGGTGGGCGATGACTGGCGAGTCACCGCGATACCTGACCCGGCACCCGGCGTATAATTTGCGGCTTGCGCCCTGCGCTGGCTCGTTCTCGAGGAGGATTTCATGTTTACCGGCATTATCGAATCCATCGGCAGTATCCGTGCGCTGAGCCCAAAAGGCGGCGACGTGCGGGTCTATGTAGAAACCGGCAAGCTCGATCTGGGCGACGTCAAGCTCGGCGACAGCATCGCGGTCAATGGCGTGTGCCTGACCGCCGTGGAACTTCCGGGCGACGGTTTCTGGGCTGACGTCAGCCGCGAAACCCTGGACTGCACCGCGTTCAACGAATTGAAGGCCGGCAGCCGGGTCAACCTGGAAAAGGCCCTGACCCCGACCACCCGTCTCGGCGGTCACCTGGTCAGCGGTCACGTCGACGGTGTCGGCGAAGTCGTGGCCCGTGAAGAAAACGCCCGGGCCATCCAGTTCCGCATCCGTGCGCCGAAAGACCTGGCCAAGTACATCGCCCACAAGGGTTCGATCACCGTCGACGGCACCAGCCTGACGGTCAACGCGGTGAATGGCGCCGAGTTCGAGCTGACCATCGTCCCGCACACCCTGGCCGAAACCATCATGGCGGACTACCGTCCCGGTCGTCAGGTCAACCTCGAAGTCGACCTGCTGGCCCGTTACCTGGAGCGCCTGCTGCTGGGCGACAAGGCTGCCGAGCCGTCGAGCGGTGGCATCACCGAAAGTTTCCTGGCCGCCAACGGCTACCTCAAGTCTTGAAAGAAGGGGGTGCCGCGTGGCGCTCAACACGATTGAAGAGCTGGTCGAAGACATTCGCCAGGGCAAGATGGTCATCCTCATGGATGACGAAGACCGCGAGAACGAAGGCGACCTGATCATGGCCGCCGAATGCTGCAAGGCCGAGCACATCAACTTCATGGCCAAGCACGCCCGTGGCCTGATCTGCATGCCGATGAGCCGCGAGCGTTGCGAGCTGCTCAAGCTGCCACTGATGGCGCCGCGCAACGGTTCCGGTTTCGGCACCAAGTTCACCGTCTCGATCGAGGCCACCGAAGGCGTCACCACCGGCATCTCCGCCGCCGACCGCGCGCGCACCGTGCAAGCGGCCGCCGCCAGGGATGCCAAGGCCGAAGACATCGTCAGCCCCGGCCACATCTTCCCGCTGATGGCCCAGCCCGGTGGCACCCTGGCCCGCGCCGGCCACACCGAGGCCGCCTGCGACCTGGCGCGCATGGCCGGTTTCGAACCGAGCGGCGTGATCTGCGAAGTGATGAACGACGACGGCACCATGTCCCGTCGTGCCGAACTCGAGACTTTTGCCGCCGAACACAACATCAAGATCGGCACCATCGCCGACCTGATCCACTACCGGATGATCCACGAACGTACCGTTCAGCGGATTGCCGAGCAGCCGCTGGACAGCGAACTGGGTCATTTCACCCTGGTGACCTATCGTGATTCGGTCGAAGGCGACGTGCACATGGCCCTGACCCTGGGCAATGTCTGCGCCGAAGAGCCGACCCTGGTTCGCGTGCACAACATGGACCCGCTGCGCGACCTGCTGATGGTCAAGCAACCGGGTCGCTGGAGCCTGCGGGCCGCCATGGCCGCGGTGGCCGAGGCGGGCAGCGGGGTGGTGCTGCTGCTCGGGCATCCGCTGGATGGCGACGTGCTGCTGGCGCATATCCGTGAAACCGCCGACCACGCACCGGCGAAAAAACCGACCACCTACAGCATTGTCGGTGCCGGTTCGCAGATCCTGCGCGACCTCGGTGTGCGCAAGATGCGCCTGATGAGCGCGCCGATGAAGTTCAATGCGATATCCGGTTTCGACCTGGAAGTAGTAGAATACGTGCCCTCCGAATAAAAGGCTGGCGGGTGCCGGCCTTGATTCGCGGTTCAAATATCACTAAGGGGCGCGTACTTGACGCGTCCCGGCTCTTTAAGAGATTTGTCGAATGACCCTGAAGACCATCGAAGGTACCTTCATCGCCCCTAAAGGCCGCTATGCCCTGGTGGTCGGCCGCTTCAACAGCTTCGTCGTCGAAAGCCTGGTGAGCGGTGCCGTTGACGCCCTGGTTCGTCACGGTGTGAGCGAAAGCGACATCACCCTCATCCGCGCGCCTGGCGCCTTCGAAATCCCGCTGGTCGCGCAGAAAGTCGCCCAGAAAGGCGATTTCTCGGCAATCATCGCCCTCGGTGCGGTCATTCGTGGCGGTACCCCGCACTTCGAATACGTCGCCGGCGAGTGCACCAAGGGCCTGGCCCAGGTGTCCATGGAGTTTGGCGTGCCGGTAGCCTTCGGCGTACTGACCGTTGACTCCATCGAGCAGGCCATCGAGCGTTCCGGCACCAAGGCCGGCAACAAAGGTGCCGAAGCTGCCCTGTCCGCCCTGGAAATGGTCAGCCTGCTGTCGCAGTTGGAGGCGGTGTGATTAGCGACGAAAGCGATCGTTTCAACCCGCGCGATCCGAAGCCTGAAGGCAGCGGCAAGCCGTCCAAGAGCGCCAAGCGTCGCGAAGCCCGTCAGCTCGCGACCCAGGCACTCTACCAATGGCACATGGCCAAGCAGTCGCTGAACGAAATCGAAGCGCAGTTCCGGGTCGATAACGACTTCAGCGATGTCGACGGCGCCTACTTCCGTGAAATCCTCCACGGCGTGCCGCAGTTCAAGAGCGAGATCGACACCGCGCTCAAGCCGTGCCTGGACATCGAGATCGACGAACTGGACCCGGTCGAGCTGGCGGTCCTGCGCCTGTCCACCTGGGAACTGCTCAAGCGCGTCGACGTACCGTACCGCGTGGTGATCAACGAAGGGATCGAACTGGCCAAGGTCTACGGTTCCACCGACGGTCACAAGTTCGTCAACGGTGTGCTCGACAAGCTGGCACCGAACCTGCGCGAAGCCGAAGTGAAGGCGTTCAAGCGCTGACCGGCGCTTGCACTTCCCATGGGTGAGTTCGAGCTGATCCGCAACTTCTTTGCCGCCGCGCCCTGTGCGCAGGCCGGCGAAGGTGTTGACCTGGGGATCGGCGACGACTGCGCCCTGCTCAGTGTTCCTCCCGGGGAACAGCTGGCGGTTTCCACCGATACCCTGGTGGCCGGGGTGCATTTCTCCGACCCCTGCGATCCTTTCCTGCTCGGACAGCGCGCGCTGGCCGTCGCCGCCAGTGACCTGGCCGCCATGGGCGCCACGCCCATTGCCTTTACCCTTGCCCTGACCCTGGCGCATAACGACGCGGGCTGGTTGCAGGCGTTCGCCCAAGGGTTGAACCAGATGGCGCAGCACTGTGCCCTGCGGCTGGTGGGGGGGGATACCACGCGCGGCCCCCTGAGCCTGACACTGACGGTGTTTGGCCGGGTGCCGGTCGGGCAGGCACTGACCCGCGGCGGTGCGCAGGTTGGCGACCTGCTGTGCGTGGGCGGCGAACTGGGCAATGCGGCAGGCGCCTTGCCGTTGGTGCTGGGCCAGCGCACGGCCGCGCCGGCAATTGCCGAGCCGCTGCTGGCCCACTACTGGTCGCCTCGGCCGCAGTTCGCCCTGGGCCTGGCCTTGCGCGGCAAGGCGAACTCGGCGCTGGATATTTCCGATGGACTGCTGGCCGATTGCGGGCATATCGCGAGCGCGTCCGGCGTGCGTCTGTTGATCGAGCGTGAAAAGCTGCCACTGTCCCCGGCATTGCTGGCGTTTCTCGGCCAGACTTCAGCCGGGGATGCAGCGCTGAGTGGCGGTGACGACTACGTGCTGGCATTCACCCTGCCACCGGCTGAGCTGCCCGGACTGTTGCTCAACCATCCTTCGGTGCGGGTGGTCGGGCAGGTGGTCGCCGGGCAGGGCGTGGCACTGCTGGATGCCGACGGCCAGGACATCACCCCGCAGATCCGGGGCTACCAACATTTTCCGGAGACACCGTGACAGATCATCCCAAACAGGTCCCCGCTGAATTCGTACCACCGTCGGTGTGGCGCAATCCCTGGCATTTCCTCGCCTTCGGCTTCGGCTCCGGCACCTTGCCCAAGGCCCCGGGCACCTGGGGGTCGCTGGTTGCGCTACCCTTTATCCCGTTATGGCAGATGTTGCCGGACTGGGGTTACTGGCTGATGCTCGGCATCACCATGCTGTTCGGCTTCTGGCTGTGCGGCAAGGTGGCCGACGATCTGCGGGTGCATGACCACGAAGGCATCGTCTGGGACGAAATGGTCGGCATGTGGATCACCCTCTGGCTGGTGCCGGAAGGCTGGTACTGGCTGTTGGCGGGGTTCCTGATGTTCCGCTTCTTCGACATCCTCAAGCCGTGGCCGATCCGCTGGATCGACCGGCATGTGCATGGCGGCGTGGGGATCATGCTGGATGACGTGCTGGCCGGGGTGTTCGCCTGGCTGGCCATGCAGGGATTGGTGCATTTCCTTACCTGAGGGATTGGGTATGTCTGGCTGTCGCTTGTGGGGGCTGCTGTTATCGCTGTTGCTCTGTCCGCTGGCCTGGGCCGCTGAGAACCCGGGCCTGCCCGCGCAGATCCGCCTGGTCAGCGAGGAGTGGATCGACTACACCAATGCCGATGGCAGCGGGCTGGCCTGGGATGTGCTGCGGGAGATATTCGAGCCCCGGGGCGTCAAGGTCGAGATCCGCAGCGAACCCTACATCCGCTCGGTCGGCCTGGTGGAGCGCGGCGAGGCGGATGCCTGGGTCGGCTCCTACAGCAAGGAAATCAGCGACGCCCTGTACCCGCGCTGGAACTTCGATACCGACCATATCTACGCCCTGGGGCTGGCCAGCAACCCGGCCCCCAGCCTGGAAACCCTCGGTGCCTATCGCCTGGCCTGGGTGCGCGGCTACAAGTACCAGGACTACCTGCCCAATGTGCGCCACTTCAACGAGGTCCGCCGTCGCGACGGCATCCTCTCGATGCTGCAGCACAGTCGTGCCGACTACTACATCGACGCCGTGGCCGAGGTCGACTATGTCCTCGGCCAGGCCCCGGACCCCACGGTCTTCCGGCGTACCCACCTGCTGGAACTGCCGCTGTACCTCGGTTTTTCCGACAGCGAGCGGGGACGGGCGTTGCTGGCCCTGTATGACCAGCGGATGGATGAGCTGGTCAAGGGCGATCGGTTGCGCCATCTGTTCGAGCGCTGGAAACAACCTTATCCGTTCGAAACCGGCAGTGCCCCGGCGGCAACCAATCAAACTTATTGATAGTTATCATGGATAATTCGGCCTAAGCGTCTGTAGGAACCTCCTGTTACAATGCGACCTCTGCGAATTTCCAGTCCTCATACTGATCAGGAGCACACGGTGCCCGTCGTTTTCGTCGCCGCTTCCAAACTGCCCACCCCTTTTGCGACCTTCACCATGAACGGCTTTCTCGAAGAAGCCACCGGTCGTGAACACGTCGTGCTGACGCTCGGGGATGTGGCTGATGGTGCACCGGTTCTTGGCCGCGTGCACTCCGAATGCCTGACTGGCGATGCCTTGTTCAGCCAGCGTTGCGACTGTGGTTCGCAACTGGAAGCCGCCTTGCAGGCAATTGCCCGCGAAGGGCGTGGCGTCCTGCTGTACCTGCGCCAGGAAGGCCGTGGCATCGGCCTGATGAACAAGATCCGTGCCTACGAATTGCAGGATGGCGGTGCCGACACGGTCGAGGCCAACGAGCGCCTGGGCTTTGCCGCCGACCAGCGCGACTACGCCATCTGCCTGCCGATGCTCGAACACCTGGGCATCCAGTCCCTGCGCCTGATGACCAACAACCCGCGCAAGGTCAAGGCGTTGACCGACATGGGCATCACCGTCGCCGAGCGCGTGCCGTTGCACACCGGCCACAACCCGCACAACAAACTCTACCTGGCCACCAAGGCCGGCAAGCTCGGCCACATGATGGGCAATGAGCACCAGAGCGAGGCCGATCCGGCGTGACCCGTGGTCAGGTCAAGCGCCGGCTGGCGATCGGCTGGTACAAGCAACTGGTGCTGAGTGTGTTGCCGCTGTTTGTCGCCAACTGGTTTTTCGCCCGGTCGGAGTCGTTGTTGCCGGTGCTGGCGATGCCGTTCTTCATTGCCGGCGTGGCTTCGATGTTTATCAGCCTGCGGTTTTTCGGCGCCTACAAGCGTTCGCTGATCGCCACCCAGGCTGCCCTGGATACCCCCGAAGAACCGGCGGCCTGGATCGCCCTGGCGAATGTCCGGCGCAAGGCGCTGGTAGTGGCCGCACTGCCGACCTGGATCGGCACCCTGGCGGTCTTCGTCGGCCTGGAGGCGGTGCCACTGGTCTTGCTGGCGCTGTCCACCGTGGTGCTGTTCTACCTCTACCGCATTCCGCGTCAACTCGGCTGACGCATCGCTGGCCGTGGCGACTTCGGCCAGCGCCACGTCAGGGTGCCAGTCTGGCGCCTACACTGTCGGAAATCGTGATCGAATTGGGCGCTGCCGATCTGCTGGTCGGTGTGGCTGCAGGCGATGGCGCCGGGAAGCCAGACCGAGGTGCGCCCTTCGCGGGCAAGCCCGCTCCCACAGGGTTTTCGCCAGGACCACAAAACCGTGGGAGCGGGCTTGCCCGCGAAGAGGCCCTGCCAGGCAATCAAGACACCCGATTCAGAGTCCCGGTGTCCAGATCACCCCGAACAGACTTTCCTCAGACCCGGCCGCCGCGCTGGCATTTCGGGCAATACGACCGCCTGCGGGAACCGGCCAGCCGATTCCCGCAGGGGAGAGAGTTTTTTACAGCCCCAGCAGTTGCATGCGCCCGGTGACCGAAGCTTCGATCCCCGCCACATCCAGTCCGCATTCGGCGAGCATCTGTGCCGGCTTCGCGTGTTCCACGTAGGTGTCCGGCAGGCCCAGGTGCAGGATCGGCTTGAGCAGGTTGTCGCGCGCCAGGAACTCGCTGACCGCCGCACCGGCGCCGCCCATGATGGCGTTTTCCTCGATGGTCACCAGCAGTTCGTGGCTGCCGGCGATCTCGCGCACCAGGGCTTCATCCAGCGGCTTGACGAAACGCATGTCGACCACGGTCGCGTCGAGCTTCTCGGCCACCACCAGGGCTTCGGCCAGTTGCACGCCGAACACCAGCAGGGCGACCTTGCTGCCCCGGCGGCGAACCACGCCCTTGCCGATCTCGATCGGTTCCAGGTCTTTCTCGATGGTCGCGTTCGGGCCGTTGCCGCGTGGGTAGCGCACGGCCGCCGGACCGTTGTACAGGTGGCCGGTGCTGAGCATCTTGCGCAGTTCGTTCTCGTCGCTCGGGGTCATCACCAGCATGCCGGGGATGCAGCGCAGGTACGACAGGTCGAAGCTGCCGGCGTGGGTCGGGCCATCTTCGCCCACCAGGCCGGCACGATCGATGGCGAACAACACGTCGAGGTTCTGCACCGCGACGTCATGCACCAACTGGTCATAACCGCGCTGCAGGAAGGTCGAGTAGATCGCCACCACCGGCTTGGCGCCTTCGCAGGCCATGCCGGCGGCGAAGGTCACCGCGTGCTGCTCGGCAATCGCCACGTCGAAGTAGCGCAGCGGGAAGCGCTCGCTGAAGGCCACCAGATCGGAGCCTTCCTTCATGGCCGGGGTAATGCCCACCAGGCGGGGATCGGCGGCGGCCATGTCGCATAGCCATTCGCCGAACACACCGGAGTACTTCGGTCCGCCGGCCTTTTTCGGCGCGGCCGCCGGAGCGTCCAGGGGTTCGAGCTTGGTAATCGCGTGATAGCCGATCGGATCGACTTCCGCCGGGGCGAAGCCCTTGCCCTTCTTGGTCACCACGTGCAGGAACTGCGGGCCCTTGAGGTCACGCATGTTGCGCAGGGTGGCGATCAGGGTCGGCAGGTCGTGGCCGTCGATGGGGCCGATATAGTTCCAGCCCAACTCTTCGAACAGGGTGCCGGGGACCAGCATGCCCTTGGCGTATTCTTCGGTGCGGCGGGCGATTTCCCAGGCGCCGGGCAGGCGCGAGAGAACTTTCTTGCTGCCCTCGCGCATGCTCGCGTAGGTGCGGCTGGAAAGAATCTTCGCCAGGTAGTTCGACAGGCCGCCGACATTGCGCGAGATCGACATGTCGTTGTCGTTGAGGATCACCAGCATGTTGGCGTCCACTTCCGGCGCGTGGTTCAGCGCCTCGAACGCCATGCCGGCGGTCAGTGCGCCGTCGCCGATCACCGCGATGGCCTTGCGGTCGCTGTTTTGCAGGCGGGCGGCGATCGCCATGCCCAGGGCGGCGCTGATGGAGGTACTGGAGTGGCCGACGCCAAAGGTGTCGTACTCGCTCTCCGAGCGGCGCGGGAAGGCGGCCAGGCCGTCCTTCTGACGCAGGGTATGCATCCGTTCGCGCCGACCGGTCAGGATCTTGTGCGGATACGCCTGATGACCCACGTCCCACACCAGCCGGTCATCCGGGGTGTCGAAGACGTAATGCAGCGCGATGGTCAGCTCGATGACCCCGAGACCGGCGCCGAAATGTCCACCGGTCTGGCCGACCGAATAGAGCAATTCCAGGCGCAATTCATCGGCCAGGGTTTCCAGCTCGGCTTCACCCAACCGGCGCAGGCCGGCCGGCGTATCGGCACGGTCCAGCAGGGGCGTGGTCGGGCGCTTGCGGGGAATCTCATGGAACGTCGTGGGCATCAGGCGAATCGTTATAGGTATGGAGAGGCGGCAGTTTACCTTATGGAGCGCACGCTGCCCACGCGCTGTGACATCGGCGGGTCGGACGAGAGCCCCGCGCAGGTGCGAAAGGCCCGTGGCAACGCCAGGTCAGCTGCGCCGTTCAACGATATAGCGGGCCAGCTCGCGCAGCGGTTCGGCGGCCGCGTCAAACGGTCGCAGGGTGTGCAGCGCCTGGTCGCGCAGTTCCAAGGCGTAGGCCTTGGCGTTGTCGAGGCCGAGCAGGGCCGGGTAGGTCGGCTTGTCCCGGGCGATATCGGCGCCCTGGCGCTTGCCGAGGGTCGCGGTATCGCTCTCGACGTCGAGAATGTCGTCCTGCACCTGGAATGCCAGGCCGATGGCCTGGGCGTAGGTCTGCAGCGACTTGAGCTCGTCTTTCTGCGCATCGCCGCTGGCGAGGGCGCCGAGGACGACACTGGCCTCGATCAATGCGCCGGTCTTGTGCCGGTGCATGTATTCCAGGGCTTTCTGGTCGAGCTTGAGGCCCACCGAGCCGAGGTCGATGGCCTGGCCACCGACCATGCCGGCGGGACCGGCAGCCTGGGCCAGGGTGCTGACCATGGTCAGGCGGATCTCGGCGCTCAGGTTGCTCAGGCGTGGATCGAGCAGGGCGCTGAAGGCCAGGCTTTGCAAGCCGTCGCCGGCGAGGATGGCACAGGCTTCGTCGAAGGCCTTGTGGGTGGTCGGCTGGCCGCGACGCAGGTCGTCATCGTCCATGGCCGGCAGGTCGTCGTGGACCAGCGAGTAGGCGTGGATCAGTTCCACCGCGCAGGCCGCGCCATTGGCCTGTTCCGGCTTGCCGCCGAGGGCTTCGCAGGCGGCGTAGGCGAGCAGCGGGCGGACACGCTTGCCGCCGTTCATCACGCTGTAGCGCATGGCTTCGTAGAGGCGGGCGAGTTCGCCGCTCGGGGCGGCGAACAGTGTGTCCAGCGCGGCGTTGACCCGTTGCTGGCTGCTGTCCTGGTAGGCTTTGATCATTCTGGCTGTTCCGCGTCGAAGGGTTCTTCGGCCAGCTCGCCATCGCGCTCCAGCAGGATCTGCACCTTTTGCTCGGCCTGGGCCAGGGCGCCCTGGCAGTCGCGCGTCAGGCGGATGCCTTGTTCGAAAGCGGTCAACGAGTCTTCCAACGACAGCTCGCCGTTCTCCAGGCGCTCGACCAGCGTTTGCAGGTCAGCAAGGGATTGTTCGAAATCCAGGGAAACTTTTTTGCGGGCCATGGCGGCGATCTCGATAGGCGTTAAACCGGCGCGACACTAGCAGACAGCGGGTTTCGGGGCAAATGCGAGGGAGTTGCAGTCACGGTCCTGACGGGCCACCTATCCCTTGTAGGCGCTGGCTTGCCAGCGATGAGGCCCTTGAAGCTTGCATCATCCTTGCGGACGCCATCGCCAGCAGGCGGCTCCCACAGGTGGGGGATTATCCCGATTCCTGGCGAGGGGCATCCCGGTTTGTCCCGCTAGTCGGTACAAAGTCGTCTCTTTATAGTAGTCCATCGATCAAGGATGAATGATCGACATGGACCGCCCTCTCGTCGCCCCCGATATTCTCCTGCGCTTCTACACATAAGGCTGTCATCCATGGCGTCTTCTTCCGCTCGTACTCCCGGGTCCGGTGTTCTGTTGCTGATCATCCTGGCCTGCCAACTGATGATAGTGCTCGACGTGACGGTGCTCTACACCGCCCTGCCACATATCCAGAAAGCCCTGGACCTGTCGCTGCCCGACCTGACCTGGGTACAGAACGCCTACACCCTGACCTTTGGCGGGATGATGCTGCTCGGTGCGCGTTCCGGCGACCTGCTCGGGCGGCGCCGGGTATTTATCGTCGCCGTCACGGTCTTCACCCTGGCCTCGCTGCTCGGCGGGCTGGCGCAATCGGCCCACGAGTTGCTGATTGCCCGTGGCGTGCAGGGCATCGCCGCGGCGTTCCTCGCGCCGTCGACCCTGGCCCTGATGATGACCCACTTCGCCGCCGGTCCCCAGCGGCTGCGGGCGATCAGCTTCTACACGGCGGTGTCCGGCGGCGGTGGCGCGGTCGGACTGGTGCTCGGTGGGGTATTGACCGACATGCTGTCCTGGCGCTGGGTGATGTTTATCAACCTGCCGGTGGGCATCGGCCTGTTCCTGCTGGCCTGGCGTTATCTGAAGGAAACCGAGCGACATACCGGGCATTTCGACCTGTCCGGCGCGCTGACGGTCACCCTGGGCATGAGCGCCCTGGTCTACTGCTTTGTCCGCGCCGGTGCCCAGGGCTGGGACGATGCACCGACCCTGATCGCCCTGGCCTGTGCCCTGGTGCTGCTGACCCTGTTTGTCTGGATCGAACGTCGGGCCGAGCAACCGATCATGCCCTTGTACCTGTTCGCCAGCGCCGAGCGTTCCGGCGCCTATATCGGCCGGATGTTGCTGGTGGGCGGTATGGTCGGCACCTATTTTTTCCTGATCCAGTACGTGCAGGAGGTGCTCGGCTACAGCGCGCTCAAGGCCGGTGAAGCGTTTCTGGCGTTGACCATCACCCAGTTCGCCATGTCGATGTACGGCGTGAAGTGGCTGGCGCGGCATATCAGTGCCTCGACGATGCTGTTCTTCGGCCTGGGCACGGCGCTGGTGGGCATGCTGATGCTCACCGGACTGGGTAGCGAAGTGGACTACTTCCCGCGGTTGATGCTGCCGTTGATCATTCTCGGTATCGGCTGCGGTGCGGCGTTCGTGCCGCTGACCAGCGCCGGGATCGCCGGGGTGGAACCGCAGAATGCCGGGGCCGCGTCCGGCCTGGTCAACGTCGCCCACCAGGTCGGCGGTTCCCTGGGTACGGCGGTGATCATCGCGATTGTCGGCATGGCCGCGCGGTTGTCGCCGCAGCCGCTGGCGGCGGGGGCCGACGCCCAGGCCCGTCAGGCCCTGAGTCAGGCGTTGTCGGTGGGGGCGATCAGTTCCGCGGCGTTTTTCGCGCTGGCGCTGCTGGTGCTGTTCTTCACCTCGCGCCATACCCGTCGACGGGAACGACTTCAGGCGGCTGACGCGGCTTCCTGAACCCGGCTGGCCACCTCGCTCAACTGTGAGCGCAGCCAGTGCTGGGCCGGGTCTGCATCATTGTGGCTGTGCCAGATCAGTTCCAGCGACCTGGACACGCAGTGATAGGGCAGTTCCTGGGTCACCAGGCCCAGGGTCCGGCTGAATACGGCGGCGAGCGGACGGGGGACGATGGCCATCAGGTCGCTGTCTTCCAGCAGCATCGGAATGGCCATGAAATGCGGAATCAATACCTGCCGGCGCGGCTGCAGGCCGAGGGTTTCCAGGGCGCTTTCAAGGGCTGCGCGGTCGTAGCCGTCGGTCTGCCGGGACAGGCCGCGTTCCAGGATATAGCTCGGTGGCGCGCCGTCGGCGGCGGTCCCCAGCGACATCACCACCAGGGCATAGGTCGCCATGTCCTGCAGGGTGACGGCGCGTTGCGCGGTCGGGTGGTGTCTGCCGGTCACCAAGACTTCTTCCTGCTGCCACAGGGTGTGCGAACGCAGGCGTTCCGGCCGGTCCTGGAACATGCCGAGGGCGATATCGATACGCCCCAGGTCGAGCTGTTCGGCCAGGTCCAGGCGGGTCGACGGGGTGATCACCAGATTGATGCCGGGTGCCTCGGCGGCCAGCAGGCGATTGAACGGTGGCAGCAGCACGGTCGACGAATAGTCGCTGGCGGCGATCACGAACGAGCGCCGGGCCGACGCCGGGTCGAAAGCGGTGGTCGCCCGGGTCAGTACGGCGCTGATGTTCTGCAGGGCTTCACGCACCGCGCCGCTGATTTCGAAGGCGTAGTGGGTCGGTGTCATGCCCTTGCCGGTGCGCACGAAGATCTCCTTGCCGACACTGTCGCGCAGGCGTGACAGCGCATGGCTGACCGCCGACTGGCTGAGGTGCAGGCGCTGGCTGGCACGCAGGACGCTGCGCTCCTCCATCACGGCATCGAAGACCCGCAGCAGGTTGAGGTCGAGGCGGTCGAAAGCAATCATTCACGGGGCTCCGGTGGCGATGACGAATTCTGTGCCGAGCCGGCGCCGCGGGCAATCGGTGATGCAGGTTCCGTTGCTGATGATTGTTGTGCAGATTCGGCGAACGTTGAGAAGTGAATCCTGTGCACTTCGACAGTGCAGGAATGTCCCTTCAGTCGCCCGCCTCCCTATGTGACCCTATTGCCCATGCCGCACGATCGGTTTCGAGAAAAGGTGGAAAAGTGCAATGTTCGACAACGTCAGGAATCATCGAACCCTGTGTGCCGATCCGCATGTGCAATGGCAACTGGCCGGGCAACCGGGCGCCGGACTCGAGGCATCGGTTGCCGATTACCTGCTGGATCCGGGCTCATTGACCCAGCGTCTGGTCGAGATTTCCGGCGGTCGCTTCGCCATCACCCCGCTGTATGAGCGCGAAGACGTGTTGCTGGACAGCGAATGCACGGCGCTGCAATTAACCGCCGGCAGTCGTGGCTGGATTCGCGAGATCTATCTCACCGGCCAGGGCGTGCCCTGGGTTTTCGCCCGCACGGTGATCCCGGCTGCGGTGCAGCAGATGACCGGCCAGGACTTGCGGACCCTGGGCGATCAGCCGATCGGACCGCTGCTGTTCGGTGACCTCGACTTCCGACGTGGGCCGATAGAGTTCTGCCGTTACGAGGACTCGGCCCGCAACGGTCAGTTGACGGCATCGCCGCTGTGGGCGCGACGCTCACGCTTCGAACGGGGCGACCTGGGCATTCTGGTATCGGAAGTGTTTCTGCCGACGTTCTGGGCGAAGGTGGATGGGCCAGCAATCCTGGAAAAGCGCAGGGCCTGAAAGGATTGGGAGCAGGGGCGTCGACAACCCACGGGTGCGGCTCAGACCCTACTGCGGGTCGCCAGCCAACACCCCGAAGCCCTGCGTGATCTGCAGCCGGTGTGACACCATCAGTAGTGGCCTTTGGCCTTGTTTTTCATGGCGTGCACGGGGTTGAGTGTGCACGACCTCTCATTTGCCGACGCGCCCCGCAAATAGCGCTTTTCCGCCATTGTGCAACCAGATGTGAATCGCTAACCTCTGCGACTTCCCGACCTGTCCTCGACAGGTCCTTTCTGATTTCAGTGTTTCAGTGGTGCGCCATGGATGGATCGGGCGCAGGGTTTCGTGATGTCTGGCAAGGAGGCATAGATGCGTCGGTTTTTCCCCATCCTGATCGCCCTCTGGGCCGCGAGTGCCTGGGCCGAGCCCTCGGCCGAGTTGCAGGAGCCGACCGGTGGCTGGCGTTATTCCGGCCTCCTCGATCGCAGCGATGCGCCGCAGGTCGCTTATCCGACGCCGCCCATCGATCGTGGTATCCAGCGCAGTCGCACGCCCATCGAGGGCAAGGTCAATCCGCCATCCGGCCCGCGCCAGCCGCATACCCTGTCGGTCAACGGCAACCCACTGAATCTCTACACCGATGACAACGGTCGCTTCGTGCGGCCTTATGCCTTCGGTGCTGGTTCCAACAGCGTCGAAGTGCGCAGCTCCGCCGGCAAGTCCCTCAAGCGCGTGCAGTTCTACGAAGCCAATCGCTCGGTCACTCCCGCGCGTATCCGCGTGGTGCTTGGCTGGGACGACCCCAAGGCCGAGTTGGACATGCACATCATCACGCCGGACGGCCAGCACGCTTTCTTCGGCCATCCCGGCCTGACCAATGGCGGCGGCCTTGACCCGGATGGCGTCGATGGCCCTGGCCCGGAAATGTTCACCATGACCGCGCCGCTGCACGGCACCTACCTGATTTACGTCAACTACTGGGGCAACTTCGGTAGCGAAGGCTATAACTTCGATGAAGGCAAGAACCAGAACGAAGTGATCACTTCGCAGATCAACCTGATCCTCGATGAAAACACCGTCAACGAGAAACGCGAGACGTTTATCGTGCCGATGCGCGCCATCGGCGACCTGATGCTGGTCAAAACCTTCAACTATTGAACACTTCAATTACTGGGCATCCCGCTCCACGGATGAATGGGCTTTGTGAACATGAGCGATAACACTGCTTCCCCGGACGCCGGCACACCCGCCGCGGCCAAACCCGTCGGTTCGCGCCGCTGGCTGGGTGTCGTACTCGGGCTTTGCGTGGTGGGTGCGGTCGGCGGCGGGTTGGGCTGGTTTCTCCACCACAAACCCAAGGCCCCGGTGGCGGAACTGGCCCTGGAAAAGCTCGGCCTGAGCCGCCCGGATGCCCTGCTGGAAACCGCGTCCCTCAGCCAGTTGCCCAAGGACCTGCTCAGTGTGCCGTTCCTGCGCGAGACCCTGACCGAGGATTTCGTCTTCTACTACGAAACCCATGGCGACCGCCTGGGGCTCATCGGCAGCCTGCGCCGGATCATCTACGAGCATGACCTCAAGCTGCAGGACACGCTGATCGAGCAACTGTTCGACCAGCCGGCGGACGTCGCCCTGTGGCGCGGCAAGGATGGCCGGCTCAAGGACTTCCTGCTGGTGCTGGACCGCGGTGGCCTGGCCAAGGTGCTGGAGCCGCTGGCGCAGGTCGCGCTGGACGACACCCAGTTGAGCAAGGTCGGCGAACTGAAGGTGGGTGGGGATAACGTGTCGCTCTACCGCCTGGCCTACAACGCCAGCAAATCGCTGCTGTTCGCTTCCCGTGGCGACAAGATGGTGGTGCTGTCCAACCCGGAAAAACTCTACGACCACACCGACGATGCCGCGGCCGAACCGGGCGAGGTTTCGCTGCAGGCCATGGCCGCTTTGCTCAACGGCGACAAGCTGTTCCCCGAGGCCTTTGGTCTCAAGCCGCGGGAAACCACGGTGAAACAACGGATCTCGGTCGGCGCCAGCGTCCTCGCCATGGGTTACCAGCGCTTTATCCCGAACTTCGTCGGCCTGCGCCTGGACATGGACGACAAGGGCTGGCACAGCTTCCTGGCCATGGACGAGCTGGACAACCAGCCGGACTTCGACTTCAAGCCGATCTGGCAGGCCATGCCGGTGGGCGCCAGCGCCTGTGTCGCCTTGCCGGTCGCGGCCGAGCAGCAGAAGCCGCTGCTGGTCAAGCTCGGCGCCGACGAGGCGACCGCGCAGAAACTCACCGAACACATGAACGGCGCCGCCGGCCTGTGCTGGTACGCCGATTCGCGGCTCTACACGCCGTTGCTGGTGGCGAGCCTCGACAGCAAGGCCGGCGATGCGCTCGATGCCGACCTGGGCAAGCTGTTCGGCTCGATGGTCGGTTCCAACGAAAGCAATGTCGAAGGCGGCCTGTTCCCCGTCGACGAGCAGAAGAAAGACAGCGCCCACCAATGGAAGCGCCAGGTCAGCTCGACCTTCGGCCAGTACGCGGCCAAGGAAGCGCCGCAGCCGGACGCGATCACCGGCAAGGGCTTCTTCCGGGTCAGCCTGGCCCGCCACGGCTCGACGCTGCTGTTCTCCCTGGACGACAAGCTGGTGGACAAGGCCCTCGGCACTCTCGACAAGCACTTCCCGCCGCTGGCCGATGTGCTGCCCAAGGATGTGCTGATGCCGATCTACTTCGGGCCTGACGCCCTGGCACAACTGATGAAGCAGGAAACCCTCGACAGCCTGCCCCAGGACATGGAACCGGTATTCCGCAACGCCGCGCAGACCCACCTGCTGCCCAAGCTGCAGAAGCTCGCCGGCTACGGCAAGTACGCCCTGACCCTGCCCGAAGGCAGCGAACCGGATGGCCACTGGCAGTGGCTGCCTCTGCAATGGCGGGCGATGTGATTCGTCTGTTCAAGAGCCTGGGCATGGTGGCGTGCTTGCTGAGCCTGCCCGCGTGGGCCATCGAGGCTCCGCCGCTGAATGTCGAGCAGTCCCAGGTGTTTCGCGCCTGGTTCGTGCGCATTGCCCAGGAGCAACTGACCCAGGGCCCGAGCCCGCGCTGGTACCAGCAGGACTGCGCGGGCCTGGTACGTTTCGCCGCCAACGAAGCGCTGAAGGTTCACGATGACAAATGGCTGCGCGCCAATGGCCTGTCCAACCGCTATCTGCCGCCGGAGCTGGCGCTGGAGGCCGGGCAACGCAGCCTCGCCCAGCAATGGCAGCAGGGCGGCGGCAAGGTCGGGCCCTACGTCAATGCGATCAAGCTGATCCAGTTCAACAGCCAGTTGGTCAGCCGCGACCTCAACCAGGCGCGGCCCGGTGACCTGTTGTTCTTCGACCAGGGCGACGACCAGCACCTGATGATCTGGATGGGCCGCAACATCGCCTATCACACCGGCACCACCACCCCTACTGACAACGGCATGCGCTCCGCCAGCGTGCAGCAACTCATGACATGGAAGGACACCCGATGGATACCCGATGCAACGAACCCCAACTTCATCGGCGTCTATCGGCTGAACTTCCTCTCTCGATGAACGGGTCTCGAATGATGCGTCTGTTATCCCGAATGGTTTTTGCCCTGGCCGTGCTGCTGCCGGTGGCCGCCGGTGCCGCCGACGACTCGGTGCCGCCGAGCAACTACACGCCGATTGCCGGGGAGAGTTTCTTCCTGCTGGCCGACACCAGTTTCGCCAGCGACGAGCAGGCGATGGTCCGTCTGGAAGCCCCGGGTCGCGACTACCGGCGGTTCCGCATGGAGCCCTATGGCGGCGCGGACATCCGTGTGTACCGCATCGACCAGCCGCTGGAATTCCTCAAGCGCCAGAAGAACCTGCACCGGGTGGTCAGCGATGCCCAGTTCAAGGGCGAAGGGTTGTCCAACACCCTGGCCTACCTGTGGGACAACTGGTACGCCAAGTCCCGCCGGGTGATGCAGCGTGCGTTCTCCTACGAGTCGCGCAAGCAGGTCACCGAGCAAGTGCCGGAACTGAAGATGGGCAACACCCTCGGCGCGCCGACGCCCTACGACGCCCATCCGCAATACGCGCCGCTGCCGGGCCTGCCGCTGGTCAGCCAGTTCCGCTACCCGCTGTGGGAAGCCAAGCCGATCCAGCCGCCGAAGGGCGTCGACTTGGCCGGTTCGTCGAGCCAGTTCATCAGCGTCTCGCCGGGTAACGTCTATGTGCCGCTGGGCAAGTTGAAACCGGGCCTGTACCTGGTGGAAGCGCTGATCGGCAAATACCGCGCGACCACCGTGGTATTCGTCTCCAACACCGTCGCGGTGAGCAAGATCACCGGCGACGAGCTGCTGGTCTGGGCCGCGCGCAAACATGAAGGCAGCTCGGTGCCCAAGGTCAAGGTGCTGTGGACCGATGGCCTGGGCGTGATGAGCAGCGGCGAGACCGATGCCGATGGCCTGCTGCGGCTCAAGCACGTCAGCCCGGAGCGCTCGTTCATGATCGGTGAAGACGAGGAGGGCGGTGTCTTCGTCTCCGAGAACTTCTACTACGACAGCGAAATCTACGACACCAAGCTCTATGCCTTCACCGACCGGCCGCTGTACCGGCCGGGTGATTGGGTGTCGCTGAAGATCGTCGGCCGCGAATTCAAGAACGCCCGCGACTCGGTCAACCCGACCACCGCCCCCGTGCGCGTCACCGTGCTCGATGCCACCGGCACCGCCTTGCAGTCCCTGGACCTGAACCTGGACGCCAAGTCCGGTACCCAGGGGCGTTTCCAGTTGCCGGACAATGCCGTGGCCGGCGGCTACGAACTGCGCTTCACCTACCGCGACCAGACTTACAGCAGCGCCTTCCGCGTCGCCGAGTACATCAAGCCGCATTTCGAAATCTCCATGGACCTGGCCAAGCAGGACTTCCGTACCGGCGAGGCGATCAAGGGCAAGTTGCTGCTGCTCTACCCGGACGGCAAGCCGGTGGCCGATGCCCGCGTGCAACTGAGCCTGCGTGCCCAGCAACTGTCCATGGTCGACAACGAACTGCAGTACCTCGGGCAGTTCCCGGTGGAACTGACCAGCGCCGAACTGACCACCGACGACAAGGGGGTTGCCGTCCTCGACCTGCCGGCGGCGGAAAAGCCGAGCCGCTACATGCTCACGGTATTTGCCAGCGATGGCGCCGCGTATCGGGTCAAGACCACCAAGGAAATCCTCATCGAGCGTGGCGCGGCGCGTTATCGCCTGTCGGCGCCGCAGCGCTTCAGCGCCACGGGTGAGAAGGTCCAGTTCGGCTACGTCAGCGAAGCCAGCGCCGATGCGGCCGCCCGCCAGCCGGCGACCTACAGCTGGGTGCGCCTGGAAGACCAGTCCACCGGCGGCGGCAAGCTCGCGGCCGTGGACAAGGGCTTCAGCGTCACCTTCGATCGTCCGGGCACCTACAACCTGTCGATCAAGGACGATCACGAGCGCATCCTCGGCGCCACCGGCCACTCGGTGACCGGCGATGGCGTCAAGGCCGTGCCGGGCACGGTCGAAATCCTCCTCGACAAGCCCGAGTACCAGGCCGGCGACGAAGCCCTGGCGCTGATCACGTTCCCGGAACCGGTCACCGATGCGCTGCTGTCCCTGGAGCGGGACAAGGTCGAAGCCACCGCGCTGCTGTCCAAGGGCGCCGACTGGTTGCGCCTGGAAAAGCTCAGCGACACCCAATACCGCGCGCGCATCCCGGTGAAGGACAACTTCGCCCCCAACCTGACCTTCTCCGTGCTCTACACCAAGGGCGGTGAATACAGCTTCCAGAACGCCGGCATCAAGGTCGCCGCGCCGCAGATCGACATCGCCGTCGCCACCGACAAGGACAGCTACCAACCGGGCGACACCGTCTCCGTGGACCTGACCACACAGTTCGCCGGCAAGCCGATTCCGGCGCACCTGACCGTCAGCGTGGTGGATGAAATGATCTACGCGCTGCAACCGGAAGTGGCGCCGAGCATCGACCAGTTCTTCTATCATCCGCGGCGCAACAACGTACGCACCAGCGCCAGCCTGTCGTTCATCAGCTACGACGTCGCCCTGCCGGGCAGCCCCGGCGCACCGGGCAAGGCCAATCGCAGCGAGCGCGGCGTGAAGGTGCTGGAGCGGCCACGGCGTGAAGACGTCGACACCGCCGCCTGGCAGCCGGAGCTGGTCACCGATGCCAACGGCAAGGTGCGTTTCACCTTCCGCATGCCCGATTCCCTGACCCGCTGGCGCATCACCGTGCGCGCCATGGCCGATGCCGGGCAAGTCGGGCAGAAGAACCAGTTCATCCGCTCCGACAAGCCGCTGTACCTGAAATGGAGCGGACCGACCCACTTCCGCAACGGCGATAAACCGACCTTCGGCGTGTTCGCCTTCAGCCAGGCCGACAAGCCGGTCAAGGCCGAACTGCTGATCCGCCTGGCCGGCCAGGAGCAGCGCCTGCCGCTGTCGCTGAACAAGGGCATCAACTACATTGCGCTACCGAGCAGCGCCCTGAGCAGTGGTCAATGGAGTGCCGAACTGCAACAGGAGGGCAAGACCCAGGATGCCCTGGCGGTTCGCCTGACGGCCGTCGGTGACGGTTGGCAGATCACCCAGAGCCAGAGTCTCGGCGTAGCGGCGGGCGATACCCCCCTGAGCCTGCCGGCGGACGCCAGCGATATCCGCCTGCGCCTGGATGACAGCCCGCAAGCGCTGTTCCGCGCCAGCCTCGACGACCTGCTCAGCTACCCCTACGGTGGTGTCGAGCAGACCGCCAGCCAGTTGCTGCCGCTGAGCATTGCCTACCCGGCGCTCTCGGCCAATGCCCAGGTCCGCGATCGCCTGCGCCTGATCATGCAGAACAGTCGCCTGCGCCTGGTGCAGATGGCCGGCCCGGATGCGTGGTTCACCTGGTGGGGCGAAGATGTCACCCCGGATGCCTTCCTGACCGCCTATGCCTATTACGCCGACTGGAACGCCAGCAAGGCCCTGGGCATCAGCCTGCCGCCGGAACACTGGCAGCGGGTGCTGGACGTCTACGCCAAACAGGCCGCCGCCACGCCGCTGTTGCAGCGGGCCCTGGTGGTGGCGTTCGCCAAGGAGATGCAGTTGCCGGTGAACACCCTGTTGAGTGGCCTGGTGGACGAACTGGCGAAAGCCGGTGAGGGCGATACCGCCAACCTGCTGGACGATGGTGAGGACAGCCTGGTCATGAGCGCGCCGGATTCGGCCCTCGGCCTGGCCAGCGCACGAGTACTGACAGCCGCCCTGGCGCGCCAGAACAAAGTGGCCCTGCCAGACGCTTTCACCAGGCAACTGGCCGCCGCCGAGCAACGCCTGGGCGCCAGCTCGCAGCCGTTCGCCGTCGCCTTGAGCCTGTCGCTCAAACCGTTCAATGCCGACCAGGCCCAGGACCTGTTGCAGCGTCTGTTGCCGCAGCAATCGACCCTGGAACGCGCCCTGGCCCTGACCTGGTTGCAACGCAGCGTCGAACAGGCACCGAAGGCCGTGACCCTCGCCCCGGGTGAAGGCTGGCAGCCGCGCCAGGGCGCGACCGGCGAAAACTACTGGCAGTGGCAGGGCGCGGGCGTGCCGTCCGTGCTCTCGCTGAGCGGTGCCCAGGAGCGCCCTGTACGGGCGAACCTGAGCTACCTCAGCCAGGCCAAGGTGCCGGACGACCTGCCGGTGACCATCAAGCGCCGCTTGCTGCAACTGGTGCCGGGTGATGACGCCTACAGCTTCAGCCTGAAGGCGGTGGGCAAGGAGCCGCTGTCCAGCGACAACCTCTACCTGGACGAAGTCATCCTCACCAGCAAGGGCCCGAAACCGCTGCGCTACGGCATGCTCGAAGTGTCGCTGCCGCCGGGTGCCGATGTCGAACGCACCACCTGGGGCGTGAACATCGTCGGCGAACCGGGCACCGATTCCGCGCCGTTGGAGAAAGCCCGTTTCGAAGCCGGGCAACTGGCCTACGCCGTACCGGTGAACAGCCTGAGTGGCGAAGTGCGGGTGCGTCACCTGATCCGCTTCTCGCAGAAAGGTCAGTTCAACCTGCCGCCGGCACGTTTCAGCCAGATCTATGCACCGGAGCATCAGGCCCTGGAGCAGAAGTCGAGCCTTGGACAGATCACGGTCGAATGACATGACCCGTCGCCTGGCCTGGCTGTTGTTGTGTGCCCTTCCTCTGCTGGCGATGGCCGAGGAAGAGCCCGTGCGCCTGGCCTGGAAGGGCGCCGATGGCTACGAACTGGTGCAATTGAATCGCACCCAGGTGCTCGCCCGCGAGCCATTGCCGGCAAGCCTGCAAGCACCACTGGGCAGCCTGTGGAAATTGTTCGTCTACGCCTGGCTGGTGGATAACGACCAGCAAGAGCCGGCCTACGATTGCCACGGCCAGGATCGCGACGAAGTCTATTGCTGCACACCGGGTGGCAGCATCGCCCGGGATCCGGCGCTGGTGAAATCCTGCGGACTGTATTTCGAGCCCGAGCGGCTGCAGATCGACGCTGCTCGCTGGCGGGACTACTGGCAGGCACGACACGCTCCGGCGTGGCTGCTCGATCTCGACCAGCTCAAGCCGCAGACCCGCGTGTCGATTGCCGAGCTGCTGGAAACCCTGCGCACCTTGCCGGCCCAGGAACAGGCCCGAAAGCTCTTGCTCGATGTGGTGCTCGGCGCCGCGGACGGCCAGGCGGTCGGCGTGCTGGGCGGACGCCTGCGGGTCAAGACCTGGAGCTGGCTGGGCGACAACGATCCGCAATCGCGCCAGGGCGGCTTTGCCGGCTGGCTGGAAGACGGCACGCCACTCTGGGTCGGCGGGCGCGGCACCAGCCAGATGGTCCTGCGGCACTACTCGGACGTCCTCGGCAACTTCCTGCCCGCGCCGTCGCCCGCGGATGCCGGGCGTTGCGTGCAGGTCGAACTGTTTTCGCGCTACCCGCTGAAAGGCGTCAGCCGCGCCGACGGCCAGGCGGCCGCGAACGGGGCGCTGCAAGGCCGCTACCGGGTCGACTTCGCCAATGGCAACCAACTGGACATCGAGAGCGCCGGCGAACTGTTCCTGCTGCAGAACGCTGGCCAGCCGCAACTGGTCGCCCGCCTGGATCGCGAAGAGTACGTCGCCCGGGTCCTGCAACGGGAAGCCAGGAGCGAACCGATCGAAGCCGCCAAGGCCCTGGCCGTCGCCATCCGCACCTACCTGCTGCAGAACGCCGCGCGCAACGGCGATTGCCTGAGCATCGACGACAGCAGCAGTCGCCAGCGCGTCGCCCCGCGCCCGGCCACCGCCGATGCCCGCGCCATTGCCGCCTGGACCAGCGACCTGGTGCTGGCCGGCAGCCCGGTGACCTACCACAGCGACCAGCCCGGCCCGGACAAACTGTCCTGGCAACAGGCCGTCGAACAGGCCAATGCCGGTGCGCGCTACGACCTGATCCTGCAGCGCGCTTACCCGCGCGCGAGCCTCAGCCGCTGGGACAATCCGGTCGCTTCCTGCGAGCCGCTGCCCGCCGCCCGCGACTGGCTGCTCAAGCAGCGCCGTGGCTGGCGCCCGCGCCTGGACCAGGAAGTCGGCTATAACGAACTCAGCCAGTTCGCCGTCTGCCGGTTGTCCTTTGGCCGGCCTTACGTCGACCGTGAGCGCCAGCGCATCTACGTGCGCGGCGTGCTGACCCAGCAAGACCGGCTCGACCTGACACACGAATACCTGCACCTGGCCTTCGAAGCCCATCCGAATGGTCAGGACGAAGACTACATCGAAGGGCTTGCCCGCCACCTGTTACTGGAATAGGCCATGACATTGCGTATCCACACCGTTGCCCTGTTCCTCAGCGCGCTGGCCGTACTGGCCCCGGTCCATGCCGACAACGCCACCCGGCTCGACACCCCGATCGGCGGCTGGCGGGTCGGCTCGGCGGACGAAGAACGCTACAGCCAGACGGTCAACTATCCGGCCTCCTCGGTCAACACCCCGGAGGGCCAGGCCAGCACGGCGCGCATCCTCGGCCAGATCAAGGGCGCGCCCAAGGATGCCAAGGCGCCGGGCAACCTGATCATCAACGGCATCAGCATGCCGCTGAAGCTCGATGCCGCCGGTAACTTCGACCGTCCGTACTCGTTCCCGGGCGGCACCAACAGCGTCGAAGTCCGCAGCCCGGACGGCCAGCAGCGCAAGCGCGTGCAGTTCCTCAATTCCGGCGGCGGGACCAAGGCCAAGCTGCGGATCCTGCTGTCCTGGGACAGCGACGGCACCGACCTCGACCTGCACGTGGTCACACCGGACGGCGCGCACATCTGGTACGGCGACCGCACGGCGCCCAACGGTGGCTCGCTGGACGTCGACGTCACCACCGGCTATGGCCCGGAAATCTTCTCCATGCCCGCACCGATCAAGGGCCAGTACTTGGTGTATGTGAACTACTACGGCGGCGGCTACCGCAGCGATGACGACGAAGGCGGCGGCCAGGAAAACGCCGTCCAGGCCCTGACCACGGCCAAGATCACGCTGATCACGGAAGAAGGGACGGTCAACGAGAAGATGGAATCGTTCATCGTGCCGATGCGGGCACCGGGGGAGCTGACGTTGGTGAGACGGTTTAGTTATCCCTGACGAGACACCGTGAGGATATGTCGCTGACGGTTACATGAACGAAGAATGTATCGCTGAAATCGCTTTTTAGCGACACGTCGGAAATTTCGTTCTTGCCTGGTCCCAAATGCGGATGGTTGGCGAGGACGTTGGGCGACAGACAATCTCGATGTGATGGCTAACGAAACGCGATCAGGGCCTCTTCACCGCTCACTCAAGACAAAACACCTCTCTGTCTGTGTAGCGCGGACTCGTAGGAGCCGGCTTGCTGGCGATTGCGATGTCACATTCGACGCCGCCATTATCCGCGAACGAGGTCTCCAATCCGACGAGCCAGCGGCGTTCGAAATGAACGACCCCGTTTCTGACTACGATCCTGCTTCGGCTCTGGAAGACGCTCCATCGGTTGCTATTTTTATGGCAGACGCTTTCGAGAGTGACGATGTGGGGTATATCGCACTGGCGCTGGAGGTCGTTGCCCGTGCCAAAAGCATGGCCCATCCGGCCCGCGAATCCGGACGGCCATGTGAGCGGCGGCACCGATGATCTGAGTCTTTACGCAGGTCGCCCATCGGTTCCGAGTCGTTGGGGCATGATGGGCGACTGCGGGAGTCATCCAGTAAGTCGTCGTTTGCTCGGTGCGTTCAACTCGACGACCTTCGAACGTTCTGGTGCTGCGCCGCAATCAAGTGGTGCTGCAATCGCCTTAAAAATCCCGCCTCGAAAGCATTACGCCGAACCCCCTCCGGGTGGCTGATACGTGCCTGTGTCAGTTGCCACCACAATGGCTGGGTGTTTTGCCGCTCCAGCCAGCGTTCCGCACAACGAGCGCCACTGGCGATTTCCTGAGCGAACTGATCGTCCCAAGGGGTAGGCGGTGCGGAAGGAGGATCGGTTGAGGCATTGATGCTGACCACTGCGTGTGACTCGGATAACGGCGGAGGATGCCTCCGCCGCAAGGCCAGATCGTAAAGAGCGAGGGCATCCTCGATCAGTTTGTCAGCCAGGTCCTTTTGTTGTTGATCCTTGAAGGCAAGCGTGCGGGCACCGTCCAGGCAGAGCCGGGCGGCATGACGTAGTCGATCGGCCGCTTCGTCGTGGCTCAGGGAAGTGAGTCTTATCAGGGTAGAGATGGGCAATCGGGAGAGTAATGAGCGATCAACCATGGAAATGTTCTCCGTGGTCAAGCCGTGTTGGTGGCAGACAGAGTCGGCGGTGCCCGTGCGTAAAAGGAGGGTAGGCCATTTTCCTTATAGTCCCTGGTTGGATTAAGGAACCGCCATCCGCCGTTCTGACACGGTTAGGGTGGCGGACCGCACGAGGGTCAGAAACCGGCAACCAAGGGAACCGGTCAGGCCGAAGCCTGCCTCGCGCGGTCCACCATAGACGCAGCAGCCAGACGCAAAAAAACGCCGACTACGGAGAGCTATGGCGCTGGCCGCGCCCTGGTTGAGCGAGTTCTGACACTCGGTCACGGGAACGCCCGTGACTCAACCAGACTAATCGAAGGGGGTAAAGCTGTTTAAGTTCCGGTTGGACTTAAATTTCGTGCGAAGTATCCGATAGGGATGGAGAAATGTCTTGCGGTTCGTGTTGCGCGCGTTTGGTCGGTGCTTAAGCTCTGGCACCATGCAAGTCACTGCCAAACTGACTCCGTGTGATTGGCCGGCTGGAAAGTCAGCCAACGTAGTTTCGAAAGCTCGCTCTGAAATCCAGAGGCTTCAGGTGCAACTGATCCGACAGATCGCCGCGCAGAATGAAGAGTTTGGGTGCGTTACGCAGTTCGAACACTCGATAGAGAAAGAACTGCTGATCCATCTCCTTCGAAAATTGCAGTTCGTTGTGGCTGATGATGAAGGGCGCGGCTATTCCGTTGTTGGTGGTTTTGACTTCGATGTACCGAGGGTCCACCGGTGTATCGAACGACAAGATGTCGAACCCGGCTCCGTCGCCTCGGGTATCCGATATCCATTCCAGTTGCTGAATCAGGTCCGGGTAGCCGGCCTCCTGCAACCGCTGGTGTTCGTAGCCGATAACCCATTCCTCCCCACTGCGACCCAGTTGTCGGTTGGCTTCGTCACGTGCCGCAAAATTGAGTTTGCGTGGTATGCGGATGCGCGATGTGGCTTCGGATACCTGAATTAAAGTTTCCTTCCTGGGCGCATCCACCAGCACGCTGCCGGTGTATGTCTTCTCTCCGGGCGCTTTCACTTCCTCAAGGGCATCGACAACTTTGTGCATGACGCTGCGGTTGTCCGTGACATAGGCCTGAACCGCCTGACGCAGCAAAAGTTGGCTGTTGCCTCGGGGCTTGTAACCCTGGATAAAAGGCAATTCCAGCCCCGCCAGAATGGCGCTGATGTTTGAATGCTTGAGCTCGACCGAACCTTTGCTGCGTCCGTTGAGACGGGCACGCAAGGCTCTGTTGTGTTCGGTTTTGTTGTAGGGGCGCTGTTCAGCTTCAAGCCGCAGCATCTCAAAGTAGTCGGCGACGGTCGCATCGACTTCGTCCTGGGACCAGTCCTCTCCGATTCGGATCACCTCAAAGCCAAGTGACTGCACTTTGGCCGCGAGGGTCGCTTCGTTTTCGACAAACGGTGGCGCGCTCAATGAACGATCAGATTGAAATTGCACCGCGTAGGCCACGGCCACAATGGCTTTGATATCGCACTGTTCGCCATTTTTGGGGTTGCGTACCAGAAAGTACCTCGACTTTCCGAAGCCATACCGCTTCAGGAAGGCAGAACGTCCCAAGTTTGAAAACTCGTCAAGAGCGGCTTGGACGGCGGCGGGGCTTTGTAGTCGGGAGAGCTCGTTCATTTCGCGTCATGCGCCACTGTGTAGGTCAATTCCTATGAGTCTGCAGGAGAGTCTCACATAAAAAATGAACTCTAAGAAATGACCTGCCAGCGTAAGAGAAATATCCCTGCGTGAATGACGGGCGGTTACTGGGTGTCGGGGTTGGAGAACTGAGGAGGAAAGCTTTCTGACAGCCAGTAAAAAAGGAGCCTTAGCTCCCTTTTTTTTCGAGCCTGACCTCGTGTTTGTCAGCTTGCCGTCCCTGTCGACTGCTCCTCAATCAATGTTTCCAATAGGCGTTGAGCCAACTCGATCAGATGTACTACACCCATTGCCCCTTTGCGATTCGGGCCAGTGAGGTTGTCCGCATTTTCATCGTCTGTGGTGCCAGCGGTGTCCAGTATGGAACTGGCGTTGACCGCTACATCCGCCGATGCTCCGTCATCGCCGACAACACCACCGACGTCGCCGCCGTCCGGGTCTCCACTCCCAGCTTGATATAGACGTGCTCCAGATGCTTGTTCACCGTGCGTGGGCTGAGGTCCAGGATGGTGCCGATATCGCGGTTGGTCTTGCCACAGGCCACCCAACGCAGCACTTCCACCTCGCGCCCGGTCAGTTGGAAGCGCGCCGACAGCACCTTGCTCGCCGGTTCATCGTTCAGGCTCAAGGCCGCCACGGGCTGCGACGCCGCCCGCGCCGACAACAAGGTACGCGAGGTGCGCAGATGCGCCGCGACCCGCGCCAGCACTTCGTCGATCTGGATCGGCTTGGTCACGTAGTCGCTGCCGCCCACTTCAAAACCCTGGACCACGTGCCGGCTCTCTGTCAGCGCGGTCATGAACAGCACCGGGATATCGGCGCTCTCCGGCTGCGCCTTGATCCGTCGGCAGGTCTCGAAACCGTCCAGGCCCGGCATCATCGCGTCCAGCAGGATCAGGTCCGGGCGTCGGCGCTCGATGCGGTTCAGCGCACTCAGCCCGTCGAGGGCCACCAGCACCATATAGCCGGCATCGTTGAGGGCGTCGGAGAGCAGGGCGAGGTTGTCCGGGGTGTCGTCCACAATCAGCACGACGCCAGGTTCAGTGACTGTGGTCAGTGCATTCATCTTCTGCCTCCTTGAGGGCGCGGTTGATTTCGTCCAGGCGAAAGTTTTTCAGCAGCTTGCGGAGCGAGCCGATAAACGCCGCCGTGTCTGGCGCCTCGGCCTCGATGCTGTCGAGTTTTTCCTGCAAGCCACGGACATAGCCGATGGCGCTGAGTTCGCCGAGGGCGACAAGGTCGGGGTGCGAAGGCAGGACCCAGGGTTCGGCAAGGGCGGCGGGGGCTGGTTTTTCCCGGCGCAACCATTGCAGGTCGAGTTGCTTCTGGATGCGCTCCAGCAGTTCCGGGGTGCGTACCGGCTTGGCCAGATAGTCGTTGCAGGCGCTGGCAAGGCTGCGCTCGTCGTTGAAGGCATTGGCCGAGATGACGATGATCGGCACCGTCGACAGGGCGTTGCGGCGGATCAGGCGGCTGGTTTCCCAGCCGTCCATGGTCGGCATCGACAGGTCCATCAGGATCAGGTCCGGTCCCAGCAACGCCACCTGGCGAATGGCTTCCTGGCCGTTGCTGGCCTGCACCACTTCGAATCCCAGCGGGCTGAGCATGCCGTTGAGCACCTTGCGATGGTCGACATGGTCGTCCACCACCAGCACCCGCCGACGCGGTCCCTGGTAGCCGATGATGTCGTGTTCGACATGCACCACCGCCTGGGGCGCGCGGACCTGGGAGAGAAACAGACGCACCTGGAAACAGGTGCCCTTGTCCTGTTGGCTGCGCACCTGCAGCTCGCCGCCCATCAGCGAGGTGAGCATGCGGGTGATGGTCAGGCCGAGGCCGACGCCCTTGTCCTGGCGCATCAGGTCACCGCGTTCGAACGGCTGGAAGATCCGCTCGATATGTTCGGGGTCGATGCCGATACCGGTGTCGATGATCTCGAAGGTCGCGGTTTCGCGCATGTAGCCGACCCGCAGGCAGACTTCGCCGCTGTCGGTGAAATTGACCGCATTGCCCAGCAGGTTGATCAGGATCTGTCGTACGCGTTTCTCGTCGCCACGGACCACCGCCGGCATCTTGCCGATCAGTTCCAGGCGAAAGCGCAGGCCTTTTTCCTGGGCTTGCGGGGTGAACATCAGTTCCAGGTCGTGGATCAGTTCCGGGAAGGGGATTTCCGTCAGCTCCAGGCGCAGCTTGCCGGCCTCGATCTTGGCCACGTCGAGCAGGCCATCGATCAGCGACAGCAGGTGCGAGCCACTGCGCAGGATGGTTGCCAGGGCGTCCTGGTGCTGTTCGGGCATGGCCGCGTCGCGCTGCAGGTTCTGGGTGAAACCGAGGATGCTGTTGAGCGGTGTGCGCAGTTCATGGGACAGCCCGGTGATGTAGCGGCTCTTGGCCGCGTTGGCCGACTCGGAGGCTTCCTTGGCATCCTGCAGGGCCTGGTCGGTGACGCGGTGGGCGGCGATTTCCTGCATCAGTAGCTGGGTCTGGCGGTTCGATTCTTCCTGGGCGACGTGGCGGCTTTCGCGGGTCAGGACGATCCACCAGGCGAGGATCGCCGCCAGCATCGAGAGCACCAGGAAGGCCTTGAAAAATGCCTGGTACAGGGTCGCCGAATGAGGCAAACCCTGGGAGGCCTGGCCGTAGATCAGCGCCAGGGCGCCGCTGAGCATCAGGATCAGCACCAGCAGCAGGCCAAGGTAATGCATCAGCCGGGTGTGCAGGCGCGGCACCATGGTGTTCGGCAGCAGCCAGCGCAACAGCGATTCGAACTGCGCCGACAGGCGCCCCTGGGGTTTGCAGCGGTCGCCGCAGCGGGCATCCAGCGAACAGCACAACGAGCAGATGGGCGTGCTGTAGGCCGGACAGAAGGCCATGTCGGCGGTTTCGAAGGCATTGCGACACAGGCCGCAGGTGACCTGCATGCTCGGCGCCACCGGCTGCAGCAGCAACGGGTCGCTGGTGCGGGCGATGTAGTAGCGGCTGCGGGTCGCCCAGGCCAGCAGCGGCGCGGTGATCAAGGCGGTGCCGAGGGCGACGAAGGGCGGCGCGGCCTGGGCCAGGGTGCCGAACAGGCCGAAGTGGGCGAGGATCGACAGCAACGAGGCGATCAGCATCGAGCCGACGCCCACCGGGTTGATGTCGTAGAGGTGCGCGCGCTTGAACTCGATATGTTTCGGCGACAGGCCCAGGGGTTTGTTGATCACCAGGTCGGCGACCACCGAGCCGATCCAGGCGGTGGCGATATTGGCGTAGAGGCCGAGCACCTGGTCGATGACATCGAATACCCCCAGCTCCATCAGCATCAGCGCAATCGCCACATTGAACACCAGCCATACCACGCGGCCGGGATGACTGTGGGTGACCCGGGCGAAGAAGTTCGACCAGGCCAGGGAGCCGGCGTAGGCATTGGTCAGGTTGATCTTCATCTGCGACACGAAGACGAACAGCACCATGGCGCCCAGGGCCCATTCCGGTGAGGAGAACACATAACTGAAGGCCACCAGGTACATCTGCGTCGGTTCGGCGGCGCGCTCCATGGGGATTTCGTGTTGCAGGGCGAGAAAGGCCAGGAAGGCCCCGGCGGCCATTTTCAGGGCGCCGGGAATGATCCAGCCGGGACCGGCGCAGAGCAGGGCGGCCCACCAGCGCTTGCGGTTGGCGGCGGTCTTCTCCGGGAGGAAGCGCAGGTAGTCGACCTGTTCGCCGATCTGCGTCACCAGCGACAGGGCCACGGTGCACGCCGCGCAGAACGCCAGCAGGTTGAAGTCGCCGCCGCTGGCACTGCGGCCCTGGAAGCTGGTCCAGTCGCTGAAGGCCTGGGGATTTTTCAGCAGCACGAACAGGTAGGGCAGTACCAGCAGCACCAGCCACAGCGGCTGGGTCCAGAGTTGCAGGCGGCTGATCAGGGTTACGCCATAGGCCACCAGCGGGATCACCAGCAGCGAGCAGATCACATAGGCGAAGGCCAGCGGGATATGGAAGTACAGCTCCAGGGCCAGGGCCATGATCGCCGCTTCGAGGGCGAAGAACAGAAAGGTGAAGCTGGCGTAGATCAGCGAGGTGATGGTCGAACCGATGTAGCCGAAGCCGGCGCCACGGGTCAGCAGGTCCATGTCGACGCCGTAGCGGGCGGCGTAGTAGCTGATGGGCAGGCCGGTGAAGAAGATCACCAGGCTCACCGCGAGGATCGCCCAGAAGGTGTTGGTGAAGCCATAACTCAGGGCCAGCACCCCGCCGATCGCCTCCAGCGCGAGGAATGACACCGCGCCCAGGGCGGTGTTGGCGATGCGCAGTTCCGACCACTTGCGAAAGGATTTCGGCGTGTAGCGCAGGGCGTAGTCTTCCATGGTCTCGTCGGCGACCCAGCTGTTGTAGTCGCGGCGGATCTTGGCGATGCGCTGGGTACCCGGTGGTAGCACGGTGAAAGACTCCTGCGAACAAGGCGCTCCATGCCTGGCGGGTGGTGGTGAAAAATTGAGCAATTTCCGTGCCCCATGTTGCCAGACCCTGCCGGCAGCTGCGGTCGTGCGTAGTCCCTGTGTCTCTGGGCAACACCAGGCGGGCCGGGGCTCGGGCGCTAGCCTGCGCCACCTTGGTGCGATTTTCCCTACGTCAAATGACGTATGCGCTTACGTCAGGCTGCGTATACCGGCCAGCGCTGCTCGCCGCCATGCTGATGCCATCACCGTTGCTGGCCGCCCCTGGGGCGAACCGGCAGCGCCACCGCAGAGGAGTAGCAGCATGGAACCACGATTGATCCGCACCAAAGGTCTGTTGCCGCGCCGTCTGGCGCTGGGAGCGGCGGCCCTGTCGTTACTGGCCGCCAGTGTGTTCAGCCAGGGCGTCATGGCGGATGACGCCAATAGCACCGGCCTGGCCGTGACCCCGACTGAAGTCACCGTCGGCCAGTTGCACTCGGCCACCGGCACCATGGCGATTTCCGAAACCGGTTCGATCCAGGCCGAGCGCCTGGCCATCGAGCAGATCAACGCCTCCGGCGGCATCCTCGGCCGGCAGATCAAGGTGATCCAGGAAGACGGCGCCTCCGACTGGCCGACCTTCGCCGAGAAGGCCAAGAAGCTGCTGGTCAACGACAAGGTGGCGACGGTGTTCGGCTGCTGGACCTCGGCCTCGCGCAAGGCCGTGCTGCCGATCTTCGAGAAGGAAAACGGCCTGCTCTACTACCCGACTTTCTACGAAGGGCTGGAACAGTCGAAGAACGTGATCTACACCGGCCAGGAAGCCACCCAGCAGATCCTCGCCAGCCTCGACTGGATCGCCAAGACCAAGGGTGCCAAGACCTTCTACCTGGTGGGTTCGGACTACATCTGGCCACGCACCTCGATGAAGATCGCCCGCAAGCACATCGAGAACGTGCTGCACGGCACCGTGGTCGGCGAAGACTACTACCCGCTGGGCAACACCCAGTTCGGCTCGCTGATCAACAAGGTCAAGCTGAAGAAACCCGATGTGGTGTTCGCTGCCGTGGTCGGTGGTTCCAACGTGGCCTTCTACAAGCAGCTCAACGCGGCGGGCGTCAACGCGGCCAAGCAGACCCTGCTGACCCTGTCGGTGACCGAAGACGAGCTGCTGGGTATCGGCGGCGAGAACATGGCCGGTTTCTATGCCTCGATGAAGTACTTCCAGAGCCTGGACAACCCCAACAACAAGGCCTTTGTCGAAGCCTTCAAGGCCAAGTACGGCAAGGATGCGGTGATCGGCGACGTGACCCAGGCGGCCTATCTCGGCCCGTGGTTGTGGAAGGCCGCGGTGGAGAAGGCCGGCAGCTTCGACGTCGACAAAGTGGTCGCCGCCTCGCCGGGCATCGAGTTGAAAACCGCGCCTGAAGGCTACGTGAAGGTGCATGAAAACCATCACCTGTGGAGCAAGACCCGCATCGGTGAAGTACAGCCCAACGGCCAGTTCAAGGTGGTCTACGAGTCCGATCTGATCGAGCCGAATCCGTTCCCCAAAGGTTACCAATAACGTTCGACCGCTATCGCCGGCAAGCCGGCTCCTACAAAGGCTGGGTACGACGATCCTTTGTGGTGGAGCACCTATCTGTGGGAGTTGGCTTGCCAGCGATGAAGGCCGATCAGGCGGTGCAAGGCTTTCGGGCCCCATCGCCGGCAAGCCGGCTCCTACAAAGGCTGGGTACGACGATCCCTTTGTGGTGGAGCACGTATCTGTGGGAGCTGGCTTGCCAGCGATGAAGGCCGATCAGGCGATGCAAGACTTTCGGGCCTCATCGCTGGCAAGCCGGCTCCTACAGGGGGCGTGTTGGCCGTCATTGTGGGTTAACGATCAAGCCGGTCTGCGCCCGAACCAGGCTTGTCGCAGATGCGGTTTTTTATTTCTACCTCCAAGCAGGAGACCATCATCATGGAATGGCTATCGGAATTTGGTGCCATCGCGGCAATGCAGGGGTTCAACGGCTTGTCCGTGTTCTGCGTGCTGCTGTTGATGGCGCTGGGGCTGGCGATCATCTTCGGACAAATGGGGGTCATCAACATGGCCCACGGCGAGTTCCTCACCATCGGTGCCTACACCACCTATGTCTGTTCGAGCCTCACCAGCCATTTCGCCCCGGGGTTCCAGCCCTACTATTTTTTCTTCGCCATCATCTTCTCGTTCCTGATCGCCGGTGCCATCGGCTGGCTGGTGGAGTGGGCGATGATCAGCCGGCTGTACAAGCGGCCGCTGGACACGCTGCTGGCGACCTGGGGCCTGTCCCTGGTCATGCAGCAGACTTTCCGCTCGGTGTTCGGCGCCCGTGAAGTCAGCGCCACGCCACCGGAGTGGCTGATGGGTTCGTTCAACCCCACGGAGTCCATCGAGATCCCGCGCAACGGCCTGTTCATGATCGCCCTGACCGTGCTGCTGACGGCCGGCATCTTTGTCCTGCTCTACCGTTCACGCTGGGGCCTGCATGTGCGGGCGACGGTGCAGAACCGTCTGATGAGCCGGGCGGTGGGCATCAACACGCGCAAGGTCGACCGCATGACCTTCGCCCTGGGGTGTGGCGTGGCCGGCGTGGCCGGCGCGGCCTTTACCACCATCGGTTCCACCGGGCCCACCGCCGGTTCGCAATACATCGTCGACACCTTCCTGGTGGTGGTCTTCGGTGGTGCGCAAAGCCTGTTCGGCACCATCGCCTCGGCGTTCGTGATTGCCCAGACCCAGTCGATCTCGGAGTTTTTCCTCAGTGGCTCGATGGCCAAGGTGCTGACCCTGTCCGGGGTCATCCTGATCCTGATGTTGCGCCCCCAGGGGCTGTTCTCCATCAAAGTGCGCAAGTAGAGGCGAGCCGATGAACGTTCTAGACAAGATGCTGGCGGGCAAGCCGAACCTGCTCGGTGTGGCGCTGTTGGCGCTGCTGATTTTCGTGGTGTTCCCGCTGACCCTGGATGCCTTCCGCCTGAACATGGTCGGCAAGTACCTGACCTACGCTTTCGTCGCTGTCGGCCTGGTGTTGTGCTGGGGTTATGGCGGCATTCTCAGCCTCGGCCAGGGCGTGTTTTTCGGCGTCGGCGGCTACTGCATGGCGATGTTTCTCAAGCTCGAGGCCTCCGACCCGGTGAGTACCAAGATCCAGACCACGCCGGGCATCCCGGACTTCATGGACTGGAACCAGATCACCGAACTGCCGTGGCTCTGGGTGCCGTTCCACAGCTTCAGCTTCACGCTGCTGGCGGTGATCCTGGTGCCGGTGCTGCTGGCCTTTGTCATCGGCATGGCGCTGTTCAAGCGACGGGTCGGCGATGTGTATTTCTCCATCGTCACCCAGGCCATCGCGCTGATTCTCACGGTGCTGATCGTCGGCCAGCAGGGCCTGACGGGCGGGGTCAACGGCATCACCGACCTGAAGACCGTGCTCGGCTGGGACCTGCGCACCGACAACGCCAAGCTGCTGCTGTATTTCCTCAACGCGGGGCTGTTGTTCGGCTGCATTTTCATCGGCCGTTTTGTCCTCGCGTCGAAGCTGGGCCGCTTGCTGATGGCGATGCGTGACAAGGAGGAACGGGTGCGCTTCTCCGGGTACGACGTGGCCGCCTTCAAGATCTTCGTGTTCTGCATCGCCGCCGGTTTCTCGGCGATTGGCGGGGCGATGTTCGCCTTGCAGGTGGGCTTCATGTCGCCGTCGTTCGTCGGCATCGTGCCGTCCATCGAGATGGTGATCTTCACCGCGGTCGGCGGGCGCATGTCGCTGCTCGGCGCGGTGTACGGCGCCTTGCTGGTGAACTACGGCAAGACCTATTTCTCCGAGTCCTTTCCCGAGCTCTGGCTGTACCTGATGGGCGGGCTGTTCATTGCCGTGGTCATGTACTTCCCCAACGGTCTCGCCGGGCTCTGGGACAGCCATGGCCGCCAGGCGCTGGCCCGTTTGCTGCGGCGCGCGCCGCGCTCACAGCCGGTGGCCGAGCCCTTGCCGCAGGCAACGCGGATCGAGCCGCCGACGCCGACGCCCGAGCGTCCTTCCCTGGAGACACAACCATGAGCGCCATCGGTTTTCAGATGAACAAACCGGTGCTGGCCATCGAGGGACTGACGGTGTCCTTCGACGGTTTCAAGGCCGTGGACAACCTCAACCTGTATATCGACCGCAATGAAGTGCGGGTGGTGATCGGGCCCAACGGCGCCGGCAAGACCACGGTGCTCGACCTGATCTGCGGCAAGACCCGCGCCACCAGCGGCAGCATCCAGTTCGACGGCAAGGAACTGACGAAGATGCACGAGTACAACATTGTCCGCGCTGGCGTCGGGCGCAAGTTCCAGAACCCGTCGATCTACGAAAACCTCACGGTGTTCGAGAACCTGGAGATGTCCTATCCGGCCGGGCGCAAGGTGTTCGGCGCATTGTTCTTCAAGCGCAGCGCCGCCGTGGTTGCCCGGGTGGAAGAGGTGGCCAGGGAGATCTTCCTCGGCGACCTTTTGCAGCAACAGGCCGACCTGCTGTCCCACGGCCAGAAGCAGTGGCTGGAGATCGGCATGCTGCTGATGCAGAACCCCGACCTGCTGATGCTCGACGAGCCCGTCGCCGGGATGAGCGTCAACGAGCGGGTGCAGACCGCCGAGTTGCTCAAGCGCATCAGCCAGGGCCGTTCGGTGCTGGTGATCGAGCACGACATGGAGTTCGTCAAGAGCATCGCCCACAAGGTCACCGTGCTGCACCAGGGCAAGGTCCTGGCCGAGGGCAGCATGGAGTCGGTGCAGAACAATCCGAAAGTCGTCGAAGTCTATCTGGGCCATTGAGGAAGCAGGCATGTTCAACGTCAACAAGCTGTCCTGTGGCTACGGCCAGAGCCAGATCCTCCACGACCTCGACCTGGCCGTGGCGAAACAGGAAATCGTCGCCGTGATGGGCCGCAACGGCATGGGCAAGACCACGCTGTTCAAGAGCCTGATGGGCATCCTCCCGCAATGGGGCGGCCAGGTCAGCGTCGACGGGCGCGAGGTGTCGAGCCTGGAGACCCACGAGCGGGTGGAGCACGGCATCGCCTATGTGCCCCAGGGGCGGATGATCTTCCCCAGCATGACGGTACTGGAAAATATCCAGACCGGCTTGCCGGCCTCGGCCCGGGGCCAGGTGCCAGAAGACCTCTATGCGTTGTTCCCGGTGCTGCACGACATGCGCTCGCGCAAGGGCGGCAACCTCTCCGGCGGGCAACAGCAGCAACTGGCGATTGCCCGGGCGCTGGCGACCAACCCCAAGGTGCTGTTGCTGGACGAGCCCACCGAGGGCATCCAGCCGTCGATCATCAAGGACATCGCCCGCACCCTGAAGGAAATCCGCACCCTGCGGGATCTGACCATCGTGGTTTCCGAGCAGGTGCTGTCCTTCACCCTGGAAATCGCCGACCGCTTCCTGGTGATCGAGAAGGGCCGCTTCGTCATCGAGGAAACCCGCGCCAATGTCGACGAGGCGACCATCAGCCGTTACCTCTCCGTATAGACACCACAGTCCTGTAGGAGCCCGGCTTGCCGGCGATAGCACCCTTGAAATCGCCATCGCCAGCAAGCCGGGCTCCTGCAAAAGGGAGCTACGTCATCCGACGTATTGGCCGATTCGCGCCGCCATTCGAGACTGCCAGCAACGCTGTACATCCCTACTGTCCAGGAGCTTTGCCATGACCGATACCCTGATCAAAGTCGACCTCAACCAGCCCGTCACCGAGAACGAGCAGATCCACAACCGCTGGCATCCGGACATTCCGATGGCCTGCTGGGTCAAGCCGGGGGATGACTTCATTCTTGAGACCTATGACTGGACCGCCGGGGCGATCAAGAACAACGACGACGCGTCGGATGTGCGCGATGTCGACCTGTCCACCGTGCATTACCTGTCCGGCCCGGTCGGTGTGCACGGCGCCGAGCCCGGCGACCTGCTGGTGGTCGACCTGCTGGATATCGGCGCCAAGGCCGACTCGCAGTGGGGCTTCAACGGTTTCTTCTCGCGGCAGAACGGCGGCGGCTTTCTCACCGATCACTTCCCCAGCGCGCAGAAAGCCATCTGGGATTTCAAGGGCATGTTCACCAGTTCGCGGCACATCCCCGGCGTCAACTTCGCCGGCCTGATCCACCCCGGGCTGATCGGCTGCCTGCCGGATCCGGTGATGCTCGCCGACTGGAACCGCCGCGAGCAGGAGCTGATCGACACCAACCCGACCCGCGTCCCACCGCTGGCCAACGCCCCCCTGGCCGCCACCGCGCACATGGGCAAGCTCAAGGGCCAGGCTCGCGATGACGCCGCGGCCACCGGCGCGCGCACCGTGCCGCCACGCGAGCATGGCGGCAACTGCGATATCAAGGACCTGTCCCGCGGCTCGAAGATTTTCTTCCCGGTCTACGTCAAGGGCGCCGGCCTGTCGGTGGGTGATCTGCACTTCAGCCAGGGTGACGGCGAGATCACCTTCTGCGGCGCCATCGAGATGGCCGGCTGGGTGCATATGAAGGTCGAGCTGATCAAGGGCGGCATGGCCAAGTACGGCATCAAGAACCCGGTGTTCAAGCCAAGTCCGATCACCCCGAACTACAAGAACTACCTGATCTTCGAAGGCATCTCGGTGGACGAGAGTGGCCAGCAGCACTACCTCGACGTCAACGTCGCCTACCGCCAGGCCTGCCTCAATGCGATCAACTACCTGACCAAGTTCGGCTACTCGCCGGCCCAGGGTTATGCCCTGCTGGGATCGGCGCCGGTGCAGGGCCATATCAGCGGCGTGGTGGATATCCCCAACGCCTGCGCGACCTTGTGGCTGCCGACCGAGATCTTCGACTTCGACATCAACCCCAACGCCAGTGGCCCGATCAAGCACCTGGACGGCAGCATCGACCTGCCCATCGCCCACGATCTCTAAGGCGCCCTCCACACGCCGGGAGTACCAAGCATGCCGACCTACGAATACCAGTGCCAGGCCTGCGGCACCTTCACCATGCTGCGGCCGATGGACCAGCGCCATGAGCCTTGCCAGTGCCCCTACTGCGGCGGCGCGGGCGGCGGCTTGCAGCTCTCGGCGCCGGCCTTGAACTGCCTGTCGAGCAGCCAGCGCCAGGCCATCGCCACCAACGAGCGCAGCGCCCATGCGCCGCAGACCGTCGCCGAGTACCAGCAGCGGCGCCATCCCAAGGGCTGCGGTTGCTGCGCGCCGAACAAACCGGTGGTGCCGAGCAAGGCCAATCCCCTGGGACTCAAGAGCAAGACCGGGCCACGGCCCTGGATGATCAGTCACTGACAGAGGTTTTTTTCCATGCGCCATGGCGACATTTCCAGCAGCCCGGATACCGTCGGGGTTGCTGTCGTGAACTACAAGATGCCGCGCCTGCACAGCAAGGCCGAGGTCATCGACAATGCCCGCAGGATCGCCGAGGTGATCAAGGGCATGAAGCAGGGGCTGCCGGGCATGGACCTGGTGGTGTTCCCCGAGTACAGCACCATGGGCATCCTTTATGACCATGACGAGATGATGGCCACCGCCGCGACCATTCCCGGCGAAGAAACCGCGATCTTTTCCGCGGCCTGTCGCGAGGCCAATACCTGGGGCGTGTTCTCCCTCACCGGCGAGCGCCACGAGGAACATCCGCACAAGGCGCCCTACAACACCCTGGTGCTGATCGACAATCAGGGGCGGATCGTCCAGCGTTATCGCAAGTGCATTCCCTGGTGTCCCATCGAAGGCTGGTACCCCGGCGATCGCACCTACGTGTGCGACGGTCCCAAGGGCATGAAGATCAGCCTGATCATCTGCGACGACGGCAACTACCCGGAGATCTGGCGCGATTGCGCGATGAAGGGGGCGGAACTGATCGTCCGTTGCCAGGGCTATATGTACCCGGCCAAGGAGCAGCAGGTGCAGATGTCCAAGAGCATGGCCTGGGCCAACAACTGCTACGTCGCGGTGGCCAACGCCGCCGGTTTCGACGGTGTGTACTCGTACTTCGGGCACTCGGCGATCATCGGTTTCGATGGCCGCACCCTCGGCGAATGTGGCGAGGAAGAAATGGGCATCCAGTACGCCCAGCTGTCGATCTCGCAGATACGCGATGCGCGGGCCAACGACCAGTCGCAGAACCATCTGTTCAAGCTGCTGCACCGTGGCTACACCGGCATCTTCGATTCCGGCGATGGCGACAAGGGCATTGCCGACTGCCCGTTCGAGTTCTACCGCACCTGGGTGCTGGATGCCGAGAAGGCCCGGGAGAACGTCGAGAACATCACCCGCCGCACCGTGGGCGTGGCGGATTGCCCGGTGGGGCAATTGCCCCATGGCGGCAAAGAAAAGACCGCGGGCTGAGGCATGTCGTCGCTCGAACCGGTCCCCGCGGCGGGACAGCCCGAAGTCCGTCCGCTGGCCTCGCGGTTCACCTTCGAGCCGCGGCAGGTCATGGCACTGCTGCGCCAGCGCATCGTCGGCCAGGACGCGGCGCTGGCGGCGGTGGAGGCGCAGCTCAAGGTGCTCAAGGCGGATATCGGCGATCGCGAGCGGCCGCTCGGGGTCAACCTGTTCATGGGCCCGACCGGCGTCGGCAAGACCGAGATCGTCCGCCTGCTGGCCCAGGCCATCAATGGCCGTGCCGACGCCATGTGCCGTATCGATATGCAGACCCTGGCCCAGGAACATTACGCGGCGGCGCTGACCGGGGCGCCGCCGGGTTATGTCGGCAGCAAGGAGGGCGTCAGCCTGTTCGACAGCGAACTGATCCAGGGCAGCTACAGTCGGCCGGGTATCGTCCTGTTCGATGAACTGGAAAAGGCCAGCGATGAGGTGCTGCGCAGTCTGCTGGGGATCCTGGAAAGCGGCACCCTGACCCTGGCGAGCGGCAGCCGTACCCTGGACTTTCGCAACAGCCTGATCTTCATGACCAGCAATATCGGCGCGCAGCAGGCCAACGCCCGGCGCCAGCGCTTGAGCGGCTGGCGGCGCTGGCTGGGCCGGTTCGGCGAAGCCGAGGCGCAGGTGCTGGAGCGTGCCTTGCACAGCCGTTTCGAACCGGAGTTTCTCAACCGGATCGACCGCATCCTGGTATTCGAGCGCATCGAGGGCCGCTGGCTGGAGGCGCTGCTGGATATTGAACTGGGCAAACTCAACAAGCGCCTGGGCCCGCATCGCTCGCTATCGCTGGACGATGCGGCCCGTGCCTGGCTGTGCCGCGGGCATGATCCGCGTTTCGGTGCGCGGGCCCTGGTGCGGCGGGTGCGGGTCGAGCTGGAACCGGCGATTGCCGATTACCTGCTGGCTGGCGCCGGGTCCGGACCGATGAGGGCGACGGTGCGGGATCAGCGCCTGGTGGTGCTGGCGCAGGCGGGTGGGTGAAAAGCGTTCAGCGTTTGTTCGCCTAGATAAAACGGTTGGCCTCGTCGAAGTCCAGGCGCGGCGCGCGCTCGTAAAGCGTCGTCGAGTCGCCGTAACCCAGGGTCGCGATGAAGTTGACGCGAATGCTGGAGTCGGCGAAGAAACTCGCATTGATCTGCTCTTCGTCGAAGCCCGACATCGGGTTGGTGTCCAGCCCGAGCATGCGCGCGGCAATGATGAAATAGGCGCCTTGCAGGGAGGAGTTGCGAAAGGCCGACTCGGCGATCAGGCGCTGGTCGTCCCCATACCATCCGCGGGCATCCGCATGGGGAAACAGCCGTGGCAGGTAACGGACGAAATCCAGCTCCATACCCAGGATCGCGGTCACCGGCGCGGCGCGGACTTTCTCCGCGTTACCCGCATAGCAGAGCGCGGCGAGTCGTTCCTTGGCCTCGGGACTGTGACACCACACCACCCGCAATGGCTGCTGGTTAGTCGAGGTGGGGCCCCACTTCAGCAGGTCGTAGAGGGCGCGTATGGTGCTCTGCGCAACGGGCCGGTCAATGAAGCTGTTGAAGGTTCGGGCCTTGCGAAAAACCTGGTCCAGCAGCTCATCGGAAAGTGGCATATTCATCTGGTAGGCTCATGTTGTGGAAAGAGACGAGCACCTTAGAAAGCCAGGCCTGAAAAGAAAAGTAGGCACTTTTTGTATACCGTGGGCGTGAGATATCCGATGACAGAAGCTACGCACCTCCTGAACCGCGACACGCTGGAAGACTGCCCCTTGTCTGCCTTCGTAAACCTGGTGGCGGGGAAATGGGCGATCCCCATCCTGTATCGGCTTATCGTCACGGACGGGCCTATCCGCTTCGGGGAGTTGCAGAGGGCGGCAAGGCCGATCACCCAGAAGGAACTGACCAAGCAACTGCGACTGCTGGAAACGCCGGGCCTGGTGCGGCGGACGGTCTTCCCCGAAATGCCACCCCGCGTGGAGTACGAAGCCACGCCGGTGGCGCGTGAACTCATTGGAGCGCTGGAGGCCCTTGAGCAGTGGATGCGGGTGCATGGCAGCAAGCTTGTGACACCGCCGACCGCCGGGTAGGGCATGACATCGCGCAAAGCCCGGCGCACACGCGGCTTTTACCGAGCGGACTGCCGCGCCGCCTGCTCTATCAGCGCCGCGACCTGTCGTGGATGGGATTCAAACACGGCATGGCTGGCGCCATCGATCTCCACCGAACGTGTGTTGCGGCCAGCCGTAATTTGGGAAAGTTCATGTTCAATCCTCCGGCAAAAATGCCAAGGTTTATTGAAGTTGCTCAGTAGATGAGCGGGAGAGTTTCAATACGGGTCGGATAACACAGGTACTTGTCGCGATCCTGTTGATGACTTATTGAAGACAGCCGTGGAGGGCGGGGCTTCAGAACTGCGGCAATACACCGTTCTTTTCAACAAACAGTACTTGTGCGTCATACTTTCCAGTCGTACCCGGTGTCACCACCAGAAAGACTTTTTTCCCCGTTATCAGATCTGCCCGGCTCGCGGGGACCGGCGTCACCACGGGCACGTTTTCCGGTACTGTCACCTGGCTGCTGCCTCCCCTGTACGACAGGTCCAGCTTCCGGCCGCTGCTGCCGGTGACCACCTTGACCACATTCGCATTGGTCATTGTGCTGTTGGCGCCGAAGTCATAAGGGAAGTGCCCCTCGGCTACACCGCGCGCTGCCTCCGAAAAGATGATCATCGAGGTGGCGGTCAGTTTTCCATCGCTGCCGGTCAGTGCCGGGGTCCCCACGTATGAGCCGACTTTGGCATCGGACAGCCTGGCACTCTTGAGCGCCGAAACAGCGAGGTCCGGGTTGATATCGACCGAAATAATGTCGCCGCCATTGCGGTGCACCTTCAGCATTTCGCCTTCGAAAGACACGATGTCCCCACGAATCCGCTCCGGTTTGACATCAGGGGTTTGTGCCAGGGATATGCCCGAAAAGAGAATGGCGGCGAATAGGGTGCCTAATTTGTAATGAGTCGACACGAGTTACTCCATTTATAACGTTGAGATTGTTCTGTGGGTTGTATCGATGAGTCGGGCGAACTTGCGCTCGGAAACTTGTTGTCGTCCCTGATAGTTGTTTTTGTCCTTCTGCCTGCGCCTGAATGCTTATGCGGCGAGAGCTACTGTACAAACCCCATGTCGACGGCAATACTAGCCTGATCGACAATTTTGATACCGATCCTGCCATGCGTATTTTTGTCCTTGTGCTCGAAGGGGTGTTCGACACCGGCCTGACCACCGTGCTCGATAGCCTGAACATGGCCAACCGGCTTGCCGGTGTGGCGGGGAGCGGTACGGCGGGCTTCGAGATCCGTGTGGTGGGTGTACGACCCACGGTGCGCACGGCGTTGGGCATGCAGGTGCCCGTGGGCGATATGACCGATGGCATCACCCCCGATTGGGTGGTCATCCCGGCGCTCAACCACATGACGGCCGAGGAGCTTGTCCCGGAACTCGCCCGCGATGATGTGCATGACGCATTGGATGCGTTGCGCTTGTGGCACCGCCAAGGAGCCCGTGTCGCAGCGGCGTGTACGGGGACATTCCTGCTGGCCGAAAGCGGTTTGCTCGACGGCGGGGACGCGACGACGACCTGGTGGCTTTCACCGCTGTTCCGGCAGCGCTACCCGCAGGTGCACCTGGACGCGCATCGCATCATCGTTCCCAGCGCCCGCGTGCTGACGGCCGGTGCGGCCCTGAGCCACCTTGACCTTACGCTCTGGTTGATCCGCAACCACAGCCCCGAACTGGCGGCACTGGTGGCCAAGTACCTCGTGTTTGATACGCGGCTGTCACAGTCCGTCTATGCGATCTCCGATCACCTCAAGCATTCGGACCCGCTCGTCGAGCGATTTGATCGCTGGGTGCGCGAGCACCTCGACACGGCCATTGCCCTCGACGTCGTGACACGGGCACTGGCAACCACCAAGCGAACGCTGACGCGGCATCTGAACGAGGTGCTGGGGAAAACACCGGTCGAATATATTCAGGACCTGCGGATAGAGCGCGCCGTGCACCTGCTCAGGACCAGCGAGCTTACGGTCGAGCGCATTGCCGAGCAGGTCGGCTATGCAAACGGCGTCACGTTGCGCACGTTGTTGCGCCGACGCTTGGGCAAGGGTGTCCGCGAGCTGCGGGCATCATGAGTCGCGCTGCCTGCGTTTGCCCCATCCGCCCGCAAGTGTCCAGAAGAGGAAAGCACCATGGATCGCCTGGATGCCATGAAAGTCTTCGTCGCCACGCTGGACGAAGGAAGCCTTACCGGCGCCAGCCGCAAGACCGGTCGCTCGATCGCCGCGGTCAGTCGTGCCATTGCCTTTCTTGAAGCCCGTGTGGGCGTGCCGCTGTTGCACCGCACCACGCGCTCGATCCGGTTGAGCGAAGCGGGGGAGCGTTATGCGGTCAGCTGCCGAAAGCTCCTGATGGAGCTGGATGAGGCCGAGCGCAGCGCGGCCGATGAGTCGAGCGTCGCGCGAGGGACCCTGACCCTGTCCGCCACCCAGTTCGCCGGGGTGGAGATCCTGCGGCCCATCATCGATGCCTTCATGGACGAATATCCCTCCATCAATGTACGGCTGCATCTGCTGGATCGACAGGTCAACCTGATCGACGAGGGCATGGACCTGGCGCTGCGTATCAGCCACCTTCCGGACTCCACGCTGGTGGCGCATCGGATCGGCGAGGTACGGCGGGTGGTGGTGGCGTCGCCGTGCTACCTGGAGAAGCATCCCGATATCACCAAACCGGCCGACCTTTGCAAACACCCGATCATCGCCATGGATCACATGGGCCTGAACTCCTGGAGTTTTCCGCCACTGGAAGGCTCGTCGGTGCCTCGTTTCATTTCATTCACGCCGCGGCTGATCATCAATAGTGTCCGTGCGGCCATTGCCTCGGCGGTGGAGGGGCATGGCGTGACCCGCCTGCTCTCCTACCATGTGGCGCCGGAGGTCAGTCAGGGCCTGCTGCAAATCGTGCTGGCCGATGCGGAGCCGCCGGCCATGCCGGTGCATATCGTTTCGCCATTTGGCCGCCTCGCCGTGCCCAAGGTTCGCGCTTTTATCGACTTCGCGCTGCCGCACCTGCGTTCCCGTTTCGCATCCCTTAGCCAATGAAAGGCCAGTGTCAGTCGCGACGATTACTACGCGACGCGCAAAACTGTTTAGCGGGCGGCAGGCATTCTTTGGCCTGTTGAATATTCATACAGTGAACAAACGTCGCCGGTCATGTAACGGACAGGCGTTATCTGCCTGGGCGCGTTGAAAATTATCAGCCTTTCATCTGGAAGAGGAATCTCATGATTCGACCATTTTTCATGGCGTGTCTTTTCGCGACTGTCAGTCTTCCGGCAATGGCGGATATCACCCCATTCCCGACTTCATTCCGAAACGAGTCCATCCAGACTCAGGGCGCGCAGTTGCATGTTCGTGTCGGTGGCAAGGGGCCTGCAGTTGTACTTCTGCATGGTTTCGGCGATACCGGGGATATGTGGGAACCCTTGGCCGTCAATCTGGCGCGCGACCATACCGTTGTCGTCCCTGACCTGCGTGGCATGGGGCTGTCATCCCATCCGGAGGATGGTTATGACAAAAAAACGCAGGCCATGGACATTCGCAATGTATTGATGAAACTCAATATCGACCATGCCGTGGTGGTTGGGCATGACATCGGCAGCATGGTTGCCTACGCCTATGCCGCACGTTATCCCGACAAGACCGACAAGTTGGTCGTAATGGATTCGCCGTTGCCGGGGATTCCTCCTTGGGATGAAGTCATCAAGTTGCCAATCCTCTGGCATTTCGATTTTGGCGGAAAAGACATGGAACGATTGGTGGCAGGCCGCGAACGGATTTACCTGGATCGTTTCTGGAATGAGTTCTCGGGTAATCCGGCGAAGATCGATGAAGCCACTCGCAGTCACTATGCAGGTTTGTACGCTCGCCCTGGGGCCATGCGTTCTTCTTTTGCACAGTTTCAAGCCATACGGCAGGACGTCAAGGACAACCGGATGGTCATGGCTACCCGGCTGACCATGCCGGTGCTCGCCATCGGTTCGGAAAAACTGTTTGGTGCCAACGAGGCAATAATGATGCGTAACGTTGCCAGCAATGTGACGGAGTTTGTCGTACCTGGCGCGGGGCATTGGTTGATGGAGGAGGCGCCGGACACCATTGTCCTTGTCGTGCGCAACTTTGTGGATGGCACACCTGTAAGGGGATTGCCGGCAGGCTGAGGGTAGGGCAGCGGCGGTTGTGATCGTAGCGCGGGTCTCAGATGCCGGGCCCCGTCACGCGTGCCGGCAATCGGGCCAGGCGATCCCAACCGTCCGCGTTGATTGCACAGCTGTTCGGCAACCACAGTGTTTGCAGTGGCAACTGCTCCAGCACGGACACCGCTGCCGAGGTGATCCGCGATTCCCCTGGGCCTGCCCCAAGCGTCAGATCCTGCAGCGGCAAACGGGCGAGGTGGGCAACGCCGGCGTCGGTGAGCCAGGGGCTTTCATACAAACCGAGACGCCGCAGGGGGAGTTCGTGCAGGCAGGCCAGGTCGGCGTCGCATAGCTTCAGGCCGCCGAGCTCAAGTTGTTCCAACGGCAATCCCAGTTCGACGAGCATTCGCAGAACCTTGCCGTCGACTCCCTCACAGAAACTGAGATTCAGCTTTTTAAGTGGCAGTCCGGCCAGTTGCTTCAGTTCTTTCCAGGTGATGTCGTTCAACGACAGGTCGAGGGATTCCAGATCCAGACCGCGCAGATCGGACAGCGTGCGCGCGTCGATGCCCTGCACATCGGCGAGTCCCAGGCGTTTCAGCGGGAACACGTGCAGCGTGTCGAGCCGCTCGATCATTTGCTGTGAGGACTTGAGATCCAGATCGGTCAGCGGCATGCCTTCCAGTAGCACAATGTCGTCCTCGCCGATATACGAGGAGTGCAGCGACAGCCGCTCGATCGGCAGGTCCTTGATGGCGTGCAGCAGGGTGTCTGTTGCGTAGCAGCCGTCAAGGCTCAGCGAGCGCAGGACTGCCAGGTCTGCGAGCCAGGCAGGGTCTTTCAGGACGGCGCCATTCGAACTGATCGACAGCTGTTCGAGCGGATGATTGGCCAGATGGCGCATTCCACGTGAAGTAAGTTCTCCCGCGCGCTCCAGTGTCAGCGAGCGCAGCTTGAGGCGTGACAGGACTTGCAGGCCATCGTCGGTGATTTCATCGCAACGGTTCAACGACAGCTCCTGCAACGGACCGCTGCCGAGTTGCTGGAGGAAACCGTCGTTGAAGTCTTCACCGTAGGTCTGCAACTTCAGCCGGCGCAGTCGTTCGAGCGAAGGCAGGCTGGTGGCGTCGTCATCGCGCGAAAACCCGCTGATTTCCAGGGTTTCCAGGGCAACGTCCGGCAAGCGCCGCCAGCTATCCGGACCGCAGCTGAAGTTCGGGCCGTTGAGTATCAGGGTCCGCAAGGGCAGGTCAGCCAGGGCGTCACACCAGGCCAGCTCGGCGTTGTCCAGCTCGATATGATCCACGGGCAGTCCACGAAGCTGTGGCAACCATGCGGCCGGGCGATTGGCATGGGGTGTGGCGTTCAACCGGGCAACCGCGACCCTCGCGGCCGGATCACCCAGGCCCGCCGCCACGCGCAAGCCATCCAGCGAAGCCTCTGCACTGTCGAGCAGATCGCGATAAAGCGCCGCCCGCGTCGCGATGTCATCGGGGGCTGCGCGGAGGCGGGCGATCAGGGCGTTGCGGTCGGGGTTCTGCACGGGTTGAGAGTCCGAAATGAGAGCGCTGATAGGAATGATCAGACTCATTTTACAAGGCCGCAGAGCTCAGCCCAGGATGACTTTCAAACAGGCATTAAAAAGCCGGCTTGTGGCCGGCTTCTCGGGGACGGGTTTGGCTCATTTTTGGTAAGCCTCGCCCGCCTTCAAAACGACATCCAGAATCGCAATGTCTGGTTGTAGGATGCTGCGCAACAGTCTTGCATAGCATCAGGGGCGCGCTGGCCTGCTTTCGCGGGACGCTGCCCAAATGTGCCGCGCAGGATACCCACATTTACGACAGATTCCCAGCGAAAAGCGCTGCGCAGAGCTGTCGTTTTTAGTGAAAACAACGTTTTGAAACTATTTGAAGGGCACCGGTGGGCGGCGCTTGTTCAGGGTCGACCACCAGAACACCCAGCCGAGGATGCGGATGTTCTGCCGCTCGATCTGTTCCGCCGTGAACACTTCATCGGGGTATTCGTCGCTGTTGTGGCTGCGTAGACGCAGGGCGCCCGCCGGCAGGCGATAGACGTACTTCACCCGCAGCATGCCGTCGTGCTCCAGGGCATAGATTTCGCCGTCCACCACCTGGGTCAGGCTACGGTCGACGGCGATGGTGGAGCCGTCCTGGATCTTCTCGGCCATGCTGTTGCCGGTCATCGGTGCGCAGATGGCCTTGTCCGGGTCGACGCCCATGGCCTGCAGGATCCGGTAGGGCAGGCGCACCTTGCGCCCGGGCATGGCGGCGACCTGGGTCTGCTTCGAGCCGGGGCCTGTGGGGGTTTCCTTGTAGAGCGGGACCTGTACATCGTTGCGTTCGGTGGCGGCCAAGTCTTCACGGGCCGAGTAGGGGGCTTTTTCGTGGGTGTGCAGGTGCGAGTGGTCGCCCGCAGTTTCGTCGGCCGAGGCGCCGGGATGCTTCGGACCATCGCCCGTGCGTAGCCAGCGGCTGTTGACACACAAAAGCTCGGCTATCTCATCCATGCGTGCCATTGGAATGCCACGTTTGAACCAGTTATTGACGTGCTGCGGCGTCACTTGCCGGTTGGCAGCGAAGTCCGAAGCGGAAAGATGGCACTCCCGCAGGAGGGCTCTTAAGCGGTCACCTGATGTATTCATGAACACAGAGTTTACTGGCGTGCTACACCTGTTTAAATAAACGAGGTGTTCAAAAATGGTCGATAAAAGCACACAAAGTGATTGATCTGGTTGACTAATCCTACTCTGACGCGTGGACGCCTGTTTCGTTGTGTTTATTAATTAAACCATTTGTTTATTTGTGGGTAAACAGACACAAAAACCCCGGCGGACCGGGGTTCTTCGACAGCGGATGCGTACAGGGGCAGATCAGCCCTTGTAGGCGGCAACCGACTTGGTGATTTCGGCGCGAGCGGCTTCAGCGTCGCCCCAACCTTCGATCTTCACCCACTTGCCTTTCTCGAGATCCTTGTAGTTCTCGAAGAAGTGCTTGATCTGCTCCAGCAGCAGCGGTGGCAGGTCGGTGTATTCCTTCACGTCGACGTACAGCTGGGACAGCTTGTCGTGCGGGACCGCGATGACCTTGGCGTCGCCGCCGCCGTCGTCGGTCATGTGCAGGATGCCGACCGGACGGGCGCGGATCACCGAGCCTGGAGCGACCGGGTAAGGGGTTACGACCAGCACGTCGAGGGGATCACCGTCGTCGGCCAGGGTGTTGGGGATGAAACCGTAGTTGGCCGGGTAGAACATCGGGGTGGCCATGAAACGGTCAACGAACAGGCAATCGCTGTCTTTGTCGATTTCGTATTTGATCGGCGCGTGGTTGGCCGGAATTTCGATCGCGACGTAGATGTCGTTCGGCAGGTCTTTGCCAGCCGGAATCTTGCTGTAGCTCATTGGGCGATGCCCCCGTTAGTTGACCAAAAAAACTGGTCGGATTGACCAAAAAGTGGCGGCGATTATAGGCACATTCCAGGGTGGATGCCACGTGTCGCAGGACGTGCGGGCCTTAGGCTTCAGTCTTATACCGTGGGTCGTGGGCCTGCAGGTGCCGCAGTCGGGCCAGCGGATCCTGGCGGTAGAACGCGCGCAGTTGCTCGTAGACCCGTGGATAGGCCGCGACCAGCAAATCCGGGGCACTGAAGAAGTATTCGCTGGTGACCGCGAAGAATTCCGCCGGGTTTTCCGCCGCGTAGGGGTCGATGGCGGTTTCGGCATCGGGATTTCGGTCCAACTGGCGGTTGAGGTCATCGTAGGCGTGCTGCATCACCTTGGCCCACTCGCCGACCCGCATGTCGCTGTGCAGTGGCGGCAGGCCGTTGGCGTCGCCGTTGAGCATGTCGAGCTTGTGCGCCAGTTCGTGGATCACCAGGTTGTAGCCTTCCCAGGCACCGCTGGCGAGCACGCCGGGCCAGGCAAGGATCACCGGTCCGCGCTGCCAGGCTTCACCGCTGTGTTCACCGTCCCATTCGTGCTCGACGCCGCTGGCATCGCGGTGGCGCTGGGGGCTGAGGAAGTCGTCCGGGTAGAGAATGATCTCGTGGAAACCCGAATACCACTCGAGGTCACCCAGGTGCAGCAACGGCAATTGCGCCTGGGCCGCCAGCAGCAGGCGGTTTTGCTGGTCCAGTTCGACACCGGGCAGGGTAGTCAGGTGCTTGTCAGCGAGGAACAGCACGCTGTGCTCCAGCAGCCAGCGATCTTCGGCGTCGCTCAGGCCGTCGAGGAAGCTCAGGTGTTCGCGCACCCGCTGCCAGGTTTCAGTGGCAACGGGATGGCGGGCGAGGACCCGCCGGCGCCGCCAGGCACTCAGGGACCACACGGTTTCAGTGGGTCTCGGCTTTGGACGCACCGCCGAAGCGGCTGCGCAGCACGCCGATGATCATCGGTACCAGCGACAGCACGATGATGAAGACTACCAGCAGCGACAGGTTTTTCTTGATGAAGGGCACGTTGCCGAAGAAGTAGCCCAGGGTCACCAGGCCACCCACCCAGAGCACGGTGCCGAGGACGCTGAACATGAAGAAGCGCGCATAAGGCATCTTGCCGACACCGGCGACGAACGGCGCAAAGGTCCGCAGGATCGGCAGGAAGCGCGCCAGGGTCACGGTCTTGCCGCCATGGCGGTCGTAGAAGTCGTGGGTCTTCTGCAGGTAGTCGCGGCGGAAGATCTTCGAGTTCGGGTTGCTGAAGAGTTTTTCCCCGGCGGTGCGGCCGATGATGTAGTTGGTGCTGTCACCCAGGATTGCCGCGAGCATCAGCAGGCCGCCCAGCAGGACCGGGTCCATGCCGCCACCGGCAGCCACCGCGCCGGCGATGAACAGCAGCGAGTCGCCCGGCAGGAAAGGCATCACCACCAGGCCGGTTTCGCAGAAGATCACCAGAAACAGGATGGCGTAGATCCATGGCCCGTAATTGTTCACCAGCAGGTCGAGGTACACATCGAGATGCAGGATTAGGTCCAGCGGGTTGAAATCCATGGGTGGCACCTGTGTTGACGGTCCGACTCGGCAGACCTGTGCGAAGAAAAGTAGACACGTAGTTAACTACATCGAATGTAGTTTTTTCGTACATTCCTGGGAAAGGCGGATTATAAGAGCTGGAGAGGATTCTGCCTGTCGAGTTTGTAGCGAGGGATGTCGTCGGGTTGCGGGGCGTAGGCGTCCGGCATTGTGGGAGCTGCTTGCCGTGACGCCGTACCGCCGCGAAGCCTTGGCGGTCTGAGGGGCCTCTTCGCGGGCAAGCCCGCTCCCACAGGGAGTCGGGGCGAGCGATCAATCTTCGCTGATGGGCAACACGTAGTTCTTGAATTCGGTGTCTTCGCGAAAACCGATGGATTCGTAGGTCTTCTGCGCCACCTTGTTGTCGCTGCTGGTGGAGACCCGTAGCCGCACGGCATGGGTTTCGCGGGCCATTTTCTTCGCCGTGCGCATCAGGTTATCGGCCACCAGCTGGCGTCGGGCATCTTCGGCCACGTAGATGTCGTTGAGGATCCATACGCGCTTGAGCGACAGCGAGGAGTAGCTGGGGTAGAGCTGGCAGAAACCGAGCAGTTTCTTGTCGTCATCGTCGGCCAGGGCCAGGTAGATCACCGACTCTTTGCGGCGCAGGCGCTTTTCCAGGAAGCTGCGGGACGAATCGGGGAAGGGCAGTGCACCGTAGAATTCGCGGTATTTGACGAACAGGGGCGTCAACAGGTCCAGATGTTCCAGGGTCGCTTGAGTAATCCGCATAGATCAGGCCTCAACTTCGTGGATATGACGGCAAACGGTTCACTCGGGCAGCCGTAACGCCGATGCTGCCCAAAGCGCGGGAAAAGCGCAATCCGGATGACGATCAGTCCTGGGTCGGGCCCAGTAGGAAGTTGCCGTTTGAGTGGACATCCGATTCGCTTTCCAATGTTTGCACTTGGGCCTCGTCCTTGAGATTGACCCCCGACAGCTGCCGGCGGCAGGCTTCTTTCATCAGGTACAGCAATTTGTGGGCGGCCATGCCGTAACTCATGCCCTCCAGCCGGACGTTGGAGATGCAGTTGCGGTAGGCGTCGGTCAGGCCGACTTTTGGATTATAGGTGAAATACAATCCCAGGCTGTCCGGCGAGCTCAAGCCCGGGCGTTCGCCGATCAGGATCACCACCATTTTCGCCCCGAGCAGTTCGCCAACCTCATCGGCGACCGCCACGCGCCCCTGTTCCACCAGGATCACTGGCGACAACGACCAGCCTTCGGCAGCGATCTGTTCTTCCAGGCGCGCCAGGAAGGGGGCCGCATGGCGATGCACGGCCAGGGCCGAGAGCCCGTCGGCGACGACAATGGCCAGGTCGACCCCGCCGGGGTGGGCCAGGGCATGTTCGCGCAGCCGTTGGGCCGAGGCAGTGTTGAGCTTGCGCCCCAGGTCCGGGCGTTGCAGGTAGCCGTGGCGGTCGTCGGCGGCGCTGTGCAGCAGCAGGGTGTCACGCCCGCGCCCGGCCAGTTGGGCGCTCAGGCCGGCATGGTCGAACGGCAGGTGCACGGCATCGCGGGCCTGGGCGTGGGCGAACTGGAAATCCAGCTGCGCGCTGGTGGGCAGGCTGGTGCCGGTGCGGCCCAGGGCGATCCGCGCCGGGGTCAGGCGGCGCAGTTCCAGCCAGGGGTTGTCGTTGTCGATCTCTTTGGCCATGTCGTTCATCCGAGCTGCGCCAGTGCCTGGCGAAACGCCGGCGGCAGGCTGTTGCCAAAATGCACCTTGCCATCGGCCTGGGTAAAGATACCCATCTTCGCCAGCCACTGTTCGAATTCCGGCGCGGGCTTCAGGCCCAGGGTCTGGCGGGCGTAGAGGGCGTCGTGGAACGAGGTGGTCTGGTAGTTGAGCATGATGTCGTCGGAGCCGGGGATGCCCATGATGAAGTTGATCCCGGCCACGCCGAGCAGGGTCAGCAGGGTGTCCATGTCGTCCTGGTCGGCTTCGGCATGGTTGGTGTAGCAGATGTCGCAGCCCATGGGCACGCCCAGCAGCTTGCCGCAGAAGTGGTCTTCTAGGCCGGCGCGGATGATCTGCTTGCCGTTGTACAGGTATTCCGGACCGATAAAGCCGACCACGGTGTTCACCAGGAACGGCTTGAAATGCCGGGCCACGGCGTAGGCGCGGGTTTCGCAGGTCTGCTGGTCGACACCGAAATGCGCGTTGGCCGAGAGGGCGCTGCCCTGGCCGGTCTCGAAATACATCAGGTTCTGCCCGAGGGTGCCGCGATTCAGGCTCAGGCCGGCGTCGTAGCCTTCCTGCAGGACGTTCAAGTTGATGCCGAAACTGGCGTTGGCCGCTTCGGTGCCGGCGATGGACTGGAACACCAGGTCCAGCGGCACGCCACGGTTGATCGCCTCGATGGAGGTGGTGACGTGGGTCAGCACGCAGGCCTGGGTCGGGATCTCGTAACGCTTGATCACCGCGTCGAGCATGTTCAGCAGGTCGCAGATCGAGGTCAGGCTGTCGGTGGCCGGGTTGATGCCGATCATGGCGTCGCCGTTGCCGTAGAGCAGGCCATCGAGGACGCTGGCGGCGATGCCGGCCGGGTCGTCGGTCGGGTGGTTGGGTTGCAGGCGGGTCGACAGGCGGCCGCGCAGGCCGAGGGTGCCGCGGAATTTGGTGACGACGCGGATTTTCTGCGCCACCAGCACCAGGTCCTGCACGCGCATGATCTTCGACACGGCGGCGGCCATTTCCGGGGTCAGGCCCGGGGCCAGGGCGCGCAGGCTCTGTTCGTCGGCGGCGTCGCTGAGCAGCCAGTCGCGCAGGCCGCCGACGGTCAGGTGGCTGACGGCGGCGAAGGCCTGTTTGTCATGGGTGTCGACGATCAGCCGGGTGACTTCATCGGTTTCGTAGGGGATCAGCATTTCCTCGAGGAAATGCCGGAGCGGAATATTGGCCAGGGTCATCTGGGCCGCGACCCGCTCGCCGTCGTTCTGTGCGGCGACGCCGGCGAGGAAATCCCCGGAGCGTGCGGGGCTGGCCTTGGCCATGACCTCCTTGAGGCTGTCGAAGCGATAGGTCTGGGCGCCGACGGAATGGGCGAATGTGGCCATGGGCGGTGTCCTCCTGAACCTTAGCGATAACCCTTCCCTGTGGGAGCTGGCAAGCCGGCTCCCACAGTTCAACGGTGTTCATGTGTGCAGTGCAGGGGCGTGGGGCGCCCCGCACTGGTGCAATCAGTTACCCGTGAGCATAGCGTCCGCCGGGGCGTCCGAGCGCTGGCTGGCGGTCAACTGGAAGTAAATGAATCCCGCCGCCATGAAACCCAGGAAAATCAGGCCGATCAGCATGTTGAACCAGGCCATCGCCACCAGGCAGACCAGGGCCAATGCAAGGGCGATGCCGGGGACGATCGGATAACCCGGGGCACGGAAGGTCCGTTCCAGGTTCGGCTCTGTTTTGCGCAGCTTGAACAGGCTCAGCATACTGATGATGTACATCACGATGGCACCGAATACCGACATGGTGATCATCGCGGCCGTCAGGCTCATGCCTTGCAGGTTGACCAGGCCGTCGCTGTAGATCGCCGCGATGCCGATCACGCCGCCCGCCAGGATGGCGCGGTGAGGTGTCTGGAAACGCGAGAGCTTGGCCAGCGAGCGTGGCAGGTAGCCGGCCCGGGCCAGGGCGAAGAACTGCCGCGAGTAGCCGAGGATGATGCCGTGGAAACTCGCCACCAGGCCGAACAGGCCGATCCACACCAGCATGTGCATCCAGCTCGAATTGCTGCCGACCACGGCTTTCATGGCCTGGGGCAGCGGGTCGTTGATGTTCGACAGCTGGCGCCAGTCGCCGACGCCGCCGGCCATGACCATCACGCCGATGGCCAGGAAGACCAGGGTCAGGATGCCGCTGACATAGGCCTTGGGAATGGTGCGCTTGGGGTCCTTGGCTTCTTCGGCGGCCATGGCGGCCCCTTCGATGGCGAGGAAGAACCAGATCGCGAAGGGGATGGCGGCGAAGATGCCGGGGATCGAGTCAATGCTGAAGGTGTTCGAGCCCGACCAGCCATTGAGCACGAAGTTGCTGAAGCTGAAGCCCGGCGCGACCACGCCCATGAACACCAGCAGTTCGGCGACGGCCAGCACGGTGACCACCAGTTCGAAGGTGGCGGCGATGCTGACGCCGAGGATATTGAGGGTCATGAACACGAAGTAGGCGCCGACGGCGGCGAGCTTCGGGTCGAGCCCGGGGTATTGCACGTTGAGATAGGCGCCGATCGCCATGGCAATCGCCGGTGGGGCGAAGACGAATTCGATCAGGGTGGCGATGCCGGCGATCAAGCCGCCTTTCTCGCCAAAGGCCCGGCGACTGTAGGCAAACGGTCCACCGGCATGGGGAATCGCGGTGGTGAGTTCGGTGAAGCTGAAGATGAAGCAGGTGTACATGGTCGCCACCATCAGCGCGGTGACCAGGAAGCCCAGGGTGCCGGCGGTCCCCCAGCCATAACTCCAGCCGAAGTATTCGCCGGAGATCACCAGGCCGACGGCAATGCCCCACAGGTGCAGGGTGCCGAGGGTCGGTTTGAGTTCGGTTTTTGTAGTCATAAGTCCTCGCTTGTCTTTTTTATTGTTGGGTTGTTGGACTTGCGGGTGTCGATTTCTTGTACAGCGGGCACGCAATGCCCTTAGTGGCGCAGCCAAGGCTTTTTGGGGTGTCTATAAGGGCCTCTTCGCGGGCAAGCCCACTCCCACGGGTTTGCGATGCACACAAGATAGGTGCCTGGTGCCGCACTTGTGGGAGCTGGCAAGCCCACTCCCACAGGTTTGCGATGCACACAAGACAGGTGCCTGGCGCTGCACTTGTGGGAGCGGGCTTGCCCGCGAAGGGGTTCAGGGTTTAGAAGAACCCGAGTGGATTGATGTCATAGCTCACCAGCAGGTTCTTGGTCTGCTGGTAGTGATCGAGCATCATTTTGTGGGTTTCACGGCCGACACCGGACTTCTTGTAGCCGCCGAACGCGGCGTGCGCCGGGTACAGGTGGTAGCAGTTGGTCCACACGCGACCGGCCTTGATCGCCCGGCCCACGCGGTAGGCGCGGTTGATATCGCGGGTCCACAGGCCGGCGCCGAGACCGAACTCGGTGTCGTTGGCGATTGCCAGGGCTTCGGCTTCGTCCTTGAAGGTGGTGATGCTCACCACCGGGCCGAAGATTTCTTCCTGGAACACGCGCATCTTGTTGGTGCCCTTGAGCAGGGTCGGCTGGATGTAGTAACCGCTGGCGAGGTTGCCCTCGAGTTTTTCCACCTTGCCGCCGGTCAGCAGCTCGGCGCCTTCGCCCTTGGCGATTTCCAGGTAGGAGAGAATCTTGTCGAATTGCTGCTCGGAAGCCTGGGCGCCGACCATGGTGTCGGTGTCCAGCGGGTCACCACGCTTGATCTGGCTGACCTTCTTCATCACGGCCTGCATGAACTCGTCGTAGATCGACTCCTGTACCAGGGCCCGGGAAGGGCAGGTGCAGACTTCGCCCTGGTTGAAGAACGCCAGCACCAGGCCTTCGGCGGCTTTTTCGATAAAGCTCGGCTCGGCCTGCATGATGTCTTCGAAGAAGATGTTCGGCGACTTGCCACCCAGCTCCACGGTGGACGGAATGATGTTTTCGGCGGCGCATTTCATGATGTGCGAGCCGACCGGGGTCGAGCCGGTGAAGGCGATCTTGGCGATGCGCTTGCTGGTGGCGAGGGCTTCGCCGGCTTCTTTGCCGAACCCTTGCACCACGTTCAGCACGCCGGGCGGCAGCAGGTCGCCGATCAGTTCCATCAGTACGCAGATGCCCAGCGGGGTCTGCTCGGCGGGCTTGAGCACCACGCAGTTGCCGGCGGCTAGGGCCGGGGCGAGTTTCCAGGCGGCCATCAGCAGCGGGAAGTTCCACGGGATGATCTGTCCGACCACGCCCAGCGGTTCATGGATGTGATAGGCCACGGTGTTGCCGTCGATTTCGGCGGCACTGCCTTCCTGGGCGCGCAGGCAACCGGCGAAGTAGCGGAAGTGGTCGGCGGCCAGCGGGATGTCGGCGTTGAGGGTTTCACGCACGGCCTTGCCGTTGTCCCAGGTTTCGGTGATGGCCAGCAGTTCGAGGTTCTGTTCGATGCGGTCGGCGATTTTCAGCAGGATCAGCGAGCGCGCCTGGACCGAGGTGCTGCCCCAGGCATCGGCCGCGGCGTGGGCGGCGTCCAGGGCCTTGTCGATGTCCTTGGCATTGGAGCGCGGGAACTCGGCGATCGGCTGGCCGTTCACCGGCGAGGTGTTGGTGAAGTACTGGCCGTCCACGGGAGCGACGAATTCGCCATTGATGTAGTTGCCGTACTTGGCCTTGAACGAAACGATGGCGCCGGCAGTACCAGGGTGGGCGTAACGCATGGTGAGTGTCTCCTTGGCTTTTGTGCTTATAAGGGAGTTGCGCTTATCAAGCGTAGAGCAAAGGTCGGGCCAGTGCGTCCGAACCCCGCAGCAACGGGGCCTGGCAGGATTCGCCCGAAGTCGTCACCGATGCACTGTGGCGCGTCTGGTACAACCCTGGGTGACACTTTGTAACGCCGATGGCACAGCCTGTGACTCATCGGTCGTGGGGTGATTGCAATGCTTGCGGCGCAGGAGGATGCTGATGGGCCAGAGTCAGGCGCATGGATTCTGAACACCCCGCGAAACCTGTAGGAGCCGGCTTGCTGGCGATGGCGGTCGATCAGGCGATGCGAGGCCCACTGGCTCTATCGCTGGCAATCGAGCCTCGACCGGCCGCGCTCCTACAAGGGAGAACAATAAGAAATGCAGAACAACCATTTGAGCCGTCACGCCCGCCAGGTGCTGACCGTGACCCAGGGCAAGCCTCAACTGCATGGGCCGGGTAGTGATCCGTCCATTGCCCGTTCCTGGCTGCGCTGCCTTGAGGATTATCACCTCGATCCGTCGTTGAGCATCGCCCCCACGGTGCTGGAGCACGATCGCCTCCTGGAAAGCCGCGAGCGCCTCAAGCAGGTGTTGCAGATCGCCGGCAACGAGATGACCAGCCTGCATCAGCAACTCTCCGGTGCCGGGCATGCGGTGTTGCTGACCGATTCCCGGGGCGTGATCCTCAACTGCGTCACCGCTCCCGCCGAACGCAAGATCTTCGAGCGTGCCGGGCTCTGGCTCGGCGCCGACTGGAGCGAGGCCTGCGAAGGCACCAACGGTATCGGCACCTGCCTGGTGGAGCGGCAGTCGCTGACCATTCACCAGGACGAACACTTTCGTGGCCGCCACACCGGCCTGACCTGTTCGGCGAGCCCGGTCTTCGATCCCCAGGGCGAATTGCTGGCGGTGCTCGATGTGTCGTCCGCGCGTCCGGATGTATCCCGGCAGAGCCAATTCCACACCATGGCCCTGGTGAACCTCTCGGCGAAGATGATCGAGAGCTGCTATTTCCTGCGTTATTACGATAAGCACTGGTTGTTGCGCTTTCACTTGCAGGCCGAGTCCGTGGGCCTGTTCAGCGAAGGGCTGCTGGCATTCGACGGCGAAGGGCGGATCAGTGCGGTCAACCAGAGCGCGTTGAACCTGCTGGGGCATGCCCGCGGCGGGCTGCTGGGGCAGCCGGTGGAAGCGTTTTTCGATTGCTCGCTGGATGACTTGCTGGGGCGTGCGAGTGCCCAGGCCAGCGCCAGTTGGCCATTGCGCACGCGGGATGGCCGCGGCTTGTTCGCGGTGTTGCGCGGCCAGCCGCGCAGTGTGCCCAAGCCGCTGGTATCGTCGCCGGTCATCGCCGAACGGGCAGGCCTCTCGGGCATCTGCCTGGGCGACGAAGGCTTGCAGAGTGATTTTCGCAAGGCGTTGCGGGTCTTCGAGCGCGATGTGCCGCTGTTGATCAACGGCGAAACCGGCTCGGGCAAGGAAGCGTTCGCCAAGGCGGTGCATCAGTCCAGCCAGCGTGCGGAAAAGGCCTTTGTCGCCCTCAACTGCGCGGCCATCCCGGAAAGCCTGATCGAAAGCGAACTGTTCGGTTATCGCGGTGGCAGTTTTACCGGCGCGCGCAAGGAAGGCATGCGTGGCAAGTTGCAGCAGGCCGATGGCGGCACGCTGTTCCTCGATGAGATCGGCGATATGCCGCTGGCATTGCAGACCCGCCTGCTGAGAGTGCTGGAAGACCGCCAGGTGGTGCCGATCGGCGGCGAGCCCGAGGCGGTCAACGTGCGGATCGTCAGCGCGACCCACCGCAATCTGCTGGAGCGGGTGCAGGACGGCAGCTTCCGCGAGGATCTGTATTACCGGCTCAATGGGCTGGAGATCGGCTTGCCGGCCTTGCGTGAGCGTAGCGACAGGTCCCAGTTGCTGGATTTTCTACTGGCCGAGGAGGCCGCCGGGCAGCCTGTGCTGATCGAGGCGGCGGCACGCCAGGCCCTGCTGGATTTCGCCTGGCCGGGCAATGTGCGGCAGTTGCGCACGGTGCTGCGCACGCTGGTGGCGCTGTGTGATAACGGGCGGATCGCCGTGGCGGACCTGCCGGCGATGATTCGCCAGGCGCGACCCGCCCTTGCGCCGATGCCGGTTGACGAGCTCTCGGAGCATCCGCTGGAAGAGGCCGAGCGCCTGGCCCTGCTCAATGCCCTGGAGCAGCAGCGCTGGCACATGACCCATACCGCCGGGCAACTGGGGGTCAGTCGCAATACCCTGTATAGAAAGCTGCGCAAGCATGGCATCGCCCGCTGAGGACGCTCGGTTCCCTCATGTCCGCGAACCTGAAACACAAGGTGCGATTTCGTCCGCCCTGGGCTAACCTGCGGCCATGTTTTACGAGGTCGACTATGCACATTCATATTCTGGGTATCTGCGGCACCTTCATGGGGTCGATGGCGGTTCTGGCCAAAGAGCTGGGCCATCACGTGACGGGCTCCGATGCCAACGTCTATCCACCGATGAGCACGCAACTGCAGGCGCAGGGCATCGAGCTGACCCAGGGCTACGACCCGGCCCAGCTTGATCCGGCCCCCGACCTGGTGGTGATCGGCAATGCCATGTCCCGTGGCAATCCCGCCGTCGAGTACGTGTTGAACAAGGGCCTGCCCTATGTCTCCGGCCCGCAGTGGCTGGCCGACCATGTGTTGCAGGGCCGCTGGGTCCTGGCCGTCGCCGGCACCCATGGCAAGACCACCACCAGCAGCATGCTGGCCTGGGTGCTGGAACACGCGGGCATGAGCCCGGGCTTCCTGATCGGCGGTGTGCCGCAGAACTTCTCGGTGTCGGCACGGCTGGGCGATACGCCGTTCTTCGTGATCGAAGCCGATGAATACGACAGCGCGTTTTTCGACAAGCGCTCCAAGTTCGTCCACTACCGCCCGCGCACGGCGATCCTGAACAACCTGGAGTTCGATCACGCGGACATCTTCCCGGATCTGCCAGCCATCGAGCGGCAATTCCACCATCTGGTGCGGACCATCCCGAGCGAAGGCCTGGTGATCCACCCGACCACCGAGCCGGCGCTCAAGCGCGTGATCGAGATGGGCTGCTGGACGCCGGTGCAGACCACCGGTGCCGGTGGCCAGTGGCAGGTCAAGCTGCTCAGTGAAGACGGCTCGCGTTTCGAAGTGATGTTCGAAGGCGTGGCCCAGGGTGTGGTCGAGTGGGACATGACCGGCCAGCATAACGTCGCCAATGCCCTGGCCACCCTGGCTGCCGCCCGCCATGTCGGCGTGGTGCCGGCTATGGGCATCGCGGCCCTGAGTGCTTTCAAGAGCGTGAAGCGGCGCATGGAAAAGGTCGCCGAAGTCCATGGCGTGACCATCTACGACGACTTCGCCCACCACCCGACGGCCATTGCCACGACCCTCGACGGTTTGCGCAAGAAGGTCGGCGATGCGCCGGTGATCGCCATTATCGAGCCGCGCTCCAACTCGATGAAGCTCGGTGCCCACCGCGACGGCTTGCCGGAAAGCGTGGTCCAGGCCGACCAGGTGATCTGGTATGCGCCGGCCAACCTCGGCTGGGACCTGGGCGCGACCGCGGCCTTGTGTACCGTGCCGTCGATTGTCAGTGACTCCCTCGACGGCATTATCGAGCGAGTGAAAAGCCAGGCCAAACCCGGCACCCATGTGGTGATCATGAGCAACGGCGGCTTCGGCGGCCTGCACGGCAAGCTGGCCGAGGCCTTGCAGTGAGCGGCCCGGAACGCATCACCCTGGCGATGACCGGCGCGTCCGGCGCGCAATACGGCTTGCGCCTGCTCGATTGCCTGGTGCGCGAGGACCGTGAGGTGCACTTCCTGATTTCCAAGGCCGCGCAACTGGTGATGGCGACGGAGACGGATGTCACCCTGCCACCCAAGCCGCAGACGATGCAGGCGTTCCTCACCGAATACACCGGGGCGCAAGTGGGGCAGATCCGTGTCTATGGCAAGGAAGACTGGATGTCGCCCGTCGCCTCGGGCTCCGGTTCGCCGGCGGCGATGGTGGTGGTGCCGTGTTCCACCGGGACCTTGTCGGCGATTGCCACAGGGGCCTGCAACAACCTGATCGAGCGGGCGGCGGACGTCACGCTGAAGGAGCGGCGGCAGTTGATCCTGGTGCCGCGGGAAGCGCCGTACTCGAGTATCCACCTGGAGAACATGCTCAAGCTGTCGAATATGGGCGTGACTATCCTGCCGGCGTCGCCGGGCTTTTATCACCAGCCGCAGACCATCGACGACCTGGTGGATTTTGTCGTGGCACGGATTCTCAATGTGCTGAATATTCCTCAGGACATGTTGCCGCGCTGGGGCGAGCATCACTTGAGCAGCGATGAATAAGTCGCTGCTGTACCTGTTGCTGGCCGTACAGCTGGCGGGCTGTGCGACGGTGCGTACCCTGGATGCGGGCAAGACCGGCGCGCCGATCGTCTATTCGGGGACGCGGCTGGACCTGTACGCGATGCAGGGCGGTTGTTGTGCCAGCGACCGCTTCGGGGCCGAGGCGCCGAGCTATCCGGGCGTCGACCTGCCGGCCAGCGCCTTGCTCGACACCTTGCTGTTGCCGCTGTCGGTGTTGACGGTATTGGGGGTTGGTTTTCAGGCGACGGGCGGGTTGTAGCATTGATTGATGGCTTTGTGGCGCTGGGTTGCGTGGAGCTTGTGTGGGAGGGGGCTTGCCCCCGAAGAGGCCGGTGAGATCGCTAAAAGCTTCGGGGGCAAGCCCCCTCCCACATAAATAAGCACTGCTCCACACAAGCACCGCTCACCACAAGGGACCGAGCAGTCCCGTGAGTTACTTGCCCAACCGGCGCAACTCATCCGACTCGACGATCCGCACACCATCCTGCTCTTCCAGCGCCAGGCGCCACAGTGCTCGGGCCAGCTGGCAGGCTTCGATCCCGCGATACTTGCCGGGAATCAACTTCGACAAGGGCCCCGCCAGCTGTTCGGCGAGGCGCGGTTCCGTGCGCTCGCCCAGCAACAGCGACGGCCGGGCAATGGTCAGTTGCGGCCAGTCCTGCGCCTTCAACGACTCCTCCATCTCCCCCTTGACCCGGCTGTAGAACACCTTGGATTTCGGGTTGGCATCAATCGCGCTGACCACGATCAGGTGCCGTGCGCCCATTTCCCGGGCGCGCTTGCCAAAGGCCACGACCATGTCATGGTCGATGGCGCGAAAGGCTTCCTCGGAACCGGCTAGCTTGATGGTGGTGCCGAGGCAGCAGATGGCCAGGTCGACACGCCCGCTCAGTTGCGGCAGGAATACCGCCGGGTCGCCGACCGGGTTTTCCAGGTGTGGATGTTCCGCCAGGGGCCGCCGCGACGGGGCGAGTACGCGGCTGACCGTGGGCTCGTTGAGCAGGCGGTCGAGTAGATGTTCACCGGTCAGGCCGGTGGCTCCAGCGAGCAGGATGTGCTGAGGCGTCAAGTACATAAAATATCTCCCTTGATACGAATCAGCTTAGTTGCTCTTGGCTTCCTTGCTGTCCAGCGAAGCGCTTTGCAGCGCTTTTCGTGCTTGTTGCTTGCGTAGTTGCTGCCAATGGGCCAGCACGCCCTTGGGTGCCCAGATCTGGGGTTCCGAAGCCTCGAAGTTGTCCGCCTGTTCGCGGTCGGCGACATGGGCCTTGGCGAGGTTGAAAGCTTGCTGCAAATCGTCGGTCTGGTTCAGTGCCTGGGCGAACAGGGCGTCGCCGAAGTAGGTGAAATCCGCTTCCTCGGAGCAGCCGAAGGACACCCTATCAGCCCGCGAGGCGGTCATTATTAAAGTTCTTTCATCTTTCAGGGCGGGAATGAAACCACCGGAATAACAGGCCGAGATGACGATGACCTTGTCGCGGTTCTTCAGCGGGGCCAGGGCCGAGGCCATTTCATCCGCCGGCAGGTCGGCCAGTTCCAGGCGCGGCTGGTCCAGCACCAGTTCGTGCTCGTGGGTGCCGTGGCTGGTCAGGTAGATGAAGATCAGGTCTTCCGGGCCGCTACGGTCGGCCAGGGTCTGGGCAGCGCGGCGCAGGTTCTCGCGGGTGGCCATCGGACGGTCGACCAGATGGTCGCGGTGATTCACCAGGCTGATCTGGCCGTAGGCGCCAAAGCGCGTGGCGAGCATCTTGTTGACGTAGTCGGCTTCACGCAGGAACACGCTCTGCTTGCCATCGCCCGCCAGTACCAGGCTGTACAGCTCGATGGCCGGGGTGGAGGCGGGAACGGCGGCCAGGGCTTTTTCCAGCAGCGAGCCCTGGGCCAGCAGACCCAGTTCCAGGGCGTCCGGCAGCAGCTTGCCCTCGGCATCGCGAACCCGCTGGCCATTGGCCCAGACACCGCTCTGCACGCTGCCGTCGGCCAGGGTCAGGATGCCGCGGCCCTGGTAGGTGTCGCCGGCGAACTCGCCGATATAGACGCTGCCATCACCGAGGCTCAGGTGGCCGAAGCCGGTAAAGCGCCATTCGCTGAATTCACCGCGATAGTGGCTGCCATCGACACCGATCAGCTCGCCCTTGCCACTGAGCACGCCGTCCTTGAACTCACCGATCCAGACATCGCCGTCGGCGTTTTCATAACGGCCCTTGCCGTTCAACTGGTTGTGCTTGAAGCCGCCGGCGTACTGGTCGCCTTCGGCGCTGTTGAAGGTCCCGATGCCTTCCAGCTGGCCGTTGACGAAACGCCCGGTGAACTGGTTGCCGCTCGAATCGCTGCGCTGGCCTTCGCCATTGGGTTTGCCATGGGCGAACTGGCCCTGGTACTGGCTACCGTCTTCCAGCTCCAGGTGGCCGAGGCCGGAATACTGGTCGTCCTTGAATTCGCCGCGGTAGGTCATGCCGGCTTCTTTGAGGGTGCCTTCGCCGTTGCGGCGCCCCAGCTTGAACGCGCCGGTGTAGCTGCTGTCATGGGTGGTCAGGGTGCCCTGGCCGTGGAACAGGCCTTGCTGGAACTGGCCCTTGTAGACCTCGCCGTTGCTGCCGTGCCACTCGCCGTCGCCATGCCATTGGCCCTTGTCGAACTGACCCGCGTACCAGCTGCCGCTCGGGTAGTCGATGCGCCCCTGGCCTTGCAGCAGGCCATTGATCACTTCCCCACGATAACGACCGCCATCCGGCAGACGGGCGTCTGGCGGTAGCAGCGATTCGCCATCACCGCAGGCGGCGAGCAGCAGGGTCAGAGCAAGGGGCACAAGTGGGCGCATAACGGGATCCGGGCAATTAGGGGACCGAGTATGCCGTAGCATTATGTTGTGTCTAGGGGGGAGAGCACGAAACAGTCGTGTCACTGTTTCGTGCCAGCACTCGGGCGTTACCTCAGACGAAGCAGAGCGACAGAGGTTCAGCGATGTAGGCGGGTTTTTCCTGGCCTTCGATTTCCAGGGTGGCGGTGGCCTTGAGCAGCCATTGGCCGGGCTTTTTCTCGGTGACCTCGGTCAGCTCGACCTTGAGGCGCACCCGCGAGTCGACCTTCACCGGCTGGATGAAGCGCACGCTGTCGAGGCCGTAGTTGACCACCATCTTCAGGCCTTCGGGCAGCACGAGGATGTCTTCCATCAGCTTGGGCATCAGCGACAGCGAGAGGAAACCATGGGCAATGGTGCTGCCGAACGGCGTTTGCGCGGCCTTGACCGGGTCGACGTGGATGAACTGATAATCGCCGGTGGCTTCCGCGAACAGGTTGATACGCTCCTGGTCGATGGTGAGCCATTCGGAACGTCCCAGTTCCTTGCCGACATAGTCGTTGAGTTGCGCTACGGGTACATAGGGCATTGAGCCTCTCCTTGGTTTATCCAGTTCTTTCTGGCCGGGGCCTTGCAGCCCTTGGCATCCACTGTAGATCATCACGGCACTTGTGCCCGGTCAAGCCACCATGGCTTTGGCGAATGCCGCCGTATCGGCGTGCTTATAATGGGCCGCGTTATCGGGGAAGAATCCAAGGGAGTGTCTGATGTTGCTACGCGGCCTGACCTGGCTGGTGCTGTTTCAGTTGCTTGGCACGGCGATCAATCATTTGTGTGTACCGATGTTGCCGGGGCCGATCATCGGCCTACTGCTGTTGCTGGCGTTCCTGATGGTGCGTGGCGAAGTGGGCGCGCCGTTGAGCGAGGCGGCCTCCAGCCTGTTGCGCTACCTGCCGTTGCTGCTGGTGCCGCCGGCCGTGGGCGTGATGGTCTATGCCACGGAGATCGCGGCGAACTTCTGGGCGATCGCCGGCTCGCTGGTGCTCTCGGTGCTGATCTCCATGGCCTTGGCCGGCGTCCTGATGAATTGGCTGGTGCAACGCAAGGACCGGCGGGAGGGCAAGCCATGACGCTCGACTGGCAAGGCGCCTGGAGCGCGGTGATTCACCATCCGTTGTTCGGCATCGGCATTACCCTGGGCGCCTATCAGTTGGTGCTCGCCGGGTTCGAGAAAACCCGCTGGATCTTCCTGCAACCGGTGCTGGCGTCGATGGCACTGGTGGTCGGGGTCCTGCTGCTGTGCGACCTGGACTATGCCGAGTACCGCAAGAGCACGGAAATCCTCAGTATCCTGCTCGGTCCGGCGACCGTCGCGCTGGCGGTGCCGTTGTTCCTCAACCTGCGGCGGATCCGGCAGTTGTTCTGGCCGATTTTTACTACGCTGGTGATTGGCGGGGTGATCGCCACCGGGTTGTGTGTCCTGCTGGGTTGGCTGTTCGGCGCCGACCACCGGATGTTGATGACCATGGCGCCGAAGTCGGTGACTTCGCCGATTGCCATGTTGGTGGCCGAGCAGATCGGTGGTGTGGCAGCCTTGGCGGCGGTCTTCGTGCTGATCACCGGCGTGATCGGCGCCATTGCCGGGCCGAACATGCTGACGCGCCTGGGTGTGCAGCGTGCCGAGGCTCGTGGCATGGCGCTGGGCATGACGGCCCATGCGGTGGGCACCTCGGTGGCCTTGCAGGAAAGTGACGAATGCGGTGCCTTCGCGGCGCTGGCGATGAGTTTGATGGGCGTGGCCACGGCGGTGTTGTTGCCGCTGGTGGTGACATGGCTGGTTTAAGGAAACCTTTATGACCCTGGCGCTGTTTCCCCTGAACACCGTGCTGTTCCCCGGCTGCACCCTCGACCTGCAGATTTTCGAGGCGCGCTACCTGGACATGATCAGTCGCTGCATGAAGCAAGGCAGTGGCTTTGGCGTGGTGTGCATTCTCGAGGGCGAAGAGGTCGGTCGCGCCGCGGAAGGTTTTGCCCGGGTCGGCTGTGAAGCGCTGATCCGCGACTTCCAGCAGCAGGACAATGGCCTGCTGGGCATTCGCGTGGAAGGCGGGCGACGTTTCCGTGTGCTGGGCAGCGAGCTGCAGAAGGACAACCTGACCGTCGCCGATGTCGAATGGCTGGACGAAATTCCCGAGCAGCCATTGCAGGACGAGGACGAGGACCTGGTGGCCCTGCTCAAGGCCCTGGCCGAACACCCGATGGTGGCGGCGTTGAACATGGGCACCGAAGCCACCGGACAGCAGTCGCTGGCGAACCAGCTGGCTTATCTGCTGCCGTTTTCCGATCTGGACAAGATCGATCTGCTGGAACTCGACGATCCCCAGCAGCGGCTGGATGCGATCCAGGCCCTGCTCGACGAACTGCAGGGCGAACTATTCGCATGAACAGGGGGCGCGGTTCTCTCTAGTAGGCGTACCGCAGCACCTGGTGCTGCACATGCCATAACGCGTGGAATCCATACAGGGCCACGGCGGCCGGCAGGATCAGCCACCAGGCGCGTGGCGGCATGGCATTGAGCGGCATGTAGCGCTGGCTGAGGGTCAGGCTGGCCGCCAGCACGCCAATCGCCAGCAGTGCGCCGGCGAGGATGTCGGTCGGCCAATGCGCGCCGAGATACACCCGCGACAACGCCACCGCAAAGGCCGGCAGGCAGCCGAGCAGCAGCCAGGTCACGCGCATCCGTGGCGGCTGGTCGCGCCCGGCCAGCACGGCGAGCATCAGGAAGAACGCGAACGATCCGGAGCTGTGGCCGCTGGGCATGCTGTAGCTGGTGATCGGATCGGTCAGCACCTCCGGGCGCATGCGCGCGAACAGGTGCTTGGTCACGGTGTTGCCGAGGGCGGTGACCGCCAGGGTGGCACCGAAAAACAGCGCGTGGCGCCATTGGCGGGCGAGGAACAGCAGGACCGTGAGCACCGCCGCGACGGTGAACTGGGTGCGGAAGTCGCCCAGGCGGGTGATGATCACCGCGACGAAATCAAGGCTGCTCTCGCGGTGCTCCTGCACCAGCGTCATCAGGCCCTGGTCGAAGGCCTTCAGGTGCGGGTAGCCGAAGAACAGGCCGCCCAGCAGTGCCAGGCTCAGGGCCGAGATCAGGATCGTCGCCTTCGGGTGGCGCTTGAGACTGCAATGAATGCACAGCCCGATCAGCGCCGCCAGGCCGGCCGCGACCACCGCGGTCTGCGGCCAGAAACCCTCAGGCAACGGCAGGCGAAAGGCCGCGCCGGTGGCCCAGCCCGGCAGCAGGTAGGCCACGGACCAGCCGGCGGCGGCAATCAGGCTGACACCGATAAACCGTGGCAGCGGCATGTCGCACATACCGGCGATCATCGGCAACATCGGCCGTAGCGGGCCGATAAAGCGCCCGACCAGCAGGCTGGCGATCCCGTAGCGCTGGAAATAGGATTCGGCGCCGCTCATCCACTCCGGATGCTGGCGCAGGCCCGGCAAGCGCCGGATGTTCTGGTGAAAGCGCCGGCCGAGGGCGTAGGACAACCCGTCACCGAGCAAGCCGCCGAGGAACCCCAGCAGCAGGGTTTCGCCCAGGGTCAGGGCGCCGCTGCCGGCCAGGACGGCAATGGCGAACAGCAGCACGGTGCCCGGCACGATGATGCCGGCAATGGCCAGGCATTCGACACAGGCAATGATGAATACGGCCAGGCCGAGCCATTGCGGATTAGCCGTCAACCAGCCGGTGATGCTATCGAGCCATGGGCCCATGGAGGATTTCCTTATGCAGGCCAGACAACCGTCGGCATTGCGCTTGTTACTGCAGGAGCCGGGCTCCTACAGGTTTGGTGAAAGAATGTGGTAATCGCGACCTTCGACCTGTCCGCGTCGCAATGGGTTGCGCGTGCAATGCGGGGCATAGGCGGCGTCGACGAAGCGGTACATCAGGTGCTCGTCCCGACCCAGGGGAATGCCCAGGCGGGTGGTCTGGATGATCTGCGCCGGCCGGTTGCCGACATCCTCGACAAACAGCCGCTGCAGGTCGAAGCGCTTGGCGTCCCAGGCCGGTACCTTGAGGCCCAGGGCCTTGCACAGCAGCGTCTGCCCGGCACACAGCTTCTGTGATGGCCGCGCCGCACCGTTGGCGTCGGGATTGTTGAGGAGCATCTGCGCCAGGCTGGCCGGGCCCGACAGGTCGTCGACCCAGGGATAGGCGGATTTGATCAGCACCGCGTTTCCCGGCCCATGGGCGCTGAAGTTCAGCGAGTCGCCACCCCGGGAGTAGTACATATAGATGTGTCCGCCATCCAGAAACAAAGCCTTACGCTTTTCTGTATAGCCGAGGGAGGCGTGGCTGCCTTTTTCCTCGAAGTAATAGGCTTCGGTCTCTATGATGCGCGCCGCGAGCCACAGATCGCCGACGCGATGGCGTATGACTTTTCCCAGCAGTTCGCGGGCAAGCAGTTGCGCGTCGCGGTCGAAAAAGGCATCGGGCAGGGCGTTCGGCAGGGGCGGGGGTGTCAGGTTGGACATCGTTCCTGAGAGGCATTCAAGGCTGGTCGGAGGCCAATCATACCGATTTTGCCCTTAATCCAAGCTGAATGGCGGCTATTTGTGCCCGATTTCGACCATCCGCCCGGCACCGCTGTGCGTGAGGCGGCGCGACAGCTATAATCGGCCGCTTTCCTATTTGCCAAGTCCCCCTTAGACCATGACTGAGTCCGTTCTTGACTACATGACCCGCCTGGGTCGCGCAGCCCGCGAGGCTTCCCGCGTGATCGGCCGTGCCAGCACCGCGCAGAAGAATCGCGCGTTGCATGCCGCCGCCGCCGCGCTGGATGCGGCCCGCGACGAGCTGGGCGCGGCCAACGAGCTCGACCTGGCCGCTGCCCGCGCCAATGGTCTGGAGCCGGCGCTGGTCGAACGTCTGGCACTGACCCCGGCGCGGATCGACAGCATGATTATCGGCCTGCGCCAGGTGGCAAGCCTGCCGGACCCGGTCGGGGCGATCCGGGACATGAGCTACCGGCCGTCGGGTATCCAGGTCGGCAAGATGCGCGTACCGCTGGGTGTCGTGGGGATCATCTACGAGTCGCGTCCGAACGTGACCATCGATGCCGCCAGCCTGTGCCTGAAGTCCGGCAATGCCACCATCCTGCGTGGCGGCTCCGAGGCGATCCACTCCAATCGCGCCATCGCCACCTGCATCCAGCGTGGCCTGGACGAGGCCGGCCTGCCGGCCGCCGTGGTGCAGGTGGTGGAAGTCACCGACCGTGCCGCCGTCGGCGCGCTGATCAGCATGCCCGAGTACGTCGACGTGATCGTTCCCCGCGGCGGCAAGGGCCTGATCGAGCGGGTCAGCCGTGATGCGCGGGTGCCGGTGATCAAGCACCTGGACGGCATCTGTCACGTCTACGTCAGTGCCCATGCCGACCTGGCCAAGGCCCGTCGTATCGCCTTCAACGCCAAGACCTACCGCTATGGCATCTGCGGCGCCATGGAAACCCTGTTGGTGGACCAGGCCGTTGCCGCCGAATTCCTCCCGGCCATGGCCGAGCAGTTCCGCGCCAAGGGTGTCGAGCTGCGGGGTTGCGAACGCACCCGGGCGATCATCGAGGCGCTGGCCGCGACGGAAGAAGACTGGAATACCGAATACCTGGCGCCGATCCTGTCGATCCGTGTCGTCGACGGGCTGGACATGGCCGTCGAGCACATCAACGGTTACGGTTCGCATCACACCGACTCGATCGTCACCGAAAACCTGGCCGAGTCCCGGCGTTTCATGGCCGAAGTCGACTCCAGCTCGGTGATGCTCAACACCCCGACCTGCTTCGCCGATGGCTTCGAGTACGGATTGGGTGCCGAGATCGGCATTTCTACTGATAAGCTGCACGCCCGCGGACCGGTAGGTCTGGAAGGCCTGACCTGCGAGAAGTACATCGTGGTCGGCGACGGGCAGTTGCGTGGTCAGGAGTCGGTCTGACTTGGTCGAGAAACGCCAGTCAGCCGCCGTGACCGCTCGCGAAGTTCCACCTCGGCGCATCGGTGTGCTCGGTGGAACCTTCGACCCGGTGCACATCGGCCATTTGCGCAGTGCCCTGGAAGTCGCGGAATTGATGGAGCTCGATGAGTTGCGCCTGACGCCCAGCGCCCGGCCGCCCCATCGGGATACGCCGCAGGTTTCGGCGATCGACCGTCTGGCGATGGTCGATTGCGCGGTGGCCGGCGTCTCGCCGCTGGTGGTCGATGATCGCGAGCTGCAACGGGACAAGCCGTCCTACACTATCGACACCCTGGAACTCATGCGGGCCGAGCTGGCCGCCGAGGACCAGTTGTTTCTGTTACTGGGCTGGGACGCGTTTTGCGGCCTGCCCACGTGGCATCGCTGGGAAGAGTTGCTCCAGCATTGCCATATCCTGGTGCTGCAACGCCCGGATGCCGACAGCGAACCGCCGGATGCCTTGCGCAACCTGCTGGCCGCGCGGTCGGTCAGCGACCCGAAGGCCCTGCCGGGGCCTGGCGGGCACATTACATTCGTCTGGCAGACACCCCTCGCGGTGTCGGCCACCCAGATCCGTCAACTGCTGGCCAGCGGTAAGTCGGTACGTTACCTGGTGCCTGACGCGGTCCTGGCCTATATCGATGCGCACGGGCTGTACCGTGCGTCGAACTGAAAAGGCGCGCTTGAAAGCACGGACAATCGTGTATTGAAGCGCCCGAACATACGAGCAAAACGAGTTTTATATGACGAACAACGACGTAAACAAAGCAAAGCGCAAAGGCACCTTCAAAAGTGCTCCGCTGCCTGAGAAAGTGATCAGCGGTGAGCCCCTCAAGGGCGATGAGCTGGTCAAGATCGCCGTGGCGGCCCTGGAAGACGTCAAGGCCCAGGACATCCTGGTGATCGACGTTCGCGAAAAGCAGAGCATCACCGACTACATGATCATCGCCACCGGTACCTCCAACCGCCAGATCGGCGCGATGCTGGACAAGGTCCGCGAAGCGGTCAAGGCCCTGGGCGTCAAGCCGCTGGGCGAAGAAGGCAAGGGCGACAGCGACTGGGTCCTGCTGGACATGGACGACGTGATCGTCCACATGATGACCGCCAGCGCCCGTCAGTTCTACGACCTGGAGCGTCTGTGGCAGGGTGCCGAGCAGAGCCGTTCGGCCAGCGCCGCACACCACAGCCCGGAAAACACCCATGAGCATTTCATCAAGCTCAACAAAGACCAGGAATAAGGTGCGGTTGTGCGCCTGCGCCTGATTGCTGTCGGTTCCCGCATGCCCAAGTGGGTGGAAGAAGGCTGGCATGAATATGCCAAGCGCCTGCCATCCGAACTGGCGCTGGAACTGGTGGAAATACCGCTCAATACCCGGGGCAAGAATGCCGACGTGGCGCGCTTTATCCGTCAGGAAGGCGAGGCCATGCTGGCCAAGGTCGGTCCCAACGAGCGCGTCGTCACGCTGGAAGTCCATGGCAAGCCATGGAGCACCGAGCAGTTGGCGGTCGAGCTGGATCGCTGGCGGCTGGATTCGCGCACGGTCAACTTCATGGTCGGCGGCCCCGAGGGGCTGGCGCCGGAAGTCTGCGCGCGGGCCGATCAGCGCTGGTCGCTGTCGCCGCTGACCCTGCCGCACCCGCTGGTGCGGATCCTGATCGGTGAACAGCTGTATCGCGCCTGGACCGTGCTGTCCGGGCACCCTTACCACAAATAAGCCTGCCGAATGACCCAGCCGATCCGCCTCAAGGACCACGAGAAAGACGCCCGTCTGGTGCGTAACCGTGTCGTGGTCGGTGCAGTCGTGGTCGTGCTGCTTATTGCGGTACTGATTGCCCGCCTGTATTTCCTGCAGGTGATCCAGTACGACTACCACTCGACCCTGTCGGAAAACAATCGCGTCCATGTGCAGTCGATCCCGCCGCCTCGCGGCCTGATCTATGACCGCAATGGCGTAGTGGTGGCCGATAACCGGCCCAGCTTCAGCCTGAGCATGACCCGCGAGCGTTCCGGCGATTGGCAACAGGTCCTCGATGTGATCGTCGAAGTCCTGCAACTGACCCCCGAGGACCGCGTGCTCTTCGAGAAGCGCATGCGCCAGGGGCGGCGGCCGTTCGAGCCGGTGCCGATCCTGTTCGAGCTGACCGAAGAGCAGATCGCCCGGGTGGCGGTGAACCAGTTCCGCCTGCCGGGCGTCGAGGTGGTGGCGCAACTGGTTCGCCACTATCCACAGGGGGCGCATTTCGCGCATTCGGTGGGCTACATGGGGCGGATCAACGAGAAAGAGGCGAAAGTCCTCGACTCGGTGAACTACAGCGGCACCCACCATATCGGCAAGACCGGCATCGAGCGCTTCTACGAGGCGGAATTGCACGGCCAGGTCGGTTACGAGGAAGTCGAGACCAACGCCCGCGGGCGCATCCTGCGGGTGCTCAAGCGCACCGATCCGGTGCCGGGCAAGGACATTGTCCTGAGCCTGGACATCAAGCTGCAGGAAGCCGCCGAAGAAGCCCTCGGTGGCCGTCGTGGCGCGGTGGTGGCGCTGGACCCGAATACTGGCGAGGTGCTGGCGATGGTCAGCCAGCCGAGCTTCGACCCGAACCTGTTCGTCACCGGCATCAGCTTCAAGGCCTACGCCGAACTGCGCGACTCCATCGACCGTCCGCTGTTCAACCGGGTCTTGCGCGGCCTGTATCCGCCGGGTTCGACCATCAAGCCGGCGGTGGCGATTGCCGGCCTGGACAGCGGTGTGGTCAATGCCTCGACGCGGGTCTTCGACCCCGGTTACTACGAACTGCCGAACTACGACCACAAGTATCGCAACTGGAACCGCACCGGTGACGGCTGGGTCGACCTGGACACGGCGATCATGCGTTCCAACGATACCTACTTCTATGACCTGGCCCACAAGCTGGGGATCGACCGGTTGTCGTCCTACATGAACAAGTTCGGCCTGGGCCAGAAGGTCTCCCTGGACATGTTCGAAGAGTCGCCGGGTCTGATGCCGTCGCGCGAGTGGAAGCGCACCACGCGCCGGCAGGCCTGGTTCCCCGGCGAGACGCTGATCCTCGGCATCGGCCAGGGCTACATGCAGGCGACGCCGCTGCAACTGGCCCAGGCCACAGCGCTGGTGGCGAACAAGGGCGTGTGGAACCGTCCGCACCTGGCGAAGACCATCGAAGGCCAGAAGCCGCTGGATGAGAACCCGATGGCGGATATCGTCCTGCGCAACCCTGCCGACTGGGACAAGGTCAGCCACGGCATGCAGCAGGTGATGCACGGCGCCCGGGGGACCGCGCGCAAGGCGGCGATCGGCTCGCAGTACCTGATCGCCGGCAAGAGTGGTACGGCCCAGGTCGTGGCGATCAAGCAGGGCGAGAAGTACGATCGCTCGAAAGTCCAGGAGCGTCATCGTGACCACGCCCTGTTCGTCGGCTTTGCGCCGGCCAACAATCCGAAGATTGCCGTGGCGGTGATGGTCGAGAACGGTGAGTCCGGTTCCGGCGTCGCGGCGCCGGTGGTCCGCCAGGTGATGGACGCCTGGCTGCTGGGTCCGGATGGCCGGATCAAACCTGAATATGCAGGCACCACTACCGCGGAGGCTACGCCTTGATCGCCAATTTCGATCGCATCCTCTCCAGTGAGGATGTGATGCGCCGCCGGGCCACGTTGTTGCAGCGCATGCACATCGACGGGCCGCTGCTGGTCCTGCTGCTGACCCTGGCGGCCGGCAGCCTGTTCGTCCTCTATTCGGCCAGCGGCAAAAGCTGGGACCTGCTGATCAAGCAGGCGACTTCCTTCGGTATCGGCCTGGTGTCGATGTTCGTCATCGCCCAGCTCGAACCGCGGTTCATGGCCCGCTGGGTGCCGCTGGCCTACGTGCTGGGGGTGATGCTGCTGGTGGTGGTGGATGTCATGGGCCACAACGCCATGGGCGCCACGCGCTGGATCAACATTCCCGGGGTGATCCGCTTCCAGCCGTCGGAATTCATGAAGATCCTGATGCCGGCGACCATCGCCTGGTACCTGTCCAAGCGCACGTTGCCGCCGCAGCTCAAGCACGTGGGTATCAGCCTGATGCTCATCGGCGTGCCGTTTATCCTGATCGTGCGCCAGCCCGACCTCGGCACCTCGCTGCTGGTCCTGGCCGGCGGCGCCTTCGTGCTGTTCATGGGCGGCCTGCGCTGGCGCTGGATCCTCAGCGTGCTGGCGGCGGCGGTGCCGGTGGCGGTCGGCATGTGGTTCTTCATCATGCACGACTACCAGAAGCAGCGGATCCTGACCTTCCTCGACCCGGAAAGCGATCCGCTGGGCACCGGCTGGAACATCATCCAGTCCAAGGCCGCCATCGGTTCCGGCGGCGTGTTCGGCAAGGGCTGGCTGCTGGGCACCCAGTCGCATCTGGACTTCCTGCCGGAGAGCCACACCGACTTCATCATCGCGGTCATGGGCGAAGAGTTCGGCCTGGTGGGCATCTGCGCCCTGCTGCTGATCTACCTGCTGCTGATCGGCCGGGGGCTGGTGATCACCGCCCAGGCCCAGACCCTGTTCGGCAAGCTGCTCGCGGGCAGCCTGACCATGACATTTTTTGTTTATGTTTTCGTCAACATCGGTATGGTCAGTGGCCTGTTGCCGGTGGTGGGCGTGCCGTTGCCATTCATTAGCTATGGCGGAACTTCGCTGGTGACGCTGCTGTCAGCGTTTGGGGTTTTGATGTCGATCCATACCCACCGCAAGTGGATCGCACAGGTTTGATTAAGGTGAAGAATTCAATGCAAGTGATGCGCGGCTGGGCGGCTCGATGCGCTCCATGGATGAGCCTTGTGGGCTGTCTGGGGGCGGCGCAGAGTGCGCTGGCCGGTGATTACGAAGGATCACCGCAAGTGGCCGAGTTCGTCGGTGAAATGACCCGCGACTACGGTTTCGCCGGCGAACAGCTGATGGAAGTGTTCCGTCAGGCCGAGCGCAAGCAGAGCATTCTCGATGCGATTTCCCGCCCGGCCGAGCGGGTCAAGCCGTGGAAGGAATACCGGCCGATGTTCCTCACCGATGCCCGGGTTGCCCGCGGTGTCGACTTCTGGCGCCAGCATGAGGCGGCCCTGGCCCGCGCCGAGCAGGAATACGGTGTGCCGGCCCAGGTGATCGTGTCCATCATCGGCGTGGAAACCTTCTTTGGTCGCAACACCGGCAACTATCGGGTGATCGATGCCTTGTCGACCCTGGGGTTCGATTATCCGCCCCGCGCCGAGTTTTTCCGCAAGGAGCTGCGCGAGTTCCTCCTGCTGGCCCGCGAGGAACAGCTCGATCCGCTCAGTCTCAAGGGGTCCTACGCTGGCGCCATGGGCCTGCCGCAGTTCATGCCGAGCAGTTTCCGCGCCTATGCGGTGGACTTCGACGGCACCGGCCATATCAATATCTGGACCAACGCCGACGATGCCATCGGCAGCGTTGCCAGCTACTTCAAGCGTCATGGCTGGGTGGCCGGCGAGCCGGTGGTGAGTCGCGCCGACGTGCGCGGCGATCTGGTCGACCAGGGTTTGAGCCCGGGTATCGACCCGGTGAAGACCGTTGGGGAGTTGCGGGCGCTGGGCTGGTCGAGTCATGATGCGCTGCGCGATGATATGCCGGTCACGGCATTTCGCCTGGAAGGCGACAATGGCCCTGAATACTGGATGGGCCTGAAGAATTTTTATGCGATCACGCGCTATAACCGCAGCGTAATGTACGCCATGGCCGTGCATCAGCTGTCTGACCTGTTGGTCCAAGCACGGGGCGTCAAGTAATGCAGGCTTTGCCGATTCAAAAACCACTGAAACTGCTGGCTTACACCGCGTTGGCGGTGCTGGTGGTCAGTTGTTCGACCAGCCGCTCGCCTTACCAGTCGTCGTCTTCCAATGCCATCCGCGCCAAGCCGGGGCTGGACATCAACCGGGCCCACAAGGACGGCGCGCCGTGGTGGGACGTGGATGTGTCGCGGATTCCCGATGCCACGCCGACCCTGCATACCGGTGCCTACAAGGCCAACCCCTACACCGTGCTGGGCAAGACCTACTTCCCGCTGCCGGACTCGAAGAACTATGTCGCCCAGGGCACGGCCTCGTGGTACGGCACCAAGTTCCATGGCCAGAACACCGCCAACGGCGAGGTCTACGACCTCTACGGCATGAGTGCCGCGCACAAGACCCTGCCGCTGCCCAGCTATGTGCGGGTGACCAACCTGGACAACAATCGCAGCGTGATCCTGCGGGTGAACGACCGCGGGCCGTTCTATTCGGACCGGATCATCGACCTGTCCTACGCCGCCGCCAAGAAGCTCGGCTACGCCGAGATCGGCACCGCGCGGGTCAAGGTCGAAGGTATCGATCCGCAGCAATGGTGGGCCCAGCGCGGTCGCCCGGCGCCGCTGATGCTCAATGAGCCGCAATTGGCGCAGGCGCAGGCACCGGCCCTGACCGCGTCCACCGGGACCATCGAACAATGGACTCCGCCGCCGCAACAACACGCGACCGACGTTGTCCCTGTACAGGCCGATGCAAAAAAAAACGGTTCTGTACCAGCCTCTGGCCAGTATCTCCAGGTGGGCGCCTTCGCGAACCCGGACGCTGCCGAACTGCTGCGATCGAAGCTAAGCTCGATGGTCAAGGCGCCGGTGTTCGTCAGTTCGATCGTGCGCAACCAGCAGACGCTGCATCGGGTCCGGATGGGACCGATCGGCACGCCGGATGAAGTGCAGCAGGTACAGAACAGCGTCCGCCTGGCCAATCTCGGCTCGCCAAGTCTGGTGACGTCGGAATAACACAGGCACAATTGTGGATTCGGCCGCATCCGAAGGGCCGGGTCCTGGTTGTTGGTTCGTCTGATAATAAAAGCCTCAAGGGCGCTTGAGAACGTAGCGAGCGAAGGCAAGACAAGGCAAAGCACGCGAGGAAGCGGAGTTTACTGCTGTAAATGAGCATTCCGAGCCTGCTTTTAACGCCGTATTACCGAGCGCAGTAGTTTTCATGCGCCCTGATAAAAGGGTGGTGGAGCGAGCAACCTAACACGGGGCAGCCGTTGGCTGTCTGATTAGTTTTGTCCGCAAGGGCAAGTTTCCATTAGCGATTTCGAGAGACGGATGAACATCACCACCTTTGCCAAACGTTTGTGCCTGCTTGTGCCGTTGATCATTGCGCCCGCTGCCTGGGCCGCCGATGACATGGCCTTGCCGGCTTCGCCGCAACTCGCCGCCAAAGCCTATGTGCTCATGGATGCCGCCAGCGGCAACGTGCTGGTCGAGAACAACGGCGACCAGCGCCTGCCACCGGCCAGCCTGACCAAGCTGATGACCGCCTACATCGCGACCCTGGAAATCCGTCGTGGCCAGATCGGCGAAAACGATCCGGTGACGGTCAGCGAGAACGCCTGGCGTACCGGCGGTTCGCGGATGTTCATCAAGGTCGGCTCGCAGGTCACCGTCAGCGATCTGCTGCACGGGATCATCATCCAGTCCGGCAACGACGCCAGCGTCGCGCTGTCCGAGCACATCGCCGGCAGCGAAGACGCCTTTGCCGACATGATGAACAAGACCGCTGGCGACCTGGGCATGAGCAACAGCCACTTCATGAACCCGACCGGCCTGCCGAACCCGGAGCACTACTCGTCGGCTCACGACATGGCGCTGCTGGCCCGCGCGATCATCCGCGTCGACCCGGTGCACTACGCGATCTACTCGCAGAAGGAATTCTTCTGGAACGGCATCAAGCAGCCGAACCGCAACCTGCTGCTGTGGCGTGACAAGACCGTCGACGGTCTGAAAACCGGTCACACCGAAGAAGCCGGCTACTGCATGGTGTCCTCGGCGGTCCGTGACGGTCAGCGCCTGATCGCGGTGGTGTTCGGTACCAACAGTGAATCGGCCCGTGCGGCCGAGACCCAGAAGCTGCTGACCTACGGTTTCCGCTTCTTCGAAACCCAGACCTTCTACCAGAAGGGCACCGAACTGGCCCAGGCCCCGGTCTGGAAAGGCACCACCCACCAGATCAAGGCCGGCCTGGCCGAAGACCTGACCATGACCATGCCTAAAGGCCAGCTGAAGAAGCTTGCCGCCAGCATGACCATCAACCCGAAACTGGTCGCTCCTATCGCCAAGGGTGACGTGATCGGTAAAGTGGAAGTCAAACTGGATGACAAGGTCGTTCACAGTGCCGATCTGATCGCGCTGGAAGCGGTCGAGGAAGGTGGTATCTTCCGTCGCCTGTGGGATAGCATCCGCATGTTCTTCTACGGCATGTTCAACTGAAGCACCTTGAACGGCGGCAGTTTGAACACGTAGCAATTTGAACCAATAGTGTCGATTTACGTACCTCGCGCCTGACCCGGGCGCGAGGTATGTCCGTTGCCTGGGCTTACGAGGCCGTTATTGTCATGACAGACACTGAAGTAAAAGCGCCGAAAATCGAATTCCCCGTCACCGACTATCCGGTCAAGGTGATCAGTGACACGGGTGTGGGCAACAAGGACAAGATCGTCGAGATCGTCAGGAAACACGCGACGATCAACGACAACCGGGTGGACGAACGCCAGAGCACCAACGGCAAGTACACCACGATCCAGCTGCACATCGTGGCCACCGACCAGGACCAGCTGTACAACATCAACAGCGAGTTGCGGGCCACCGGCTTCGTACACATGGTGCTGTGATGGCGGGCGTGTTGGGCTTTCGCGAGCTCGGCCAGACCCCTTACGAGCCGGTCTGGCATGCCATGCAGCGATTCACCGACGGACGCAAGTCCGCGGAATTTCCTGATGAAGTCTGGCTGGTGCAGCACCCGTCGGTCTTCACCCAGGGCCAGGCCGGCAAGGCCGAGCATCTGCTGCTGCCGGGCGATATTCCGGTGGTCAAGGTCGATCGCGGCGGCCAAGTGACATATCATGGGCCTGGCCAACTGGTGGCCTATCTGTTGCTGGACGTTCGCCGCCTGGGTTTTGGCGTGCGCGAACTGGTCAGCCGGATGGAGCGCTGCCTGATCGAATTGCTGGCCAGCTACGGTGTGGATGCCGAAGCCAGGGCCGACGCTCCCGGGGTGTATGTCAACGGCGCGAAAATCGCCTCCCTGGGCCTGCGGATTCGCAACGGTTGTTCCTTCCATGGCCTGGCGTTGAACGTCGACATGGACCTGGAGCCGTTTCGGCGGATTAACCCCTGCGGTTATGCTGGGCTGGCGATGACCCAGCTGCGTGACCACACAGGACCGATTGAATTTGCCGAGGTAAGTGCCCGGCTGCGCGCGCAGCTCGTCAAACACCTCGACTATGCTGAGCAGACGACCCTAACGGGCGGAATCGATTGATATGACTACTGCGCAAGACGCTGTGCAAACCCTGATCCCGGCGCTGGATGTTTCCGAGCGTCCGGCCCGTGCGAAAGTCGAAACCGGCGTCAAGCTGCGTGGCGCCGAGAAGGTGGCGCGGATTCCGGTGAAGATCATCCCGACCACCGAGCTGCCGAAGAAGCCGGACTGGATTCGCGTACGCATCCCGGTATCGCCGGAAGTCGACCGCATCAAGCAATTGCTGCGCAAGCACAAGCTGCACAGCGTCTGTGAAGAGGCTTCCTGCCCGAACCTGGGCGAGTGTTTCAGCGGCGGCACCGCGACCTTCATGATCATGGGCGATATCTGCACCCGTCGTTGCCCGTTCTGCGACGTCGGCCACGGTCGGCCGAAGCCCTTGGATGTCAACGAGCCGGAAAGCCTGGCCATCGCCATCGCCGACCTGCGCCTGAAGTATGTGGTCATCACCTCCGTGGACCGCGATGACCTGCGTGACGGCGGTGCCCAGCACTTCGCCGACTGCATCCGCGAGATCCGCAAGCTGTCGCCGAACGTGCAGCTCGAGACCCTGGTCCCGGACTACCGTGGACGCATGGACATCGCGCTGGAAATCACCGCCGCCGAGCCGCCGGATGTGTTCAACCACAACCTGGAAACCGTACCGCGCCTGTACAAGGCCGCGCGTCCGGGCTCCGACTACCAGTGGTCGCTGACCCTGCTGCAACGCTTCAAGCAGATGATGCCGCACATTCCGACCAAGTCCGGCCTGATGCTCGGCCTGGGCGAGACCGACGACGAAGTCATCGAAGTCATGAAGCGCATGCGCGAACACGACATCGACATGCTGACCCTCGGCCAGTACCTGCAACCGTCTCGCAGCCACCTGCCGGTGCAGCGTTTCGTGCACCCGGACACCTTCGCCTGGTTCGCCGAGGAAGGTTACAAGATGGGCTTCAAGAACGTTGCCTCGGGCCCGCTGGTACGTTCCTCGTATCACGCCGACGAGCAGGCCAAGCTGGTCAAGGCAGAACTGATCGGAGCGTAACCTTGAACCGTCGTCGACCCGTGCAGGCTTCTTGTCAGGTCCAGAGCGCGGTGCCGGCGCTACGTCAGGGCGGGGTGATCGGTTTGATCGCCCCGGCCGGTCCGGCGGCCCTTGATCCGCTCAAGGCAAAGCAGTGGGCGCAGGCCCGTGGCTATGAGCTGCGGATATTTCCGGGTGTCTCGCAACGGGACGGTTACCTGGCCGGCAGCGATGAGGTCCGCTTGCGGGACCTGCACGATGCCTTTGCCGATCCCGAAATCGATGTGATCCTCTGCCTGCGTGGCGGCTACGGTTGCCCGCGTCTGCTGGACGCTATTGATTTCGAATTGCTCAAAAAACATCCAAAACCCTTGGTCGGCTACAGCGACATCACCGCGCTGCATCTGGCGATCGCCCGTTATGCGGGGTTCATGACCTTTCACGGGCCGCTGTTCAATGCGGATCTGCTCGGGGACAAACTGCCGCCGACCGAATCCTCGTTATTCAACCTGCTGACCGGGCAGGTGCGCGCCGGTAGCCTGTTCGAGCATCCCGCCGCATTCCCGCTGACCACCGTTGTTCCGGGCGCCGCCTCGGGACGTCTGCAAGGCGGCAACCTGTCGTTGATCTGCGCCACGTTGGGCACGCCCTATGAAATCGACACCCATGGCTTGATCCTGCTGATCGAGGACGTCAACGAGCCGCTGTACCGGGTTGATCGGCTGCTGACCCACCTGCGCCTGGCCGGCAAGCTGGAAGGCCTCAGGGGCGTGCTGGTGGGGGATTTCGCCGGTGTCGACCGCGATGCGCTGGCGCGCCTGCTCACGCAGGAGCTGGCACCCTTGGGGATTCCGGTGCTGGCGGGGTGGCGCAGCGGACATTGCGACCCGAACCTGACGCTGCCGTTGGGGGCTCAGGTGCGCCTGGATGCCGATGCCCGGCAGCTTGTCCTGGAGCAGGACGTGGTGCTGATCGCGTAAGTCCGCTCGCCTGTTCAGCCGCCCGGCCCGCTCCCACGGTGTTCGAGTGGTACCGGGTATTGCGGTCCTTGCAATACCTGTGGGAGGGGGGCTTGCCCCCGAAGCTTTTGGCGGTCTTGAGGGCCCCGGCGGATCTATCGGTTGCGCAAGCTCTCCAGCAGCTTGTGGGTCGGATACCCATCCGCCGGCCAGCCCAGCGACTGCTGTGCGCTGCGGATCGCCTTGCGGGTATTGGCTCCGATGATCCCATCGGGATTGCCCGCGTCGTGGCCATTGGCGCTGAGCACCGTCTGCAATTCCATCCGCTCGCTGCGACTCAGCGGCAGGTCGTCTTTCGGCCAGCTCCCGCGAATCACGCCACCGCTGTTGAAACGCTGGGACAGCAGGCCGACGGCCAGGCCATAGGACGATGAGTTGTTGTACTTGAGAATGGCGCGGAAGTTGTCGAGCACCAGGAAACCCGGTCCACGATAGCCTGCCGGCAGCAGCAGCGAGGCCGACAGCGGCGCGGCGCCATAGGGCAGGGCGACCCCTGGAGGGAGCTGCACGCCCATCTGCAGCCACTCGCTCACCGGCTTGCGGATGGCACCGTCCGCCAGGGCGTAGTCGAAGCCGGTCGGCAGCGTGACTTCGAATCCCCAGGGCTGGCCTTTCTGCCAGCCGGAGCTTTGCAGGTAGTTGGCGGTCGAGGCCAGGGCATCGGCGGAGTCGTTCCAGATGTCGCGGCGACCATCCCCATCGAAGTCCACGGCATAGGTGTTGTAGGTGGTCGGGATAAACTGGGTCTGGCCCATGGCTCCGGCCCAGGAGCCGAGCATCTGGCCGGGCAGGATGTCGCCGTGCTGGATGATCTGCAGCGCCGCGAGCAACTGGCTCTGGGCGAAACCGGGGCGACGGCCTTCGTAGGCCAGGGTCGCCAGCGAGCGGATCACCGACTTGTCGCCCTGGAACTGGCCGAAATTGCTTTCCATGCCCCACACTGCGACCAGGGCTTCCCGGTCGACGCCGTAACGTTGTTCGATGCTTTGCAGCAGGGCGCTGTTCTGGACCAGCAGCGACTGGCCCTTGCGCACGCGCAGCGCCGAGAGTGCGCCGTCGAGGTATTCCCATACGGGGCGGGTGAATTCCGGCTGGCTGCGATCGGCCTTGATCACGCTCATGTCCGGGGTGACGCCGGCAAAGGCGGTGTCGAAGGTGCTCGCCGTGATACCGGCGCGCAAGGCTTCGGCGCGGAAGGCGGCTTGCCAGTCATCGAAACTCTGGGCGGGCTGGATGCTCAACTCGTCGCTGGCGGGCTGTGGCGCAGGGACGGGAGCAGGGGCCGCGGGCAAGGTCTGAAGCGGCTGGGCGTCGGCGGCGGTGGGCTTTTCCGCACAGGCGACGAGCAGGATGAAGCTGGTGGCGGCGAACAGTCGGCGCAACGGCCAACGGAGGGTGAGACTAAAGGGCATGCGCGGGTCCGGAGAATGCGAATCAGGTGCTGACCTTATCACGCCAGAGGGGTGCAGGTCGTGATGACACTTTTACGCGGCCAGAAAGTCAGAAGCCTCCCAGCTTTTAGACTGGAAGGCTTCGCGGCGGTAGCTGCCTTTGCCCTTGGCGGGTTGTTCCTGACGGCTGCGGAACAGTGGCTGGGCGATGATCGATTTGGCCTTGTTGGGACGGCGCCGGGACGGCTTGCTCATGAGGGTGCACTCTCGGGTTGGGTGAAGAGTGCGAATGATCGGGCAGATGGGGTTGCCTGTCCAGTGGGTAGGGTGATGCTCGCGGCGCGGGGTTATTCCGGCGGCAATGCCAGCCGTTGCCCACACATCAGCAGGCTGAGACGGCTCAGGCTGCTCCAGGGCGAACCGGCGGCCTGTCCCTTGATTTGCGCATCGACCCGCTGGGCGTCCATCAGCAGCTGGCTCCAGCGTTGCGCCGAATGCCGTTGCAGGGCCTTGCTCATCAGCGGCTTGCGTTTGTCCCAGACCGGTGGCCGGGCCTGGCTGAACGCCTTGTCCAGCGGCACGCCCTGGCTGTACTGCTGGGACAGGCTGGCGAGCAGCCGCAGTTCCCGGGCCAGGGCCCAGAGAATCACCGGCGGCTCGACCCCTTCGCCGCGCAAGCCTTCCAGCATGCGCAGGGCATGGGCCGATTCGCCATTGAGCACGGCATCGACCAGTCCGAACACGTCGAAACGGGCGCTGTCGGCCACTGCGGCCTGCACCGTTTCGACGGTGATCTGGCCGCCCTCGGCCATCAGCTTGAGCTTTTCGATTTCCTGGGCCGCCGCCAGCAGGTTGCCTTCGACCCGCGCGGCAATCAGTTCCACCGCATCCTGCTGCGCGGACAGCCCGGCTTGCGAGAGACGCTGGCGAATCCATTGCGGCAACTGGTTGGCGTCCACCGGCCAGATCTGGATGAACTGGGTCTGCTGGCCTTCGACCAGGGCCTTGCCCCACTTGGTTTTCTGCGCGCTGCCATCGAGCTTGGGCAGGCTGATCAGCAGCAGGGTGTCCTCGGCCGGCCGGCCGCAATATTCCATCAGGGCGGCGGCACCCTTGTCGCCGGGCTTGCCCGAGGGCAGGCGCAGTTCCAGCAGACGCTTTTGCGCGAACAACGACATGCTGGCGCCGGCTTGCAGCAGCGTGCCCCAGTCGAAGTTGGCGTCGGCGCTGAACACCTGGCGTTCGTCGAAGCCTTGCTGGCGCGCGGCGGCGCGAATGGCGTCGGCGGCTTCCTGGCACAGCAACGGATCGTCGCCGCTGATGATGTAGACGGGCGCGAGGCTGCCTTGCAGGTGTTTGGCGAGTTGGGCGGGGGCGAGTTTCATAGGCGGATAGCGGCGGGGCGCCTGGGGCGCCCCGTCCGGCTTACTGCTGCGGCAGTTCCAGAGGTGATTGCTTCGGTATCGACTCTTCGTACTTGCGCGCGGCTTCCAGGGCGTCGGCATCCGCCTTGGCCTTGGCATCGGCGGTTTGCTGCAGGCCGTCGAGTTGTTCCGGGGTCAGCAGTTGCAGGCGGATGACCATCTGCTGTACCAGGTCACGACGCATTTCCTTGCGCAGCTGCTCGGCCTCGGCGTCGCCGCCGGTGATGTTGTTGCCGTCGTGCACGTAGTATTTCTGCACTTCCAGCTTGCCGCCCAGCAGTGTCAGGTCCTTGTCGCCATGGATTTCATAGGTCAGCACGGTGTTGAGTTCGTACTCGGCGGTACGGCCCGAGCCGCTGTAGCTGGCTGCCCGCTGGGTTTCCTGTTCACTGGTCAGGATCAGCTTGTAGGGCGCACCGTTGTAGACCTTGACGCCGCTGTGCTCCAGGACCTGGGTCAACTGCTTGACCGTGTCACCGTAGGCGTTGCGGGCGCTGACCGACAGTTCCTTGATCGTCAGTTCGGTATTGCCGGTGCCGCGCAGCTGGAAGCCGCATGCGCTCAGCAGCACTGCAAGGCCCATTACCAGCAGATTGCGTTTGATCATCTTGTTGCTCCCCTTGAAACCGTGGGTCGACACTGCGACCCCGGAAGTCTTGTAAGGTGCTCGTCCGGGACGGGCACCTGGTCCAATTAGCTAGCGACGATATTGACCAGCTTGCCGGGCACGACGATCACTTTGCGGATCGTCAGGCCATCGATGAAGCGCAGTACGTTTTCGTTGACCCGCGCCGCCGCTTCGATTTCTTCGCGAGTGGCGCTGGCCGGCATTTCGATCTGGCCGCGCAGCTTGCCGTTGACCTGGATCACCAGCACCAGGCTGTCCTGCACCAGCGCGCTGTCATCCTGCACCGGCCAGCCGGCGTCGATCACCGGATCGGCGTGACCCAGGCGATTCCACAGCTCGTGGCAGATATGCGGGGTGATCGGCGCCAGCAGCAGGGTCACGGTTTCCAGGCCTTCCTGGATCAGGGCGCGATCCTGCGCGGTGTCTTGCGGGGCTTTTTCCAACACGTTCATCAGCGTCATCACCTGGGCGATGGCGGTGTTGAATTTGTGGTTCTGGCCGACGTCGTGGCTGGCCTGCTTGATGGCCAGGTGGATCGAACGGCGAATGGCTTTCTGCTCGTCGTTCAGGCCGGCGACGTCCAGTTTGCCCGGCAGGCCCTGGGAAACGTGGGCCTGCGCCAGGCGCCAGACGCGCTTGAGGAAACGGTGCGAACCTTCGACGCCCGAGTCGGACCATTCCGCGCTCATGTCGGGTGGCGAGGCGAACATCATGAACAGGCGGCAGGTGTCCGCGCCGAACTGGTCGATCATCGACTGCGGGTCGACGCCGTTGTTCTTCGACTTGGCCATCTTCTCGGTGCCGCCGATCTCCACCGGCAAACCGTCGGAGATCAGCCTGGCGCTGATGACCTTGGCCTTGCTGTCACGCTCGAGCTCCACGTCCGCCGGGTTGAACCAGGTGTAGGCACCATTGGCTTCGCGACGGTAGTAGGTTTCGGCGATCACCATGCCCTGGGTCAGCAGGTTCTTGAACGGCTCGTTGGAACTGACCAGGCCTTCGTCGCGCATCAGCTTGTGGAAGAAGCGCGCGTAGAGCAGGTGCAGGATCGCGTGTTCGATACCGCCGATGTACTGGTCCACCGGCAGCCAGTGGTCGGCGGCCTTCGGGTCGACCAGGCCACCCTCGTAGTGAGGCGAGGCGTAGCGAGCGTAGTACCAGGACGATTCGACGAAGGTGTCCATGGTGTCGGTTTCGCGCTTGGCCGGTGCGCCGCATTTCGGGCAGGTGCACTCGTAGAACTCGGGCATGCGCGCCAATGGCGAACCGGCGCCGTCCGGCACCACGTCTTCCGGCAGCACCACCGGCAGTTGGTCTTCCGGTACCGGAACGTCGCCGCAGGTGTCGCAATGGATGATCGGGATCGGGCAGCCCCAGTAGCGCTGGCGGCTGATGCCCCAGTCGCGCAGGCGGAACTGGGTGCGCGAGGCGCCGAGGTTTTTCTTGATCAGTGCGACTTCGATGGCGTCGAACGCACCGGCGAAGTCCAGGCCGTCGAATTCACCGGAGTTGATCAGCGTGCCGTGCTCGCCATAGGCGTCCTGCCAGGGCGCCGGGTTGGTGTCGCCCGAGCTGGTGCGCACCACCGACTTGACCGGCAGGTTGTACTTGGTGGCGAACTCGAAGTCCCGTTCGTCGTGAGCCGGAACCGCCATCACGGCACCGTCGCCGTAGTGCATCAGCACGTAGTTGGCGACCCACACCGGGAGTTTCTCACCGGTCAGCGGGTGTTCGACGAACAGGCCGGTCGGCAGGCCTTTCTTTTCCTGGGTGGCGACGTCGGCTTCTGCCACGCTGCCGCCCTTGCATTCGGCGATGAAGGCCTGCAGTTCGGGGTTGTTGCGCGAGGCCTGGGTCGCCAGCGGGTGTTCGGCGGCAACGGCGACATAGGTCGCGCCCATCAGGGTGTCCGGACGGGTGGTGAAGACTTTCAGGGCGCCGGCTTCGCCAATGGAGGCGACATCGTACGGGAACTGCACTTCCATGCCACGGGACTTGCCGATCCAGTTGCGCTGCATGGTCTTGACCTGCTCGGGCCAGCCCGGCAGGTCGTCGAGGCTTTCCAGCAGCTCATCGGCGTAGGCGGTGATCTTGAAGTAGTACATCGGGATTTCGCGCTTTTCGATCAGCGCGCCGGAACGCCAGCCGCGGCCGTCGATCACTTGCTCGTTGGCCAGTACGGTCTGGTCCACCGGGTCCCAGTTGACGGTGCCGTTCTTGCGGTAGATCACGCCTTTTTCGAACAGGCGGGTGAACAGCCATTGTTCCCAGCGGTAATAGTCCGGCTTGCAGGTGGTCACTTCGCGGGACCAGTCCACCGCCAGGCCCAGGCTGCGCAGCTGGGTCTTCATGTAGGCGATATTTTCGTAGGTCCACTTGGCCGGTGCGACGTTGTTCTTCATCGCGGCGTTTTCCGCCGGCATGCCGAAGGCGTCCCAACCCATCGGTTGCAGGACGTTCTTGCCCTGCATGCGCTGATAGCGCGCGATCACGTCACCGATGGTGTAGTTGCGCACGTGCCCCATGTGTAGCTTGCCGCTGGGGTAAGGGAACATCGACAGGCAATAGTAAGTCTCCTTGCCTGGCTGTTCACTGACTTCAAAGGACTTTTGCTCATCCCAGAACGATTGGGCGGCGTTTTCGATTTCACGGGGCTGATAGTGTTCGTGCATGGCTACTTGTACTGGAAAGGGTGGCCTAATCCTCTTCAACGCACCGTCTGGGTGCTGCTGGAAGTGGAGTTACAGGAAGCGCCGTAGCATACATGACGCCGCTCTATCGAGGGAAACCCTGATTGCGCGACAAAAGCCGTTGGTCGCGGCGGCCAGCCGGTTGGCCGGGCACCGCTAAGCTCATAGAGGGGGAGTGATTCTTATCTTCAATGAGGTGAACGGATGGTGGAGTCGCAGCGAAATGTAACTAATCCCGAGTTGTACGAGCGTCTGATCACGCGTCTTGGGCTTGCCCTCGACGCTGCAAGGACGGCGGTCCGCCTGCGTGACGAGCGGCCTGCCGAGCTGGAGTTACGAGGCTTGAGTCGTGCCGAGTTCGAGCTGATCAGGGCCTACCTGGACCTGAGCGGTGGCGACGTGCCCGAGTCGGCCACAGCCGTGGCGCAACAGAAGGAAGGGGTGCGTTCGGCCGAGGTTGTCTGGCTGAAGGACAGGGCGCCCAGGCTCTATTCGGCGCGCTTCAAGTCACTGCGGATCAAGTGAGGATCTGCCCGGCTGCATCCTGTTGTCTGTCGTTGACCTGGCTTGTATTCGAAAGCCATGGATCTGGAATGTTGTTGATTGATCCTGATGCACTTAGGCTTCGAGCATCTTCTGGAGGTGCTCGATGCCTGTTCGCTTCATCCTGAAACAATTACTCCTGCCGCCCGGTCTGTTATTGCTGCTGCTGGCGCTTGCCTGGTGGTTTCGTCGCCGCCGGCCACGCCTGGCGGGGCTGTGTTTCGCCCTGGGACTGGGAGGGTTCTGGCTGATCAGCCTGCCGGTGGTGGTCGAATGGTCCGCGCGGGTGCTGGAAACCGTGCCGCCCCTGCAGCGCGATGAATGGGCGGGCCTGGCGCAGCGGGCCGATGCGATCGTGGTGCTGGGCTCGGGGCGGGAGCGGGGCGATCCGGCGTGGGGCAGCGACCAGCCCACCGGTATCGGCCTCGAGCGCCAGCGCTACGCGGCGCGCCTGGCCAAGGCCTCGGGCCTGCCGGTATTGACCAGTGGTGGTTTGCATTACGGTTCGCCACCCAGCGAGGCGGCGCTGATGGCGCAGTCGATGCTGGACGATTCCGGCGTGACCGTGCGCTGGCAGGAAGAGCGCAGCACCACCACCTGGGAAAATGCCCAGTTCAGTCATGAGCTGCTGGCGCCGCTGGGTATCCGGCGGGTGGTCGTGGTGACCCATGCGGCCCATATGCCGCGGGCGGTGTGGAGTTTTGAAAAGGCCGGCTTCAGTGTCGTGCCGGCACCGGTCGGCTTTCTCGGACGAGACAACGCCAGCCCGCTGGGCGGCTGGCTGCCGGAGTTCAAGGCGATCTGGCGCAGCGGGCAGTTGATCAATGAAGCGGTGGGGCAGGTCGGCTACCGGCTGTTTTACCGTTGAAACCACTCCCCGATCGCCAACCTTGTAGGAGCCGGCTTGCCGGCGATGAGGCCCGTGAGTCTTGCGTTGCTCTCGCGGGCGCCATCGCCGGCAAGCCGGCTCCCACAATCGGTCAGGCTCAGACGGTCTTGGCGATCCGGCTGGCCAGCAGCGCCCAGCCGAACAGCAGGCCGCAGAGGATGATCAGCGGCCACGAGCGCCATTGCAGGTAAGGCGTCAGGTTGTGCATCGGCACCACTTCACCGTAGAGGATGCCCCGTTCGAACTGGGGAATCTGCGCGGTGATCTGGCCGAACGGGTTGATCAGCGCGGTCACCCCGTTGTTGGTGCCGCGAATCATCCAGCGCCCGGCTTCCAGGGCGCGCATCTGCGCCATCTGCAGGTGTTGCAGCGGGCCGATCGAAGTGCCGAACCAGGTGTCGTTGCTGATGGTCAGCAGCAGGTCGCTGCGCGCCGACAGGCTGGCGGCAAACTCCGGGTACACCACTTCATAGCAGATGAACGGGGCGATCTGGTAGCCCTTGGCTTGCAGCAGCGCCTGGTCGGCCGGGCCGCGGGCGAAGTCGGACATCGGCAGGTCGAAGAAGGCGATCAGGCCGCGCAGTACATCCTGCAGCGGCACGTATTCGCCAAACGGCACCAGCTTCTGCTTGAGGTAGATACCGTCGCCTTCGCCTACGACTGTAATGCCGTTGAAGTAGCGTTTTTCGTTATGCACGACCTGGCGGATCGGCACGCCGGTGATCAGTGCCGTATGCCGGTCGGCGGCGAAGTTGCCCATCATCGACAGGTAGCCTTCTGCGGACTCCTTCAGTACCGGCACCGCGGTTTCCGGCCAGACCAGCAGGTCGACTCGCTTGGCCGTGAAACTCATGTCGCGGTACAAGGCCAGCTGCGCATTGAGCTGTTCGGGGTCCCACTTCATGCTTTGTTCGATATTGCCCTGGATTGCCGCCACGCTCAGCGGCTCGCCCGCCGGGCTTGTCCAGGCGTAGTGCTTGAGCGCCAGGCCGATGGCCCAGGGGCCGAGCAGCAACACCAGGCCAATGGCGATAAAGGCCTTGCGCCCGGTCTTGAACAGGCGCGGTGCGTTGTACAGCAGGGCAGCGGTGAGGGCCAGGGCAAAGGAAATCAGCCATACCCCGCCCAGCGGTGCCAGGCTCGAGAGTGGCCCGTCGAGCTGGCTGTAACCGGAGTAGAGCCAGGGAAAACCGGTGAGAAACCAGCCGCGGAAGGCCTCTTGTGCCACCCACAGGGCGGCAAAGGCCAGCGCGTCGGCCAGTGGTGCTTCATTGCGGCGAATCCAGCGTGCCCAGACCCAGGCGGGCAAGGCGAAAAACCAGGCAATGGCGGCCGTGAACAGCAGCATCAGCATGCTCGCCAACAGCACCGAGGCGCCGCCGAAGTGGTGAATGCTGTAGTAGATCCAACTGGTGCCCGCGCCGAACAGGCCGAAACCGAAGCACCAGCCGCGCCATAGCGCCTGGCGTGGCGAAAGCTCGCGCAGGCCGGCATAGAACAGACCGACCGCGAGCAGTGCCAGCGGCCAGATGTCGAACGGCGCCAGGGCCAGGGTGGTCAGTGCGCCAGCCACCACGGCCAGCAGATTACCGGGCCAGCCGGGACGGGTTAAGCGCAGCATGTGGATCCTTAGCGGCTGATGGGAGTCAGGCGAATCAAATGAATCCGACGGCTGTCGGCATTCAGGATGCGGAAACGATACGCGCCGATTTCGGTGATTTCATTACGCTTGGGCAGATGCCCGAACGCACTCATCACCAGCCCGCCGACAGTGTCGAACTCGTCATCGGAGAATTCGCTGTCGAAGAACTCATTGAAGTTCTCGATCGGCGTCAGCGCCTTGATCAGGAAGTCGCCGCTGGGCAATGGCTTGATGTAGCTGTCTTCCTCGACATCGTGCTCGTCTTCGATATCGCCGACGATCTGTTCCAGCACGTCCTCGATGGTCACCAGGCCCGCCACGCCGCCGTATTCGTCGATGACGATGGCCATGTGGTTGTGGTTGGCGCGGAACTCGCGCAGCAGGACGTTCAGGCGCTTGGACTCGGGGACGAAGGTCGCCGGCCGCAGCAGGTCCTTGATGTTGAAGCCGTCGCCGTTCTCCTGGAGGATCAGCGGCAGCAGGTCCTTGGCCAGCAGGACGCCCATGACGTCGTCGTGGCTTTCACCGATCACCGGATAGCGCGAGTGCGCCGCGTCGATCACGGCAGGGAGGAATTCCCGGGGTGTCTGGGTCGCCTTGATGCTGATCATCTGCGAGCGCGGGACCATGATGTCCCGTACCTGCAGGTCGGCAACCTGGATGGCGCCCTCGACGATGGCCAGCGCTTCGCTGTCCAGCAACTTGTTCTGGTGGGCTTCGCGCAGCAGCTCCAGCAACTCCTGGCGGTTTTTCGGCTCATGGGCAAAAGCCTGGGTCAGTTTACCCAGCCAGGACTTCTGCCCGTTGCTCGATCGGTCTTCGCTCATAGCGATTTACTCGTTTCCCTTGGTTGTTGAGTGATCAGTTTTCGTCATCGATATACGGGTCGGGATGACCCAGTTCAGCAAGCAACTCTCGTTCCAGTGCTTCCATTTCCTCGGCTTCCTCGTCATCGATATGGTCGTAACCCAATAGATGCAGGCAGCCGTGAATGACCAGATGGGCCCAGTGGGCGTCCAGTGCCTTGCCTTGTTCGGCCGCCTCGCGGGCGACCACCGGTACGCAGATCACCAGGTCTCCCAGCAAGGGGATATCCAGCAGTTCGTCCGGCACATCGGCGGGGAAGGACAACACGTTGGTCGCGTAGTCCTTCTGTCGCCAGGTATGGTTGAGTTCGCGGCCTTCGGCTTCGTCCACCAGGCGGATGGTCAGTTCCGAGTCGGCGCTGCGCTGGCGCAGGGCCAGTTCGCACCAGGTACGGAAGTCCGCTTCGCTCGGGGCTGGCGCTTCACTGGCCAGTTGCAGGTCGAGTTCAAGCATCGCGACGGCTGTCCTTCGATGCAGACGGTTCGACCGGGCGATTCTCGAAGCGCTCGTAGGCTTCGACGATGCGCTGCACCAGCGGATGGCGGACCACGTCCTTGGGCTGGAAGTGGGTGAAGCTGATGCCCGGTACGTCTTTGAGCACTTCGATGACATGGGCCAGGCCGGACTTGGTGCCCTTGGGCAGGTCGACCTGGGTGATGTCACCGGTGATGACGGCGGTGGAGCCGAAGCCGATTCGGGTCAGGAACATCTTCATCTGTTCGACGGTGGTGTTCTGGCTTTCGTCGAGGATGATGAAGCTGTTGTTCAGCGTGCGCCCACGCATATAAGCGAGCGGGGCGATCTCGATCACCTGGCGCTCGATCAGCTTGGCCACGTATTCGAAGCCGAGCATCTCGTACAGCGCATCGTAGAGCGGGCGCAGGTACGGGTCGATCTTCTGGGCCAGGTCGCCGGGCAGGAAGCCGAGTTTTTCCCCGGCTTCGACCGCCGGGCGCACCAGCAGGATGCGTCGCACCTGCTCGCGCTCCAGGGCGTCCACCGCGCAGGCCACGGCCAGGTAGGTCTTGCCGGTGCCCGCCGGGCCGATACCGAAGTTGATATCGTTGGCCAGGACTTCCTTGACGTAGCGCTGCTGGTTGATGCCGCGGGGACGGATCATGCCTTTCTTGGTGCGCAGGGCCACGGCGGCTTCGGCCACCGGGTTGCTGTTCAGGTCTTCGACGGCCGACTCCTGCAGGAACAGGTGCACCATGTCCGGAGACAGCTCGGTCCCCTTGGTTTCCCGGTACAGGCGGCGCAGCAGGTTTTCTGCGGAAGTGGTGAGCTTGGGTTCGCCGATCAGTTCGAACTGATTGCCGCGGTTGCGGATCTCGATCGTCAGGCGCTGTTCGATCAAGCGCAAATGCTCGTCGAATTGCCCGCACAGATTGGCGAAGCGGCGAGCCTCGAAAGGCTCGAGAATGAAACGATGGGGTTCTATGGGTGCGTTCAAGGTTGTTTTTAGCCGCCCGACGGCAATGGATATGGATTCAAGGATAACGCTAGCAGCCTGGGGGTGAAAGCGCTCATTGCAGCATCGAGCCGCGGAGCGAATGTGGCTGGGCTGCGTCGATATGGACGTCGACGAACTGGCCGATCAGTTGCGGATTGTCGCAGCGGAAGTTGACGATACGGTTATTCTCGGTCCGCCCCTGCAGTTCGCCGGGGTCCTTTTTCGAGTAATCGGTCACCAGGATGCGCTGGGTCGAGCCGACCATTTGTCGGCTGATCTCGAAACCCTGCTGGTTCAGGCGGTGCTGCAGGGCATTGAGGCGCTGCTTTTTCAGCTCTTCCGGGGTGTCGTCCGGCAGGTCCGCGGCAGGGGTGCCCGGACGCTGGCTGTAGACGAACGAATAGGAGAAGTCGAAGCCGACGTCTTCGATCAGCTTCATGGTCTGCTGGAAGTCCTTCTCGGTTTCGCCCGGGAAGCCGACGATAAAGTCCGAACTGATGCAGATTCCCGGCACTGCGGCCCGCAGCTTGCGCAGCTTGGACTTGTATTCCAGCGCGGTGTGGTTGCGTTTCATCGCCGCGAGAATCCGGTCCGAGCCCGATTGCACCGGCAGATGCAGGTGCTTGACCAGCTCGGGCACCTCGGCATGGGCCTGGATCAGGCTGTCGGAGAACTCCAGCGGGTGCGAGGTGGTGTAGCGGATGCGCTCGATGCCCTCGACGGCGGCGACCACCCGGATCAGTTCCGCCAGGTCGGCCAGGCGCCCGTCGTGGGTGCTGCCGCGATAGCCGTTGACGTTCTGTCCCAGCAGGGTCACTTCACGCACGCCGTTCTCGGCCAGGTGGATGATTTCGGCGATCACGTCGTCGAACGGCCGGCTGACCTCTTCACCGCGGGTGTAGGGCACCACGCAGAAGGTGCAGTACTTGCTGCAGCCTTCCATGACTGACACATAGGCACTGGGGCCATCGATGCGTGGCTCGGGCAGATGGTCGAACTTTTCGATTTCCGGGAACGAGACATCCACCTGCGGCAGTCTGGTCAGGCGCGCGGCATCGATCATTTCCGGCAGGCGGTGCAGGGTCTGCGGGCCGAAGACCACGTCGACATAGGGCGCGCGGTCGCGGATCGCCGCGCCTTCCTGGCTGGCGACGCAGCCGCCGACGGCGATCACCATCTCCGGGTTCGCCAGTTTCAGCTCGCGCCAGCGGCCCAGCTGGGAGTAGACCCGGTCCTGGGCGCGCTCGCGGATCGAGCAGGTGTTGAGCAGGATGACGTCCGCGTCTTCGGCGCGGGCGGTAACTTCCAGGGCCTGATGTTCGCCCAGCAGATCGACCATGCGCGAGCTGTCGTACTCGTTCATCTGGCAACCGTGGGTTTCGATATAAAGCTTCTTGGCCATGGGGTTTCATCAAGTGATTCAAAGAACCGCGCATTATAAGGGTCATCGCGGTCGCTTCCTAGCATTGTGCGTCCGGCGGCTATGCTATAGTTCGCGCCCTCTTTTATATCCCCGATGTGTTGCCCGCCCACCATGACCAAACGTGAAGCCCCGATCTACAAGGTGATTTTCCTCAACCAGGGCCAGGTGTTCGAAATGTACGCCAAGCAGATCTATCAGAGCGATCTGTGGGGCTTCCTGGAAGTCGAAGAGTTCGTCTTCGGCGAGCGTACGCAACTGGTGGTCGACCCGGGCGAAGAAAAACTCAAGGCCCAGTTCGAAGGCGTGGTGCGCAGTTTCGTGCCGATGCATTCGATCGTGCGGATCGACGAGGTCGAGCGCCTGGGCACGCCAAAGATCAGCGAGGCGCGGGGCATGAGCAATGTCATGCCGTTTCCGATGCCGATGCCCGAGAAATAAGCCATTTCCTGCACCGATATCGATATCTGTAGGAGCCGGCTTGCCGGCGATTGCGGTCTATCAGCCTGCATCGTTGTCGACTGACACACCGCCATCGCCAGCAAGCCGGCTCCTACAGGGGAATGGATTCAGGGAAGCGGTGAGAAGGGCGTGCGCCCGTCAGCCGTCTGCAGTTCCAGCAGGTACTTGCGGAAAATCTGTCCCAGTACCTGGGTCGCCATCTCCAGCTCGTCCCGCGGCATCTGCGCGGCGACTTCGTCCGCGGTGTCCAGCGCGTCTTCGGCGCCATTGACCGCCGCCATCTTCAGCACGATATAAGCCTGGACATTGTTGGCCGGCACGCCTTCGCCCTTGTAGAACATGGTGCCGAGCTGGAATTGCGCCTGGGCGTGGCCTTGCAGCGAAGCCTGTTCGAAGAGGTTCAGGGCCTTGTTGAGGTCGCGCGGCGCATTCTTGCCGTCGTAATAGAACTCGCCCAACTCGTATTGCGCCTCCGCATCACCACCCTTGGCCGCCTGTTCGCAGGCTGTCAGGGCCTCGGCGAGATCCTGCGGCTGGGTATTGAGGGTGCAGCGACCCATCGCCGGGATCAACAACGAGTTACCGCCTGCATGTGCCAGCAGCGGCTGAAGGAGCAACAGGCAGCCCAGTGAAAGGGCGCGGCCGGTGCGGTTCATGGGAATCGACGTACCTCTGAAGGGCGGGCGTACCCGGCCAGGGGATGTATATGGCGCGCATTATGAAATAAGCGGGGGCCACCTTACAAAGTCTTTACTCGTTTTTCTGCTGCGCGGGCGTTATATCGCCTTGTTTTGCAAGTAATGGGTTAGATGACGGGAAGAAACGAAGGAAGTTTAGGTGGGAAAAGCGACGCCGGCTGAAACCGGCGTCGGATCTGTCACTTGTTTCAGGGTTTATTTCAGTGCGGCGAAGGCGCGTTCAGCTGCATCCAGGGTCAGTTTCAGTTCGGTTTCGCCGTGGGCGATCGAGGTGAAACCGGCTTCGAAGGCACTGGGCGCCAGGTAGACGCCGCCGTCGAGCATCAGGTGGAAGAAGCGCTTGAAGCGCTCCGCATCGCTGGCCATCACGTCGTCGAAGGTGACGATGTCGTCGGCACCGCTGAAATACAGGCCGAACATGCCACCGGCCTGGGTGGTGACGAACGGGATACCGGCCGCGTCGGCGCGCTGTTGCAGGCCATCGAGCAGGCGCGTGGTGTAGTCGGTCAGTTCGGCATGGAAGCCCGGACGGCTGATCAGGCGCAGGGTGGTCAGGCCGGCGGCCATGGCCAGCGGGTTGCCGGACAGGGTGCCGGCCTGGTAGACCGGGCCCAGCGGCGCGATGCAGGACATGATCTCGCGCTTGCCGCCGAAGCAGCCGACGGGCATGCCGCCACCAATGATCTTGCCGAAAGTGCTCAGGTCCGGGGTCACGCCGTAATGGGCCTGGGCACCGCCGAGGGCGACGCGGAAGCCGGTCATCACTTCGTCGAAGATCAGCACCACGCCGTGCTGGTCGCACAGGCTGCGCAGGCCTTCGAGAAAGCCCGGGGCCGGCGGTACGCAGTTCATGTTGCCGGCCACCGGCTCGACGATGATGCAGGCCACTTCCTGGCCGACTTCGCCGAGCATCTTCGCCACGGCATCGATGTCGTTGAACGGCAGTGTCAGGGTGTGTTTGGCGAAAGCCGCCGGCACGCCGGCCGAGCTCGGTACGCCCTGGGTCAGGGCGCCGGAGCCGGCCTTGACCAGCAGGCTGTCGGAGTGACCGTGGTAGCAGCCTTCGAACTTGATGATGCTGTCGCGGCCGGTAAAACCACGGGCCAGGCGGATGGCGCTCATGGTCGCCTCGGTGCCTGAGCTGACCATGCGGACCATTTCCATCGACGGTACGATCGAGCAGACCAGATCGGCCATCTCGGTTTCCATGGCGGTCGGCGCGCCGTAGGACAAGCCGTGCTCAAGCTGCCGGCGCACCGCATCCAGCACGTCCGGATGGCTGTGGCCGAGAATCATCGGGCCCCACGAGCCGACGTAGTCGACATAACGCTTGTCGTCTTCGTCGGTGACATAGGCCCCTTCGGCATGCTTGAAGAACAGCGGGGTGCCGCCGACGCTCTTGAACGCGCGAACGGGCGAGTTCACGCCACCGGGGATATGTTTCTGGGCATTGGCAAACAGCGTTTCGGAACGAGACATGGTCGGGCTCTCAAAAATCATGAAGTGAAGAGGGCATTGAAGGCGCGGGCGCGGCGCGTCACTTCCTGGGCGTTGTCGGCGCCGAACAGGCCGTGGATTACCGCCAGCAGGTCGGCGCCGTGGGCGACCAGCGGCGCGGCGTTGTCCAGCGTGATACCACCGATCACGCAGATCGGCAGGTGCAGCGCCGGGCGGGCCCGTTCGAGCAGGGCGATATCCGCTGCCGGGGCGCCGGGCTTGGTGTTCGAATTGAAGAAGCGTCCGAAGGCGACGTAGCTGGCACCTTCCCTGGCGGCCTGCTCGGCCAGCTCCAGCTGCGCGTGGCAGGTGGAGCCGATGATGGCCTTGCTGCCGAGCAAGGCGCGGGCGGGCGTCAGCGGGCCGTCGGTCTGGCCCAGGTGGACGCCCACCCCGAGGCGTGCGGCGAGTTCGGCGTCATCGTTGATGATCAGCCGGGTCTTGTAGCGCTCGCAGAGTTTCAGCAACGCCTCGGCTTCGCGCAGGCGGCGGGCGTCGTCGGCGCTCTTGTCGCGGTACTGCAGCAGGGTCACGCCACCTTCCAGCGCGGCTTCCACGTAGGACAGGAACTTGCCGGCCAGCAACTGGCTATCGGTGATGGCGTACAGGCCACGTAGTTTCATCGGTTCGGCCTCGAAGCGTTACGAACACAGGGTTTCCAGCACGGGTTTCCCGGTACTGGAAGTTGCCCGCGGTTACGAGCAGAAATCCAGCGGCAGACGGCGTGGCACAAATTGTCCCTGGCCCAGCTGTTCGGCGTCGCGCAGGGTGCGCCATGTGTAATTCAACGCCGATTGCACCGCGCTGACCAGGTTTTCACCGAGGGCCAGACGGCCGGCGAGGGCGCTCGCCAGGGTGCAGCCGGAGCCGTGGTAATTGCCGGGCAGGCGCTGGCACTTGAAGGTCTGGCGGGTGCCGTCGCGGCTGTACAGGCGGTTGTGGATTTCTTCTTCATCGCCGTGGCCGCCGGTGATCAGCAGGTGTTGGCAGAACGGCAGGAGTTTTTCCGCGCATTCGTCGGCGGTGCCTTCGGGCAATTCGGCCAGGATGCGCGCTTCGGGAAGGTTGGGGGTGGCGATCGTCGCCAGTGGCAGCAGCTGTTCGCGCATGGCGTAGCCGACCTCGTCCTTGCCCAGGCGGCCACCGCCGCCAGCGCGCAGGACCGGGTCGCAGACCAGCGGCAGGTGCGGGTGCGCCTTGAGCAGTTCGACCACGGTGTCGACCATTTCCAGGGACCCGAGCATGCCCAGCTTGACCGCCGCGACCGTCGAATCCTCGAATACGGCGTTGGCCTGGGCCAGTACCCACTCGCGATCGAGCACGCGGAAATCGCGGACATTGACCGTATTCTGCACGGTCAGCGCGGTGACAGCGGGAGCTGCATGACAGCCCTGGGCGAGCAGGGCTTCGATATCTGCCTGGAGGCCGGCGCCACCACTGGGATCATGGCCGGAGAGACAGAGGACAACGGGACGAGAGCTGTAGATATTCATGGTGCGCGAGCTTACCACCAAACGCCTTTTTCGGAATCTTCCGCGCAACGGGCTGTTCGATTCCTGAAGCTTTGTCCGTTGCGGCCGATAGATGCTACTCACGAATGCGATTCGATCGCTGAAAAGCCCGTTCTAGAGCCTTTGGATAAAATGTTTCAATGGTGTGCTTTAGCCATTATTGGCTATGCTAGAGTGGATCCAAACGAATAACAGGTCATGCGGTTTCACGTCGTCTCAAAGGGAAGGGGGGCTCCTGACGCGACCAGACTGGCCATGCTGGGGCTGTATGCGCTATTTGCTGATGATGTTGTTGAGCTGTCTGCCGCTGATGGCGAGCGCAGTCGAGTTTGATGAATCCACTCAGAGCCTGCCCCTGGGCCGGATCATGCAGGTGTTCGAGGACGTGAGCGGCCAGGCCGATATCGCGGATATCAGCGCGCCTGCCAAGGCCGGCCAGTTCCGTCGCCATGACAAGGATGCGCTCAACGCGGGCTATTCGCGATCGGCGTTCTGGCTCAAGGTCGACCTGACCTACCAACCGAAAAATCCCGACGCACGGCGCACCTGGCTGCTGGAAATGGCCTATCCGCCGATGGACCACATCGACCTTTATCTGCCGGACGCCGGCGGCGAGTACCGCCTGGCCCAGCGTACGGGCGATGAGTTGCCTTTCGCCAGCCGACCGATCAGGCAGAACAATTACCTGTTCGAACTCGACTTTGCCCCCGGCGAAAGCAAGACCGTCTACCTGCGGCTGCAAACCGAGGGCTCGGTCCAGGCGCCGCTGAGCCTGTGGTCGAGCCAGGCCTACCTGGAAGAGCAGCCGGTGCGCCTGTATGTGCTCGGGCTGATCTATGGCGTGCTGCTGGGGATGCTGGTCTACAACCTGTTCATCTACCTCAGCGTACGCGACACCAGCTACCTGTACTACATCTTCTATATCGCCTCGTTCGGCTTCTACCAGTTGTCGGTCAACGGTGCGGCGGTACAGTATTTCTGGCCGAACAATCCCTGGTGGGCCAACGCCGCGACCCCCTTCCTGATCGGTTCGGCGGGGTTCTTCGGTTGCCAGTTCGCCCGCAGCTTCCTGCACACGGCGGCCCACAGCCGCTGGCTGGACCGCCTGCTGTTGCTGCTGATGGCCTTCGGTGCGGTGGTCATGGCCCTGTCGCTGATGACCAGCTATGCCCTGGCCTTGCGCCTGGCGACCGCCCTGGCCCTGGCCTTCACCGTGACCATCTTCTACGCCGGGATCAGTGCCTGGTATTGCGGCCAGCGGGTGGCGCGCTACTTCATCATCGCCTGGTCGGCGTTCCTCCTGGGCGGGCTGGTCAACACCCTGATGGTGCTCGGCTACCTGCCGAACATGTTCCTGACCATGTACGCCAGCCAGATCGGTTCGGCCCTGGAGGTCGGCCTGCTGTCCCTGGCCCTGGCCGACCGGATCAATGCCATGCGCGAGCAGCAGGCCCAGACGTTGCTGGAGTCCGGGCAGAAGCTGGAAGTGCTGAACCAGGAATTGGCCAACAGCAACCGCCTGAAGGACGAGTTCCTGGCCACCGTCACCCACGAGCTACGCACGCCGATGAACGGTGTGATCGGCTCGCTGGAACTGATGCAGACCGTGGCGCTGGACCCCGAGCTGGAGCAGTACCAGCAGACCGCCGCCGGTTCGGCGCGGGACATGATGCGCATGGTCAACGGCATCCTTACCCTGACCGAGTTGCAGGCCGGGCGTCTCAAGGTCTACCCGCAGACTTTCAGCCTGCGCGGGCTGCTGGAGGGATTGCAGGAGCAGTTCGCCGGCAATGTACTGAACAAGGGGCTGCACTTTGCCGTCGAGGTGGCCGACGAGTTGCCCGACAGCCTCCACGGCGACGCGACGAAGATCGCCCAATGCCTGGAATGCCTGGTGGACAACGCCATCAAGTTCACCCGTGAAGGCGGGCTGGTGCTGCGGGTGATCGGTCATTCGCCGCAGCCTGGGCAATTGACCCTGTCCTTCGCCGTGATCGACAGCGGCATCGGCTTTACCGACCTGGACGAGGCCACGCTGTACCAGCGTTTCTTCCAGCTCGACGGCTCGATGACCCGCGAATACGGCGGTCTGGGCATCGGCCTGGCGATCTGCCGGCAGTTGATCGAATTGCTCGGCGGGCGCCTGACCCATCAATCGGAACCGGGAATGGGCAGCCGTTTCCAGATCGAGGTCGATGTCGAGGTGCTGAGCCCACGCGTCAACCGGTCCGCCACCTCGACGCCACGCAGTCCGCATGACTGCACCGTGTTGCTGGTGGACGGCAACGATATCAGCCAGCTGGTCGTGCGCGGGATGCTGCTCAAGCTCGGCTATCGCGTGCTGACGGCCAGCAATCCGCGGGCGGCGATCGACAGGCTGCGGGCCGAGACGGTGGATGCCTTGCTGCTCGATTGTTCCGCCGACCAGGCGGGCGAGACGATTCTGTGCGGTCAGTTGCGCAGCCTGCCCGGCTGCGCGGAGTTGCCGATCCTGGCCCTGACCAGTCTGCTCAATGGCGTGGAGCGCGAGCGCTGCCTGGCCGCCGGGATTACCGACTACCTGCACAAACCGGTACGTTTCGAAGAGTTGCAAAGCCTGCTGGCGCGTCGTCTGCTGAATCAGACAGAGGGTGAAAGCGCCGATATTTAGGCGCATATGTCACTTTTTTCCCGGAGGTGTGCGTGATTCACTGGGGTTCCTGGCAACTTCCCATAGGAGCCCGACAGCATGAACCTCCATCAGTACGCCGAAACCCACGAAGTCACCAACCAGCCGCCGTCGCTGGATGGCACCAATCTCTACCGCATCGACCTGCCGCTGCAGGAGTGGTCGCAACGGTTCGGCGCCGGCTGGGCGCAGGCGCGCATCGACCGCTACGGTGCGCTGGCCGGCGGGCCGCTGATGGAGGCGGGGTTCCTGGCCAACCAGAACAAACCGGTGTTCGTCAGCCATGACCGCTATGGCCATCGCCAGGACCTGGTGGAATTTCACCCGGCCTACCATGAGCTGATGCGTACCGCGATCGAGCATGGCTTGCCGTCATTGCCCTGGACCGATCCCCGGGACGGCGCCCATGTCGCCCGTGCCGCCATGACCTACCTGCACAGCCAGGCCGAAGCCGGTACCGGTTGTCCGCTGACCATGACCTTCGCCTGCGTGCCGGCGCTGAAACTGCAGGCGGATCTCGCCGGACAGTGGCTGCCGAGTATCCTCAGCACCGAGTACGATCCGCGCAATATAGGCATCGCCCACAAGCGCGGTGCCACCATTGGCATGGCGATGACCGAGAAACAGGGCGGCACCGACGTCCGCGCCAACACCACCAGGGCCTATCCGGTGGGGGCTGGTGGTCCCGGCCAGGCCTATGAACTGGTGGGCCACAAATGGTTCTGCTCGGCGCCGATGTGTGATGCCTTCCTGACCCTGGCCCAGACCGACAAGGGCCTGACCTGCTTCCTGCTGCCCCGGCACCGTCCCGATGACAGTCGCAACCAGTTCTATATCCAGCGCCTGAAAAACAAACTGGGCAACTGCTCCAATGCTTCGAGCGAAGTGGAGTTTCGCGGCGCCCTGGCCTGGATGATCGGCGAAGAGGGACGCGGCGTGCCGACCATCATCGAGATGGTGGCGATGACCCGCTTCGATTGCATGGTGGGTTCCAGCGCCTTGATGCGCCAGGCGCTGACCCAGGCCAGCCATCATTGCGCCCACCGCCTGGTGGGCGGGCGGGTGCTCGGCGAACAACCGTTGATGCAGAACGTGCTGGCGGATCTGGCGCTGGAGAGCGAGGCGGCCCTGGCCTTGAGCCTGCGCATGGGCCGGGCGCTGGATCGGCTGGGGGACGAGCATGAAGCCAAGTTCGCCCGGCTGGTCACGGCCGTGGGCAAATACTGGATCTGCAAGCGTGCGCCGGCGATGATCAACGAGGCGGCCGAATGCATGGGCGGTGCCGGTTATGTGGAAGACAGCATCCTGCCGCGGCTGTACCGCGAAGCACCGGTCAACTCGACCTGGGAAGGTTCGGGCAATGTGCAGTGCCTGGATGTGCTGCGGTCGCTGTCGAAAGAACCGGGCGTGCTGGAAGTGCTGTTCAGCGAGTTGGGCGACGGCCACGGCGACAAGCACCTGGCCCGGCATATCGAGCATCTGAAGCTGGCGTTTACCGACACCCATGACATCCAGTACCGCGCCCGCCAGTTGACCGAGGACATTGCCCTGGCCCTGCAGGCCAAGCTGCTGCTGGAAGCGGGCAACTCGGCGGTCAGCGACGGCTTTATCGCCAGTCGTCTGGGCACCGGCGGGCGGGTCTACGGCACTTTGCCACGTGGGGTGAATGTCGAGGCCATCGTCGCTCGTTCGACGCCGCAGGGGTTCTGATGTGGTCGGTTTGGGTAAGGTCTTGCTTGCAATAGCTGTGGGGCGACCGAGCATTCACAGCTATAGCGAGTAAGCTATTGCATATTTAATTTGTTGAGTTGAAAAAGCAGGTTCGAGTCCGGTTGTGACAGTAGACTCAATAGAGTGCTGTAGTCAGCTTTTGATTGCATTGAGTATATCGCGCACCGCGCCAACAGCCTTGTCGAGCACGGCTTCCTCGCTAAGGTCGGTAGTGTCAATTTTTACACAGTTGATCAAGTGGCATCGTTCATAGCTAGACCGAACGCGATTCTGATAGGCAATGAAACTGTTAAGCCGGTTTTCGTCTCCCCCATCGTAAGCTCCACTTTCGCCAGGACGAAAAGAAATCTTCCGTTTCGCAGCAATAACGGGATCAACATCCAGGAATATCACGGCGTCAGGCTTTCTAATCGTTGCGAATACCGCTGCAGCTTCGTCAGCTATATTTGTGTCCTTAAGTAGGAAGCGAGCAAGATATTTATAGTACCACCCGTCGATAATGCAACTTTTTCCTGCTTTCAGTAGTGGCCTGATAGCGGCATGATCCGTGGCTTGAAACCAGGCGGCTATCAGATTCAACCAGTGCCTGTCGCCTAATTGCTCCAAGGGAGCGTTATCTGGGTAATCCCAAAGTATTTCACGCATTCGGGCCATATGGAATTCGGTGTATCCAGAGGCTACCGGAGGGCTGTTTTTATCAATAAACCTTAGACTGGGGTTACTTTCACAAATTCTGTCATAGGTCGCCCGTGCTATCGTAGATTTTCCGGCCCCATCAGTACCTTCAAATGCGATTAACACTGAACGTTCAGTTGAGAAGCTCATGAAAAACCTCCTAAATAGGCTTCAGTATCTAAAGAATTTCTTCCGCTTCCCTCGATTAGTGGCCGGAAGCCCTCTCTTTGATATATTTCCGACATTTTCTTTCCAAGCGATCTTAGAAAGTCTAAAGAGGGTCTTGGTTTTTTTGAGTACTGCGATCCTGCATCAGGGTGAAATACCGCGACAGCCGGAACTACTCCCATGCTCCCAAAATACTCGATACCCTCGATAATCGATTCTAAGGGTTCCATCCCAGCAACAAAGCCAACATACACATTGCCGCGTCCTAGGGTTTCGACTGCTGCCTCGAAGGCGGCGAAAAAACGTTCGCGTGTATAATCTTTGGATTTTCCTGGGCATACCTCGGAGAACAGCTTGGAGTTGAACACCTCTAAGCTCATGGACATGTTGTCGCCGAGACTTTTGAAACGATCAAAAAGGCGGAAATCTTTAGGGGGCATAGAGATTAAGTGGTATTCAAGATCGGTATTTTGGTTTGTGTTTTTTACCCGTTCCATTAAATCCATGTGTCTTGAGTATCCACGGTCATAATTTGGCGTGGTACCGCCATTAAACAACACCCTTTTGTATCGCCCGCTCTCTTCTCTGATCGCTAGGCTCACCGCCTCACCTGCCTGATCAGGTTTTATTCGCATTTTATGATCAGATAGATTCGTTCTGGCGGATCCTAGAGAGCAAAATTTGCACTCGCGACCATTGTTGAAATAATAGCAGTGCCCTGGGGAAAAAATTCCGAGTGTTGAATTTCCGTAGACGGTCACATATTGCTCAAAAAGCTCCCCGCTACTCAAATATTGTCCGTAGGCTATAGGTCGCCTGGGAAACGTTATTTTTACGAAATTGTTTTGGTTCTTGAGTACCGGTGTTCCGTTCTCTAAGTCTATGAAGATTGTTGAGGTCGGATTGTAGTTTGCAGCTGCAATAATCTGCCCATCTAAAATTATTTCTTGAGGGGTTCGAGCGCTTGACTTCAGAATGACGCTATCACCTGTTCCGTAGGCCCATCTTTTTTCAATGGATTCAGTCTGCTCTTTGTAATACTTTAAAAAGTCGTCGGTGAAGTTTATTCCGTTACAGAGAACCTCAAGCTTTAGGTTTACAGTGTCAGTTAACATGGAAGTTTTCCTCGTCAAGTAGTCCTATGTGATAATGTGTATAAGCTTATGGGATGACAAAGCGATCAGTGTTCCATAGTCTGAAATAGCAGCACTTGACGGAGGAAGGGCGAATCTCGGGGCTCCAGACGCATAAAATAACGAACCGCCAGCCTCTCTCAAAATCAACTCTGCTGCTGCAATATCACAACTGCGCTCATGCCCTGGCGTGTCTATATCAATAAAAGCATCAAGAGCTCCTGCCGCAATAAGGCAGATTTCCAGTGATGAGCATGAACAAACTCTAATCTTGTTGGATGCCCACATAAGATTTTCTATTTTTCTCTTTTTTTTACCTGTTCGAGGACGATGAAAGGCGATGCGCATATCCTCTATGCGACTAACTTTCCGAGTGTGCAGTCTTTTTAAAATAATAGGCGACTGAATGTAAGCGCCTTCGCCTGAGGCGGCGGAATATACTAAATCTCTTGAAATGTCATACACCCAGCCAAATGCATAGGCATCGTTATGGTAGAGTGCAACGCTGGATGTAAATGCTGGAAAGCCCAAGATTGCATTATGTGTGCCGTCTAGAGGATCAATGAGTAGGTGAAAATCTCCAGTTTTGCCGAAATTTAGTGCTGACTCGTTGTCTTCAGAAAAGGCTGTGATGTTCAAGCCTGTACCGGCGATGCAGTCAAAGATGATACGTTGGCACTCCAAATCATAAGGGGTCATTGAATGACCCAGGTCCTGATTTTCTTTCGTATCTGGCAAGCAGGATAAGACTCCCGCCCAATAACGACGAAGTTCTTTTCTGGCCTCATACAGGCCTTTTTCTAATTCGGCGATTTTTTCACATTTGAATAAAGGTCTCATATGGTTTGATCCACTATAAGCTGCATGTGCCAAAGATCTCTATCTAGCCGTGAGGTGTATGCTCGGACATCGAATAGCTTGCCGGCGTAAACTGCATAATCGGCACCCATAAACGCACTAAATGATTTTGGAAATAGCGCTACTATTTTTATTTCTACTGAATATCCGTATTTTTTTCTAATGGTGTTGGCTGCTTGCCTAAGACTACCGCCGGTATAGGCCTTGTCTATAATTAGCCATGGGTCGCGGGATGAAGTTGGTGTGGGGAATATATCTTGAAACTCGATATTTTTATTGAGCAGGCTTGAGTCGTTTTGTCGATGTATTTCTAAGAAAAATACGTTCTGGTCCCCCGTTGCAGCCATGTATCCTAGCGCCAGAGGCAGGCCTGCTGATAACAGGAAAAGTTTGTTTTTTGATAGGTTTTCAATTTGATGCCAGATTTCGTGGTCTTCGTATATATACCTTGTGTTGAATATGCTGTTGCTTTCCAGTTGTTCATGAGATACGTATTGGCTGTAAAAAATACAGAGCCTGTTGTGAAAGTCTAAGGTGTTTGAATCGGCATTTGTGAGCAACCTGTTTTTGGCTACGCCTCTACTGGGCTTTTTTGTAGTGATAGGGAAGAAGCTGCTTTGAACGTGGCTAAAGGCTTCACTGATTAGTGAGTTTTTTATAATTGTAAGAGCCGACTTGGAAGGGCCGGAAATGGCTATTTCAGGTGACAAACCATTCCCTTCGACTCTGCCTATTCCTCCTCGTCCTTCTATTTTTCGAGTGCTTAAATTCAGGTGCTCCCAGATTTTTACAATATCATCGCGATGCATGCCATTATAAATTGGGTCGAGGTTGCTTAGATCGCAAATCATCTCTTCGGGGTGGCGAAGTTCGAAAGAAGCTCGTTGGAGGTGGCATCCGTCTCGTATGGCATCGCGGTAAGCATAATAGTCACTCGTTTGGATTCCACTCAATGTTCTCCAGCCATGATGCTCGCTAATTATGGTTATCAGATTCGTGCGCTGATCAGGCAGGCAAGGTGAAAAGCTAGCATGACCCATCTTTTGCTCCTTGATAGGATTTGCAATATAAAAATCATCAAAATTAATAATTAAGAGATAGGTGGATAATAGAGGTGGCGTTTGCATGCTCGCTCAGTTGGAAATGAATTAGCTACCGGAACGGTTTTTAGTCCCACTCTTTGAGAAGGGTCGTCAGTGATGGCGTGTCTTTTGCCGCGAAGTATTTTTTTCTGAAGTGGTACTCGCATTTCGATATTTTGTGTTGTGTCTGTTTTCGGCTATTGAATTCTTTATTCAATGCGGCAAGAGAATTTTGGGATGAGGGGTATAGTTCTGATTTTTCTAGCAATTTTTCGATGGCTAAAAAAACCAGGTCCATGTAGTCCAGTGTGTCCTGGATGTACCTACGGCATTCCTCCTCCGTGACAGCACCTCTTCGGGCTAGTGAATAGAATTTTTCCTTGATGTCGTTGAAACCATCGATTCTAAAAATATTTGAATAAATCCACTTGTAGTGTTTGTTTGTTATTCCTGTTAAGTAGGTGAAGCTCATTGTCGTCTTTAGCATCATGTCTCTTGCAATTTCGCATCCCATCCAGAGATTCCCCGACTGCCAGCAGCCTTGCACGTCCTGGAATGCGTAAAATACGGGGAGTTTTTCTCGATGTGCCACATAAATATGTTTCTCGATGGGGATTCTGGATTTTAACTCGCGAAATATTTCCTCGTTCTCTAATGCATGTCCTGTTAACGACCGGTGAATCACATTGTTCTCGGTATTTGATAGTACGGGCTCATATAGAAAACGTTGATCGTGAGCGACTTGTTCGTAGGTTTTTTCGATTTTTAGTATGAGAGTGTCAAGTTCGGCGAATGTTATGTAATCCGCATCAATGTGGATGCTGGTATCACCATAGAAATTCGTTGTGTTGTGAACGCCCTCGTTGCCGGTTATGTATCGATAATTGATGTCGGTAACCAGCGCGTGCTCGTTGGGTTCTACGTCACTTGCTTTAGGTCTTTTCTCGCATATAACAATGCAATCGATGTCGGAGTGAATTGTTCCAATGCCTTCAATGAGACTGCCTGAAATGACCAGGATGCTTGTGCTTTCCAGGATAACCTTGTCTCGCAAATATTTTTTTGGGATAGATATCTTTCCATCTAAAATGGAAACGCTGTCTTCGGATAGGCTTGATTTTGAGGTGTTGATGAGTGCTTTCATTGTTTGAGGCTTCCTTGTGCGAATACCTACTAGAAAGTTTGGTTGATCATCGTGTTGTGGTTTAACGCTAGCTCCAGAATAATTGTGTTGTCAAAATTTTTACAAAATTTCAGAAGGTTCCTTAATGTATTAGGCGTAAGTTTTGAAGTTGGAGTGAATTTGTCGTTGGTTTCTGAAGGGATTTTCCTACGTGTTGTGCATTTTTTGATTTAAGAAATATGGAAAGAGAACTTCAAGGATGTTCAGGCCCAATACTGCACAGTAAGCGCCGGCTCGCTAGCAAGCCGGTTCTTATAGAGCACGCTAAATTATCGGTCTTGAAGCATTTTTAAAGGCCGATGTAGTTTCTCGTCTAGTTCTGTGCCCGACAGCGCGGCGTCGAAAGGGGAGGGGGCTCCTGGAGGTACGGCGTTTCACCCTGAAAATGCTGCTACCAGACCCGACAGTAGGGCGTCGTGCTTTGACCCAGTGCGCAGGCATAGGCTGTGGTCTGATAAGCCACTGTTTCCGTCCGACGATGTTGCAGGCAAGATGAAGGTCTGCAACATCAGAAGACAGGATGCTCTCCGTGACCGAAGCTTTTATTGTCGTGCAATCCCCCGAACAGGCCGTAGACCGCCTGGCCGAACTCCATGAGCGTGCTACCTCGGCCCTGAGCCAGGCGCTCAAGCGTTACCTCAAGGACCGCGTCGAGCCCGATGCCGAACAGCGCGCCTTGTTCCGCTACCCCGAACTGCGCCTGACCTACACCTACCAGGGCGAAGTTCCGGCGACCACCCGCGCCTACGCCAAGGTCCAGTTGCCGGGCACCTACAGTGTCACCGTCACCCATCCGGCCGCGTTTCGTAAATACCTGCTGGAACAGCTGGTGCCACTGATGCGCGATTTCACCGTGACGGTGGAAGTCGGCGTCAGCGAACAGAACATCCCTTATCCCTACGTCGTCGAGCAGGGCGATGAACTGGCCGGTTCCGGCGTGACCGCCGCGGCCCTGGCGCGGGTCTTCCCGAGCACCGACCTGTCCGCCGCCACCGATGGCATCGCCGACGGCCTGCATGATTGGGAAAACACCTCGCCATTGCCCCTGGCCCTGTTCGACGCCGCCCGTGTCGATTTCTCCCTGCGCCGCCTGGTGCACTACACCGGCAGCGACTGGCGCCATGTGCAGCCGTGGATCCTGCTGACCAACTACCATCGTTATGTCGACCAGTTCATCCTCCATGGCCTGGAGCAACTGCGCGACGACCCGCGCTTCGTGCGCATGGTCTTGCCGGGCAACGTGATCATCGACAAGGGCATGGACTACGCCGATGCCCAGGCCATTGCCGCCGCGGTGGTCTGGCATCGCTACCAGATGCCGGCCTATCACCTGCAGGCCAACGATGGTCATGGCGTGACCCTGGTGAATATCGGCGTCGGCCCGTCCAACGCGAAGAACATCACCGACCACCTGGCGGTGTTGCGCCCCCATTGCTGGCTGATGATCGGCCACTGCGGGGGCCTGCGCCAATCCCAGACCATCGGCGACTATGTGCTGGCCCACGCCTACATGCGGCGTGACGGGATTCTCGATCGGGTGGTACCGCCGAATATCCCGATCCCCGCCCTGGCCGAAGTGCAGATGGCCTTGCAACAGGCCGCAGCCAACGTCACCGGGGAGAAGGGCGACGATCTCAAGAAGCGCCTGCGCACCGGCACCGTGCTGACCTACGACGACCGCAACTGGGAGCTGCGCTGGGCCCAGGAACGTCCGCTGATCAACCTGTCCCGCGCGGTGGCCGTGGATATGGAAAGCGGCACCATCGCCGCCCAGGGTTATCGCCTGCGCGTGCCGTATGGCACCTTGCTTTGTGTCTCGGACAAGCCGCTGCACAGCGAAATCAAGCTGCCGGGCTCGGCGAACGCGTTCTACGAGCGTGCCGTCAGCCAGCATCTGAAGATCGGCATCGCCGCGGTGGACCTGCTGCGTACCGAACTGCACTCGCTGCATTCGCGCAAGCTGCGCAGCTTTGACGAGCCGCCGTTCCGTTAAGGGCGATTCACCCCGTCGGTGGGGTGAAATCCGCTTGCTGTGGGAGCCGGCTTGCCAGCGATGAGGCCCTGAAGCTTTGCTGAGCTGCGCAGGACGCCATCGCCGGCAAGCCGGCTCCCACGGAACCGCGTCTGGAAAAAAAAGCCGGTACGCCCTAGCATGACGGCTCCTGATCTGCAGATATCTCCGTCGCCATGTCCCGACCACCCCGTCCCGTCGTACGCCGTTCGGCTGCGAAAAGCCCCGTTGCGCCGCGTCGGGTCGCCAAGGCGCCGCCTGTCGAACCCAAGCTGATCCTGTTCAACAAACCCTTCGATGTGCTGACCCAGTTCAGCGACGGTGAGGGGCGCGCGACCCTCAAGGATTTCATCGACGTGGCGGGTGTCTACCCGGCCGGGCGCCTGGACCGCGACAGTGAAGGCCTGCTGCTGCTGACCAATGATGGCCAGCTTCAGGCACGCATCGCCGACCCGAAGCACAAGCTGGCGAAAACCTACTGGGTGCAGGTCGAAGGTGTGCCGACGGCGGAGCAGATCGAGCGCTTGTGCAAGGGCGTCGAGCTTAACGACGGCATGACCCTGCCGGCCCAGGCCCGGGCACTGGAAACGCCGGAACTGTGGCCGCGCAACCCGCCCGTGCGCTTTCGCCAGAGCATTCCCACCAGTTGGCTGGAACTGATCATTCGTGAAGGTCGTAACCGTCAGGTGCGGCGGATGACGGCGGCGGTCGGTTTGCCGACCTTGCGCCTGGTGCGGGTGCGTATTGGAGACTGGACCCTCGAAGGACTCGATCAGGGCCAGTGGAAGGAAGTCCCGGCGAGTTTATAGGGAACCGGACTCGATCAAGCCGATCACCACGCTCTTGATCACGAACGCGGCGATACCCAGGCCCAGCACGAAGAACAGGATAAAGGTGCCGAAGCGCCCGGCCTTGGATTTTTTCGCCAGGTCCCAGACGATGAAGCCCATGAAAATGATCAGGATGCTGACCAGGCCGGTCATCATCCACTCTTCGAAAACGGCAGGATCCATCGAATCTCTCCAGCGCGAGCGGGGTAAAAAGCCGGCCGATTATACGCCAGGGGGAACCCGGGGACATTGACCTGCGTCGGTTTGACTCAGGCCCCGTGCTTCAGTTGCGCAGGTGGGTCAATGGCAGTTCGGTGCTGTTGAGCACCTGGTTCAGCACAAAGCTGGAGCGCACGCTGGTCACGCCTTCGATACGGGTCAGGTGCCCCAGCAGCAGCTTCTGGTAGTGGTCCATGTCCGGCACCACGACTTTCAACTGGTAGTCGGCATCCATTCCCGTCACCAGGCTGCACTCCAGGACCTGGGGCAGGGTGCGGATCGCCGCTTCGAAGTTCTCGAAGCGTTCCGGCGTATGCCGGTCCATGCCGATCAGCACATAGGCGGTCAGGCTCAGGCCGAGCATCTTGCGGTCGAGCAGGGCGACCTGGCGCGAGATGTAGCCGTCGTCTTCCAGTTGCTTGACCCGTCGCGAGCACGGCGATGGCGACAGACCGATGCGTTCGGCCAGTTCCTGGTTGGAGATGCGGGCATCGCGCTGCAATTCCGCCAGAATGCTCAGGTCGTATCGGTCGAGTTTGCTCATCATTCAGGCCTTTCTCATAACTATTGCGCTGAATTATCTATCTGAAGCGAATTATTGCGCAAGTCATGTTTATCTAAGCAATGTTCGCAATCCTCTGTCGTCGCGTCAGGCCTATTCTTATCACCAGAATCACTGCAACAGAATCACTGCCCGGACATAGAGTCCACAGCGGCCCGCCGAATCAGGCGCGCCGCGGCCGACAATCCTACAGGGTTGCCCCGGCCCCCGGGCTGCACACGGTCCAGAAGACGGTGTGAGGTGAGCCGGCGTCAAAAGCGCCGAGCACGGACGAAATTCTCCAAAGGGAGGCCGACGGGCCTCCCTTTTTTATTGCGCGAAATAAGTTGCGCGACTGATAAAGTGTTGCAGAACCGGAATCCGCTTTCCCAGTCTTATGGGTATGCCCTGAACCGCAGTGAGGAACCGCATGAAATCGCGCATCTGGCGTTTGGCAGGTGTTGGCTTGCTCTGTATGAGTGTCGGTGCGCAAGCGCTGGCTGAAGACCGGGGTGACGATAATCAGCAACATCCACATCCCAACGGCGGCCAGCGGGGCCCCGAAGGACGACCTGGCGGTAACGAGGGACGTCCGGCGAACAATCAGCCACGGCCGGAAAACAATCAGCCACGTCCACAGGCTCCGCAACCACGGCCGCAAGCGCCGGAAGTTCGCCCGCAGCCACAGGTGCGACCGGAGGTGAATCAGGTTCGTCCGGAAAACAACCCGCGTTTCGAACGCCACGAACAAAACCCCGGCGGCCAGTGGCAGGCCCGCCCGCCACAGAACGACCCGAACCAGCAGGCGCGCCCGGCACCACCACCGCCGCAGAACAACCTGCCGATCCAGGGCCGGCCCGACACCGTGCGCCAGACCCAGGAACCGCTGCGCGGCAACTACTCGGACATTCCCCGGCGCAATGGCTATAACCCCAATCCGGGGTGGCAGCCGGGCAACAACAACGGCCGCCCCGGCGGTAGCTTCGATCATCCCAACGATCATCGCTGGGCCGGGCGTCCGTCCGGTCATGGCAATGGCTGGGGCCCGGGGCCGCAATATCGTCCGGGTTATGTGGTCGACCGCTTCCCCGACCGCAACTGGCGTGTGCCGTACCGTGGCCAGGACTACTTCTTCTCCGGCGGCTACTGGTACCGCCCGCAGGGGCCGCGCTATGTCGTGGTCGCGCCGCCGCGGGGGATCCGGGTCAGCTACCTGCCCGATTACGCGCGGGAAGTCTGGGTCGGCAGTTCGCTGTTTTTCCTCGCGGCGGGCGCCTACTACCTCTATCAGGAAGACACCCAGGACTACGTGGTCGTCGATCCACCCACCGCCGCGCCGCAGGTGGCTCCCGCGCCGTCGGGCAATGGTTATGACGTGGTGGCGTATCCGGCCAACGGCCAGAGCCCGCAGCAGGTGCAGCAGGACGGCGAGGACTGTTATCGCTGGGCCGTACAGCAAAGCGGTTTCGATCCGGCCAATGTCACCTATGCACCGGATCCGGCGGTGGTGCAGACCTACCGCCAGGCCCAGGGCAACTGCCTGAGCAGTCGCGGCTACCAGGTCAATTACTGATCAGTCGCGGCGTTTCACCACTTCCCTGGGGTCGGCGTGCACCAGCACCTCTGCCTTCGGGTAGGCGGCATGGATCGCGTCGGCCGCCTGGTCGCTGAGGCCGTGGGCCACCGACAAGGTCAACTCTCCCGGCAATTCCAGGTGCAACTGCACGAACCAGTGGTTGCCGGAAACCCGCGTGCGCAAGTCATGGGCACCGAGCACCCCCGGCACGCCCTTGGCGAGTTCGAGCATGTGCTGGCTGATCTGCGGTGACAGCTCTTCATCCATCAGCACGGCAAAGCTTTCGCGGCCGATCTGGATCGCGCTCCACAGGATATAGACCGAGATCCCCAGGCCGAACCAGGCGTCGACCTGGGCGAAGCCGAAGCTGGCCAGGACCAGGGCCAGCAGGATGCTGCCGTTGAGCATCATGTCCGAACGGTAGTGCAGCGAGTCGGCGCGCACGGCGGTGGAACCGGTTTCGCGAATGACCCGGTGCTGCAGCACCAGCAGGGCGGCGGTGAGCGCCAGTGACAGCACGATCACACCGATGCTGATCCACGGCGCGCCCACCGGTTCCGGATGCTTGATCCGCTCCACCGCCTGCACCGCGATCAACACCGCACTACCGGCAATGAACAGCGCCTGGGCCATGCCCGACAGCGACTCGGCCTTGCCGTGGCCGTAACGGTGGTCGTCGTCCGCCGGGCGCAGGGCATAGTGCACCGCCAGCAGGTTGAGGAATGACGTCACGCCATCGAGCAGCGAGTCGGTCAATCCGGCGAGCATGCTCACCGAGCCGCTCAACCACCAGGCGATGGCCTTGGTCACGATCAGGATACAGGCGACCGACACCGAGGCCCGGGTGGCCAGGCGTAACAGGCGTGCGTGTTCCGGGCTGCTGCTCATGGGTGAGGCGATCCTTCTTCTCGGGTATCGGGGCGGTCAGGCATCAGGGGGGGGCAGGGCTCAGGCGGACGGCCGCAGACCGTACATGGCCAGCTGTTGCAGGCTGCCCTTGTGCTGGATCAGGCGGGGGTCGTTGAGCGGCAGGGTCTGGCCCAGCTCGGCCTGGATGATGGCCTGCAGCTTGGTGTTGTCGACCTGGCCGTCGGCGCCGATGGCTTCGTGGAGTTTCTGCGGGGCGATCTGCGCGGTGGTGCCGCCAGGCAGGTAGATGGCGCCGGTGGCGAAGTCGATGCCGAAGGCGATCAGGCCGGGCAGTACATAGAACAGGATACCGATGGCGTCGAGCCCGGCCACCAGCGGGTCGATCTTGCCTTCGATCTGGCCGCGGCGATCCGGGAAGAAAATCGAGCCACAGGCGGTCAACTGGGTCAGCAAGGTGGCGACCAGCACACCACCGATAACGCGTGAAGGAATACGCATGCAAAGATCTCCTGGAGGAAAGCCGAAACTATACAAGGGTCAACGCTTGAGACCCTGATTAATGCCGTGCAGTTCGCCGTTATACTCGGCAGTCAGTTTTGGAGCCACCATGATTTCCTTGCCGATTGATGAAGTTTTGCCTGCATTGCGCCAGGCCCTGGGCGAACGCCACGAAACCGTGCTCGAAGCCCCGCCCGGCGCGGGCAAGACCACCCGGGTGCCGCTGGCCCTGTTGCACGAGCCATGGCTGGCCGGGCAGACCATCCTGATGCTCGAGCCACGTCGCCTGGCGGCCCGCGCGGCGGCCGAGCGGCTGGCCAGCGAGTTGGGGGAAAAGGTCGGTGAAACCGTCGGCTATCGCATCCGCCTGGACAGCAAGGTCGGTCCGAACACGCGGATCGAAGTGGTCACCGAAGGTATTCTCACCCGCCGGTTGCAGGACGATCCAGCGCTGGAGGGCGTCGGGCTGCTGATCTTCGATGAATTTCATGAGCGCAGCCTGGATGCCGACCTGGCGCTGGCCCTGAGCCTCAATGGTCGCGAAATGTTTCGCGATGAGCAGCCGCTGAAGATCCTGCTGATGTCCGCGACCCTGGAAGGCGAACGCCTGGCCAGCCTGCTGGACGAAGCGCCGGTGGTGCGCAGCGAGGGCCGCATGTTCCCGGTGACGACCCGCTGGGGGCGGGCCTTCCAGCCCGGCGAATTCATCGAGCCACGGGTGGTGCAGACGGTACTCGAAGCGATCGATGATGAGAGTGGCAGCCTGCTGGTGTTCCTCCCCGGGCAGGCGGAGATTCGTCGCGTCCACCAGCAACTGGAAGAATCCCTGGGCGGGCGCGCGGATATCCTCTTGTGCCCGTTGCATGGCGAGTTGGACCTGTCGGCCCAGCGTGCCGCCATCGAGCCGGCTCCGGTGGGCAAACGCAAGGTGGTGCTGGCGACCAATATCGCCGAGACCAGCCTGACCATCGATGGCGTGCGGGTGGTGATCGACGCGGGGCTGGCGCGGGTGCCGCGTTTCGATCCGGGCAGCGGCATGACCCGCCTCGACACCCAGCGGATTTCCCGCGCCAGTGCCACCCAGCGTGCCGGCCGGGCCGGGCGCCTCGAGCCCGGTGTGTGTTATCGGCTGTGGTCCGAGGCCCAGCACGAGCAACTGGCGGCCTACGGCAGTGCCGAGATCCTCCAGGCCGACCTCGCCGGACTGGCCTTGCAACTGGCGCGCTGGGGCGTGACCCCGACCCAACTGGTCTGGCTGGATATACCACCGGCCGCTGCGTACGCCCAGGCCCAGGACCTGCTCCAGCGCCTCGGGGCGTTGACGGCCAAGCCGGGCGAAGACTGGACCCTCACCCGCCACGGGCAGGCCATGGCCGAACTGCCGGCCCACCCGCGTATCGCCCACCTGCTGCTGCGCGGGCAGGCGCTGGGCCTGGCGCACATGGCCTGCGATGTCGCCGCGCTGCTGGGCGAACGGGATATCCAGCGCGGTGGCGGCGCCGACTTGCACACCCGTCTGGCCTTGCTGGCCGGCGAGGAGCGGGTGGCGCGTGGCGGCCAGGGCGGCGTGCAGCGCGCCCGGCAGCTGGCGCGACAATACCGTGGCTATCTGCGTGGCAAGGCCAGCGAGCCGGTGGCCGATCCCGAGCATCCACGCTGGTTGGGCGCGCTGCTGGCACTGGCCTATCCGGACCGGGTCGCCCAGCAACGCCGGGCGGGTGGCGCCGAGTATCGCCTGGCCAACGGCCGTGCGGCGCTGTTCAGCGAAACCGACAGCCTGATGAAACAGCCCTGGCTGGTGATCGCCGACCTGGGCAGTCGCCAGGGCCAGCGCGAAGAGCGGATCTACCTGGCCGCGGAATTCGATCCGGCCCTGTTCGACACGGTGCTGGCCGAACAGGTGAGCAACGTCGATCAACTGGATTGGGACGAGCGCGAGGGCGTATTGCGGGCCGAACGCCAGCGCAAGGTCGGCGAACTGGTCCTCAGTCGCGAACCCCTGACCGGCCTGGATGAGGCGGCGCGCAGCCAGGCGCTGGTCAACCTGGTGCGGCGCAAGGGCCTGGAACTGCTGCCCTGGACGCCGGAACTGCGCCAATGGCAGGCGCGGGTGGCGTTGTTGCGCCAGCTGGACCTGGCGGACAAGGGCCAGAGCGAATGGCCGGATGTCAGCGACAAGGCGTTGCTGGCGACCCTGGAACACTGGCTGCTGCCGTACCTGGGCCGGGTTTCGCGGCTCAGCCATTTCGCCAACCTGGAGCTGGCCAATATCGTCCACAACCTGTTGCCCTGGCCGTTGCCCCAGCGTCTCGACGAGCTGGCGCCGCATCATCTGAGCGTGCCGTCGGGGTCGTCGATCCGCCTGGACTACAGCGAACAGCCGCCGATCCTGGCGGTGCGCCTGCAAGAGTTGTTCGGGCTGGCCGAGACGCCGCGGGTGGCCGGCGGCCGCCAGGTGGTGAAGCTGCATCTGTTGTCACCGGCACGGCGCCCGGTGCAGGTGACCCAGGACCTGGCGAACTTCTGGCGCAGCACCTACGCCGAAGTGAAGAAGGACCTCAAGGGCCGTTACCCCAAGCACTACTGGCCGGACGACCCGCTGGTGGCGGAGGCGACGGCGCGGATCAAGCCGCGCAAGTAAGGGTCGTGTGGGAGCGGGCTTGCCCGCGAATGAGGCGGCGCGGTGTTTCAGGGGCTGCGCGTTATCGTTCTTCGCGGGCAAGCCCGCTCCCACAAGGCAGTCCGCACAAACTCCCGTCCACACAGGCCTGCACTCGCAGCGCCCCGGGGGTGTTTATCGCGCTGGCGGCAGCAGGAAGCGCGCAATCACCGGCAGGTGGTCGGAGATCTTCAGGGTGTCGTCCTGGCGGACCTGCGCCTCGACCCGCCTCATCTTGGCGCTGTAGAAGAAGTAGTCCAGGGTGCGGTCCGGGCCACTGACCCCGGGATCGTTGGGGTAATGGGTCAGCCATTGCTCGCGGTCGATGCCGCTGGCTTCGCTGTTGCTCGGGATCATCGGGTACTTGTCCCACAGGACATGCAGCTCGCTGTCCGCCGAGTAGCCGCCGCGCAGCCTTGGTGGCAGGCGCAGGTACTGGCCCAGGGGTAGCAGGTTGAAATCGCCACCGATCAGCCATGGCGTGCCCTGGCCTTCGAGTTTATCCAGCAGGCGGGTGGTCGCCTGCACCTGGCGCAACTGGGTGTCGTTTTGGGCAAAGGGCGCCAGCTGGGTGTTGATCACCGCCAGTTGCCCGCCATCGCTCAGCGGCAGGTAATTGAGCAGCAGTGCCTGGCGGTGCTGGAACTGGCGCTGGATCAGGTTGGCCGGGGCCAGGGGCAGTTGCAGGCGCTCGGCATGCTCGATCTGGTAGCGGCTCAGGGTCGCCAGCTTGCGCCCGACGCTGCCGAAGATATGCCAGTCGGGCACGAAGTCGGCCTTCCAGTCGAAGGCTTGCGAGCTGCACGGGTACAGGTCGGCGACACGCTCCTGGAGCAGCTTGAGCTGGTCCTGGTAGGCGCTGGCCTTGGCGTTCTCATCGACCTCCTGCAGCAGCACGATATCCGGTTGCTCGTCGCGGATGACCCGCGACACTTCGTCGAGGCTGAAGGCCATGTCTTCGCTGGTCGGGCGCTCGTCCTTGCCGCTGCCGTCGGCCATGTCGTACCAGAACACATAGCGCTTGCCCGCCAGGTACTGGATGTTCCAGGTCATCACCTTGAGGGCCTGGCCGGCGACCAGAACGGGCGCCTGGGCGGTACAACTGACCGGCAGCGTTTCCTTGCTGTCGGGATGCCAGCTCAGGGTGTAGATGAAAAGGCCCAGCAGGCCGGCGACCAGGGCCATGCTCAAGAGCGTGTAACGTAATAGACGGGTCATGGGCTCGGCTTATGACGTTGCAATATGGAGGGAGCATAACCGACCGCCTTGTCACCGCCTAACCCTCTATTGTGAGGGATTGTCCCGTTAGCCCCTGTCAGATTTTTCGCTGATCAGCATGTACAGCCGGAAGAGTACGACGCTGGTGAACAGTTGCAGGAAGCTGTGGGCGCTGTCGATGACCAGTGTCAGCAGCGGATTCTGTGGCTCGGGATAGGCACTGGCGCTCAGGCCCTTGAGCAGCCACAGCGGTCCCATGACACAGAGGATGCAGGTGAAGGTCCGCCAGAAATGCCCGCGGCTGAGGTTGAAACTCTCCTTCATCGCCCGTAGCGGTTCCCGGCCGCGCAATACCAGCTGGTATTCGGCAAAGGCCAGCACCACGGTCAGCCAGATGCCGGGAATGAAGTACAACGACAGCCCGAGCACGATGGCCACGGTATTCACCGCCGACAGCAGCGCCATGCGCGGCCACAGGCGCAGGGACATGGCCAGCAGGTCGCGATTGAGCGGGGTTTCGCCGCGGGTCCGGGCATCGAGAAACAGGATCAGCGCCGCGGTGTACAGCGGGTACACCAGCAGTCCGGCCAGCAGGTCGTAGGCGGGCGAGGCATCGGGGCCGATGGCGTTGTCCAGCAGTTGCTGGAGGACGGCCTCGAAGATCACCAGCGGCAGGCAGAGGCGGGCGATCTGGCCCAGGTTGCGCCGGAAGAAATACAGGGAGTCGCGCAATATGGTGAGCGGGTTCATGGGCTCGCTATCGAAGGTCAAAGCAAAGCGACACTTTAACCGATGAGGCGGGCCGACACTCAAATGTAAACGTTACGTAAGGATCATTGAAACTTCCTGTAACAGCCCCATAACTGATGTACGCCCGGGCCGTATCGGCCAGGGCGACCGATTTCTACCCGGCAATCTGATGAGGTCGCCATGAACAGCGAAGAGCAAACCCTGATCGATGGACTGTTTTCACGGTTGCAACAAGCCGAAAAGGATTCAGCCCCGCGTGACGCCCTGGCCGAGGCGCGGATCAAGGAGCATCTGGCGCGCCAACCGGCTGCGGCGTACTACATGACTCAGTCGATCCTGGTGCAAGAGCACGCGATCAAGAGTCTCGACGAGCAGAACAAGCAACTCCAGGCCCAATTGCAGCAGGCCCAGGCCGACCTGCAACAGGCTCGCGCCCAGAGCGCCGCGCCGGCGCCGAGCAGCGGTGGTTTCCTGTCGAGCATCTTTGGCGGTGGCAGTCGCGATCCGGCACCGGCTCCGGCTCCCGGCAACTCCGGTGGCGGCTGGCGTGAGCCGGCGCGCCCGGCATTCAATGCCCCGCCACAGCAGAACTACAACCCGCAGCCCGCCTACGCCCCGCAACAGGCGGCCCCGGCTGCCCCTATCGGCAGCGGTTTCCTCGGTGGCGCGCTGAAAACCGCGGCCGGCGTTGCCGGTGGCGTGATGCTGGCCGAAGGTATCAGCAGCCTGTTCCATCACAACCAGCAGCAGCCGCAGATCATCGAGGAAATCATCGAGCCGAGCCCGATGAGCAACAACAACGGCGGCGGTTGGGGCGATGACCAGCGCATGGCCAACAACGACTCCTGGGGCAACAACGACCAGGGCGGCTTCCTCGACAGCGACTACAGCGACGACAGTTCCTCTTCTTTCTCTGACGACGATTCCTACGTCTGATCTTCTCCAGTCCGGGGCGCCTTGGCGCTCCGGACTGCGTTTGCATGGCTGATTGTTCGCTGAATCTTGCCTCGGGCTGGCATACTGCGCGTCTACTCGCTTTCGAGTGTCCGTCACCCCCGCCAGTGCGCGTCTGCGCCATGAGGATTCACGGTGAAGAAAATCGCAGTGTTCGCCGACGTTCAGAACCTCTATTACACCGTGCGCCAGGCTTACGGTTGTCACTTCAACTACGCCGCCCTGTGGGCTGATATCAGCCAGCGCGGGCAGATCGTCGAAGCCTATGCCTATGCGATCGACCGTGGCGACAGCAAGCAGCAGCAGTTCCAGCAGATCCTGCGCAACCTGGGTTTCACGGTGAAACTCAAGCCGTACATCCAGCGCAGCGACGGTTCGGCCAAGGGTGACTGGGACGTGGGGATCACCATCGATATCATGGATGCCGCGCCGAACGTCGACGAGGTGGTGCTGGCGTCCGGTGATGGCGATTTCGACCTGCTGCTCGAGCGCATCATCGGCAAGCATGGGGTCGAGGCGGTGGCCTATGGTGTGCCGGGGTTGACTGCCAACTCGCTGATCCGCGCGGCGAGCCGCTACGTGCCCATCGAAGGTGCACTGTTGTTGAAAAACTGATGGACCTGATCGTTCCCACGCTCCGCGTGGTAACGCAGTCCTGGACGCTCCGCGTCCATTTCTGAAGCAACGCGTATTCCCTGTCGCGCCGGGGGAGCGATCAACGGACTATTTGAAAGGGTTGGATTTTGGAACGTATTGCCGTCATCGACTTTGAAACCACCGGGATCTCGCCGAGCAGTGCCTGCCGGGCGACGGAAATCGCCGTGGTCATCCTGGAAGAGGGGCGCATCGTCGACCGTTACCAGAGCCTGATGAATGCCGGAGTGCGGGTGCCGGCCTTTATCGAACAACTGACCGGCATCAGCAACGCCATGTTGCGCACGGCGCCCTCGGCGGAGCGGGTGATGAACGAGGTCAACGAATTCGTCGGCATCACGCCGCTGCTGGCCCACAACGCCGCGTTCGACCAGAAGTTCTGGGACTTCGAGATGGGTCGCATCAAGCGCACGCGCCTGCAGAATTTCGCCTGCTCGCTGTTGCTGGCGCGACGCCTGATGCCGGCGGCGCCGAACCACAAGCTGGGCACCCTGACCGCCTACGCGCGGCTGCCGCATACCGGCCAGGCGCACCGGGCCATGGCCGACGCCGAGATGGCCGCGAACCTGCTGGCGCACCTGGCCGGCGAGCTGCGCGAAAAGCACGGGCTGCGCGAGCTGTCTCACGACCTGCTGTGCAAATTGCAGAAAGCACCGGCGGCGAAGGTGGGGGAGCATTTGAGGCGGTATCGGGGGGCCTGAGGCAAGCCCGCCCGCCACAAGACTGTGCTCTGCTTCAGGCTCCCTGGCTGGCCGGAGCTACCTCTCAAGTAGCGCTTTTGTCCCGCATTTTTTAGGAAATGTCGTACTTCCTGTGGCGATCCGTGCTGTCTTTCCGGGATGAGCTGGCAACGCTAGCCTTTTCCGGTCATCGCCAAATCGGTGACAGGGCGTAGGAACCCTTGCAATTGACTCTTTCGATACTGAGCATCCACCATACTCGCTGGTTTTTTAGCCAGCGTGCCCCTTATGGTGGCCGTGCGCGGGCACGTTGATTCGTGGCCGAGTGTCCGAGAGAGCTCGGTTCCTACCCCGCGTACGGCTGCCACCCAAGTCCGTAGGAAGGCTTTATATGGCAGCTCCTTGAATCTCTCGGAGTATTCCAAAATGGGAAAAGTCATTCTCGAAAGTCTCGCTGAAACCATACAAAACCTTCTTGATAACGGTAGTGCTTATGACGTGTCAGAGCAGCTTGGTCTTGCCGTTAACGTTGCTTTCGAACCGCAAATATTTACTCGTCACCACCGCAAACTCCGCGCCTTGCTCCTGCATGACGAAGCCTGGTTCTGCGCCCGTGATATCGGGCACCTGATGGGCATCGAGTGGCATGAGCGCAAAGCGATCAAGCTTGATTCGGATCAGCGTCGACTGCTGAGCTTGCAGGGGAATGGCGGAGCAGAAGAACACCTGATGCTCAGCGAGTCGGGTGTCTACGCCATGCTGGTCTATCACTACCTGCCGGAGAACCGGCATCTGCGCCAGTGGCTGACGCACCAGGTATTACCCATGCTGCGCGACCAGCCACAACTGGCCCTGACCCAGGCCCCGAGCCTGGGCTTGCTGGAATGGAACGGTGGTGCGCTGAGCCTGCTGCATTGGCGCAAGGAGCCCTGGATCCGCCTGCGTGATATGCCGCAGGTGGTGCCCGTCAGCGGTTGTGGCAGTGTCTGGTAAGTGATTGGCTGATCGTTCCCATGCAGAGCGTGGGAGCGATCTTCGGTGACCTGTTCAGAATGTTTCTTCAGGCGACCGACGGCCAAGTTGTTGCGTTGCTTGGTAGCGAAAATAAGACCAAAATAAAGACCTATTCAGGAGTCTTTATTATGCAAAGTGTTTTGAGCAACAGGGTCGTGAGCGTCTCCGAGCTCAAGAAAAACCCCTCTGCCGTATTGAGTGAAGCAGGAGGCGAACCCGTGGCGGTACTGAACCATAATCGCGTAATGGGCTATATGGTGCCTGCTGACGTATTCGAGATGATGATGGAGCGTCTGGACGATCTGGAACTCGCGCAGTTGGCCAGAGAACGCATCGAAGCCAATGAACCCCCTGTACGTGTTTCTCTGGACGACTTGATTGCCGAAGCCCAGGCCGATATCGAACATGGGCGCTGAATACAGTATTGAATGGGACCCAAAGGCCCTGAAGGAACTGCGCAATCTCGATGCGGTTCTTCGAGTGCAATTGCTACGCAAGCTTGAAGAGCGTCGACATGCGCCGCGTGTTTCAGGTGATGCGCTTCACGGTCTCAAGGATTGCTACAAGATCAAGCTGCGCGGGTCAGGATATCGACTCGTCTATCGTGTCGAGGACGAGCGAATTGTTGTTGTCGTGCTGGCGATAGGCAAGCGAGAGCGTAGCGCCGTGTATGAACAGGCCAGGAAGCGTACCTGACTTTTACGATATTGCTTCATCTGCGCGTCTTGTGACGCAGAGCGTCACGGGCTGCATGCCCACGCAGAGCGTGGGAACGATCAACTTGTGCTTGTCCCCGGCCCGTGCACGACGCGGTCCTGTAGGAGCAAGCTTGCTCGCGAGGGGGTGCGAAGCGCCCCCAAAACCGGCAAACACGCACGTTCAGACGCAATGCAGGCTCTTCACCTTGCCATTCGTGTCCAGATGCCCCAACGGCACCCGTGGCTCGACGGCGCTCGACAGCACGATCGAGGTCTTGCTGAAACCGAACTGGGCAATCCGGTTGATCAATTCTTCCAGCTCTCCCATCGAGCCCACCGCCGCCTGCATGATCACGCAGGGATCGCCGGTCACCCGATGGCATTCGGTGATCTGCGGGATCTGCGCCAGGTCGTCATAGACCTGTTGCCTGCCGTGCTGGTTGAGCCGCAACTCGATCACGCACTGGATCGGCAGGCCGATCTTGGCCATGTCCACCTTGGCCTGGTAGCCGGTGATCACACCGCTGCTCTCCAGCTTGGCCACCCGCTCGGCCACCGCCGGGGCGGAAAGGTTGACCTTGCGCGCCAGTTCGGCGAAGGAGGCGCGGCCGTTTTCCAGCAGGGCACCGAGGATCAAACGGTCGTACTTGTCCATCTACAAGACCTCTGGATCGCGAGCTTTCGAAAGCACGGTTTATACCCGTGATATCCATGTTTTAGAAAGTGTACCGGCCTGATAACGCGGTTTTGTAACTTATTATTTGTCGATGGCCTTTCTAGAATAACGCTCCCTTGTCCTGCCCTGAGCCGTCCATGCCTGCCCCACGCCGTTTTCCGTTACCGCTGATCGGTGCCTTCTTCGCGTTGTATTTCATCTGGGGTTCGACCTACCTGGGCATTCGTATCGGCGTGGAGTCCTGGCCGCCGCTGATGATGGGCGGCATTCGCTTCGTGATCGCCGGCAGTCTGCTGTACGCCTATCAGCGCTGGCGCGGCGTGCCGGCGCCGACCTGGCGGCAATGGAAAGCCGCGGGTGCCATCGGCGTGCTGCTGCTCAGTTTTGGCAACGGCGCGGTGACCCTGGCCGAACACACAGGCGTGGCTTCCGGTGTCGCCGCGCTGACGGTGGCCACGGTGCCGCTGTTCACCCTGCTCTGCGGCTATTTCTGGGGCGCGCGCAATACCGGCCTGGAATGGGCGGGGATTGTGCTGGGCCTGATCGGCATCGCCCTGCTGAACATGGGCTCCAACCTGCAAAGCAGTCCGTTTGGCGCTGTCCTGTTGTTGCTGGCCGCGGCGACCTGGGCCTTCGGTTCGGTGTGGAGCAAGCATCTGCCGCTGCCCCCCGGCGGCATGGCCAGTGCGGCGGAAATGCTGGTGGGTGGCGTGGTCCTGCTGCTGGCCAGCTTGGTCAGGGGCGAGCGCATGACCCAGATGCCCTCGACCGAAGGCTGGCTCGCGCTGCTCTACCTGATCGTCTTCGGCTCCATCATCGCCTTCAACGCCTACATGTACCTGTTGAAGCATGTGCGCCCGGCGGCGGCCACCAGCTATGCCTACGTCAACCCGGCCGTGGCGGTGTTGCTGGGCATCCTGTTCGCCGACGAACACATCGGCTGGCACGAGTGCATCGCCATGGGCGTGATCATCAGCGCCGTGGTGCTGATCGGTTTGCCGCAGTGGCGCAAGCCGAAAGAGGCCTGACAGGGTAAACTGCCGCGCATTGCTTCACTGCGCTGACACTTTCCCTATGGTACCTGCATGACATTCGCTACTCTCGGCCTGATCGAACCCCTGACCCGGGCCCTGGACACCCTCGGCTACAAGACGCCGACGCCGGTCCAGGCCCAGGCCATTCCCGCCGTGCTGGCCGGCCGCGACCTGATGGCCGCGGCCCAGACCGGCACCGGCAAGACCGCCGGTTTCGCCCTGCCGCTGTTGCAGTTGCTGACCATGGAAGGACCGAAGGTCGCCGCCAACTCGGTCCGCTCGCTGATCCTGGTCCCGACCCGCGAACTGGCCGAGCAGGTGCATGAAAGCGTGCGCCAGTACGCCGAGCACCTGCCGCTGAGTACCTATGCGGTGTATGGCGGGGTCAGCATCAACCCGCAGATGATGAAGCTGCGCAAGGGCGTCGACCTGCTGGTGGCCACGCCGGGGCGCCTGCTCGACCTGTTCCGCCAGAACGCGCTCAAGTTCAACCAGTTGCAGACCCTGGTGCTCGACGAAGCCGACCGTATGCTCGACCTCGGTTTCCAGGAAGAGCTGGGCAATATCTACAAGGCCCTGCCGAAAAAACGCCAGACCCTGTTGTTCTCCGCGACGTTCTCCGATGCGATCCGCCTGCTGGCCGGGCAGATGCTCAACGATCCGCTGAGTATCGAAGTCAGCCCCCGCAACGTGGCGGCCAACACCGTCAAGCAGTGGGTGGTGACGGTCGACAAGAAGCGCAAGCCGGAACTCTTCGTGCACCTGTTGCGCAAGCACAAGTGGAAGCAGGTGCTGGTGTTCGCCAAGACCCGCAACGGTGTCGACCAGTTGGTGGAAAAACTCCAGGGCCTGAGTGTGAACGCCGACGGTATCCATGGCGACAAGCCCCAGGCAACCCGTCAACGGGCGCTGGACCGCTTCAAGGCCAGCGAGATCCAGATCCTCGTGGCCACCGATGTCGCGGCCCGTGGCCTGGATATCGAAGACCTGCCGCTGGTGGTCAACTTCGATCTGCCGATCGTCGCCGAGGACTACATTCACCGTATCGGTCGTACCGGCCGGGCCGGTGCCACCGGTGAGGCGATTTCCCTGGTGTGTGCCGATGAGGTGAACCTGCTGTCGGCCATCGAGACCCTGACGCGCCAGACGCTGAGCCGCCGTGAAGAACAGGATTTCGAGCCTGAGCACCGTGTGCCGGAAACCGATGCGTCCGGGCAGGTGGTCAAGAAGCCGAAGAAACCGAAAAAGCCCAAGGCTGCCGGTGGTGGTGGCAAGCGCAACCTGGGCAAGTGGGTGGACAGCGGCGAGAAACCGGAAGACGTGGCGCCACCGGTCAAGCCGGTGCGCAAGGTGCCGGTATTCAACACCGGGCCGCGTAAACGCAAGCCTTGAGGCGAGCCCCCTTGTGGGAGCCGGCTTGCCGGCGATTGTGATCTGAAGGTTGATCGTTCCCACGCTCCGCGTGGGAATGCCTCCCCGGACGCTCTGCGTCCGCTGCGAATCTGTGACGCGGAGCGTCACGAGCTGCATTCCCACGTGGAGCATGGGAACGATCGGTGAATGGCCGCTACTTCAGGCCTGCCGCCGCAACCACTCCAGCATCCCTTTCCCCGCCACCCGTCCGCTGGCAAAGCAGGCGGTCAGCAGGTAGCCGCCGGTCGGCGCTTCCCAATCCAGCATCTCGCCGGCACAGAACACGCCCGGCAACGCCTTGAGCATCAACTGTTCGTCCATGGCTTCGAAAGGAACGCCGCCGGCGCTGCTGATGGCTTCATCCAGCGGGCGGGTGGCGACCAGTTTCAGCGGCAGGGCCTTGATCGCAGCGGCCAGTCGAGCGGCGTCGGCGAAGCAGGCGGCATCCGTCAGCTCACGCAGCAACGCCGCCTTGACCCCGTCGATGCCGACCTGGCTGTGCAGGTGCTTGGCCATGGAGCGTGAACCCCGCGGTTTCGACAGGGCGGCCTGGATCTGTCCCTGGGTCTTGCCCGGCAGCAGGTCGATTTCGATGATCGCCGAGCCGCTCTGGTTGATCTGCTCGCGAATCGGCGCGGACAAGGCGTAGATCAGGCTGCCCTCGATGCCGCTGGCGGTGATCACGCATTCGCCCAGGCGTGGCACGCTATGTTGCAGGCCGATGGCGACGTTTTTCAGCGGGGCTCCGGCAAATTTGTCGCGCAGCAGCTCGCTCCAGGCCTCGACTTCAAATCCACAATTGCTCGGCTGCAGCGGGGCGACGGACACGCCTTGTTGTGCCAGCAACGGCAACCAGGCGCCATCGGAGCCCAGGCGCGCCCAACTGCCACCGCCCAGGGCCAGCAGGGTGGCGTCGGCCTGGACCATGGTTTCACCGTCCGGGCTGTGGATAACCAGCTTGCCATCCTGCCAGCCCGTCCAGCGATGGCGGGTGTGGATAACTACCCCGGCATCGCGCAGGCGCTTGAGCCAGGCGCGCAGCAGCGGGGCGGCCTTCATGTCGCTGGGAAAGACCCGGCCGGAACTGCCGACAAACGTAGTTATCCCCAGGCCGTGAATCCACTCGCACAGCTCGTCGGCGCCAAAGGCCCGCAGCATCGGGGCGATCTGCGGGGCGCGCTCGGCATACCGCGAGAGAAACGCCGGGTAGGGCTCGGAATGAGTGATGTTCATGCCGCCGACGCCGGCCAGCAGGAACTTGCGTCCCACCGACGGCATGCCGTCGTAGAGGTCGACCCGGACGCCCGCCTGGCTCAGGACTTCAGCGGCCATCAGGCCGGCGGGGCCGCCACCGATAATGGCGACGCGGGGAGAGGGGGAGGAGGCTGTACGGGTCATGGCGGGCTGCGAAGTGGCGTGATAGGCGGGCATTCTACGTTTTCTTGTGGGAGTGGGCTTGCCCACGAAGAGCGAAAGCGCGGTTGATCGCTACCATGCGTGGTAAGAATCAACACCGTGTCGTGTCATTCGCGGGCAAGCCCGCTCCCACAAAGCCCACTCCCACAGGGGAGCTGCCGGGCTCATCAGGAGGGCTGTACGAAAAACATACAGCCATCTGTAGCCCTTTCTTTATGCGGTCTGTAGCGCATTTCACTCAGGTTATCCACAGGCGGTTCCACAGGCATTGTGGGTAAGCGAGCAGGCTTCAGTGACAACCTGATGACGTCCAGACCCGCTGCGCACTGTGGTGCAGGATGCCGTGGCGCCGCGCCAGGGCCTGGCGGTCCTTGCTGTAGCCGCCGCCGATCACGCCGACCACCGGGATATCCCGGCCCAGGCAATGGCGCAGGACCCGTTCATCGCGGGCCGCCACCCCTTCGTCGGTCAGTTTCAGGTAGCCCAGGGCATCGTCCTTGTGCACATCCACTCCGGCGTCGTACAGCACCAGGTCCGGCTGGTAGAGCGGCAGCAGGTAATTCAGGGCGTCATCCACCACCTTGAGGTAGTCGGCATCGCCCATGCCCATGGGCAGGGGAATGTCCCAATCGCTGCGGGCCTTGCGCGCCGGGAAGTTTTTCTCGCAATGCAGGGAAACCGTGATGGCTTCGGGAGTGTCTTCAAGGATACGGGCAGTGCCGTCGCCCTGGTGCACGTCGCAATCGAAGATCAGCACCCTTTCGACACGCCCACTGGCCAGCAGGTAGTGGCTGATCACTGCCAGGTCGTTGAAGATGCAGAAGCCCGCCGGGTGATCGTAGTGGGCGTGGTGGGTGCCGCCGGCCAGGTGGCAGGCCAGGCCATGTTCCAGGGCCTGTTCGGCGGCCAGCAGCGAACCGCCGACCGCGCGCACGGTACGCCGGGCCAGGGCTTCGTTCCAGGGCAGGCCGAGGCGGCGCTGGTCCTCGCGGGACAGCTCGCCGGCCATGTAGCGCTCGATATAGCCGCGGTCATGGGCCAGGGCGAGGATATCCACGGGACAGATCTGCGGGCGCAGCAGCTCCGGGTCGCGGGTCAGGCCGCTGTCCACCAGGTGATCGCGCAGCAGGCGGAACTTGTCCATGGGGAAACGATGCTCCGGCGGAAACTCCGGGCTGTAGTCATCGTGGTAGATCAAAGGCAACGGCATGGCGAATTCATGTAGGAATGAGTGAAGGATCTTATCAGCGCGATACACTTGCGAGCAGGGAAACAGCTTTACAAGGAATCCTGAGGGGGATTGATGGAGCCGATACTGGAACTCGAGAGCGCACGCCTGTTGCTGCGTCAGTGGCGCGATGACGACCTGCCGGAATTTGCCCGGATGTGCGCCGATCCTCAAGTGATGCGCTATTTCCCGGTCGCGCTGAGTCGCCTGGAGAGTGCCGCGCTGATCGGTCGGATCCGCGGGCATTTCGCCGAACATGGTTTTGGCCTGTGGGCCCTGGAGCGCAAGGACAATGGCGCCTTTATCGGCCTGACCGGACTGGCCCATGTCAACTTCGACGCGGCCTTCACCCCGGCGGTGGAAATGGGCTGGCGCCTGGCGCGCGAGCACTGGGGGCTGGGCTATGCCAGCGAGGCCGCGTGGACTTCCCTGCGCTGCGGTTTCGATCGCCTGGCGCTGGAAGAAGTAGTGGCCTTCACCACCGAGACCAACACCCCTTCGCAGAAGGTCATGCAGGCCATCGGCATGCACCATGACCCCCTGGGTGACTTCGAACACCCCAGGCTGGCCGCCGATCATCCCTTGCGCAAGCACGTGCTGTACCGCATCAGCCGCGACCAGTGGCTGGAAACCCTGCACGGATAACCCCGGGGTTGGCCGATCCGCTGCACCGCCGCTGATGGCAAACGCGGTATCATTCAAGGCCTGTGGCGAGTTGTTCAAGGCTCGGCCATTACAAGCACGGATGGCTTGATATCGTCTTTAAGTGAACTGTATTGCCCTGTGTGAGGAGCGTTTGAATGAGCCAAGTGCTGGAAGACCTGGTCGACTTGCTGACCCTGGAACCCATCGAGGAAAACCTCTTTCGCGGGCGCAGCCAGGACCTGGGGTTTCGCCAGCTGTTTGGCGGCCAGGTGCTGGGCCAGTCGCTGTCGGCGGCGAGCCAGACCGTCGAGGAAGCGCGCCATGTGCATTCGCTGCACGGCTATTTCCTGCGTCCCGGGGATGCCGGCCTGCCGGTGGTGTATTCGGTTGACCGCGTACGCGATGGCGGCAGCTTCAGTACCCGGCGGGTGACGGCGATCCAGAAGGGCCACCCGATCTTTACCTGCAGTGCCTCGTTCCAGTACGACGAAGAGGGTTTCGAGCACCAGAGCAGCATGCCGCAGGTGGTGGGGCCGGAGAACCTGCCGTCGGAGCTGGAAATCACCCAGCAACGTGCCCACCTGATCCCCGAGCACATGCGTGACAAGCTGCTGTGCCCGAAGCCGATCGAAGTGCGCCCGGTGACCGAGAAGGACCCCTACAACCCGCAGCCGTCGGACCCGGTCAAGTACGTCTGGTTCCGCGCCGACGGTGCCCTGGCCGACTCGCCGGCGCTGCACAAGTACCTGCTCGCCTATGCGTCGGACTTCGGCCTGCTGACCACCTCGCTGCTGCCCCATGGCAAGTCGGTGTGGCAGAAGGATATGCAGGTCGCCAGTCTCGACCATGCCCTGTGGTTCCACGCCGACCTGCGCGCCGACGACTGGCTGCTGTATGCGATGGACAGTCCCTGGGCCGGCAATTCCCGTGGTTTCTCCCGCGGCAGTGTGTACAACCGCGCCGGTGTGCTGGTGGCGTCGGTGACCCAGGAAGGTCTGATCCGGCATCGCAAGGATTGGTCATGAGTCTGTCCGAGGTTCGTCACTGGGTGTTCGACATGGATGGCACCCTGACCGTTGCCGTGCATGATTTCGCCGCCATTCGCGTGGCCCTGTCGATTCCTCCGGAAGACGACATCCTGACCCACCTGGCAGCGCTGCCGGCCGATGAGGCGGCGGCCAAGCATGCCTGGTTGCTGGAGCATGAGCGGGATCTGGCCCTGGGCTCGCAAGCGGCGGTCGGTGCGGTGGAGCTGGTACGCGAGCTGGCCGGACGGGGCTATCGCCTGGGGATCCTGACGCGCAATGCCCGCGAACTGGCCCATGTGACGCTGCAGGCCATCGGTCTGGCCGACTGCTTTGCCGAAGCCGATGTGCTGGGCCGCGATGACGCACCGCCCAAGCCGCATCCGGGTGGTTTGCTGAAACTGGCCGAGGCCTGGGACGTCGCGCCGGCCGAGATGGTGATGGTCGGCGATTACCGCTTCGACCTGGACTGCGGACGGGCGGCGGGGGCACGGACGGTGTTGGTCAACCTGCCGGATAACCCGTGGCCGGAGCTCACGGACTGGCATGCCGAGGATTGTGTGGCGTTGCGGGAGATGCTGTCGGCTTGAGGGCCGCATCGCTGGCAAGCCAGCTCCCACATAGGATCGCATTGTGGCGCCTTGCGCGATCCACCGTGGGAGCTGGCTTGTCGGGGCGCCGCATCGCGGCGAAGGGGCCGGTCCAGGCAGCACATCCCCCGCCCTTTAACGCTGGAACAACGCCTTCTGCCCCTGTGGCGAAGTGAACATGCCGTCGCCGTTATGCCCGACCCCGGGCACCTCGACCAGAGTCTGCGCCAGCCCTTGCGGGTGACGTTGCTGCAGGTAGGCGAAATAGTTGTGTCCGCGAATCAGCCGATACGGGCCCTGGGCTTCCGCTCCGCAGCTCTTGTCCAGCGCCGGATGGTTCGGGTCGGTGTCCTGCTGGCCCAACAGGTAGGTGATAGAGCGTTGCACATAAGCCTGTTCCAGCTGCGCCGGCGATTGTCCCATGGCGTAGCTCGGCAGGTTCTGCAGGCCGTACTTCCAGTCGTTGAAGCCCGGGCAGGACGATGGATTGAATCCCGCCACCGGTCGCTGGGCACTGAACCAGGCATAGGACGACGGGTTGGCGATCACATACCGCAGCTTGATGCCGCTCCCGGCCAGTTGCGCGTCGCCGTGTCCCACCAGCGCATAACGCTGCACCACCTGGCCGCCGCCGGAGTGCCCGGCAATCACGACTTCACGCAGGGCCGGAAACTTTTTCCGATTGCCCAGGCGTTGCAGGACTTCATCCAGCGCGGCATAGGAACTCATTGGCGAAGGGCCGGTGGACGCCTCGCCGGCCATCCAGTCATTGCCCTGCCAGCGCAGCAGGTTGTCCGGCAGGTGATTGCGTCGTACATCGCTTTCGTTGAGGAACTGCGGCGCGATGATCAGCGTGTTGCTGTCCTGGCCGGCCTGGCTCGCGGCGGTCTCGGCGCTGTTGAGGTAGGTCATGGCATTGCGCAGCCGCCCGTGGACGATGATCAGCACCCGCTGCACATCGGGCATCGGCCCTTGCCAGTCGCGATTGAGGCCGACGCTCAACTCGCCGGCCGACAGCTTCAGATGATTGGGGCTGACTTCCTTGACCCCGTGTTCAGCGGCCTGGACCTGGCCACCGATGACGCACATACCCCACAACAATGATCCCAGCAGTGTTTTGTTCATTCACAGACTCTTGGCGGCGAAGGTATCGCATTGGTTGAGTTGCCCCTGGGCGAAGCCGGTCTTGAACCAGCGCACCCGTTGAGCAGAGGTGCCGTGAGTGAAGGAGTCCGGCACCACGCGTCCCTGACCCTGCTGCTGGAGGCGATCATCACCGATTGCGTTGGCGGCATTCAAGGCTTCTTCGATATCGCCGGGCTCGAGCCAGTTCAGGCGTTTCTGCGCATGCCAGGCCCAGACCCCAGCCAGGCAGTCGGCCTGCAATTCCTGGCGTACCAGCAGGCCGCCGTCACCTTCCATCTTGCGCCCCTGCTGGCGGGCGGCCTGCATCTTGGCGGAGACTCCGAGCAGGGTCTGCACGTGATGGCCGACTTCATGGGCGATCACGTAGGCCTGGGCAAAGTCCCCGGCGGCCTTGAAGCGCTGGGACATCTCGCGGAAGAAGTCCAGGTCGAGGTAGACCCGCTGGTCCGCCGGGCAATAGAACGGCCCGGTGGCCGAGGAGGCCAGGCCACAGGCGGAACTGACCTGGCCGCGGAACAGCACCAGGGTCGGCTCCTTGTATTGACGTCCGGCCTGCTGGAAGATCTGGCCCCAGGTGTCTTCGGTATCGCCGAGAATGGCCCGGACAAAATCCGCCTGCTCATCGTTGGCCGGCGGTGACTGCCGGGTTTGCGGGCTGACGGGCGCCGATTGCTGCTGGGTCAGTTGTCCGCTGAGTTGTCCGAGAATCTGCATCGGGTCCTGGCCCGTGAGCAAGCCGATGCCGACAATCAGCACCACGGCTGTCAGGCTCAAGCCCTTGCCGCCGCCGAAACGCAGTCCGCCACCTCCAGCATTGTTGTCATCACGAGCATCCACCACGTTGTCGCTGCGCCTTCCTTTTTTCCAAAGCATGTGGGAATCCTCTGTTTGTTGTGCAGATGAGTGTTGCTGCTGGGTGGGATAGCCGCCAGTCCGGTCGTCAGGCCATGCAGATAGAGGTCAGCCAGGGGATTTGGTTCAGAAGCCGCCGCTGACGGCTAATATCGGACACAATTGTGTCTGTCCTGACCTGCATGTCCCGACCGCAGCGGAGCCGCCCCCCTCGTGAATATCGACACCCGTATCAAATTCCGCCACCTCGTGTGTTTTCTCGAAATGGCCCGCCAGGGCAGCCTGGCGCGGGCGGCGGATGTCCTGGCGGTGAGCCAGCCGGCGATGTCGAAGACCCTCAAGGAACTCGAGACGCTGCTGGAGACCAGCCTGTTCGTGCGCAGCAAAAGCGGTATCAGCCTGACCGAGGCCGGGGTGGCCTTCCTGCGTTACGCCGGGCCTTCGGTGCAGACCCTGCGCGAAGGCGTGCAGGCCCTGCGCGAGGGCGAGTACGCCGCGGGCGTGGTGCGGCTCGGCGTGCTGTCGACGGTGGAAAGCCTGTTGATGCCGGAGGTGGTGCGGCGCCTGCACGAACGGCATCCGGCGCTGGTGGTCAGTGTGGTGACCGGGCCCAGCGCCTACCTGCTCTCGCAATTGCGGGTCGGCGATGTCGACCTGGTGGTCGGTCGCATGACTGACAGCCCGGAGATCCAGGGGTTGACCTTCGAGCACCTGTACAGTGAATCCATGACCCTGGTGGCGCGGCCCGATCATCCGCTGTCGAGCGGTGCGCCGGATCGCGCCAGCGTGGAAAACTTCCCGTTGGTCCTGCCGCTGGCGGGCACCACCATCCGCAAGTTTGCCGATAGCCTGTTCGTGCAGTGCGGCATCCGCCAGTCGCGGCAGCGCCTGGAAACCCTGTCGGTGGCCTTGAGCCGGCGTTACGTGCTGTCCAGCGAGGCGCTGTGGATCGCGCCGCTGGATGCCGTGCGCCTGGACCTGGCGCGTGGCGAGTTGTGCGAGATCGACCTCGGCCAGCGCGAGCCGGGTGGTTCCGTGGGCATTTCGAGCAATGCCAGCCTGCCGCTGTCGCTGGCGGCGCAATGGTCGGTGGAGATGCTGCGGGAAGTGGGGCAGGCGTATCGCGAAGGTCGTTACCCATAACCATTGGGTTATGGTTGAGCCCCGGCTTTTCAATATCCGCCGGTTCCCTGTTGGGGCACGCTGCAAGCGCGTGATTCATTCCTTGTAGCTTGCCGCTGCGTTTCCCCATAAAAACAACAGGAGATCGACATGTCTGAAGCAGACAGCAGTCGTTTTGTCATCCGTGACCGTAATTGGCACCCCAAAGCTCTGACCCCCGATTACAAGACGTCCATTGCCCGTTCCCCGCGCCAGGCGCTGGTGAGCATTCCTCAATCGCTCAGTGAAAGCACCGGTCCGGATTTTTCCCATCTGAAATTCGGTCGTTTCGATAACGACCTGCTGCTCAATTTCAACAATGGCGGCTTGCCCGTGGGCGAGCGCATCATCCTGGCCGGTCGGGTTTGCGATCAATACGGCCAGCCGGTTCCCCACACCCTGGTGGAAATCTGGCAGGCCAATGCCGGCGGGCGTTATCGGCACAAGAACGACCGCTACCTGGCGCCCCTGGACCCGAATTTCGGCGGCGTCGGCCGGGCGCTGACCGACCGTGACGGCTACTACAGCTTCCGCACCGTCAAGCCCGGGCCCTATCCATGGCGCAATGGCCCGAACGACTGGCGTCCGGCGCATATCCATGTATCCATCAGCGGCCCGTCGATTGCCACGCGATTGATCACCCAGCTGTATTTCGAAGGCGATCCGTTGATCCCGATGTGCCCCATCGTCAAGTCGATTGTCAATGCCGACGCGGTGCAGAGCCTGATCGCCCGGCTCGACATGGGCAACGCCAATCCGATGGACTGCCTGGCGTATCGCTTTGACATCGTGCTGCGCGGCCAGCGCAAGACCCACTTCGAAAACTGCTGAGGAGACCGACCATGCCTGTTCAATTGCTCGCCGAAACCCCGTCACAGACCGCCGGTCCCTATGTGCATATCGGCCTGGCGCTGGCGGCTGCCGGCAATCCGCCGCGTCCGGAGGAAATCTGGAATGAAATGGCCAAGCCGGGAGCGCCCGGCGAACATATCCTGTTGCTCGGCAATGTCTATGACGGCAATGGCCACCTGGTGCGCGATTCCTTCCTGGAGTTCTGGCAGGCCGATCACGAGGGTGTCTACGACACGGCCTTCGATTCCGAGAAAACCTTCAACAGCTTCGGCCGCACGGCGACCACCTTCGATGCGGGGGAGTGGACGCTGGCGACCATCAAGCCGGGCGTGGTGAACAATGCTGCCGGCGTGCCGATGGCACCGCATATCAACGTCTCGCTGTTTGCCCGGGGGATCAATATCCACCTGCAGACCCGCCTGTACTTTTCCGACGAGGCCGAGGCCAACGCGAAATGCCCGGTGATCAACCTGATCGAGCAACCGCAGCGTCGGGAGACCCTGATTGCCCAGCGCTGCGAAGTGAACGGCAAGACGGCCTACCGTTTCGATATTCGTATCCAGGGTGAAGGCGAGACGGTGTTTTTCGATTTCTAACGTCGATGGTCGTTCCCACGCTCTGCGTGGGAATGCAGCCCGTGACGCTCTGCGTCACAACAGCGGACGCGGAGCGTCCAGAGAGGCATTCCCACGCGGAGCGTGGGAACGATCAGGGACGGGCTTGCCGGCGAACAGGCCAGCAAGCCTTGCCCAACCTTCGCCACGGCGAGATCAATCGACCAGCTTCGGAATCTTGCGCGGCGCCATGAAGTACATCCAGGTCAACGCCAGGAAATACATCGCCGGGATCAGCGTGAACAGTACCGCGTAGTTGTTGTTCGTGGTGGTCAGGATATAGCCGACCAACTGGGTCATGAACATGCCGCCGATGGCCGCGCACATCCCGCCGAAACCGAACACCGTGCTCATCATGTGCTTGGGGGTGTAGTCCATCACCAGGCTCCAGATGTTCGCGGTCCAGGCCTGGTGCGCGCCGATGGCCAGGGAGATCGCCCCCACGGCGACCCACAGGTGGCTGGAACCGGCGGCCAGTATCACGCCGACGATGCAGCAGGCGAACAGCAGCATCGACAGCAGGCGGGCGCGGATCGGGTTGATCCCGCGACCGATCAGGAACGACGAGAGGATGCCGCCGCCGACGCTGCCGAAGTCGGCGGTCAGGTAGATGATGATCAACGGAATGCCCATCTGCGTCACGCTGATGCCCAGGTTGTACTGCTGGTTGAGGAAGGGTGGCAGCCAGTACAGGTAGAACCAGAACACCGGCGCGGTCAGCGAGTAGGCCAGGGCAAAGGCCCAGGTGCCGCGCATGCGCAGGATCCGCGAGAAGGGCACGGCGGGCTGTTCCGGTTCGACTTCCTTCTGGATATACGCCAGCTCAGCCGGTTTCACCGATGGATGATCTTCCGGGTTGAAATACTTCAGGCCCCAGAACAGCAGCCAGATGCCGCCCAGCGTCGCCATGCACAGGAACGCCGCCTGCCAGCCCCAGACCTGCAGGACCAGGGGCAACAGCATCGGCGTGAACATCGCGCCGACGTTGGTCCCGGCATTGAAGATGCCGGTGGCTACCGCCCGCTCGCCGGCGGGAAACCACAGCCGGGTGGTCTTCACGCAGGCCGGGTAGTTGGCGGCTTCGGTCAGGCCGAGGATGAACCGGCAGATCATGAAACCCACCGCCGAGGTCGCCAGGCCGTGGGCGCCGGTCGCCAGGCTCCACAGCAGCACGGCGAAGAAGAACACGCGCTTCACGCCGATCTTGTCGATCAACCGCCCCTGCAGGACGAAACCGACGGCGTAACCGACCTGGAACCAGAAGTTGATGTTGGCGTAGTCCATCGCCGTCCAGCTCATTTCCTTGGCGAGGATGGGCTGCATGACGCCGAGGGCGGCGCGGTCGATGTAGTTCAGGGTGGTGGCGAAGAACACCAGGGCCAGCATGCCCCAGCGGGTCGTGCCGACGGCCATGGCGCCGCGGATCTTGTCGGCGATACCGCCGCGAGTGCCGCCCTGGGTGGCAGGGGAGCTTTGTGAAGTCGAGAGCATGAGCGATTACCCGTTTCTTGGAATTGTCTGGGTGGGTTTCTGCAGTTTGAAGCAATGCCTTGGCCTGGTTGATGGTGCGCAGTGAGCAAAAAACCGTCAATTCGCCGCGGGCCATTGTGGTCGATAATCGCACACAAAACTAACCAGTTCGTACACTTTGATTGATGTCCGGCTTGCCCTGCCTCAATAATCAATCCGGTTGCCGGAGGGCGATGGGATTCCTCTGTGGGGGCGGGCTTGCCCGCGCAGCTTCCAGCGATCCCAGGGGGCCCTTCGCGGGCAAGCCCGCTCCCACAACTGCCCCGGCGTCTTTTGTCGGGGCTGGAGCGGTATCCAACAAAAACACCACCGCCAGGAGTCTACTTATGCAGCGTTCCATTGCCACCGTTTCCCTGAGCGGCACCTTGCCGGAAAAACTCGAGGCCATTGCCGCCGCCGGGTTCGATGGCGTGGAAATCTTTGAAAACGATCTGCTGTACTACGACGGCAGCCCCCGGGAAATCCGCCAGATGTGCGCGGACCTGGGGATCGCCATCACCCTGTTCCAGCCCTTTCGCGACTTCGAAGGCTGCCGCCGCGACCGCCTGGCGCGCAACCTGGAGCGCGCCGAGCGCAAGTTCGACCTGATGCAGGAACTGGGCACCGACCTGGTGCTGGTGTGCAGCAATGCGTCGGCCGACAGCCTGGGCGAGCGGCAGATCCTGGTCGACGACCTGCGCCTGCTGGCCGAACGCGCCGGCGCCCGTGGGTTGCGTATCGGCTACGAGGCGCTGGCCTGGGGCCGGCACGTCAACACCTACCAGCAGGTCTGGGATATCGTCCGCCAGGCCGACCACCCGAGCCTCGGCGTGCTGCTCGACAGCTTCCATACCCTGGCGCTCAAGGGCGATCCGGACGCCATCGCGCAGATTCCCGGCGACAAGATCTTCTTCGTGCAGATGGCCGACGCGCCGATCCTGGCGATGGATGTCCTGGAATGGAGCCGGCATTTTCGCTGCTTTCCGGGGCAAGGCGAATTCGACCTGCCGGGCTTTCTCGCGCCGATCATCAAGAGTGGTTACACCGGGCCGCTGTCCCTGGAGATCTTCAACGACGGTTTCCGTGCCGTGCCGCCCCGGGCGAATGCCGCCGATGGCCTGCGTTCGCTGTTGTACCTGGAAGAGAAAACCCGCGAGCGCCTGCTCGGGGAGGCTGGACCGAGCGCCACTCTCGACCCTCTGTTCGCGCCGCCGCCGGTCAGCGAAAACGAGGGTATCGAGTTCCTCGAGTTCGCCGTGGACGAAACCCTCGGTGCCCGGCTGACCCAGTGGCTGGAGCGCCTGGGCTTTGTCCACGCCGGTCAGCATCGCTCGAAAAACGTCAGCTTGTTGCGCCAGGGCGATATCAACCTGATCCTCAATGGCGAACCCTATTCCTTCGCCCACAACTTCTTCGAGGCCCATGGCCCGTCCCTGTGCGCCACGGCGATCCGGGTCAACGACAGCGCCAGTGCGCTGTCCCGGGCGATAGCCTACAAGGGCCAGCCTTATCGCGGCCTGGTCGGTCCCAACGAGCTGGAGCTGGCGGCGGTGCGGGCGCCGGATGGCAGCCTGATCTATCTGGTGGACAAGGAGGCTGCCGGGCAGAAACTCTATGCCACCGATTTCAACCTGTTGCCCGTCGCACCGATGCGGGCCGGTCTCAAGCGGATCGATCACATGGCCATGGCGCTGCCCGCGGACAGCCTCGACAGCTGGGTGCTGTTCTACAAGAGCCTGCTGGATTTCGAAGCCGACGACGAGGTGGTGCTGCCGGATCCCTATGGCCTGGTGAAGAGTCGGGCACTGCGCAGTCGCTGCAGTTCGATCCGCCTGCCGCTGAATATTTCCGAGAACCGCAACACGGCGATTTCCCATGCGCTGTCGAGCTATCGTGGTTCCGGCGTGCACCATATCGCCTTTGACTGCGACGATATTTTCGCCGAGGTCAGCCGGGCGAAAGAGGCGGGCGTGGCGTTGCTGGATATCCCCCTCAACTATTACGACGACCTGGCGGCGCGCTTCGATTTCGACGACGAATTCCTCAGCGAACTGGCCTACTACAACGTGCTGTACGACCGCGATGCCCAGGGTGGCGAGCTGTTCCACGTCTATACCGAGCCGTTCGAAGGGCGGTTCTTCTTCGAGATCCTGCAACGCAAGGGCGGTTACGCCGGCTATGGCGCGGCGAATGTCGCGGTGCGCCTGGCGGCGATGGCCAAATCCCGTAGCGGTGCCGTGCGCCAGGCCCGGCTTTAGCGCTCTGGGGCGAGGGAGAGGGGAATTGACCTGTCTCCCCGCTTCCTTCGCTGGGGGACGCAGCCCATAATCGCCAGCATCTGCCGAGAAGGCCGTGAGCCCAGAATGACCATGACTTCAGAACTTCCCGCCGCGCCTGACGTGTCCCTGCCCGCCGCCGTGCCGCGCAAGAGTCGCAAGAACAATCCCGAGAAGACCCGCGAGAACATCCTCCAGGAAGCGATTGTCGAGTTCGTCCAGCAGGGCCTTTCCGGTGCGCGGGTCGATGCGATCGCCGAGCGGACCCACACCTCGAAGCGGATGATCTATTACTACTTCGGCAGCAAGGAACAGCTCTACGTCGAGGTTCTGGAGAAGCTCTACGGCGAGATCCGCAGCACCGAGAGCCGCCTGCACCTGACGGAACTGGAACCGCGTGAAGCGATTCGGCGGATGGTCGAGTTCACCTTCGACCACCATGACCGCAACGTCGATTTCGTACGGATCGTCAGCATCGAGAACATCCACAAGGGGGAGTACGTCAAGCAGTCCCGGGCGATCCGCTCGATGAACGTCACCATCCTCGGCGCGCTGGGCGAGATCCTGCAACGGGGCGCGCAGCAGGGACTGTTCCGCAGCGGCCTGGACCCGCTGGACGTACACCTGCTGGTGAGTTCGTTCTGTTTCTACCGGGTCTCGAACCGCCACACCATCGGCGAGATCTTCCAGATCGACCTGCCGGACGAGCAGATCAAGGCGCGGCATCGGGAGATGATCTGCGAATCGGTGTTGAGGTACCTGCAGGCTTGATCGATTGTCCGGACGGGCGCTGTTCCTGCGGCTACCGCATGCGTGCGGCGCTCGTCGCCTCCTGCGCCATCTGCAACTCTGCCCCTTGCAGCCACCTGCCGTAGTATTCCTTAAGTTCCTGCTCCCAGCCGATCACTTCATCCAGCACCTGCTCGGCCTGTTCTCGGGCAAGCGCGAAGTGCTCATGATGGCTGAGCAGGTTGCGGCGGCTGATCTGGGTTCCTTCACGACCGACAGCCATGGCCAGCGTCTGGGCGGGGCCTTCATCGAGAATGGGCAGCACGTCGTACATCGGCGAGAGACGCCATTGGCCTGCGGTCCAGATAATGGCGTGGTTGCGCGGGTGGTCGTCGCTGTTGCCGACCAGTGCGTTGTAGCACATGCGCTTGAACAGCTCCTGCAGATCTTTGTCGGGAACGCCACGGCGGCGCATCTCATCGGCGACACCCGCATAGCGCCAGTCATGCTGGGTCATCCACTCGGCGTCGAGCAAGGTGAGCGCGCTGAGCATAGGGAGGCGACTGCCGCCCTCGGCCAGCGGTGTCCGATCGAAGCGTTCCACCAAGAGCGTGGACGGGGTTTCGGCGTGCAGGGCCGTGCGGGCGACATTCAGGCCCTTGGAGGCGGCAAAGGTCATGCACGCGTATTCGACAGCCGGCAGGTCGTACTGATCAAAGCGGTCGCGGGGTTTGGCCAGGATCAGCATGCCATGATCCTGCAGGGTACGCTTCGGGCGGGCGCCGCCCAGTGAAGAACGCTGTTGGCGCAGGTTCAGTATCGAGACCGACTCCTGATCCAGTTGGCTGTCATAGACCGCTTCGCATGCCTCGACGAATTTTGCCAGGCCTCTTAATGTCGGCGCGGGCTCAGAGCCGAGACCTGGCGCTGGAGAGGCGGATCGCCCGACCATCAGGTTGCCAATACGGTCGTTGTTCGGTGACTTGAGCAGGAAGTCGAGGGTGGTCAGTTCCTGGCCATAGGCACGGTGAAGCAGACGCTCGCCCCAGCCGTCCGGCATGGCATCGTTGATAAAACCCGGGATGCCGCGATTCTTGGTGATGCCGGTATAGGCTTCGGCGCGCAGCGGATAGTTGATGGGGTCGGGGACCCAGCCATTGCTGGCCACGTAGTCGGGGGCATATAGAAATTCGCCGACCTTGCCCTGGAGCGTCAGTCGACCCAGGGTGACGACTTCACCTGTCTGCGGGTGTTCCATATAGATATAGGCGCGGGACATCAGAAATCCTCCGCCTTGGGTTTGGACAGGCGAACACGTCTCGAGGCCAGGCTCGCATGATTGTCCTCGTCCGTGACGTATCGTGTGATTTGCGAGGTGCCTTCGATCCCCTCCAGTGAACCGAAAATCATCTCGTTGATGCCCAGGCGCCAGAGCACCAGCATAAAGGACCTGAGGTCCACCAACTCCGAGCCATTCTCGATCTTGCGCAGCGTATGCTCGGAGATTCCGAGGCTGGATCTGAAGTCTGACTGGCGCAGGCCCAGATCCAGGCGTCTGGCTTTCACCAGTAGCCCGATTTTACTGAGGGTATCGCTACAGCCGACCGGAAAGAATGCCTTCATAACACTTACCAGAATGAGCCTTACCGTTGATAAGACTCACTGTAGCACGTCTTATGAGAAAGACATTTTATTATAAGGCTCAATTTTGTGAGTCTTATTTAGGATAAAGCTCATCAGAGTGAGTCTTATAGACGCTGAAAGTGCTCCACCATCCGCTGTGCATCCGGTGTCACGCCACTGAACAGTTCGAACGCCTTCACCGCCTGGAACACGGCCATGGTGCCGCCATCGAGCGTGCGGCAACCCAGTGCGCGGGCGTTGCGCAGCAGTTCGGTTTCCAGGGGGAAGTAGACGATCTCCGCGACCCACAGTGCCGCCCGCAGCAGTTCCAGCGGGACTGGCATGCCGGGCAGCTTGACCATGCCCATGGGGGTGGTATTCACCAGGCCGTCGGCACGGGCCATGGCGGCGGCCAGGTCGCTTCCGGCCCTGGCCCGGCTGCCATCGAAATGCTGGTTGAGGTTGTCCGCCAAGCTTCGCGCACGGTCGCTGTCGACATCGAATATCGTCAGTTGCCGTACACCTTCGGCGAGCAGCGCATGAGCCACCGCGGCCCCCGCGCCGCCGGCGCCCATCTGCACCACGTGTTCCACCGCGACGCCCTTGAGCCCGCGCCGAAAGCCTTCGGCGAAGCCCAGGCAGTCGGTGTTGTGGCCCACCCGCTTGCCGTCCTTGAGCACCACGGTATTCACCGCGCCAATCCCTCGTGCCTCGGGGGACAATTCGTCGAGCAACGGAATGATCGCCTGCTTGCAGGGAAAGGTGATGTTCAGGCCGGTGAATGCCATGCGCTCGGCGGCCAGCAGCAGGTCGGGCAGGGCATCGATGCCCAGTTGCAGCTGATCCAGGTCGATCAGCCGATACAGGTAACGCAAGCCCTGGGCATCGCCTTCGTGCTCATGCAGGGCGGGCGTGCGCGAACCCTGGATACCGGCGCCGATCAGTCCGGCCAGGATGCTTGTGCTGTTGTTCGGGTACATCGCGCTCACCCCTTCAATGTCTGGCTGAAATAGTCCAGCGCCAGGCGATAACCGTGGCTGCCGAAGCCGCACATCACCGCCTTGGCGATGGATGAGACGAACGAGTGATGGCGGAACGGTTCGCGGGCATGGACGTTGGACAGGTGCACTTCGATCACCGGCAACTCGCTGGCCACCAGTGCATCGCGGATCGCCACCGAGGTGTGGGTCCAGGCGGCCGGGTTGATGATGATCCCGGCGCAACGCCCGCGCGCCGCGTGGATCCAGTCCAGCAGTTCGCCTTCATTGTTGGTCTGGCGAAATTCCACGGTCAGGCCCAACTCGGTGGCGGTACGACCGCACAAGGCGGAAATGTCCGCCAGGGTTTCATGGCCGTAGGTGGCCGGCTCGCGGGTTCCGAGCAGGTTCAGGTTGGGGCCGTTGAGCACCAGCACGATAGGCGGCATCAGGGGGAGTCTCCGTTGTTGTTCTTGGCGTCGACCGCAAGGCATTCGGGTCTGTCTGGATAAAATGTACTAACTGGTTAATCCAAGTCAAATGCCAGCAATCAACCCGGCGCAAACCGCGTGCTTTAGTGTTCGATCAGCGAACAGTGTCGGGTTGGGGAGGGCAAAGGCGTGGGGCGATGACGACCAGTAATCGGTCTGTGACTTGACGCTGTCTCGTTCAAGGAGAATACTCGGGGAAAATTCATATAGATGACTGGATAACTACAAAAATGAACACACTTTCCAGCGACGAACGTCTTCCGCTCTATCAACGCCTGCGCGACGAACTGGCCCGGCAGATTGCCAACAACCGCTGGCGTCCGGGCGAAGCGATTCCTACCGAAGCCGTACTGGCCGGCGAGTACCAGCTGTCCATCGGCACCGTGCGCAAGGCCATCGACAAGCTGGTGGAGGAAGGCATCCTCGAACGCCAGCAGGGCCGCGGCACCTTTATCCGCCGCCCGCAGTTCCAGTCTTCGCTGTTCCGCTTTTTCCGCTTCCAGAGCCTGGCCGGTGAACGGCAGATGCCGGAAAGCCGGATCCTCACCGTCGATTCCCTGCCCGCACCTTCCGCCGTCAGCCAGGCACTGGGGCTGCCGCCCGAGACCGAAGTGATCCGTCTGGTCCGCCTGCGGTTGCTGGAAGGCACACCGCTGCTGGCCGAGGAAATCTGGCTGCCGCAAGCGCCGTTCCAGGCCCTGCTGACGGTCGACCTGGATCGCCAGGGGCCGCTGCTTTATCCGATCTACGAAGCGCTGTGCGGCCAGGTGGTCGCCTGTGCCGAAGAGACCCTCACCGCTGAAGCCGTGGGCGAGGTGCATGCGCGACTGTTGCAGATCGAGCCCGACAGCCCGGTGGTGGTGATCGAGCGACTGGCCCGTGACTACGCCGGCCGACCGCTGGAGTGGCGGCGTTCCCGTGGCCATGCCAGCCACTTCCGCTACAGCGTCGAGATCCGCTGAGCCCCGACCGGCTTCCTGTTCACCTATAAGGATAAGAAATCATGTTCAGTTGGTATCGCGACATCACTTCGCGGGAGCGCAAGACGTTCTGGGCCTGCTTCGGCGGCTGGTCCCTGGATGCCCTGGAAGTGCAGATGTTCGGCCTGGCAATCCCGGCGTTGATCGCCGCCTTCGCCCTGAGCAAGGGCGACGCGGGGCTGGTCAGCGGCGTGACCCTGATCACCTCGGCCATCGGCGGCTGGCTCGGCGGCACGCTGTCCGACCGCTACGGCCGGGTACGCACCCTGCAATGGATGATCCTCTGGTTCTCGCTGTTTACCTTTCTCTCGGCCTTTGTCACCGGGTTCAACCAGTTGCTGGTGGTCAAGGCATTGCAGGGCTTCGGTATCGGTGGCGAGTGGGCGGCGGGCGCGGTGCTGATGGCGGAAACCATCCAGGCCCGCTATCGCGGCAAGGTCATGGGCGCGGTGCAGAGTGCCTGGGCGATCGGCTGGGGCGCGGCGGTCGGGGTCTTCACCCTGATCTACAGCTTCGTACCCGAGGCCATGGCCTGGCGCGTGATGTTCCTGGTGGGGCTGCTGCCGGCGTTGCTGGTGATCTATGTGCGCCGCAGCGTGGTCGAGCCGGACGGCACGCAACGCCAGGCCAAGGCCGAAGGGCGCGGCCTGCTGGCGTCGATGGCGGGGATCTTCCGTCCCGAGCTGCTGCGGGTCACGCTGCTGGGCGGCATCCTCGGCCTGGGCGCCCACGGCGGTTACCACGCGGTGATGACCTGGTTGCCGACCTTCCTCAAGACCGAACGCAACCTCTCGGTACTCAGCTCCGGCGGCTACCTGGCGGTGATCATCGTCGCGTTCTGGTTCGGCTGTATCGTCAGTGGACTGTTGCTGGACCGTATCGGCCGGCGCAAGAACATCATCCTCTTTGCCTTCTGCTGCGTGGTCACGGTGCAGTGCTACCTGTTCCTGCCGCTGAGCAATACCCAGATGCTGTTCCTCGGCTTCCCCCTGGGCTTCTTCGCCGCCGGGATTCCGGCCAGCCTCGGCTCCTTCTTCAATGAGCTGTACCCGGCCGATGTGCGCGGCGCGGGCGTGGGCTTCTGCTACAACTTCGGCCGGGTGCTGTCCGCGGTGTTCCCGTTCATGGTCGGGCATATGAGCGAGTCGATGTCCCTGGGTTCGGCCATCGGCATCGACGCCGGGATCGCCTATGGCGTCGCGGTGCTCGCGGCGCTGGCCTTGCCGGAAACCAAAGGCCGCAACTTGCAGGGGGCCGCGCCGCAAGTGCAGTCCGTCAAGGGCAGCCATGCCAGCCAGTTGTCCTGAGCTCACTGTGGGAGCCGGCTTGCCGGCGATGGCGCCCTCCGGGCGCGGCAAGGCGCAAGGGCCTCATCGCCAGCAAGCCGGCTCCCACGGAGTCTGTATTCACCCTTGTTATAGATGAGTTCCATGTCCGAGATTTGCCCATTGCCGATTAGCGGCATCGATGCCCATGCCCATGTTTTCGAGCGCGGCCTGGGGTTGGCGGCCGCGCGCCGTTATGCGCCGGACTACGACGCCACCCTGGCCGACTACCTGGCACGCTTGCGGGAAAACGGCCTGAGCCACGGTGTGCTGGTGCAGCCGAGTTTCCTCGGGACCGACAACCGCTATCTGCTGGCGGCGCTGCAGCAGGCGCCCGAGCGGTTGCGGGGGGTAGTGGTGGTCGAGCGCGACATTGCCTTCGAGGAACTGCGGCGCATGGCCGGGCTCGGTGTCGCGGGCGTGCGCCTGAACCTGATGGGGCAACCGCTGCCGGACTTTGCCGAGGCGTCGTGGCAGGTGTTCTTCCAGCACTTGCGCCGCCTGGACTGGCATGTCGAAGTGCATCGCCAACTGGAAGACCTGCCGGCGTTGATCCAGCCGTTGCTGGCGCACGGTTGCCGGGTGGTGGTCGATCATTTCGGCCGTCCCGATTCGCGGCTCGGGGTCGAGCAGCCGGCCTTTGCCCGCCTGCTGGCGCTGGGGGAAAGCGGGCGGTTGTGGATCAAGGTCTCGGCGATCTATCGGCTGGGTGGCACACCGATGGAAAACCTGCATTTCGCCGAGAAGGCCTTGTCGCAGATGTTGCAGAGCGTAGGGCCGGACCGGTTGCTGTGGGGCAGCGACTGGCCCCATACCCAGCATGAGCAGGACGTGAATTTCGCCTCCGAATTCGACCGCCTGCGCCGCCTGGCCTGCGCCGCGCCGCTGCGCCAGCATCTGCTGTGCGACACGGCGGCGCAGCTGTTCGGGTTTGTCACGGACTGAGTGGCGGTTGGCGCCCGGGAAGGACGCCACGCGGTGTATCAGGTCTTGCGCGCCGGCGTTCTTCGCGGGCAAGCCCGCTCCCACACAGGCTTGTCTGTTGCGCGGTTTCAGCGGCGGGTCAGCAGGACCCCGGATTCCATATGGTGGGTCCAGGGGAACTGATCGAACAGCGCACAGCGTTCGATACGGTGGGTGTCGTGCAGTTGCGCGATATTCGCCGCCAGGGTCTCGGGGTTGCAGGAGATGTACAGGATATTGTCGAAGCGCCGGGTCAGCTCGCAGGTGTCCGGGTCCATGCCGGCGCGCGGCGGGTCGACGAACACGCTGCCGAACTCGTAGCTCTTCAGGTCGATACCGTGCAGGCGGCGGAATGGCCGTACTTCATTCAAGGCCTCGGTCAGTTCCTCGGCGGACAGGCGCACCAGGGTGACGGTGTCCACGGCGTTCTCGTCGAGGTTGCTCAGGGCGGCATTGACCGAGGTCTTGCTGATCTCGGTCGCCAGCACCTTGCGCACCCGTGTCGCCAGCGGCAGGGTGAAGTTGCCGTTGCCGCAGTACAGCTCCAGCAGGTCGTCGGTGCGCTCGCCCAGGGCCTCATAGGCCCAGTTGAGCATCTTCTGGTTCACCGTGCCGTTGGGCTGGGTAAAGGCACCTTCCGGTTGCCGGTAGCTGAAGGTGCGACCGGCAATCTCGAATTTCTCCACCACGTAGTCATTACCGATCACCACGCGCTTGCCCTTGGAGCGCCCGATGATGCTCACGCCCAGATCGGCGGCCAGTTGCTCGGCGGCGGTCTGCCAGTGCGCATCCAGCGGACGGTGATAGCACAGGGTGATCATCGCGTCGCCGGCCAGGGTGGTCAGGAACTCCACCTGGAACAGCTTGTGGCTCAGCGGCGCGCTGGCTTGCCAGGCGGCCTTGAGCCGGGGCATCAGTTCATTGATGCGCAGGCTGGCGATGGGGAAGTCTTCGATCAGGATCGGTGTGCGCTTGTCATCCTGGGAAAACATCGCGTAGTGGCGCTCGCCCGCTTCGCGCCACAGGCGGAACTCGGCCCGCAGGCGGAAGTGCTGCAGCGGCGAGTCGAACACTTGCGGCTCGGGTGCAGCGAACGGCGCCAGCAGGTCGCGCAGGCGCGCGACCTTGTCGTGGAGCTGGACGGCGTAGGTCGAGGAATCAAAAGTCATGCGTTGAACCAACCCAACTTGATCACAAACAGAATCGACAGAATCACCAGCGCCGGGTTCAGCTCGCGTGCGCGGCCGGACAGCAGCTTGATCGCGGTCCAGGCAATGAAGCCGAACGCGATGCCGTTGGCGATGGAATAGGTGAACGGCATGGCCAGGGCGGTGATCACCACCGGTGCCGCCTCGGTGACGTCATCCCAGTTGATTTCCGCCAGGCCCGAAGCCATCAGCACGGCCACGAACAGCAGCGCCGGTGCGGTGGCGAAGGCCGGGACACTGCCGGCCAGTGGGGCGAAGAACAGCGCCAGGAGGAACAGCACGGCAACCACCACGGCGGTCAGGCCGGTGCGGCCGCCGGCGCTGACGCCCGCCGCCGACTCGATGTAGCTGGTGGTGGTCGAGGTCCCCAGCAGCGAGCCGGCCATGGCGGCGGTGCTGTCGGCGATCAGGGCACGGCCCATTTTCGGCATGTGGCCGTCCTTGCCCATCAGCCCGGCGCGCTTGGCGACGCCGATCAGGGTGCCGGAGTTATCGAACAGGTCGACGAACAGGAAGGCGAAGATCACGCTGACCAGGCCGATATCCAGTGCGCCCCTGATGTCCAGTTGCATGAAGGTCGGCGCCAGCGACGGCGGTGCCGAGATGATGCCGCCGAACGGGCTGAACCCCATGAGGATCGAGACGATGGTCACGCCGAGGATGCCGATCAGCACCGCGCCACGGACTTTCAGGGCGTCCAGGGCGACGATGACGGCAAAGCCCAGGGTGGCGAGGATCGGCGCTGGCTGCTTGAGGTCGCCGAGGCCGACCATGGTCGCCGGGTTGCTGACCACGATACCGGCGTTGTGCAGGGCGATCAGCGCCAGGAACAGGCCGATACCGGCGGCAATCGCCGAGCGCAGCGGCAGCGGGATGCTGTTGATGATCCATTCGCGGATACGGAAGATCGACAGCAGGAAGAAGCACACCGCCGAGATGAACACCGCCCCCAGCGCCACTTGCCAGGTGTGGCCCATGTGCAGGACCACGGTGTAGGTGAAGAAGGCGTTCAGGCCCATGCCCGGGGCGAGGGCGATCGGGTAGTTGGCGATCAGGCCCATCACGGTCGAGCCGATGGCGGCGGCCAGGCAGGTCGCGACGAAGACCGCGCCCTTGTCCATGCCGGTTTCGCCGAGGATGCTCGGGTTGACGAACAGGATGTAGGCCATGGCCAGGAAGGTCGTGACGCCCGCGAGAATCTCGGTGCGCACGTTGGTATTGTGTGCCTTGAGTTGAAACAGCCTTTCCAGCATCTCTGCTCCCCAATGGCGCGTTCGGCGCCCTGAATGAATCGGTCCCAACAGCAAAGCACAGACTCTGGTGGCCTGATGAAATTCGTCTGCGGGAAAAAGCCGCGCATCATACCAGCCGATGGCGGGAATGGGGCGGGGTGGTGATTCCATCGCGCGACCGCCTTGCCCGAACTACTGCGAAATCCGTGCCTGAGGCATACTCTGCGGCAGACGAGGGGGCGGCTTTATGAAACCAGTGATGAAACACGTGAGCAATCGCCTGGCGCTGTGCGCCGGCGCACTGCTGTTGTTGGCCGGCGGCCAGGCTTCAGCGGCACCGGCGGCACCGCTGAAGGGCGTGGCAATCTATACGGTGGCGTCGGCGGGGGTGGTCGAGGATGTTTCCGACGGCCGCCGGCGCACGCAAATCGCCCATCGCGGGCCGAACATCACGGTAACGGTGGTCGAACTGGGCTATGGGCGCGCACCGGGTGCGACGTTCAACGGTACTCCGATCAACTACAGCCAGCGCAATTCCCTGTGCGAGTTCAGCAAGCCGTTCGTGCCCTGCAATGGCGGCGCGGTGGTCGGCTACAGCTATATCTACGATCTGCAGGACCAGCAGCAGGGCACCTTCAGCTTCAGTAACCGCTCGCTGACGATGCCGGTACAGACGATGACGGCGACCATCGATATCAACTAGGTCGGCATCAACCGGCCGCCGGCGCGGTCTCGCGCTTTTCGGCGTGCATGCGGTCGCGGTTGGCCAGGGTCGGGAACAGCTTCATCCAGGTCCCGGTGATCACCAGGGTGCCGACCCCGCCGAGGACCACGGCCGGCACGGTGCCGAACCAATGGGCGGTCAGCCCGGATTCGAACTCGCCCAACTGGTTGGAAGCGCCGATGAACAGGCCGTTCACCGCGCTGACCCGGCCGCGCATCTCATCCGGGGTTTCCAGTTGCACGAACGATGAGCGGATCACCATGCTGATCATGTCCGCCGCGCCGAGTACCACCAGCACCGCCAGGGAAAACCAGAACGAGGTCGACAGGCCGAAGGCGATGGTCGCCACGCCGAATACCCCGACGGCGGTGAACATGACCCGGCCGACCCTGCGTTCCATCGGAAAGCGCGCCAGCCACAGTGACATCAGCAGCGCTCCGACCGCCGGTGCCGAACGCAGCAGGCCCAGGCCCCAGGCTCCGGTCAGCAGGATGTCCTTGGCGAACACCGGCAGCAGGGCGGTCGCGCCACCCAGCAGCACCGCGAACAGGTCCAGGGAGATGGCCCCGAGAATGTCCGGGCGGCTGCGAATGAAACGGATCCCCGCCAATAGCGAGTCGAGGGTCGCCTTGCCCTTGTTCAGGGGTGTCTGGCGTGCCGGCAGGTTGAGCATCAGCAGGCAGGCGATGACATACAGGGCGACGGTCGGACCGTAGACCCAGACACTGCCAAAGGCGTACAGCAGGCCACCGAGGGCCGGGGCGACGATGGTCGCCAGTTGCTGCGCCGACTGTGCCGCCGCCACCGCACGGGGGAACAGCGCCGCCGGCACGATGGACGGCAACAGCGCCTGGGTGGTGGGCATCTCGAAAGAGCGCGCGGCGCCGAGCAGGAACGCCAGGATAAAGATCATCTCCCGGGTCACCTGGTTCGTCGCGCCGCCGATGGCCAGGCTCAGGGCGATCAGGGCCTGCAGGGTCTGGCACAGCGCCGCGACCTTGCGCCGGTCATAACGATCCGCGACATGCCCGGTGTGCAGCATGAACAGTACGCGTGGGGCGAACTCCACCAGCCCTACCAGGCCCAGGTCGAGCACGTTGCCGGTCAATTGATAGAGGTTCCAGCCAATGGCCACGGTGAGCATCTGGAAGCTGCTGGCGGTAAAGATCCGGGCCAGCCAGAAAGCGAGGAAAGGGCGGTGATGGCGCAGCAACAACGGCGTCTCGGTGGGCATCGGGGACTCGCCTGGGCAGGGGGTAGGGCAGATTATCATCCCCATGTAACAAAAAGTTGCTGAGCTGTCGGTGTTTTTCCCTTCGCCCGTTTTTTGCGGATCAGATGAAATCTGCACCTGAGGCAACCTGTCACGCGGCAAAAGACCACATAACCCGGTCGTCGGAATGGGACTACTCTTTTATCGTTGATTGATCCAGGTCACTTCCCTTTGCGGCGTCGATCTGGATCCGACTCCCTGCGTCGCGATGGTTTAAAAGAACGAATTCGAATTCGCCACACTCCATATCCGTGGGGGCAGTGGGTGCAGGCCTCCAGGTCGGCAGCCGGTATTACCTGACAGAGGAAGACTTATGTTCGGTTTGGAGGCACTTGATCTCGCCCGAATCCAGTTCGCGTTCACCATTTCATTCCATATCCTGTTCCCGGCCATCACCATTGGCCTGGCGAGCTACCTGGCGGTGCTCGAAGGGTTGTGGCTGAAGACGCGCAACGATACGTACCGCGATCTGTATCATTTCTGGTCGAAGATCTTTGCCGTCAACTTCGGCATGGGGGTGGTTTCCGGCCTGGTGATGGCGTACCAGTTCGGCACCAACTGGAGTCGTTTCTCGGACTTCGCCGGTGCGGTCACCGGACCGCTGCTGACCTACGAGGTGCTGACGGCATTCTTCCTCGAGGCCGGTTTCCTTGGCGTCATGCTGTTTGGCTGGAACAAGGTCGGCCGCGGACTGCACTTCTTCTCCACGGTGATGGTGGCGATCGGCACCCTGATCTCGACCTTCTGGATTCTGTCGTCCAACAGCTGGATGCAGACGCCCCAGGGCTATGAAATCATCGATGGCCGGGTGATCCCGGTGGATTGGCTGGCGGTGGTGTTCAACCCGTCCTTCCCCTACCGCCTGATGCACATGGCCACCGCCGCGTTTGTCGCGACGGCGTTCTTCGTCGGTTCCTCGGCGGCCTGGCACCTGCTGCGCGGCCGGGACAACCCGGCGATCCGCACCATGCTGTCAATGGCCATGTGGATGGCGCTGATCGTGGCGCCGATCCAGGCGGTGATCGGTGACTTCCACGGCCTCAACACCCTCAAGCACCAGCCGGCGAAAATCGCCGCCATCGAAGGTCACTGGGAAAACGTCGGCAACGAACCGACCCCGTTGATTCTGTTCGGCTGGCCGGACATGAAGGCCGAGAAAACCCGGTTCGCGGTGGAAATTCCCTACCTGGGCAGCCTGATCCTGACCCACTCGCTGGACAAGCAGGTGCCGGCGCTCAAGGAATTCCCGCCGGAGGACCGGCCGAATTCGACCATTGTGTTCTGGTCGTTCCGGGTCATGGTCGGCCTCGGCTTCCTGATGATCTTCACCGGCCTGTGGAGCCTGTGGCTGCGCAAGCGCGACCGTCTCTACGAGAACCGCCTGTTCCTGCACCTGGCCTTGTGGATGGGCCCATCCGGCCTGATCGCGATCCTGGCGGGCTGGTTCACCACGGAAATCGGCCGCCAACCCTGGGTGGTCTACGGGCTGATGCGCACGGCGGATGCGTCCTCCGGGCATAGCCTGGTGCAGATGAGTATCACGCTCGCCCTGTTTGTCGTGGTCTATTTCTCGCTGTTCGGCGTGGGCCTGGGCTACATGATGCGCCTGGTCCGCAAAGGGCCGAAGATCAACGAAGGTGCCGAACCGAGCCACGGTGGTCCCGGTCAGCAACGCACACCGGCCCGTCCGCTTTCCGCCGCCGATGAAGGCAGTGAAAACGGCCATGGCGACAGCCTGAACAAGGGGAACTGAATCATGGGTATTGATCTTCCGCTGATCTGGGCCGTGATCATCATCTTCGGCATCATGATGTACGTGGTCATGGATGGTTTCGACCTGGGGATCGGCATTCTCTTTCCCTTTATCAAGGGCGATCGCGACCGTGACGTGATGATGAATACCGTGGCACCGGTCTGGGACGGCAACGAGACCTGGCTGGTGCTCGGCGGCGCGGCGCTGTTCGGCGCCTTCCCGCTGGCGTATTCGGTGGTGCTGTCGGCGTTGTACCTGCCGCTGATCTTCATGCTTGTCGGCCTGATCTTTCGCGGCGTGGCCTTCGAGTTCCGTTTCAAGGCCAAGGACGACAAGCGGCATATCTGGGACAAGGCCTTCATTGGCGGTTCACTGGCGGCGACCTTCTTCCAGGGCGTGGCCCTGGGCGCCTTCATCGACGGGATCCCGGTGGTCAACCGGCAGTTCGCCGGCGGTTCGCTGGACTGGTTGACGCCGTTCACGCTGTTCTGCGGCGTGGCCCTGGTGGTGGCCTATGCCTTGCTCGGCTGCACTTGGCTGATCATGAAGACCGAAGGCAAGTTGCAGGAGCAGATGCATGACCTGGCGCGGCCGCTGGCGTTTGTCCTGCTGGCGGTGATCGGCATCGTCAGCATCTGGACGCCCCTGGCCCATGCCGAGATCGCCGCACGCTGGTTCACCCTGCCGAACCTGTTCTGGTTCCTGCCGGTGCCGATCCTGGTGCTCGTGACCTTGTACGGCCTGATCCGCGCGGTGGCGCGCAACGCCCACTACACGCCGTTCCTGCTGACCCTGGTGTTGATCTTCCTCGGCTACAGCGGCCTCGGTATCAGCCTGTGGCCGAATATCGTGCCGCCGTCGATCTCGATCTGGGATGCCGCCGCACCGCCGCAGAGCCAGGGCTTCATGCTGGTGGGCACGCTGTTCATCATCCCGTTCATCCTCGGCTACACCTTCTGGAGTTACTACGTGTTCCGCGGCAAGGTGACCCACGAGGATGGCTATCACTAGGTGATGGCCGATGGCTCGCGACGGCGTCCTTCAGGGCGCCGTCCTTATGACGACGAGGACCCCGAGATGACAGGTAAACATTCGTTGCACGAGATCGAACAGGCCGAGAAGAAACCGCTCTGGCAGCGCCTGGGCTGGCTGGCGATGATCTGGACAGGCAGTGTGCTGGCGTTGTTCGTGGTCGCCAGCCTGATGCGCCTGTTCATGAACGCAGCAGGGCTGACGACTCACTGATCACCCGGCAGGCACCTTATCGCGCCTACTTGCGGGCCTTGAGGATGACGAACTTGGGTGTCGCCGCCACTTGCTCGACGCCCCGGAACAGGCGGGCCAGCTTGCTGTGATAGCCCAGGTGACGGTTGCCGACGATGTACAGCGCGCCACCGACCACCAGTGCTTCCCGGGCCTGCTGGAACATCCGCCAGGCGAGGAAGTCGCCGACGACCTGCTGCTGGTGGAAGGGCGGGTTGCACAGCACCACATCCAGTGATTGTGCCGCCTGGCCGGCGAGGCCGTCATCGGCGCGCACGGTCACTTCCCGGTCACCGAGTATCGCCTGCCAGTTTTCCCGCGCCGATTGCACGGCCATGAACGACTCGTCCACCAGCGTGTAGTGGGCCTGCGGGTTTTGCAGCGCGCTGGCGATGGCCAGCACGCCGTTGCCGCAGCCGAGGTCGGCGACCCGGGCATTGCCCAGGTTGCCGGGCAGGTGGGGAAGGAAGGCCCGGGTACCGATATCCAGGCCTTCGCGACAGAAGACGTTGGCATGGTTGAGCAGCTCGATCGCCGGTTGATCGAGGGTGTAGCGCGTCGGGTAGGGTGAGCCGATAGCGGCTCTGGCTTCGGGTGTCGCGATCAGCAGGCGGGCTTTCTTCACCGCCAATGAGGCCTGTACCGGGCCGACGTAACGCTCCAGCAGATCTCCCGCGGCCCTGGGCAAATGCTTGACCATGGCCGCGGCGACCACCTGCGCGCCCGGCGCCAGTTGACCCTGCAGGCGGATCAGTTGTTCTTCCAGCAGCGCCAGAGTCTTGGGCACGCGGATCAGTACCCGGTCGAACGGACCGTCCAGGGCCTCGCTGGCCGGCACATGGCGCACGGCATCGAAGGCCTTGCCATTGCGCACCAGGTTTTTTTCCAGCCCCAGGGCCGCCAGGAACGAATCGCCACTGCTGGTGAGCTGCACATGGCCTTCCAGGCTGGCGGCCAGTGCGCCGAAACTGTCGTTGAGCACCAGTACCCGGGTGTCGCGCGGGACCGCCTGTGCGGCCAGGTGGTCGAGCAGGTATTGATCGGCGGCGTCGAACGCCTGCAGCGGTTCGTTCTGCTGTTCAGGCTGGCGGATCAGATCGAGTTGGGCGAACGGGCTTTCTAGCAGGGGCATGGGGTACAGGCTCTGGAGGACGGTTTGCGGCTGTCTTGAGTCGGCGCTTGGAGCAAGCGTGGTCTGCAACGGTAGGCAAGAGCGGGGATTTTACGTGGGTTTCGAAGATATTGCCTGTGGCACGTGTGGATGGCAGATCCTTCTGCCGGGTAGATGGGGATGCCGGGTCAGTACAGCAATCCGGACTTGGCGGCGCGCAGTACTGCCGAGGCCTTGTTGCTGACCCCCAGTTTTCTCATGATCGTGCTCATGTGAAAGCCTACGGTGCGTGCCGTCAGGTTGAGGATGTTGGCGATTTCCGCAGCGGTCTTGCCTTCAGCCGTCCACTTCAGGATCTCGGTTTCCCGAGGCGAGAGCGGATGGTAGTTTTGCGGCTGACAGGAGTTGACCAGCTTTTCCGCCATGTACGAATGCAGCCAATTGCATAGCCACAGGATATGGCCCGTCTTCGAGTAGAACTCGCTGGACGTGATGGGCTCGTAGGTCCTGGCCAGGCTCAGGGTGCTGACGATACCGCGAATGTCGTGCACCGACTGCGACCACCCGTGGTTGAGGCCATGGGCCTGCATGTCGCGCCAGAGTGTCGGTGTCGCTCTGAAGGTTTCCGGTACCCAGAGTATGGGAAACACTGAACTGTGACAGTGAGCGATCAGCGGATCAATCGTGATGTAATTGTTGCGTTGGTAACACGAGTTCCAATCGGATGGATAGTTGTTGAAAGATGTGCTGTTTGGTTGGACGCCTCCTAACAAGGTGCTGACTCTGAACGATACATAGGTAAAGCGTATTTGCCCTGCCAGATTGAAAACTGCGTTGAAGACTGCCTGTTCTTCTTTTTCACTCATGAGCTGGTGCAGTTGAGTATCCTGCCAGTTCTCCATTGAGGTTCCCTTCCTTGAAGCTTGGTGCGGTTCTTTTGGACCGAATGTGCCTGAAGTAGTGTAGGAAAATTCCTGGTTTCGGTGGGGTTTTTTTATATGCTGATGATATTTTTATTGTCTTTAAAGGAAGGGTGTTATCGCGTCAAGTATTGTTCGGGGGGGTAAATGATAGATGTCATTTTGATATGTTTTGCTTTTTCGGGGGTGTAATTTTTTTGTGAAAAAAATGTGAAATGCGGAATTTCATTTATAAGCTTTTGTTTTTTCATGGTGCTGTACTTTATCTATATATTTGTACATGTTTCGGGGTGAAACTTATACCACTACAAACCACCGGTGTTTCTCGGGTCGGCTTTGCGAGACACTGACCCTCCAGTCCCGATGGAGCGCATCATGACCGCCAGCGCAGAAAAATTTACCCGGCAGACCCTGCTCGATGTCCGTCCCCTGACCTCCAGTCTGTTTACCCTGCGTACCACGCGGGATGTCGGGTTTCGTTTTCGTGCCGGGCAATTTGCCCGCCTGGGCGTGACCAAGGCGGATGGCAGCGTGGTGTGGCGGGCCTACTCGATGGTTTCGTCGCCCCATGACGAGTTTCTCGAGTTCTTTTCCATCGTCGTGCCGGGTGGCGAGTTCACCAGTGAGTTGAGTCGCCTGGAAGTGGGCGATTCGCTATTGATCGAACGCCAGGCCGTGGGCTACCTGACCCTCGACCGCTTCGTCGACGGGCGCGATCTCTGGCTGCTGGCCACGGGTACCGGGGTGGCGCCGTTCCTGTCGATCCTGCAGGACTTCGAGGTGTGGGAGCGATTCGAGCGGATTCTGCTGGTCTACAGTGCTCGCCATGAGCGCGAGCTGGCGTACCGGGAACTGATCGCCGGCCTGGGCGAACGCGACTACCTGGCCGAGCATGCCCACAAGCTGCGCTTCGTTCCCACTATCACCCGCGAGGCGGTGCCGGGGGTGTTGCAGGGACGGATTCCCCAACTGATCGTCAGTGGCGAGCTGGAGCGCGCGGCCGGCGTGGCCCTGAGCGCCGAGCACTCGCGAGTGATGATCTGCGGCAACCCGCAGATGATCGACGATACCCGCCAGGTGCTGAAGCAGCGTGATATGCAACTGAGCCTGAGTCGTCGCCCCGGTCAGGTCGCGGTGGAAAACTACTGGTAGGGGCGGGCGTGCGCAAACGGCCGGGAAGTTTGAAATGCCGTTTCTGGATAGCGCAAACCTGTAGGAGCCCGGCTTGCCGGTGATGGCGTGCGTTAGATCGCTATCGCCGGCAAGGGGGCGTGTCGTGGCTGTCAGGGCCGGTTGTTCTGGGCCTTGAGCAGGTCGCGGATTTCTCCCAGCAATTCTTCCTCCTTGGTCGGCACCGGTGGCAGGCTCGGGGCCACGGCCTCTTCGCGCTTCAGGCGGTTGATCGCCTTGACACCCATGAAGATGGCGAAGGCCACGATAAGGAAGTCGATGCAGGTCTGGATGAACTTGCCATAGGCCAGGACCACCGCAGGCACATTGCCGTCGGCGGCCTTCAAGGTGACCGCCAGGGCACTGAAATCCACCCCACCAATAAGCAAGCCGATCGGTGGCATCACCACGTCGCCGACGAACGACGACACGATCTTGCCGAAGGCCGCGCCGATAATGATACCGACGGCCATGTCGACCACATTGCCTTTGACCGCGAAGGCCTTGAACTCACTTAGCACGCCCATAGGTTATTCCTTGTTACAGATGAGTTGAGTGAGCGCAGTGTAATTCAGCCGTGGGCATCTTGCTCGATGCCCGGGTTGCCTGCGCCCGCCTTAATCGACCTATTGTCCGGCGATAAGTTTGCAAAGTGCCACCAATCGCGCGAAATACTCGCCCCTGGCGGTCCTGACTTGTGGATTTTCTCAATCGGCCTCTTCGGGCATTTCTATTTAGAGAATGGTGCGGCGATCACTAGCCTCTGGTGAGCGCATCGGGATGCGCACTAAAAAAATCCAGAGGAATCCTCCATGAACATCACTCCTGTGCCGGGGAGTTTGCCCACGCGACGCGTGCTGGGCATCTTGACCGCCAGCCTGTTGTCCCTGTCCGTCCAAGCCGCCACCCTGACCCGCGACAACGGCGCGGCCGTGGGCGATAACCAGAACTCGCAGACCGCCGGCAGCAACGGGCCGGTATTGCTTCAGGACGTGCAACTGATCCAGAAGCTGCAGCGTTTCGACCGCGAACGCATTCCGGAACGCGTGGTACACGCCCGTGGTACCGGTGCCCATGGCACGTTCACAGTCACCAACGACCTGAGCGACCTGAGCAAGGCCAAGGTTTTCGCTGCCGGTGAGAGCACCCCGGTATTCGTGCGTTTCTCGGCAGTGGTGCATGGCAACCACTCTCCGGAAACACTGCGCGATCCGCGGGGGTTCGCCACCAAGTTCTATACCGCCGAAGGCAACTGGGATCTGGTGGGTAACAACTTCCCGACCTTCTTCATTCGCGATGCCATCAAGTTTCCGGACATGGTGCACGCGTTCAAGCCCGACCCGCGCACCAACCTGGATGACGATTCGCGTCGCTTCGACTTCTTCTCCCATGTTCCCGAGTCCACGCGGACCCTGACCGAGTTGTACTCGGACTCCGGTACCCCGGCGAGTTATCGGGAGATGGACGGTAACGGTGTACATGCCTACAAGTTGATCAACGCCAAGGGTGAAGTGCACTACGTCAAGTTCCACTGGAAGAGTCTGCAGGGGATTCGCAACCTGGATCCAAAAGGCGTCGTCGAAGTGCAGGGCCGCGACTACAGCCATATGACCAATGATCTGGTGCGTCATATCAACAAGGGCGACTTTCCCAAGTGGGACCTGTATGTCCAGGTACTTGCCCCGCAGGACTTGAGCAAGTTCGATTTCGACCCGCTGGATGCCACCAAGATCTGGCCCGGCGTTCCCGAGCGCAAGGTCGGGCAGATGGTCCTTGACCGTAATCCGGCCAACGTCTTCCAGGAAACCGAGCAGGTGGCCATGGCCCCGGCGAACCTGGTGCCGGGGATCGAACCGTCGGAAGACCGCCTGTTGCAGGGACGGGTGTTCTCCTACGCCGACACGCAGATGTACCGCCTGGGTCCCAATGCGCTGCAATTGCCGATCAACGCGCCGCGGGTCGCCGTCAACAACGGCAACCAGGATGGCGCGATGAACAGCGGGCACAGCAGCACCGGCGTGAATTACCAGCCGAGTCGCCTGCTGCCCCGTGACGAGCCACCCGCTGCCCGCTACAGCCAGTCGGCCCTGTCGGGCACGACCCAGCAGGCGAAGATCCAGCGCGAGCAGAACTTCAAGCAGGCGGGGGATCTGTATCGCTCCTACAGCAAGAAGGAAAAGCAGGACCTGATCGAGAACTTCGGTGGCTCGCTGGCGACGACCGATGACGAGAGCAAGCACATCATCCTGTCGTTCCTCTACAAGGCCGATCCGGAGTACGGCGCGGGGGTGACCCAGGTGGCCAAGGGCGACCTGGCGCGGGTCAAGGCGCTGGCGGCGAAGCTGTCGGATTGATCCGAACCTGAAAACACCATGCAACCTGTAGGAGCCTGGCTTGCCAGCGATGGGGTCGAGTGCGTCGCGGCAAGGCTCTAGGGCCTCTTCGCCGGCAAGCCGGGCTCCTGCAGGCCCCTGAACCACCGTACCGTGATGTGTTGCCAGGGGCGTCGTCGCCACCCTTGCGGTGACGTGAATTCTGTAGGAGTACCCGCCATGCGTATTTATGCTTTCCTGCTTCCGCTGGCCTGTGCCTTCGCCGTTTCGGCCCAGGAGCCGCCTGTTCCGGCGGATCCGGCCGCGCTCCAGGCGCAGCTCAAGGATTACTACTTCGATGCCGCTCGCCGTGGCGACGTCGAGATGCTCGACACCTTTATCGACGCCGGCTACAGCCTCGATACCCGGGACGAGCAGGGTTACACCGCGCTGATCCTGGCGGCCTACCACGGCCAGGGGCCGGCGGTGGAGCGGCTGCTGGCCGCCGGTGCCAATGCCTGTGCCCAGGACAAGCGCGGCAACACCGCGCTGATGGGAGCGATCTTCAAGGGCGAAGTGAAGATCGCCCAGCGCCTGCTGAATGCCGACTGCAACCCCGACCAGCGTAACGCCGCCGGGCAGACCGCCGCCATGTATGCCGGCCTGTTCAAACGCACCGGCCTGCTGGATGCCCTGGCGGCCAAAGGTGCCAACCTGGATGCCGAGGATCCCCTGGGCAACAGCGCGGCCCGTCTGGCGGATGGCGAAATCCGTACACCGGCGACGCGCTGATCGCTTCCGGCTGAGCTATCATCGCGGTTTTGCCATGGGGGTTGAGATGGCCAAGGCCAAGCGCATGTACGGCTGCACCGAGTGCGGCGCGACCTTTCCCAAATGGGCCGGCCAGTGCGGCGAATGTGGTGCCTGGAATACCCTGACCGAGACCCTGGTGGAAAGCGGCGGCGCGGCGGCGCCCAGCGGCCGTACCGGTTGGGCCGGACAGCAGGCGCAGATCAAGACCCTGGCGGAAGTCAGCGTCGAGGAAATTCCCCGTTTCTCCACCGCCTCCGGTGAGCTGGACCGCGTGCTCGGCGGCGGCCTGGTGGATGGCTCGGTGGTGTTGATCGGCGGCGACCCCGGCATCGGCAAGTCGACCATTCTCCTGCAGACCCTGTGCAACCTCGCCACGCGCATGCCGGCGCTGTACGTCACCGGCGAAGAATCGCAACAACAGGTGGCGATGCGCGCGCGTCGGCTGGGGCTGCCCCAGGACCAGTTGCGGGTGATGACCGAAACCTGCATCGAGACCATCATCGCCACCGCCCGGGTGGAAAAGCCCAAGGTCATGGTGATCGACTCGATCCAGACGATTTTCACCGAACAACTGCAATCGGCGCCGGGAGGCGTTTCCCAGGTGCGCGAAAGTGCGGCCTTGCTGGTGCGTTACGCCAAGCAGAGCGGCACGGCGATCTTCCTGGTCGGCCATGTGACCAAGGAGGGCGCGCTGGCCGGTCCGCGGGTCCTCGAACATATGGTCGACACGGTGCTGTACTTCGAGGGTGAGTCCGACGGTCGCCTGCGCCTGTTGCGGGCGGTGAAAAACCGTTTCGGCGCGGTGAACGAGCTGGGGGTGTTCGGCATGACCGACCGGGGGCTGAAGGAAGTCTCCAACCCGTCGGCGATTTTTCTCACCCGGGCCCAGGAAGAAGTACCGGGCAGTGTGGTCATGGCCACCTGGGAGGGGACCCGGCCGATGCTGGTGGAAGTCCAGGCCCTGGTCGACGACAGCCATATGGCCAATCCACGGCGGGTGACCCTCGGGCTGGATCAGAACCGCCTGGCGATGCTGTTGGCGGTCCTGCACCGTCACGGCGGTATTCCGACCCATGACCAGGATGTCTTCCTCAACGTCGTGGGTGGCGTCAAGGTACTGGAGACCGCCTCCGACCTGGCGCTGATGGCGGCGGTCATGTCCAGCCTGCGCAATCGGCCGCTGCCCCATGACCTGCTGGTGTTCGGCGAGGTCGGTCTGTCCGGCGAGGTGCGTCCGGTGCCCAGTGGCCAGGAGCGCCTGAAGGAAGCGGCCAAGCACGGTTTCAAGCGCGCCATCGTGCCCAAGGGCAACGCGCCGAAAGAGGCGCCGCCGGGGTTGAAAATCATTGCCGTCACGCGCCTGGAGCAGGCGTTGGACGCGTTGTTCGAATAACGGGATGGAAGGAGTCGGCGGGATGCGTTTTATCGGTGCGGCGATGTGTTTGGCGGGATGGATGGTCTGGGCCGGTGCTGCCGGCGCGGCAACGGCCGCGGTGCCGGAAGGGTATCGGTTGGCCCAGGAGATGCCGACGGGAGATGGCGGTGCGCTGGAGTTGCTGGAAGATGCGCGGATCACCTCCGACTTGCATCAATCCCTGTGGGGCAACGGCAGCACCTTCGATGAGGATGCCTTTGATGACGACGCGCTGGCGAAGGATGTCGCGCGCACGCCCATCGTCGAGGCGCGGGTCCGGCTGATCTCGGCGGCCGGCGAGGAAGTGGAGAGTGTCGGCCTGGCCTACCCGCTGGCAACCCTGGAAAAAGCGCCGATGGACGGCATGCCGGCACCGACGTTTTTCCTGACGGTCGACCAGACCGCCCCCATGGGCAGCACCAGCGGCCCCGCGACCCAGGTGCTGATGCCGGCCCAGCGCAAACTGCAGCCGATGCAGTACCAGACGGCGGACGGCAAGCTCAAGCCGCTGTTCCTCGCCCAGACCGGCAAGGCGGCCTGGCAGGCCGGGGATTCGGCTCCGGAGATCCTGCAGGTGTCTTCGAGCGCGGCGGATGAGGAGGGCGAGGAGTTCGTCACCACCTACCAGACCTATCGTCTGAAAGACGGCGTCTGGCAGCTGACGGCACGGGACGAGGCCGGCTACTGGGATTCGGAAAGCGATTTCCCCCAGCGTTCGGCCTTTCCCTGACCGGGTGAGAGTGGGCGCTGCCGTGGTGGGCGGCGCCGTGCCGTTCAATCGTCGAAGAGGGCGTCCAGTTCCCGCTCCAGCTCCGCTTCGTCGCCCAGGTTCAATTCGATCAGGCGACGCAGGTGCTGGATCGACTCCAGGCCGATATGCAGGCATTTGAAGCCCAGCTGGCCGTGATCGTCATGGACCAGTCGGGCGTCCATTTCCACGTGGGCGTCTTTGCCCAGGCGAATGTCGATCAGGAAGGTGCCGTGCGCCCCCTCATGCCAGTTGCCCGGTCGCTGGACCAGCAACCCCTTGAGCGAAAGGTCCACCAGTTGTGCCGACCAGACCGTGGCCCCCTGACTGAGGGTGGTGACGGCATCGAAGGCGATGCGCTTGAAACGGCGGCGATTGATCGGGTGGCGTCTCATGTTCAGGTCTCTGTGCAGATTCGCTGACTATAGACCGCATGCCGGGCCAGGCAAGCGTCCGGGCGGGCCGTCGCGTGGTTCTGCCATGGCGGCGATGACAGGTTGATGTCCGCGGCGACAATAAAAGACCGCTCTATACCAATGTCGGTATAGCCATTGGTCGCTTTGGCGCTAAACTCAAGGTGGCTGTCTTTCTGTCCATCTGGCTGGAATATAAAAATGAAAAATAATAATAGCCCGCTGCGCCATCTACCCTGGCTGGTGCTGGCAATCGTGGGAGCGTGCGCCCTGGGCGTAGTGGCCTTGCGCCGCGGCGAGGCGATCAACGCCTTGTGGATCGTGGTCGCCGCCGTGGCGATCTATCTGGTTGCCTATCGTTACTACAGTCTGTTCATCGCCAACAACGTCATGCAGCTCGATGGCAATCGGGCGACACCGGCGGTGTTGAACAACGATGGTCTGGACTATGTGCCGACCAACAAACACATTCTTTTCGGTCACCATTTCGCGGCGATTGCCGGTGCAGGCCCGCTGGTCGGCCCTGTGCTGGCGGCGCAGATGGGCTACCTGCCCGGTACGCTCTGGCTGATTGCCGGGGTGGTGCTGGCCGGCGCGGTCCAGGACTTCATGGTGCTGTTCCTGTCCACCCGCCGCAACGGTCGCTCCCTGGGCGACATGGTGCGCGAGGAAATGGGCCGCATTCCCGGGACCATCGCCCTGTTCGGCTGCTTCCTGATCATGATCATCATCCTCGCGGTGCTGGCGCTGATCGTGGTCAAGGCCCTGGCCGAGAGCCCATGGGGCATCTTCACGGTGATGGCGACCATCCCGATCGCGATGTTCATGGGCATCTACATGCGCTACATCCGTCCGGGCCGCATCGGTGAAATCTCGCTTGTCGGCGTGCTCCTGCTGCTCGGCTCGATCTGGCTGGGAGGCCAGATCGCGGCGGATCCGGTCTGGGCCAAGGCCTTCACCTTCACCGGCGTACAGATCACCTGGATGCTCATCGGCTACGGTTTCGTCGCCGCGGTGCTGCCGGTGTGGCTGATCCTGGCGCCACGGGACTACCTGTCGACCTTCCTCAAGATCGGTACCATCATCGCCCTGGCGATCGGCATCCTGATCACCATGCCCGAGCTGAAAATGCCCGCGCTGACCCAGTTCACCGACGGCACCGGCCCGGTCTGGAAAGGCGGCCTGTTCCCGTTCCTGTTCATCACCATCGCCTGTGGCGCGGTGTCCGGCTTCCATGCGCTGATCTCTTCCGGGACCACACCGAAGCTGCTGGACAACGAAACCAACGCCCGCTACATCGGCTACGGCGGCATGCTGATGGAGTCCTTCGTGGCGATCATGGCGATGGTCGCTGCTTCGGTGATCGAGCCGGGCGTGTACTTCGCCATGAACAGCCCGGCGGCGATCGTCGGCGGTGATGTGGTGGCCGTGGCGCAGACCGTCAGCAGCTGGGGCTTTGCCATTACCCCGGATGCACTCCAGGCGGTGGCCAAGGACATCGGTGAAACCACCATCCTTGCCCGTGCCGGCGGCGCGCCTACCCTGGCAGTCGGTATCGCGCAGATCCTCCACCATGTCCTGCCGGGTGAAAACACCATGGCGTTCTGGTACCACTTCGCGATCCTGTTCGAAGCCCTGTTCATCCTGACGGCCGTCGATGCGGGCACCCGTGCCGGTCGCTTCATGCTGCAGGACCTGCTGGGTTCCTTCGTGCCATCGCTCAAGCGCACCGAATCCTGGACCGCCAACCTGATCGCCACCGCCGGTTGTGTGGCGCTCTGGGGCTACCTGCTGTACCAGGGCGTGATCGATCCGCTGGGCGGCATCAACACCCTGTGGCCGCTGTTCGGTATCTCCAACCAGATGCTGGCCGGTATCGCCCTGATGCTCGGTACCGTCGTGCTGATCAAGATGAAGCGCCAGCGCTACATCTGGGTGACCTTGCTGCCGGCGGTATGGCTGCTGGTCTGCACCACCACCGCGGGCTTCATCAAGCTGTTCGATGCCAACCCGGCCATTGGTTTCCTTGCCCTGGCGAAGAAATACAGCGCCGCGCTGGACGCCGGGCAAGTACTTGCCCCGGCCAAGGACATCGCGCAGATGCAGCACGTGATCTTCAACGCCTACACCAACGCGACGCTGACGGCGTTGTTCCTGTTCGTGGTCTTCAGCATCCTGTTCTACGCCCTCAAGGTCGGTGTCGCGGCCTGGGGCAACAAGGAGCGCACGGACAAGGAAACACCGTTCCAGGCCGTGCCTGAAGCCTGACAGGGGAATACTGCAATGTTCAATGACCTGAGTCGCCTCGGCAAATACCTCGGTCAGGCCGCGCGCCTGATGGTCGGCATGCCCGACTACGACACCTACGTGGAACATATGCAGAACAAGCACCCGGACAAGCCGGTGATGACGTACGAGGCGTTCTTCCGGGAACGCCAGGAAGCCCGTTATGGCGGCAAGGGCGGGCCGAAGTGCTGTTGATCCGAGGACGCCCTGTCTTACAAGGCTGAACACCGTCACTGTGGGAGCCCGGCTTGCCGGCGATGGCGATCTTGCGGATGCCATCGTCGGCAAGCCGGGCTCCTGCAGTTTTTTACGTAGGGGAGATTCTGGTTTGTCAGTTCCTATTCCTGTTACCGTCCTGAGTGGTTTTCTCGGTGCCGGCAAGACCACCTTGCTGCGCCATCTGCTCAAGGCCGAGCACGGCCTGAAAATCGCCGTGATCGAGAACGAATTCAGCGACGCCGGTATCGACACCCAATTGCTGGGGACCGAGCCGGTGCAAGTGATGACGCTGTCCAACGGTTGCGTCTGTTGCACCATCCACACCGATTTGACCAAGGCCCTGTACCTGTTGCTCGAACGCCTGGACAGCGGCGAAATCGCCTTCGACCGGCTGGTGATCGAGTGCACCGGGCTGGCTGATCCGGCGCCCGTGGCCCAGACCTTTTTCATCGACGAGGAATTGCGCGAGCGCTATATCCTCGACGGCATCATCACCCTGGTGGACGCCGCCCATGCCGAGCACCACCTGACCCAGACCATCGCCCAGGCGCAGATCGGCTTTGCCGACCGGCTGCTGGTAAGCAAGCGCGACCTGGTGGACGAGGCGACCTTCAATGCCTTGAGCGAGCGCCTGACGCGGATCAACCGACGGGCACCGATCCGTATCGTCGAGCATGGCCGGATTGATCTGGCCGAATTGCTGGATGTGCGCGGTTTCAACCTGAATGCCGACCTGGGCGGCGGCTTGAGTCTGCGCCCGGTGAGCAAGGCGCCCTCCATCGATCGCATTTCCAGCCTGGTATTGCGCAGCGACCAGCCGCTGGATCTCGACCGGCTCAGCGAGTTCATGAACGAGCTGCTGGAGGATCATGGCAAACAGCTGTTGCGCTACAAGGGCGTGCTGAATATCGCCGGAGAACCGCGCCGCATGGTGTTCCAGGGCGTGCTCAAGCTCTATGGTTTCGACTGGGACACCGAGTGGGAGGACGGCGAGGCCCGGGAAAGCGTGATTGTGTTCATCGCCGATGACCTGCCGGAAGAGAAGATCCGCGCAGGTTTTGCCCGGATGACTGGCGACTGAGGGGATCAGTTGCAGGAGAGGGCTTGCCGGCGCTGGTGCCTGCAAGAGCGATGCAAGACTTGCCGGACTTATCGCCGGCAAGCCGGCTTCCACGGGATCAGGACAATCCGGACAGCTGATCCAGATGATCCACCAGCCGCTCGATGGCCGCCCTCGGATTCCCGTTCTCCAGCTCATGGAGAATGGCTTCACGGGCCGGCCAATCCTCGCGGTGTGTCGATTGCTGTGCCTGCGCCAGTCCGGTCAGAGGCACCAGCCCGCCGAGAAAATGTGCCAGGGGCGCGTTGCCGGCCATCCTGGCCAGCTCCAGATGAAACTCGCCACCCAGCCTGATTGCCGCGCTTTGTCGGTGGTCTTCAACGCTTCGGCGTTCGCGGGCGACCAGCGCATGCAATGCATCGAAGCGCAGTCCGCCAGCGTTGCCGCAGAGCAGCTGGATCACGCTGGTTTCAGCCAGTCGCCGGGCCTGCAAGGTCTGTTGCAGCTGTTCCGCACCCGGTTCGGCGACCCGCGCCCGCTGGTTGGGGCGAGTGAGGATGACCTGTTGTCGCGCCAGGCGACCGAGCACCCGCCGCACCTGGCTACGACCCGCGCCGTAGGCCTGCATCACGCTTTCTTCGCTCAGGCCCGTGGCGAACCGGCGGTCGAGAATGTCTTCGAATACCCGGGCATAAAGCGTCTCGGCGCAGCAGGCCGGCCCTCGGGGCTGGACGAAAGCGCGCGTGGCGGTGAAGGGCAGGGGGGGCGCTACGCTGTTCATGTCCGGTCTCCCTCGGCGGCTGGTTATTGCTCGGTGCTGCCCAGATGGTCGTCCGGGATGGTCAGTTCGATGCCCATGCGCAGTCCCTCCTGGAGGATGTGCCGGCGCATTTGCGCGCTGGCCAGGGCGCTGTTCTTGTTGCGGATGGCGCGCACCACGGCTTCGTTTTCCTGCAGGCGCTCGGCCAGGTGCTCGGGCGAATTGCGCAGGACCTCGGCGCTCTGCTTGAGGGCATTGGCGGTCTGCTGCACCACGTTCTGGAAAATCGGGTTGGAGGTCAGGGCGAACAGCTCTTCATGGAAGGCGATATAGGCATTCATCCCGGCTTCGCTGTCGTTGGCCTCCAGGGCTTCGCGCATGTCCATCAGGGTCAGGCGCAACTGGCCGATTTCCTTGCTGCTGATGGACTGCGCCACCAGGCCGACGATAAACGGCTCCAGGGTGTAGCGCAGTTGCAGGATGTCTTCGAGGCTGGCATCGGCGACGCCGCTGTGGACGGCCGTGGTCTCGTCGGGGGCGGCATCGAGTACCACCACGCCCTTGCCCGGCATCGAACGCACCAGGCCGAGGGTTTCCAGGACGGTCACCGCCTCGCGCAGGCTTGGCCGGCTGATGCCCAGTTGTTCGGCCAGTTCGCGCTGGCCCGGGAGCATTTCGCCGGAGCGCCACTGGCCGCGGGCGAGGGCGGCGCGCAGTTTTGCTACCACTGAATTGACGACGGTCGATGAGCTGATCACGGTTTACCCCCTGTTGAAACGGTCTGGCCGCGACCCGGGCCGGCGCGGTTTTCGCCAGCCCCGGGTGCGGGGTAAGCGCCCGTCCCTGGACGCGGCACCTCAGAACTCCTGCTGATGGGCCGGCGCCGCCGGCTTTCTTGGTTGAAACCCATAGCCTTGCTGGCCATCGAGGACCTTGTGGGCCCGCTGCACATCGATGTCCTTTTCCCAGCGGGCGATGGCCACGGTCGCCACGCAATTGCCGATCAGGTTGGTCATGGCCCGGCCGATGCCCATGAACCAGTCGACCGCCAGCACCAGCACCAGACCGACCACCGGGATCGCCGGAATGGCCGTCAGGGTGGCCGCGAGGATCACCAGGGCCGAGCCGGGAATCCCATGGGCGCCCTTGGAGGTGATCAGCGACACCAGCAGGATGGTCAGCAGGTCGGTCAGCGCCAGCGGCGTACCGGTGGCATTGGCGATAAACACGATGGCCAGGGTCAGGTAGATCGAGAAACCGTCCAGGTTGAACGAGTACCCCGTGGGGATGACCAGGCCGACCGTCGAACTGCCGATGCCCAGGTGTTCGAGCTTGCGCATCACCTGCGGCAGCACCGCATCCGACGAGGCCGTGCCCATCACGATCAGCAACTCTTCGCGCAGGTATTTGAGGAAGGGCAGGATCCGCAGGCCGGACACGCGCATCACCAGGCCGAGGATCAGCAGCACGAAGGCCAGGCAGGTGACGTAGAACAGAGCCACCAGACTGCCCAGTTGCCGTAGCGATTCCAGGCCATAGGTGCTGGTGGTGAAGGCGATGGCGCCGAACACGCCGATCGGCGCCAGGCGCACGATCATGCCCATGATGCGGAAGATCACATGGCTGAGTTCGTTGATCAGGCGGGAGATACCCGACGCGGACTCGCCCACCAGGTTCAGGGCGCTGCCGAACAGCACGGAGAACAGCAGTACCTGGAGAATGTTGTTGTCGGCAAAGGCTCCGAGCACCGAGTTGGGAATCAGCTCCATCAGGAACTGCGTGGTCCCGCGCAGATGCTGGCCGCGATCGGCGAGATCGCCCATGGCCGCTGTGGACAGTTGCTCCAGGTGAATGTTGGCGCCGCTGCCGATGCCGGTGGAGTAGGCCAGGATCAGCCCGATCAGCAGGGCGATGGTGGTCAGTACTTCGAAATAGATCACCGACTTGAGGCCGATCCGCCCGACTTTCTTCAAGTCGCCGGCGCCGGAGATGCCGCTGACCACCACGCAGAAGACGATCAGTCCGATCAGCATCTTGATCAGCTTGATAAAGCCGTCGCCGAGGGGTTTGAGCTGGGTGGAGAATTCGGGAAGGGCGAGTCCGCAGATGATGCCGAGCATCAACCCAAGGACAACCTGGAGGAAAATCGAACGCGAGCACCATCTGAGCATGAGGAGGATCCTGGTCGGCGTTCCGTTATCCGGGCCTGGGCCGCAGCTTCGGAACTTAATTGTTGTGGTCTTACCGGTATGTCCAGTGCGGGGTCAGTCTACGCCCGGTTTTTTCGCAGGCACAAGGGTTTTTTCGCGAAATTGGTAGGACTGGTCTGACCAGTAATGCTGGTCCTGTAGGAGCTGGCTTGCCGGCGATGAGGCCCGCGAGAGCGATGCAAGCCTCAAGACCGCCATCGCCAGCAAGCCG
>NZ_JACAOR010000005.1:226542-832541 GCF_013386115.1 Pseudomonas gingeri
GCAAGCCGGCTCCCACAGGATGGTGCTCCGCCATCGCCAGCAAGCCGGCTCCCACAAGAGGGTGCTCCGCCGCCAAGGCGCTGCTCTGCTACGAAGGAGCGACGGACGGCGAGTTTTCTCCAGGCGAAAAAAAGCCCGGTCATCGCTGACCGGGCTTTTTCAATGTTGCGTCAAGCGGGGTTTATCAAGCGCCGTAGACCGGCAGCTTCTTGCAGATGGCCTTGACCTTCTCGCGAACGGCGTCGATCACCGCTTCGTTGTTCAGGTCGGCCAGGATGTCGCAGATCCAGCCGGCCAGCTCGCGGCATTCGGTTTCCTTGAAGCCACGGGTGGTGACTGCCGGGGTGCCGAAACGCAGGCCGGAGGTGACGAACGGGGAGCGTGGGTCGTTCGGTACCGAGTTCTTGTTCACGGTGATGAACGCCTTGCCCAGGGCGGCGTCGGCGTCTTTGCCGGAGATGTCCTGCTTGATCAGCGACAGCAGGAACAGGTGGTTCTTGGTCCCGCCGGAAACCACGTCGAAACCGCGCTCGATGAACACTTCGGCCATGGCCTGGGCGTTCTTCACCACTTGCTCCTGGTAGGCCTTGAACTCAGGCTGCAGGGCTTCCTTGAAGCAGATCGCCTTGGCGGCGATGACGTGCTCCAGCGGGCCGCCCTGGGCGCCCGGGAATACCGCGGAGTTCAGCTTCTTCTCGATGTCGGCGTTGGCGCGAGCGAGGATCAGGCCGCCACGTGGGCCGCGCAGGGTCTTGTGGGTGGTGGTGGTGACGACGTCGGCGAACGGCACCGGGTTCGGGTAGACGCCAGCGGCGACCAGGCCGGCCACGTGGGCCATGTCGACGAACAGGTAGGCGCCGACTTTGTCAGCGATTGCGCGGAAGCGTGGGAAATCGAGGATCTGCGAGTAGGCGGAGAAACCGGCCACGATCATTTTCGGCTTGTGCTCGACCGCCAGGCGCTCGACTTCGTCGTAGTCGATCAGGCCGTTGGCGTCGATGCCGTACTGCACGGCGTTGTACAGCTTGCCGGAGGAGGAAACGCTGGCGCCGTGGGTCAGGTGGCCGCCGTGGGCCAGGCTCATGCCCAGGATGGTGTCGCCGCCTTGCAGCAGGGCCAGGTAGACGGCAGCGTTGGCCTGGGAGCCGGCGTGTGGCTGGACGTTGGCGTAATCGGCGCCGAACAGTTCCTTGGCGCGGTCGATGGCCAGTTGCTCAACCACGTCGACGTATTCGCAGCCGCCGTAGTAACGCTTGCCCGGATAGCCTTCGGCGTACTTGTTGGTCAGGACCGAGCCCTGGGCTTCCATCACCGCGGGGCTGGTGTAGTTTTCCGAGGCGATCAGCTCGATGTGCTCTTCCTGGCGCTGAGCTTCTTGCTCCATGGCGGCAAAGAGATCGGCGTCGTACTTGGCAATAGTCAAATCACGGCTGAACATGGCGGTCCTCAAGGATCGGGGGCAGAAAAGGAAGGCATTCTAACCCAATGGGTTTTATCTGGCATATGAAAGGGCATCATGTCGCAGATAAGCGGTGTTCAGGTTTGCCGGCGGCACCTGCCAGGGCCTCTTCGCGGGCAAGGCCGGTTCCTGCGATTTTGCGTCATGTGCAACACCCGTGGTCGCCCCCGTACTGGTGGGAGCCGGGCTTGCCCGCGAATGCGTCTGTCCAGGCGCCACGGGCCTGTCAGTCGAACATGAACAGCGCATCGTTGCTGAACTGTGCCTCGAAGCGATTGGCGGCCATCGGCCTGCCGAACAGGTAGCCCTGCACTTCGTCGCAACCGTGTTCGCGCAGGAAGTCCAGCTGCTCGTGGGTTTCCACGCCTTCGGCGATCACCGCGAGGTTGAGGCTGTGGGCCATGGCGATGATGGCCCGGGCGATCTGCGCATCCTGTTCGCCCGACGGCAGGCCGTCGACGAAGGTGCGGTCGATCTTCAGGACGTCGATGGGGAACTGCTTGAGGTAGTTGAGCGACGAGTAACCGGTGCCGAAGTCGTCCACGGCGATGCTCAGTCCGAGGTTCTTCAGGCCGGCGAGGATCAGCATCGCCTCGCTGACTTCGCGCATCAGGATACTTTCGGTCAGCTCCAGCTCCAGGCACGCCGGGGGCAGGCCGGTGTCCCGCAGGATGGTGGCGATCCGCGTGCCCAGTTGTCCGTCGGAGAACTGCCGGGCGGAAATGTTCACCGAGACCTTCGGCACCCGGACCTTGTTCTGGTGCCAGGTCTTGAGTTGGCGGCAGGCCTCGGACAGCACCCAGTCACCGACATCCACCACCAGCCCGAGCTCTTCCAGGACCGGGATGAAGTCGCCCGGCGGTACCAGCCCGCGTCGTGGATGGCGCCAGCGCAGCAAGGCTTCGGCGCCGGTCAGGCGCTTGCCGTCGCCGCTGAACTGCGGCTGGTAGTAGAGCACGAACTCGTTCTGTTCCAGGGCGTGGCGCAGGTCGCTTTCCAGTTCCAGGCGCTCCAGAGCGCTGGCGTTCATGTCGGCCTGGTAGAACTGGAAGTTGTTCTTGCCGCGCTCCTTGGCGTGGTACATCGCGGTGTCGGCGTTTTTCATCAACTGACTGAGTTCGCTGCCGTCCTGCGGGCTCAGGGCGATACCGATACTGGCGGTGACGAAAAACTCCCGTCCTTCGAGGACAAAAGGCGTCACCAGGCTCGAAAGGATCTGCTCGGCGACGTGGATCGCCCGGTTCAAGGCCATTTCGCGAGTGACCCGTGGCTGCAGGAGCAAGGTGAACTCGTCGCCGCCCATGCGCGCCACGGTGTCATCCTCGGCGACGCAGGCCAGCAGGCGCGTGGCCATTTCCTTGAGCATGCGGTCGCCGGCGGCATGGCCGAGGGAGTCGTTGATCGGCTTGAAGCGGTCGAGGTCGAGGAACATCAGCACCACCCAGGACTTCTGCCGCTCGGCCTGTTGCAGCGCGGTGTGCAGGCGGTCCTGGAACAGCGTGCGGTTGGGCAGGTGGGTCAGGGCGTCGTAGTAGGCGAGGCGATGGATCCGCTGCTCGCTGGCCTTGCGCTCGCTGATATCGCTGAAGAAGCACACGTAGCTGGCGAGGTCGCCTTCGTCGTCGAGTACGGCGGTGATGCCGACCCAGGCCGGATAGTGCTCGCCACTGCGGCGCTTGAGCCAGACTTCGCCTTCCCAGGTGTTGTGCTGTTGCAGTTGCTTGAGCACATAACGCAGGTGGGCTTCCTGCTGGTCGTCGACCGTCAGCATGTTGGGCAACTGGTCGAGGACATCGGACACGGCATAACCGCTGACGCGGCTGAAGGCCTCGTTGGCCTGGACGATATAGCCGGCCGGATCGGTAATCAGGATCGCCGAGGTCGAGTGCTCGAATACCGTGGCGGCCATGCGCAGGTCTTTTTCCGCGCGGCGCTGCTGGCTGATATCGCGACCGACACCGAGAATCCCTTCGAAGGCGCCGTGCTCGTCCCAGACCAGCACCAGGCGCAGTTCGATCGGGATCTTGCGGCCATCGGCCCGCAGGCAGTCGAACAGGAACAGCTGGGTCTGTACCTGGCTGCGCAGCTCGGCCAGTTGTTCGGGCTTGTCCAGGGCTTTGCTGACCCGCTCCATCAATTGGTAGATGCCGGTCAGTTGCGTCGGGTTGGCGATGGTCGAATGCCAGCCGTTCTTGAATACCCAGTCGACTTCATAACCGAGCACGGCATGCACCGACGGACTGACGTAGTTCAGGTGCAGCTTGCTGTCGGTGGAGAAGATCACATCGCTGATGCTTTCGGCGAGCATTCGGTAGCGCTGTTCGCTGTCGCGCAGGGATTCGCTGGCTTCGATCTGGTCGGTGATGTCCTTGGCGACGCCGATGATCCGCGTGACCTGGTCGTATTTATCCCGGGCCAGCGCCTGTTCGCGGATCTCGAAGCGCCGCCACTGGTTGTCGCGGTGGCGGAAGCGCAACTGGCACTGCAACAGCTGGCTGTAGCCGGCGTGGCGCTGCTGGTGGCGCAGGCGGTGGTAGTGTTCGGCGTCTTCGGGGTGCAGCAGGATTTCCCAGAAGTACTCGCCCATCTGGTGCAGTTCGCTCTTGTTGTAGCCGAGCGTCTGGCCCAGGTGGTGGTTGCTGAAGATCATCCGCTGGCTGATCACGTCCTGGACGTATAGGTGATCCGGCACGGTGCGCACGACATCCGACCAGAACCCTTCGCGCTCCAGCAGCGACAATTCGATCAGCTTGCGGCTGGTGATATCGGTGATGCTGAGGATGACCGCCGGGTAGTCGCCGGGATCTTCCGGCAGGCGCAGTACCAGCCACAGGTGCTGGTCCTGGCCGTGGGCATCGGTGAGCTTGATCTCCAGTTCCAGTTGGCTCTGGTGGTTGATCAGCGCTTCCACCAGCGGGTAGCCGATACCGGTGATCTGGGTCGGGCAACCGTCTATCAGGCACTTCCAGGCGGTCTCGCAGGAGTCGACATTGAGCAGGCGCAGCGCGACCAGGTTGACTTCGGTGATGCGCAATTCTTCCAGCAGCAGGCGACGGTGTTCGGGATCATGGGCGATCCAGCGCTTGAGGCTTTCGCTGTCGGTCAGGTGGTTGTCGGCGAGAAAGGCCGGCAGCCCCGACAGGTCGAGGACGCACAGCGCTACGCCGGTGCCTTCGAAGATGTCCTGGTAGCGACGGCGCCCTTCATGGACCTGGCGCTGGCGCCGGCGCATATTGATCAGGGCCAGCACCGGCAGCATCGACAGTCCCAGTCCCAGCAGGCACTTGCCGATCAGCGCCGGGAGCAGTTCCTCGAGGACCTTGCGCTGGTCGAACAGGCCGCGCAGCTGCCAGTCGCTGTTGGACAGCGGGACGATCAGCACGCTGTTGGCTTCGTCATCCGGTTGCAGCACCGAAGGCCGTGGGGTGATGTCGTTGTCACGGCTGATGACACGATGGTTCAGGCGGTTCTCGATGACCCAGGTCGGCTGGAATTTCTGCTCGGACTGACGGGTAAGGCTCTGGAACAGCGTCGGTGCCAGGCGCAACGCCCAGTAGCCGTTGGTCTCGCCGCTGGCCTGGCGCAGCAGCAGGTGCACCATCGAGCCGTCGTCGTCATTGGTGAAGTAATAGGTCTGGGTGCGACTGCTGCGCCGGACCAGTTCGGCGAGGTAGTCGGCATCGTGGCTGTCGACGGCGCTGTCGCTGATGATGTTGCCCTTGGCGTCGAGCAGGGCAATGCTCTGGATGTCCGGCAGGGACAGGCGCAGCTTGCCGAGCAATTGCTGTTGCTGCTCGCGGTTCTCGGGCTTCTCGAAGATCGGCAGCAGGTTGGCCGCGATCTGCGCATTGAGCTTCATGTTCAGACTGACGTGATCGGCCAGTTCGGCACTGTAGTCGATGCTGTATTGGCGCTGGATCTTGCGGGTGTGCTGGAACTGATCGATCAGTTGCCAGAACAGCAGGGCGAGCAGGAACAACACCAGTATCGCCAGTACGCCTTTGATTGTGCCGCGCAGGGGTGTGCCGGACACATGACGGGATGCGCGCGCGGGCGATGGCGGGTTGGCGTTGGTCAAACTGTGATCCTGCGGTTGGGCTGGATTGGCGCGACGTGCACTATAAGCCGGACGCCCGAAGGGCGGCTAGCATGCCTTGACTTGTGGCAAAGTGCCAGCCCCGTTCGACCGAGCGGTTTGCCCTGTTTCACGCATTCAGGTAGCTTTGCCGGTTACGCGGGAGTTTTGCGCTCCTCTTTGAGGCCGGGATCGGCGTTGCGTTTGACAAGCATGATGCATGCCGCACTATCCCGCCTTGTCCGAGCTACGCTCGCGCCTTTATTCATCAGTCACTGACGCTAGGTTCTCCATGGCTCAATACGTCTTCACCATGCATCGGCTGAGCAAAGTTGTTCCGCCGAAGCGGGAAATCCTGAAAAACATCTCCCTGTCGTTTTTCCCGGGCGCCAAGATCGGCGTTCTTGGCCTGAACGGTTCGGGCAAGTCCACCCTGTTGAAAATCATGGCTGGCGTCGACACCGAGTTCGACGGTGAGGCGCGGCCGATGCCGGAGCTGAATGTCGGCTACCTGCCGCAGGAACCGCAACTGGATCCGACCAAGACCGTGCGTGAAGTGGTCGAGGAAGCGGTCAGCGTGATCAAGGACGCCCAGGCGCGCCTGGACGAGGTCTACGCCGCCTACGCCGACCCGGACGCCGACTTCGACAAGCTGGCCGCCGAACAGGCCAAGCTCGAAGCCATCCTGCAGGCCAGCGACGGTCACAACCTGGAGCGCCAGCTGGAAGTCGCCGCCGATGCGCTGCGCCTGCCGGCCTGGGACGCGAAGGTCGAACACCTGTCCGGCGGTGAAAAGCGCCGTGTGGCCCTGTGCCGCCTGCTGCTGTCGGCTCCCGACATGCTGCTGCTCGACGAACCGACCAACCACCTGGACGCCGACTCCGTCGCCTGGCTGGAGCACTTCCTGCACGACTTCCCGGGCACCGTGGTCGCGATCACGCACGACCGTTACTTCCTCGACAACGTTGCCGGCTGGATCCTCGAACTCGACCGCGGCGCGGGTATTCCGTACGAAGGCAACTACTCGGGCTGGCTGGAAGCCAAGTCCGATCGTCTGGCCCAGGAATCCAAGCAGCAGTCGGCCCATGAAAAGGCCATGAAGGAGGAACTGGAGTGGGTGCGCAAAGGCGCCAAGGCCCGCCAGTCGAAATCCAAGGCCCGTCTGCAGCGCTTCGAGGAAATGCAATCGCAGGAATTCCAGAAGCGCAGCGAGACCAACGAAATCTATATCCCGGCCGGTCCGCGCCTGGGCGACAAGGTCATCGAGTTCAAGAACGTCAGCAAGGGCTATGGCGACCGCGTGTTGATCGACAACCTGTCGTTCAGCATGCCCAAGGGCGCGATTGTCGGCGTGATCGGCGGTAACGGTGCCGGTAAGTCGACCCTGTTCCGCATGCTGATGGGCAAGGAAACCCCGGACTCGGGCAGCATCGAGATCGGTGAGACCGTGCAACTGGCCTGCGTCGACCAGAGCCGCGACGACCTCGACGGCAGCAAGACGGTGTTCCAGCAGATCTCCGACGGTTCCGACCAGATCCGCATCGGCAACTACGAAATCCCTTCGCGTACCTACGTCGGTCGCTTCAACTTCAAGGGCGGCGATCAGCAGAAGTTCGTCAAGGACCTGTCCGGTGGTGAGCGTGGCCGCCTGCATCTGGCCCTGACCCTGAAGGAGGGCGGCAACGTCCTGCTGCTCGACGAACCGTCCAACGACCTCGACGTGGAAACCCTGCGTTCCCTGGAAGAAGCCCTGCTGGACTTCCCGGGCGCGGCCATCGTGATCTCCCACGATCGGTGGTTCCTGGACCGTGTGGCGACGCACATCCTCGCTTACGAAGACGACTCGCAAGCGGTGTTCTTCGAAGGCAACTACACCGAATACGAAGCGGATCGCAAGAAACGCCTCGGTGACGCAGCGGCCCAGCCGCACCGCGTACGGCACAAGAAACTGGCCTGATCAGGTCGGTGGTCGAGAAAACGGAGCCTTCGGGCTCCGTTTTTTTTGCCTGTCGTTCCCAGGTGCAACCCGGGTGGCTGATAGCCTTTTTATGGTGCGTTTTGCGCCCTGAACTCGGAATATTTATATAAATTGCACCATTTAAATTCATAACTGCGACATTTTGCACTGTCGTAGTGCTCTTTCAATTGCTACAGTCCGGGTCAATCTCCTGATAACGACAACTCATTGACGAGACTTTTTCATGATCGAATCCGTTGACCACTTCCTCGCCCGCCTGAAAAAACGCGACCCGGACCAACCGGAATTCCATCAGGCGGTGGAGGAGGTCCTGCGCAGTCTCTGGCCGTTTCTGGAGAGTCATCCGCACTACCTGGCCTCGGGCATTCTTGAGCGTCTGTGCGAGCCGGAGCGGGCCGTGGTGTTTCGCGTGTCGTGGGTCGACGACCAGGGCAAGGTCCAGGTCAATCGTGGTTTCCGTATCCAGATGAACAGCGCCATCGGCCCCTACAAGGGCGGCCTGCGTTTCCACCCGTCGGTGAATCTCGGTGTGTTGAAGTTCCTCGCCTTCGAGCAGACCTTCAAGAACGCCCTGACCTCGCTGCCGATGGGCGGCGGCAAGGGCGGCTCGGACTTCGATCCCAAGGGCAAGAGTGACGCGGAGGTCATGCGTTTCTGCCAGGCGTTCATGAGCGAGCTGTACCGGCATATCGGTGCCGACGTAGACGTCCCGGCCGGTGATATCGGAGTCGGCGCCCGGGAGATCGGCTTCCTGTTCGGTCAGTACAAGCGCCTGGCCAACCAGTTCACCTCGGTACTGACCGGCAAGGGCATGACCTACGGCGGCAGCCTGATCCGTCCGGAAGCCACTGGCTTTGGCTGTGTGTATTTCGCCGAGGAAATGCTCAAGCGCAAGGGCGATGGGGTCGAGGGCAAGCGCGTGGCGATCTCCGGTTCCGGCAACGTTGCACAGTACGCCGCGCGCAAGGTCATGGACCTGGGCGGCAAGGTGATTTCGCTGTCCGACTCCGAAGGCACGCTGTATTGCGAGGCCGGCCTGACCGACGAACAGTGGCAGGCGCTGCTGGCGTTGAAGAACGTCCAGCGCGGGCGGATCAGCGAGCTGGCGCAACGCTTTGGCCTGGAGTTCCTCGCCGGCCAGCATCCGTGGACCCTGAGCTGCGATATCGCGCTGCCCTGCGCGACGCAGAACGAACTGGACGCCGAGGCGGCCCGGACCCTGTTGCGCAATGGCTGCCTGTGCGTGGCCGAGGGTGCGAACATGCCGACCACCCTGGAGGCTGTGGATATCTTTATCGAGGCGGGCATCCTGTTCGCCCCGGGCAAGGCTTCGAATGCCGGTGGCGTGGCGGTCAGTGGCCTGGAGATGTCACAGAATGCCATGCGCCTGTTGTGGACCGCCGGCGAGGTCGACAGCAAGCTGCACGGCATCATGCAATCGATCCATCATGCCTGCGTGCATTACGGCGAGGAAAACGGCCGGGTCAACTACGTCAAGGGCGCGAACATCGCCGGCTTCGTCAAGGTCGCCGAGGCCATGCTGGCCCAGGGTGTGGTTTAAGCCGGGTCGATGCGCAGGATCTCGATCAGCTGGTCCCCGGCCGGTCGTTTCCACAGCACTTCATCGCCGGGGTGCGCGCCGAGCAGCGCCCGTCCCAGCGGCGAGCCCCAGTTGATCAGGCCGCTGGCGTAGTCGGCCTGGTCTTCGCCGACGAGCTGGACCTGTTGTTCCTCGTCCTGTTCGTTGGCGAAGGTGACGCGGCTGCCGATCTGCACCACTTCGCTGGAGGTCGCCGGAGCGGCCAGCATGGCGCTGGACAGGCGCTGGTTGAAATAGCGCAGGTCCCGTTCGATATCGGCCTGGCGCTGTTTGTCGGCCTGTTCACCGAGGGCGCTCTGCCGGCTGTATTCGGCCTGCAACCCGGCGACGCGTTCCTGCAACTGGGCCAGGCCCGTCGCGGTGACGTAGTTGGGCTGCGTGCTGACCTGGCGCTCCACCGGCTGGCTGGCCTGGGCGGCGGCGCTGTCTTCGTTGACGAAGGCACGACTCATGGCATTCTCCCGTGCATGGCATATGGACCATGCTCGCAGGATTCGGTGCCGGGGAATTGTCCGAAAGCGACCTATTGCGAACGGTAGGCCCGTGCGGCGTCACGGTCTTTCTCCTGTTGCCAGGCGCGTTCGCGCTCGTCCCAGTGGCGGTTCTTGTAGGTGTCGCGGTCCTGATTCTCGAGCATGGCCTGGCATTGCCGGAAGCCGTCATCCCAGCCCGTGGCGTATTCACGTTCCTGGAGATAGCGGGAAACGTTCTTGCGGAATTCGCCGGTGATCGCACCGGCGGCTTGCCGGCCACTGCCGCAGCCGTCGTCGAAGCCATCGGCGAACGCCGGTGGATAACCCTGGGCGAGCAGGTGATCGTGGGTCGATTCACAGCCCGCCAATCCCATCATTGCTGCCAGCAACAGCCAACGCCACATCGTGATACCCGTACAGATCGACCCCTATGGAGTTGAGTGTAGAAGGTCGCGCGTGAGCGCAGCGTCAAGAGGTTGTGATGAACCTGTTGAGCCTGTTCGCGCTCCTGTGACGTCGGGCAATGAGCGGTTTGTGCGTCTGGGCAGTAAACTTTTTCGACCCGGGTCGTTATCTTTCTGTTCAGGTTAAAGCAGTACCGGGCGCTCTGTGCCAGGTGTTTCAGTCCCGCGCCAGGGCGTGGGGGCAATCGCAGTCGAAAGAAAGAGAGTCGTGTATGAGTTGCTTCAAACCCCATGGCGTGGGTGTCGGCCTGACCCTGTCCGCCTGTGTTGCCGTGGGTGACCCCTTGCCGGCGAGCTCTTTGGAGAGCACCTTGTTGGGCCGTTATGGCATAACGCCAGATCAGTTGCCCGTGGCAACTCAGGTGGAAGTGTCTTACGAGAAGTCGCCCAGCCTGTTTCAACTGAAGCCCGAGGCGCCTCTGGTGGATGTCCGCTTCGGCGAGCGGAAGGGGCCGGAGGAAGTGGGCAATATCACCATCGACAACATGGCCCGGCGCGATTACGAGCGTTGCCTGCGACTGCAGGGCGAGTTGCTTGAGCGCGAGTCCGGACGACCGAACCCGCGCTGTGGATAGCGGGCCATCAGTCCCGCCTCAGTAGTGATACCACTTCAGTTCCAGCATGACCTCGTTTTCCGCCGAGGCCAGTTTGCTGAACTCGCGCTGGGCGCTCAGGCGCAGGCCCAGGTTGCGCGACAGCTCCCATTGCTGGTTAAGGCTCAGGCTGCGGCGTACTTCGCCATTGGTGAAGTAGTCACCCTTGGCTTCCACGCTGAGATTGCCCAGCGGGTTTTTCCACAGCAGCCCGGTATCGAACCCGGCGGCCGGTGAGACGAACGCGGCGAAATCGGCATTGTGTTCCACGCGCACGGTGCCGAGGGCGAAGCCGAGCAGCTCATCGTTCAATTGCCAGGTACCGCCGGCCCCGCCATTGACGTGGCTGACCAGGGTCTGGTCATCGTGCTTGCCCGGCACCCGCTCCAGGCCGCCGGTCACTTGCCAGGACCAGGGTTGCAGCAGCGCGTTGCGCGGTGTCAGCGAGCGAATGGTGGCCAGGTCCAGTTGCTGCAATTGCCAGTGGTTGCCTTCGTACTGGCGCAGTTTCATCTGCAGGATTTCGATCTGGGCGCCGAGCGGGAAGCCCTCGGCGTTGTCGTTCAGGTCGTGATAGGCCATGCGCAGGCCGTACTCGCCGAAGGCCTTGTCGCCGCGGGTGCCGATCCCGGCCTGCCAAGTGCGCGACTCATGGCCGTTTTCCGGCAGTCCGGGCGGCGTGATCTGCAACTCTGGCGCGGGGTTCTGGTTGATCGCCCGGAGCAGTTCGAAGCTGCGTTGCGAGCGCACCGGGTCGCGCTCCAGGCCGTTGGCCCGATAACGTTCGAGGCGATAGGCGGCATCGACGATCAGCGCCTGGCGGGCCCTGGGCTGGGCCTTGAACAGCGGGTCCTGGAGGACTTTCTGGTCGGCGCTGACTTTCAGGACCCAGGCCTGCTCATCGTCCGTCAGGGGCTTGGCCCGTTCCAGCAGTTCGCGTTCACGGGACGGGCGATAGTCGATCCTTTCCACCAGGCCGGCCTCCTTGACCGCCTTCACCGTGTCGGTGGGGATGGCGGTCAGCGGGAACTGCCCGGTCAGGCGCAGGCTCGGGCGGGCAACCTGCAGCAGTTCCAGGAGGCGATAGGAGCAGTTTTCGTCGAAGAAGAAGTAGTCGAACTGAATCTGCTTGAGTTCCCAGACGTGCTCGACCATGCGTTGGGTTTCTTCCGGCGTGAGGTTCAGCCGGTATTCCCACAGGTCGCGGTTTTCCAGGCTGCGGTATTCGGAGAGTTTTTCCTGGTAGGGCACCAGGGCGAACAGGCCGGGGTAGCCGCCCATCAGGCCTTTCCAGGCATACAGAATGCTGTTGTCCGAGCCTTCGATATAGGCCCCGAAGTTGATCGCGTAGCTGAGCAGCGCGGTCTGGTCGCGCTGGACATCTTCCTGGTCGATACGCAGCAGGGTGTGGCCGAACATCGACGAGGGGCTGTTCAGGTAGGCCGCCGGAAAGATCATCACCGTGCTGTGGGGCGAGACGTCCTTGAACCACTGGTTGAAGTCGGAGCAGTCCGGGGCCGGCAGGTCGGTCAGTTGCAGTTGCGCCTTGAGCCAGCGGCTGCGGGCCGGGTAGACGCACTGGGCGTGCTGGTTGCCGGCGCTGGCCGGGGCATATAGCGCGGCGACGGTGGCTTTCAGTTCCGCATCCGGGTGATGGGCGCCGTCGGCGGCGAGGAAGAATTTCTTGTCGCTCACATAGCTGCGCCAGCCGCCCAGCTTGGCGCTTTCGTAATGGCCCAGGGAGATCCAGAAGGGATCGTTGGCCAGTTGTTGCAAACGTTGATCATCGATGTGCGAAGCGGCTTGGAGCGGGGCGCAGACACAGAGCGCCAGGTAGGCAAGGCGTTTGAGCATGATGGGCAACTGTTGTCCGGCGAAAGAGGGTAGGGCAGGGGTTGCCCGCTCCGGAAGGAGCGGGCGGGGCTCGGTCAAGCCTGGGTCGCGTACTTGGCCAGGCGTGGATCGCTCTTGAGTACGGCCAGGGTGTTGGTATGCACGTCGTCTGCGGTCACGTCAGCCTTGCTGAAGATCTGCTGGAAGTGCTCGTGGGTCACGGCGGCGAAATGGGCGCGGTCTTCCGGTGCGACCCCCAGGACCACGGCGTAGGTGGTCAGCGCTTCGCCCTGACCCTTGGCCATGTCTTCCGACAGCTCGTTCATCATGCCATTCATGGCAATCCAGGATTTGCCACCGTAGGTCAGTGCGTCTTTGGTGGTGCAGCCGTTGGTGCCGGACGTCATCCCGAAGGTGGCGTTGCCGGAGGTGCCGTTGGTGGTGGAGGCCAGGAAGTGTGCGGGGGTGCCACGTTGACCTTTGAACAGCATGTTGCCCCAACCGCAATCCGGGCCGCCTGGCGCCTGCGCCAAGGCCTGGAAGGAGACAACGGTGAAGAGAGTACCGAGAAGAATCCGTTTCATAGCTTTGTTCTCTTTATGTGCATACCAATGGACAAGGGTGTCCGGCCTGTGAGAGCGCCGGTGGGCCGGTTATCAGTCCAGCCGCGCATGTTGGAGTTTAGGCACGATCCAAGGGTTCCGTGGTTTTTTCCCTTTATGAATAAGATATACACCTTCTTGTAGTCCGGCTCCCGGGGCTTTTGTCCCGCTGCGAGGATTCACCTGCCACTTGCCTTGCCAGCCGGGTACGGCCAGCGCCAGAATGCCTTCATCTGCCCCGCCTGATGTAAGGAAGCCCGATGCCTGATTCTGTTGCTGCCAGCCTGCGTCTAGCGCCCGAAGCGCTGACTCGCCCTTTCTCCGCTGAACAGTTCAGCTTCTCTACCACCAATGATCTGGAGCCCTTTCGCGGTGTGCTTGGCCAGGAACGCGCGGTCGAAGCATTGCAGTTCGGTGTGGCGATGCCACGCCCCGGTTACAACGTATTTGTCATGGGAGAGCCCGGCACCGGGCGTTTTTCTTTCGTCAAACGCTACCTGAAGGCGGAAGGCAAGCGCCTGCAGACCCCCTCGGACTGGGTCTACGTCAACAATTTCGATGAGCCGCGCGAGCCACGGGCGCTGGAGTTGCCCGCGGGCGAGGCCGGCGCGTTCATCAGCGATATCAACGGTCTGATCGACAATCTGCTGGCGACGTTTCCGGCGGTGTTCGAACATCCGTCCTATCAGCAGAAGAAAAGTGCCATCGACCGTGCGTTCAACCAGCGTTATGACCGCGCCCTGGATGTGATCGAGCGCCTGGCGCTGGAAAAGGAAGTCGCCCTGTATCGCGACAGCACCAATATCGCGTTTACCCCGATGAGCGACGGCAAGGCCCTCGACGAGGCGGAGTTCGCCCAGTTGCCGGAGGCCGAGCGCGAGCGTTTCCATACTGATATCGCCGATCTCGAAGAACGTCTCAACGAGGAGCTCGCCAGCCTGCCGCAGTGGAAGCGCGAGTCGAGCAACCAGTTGCGCCAGTTGAACGAAGAGACCATTACCCTGGCCTTGCAGCCTCTGCTCGCCCCGCTGTCGGAGAAGTACGCCGAGAACGCGGCAGTCTGTGGTTATCTGCAAGCGATGCAGGTCTACCTGCTCAAGACCGTGGTCGAGCAACTGGTGGACGACAGCAAGACCGACGCGGTTGCCCGCAAGTTGCTGGAAGAGCAGTACGCGCCGAGCCTGGTGGTCGGGCATCCGGCCAGTGGCGGGGCGCCGGTGGTGTTCGAGCCGCATCCGACCTACGACAATCTGTTCGGCCGGATCGAATACAGCACCGACCAGGGTGCGCTGTACACCACCTACCGGCAATTGCGCCCGGGGGCGCTGCATCGCGCCAACGGTGGTTTTCTGATCCTCGAAGCGGAGAAGATGCTCAGCGAGCCCTTCGTCTGGGACGCGCTCAAGCGCGCCCTGCAATCGCGCAAGCTGAAGATGGAGTCGCCCCTGGGCGAACTGGGTCGCCTGGCGACCGTGACCCTGACGCCGCAGATGATCCCGCTGCAGGTCAAGGTCATCATCATCGGCGCGCGCCAGTTGTACTACACCCTGCAGGACCTGGATCCGGACTTCCAGGAGATGTTCCGGGTGCTGGTGGACTTCGACGAAGACATCCCGATGGTCGACGAAAGCCTGGAGCAGTTCGCCCAGTTGCTCAAGACCCGCACCTCGGAAGAGGGCATGGCGCCGCTGACCGCCGATGCGGTGGCGCGCCTGGCGACCTACAGTGCGCGCCTGGCCGAGCACCAGGGGCGTCTGTCGGCACGGATCGGCGATCTGTTCCAGCTGGTCAGCGAGGCGGATTTCATCCGTCACCTGGCCGGTGACGAACGCACCGATGCCGGCCATATCGAACGGGCGCTCAAGGCCAAGGCCACGCGGACCGGCCGGGTCTCCGCGCGCATCCTCGACGATATGCTGGCGGGGATCATCCTGATCGATACCGCCGGCGCCGCGGTGGGCAAGTGCAACGGCCTGACGGTGCTGGAGGTCGGCGATTCGGCGTTCGGCGTGCCGGCGCGGATTTCCGCCACGGTCTATCCGGGCGGCAGCGGTATCGTCGATATCGAGCGCGAGGTCAATCTCGGGCAGCCGATCCACTCCAAGGGCGTGATGATCCTCACCGGCTACCTGGGCAGCCGTTATGCCCAGGAATTCCCCCTGGCGATCTCCGCGAGCATCGCCCTGGAGCAGTCCTATGGTTATGTCGATGGCGACAGCGCTTCCCTGGGCGAGGCCTGCACGCTGATTTCGGCCTTGTCGAAGACCCCGCTCAAGCAATGCTTCGCCATTACCGGTTCGATCAACCAGTTCGGCGAGGTGCAGGCGGTCGGTGGGGTCAACGAGAAGATCGAGGGCTTCTTCCGGCTCTGCGAGGCCCGTGGCCTGACCGGCGAACAGGGTGCGATCATCCCGCAGGCCAACGTCGCCACGCTGATGCTCGACGAGAAAGTCCTGCAGGCCGTCCGGGCCGGGCAGTTCCATGTGTATGCGGTGCGTCAGGCCGACGAGGCCCTCAGCCTGCTGGTGGGCGAACCCGCCGGCGAGCCGGATGCCGACGGCCAGTTCCCGGAAGGCAGCGTCAATGCACGGGTGGTGGAGCGCCTGCGAGTGATCGCCGAAATGATCAGCGAGGATGACCTCAAGGAGGCCGAGAGAGAGGCCGCCGAGCAGGCGCTGGCGGAGGTCAAGCCGTCCTGACGGCGCGCATGGACTGTGGGAGTGGGCTTGTTGTGGGAGCGGGCTTGCCCGCGAAGCTTCTGGTGCTCTCAAGGGCCTCTTCGCTGGCAAGCCAGCTCCCACAAGTTCCGCAAGGGCGGGGGTCAAGGCTTTGGCGCCCGTTCCCCTGGCGCCCGTTGGTCCTCCAGGTCCTTGCGCCCGGTGGATTTATTCTATTCTCTGGGCAAGGACATCCACTGTAGTCACTGGAACGATGCAGCCTTCACGTCGGAGGCTGAAGACAGGACCTACCGAGGGTCGCCGCCATGTCGCGCAGCCTTTGTCTTACCCGCCAATGCCTGGGCCTGGTCACCCGTATCGAATGCGTCATTCGCCCGCTCGCCGGGGATAACGGGATGTGGACCCTCTTGTTCGCCGCCGGAATGGCCGGTGAGCAACCCTCCGCAATCAAATCCCAGGGCCCTTTCCACGGCCCCTTCGTCGCCGAATCGATCCTCGACTCGATTGTCGAAAGCCTGACCCTGCACGGCTACGAACTGGCCGAGGAACCGCAGATCTGGCGCCTGCACCTGCAGGCCCAGCTACGGCAGATCAACGGCGAGCGCGGTCGACATCCGGGTGGCTACGAGCTGCACTGAGGATTACTCGGCGGGCTCGTTGCTCTGGACCTTGTCGAGCTTGACTTCGAAACCGTACTCGACGGTCTGCAGGTCGGTGCGCTGGTAGCTTTCCAGTTGCGTCGGTTGCCCGTAGAAATAGTGCACGTCATAGAGCGGCGGTGAGTCGGCCTTCTCGTTGTGGCTGGTGGCGAGGATTTCCTTCAGGTAGTTGCCACTGTCGTCCTTGGCGTAGAAGCGCCAGGACTCGGCCGGGAACAGTTTCTGGTCGACCACCAGAGCATTGCCCTTGAGTTCCAGGCCCTTGGGCAACTGCCGGGCGTCCAGGGTGTTTTTCTGGATATTGGCGAGAAACAGCGGTATCGAGCCGATGGCATAGGCCGGCGTTTCCGGGAACAGGTTGAGGTCGTAGGTGATGGTGCCTTCCAGCGGGTTGACCTCGAACGCTTCCTTGGGCAGTTCCAGCGGTTCGCCGCGTTTTCCCTGTTCGTCTTCGGCAAAGAACGTCACCGGGCTGTCGCCAGGGTTGAAGGATGAGCCGAGCAGTTCGTCGTTGAACGTCTTCGGATGGTCGAACTCGATGCGCGCGGCGCTGGCGTCGTCCACGGACTGGCTGATGCTGACACTCTTTTTCAACTGCTCGGCGTCGAGGTCGGCGTCCTTGAGGTAGTGGGGCGCCTGGTCGTCGTAGACCACCACCGGCATCGGCAGTGGCTGGATGTCCTTGCTGGTGGTGTCATCGAACTGGCGTATCGGGAGGTCCAGTTCCTTGCGGTTGACGGTGGCATCGGAGAAATCCAGCACGCTGATTTCCAGCTTGTCGATCATGCCGTTGAAGTACACGCGGGTGTAATGGCTGCTCTGCCTGGCCTCGAAGGCTTTCTGCTCATCGTCGAGTTTCTTCTCGAACGCGTCGCTCCAGCTCTTCTGCTTGAGCATCTCATCCAGTTGCTGCTGGTAGAAGGCGATCTGCGCGGCGTTTTCGTTGATCGACCCCGAGCGCGAGAGGAACTGGCCGGTACTGTCCCTGGCCTGGGCGATCAGCGGGTTCAGCGCCGTATCGCCGACCTGCGCCGCCTGGGGCGCGCTGTTGCTCAGTTCGATCTCGGCATTGTTCTTGTCGAGCGAGACCAGGGTCAGGCTGATGTTTTCGCTGGTCTGCCGCTTGCCGATGTCCTTGCGGGTCAGGTCGAAGGTAAAGACCTTGCGCGGGGCGATCACCTCGACCTTGCCGTGCAGGGTCAGGGGTTGGGGCTGGTTGCGGTTCTCGACTTCCACCCCGTCGACGTACGGGTAGGTCACCGTCAGGTCGTCGGGGTTGGTCATGTTGGCGCTGGACGGGCTCAACTGGATGCCGGGATCGGTCTCCGACCATTCGGGCTGGAAGGGTACGACCTGCTTGTTGCTCAGGGTCACCGACTGCCATTCCAGGGCATGGGGGAAGGGAAACTCGGTCGGGTAGTTGAAGCTGAACGGGAAAATCGGCTGCAGGTCGGTCAGGTAATCGGAGCTGGAGGCCTTGCGCAGCACGAACAGCCCGTTGATGTAGGTGTCGGCCAGGGCCTGCGGGGTCGGGTAGTGCTTGAGCAGCGCCAGGGCATCGTCGCTGTACTCTGTCTCGATCGGCTTGTCCCGCAGGCGCAGGCGGGCGCGTTCGAGCAGCAGCAAGGAGCCGCCGAGGTCCGCGACGGCGTCCTTGAGCTTGGGATCCTGGATCGTGTCGAGGGTCTTTTCGAATTCTGCGGTTCTTTCCTCGAGGCTGGTCTGTTGTTGCTTGTCATTGGGGGAGCAGCCGCTCATCAGCAGAGCTACCGAGAGTCCGAGGCAACCCAGGGGGCGTCGCAAATCCATTGTTCAGTTTTCCTGTCCACAGTGCATGCGCGATGTCGTTGATGCCGACACTAGCAGAAAATCGCTTTTGCAGAGCTGTCCCTGTGTTGAACGAGGCGTCTGGCGGGAGCTTTTTCCCTCGGGTTTCACGGCTGGTATACTCGCCGCCATTTCAGGCGATATGTGAGATTCATGGAACGTTTTATCGAAAATGCAATGTATGCCTCGCGCTGGCTCCTGGCGCCGATCTACTTCGGGCTGTCCCTGGGGTTGCTGGCATTGGCGCTGAAGTTCTTCCAGGAAGTGTTTCACGTCATCCCCAACGTGTTTGCCATGGCCGAGGCCGACCTGATCCTGGTGCTGCTGTCGCTGATCGACATGGCGCTGGTGGGTGGGCTGCTGGTGATGGTGATGATTTCCGGCTACGAGAACTTCGTTTCCCAGCTGGATATCGATGAAGAGAAGGAAAAGCTCAGCTGGCTGGGCAAGATGGACTCCACCTCGTTGAAGATGAAGGTGGCGGCTTCCATCGTGGCGATCTCTTCGATTCACCTGCTGCGGGTGTTCATGGACGCCAAGAACGTCGATCCGGTGCACTTGCAGTGGTATGTGATCATCCACATGACCTTTGTGATCTCGGCCTTCGCCATGGGTTACCTGGACAAGCTGACCAAGCACTGATCGTCACGCTCCGTGGCCGTGTTCGCGCCGCCCGTCCGTTGTGAAACGGACGGGCGGCGTGGTTTTCGCCTTGTGCTTTTGTCGGGTCAGGCATATGCCTGTCTATAGCCCAGTCCGAAAAGTCGAGGTGCGCCCATGAACCTGCAAGAGCTGAACAGTTTCGCCCTCGCCGGGCGGATCGACGAGTTGAACCTGATCTCCCTCGAAGGCGGCATCTATCTGCTGGAAGCGCGGATGCACGGCGCGGCCTACCCGCTCAACGACGATCATGGGCAGACCCTGCACCTGCGTTCGGTGGAGCATGCCAGGGAGGTGCTGGAACGAATGCCGAAGCTGCCGTTCCACCTGATCCATACCTCGGTGCACGACGAAATGTGCGGGATGCCGGCTAGTGCCGAGGACAGCCTGAAGGTGCCCATCGCCTTCCATTCTGGCTGGTGAGGCTGCTGACAGCGGACGCTTCTGTGCTAGTCTGCTCGCCCTTTTTGGTTCCGGGCGCGAGGGGAAATGCCGTATTCCAGGGTGTTTTCCAGAGCAGACCCATAGCGGAGCAGTGTTATGTCCGAAGTAAATCTGTCCACCGACGAAACCCGCGTCAGCTACGGCATCGGCCGTCAGCTGGGCGACCAACTGCGTGACAACCCGCCACCGGGCGTGAGCCTGGACGCGATCCTGGCCGGTCTGACCGACGCGTTTGGCGGCAAGCCAAGCCGTGTGGGCCAGGACGAACTGTCCGCCAGCTTCAAGGTCATCCGCGAAATCATGCAGGCCGAAGCGGCTGCCAAGGCTGAAGCCGCGGCAGGTGCCGGCCTGGCATTCCTGGCTGAAAACGCCAAGCGTGACGGCATCACCACCCTGGCATCGGGCCTGCAGTTCGAAGTGCTGACTCAAGGTGAAGGCGCCAAGCCATCCCGTGAGGACACCGTGCGTACTCACTACCACGGCACCCTGATCGACGGCACCGTGTTCGACAGCTCCTACGAGCGTGGCCAGCCAGCCGAATTCCCGGTAGGTGGCGTGATCGCCGGCTGGACCGAAGCCCTGCAACTGATGAATGCCGGCAGCAAATGGCGCCTGTATGTGCCGAGCGAACTGGCCTACGGCGCTCAAGGCGTTGGCAGCATCCCGCCGCACAGCGTTCTGGTGTTCGACGTCGAGCTGCTCGACGTTCTTTAACCCGCCGCACCCGCCTCTCCATGGGGGCGGTCCTTGTGTGGGAGCAGGTTTGCCGGGATGTCGGACCGCCGCGAAGGCGGTCTTACTGCCACAAGCAGTGTGGCGGATGTACCGGCCTCTTCGCGGGCAAGCCCGCTCCCACAGACACCGTTGTCATACCTGCAGCTTGCTGTTCAGGTCCCCCGTCGGGCGCAAGGCCCGGGCATAGCAGAACAGAAACAGGTTGCGCACCAGTTCCTTGAGCACCAGCGGTTCACTGGAGCTCAGGCCGCTGACATCCAGGTCACCCTGGTCCTGCAGTTCATTCAGGGCTTCTTCTTCCAGTACCGCACAGACTTCACCCGTTTCCCGATGCAGGATGCGCAGGTAAGGGTGTGGGCGGTCCAGCCAGGCATCGATCAAATAAGTCATGGTCTCATCTCCTTGATGGGTTTCAATGAGAATAATTCTTATTCAAAGAATAGCAAGTGCCTATTGGCGGATTCCTGGTTTTTCTGTGGGGGAATTGTCGGGCGTCAAGCGCAGGGAGGTGATTGATCGTTCCCATGCTCCAGCGTGGGAATGCCTTGCTGGACGCTCTGCGTCCGTTGCGCAGGCGCCGCGGAGCGTCACGGCGGCGTTCCCACGCAGAGCATGGGAACGATCGAGTTGGCGTTTGCTCAGACCTTTCTGACGAACTCGGACTTGAGTTTCATCGGGCCGATGCCATCGATCTTGCAGTCGATATCGTGGTCGCCGTCGCACAGGCGGATGTTCTTGACCTTGGTCCCGACCTTGACCACCAGGGAGGTGCCCTTGACCTTCAGGTCCTTGATCACGGTGATGGTGTCGCCGTCCTGCAGGACGTTGCCCACGGAATCCTTTTTCACGCTGTCGTCGGACGCGGTCTCGGCTTCGCCGGTGGCGGACCACTCATGGGCGCATTCCGGGCAGACCAGTTGGGTACCGTCTTCGTAGGTGAATTCGGAATTGCATTTCGGGCAGGGTGGCAACGTGCTCACTAAGGCTCCTCGGGTTCGGGAAGGCTAAAAGCGCACATTATATAGGGTTTTTAACGAAGGAGGGGGCGCGACAACGCAAGACAGGTTGACGCAGGACGTTGCAGGAGCCCGGCTTGCCGGCGATGACGTGCGCAAGAGCAACGCATCGTTCAAGGACCTCATCGCCGGCAAGCCGGCTCCTACGGTAGGCCGCTATTGGCCTCAGTGAGTGCGGGCGACCGCGAACTCGCTCAGTTCCACCAGTGCATCGCGATACTCGCTGGCCGGCAGGGCCTCCAGGCAGGCGATCGCCCGGGCGACGTAGTCACGGGCCAGTTGCGCGGTGTATTCCAGCGAGCCCGAGGCTTCGACGGCGGCGCGGATGCTTTCCAGGTCCTCGATCCCGCCCTTCTGGATCGCCTGGCGCACCAGGGCCGCCTGCTCCGGCGTTCCTTCACGCATGGTGTAGATCAGCGGCAGGGTTGGCTTGCCTTCGGCCAGGTCGTCACCGACGTTCTTGCCCAGGGTCTCGGCATCGCCCTTGTAGTCCAGCAGGTCGTCGACCAGCTGGAAGGCCACGCCGAGGTGGTCACCGAAGGTACGCAGGGCTTCGGCCTGTTCCGGCGTCGCCTGGCACAGGGCGGCGGCGCTGTGGGTGGAGGCTTCGAAGAGCATCGCGGTCTTGCCGCGGATGACTTCCATGTAGGTTTCCTCGGTGGTGCTGGCGTCGCGCACCTTGGACAACTGCAGCACTTCGCCCTCAGCGATGATGCGCGTGGCCTGGGAGAGGATCTTCATGACCGGCATCGAACCCAGTTCGACCATCATCTCGAAGGAGCGCGAGTACAGGAAGTCGCCGACCAGCACGCTGGGAGCGTTGCCCCACATGGCGTTGGCGGTGGAGCGGCCACGGCGCATGCCGGACATGTCGACCACGTCGTCGTGCAGCAGGGTCGCGGTGTGCAGGAACTCGATGGTCGCCGCCAGCAGGCGCAGGTCATCGCCTTCGCGCCCCAGGGCCTTGCCGCACAGCAACACCAATAAAGGACGCAGGCGCTTGCCCCCGGCCGAGGTGATGTAGTCGCCGATTTTCGAGACGAGCGGCACCCGGGAAGTCAGCTGCTTCTTGATGATGCCGTCGACGGCGCTAAAATCGTCCGCCACCGCGCGGTAGAATGCTTGGGGTTGCATCAGCGAGAGTCGCTCCAGAAGGGTTGCGCGGCATGCTAGGGCGGGGGTTCCGGCCTGTCAAGGCAGGATACCGGGCCACTTGCAAGGATCAGGCGGCTTGCGTACAATCGCGCACCCTGAACTTCCTGGGCAGCACCTGCCTTACGCAATTGCACTTGGGCCGTTCCAGCCCCATGCAGCCATGCCAGCCAATACCTTTACCTATAAAGCGCTGGGTGAGCAGGATTATCGGAGAAATACCATGTCTTACGCAGTAATCGTTACCGGCGGCAAGCAGTACAAAGTCGCTCCAGGTGAATACCTGAAGATCGAAAAACTGGAAATCGCCACTGGCGAATCCGTTACCTTTGATCGCGTTCTGTTGGTCGCCAATGGCGATGACGTGAACATCGGCGCTCCAGTTGTTGCTGGCGCTACCGTTGTGGCTGAAGTGATCTCCCAAGGTCGTCACGATAAAGTCCGCATCATCAAGTTCCGTCGTCGTAAGCACCACATGAAGCGTATGGGCCACCGTCAGTGGTACACCGAGATCAAAATCACCGGTATTCAGGCTTAATTTCAGCCTAATCCCCTTTTTGGAGAATTGAACTCATGGCACACAAAAAAGCTGGTGGTAGTACCCGTAACGGTCGCGACTCAGAAGCCAAACGCCTTGGCGTGAAGATGTATGGCGGCCAGGCTATCAAAGCGGGCAACATCATCGTGCGTCAGCGCGGTACCCAGTTCCACGCCGGTTACGGCGTTGGCATGGGCAAGGATCACACTCTCTTCGCTAAAGTCGAAGGCGTGATCAAGTTTGAAGTAAAAGGCGCTTTCAACCGCCGTTACGTGAGCATCGTCGCGGCTTAATCGCGAGAGTGCTGGAGAAGCCCCGTCTTGCGACGGGGCTTTTTCGTTTGTGGGGTGAGTCTCTTGCAAAGCTGTTTGTATGGGCTGCCGGCGCTGGATTTTTCGGTCGTTGATTGAGGTCGCCGCGCTCATCTTTGCAAGGGTCTTATACTTGATGTTTGTGGTTATTCGGCTCGTCCCGGTGGCGAGAGGCGTGTGTTATGAAGTTCGTTGATGAAGTATCGATTCGCGTAAAGGCTGGTGACGGCGGCAACGGTTGCATGAGCTTCCGTCGGGAAAAATTCATCGAAAACGGTGGCCCCAACGGGGGTGATGGAGGTGATGGCGGTTCGATCTACATGGTCGCCGACGAAAACCTCAACACCCTGGTGGACTACCGCTACACCCGGCACTTCGATGCCGAGCGTGGTTCCAATGGTGGCAGCACCGACTGCACTGGCAAGAAGGGCGAGGATCTGGAGCTGCGTGTGCCGGTCGGCACCACGGTGATCGATTCCGCCACCCAGGAAGTCATCGGCGACCTGGTCAAGGCCGGCCAGCGCCTGCTGGTCGCCCATGGCGGCTGGCACGGTCTGGGCAACACCCGCTTCAAATCCAGTACCAACCGGGCGCCGCGTCAGACCACGCCGGGCAAGCCGGGCGAGCAGCGCGACCTCAAGCTGGAAATGAAGGTGCTGGCTGACGTCGGTCTGCTGGGCTTGCCGAATGCTGGCAAGAGTACCTTTATCCGCTCGGTCTCGGCCGCCAAGCCGAAAGTGGCGGACTACCCGTTCACCACGCTGGTGCCGAACCTGGGCGTGGTCAGTGTCGACCGCTGGAAAAGCTTCGTTGTCGCGGATATCCCGGGCCTGATCGAAGGTGCCTCGGAAGGTGCCGGCCTGGGGATTCGCTTCCTCAAGCATCTGGCGCGTACCCGTCTGTTGCTGCACCTCGTCGACATGGCGCCGCTGGATGACAGCAGTGCGCCGGATGCCGCTGAAGTGATCGTCAACGAACTGGCCCGCTTCAGCCCGTCCCTGGCGGAGCGTGATCGCTGGCTGGTGCTGAACAAGTGCGACCAGATCCTCGAGGAAGAGCATGAGGAGCGGGTCAAGGAAGTTGTCGACCGTCTGCAGTGGACCGGTCCGGTCTATGTGATCTCGGCAATTGCCAAGGAAGGGACCGAGCGTCTGACTCGCGACATCATGCGCTACCTGGAAGATCGTCTCGATCGCCTGGCCAACGATCCGGCCTACGCCGATGAGCTGCGTGATCTCGACCAGCGTATCGAGGATGAGGCGCGTGCCCAGTTGCAGGCACTGGATGACCAGCGGGCCCTGCGCCGCAGCGGCGTCAAGAGCGTCCATGACATCGGTGACGATGACTGGGATGAAGAAGATGTCGATGACGAAGATGGTCCGGAAATCATTTACGTCCGCGACTGATTCATTGGTTAAACTACTACGCCGCTCACTGAAGCGGCGTTTTAGTCTCTGTAAAACGTAAATCACATAATCGCGTGGATGGTGCTCGGTCGTGCCATTCGCTGGCTAAGGTTGGAAGATCATGCGGAGCAAGGTGACAGGTGCGCAGCGTTGGGTCGTGAAGATCGGCAGCGCACTGCTGACGGCGGACGGCAAGGGTCTGGATCGCGCGGCAATGGGTGTCTGGGTTGAGCAGATGGTGGCCTTGCACGAGGCTGGCGTGGAGCTGGTGCTGGTGTCTTCGGGTGCCGTGGCGGCGGGCATGAGCCGGCTGGGCTGGACGGTGCGACCGAGTGCCATGCACGAGTTGCAGGCGGCGGCGGCCATTGGCCAGATGGGCCTGGTGCAGGCCTGGGAGTCGAGCTTTGCCGAGCATGGTCGTCATACCGCGCAGATCCTGCTGACCCATGATGACTTGTCCGACCGCAAGCGTTACCTCAATGCGCGCAGCACCTTGCGGGCCCTGGTGGAGCTCAAGGTAATCCCGGTGATCAACGAGAACGACACCGTGGTCACCGATGAAATCCGTTTCGGCGACAACGACACCCTGGCGGCGCTGGTCGCCAACCTGGTGGAAGCAGACCTGCTGGTGATCCTGACGGATCGCGACGGCATGTTCGATGCCGACCCGCGCAACAATCCCGATGCCCAGCTGATCCATGAGGCGCGTGCCGATGATCCGGCGCTGGACGCGGTGGCGGGCGGTACCGGCGGCGCCCTCGGGCGTGGTGGCATGCAGACCAAGCTGCGCGCGGCGCGACTGGCGGCACGCTCCGGCGCGCATACCATTATCGTCGGCGGTCGTCTGGAGCGGGTCCTGGATCGCCTTAAGGCGGGCGAGCGCATCGGTACCTTGCTGTCGCCCGAGCGCGGCATGCTCGCGGCGCGCAAGCAGTGGCTGGCCGGGCATCTGCAGACCCGTGGCACGCTGGTGCTGGATGACGGTGCGGTCAACGCCCTGGCGCGTGATCACAAGAGCCTGCTACCGGTGGGGGTGAAGCTGGTGCAGGGTAGCTTCCGTCGTGGCGAAATGGTCGTGTGCGTGGCTGCGGATGGTCGTGAGATTGCCCGCGGGCTCGCCAACTACAGCGCTCTTGAGGCGCAGAAGATCATTGGTCAGTCGTCGGATGCGATTGTCGGCTTGCTGGGTTACATGGCGGAGCCGGAACTGGTTCATCGCGATAACCTTATTCTGGTGTGATGGGTTCGAGGGAGAAGGGCATGGGGTTGGCAAGAGGATTGTTGGGGTTGTTCCTGGCGATGCCGTTGTTGGCATCGGCCGAGGAAATCGGCCAGGTGTCCACGGTGTTCAAGTTCGTCGGGCCGAATGACCGGATCGTGGTCGAGGCGTTCGATGATCCGAAGGTCGAGGGCGTGACCTGCTATCTGTCCCGTGCCAAGACCGGCGGCCTGAAAGGTGGTCTGGGTCTGGCGGAGGATCGTGCCGAGGCGTCGATTGCCTGTCGCCAGGTCGGGCCGATTCGCTTCAGTGGTGAGCTGAAGGATGGTGACGAGGTGTTCAAGGAGCGCACGTCGCTGGTCTTCAAGACCATGCAGGTGGTGCGTTTCCTCGACAAGAAGCGCAATACGCTGGTGTACCTGGTCTATAGCGATCGGTTGATCGAGGGCAGCCCGCAGAATGCGGTGACGGCTATTCCGATTCTGCCTTGGCCGAATCAGTGAGAATCAAGGGTTGCCCGCTGCTATTGGTTGTCGCGAACCTGTAGGAGGCAGGCCTTGCTCTTGCGGAGTTGATAGATCGTTCCCACGCTCCGCGTGGGAATGCCGCCCGTGACGCTCCGCGTCACAAGTCGCAGGCAATAAAAAACCGACCCTGGGGTCGGTTTTTTAACAAGCGTGTCGCTTAGGCTGCGGCAGCAAGGTTCAGAGCCTTGATGTGGCCATTCAGACGACCTTTATGGCGAGCAGCCTTGTTCTTGTGGATGATGCCTTTATCGGCCATACGGTCGATAACAGGAACAGCCAGAACATAGGCAGCTTGCGCTTTAGCAGCGTCTTTTGCGTCGATGGCTTTCACTACGTTCTTGATGTAGGTACGAACCATGGAACGCAGGCTGGCGTTGTGGCTGCGACGCTTCTCAGCCTGTTTTGCACGTTTTTTGGCGGAAGGTGAGTTGGCCACCGTCGAGCTCCTCGAAAGACTTTTTAGGAAATAGCAAACAAAATAGGCCGCGAATCATGCCGATGAGTTGAAGTCTTGTCAAGGGCAGGCGATGCGTTCCGCTGAGTGGTATATGTGGGACACCGGGATATTTCTTTCCGGCGTACGACCTGTAAACTCGCGAGCTTTGGCTCTGTGCTGTTGCGGCGCGGAGTATCGCATAGCTGGGCGCTTTATTCGCCTGTTCTTTACCCAAAGGCACACAATCCTTCAATGAATCTGCTCAAGTCGTTGGCCGCCGTCAGCTCTATCACGATGATTTCCCGGGTCCTGGGGTTTGTTCGCGATACCATCATCGCGCGCGCCTTCGGCGCCGGAATGGCCACCGATGCCTTCTTCATTGCCTTCAAGTTGCCCAACCTGCTGCGCCGGATCTTTGCCGAAGGGGCCTTTTCCCAGGCGTTCGTGCCGATCCTGGCAGAGTACAAGAGCCAGCAGGGCGAGGAGGCGACCCGCACCTTCATTGCCTATGTGAGCGGCATGCTGACCCTGGTCCTGGCCCTCGTCACGGTGCTCGGAATGGTGGCCGCGCCCTGGGTGATCTGGGCCACCGCGCCCGGCTTCACCGATACGCCGGAGAAGTTCAAGCTGACCGCCGACCTGTTGCGGGTGACCTTTCCTTATATATTGCTGATCTCGCTGTCGTCCCTGGCCGGCGCGATCCTCAATACCTGGAACCGCTTCTCGGTCCCGGCCTTCGTGCCGACCCTGCTGAATGTCAGCATGATCATTTTTGCCCTGTTCCTGACGCCGTATTTCGACCCGCCGGTGATGGCGCTGGGTTGGGCGGTCCTGGCGGGCGGCCTGGCGCAACTGCTCTACCAACTGCCGCACCTGAAGAAGATCGGCATGCTCGTGCTGCCACGCCTGAACCTGCGCGACAGCGGTGTCTGGCGGGTCATGAAGCAGATGCTGCCGGCGATTCTCGGGGTCTCGGTGAGCCAGATTTCGTTGATCATCAACACCATTTTCGCCTCGTTCCTGGTGGCTGGCTCGGTGTCCTGGATGTATTACGCCGACCGCCTGATGGAGCTGCCCTCCGGCGTGCTGGGCGTGGCCCTGGGCACCATCCTGCTGCCGATCCTGTCCAAGACCTATGCCAGCAAGGATCGCCACGAGTACTCGCGCATCCTCGACTGGGGGCTGCGCCTGTGTTTCCTGCTGGTGCTGCCGTGCTCCCTGGCATTGGCGATTCTCTCCGAACCCTTGACCGTTTCACTGTTCCAGTACGGCCAGTTCAGTGCCTTCGATGCCTCCATGACCCAGCGGGCGCTGATCGCCTACTCGGTCGGCCTGCTCGGGATCATCATGATCAAGGTGCTGGCGCCGGGCTTTTACGCGCAGCAGAACATTCGCACGCCGGTGAAAATCGCGATTTTCACCCTGGTGGTCACCCAGTTGCTCAACCTGGTCTTTATCGGGCCGCTGGCCCATGCCGGGCTGGCCTTGGCCATCAGCGGCGGCGCCTGCATCAATGCCGGCCTGTTGTTCTGGCAGTTGCGCAAGCAGAAGCTGTTCATCCCGCAGCCGGGCTGGAGTCTGTATCTGCTGAAGCTGCTGGTCGCTGTCGGCATGATGTCGGCGGTATTGCTGGGCTTGATGCACTGGATGCCGGCCTGGGACCAGGGGCACATGCTCGAACGCTTCCTGCGCCTGGGGGCGCTGGTGGTTGCCGGGGTGCTGGCCTACTTTGGAATGCTGTTGCTGCTGGGCTTGCGCCTGCACCATTTCAATCGCAAGTCGTTGATGTGAGGGAGCGCCGCGTTTCTGTGGGAGCCGGGCTTGCCCGCGAAGCTTTTAGCGCTCTCCGGGCCTTGTTCGCCGGCAAGCCGGGCTCCTGCGGGGGCATGTGTCGACGCGTGACAGGTATTAAGCCGGGCCCGGTATGGTTATAATCGACCACTTTATGAGCAAGAAGCGCGTTATGCAGCTGGTTCGAGGCCTCCACAACCTGCGTCCCCGGCATCGGGGCTGTGTCGCCACTATTGGCAACTTTGACGGTGTTCATCGTGGTCACCAGGCCATCCTGGCCCGACTGCGCGAGCGTGCGCTGGAGTTGGGCGTGCCCAGCTGCGTGGTGATTTTCGAGCCGCAGCCCCGGGAGTTCTTCGCTCCGGAGACCGCGCCGGCCCGCCTGGCGCGCTTGCGCGACAAGCTGCAACTGCTGGCCGCCGAGGGCGTGGACCGGGTGCTGTGCCTGGCGTTCAACCAGCGCCTGAGCAAACTCAGTGCCGCCGAGTTCGTCGATACGATCCTGGTGGACGGGCTGGGTGTGCAGCATCTGGAGGTCGGTGACGACTTCCGTTTCGGCTGCGACCGGGCCGGCGATTTCGATTTTCTGCTGCAGGCGGGTAACGTCCGCGGCTTTACCGTCGAGGCGGCGCAGACCGTCGAACTCGATGGCTTGCGGGTCAGCAGCACCCAGGTGCGTAACGCCCTGGCGGCAGCCGACTTTGCCCTGGCCGAGCGTCTGCTCGGCCGTCCGTTCCGGATTGCCGGACGGGTGTTGCACGGACAGAAGCTGGCGCGCCAATTGGGTACGCCAACGGCCAACGTGCAGCTCAAGCGCCGTCGGGTGCCGTTGACCGGGGTCTACCTGGTCAGCGTCGAGATCGACGGCCAGCCGTGGCCGGGCGTCGCCAATATCGGCGTGCGACCCACGGTTTCAGGTGATGGCAGCGCTCACCTGGAAGTGCACCTGCTGGATTTTGCCGGTGATCTGTATGACCGGCGTTTGACCGTGGTCTTCCACCACAAGCTGCGCGATGAGCAGCGATTCGCCTCCCTCGAGGCGCTCAAGACGGCGATCAATGCGGACGTCGCCGCCGCCCGTGCCCACTGGCAGGGTTCACCGCTTAAAAAGAGCCTGAAATGACCGACTACAAAGCCACGCTTAACCTCCCGGACACCGCCTTCCCGATGAAGGCCGGCCTGCCACAGCGCGAACCGCAGATCCTGCAGCGCTGGGACAGCATTGGCCTGTACGGGAAGTTGCGCGAGATTGGCAAGGATCGTCCGAAGTTCGTTCTTCACGACGGTCCTCCATACGCCAACGGCACGATTCACATCGGTCATGCGTTGAACAAGATTCTCAAGGACATGATCATCCGTTCCAAGACCCTGGCCGGCTTCGATGCGCCGTATGTGCCGGGTTGGGACTGCCATGGCCTGCCGATCGAACACAAGGTCGAAGTGACCCACGGCAAGAACCTGGGCGCGGACAAGACCCGCGAACTGTGCCGTGCCTACGCCACCGAGCAGATCGAAGGGCAGAAGTCCGAGTTCATCCGCCTGGGCGTGCTAGGCGACTTCGCCAACCCCTACAAGACCATGGACTTCAAGAACGAGGCCGGTGAAATCCGTGCCCTGGCCGAAATCGTCAGGGGCGGTTTCGTGTTCAAGGGCCTCAAGCCGGTGAACTGGTGCTTCGATTGCGGCTCGGCGCTGGCCGAAGCCGAAGTCGAGTACCAGGACAAGAAGTCCTCGACCATCGACGTCGCGTTCCCGATTGCCGATGAGTCCAAGCTGGCCGCCGCGTTCGGCCTGTCGTCGCTGACCAAGCCGGCCTCGATCGTGATCTGGACCACCACCCCGTGGACCATCCCGGCCAACCAGGCGCTGAACGTCCATCCGGAGTTCACCTACGCCCTGGTCGATGTCGGCGACAAGTTGCTGCTGCTGGCCGAGGAACTGGTGGAGTCCTGCCTGTCCCGCTACGGCCTGGAAGGTGCGGTGATCGCCACCGCCAAGGGCGAAGCTCTGGACCTGATCAACTTCCGCCACCCGTTCTACGATCGCCTGTCGCCGGTCTACCTGGCCGACTACGTCGAGCTGGGCGCCGGTACCGGCGTGGTTCACTCCGCCCCGGCCTACGGCGAGGACGACTTCAAGACCTGCAAGCACTACGGCATGGTCAATGACGACATCCTCACACCGGTACAGAGCAATGGCGTGTACGTCGACTCCCTGGAGTTCTTCGGCGGCCAGTTCATCTGGAAGGCCAACCCGAACATCGTCGACAAGCTCAGCGAAGTCGGTGCCCTGCTGCACACCGAGACCATCAGCCACAGCTACATGCACTGCTGGCGCCACAAGACCCCGCTGATCTACCGCGCCACCGCGCAGTGGTTCATCGGCATGGACAAGGCGCCCGTGGCTGGCGATACCCTGCGCGAGCGGGCGCTCAAGGCCATCGAGGACACCCAGTTCGTGCCGGCCTGGGGCCAGGCCCGCCTGCACTCGATGATCGCCAACCGTCCCGACTGGTGCATCTCCCGCCAGCGCAACTGGGGCGTGCCGATTCCGTTCTTCCTCGACAAGGAAAGCGGTGAGCTGCACCCGCGTACCGTCGAGCTGATGGAGCAGGTGGCCCAGCGTGTCGAGAAAGAAGGCATCGAGGCCTGGTTCAAGCTGGATGCCGCCGAACTGCTGGGTGACGAAGCGCCGCGGTACGACAAGATCAGCGACACCCTCGACGTCTGGTTCGACTCCGGCACCACCCACTGGCACGTGCTGCGTGGCTCGCACCCGGTAGGCCACGAGAGCGGCCCGCGCGCCGACCTGTACCTGGAAGGTTCGGACCAGCATCGCGGCTGGTTCCATTCTTCCCTGCTGACCGGTTGCGCCATCGACAACCATGCGCCGTATCGCGAACTGCTGACCCACGGTTTTACCGTCGACGAAGCCGGCCGCAAGATGTCCAAGTCCCTGGGCAACGTGATCGCGCCGCAGAAAGTCAACGACACCCTGGGCGCCGACATCATGCGCCTGTGGGTCGCCTCGACCGACTATTCGGGCGAAATGGCGGTGTCCGACCAGATCCTGCAGCGTAGCGCCGACGCCTACCGGCGTATCCGCAACACCGCGCGTTTCCTGCTCTCCAACCTGAGCGGCTTCAATCCGGCCACCGATATCCTGCCGGCGGACGAAATGCTCGCCCTGGATCGCTGGGCGGTGGACCGTGCACTGTTGCTGCAACGCGAACTGGAACTGCACTACGGCGAGTACCGTTTCTGGAACGTCTACTCCAAGGTGCACAACTTCTGCGTGCAGGAACTGGGCGGTTTCTACCTCGACATCATCAAGGACCGCCAGTACACCACCGGGGCCAACAGCAAGGCGCGGCGCTCCTGCCAGACCGCACTGTTCCACATCTCCGAGGCGCTGGTGCGCTGGATCGCGCCGATCCTGGCCTTCACCGCCGACGAGCTGTGGCAGTACCTGCCGGGCGAGCGCAACGAATCGGTGATGCTCAATACCTGGTACGAAGGCCTCAGCGAACTGCCGGAAGGCTTCGAGCTGGATCGCGCCTACTGGGAGCGGATCATGGCGGTCAAGGTCGCGGTCAACAAGGAAATGGAGAACCTGCGGGCAGCCAAGGCCATTGGCGGCAACCTGCAGGCGGAAGTCACCCTGTTCGCCGAAGAGGCACTGGTCACCGACCTGAACAAACTGAGCAACGAACTGCGCTTCGTGCTGATCACCTCCACCGCGACCGTGGCGCCTTTGGCGCTGGCGCCGGCGGATGCCGTGGTCACCGAGGTGCCGGGCCTGAAGCTCAAGGTGGTCAAGTCCGGCCACGCCAAGTGTGCCCGTTGCTGGCACTGCCGCGAGGATGTCGGGGTGAACCCGGAACATCCGGAAATCTGCGGTCGCTGCGTCGACAACATCAGCGGCGAAGGCGAGGTGCGTCACTATGCCTAATGCCGGTGCCGGCCGTTTCGGCCGCCTGGGCTGGTTGTGGTTGAGCGTGCTGGTCCTGGTCATCGACCAGGTCAGCAAGCTCCACTTCGAAAGCTCGCTGACCATGTACCAGCAGATCGTGATCATTCCCGACTACTTCAGCTGGACCCTGGCCTATAACACCGGCGCGGCCTTCAGCTTCCTGGCTGACAGCTCCGGCTGGCAGCGCTGGCTGTTCGCCCTGATCGCGGTCGTGGTCAGTGCGGTGCTGGTGGTCTGGCTCAAGCGCCTGGGGCGCAACGAAACCTGGCTGGCCATCGCCCTGGCACTGGTGCTGGGTGGGGCGCTGGGCAACCTGTACGACCGCATCGCCCTGGGTCATGTGATCGACTTTATCCTGGTGCACTGGCAGAACCGCTGGTACTTCCCGGCGTTCAACTTTGCCGACAGCGCCATTACGGTGGGCGCGGTGATGCTGGCGCTGGACATGTTCAAAAGCAAAAAGTCCGGAGAAACCGTTCATGACTGAACACGCAGTGGCTGAGCAACGGATCGGTCAGAACACCCAGGTCACCTTGCACTTCGCCTTGCACCTGGAAAATGGCGACACGGTCGACAGTACCTTCGACAAGACCCCGGCGACCTTCAAGGTTGGCGACGGCAGCTTGCTGCCGGGCTTCGAAGCGGCCTTGTTCGGCTTCAAGGCCGGTGACAAGCGCAGCCTGACCATCCCGGCGGAAAATGCCTTTGGCCAGCCCAACCCGCAGAATGTGCAGATCATCCCGCGTTCGCAGTTCCAGGGCATGGAGCTGTCGGAAGGCTTGCTGGTGATCTTCAACGATGCGGCCAATACCGAGCTGCCTGGTGTGGTCAAGGCCTTCGATGACGTCGAAGTGACCGTCGACTTCAACCATCCTCTGGCCGGCAAGACCCTGACCTTCGATGTGGAAATCTTCGAGGTCAAGGCGCTGTAGGAGCCGGCTGGCTGGCGATAGACCGCGCAAGCGGTCAAACTGATCTGAAACCCGCGCGCAAGACACGAGGCACAGCATGCAAATCAAACTCGCCAACCCCCGTGGCTTCTGCGCCGGCGTGGACCGGGCGATTGAAATCGTCAACCGGGCCCTGGAAGTCTTCGGACCGCCGATCTACGTGCGTCACGAAGTGGTGCACAACAAATTTGTCGTCGAAGACCTGCGCGCCCGCGGCGCCATCTTTGTCGAGGAGCTGGACCAGGTGCCGGACGACGTCATCGTCATCTTCAGTGCCCACGGCGTTTCCCAGGCCGTGCGCAGCGAGGCGGCCGGTCGCGGGCTGAAGGTGTTCGATGCCACCTGTCCGCTGGTCACCAAGGTGCATATCGAAGTCGCGCGCTACAGTCGCGATGGTCGTGAATGCATCCTGATCGGCCACGCCGGGCACCCGGAAGTGGAAGGCACCATGGGGCAATACGACGGCAGCAACGGTGGCGCCATCTACCTGGTGGAGGACGAGAAAGACGTCGCCGCCTTGCAGGTGCGCAATCCCGACAGGCTGGCCTTCGTGACCCAGACCACCTTGTCGATGGACGACACCAGCCGTGTCATCGACGCCCTGCGGTCTCGGTTCCCGGCCATTGGCGGGCCACGCAAGGATGACATCTGCTACGCCACGCAAAACCGCCAGGACGCGGTCAAGCAACTGGCGGACGAATGCGATGTGGTGCTGGTGGTCGGCAGCCCGAACAGCTCCAACTCCAACCGCCTGCGTGAGCTGGCCGAGCGCATGGCGACCCCGGCCTACCTGATCGACGGCGCCGAAGACATGCAACGCAGTTGGTTCGAGGGTGTCGAGCGCATCGGCATCACCGCCGGCGCCTCGGCACCGGAAGTACTGGTGCGCGGGGTGATCCAGCAGCTTCAGGCCTGGGGCGCCACCGGTGCCGATGAGCTGGCCGGTCGCGAGGAGAACATCACGTTCTCCATGCCTAAGGAACTACGCGTTCGCTCGTTGCTCTGAGCCTGCAGTCTGACAGAGCGCCTCCGGGCGCTCTCGTGTATCGATCCGCGCTCTGCCGGTGGAGGCCAGTACCACCCGCAGGTGGCTGATGGCTTGCTCCCTCGCGCAGACATGCAGCGTGCCTCCCCTCGATGAGCCGTTCTCGTAGCGCAGTTCGCCCAGGCTGGTGAAGCGGATAAAGCTGCGCATGGTGGTATTGCCCCTGATGGGGGTTCTGCCATCTCCGCGTCGCTCACTCAGGACCGGGTTGTCCGGGTCCTCATGGCCGTTTCCGTTCTGGTCGATCACGATCCTCCAGCCACGGCTCCAGTCGCCTTCCAGCGGGTGAATGATCACGCTTCGCTGGCGCAGGATCGCTTCGGTGCGGGCCGTGCGCAGGCCGGTGGCGAGTTCATCGGCCGAGACTCTTCGGTGCTGGGAGTCCATGAGGTCCCTGAACGACGGAAAGGCCAGATGGGCCAGTAGGGCGATCAGGGCCAGCCCGACCAGCAGTTCGATCAGTGTGAAGCCTCGCGGTGACATATCGGCCGACTCCCTGTTTATTTTGATGACAGTGCTTCCGTGCACTGGTCCATCCAAAACAACCGTATATCCTGTCGTCGGTTGTCTGGAGGACAGGGCTAGTTATAGTCCAGAGCAGGCGGGGTGGGGAGTACGCATATGTTTCAACGTACCAGAGGTTTCACGCTGGTCGAGCTGATGGTCGCGGTGGCGGTGCTGGCGATTCTGGTCACGGTCGCGGCACCGGTGTTCACCAGCAGCATCCAGAAGACCCGAGCCGATTCCGAGGCCAGCGACCTGATGCGCGCGTTGAATTATACCCGTCTCGAGGCGATCAACCGGGGGGTGAATGTGCGCATTGCGCCCACGGCGGTCGGAGGCTCCTGGACCCAGGAACTGACCACTCGGCTGAGCCCAGCGGGGAACGTGCTGCGGGTGACTCCGGCCATGTCGACGGCGGCGACGGTGGCGAGCAATAACGTGGCGTTCATCGAGTTCAACAACCTCGGTGGGCTGGCCAGCCCGGCGGCCAATACCACCCTGACCTTTGTCGAGGGGGCCTACACCAATGCGGTCACCGTGTGCCTGACAGGGCGGATCGTCCTCAATGGAGTGTGCCAATGATGCGTAGCGATCAACGGGGCACAACCCTGGTGGAAGTGCTGGTGGCCATGCTGGTCATGGCGATCGGTCTGCTCGGTGCGGCGGCCTTGCAACTCAATGCCCTGAAGAGTACCGACAGCTCGACCATCGGCACCCAGGTCAGTTTCATCACCTACGACATACTGGATCGCATTCGAGCCAACCCTTGTTCGAATTCCACGCTCAATCCCTGCGTCAATCCCGGGGCTGACTATCAGTTGGGAAGCCTTACGGCTCCCAGCAGCATTTCGACGATACGGGACCAGGATCTGTCCGACTTCGTCACCAACCTGAACAATATCGCCGGTGCGGCGAACGTTACCGGCACCATCTCGGTCGCGTCCGGTGTCGTCACTATCACGATCAACTGGAATGACGCACGCGCCGCGAACGCTGCCGCCACTTCGACCTTCTCCCTGGTCAGCCAGGTTTCAACCGTGTGGAACGGCCTATGAAAAAGCTTTCCGGGGGATTCGGCCTGGTCGAGATCATGGTTGCGCTGGTGCTGGGCCTGGTGGTGGTCCTGGGCGTTACACAGATATTCGTCGCGGCCAAGAACACCTACACGAGCCAGACCGCCGCTGCCGGGATTCAGGAGGATGCTCGCTTCGTGCTGAGCAAGATCCAGCAGGAAGTCCGCATGGTGGGGATGTTCGGGTGTGTCGGCACCGTGGCGGACTCCAGTGACAACAGCGCCTTCACCGCGGCCTACAATGCGCCGATTACCTGGGACAACGCCAATCAGGCGCTGACTCTGGTCACCGCGGACGTCGGCAATAACGGTACGGTGCCGGCCTGGACGATTCTCTCCGATTGCCTGGTGCAATCCACGGCCTATACCGGCGCCCGGGCGGCGGGCAGTGGGCAGATCGCCTTGCCGGTCAGGCAACTGGTCTACTCCTTCGCCAACAACCAACTCTATATCGGCCCGCTGAACAATCGCCAGCCACTGATCAGCAATGTGCAGGCTTTTTCGGTGTCGTTCGGGATGGCCCGGACGGTGCTCGACAGCACGGCGTTCAGTTACTCCGCCAACCCCTCCAACGCAGCCCTGATTCGCAGTGTGCGCCTGACCCTGACGCTGAGGGACCCGACCAACAAGGTCAGCAATCGCACATTCAACGTCGTGGCGTCCGTGCGTAACCGGCTCAGATAAGGAGGGCATGCATGTGAAGACTTTTGCCCGTGGGGCTCATCGATTCAATCCGCGATCCCAGCGCGGCATGGCATTGCTGGTCAGCCTGGTGTTTTTGCTGTTGCTGACGCTGATCGGTATTTCGTCGATGCAGAACGCCAACCTGCAGGAAAAGATGTCCGGCAGCGTCAAGGTGCGCAACGAGTCGTTCCAGTTTGCCGAGAGCGCGCTACGTGTGGGGGAAAGCATTGTGCAGGCGTCGACATACGATTTGGCGGTTTGCTCAAGCACCACGCGCTGTGCACCGCCCGCCGAGGCGACCAACAATGCCGTGGCGCTGACCGCGGGCGCCAATGCCACTTCGGGAGTCACCTGGGTGGCGGTCACCAATGGTTTCTATGGCATCCAGAAGCTGGGCACCACCAAGGACCCGGTCAATGTGAACCAGGCGGGCATGGAAGACAGTCTTTCCTGGACCACCTACAGGATTACCGGCGTGGGTAATCAGGGTGCGTCGCGCACCGTGCTGGAGAGCATCTATGTCAAGAAGTAAGCGGTCGGGCAGCGGGCTTTCGCGACTCGCCAAACTGATAGGCGGGGGGCTTCTCGGGCTCTACCTCAGTGCTCCGGCCTATGCCTTCACGCCCTCTGACTCGCCCTTGTTGAGCGCCGGTTCGGTGACACCGAACGTGATGCTGCTGGTGGATAACTCGGGGAGTATGAACAACCTGATTCGTACGGCGGACTTCAATCAGGCGACGACGACTCCCCAGGTCTACAACTGCGCTTCGAATACCAGTTGCAGTACCAACATCAATGGCCTGGTCACGCTCGATATGACCAATGAGAATCAGTTCATCAGTGATTTCAACCAGGGTGGCTGCAGCAGTGGCTACGATGGTTTCAGAATCGCTACCAGTGTCAGTAACAATGCGCCTACCAATGTTCTTTACTGCATCAAGTTCCCCGATCCCGTCGGTGGTGGCAATACCCGGATTTCCAACCGGTATGTGGCTTATCTCATCGCCAGGATGATCACCGCCGGGCTGGTCAAAAAGGACTACTCCACCGACAGTACGATCCCCAATGACTATCGGATCAACGTCGCACGTAACGTGTCCTCGTCACTGGTCACCAGCAACCGCAACCTGCGTATCGGGCTGGCGACCTTCAATTCGCCTCGCAGCGGTGATAATGGTCCGGGCGGTAATATCGCCCGGGGGATCAGCGATCTGTCGCCGGTGAGCGGGTCGACCACCCAAGCCCAGGCGGACACCAACTACAACGCGCTGATTTCCTCTATCGGTGGTCTGTCGGCGGTTGCCAACACGCCATTGGCTGAAACGTATTACGAGATCACTCGCTATTTCCGTGGGATGGCGCCGTACTACAACTCGACACCGAGTACCTATACCAGCCCGATCCAGTACCGCTGCCAGAAGAACTACGGGGTGGTGATCACGGATGGCCTGCCGACCTATGACCGCACGTTCCCGAGCAACGACCCTCTGGGCGGCAGCAACCTGCCGAACTGGGACGGGATCAATAATGACGGCGACAACCTGAGTGGCGACGGCGAAGGCGACACGCTCTATCTGGACGATATCGCCAAGTTCGCCTATGACATCGACATGCGCTCCGCGGGTAACGATGCTGCCGGCAAGAGTTGGGACGCTGCGGACTTCCCGAAACAGAATATGTTTACCTACTCCGTGGGGTTTACGGCTGACAACCAGATGTTGGCCGATACCGCGCGGTATGGACACGGTAACTACTATCAGGCGACCGACAGTGCGGGGTTGAACGCGGCGCTGTCGGCGGCACTCAATGACATCACCTCCAAGGCGGGATCCGGCGGTGGTGGCGCAGCGAGTTCATCGAGCCTGCGCGCCAATACCTTGTTCTATACCTCGCAGTACGACCCCACCGATTGGCGCGGCACCATCCGGGCCTTTGCGTTCAATACCGACGGATCGCTCAGTTCCACGGCCAACTGGACGAGCGACACGACCATCTCTCCCAGCGGCACGGCCACTCCAACTTTTCAGTCTTGGAATACCCTGACCAGCGCGGCTATCACTCTCGCCTATGGCAACTTCGCCCCGCTTCAGCAGGTCGCCCTGGGATTGAGCCTGCCCCTGGGCGTTACCGGCAACGATCTGGTGGAGTGGAGCAAGGGCACCAACAGGACCGGTCTGAAAACCCGCAGCGTGTACCTGGGGGACGTCGTCAACTCGCGACTGGTTTATGCGTCGCCGACCGATCGCACGGCATCGGACAGTCTTGGCGACACCACTTACACCACCTACCTGGACGGCAAGAGTACCGGGATGACGGCTCGCCTGGTGGTCAACGCCAACGATGGATTCTTCAACGTCATCGACCCGGTGGTTGGCAACCGCCTTTATGCCTACATGCCGTCGAGTGTGATCAACAACCTGCACTATGTCGCCGATCCGAACTACATCAATGGTACCAGCCACAAGTTCCTCAACGATGGCCAGATCACCGTGGCCGATGCCAAGCTCAACAGCACTTGGAACACTGTCGCGGTAGGCGGTGTCGGTGCCGGTGGCAAGGCGTTCTTTGCGATCCGGCTCTACGGGGCGTCGACCTCCAACACCATCAGCGCCCTGTGGGAAATCAAGGCGCCGGATGTCGCCAATACGCTCAACGTCTTCAATGACCTGGGTTATGCCTATGCCAAGCCGGAAGTCGCACGCCTGGCCGATGGTCGCTGGGCGGCGTTCATCGGCAACGGCTACGGCAGTACCTCCGGTGTGGCGGCGTTGTATGTGGTGGACATGCGCGACGGTTCGCTGATCACCAAGATCACCGCCGACAACACCGGGAACAACGGCCTCAGCTCGGTGAAGCTGCGAGTCAATGCTCAAAGTGTCGTGCAGTATGCGTACGGCGGCGATCTGAAAGGGCAGATGTGGAAGTTCAACCTGACCGACTCCACACCTTCGAACTGGGGGATGGCATTTGGTGGCGCACCGCTGTTCACCGCTTCGGGTGGTTCGGCCCAGCCGATTACCGCGCAACCGGTCGTCGGCAACCTGCCCGGACAAGGCAAGCTGGTCTATTTCGGTACCGGCAAACTCAGTGAAACGGCGGACAAGACCACCACGGCACGCCAGGCGTTCTACGCCGTCCTGGATAATGACGGGACCAGCGCCAGCTATACCGAGAGCAATCTGGTGGCCCAGACGATCAATGCTCCCGCGACGGGAACGTCGTTTTTCACCTCCAGTCAGAATTCGGTCGATTACACGACCAAGAAAGGGTTCTACTTCTCCCTGGTTCTCAACAACACCCTGACCGGGGAGCGGGTCATTTACCCGGCGCTCCTGACCTTTGGTCGATTGATCTTCACGACGGCCATCGTTGACACCAGCGACCCGTGTTCGAGCTCGGGATCGGGCCGACTGATGGATGTCGATGCGGTGACCGGGGCCATGCTGACGTACCCGGTGCTGGACTCCAACAACGATCGGCGAGTCAATGCCAGCGACCAGATATTCAGTGGTATCAACTACAGTGGTGGCGTGCCGAACATCGGTGGCCTGGTCAGCAATCCTGATGGGTCCCAGATCATTACAGGGCCGCAAGGCTCGCCGATCGAACTGGGTGGCGTGAACAACCGACGCATCATGTGGCGACAATTACAGTGAGTGAGGGAATCAATGCGTAGAGCCAGTAAAGGTTTCACCCTGATCGAGTTGATGATTGCCGTGGCGGTTGTCGGGATTCTTGCCGCTATCGCCTATCCAAACTACACCGCCTACGTGCAGCGCACTCATCGCTACGAAATTGCCGAATTGCTCTACGAGCAGGCGCAGGCGCTGGAGCGTTTCTACTCGCGCAGCGCCACCGCGGCCAACCCGGTGGCTACCTACGCCGGGGCGACGGTGAGTGGCGGTAACACGTACTACACGATTGCCTCGAACCTTGCCGCGACGGGGTTCACCTTGACGGCAACCCCGATACCGGGTTCGATGATGGCCAATGATGCCTGTGGTACCTATACATTGAGCAACACCAACGCTCGAACCAACTCCGGAGCGGGCATGAGCCTCAAGGATTGCTGGGGTCGCTGAATCTGTCAGGGATGTTGTGTCGGTTTCTTTTCTGTCTGGATCAATAAATGAGTACCCAGCAACACGTAGTCATTGTCGGCGGCGGTGTGATTGGCCTTTTGACCGCATTCAACCTGGCCGGGCAGGTCGCCCGGGTAACCCTGCTTGATCGTTCCGGCCTGGGCCAGGAGTCCTCCTGGGCCGGCGGCGGGATCGTCTCGCCGTTGTACCCATGGCGCTACAGTTCGGCCGTCACGGCCCTGGCCCACTGGTCCCAGGATTTTTATCCACAACTGGGTGAGCGACTTTTCGCCAGCACCGGTGTGGATCCCGAGGTGCACACCACCGGGCTCTACTGGCTCGACTTGGATGACGAGGCCGAGGCCCTGGCCTGGGCCGAACGCGAGCAGCGCCCGTTGAGTCCTGTGGATATCTCGGCGGTCCATGACGCCGTGCCCGTCATGGGCGGGGGCTACTCCCGGGCGATCTACATGGCCAATGTCGCCAATGTGCGCAATCCGCGTCTGGTGAAATCACTCAAGGCGGCCTTGCAGGCATTGCCCAATGTCACCCTTCACGAACAGTGCGAAGTCAGCGACTTTATCCGCGAGGGCGGGAAGGTGGTCGGCGTGCAGACTGCCACAGGTGGCATTCGGGCCGACCAGGTGGTGCTGGCTGCCGGTGCCTGGAGTGGTGAACTGTTGAAGAAGCTGGGCCTGGAGCTGCCGGTCGAGCCGGTCAAGGGCCAGATGATTCTGTACAAGTGCGCGGCGGATTTTCTGCCCAGCATGATCCTCGCCAAAGGGCGTTATGCTATCCCGCGACGCGACGGCCATATCCTGATCGGCAGCACCCTGGAGCACGAGGGGTTCGACAAGACGCCGACCCTGTCTGCCCTGGAAAGCCTCAAGGCATCGGCGGTGGAGCTGATCCCGGCGCTGGCGGGCGTCGAGCCCGTTGCCCACTGGGCGGGATTGCGCCCCGGCTCGCCGGCGGGCATCCCGTTCATTGGTCGGGTCCCCGGTTTTGACGGGCTCTGGCTCAACTGCGGGCACTACCGCAACGGCCTGGTGCTGGCGCCAGCGTCCTGCCAGCTGTTTGCCGATCTGTTGCTGGGACACGAACCGATCATCGACCCGGCACCTTATGCGCCCGAGGGCCGGCTCTGAAGCTTCCCCGGTGATCCTGGAAACCCAACCCTGTAGGAGCCTGGCTTGCCAGCGATAAAGCCAGTGGGAGCTGCATTGATCTTGCGGCCGCCATCGCCGGCAAGCCGGCTCCCACGGGATTCGGGCTGGGCGTGGAGTCCGTGTCCGAGCACAAACAATGTAGGAGCCTGGCTTGCCAGCGATGAGGCCGGTGGGAACTGCATTGATCTTGCGGCCGCCATCGCCGGCAAGCCGGCTCCCGCAGGGGCTGTGTCAATCAATGAGCGTTTAATCCAGCCCCAGTTTCTTGAGGCGATATCGCATCGAGCGGAATGACAGGTTCAGTCGCTGGGCCGCCGCGGTGCGGTTCCAGCGGGTTTCCTCCAGGGCCTGGAGGATCAGCTTGCGCTCGATGCTTTCCAGGTAGTCTTCCAGGTTATCGATCTGCGCCAGGCTCGGCTCCCCGGGCTCGGCGTTATTGCCCTCGGCTTGCGCCAGTCGCAGGTCGCTGGCTTCGATCTGCTCGTTTTCGCACAGGGTGTAGGCTCGTTCGAGCATATTCTCCAGTTCGCGCACGTTACCGGGAAAGCGATAACCCTTGAGGGTATCCAGGGCATGGGGATGCAACCTGGCGGCAGGTTGCCCGCTGCCCGAGGCCAGGCGCTTGAGCACATTGGTCGCCAGTGGCTCGATATCGTCGCGGCGTTCGCGCAGCGAGGGCACCCGCAGCTCGATGACGTTCAGCCGGTAATACAGGTCCTGGCGAAAGCGTCCGGCGCTGACTTCGCCGTTCAGGTCCTTGTGGGTGGCGCACAGGATCCGCACATCCACCACTTCCTCCTGCTGACCGCCGACACTGCGCACGGCCTTCTCCTGGATCGCCCGCAGCAGCTTGACCTGCATGGCCAGGGGCAGGTCGGCGACCTCATCGAGAAACAGGGTGCCGCCGTTGGCGGCCTGGAACAATCCGGGCTTGTCTTCGACGGCACCGCTGAAGCTGCCTTTGCGATGGCCGAAAAACTCGCTTTCCATCAGCTCCGAAGGAATCGCCCCGCAGTTGACCGGCACGAACGGGCGCTCGGCGCGGGGCCCTTGCTCGTGGATCAGGCGTGCCACCAGTTCCTTGCCGCTGCCTGATTCGCCACTGATATACACCGGCGCCTGACTGCGGGCCAGCTTGTCGATCTGCTTGCGCAGGGCGCGCATCGGCAACGAATCGCCCAACAGACGGTTATCGATGGGCGGCGGTTTTTCACCGGCCAGCGGCAGGCGCAAGGCACTGGCGACCAACTCCCGCAGGCGGGCGAGGTCCACCGGCTTGGTCAGGAAGTCGAAGGCGCCGGACTTGAGGGCGTTGATTGCGGTGTCCAGGCTGCCGTAGGCGGTGATCATCGCCACGGGCACCTGGGGGTGGCGCTGCTGGATGTGCTGGACCAGTTCCAGCCCCGTACCGTCCGGCAGGCGCATGTCGGTCAGGCACAGGTCGAAGCTGTCCCGGGCCAGTTTTTCCCGGGCTTCGCCGACGTTGCGGGCGCTCTGGGTATCGAGTTTCATCCGGCCCAGAGTGATTTCCAGGAGTTCGCGGATATCCGGCTCATCATCGACGATCAGGATCTTTTGCCGTGGGCTCATGTTCAACTCTGTTTGCGTGCGTGAGCGAAGGTGATGCGAAAGCAACTGCCGCCTTGGCGCCTGGAGTAGTCCAGGCGGGCCTGGTTGCTTTCGCATAACTCGCGGGACAGGTACAGGCCCAGGCCCGTGCCCTGGCTTTCGGTGGTGAAGAACGGCTCGAACAGGTGCTGCAGCTGTTCGGGGGCGACGCCGGGGCCATTATCCAGTACTTCCAGGGTCGGCAGTTCATTCTTCTGTTCCAGCGACAGCTTCAGCCAGACCTCGGCCTGATCATGCAACTGGGCACTGTAGCGCAGGCCGTTTTCCAGCAGGTTGTTCAATACCTGTGTCAACTGTAGCGGGTCGGCGCGGGTTTGCAGCCAGGCACTGCCGATCTCCAGGTGGAGTTGCTGGTTCGGTCGGGCCCGTTCGCGCCATTCGCTGACAAAGGTCTCCAGCCAGGTGCCCAGGTCGAGCAACTGCGGTTCGGCGGGTCGCCGGCGGGACAGCTGGAGTACATTCTCGATCACCAGATTCATGCGCTTGGACTGATCCTGGATTATTTGCGTGAGACGCCGGTCAGGACCTTGCAGTTCCTCCGACTCCTGCAGCAGCTGGGCGGCGTGGCTGACGGCACCCAGGGGGTTGCGGATTTCGTGGGCGATACCGGCGGTCAGGCGGCCCAGGGCGGCGAGCTTGAGTTGCTGGGCCTGTTGGGCGATCTGCGACAGGTCCTCGAGGAAAACCAGCGTTTGCTGTTGCTCACCACGCTGCAGTGCGATGAACGCGGGCTGCAGCACGGCGCTGCCACCGGCGATTTTCAGGCTTTGCGGGCGCAACGTGGGATTGCTTTGCCACAGGCGCAGGCGGGCGATCAGCTCTGGCGAGCAGCTTTCGATCGATTGCCCGATGACATCGGTCTGGCCCAGCAGTGCGAGGACGCTGGGGTTGGCCAGTTGGGCGCGGTACTCGGCATCGAGTACCAGGATGCCGGTGCGCATGCGTTGCAGGATCAGTGCATTGAGCGCTTCGAGGTTGGTCACGTCACTGGCGCGCTGTTCGGCCAGGGTATCGCTCACGATCAGCAGGCGGGTCAGGCCCTGGACGAGCAGCGCCGCGGCAAAGCACAGGGCGCCGAGCAGCCCGGCCTGTACGTAGTAGTTGGCGGCTGCCGGGCGGCTGAAGCTCAGGTAGAAGGTCAGGTAGATAATGCCGATGGCCGATACGGCGGCAATCAACAGGCCGATACGACCACGCAGCAGCACGTTGCTGATCGCCACCGAGGCGATCAGCAGGTTGCCGATCCCGCTGGGTGTGCCGCCGGCGGCATAGAACAGGCCGGAGAGCATGATGGCGTCGGCCAGCGCCAGGCTGAAGACCTGGGCCTGGCGCTTGGGGTTTTCCAGCAGCACCACTACCAGGATATTCAGGATCAGGTAGATCCAGCTGCCGGTGCGAAACAGCTCGCCGTCGGCCAGCTCCAGCAACTTGTCGTCCATCTTGCTGGAAATCAGCAGGACCAGGGCCACGCCGATGCTCAGGCGATACAGGTGATAGAGCCGCAGCAGGCGTTGTGCCTGGGAGCCTTCGAGACTGAGGGTCTCAGCGGTCACGAGCGCCCGGGCCTTGCTCGAGATGGGCCTGGCTGCAATACCACTGCTGTTGCTGGCTCAGGGCGCGGTCGCGAGGCAGGTGCACGCCGCAGTGCGCGCAACGTACCATGGGCGGGGCATTCAGCTCGTCGGAGGGGCGGGCGGCGGTTTCGGCCCGTTTGAATTTGCGCCAGAACCATACGGCGGCAGCGATCAGAGCAATCCAGAACAGTAAACGAACCATGGCGACCAGCTATTCGGCGAGTGATCCGGCAGTTTAGCCAAGCTCATGACGGGCGCACAGAGCAATTACCGCGGGCCGGGCCAAAGATAAAAAAAAGAGCCCATAAGGGCTCTCTTTTGAACAGATGTCGCTGTTTGCGCGAGGATAGCGGTGAATGTCACACCGCTATCGCCAGCAAGCCGGCTCCCACGACTCAGTCGAACACACCGAAGGTCATGTAGCTGAACCACGAACGGTTGCTGTTGCTGCCCTCGGCTTCATGCTGTTCTTCTTCAACGGCATCGCCTTCGGTCGGCTTCAGGTCTGACGGGATCGCATCCTTGGCATCCTGGAACTGTTTCAGCACGTCCTGGTTGGCGCGGGTTTCTCCCGGTGGCAGCGGCGGACGGGATTCGATCAGGCCCAGGGTGGCCTTGCTCAGCCAGGAGCGGTTGTCCGCCTCGGCGACGCGTGGCACGAACTGGCCGTCGACCAGGCTCGGGTGATTCGGGTAGTTGGCCTTCAGGACTTCCAGGCTGCTGGCAGCCAGTTCATCCAGGTGCAGGCGCTGGTAGGACTCGACCATCACCGCCAGGCCGTCACCGACCGAAGGGGTTTCCTGGAAGTTCTCCACCACGTAGCGACCGCGGTTTGCCGCGGCGACGTAGGCCTGGCGAGTCAGGTAGTAGTCGGCCACGTGGATCTCGTAGGACGCCAGCAGGTTGCGCAGGTAGATCATGCGCTGCTTGGCGTCCGGCGCGTAGCGGCTGTTCGGGTAGCGGCTGGTGAGCTGGGCGAACTCGTTGTAGGAGTCGCGGGCGGCACCCGGGTCACGCTTGGTCATGTCCAGCGGCAGGAAGCGCGCCAGCAGGCCCACGTCCTGGTCGAAAGAGGTCAGGCCCTTGAGGTAGTAGGCATAATCCACGTTCGGGTGCTGCGGGTGCAGGCGGATAAAACGCTCTGCCGCGGACTTGGCCGCTTCCGGCTCGGCGTTCTTGTAGTTGGCGTAGATCAGTTCGAGCTGGGCCTGGTCGGCGTAGCGGCCGAACGGATAGCGCGACTCCAGGGCCTTGAGCTTGGCGGTGGCGCTGGTATAGCTGTGGTTGTCCAGGTCGGCCTGCGCCTGCTGGTACAGCTCGACTTCGCTCAGGTTTTCGTCAACGACTTCCTTCGATGAGCAAGCAGCGGTCAGTGCGAGGATGGCGATCAGCAGCAGGTGTTTCACTTGCATGGCGGCTTGCGTCCCTATGACGGCCGCTGTCTTGGGCGGGGCCGTCCTGTTATGATGAGTGCCCCGTTGAAAGCCTCGGGGCAAAAGACGCCGTATTTAACCACAAGCGCGCAGCCGAAACCAAAGGCTGTGCCGACGCCTAGTCCGAGCATGTCCGATAAAATTGAACTTCGCGCAGAGGTGCCGTCCGAACTGGGCGGCCAACGCCTCGATCAAGTCGCCGCACAACTATTCGCCGAGCACTCGCGCTCGCGCCTTTCCGCCTGGATCAAAGACGGCCGCCTGACTGTGGATGGAGCGGTCATCCGCCCGCGAGACATCGTCCATGGCGGCGCCATCCTCGAGCTGACCGCCGAGCAGGAGGCCCAGGGCGAATGGATCGCCCAGGACATCGAGCTCGATATCGTCTATGAAGACGACGATATCCTGGTCATCAACAAGCCCGCGGGCCTGGTGGTGCACCCGGCTGCCGGGCATGCCGATGGCACCCTGCTCAATGCCTTGCTGCACCACGTGCCGGATATCATCAATGTGCCGCGCGCGGGCATCGTGCATCGCCTGGACAAGGACACCACCGGCCTGATGGTCGTGGCCAAGACCATCCAGGCGCAGACGCAGCTCGTCACGCAATTGCAGAGCCGCAGCGTCAGCCGCATCTATGAGTGCATCGTGATCGGTGTGGTGACGGCGGGTGGCAAGATCAACGCGCCGATCGGCCGGCACGGCCAGCAGCGCCAGCGCATGGCGGTGATGGAAGGCGGCAAGCAGGCGGTGAGTCACTATCGCGTGCTCGAGCGTTTCCGCTCCCATACCCACGTCCGGGTGAAGCTGGAAACCGGGCGTACCCACCAGATCCGTGTGCACATGGCTCACATCAACTTCCCGTTGGTCGGTGATCCGGCCTACGGCGGACGTTTCCGCATCCCGCCGGCCGCAAGCATGACCATGGTCGAGTCGTTGAAGAACTTCCCGCGCCAGGCCTTGCACGCACGCTTCCTGGAACTGGACCATCCGACGACCGGTCAGCGCATGAGCTGGGAATCGCCGCTGCCGGACGACTTCGTCTGGTTGCTGTCGCTGCTCAAGCAGGATCGCGAGGCGTTCATCGGGTGAGTGACTTCCTGATTCCCGACTGGCCTGCGCCGGCAAGGGTCAGGTCCTGTGTCACTACCCGGGCGGGCGGTGTCAGCCTGGCACCGTTCGATAGCCTGAATCTCGGCGATCATGTCGACGACGATCCGCTGGCGGTCGCGGAAAACCGTCGACGTCTCAATAGCGCCTTCGATATCCGTCTGGCCTGGTTGCGCCAGGTGCATGGGGTGGTGGTGGTCGAGGCCGATCCGGCGGTGACCGCCGAGGCCGATGGCAGCTGGACTGCGACACCGGGGGTTGCCTGCACGGCGATGACCGCCGATTGCCTGCCGGCGCTGTTCTGTGATCGTGCCGGTACCCGTGTGGCGGCGGCCCATGCCGGTTGGCGCGGCCTGGCGGCGGGAGTGCTGGAAGCGACCGCCGATAGCCTCGACGTGCCCGCCTCGGAGATTCTGGTCTGGCTCGGCCCGGCTATCGGCCCGCAGGCCTTCGAAGTGGGGGCCGAGGTCCGCGAAGCCTTTGTCTCGAGCCATCCCCAAACCAGCGATGCCTTTGTTCCCAGCCGCAACGCCGGGCGCTTCATGGCGGACATCTATGCCCTGGCCCGCCTGCGTCTGGCGGCACGGGGGATCACGGCGGTCCATGGCGGCGGCTTCTGCACGGTTTCCGATCCGCGCTTCTATTCCTATCGGCGCAGCCCGCGCACCGGTCGTTTTGCTTCCCTGATCTGGCTCGAAGGCTAGACTCTCCTGATCTGCGTCAATTGTCCGACGCTTGAAACTCCCAGAATCGACCGCATCTATAGGGGCATCTGGCAGGTTTCTTCATTCAGGTGTGTCCATCGCTCCGGCCTGCTCAAAAGGAAGGTGAAAAATGCGTATAGACCGATTGACCAGCAAATTGCAGTTGGCATTGTCCGATGCCCAGTCCCTGGCCGTAGGCCTCGATCATCCGGCTATCGAGCCCGCCCACTTGATGCAGGCGTTGCTGGAGCAGCAGGGTGGTTCGATCAAACCCCTGCTGATGCAGGTAGGCTTCGAGGTCAACAGCCTGCGCAAGGAGTTGAGCAAGGAGCTCGACCAGTTGCCGAAAATCCAGAATCCCACCGGCGACGTGAACATGTCGCAGGATCTTGCGCGCCTGTTGAACCAGGCTGACCGGCTGGCCCAGCAGAAGGGCGATCAATTCATCTCCAGCGAACTGGTGCTGCTCGCCGCCATGGACGAGAACAGCAAGCTTGGCAAGTTACTGCTGGGCCAGGGCGTCAGCAAGAAGGCCCTGGAGAACGCGATCACCAACCTGCGCGGTGGCGCGGCAGTCAATGACGCCAACGTCGAGGAGTCGCGCCAGGCCCTGGACAAGTACACCGTCGACCTGACCAAGCGTGCCGAAGAGGGCAAGCTCGATCCGGTGATCGGTCGTGACGACGAAATCCGTCGCACGATCCAGGTGCTGCAACGGCGGACCAAGAACAACCCGGTGTTGATCGGCGAGCCCGGCGTGGGCAAGACCGCGATCGCCGAAGGCCTGGCCCAGCGCATCATCAATGGCGAAGTGCCCGACGGCCTGAAGGGCAAGCGCCTGCTGTCGCTGGACATGGGGGCGCTGATTGCCGGGGCGAAGTACCGGGGCGAGTTCGAAGAGCGCCTGAAGTCGCTGCTCAATGAGCTGTCGAAGCAGGAAGGGCAGATCATTCTGTTCATCGACGAATTGCACACCATGGTCGGCGCCGGCAAGGGCGAAGGCTCGATGGATGCAGGCAACATGCTCAAGCCGGCGCTGGCCCGCGGCGAGCTGCACTGCGTCGGGGCGACCACGCTCAACGAGTATCGCCAGTATATAGAGAAGGACGCGGCCCTCGAGCGGCGCTTCCAGAAGGTCCTGGTGGACGAGCCGAGCGAGGAAGACACCATTGCCATCCTGCGCGGCCTGAAGGAACGCTATGAGGTTCACCACAAGGTGGCGATCACCGATGGCGCAATCATTGCCGCGGCCAAGCTCAGTCATCGCTACATCACCGATCGCCAGTTGCCGGACAAGGCCATCGACCTGATCGATGAGGCCGCCAGCCGCATCCGCATGGAAATCGATTCCAAGCCGGAAGTGCTGGACCGCCTGGAGCGTCGCCTGATTCAGCTCAAGGTCGAATCCCAGGCGCTGAAGAAGGAAGACGATGAGGCGGCGATCAAGCGCCTGGAAAAACTCCAGGAAGAAATTGTCCGTCTGGAGCGCGAGTACGCCGACCTGGAAGAAATCTGGACTTCGGAAAAAGCCGAAGTGCAGGGTTCTGCGCAGATCCAGCAGAAAATCGAGCAGTCGCGCCAGGAGTTGGAAGCCGCCCGCCGCAAGGGTGACCTCAATCGCATGGCCGAACTTCAGTACGGGGTGATCCCGGACCTCGAGCGCAGCCTGCAGATGGTCGACCAGCATGGCCAGAGCGAAAACCAGTTGCTGCGCAGCAAGGTGACCGAGGAAGAAATTGCCGAGGTCGTTTCCAAGTGGACCGGTATTCCGGTGTCGAAGATGCTCGAAGGCGAGCGCGACAAGCTGCTGAAGATGGAAAGCCTGCTGCACCAGCGCGTTATCGGTCAGGAGGAAGCGGTAGTGGCCGTCGCCAATGCGGTACGGCGTTCCCGTGCCGGGTTGTCCGACCCGAACCGGCCGAGCGGCTCGTTCATGTTCCTCGGCCCGACCGGCGTGGGCAAGACCGAGCTGTGCAAAGCCCTGGCCGAATTCCTGTTCGACACCGAAGAGGCGATGGTGCGGATCGATATGTCCGAGTTCATGGAGAAACACTCCGTGGCTCGCCTGATCGGTGCGCCACCGGGCTATGTGGGCTATGAAGAGGGCGGTTACCTGACCGAGGCGGTACGCCGCAAGCCTTACTCCGTCATCCTGCTGGACGAGGTCGAGAAGGCCCATCCCGATGTGTTCAACATTTTGCTGCAGGTGCTGGAAGACGGTCGCCTGACGGACAGCCATGGTCGTACCGTGGATTTCCGCAACACGGTCATCGTGATGACTTCCAACCTGGGCTCGGTACAGATCCAGGAGCTGGTGGGCGATCGTGAGGCGCAGCGGGCAGCGGTGATGGATGCGCTGGGTAGTCATTTCCGGCCGGAGTTCATCAACCGGGTCGACGAAGTGGTGATCTTCGAGCCGTTGGCGCGGGATCAGATCGCCGGTATCACCGAGATCCAGTTGGGCCGCCTGCGTGGACGCCTGGCTGAGCGCGAGCTGAAGCTGGAGTTGAGCGCCGAGGCCATGGACAAGCTGATCGCCGTCGGTTACGACCCGGTCTATGGTGCGCGGCCGCTCAAGCGGGCCATCCAGCGCTGGATCGAGAACCCGTTGGCACAGTTGATCCTGTCGGGGCGCTTTGTCCCCGGGGCGAGCGTTACGGGTACGGTGGAAAACGATGAGATCGTCTTTGCCTGAGGTCCGCGATCACTTGTAGGAACTGGCTTGCCGGCGATGGCGTGCGCAAGGACGATGCAGGGCTCATGGGCCCTATCGCCGGCAAGCGGGCTCCCACAGGATTTCGGAAAGCTTTTTTTCGGTAGGGCGTTGAACTCAAAGAAAAAGGCTTGTAAAGTGCGCCCCGCAGTACGGTCACCCCGGATTTCCCTCCCCAGGGGAATTCCTGAAAAAAGATTGCAAATCATTGTCTTGAAAGCAATTTAGGGGGTTGACAGGGTGGTTTAAGGTTGTAGAATAGCGCGCCTCAGACACACGAACGCAGCGATGCGAACGAGTCGAAGAGTAAGCTTCCAGCGATGGGAGTGAGCGTTGGATGTAAGAGTTGTAACTTGAAATATGTAGTTCCGTGATAGCTCAGTCGGTAGAGCAAATGACTGTTAATCATTGGGTCCCAGGTTCGAGTCCTGGTCACGGAGCCAATTTCAAACCGGGGTATAGCGCAGTCCGGTAGCGCGCCTGCTTTGGGAGCAGGATGTCAGGAGTTCGAATCCCCTTACCCCGACCATTTTTGGGTCGTTAGCTCAGTTGGTAGAGCAGTTGGCTTTTAACCAATTGGTCGTAGGTTCGAATCCCACACGACCCACCATTTTTGAAACCAGTTAGCGCTGGAATCGAATCTTAAGATCAGAGGCCAAAAGCGCTGATCGAAGAAGGCGCCTTTTAATTTCAAAACTAAAAGGTGCCTTTTTTTTACCGGGGTATAGCGCAGTCCGGTAGCGCGCCTGCTTTGGGAGCAGGATGTCAGGAGTTCGAATCCCCTTACCCCGACCATATTCAGAAAAAAAAAGCACCCGCAAGGGTGCTTTTTTTTGCGGTTGAATTCAATAAGTCAGGTGGGATGACAGCCTATTTATCCCATTACCCCACGTTCAAGCCTCCTTTGCTTCCGTCCTTGTGAAACATTGTTGCAGCAGGAGCACTGTCGCGTTTTAGATTCAAGTCAGGCCTTCACAGGCAACAGCATTGAAGAAATTATGGCGTTCCCGAAACCGTTTGTGATTGAAGCGAGGCAGCGGGATAATCGCATGAGGACGTGATCTCCACGGTTCGGGGAGGCGTTAAAGATTGCGATCCAGGGGCAGCGATGAGACTCGAAAGAGGCTGTCTGTGCTCTATCATTTGCTGGATGCGGCGCTGCATCACATCTTGAGAATCTATAGTTTTTCCATTTGTATCATATGGTTAGCTACAAAATTGGTATCATTCATGTAAAAGTTCTCATCGTGGGTGGCGGAGTCGTTTTTTTGATATCAGACATAAAGTCCGTATGAATCTATCGAATTAGACGAAGTGATCTGTAAGATGGAGGCCCGGCTCTCTATCATATGAGCTGCTGAGCTTGTATCGGCGAGCGTTTGATATGTGTAATCGAGTCATCGCGGGGTGGTTCGATGCTGAGCGTGACTTTTAGGGTTGGCGCCCTCCCTGCGAATAAATTGTGTCTTCAGGAGCTGGTGCCGTCTTTTTGAGCGGGTGCGTGCGAGAATGCCTCGGAGTGGGGGGGCGTTTGGCGGTCCGCCGGGCAACTCTGACCCTTCAGTGGTATGCTTCAGGTTTTGATCTGTGGAATGGAGATGCCGCGATTCATGAGTACCCAGCGTAACGAGCCAAAAACGACTCCTGAAATATATAAAATGGAGGAAATTAACTTTTCTGAGTTGTTTCAATATTTTTGGCAAAAAAAAGCACTGATATTATCATTTGTTATTTCCGGATTTATCATTGCTGCCACTGCTGCTTATTCAATAAAACCCGTGTACCAAACATCTGTATTAATAATTCCGCCTTCTATAGCTGGCCTGGGTGATCTGGTTCAGGTATCCGACACTAAAATAGCAAGGGATAGCAATGCGCTTCTGGCTCAGGCACTAGAGTTTTCGGAGGGAGCAACTGAAGTTCTCAAACGAAATCTTATGTCAGAGGCCATGGTACAGAAATTTAAAGAGAGAAATTCGCAAGCTGAAGAGTTATTGAGTATTCACGTATCAGAGGATAGGCTTCGTTGTAAAAGCATCACTTTGCCAGATAGAAGAATGGCCTGCAACAGCGTGATGCTAACGGTGAGCGGAGTCGATCGTTTGAAGCTAAAGCCCGCTCTGGATGCCTATTTGCACTATGTTGCGGCGCTTACAGCTGTGGAAATTAATGAATTTATGACTGGCATGGGACTTGTTCACCGTTATGATGAATCGGGTCTTTATCGTGTCGAGAGGGCTTCGGTGGTGCCTGATACACCGATCAGGCCAAGAAAGATACTGATTTTTATTTTGGGTGCTTTTCTGGGCGGTGCTGTAGGTGTGATTGTCGTAATTGCCAGAGATTTGTTCGGGAGAAATGAAAGTGGATTTGGCAAAAAAAATAGAGTTAAAGAATAGCGCCAATGAAAACTTTCGAATAGCGGAGCATATAAAGTGAGTCTGATCAAATGGATTGATTTCCCTAGTTTAGGTGATGAGAGAGGTGGCTTGGTTGCTCTCGAAATCGGTATGGAAAAAGCAATACCGTTTGATATCAAACGTGTTTATTATATATATCGAACGGCCGAAGGTGTCAGTCGAGGCTTTCATGCGCATCGTAACTTGAAACAAGTTGCCATTTGTGTTTCTGGAAAGTTTCGTATGGTTCTTGATAATGGTGTTGCGCGTGAAGAAACCTGGATGGACAGTCCAACCAGGGGACTGCTGATTGAGAGCATGGTCTGGCGAGAGATGCATGATTTCAGCGATGATTGCATATTATTGGTGCTGGCCAGCGAGCACTATGATGAGTCTGACTATATAAGAAGTTACAATGATTTTATAGGATTGGTCGGCTATGAGTAGTATTCATGCCCTTGCGGACGTCAAAAGTATAAATATCGGTAGTGCGACACGTATATGGCAGTATAGCGTTGTTCTTGAAGGTGCGGTAATTGGTAGTAATTGTAATATATGTGCTCATACCTTGATCGAGGGTGACGTTGTAATTGGTGATAACGTTACCGTGAAGTCTGGAGTTTTTTTATGGGACGGTACTCGAGTAGAGGATAACGTATTTATTGGCCCTAATGCTACTTTCACCAACGATTCTATGCCTAGGTCAAAGATCTATCCCGACGCTTTCCAAGGGATAACTCTTAAGGCCGGTTCGAGTATTGGGGCTAATGCGACACTACTACCAGGCATAACCGTAGGTCGCAACGCAATGGTCGGGGCGGGGGCTGTGGTAACAAAAGATGTTCCCGATAGTGCTATTGTGGTTGGCAATCCTGCAAGAATTATCAGGTATCTGGATAAATGATCAGCTTTCTTGATTTGAAAAAAATAAACTCAACGATACGCGATGAGTTGATTGAATCTTGTACTCGTGTCATCGATTCGGGTTGGTATATTGGTGGTCAAGAGCTTTCGGCTTTCGAAGAGCGGTTTGCTGCTTACAGCGGCAGCAGGCACTGCATTGGTGTTGCCAATGGCCTGGATGCTTTGAGTTTGACATTACGCGCTTGGAAAGAGTTGGGGCTGCTCAAGGATGGCGATGAAGTAATTGTTCCTGCTAATACATACATAGCAAGCATTCTTGCTATCACTGAAAATCGCCTGATACCAGTATTAGTCGAGCCAAACGCGGCGAGTTATAATCTGTGTCCTAATAATGCCGAGGCAGCAATTACCTCTAAAACACGTGTCATCATGCCGGTCCATCTGTACGGACAGTTGTCCGACATGCCCGCATTGATATCTCTGGCCCGGCGAAATGGCCTACTTATATTGGAGGACTCCGCTCAAGCCCATGGAGCAAGCCTGAATGGTCGTAGAGCGGGTAGCTGGGGAAATGCCTCAGGCTTCAGCTTTTACCCTGGGAAGAATCTCGGGGCCTTGGGCGACGCGGGAGCTATTACTACCGATGACGATGAACTGGCAAAAGTGTTGATTGCGCTACGTAACTATGGCTCCCATGAAAAATACCAAAATCTTTATCGCGGAGTGAACAGCCGTCTGGATGAGATCCAGGCCGCCATGCTGAACGTCAAACTCAAATATCTCGACGAGCAAACGGCTCGACGCAGAAAAGTTGCGCAGATGTACATGGAAGGGATCAACAATCCGGTTATAGTCTTACCATTGCCGAGTGATGCTTCTCCCTTATCACTAGACAGCCATGTATGGCATTTGTTCGTTATTCGATGCCAGCAGCGTGACCAGTTGCAGCGCCACCTAAGTGATCAAGGTATTCAGACTATTATTCATTATCCTATTCCGGCCCACCAACAACAGGCCTATAAAGAGTTTAATGGAGAAAGCTATCCGCTAACTGAAATTATCCATAAGCAAGTTCTGAGTTTGCCAATGGGGCCTGATATGACTTCGATTGAAATCGATCAAGTCATTACAGCCGTTAATAATTTTTCCTGCGAAGAGTGAATCAATGATTCAGTTGTTAGGCCGTCTTTGGAAGTGTTTTACACTTAAAAGAAAGCTGCAGTTTTTCGTAATACTCGGACTTATGGTGATCGCTTCGTTCGCAGAGGTACTCAGCATCGGTGCGATAGTTCCATTTCTGGCTGTCTTAATTAACCCCGAGAAAATTCTGAATCAGCCATTGGCCGGCAGCATGCTCAAAGCCTTAAATATAGATTCTGCTGGTGGGCTCTTGCTTCCTCTGACTGTTATTTTTGCCGCTGCCGCTATTTTTTCCGGTGTCAGCCGTTTTATTTTGATGTGGGCTCAAAATAGATTAAGTTCCGCGGTGGGGGGGGATCTATCAGGGAATGTGTATAAAGCGATAATTTATCAACCTTATAGCAAACATGTCTCTCGAAATAGTAGCGAAATCATAACGGCGATATTTAATAAGGTAGATACTGTCGTTCGTGAGTTCCTGTTTCCAGTTTTGACAATTGTTAGCTCAGTTTTTATGATGCTGGCAATACTTGTGATTGTGCTTGCAATTTCGCCCATGGTAGCATTTCTTGCATTTGCTAGTTTTGGTGGGGTTTATTTGTCTGTCGTGTTAATAACAAGGAAGCAGTTAAAAAAAGATAGTTATGAGGTGAGTGTAAGTTCTGACAGGCTTCTAAAGCTCTTGAGTGAGAGTCTTGAAGGGATTAGGGATGTAATTATTGATTCCTCCCAGAGGACTTATCGTAAAGACTTCAGTAGCGCCGATTACAAACTGCGTCGTGCAAAAGCCAATATTCAGATTATTGCAAACTCACCACGGTTCGCTATAGAGTCATTTGGTATGTTGATGGTCGCGGTTTTTGCTTACTGGCTTGCTCAGATGCCTGGGGGGTTACTTGCATCGATTCCTATGTTGGGCGCTCTGGCGCTCGCGGCACAACGGCTGTTGCCCGTATTGCAGCAGTCCTATGCCGCTTGGGCATGCATCAGTGGAGCGCAAGACTCCCTGCGAGATGTGTTGAATCTTCTTCCGCATAAGAACGATCAAGTTGAAGTGGAATCAGCGCGAATCCCCATGGGGTTTGATGATTGCCTCTCTTTGGATTCAGTATCATATCGCTATCGAGACGATGCTCAATGGGTGCTGAAAAACATCAGTTTGAACATTTCGAAAGGCAGTCGAATTGGACTGATGGGCGCAACTGGTAGTGGGAAAAGTACCTTGATTGATATTTTGATGGGGCTATTGACACCTACGGAGGGAGATTTTTTGGTTGACGGTGTTAAGGTAAGCGCAGGCAATAGTCGGAACTGGCAAGGGAACATAGCCCATGTGCCACAACAAATATTTCTATCTGATGCCTCAGTGGCTGAAAATATTGCTTTTGGGGTGCCATACGAGAATATAGACTTCGATCGTGTTCGATATGCTGCCGCCAAGGCACAGATGTCCGATGTGATCGAGTCATGGTCCGCTGGCTATGATACTCCGGTTGGAGAACGAGGCGTTTTTCTGTCTGGTGGACAGCGTCAACGTATCGCAATTGCCCGTGCTTTTTATAAAGATGCAAAAGTCATTGTTTTGGACGAGGCTACCAGTGCCTTGGACAGCAAGACTGAGCTGGAAGTAATGCGCGCCGTTGATGGGCTGGGAGACGATATAACACTGATTGTGATTGCGCATCGGCTGAATACCCTGAAAGCATGCGACACGGTCATCGAAATTGAAGACGGGATCATCGTAAGGCATGGCTCTTACGAAGCAGTGTGCGGCTCTGCCCACTAGTTATATCCAGTCTGATATTTATGGGGAGCGTTATGGTTAATAGTATTGATGGGGCGATCGAAACAGACTGCACAATCATTGTTAATTCATGTGATAGTTATGAAGATGTTTGGCTGCCATTTTTTTGTTCGTTTGTGGAAATGTGGCCGGATTGTGGCTGTAAAATAATATTGAATACAGAGCGGAAGAGCTTCAGCTTTGATGGACTTCAACTATGCACATTAGAGCTATCAGCCACCGATGCTTTACGGCCTTGGGGGTGGCGGCTGCGTCAAGCACTATCGCTTGTGGAAACTGATTTCGTTATTACCCTGTTTGACGATTTTATTTTAGAAGCCCCGGTTAATCAGCTTAATTTAATTAATTGTATTCGTGATATGAAAGAACGCCACGAAGTTGCTGTTTATTATTTTAGCAATATTCCGGGTGCTAATAACCGCGAAAAATCTCTTGAAGGGTTTGAGTTGGTCGGAAGCAGGAATGATTATCGCTTGAATTCCGCTCCTGCTATCTGGAGGGTCAAGCGGCTTATCGACTTTACGGGGAATCTTGACTCGCCATGGGCGTGGGAGTTTTTCGGTAGCGGTCGGACCTATGGTAGCGGTGATTTATTCTACTGCGCTCAAATAGGGAGGGAAAATACATTTGTCTATAATTACACCCTTGGCGGAGCTATTCGTCGAGGGAAATGGGTGTTGAATGTTATTTCCCCAGTTTTAAAGAAGTATAATATTTCGATAGATCTTTCACGGCGAGGAATCGCAAGCGAATCCTTATCTGTTGGAAAATACGGTTTAAAATGGAAATTTGAGTTTTTTGTTTTGGGTTTCAGAATGATTGGGTTCAAGGCTTTCATATTTTTATATAGGGTTTTGGTAAAGAAAATTATAAAAGGTGCTCGGCTGTGATTAAGAAAAAATTTACTTTCGCTGTTTTAACGTTTAATCACGAGCTATATATTGTTGAGCACCTTGAAAGTATAAGGTTTCTAATAGAAAGCTATGGAGATGCATATGATTTTTGCTTGATTGTTGCTGATGATGGCTCCCGGGACCAAACCATCGCTTTGGTAAATCGCTGGTTATCAGTTTATGGCGATTTGTTTTGTGACGTGAAGATCTTAGGTGATGGGACAAATAATGGCACGTGTTTTAATTATACTCGAATTTGGCCGTTGGTTGAGGGTGAGCTGTTCAAGATAACTGCTGGTGATGATGTATATTCTTGTGTGAATCTCTTCGAAGAAGCCTCGCAGTTGTCTTCGCACGATTTTTTTTCAGGGCTTCCACTGTTGTTGATTGATAGTAATATCATTGAGTCGCGATCAACGATATTTCATATTTTGGCTACAGAAATTATTTATAAGGGTAAGCCATTTATTGAGCGTTTGAGGAATATAGGAAGTATAAATACGCCAAATTTGTTTTGTAATAAGAAATTCTTGTTGAATAAAGAGCTTTCAGGTTTTATTGAGGGATATAGTGTCACTGAAGATTTTCCAATGCTGGTAAAGATTGCTGGATCATATAGTGATGTTGATTTTTATCAGTCTCGTAAGGTCTATGTTTATTATCGTCGAACATCAGGTTCGACATACCTTGTCAGAGGCTCGGATTTTGATCTGGATAAGTTGAAAGTTTTTAATTATATGCTTTCAATGGAAAAGGGGTGGTTGAATCGGTTTCTTTTGAGAAATAGAATTTACTGTTATGGTCTTGATAATAAAGCCCTAAAAACTATTCTGAATCTTAATTATTTTGCGTACTTGCTCAGGCTTCTTTTGAATGTACTTCCTGTTTTTCGGTCGGTGCAGGCAGCCAAGTTGAACGTGGAGGAACACCAGGCTCACTTCAGGTTGATTAGCGAAAGGGCGAAAGCGTTCCTGAATGGCCGTTTTGAGGTCTAAAGTAACTAGCCAGCGTCTTTTGGCAGGGCTCTCGAATATTTTTCTGGCGCGCAGGTTGTTAGGTTCGTGATGCCGCATGTATTTTTTTGCTCTTGATAGGAGGGCCTATGCCATTGTTATTGGATAGCTTGTACCTACGGTTACTGGTGCTCCTGCTGGCCCTGGCGCCACTCTTTTCAAATTATGTTTTTGAGGGCATGATTAGTGTTGGTGATGTTTTTTGTATTGTCGCATTTTTTGGGTGCCTTTTATATTTAAGATTGAGTTATTTTTTTCTTGGTGTGATTTTTAGTTGTTTTGTAGTTGTCTTTGTCTCGTTGGCTTTTTTGTTGATGAAGAGTGAGGTTTCTGCAAGTTTTTTTAGAGCTGCTTTTTTTCTGGCCTTGCCGTGTTTTTTATTGTCTATGAGGGAGGAATTGTATGCGTTTTTTTTGCGATCCTATTTATCTCTTTCATTGATTTTTTCGGTGTTTCTGGTTGTGCAAGTCATGGTTTATTATATTTTTAATCAAGGTTTTACTTTGATGTTGCCATGGCCTACTTATGAGGGTGATACGGTTGAGGTTCTTGATCATGCGATTCAGGGTTTTAGAACCGGTGGCGTTTTTAGGGAGCCGAGTTATTTTTCTATATATGTTATTCCTGCATTATTTTTTTTTGCTTTACGACGGAATTATGTAAAGCAGTTGCTCTTGGTTGGGGCGCTGGTGCTTTCAACATCTTCAATGGGGTTGGCCGCTTCTATTTTTTCATTTGCTTTTTATCTGAATGCGAGTGGCAGACTTAGAGAAAATTTTAAGAGGGTTTTATTCGCGGTTTCAGCCGTTGTCGTTGCAGTGCTTTTGCTTTTGTTTTTTCGAGATGTTTCTTGGGTGGAAAGATTTCTTGACGCTTTCGGTGAGGACGGCCCGTTGAGAGTCAGGCTTGAGCCAATGCTGTTGGCCGCTAATAATGCAGGCCTTTGGGGTGGGGAGTTTGGTTCGAGTGATACTATGGTCAATTCATTTTTTGATGGTGGTGAATGGCATAATTCAGTGTCCTATCTTTTGATGAGGTTGGGATGGCTGTTTTTACTTCCTTTTATGATGCTGTTAATTCGCTTGGGGACATTGGGGGCATTGGCATGTACAGGGTTGATTTTTTTTACCAACGCATTTTCTAATGCATTTTCGACGGTTTTTCTCTTGGCATTCTACTCAATTAACTTGCTTTGCAGCGAACAGAAGTTAAAATATTCCGTTTCTTGAGCAGTCGTTGTGGCTGAATTTACCTGGTGAGAGCATGCTTTTTAAAGACAAGGTTTTGTTGATAACCGGAGGTACGGGGTCTTTCGGTAATGCGGTCCTCAAGCGTTTCCTTGATACCGACATCGCTGAGATTCGGATTTTCAGCCGTGACGAAAAGAAGCAGGATGACATGCGCAAGCGCTATGCCAGTTCCAAGCTGAAGTTCTATATTGGCGACGTCCGTGACTATCAGAGCGTGCTGAACGCCACGCGTGGTGTGGACTATATCTTCCACGCCGCCGCGCTCAAGCAGGTGCCATCCTGTGAGTTCCATCCTATGGAGGCGGTCAAGACCAACGTCCTGGGGACTGAGAATGTGCTTGAGGCCGCTATCCAGAATGAGGTCAAGCGAATCGTGTGTCTGAGCACGGACAAGGCTGTCTATCCAATCAATGCTATGGGAATCTCCAAGGCAATGATGGAGAAGGTCATGGTGGCCAAATCCCGTAACGTTGACGAAAGCAAGACGGTCATTTGCGGTACCCGTTATGGTAACGTCATGGCCTCTCGTGGTTCTGTGATCCCGCTGTTTATCGAGCAGATTCGTGCTGGCAAGGCGCTCACACTCACCGACCCTAACATGACGCGCTTCATGATGACTTTGGCTGATGCCGTGGACCTGGTACTTTATGCATTCGAACACGGAAACAGTGGTGATCTGTTTGTGCAGAAAGCACCGGCTGCGACAGTCGAAACATTGGCCCAGTCGCTGACGGCGCTGATTGGCAAGCCTGAGCACCCAATCGAGGTGATTGGCACCCGGCACGGTGAAAAACTTTATGAGGCCTTGCTCAGCCGTGAGGAAATGGCTTGCGCCGAAGATATGGGGGATTATTTCCGTGTTCCCCCGGATTTGCGTGATCTTAACTACGCCAAATTTGTCGAGCAGGGAGAAACCAAGATATCCCGAACTGAAGACTACAATTCGCACAATACCGAGCGCCTGGATGTTGCTGGCATGCAGAGATTACTGTTGAAATTGGACTTTATGCGTGCCATTCAACGAGGCGAACACGCAACGCCTGAGGAGTGAGCATGAAGGTCCTGATCACTGGTGCTAATGGGTTTGTTGGCCAGAATCTCATTGCGCACCTCAATGAGCGCGCCGATATTGAGGTACTGCGTTTTACACGTGATGACCCAAGAGACAGCCTGCCGGACTTGGTAAGGCAGGCGTCCTGTGTCTTTCATCTCGCTGGCGTAAATCGGCCACAAGACCCTCAGGAGTTCCGCATTGGCAACACTGATCTGACCAAGGCATTGTGTGAGGCGGTCAAGGCTTCAGGTCGGCGGATCCCGGTGTTGTATGCGTCATCGAGCCAGGCGGAACTGGATAATCCCTACGGCAATAGCAAGCGTGCAGCTGAGCAATTACTATTGGCACTTGCCGAGGACAGGGTGCCTGTACATATTTTCCGTCTGCCAAATGTTTTCGGTAAGTGGTCTCGTCCTAACTACAACTCTGCGGTGGCAACCTTCTGCCACAATATTGCCCGTGACTTGCCTATCCAGATCAATGATCCAAATGCTCGTATCAACCTCGTTTATATTGACGATGTGATCCGCAGCTTTGTCGCTCTGATGGATGGTGAGCGGAGAGGCACATCATTCGTCAGTGTCGAACCACAGTACACCATCACGGTAGGCGAGTTGGCCGAACAATTGAACGCGTTTCGGAGCAGCCGTCAGACGCTGATCACCGAGCCCGTAGGGGTGGGATTGGTTCGAGCGTTGTATTCTACCTATCTGAGTTACTTGCCGCCGGAGAGCTTTGCTTATAGCGTTCCCAAGTACGGGGATCCGCGTGGCGTCTTTGTGGAAATGCTCAAGACTCGGGATTCCGGGCAGTTTTCTTTTTTCACCGCGCACCCTGGAATCACACGTGGCGGGCACTACCACCACTCCAAGACAGAAAAATTTCTGGTCATCCGGGGGAAGGCCTGTTTTCGTTTCCGGAATATTGTTTCAGAAGAGTTTTATGAGCTTTTCACTACTGGGGAGCAGCCACAGATAGTTGAAACTGTTCCGGGTTGGAGTCACGACATCACCAATGTTGGTGAAGATGAAATGATTGTCATGTTGTGGGCCAACGAAATTTTTGATCGTGAACATCCGGATACTTATACGCGAGATGTTGGCACTGAAGCCTGAGCGTAGCATGCAGGAAAGAATGCAATGAAAAAATTGAAAGTTGTTACTGTTGTCGGGACCCGACCAGAAATCATTCGTTTGTCACGTGTGATGGCAAAGCTCGATGAGTACTGTGAGCACGTATTGGTGCATACAGGGCAGAATTATGACTACGAACTGAATGAGATTTTTTTCCAGGATCTGGGTATTCGAAAACCCGATCACTTCCTCAATGCCGCAGGTGCCACTGGTGCCGAAACTATCGGTAATGTGATCATTGCCGTGGATCGTGTGCTGGCAGAGGTCAAGCCCGAGGCGTTGTTGGTGCTTGGTGATACCAATAGCTGTATGGCGGTTATCCCGGCCAAGCGTCGCAAGATCCCGACCTTCCACATGGAGGCAGGTAACCGCTGTTTCGACATGCGGGTTCCAGAAGAGATCAATCGACGGATTGTCGACCACACAGCGGATATCAATCTGACATATAGCAGTATTGCTCGCGACTACCTACTGCGTGAGGGGTTGTCACCCGATACGGTTATCAAGACCGGTAGCCCAATGTTTGAAGTGCTCAGTTATTATCGCGAGGGTATTGAGGGCTCTGACGTGCTGCAGCGCCTCGGACTGGAGGTCGGGAAATTTTTCGTGGTCAGCGCCCATCGTGAAGAAAATGTCGACTCCGACAAGAGCTTTCTCAAACTGGTCGATATTCTCAATAATGTAGCTGAACACTATGGCCTTCCCGTGATAGTTTCTACTCACCCGCGTACGCAGAAGCGTGTGGATGCCATGGGGGTGAAGTTTCACGAGAATGTGCGCTTGCTCAAGCCGTTGGGATTCAAGGACTACAACAAGCTGCAACTTTGCTCCAAGGCAGTATTATCCGATAGTGGTACCATCAATGAAGAGTCGTCGGTTTTGAACTTTCCGGCACTCAATATCCGAGAGGCTCACGAACGGCCTGAAGGAATGGAAGAGGCTGCGGTGATGATGGTAGGCCTGGAGGTCGAGCGTGCCATGCAAGGACTTCAGATCTTGGAGTTCCAGGCTCGGGGCGAAGAGAGGGGGCTGCGCCTGGTGGCCGACTACAGTATGCCTAATGTGGCAGAAAAGGTAGTACGAATTATCCATAGCTATCGTGATTATGTGATGCGTACCGTTTGGAAACAGTACTGAGCCTTGGTGAGTTGGTGAGTCTGAAATGAACAAGGTTTTTGTAGTTTCTGAATATGTTTATTCGGCTCAAAACTCTACAGGCTATTTCTGGTCAAAGGTTATTGATCGGGTCGGATTGACTTACGGAGGGGTCAAAGTCATTGCTCCTGTTTCAATAGCTTCGGAGAAAAGTAAAAGTGCTGTCTCAGGAGTCGAGTACGTCGAGTTTCAGTCGGTAAACTTCAATAAAAATCGACTTTTTTCGCGGTTACTGGGACAGCTTCAGTACTGCATTCGTTTTTTGTATCATATAGCCCGTCACGTTCGTCGCAATGATGTAGTTCTCTCCGGAACCAATCCGGCTCTTTTACTCATGCTTCTCCCTGTTCTGAAGTGGCTGCTTGGATTTCGTTGGTGTTTGCTGGTTCATGATGTTTTCCCTGAAAATCTTGTTCCGGCAGGAATTTTGAAAAAAAACAGCTTGATATACTCAATATTATCCTGGTTATTTTCTATTATCTATTCGCGAGCGGATCATATTATTGTTATTGGTCGCGACATGAAAAAGCTCGTTTCAAAAAAGATAGAGGCTCGTGTAGATATCACAGTTATCCAGAACTGGGTAAGTGATCAGGATGTGGTATTGGAAGCACGTGATAATTCTGAGCTGATAGATCGGTTGGGTTGGAAAGACAAGGTGGTCTTTCAGTTTTTTGGAAATATCGGCAGGGTTCAAGGTGTAGATAACCTTCTTGCGGCTATCCGTTTAGTGTCAGATCGACGTGCGGTATTTCTTTTTATTGGCGATGGTGCAGCGGTTGAGACTCTCAGGTCTTTTATAGAATGCAATGGACGACATGATGTTGCATATATCGGAACTGTCAGTCAGAGTGAAAAGAGCAAGGGTTTAGCTGCTTGTGATGTGGCGTTGATCACCTTGGAGCAGGGAATGTTGGGGTTGGGGGTGCCAAGTAAAGCCTATTTTTCCATGGCGGCAGACAAGCCGTTATTAGCCGTCATGGACAGTCAGGCTGAAATTGCGCAGATGATAAATGATGATTCGATCGGATGGCATTGTGATGCCTCTGACCCTGTAGCTCTCGCCGCTCTTATTGATCATGTCTGTCAACAGGATTTGACACTTATGTCTGGCCGCTCCCGAAAGGTATTACAAGATAAGTACTCGGAGGCTAAAGCACTCGAAAAATTCATTACCTGTATAAATACCATTATGAAGGTGCGACCCTCATGAAGGTTTTAGTCACTGGTGCCAATGGTTTTTTAGGACTTCAGGTGGTGCAGGCTTGCCAGCAAAGAGCGCTGGAAGTGATTGCATGTGTTCGTTCAATTGAGGCGTTACCCTCACCTTGGGTGAAATCGCCCGACTTGGGACCGGGAGCTGACTGGACTCTGCTGCTTGAGGGGGTTGATACCGTTATTCACACTGCCGGTATTGCCCATCGTGTCGGACAACAAGGGGCGGAGTTGCGCCGTCTCTTCGAGACAGCCAATGTAGAGGGCACGGTGGAGCTTGCTCGTCAGGCTTTGGATGCGGGAGTCAGACGTTTCATTTTTATCAGCTCCATCGGTGTTAACGGCACAGCTACCCTGCCGGGCTCGAGTTTTTCCGAGTCCTCGATTCCGGCTCCCGGAGCTGATTATGCTATTTCGAAGTGGCGAGCAGAGGTGCAGCTGACGTCCTTACTGGACAATCGATCGATGGAGTTGGTGATTATCCGGCCACCCTTGATTTACTCTGGACGGGCCCCCGGAAATTTTCAGCGGTTGCTCAAGTTGGTGGCGAGTGGGGTGCCCTTGCCTTTTGCTTCCATAGAGAATCGGCGCAGCATGGTCGCGTTGGAGAATGTGGCTGATTTTATCGCTCATTGTGTCCAGCATCCTCGTGCTGCTAACGAAGTCTTTCTGATTTCTGATGGTGTTGATGTGTCCACACCGAGCATCATCAATTATCTGGCTGATGGAATGGGCCGCAAGCCTCGCTTGCTGTTCGTGCCAGACAAACTGTTGCATTGGGGGGCCAGGTTATTGGGAAAAGAAGCGATTTATAGCCAGCTGTGCGGGTCATTGGTTGTCGATTCCAGCAAGGCGCAGATGTTTCTGGACTGGAGGCCGCTCATTACTCCTGAATATGGATTGATAAGGGCTGGCTTGGAATTTCAGGTCGCTGACAGCCGTAATTGATGGAGAGTCCTGTCTGATAAAAAATTGATGAGTCAGCCGCCACTAGTGCGTCGACGTTTATAAGTGATGCCCCGGGGAAATGCTGGCGCCCAGTAAGCAAAGCCATATGCCCTCACGTTGCTCGTGAGGGCACACGATCTATCAGTGCAATTTCAACCGCGGATCCGTCCCACGCCCGATCCGGCTCCCCAGCATCAGCATCAAGGTACGGAACGTGCCATACAACGCCATCTGGTGCATGCGGTACAACGACACGTAGAACATCCGCGCCAGCCAGCCCTCCAGCATCACGCTTCCCGTCAGGTTACCCATCAGGTTGCCGACGGCGGAGAATTTCGACAGCGAAATCAGCGAGCCGTAGTCGGTATAACGATACTCCGGCAAGGTCTTGCCTTCGATTCGCAGCTTCAGCGATTTGGCCAGCAACGACGCCTGTTGGTGCGCGGCCTGTGCCCGCGGCGGCACATTGCGGTCGCTACCCGGCTGCGGGCAGGCCGCGCAGTCGCCAAAGGCGAAGATGTTTTCGTCGCGGGTAGTCTGCAGGGTCGGCAGCACCTGGAGCTGGTTGATGCGGTTGGTTTCCAGGCCGTCGATATCCTTAAGGAAACCTGGCGCGCGGATCCCGGCCGCCCAGACCTTGAGGCTCGCCGGAATGATCTGACCATCCGCGGTGACCAGGCTTTCGGCGGTCACTTCGCTGACCGAGGCGTTGGTCATGACCCGGACGCCGAGTTTCTCCAGGGTTTTGTGCACCGGTCCGCCGATCCGCTCGGGCAGGGCGGGCAACACCCGTGGTCCAGCTTCGATCAGGGTGATATGCATGTTTTCCGGCTTGATCCGGTCCAGGCCATAGGCCGCCAGCTCATGGGCCGCGTTGTGCAGTTCGGCGGCGAGTTCCACGCCAGTGGCGCCGGCGCCGACGATGGCCACGCTGATCATTTGCTCGGGCGCGTCGATGTTCCCGGCATGGGCGCGCAGGTAGTGATTGAGCAGTTGCTGGTGGAAGCGCTCGGCCTGCTTGCGGGTGTCGAGGAACAGGCAGTGCTGGGCGGCGCCTTGGGTGCCGAAGTCGTTGGTGGTGCTGCCGACGGAGATCACCAGCGAGTCATAGGCCAGTTCGCGGGCCGGTAGCAGTTCCACGCCGTTTTCATCATAGGTCGCGGCCAGCTGAATCTTTTTTCCGGCGCGATCGAGCCCACTCATGCGCCCGAGCTGGAACTCGAAGTGGTTCCACTTCGCCTGGGCAACATAATTGAGTTCGTCTTCCGAAGAGTTCAGGGAACCGGCGGCTACTTCATGCAGCAGCGGTTTCCAGATGTGCGTCAGGTTCGCGTCGACAAGCACGATGCTGGCCGTTCCGCGTTTACCCAGGGTCTTGCCCAGGCGGGTCGCCAACTCCAGGCCGCCGGCGCCGCCGCCAACGATCACGATACGATGGTTCATGGGGATATCTCACAAGGCTGAAGGAAATCTGTGCTTGCGTTATCCGGGCGAGCGCGAGGCAGCTCATAGCGCCAGATAACTCAGGAGGCGGCTCAACAGACCCAGGCCGATCACCACGACCAGCACTACCACCAGGAGCATCCACGGCCGGAAGGGCCGGCGCTCGACTTGGTGCTGGGAAAGCTGCAGGTACTGTTCGACATGCTTCTGGTCGTCCGGGTTCAGGCGGCTGCTCATGAAAGGCCTCGTCAGGTAGACGTAACTGGATAGGTAAACGCTACAGGATAGGAGCTTACACCATGGCTCACAGACTGATGCCGACATCGAAGACAATGCTGCGTCCCAGGTTGCCGCGCAGGAAGTCCGGGGCGTCGGGATGGGCGAACAGGACCCGGGCGAAAGTCGGGCCCACCAGCGACAGCGAGCGCCAGCCCTGGCGCAGGTATTCGGTGGGTGGTGGGAAGTGGCTGTTGAGGTCCAGCACTTCGCGTTTCAGGCTGGCGAAGGCGATGATGTCCAGCTCGCCGAGGTCCAGGCCGCGCTCCTTGTAGTTGTGGGCTTTCTTGCGCAGGGTCGGTGCCAGGCGTTGCAGCAGCTCCGAGGCGGGGATGCGCTTGGGCCTGGCCTCGCGGCGTACCAGTTGGCTCAGGGAAAACGCGCTGCGTCGGCGCTGCAGTTCTTCGCGCCATTCATCGTTGAGGCGGCGGCCTTCGTCGAGGACGAAAAACACTTCGAAGCACGCATCGCGAAACAGCACGTCCGGTGGTTCCTGGCCGGCGGGGTGGAAGTCTTCGTTACGGTAAGGCACGTTCAGCCCTTGCAGGAGGCGCTGGCAGACCCAACGCTCACGCTCCCATTTGCGGGCATTGGAAAGAAACGTGTTGGCTTGCTCGGCCTGGATGGTCAGCAAGCGTAAGAAGTCTGAGTCGTCCATGGCCCAAGCTTAGCGTCGAAACCATGACTGCTGGAAGTGGTGTACGGATTTTGTCGGGGCGGGCTGTCGCGAGGCTCGGTGTAGACTGTAGGACCTATACGGACGGGGAGTTCCGGGTGTGACGGAGAGGTCCTTATGATCGGCGCGCAATTGCTGTCGCCCGAGAGCCTGATCATCGGCTGGCTGGTTTATCTGCCGGTGCTGCTGTGGGCGATCTGGCGTTCGCCCTGGGTCGAACTGTTTACCGACAGTCGGCGCCAGCACCTGTTGTTCGGCACGGTATTCGCGTTGTTCCTGCTCTGGCTGGTGCGACGGGATTTCGATACGGGGGTGTCCTACCACTTTATCGGCCTGACCGCGGTCACCCTGTTGCTGGACTGGCCGCTGGCGATCGTCGGTGGGTTGGTGGCGCAGCTCGGCCTGGTGCTGCTCGGACGCCAGGACCTCGCCGCGTTGGGAGTCAATGGCGCGCTGCTGATCCTGCTGCCGGTGCTGGTGACCGAGGTGTGCGCGATGGTCGTGGAGCGCGCACAACCGAAAAATCCCTTTGTGTATATCTTCTGCTCCGGGTTTTTCGCCGCCGCCCTGGCGGCACTCCTGTGTCTGCTGGCGAGTCTGGCGCTGTTGTGGTTCGACGGGCGTTTTGCGATGCCGGAGTGGCTGGAGGATTTTATTGGCTACCTCTGGCTGATCATTTTTCCCGAGGCGTTTATCAACGGCATGGTGATCAGTGCGTTGGTGGTGTTCTGTCCTGAATGGCTGGAAACCTTCAACCGCACACGTTATCTATCGGCGCCCTGGAAGGACAACGAACCGCCCGGTGGCTCTCGTTGACCGGCAGCGTTGACCTGCATCAAATACCGGTATCCGGCTCACCGCCATGCTTCGTGAAAACAACCGGAGGTGGTCGGCATGAGTGTGTACGAATGGGCGCGTCAGGAAGTACGGGCCAGCCTGGAGGCTGCGCACACGGCGGGTTTCGAGCCTGGGCTGGGATTGCGCGCCTTGCTCAGCGCGGTGGTGCAGCAGAGCAAGGCGGTGCGCAGTGCCGAGGATCTGGCCGACGAGTTGCAGTTTCTCGCCGAGAACCTCGATGAGGGACAGGACTACAGCTTTATGCGGCCTTGATCAGTTCAGTGGGCACGCGGTGGCAGATCGTCGGAGAACAGGTCGTCCTCGGCATCCGGGCTGACGGGAATCTTGTGTTCCTCCGAGGCCCAGGCACCCAGGTCGATCAGCTTGCAGCGATCGGAGCAGAAGGGCCGGTTGGTATTGGTCGCGCTCCATTCCACGGGGGCGCCGCAGGTCGGGCATTCGACGGTCAGGGATTGGCTCATGATTGGCCTCCACGCAAAGTAAGGTAAAAGGTGTGCAGGCGTTCGACTTCGCTGTGCAGCCAGGCGAGGTCGCGGTCGTTGACCAACACATCGTCGGCCAGTTTCAGACGTTCTTCGCGGCTGGCCTGAGCCTTGAGGATCGCCTGCACCTGTTCTTCGCTGGTCTGGTCACGCAGCAGTGTGCGCTGGACTTGCAGTGCCTGCGGCGCGTCGATGACCAGCACGCGCTGGGTCGTTGCATATTGGCCCGATTCGATCAGCAAGGGTGAAACGAGGATCGCATAAGGCGATTGTGCGCGGGTCAGGTGGCTGGCGATCTCCTCGGCAATCAGCGGATGCAGCAGGGCTTCCAGCCAGCGCCGTTGTCCGGCGTCTGCGAAAATCAGCTTGCGCAGGGCACCGCGGTCCAGCTGGCCGTCGGCTTGCAGCACGCCAGGGCCGAAGTGCTCGGCGATCTTCAGCAACGCCGGGCGACCGGGTTCCACCACCCAGCGCGCTGCGTGATCGGCATCCACGGCATGGATGCCGAGGTCGATAAAGTGCTGGGCCGCCGCGCTCTTGCCGCTACCGATACCGCCGGTAAGACCGAGAATCCAGGGTTTTGAAGCAGCTTTGGTCATTTGAAACCGGCAAATTGCAGATAAGAAGTGGTTATTTGACCACCCCAGAGCAATGCAATCCACCCGGCAATCGCCAGATAGGGACCAAAGGGGATTGGCGTCGAGGTTTGGGCATTGCGCAGGCGCAGCAGAATCAGCCCCAGGATCGCACCCACCAGGGATGACAGCAGGATGGTCAGCGGCAGGATTTGCCAGCCACCCCAGGCGCCGAGCATCGCCAGCAGCTTGAAGTCGCCGTGGCCCATGCCTTCCTTGCCGGTCAGCAGCTTGAACACCCAGTACACCGACCACAGGCTCAGATAGCCGGCGACAGCGCCCCAGAGGGCGTCGCCCAGGGAGGTGAAGACCGCGAAGTGGTTGGCGATCAGGCCCAGCCACAGCAGCGGCAGGACCAGGGCGTCAGGCAGCAGTTGGTGGTCGGCGTCGATCAGGCTCATCGCCAGCAGGCCCCAGGTCAGCACCAGCATCAGGCCGGCGGGCCAGCCGAAACCGAAATGCCAGGCGACAAAAGCCGAGAGCAGACCGCAGGCCAGTTCGGTCAGCGGATAGCGCTTGCTGATGGGCGCCTTGCAACAGGAGCATTTACCGCGCAGCAGGGCATAGCTGATCAGTGGCAGGTTTTCCCAGGCACGGATCGGGTGGTTGCAGTGCGGGCAATGGGAGTGGGGCAGGAGCAGGTTGTAGGTCGCAGCGGGCTCTGGTTGTGGCAGGCCCAGGACTTCGTGGGCCTGGGTACGCCAATCGCGCTCGAGCATCTTCGGCAGGCGCCAGACGATGACGTTGAGGAAGCTGCCGATGATCAGGCCGAGGATGAGCGTGAATAAAACAAAGGCCAGCGGGTGGCTGGCCAGGAAGTCGGGTAGGGGCATGTTCAGACTACTGAGCCGAGTTTGAAGATAGGCAGGTACATGGCGATCACCAGCCCGCCGACGATAACCCCCAGAACCGCCATGATGATGGGTTCCATCAGGCTGGTCAGGCTATCGACCATATTGTCGACTTCAGCTTCGTAGTAGGTCGCGACCTTGTCGAGCATATCGTCCAGGGCGCCGGACTCTTCGCCGATGGCCGTCATCTGGAGCGCCATGCTGGGGAACACTCCGGTAGCGCGCATGGAGAAATTCAGTTGCATTCCTGTGGAGACATCCTGTTTGACACGGTTGACGGCATTCTTGAAGACGATATTGCCGGTCGCGCCCGAGACGGAATCCAGGGCCTCCACCAGCGGCACACCGGCGGCGAAGGTAGTCGACAATGTTCGCGCAAATCGGGCGACGGCGGACTTGTAGAGCAATGGACCGATGATGGGCATCTTCAGGAGCATCCGGTCCATCCAGTTGCGAAAGCGCTCGGAGGTTTTGTGCGCACGCTTGAGTGCATAAGCTCCCCCGACCAGGGCCAGGATCACAATCCACCACCAGTCTTGCAGTATCTGTGAGAGGCCGATCACCATCAGGGTGAAAGCCGGAAGTTCGGCGCCAAAGCCGGCAAAAATTGCCTGGAACTGCGGCACTACCTTGATCAGCAGGATCCCGGACACGATGATCGCCACGAGTACCACGGCGATCGGGTAGTTCATGGCCTTCTTGATCTTGGCCTTGAGCGCTTCGGTTTTTTCCTTGTAAGTGGCTACCCGATCCAGAAGGCTTTCCAGGGCACCCGCCTGTTCGCCAGCATCCACCAGGTTGCAATACAGCTCGTCGAAATACTCGGGTTTCTTGCGCAGGGAGGTCGCGAAGCTGTTACCGGCGGCGACCTCCTGCTTGATATCGTCCACCAGCTTGCGCATGTTCGGGTTGTCGAAGCCCTCGGCGATAATGTCGAACGACTGCAGCAGCGGCACGCCGGCCTTCATCATGGTGGCCATCTGGCGGGTAAACAACGCGATATCCATGGGCTTGATGCGTTTGCCCTTGCTGAAGATCGACACGCCTTTTTTGCGTACCTTACCGGGATTGATGCCCTGTTTACGCAGTTGTGCCTTGACCAGTGCCGGGTTGTGTCCGGTAAGTTCCCCGGACATCTTGGTACCTTTCTTGTCGGTACCCTCCCAGGCATATACGCTGATCTTTACTGCTTTCGTCGCCATGGCTTAGTCCTTGGTGACCCGGTTGACTTCTTCCAGGCTGGTCAGGCCTTGCATGGCTTTGCGCAGCCCGGAGGTTCGAAGGTCGTTGAAACCGTCCTTGCGCATCTGGGTGGCGATCTCGATCGAGTTGCCTTCGGCCATGATCAGTCGCTGCAGATCGGGGGTGTTCTTGACCACTTCATAGATCCCGACGCGGCCTTTGTAGCCGGCGTTGCAGTGGTCGCAGCCGACGGGCTCATAGATCTTGAACTTGCCAATCTGGTCTGCAGGGAAGCCCTCCTTGAGCAAGGCTTCTTCAGGAATATCGATTTCCCTTTTGCAATATGTGCACAGTTTGCGTGCCAGGCGCTGGGCGATGATCAGGTTGACCGAGGTGGCGATATTGAAGCCAGGGATGCCCATGTTATGCAGGCGGGTCAGGGTTTCCGCGGCGCTGTTGGTGTGCAGGGTCGACAACACCATGTGGCCGGTCTGGGCCGCCTTGATCGCGATCTCGGCGGTTTCCAGGTCGCGGATCTCGCCGACCATGATCACGTCCGGGTCCTGACGCAGGAACGAGCGCAATGCCTGGGCGAAGTCCAGTCCCTGTTTTGGATTGACGTTGACCTGGTTGATGCCTTCCATATTGATCTCCACCGGGTCTTCGGCGGTGGAGATATTGATATCCACGGTATTGAGGATATTCAGGCCGGTATACAGCGAAACGGTTTTACCGGAACCGGTAGGGCCGGTGACCAGGATCATCCCCTGTGGCTGCTTCAGTGCGGCCATATAGAGGTCCTTCTGCTCCGGTTCATAGCCCAGCGCATCGATGCCCATCTGGGCACTGGACGGGTCGAGGATCCGCATCACGATCTTTTCGCCCCACAGCGTCGGCAGGGTGTTGACCCGGAAATCGATGGCCTTGGTTTTCGAGATACGCATCTTGATCCGACCGTCCTGGGGCTTGCGACGCTCGGAAATATCCAGGCTGGCCATGACCTTCAGGCGCGCGGCAATGCGCCCGGCAAGGTGGATCGGTGGCCTGGCCACTTCCCGCAGGATGCCGTCGGTACGCAAGCGGACTCGGTAGACTTTTTCATAGGGTTCGAAGTGTAGGTCCGATGAGCCGCCCTTGATGGCATCCAGCAGCATTTTATTGACGAAACGCACCACGGGGGCATCGTCGGCATCCTGGCCGGCGATCTGCTCGTGTTTCTTGTCATCGACCGACTCGATATCCAGGCCTTCGAGGTCGACGTCCGCCATGTCCTCCAGGCCGCTGGAATTGCTATCGAAGAATTTGTCGATGGCATCGGAAAGCTTGTCATCTTCTACCAGGATCGCCTCGGTGGTGAGACCGGTGCTGAACTGGATATCGGTGATTGCCTGGTGATTGCTTGGGTCAGAGATGCCGACAAAGAGCTTGTTGCCGCGTCGCCATAAAGGTAGGACATGGTGCTGGCGGATCAGCTTCTCACTGACCAGGCCCTTGGGCTGGCTCTCCTTGTCGAGGCAGCCCAGGTCGAGCAGGGCTACGCCGAAATGCTCCGAGGCGATTTCCGCGACCTGCCGGCTTTTCACCAGTTTGTTCTGGACCAGATAGCTGACCAGGGAAATGCGATTGCGTTGGGCTTGCTGATACGCCTGCTGAGCGTTTTTGTCGGTAATCAGCTCGGCTGCCACCAATTGCTTGGCCAGACCGGAAAGGGCGATATCGTTCATTTGGGCACCAAACACAAACAGTCGGAGACTTATAGCGTAGTCGGGCTATGGTGCCAAATCGGGGATGGGGAGGTGACAAAAAATGTCAGGTTCTGTTGTTCTGAAGCAGTCTTTCGAACGGAAAAAGGCTCTGCATCAATCATTCCGTGTTGTATTGGGGGGTGGCACGGGCTGTGCTTCGGGACGAATGAGCCATACGGCCTTTTCACGTCTGGAGACGAAATATGAATGCTCAAAAGGGTTTCACCTTGATCGAACTGATGATCGTCGTGGCGATCATTGGTATTCTGGCGGCGATTGCGTTGCCGGCTTACAATACCTACACACAAAAAGCACGCTTTGCTGAGGTGATTTCGATTGCTGATGGATACAGAGCAGCGGTAGCGGTTTGTATGAGTGATATCGCGAGTACAAACGGCGTTGGTTGCAGTGCAGGGTCTAACGGGGTACCCGCAGTGGTTGCAGCGAGCTCGTCGATTCCTAGCCTGGCGTCTATGAGCGTGACTAACGGGACTATTTCGATTACTGCCAACCCAGTTGCTGGCAGCTACACCTACATCATTGCGCCTACAATGACCGCTGGTGCAATTACCTGGGCTCAGACTGGTAGCTGCTTGGGCGCCGGTTATTGCAAGTAATACCTTGAATAGCATTATGTTGATTTGCGAGTATTGAAAAGGATCGGCACCTTCTTAAGGGTGCCGATTTCTCCATCCGAAGATGGGGAATTATATTTTTAAGTTCTAATATAGAGAACTCCATGGTCTCCCGTCGCTTGGTGCTTTCAGCTTGCGCTGTTTTGTCAGCTATTCTGCTATTTTTTATATGTTTTCCATTTCTGAATAACCCTCTCGTATTTGACGATGAGCCTTTTTTTAGACTGGGAGAGCCAGCCAGTTATCTCGCGAGGGGCTTCAGCCTCTCTCCTCGACTTTGGGTCTATGACTCGTTGGCAGCAACCTTTATTTATATCAGTGATAGAATTCTCTGGCTGCGAGTTGAGAACCTTTTTTTTCATGGCTGTACCGCCCTGGCGTTGTTTGGCTTTATCCGAGAGCTGCTTCTTGGCCTGGAGCGCCGAAACGATTTTTTTCTGAGCGCTGAAACTGCAGCTTTTATTGCAGCGTTTTTGTTTGCAATACATCCATTGGCTATCTTGACCCAGGGCTATCTTATTCAGCGCACCATTGTTTGCGCTACTCTGTTCGGGATTCTTGGTCTTTGGGCCTTCTGGAAAGGTCTTTCAGGTAAGCGCTGGGTGCTTTGGCTATCCTGCTTGTGCATGGTGTTATCCATGTATGCCAAAGAACATGCGGTAATGTTGCCTGCTTTGTGCTTTCTGCTATGGATATTGCACCGTAGAAGCAAATTACCATCCCCTTTCGCCGCTCGCGAAATAATGTCGGTGCTGGCGTTGCAGGTGCTTATCTCTGTTTCCGTCGTGCTATGGGCTAAAGGCGTAATTGGGCATGCTTATGAAAACATGAGTGAAGAGATGCTTATGGACGAGAGTTTTCGCCCGGAGGGGTCGCTTTACCTGTTGAGCTTGCTGAATCAGATGGGTTTGTTTTTCAAATATCTCTCCATCCTGATCCTGCCTCAAGGCAACACCATGGGGTTGGACCTGCGAGTCCCCTTCCCGCTGAGTTATGGAGTCTGGTGGGCCTGGACAGGTTTACTGGCGTTTGTTGCTTATGGCGTTGCGGCTATCGTGTTGCTGATGCGCGGTGGCAGCAAAGGGCTGCTAGGGTTCGCGCTTTTGTTCCCTTGGACACTTTTTGCGACGGAGCTGGTTTCGGTGCGTCTTCAGGAGCCGTTCGTGCTGTATCGCAGCTATCTCTGGATTCCAGGGCTGTTCATCGGACTGGCTTTGGGGCTGCGACGCCTCAAGCGATTTTATATCGTGACATTGATCCCGGTCTTTGCGCTTTATCTGTGCGGAATATCCTATGATCGGTTGATGTCGCTGTCTGCTCCTTTTTTTGTATGGGATGAAGCAGCGCGATATTTTGAGGCCCAAGGAGAAAAGCCGGGTCTGTTTGGCGGTTATCGTATTTATTACAATCTGGGGAGTACTTATCTGGACGCTGGTTTTGTCGATCTGGCATTGGCGAACCTGGATAAGTCGGTTGCCTTGAAACCAAGTTATGCTTATGCCTATCATCAGCGCGGCAAGGTCTTTCTTATGAAAGGTGAGCCGGAAAAGGCGAAAGTCGAGTTCGAGCAGGCGATCAGACTCCGGCCCGCTTATGCCAAGCCCTATCTGGGAATGGCGGATGTGTACAAGAGTCTTGGCAATCCTGATGAAGAACGGCGTTATCTGGAACTCGGATGCAGCAAAGGTAACCAGCCGGCCTGTGACAGAGTCAACCCAAAGCTCCCGTTGATGTTGCTGCCCAAGACTTGATTTATCGCAAATACAGCTGAAAGTAGAGATTCCGAGGTCATCATGGATCATGCCCGGGACGGGTATTCAAGGGCCTGTCTGATCACAGTTTTGATGATCATGGCCCTGGTGATCAGTTGGCGTGGGCTGGACGGGCATACCATTCAGCGTATCGGGCAGTTGAGTATCGGGGTTATCCTCATCTTTCCCCGACTCAGTCGTAAGTCGCCATTTTCTCCGATAGACCGAACAACTTATATCGCTGCTGGTCTTGTCTTTGCGGCAGGTACGATCTCAATATCGATGGCGCACCAACCGTTATGGGCTGGTGTCGAAATTGCGGTAGCCGCGATCTGTTTTGCGATTGCCGAGATCATCTCGGGTATACGTCGAACAGGTATGACAAATCTGGATCGGCTGTTGATTCTCTTTGTGGTCTTTATCTGCGCGTTCAAGAGTATTGACTTTGCAGCACGGGCACTTCATTTTTTCGTCAATGGTACTGGCTTACTTGATACCGATTCACTTCTAGGCGGTTTTTCAAATAAACGCTTTTATGGGCAGTTCCAGACGTTCACCTTACCGCTTCTAGTGCTCCCCTTGTTGTTAGTGACGACAAAACGTTCTGCCCAGGCTTGGGTATTTCTGCTTCTCAGTTTTTGGTGGTTGATTGCGATAAGTGGCGGCACGCGTGGCACTTGGCTCGGAATGGGAGTTGCTGGTGTGGTGATGTGGGTAGCCGGTCAACCTGGAAGACGCTGGCTTACCTGGCAGCTCCCGGCAGCGGCAACCGGATTGCTTTTTTTCTGGTTGATATTTGCCGTCCTGACCGACTACCTCGGCATTGAAGTCCGCAATTTCGCTGGCGCTCGCCTCACCACCACGCTCTCGGCTCGCGACGTCCTTTGGCAACAAGCCTGGGACATGATCCGCGAACGCCCCTGGCTCGGCTTCGGCCCCATGCACTTCGCCGATATCCACAACCCCATCGCCGCCCATCCGCACCAGGCCATTCTGCAATGGGCCAGCGAATGGGGCGTGCCTTCCACCTTGCTGGTGATGTGGCTGGTCGGGCGCGGGCTCTGGGCAACTTTCCGGCTGATCCGCGAACGCGCCGACTCCAGCGATCCGGTCGACCTGTTGCGTGTCTGTCTGTTCGCCAGCCTGATCGGCGCCCTGACCCAATCCATGGTCGACGGCGTGATCGTCATGCCGTACTCGCAGCTGTGGTTGTCCCTGGTGGTCGGCTGGCTGATGGGCATTCATGTCTGGAAAGGCGAGCCAGCGAAACCCCACGCTTTCATCCACTGGTCCTGGATGGGCATCAGTACCGCCGCCGTTCTGTTCCTGGTGTATGTCGTGATCCGCGACGTGCCCCATCTGGACGAGCGCAACAGGCTCTATCAGGAACAATACGGCGGCCACTTCCAGCCGCGTTTCTGGACCCAGGGCGTGATCGCGATCAAGCCGCGGTAGCTTGCCCCGTTCGTCGCCCGATGCTAGCGTTAGCGCCACGCCGGTGTAGCTCAGTCGGTAGAGCAGCGCACTCGTAACGCGAAGGTCGTAGGTTCGATTCCTATCTCCGGCACCACCTGACCGATAACAGTCCCCCCGATCGCTCGGGAGGACTGTTGATCCCTAGTGCTCATCCAGCAACACCTCCAGTGGTACGCCGACGTCATCGGCAATTTTTCTGTACTCGTCCTTCACATGGTCGAACAGCTGGGTCAGTTGCAGCAGGTACTCTTCGTAATCTTCCACGTCGCCATCGAGGTTCGCATCGATCAGGCGCTTCTGGTTCGAGATGGCGTCACGCAGGGTCATTACCAGTATCGGTGCATGCAGGTCCGGGATTTCCATCAGAGATTTCCTTCTTTGATCGCGCTTTGCGCCAGGTCGGCCAGCAGGCGTTTATAGGTGGAGAGCAACATGCTCCGCACGGGAGCGATGGTGTAGTGGGTCGCTTCGAAGGACTCATTGTAGCCATCCTTGACGATGACCAGCCCGTCCGGGATTTTCGTCCCTTCCGGCAGGCGGTAGTAGTCCCAGCGCTTGCCCTTGAAGGTCTGGCTCCTGTCGAAAGTGCTGGTTCCCTCCGGCTTGGTGGGATGAATGATGACCCACTCCTTGTTCTCCACGGTTTCAACCGTGATGTCGGGCCGGCGGAACTGCCTGTTGTCCATCATGTAGCCCTTCTCGACCGGCGCGAGCAGGGGCAGGGGACTGTCCGAGCGCAGTGCCCGCCACAGGTTGGTGGGGATCTCGCCAAAAAAGAATCGATCAACCTGGTCTTTCGGGACCAGGATTGTCCTGTCCAGCTTTGATTCACTCATTGTTGCTTCCCTGCCGGTGGCGTTTGCTGATTCGCGGGTGCGTCGCCCCTCCATTCGACGTCGGGCGATGTATCGAAGGGCCGGAAAACAGGTATAGCCAAGATCCGGTTTTTTGCTTTATCGATGTCCGAAAATGGCGAGATCGATCACATTGCCGGTGCTAACCTGCGCCCATGAACATGACAAGCGCTGTGCCGTTTCCCGCTGCCGATATCTGCGAAAAGGCTCGCCTGAGCCGTGATGCGCGGTTCGACGGGGTGTTTTTCACCGCCGTACTCAGTACTCGGATCTACTGTCGGCCGGTCTGTCCGGCGCGGCCACCCAAGGTCGAGAATGTGCAGTACTACCCCAGTGCCGCCGCCGCCGAGGCGCTGGGTTTCCGGCCCTGCCTGCGCTGTCGGCCGGAGCTCGCGCCGGGCAATAGCGTCTGGCTGCACGGCGAGCATCTGGTGGCGCGGGCCCTCAAGCTGATTCATGAAGGGTTTCTCGCCGAGCATTCTCTCGACGAACTGGCGGCACGGCTGGATGTCGGTGGGCGGCAATTGCGGCGCCTGTTTGTCCAGCACCTCGGCGCGCCGCCCATTGCGGTGCATTCGACCCAGCGCCTGCTGTTCGCCAGGCAACTGCTGAACGAAACCGCGCTACCGATCACCGAGGTGGCGTTGGCATCGGGATTCCAGAGCCTGCGCCGGTTCAATGCGGCCTTTGCCGAAGCCAACCATGTCGCGCCTCGGGAACTGCGCCGCAAGCCCGGGGCCGACGCCGGCAGCGCGCTCGTCCTGCGCCTTGGTTATCGGCCACCCTACGATTTCAAGGCGCTGCTGGCGTTTCTCGCCAGCCGTGCCTTGCCGGGGATCGAGGTGGTCGAGGCGGACAGCTATCGGCGGGTCTTCGGCGATGCCGGTTCGCCCAGTTGGCTGCGGGTCAGTCCGTGGTCCGGCGATGCTCATGCGCTTAAGCTGGAGCTCTTCAACGTCGCCCCTGCGCAGATGTTGCCGGTGGTGACGCGGATTCGCCGGATGTTCGACCTGGATGCCGACCCACAGGCCATCGCCGCCACGCTGGGCGCCAGCCCGGTGCTGGCACCCTGGGTCGAGCGTTATCCCGGCCAGCGCTTGCCGGGCGGTTGGGACGGTTTCGAGATATCGGTACGGGCGGTATTGGGTCAACAGGTCAGCGTCGCCGCGGCACGCACCCTTGCCGCGCGTCTGTTGACCCGCTTCGGCTGCGTGCTTGAAGTACCGCCGGCACCTGGCCTGGACCGGCTGTTTCCCACGCCCGAACAATTGCTCGACGCCGACCTGGTCTCGATCGGTGTGATCCGCACCCGCGCAGCCACTCTCCAGGGGATTGCCCGGGCCTTGCTCGACGGACGGGTGGACTTTCGCGCGGAGCAGCGCCTGGGCGACTTCGTCAGAAGCTGGACCGTGCTGCCGGGTATCGGCGAATGGACGGCCCATTACATCGCCATGCGCGTGCTCAATCATCCGGATGCGTTCCCCGCCGCGGACCTGATCCTGCGTCGGGAAGTCGTCGAGGACGGTCCACCCTTGACCACCAGGGCCCTTGAAGGGCTGGCCGAGGCATGGCGGCCCTGGCGCGCCTACGCGGTGATGTACCTGTGGCGCGGGGCGGTGGAGTCCGAATTGATACGCCGGAGCCGGAAATGAACGCAAGCCTGGTCTATCAGGACGCGGCTCAGAGACTCAGGCGCATCGACAGGTCCACGGCCTTCACATCCTTGGTCATCGCGCCAATCGAGATGTAGTCGACGCCGGTCCCGGCAATCGGCCGCAGGGTGCTTTCATTGATGCCGCCACTGGCTTCGAGCTTGGCCTTGCCGGCGTTCAGGCGCACGGCTTCACGCATATCGTCCAGACTCAGCTCGTCGAGCATGATGATATCGGCGCCCGCCGCCAGTGCTTCCTTCAGTTCTTCCAGGCTTTCCACTTCGATTTCCACCGGCTTGCCCGGTGCGATCTTGTGCGCGGCGCTGATGGCCTGGGCGATTCCGCCGCAGGCGGCGATATGGTTTTCCTTGATCAGGAAGGCGTCGTACAGGCCGATGCGGTGGTTATGGCAGCCGCCGCAGGTCACCGCGTACTTCTGCGCCAGGCGCAGGCCCGGCAGGGTCTTGCGGGTATCGAGCAGCTTCACCGCGGTGTCGGCCACCTGGTCGGCGTAATAGCGTGCGTGGGTGGCAACGCCGGAGAGCATCTGCAGGAAGTTCAGCGCGCAACGTTCGCCGCTGAGCAACGAGCGCGCCGGACCCTCAAGGTGGAATAGCGCCTGGTTTGGTCGCACCCGTTCACCGTCGCGCACCTGCCAATGCACCGCAACCCGTGGATCGAGCTGGCGAAATACGGCGTCGACCCAGGCCGTTCCGGCAATCGTCGCCTCGTCACGGGTGATGATGGTGGCCTTGGCCAGCCGTTCGGCGGGGATCAGTTGCGCGGTGATGTCGCCGCTGCCGATGTCTTCGAGCAACGCGCGGCGCACGTTGGCTTCGATTTCGGCGGTCAGGTCGGCGAGACGTAGATTCGGCATAACGGGCTCCACAAACAAAGTCCCTCGATTATAGGGCCTTGGCGCCGGCTAACCCAAGGCGCGGCTGCCCGCGCGTTGCCCCGCGAACCTGCATTTGGTCGCCTCGGCTGAGCGTTTTTGCGTCTTTGACGGTCTATCTGACGACAAGGGCGAAAAGGAATTGCAGAGTTCGCTAGCAAAAGTGACATCTTTTGCAAGATAATATGCCTTGTAATTGACGTCATAGCTTTGACGTCTCTGTGATTCCCAGATTATCGATACCCCCGACGGGTGCCCGGGCGCTCGCCGTGAAGGGGTTGTGAGCGACGTGCCCATGACCCGCGCAGACCGATTGTTCACACAGAACCGAAGAACCGCAGCAGCAGGAGGCTTGGATGCACAATGACGGGAAGGTAGTGCCTTTGCACAAGGCCACCGATGAACGAGCGACGCCGTCGCCGCTCGCCCGTTTGCCCGTGGTTCTGCTGCAGGTTCGCGACAAGGCCGCGCAGCAGCTCAAGCAGGGCCTGCAAGTGCTGTTCGACAATGCCGATGACACCCTGTTCGAAATGGCCGACAAGGCCTTGAACAATGTCGACCAGAACACTTTCTTCGAAGCCATGCGCGACCTGCGCCTCAAGCGCAAAAGCATCGAGCGCGGCTTTCTCGAACGGTTTTTCGAGGCCTTTGTCGGCCTCTGTCAGTACGATATCAACGAGGTGACGCTGCCTGCGCCGATGTCCTACGACAAGCTGGCGCTGGTTCCGAATGACGAACTGGAAAAGACCGTCGCCCTGGATGCGATGGTCGCCAAGGTCCTGAGCCGTGACGGTTTTGCCCTCGGCCAATTGACCACCCGCCTGAATGCCTTGATCACCCGGCGCCTCGAGGATCAGGACAATCCCATGGGCCCGGCGATGCTCTGCGAGTATTTCCTCGAGGCCGGGCGCGACCTGGGGGTGGAGATCAAGGTCAAGCTGATCATCCTCAAGCTGTTCGAGAAATATGTCCTCAGCGACGCGGACCAGTTGTACGCCGAAGCTAACCAGTTGCTGATCGCCACTGGCGTGTTGCCGGAACTCAAGGCCGTCCCGTCCCGTCGCGCCTCCGATCGTCCGACCGCCGCCGCGCGGGCCAGCCAGGATGAGACAGGAGCGGCCAAGGCGGGCTCTTCATCCCTCGATGCCAGCGTCCAGGAAGTGTTCTCGGCCTTGCAGGAACTGTTGCTGCATGTGCGTGGCAGCGTGGCGCCCAGGCTGGATGCGGGCTCCGAGATCCAGCCGATTTCCACCCGCGATCTGTTGCGGCTGCTCTCGCATTTGCAGCAATACGTCCCGACGCAGACCGCTCCGGACGATTTCGACCTGCGCAATCAGCTGGAACAGCTGCTGACCCGGGTCAGCGTCAAGAGCGGCAAGTCGCGCGTGGTCGGGGTCATGGACGAAGACGTGATCAACCTGATCGCCATGCTCTTCGAATTCATTCTCGACGACCGCAACCTGCCGGACTCCCTGAAGGCATTGATCGGACGCTTGCAGATTCCGATGTTGAAAGTGGCGGTGCTGGACAAGAGCTTTTTCAGCCGGGGCAGTCATCCGGCCCGGCGCCTGCTCAACGAAATCGCCTCCGCGGCCATGGGCTGGGGCGCGCGCGACGACTATCAGCGCGATGCCTTGTACGTGCGCATCGAACAGATCGTGCAGCGCCTGCTGAATGACTTCGTCGACGACCCGGCGATCTTCTCCGAGTTGCTGGTGGATTTCCTCGCCTTCACCAGTGACGAACGTCGCCGCAGCGAGTTGCTCGAGCAGCGTACCCGTGACGCCGAAGAAGGCCGGGCCAAGGCCGAGCAGGCGCGCCAGCGGGTCCAGGAAGTATTGAACGAGCGGCTGCTGGGCAAGACCTTGCCCGAAGTCGTGGTGCGCTTGCTGCAGGAGGCCTGGAGCAAGGTGCTGCTGCTCACCTGTCTCAAGCACGGCGAGGCGTCCGCCGAATGGCAGGCTGGCCTGCAAACCATGGACGACCTGATCTGGAGCGTGGAGCCCAGCGGCCAGGCCGATGCCCGCCTGCGCCTGCTGGAACTGGTGCCCGGCCTGCTCAAGGCGTTGCGCGACGGCCTCACCAGCGCCGCCTTCGACCCGTTTGCCACCAGCGAATTCTTCAGCCAGTTGGAAAGCCTGCATGTCCAGGTTTTCCAGCGCCTGGCGAAACAACAGGCCGAGCCGGCTACCGTCGATGAGGCGCAACCGGCGATGGTCGCGGTGCTGGAGGAAATCGTCCTCGGTTCACCGGACGACGCGCCCGCCGAGGAGCGTCTGGTGGAGCTGCCCGAAAATGACGCCGGGCTGCTGTGGGTCCGGCAGTTGCGGATCGGCAGTTGGGTCGAGATCCGCGAGGACGATGAAAACAGCCTGCGTTGCAAACTGACGGCGATCATCGAGTCCACCGGCAAGTACATCTTCGTCAACCGGACCGGCATGAAAGTGCTGGAACGCACGGTCCAGGGCCTGGCCGTCGAGTTTCGTCGCGGAGCGGTGCGGTTGCTGGACGACGCGCTGCTGTTCGACCGTGCCCTGGAGTCGGTCATCGGCAATCTGCGGCGGTTGAAGGCGCGCTGAGTTTTTTTGCGCAGAGAGTGCTGCCCATGTCGGCCTCTATCGCGGCATACTGGGCCTGTCGCTTTTATCCTCGAAGGAACCTGTATGCAGCTGGATCCCGCCACGGGTTGGTGCCAGGACGTGGATCAATGCCCGTCGCCCAACTTCAACGAGCGCCCCGAAGGGGAAGTTTCCCTGCTGGTGATCCACAACATCAGTCTGCCGCCCGGGCAATTCGCCACCGGGAAAGTCCAGGAATTTTTCCAGAATCGCCTGGATGTCACGGAACATCCCTACTTTGACGGCATTGCCCACCTACGGGTGTCTGCGCACTTTCTGATTGAACGTGACGGCAAGGTCACGCAGTTTGTCTCCTGTCTGGAACGGGCATGGCATGCCGGTGTGTCGAGTTTCGAAGGGCGCGAGACCTGTAACGATTTCTCCCTGGGCATCGAGCTGGAAGGCACCGATGATCTGCCTTTCACCGAAGCGCAGTATGCGTCGTTGATTGCCCTGACCCGGCAACTGCTGGACGCTTATCCGGCAATCACCCCGCAACGGATTTGCGGCCACAGCGATATTGCCCCGGGGCGCAAGACCGATCCGGGAGCGGGCTTTGACTGGGAGCGCTTTCGCGTCGCCCTGCAGGAAAAAGGAGAGTCACAATGAGTTTTCTGGTGCTGCTGCTGGCGGTATGGATCGAGAAGTTCTCGGCCCTGCGCCAGCGTGTCCAGCGTGATGGCGCCTGGTTGGGCGAACTGGCCAGGCTCGAGTCCAGCCCTCGTTGGGCGAAGCAGCCGTGGCTGGTACTGGTGCTGCTGGTGTTGCTGCCGGTTGCCTTGCTCGGCCTGCTGCTGATGGTGCTGCAGCCGGTGGCCTATGGTCTGCTGGCGCTGCCGGTGCATCTGTTGGTGGTGATCTACAGCCTGGGACGCGGCGATCTGTTGGCGGCCCTGGGACCTTTCCGCGATGCCTGGCGGCGTGGTGACGTGCAGGCCGGGGTGCATGTTGCCCGGCGTGACATGAACGTGAAGTGCGCCGAGAACGGTGAGGAACTGCTGGAAAAGGTCCAGGGCTACTTGCTGTGGCAGGCCTACCAGAGTTTCTTCGCGGTGATCTTCTGGTATTTCCTGCTGGGCCCGGTGGCCGCCTTGAGCTATCGCCTGCTGGCCCTGGCCGCGGAGCACAGCCGCAATCCGGCCCTGGCCGAGCGCGCCACCTTGCTGCGCCATGCCTTCGACTGGCTGCCGGTACGCCTGCTGGCGGCGAGCCTGGCGCTGGTCGGCAATTTCGTCGCGGTCAGCCGGGTGATGCTGCACGAGCTGCTCAACTGGGACATTACCGCTGAGCAACTGGTGGAGAAAGTCGGGCGGGTGGCGGGAGAAGTGCCGGCCGCCGTCGTCGGTGCCGATGGCGTCACCAGCCTGGACAGCCTCTGGGAACTGCTGCTGCGGGCGGCGGTGCTCTGGTATGCCGGTTTTGCCCTGTGGACCGTGCTGATCTGATGCCTTGAGGGACACTAGCAGGGGCACGGCCGGCGCTCGATTGCCGACGCAATCACTGTAGGCGCCGGCTTGCCGGCGATGAGGCCGGTGAGCCCAGTGGTGCCTGTCGGGACACCATCGCCGGCAAGCCGGCTCCCACAGGTTTGCGGGCGATCGGTTAACCTTAAGTTACAAAACTCCTTTCCGAATTACGTTATACAAGCAGTAGCTGCGGATGCTGGCTTTATGCCTCGTCGTGCCTGCCACAATAAAAATAATAGGAAAGGGAGCGTTCTAGTGAAGAGCTTGCTATATCCCGCCGTCGCCCTGATGAATCGCCTGAGCTTCGGGATGAAGTTCAGTCTGATCAGCGTGCTGTTCTTCGTGCCGATGCTGGTGACCAACTTCTACCTGGTGCGTGACTCCTACCGTGAGTTCTCCGCGACCCAGGTCGAGCTGCAGAGCCTGGATCTGCTCGGCAGCAGCCTGACCCTGCGACGTGACCTGGAGACCCTGAACAATCAGGTGCAGATCAACGCGGTGCTGGGACAATCCGGCAAGGCCGGTGACCTGGAAAGCCGGATCAACCAGTTGGAGCAGAGCGTCCTGGACCGGCTCCAGGGCCTGACCGCGGTGACCGGCGACCCTGAGCAGATGGCGGTATTCACCGCCAAGCGCGACGAAATGGTCAGTGCATTCAAGGCCCAGCAAGTCGAAAGCTCCCTGCAGAGCAAAAGCGCGCTGATCGAGAAGCTGCTGGGCAAGGCACAGATTTTCAGCAAGATCATCGCCAGCCAGTCCGGGCTCAGTCGCGACGGCCAGAGCGATCTGCGCCAGTTGAGCGAGCTGATCACCAGCGTCACACCGCAAGTCACCCAGACCCTCGGCGAAGGCCGCTCCATGGGCGCTTATTCCCTTGGCCAGGGGTTTCTCAATTCATCGTCCAGCACCCGCTTTGACGAGTTGTTGCAGCAGATCGAGAAGCTGCAGGCCGAATATGCCCTCAAGTTGCAGGACGCCCTGGGCAGCAGTCGCAACGCCCATCAGGCGCTGGATTCGTTGACCGCGGCCAGCCAGGCCTCGCTGAAAAAGGCCAGCGAGGTGTTCGAGGAGCAGGTGGTGATGGCCGAGACCCTAGAAGCGCCCTGGCCGGCCTTCTACGATCAGGTCAGTGGCTTGATGGCCCAGACCTACAAGCTCAATGACGCGACCCTGGGGTATATCGATCAGGAGCTGCAACAGCGCCTGGCGCAGAATCGCCTGCATATGCTGTTGCTGGTGGTGGCGCTGGCGGTGGTGTTTCTCTCTATCGTCTACCTGTATGGCGGTTTCTACGCGTCGACCCGCACCACCTTGCGTCGCCTGGGCGAAATGATGAACAAGGTCGCCGCCGGGGACATGACTGTCAGTTTCATTGCCCACAGCCGCGATGAACTGGGTGAACTGGGCGCGGTGTTCAATGGCACGGTGGCCAAGATCCATGACCTGATCGAGCGGGTCGGGCAAACCGTCGGCGAAGTCGAGCGTCAGGCCGGGCAGGTGGAATCGGTATCGGCCCGGAGCAACCAGGCGGTGGCCGGCCAGCGCAGCCAGATCGAGCAGGTGGCGACGGCGATGAACCAGATGTCGGCCACCGCCCAGGAAGTAGCGCGCAGCGCGGCGGCGGCGGTCAGCAGTGCCCATAGCGTCAATGATGAAACCCTCAGCGGCCGGGCCCTGGTCGAGTCGCAGCAGGGCAGCATTGCCCAGTTGGCCGGGGAGATCGACCAGTCGGTACAGGTAATCAACCAGTTGGCCATCGACAGCCAGTCCATCAGCCGGGTCCTGGATGTGATCAAGAGCATCGCCGAACAGACCAACCTGCTGGCGTTGAACGCCGCCATCGAAGCGGCGCGTGCCGGGGAGCAGGGGCGCGGCTTCGCGGTGGTGGCCGATGAGGTCCGCACCCTGGCCAAGCGCACCCAGCAATCGACCGAAGAGATCGAGCAGATGATCGGCAAGCTGCACGGCGGTGTCGGGGCGGCGGTCAAGGCCATGGGCGTCAGTCATCAGATGGCCGACGGTACCGTGAGCCAGTCGGAAAAGGTCCAGCAGGCCCTGGAAAACATCCTCGGCGCGGTCGGCATGATCGTCGACCAGAACCAGCAGATCGCGGCGGCCGTCGAACAGCAGACCGCGGTCGCCCATGATATCGACCAGAATATCGTCGAGATCAACCGGGCCGGAGAGCGCACGGCCGATGGCGCGCACCAGACCGAGAATGCCAGCCGGCAACTGTCGGCGCAGGTGGTTGAACTCAAGCAGTTGATCGGTGCGTTCCGGGTGTGACGCGGGTCTTGGGCCTTGGAATAGTCTGTAGTACTTAAAATCTTGGCGTGTAGGCCAGATCCTGTTTTCTTTGCGGGCCGATCTTTCGGCTTACGGTGGGTGAAAACCCATCTATACCGGACTCATCGGTGAGCCGTTATCGCTCGGGAGGAACAGGTTTGAAGGATACGCTCATGGGCGTCAAGGGGATGTGCGCGCACTGCCGTGGCACATTTCCCCTCAGCGCCTGGCACTTGAACGCGATTGCCATCAACGAAAGCTTCGCCTGTCGCTGCTGCGACAAGGCGCTGCAGCTCAATTGCCCGAGGCAACTGAAGCGCTTCAGGTCGCTGGACGCATGGTCGCCGCTCAAGGCCAGCATGATGCTGTTGATCGGCTCCTCGTTGCTGGTTGCGCTGGTCTGCGAATGGCTCGGCCTGATCAGCGTGGTCGAGCAGCTCAACTTTTCCCTGCTGGCGCTGCTGCTGTACTTCGCCACCTTGCGTTACGCCCGCCACCGGCAGCAGATGACGCTGGTCCTGCAGGTCGCGGTCAGGCCGGATTCTGTGGCCAGTTGAACAGCGCACACGCGTTGGCGCTGCTGGCGGCGGCCAATGCCTGCGGGCTGACGGCCATGAGTCCGGCGAGGGCGGCGCAGATGGCCGGCAGGTGCTCCGGACTGTTGCGCATGCCGGGATACATCACCGGTGCCATGTCCGGCGAATCGGTTTCCAGCACCACGGCATCCAGGGGCAGGCCGGCAATGACCTTGCTCAGGCGCAAGGCCTGGGGCCAGGTGCCGGCGCCGCCGAGGCCGAGCTTGAAACCGAGCTTGAGGTATTCCCGGGCCTCTTCGCGACTGCCGGCAAAGGCGTGGATGATTCCGCCACGGCCCAGGCGAAAGCGCTTGAGTGTCGCGATGGTCGCCGCATGGCTGCGACGCACATGCAGCAGTGCCGGCAGGTCGAAGTCCGCGGCGAGTTGCAACTGGGCCTCGAACAGCACCTGCTGGCGCTCGCGATCGAGCTGCGGCAGAAAGTAGTCCAGGCCGAACTCACCCACCGCGCACAGCTGTGGATGGTGGGCCAGGCGACTGAGCCAGGCGCCCAGTTCGTCCAGGTCGGCCGGGCGATGATCTTCCAGGTACACCGGGTGCAGGCCGAACGCCGCATGCAGTTGCGGATCGCCCAGCACCAGGTCCCAGACCCGCTGCCAGTTCTGTCGATAGACCCCCAGCACCACCATCCGGCCAACCCCCAGGGCGCGACTGCGACCGAGCAGCGCGTCGCGATCTGCGTCGAAATCCGGAAAGTCGAGGTGGGTATGGGTATCGATCAACTCCATGCTCAGGACTCGCGGATACGCTGCTTGAAGGTCCGCGCTATCGCCTGGACGCCGGGTCGGTAGTCCTTGTCCTCGATGGCGGCCAGCGCCAGTTGCAGGGCCTTGTCGGCGATCAACGGGTGCTGCTGGGCCATGGCGTTGACGGGCAGGGGCAGGAAGTCCAGCAACTGGGTGTCGCCGAAGGTGCCCAGGCGCAGCGGCTGTGGCTTGAGCGGATGGTCGTGCAAGGCATCGAACACGCCCTGCAGCAGCACATAGGAGGTGGTGACCAGCGCGTCGGGCAGATGGCCGAGGCGCTTGACCAGTGCATCCATCAGTTGCCGGCCGCAATCACGGCTGAACGCTTCGCCGTGTTCGATCAACACCTCGCCCTTGAAACCGTCCAGCGCGTCCTGGAAACCGGCGGCCCGCTGCCGGCTGATGCTCAGCTCGGCGCGGGCGCCGATCAGGGCGATATGGCGTGGCATCGGCTGCAGCAGGCTGCGGGTCAGTTGCAGGCTGGCCTGATGGTCATCACTGACCACCGAGCAGAAATGCGTCGGCTCCATCTCCCGGTCGATGGCGATGACCGGCATTCCCAGGTCCTGCAACTGGCGATAGCTGTCATCGTCGGCCGGCAGGCAACTGGCGACAAACAGGGCGTCGCAGCGACGGGCGCGGAACAGTTGCAGCAACTGGCGTTCGCTGTCCGGGTCATCGTCGGAACTGGCGATCAGCAACTGATAACCGCGGGCGCGGGCACCTTGCTCCAGCAGCTTGGCGATACGTGCGTAACTGGGGTTTTCCAGGTCCGGCAGGATAAACCCGAGGGTGCGCGTCTTGCGGCTGCGCAGGCCGGCGGCCTGGGGATTGGGGGTGAAGCCATGCTGCTCGACCACGGCCCGGACCCGCTCCACGGTGCTGCTGCTGATACGCTGTTGCTCGGCCTTGCCGTTGATGACATAGCTGGCAGTGGTGACGGACACACCGGCCAGTTGGGCAATATCACTGAGTTTCAAGCGGATGATTCCTTGTTTGCTGTAGCTCACGGCTGCATTTTCTCTGATCGTATCCTATTCCGGCAGTCGACTGTGGAAGCGGGCGGGTGTGGGCACCGGACGGGTAGGGGAGCCCACTTGTGGGGAAGCGGGCTCGTGTGGGAGCGGCCTTGCCCGCGAACAGGCCCGCCAGATCACTGAAAAATGCGCGGCTCTTCCAGCAGATTCGCCGACAGCCAGTTGTCGACCAGCAGGGCTTCAACCCGGAACAATAATCGAGTAACGTGTCCTACACGCTAGATTAAACGTTTCAGCAAGCGTATTTTCCGGGGATTGCGTCCGGTGTCACGGTCCTGCCGAAAGACCGTTTCGCTATGTTCTGGCACGCAAGCCCAGGCTGATTCATTCAAAACAATACCTAGCGTCCCGTTGTGGGCGCTGAATAGGAGAAAGGCATGCTCGAGCTCACCGTAGAGCAGATTTCCATGGGCCAGTCGGCCGTGGACAAGTCTGCTGCCCTGCAACTGCTTGCGGACAAGCTGGTGACCGACGGCCTGGTGGCCGAGGGCTACCTGGCCGGCTTGCAGGACCGTGAGGCGCAAGGCTCGACCTTTCTCGGCCAGGGCATCGCGATTCCCCATGGCACCCCGCAGACCCGCGACCAGGTATTCGCCACGGGTGTGCGCCTGCTGCAGTTTCCCGAAGGCGTGGATTGGGGCGATGGCCAGATCGTTTACCTGGCCATCGGTATCGCGGCGAAATCCGACGAACACCTGCGCCTGCTGCAACTGCTCACCCGTGCCCTCGGCGAGACGGACCTGGGCCAGGCCCTGCGCCGTGCAAGCTCCGCCGAAGCCTTGCTGAAACTGCTGCAAGGCGCGCCGCAGGAACTGGCGCTGGATGCCCAGATGATCGGCCTCGGCGTGGCGGCCGACGATTTCGAAGAACTGGTCTGGCGTGGCGCCCGCCTGCTGCGCCAGGCCGACTGTGTGAGTAACGGTTTTGCCGCGGTCCTGCAGCAGGTCGAAGCGTTGCCGCTGGGCGATGGCCTGTGGTGGCTGCACAGTGAGCAGACGGTCAAGCGGCCGGGGCTGGCGTTTGTCACACCGGAAAAGCCGCTGCGCTACCTCGGCCAACCCTTGAGTGGGCTGTTCTGTCTCGCCAGTCTCGGCGAAGCCCATCAGGCCCTGCTCGAACGCCTGTGTGCGCTGCTGATCGAAGGCCGTGGCCATGAACTGGGACGCGCCACCAGCAGCCGGGCGGTACTGGAGGTTCTGGGCGGCGAATTGCCGGCCGACTGGCCGAGCGCGCGCATCGCCCTGGCCAATGCCCATGGCCTGCATGCCCGGCCGGCGAAGGTTCTCGCGCAACTGGCGAAGCGTTTCGACGGCGATATTCGTGTGCGCATAGTCGACGCCCCGGGCAGCGCGGTGTCGGTGAAAAGCCTGAGCAAGCTGCTCAGCCTCGGCGCGCGCCGGGCCCAGGTGCTGGAGTTCATTGCCGAACCGGGGATTGCCGCCGATGCCTTGCCGGCCTTGCTGGCGGCGGTGGCAGAAGGCCTCGGCGAGGAAGTCGAACCCTTGCCGGCGGTGAGCGCCGCCAGTGTGGCCGTGGACGAGGTGGTCGTAGCCTTGACGGCACCGGTTGCCGGCAGCCAGGTCCAGGCGATTGCCGCTGCGCCGGGGATCGCCATCGGCCCCGCGCATATCCAGGTCGCGCAGACGTTCGACTACCCGTTGCGTGGCCAGTCGGCCGCGCTCGAGCGCCAGCGCCTGCACAGCGCCTTGAGTGAGGTGCGCAAGGATATCGAGGGTCTGATCCAGCGCAGCAAAGCCAAGGCCATTCGCGAGATTTTCATCACCCACCAGGAAATGCTCGACGACCCGGAACTGAGCGACGAGGTCGACACCCGGCTCAAGCAGGGTGAAAGCGCCGAAGCCGGCTGGATGGCAGTGATCGAGGCGGCCGCCCGGCAGCAGGAGTCCTTGCAGGATGCACTGCTGGCCGAGCGGGCGGCGGACCTGCGGGATATCGGCCGGCGCGTGCTGGCGCAGTTGTGTGGTGTCGAAACCCTGGCCGAGCCCGAGCAGCCCTATGTACTGGTGATGGACGAAGTCGGCCCGTCCGATGTGGCGCGCCTGGATCCGGCGCGGGTGGCGGGGATTCTCACCGCCCGCGGCGGAGCCACGGCGCACAGTGCGATCGTCGCCCGTGCCCTGGGCATCCCGGCACTGGTCGGGGCGGGCGCGGCGGTGCTGTTGCTGGCGCCGGGCACGACCTTGCTGCTCGACGGCCAGCGTGGCCGGCTGCATGTCTCGCCGGATGCCGTCGCCTTGCAGCGTGCCACCGAGGAGCGCGACAGCCGCGAACAGCGCCTGCGCCAGGCTGCCGAACAACGTCACCAGGCGGCGCTGACCCTTGACGGGCATGCGGTGGAAGTCTTTGCCAATATCGGTGAAAGCGCCGGAGTCGCCGGCGCGGTGGAACAGGGCGCCGAAGGCATCGGTCTGTTGCGCACCGAACTGATCTTCATGGCGCATCCACAGGCGCCGGACGAAGCCACCCAGGAAGCCGAATACCGGCGGGTGCTCGACGGCCTGGGCGGGCGACCGCTGGTGGTCCGAACCCTGGATGTCGGCGGCGACAAGCCGCTGCCTTACTGGCCGATCGCCAAGGAAGAAAACCCGTTCCTCGGCGTGCGCGGTATCCGCCTGACCCTGCAACGGCCGCAGATCATGGAAAGCCAGTTGCGCGCCCTGTTGCGGGCCGCCGACAACCGCCCCCTGCGGATCATGTTCCCGATGGTCGGTAGCGTGTCGGAGTGGCGCCGGGCCCGGGAAATGACCGAGCGCCTGCGCCTGGAAATTCCGGTGGCCGACCTGCAACTGGGAATCATGATCGAAGTGCCGTCGGCGGCGTTGCTGGCGCCGGTGCTGGCCCGGGAAGTGGACTTCTTCAGTGTCGGCACCAACGACCTGACGCAATACACCCTCGCCATCGACCGTGGTCACCCGACACTTTCGGCCCAGGCCGATGGCCTGCACCCGGCCGTGCTGCAACTGATCGACATCACCGTGCGCGCGGCCCATGCCCATGGCAAGTGGGTCGGTGTCTGCGGCGAACTGGCGGGCGACCCGCTGGCGGTACCGGTGCTCGTCGGGCTGGGGGTGGATGAATTGAGCGTTGCGGCCCGCAGCATTCCCGAGGTCAAGGCGCGGGTGCGCGAACTGACCCTGCCGGCCGCACAGGCCCTGGCCCGTGCGGCCCTGGCCGTGGGCAGCGCCGATGAAGTGCGCGCCCTCGTGGAGGCGGTGTAATGGCGCGGATTCTGACGCTGACCCTGAACCCTGCGCTGGACCTGACCGTGCAACTGGCGCGGCTGGAGCCGGGCCAGGTCAATCGCAGCGAGGCCATGCAGACCCACGCGGCCGGCAAGGGCGTGAACGTCGCCCAGGTGCTGGCGGACCTCGGGCATCAACTGACCGTGAGTGGTTTTCTCGGCGAGGACAATCAACAAGCCTTCGAGACCCTGTTTGCCCGCCGTGGATTTGTCGATGCCTTTGTCCGCGTGCCGGGGGAGACCCGCAGCAATATCAAGCTGGCCGAGCACGACGGCCGCATCACCGACCTCAACGGTCCCGGTCCGCTGGTCAGTGCCGAGGCCCAGCATGCCTTGCTGGACCGGCTGGAACAGATCGCCCCCGGTCATGATGCCGTGGTGGTCGCGGGCAGTTTGCCCCGGGGCGTCAGTCCGCAATGGCTGCAAGCGCTGTTGCGGCGGTTGAAACAGCTGGGCCTGAAAGTCGCCCTGGACACCAGCGGCGCAGCCTTGCAGGCCGGACTGGCGGCGGGGCCCTGGTTGATCAAGCCCAATACCGAGGAATTGGCCGAAGCGCTGGGCAGCCCCGTGACCTCATTGCTCGCGCAATCCGCGGCAGCGACCCGGTTGCGTGCCCAGGGCATCGAGCACGTGGTGGTTTCCCACGGTGCCGAAGGGGTCAACTGGTTCTGCGCCGCACCGGCATTGCACGGGCTGCCGCCGACCGTCAGCGTGGCGAGCACCGTCGGTGCCGGCGACGCGTTGCTGGCCGGCATGCTTCATGGCCTGCTCAGCGGGCACGGCGCGGAGCAGACCCTGCGCACGGCCACGGCGATTGCCGCCCTGGCCGTGACCCAGATCGGTTTCGGCATTGGTGACAGGGAACGCCTGGCGCAGCTTGAACGCGGCGTCAGCGTGCACGCCCTAACAGAACAATAAGAGGGATTGTGATGAAGTTAGCCATTGTTACCGCCTGCCCGAACGGCATGGTCACCAGCGTGTTGTGCGCTCGCCTGCTGGAAGCGGCAGCCCAGCGCCAGGGCTGGAGCACCAGTGTCGAAGTACACGATAGCCGGCACCCGGAGCGCCAGTTGTCGGCGGCGACCCTCTCGGCGGCGGAATGGGTGCTGGTGGTCAGCAGCGCGCCTGTGGATATGTTGCGCTTTGTCGGCAAACGGGTGTTCCAGACCACCCCGGCCCAGGCGTTGCAGGACGTCGAAGCGGTACTGCGACACGGTGCCGAAGAAGCGAGTGTCTACATCGCCCCCGAGGCCGCGGTTGCGGCGCCGGTGGTGGCCCAGCGCGCACCGCGCCTGGTGGCGGTGACGGCCTGCCCGACCGGCGTCGCTCATACCTTCATGGCCGCCGAAGCCTTGCAACAGTCGGCCAGGCGCCTGGGCTATGAGCTGCAGGTGGAAACCCAGGGCTCGGTCGGTGCACGCAACCCGTTGAGCGCGGCGGCGATTGCCGAAGCCGACGTGGTCTTGCTGGCGGCCGATATCGAAGTCGCCACCGAGCGTTTCGCCGGCAAGAACATCTACCGGTGCGGCACCGGCGTGGCCCTGAAACAACCGGACGCGACCTTGCGCAAGGCCCTGGCCGAAGGCACGCCGGAGAGTGCCGCGACAGGCGCTGGCGCGGCGCCGGCCAGGGAGGAAAAGGCCGGTGTCTACAAGCACCTGCTGACGGGGGTTTCGTTCATGTTGCCGATGGTGGTGGCGGGCGGCCTGTTGATCGCCCTGTCCTTCGTCTTCGGTATCACTGCGTTCAAGGAGCCGGGCACGCTGGCCGCGGCGCTGATGCAGATCGGCGGGGAAAGCGCCTTCAAGCTGATGGTGCCGCTGTTGGCCGGCTATATCGCCTACTCGATCGCCGACCGCCCCGGGCTGGCCCCGGGGATGATCGGTGGCCTGCTGGCGAGCACCCTTGGCGCCGGGTTTATCGGCGGGATCGTCGCCGGTTTTCTCGCCGGCTACAGTGCCAGGGCGATCAATCGTCATGCGCGGTTGCCGGCCAGTCTGGAAGCCTTGAAGCCGATCCTGATCATTCCGTTGCTGGCGAGCCTGTTCACCGGCCTGGTGATGATCTATGTGGTCGGCAAGCCGGTGGCGGGGATGCTGGAGGGGCTGACGCATTTCCTCGACAGCATGGGCACCACCAACGCGATCCTGCTGGGTGTGCTGCTCGGCGGGATGATGTGCGTCGACCTCGGCGGGCCGATCAACAAGGCAGCGTATGCCTTCTCGGTCGGGCTGCTGGCGTCGCAGAGTTATGCGCCGATGGCCGCGACCATGGCCGCCGGCATGGTGCCACCAATCGGCCTGGGCATCGCCACCCTGATTGCCCGACACAAGTTTGCCCGGAGCGAACGGGAGGCGGGCAAGGCTGCCTTCGTGCTGGGCCTGTGCTTTATCTCGGAAGGGGCGATTCCCTTTGCCGCCAAGGACCCGTTGCGGGTGATTCCGGCGAGCATCGCCGGTGGCGCGCTGACCGGTGCCCTGTCGATGTACTTCGGCTGCAAGCTGATGGCGCCCCATGGCGGGCTGTTCGTGATGCTGATTCCGAATGCGATCAACCACACGCTGCCGTATCTGCTGGCGATCATCGCCGGCAGCCTGCTGACCGCGGTGACCTATGCCGTGCTCAAGCGACCGGAAGCAGTCGAGTTGACCGTGGAGCCGGCCCAGGCGCAATGATCGTTCCCACGCTCCGCGTGGGAATGCCTCTCTGGACGCTCTGCGTCCGCTTTGTGACGCGGAGCGTCACGGGCTGCATTCCCACGCGGAGCGTGGGAACGATCGGAGTGAGCGGTGGGTGTCGGTCAGTAGACGTCCCGCCGATAGCGCCCTTGCTCGATCAGGCGCTCCACGGACTCGGCCCCGAGCAGTTCCACCAGGACCTGGTCGACACCCGATGCCATGCCCTGCAGGCTGCCGCAGATATAGATCGCGGCACCTTCGGCGAGCCAGCGGTGTAGCTCATCCGCCGCCTCCCGCAAGCGGTCCTGCACGTAGATCTTGTCCTGCTGGTCCCTGGAGAATGCCAGGTCCAGCCGGGCGAGGTCGCCCGTCGCCAACCAGCCCTGCAACTCTTCCCGACAGTAGAAGTCGTGGGCGATGTTGCGTTCGCCGAACAGCAGCCAGTTGCGTGTCTGGCCATCGGCGATACGTGCCTTGAGCAGGCTGCGCAATCCGGCCAGCCCGGTACCGTTGCCCAACAGGATCAGCGGACGCGGTTCGCCGGGCAGATGGAAACCGCTGTTGCGCCGCAGGCGCAGGCTGATGGCCGCGCCCACCGGCGCATGTTCGGTCAGCCAGCCGGAGCCGAGCCCGAGGCTGCCGTCCGCGTGCCGTTCCTGGCGGACCAGCAGTTCCAGCTGGCCGTCGCTGGCGATGGAGGCAATGGAGTATTCACGCAGGGCGAGGGGCACCAGCGCATCGACCAGGGCCTGGGCATGCAGGCCCACCAGGTGTCCGCGATTATCCGGTAACTGGCGACCGGCCAACGCCTGGGCCAGGGTTTCCTGCAGGCCGTCGAGTTGCACCGGGGTAGTGGCTTGCAGGCCGAGCCCGGCGAGGAAATGTTCGACTGTCGCGCCGTGGTGACGCGGCATGATTTCCACCAGGTCACCTGCTTGCCATGGGGTTGGCGTCGGAGCATCCAGGCCGATCAGGTAGACGCCGGAACCGCTGCTGCCCGGGTTGAGCAACACGCGTCGAGCCAGGGTCCAGTTGTCGAACCGTGGCGCCTGCCATGCCACCAGGGGCGCACTCCCGGTAATCTGGCTGAGCTGCTGCTGCCAGTAGCGCAGGGCATAGGGATCGCCGCTGTCGACTTCGATCGGCGCGAACAGGACGTTGCCGCCGCGGGCTTCGAGCCAGTGATGCAGGCGTCGGGCAAAGCCGCAGAAATGCGGGTACTGGCGATCACCGAGGGCCAGCACCGAATAATTCAGGCCATCGAGGGCCAATGCCTGACCCAGCACCTTGCGCTCGAAGCCACGGGCGCTGTCGGGCGCTTCGCCGTCACCAAAGGTGCTGACGACAAACAGGGCATGCTGCGATTCGCGCAGCTCCCGTTCGCCGACCTCGGCCAGGGGCTGGACCCGCACCGGCAGACCGGCGGCCTGCAACTGGCCGGCGGTCTGCCAGGCCAGTTGCTCGGCGAAACCGCTCTGGCTGGCGAAACCCACCAGCCAGGCGGGAGCGTTGCTGCTGTTCTGGCCGAGCCCGCCGCGGGCTTTTTTCACCGCGCGTTTCTTGCGGCGGCGATCGAGGTACAGCAGCCAGCCGGTAATGAAGAACAGCGGCATGGTCAGGCTGGAAAGCGTCAGCAGGATGCGCCCGGTAAGGCCGAAGTAGCTGCCGACATGCAGCGCATAAATACTGGTCAGCAACTGTCCCTTGAGGCTTTTGTCGGCATAGCGGAAGTGCTCGCGGATGGCGCCTGTGGCCGGATCCAGCATGATCTGGTTGAGGGCGCGATCATGGGGTGAATCCTCGAGCAGGTAATACACGGTTGCCGGCTGGCCGGCCACGGGTGGCATGCGGATGTTATAGGCGCTGAGCTCGGGGCCCGCGGCACTCTTGATGCTGCTCCAGATCGCGTCGTAGTCGGCGGTGGGCGTCGGGCCGGTCGGGGCGGGGCCACGTCCGACCTTGCGCTGCTGGGCCACGGAGTCGGCGAACAGCTTGTTCAGGCCGTTGCTGTACCACTCGTAGGACCAGGACAAACCGGTCAGGGCCGACAACAGGTAGAACACCAGGCACCAGGTTCCGGCAACGGAGTGCAGGTCCCAGTTGAAGGCGCGGCCTTTTTTCGCCCAGTCGAGGGTCAGCCAGGCACGCCAGTCGAGGGCCTTGCGCGGCCAGCGCAGGTACAGGCCGGAGAGGCAGAAGAACACCAGCATCAGGGTGCAGGCGCCGGTGATCTGGCGACCGGTGTCGCCCATGGCCAGGTACCGGTGCAGTTGCAGCATCAGGTTGAAGAAGTCCAGGCCGACGACATCGCCCTGGTAGTCACCGGTGTAGGGATCGAAATAGCGCAGCTGCCCGCGTCGTTCACCCGGCGGCGCGGTGAAGAACACCCGGCCGGCGCTGTCGCCGTGGGGCTCGACCCACAGCATCGCGACGGTCTGGCCTTCTCTGGCTTCGAGCCTGCGCACCAGCTCGGCGGGCGGCAGGGCCTCGTGGTTCGGTGCCTCGACTTGCAGCACCGAGGGATTGAGCAGACGCAGCAGTTCGTCCTGAAAGGACACCGTGGCCCCGGTGATGCCCATGAACGCCAGCACCAGCCCGGCACTGATGCCGAACAGCCAATGCAACTGGAACAGTGTTTTCTTCAACACGGCGACCGCCTTGCTCAATCAAAGTCATGCTTCACGGCGCGCATTATGCCGTGTGTGCGAATGCGACGAATTCATATTTGTTAGCTTTTTACAAACAGACTGCTACATAACGCTACAGGCGCCAGGGCGGTCGGAAACGCAGATGTAAGGCGCTTATCGGTGCGTATCTTACCGCATCAATGGGAATCAGATACTATTGCGATTATTTCTCTTTAAGGTGTCGGCGTCATGCTGTTGTACAGGCGCGAAGAGGTGCTGGACGGCGATTCGCTCAAGGTCATGCTGGAAGAGAACCCGGCCCGCGCAGCCCAGGCGATCCTGCTGGCGGCGGCGGAAGGGGTCGTCGAGGCCCAGGCGTTGCTGGGGCAGATACTGCTGGACGGGCAGGGCATCGAACGCGACCAGGCCCTGGCGCTGCGCTGGTTTGAAATCGCCGCGAATAACGGTCACTTGATGGCGCGCAACATGCTCGGGCGTTGCCATGAGCACGGCTGGGGTTGCGCGCCCGATGAGCAGCTGGCGGCGCGGCATTACCACCTGGCGGCGCAGGGCGGGCTGGACTGGGGGTTGTACAACTACGCCAACCTGCTGGCGACCGGACGCGGGGTGCGGGAGGATCAGGCCCAGGCGCTGGCGCACTACCGGCGTGCTGCCGGGATGGGCCATGCCAGATCGATGAACCTGCTGGGGCGCTACCTGGAAGATGGGCGTTTCTGTCCCGCTGACCTTGTTGCCGCCTGCGAGTGGTATCGCCGGTCCGCCGAGGCAGGGGATTTTCGCGGGCAGTTCAGTTACGCGACGGTGCTGGCCGACCTGGGCCGGGTCGACCAGGCGCTGGAGTGGCTGCGCAAGGCGCTGGCTGGCGGCAATCTGAAATTCCTGCGGATCAGCCGCCAGACCCTGCTGGCGGCCAGGGATCCGCGAATCCGTGCCATGGCGCTGGCCTACCACCAGCAGGCGGCTGCCCTGGGCGACGAGCAGGATCGCGCGGCACTGCACAGGTTGTTGGGCTGAGCCTTCAAGCGCCCTGGAGTACCTTCTGCGGACCCGGGCATCGATGGGTGTCAGCGGATAGCCCGGCAAAGTGACAATAAAAAAGGCCCGTGAGCAATCACGGGCCTTTCGGCTGCAGCGCAGGCGTGGAGGCTTACACGTAGAACGACTTCAGCGGCGGGAAGCCATTGAATTCAACCGCGCTGTAGCTGGTGGTGTAGGCGCCGGTGGACAGCCAGTAGAGGCGGTCGCCGATGGCCAGGTTCAGGGGCAGGCCGTACTTGTAGTTTTCGTACATGATGTCGGCGCTGTCGCAGGTTGGGCCGGCGATGACCACTTCCTCCATCTCGCCTTTCTTCTCGGTCCAGATCGGGAACTTGATGGCTTCGTCCATGGTTTCGATCAGGCCGGAGAACTTGCCCACGTCGGTGTATACCCAACGTTCGACGGCGGTCCGCGATTTACGTGCCACCAGCACCACTTCGCTGACCAGGATACCGGCGTTGGCGATCAGCGAACGGCCTGGCTCGAGGATGATTTCCGGCAGGTCGTCGCCGAAGTCTTCCTTGAGGAAGCGGATGATTTCCTCGGCGTAGGTTTCCAGGCTGTTGGTGCGGGTGATGTAGTTGGCCGGGAAGCCGCCGCCCATGTTGATCAGCTTGAGGTGGATGTCGTCTTCTTCTTTCAGGCGCTCGAAGATCACCTTGACCTTGGCGATAGCCGCGTCCCAGACGCTGATATCGCGCTGTTGCGAGCCGACGTGGAAAGACACGCCGTAAGGCACCAGGCCCAGGTCGCGGGCGAGGATCAGCAGGTCCATGGCCATGTCGGTCTGGCAGCCGAACTTGCGCGACAACGGCCAGTCGGCGGTGGTCGAGCCTTCGGTGAGGATGCGTACGTAGACTTTCGAGCCCGGTGCGGCCTTGGCGATGTTGCGCAGGTCGGCTTCGGAGTCGGTGGAGTACAGGCGCACGCCCTTCTCGTAGAAGTAGCGGATGTCCTTGGATTTCTTGATGGTGTTGCCGTAGCTGATGCGATCCGGGCTGACGCCCTGGTTCAGCACTTTATCCAGCTCGTAGATCGAGGCGATGTCGAAGCTCGAGCCTTTCTTGTTCAGCAGGTCGATGATTTCGACGGCCGGGTTGGCCTTGACGGCGTAGTAGACCTTGGCGAATTCGAAACCTGCACGCAGGTCATCGTAGGCCTGGGAGATCATCTGGGTATCGATGACCACGAAAGGGGTTTCTTGCTTGTCGGCGAACGCCTTCATTTTCTCAAAGGTATCGCGCGCGAAATAGTCTTCGACCTGGATCGACATGCGGGGGGACTCCTAGTGGCAAACGTGAGTTATCAATGGGTGCAAATGAACGTCCTCCGTATCCCCACTTTGGTTCGCCTACTTCCCAAGGCATGTCGCCGAAAGCAAAAAGGCCATGGGATCAACCGCTTCCCTTGGCCTTGCTGTCTCGTCGTCAGTACTTGAGCCGGATGGATCGTTTCCAGCATGGACGTTCGGCGCGAACTTTAGGACTTGAGGGGCTTGAGATCAACTAAAAATGTCGCGTTTTTGCACGCGCTCGTCGCGTAACCCGGATCAGTCACTTATTTAACCGACCCGGATGACAGTCTGATGTTCCCTCGGGAAGGGGATTTTTGCGGGTTTTATGCCAATCCCCGTTGGCGCTGCCTGTGTCGGAGGGGCGGGTCTGGGAGCAGGCTGTTGTGGGAGCGGGCTTGCCCGCGAAGCTGTTGGCGGTTTCAAGGGCCTCATCGCTGGCAAGCCAGGCTCCTACAGGTTGCGTGTCGTATACAGCATTTGCGTTCGGCACCGTATCCCTGTGGGAGCGGGCTTGCCCGCGAAGCTGTTGGCGGCCTCAGGGGCCTCATCGCTGGCAAGCCAGGTTCCTACAGGTTGCGTGTCGTGTGCAGGATCTGCGTTCGGCAGCGTCTCCCTGTGGGAGCCGGCTTGCCGGCGATGGCGGCCTGTCAGACCGCGGCCATCTCGGCAGGCGACACAATGCTGGTCTTGGCCCCTCGGGAGCGCCCGGAACTCAGGTAGGCGGCAATCGACTCCTGGGTCACTTCGCCGAGGAACACCCGCTCTGCGTCCATCACCGGCAGCCACGAGCGGTTGAACTCGTACATCCGCGACAACAGAATGCGCAGATTCTCGTCGTAGGCTGCGGTCGCATTGAACTCGCGCAGGTACTGCCCACAGTTGCCCGCCTGGCGATGCAGGTCGCGGCGGCGGACATAACCCAGCGCCTTGTTCGCGGCATCGGTCACCACCACATAGCGGCGGTCGTGCTCGTCCATCAGCTCCAGGGCGTCGGCCACCGGCGTTTCCGGGCTCACCGACGGGGCGTTGTCCGCCGCGTCCTCGGCCTTGACCAGCAACAGGCGCTTGAGGGTGCTGTCCTGGCCGACGAAGTTGCTGACGAAATCATCCGCCGGATGCGCCAGCAGCGTGTCCGGATGGTCGATCTGGATCAGCTTGCCGCCGCGGAAGATGGCGATCTTGTCGCCCAGCTTGAGGGCTTCGTCGATGTCGTGGCTGACCATGATCACGGTCTTGTTCAGTGCCCGCTGCATCTCGAAGAACTCGTTCTGGATCATCTCCCGGTTGATCGGGTCGACCGCGCCGAACGGCTCGTCCATCAGCAGCAGCGGAGCATCCGCCGCCAGGGCACGGATCACGCCGATGCGCTGCTGCTGGCCGCCGGACAGTTCCCGTGGATAACGGTGCAGGTACTGCTTGGGTTCGAGCTTGATCATGCTCATCAACTCGCGGGCCCGGTCATGGCATTTCTGTTTGTCCCAGCCGAGCAGGCGCGGCACCACGGTAATGTTTTCCTCGATGGTCATGTTCGGGAACAGGCCGATCTGCTGGATGACGTAGCCGATATTGCGGCGCAGCGTCACTTCGTCGAGCTGGGTGGTGTCTTCGCCGTTGATCAGGACCTGGCCCGAGGTCGGCACGATCAGCCGGTTGATCATCTTCAGCGTGGTGCTCTTGCCGCACCCCGAAGGGCCGAGAAAGACGCAGATCTCGCCTTCGTTGACGGTCAGGCTCACCGAGTCGACGGCCTTGACGGCCTTGCCGTTGCTTTGGAAGGTCTTGCTCAGATTCTGTAGTTCGATCATTTCAGGAGTCCTTTGGGAGTCAGCGAGCGTTGCAGCCATTGCAGGAGCAGGTCGGCGGCGATGGCCAGGACACTGACCAGCACGGCACCGACGATCAGCATCGACATGTCGCTGCGGCTGATGGCCGCGAGGATGAGTACGCCCAGGCCGCCGGCACCGATGGTGGCGGCGATGGTCATGACGCCGATGTTCATCACCACGGCGGTGCGCACGCCGGCGAGGATCACCGGCACCGCGATCGGCAGTTCGACCATGCGCAGGCGCTGGCCGAAGGTCATGCCGATGCCGCGGGCGGCTTCACGGATGCCCGGCTCGACGCCGGTCAGGGCCAGGTAGGTGTTGCGCATGATCGGCAGCAACGAGTAGAGGAACACGGCGGTGATCGCCGGCAGCGGTCCGAGGCCCTGGCCGAATTTCGAGTAGAACGGCAGCAGCAGGCCGAACAGGGCAATCGACGGCACGGTCAGCAGCACCGTGGCACTGGCTTGCAGGGGGCCGGCCAGCGCCGGGAAACGGGTCATCAGTACGCCCAGGGGCACGCCGACGACAATCGCCAGGGTCACGGCAATGCCGACTAAAGTGATGTGTTGCCCGGTCAGGTGCAGGACCAGTGGCCAGTCCAGATGGGAAAAGGCGTTCAGGAATTCCATGTCTTCTCCTCAGTGGATGGGGTGTTGGCGCAGGAAGTCGGCGGCCACGGCGGACGGGCTTTGGTGATCGACGTCGACCCGGGCATTGAGCTGGCGCATGGTGTCGTCGTCGAACAGTTCGGCGAGCGGCTTGAGGTCGGCGGCCAGTTGCGGATGAGCGTCGAGGTAGGCCTGACGCACCACGGGGGCGGCGGTGTAGTCCGGGAAGTAGTGGCGGTCATCCTCCAGCAGCTTGAGCTTGAAGGCGTTCAGGCGACCGTCGGTGGTGTAGACCAGCCCCGCGAACACCTGGCCATTGCGCAGCGCCGTATAGACCAGGCCGGCATCCATCTGGCGAATGTTCTGGCGCGTCAGGTTCATGCCATACAGTTTCACCATGCCTTCCAGGCCGTCGGAGCGGTTGGCGAACTCGGTGTCGAGGGCTACCAGGTGCCGCTCTTTCGCCTCGGCGGCGAGTACCGTGGTCAACTGGCTGATGGTGTTGATCTGCGGGTACTGTTGCGCGACCTTCTGCGGCAGGGCCAGGGCGTAGGTGTTGCTGAACTTCGACGGCGTGAGCCAGACCAGGCCCTTTTTCGCATCGAGTTCCTTGACCCGTGCGTAGGACTGTTCGCTGTCGAGTTTTTCCGTCACATGGTTGTAGGCCACCAGCGATACCCCGGTGTATTCCCAGAGCATGTCCAGTTGCCCGCTTTCGTGGGCGCTACGGGCCAGGTTGCTGCCCAGGCCGCCGGTGACCCGGGTGTCATAGCCCTTGGTCCGCAGGTACTGCGAGGTGATTTCCGCGAGCAGGGTTTGTTCGGTGAACACCCGGGCGCCGATGCGGATCACGGGCTTTTCGGCGGCCTGGGCCCATCCTGCGAACAGCAGGGCACAGCCTAGAAACAAGCAGAATCTTTTCATGGTTTTTCCTTTGCTCAGGCGGGCCGCAGGCCGCGTTCCAGCCAGAGGCGGCTGGCCAGTGTCACCAGGCCATCGAGCAGCAGCGCCAGCAGGGCGGTACACGCCGCGCCGAGGATCAATTGCGGCTGATTGTTCAGGGCGATGCCGGGGAAAATCAGGCTGCCCAGGCTGTTGGCGCCGATCAGGAAAGCCAGCGGCGCGGTACCGACGTTGATCGCCAGGGCCACCCGCACACCACCGACGATGATCGGCACGGCATTGGGCAGCTCGACCCGCCAGAGCACCTGGCGCGGGGTCATGCCGATGCCGACGGCGGCTTCCTTGAGGGATCCCTCGACGTTTTTCAGGCCTTCGTAGGTGTTGCGCACGATGGGCAGCAGGGACGCGAGGAACAGCGCCAGGATCGCCGGACCCGCGCCGATGCCGAGGATCCCCAGGGCAATCGCCAGTACTGCCAGGGGGGGGACGGTGTTACCGATATTGAACACCTGCATGAAGCGTTCGGCGCGGCCCACCATGGTCGGTCGGCTGAGGAAAATGCCGGCGGGAATCCCGACGACAAGGGCGGCGAACATCGACGCCAGTACCAGGTAAAGGTGAGCTTGCAGGTAGAACCACAAGTCGTCTCGGTAGTGCTCGATAGTGCTGATGCCGATCCAGTGGATCAGCAGGGCCAGGAGGACGATGACGACCGCTCCTCCGATAAGCCCTTGGCCATAGCGATTAGCCACAGATGGACTCCTTTTTTTTCAGTCGGCAGACAGTTTTCCGTGAGGCGAGGCCATGCCCGGCTTCTGGAAAAGTGTTCGCGAAAAGCAGCTGTCGCCATGCCGGAAACACAACATGGGAAAGCCATAAGCGCCGCCTTCGTCAGGCTAACTTGCTGATTTTTCTACACCTGACGAAAGGTCATGGCAGGGGAATGGACGCCTGTGCGCTTTAAAAGGTTCCCCAATTAATTGCATTTGGCCATCTCGTGGCCTGCCGGGCGGCAGGGCAGCGGTGGCCGCTGGGGTCGGCTTTGGTCTATAATCTGCGCCCTTTTTTGAATCACCTGTCAGGCGATTTCCCATGACCAACCAGGCCGCCGAAGTCGCGAAACGCCGCACCTTCGCCATTATTTCCCACCCGGATGCGGGTAAGACCACCATCACCGAAAAGCTGTTGCTGATGGGCAAGGCGATTGCGGTGGCGGGCACGGTGAAATCTCGCAAGTCCGATCGCCATGCCACCTCCGACTGGATGGAGATGGAGAAGCAGCGTGGTATCTCCATTACCACCTCGGTCATGCAGTTCCCCTACCGGGACCACATGGTCAACCTGCTCGACACCCCGGGTCACGAAGACTTCTCCGAAGACACCTATCGGACCCTGACCGCCGTGGACTCGGCGTTGATGGTGCTCGACGGCGGCAAGGGCGTCGAGCCACGGACCATCGCCCTGATGGATGTCTGCCGCCTGCGTGACACGCCGATCGTCAGCTTTATCAACAAGCTCGACCGCGATATCCGCGACCCGATCGAACTGCTCGACGAAATCGAGGCGGTGTTGAAGATCAAGGCCGCGCCGATCACCTGGCCGATCGGCTGCTACCGCGACTTCAAGGGCGTCTACCACCTGGCCGACGACTACATCATTGTCTACACCGCCGGTCATGGTCACGAGCGCACCGAGGTGAAGATCATCGAGAAGCTCGACTCGGACGAAGCCCGCGCCCACCTGGGTGACGAGTACGAGCGGTTTATCGAGCAACTGGAACTGGTGCAGGGCGCCTGCCACGAATTCAACCAGCAGGAGTTCCTCGACGGCCAGCTGACCCCGGTGTTCTTCGGTACCGCGCTGGGCAACTTCGGTGTCGACCATGTGCTCGACGCCGTGGTCGACTGGGCGCCCAAGCCGTTGGCCCGGGTGGCCAACGAGCGTACGGTCGAGCCGGTGGAAGAGAAGTTCTCCGGCTTCGTGTTCAAGATCCAGGCGAACATGGACCCCAAGCACCGCGACCGTATCGCCTTCATGCGCATCTGCTCCGGCAAATACGACAAGGGCATGAAAATGCGCCATGTACGTACTGGCAAGGACGTGCGGATCGGCGATGCGCTGACCTTCTTCTCCTCCGAGCGTGAGCAACTGGAAGAGGCCTACGCCGGCGACATCATCGGCCTGCACAACCACGGCACCATCCAGATCGGTGACACCTTCACCGAGGGCGAGGCCCTGGGTTTCACCGGTATCCCGCACTTCGCCCCGGAACTGTTCCGCCGCGTACGCCTGCGCGATCCGCTCAAGTCCAAGCAACTGCGCCAGGGCCTGCAGCAGTTGGCGGAAGAGGGCGCGACCCAGGTGTTCTTCCCGGAGCGCAGCAACGACATCATCCTCGGCGCCGTCGGTGTGCTGCAGTTCGATGTGGTCGCCAGCCGCCTGAAAGAGGAATACAAGGTCGAATGTTCCTACGAGCCGATCACCGTCTGGTCCGCGCGCTGGATCGAGTGCGGCGACAAGAAGAAGCTGGAGGAATTCCGCGTCAAGGCCGTGGAAAACCTGGCACTGGACGGTGGCGGTCACCTGACTTACCTGGCGCCGACCCGGGTCAACCTGGCGCTGATGGAAGAGCGCTGGCCGGATGTGAAATTCCGCGCCACCCGTGAGCACCACTGATTCGTCACGGACGAACAACGGGCTCCACCGAAAACCCCGCTGCTCGGCAGCGGGGTTTTTTATGGGCGGTTGAAACGTGCCATAGGTTTTTCAGTTCTGCTCAATAGTCGGAATCGTTCTAAGAGGCGCCGGAAAGTTTCATGTAGCCAGCATGGAAAAAATTCGTCGACGGGGCTAGGTTCAGACAAAGCTGGCGCAGGTTCTGCGAGCCGGCGCTCAGGCACTCGCGACTTACCTACAGAAGGACTGGATCGACGATGAAAATCTTTCAACGCATTGTGTTGCTGCTCAAGGTGCTGGTGATGCTGTCACTTGGCACGACGGCAGCCTGGGCCAGCACGAGCCCGCCCCAGGCCCATGGCTTGTGGGGAGCGAACAGTGTCCAGGGCAGTGGTTTGATGGTCGCCAAGTCTGATGCCGAACCCGGTGACGAGAATCAGGGTGGCAGCAAGGGCGACGATGACTCCACCACACCCGCGCCTGACAGCGACGACGATGAAGATGGTGACAACGATACTTGATCGTTCAGGACCAGAAATGAAAAAGCCCCTTCTGCCGGGTCGATGCGCAACCTGACAGAAAGGGCTGGGTTTCCAGCGCCCTCGCTTCTTCAGGAGGGCGCTTTTTTGTTGCCGGTCAGAGGAACTGTTCGGCGTAGTGGCAGGCAACCTGGCGGGTATCGACCTGGCGCAACTCCGGCAGTTCCGTGCTGCAACGCTCGGTCGCGTACGGGCAGCGCTTGTGGAACGCGCAGCCGCTTGGCGGGTTCAGCGGGTTGGGCAGCTCGCCGACGATCTTGATCTTCGGCTTCAGCGGGTCCGGGTGAATGGTCGGGGTCGCTGACAGCAGTGCCTGGGTGTACGGGTGCAGGGGACGGGTGTAGATGTCCTCTTTCGGGCCCATTTCCGCGGGCCGGCCGAGGTACATCACCAGCACCTGGTCCGCCACATGGCGCACGACCGCCAGGTTGTGGGAGATGAACACGTAGGCGGTGTTGAACTCCTGCTGCAGGTCCATGAACAGGTTCAGTACCTGGGCCTGGATCGAGACGTCGAGGGCCGAGGTCGGCTCGTCCGCCACCAATACCTTGGGCTGCAGCATCATCGCCCGGGCCAGGGCGATCCGCTGGCGCTGGCCGCCGGAGAACATGTGCGGGTAACGCTGGTAATGCTCAGGGCGCAAGCCGACCTGGCGCATCATCGCCTGCACTTTCTCGCGGCGCTCGGCAGCCGACAGGTTGGTGTTGATCAGCAGCGGCTCGCCGAGCTGGTCACCGATCTTCTGCCGTGGATTGAGCGACGCGTAGGGGCTCTGGAACACCATCTGCACGTCTTTGCGCAGTTGCTTGCGCTCGGCCTTGTTGGCGCCGTTGACTTCCTGGCCGGCAATCTTCAGCGAGCCGGAAGACGGCTCCTCGATCAGGGTCAGGGCACGGGCCAGGGTGGACTTGCCACACCCGGATTCGCCCACCACGGCCAGGGTCTTGCCGGCTTCCAGTTCGAACGACACGCCGTTGAGGGCGCGCACCAGCGCATGGCCCTTGAACAGGCCGCGGGAGACTTCGTAGTGACGGGTGAGGTCGCGGGCGGTGAGAACGACGGCCATTACGCCACCTCCTGGTTCAGCGGGTAGAAGCAACGGGCGAGACTATTGGTTTTCGGGTCCAGGCCCGGACGCTGCTGGCGGCAGCTCTCTTGCACGTACGGGCAGCGCGGCGACAGCAGGCAACCCTGCGGGCGGTCATAGCGGCCGGGAACGATGCCCGGCAGGGTCGACAGGCGCGCGGCGCCCAGGCTGTGTTCCGGAATCGCCTTGAGCAGCGCTTCGCTGTAGGGGTGCGCCGGGACCTCGAACAGGCCCGGGACCTGGCCGACTTCCACGGCCTGGCCGGCGTACATCACGCAGACCCGCTGGGCGGTTTCGGCGACGACCGCGAGGTCGTGGGTGATCAGCACCAGGCCCATGTTCTGCTCTTGTTGCAGGTTGAGCAGCAACTCCATGATCTGCGCCTGGATGGTCACGTCCAGGGCGGTGGTCGGCTCATCGGCGATCAGCAGTTTCGGCTCGCCGGCAATCGCCATAGCAATTGCCACGCGCTGGCTCATGCCGCCGGACAGTTGGTGCGGATAGGCATCCATCCGACTGGCCGCGCCCGGGATCTCGACCTTTTCCAGCAGCTCGATGGCACGCTTGCGGGCTTGTTTGCCGGACATCTTCAGGTGCAGGCGCAGGACTTCCTCGATCTGGAAACCCACGGTGTAGCTGGGGTTCAGCGCGGTCATCGGGTCCTGGAACACCATCGCCAGGTCCTTGCCGACGATCTGCCGGCGCTGGCGGGCGTTGAGCTTGAGCATGTCCTTGCCGTCGAAGCGCAGGGCGTCGGCGGTGACGATGCCGGGATGCTCGATCAGGCCCATCAGCGCCATCATGGTCACGGATTTACCCGAACCCGACTCGCCAACGATGGCCAGGACTTCGCCCTTGTCCACGGCCAAGTCGAGGCCGTCGACCACCGGGACGGCGGTCTTGTCGCCGAAGCGGACATTGAGATTCTTGATTTCTAGCAGTGACATGGGAATCTCCTCAGGCGGCATTCTTGAGTTTCGGGTCCAGCGCATCGCGCAGGCCGTCGCCCATCAGGTTGATTGCCAGCACGCTGAGCAAAATGGTCAGGCCGGGCAGGCTGACGACCCACCAGGCGCGTTCGATGTAGTCACGGGCCGAGGCCAGCATGGTGCCCCACTCGGGGGTTGGCGGCTGGACGCCGAGGCCGAGGAAGCCCAGGGCGGCGGCATCGAGGATCGCCGAGGAGAAGCTCAGGGTGGCCTGGACAATCAGCGGTGCCATGCAGTTGGGCAGCACGGTAATGAACATCAGGCGTGGCAGGCCGGCACCGGCGAGGCGGGCGGCAGTCACGTAGTCGCGGTTCAGTTCGCCCATGACCGCGGCGCGGGTCAGGCGCACATAGGACGGCAGCGAGACGATGGCGATGGCGATCACGGTGTTGATCAGGCCAGGGCCGAGGATGGCGACGATCGCCACGGCCAGCAGCAGCGAAGGCAGGGCGAGCATGATGTCCATCAGACGCATGATGGTCGGCCCGAGGATCCGCGGGAAGAAGCCGGCCAGCAGGCCCATCAGGATTCCGGGAATCAGCGACATCACCACCGAGGACAGGCCGATCAGCAGCGACAGGCGCGAGCCCTGGATCAGTCGCGACAGCAGGTCGCGGCCCAGCTCATCGGTGCCCAGCAGGAACTGGGTCTGGCCGCCTTCAAGCCAGGACGGCGGGGTGAGCAGGAAGTCACGGAACTGTTCGCTCGGATCGTGCGGCGAAACCCACGGGGCGAAAATCGCGCAGAAGATCACCAGCAGCATGAACAGCAGGCCGGCGACGGCGCCCTTGTTCTTGGCGAAGGCCTGCCAGAATTCTTTGTACGGCGATGGATACAGCAGGCTTTGATCGACTGCTACAGAGGAAGTTGGAGTGCTCATGTATAGGATCTCAGCGCTGGTGACGGATACGTGGGTTGGCAAAGCCGTAGAGGATATCCACCACGAAGTTGACCAGGATCACGATGCAGGCAATCAACAGGATGCCGTTCTGCACCACCGGATAGTCCCGGGCGCCGATGGCTTCGATCAGCCATTTGCCGATGCCGGGCCAGGAGAAAATGGTCTCGGTGAGGACCGCGCCGGCCAGCAGCGTGCCGACCTGCAGGCCCATGACCGTCAGCACCGGGATCAGTGCGTTGCGCAGGCCGTGCACGAAGACCACGCGGGTCGGTGACAGGCCCTTGGCGCGGGCGGTACGGATATAGTCTTCGCGCAGGACTTCGAGCATCGAGGAGCGGGTCATCCGGGCGATCACCGCCAGCGGGATGGTGCCCAGCACGATGGACGGCAGGATCATGTGGTGCAACGCATCCCAGAACGCGTCCGGCTGGTCGCTGAGCAGGGTGTCGATCAGCATGAAGCCGGTTTTCGGCTCGATGTCGTAGAGCAGGTCGATGCGTCCGGAAACCGGGGTCCAGCCCAGGCTGACGGAGAAGAACATGATCAGGATCAGGCCCCACCAGAAGATCGGCATCGAGTACCCCGCCAGGGAGACACCCATGACCCCATGGTCGAACAGCGATCCTCGTTTGAGGGCCGCGATCACGCCGGCCAGCAGGCCGAAGACGCCGGCGAACAGCAGGGCGGCCATGGACAGTTCCAGGGTCGCCGGGAAGAGGGCGGTGAATTCGGTCCACACGCTGGTGCGTGTGCGCAGGGATTCACCGAGGTCGCCATGGGCGAGTTTGCCCACGTAGTCGATGTATTGCGCGTAAAGCGGCTTGTTCAGACCGAGGCGTTCCATCGCCTGGGCATGCATTTCCGGGTCGACCCGGCGCTCGCCCATCATGACTTCCACGGGGTCGCCAGGGATCATGCGAATCAACGCGAAGGTCAACAGTGTGATGCCGAAAAACGTGGGGATCAGCAACCCCAGTCGGCGGGCAATAAAACTAAACATCTTGTTGTGTACCTCATCAGCCGGTTAGGCGTGCCGGTCGCTGCCCGGGGTGCGGGCGGCGACCGGCGTATTTTTCTACTTCACCTGGGTCGTGGCGAAGTTATTGGTGGACAGCGGGTTAATGTGATAACCCTCTACGTTCTTGCGCATGGCGGTAAACATCTTGGGATGAGCCTGTTCGACCCACACCACTTGGTCGTGCAGGATTTCCAGGGCTTTCTCATAGAGTGCGGCGCGCTCGGCAGGATCAGTCTTGGCACGGGCCTGCTCGATCAGCGTCTGGAACTGCTGGTTGCACCAGCGGCTGTAGTTTTCGCCGTTTTTGGCGGCTTCGCAACTCATTAGCGGGGTCAGGAAGTTATCCGGGTCGCCGTTGTCGCCACTCCAGCCGGCCGAAACCAGGTCATGTTCGCCTTTTTTCGCCCGCTTGAGCATCTCGGCCCACTCCATGACGCGGATATCGATCTTGATGCCGACCTTGGCCAGGTCCGACTGGATCAACTGTGCGCCCAGTTGCGGGTTCGGGTTGGTCGGGCCACCGCCGTTGCGAGTGTACAGGGTGAAGACCGTGCCTTCGGGCACGCCGGCTTCCTTGAGCAGGGCGCGGGCCTTGTCCAGGTTCTGCGCGGGGTTCTTCAGCTTGTCGTTGTAGCCCAGCAGGGTCGGCGGGTAGGGGTTGACCGCCGCGATGGCGTTGCCCTTGCCGTACAGGGTGTCGACGTAGGTCTGTTTGTCCAGGGCCAGTTCGATGGCCTGGCGCACTCGCACATCGCTCAGGTATTTGTGCTCGGTATTGATGGCGGTGTAGCCGGTGGACATGGCCGCCATGCTGACGACCTGCAGGTTCGGGTCGGCCTGGATGCTCGGGACGTCATCCGGTTTCGGATACAGCGCCACCTGGCACTCGTTGGCCTTGAGCTTCTGCAGGCGGGTGTTGTTGTCCGGGGTGATGGCGAATATCAGCGCTTCGGCCGGTGGCTTGCCACGGAAGTAGTCCGGGTTGGCCTTGTAGCGGACCTGCGCATCCTTGGCATAGCGCTGGAAGATGAACGGGCCGGTGCCGATCGGCTTGGCGTTGAGGTCATCCATCTTGCCGGCCTTGAGCAACTGGTTGGCGTATTCGGCGGAGTGGATCGAGGTGAACGCCATGCCCAGGTCGAGCAGGAACGGTGCTTCGGGCCGGGACAGGGTGAACCGCACGGTCAGATCGTCGACTTTTTCGACGCTCTTGAGCAGGTTCTGGAAGTCCATGCTTTCAAAATACGGGAAGCCGACGGTGGATTGCTTGTGCCAGGGGTGATTCGGGTCCAGCTGGCGCTGGAAGCTCCAGAGCACGTCGTCGGCATTCAGCTCACGGGTCGGTTTGAAGTAATCGGTGCTGTGGAACTTGACGCCTTTGCGCAGGTGGAACGTGTACTGCAGGCCGTCGGGACTGATCTCCCAGCTTTCGGCCAGGGCCGGCTGGATCTCGGCCGTGCCCGGCTTGAAGTCCACCAGGCGGTTGAACAGGGTTTCAGCCGCTGCGTCGGAAGTGACGGCGGTGGTGTACAGAACCGGATCGAAACCTTCCGGACTGGCTTCGGTGCAGACCACCAAGGGTTTTGCCGAAACGCCGATGGCAGCAGTCAGCAAGGTGGCTGCGATAGCCGCTCGCAAGGGAAGCATCTTCATATAAACCCTCCGTAATCAAATGAGCCAGATTAGTCGCCAGGGCCGATTCGTCGAATCGACCCTGGCATCGTTACGTCTTAAAGAATCTTGAATGGAATGGTGGTGACCAGGCGGAACTCGTTGAGGTTGCCGTCAGCCTGTTGTGCGCTGGCGCGGTGAGTGGTGTAGGTCGCACGGATGGCGGTGGCCTTCAGCGGACCACTTTGCACCGCGTAGGACGCGCCGATGCCGTATTCCTGGTGCTTCTCGCCGTCCATCAGGCGCAGGTCGCTGCGTTTTACGCCAGCCTCGCCATAGGCGGTGCCGGTGTAGTGGGTGCCGTCGATGCCCCAGCCGCGGGAGCTGTAGACGTTGAACTTGAGGCCCGGCACGCCGTATTCGGCCATGTTGATGCCATAGGCGATCTGGAAGGACTTCTCGTTCGGTCCGTTGAAGTCCGAGAGCAGGGAGTTGGCCAGGTAGATGCCGTTGGTTTCGTGCAGGTAGTCGAAGTACTCGTTACCGTTCACCTGCTGGTAGGAGAAGGTCAGGCTGTGAGCCTGGTGAGTCAGGCCGAGGGACAGCGAGTAGGTGTCGTTGTCGATTTCGCCCATCTTCTTTTTGCCGGTGTCGACGGTCTTGTAGTAGTTGAAGCCGGTGGTCAGGCCCAGTACCGAAGTGTCGCCCAGGTCATGGGTGAAGCCCGCGTAGTACTGGTTCCAGAAGTCTTCGACCTTGGCGGCGTAGAGGCTGGTCTTCAGGCTCTTGAACGGCTGGTAGGTCATGCCGGCGGTGTTGACGTGGTCGGTTTCCTGGCCGTTGCCGTATTCGCTGCGGAATTTCGACAGGCTCTGCTCGGTCCGTGGCGAGACACGGTCGAAGGTGCCCAGGTCGAAGGCCATGTTGCTCAGTTCTTCACTGTGGATGCTCACACCTTCGAAGCTGGAAGGCAGGGCACGGTTGCCGATGTTATCGACGATCGGCGTGCTGAAGTTCTGGCGACCGGCGGTCAGGGTGGTGTTGGAGACGCGGGCCTGGACGTTGGCCAGGCCCAGCTTGCTCCACTGGCCGACGGCATCGCCGTCGCTGTGGGTCAGGGTACGGTTGGAGCCGCCGGCCATGTCCTTGCGGTCACGGTCCAGGGCGATGGCGTTGTAGGCCGCCACTTCGGTCTTGAAACCCACGGTGCCCTGGGTGAAACCCGAGCTGTAGTTGAGGATGGTGCCCTGGGCCCAGTTGATGCGGCGCGGGGTCGGCGTCGGGGTGGTGCCGCCTTTTTTGTAGGAGAAGCGGTCATCACGGCGCTTCAGTTCGTTGGCGTACCAGTTGCGGGTGGTGCCGCTCAGGCTCTGGCCATCGATAAAGCCCTTGGCTTCACTCTGGGCATTGCCGGTATTGATGCCGGTCGGAATGAAATCCTGGCTCTGGGATTCCGCATGGGCCATCAGGGTGGTGCTACTGATTGCTAAGGCTAACAACGCTTTTTGAGAGAGTTTCAACGTACCGCTCCTTTTTCTTTCTTTTTGAAATGCCGGTCTTTTTGGGTGATCCGGCTATTGTGGTGAACTCTGTTTTTTTGTTTCGCAAACGTTTGCTTGGCAGTGGTTCGCCGAATTTCGGCTGCAAGATTGCGTGAGGACGAAATTCGTCCCCAACGCGCGGGTCACGGTTTTATTGTTCGATACTGACGCCCGAGAACGAATTGCGGCCAAACGGGCTGACTTTGAAGTCCTGGACTTTGGCGCTCAACGGCTGGTTGACCGTCGAATGGGCGATAGGGGTAATGGGCACCTGTTGCTTGAGCAACTGCTGGGCCTGTTTGTAGAGCACTGTCCGCTCGTCGCGATCGGTGACGACCTTGGCCTGCTTGATCAGCTTGTCGTACTGTGGGTCGCACCACATGGAGTAGTTGTTGCCGCCGATGGCGTCGCAACTGTAGAGGGTGCCGAGCCAGTTGTCCGGATCGCCGTTGTCGCCGGTCCAGCCAATCAGGCTGACGTCATGCTCGCCGTTCTTGGTGCGCTTGAGGTACTCGCCCCATTCGTAGCTGACGATCTTCACCTTGAGGCCGATCTTCGCCCAGTCGGCCTGGAGCATTTCGGCCATCAGCTTGGCGTTGGGGTTGTAAGGGCGCTGGACGGGCATGGCCCAGAGGGTGATCTCGGTGCCTTCCCTGACTCCGGCGGCCTTGAGCAATTCCCTGGCCTTTTCCGGATTGTAGGCGGTGTCCCTGATGGTCTCGTCGTAGGACCACTGGGTCGGTGGCATGGCGTTGACCGCCAGTTGGCCGGCGCCCTGGTAGACCGCATTGAGGATGCTCGACTTGTTCACCGCCATGTCCAGGGCCTGGCGCACCTGCAGTTGGTCGAAAGGCTTGTGGCGCACGTTGTAGGCGATGTAGCCGAGGTTGAAACCGGGCTTTTCGATCACCTGCAGCTTCGGGTCGCTCTTGAGCGCATCGACATCGGCGGGGCGTGGGTGCAGGGTGACCTGGCATTCATTGCGCTTGAGCTTCTGCACCCGTACCGAGGCGTCGGTGTTGATCGCGAAGATCAACTGGTCGAGCTTGACCTTGCCCGGGTCCCAGTAGTGCTTGTTGGCGGCATAACGGATCTGCGTATCTTTCTGGTAACGCTGGAGCACGTAGGGGCCAGTGCCGATCGGTTTCTGGTTGATGTCGCTGGGCCTGCCTTCCTTGAGCAACTGGTCGGCATACTCGGCGGACAGGATGGCGGCGAAGCTCATGGCGATATTCTGGATGAACGCGGCGTCGACGCTGTTGAGGGTCATGACCACGGTCAGCGGCCCGGTCTTTTCGACCTTGGCGATATTCTTGTTCAGGCTCATCCCGTTGAAGTAGGGGAACTCCGTGGGATACGCCTTGCGAAACGGCTGCTCGGGATCGAGCATGCGATTGAAGGTGAACAGCACATCGTCGGCGTTGAAATCGCGACTCGGCGTGAAGTATTTGGTGGTGTGGAACTTCACCCCTTCACGCAGGTGGAAGGTATACACCAGGCCATCCGGCGAGATATCCCAGCTCTTGGCCAGCGCCGGTGCGACGGTGGTCTCGCCCCGGACGAACTCCACCAGCCGGTTGTAGATCGGCTCGGCGGCGTCGTTGTCGGTGGCGGCGGTGTACTGCGCGGTGTCGAACCCGGCCGGGCTGCCCTCGGAGCAGAACACCAGGCTACCGGCAGCCTGGGCAAAAGAGGCACCGGCCAGCAGGGCCGTGCTGATAAAAGCGGATAAAACGAAGGTATGGCGCATGACGATCCCAATCCATTTTTATTGTCATCGATGAGCAATTGCCATGTGCTGAAACATGGAAACATCACCGACTGAGTCAGTAGGTACAGCAATGCCGCTCAAACGCCTATCAGCGATGTCTCGACGTTATGACGCCAAGTCCTTGCCGTAAATGCGTAGAGCCTTAGAGAGTTGTAGGAAAAAACTGCGCTTCTGACTCGTTCTGCTGGAACCGGGAGCGGTCAGGTAATGGGCAATTCCTGCAATTCTGGCGGGGTAGCGCAAGGGCGACGTCCTGCGACGCCGCCCTTGCGAAACCTTACTTGCTGACGCTGACGCCGTAGAAGGAGTTCAAGCCGAACGGGCTGATCTTGAAGTCCTTCACGGTGGCGCTCATGGGTTGGTACACCGTCGAGTGCGCGATAGGTGTATAGGGGACGTCATCCTTGAGGATGTGCTGGGCCTGCTTGTACAGCTCGGTGCGCTTGGCCTGGTCGGCAGTCGACTTGGCTTCTTTCATCAGGGCGTCGTACTTCGGTGTGCAGTACTTCGAGAAGTTGTTGCCGTTGAGGGCATCACAACCGAACAGTACGTTCAGCCAGTTGTCCGGGTCACCGTTGTCACCGCTCCAGCCAATGATCATGGCTTGTTGCTCGCCACCCTTGGCACGCTTGAGGTATTCACCCCACTCGTAGCTGACGATCTTCACGTTCAGGCCGATGTTCTTCCAGTCGGACTGGAGCATTTCGGCCATCAGCTTGGCGTTGGGGTTGTACGGACGCTGGACAGGCATGGCCCACAGCTTGATTTCCGTACCTTCCTTGATGCCGGCTTCCTTGAGCAGCTGTTTGGCTTTCTCAGGGTCGTACTTGGCATCCTTGATGGTGGTGTCATAGGACCACTGGGTCGGCGGCATGGCATTGACGGCCAGCTGGCCGGCGCCCTGGTACACCGATTCGATGATCTGCGGCTTGTTCACGGCCATGTCCAGCGCCTGGCGAACGCGCAGGTCGGCCAGCGGGTTGGCGGCGGTTTCGCCCTTGAGCACCGGCATGACGTTATAGGCGATGTAGCCCAGGTTGAAACCGGCCTGGCTCGGCATCTGCAGTTTCGGGTCGGCCTTGAGCGGTGCAAGGTCGGCCGGACGCGGGTAGACGCTGACCTGGCATTCGTTTTTCTTCAGCTTCTGCATCCGCACCGAGGCGTCGGTGGTGATGGCGAAGATCAGGTTGTCGATCTTGACGTCTTCAGGCTTCCAGTAGTCCTTGTTCCCGGTGTAGCGGATGTTGGAGTCTTTCTGGTAGCTCTTGAACACGAACGGGCCGGTGCCGATCGGCTTCTGGTTGATGTCGCTGGCCTTGCCTTCCTTGAGCAGCTTGTCGGCGTACTCGGCGGACTGGATCGAGGCGAAGCTCATTGCCAGGTTCTGGATGAACGCGGCGTCAACGGTCTTCAGGGTGAACTTGACGGTATGCTCGTCGACCTTCTCCACCTTGGTGATGTTGCTGTCCATGCCCATGTCGGTGAAGTACGGGAATTCGGTCGGGTACGCCTTGCGGAACGGCATGTCCTTGTCGAGCATGCGGTTGAAGGTGAACAGCACGTCGTCGGCGTTGAAGTTGCGGGTCGGCTTGAAGTAGTCGGTGGTGTGGAACTTCACCCCATCGCGCAGATGGAAGGTGTAGGTCAGGCCGTCCGGCGAAATATCCCAGCTGGTCGCCAGGCCAGGAATCACGGCGGTGCCGCCGCGTTCAAACTGGCTGAGACGGTTGAAGACGGTTTCCGCGGAGGCGTCGAAGTCGGTTCCGGCGGTGTATTGGCCTGGGTCGAAACCGGCCGGGCTCCCTTCGGAGCAATACACCAGGTTTGTCGCTGCGAGGGCGAACGGTGCAGATGCCAGGAGGCCTGCGCCAACTAAAAACGGAATGACTGCTTTTTTAAGCATGGTGGCCTCATGATTTGTTGTCATTTTTGGTTGTGAGGACGACCTCGTGAGTCGACCTGCGGATACTTATGCAGGCCCCATACCCAATGCAAGATGCAGAGGCGCCGCAAGCCTTAAACTGTGGCACGAACGTACACGAATGTCGCAATTGTGTAAATTCTGACGCATTTAACCGTTTGCGCCCGGTTTTTCCGGTGCATACAGCGCACTGCAAGCAGGCAACCGGGGCGTCTGGCGCACCCGGTTGGGGCGTGCGTGTTACTTATCGAGACTCACGCCGTAGAAGGGCGTCAGGCCGAAAGGACTGATCTTGAAGTCACGGACTTCCTTGCGCAGCGGCTGGAATACCGTGGAGTTCGCGATAGGGGTGATGGGTACCTGTTCCTTGAGGATTTTCTGCGCCTGTTGATAGAGTTTTACCCGCTCGTCGCGGTTGCTCGCGAGCTTGGCCTTCTGCACCAGCCGGTCATAATCCGGATCGCACCACTTGGCGTAGTTGCTGCCTTTTACCGCGCCGCAGCTGTACAGCACGCCCAGCCAGTTGTCCGGATCGCCATTGTCCCCGGTCCAGCCATAGATCATGGCGTCATGTTCGCCATTCTTGGCGCGCTTGATGTACTCGCCCCATTCGTAGCTGACGATATTGGCCTTGATGCCGACCTTGGCCCAGTCCTGCTGGATCATCTGCGCCGACATCCGCGCATTGGGGTTCGAGGCGCGCTGCACGGTCATGGCCCACAGGTCGATGCTGGTACCGGGAGCGACCCCGGCCTCCTTCAGTAGCGCCTTGGCTTTGGTCGGATCGTAGGGCGCGTCCTTGATGTTCGGGTCGAACGACCATTGCGCCGGCGGCAGGGCGTTTTGCGCAAGCTGTCCGGCGCCCTGGTAGACCGCCTTGATGATCGCCGGCTTGTCGATGGCCATGTCCAGCGCCTGGCGTACCTTGAGTTGGTCCAGCGGCTTGTGGGTCACGTTGTAGGCCAGGAAGCCGAGGTTGAAGCCGGCCTGCTGGAGCACCCGCAGGTTAGGGTCCTGCTTCATGATCTCGATGTCCGCCGGACGCGGGTAGCCACTGACCTGGCATTCGCCGGCCTTGAGCTTCTGCAGGCGCGCGGCGGCATCCGGGGTGATGGCGAAGACCAGGTTGTCGAGCTTCACGTCCTCGGGTTTCCAGTACGCCTTGTTGGCCGCGTAGCGGATCTGCGAGTCCTTCTGGTAGCGCTTGAACACGAAGGGCCCGGTTCCCACCGGCTTCTGGTTGAGTTCCTCGGCCTTGCCTTCCTTGAGCAGCTTGTCGGCGTACTCGGCGGACTGGATGGAAGCGAAGCTCATGGCCAGGTTCTGGATAAAGGCCGCATCCACCGTGTTCAGGTTGAAACGCACCGTGTGTTCGTCGAGCTTCTCGACGTTCCTGATGGTGGTATTGAGGCCCATGTCGGTGAAGTACGGCGATTCCGAGGGGTAAGCCTTGCGGAACGGCTGGTTCGGGTCGAGCAGCCGGTTGAAGGTGAACAGCACATCGTCGGCGTTGAAGTCGCGGCTCGGGGTGAAATAGTCGGTGGTGTGGAATTTCACGCCGGGACGCAGGTGGAAGGTGTAGACGAGGCCATCGGCGGAGACTTCCCAACTCGTCGCCAGGCCGGGTTCGACCTCGGTGCCGCCGCGCTTGAACTGGGTCAGGCGGTTGAACACGGTTTCGGCCGACGCGTCGAAATCGGTGCCGCTGGTGTATTGGCTCGGGTCGAAGCCGGCCGGGCTGGCTTCGGAGCAGTAGACCAGGGTACTCGCGGCCTGGGCCAGCGGTGCACAGGCCAGCAGGCTGGCGGCAAGGAGCAGCGGTTTGAACACGGTTCTTTCCATGGAATCCCCTGAGAGTGCTTTTTCGGCAGCAAAAAAAACGGCGGTCACCGAGGTTACCGCCGTTCCGGCCTGCTTAGAAAGCTCTGGTCCGGGCCTTTATTGCAGGACTTCGATCTCACCGTCGGCGTTCATGCTGACCTGGCTGGTGCCGGCTTCCACTTCCGGTGTCGGGGCGGAGTCCATGGCCGCGGCCTTCATCATCATCGCGCCACGGGCGTAAGGCTGTGGATAACCGTTGCCGTTGAGGTTCAGGTTGATGATCTTGTAGCCCTTGCCGCCGAGGGCGTCGGTGGCCAGCTGGGCGCGGGCCTTGAAGGCGTTCACCGCCTCCTTGAGCAAGGCATCTTCGCTGGCCTTGCGGGTCGCCGTGGAGATGGAGAAGTCCATGCCTTCCATTTTCAGCGTCTGCATCAGGTCGCCGGTCAGCTTGGAGAGGGCGGCAAAGTCGCCGCTTTCCAGGCGCAGCTCGGCGCGCTCACGCCAGCCGGTGATCTTCTGGGTCTTGTTGTCGTAGATCGGATAGCTGTTGCGGCTGCCCTGGCGCAGGGTCACGGCCTTCACTTCACGGGCCTCGCCGAGGGCCTTGTTCATGGTGGTGGTGATCTCGGCGGCCAGCTTGGCCGGATCGCTGTTCTGCGCCTCGGTATAGAGGGTGACGATCATCAGATCCCGCGCCACTTCCTGGCTGACTTCGGCGCGCAGGGAAATCCGGTTGTAATGAAGCTCGTCGGCAGCCATTGCCGGCAGGCTGGCCAGGGTGGCGATGCTGAGGGCGAGCAGGGTGGCGCTGCGAGTGAACCGTTGCATAAAAACTCCTTGGGATACGGGACGCGCTTATCGTCGGGCGATACCGCGTGAAACCATCAGACTCTAGCTGTTATCGGGCAGTTCACCCAGTTACAACTTCTATACATCTGTCACGAACTGTGGCTGTTTGCCGCAGTTCTGCCTGTCGGGCGTCCAGCTTGGTTATACTCGTGGCGATCCGCCTGGAGCGCTCATCAGGAGAGCTCATGCTCGCCCCCTTTCAATTGTTGTCCGCGACTCGCCAGAACCTGTGGCGCCTGACCTTTATCCGTATCCTGGTGCTGGCCGCCCAAGCCGGTTCGGTCGGTATCGCCTACTGGTTCGAACTGCTGCCGCTGCCCTGGCTGCAACTGTGGGTCACGCTGGGCTGCTCCATGGTGCTCTGCGCCTTCACGGTGGTGCGGCTACGGACCACCTGGCCGGTCACCGAGCTCGAATACGCGGTACAGCTGGCCTGCGATCTGTTTATCCACAGCGCCCTGCTGTATTTCTCCGGTGGCTCGACCAACCCGTTCGTTTCCTACTACCTGGTGCCGCTGACCATTGCCGCGGTGACCTTGCCCTGGCGTTTTTCGGTGGTCCTCTCCGGTGTGGCGCTGGTCCTGTACACCTTGCTGCTGGTGCAGTTCTACCCGCTGGAAACCTTCCCGATCTCCCGGGAAAAGTTGCAGATCTATGGCATGTGGCTGAGCTTTGCCCTGGCCGCCGCAGTCATCACCTTCTTCGCCGCGAAGATGGCCGAGGAACTGCGCCGCCAGGAAGAGTTGCGCGCGCTGCGGCGTGAAGAAGGCCTGCGCGACCAGCAACTGCTGGCCGTGGCGACCCAGGCCGCCGGTGCCGCCCACGAGCTGGGCACGCCCCTGGCGACCATGAGCGTGCTGCTCAAGGAAATGCGCCAGGACCATCCGGACCCCTTGCTCCAGGACGACCTGAGCGTGCTCCAGGACCAGGTCAAGCTGTGCAAGGAAACCCTGCAGCAACTGGTGCGGGCGGCCGAGGCCAATCGCCGGCTGGCGGTGGAGATGCAGGACGTCACCCTCTGGCTCGACGAAGCGCTGAACCGCTGGCACCTGATGCGTCCCGAGGCCAGTTATCGCTTCCAGCGCCTGGGGCAGGGCGAAGTACCGCGCCTGGCGCCGCCGCCGGACCTGACCCAGGCCTTGCTCAACCTGCTGAACAACGCTGCCGATGCCTGCCCGGAGGGCCTGGAAGTAAGGCTCGATTGGGATGAGGAAAACCTCACCATCAGTATCCGCGACCACGGTGCCGGTGTACCGCTGGCCATCGCCGAGCAGATCGGCAAACCCTTTTTTACCACCAAGGGCAAAGGTTTCGGCCTGGGCCTGTTCTTGAGCAAGGCCAGCGTGACACGCGCCGGCGGCTCGGTGAAACTCTACAGTCATGAGGAAGGTGGCACGCTCACCGAGCTGCGCCTGCCCCGTGTCGCCCGAGGAGACGAAGCATGAATGACGAGATCCAGGTCGAAGGCGAAGAACTGCCGCATCTGTTGCTGGTGGACGACGACGCCACCTTTACCCGCGTGATGGCGCGGGCCATGAGCCGGCGCGGTTTTCGCGTCAGCACCGCCGGTTCCGCCGAAGAGGGCCTGATCCTGGCCCAGCAGGACCTGCCGGACTACGCCGCGCTGGACCTGAAGATGGACGGCGATTCCGGCCTGGTGCTGCTGCCCAAGCTGCTGGAGCTCGATCCGGAGATGCGCGTGCTGATCCTCACGGGCTACTCCAGCATCGCCACGGCGGTGGAGGCGATCAAGCGTGGCGCCTGCAACTATCTGTGCAAGCCGGCGGACGCCGACGATGTGCTGGCCGCCTTGCTCTCCGAGCACGCCGACCTCGATACCCTGGTGCCGGAGAACCCGATGTCGGTGGATCGCCTGCAGTGGGAGCATATCCAGCGGGTGCTGACCGAGCACGAGGGCAATATCTCCGCCACGGCCCGCGCCCTGGGCATGCATCGACGCACCTTGCAGCGCAAATTGCAGAAGCGGCCGGTGCGGCGCTGAACCGGCGCTGAACGAATCCTTCTCAGGCTGCGCTTTCGCGCGTGCGAATCATCTATGATCGGTTGGTGAATTTTCTTACGCTAACCGAGCCTGAAGAATGACTGAGAAGAACGCCGAGTATTCCGCGGTCAACGATGCCGTGCAGGGACAGTTTTTCCGCCGGGTCTGGCAAATGACGACGCCTTACTGGCGCAGTGAAGAGAAGGGCAAGGCCTGGCTTTTGTTGCTGGCGGTGATCGGCCTTTCGCTGTTCAGCGTGGCGATTTCGGTCTGGATCAACAGCTGGTACAAGGACTTCTACGACGCCTTGCAGCAGAAGGACGAGACTGCCTTCTGGCGGCTGATCCTGTACTTCGGTGGCATTGCCGCCGTGGCGATTCTCGGCGCGGTCTACCGGCTGTACCTGACCCAGATGCTGACGATCCGTTGGCGTAACTGGCTGACCGAACAACATTTCAAGCGCTGGCTCGGCCACAAGAACTACTACCAGCTGGAGCAGGGCGGCTACACCGACAACCCTGACCAGCGGATTTCCGAAGACCTCAATACCTTCACCTCCAACACCTTGAGCCTGGGACTGGGCCTGATCCGTACCGTGGTCAGCCTGGTTTCGTTCTCGATCATCCTGTGGGGCGTCTCAGGCAGTATCGAAGTCTTTGGCATCACCATTCCCGGCTACATGTTCTGGTGTGCCTTGCTCTATGCCGCGGTGGGCAGCTGGTTGACCCATCTGATCGGGCATCGCCTGATCGGCCTGAACAACCAGCAACAACGTTTCGAAGCCGATCTGCGTTTCTCCATGATCCGGGTTCGCGAGAACGCCGAAAGCATTGCCTTGTTCAATGGCGAGCCGAACGAGAATCAACGCTTGAGCGCCCGTTTCGGCAAGGTCTGGCACAACTTCTGGGACATCATGCGGGTTTCCAAGCGGCTGACGTTTTTCACCGCGGGCTATGGCCAGATCGCCATTATCTTTCCCTTTATCGTGGCCGCCCCGCGCTACTTCGCCGGCAAGATCCAGTTGGGCGAGCTGATGCAGATCAACTCTGCCTTTGGCAATGTGCAGGAGAACTTCAGCTGGTTCATCACCGCCTATTCGGATCTGGCGGCGTGGCGCGCGACTTGCGATCGTCTGTTGAGCTTCCGCCAGGCCATGAGCGACAACGAGGATCATGTCCGCACCATCGATGTTCAAAGCGTGGGCGACGAGCTGAAGGTACAGAATCTCAACCTGGACCTGAACAATGACCGCCATCTCCTGAGCGGTGCCGAGATGACCGTCGCGGCGGGCGAGCGCGTGATGCTGGCCGGTCGCTCCGGCAGCGGTAAAAGTACCCTGTTTCGCGCCATGGGCAATCTCTGGCTCGACGGCCACGGGAGCATTCGCCTACCCGCGCGGCGCTACCTGTTCTTGCCGCAGAAACCCTACCTGCCCATCGGCAGCCTGCGTGAGGCGCTGAGTTATCCACAGGCGGGCGACACCTATGCGCAAGAGCGCTATGCCCATGTGCTGGAGACCTGCCGCCTGCAACACCTGATCCCGCGGCTGGACGAGAGCAATCACTGGCAGCGCATGTTGTCTCCGGGGGAGCAGCAGCGCCTGGCCTTCGCCCGTGCCCTGTTGTACGCGCCGCAATGGTTGTTCATGGATGAAGCGACCTCGGCCATGGACGAGGAAGACGAAGCGGACCTCTACGAGGCCCTGATCAGGCAGGTCCCGGGCATCGGGATCGTCAGCGTCGGCCATCGCAGCAGCCTGAACAAATTCCATACCCGGCATCTGCGCATAGAACGCGGACACCTGGTGCCCCAGGAACCGGTCAGCGCATAGTCAACTGTGATCGTACAACCCGGTTGAGCTATGATGCAGGCTCAGCCGTTCAGCCGAGATAGATGTTCGTATGGAAAACCAGAGCGCCGCGCTCCGCGCACCTCGCAAGCGCCGCAGTCTTGCCCAGGAATTGGTCACGGTCCTGACCGAGCAGATCCGTGACGGTCAACTCAAGCGCGGCGACAAGCTGCCTACCGAGTCGGCGATCATGGATGCCCACGGGGTCAGCCGCACGGTGGTCCGTGAGGCGATTTCCCGCCTGCAGGCGGCGGGGCAGGTGGAAACCCGCCACGGGATCGGCACCTTTGTGCTGGATACGCCGAGCCCGAGCGGTTTCCGTATCGACCCGGCCACGGTGGTGACCTTGCGCGATGTGCTGGCGATCCTCGAGTTGCGCATCAGCCTGGAAGTCGAGTCGGCCGGGTTGGCGGCGCAGCGGCGTACGGCCGAACAATTGGCGGCGATGCGGGCGGCGCTGGATGCCCTGAATGAAAGCGCGGCCCATGCCAGTGATGCGGTGGCTTCCGATTTCCAGTTCCACCTGCAGATTGCCTTGTCCACCGGCAACCGCTATTTCACCGATATCATGACCCACCTGGGCACCAGCATCATTCCGCGTACGCGGCTGAATTCGGCGCGCCTGGCCCATGATGACCAGCAGCACTACATGAACCGGCTGGGACGCGAGCACGAAGAGATCTATGAGGCGATCGCCCGCCAGGATTCCGATGCGGCGCGGGCGGCGATGCGCCTGCACCTGACCAACAGCCGCGAGCGCTTGCGCCAGGCCCATGAGGAAGCCGAGGCGCAGCGCGGTTGAGATGAGTTTGCACGATCTTCTGTGGCGAGCGGGCAAGCCTGCTCGCCACAGGCGTTCTATGCGCCTTGCAGGATCGTGCGATCCACACGCACCGCCCATTTCGCGGCTTGTGCCTGCACATCGAAGATCACTTTCCCCTCGGCGTCCGCCGTCGCGCGGGCAATCGCCACGCCATCGGCGAGCAGTTCCAGCGGCATATCCTTGAGTGACTGACCGGACGCCAGTTCGAGTTTTACGGTAAAGGTCATGGTTGCTTTCCCTGTCACTGGTGGTTGTCGATAAAGGTCGTGGCCTGGCTGTCCAGCGTGCCGATCAATTCCGGCGAGCCGCCACGGAACTGCCGGAACACATTGCGTCCCCCGGCTCCCGCCGACGCATCCAGCGGCACCGTCAGGGTCGGCTGGAAGCGGTCGGTCAGTTCGGCATAGGCCGTCCACGGGCCGATATAGGATTCGTCCAGTCCATTGGTGTAGCTGAAGGCATAACGTACGGCATGACCCGGCAGCCAGTTGGGTTCGCTGGGTGTGCGGCTCTGCCAGCCGTCGGCCTTGATCGTCGGTGCCCCGCCCGGAGGGTTGAGGTAGCCGGCGGGTTTGTTCGGCTTGTAGTCCTGGAGCAGCAGGTAGGTGCTCCAGCCCCACCAGTTATCGCTCTGGCTGCGGTCGTTGAGGTTGTTGACGTCGTTGCGGCGCATCACCGTCTTGCCCTTGAGGGCGAACAGTGGGGCGAAGTTCAGGCTGTCCTGGCTGTTCTCCACCTTCGCCAGGTCCGGGACCGAACGCAGGGCGGCGTAGGCTTGCGGTGGTACGACGACACCGCTGAGGAACGTCGCGAACACTTCGTCTACCGATTGCTGAACCGCCTGTTTGACCTGTAGTCGGTTGCTGTTGTCGAGGGTGTCGAAATAACGTTTGTCGCCATAGCAGTTCCAGCGCTCGCCCTTGGCGTTGCTGACTTTCAGGCCGTACTTGCTGTCCTCGTCGTGCATGAAGCGGGAAATCAACGAGCCCACGTCGCTGGGGGTGACGCTGTCGGCCAGTTGCTTGCGCGGTACACGCAAATGACCGGCGGAAAACAGGTCGGTGAGGAAGTGGTCGGCGAAGGCATTCATCGCATAGGCCAGTTCCAGGTCCTGGTCGCTGCCGCTCTGGCGGGCGACAACAGCCTGTTGCAGGGCCACGGCATGACCGGCCTGGTAGGCCAGCAGGGCCCATTCGCCAAAATGGTCCCAGTTGCTGGCGGCCAGTTTCAGGTAGCGCCCCAGGGGAAACAGGGGGGAGGCAAAACTGCCGCCGCCGGTGATCTTGTTCCATTCGCCCGAGAGGGTATCGCCCAGTTCGTCGTAGGCTTCGTGCGGCTGCCGGCCATCCCGGATCGCCTGGTTGGCCGCGGTGATTTCGCTCTTCATGACCTGCAGGATCTTCTGTGCCTCTTCTCGCGAGGCGGGCAGTACCGCCAATGAGTTGAAGGCCGCGGTAAAGCGCGCCTGGCGTTCCGCCGGGGTGCCGCCATCGGCGATCGGGCGATCGGCGATACCGTAGAAATCGCCGCCCAGGGCGATGACCTGGCCGTAGGTCAGGGCCAGGCCGTTGCTCAGGTGCAGTTCGACCTGCCAGGCCGGAATGGCCGGTGCGTCCCTGGCAAAACGCAGCAGGGTGCTGTCGCCGATGGCAGTGTGTTCGCCGCCCTCGAAGCGCGCCTGCGGCGAACCTTTGGCTGCGGCTCCCGGGGCCGTCGGCAGATGCTCAGGGCGATGGTACTTGAGGGTGTGATGTCCCTCGGCGAGCAGCACGATGGCCGTGCCATCGCCCGGAATCGCGATGCCCTGTTCGGTAAAAAGACTGTCCAGCCCGGCAATGAGCTTGCCGTCGTGCAGCAGGATTTCCTGCGGCGTACGTTCAATTCCTGACATTTCTAGCTCCTTGATATGTCGGATATTTCATCAATATAACTGTATGTATATACAGTTAATTCGAGCATAGATGAAAACTTTCCTACGTCAAGGATGGAAATGTCTGAGGGCTCTCTTGAGCGATACCTGTTGACCTTTGTTATTTAAGTTGTACGATGACGTACGACATCAGCAAGGCTGACCCGTCTCTTTCATCACAACGTGCTTTCCAGGGTGTTCGAATAATGAATCCACAAGAACTGAAGTCCATCCTCTCTTCCGGCCTGCTGTCCTTTCCGGTGACCGATTTCAATGCCCAGGGCGATTTCCACCGCGCTGGTTATGTCAAACGCCTGGAGTGGCTGGCCCCATACGGCGCCACGGCGCTGTTCGCCGCCGGTGGCACCGGTGAGTTCTTCTCCCTGGCCGCCAGTGAATATTCCGAAGTGGTCAAGACCGCCGTCGACACCTGTGCCGGTAGCGTGCCGATCCTCGCCGGTGTCGGCGGCGCCACCCGCCAGGCCATCGAATACGCCCAGGAAGCCGAACGCCTGGGGGCCAAGGGCCTGCTGCTGCTGCCGCACTACCTGACCGAAGCGAGCCAGGAAGGGGTCGCGGCCCACGTTGAAGCCGTGTGCAAGTCGGTGAAGATCGGCGTCGTGGTCTACAACCGCAATGTCTGCCGCCTGACCGCTCCGTTGCTGGAGCGTCTGGCCGAGCGTTGCCCGAACCTGATCGGCTACAAGGACGGCCTGGGCGATATCGAGCTGATGGTGTCGATTCGTCGCCGCCTCGGCGATCGTTTCAGCTACCTGGGCGGCCTGCCGACCGCCGAAGTCTATGCCGCGGCCTACAAGGCCCTGGGTGTGCCGGTCTACTCCTCGGCGGTGTTCAACTTCATCCCGAAAACCGCGATGGACTTCTACAACGCCATCGCCCGTGAAGACCACGCCACCGTCGGCAAGATCATCGATGACTTCTTCCTGCCGTACCTGGATATCCGCAACCGTCGCGCCGGCTACGCCGTGAGCATCGTCAAGGCCGGGGCGAAGATCGTCGGCTACGACGCCGGCCCTGTGCGCACCCCGCTGACCGACCTGCTGCCGGACGAGTACGAAGCCCTGGCCGCACTGATCGACAAGCAAGGCGCGCAATAACGACACATGCACCAGGCCGCTGAGCGATCAGCGGCTTTTTCGGTTCTGGAGGTTTTCCGTGGCACAAGCAAAGCGTTTCGATAATTACATCGGCGGTGAATGGGTCGCCGGTGCCGAGTATTCGGCCAATATCAACCCGTCCGATCTGTCCGATGTCATCGGTGAGTACGCCAAGGCCGACCTGACCCAGGTCCAGGCAGCGATCGATGCCGCGCGCGCGGCGTTTCCCGCCTGGTCCACCTCGGGTATCCAGGCGCGCAGCGATGCCCTGGACAAGGTCGGTTCGGAGATCCTTGCCCGTCGCGAAGAGCTCGGCAACCTGCTGGCCCGGGAGGAGGGCAAGACCCTGCCGGAAGCCATCGGCGAAGTGTCCCGTGCCGGTAATATCTTCAAGTTCTTCGCTGGCGAATGCCTGCGCCTGTCGGGCGATTACCTGCCGTCGGTACGCCCCGGCGTGAATGTCGAAGTGACCCGCGAAGCCCTGGGCGTGGTTGGCCTGATCACACCGTGGAACTTCCCGATCGCGATTCCGGCGTGGAAGATCGCCCCGGCTCTGGCCTACGGCAACTGCGTGGTGCTCAAGCCCGCCGAACTGGTGCCGGGTTGTGCCTGGGCCCTGGCGGAAATCATCTCCCGCGCCGGCTTCCCGGCCGGTGTCTTCAACCTGGTGATGGGCAGCGGCCGCCTGGTCGGCGATGCCATGGTCAACAGCCCGAAGGTCGATGGCATCAGCTTCACCGGCTCCGTCGGCGTCGGCCGGCAGATCGCCGTCAACTGCGTGTCGCGCCAGGCCAAGGTGCAACTGGAGATGGGCGGCAAGAACCCGCAGATCATCCTGGATGACGCCGACCTCAAGCAGGCCGTCGAGCTGGCGGTGCAGAGCGCGTTCTACTCCACCGGCCAGCGCTGCACGGCGTCCAGCCGCCTGATCGTCACTGCCGGGATCCACGACAGATTCGTCGAAGCCATGGCCGAGCGCATGCGTTCGATCAAGGTCGGTCACGCCCTCAAGAGCGGTACCGACATTGGTCCGGTGGTGTCCCAGGCACAACTGGAGCAGGATCTGAGCTACATCGGCATCGGCCAGTCCGAAGGGGCGCGGCTGGTAGCTGGTGGTGAACTGGTGACCTGCGATACCGAAGGCTACTTCCTGGCGCCGACCCTGTTCGCCGACAGCGAAGCCTCGATGCGCATCAGCCGCGAAGAGATCTTCGGCCCGGTGGCCAATATCGTCCGCGTGGCGGATTACGAAGCGGCGCTGGAGATGGCCAACGATACCGAGTTCGGGCTGTCCGCCGGTATCGCCACCACCTCGTTGAAGTATGCCAACCACTTCAAGCGCCACTCCCAGGCCGGGATGGTGATGGTCAACCTGCCGACGGCGGGCGTGGATTATCACGTGCCGTTCGGCGGCCGCAAGGGATCGTCCTATGGTTCGCGCGAGCAGGGCCGCTACGCGCAGGAGTTCTACACGGTCGTGAAGACCAGCTACATCGGTTCGTAACGCGCTTTACCCGCACGGGGCTCTTGCCTGAGGCTCCGTGCGGTACATCCCTGAATGTTTTACCCGCGTAAAAAAATAAAGAGTGGGAGTACATCTACATGCAAGCGACCAAGCAGACTCACGTCCGCTATTTGATCCTGCTCATGCTGTTTCTGGTGACCACGATCAACTACGCCGACCGGGCCACCATCGCCATTGCCGGCTCCAGCCTGCAGAAAAGCCTCGGCATCGACGCCGTCACCCTCGGTTATATCTTCTCCGCCTTCGGCTGGGCCTACGTGCTCGGGCAGATCCCCGGCGGCTGGCTGCTCGACCGCTTCGGCTCGAAGAAGGTCTATGCCCTGAGCATCTTCACCTGGTCACTGTTCACTGTGCTGCAAGGTTATGTCGGCGAATTCGGCGTCTCCACCGCCGTGGTTGCGCTGTTCATGCTGCGTTTCCTGGTGGGCCTGGCCGAGGCGCCGTCCTTTCCCGGCAACGCGCGCATCGTCGCCGCCTGGTTCCCGACCGCCGAACGCGGCACGGCCTCGGCCATCTTCAACTCGGCGCAATATTTCGCCACGGTGTTGTTCGCACCGCTGATGGGCTGGATCGTCTACACCTTCGGCTGGCAGCATGTGTTCGTGGTGATGGGCGGTGTCGGTATCGTGTTCTCGCTGATCTGGCTGAAAGTTATCCACAGCCCGCGCCAGCACCCGCTGATCAACCAGGCCGAGTTCGACCACATCGCTGAAAACGGCGGCATGGTCGACATGGACCAGGACAAGGGCAAGGGCGCCGGCAATGGTCCGAAATGGGACTACGTCCGCCAGTTGCTGACCAACCGCATGATGCTCGGTGTCTACCTGGGCCAGTACTGCATCAACGGCATCACCTACTTCTTCCTGACCTGGTTCCCGGTGTACCTGGTACAGGAGCGTGGCATGACCATCCTCAAGGCCGGCTTCATCGCCTCGTTGCCGGCGATCTGCGGCTTTATCGGCGGCGTGCTCGGCGGGATCATCTCCGACTACCTGTTGCGCAAGGGCCACTCCCTGACCTTCGCCCGCAAGGCACCGATCATCGGCGGGTTGCTGCTGTCGACCACGATCGTCGCCTGTAACTATGTCGACATCGAATGGATGGTCGTGGGCTTCATGGCCCTGGCGTTCTTCGGCAAGGGGGTCGGCGCACTGGGCTGGGCGGTGGTGTCCGATACTTCACCGAAACAGATCGCTGGTCTCAGCGGTGGCCTGTTCAATATGTTCGGTAACATTGCCTCCATCACCACGCCGATCGTGATCGGCTACATCATCAGTTCCACCGGTTCCTTCAAATGGGCACTGGTGTTCGTCGGCGCCAATGCGCTGGTGGCGGTGATCAGCTACCTGGTGATCGTCGGTGAAATCAAGCGTGTCGAATTGCGCGAGCCGCCCGCCGGCCCGAAGCATGATGCGCAACCCCAGCACCTGTCCCAAGCGCATTCCTGAGGAGCGGCTTCATGCAGTTGATTGAACATTCCGACTCGCCGCGCTCTATCCGCCTGCACCCGCGGGATAACGTGGTGATCGTGGTCAACGACCAGGGCGTACCGGCCGGCACCGCTTTCGCGGACGGCCTGGTGACCGTCGAGCACATTCCCCAGAGTCACAAGGTGACCCTGGTGGATATCGCCGAAGGCGGCGAAGTGATTCGCTATGGCCAGACCATCGGCTATGCCCTGCAAGCGATCCCGCGCGGCAGTTGGGTCAAGGAAGACCAGTTGCGCATGCCGACCGCGCCGCCACTGGACAGCCTGCCCTTGTCCACCGACGTGCCGCCGGCCCAGGCCCCCCTGGAGGGCTTTACCTTCGAGGGTTATCGCAACGCGGACGGTACGGTCGGCACGCGCAATATCCTCGGCATCACCACGACCGTGCAGTGCGTGACCGGTGTGCTGGACCATGCGGTCAAGCGCATCAAGGATGAACTGCTGCCCAAGTACCCCCATGTCGATGATGTGGTGGCGCTGACCCACAGCTACGGCTGCGGCGTGGCGATCACGGCGACCGATGCCTATATCCCGATCCGTACCGTGCGCAACCTGGCGCGCAATCCGAACCTGGGCGGTGAAGCCCTGGTGATCAGCCTGGGCTGCGAGAAGCTGCAGGCCGGGCAGGTGATGCATGAAGGCGACAGTTCGGTGGACCTGAGCGAGCCCTGGCTCTATCGCCTCCAGGACTCTAGCCATGGGTTCACCGAGATGATCGAGCAGATCATGGAACTGGCCGAAACCCGCCTGAAGAAGCTCGACCAGCGTCGCCGGGAAACCGTGCCGGCGTCGGAGCTGATCCTGGGCATGCAGTGCGGCGGCAGCGATGCGTTTTCCGGGATCACCGCCAACCCGGCATTGGGCTATGCGTCCGACCTGCTGCTGCGGGCCGGGGCGACGGTGATGTTTTCCGAAGTCACCGAAGTCCGTGATGCCATCTACCTGCTGACCTCACGAGCAGAGAGCCTGCCGGTGGCCGAGGCGCTGGTGCGCGAGATGGACTGGTACGACCGTTACCTGGCCAAGGGCGAGGCCGATCGCAGCGCCAACACCACGCCGGGCAACAAGAAGGGTGGCCTGTCGAATATCGTCGAGAAGTCCCTGGGGTCGATCGTCAAGTCCGGCAGCAGCGCGATCAATGGCGTGCTGGGCCCGGGCGAGCGCTTTACCCACAAGGGCCTGATCTTCTGCGCGACACCGGCCAGCGACTTTGTCTGTGGCACCTTGCAGCTGGCGGCGGGGATGAACCTGCATGTGTTCACCACCGGGCGCGGTACGCCGTATGGGCTGGCGATGGCGCCGGTGGTCAAGGTCTCGACCCGGACCGAGCTGGCGCAGCGCTGGCCGGACCTGATCGATATCGATGCCGGGCGTATCGCCACCGGACGGGCGACCATCGAGGAACTGGGCTGGGAGTTGTTCCATTACTACCTGGATGTCGCCAGCGGCAAGCAGCAGACCTGGGCCGAGCGGCACAAGCTGCATAACGACATTACGTTGTTCAACCCCGCGCCGATTACCTGAGTCTTCGATTGATCGTTCCCACGCTCCGCGTGGGAACGATCATCCTGTGGGAGCCGGCTTGCTGGCGATAGCGGTGTATCAGGCGACAACAATGTCGACTGCCCGATCGCAATCGCCAGCAAGCCGGCTCCCACAGGGGGCTTCAGAACACCGACCAACCAATGCGCTGGCTCAGCAGTTCCAGCGCCGCCATGCCCACCAGCGAATTACCGGCGGCGTTCAGTTCCGGCGCCCAGACGCACACGGTAAAGCGCCCCGGCACTACCGCGACAATCCCGCCACCCACTCCGCTCTTGCCCGGCAAACCGACCCGATAGGCGAAGTTGCCGGCCTCGTCGTACAGCCCGCTGGTGGCCATGATCGAATTGACCTGCTGGGTCTGGCGTGGTGTCAGGATCTGCTCGCCGCTGTGCTTGCAGAAGCCATCGTTGGCCAGGAAGCAGAAGGCCCGGGCCAGGTCGATGCAGTTCATGCGCAGCGCGCAGTGGCTGAAATAGCTGCGCAGCACCGCTTCCACATCGTTGTGAAAGTTGCCGAACGACTGCATCAGGTAGGCCATGGCCGCGTTGCGCGCGCGGTGCTGGTATTCCGACTCGGCCACCTTGCCGTCGACCATCACCTGCATATTGCCGGACAGCCGCCGGACGAAGTCGCGCATCGACAGCGCCGGGGCGGCGAAACGCGACTGGTTGATGTCGCAGATCACCAGCGCGCCGGCGTTGATGAACGGATTGCGTGGCCGTCCGCGTTCGAATTCCAGCTGCACCAGCGAGTTGAACGGCTGCCCCGAGGGCTCGTGGCCCAGGCGTTCCCAGATGGCCTCGCCGGAATGGTTGATCGCCTGGACCAGGCTGAACACCTTGGAAATACTCTGGATCGAAAAGGGCGTCTGCGCGTCGCCGGCGTAGAACACCTCGCCGTCGTTGCTGTACACGGCAACACCCAGTTGATTGCCCGGCACATCGGCCAGCGCCGGGATGTAATTGGCCACCTTGCCCTGGCCGATCAGGGGCCGGACTTCATCGAGGATCTCGTTCAACAGCGCTTGCATGCTCGGGCTCGCAGTCACTTCCCGCGGGGTCGCAGGACTACATGCTGCTAGACGCCGGGCAGGGGATCGGGAGCACAGTTTTTGTTGTCGAAGAAGCGTCGCGGGTCTCTGTGCTAGAGTGCCCGGCCATGCGTTCTGGAGCCTGTCATGACCCTTTCGATGCGTAGCGCCGTGACCTTGTTGATGCTCGCCGGCCTGCCCCTGGCGGCCGAAGCCGCGCCGGGCGCGCCCATGCACGGGCAGTATCTGCCGCCGGACGACCTGTCGCTGCGTGGCGAGGAGCCCGAGCAACAGCAACTGCTGCAAGTCACCGAGTATTCGGTGGTGGTCGGCAACCAGCGCCAGTCCAACCAGCAGCCGATTCCGGTCACCTCGCCATTGCTGTTGCGCCTCAAGGGCAAGCCCCTGAGCAAGGGGGCCACCATCAGCCAGGTGCTGATCAGCTTCGACGGCGAAAGCAAAAGCCTGAAGAAACCGATGTTCGACGAGCAGAGCAAGACCCTCAACCTGTATTACCCGCTGACCCAGTACCGGGTGGTCATGGACCTGCTGCGCAACGACACGGTGTATTGCCAGTTCCTCACCTACGCCAACGGGCACATCTGGGCCGACCTGCATACCGGATCAGTTCGTACTCGTTGAGAGCGGAGCAGATGCGGGGGTAAACTGCCCGCCCCGTGTAATGTCTGTGGCTGGAGCCGGTAATGCGCAAAGATAAGAAACAGGTGATTGGTGACGAGATCGGCGACGCGCAGATCAAGTTGTTCCTCGACTTCGAGCCGGTCGATGCGACTTCGCCGTCCCTGCACAAGCTGATCAAGGCCTATCGTGGCCTGCGGATCGACGATTTCGAGCGTTTCCTGGTGTTCTTCAAGGAGGCCGGTTATGACCTCGACGGCAAGGATGAGCATGGCCAGGACTTCGTCGCCCTGATCCAGGACCAGCGCAACGCCCCTGACTACATCGAGCTGATCAACAACGCCCGCGGCTGATAGCTGTTCTCCAGGCGCCACGCAATCTGTGGGAGCCTGGCTTGCCAGCGAAGCTTCTGGCGATCCTGCGATCCCCTTCGCTGGCAAGCCAGGCTCCTACAGGGGCGTTTGCAGAATAGTGTCCAGCCAAAAAAACGCCCCGCTCTTCAATCGAAGAGCGGGGCGTTTTTCATGGGCGATGACCTCAGGCGTAGCTTTCGGTCTCGCTGCTTGGCTCCACCAGCTCGAGGCTGATGTTGTTCCGGCTGTTGATCTGGCGATACAGCGCCGCGTCGGTTTCGAGGACCTTTTCCCGGGCCGGGAAGATTTCCTGGAGCTTGGCAGCCCATTCACCCCTGGCTTTTTCCGGGAAGCAGCGCTCGATCAGTTCCAGCATGATCGACACGGTGACCGAAGCACCCGGCGAGGCGCCGAGCAGGGCAGCCAGCGAGCCGTCCTTGGCCGCGACCAGTTCGGTGCCGAACTGCAGCACGCCGCCTTTCTTCGGGTCTTTCTTGATGATCTGCACCCGTTGGCCGGCCACTTCCAGGCGCCAGTCCTCGGCTTTGGCTTCCGGGTAGAAGCGACGCAGGGATTCCAGGCGCTGCTCCATCGACTGCATCACTTCGCTGATCAGGTACTTGGTCAGGTCCATGTTGTCGCGGGCCACGGCCAGCATCGGGCCGATGTTGCCGGCGCGTACCGACAACGGCAGGTCCATCAGCGAGCCGTGCTTGAGGAACTTGGTGGTGAAACCGGCATAGGGTCCGAACAGCAGGGATTTCTTGCCATCCACCACCCGGGTGTCCAGGTGCGGCACGGACATCGGCGGCGAACCCACGGCGGCCTGGCTGTAGACCTTGGCCTGGTGGTGCTTGACCACTTCCGGGTTGTCGCAACGCAGCCACTGGCCGCTGACCGGGAAGCCGCCGAAGCCCTTGCTTTCCTCGATGCCCGAAGCCTGCAGCAGGGGCAGGGCGGCACCGCCGGCGCCGAGGAAGACGAACTTCGCGTCGACTTCACGGCTGTTGCCGCTGTTCACGTCCTTGATGCTCACGGTCCAGCCGGCGCCGTTGCGCTTGAGACCGGTCACGCGCTTGCAGTACTTGACCTGGGCATCCGGGGCGCTGGTCAGGTGCTTGAGCAACTGGTTGGTCAGGGCACCGAAGTTGACGTCGGTGCCTTTCATCACGCGGGTCGCGGCGATCGGCTCGTCGGCCGGGCGGCCCGGCATCATCAGCGGCATCCACTCGGCCATCTTCGCGCGGTCTTCGGTGTACTCCATCTCGGCGAAGGCATGGTGCTGGTGCAGCACTTCGAAGCGCTTCTTCAGGAAGGCAATGCCCTTGTCGCCCTGGACGAAGCTCAGGTGCGGCACCGGGCTGATGAACGACTTGCACGAACCGAAGGTGCCTTTCTGCGCCAGGTAGGCCCAGAACTGCTTCGACACCTCGAACTGGGTGTTGATGTGCACGGCTTTCTTGATGTCGACGGAACCGTCGGCGGCCTGTGGCGTGTAGTTCAACTCGCACAGCCCGGCGTGGCCGGTCCCGGCGTTGTTCCACGGGTTGGAACTCTCCGCGGCACCCGAATCCATCAGCTCAACGACTTCCAGCTTGATACCGGGGTCGAGCTCTTTGAGCAGCACCGCAAGGGTGGCACTCATGATGCCGGCCCCAACCAGGACCACATCGACTGCTTCGTTATGCGCCATTAACGCGTCTCCAAAATCTGCAGCACCACATTGACGGCATGGCCGCCAGGAATTGACCGGGCTCAAGCAGCCCGAGGTCACTCATGGCCAGGTTCGCCATGTCCGATTCTTCGCAATTTTTTGCAACTTCAGCGGACGCTGTCGGTGGGCTTGAGGTGCGTATGAACGCATTTCAGGCGACCTCCGGCAATTCGACTTATGGTCGAGAGCATCCGATCGTGCAACCAAATCCGTGAGCGGACAGGCTTCAGGCACCTGTCCGGGAATATCGGGTCCTGTGTGATTGAGTCGTTGAGGACGCTGATGGTGCATTTCCAGACGCAAAACTTTTCATTTGCTCGCCACACTCTCGTGAAGTAGTGAATACCCGTTTTTTCACGCTCTTTTGAAGACGTGAACCTCAAAAAAGGGCTGCCGCAGCCTGTCACCGGACCCGCGAAGCAAATGCCGGCCGGGAAACGAGGCTGGCGTACGGGCAAACAGCTCAGTGAACGAGCGCAAGGGCAGCTCTGGCAGATTCGGTAAAAACGGTGGTTTGCAGGTGTGACAGCAAGCCCGCCGACTTCACTCGATCTGTGTGGGCGGCTCTCTGTGGGCGGTGCGGGGGAGCTAATGCCGGGGCATTAACGATGCTGCGAGGCCCGATCAGGAGACGTCCTTATAATCGGGGGGAGATTGTAACTAAGAATCGCGCAGAAATGATCCTGTTAAATGACTTTTATTAGCCGTCCGGTCAGATGGTCAACGGCTGGGGGCGGCGCGAGTGTCGTACGCGCGGGCTGACACGGGCACTGGCGGGCAATGGCTGGTGCAGCCAGACCAGGCGGATTTCCTCGATTTCCACCCAGCCGTCGCCCATCGGCGGCAGCTCGCACTGCTTGAAGGCCTGGCAGCGACCGTCGGCTCCCAGCAGGGCGAAACTGCGATGGGGCTTGCGCGGGAAGAACAGATACCAGAGAAATTCCATGGCGGAGAGCCTTTGATGGAGAATTGTCACAAGCTTGATACGCAAGCATTACGTGCAAATGTAGTTCATATGAATACCTTGTGACATGAACGCTTCCTGAACGAAGGGCAAGTCGGTGGGGTGTCTGGTGGCTGGGCCGGGCGCACGGCTATACTGCTGACCTGATTGTGCCTAGTCCTTGGAGAGATGAGCATGTTGCAACGCCTGTTGTTCGGTTTGATCACTGTGACCAGTCTGACCTTGGTCGGCTGTGCCAACAGCCCCCAGCAGCTCAGCCCGCAACCCAAGCTCACCACCCAGCTGGCGCCGGTGGGCCATGGTCAGCAGGTGGTGGTGAGGGTCGTCGATGGCCGTCGTTCGCCGGTACTGGGAACCCGCGGTGGCCTGTACCCTGAAACCAGCGCCATCACCGTCCAGGGCGCCGATATCGTGCCCAAGCTCCAGGCCCAGGCCGAAGCCGCCGTGCGCCTGCTGGGCTATACCCCGACGCCCAACGCGGTAAACGCCCCGAGCCTGACCGTGACCCTGTCGGACCTGACCTATCAGTCGCCCAAGGACTCCACGTATGTGACCGAGGCGACCATCGGTGCCAACTTCCGCTCCGACGTGACCAACGCCAACCAGCGCTACAGCGGCCAGTACGGTGCGTCGCTGAACCAGCGTTTCGGCATGGCGCCCAATGAAGAAACCAACACCAAGCTGATCAGCGACGTGCTCAGCGATGCGCTGACCCGGGTCTTCAAGGACCCGAGCATCGGTCGCTTGCTGGGCCAGTAATTTCCGGTCCGAATCCGGCAAACGAAAAACCCGGCCTGCATGGCCGGGTTTTTTTATGCCCGCCTGAAGTCACGCGGCTTCGACGTAGAAGTCCAGCAGGCTCACGCCGGTCGTCAGGTCGGTTTCGGGCAGGTCGGCGTGCTGGTGGCCGCCGAGGGCGCAATAGACCAGCCAGTGACGGTCCTGGACGTTGAACGACATGGCGTCCACCAGGGCTTCCTGTTCATCGCTGGGGGCGATCAGGTAAAGGCGATCCTGGTTCTCTGCGTGCAGCATGACAAGCTCCGTGGCGGTATCGAGGTGCGACAGACTGGCTTGTTAAGGTGACGTTCAGGTGACAGTGGCGATTAACCCGTAAATTGTACGGTACCGGACACAATAAATTGTCATGTGTGGGTGATTCGATACCCGGGCGTGTCGCGAACGGCCATCCGCCGCTTGCTTCGTGGTCCGAAAGGCGCTGGCTATCCGAGGGTTCATGATGTCGCTGCATTTGATCTTGAGCGGTTTTGCAGGTCATCCGGGCAAGTGGCTCAATCTGTTTGCCTTGTTGCTGGCCTGTCCGGGGGCGTGGTTGTTGCAGATTACCCGCCGCCGTGAGCAGCGGGCCCTGGAAAACCTGGAGATGCAGAGCGAGGGGCGGTCGATCGAGCAGCCGATGCTGCTGCTCGATGCCCGGGTGCTGCGGGCGAACCGGTTTTTCTATCGGTTCGGCTTTGCCTGCCTGGGCGTGGCGCTGCTGCTGTCCTGGCTCAGCACCCGACTCTGACGGCCTGGCTGCCGGTCAGAGTGCCAGTCCGGCCTTTACCCGGTACTGATTGCGCACCGGCGTCGCGTACTGTTGCACCAGGTACGGGCGATGTTCCGCCGGGCAGGCATCCAGGCGGCTTTGCCACTCCGCCTGGGCCTTGGCCAACTCCTCGGCGGGAAACAGCGCAGCGGCCGCGGGTACCTGCAATTGCGGGTCGGCATCGTTCCATTGGGCATACGCCAGGTAATGCACCGGGAACAACCGATAGCCACCGAGGATCTGCCGGTCCATTTCCTGGGCCAGCACCTTGGTGTCCTCGAACGCCCCGGTCAGCGGTGCGGCGAAGTTCACATGCACCCGGCCCTTGTAGCCGGTGATGCCCTTGGCAATGCTCACGTCATCCTCGCCCGGTGCCTTGCTGTAGGTGCCGGTAGTGGCGCGGATATACAGCTCGCGGGCCTTGGCCTGGTCGCAAGGGTCGTATTCGTAGCTGATCGAGACCGGTGTCAGGTTCAGCGAGCGGATGACTTCGGCGAAGGGCTCGTCCTTGCGACTCATATGGAACATTTTCAGGATCGCCGACTCGGTGCGGTCGTCACCATCCTTGGCGCGACCTTCGGCCTGGGCGATCCAGATCGACTGGCAGTCGTTGCGGATCGAATGATTGATATAGGCCGACAGCAGTTGATAGGCCGCCATCTTTTCGCGTCGCCCGGTGATCGAGCGGTGCACGATAAAACTCTTGTTCAGACGCATCAGGTCGCTGACGAACGGCTTCTGCAGCAGGTTGTCACCGATGGCGATACGCGGTGTCGGCAGGCCGGCGTGGTACACGGCATAGTTGACGAAGGCCGGATCCATCACGATGTCGCGGTGATTGGCCAGGAACAGGTAGGCGCTGCCGGACTTGAACTGCTCGACCCCGGTATAGGTCACCCCGTCGGTGGCCCGTTCGATGGTGTTGTCGACGTAGACCTCGATCTTGTCCTGCAGGGTCGCCACGCATTTCACGTCGGCGAACTCACGACGCAGCCGATAGGCGATCAGGGGCCTGAGCAGCCAGCCGAAGGCCTCGGCCAGGCGTGGGAAGCGGAAGTGCGTGAGAATATCTAGAAACGCCTTGTCGCCGAGCAACCGGGCCAGCACGGCTGGCACCTCGGAGTCGTCGTAAGGTCGGATGGCATCGAATTCGCCCATCATGCTCTCTTGTTAGAAACGGCTAGGGTAAGTAGAGGTTTGAGTGATAAATAACAAAGCCCGATCTGAAAAATAAAGCCCAGACAAAAAATTAGCCCTGCAAATAGACCGGCGATTATACGCACAAGTCACTTCGGAGGCCGCGATGCTGGAAACTGAGTACTACTCATGCCCCTACTGTGGTGAAGAGGCCGAGGCCGTGCTGGATTTGTCCGGCGGGGACCAGACCTACATCGAGGATTGCCCGGTGTGCTGCCGGCCGATCGTTTTCAACCTGCAGACCGACGGTCAGGAATGGATGCTCGACGTTCACAGTGAGAACGAGTGATGAGGGCGCCCGGATGCAACGAATCTACGAGCCGGAAAACCTGATGGAGGGCGAGCTGCTGCAAGGCATGCTCGCCAGCGAAGGGGTACAGGCGCATCTGGTGGGGCGCGACCTGCTGGGCGGAGCCGGGGAGTTGCCGGTATTCGGCTTGCTGGCCCTGGCGGTGGAGAATGATCAGGCACAATACGCACGCGAGCTGATCGCCGCGTACAATGCCGCGCTGCCGCTGCCCGGCGATGAACCGGAGAGTTTTCCCGACGTGCTGCTCTGCTAGCCGCGTCTTTCCATGAAGAGTCGTTTTGCCCCATGTGTGGACGTTTTGCCCTGTTTCGCTGGAACCCCGCCTTCGCGGCCTTGCCCGGCTTCCCCGCCGACCAGCAGGCGCAGTGGAACATTTCGCCCAACGATTCGGTGCTGATCCTGCGGGCGCCGACCGGCCAGCGTGAACTGGCGCGCGCGCGCTGGGGCCTGACACCGCCGTGGCTGACCGACCTGTCGCGCACGCCGGCCCATGCCCGGGCCGAAACCGTGGCCGAACAACCGATGTTTCGCCAGGCGTTTCGCGAGCGCCGTTGCCTGTTGCCGGCCAATGGCTTCTATGAGTGGCGTGGAACACAGCGCAAGCGCCCCTACTGGCTGACGCCGGCGGAAGGTTCGAGCCTGTTCTTTGCGGCGATCTGGGAAGCCTACCCGGTGCAGGAGCAGGTCTGGCTGAGCACTGCGGTGGTGACACAACCGGCGGCGAGCCAGCGGCGACCGCTGATTCTCGATGCCGAGGGGCAGGCAGCGTGGCTGGCGCCGGACACGCCGTTGCACGATCTGCAGGCCTTGCTGGCCAGCCCCCAGGCGCCGTTGCGCGAACGGCTGCTGGCCAACCTGGTGAATGATCCGAAGCTCAATGCGCCGGAGTGCCTGACGCCAGGCTGAGTGCGGGTGACGCATCCAGCCCCTGCAACTACACCTTGAACTGATTGATCAGGCGTCGCTGCTGTTCCGCCAGCTTGGTCAGTTGCGCACTGGCCGCGCTGGACTCATCGGCACCGCCCGCCACTTCATTGGCCACCTGACCGATATTGATCACGTTGCGGTTGATATCGTCGGCCACCGCGCTCTGTTCCTCGGCAGCGCTGGCGATCTGGGTGTTCATGTCGTTGATCACCGACACCGCCTGGGTAATGGTTTCCAGGGCCTGGGCGGCCTTGGCCGCGTGTTGCACGCTTTCATCGGTCTTGTTCTGGCTGTCCTCCATGACCTTGACCACTTCGCGGGTGCCTTGCTGCAACTGCTGGATCATCGACTGGATTTCTTCGGTCGCCTGCTGGGTCTTCTGGGCGAGGTTGCGGACCTCGTCGGCCACCACGGCAAAGCCGCGACCCTGTTCCCCGGCCCGGGCCGCCTCGATCGCCGCGTTGAGCGCCAGCAGGTTGGTCTGTTCGGCAATCCCGCGGATGGCGATCAGGATCGCGTTGATGTTCTCGCTGTCCTTGGCCAGGGTCTGGACCACACCCACCGCGCGGCCTATTTCCACGGCGAGGGCGCCGATGGAGGTGGACGTGTCGCGCACGATGCGCATGCCGTCGCTGGCGGCCATGTCCGCATGGCTGGCTGCCTGGGCCGCCTGGGTCGCATTGCGGGCCACGTCCTGGGCGGTGGCGGTCATTTCCTGCACGGCGGTGGCGACCTGGTCGATCTCGGCCATCTGCTTGTGCACGCCCTGGTTGGTGCGGATCGCGATATCGGCGGTATGCTCGGAGGAATCGCTGACGCTCTGCACCGACGTCACCACCTGGGTGATCATCGCCTGCAGCTTGATCAGGAAGGTGTTGAAGCCCTTGGCGATGGAACCGAGTTCGTCGGCACGATCGCTGGTCAGGCGACGGGTCAGGTCACCTTCGCCCTGGGCGATATCGTCGAGCATGGCGACCATCTGCTTCAGCGGCCGGGCGATTCCGTGACCCACCAGCCAGATCACCAGCAGGCCCAGCCCGGCGATGACCAGACCGACCACCGCCATGCCGAACACATCGGCCTTGCGCTGGTCGTTCAGGTCGCCCTGGAGTTTCTGCAGGTCGGCCATCACCGCGTTCAGCGGCAGTTGCATCATCAGGGTCCAGCGGGCATCGCTCTGGCCGATGCCGAAGGGCAGGTACAGCTCGATCAGGCCCTTGGCCTTGTCGACGTTATAAGTGACTTCGCCACGATTGAGCTTGCCCATGGTCGCGACTTTTTCGGCATCGAGGATATCGCTGACTTTCTCGCCGAACTTGCTCGGGTCCTTGGTATAGGCGACCAGGCGGCCGTTGGTGCCCACCAGGGCCATGTTGCCGGCACCACCGTAGAGTTTCTGGTTGGCCGCCACCAGCATGTCCTGGATGAAGTTCACCGACAGGTCGGCACCGACGATGCCCTGGAACGCGCCATTGAGCATGATCGGCTCGATAAAGGAGGCGAGCATCACCATCTTGTCGCCGACCTTGTACGGAGCCGGATCGATCACGCAGGTCTTGTGGGTTTCCTTGGAGCACAGGTAGTACTCGCTGGCGCGTATGCCGGTGGAAAGGACCTTCTGGTCATCGACATCCACCAGGGTCGAGAAGCCGAGGCTGCCGTCGTCGTTGCGGAACCACCAGGGCAGGAAGCGACCGTCTTTCGCGGCCCCGGCCTTGGTGTTGTCGAGATAGGCGGCATCGTTGTGATCCAGGGCGTTCTTTTCCCAGCCGATATAGGCGCCGAGCACTTTCGGGTTCTGCTGGACGTTTTCCTTGATCAGGCTGATCAGTTGCTCACGGCTGACGCTCAGTACCGGTTTGCCATCGGCGTCGTTGGTGCCGATCAACGCGTTGACGCGCACCAGGCCGCCGGCGATCAGCAGCGGCGCTTCGAGTTCACGCTGGATCTGGCTGACCTGGGTCCTGGCCAGGGCGTTGAGACGCTGTTCGATCACCTGCTCGAACTGTTCCTGGGTGCGCTGCTGCACCATGTCCTGGGTCTTGGCCCCGGATAACAAGGCATAGACCACGAGGGCGGCGACCACGCTGAGGACAATGGCCCCGGCCAGTGCGGCGACGGAAAACTGAATCGACTTGAATTTCATGAGGGCTCCGGACGCAAGGAATGACGTCTGCCATGCTGTATCGGCTGGGCGTTCGGCGGGCATTAGGGAGCCTGCGGGAAATGGCTGTTTTGGATGTGCCCATGTCGCAAATGGATATGTCGCCGGGCTCGACGGGCCGTGGGATGGCGTTGATCGTGAATTTTTTCCTACAGATGTTTGAGGTTCGTCTGAAATCCGGGACTACAGATGGTTTGTATCTGGCGTTGATACAAATCACCGCCTAGGATAGCCGGCAGTTTTCAGGGAGAGTGCTCATGGCTAGACGATTGGTTTTGTGTGCGCTGACGGCGGGCCTGCTGCTCGCCGGCTGCCAGGCGGTCAATACCACCAGCGGCGGTGCCGTCGGGGTTGAGCGCAAGCAGTATATGTTCAGCATGTTGTCGACCCAGGAAGTCGACCAGATGTACGCCCAGTCGTATCAGAAGACGCTGGGGGAGGCGAAAGGCCAGGGCGTGCTGGACAAGACCAGCGCCAATGCCAAGCGGGTCCAGGCGATCGCCAACCGGCTGATTGCCCAGGCCCCGACATTCCGTCCGGATTCCGCGCAATGGCAATGGGAGGTCAATCTGATCAAGAGCGACGAACTCAACGCCAACTGTGGCCCCGGCGGCAAGATCATCTTCTATAGCGGGCTGATCGATAAGCTCAAGCTGAGCGACGATGAGATCGCCGCGGTGATGGGCCATGAGATCGCCCATGCCCTGCGTGAGCACGGCCGGGAAGCGATGTCCAAGGCCTACGGGATCGAGATGGCGAAGCAGGGTGCCGGTGCCTTGTTCGGCCTGAGCCAGGACAGCCTGGCGCTGGCCGATACCGTGGCGAACTACGGCATGACCTTGCCCAACAGTCGCGCCAACGAGAACGAAGCGGATCTGATCGGCCTGGAGCTGGCCGCGCGGGCCGGTTACAACCCGAACGCGGCCATCAGCCTGTGGAACAAGATGAGCAAGGCGGCGGAAGGTTCGCCGCCGGAATTCATGAGCACCCACCCGGCGTCCACCAGTCGGATCGCTTCGCTGGAAGCGGCCATTCCGAAGGTGATGCCGCTGTATCAGCAGGCCCGCAAGTCCTGAGCGGTCCCGCCATACCGTTCGATCAAAGCCGGACCCGGTCCTTGTAGGAGCCGGCTTGCTGGCGATGGCGTCGGTGCGGCGCGCATCGTTATCGCTGGCAAGCCAGGCCCCTACGGGTTGCCTGGTGTTTTCAGGCTCCCGGCACGGGGAGGCTCAGAGCCAGCCGCTGCTTTGCATGGCCTTGTACACCGCGACGATCGCCAGGATGAAGAACGCCGAGGCGGCCAGGCGGCGGATCAGGGTCAGCGGCAGTTTCTCCGCGGCGAAGTTGCCCGCCAGCACCACCGGTACGTTGGCGATCAGCATGCCCAGGGTCGTACCGATGATCACCAGCCACAATTCCGGATACTGCGCGGCCAGCATCACCGTGGCGATCTGGGTCTTGTCGCCGATTTCCGCGAGGAAGAACGCGATCAGCGTGGTCAGGAACGGGCCGAACTTGCGTGAGGTACTGGCTTCGTCATCGTCCATCTTGTCCGGCACCAGGGTCCACAGCGCGGTGGCGGTGAAGCTGGCGGCGAGGATCCAGTGCAGTACCGCATCCGAGAAGAAACTGCCGAACCAGGCGCCTACGGCACCTGCCGCCGCGTGGTTGGCGAGGGTGGCGGCGACGATGCCGGCGATGATCGGCCAGGGCTTGCGAAAACGGGCTGCGAGGATGAGCGCGAGCAGTTGCGTCTTGTCGCCGATTTCGGCCAAGGCAACGATTGCGGTGGGAACGAGGAGAGAATCCAGCATCAGGTTTTCCTAAGGGGCGGGTCGACACGGCTATGACACGTACAGCCTTCCCGCCCCGGGTAAGGTGTTCGTGTCATAGGTCTTGTCAAACCCCGGGTTCGTCTGTGCGAACCGTGGGTCGCATGCGCCATGGTCTGAGGACCAAGTATGTTGACGCATGCCGGACGAGCGTGGCGCTCGTGGGAGACTACTCCCCTAGGACGGAGCGGATTCTGCCTAGGCAAAATCCATTGCGCAAGCGTTTATTTTTCAGCCGCGCCTGGCACTGTAGATTCGAAAACCCTGTCCCTCGGCCTTGGTCACACAGGCCCCCAGATGCTCCTCGATCAGTGGCTGGTAGCGCAGGAAGCTATTGGCAACAAGCCGGAGTTCGCCGCCGTTTTTCAGATGTTTGGCTGCTTTTCGCAGCAGGTTTTCCGTTGCCAGGTAGTCGGTATGGACCCCGACATGGAACGGTGGATTGCTCAGGATCGCACTCAAACCCATGGGCGCGGCGTCGATTCCGTCCCCCGTCAGTACCTCGGCTTCCAGACCATTGGCCGCCAGGGTCAGGCGACTGCTGGCGGTGGCGAAGGCGTCGACGTCGAGCATGATCACGTTGTTGTGCGGGTAGCGCCGCTTGACGGCCGCCCCGAGCACGCCGGCACCGCAACCGAAGTCCAGCAACTGGCCGCTGGGCAGTTTGTCCAGGTGATCGAGGAGCAGGGCGCTGCCCCGATCCAGCCGGCCATGGCTGAAGACACCGGGCAGGCTGACCACCTTCAACGGGCCTTCGGTCAGATCCAGTTGGTAGTGCCGGGCCAGGCTTTCCAGCGGCTTGGCCGCCGGCGCCTCGCCCACGGTGACTTGCCATAGCTGGCAGTGCCGGGCGCTGTCGAGCTTGCGCGGCTTGCCGAAGGGGTTGAGCTGTTTGGCCGCGCCTTCGATCCCGCTGCGTTTCTCACCGACGAGGAACACGTCGCCGCCGGGCAGGCGCGAGGCGACGGCATTGAGCAGGTAGTCGGTCAGGTCCTTGGACTTGGGCAGGAACACCACGGCGCTGTCGAACGGGACCTCGGGGATGTTCACGCCAAAATGGCTGCGGCCTTCGAAGCGTGCCTCGAGTGCCGCCTGATCGCCGGCGTGCCAGCACCAGCCGTGGGCATTGGGCAGGCGCCCGAGCAGATCGTCGGCGGGCAAGCCTGCCAGCAGCAGCTTGCCCTGGAAATATTCAGCCTGACGAAGCAGTACTTCACTGCGCGGATCCATGGTCTGCTCCCTGAAAAAAAGTGCGGCAGTTTATCAACTGACGACCCGCAGCGCTGCACCGCTGAAGAAGCCCCGGGCATTTTCCGCGAGTTGGCCGACGATGCGTTGCCTGGCTTCGCGACTGCCCCAGGCGTTGTGCGGGGTGACGATCAGGCGCGGGATATCGCCGGCCAGCAGGGGATTGCCGGCACTCGGCGGCTCGACGCTCAGTACATCGGTCGCGGCGCCACCGAGGTGACCGTTGCGCAACGCATCGGCCAGGGCCTGTTCGTCGATCAGTCCGCCGCGCGCGGTGTTGACGACAAATGCCCCGGGCTTGAGCCGGCTCAGCTCGGCGGCACCGATGAAGTGGCGGGTGTGTTCGTTCAAGGGGCAATGCAGGGTCAGGGCGTCGACCTGTGGCAGCAGTTCGGCCAGCGGAACACGATCTGCCCGCGCCGGACGACCGGGAATCTGCCCCAGCAGCACGCGCATGCCGAAGGCCTCGGCCAGCCGCGCCACGGCACCGCCCAGTTCGCCGTGGCCGAGCAGGCCGAGGGTCCTGCCCTCCAGTTCGACGATGGGGAAATCCAGCAGGCAGAACTGTTGGGCCTGCTGCCAGCGGCCTTCACCGACGGCTTTCTGGTAGTCGCTCAGGCGGGTCGCCAGGGCCAGCAGCAACATCAGCGTGTGCTGGGCCACCGAAGGCGTGCCATAACCCTGGCAGTTGCTCACGGTGATACCCCGGGCCCGGGCGGCCGCCAGGTCGACGTTGTTGGTGCCGGTGGCGGAAATCAGGATCAGCTTCAGGTCGGGGCAGGCGGCCAGGGTTTCGGCGTTCAACGGGATCTTGTTGCTGATGGCGACAGTGGCGCCGGCCAGGTGCTCCCGCACGTTCTCTGGCGTGGTCCGGGCGCACAGGCGCAGTTCGTCGAAACAGGCGCGCAGCGGTTCGAGGTCGAGATCGCCGAGGTCCAGGGAAGGGTGATCGAGAAATACCGCGCGGCGAGGGTGGCTCATCAACTGTACCTTTTGTGCTGTCGAATGAAGGCGTAAGGTAGCCAGCCTACCAGATGACATATTTAGTTACCGAGGAGCCCACGGACGTGTCCATGTACCTGACTGAATTCTTGACCGTTGCGCTGATCCACCTGCTGGCGGTGGCCAGTCCCGGCCCGGACTTTGCCGTGGTGGTACGCGAAAGCGTGACCCACGGTCGTCGCGCCGGCACCTGGACCGCGTTGGGGGTCGGTACCGCGATCTTCCTGCATGTGGGCTATTCGCTGCTGGGCATCGGCCTGATCGTGTCGCAGTCGATCGTGCTGTTCAATGCCCTGAAATGGCTGGCGGCGGCGTACCTGTTGTATATCGGCTTCAAGGCGATCCGCGCCAAGCCGGCCAAGCCCGCAACGGGTGACCTGGCGTTGCAGGTGGGCGAGCGCACGGCGCGTGGTGCCTTTACCTCGGGCTTCGTGACCAATGGCCTGAATCCCAAGGCGACCTTGTTTTTCCTGTCGTTGTTCACCGTGGTGATCAACCCGCATACCCCGCTGCTGGTCCAGGCCGGCTACGGCGTGTACCTGGCGGCGGCGACCGCGCTGTGGTTCTGCCTGGTGGCGATGCTGTTCAGCCAGCAGCGGGTGCGTGCCGGTTTCGCCCGCATGGGCCACTGGTTCGACCGGACCATGGGGGCGGTACTGATCGCCATCGGCGTGAAGCTGGCCTTTACCGAGATGCATTGATCCCGCTGAACTGGTTCAGATTGACGACATATTCCCGCGGGCTCTCGCCGAGCAGGCGCTGGAACATCGCACTGAACGCCCGGGCACTGCCATAGCCCAACACCTTCGCCACGTGCTGTACGCTTTCGCCGGCCAGCAGCCGTGGCAAGGCTTCCATCAGGCGCAATTGCTGGCGCCAGGCATTGAAATTCATCTGTACCTGTTGCTGGAACAGCCGGGCCAGGGTCCGGGTGCTGGCGCCGACCTGCAGTGCCCAGTCTTCCAGGGTGTTGGGATGATCCGGGGTCTGCAGCAGTGCCAGGCAGATCCGTTGCAGGCGCCGGTCGGTCGGCATCGGGATGTGCAGCGGCAGGTTCTCCAGTGACGCCAGTTCCTCCAGCATCAGTTGCTGGATCAGCGGATTCTTCGCCTGCTTCGGGCCCTGTACCGCCCGCACGATCAGTTCGCGCAACAGCGGTGTGACGGCGAGCACGCAGCAGCCTTGCAGGTTGGCCGGCGAATGCTCGGCGGCGATAAACAGCGAGCGCATGCGCACCTCGCCACTCATGAAGATCTCATGCTCCACCAGCGGTGGAATCCACACCGCCCGGGTCGGGGGAATGACCCAGGCGCCCTGGTTCGTGACCAGGCGCATCACCCCGCATACCGCATAGAGCAACTGCGCTTCCTCGTGGCGGTGCAATTCCTGGTGGGCGCCGTCGGCATAGTCGCGGGGGTGAGCGCTGACGGGGCCGTGCAGGAAGTGACTGATCAACATGTCCGCTTCTTCCAGTCTGTCTGGTTTGATGAGTTATATGGCAGAAATGCACTTTATGGCCAACTTAGCATAAGGCACCGATAACTTTCCTGAAGCGTGCCGTGATGAATCAACCCAGAAACGTAATCCGCTACATCAACGCCGCCCATGTGATCGATCACATGTTCATGCTGATCTTCCCCGCGGCTGTGCTCGGCATGGGCCAGACCTTCGGCCTGGATTTCGCCGGGATGATCGGCCTGTCCCTGGGCGGCTTCATTGCCTTCGGCGCCTGTTCGCTACCGGCGGGCTGGCTGGGTGATCGCTGGAGTCGTCGCAGCATGATGCTGCTGTTCTTTTTCGGCATCGGCGCGGCCTCGGTGCTTACCGGGTTGAGCAGCACCGCCCCGATGCTGACCCTGGGCCTGACCCTGATCGGTGTGTTTGCCGCGATCTATCACCCGGTGGGCACCGCGATGCTGGTCAGTTACGCCCAGAACCGCGGCCGGGAAATCGGTATCAACGGCATGTGGGGCAACCTCGGGGTGGCGTTTTCCGCCTTGATCACCGGACTGCTGGTGGCGCATTTCGGCTGGCGCGCGGCGTTTATCATTCCAGGGGCCATCTCGCTCCTGCTGGGCGTGCTGTTTGCCTTGCAGGTGCGTGAGGAACCGATTCCCGTGCGCCCTCATGTGAAGCTCAAGGGCGCCAATGGCCAGCAGATTTCCATGGTCATGGTGTTTACCGTACTGGCGCTGGTGACCGCCACGGGCGGTGTGGTGTTCAACGCCACCACCATGACTTACCCGAAACTGTTCCAGGAGCGCCTGCATGAGTTGTTCGCGTCGCCGCAGACCCTGGGGCTGATCGTCAGCCTGGCCTATGCCTTCGGGGCTGTCGCACAGTTGAGCATCGGCCGGGTGATCGACCGTGTCAGCCTGAAGTGGCCGTTCGTGCTTCTGACCCTGTGCCAGGCCCCGTTGCTGTTCGGCCTGGCCCAGGTTGATGGCCTGTCGGTAATGGTCCTGGGGGCGGCGTTGATGTTCGTGGTGTTCGGCCAGGTGACAGTGAATGACGCGATGGTCGCCAACTTCGTGGCCCCGCAATGGCAATCACGGGTATTCGCCCTGCGTTACTGCCTGTCGTTCGGCGCCAGCGCCACGGCGATTCCCCTCATCGCCTATGTCGAGCCACGCCAGGGTTTTGCCGGGCTGTACCTGATCCTGGCAGGGTTCGGCGCCTTGACCTTCATCGCCGCGCTGGTGTTTCCAAGAACCCCGGCCCAGCAGCCTGCCGGGCAGGTCGCCTGAAATATGACGGCTTCAGTGTGGGTGCTGGCTTAAAGCTAGCATTCACGTCTGTCTGCAAATCATTCCTTTGGGTGATTTAGCGCGTGCGCGACGGCTCTAGAGTGCCTATCTTTAGCCACGACCGTGCAGTCAGACAAAGGGACGTCCATGTTGCAGACCCGCGTAATTCCACCCGCCGAAGGTGCGTATCAATACCCGCTCTTGATCAAGCGGTTGCTGATGTCCGGCAGCCGTTACGAGAAGACCCGCGAAATCATCTACCGCGACAAGGTGCGCTACAGCTATCCGACCCTCAGTGAGCGTGTCGCCCGGCTGGCCAACGTGCTGACGGCGGCCGGGGTCAAGGCCGGTGACACGGTGGCGGTGATGGACTGGGACAGCCATCGCTACCTGGAATGCATGTTCGCCATTCCGATGATCGGTGCGGTGATCCACACCATCAACGTGCGCCTGTCGCCGGAGCAGATCCTCTACACCATGAACCACGCGGTCGACCGCTTCGTGCTGGTCAACAGCGAGTTCGTCGGGCTCTACCAGGCGATTGCCGGGAACCTGACCACGGTGGAGAAAACCCTGCTGCTGACCGATACCGACGCCACCACGGCCGACCTGCCGAACCTGGTCGGCGAGTACGAGCAGTTGCTGGCGGCGGCGAGCCCGGTCTACGACTTCCAGGATTTCGACGAGAACTCGGTCGCCACCACGTTCTACACCACCGGTACCACCGGCAATCCGAAAGGCGTGTATTTCAGCCATCGGCAACTGGTGCTGCATACCATGGGCGTGGCGACGATCATGGGCAGTGTCGACAGCGTGCGCCTGCTGGGCACCAATGATGTGTACATGCCGATCACGCCGATGTTCCACGTGCATGCCTGGGGCCTGCCGTATGTGGCGACCATGCTCGGGCTCAAGCAGGTCTACCCGGGTCGCTACGATCCGGAGTTCCTGGTGGAGCTGTGGCGCAAGGAGAAGGTCACGTTCTCCCACTGCGTGCCGACCATCCTGCAGATGGTGCTCAATGCCAAGGCGGCCCAGGGCACTGACTTCAAGGGCTGGAAGATGGTGATCGGCGGCAGCGCGCTGAACCGCACGCTGTACGAAGCCGCCAAGGCTCGCGGCATCCAGCTGACCGCGGCCTACGGCATGTCGGAAACCGGCCCGCTGGTCTCCTGCGCCCATCTCAATGAGGAGTTGATGGCGGGCACCGAGGACGAACGCACCACCTACCGGATCAAGGCCGGCGTGCCGGGTCCCCTGGTGGAAGCGGCGATCATGGATGCCGAGGGCAACTTCCTGCCGGCCGACGGGGAAAGCCAGGGTGAACTGGTGCTACGGGCGCCCTGGCTGAGCGAGGGGTATTTCAACGAGCCGCAGAAGGGCGCGGAGCTCTGGGCCGGGGGTTGGCAGCACACCGGCGATGTCGCGACGCTCGACAGCATGGGGGTGATCGACATCCGCGACCGGATCAAGGATGTGATCAAGACCGGAGGCGAGTGGGTCTCGTCCCTGGCCCTCGAGGACCTGGTCAGCCGCCATCCGGCGGTACGCGAAGTAGCAGTGGTGGGGATCGCCGATCCGCAATGGGGCGAGCGCCCGTTTGCCCTGCTGGTGCTGCGCGAGGGCCATGAGATCGGCGCCCGGGAACTCAAGGAGCACCTCAAGCCGTTCGTTGAGCAGGGCCATCTGAGCAAGTGGGCGATCCCGAGCCAGATCGCCCTTGTTACTGAAATTCCCAAGACCAGCGTCGGCAAGCTCGACAAGAAGCGCATCCGCCTCGACATCGTCGAATGGCAGGCGAGCAACAGTACCTTCCTCTCGACTCTTTGAGTCCTCCTTGCCACGCCCGAAAGGGCGTGGCAGCCCCACCAAGCAAGCGCTTGCCTTGCCAAATCGGTTTTTTCAGCCATTCTTGCCGAGCCGGTATCGGCGAGCTTGGCGAAAGGGCTGTTCCAGAGTGGTTGGTGACTGCAAATCACACTTTAGAGGGATCAAGCAGTACTACCTGCTGGCTATAGTCCGCTCAAGGATTTTCAGGAACGGAGCAGGCGCGCGATACAGCGATGCCGCCCTGGGTGAGTGGGGAGTGATGGTTGCTGTTTGCCCCGGGCGTTTCTGGATATCTGCCATAACAATAAAGCACATGGAGTAGCGTCGATGATCTCAGTAAACCAGTTCTGGCGCCGGGCGAAGCTGCCCCTGGCCGTCAGCCTCGCCTCTACGCTCGCCGGCCCTGCATTCGGCGTCAGTTTCAATATCGGGGAAATCGAGGGGAGTTTCGACTCGTCCCTGTCCCTGGGCGCCAGTTGGTCGACGCAGAATCCGAACAAGGATCTGATCGGTGCCAACAACGGCGGCAAGGGCCTGTCGCAGACCTCCGATGACGGACACCTGAACTTCAAGGCCGGGCAGACTTTCTCGAAGATCTTCAAGGGCATCCATGACCTGGAACTGAAATACGGCGATACCGGCGTGTTCGTGCGCGGCAAGTACTGGTACGACTTCAAGCTGCAGGATGAAGACCTGGACTTCAAGAACGTCAGCAACGACAACCGCAAGGAAGGCGCCAAGTCGTCCGGCGGGCAGATTCTCGACGCCTTCGTGTACCACAACTACTCCATCGCCGATCAGCCGGGTTCCGTGCGTTTCGGCAAGCAGGTGGTGAGCTGGGGTGAAAGCACCTTTATCGGTGGCGGCATCAACTCCATCAACCCGATCGACGTGTCGGCATTCCGCCGTCCGGGTGCCGAGATCAAGGAAGGCCTGATCCCGGTCAACATGTTCTATGTGTCCCAGACCCTGACCGACAATCTGTCGGCCGAGGCGTTCTATCAGTTGGAATGGGACCAGACGGTAACGGATAACTGCGGCACGTTCTTCTCGCAGCCGGACATCGTATCCGATGGCTGCAAAGACAATCTGCGCGTGCTGAACAAACGCTCCACTATCAACCCTGCGGCATTTCCGACGCTTAATGCCTTTGGTGTAGACGTCAATAACGAGGGTGTTCTGGTTCGACGTGGTGGTGATCGTGACGCACGGGACAGCGGTCAATTCGGTGTTGCCTTTCACTACAATTTCGAACCGTTGGATACCGAGTTCGGTGCCTATTTCATGAACTACCATAGCCGTGCACCGATTTTCAGTGCGACGGGCGCACCTCAGTCGGTTTACAACGTGCCTTTGGGGCCGCTGGCGGCCTTGCGACCACTGATCGTTGCCGGTAACTCGAAATATTTCATCGAATACCCAGAAGATATTCGCCTTTACGGTTTGAGTTTCTCCACAACCTTGCCCACCGGCACCGCGTGGAGCGGTGAGCTGAGCTATCGGCCCAATGCTCCGGTGCAGTTGAACTCTACCGACATTCTTTATGCTGGCGTGCGGCCTATTGGCGGCCCGGTATTAGGCAATGCTTCGCTGCTCACCGGTGTCCCCGGTCAGGACTTGAATGGGTATCGCCGCAAGGAAATCACCCAGTTCCAGACAACGTTTACCCATTTCTTCGATCAGGTCATGGGGGCTAACCGCCTGACACTGGTAGGTGAAGTCGGTGTGACTCATGTGGGCGGCCTGGAGAGCAAGTCGGACGTGCGGTACGGTCGTGATCCCGTCTTCGGTCCTGGCACGCTGCCCAACGGTGCTTGTGCGGCCTTGAACACATCCACCGCTCAAGGTGCTGGTCTGGCCAACAGCAACGGCCTGAATACCAACTGCAACAACGACGGCTTCACCACGGCAACCTCCTGGGGCTATCGCGCCCGGGCCATCTGGGAATACCCGGACGTCTTCGCCGGGGTGAACCTCAAGCCGAACGTGGCCTGGTCCCACGACGTGAAGGGTTATTCGCCAGGCCCTGGCGGCAACTTCGAGGAAGGCCGCAAGGCCGTCAGCCTGGGCCTCGATGCCGAATACCAGAACACCTACACCGCGAGCCTGGCGTACACCAACTTCTTCGGTGGCGACTACAGCACGGTGGATGACCGTGACTTCGTGGCGCTGAGCGTCGGTGTGAACTTCTAAGTACGCTGAATTTCAGGAAGAACAAGAACATGAAGATAACCAAGAATCTGTTGCAGGTCGGCGTACTCGGATTGTCGTTGCTGGCGACCGGCGTGATGGCGGCGGTGTCCGCCGATGAAGCGGCGAAGCTGGGCACCACCCTGACCCCGATGGGCGCGGAAAAGGCCGGTAACGCGGCAGGTACGATTCCGGCCTGGGCGCCGATGGCGAAGAACATTGGCTCGGTGGACAGCAAGGGTTTCCTGTCCGACCCGTATGCCAGTGAAAAACCGCTGTTCACCATCACCGCGCAGAACGTCGAGCAGTACAAGAACCAGCTGGCGCCGGGCCAATACGCGATGTTCAAGCGTTACCCGGACACCTTCAAGATGCCGGTCTACCCGTCCCATCGTGGCGCCACCGTGCCGGATGACGTGTTCGCCGCCATCAAGGAAAACGCCACCAAGACCAATCTGGTCAGCGGCGGCAACGGCCTGGAAAACTTCAAGACCGCCGTGCCGTTCCCGATCCCGAAAAGCGGTGTGGAAGTGATCTGGAACCACATCACCCGTTATCGTGGCGGCAGCGTGACTCGCCTGGTGACCCAGGCCACGCCGCAGGCCAACGGTTCGTTCAGCCTGGTGTACTTCCAGGACCAGTTCGTCTTCCGCGACAAGATGAAGGACTACGATCCGGCCAACCCGGGCAATATCCTGTTCTACTTCAAGCAGAAAGTGACCGCGCCGGCGCGTCTGGCCGGTGGCGTGCTGCTGGTCCATGAAACCCTCGACCAGGTCAAGGAGCCGCGTTCGGCATGGGTCTACAACGCCGGCCAGCGTCGTGTGCGTCGTGCCCCGCAAGTCTCCTATGACGGTCCGGGTACCGCCGCCGACGGCCTGCGCACTTCCGACAACCTGGATATGTACAACGGTGCGCCGGATCGCTACGACTGGAAGCTCGAAGGCAAGAAAGAGATGTACATCGCCTCCGACAGCTACAAGCTCGACGATCCGAAACTCAAGTACGCCGACATCATCAAGGCCGGCCACATCAACCAGGACCTGGCACGCTACGAGCTGCGCCGTGTCTGGCATGTGGTCGCGACCCTGAAGGAAGGCCAGCGCCACATCTACGCCAAGCGTGACTTCTACATCGACGAAGACACCTGGCAGGCGGCGGTGATCGACCATTACGACGGTCGTGGTCAACTGTGGCGCGTGGCCGAGGCCCATGCCGAGAACTACTACGACAAGCAAGTGCCGTGGTATGCCCTGGAAACCCTCTACGACCTGCAGTCCGGCCGCTACCTGGCGCTGGGCATGAAGAACGAAGAGAAGCAGGCGTATGACTTCGGCTTCACCGCCACCACCAGCGACTTCACCCCGGCGGCCCTGCGCCAGGACGGCGTTCGCTGATACCCGTTGCAGGGCAGAGGCGCATCCTCTGCTGAAAACGCCCCGACCGGTTCGGGGCGTTTTTTTGTCCGGCGGGAAACTGTGGCGAGATATTTCCGGATAAAGGCATTTCGACACATTTACGATAAAAAGCCTTCAGTGCGGCGACGTTTACCGCTAGTCTGCGCTGATGCGCCCCGCCGATAACAGCGTTCAACAAGAGCCGGCCATGACTGATCTGTCCCGTATGCAAGGTCCCATGGGGCCTGCCATACCTGCACTCGAAGGACGTTTCTACCGACCGCCATTGCCCGAGGGTTATGTGTTGCGGCCGCGCCTGTGCGAGCGCTTGAGTGCCGGGCTGGAAGGTCGTCTGCTGCTGGTCAGTGCCCCGGCCGGTTTTGGCAAGAGTTCGCTGGCGGTGGAGTTTTGCCAGAGCCTGCCCGGGTACTGGCAGAGCCTGTGGCTGGGGCTCAGTTCACGGGACAGTGATCCCGGACGTTTTCTCGAACGCCTGCTCGATGGCCTCCAGCAGTACTTCCCGCACCTTGGCGGCCAGGCGCTGGGGCTGTTGAAAATGCGCCAGCGGCACCAGCCGTTTGCCTTCGAAGAGTGGCTGGATGGGCTGCTCGACGAGCTGGCGGTGCATCTGTCGGCCAGCACGCCGTTGTTGCTGGTGCTGGATGATTACCATCTGGCCCAGGGCCCGGTTCTGGATCGTTGCCTGCAGTTTTTCCTCAATCACCTGCCCGCCGGATTGCTGGTGCTGGTCACCAGCCGGCAACGCCCCGAGTGGCACCTGGCGCGCCTGCGCCTGTCGCGGCAACTGCTCGAGTTGAACGAGCAGGACCTGCGGTTGACCCTCGGCGAATCCATGGCCCTGTTCGACCGCCACAGCAGCTCGTTGCGTGGCGAAGCCCTGCAGACCCTGATCGAGCGCAGCGAAGGCTGGGTCGCCGGGTTGCGTTTCTGGTTGCTGGCGGCGGCGCAGGCCACTGACGACAACACCTTGCCCCAGGTCCTGCACGGCGGTGAAGGGCTGATCCGCGACTACCTGCTGGAAGAGGTGATCGACTTCCTGCCGGCGCATGTCCAGGCGTTCCTCTACGACACCGCCCCCCAGGAGCGGTTTTGCAGCGAGCTGTGCGACGCCATCCGCGAATCCCACGACAGTGCGCAGATCCTCGACTACCTGCAATCCCATCAGGTGTTCCTGGTGCCGCTGGACGAGCACGGCCGCTGGTTTCGCTATCACCACCTGTTTTCCGACCTGCTGCGCACTCGTCCCGCGACCAATACCCTGGTCCCGACCGCCAGCCTGCATTTGCGCGCCTGCCGCTGGTTCAGTGCTCAGGGCCTGCTGGATGAAGCGGTGGAGCAGGCGTTGCGCGCCGGTCACCTGGATGTGGCGGCCAACCTGGTGCAGAACCTGTCCGAAGAACAACTGCTGGCCGAGCAGAATGTCGGCATGCTGCTGCGCTGGAAGATGGACCTGCCCGACAGCCTGCTGATCAGCTCGCCACGGTTGATCGTCCTGTATGCCTGGGCGTTGGGCCTGGCCTGCCAGCTGGATGCGGCGCAGGAACTGGCCAGTCACCTGAGCAACTTCCTTCCGGCGCCCTCGGCCACGGCGCAGAAATCCATGCTGGCCCAGTGGCTGGCCTTGAGCGGCATCATTGCCCGGGGGCGCGGCGACCGCGAACTGACCCTGGCCTATTGCGGCGAAGCCTTGCTCAGCCTGCCCCACAAGCGCTACGGCCAGCGCCTGGTATGCCTGTCGACATTGTCCAACCTGGCGATCGCCGAGGGTGACCTGTGGCGTGCACGGGCGCTGAACCGTGAGTCGCTGGAGCTGGCCCAGCGGGTCGGCAACCCGCTGTTCGAGGCGTTGGCCCATTACGATCGGGCACGGGTGCTGCAGGCGCGCGGCGAAGTGCTGCGGGCGCTGGATGAAGTCCGCCAGGGCTTGCAGCGCCTGGAGGGCCTGCCCGCGCAACGCCTGTATGCGGCGCGGGCACGTCTGACCTTGTACGAAGGTTATCTGCTGAACCTGCGCCTGCAACCTGAAGCCGGGCGCCAGCGCCTGCTGGCCGGGTTGCATGAAGCGCGGGCCTGCCGCGATATCAGTGTCCTGGTGGGGCACTGCGTGATCGCCAACCAGGAGGGCCGCAACGGCGAGTTCGCCAAGGCCTTTGCCGAGCTCGCCGAAGCCGAACGGCTGATGCATATCTGGGATGTCCCGCCGATCTATTACCTGGCGATGATCACCCTGGTGAAATGCGAGCTGTGGCTGGCACAGGGGCGGGTCGACCTGGCTGAAGCCTGGCTCGGGCGCCTGGGGCAGACCTACAACGGCGAGCAGGCGGCTGCCGCTCCCGAGTTCCATCCGCAACTGCCGGCACATATCGAGTTGCAACAGGCACAGCTCGAGGCGCTCCAGGGCAAGCCCGAGGCTGCCCGGCAACGCTTGCTCAAACTGGTGGAGCAGGGCCAGGCCAGCGGCGGGCAACTGCTGAGCATGCTGGCCTGGAACCAGCTGGTGATGCTGGAGTTGGCCGGGTCAAGGGAGGCTCGGGCCCGTTCGCTGTTTGCCCGTGCCGTGGAAGCGACCACCGGTGGCGCCCTGCTGCCGTTCCAGGCCTTGGCCACGGCCCATCCGGACTGGATGCGCGAGCAACTGTTGCTGGGGCCCGATACGCCCCTGCGCCAGAGCCTGCTGGAACTGCTGCCGGCGCAAACCGTGCGCGAGCCGGTGGAAAGCCTGCCGCACAGTGAGCACCTGAGTACCCGCGAACTGGCCGTCCTGCACTTGATTGCCCAGGGTTGCTCGAACCAGGAAATCAGCGACCAGCTGTTTATTTCCCTGCACACCGTGAAAACCCACGCCAGCCATATCAACAGCAAGCTGGGGGTGGAGCGCCGTACCCAGGCCGTGGCGCGGGCGCAGGAGCTGGGGCTGCTGGGCGAGCCGCGCTGACAGTCTGCGTGACACCTGCGGTCCGGCTGGCAGACCGGTGAAGAATCCCTCCGGCAGGGGTGGCTATATGCCTTGTCTGCGCTATAACCAATACACGCCTGAGCTTTCTTGCTGTGCCTTGAGTACGCGGCATGTCCTGTGTCGGCTTGAGGGTAGGGGGCCTATCAGTGCTCTTTGGTCGTGAATCACAAGGGAATTGCCTGGGAGCAAGGAATGCGCGAGATCACCTTCAGCCCCGCTCCGGTCGTCTTGATCGTCGATGACCAGAAGACGGATGCGCTCATTCTCAGCGAGTCGGTGCGGGACCTGGCGCAGGTGTATGTTGCTACCAGCGGCGAAGAAGCCTTGCGCGTGGCCCGTCAGTGTCGCCCGGATGTGGTCCTGCTCGATATCGAGATGCCCGGCATGAACGGCTTCGAGGTCTGCAAGGAACTCAAGGCCGACCCCAAGCTGTCCGACGCCGCGGTGATTTTCGTCACCTCCCATGCCCAGGCCGACTATGAGCTCCAGGCCCTGGGCTACGGGGGGATCGACTTTATCCAGAAACCCCTGAACCTGCCGGTGGCCAGGGCCCATATCAATGCTCATATCACCCTGCGCAACGAAGCCAAGCGCCTGGCCAATCATGACGCCCTGACCGGCCTGCCCAACCGCATGCTGCTGCAGGACCGGGCCGAGCAGGCCCTGAAAATGGCCCGGCGCAATCATGGGCGGCTGGCGATGCTGTTGCTGGACCTGGACAACTTCAAGGCCATCAACGACTCCATGGGGCACTCGGTCGGCGACCAGATGCTCAAGTATGTCGCCACGCGCCTGTCGATGATCCTGCGCGGCATGGATACGCTGAGCCGGCAGGGCGGCGACGAGTTCATCATCCTGCTGTCGGAGGTGGACGGTTTCGAGGCCGTGGGCGATTTCGCCGAACAGGTGCTGACCACCATCTCCAGCCCGTTTTCGTTGCAGGGCAACCGCTATGACCTGAGCGCGAGCATCGGTATCGGGGTCTTCCCGGAGGACAGCGACGACCTGGAGTCACTGTACCGTCACGCCGATGCCGCGATGTACCAGGCCAAGCAGGCCGGGCGTAACTGCTACCAGTTCTTTTCCCCGGCCATCGAAAGTGGCATGCGCGCCCGGCACCTGCTTGAGCGGCATATGCGCGAGGCCATCGAAGACGGGGTGTTCGAGGTCTTCTACCAGGCCAAGGTCGATGCCCGCGAGCACCGCGTGGTCGGCATGGAGGCGCTGATCCGCTGGCACGACGGCAATGGCAACCTGGTGCCGCCGGCGGACTTCATTCCCCTGGCCGAGGAAACCGGGCTGATCATTCCCATCGGTAAGTACGTGCTGCTCCAGGCCTGCAAGGACACCCGCAAACTCCACGAACTGGGCCACCCGATCTGCGTCAGTGTGAACATCAGCGTTGTGCAGTTTCGCGAAGAGTCGTTCCTCGGCATGGTCAAGGGCATCCTGCTCGACTCCGGCCTGGCGCCGCAGTGGCTGGAACTGGAGATCACCGAGGGGGTGCTGGCCCGGGATATCGACAACGCCCGCGAAACCCTGGTGGCACTCAAGGCCCTGGGTGTGCACGTGGCGATCGACGATTTCGGCACGGGTTATTCGAGCCTGGCCTATCTCAAGCGCTTTCCCATCGATGTCCTGAAGATCGACCAGAGCTTTGTGCGCGACATGCTCACCGACAAGAGCGACCTGGCCATCGTCGAGGCGATCATCAAGCTGGGGCAGGCCCTGGGCCTGGAACTCGTCGCCGAAGGCGTGGAGACCCGGGAGCAGGCTGACCTGCTGCTGGAACACGGTTGCCGGATCATGCAGGGCTATCTCTACTGCCGGCCGGTTCCGTTTGCCCGGATCTGCGACGTGTTGTCCGCCTGGCCGCAAACGCCATGAGCGCATGGGCCGCGATTGTCGATCAGCGATATCCCGGCCTTCGGGATCACCGTAGTCATCAAGGGAGCCTGCGTTGAAACGAGCCAGCCTGTATGCCCTGAATGGACGTGTCGTGTTGCTCCTGGCCCTCGGGCTGGTGGCGACTATCGTGGGCTGCCTGATCCTGCAGCACAGCAACGAGCAGCGCACCCGCGAGGCCCTCGGTGCCGCCGCCGAAAGCGCGGTGCAGTCGGTGGCCAGCCGGCTGCAGTTGTACCAGTACGGCCTGCGCGGCACCCGCGGCGCGGTTGTCACCGCCGGCGAGGACGGTATTACCCGCGAGACGTTCCATCGCTACAGCCTGATGCGCGACGTGCCGCGGGAGTTTCCCGGTGCCCGCGGATTCGGTTTTATCCGCCTGGTGCGGGTGCAGGACCTCGATGAATTCCTGCGACGCGCCCGTGCCGACGGTGCCCCGGACTTCAGCATTCGCCAGTTCGCGCCACACGAGGGCGACCTGTATGTCATCCAGTACCTGGAACCCGGCACCGGGCAGGCACCGGCGTTCGGCCTGGATATCGCCTCGCAGCCTGACCGGGCCGAGGCGGCGCGGATGGCCGCGCGGACCGGGGAGGTGCGCCTCACCTCGCCGATCACCCTGGTACAGGCAGTGGGCAAGCCACAACAATCCTTCCTGATCCTGCTGCCGATCTATAAAAGTGGTGTCGTGCCGCAAAACGAGGCCGAGAGGGCGGCAGCGCTTGTCGGCTGGAGCTATGCGCCGTTGCTGATCGAGAGCGTCCTGGCCGGCCTGATCCCGGAAAGCGAGGCGGTGAACCTGCGGCTCAGGGACATCACCGGGCCAGGGCCGGCGGTGCAGTTCTACCAGACGCTTCACGAGGCGGACGTGCAGCCGACCGGGCTGCTTACCCACACCGTGGAGCGGGAGGTCTATGGGCGGCGCTGGCAGATCGAACTGGAGGCCCTGCCTCTGTTCGTGCAGCGCCTGCATCTGCTATCGCCGACGATGGTGTTTGCCCTCGGCGTGCTGGCAACCCTGCTGGTGGCGGCGCTGGCCGCCATTGCCGGGGTCAGTTCCCAGCGCCGCCTGCAGGTGATCGCCGAACAGGGGCGCCTGGCCTCGATCGTCGAGAGCTCGGCCGACGCGATCATCGGTACGACCCTGCAGGGTGTGGTGACCAGCTGGAACCGCGGTGCGCAGACGCTGTTGGGGTATACCGCCGCGGAAGCGGTGGGGCGGCCGCTGGTGGAACTGATCGTACCGTCCGAACTGGCTTCGGAAGAGGTCGAGATCCTGGCGCGTATCGCCCGGGGCGAGACGATCACCAACTTCGATACCCTGCGGCGTTGCAAGGACGATCGTCGCGTCAATGTCTCGGTGAATGTTTCGCCTATCTGCGATGCCGCTGGCCGGGTGAGCGGCGTCTCGAAGATCCTGCGCGATATCACCGCGCAGAAGGCCGCCGAGGCGCGGATTCTCGAACTCAACTCCAGCCTGGAAGAGCAGGTGGCGACGCGGACCGCGGAGTTGCGGCGGATCAACCTGCTGTTCAGCAGCGTGCTGCGTTCGGCCTCCGAGGTGTCGATCATCGCCACCGACCTGGATGGAGTAATCAGTGTATTCAACGAAGGTGCCGAGCACATGCTCGGCTATCGCGCCGAGGAAGTGCTGGGCAAGGCCACCCCGGCGATTCTTCACGTGGCCCAGGAAGTCATCGACCGTGGGGCCGAGCTCAGTGTGGAGTATGCGCAGGTCATCGAAGGTTTCAGGGTCTTTGCCCACAAGCCGGAATTCGAACACTCGGAAACCCGCGAGTGGACCTATGTGCGCAAGGACGGCTCCCATGTCCCGGTGACCCTGGTGGTGACTTCCCTGCGCGACGACGAAGGGCAACTGACCGGCTACCTGGGCATCGCCGTCGATATCACCCAGCGCAAGGCGGCCGAGCACCAGTTGGAACTGAGCCTGCAGGCGACCCGGGTGATTCGCGACCAGTTGCTGATGGCCGCCGATGTCGCCGAACTGGGTATCTGGACCTGGACGCTGGCGGACAACACGCTGCAGTGGAACGACCGCATGTTCGAGTTCTACAGCCAGCCGACGAGCTTGCGTGACAACGGGCTGAACTATGCCCACTGGTACGAGCGGGTCCACCCCGCGGACGTCGAGGCGGTGGCCGCGCAGTTGGCGGCGGCGGTGGCCGGGGAACGGGTCTATGACCCGATCTTCCGGCTGCAGGGGCCTGACGGTCGCATACGCTTTATCCAGGCCGGTGCGCAGATCGAGCGTGATGAACAGGGGCGGGCGTTGCGGGTCACCGGTATCAACCGGGATATCACCACCCAGCGCGAGCTGGAGTCGCATCTGCTGCGGGCCAAGGACCGGGCCGACAGCGCCAGTGCGGCCAAGTCGTTCTTCCTGGCGAATATGAGCCATGAGATCCGCACACCGATGAACGCGGTGCTGGGGATGCTGCAACTGGTGCAGCACACCGACCTCAATGCCCGTCAGCGCGACTACGTGGTCAAGGCCCAGACGGCGGCCAAGTCATTGCTGGGCCTGCTCAACGATATCCTCGACTACTCGAAGATCGAGGCCGGCAAACTGCGCCTGGATCCGCATCACTTCGAACTCGAACCGCTGATGCGCGACCTGGCGGTGGTCTTGGCGGGCAACCAGGGCAGCAAGGAGGTCGAGGTCATGTTCGACCTCGATTCCGACCTGCCCGGCAGTCTGGTGGGCGACAGCCTGCGCCTGCAACAAGTGTTGATCAACCTGGCGGGCAATGCCCTGAAGTTCACCCAGCAGGGGCAGGTGGTGGTCAGTGTCCGGCAACTGAAACGGTTCGAGGACATGGTGAAGTTGCGGATCGAAGTGTGCGATACCGGCATCGGGATCAGCACCGAGCAGCTGCAGCGCATCTTCGACGGTTTCACCCAGGCCGAAGCCTCGACCACCCGCCGGTTCGGCGGCACCGGGCTGGGCCTGGTGATCTGCAAGCGGCTGGTAGGCCTGATGGGCGGCGAGTTGCAGGTCGAGAGTGAAGTGGGCGTCGGCAGCCGGTTCTGGTTCGATATCAGCCTGGAGGTGGCCCGTGAGGAACCGCTGCGGTTGTCGTGCCCCGGTGTCGATTCGGCGATGCGCCTGCTGGTGGCCGACGACAACTCGATGGCCTGTGAACTGTTGCTGCGTACCGTGCGCTCCCTGGGCTGGACGGCGGACACGGTGAGTGGCGGCACACTGGCGGTCGAAGGCGTGCGCAAGGCGCAACTGCGCGGCGAACCCTACGACGTGGTGCTGATGGACTGGCGCATGCCGGACATGGACGGCCTCAGCGCCGCCCGGCTGATCAGTCTGCAGGAGCAGGCCGTGCCGCCGCCGATGGTGATCATGATCACCGCCTATGGGCGTGAAGTCCTGGCGGATGTGCACCATGAGGGCGATGCCCCCTTCGTGGGCTTCCTCACCAAGCCGGTGACGCCCCGGCAGTTGGCCGATGCGGTCCAGCGTGCCTTCAGCGTGAGTGAACCGCCTGTGCAGGACTTGCCGGTAGCCCGCTCCCGGCGCCTGGCCGACATGCGCCTGCTGGTGGTGGAGGACAACGCCCTCAATCGCCAGGTCGCCGATGAGCTGCTGAGAGGCGAGGGGGCCCAGGTCAGCCTGGCGGAAGGCGGGCTGGAGGGGGTGAGCATGGTCCTCTCGGCCTCGACGCCGTTCGATGCGGTGCTGATGGATATCCAGATGCCGGATATCGATGGCATGGAGGCCACGCGACACATCCGCCGGCACCCGCAGTTCGCCCTGTTGCCGATCCTGGCGATGACCGCCAACGCGTCCAACAGCGACCGCGAAGCCTGCCTGGCGGCGGGGATGAACGACCATGTGAGCAAGCCTATCGATCTGGAAGAACTGGTGCTGGCCTTGCGCATCCAGACCGGACGCGAAGCGCCCCGGCCGCTGACGATGAGCGAGGCGCCGGAGGCTTCGACGGAGACGGTGATCGAACCGCGTCAGTCGATCATGAGCCGCTTCGGCGGCAACTTCGAGCTGATCTGCACCGTGTTGTACAGCTTTGGCACGGAGCTGGAAAAACAGTTGGCGTTGCTCCCCGCTCATCTGCAGGACCGTGACGGGCCGGCGGTGGCAGCCGTGTTGCACGCGATCAAGGGCAGTTCCGGGACCATGGGGGCCCAGGCGCTGTCGGTGCGTGCCGGTGCCCTGGAGCGCGAGCTGTTGTATGGCGATGCGGCTGCCGTTGCCCGGGTGCTGGGCGATCCGCAATGGCTGCCCGAACTCAAGGAACTGCTGACGCGCAGTGTCGAGCAGTTGCAGGCGGCATTTGGCGCGGGAGGGCGTGGCGACGCGTCCCGGGACGTGGCGGCCGGGCCGTTTTCTTGATGGGGCCGGGAGCGGCCCTTATACTTTTCGCGATGCGGCCCTTGTCGGTCCGGATGCTTCGGCGCCTGGACCGCTCAGGGGTTTTTTATTGCCTGACCCGCTTATTGCAGGAACTCCTCATGGACCTCGCAAAACCCGCGCTGATCCGCGAAACCTTCCCTGTCGGCCCGTTGCAATGCAACTGCACGATCATTGGCGACCCGATCACGAAAAAGGCCATCGTCGTCGATCCGGGGGGCAATCACGAATTGATCCTGGCCCGGCTCGAGGCCCTGGGCCTGAAGGTCGTCAGCATCATCCACACCCATGCGCACCTGGATCATTTCCTGGCCTCCGGACAACTGAAGGAGAAGACCGGCGCCACCCTGCACCTGCACAAGGACGACCAGTTCCTCTGGGACAACCTGGAGATGCAATGCAGCCTGTTCGGCGTGCCCTACACGCCGGTGCCGTCGCCGGACCGATGGCTGGCCGATGACGAGGAACTGGCCTGTGGCTGTGGCGTGGCCCTGCATACGCCGGGACATACGCCCGGTTCCATGAGCTTCTGGTTTTCCGAGGCTAGACTGTTGATTGCCGGCGACACCCTGTTCCGTCGTGGTGTCGGGCGCACGGACCTGTGGGGTGGTGACCAGGCGACCATCGTGCGTTCGATCAAGCAGCGCCTGTATACGCTGGACGAGGAGGCGACGGTGGTGACCGGACATGGTCCCGATACCCGGTTGGGTGACGAGATGCGTGAAAATCCGTTTGTTCGCGCCTGACAGGTTTCATGGAATTTTTACCGTCTGTCGTGTTCCAACGCCAGCAACGGTCTATCGCCAACGGCCTTTGCACCCCAAATGAGTAGGAGCTAGATCCATGTTCACCTCGCGTCGTTTGATTATCGTCGCTACCGCCGTTGCCATGCTGTCCGGCTGTGCATCGCAAAACCCGTATGACAACCAGGGACAGGCGGAGCAAGGCTCCTCGGGTATGAGTAAAACTGCCAAGTACGGCGGGCTTGGAGCCTTGGCCGGTGCCGTCGCGGGCGCCGCCATCGATCACAACAACCGTGGCAAGGGTGCGCTGATCGGGGCCCTGGTCGGTGGCGCGGGTGCCGCCGGCTATGGCTACTACGCCGACAAGCAGGAAGCCAAGCTGCGTGCGAGCATGGCCAACACCGGCGTGCAGGTGCAGCGCCAGGGCGATCAGATCAAGCTGATCATGCCTGGCAACATCACGTTCGCGACCAACTCCGATGCGATCGCCAGCAGCTTCTATCAGCCGTTGAACAACCTGGCCAACTCCCTCAAGGAGTTCAACCAGAACCAGATCGAGATCGTCGGCTACACCGACAGCACCGGCAGCCGCCAGCTGAACATGGACCTGTCCCAGCGCCGCGCCCAGAGCGTTGCCAACTACCTGACCTCCCAGGGCGTGAGCGGGGCCAACCTGTCGGCCCGTGGTGCCGGTCCGGATAATCCGGTTGCGAGCAACGCCGATGTCAACGGCCGCGCGCAGAACCGCCGCGTGGAAGTCAACCTGCGGGCCATTCCTGGCCAGAATTACGGCCAGCAAGGTCAGCAGCCACAAGGTCAGTATCAGCAACAGGGCCAGCCGCAGTACCAGCAGGGTCAGCAGTACGGCCAGCCGGTCCAGCAGTACCCATGACACCTGACTGAATTCAGGGTGTAAAAAAAGCCCGCCCGATCAATGATCGGGCGGGCTTTTTTGTGGCGCTTGAAGCCGGGTTACTTCTTCAGGCCGTAATGCTCGTCGAGCATGCCGGGGGCGTTCGGCGCTTTCGGGGCATAGTCGCGCGGCGGTTCCTGGTTGCCGCGAGGCGGTGTCAGGCGTTCCCGTGGTGTCTGTGCAGCATCGGCGTGCAGGGCGGCGAGCAGGCGTTGGCGAGTCTGCTCGTCCAGGGCCAGGCGGTTGGCACCCTCGGCGAGGTGGTCTTGCACTTCCTGGTAGCTCTGGGTGAGTTTCTTGACCAGTGCCGCGGTGCTGTTGAAGTGGGTGACCACCTCGTTCTGGTAACTGTCGAAACGTTCCTGGATATCGTCCAGCTGACGCTGTGTGCTGCTGGGCGCGGCACTCGGCACCAGACGGGCGACCAGGAAACCAATGGCGACACCGGCAACCAGGGCAAGAGTCGGCAACAACCAAACTAAGAGCGAGTGTTCCACGAGTCCTTCCTCTATAAACGGCTTTGCTTTACGTTAACGGCTCGGACCTGCGCTGTATACCGCGATCTTAAGGTCGCAATGATGTCAGGCAGAGACTTTTAGCTAGACGAGTCGACCCCTTGAGAGGTCACGGAGTTCATTCCTTGCTTATGCGCGAAACCCCTTTGTTCATCGATGGCCCGGTCGGCCAACTGGAAGCCTTGTACCTGGATACCCCCGAGCCCCGCGGGCTGGCGCTGATCTGCCACCCCAACCCGGTGCAGGGCGGGACCATGCTCAATAAAGTCGTTTCGACCCTGCAGCGCACCGCCCGCGATGCCGGATTGATCACCCTGCGTTTCAACTATCGGGGTGTCGGCGCCAGTGCCGGGAGCCATGACATGGGCACCGGTGAAGTCGATGATGCCGAAGCCGTCGCACAATGGTTGCTGGAGAAACACCCGGAACTGCCGCTGACGCTGTTCGGGTTCTCCTTCGGCGGCTTTGTCGCGGCGACCCTCGGCGGCCGCCTGGAAGCCCGTGGTCAGTCGCTCAAGCATCTGTTCCTGGTGGCTGCCGCGGTGATGCGCCTGCGTGCCGTGGACCGCTTGCCGGAAGGCTGCCCGCTGACCCTGATCCAGCCGGAAACCGACGAAGTGATCGATCCACAACTGGTCTACGACTGGTCCGATGCCCTTGAGCGTCCCCATGAGCTGCTGAAAGTGGCAGAATGCGGACACTTTTTTCATGGCAAGTTGACCGATCTGAAGGATCTGATCCTGCCGCGCCTCCTGAATTGACAGCAGTCTGACTAAGCGATTACCCATGACGACTCGTACACGTATCCTCACCGGCATCACCACCACGGGCACCCCGCACCTGGGCAACTACGCTGGCGCCATCCGCCCGGCGATCCTTGCCAGCCGTGACAGCAATGCCGATTCCTTCTACTTCCTGGCCGACTATCACGCGCTGATCAAGTGCGATGACCCGTTGCGCATCCAGCGCTCGCGCCTGGAAATCGCCGCGACCTGGCTGGCCGGTGGCCTGGATGTGGAGCGCGTGACTTTCTATCGTCAGTCGGACATCCCGGAAATCCCCGAGCTGACCTGGTTGCTCACCTGTGTCGCGGCCAAGGGCCTGCTCAACCGTGCCCACGCCTACAAGGCCTCGGTGGACAAGAACGTCGAGTCGGGTGAAGACCCGGACGCCGGCATCACCATGGGTCTCTACAGCTACCCGGTGCTGATGGCGGCGGACATCCTGATGTTCAACGCGCACAAGGTGCCGGTCGGCCGCGACCAGATCCAGCACGTGGAAATGGCCCGGGATATCGGCCAGCGCTTCAACCACCTGTTCGGCCAGGGCAAGGAGTTCTTTGCCATGCCCGAAGCGCTGATCGAAGAAAGCGTCGCCACGCTGCCGGGCCTCGACGGCCGGAAAATGTCCAAGAGCTATGACAACACCATCCCGTTGTTCACCAGCGCCAAGGACATGAAGGACGCGATCTCGCGGATCGTCACCGACTCCCGCGCGCCGGGCGAAGCCAAGGACCCGGACAACTCGCACCTGTTCACCCTGTTCCAGGCGTTCTCCACCGCCGCGCAAGCCGACGAGTTCCGCCATGAGCTGCTGGGTGGCCTGGGCTGGGGCGAGGCGAAGAACCGCCTGTTCCAGTTGCTCGACGGTGAGTTGAGCGAGAAGCGCGAGCGTTACCACGAACTGATTTCCCGCCCATCGGACCTGGAAGACATCCTCCAGGCCGGCGCGAAGAAAGCCCGTAGTGTTGCCACACCGTTCCTCGCCCAGTTGCGCGAGGCGGTCGGCCTGCGGTCGTTCGTCAACCAGGTGCAGGTTGCCGAGACCGGCAAGAAGAAAGCCGCCAAGGCCGCGCGTTTTGTCAGCTTCCGGGAAGACGACAGTTTCCGTTTCCGTCTGCTGGCTGCCGATGGCGAGCAACTGCTGCTGTCGTGCAACTTTGCCGACGGCAAGACGGCGGGTGGGGTGACCAAGCAATTGCAATCGGGCCAGGCGCTGGATATCCGCACCGAGGCCAATAGCTTCAGCGTGTGGCTGGAAGGCGAGTGCGTGGCGGACAGCCCGATCTTCGCCGACGAAGCGGCCCGTGATGCGGCCATCGAGGCTTTGCGGGTTGCCCTGACCCCGGTTCAGGACTAATCGAACGTCGGCCCGACCAAGGGCCGATTGCCATTCCCACGGGCCGTCGCTAAAGTGACCGCCCGTTTTTGTTACCTTGCTAACGAAATTATGACGCCCCTAGAACGATATCAAGCTGATCTGAAACGCCCCGAGTTCTTTCACGACGCGGCCCAGGAAACGGCAGTGCGCCATTTGCAGCGCCTGTACGACGATCTGGTCTCGGCTTCGCAGAACAAGCCGGGCCTGCTCGGCAAACTGTTCGGCAAGAAAGACCAGGCACCGGTCAAGGGCCTGTATTTCTGGGGCGGCGTCGGCCGTGGCAAGACCTACCTGGTCGATACCTTCTTCGAAGCGTTGCCGTTCAAGGAAAAGACCCGCACGCACTTCCACCGCTTCATGAAGCGGGTGCACGAGGAAATGAAGACCCTGCACGGTGAGAAAAACCCGCTGACGCTCATCGCCAAGCGTTTTGCCGCCGAGACCCGGGTCATCTGTTTCGACGAGTTCTTCGTCTCCGATATCACCGATGCGATGATTCTCGGCACCTTGATGGAAGAGTTGTTCAAGAACGGCGTGACCCTGGTGGCGACCTCGAACATCGTGCCGGACGGCCTGTACAAGGACGGCCTGCAGCGCGCGCGTTTCCTCCCGGCGATTGCGCTGATCAAGCAGAACACCGAGATCGTCAACGTCGACAGTGGCGTCGACTATCGCCTGCGTCATCTGGAGCAGGCCGAACTGTTCCACTTCCCGCTCAACGAAGCCGCTCACGAGAGCCTGCGTAAAAGCTTCCGTGCCTTGACGCCGGAGTGCACCCAGGCGGTCGAGAACGATGTGCTGATGATCGAGAATCGCGAGATCCGGGCGATCCGTACCTGTGACGATGTGGCCTGGTTCGACTTCCGCGAGCTGTGCGACGGCCCGCGCAGCCAGAACGACTACATCGAGCTGGGCAAGATCTTCCATGCCGTGTTGCTCAGCGGTGTCGAGCAGATGAGCGTCACCACCGACGATATCGCCCGGCGCTTTATCAACATGGTCGACGAGTTCTACGACCGCAACGTCAAGCTGATCATCTCCGCGGAAGTCGAGCTCAAGGACCTGTACACCGGTGGTCGCCTGAACTTCGAATTCCAGCGGACCCTCAGCCGCCTGCTGGAAATGCAGTCCCACGAGTTCCTCTCGCGGGCGCACAAGCCGTAAGACCGTGTTCGTGGCGCCTGCCGGCGCCACGTCTGAGCAGAACCTTCCTGTTCCCGACGAAACCACGGGACGCCGTTGCCCTCGGGCCGGCGTCGGGCTTCAGGCTGCCTGCTGGAACTGTTGCCGGTACTGGTTCGGTGACAGCTCCGTGTGCTGGCGGAACAGCCGGGCAAAGAAGCTGGCGTCGTCGTAGCCGACTTCGTAGCTGATGGTCTTGATGCTCTTGCGGGTGCCGGACAGCAGGCCCTTGGCCGTCTCGATGCGCAAGCGCTGCAGATAGTGCAATGGCTTGTCACCGGTAGCGGTCTGGAAGCGGCGCATGAAGTTGCGGATGCTCATGCCGTGTTCGCGGGCGACATCCTCGAAGCGGAACTTGTCGGCGAAGTGCTCCTCCAGCCATTGCTGGATCTGCAGGATGATCACGTCCTGGTGCAGCTTCTGGCCGCCGAAGCCGATGCGTCCCGGCGCGTAGCTGCGCTGCACTTCATAAAGGATGTCGCGTGCCACGGCCTGGGCGACGTTGGCCCCGCAGAAGCGCTCGATCAGGTAGATGTAGAGATCGCAGGCCGAGGTGGTGCCGCCGGCGCAGTACAGGTTGTCGGCGTCGGTCAGGTGCTTGTCCTGGTTCAGGTAGACGTTGGGAAAACGTTCGCTGAAGGCGTTGAAGAACCGCCAGTAGGTGGTGGCTTCCTTGCCGTCGAGCAGGCCGGCTTCGGCGAGCCAGAAGACACCGGTGGCTTCGCCGCAGAGCACGGCGCCGCGGGCGTGTTGCTCGCGTAGCCAGGGCAGGACCTGCGGGTAGCGCTGGCAGAGTGTGTCGAAGTCGTCCCAGAAGGCCGGCAGAACGATCACATCGGCGTTTTCCAGGCCGCCGTCCACGGGCAGGATGACGTCGCTGAAGCTGCGCACGGACTGGCCGTCGGGGCTGACCAGGCGTGTCTCGAAGACCGGGGTGAGGCCCTGGCCCAGCTGCTTGCCGTAGCGCAGGCTGGCGAGATGGAAAAAATCCTTGGCCTGCATGAGGGTCGAGGCGAATACCCGATCGATAGCCAGGATGCTGACGCGCCGCAAGGGCGTCGAGAGTGGATTAGCCATAATTCCATTGTTCTTATTAGTGGAAAGTTCTTATAGGGGAAAGTGGTCAAGAGACGGCTGGATCGTCTTATTTTTTGTCGTATGTGTCCAGTGGTTCAAGGTAAAACACTGGCATAGGCTCAACGGGCCAATCCCGGCTTCCGCGTGTTTGCAAGGTACCCGCATGATTCCCAGAACCCTGTTCAGTTCCGAGCACGAGCTTTTTCGCAGCAGCGTGCGCAAGTTTCTCGAGCAGGAGGCGCAGCCTTTCCATGCTCAGTGGGAGAAACGCGGGTACATCGACCGTGAGCTGTGGAACAAGGCGGGGGAGGCGGGGATGCTCTGTTCTCATCTGCCGGAAGCCTATGGCGGCATGGCGGCGGACTTTCTCTACAGCGCGGTGGTGATCGAGGAGATCAGCCGCCTGGGTTTGAGCGGGATCGGTTTCTCGCTGCACTCGGATATTGTCGCGCCCTACATCCTGCATTACGGCAGTGAAGCGCTGAAGCTCAAGTACCTGCCGCGACTGGTCAGCGGCGAGATGGTCACGGCCATCGCGATGACCGAGCCGGGTGCCGGTTCCGACCTGCAGGGGGTGAAGACCACGGCGGTGCTGGATGGCGACGAATACGTCCTCAATGGTTCGAAGACCTTTATTACCAACGGCTTTCTCGCCGACCTGGTGATCGTGGTCGCCAAGACCGATCCGAAGGCCGGGGCCAAGGGCACCAGTCTGTTTCTGGTGGAGGCCGATACACCGGGCTTCGCCAAGGGCAAGCGTCTGGAGAAGGTCGGGATGAAGGCCCAGGACACCTCGGAGCTGTTTTTCCAGGATGTCCGGGTACCGAAAGAGAACCTGCTGGGCCAGGCCGGCATGGGCTTCGCCTACCTGATGCAGGAGTTGCCCCAGGAGCGCCTGACGGTGGCCGTGGGCGGCCTGGCGTCGGCCGAGGCGGCATTGCAGTGGACATTGGAATACACCCGCGAGCGCAAGGCCTTCGGCAAGTCCATCGCGGATTTCCAGAACACCCGCTTCAAGCTGGCGGAAATGGCCACCGAGATCCAGATCGGCCGGGTATTCGTCGACCGCTGCCTGGAGCTGCATCTGCAAGGCAAGCTCGATGTGCCGACGGCGGCCATGGCCAAGTACTGGGGCACGGACCTGCAATGCAAGGTGCTCGACGAATGCGTGCAGTTGCATGGCGGCTACGGCTTCATGTGGGAATATCCGGTGGCCCGGGCCTGGGCGGACGCACGGGTGCAGCGGATCTATGCGGGGACCAACGAGATCATGAAGGAGATCATTGCCCGTTCGCTGTGACAGGTGGAGGGCGCAATCCCTGTAGGAGCGAGCTTGCTCGCGAAGAGGTCCTTGAGAGCGACAGGCGCTTCGGGGGCAAGCCCCCTCCCACAGTCATCTGGCATCGGTGGGAGGGGGCCTGCCCCGAGCGGCACGGGCGGTCGCTTACGGCGCGGGGTTCGGATGATCCTTGTGGATCGCCTCGATCCCGGCCAGCACTTCCTCGGACAGTTTCAGCTCGGCGCTGGCGATGTTGCTGTCCAGCTGTTCGAGCGTGGTCGCGCCGATGATGTTGCTGGTCACGAACGGTTGCCGGGTCACGAACGCCAGGGCCATCTGCGCCGGGTCCAGGCCGTGTTCACGGGCCAGGGCGACATAACGGCTGCACGCGGCTTCCGACTGCGGGTTGAAATAACGGCTGAAGCGGCTGTACAGGCTCAGGCGAGCCTTGTCCGGGCGCGCGCCGCCTTCGTACTTGCCCGACAGGAAGCCGAACGCCATCGGCGAATAGGCCAGCAGGCCGCACTGTTCGCGCAGGGCGACTTCCGCCAGGCCGACTTCGAAGCTGCGGTTGAGCAGGTTGTAGGGGTTCTGGATCGACACCGCCCGCGGCCAGCCGCGACGTTCGGCTTCGAGCAGGAACTTCATGGTGCCCCATGGCGTTTCGTTGGACAGGCCGATATGGCGGATCTTGCCGGCCCTGACCTGCTCGTCCAGCGCTTCGAGGGTTTCCTCGATCGGCGTGAAGTCCTCGTCGGCCTTGTGCTTGTAGCCCAGTTGCCCGAAGAAGTTGGTGCTGCGCTCCGGCCAGTGCAACTGGTACAGGTCGATCCAGTCGGTCTGCAGGCGCTTGAGGCTGGCATCGAGGGCCTGGACGATATGCTGGCGGTTGTGCTTGAGGCTGCCGTCGCGGATGTAGCCGATGCCGTTGCCCGGACCGGCGATCTTGCTCGCCAGGATCCAGTCGGCGCGATCGCCGCGCTGCCTGAACCAGTTGCCGATCATGCGTTCGGTGCTGGCGTAGGTTTCAGCCTTGGGCGGCACCGGGTACATCTCGGCGGTGTCCATGAAGTTGATGCCGGCGGCCTTGGCGCGCTCGATCTGGGCAAAGGCCTCGGACTCGGTGTTCTGCTCGCCCCAGGTCATGGTCCCCAGGCAAATTGCGCTCACGTTCAGATCGGTCCGGCCTAGCTGACGGTATTCCATTGGCTGCTCCTGTGGGAAAACGACCATAAAAGCAGGTTGAAATTTTTTTCGCAATCTGCATAATTACGCACCTCTTTATGCAGTGGAAGTGATGCGCCGCCGCCAAAGAATCTTGCCGTTGAACGGACGCGCCGACCCGAGCCCCCGAAAGCGTCTGTATCCGGCTGCCTTTGACCTTGTCAAAGTACGCACTATTCAGTAAGATCCGCCGTCTTATTTACAGGCGGCCCCTGAGGCTATAAAGAATGAAAACTTTTACTGCTAAACCGGAAACAGTTAAGCGCGACTGGTTTATCGTCGACGCTGCTGGTCAGACCCTGGGTCGTCTGGCCACCGAAATCGCGAGCCGCCTGCGTGGCAAGCACAAAGCCGAATACACTCCGCACGTCGACACCGGTGACTACATCGTTGTCATCAATGCCGAGCAGGTTCGTGTTACCGGTGCCAAAACCACCGATAAAATGTACTACTCCCACTCCGGTTTCCCGGGCGGCATCAAGTCGATCAACTTCGAAAAGCTGATCGCCAAGGCGCCAGAGCGCGTGATCGAGACCGCGGTCAAGGGCATGCTGCCCAAGAACCCGCTGGGTCGCGACATGTACCGTAAGCTGAAAGTCTATGCGGGCGCTGTGCACCCTCATACCGCTCAGCAGCCTCAAGAACTGAAGATTTAACGGAGTAGTTCAATATGTCGGCGACTCAAAATTACGGTACTGGCCGTCGCAAGACCGCAACTGCGCGCGTCTTCCTGCGTCCGGGTACTGGTAACATCTCCATCAACAACCGCACCCTGGACACCTTCTTCGGTCGCGAAACTGCCCGCATGGTAGTTCGCCAGCCGCTGGAACTGACCGAGACCGTCGAGAAATTCGACATCTACGTCACCGTCATCGGTGGTGGTGTGAGTGGTCAGGCTGGCGCAATCCGCCACGGCATCACTCGTGCCCTGATGGACTACGACGAGACTCTGCGCAGTGCACTGCGTAAAGCCGGCTTCGTAACTCGCGATGCCCGCGAAGTTGAGCGTAAGAAAGTCGGTCTGCGTAAAGCGCGTAAGCGTCCGCAGTACTCGAAGCGTTAATTCGCTCTCGGCTTCAGAAAAAGCCCGGTTCCCTTGTGGAACCGGGCTTTTTTTATGGGCGAAATATTTGCTGTGACAACTTGCCACATCCGTAGACCCCCTATACTACAAGGCTTGGGGCAGTGTGGGCCCGGTAATTACCTTGTCAGGGGTGGGGCTTTTCATTACCATTCGGCAAAATTTTTATAAGTACAAAGTTTTTACTTAGTAGACGCCTGATTTAACAGGCCACAAAGCTGATGGGAGAGGACTGAATGAGCAATGACGGCGTGAATGCAGGCCGACGTCGCTTCCTCGTAGCAGCCACGTCCGTGGTAGGGGCTGCAGGAGCGGTGGGGGCTGCGGTCCCGTTCGTGGGGTCATGGTTTCCCAGTGCCAAGGCGAAAGCCGCAGGCGCACCGGTGAAAGTGAATGTCAGCAAGATCGAGCCAGGACAGCAGATGATTGCTGAATGGCGTGGCCAGCCGGTATTCATCGTTCGCCGCACCCCGGAAATCATGGGTAATCTGAAGAAGATCGAAGATCAACTTTCCGATCCCCAGTCCAAGAACTCGACACAACCAACCTACGTTGATCCAGAGACGCGTTCGATCAAGCCGGAAATCCTCCTGCTGATCGGTATCTGTACGCACCTGGGTTGTTCGCCGACATTCCGTCCGGAAGTGGCACCTGCCGATCTGGGGCCCAAGTGGGTAGGGGGCTATTTCTGCCCTTGCCACGGCTCCCACTACGATCTGGCGGGGCGCGTCTACAAGTCCCAGCCCGCGCCCTTGAACCTCCCGGTTCCGCCGCATTCCTATGAGACCGACGAACTTATCGTCATCGGCGTCGACAAGGAGAACGCGCAATGAGCAAGTTCATGGATTGGGTGGATGCTCGCTTCCCCGCGACCAAGATGTGGGAAGACCATCTCAGCAAGTATTACGCGCCGAAAAACTTCAACTTCTTCTACTTCTTCGGCTCCCTGGCCCTGCTCGTCCTGGTCAACCAGATCGTCACCGGTGTCTGGCTGACCATGAGCTACACCCCTTCGGCGGAAGAGGCGTTCGCCTCCGTCGAATACATCATGCGTGACGTCGAGTACGGCTCGATCCTGCGCCTGCTGCACTCCACAGGCGCTTCGGCGTTCTTTATCGTGGTCTACCTGCACATGTTCCGTGGCCTGCTCTACGGTTCGTACCAGAAGCCGCGCGAGCTGGTGTGGCTGTTCGGCATGCTGATCTACCTGGCGCTGATGGCCGAGGCCTTCATGGGCTACCTGCTGCCATGGGGGCAGATGTCCTACTGGGGCGCCCAGGTGATCATCTCGCTGTTCGGTGCGATCCCGGTCATCGGCAACGACCTGACCCAGTGGATCCGTGGTGACTACCTGATTTCCGGGATCACCCTGAACCGCTTCTTCGCCCTGCACGTGGTGGCCCTGCCGATCGTGATTCTCGGCCTGGTGGTGTTGCACGTACTGGCGCTGCACGAAGTCGGTTCGAACAACCCCGACGGCGTCGACATCAAGAAGCACAAGGACGAGAACGGCGTACCGCTGGACGGCATCGCCTTCCATCCGTACTACACCGTGAAGGATATCGTCGGCGTGGTGGTGTTCCTGTTCATCTTCTGTTCCATCGTGTTCTTCTTCCCGGAAATGGGTGGGTATTTCCTCGAAAAACCGAACTTCGAACAGGCCAACGCCTTCAAGACGCCGGAGCATATCGCCCCTGTCTGGTACTTCACGCCGTTCTACGCGATCCTGCGGGCGATTCCCGACAAGCTCATGGGCGTGATCGCCATGGGGGCCGCGATTGCCGTGCTGTTCGTCCTGCCATGGCTCGATCGCAGTCCGGTCAAGTCCATGCGCTACAAGGGCTGGATGAGCAAGATCTGGCTGGTGGTGTTCTGTATTTCGTTCGTGATCCTGGGCGTGCTGGGCGTTCTGGCGCCGACCCCCGAGCGTACGTTGCTGTCGCAGGTCTGTACCTTCCTGTACTTCGCCTACTTCATTCTGATGCCGTTCTATACCCGGCTCGAGAAGACCAAACCGGTTCCGGAAAGGGTGACTGGCTGATGAAAAAACTATTTGCTGTTTTGTTGCTTGCGGCGCTGCCAGTACTGTCTTTTGCCGCCGAACATGGTGGTCCGGAACTGGAAAAAGTCGATATCGACGTTTCCGACAAGGCTGCCATGCAGGACGGTGCGCGGACCTTCGCCAACTATTGCATGGGTTGCCACAGCGCCAAGTTCCAGCGTTATGAGCGTGTTGCCGACGACCTGGGGATTCCCCATGACCTGATGCTCAAGAATCTGGTGTTCACCGGCGCCAAGATCGGCGACCACATGAACATCGGCATGCAGCCGGCGGATGCCAAGGCCTGGTTCGGTGCGGCTCCGCCCGACCTGACCCTGGTGGCACGGGTGCGTGGGACCGACTGGCTGTATGGCTACCTGCGGTCCTTCTACGAAGATCCTGCGCGTCCATGGGGTGTGAACAACAAGGTCTTCCCGAATGTCGGCATGCCGAACGTGCTGGTGGGCCTGCAAGGTCGTCAGGTCGTCGGTTGCAAGCAGGTCCAGATCGTCGAGGACGGCAAGAAGCAGTATGATCCGCTGACCGGTACGCCATTGACCCATGAGGCGTGCGATCAGCTGACCATCGTGCCGAAAAGCGGCAGCCTGACCGAAGAGCAGTTCGATGAGAAGGTCAAGAACCTGGTGACCTTCCTGGCCTACTCGGCCAACCCGGTGAAGCTGGAGCATCAGCGCATCGGTACCTACGTCTTGCTGTACCTGGCCTTCTTCTTCGTGTTCGCTTATCTGCTCAAGCGCGAATACTGGAAGGATGTGCACTGATAACGTTGTAATATAGCTGTCAATCGTGCGCGCCCAAGGGTGCCTCTGAAGATGTAGCAAGTGGGACAGGCAGGATGAAGCCGGCAACGGTGTCATCCACCGCCGGTCCTGCCGCTACGGGAGGCTTCCCTTGGGCGCGCGCGTTTTCCGTTTCCGATAATTTCAACAAGCGAGGAGGACCGCCATGGGCGTGACCAACCGGTTGGCCTGTTACTCCGACCCCGCCGACCACTATTCCCATCGAGTGCGCATTGTGCTGGCGGAGAAGGGTGTCAGCGCCGAGATCATCAGTGTCGAGGCGGGTCGTCAGCCGCCGAAGCTGATCGAAGTGAACCCTTACGGCAGCCTGCCAACCCTGGTCGATCGTGACCTGGCGTTGTGGGAGTCGACGGTGGTGATGGAATATCTGGATGAGCGCTACCCGCATCCACCGCTGCTGCCGGTTTATCCTGTGGCGCGGGCCAACAGCCGGCTGCTGATGCACCGCATCCAGCGCGACTGGTGCGGGCTGGTGGACCTGATCCTGGATTCGCGGACCAAGGAGCCGGCACGCGTGCAGGCTCGCAAGGAATTGCGCGAGAGCCTCACCGGGGTTTCTCCGCTGTTCGCCGACAAGCCATTCTTCCTCAGTGAGGAGCAAAGTCTGGTGGATTGCTGTCTATTACCGATACTCTGGCGTCTACCGATTCTGGGTATTGAATTGCCGCGGCCGGCCAAGCCGTTGCTCGATTATATGGAGCGCCAGTTTGCGCGTGAGGCTTTCCAGGCAAGTCTGTCTGGTGTCGAACGCGATATGCGCTAAGGAGCCGTTTGATGAACTCCAGTCGTCCTTATTTGGTTCGTGCGTTGTACGAATGGATAGTGGATAACGATTGCACCCCGCACATACTGGTCAATTCCGAGTACCCCTCGGTCCAGGTGCCGCAGGGTTTCGCCAGTGACGGGCAGATCGTGTTGAATGTTTCGCCGAGTGCCGTGCGCCACTTGCACATGGATAACGAAGCGGTCAGTTTCGAAGGGCGTTTCGGCGGTGTGCCGCATACGCTGTACGTGCCCATCGGGGCCATCCTGGGGATCTATGCCCGGGAGAATGGCCAGGGCATGGTGTTCGATCTCGAGTCGCCCCTGGAGGACGATGAAGAAGTCGAGCCGGATGATGACGGTCCGCCGTCGGGGTCGGAGCCACCGCGTCCCAGCGGCCGGCCGAGCCTGAAGGTAGTGAAGTAATAAAAAAGGCGCCTCATCCGAGGCGCCTTTTTTACATCGTATTTCCGACCTGTCGCGATCCCCGTAGGAGCTGGCTTGCCAGCGATGAGGCCGGCAAGCCGGCTCCCATAGTGATGAGCCGGATCAGTCGATGTACTCGAAGAGCTTGACGATCTTCTGTACCCCGCCAACACCCTGCACCAGGTTGGTTGCGCGGGTCGCTTCCTGTTGTGTGACCAGGCCCAGCAGGTAGACGATGCCATTCTCGGTCACCACCTTGATGCGCGAGCCGGGGATGGTGTTGTCGGTCAGCATCTGTGCCTTGATCTTGCTGGTCAACCAGGTGTCGTTGCTGCGGGCGGCGAACGAGGAGGGCTGGAGGACCTGCAGCTCGTTGTTCACTTTCTTCACCCGTTGAACCGCGGCGGCGGCCTGCTCGGCCTTGGCCTTGAGCTCTTCGCTGGGCGTCTGGCCGGCCAGCAGGACGATGCCGTTGAAGCTGGTCACGACGATATGGGAAGACACTTCCAGGGCCGGGTCGGCCTTGGCTACGTTTACCTCGACCTTGGTCTGGATCAGTGAGTCGTCGATCTTGCTGCCGAAGGTGCGGGTGCCCCGATCGTCATTGATCGGCTCGTCGCGGGTTGCGGTCAGTACCGAGCTGCAACCACTGATGCCCAGGCACAGGGTCAAAGCCAGCAGGCTAAGGCGATTAACGGTCATTCTTCACTCCCGAACAGTTGGCTGTCGATCAGATCGCACAGGCAGTGGATCGCCAGCAGGTGGACTTCCTGGATACGTGCGGTGACGTTGGCGGGGACGCGGATTTCCACGTCCTCGGGCAGCAGCAGCGAAGCCATGCCGCCACCGTCACGTCCCGTCAAGGCTACGACAACCATTTCGCGATCATGTGCGGCCTGGATTGCCTGAATAATGTTGGCGGAGTTGCCGCTGGTGGAAATCGCCAGCAGGACATCGCCGGGTTGGCCGAGCGCGCGGATCTGCTTGGAGAAGACTTCGTTGTAGCTGTAGTCGTTGGCGATCGAGGTGATGGTCGAGCTGTCGGTGGTCAGGGCGATGGCCGGCAGGCTCGGTCGCTCGCGTTCGAAGCGGTTGAGCAGTTCCGAGGAAAAGTGCTGGGCATCACCCGCCGAGCCGCCGTTGCCACAGGAAAGCATTTTGCCTTCGTTGAGCAGGGCGTTGACCATGATCTGGCTGGCTTGCTCGATGTGAGGTGCAAGAACGTCCATCGCCTGTTGCTTGGTGTCGATACTGGCCTGGAAAAGCTGGCGAATTCGGGATTGCATGTCCATCTAATTGTGACCTTAAGTAGGGCGGCTGCCAGGCAGCTTGAAAACTACTGCAGGCTGGGCGCCTTTAGCGTTACGCGCGCAATGCTGCGTTTTCAAGCTGCCTGGGCGGGCGCTGTCCGGGGTTTCCCGGAGGCTGCCCGGCACAAGAATGTGCAGCCCGCAAAGCAAAGAGCAAAATCGGTGAATGAAAAGTAACCGGCTCGACAACCAGGGGTCAGTTGTCGAAGGCATTCCGTAGCCAGTTCAGCTGGGGTGCTGCTTCCAGGTCGCCCTCTATGGCGATCACATCGAAACGGCAGGGGCGACTGGCCCAGCGTGACTCGCGTTGCAGGAAATACTGCGCCGCGAATATTAACTTCTTGCGCTTGCGGGCATCGATGCTGCCCGCGGCGCCACCCCACTGGGTGTTTTTTCTATAACGAACTTCGACGAATACTACTGTATCGCCGTCGAGCATGACCAGATCAAGCTCGCCGCGTTTACATAACCAGTTCTGCGCCAGCAGGCGCAGCCCTTGTTGTTCGAGATGCCGGAGCGCGAGGCTCTCGGCATCCTTGCCGCTTTTCAGGTGCAGGCCATCGGGCATCAGCGCGGTGTGTCCGGCAGGCGCTGGACCTGGCCGCTGACGAACTGGGCCCAGGGCAGCTGGCGTTCGACCCGTTGTCCCTGATCCATGCTCAGGCTGCCGGAGAGGCCTTCGATGCGGCTGTCCGGCAGGGCCTTGAGCTGACCCAGGCGCGGGGCCAGTCTGTAGGCGTCGACGCCCATGGCATACAGGCGTCCCAGGCTGCCGCCGGCTTGTGGCCATTGGGCGGTGACCTGTTTGCGCAGTGGGTCGTTGGCATCCAGCAGCCATGGGGTTTCGCAGAAGCGAATGCCGTTCATGTCGTTGTACTGGTTGATGTCGCCCGTGGCGCTGAACAGGTGCGAGGTGGCGTACACGGGCACGTCACCTGCGTACTGGAAGTTCAGGGTCGGCTTGATCTGCTGGGCCTGTTGCGGTGTCGCGGCGAGGAAAATGAACTCGATGTCCTGGCGGCGCGAAGGTTGGGCGGCGACCTGGCCGCCCACGGTGCTTTGCAGGCTCTTGGCGCGACCTTCGCTCTGACGCAACTGGAACAGGTCGGCAATCTGCTGGGCCAGGGCAACCGGCTGATCGACGTGTTCGACACCGACCACGGTGCCGCCGTTGGCTTCCCAGTCCTGGCGGAAGGCTTTCAGTACGCGATCGCCCCATTCGCCTTTCGGCACCATGGCCGCGGCGCGGTGCAGGCCGTCGGCACGGGCCCGACGCGACACTTCACGGGCTTCGTCTTCGGCAGCCAGGCCGAACTGGAACAGTTGCGGCGGGTTTTGCGTGCTTTCGCTGTAGTTCAGCGCCAGGGTGGTGATCGGCAGTTGCGGGCGAGCGCTGAGTTGCTTGACCAGGGGTTTTTCCAGCGGGCCGATCACCAGTTGCACGCCGGCGGCCTGGGCCTTGCGATAGAAATCATCCAGGGAGCCCAGGCGCGAGCTGTCATAGAACTCGATGACCGGTGGTTTTTGTCCGGCCTGCTGGGCCTGGTAATGAGCGGCCATGAAGCCTTCACGCAGCGCCTTGCCGACGGAAGCCAGCGGGCCGTCGTTCGGCAGCAGCAGGGCGATCTTGTTCAGTGGCTGGCTGGCCAGTTCCTTGAGCTTGACCAGCGGTTGCGGCAATTGCAGGGCCGCCGGGTGCTTGGGGTTCTGCGCGCGCCAGGTGTCGATGGCGGCCTGCTGCTGTTCCAGGGTGCCGGAAGTCTTGACCGCCAGAGCCAGGCCGAGCCAGCCGCTGAGGTCGTCGCTGCCGGTTGGTTGCAGTTGATCGGTCGGCAGTGCCGCGATCAATGCCCAGATCGCCTCGTGGTTGGCCCGGGCGGCGTCGCCGCTGAGCAGTGGCGCGATGAAGATACGCTCGCGAGCCGCGGCCAGGGTCTGGCCATCCGCTTCGAGGGCACGGGCACGGACGGTCTGGGTGCGGATCTGCTGGTCCACCGGCAGTTCGCCAAGGCGTTCCAGGCTTGGATGGTTCAATGCCGCCAGCGCTGCCTTGGGCTGGTTGCGGGTCATCGCCAGTTCGGCGGCCAGGGTGCTGGCAAACACCTGCTGGGCCGGCTTGAGCTGGTCCAGCGGTACCTGGGCGAGGATCTGCGACGCACGACCGGTGTCTTTCTGGCGGTAGGCCAGATCAGCGGCGGTCAGTCGCAGCAACGCGGCCTTGTCCGGCGTTTTGCTGGTGGAGGCCTGTTCGAGCAGTTGCTCGATGGTGGCATCCGGGGTCCGTGGAAGTTCGCCAAGGCTGGAGGAGGGCGAGCTGGCGCATGCCGCCAACAAGGCAGCAAGGCAGAGGGCAGAGAACAGCCGCAGGCAAGCGATCATGTAAGTGTTCCTGATACTCGATCAAATTAGCGTGGAATTGTACCCAAGCACTGGCCGGGGCGCGATGTTGCTGGCGTGAAACCATCAAATTAGGTCGTACAAAGCATGTCCGTGACGGCAAATTCCCCGGTCGGACCAGCCGGGCTTGCGGTTGTGGAGCGTATCGGCAGGGCCTCTACGCGCTACAATGGGTTTTTCGTTCTTCTTGAGGTGTGCGCTTTGACTGCTCCAGGTGCTTTGAATTCCGCGATGGGCTCGCTTTATGTGGTGGCGACACCCATCGGTAACCTGGATGACATCAGTGCGCGTGCCATGAAAGTACTGCGCGATGTGTCGCTGATCGCGGCGGAAGACACCCGGCACTCGTTGCGACTCTTGCAGCACTTCGGTATCGCCACGCCGCTGGCGGCCTGTCACGAGCACAACGAACGTGATGAGGGTAGCCGTTTTATCGCCAAGCTGTTGGCGGGCGAGGACGTTGCGCTGATCTCCGACGCCGGCACGCCGCTGATTTCCGATCCGGGTTATCACCTGGTGCGCCAGGCCCGGGCCGCGGGGATCAAGGTGGTGCCGGTGCCCGGTGCCTGTGCGCTTATTGCGGCGCTGTCGGCGGCCGGGTTGCCGTCCGATCGCTTTATCTTCGAAGGCTTCCTGCCAGCCAAGGCGGTCGGACGTCGCTCGCGCCTGGAACTGTTGAAGGAAGAGCCACGGACCCTGATCTTCTACGAGGCGCCGCACCGGATCCTCGAATGCCTGCAGGACATGGAGCTGGTGTTCGGCCCGGAACGCCCGGCGTTGCTGGGGCGCGAGCTGACCAAGACCTTCGAGACGCTCAAGGGCTTGCCGTTGGGCGAGTTGCGCGGCTTTGTCGAGGCCGACAGCAATCAGCAACGGGGCGAGTGCGTGGTCCTGGTTGCCGGTTGGACTGCGCCGGAAACCGACGATGCGGTCGGTGCCGAAGCCATGCGTATCCTCGATCTGCTGCTCAAGGAAATGCCACTCAAGCGTGCCGCGGCCCTGGCGGCGGAAATCACCGGTGTGCGCAAGAATGTGCTGTATCAGGTCGCGCTCGAGAAACAGAAAAACGACTGACTTATTTGGAGGTGGGATTGATCCATGGTTGGTGTCGGGTTTTTCCTGGGTAAAGTGACCGGAATCCCTGTGGCCGGGCTTATCGGGACAGTGGCGGCTTTAAAGCTTGTCCTTCGTGTCATGTGCCGGTAACCTTCGCGGCGGAGAGTCGATTGGACAGTCGCTGCCCTCTATGAAAATTAGAGGGGGGAGGAAAGTCCGGGCTCCATAGGGCGGAGTGCCAGGTAATGCCTGGGAGGCGCGAGCCTACGGAAAGTGCCACAGAAAATAACCGCCTAAGCATTTCGGTGCCGGTAAGGGTGAAAAGGTGCGGTAAGAGCGCACCGCACGTCTGGCAACAGTTCGTGGCTAGGTAAACCCCACTCGGAGCAAGACCAAATAGGGTTCCTAGGCGTGGCCCGCGCTGGAACCGGGTAGGTTGCTAAAGATGTCCAGTGATGGCCATCGTAGAGGAATGACTGTCCTCGACAGAACCCGGCTTACAGATCGACTCTCCACCTCTTTCCCTCCCTGCTCGCAATCGCTGGCAGAAGCGCATTTGTAATACCGAAAAAATCTTACTCTTAACAAATCACTTTAACTTCAGACCTCAAATTTTTGAGCTGCATGAAGTTTGTCTGGCAAAACCCTCTCCGAATTGTCCCAAAGTCTCCTTTTATGCTCCTAAATCTCCGTTCTGTAAGGCTTTTCCTTAGGACCGCGCCTTGACGGTGTGGTGGGCGCATTCCTATAGTGTGCACAAGTGGCGGAAAGTGGCATGAAGTGGGTTTTTTGAACGTAAAACGCTAATATTTGGAGAAACGCATCTGTGTTTCGCGGAGCTAACGCTATCAGTCTCGATGCAAAGGGCCGTCTCGCCATGCCGAGCCGGTACCGTGACGAGCTCGATTCGCGTAGTTCCGGACAATTGATCGTCACCATTGATGCGGTGGATCCCTGCTTGTGTGTGTACCCGCTCGATGAGTGGGAACTGATTGAAACCAAGTTGCGTGCGTTGCCGTCGCTGCGGGAAGAGAACCGCCGTCTGCAACGTCTGCTGATTGGTAATGCCGTCGATCTCGAACTCGACGGCAGCGGCCGTTTCCTGGTGCCGCCGCGCCTGCGCGAGTACGCGAAGCTGGACAAGCGCGCGATGCTGGTGGGCCAACTGAACAAGTTTCAACTGTGGGACGAGGACGCCTGGAATGCTGTATCTGCAGCTGACCTGGCGGCCATTCAACAACCGGGCGCGATGCCTGATGAACTGCGTGATCTGATCCTGTGACTATTGATAGCGGCTTCAACCACATCACCGTACTGCTTGACGAAGCCGTCGAGGCTCTCGCCGTACGTCCTGATGGCTGCTATCTGGACGGCACTTTCGGTCGTGGCGGGCATAGCCGGCTGATTCTCAGCAAGCTCGGGCCGGATGGCCGACTTCTCGGTTTCGACAAGGATCCACAGGCGATTGCCACCGGGCAAGCGCTAGCGGCCGAAGACGGCCGCTTTGTCGTTGTGCAGCGCAGCTTTGCCGAGCTGGGTTCGGAGATCGTCGAACGCAATATGGCGGGCAAGGTCAACGGCATCCTGCTCGACCTCGGGGTGTCCTCGCCGCAACTGGACGACCCGGAGCGCGGCTTCAGTTTCATGAACGACGGCCCGCTGGACATGCGCATGGATCCGTCGCGCGGGATCAGTGCCGCCGAGTTCATCGCCACGGCACCGGCAGAAGAAATCGCCCGTGTCTTCAAGGAATATGGCGAAGAGCGATTCTCCGGCCGCATGGCCCGGGCCGTGGTCGAGCGCCGTGCAATCAAGCCTTTCGAACGTACCGCCGACCTGGCCGAAGTGCTCAAGGTCGCCAATCCTGCCTGGGAAAAGGGCAAGAACCCGGCTACCCGGGCTTTCCAGGGGCTGCGCATCCACGTCAACAATGAACTGGGCGATCTTGAAACCGGCCTCGAAGCGGCGCTCGATGCCCTGGAAGTCGGTGGCCGCCTGGTGGTGATCAGTTTCCACTCGCTGGAAGACCGTATCGTCAAGCTGTTCATGCGACGCCTGGTCAAGGGCGAGGGTGACAATCTGCCGCGTAACCTGCCGGTACGTCATCAGGCGTTCGAGCCGCGTATCAAGGTACACGGCAAGGCGCAGTTCGCCTCCGAAGCCGAACTCAAGGCCAATCCACGCGCGCGCAGCGCCGTGATGCGGGTCGCGGAGAAGTTGCGGTGAGCAAGCTCTACGCCAAGCCACTTCCCGGCGGAAGCTTTTTCATGTTCCTGCTGTTTATCGCCGTGCTGGTCTCCGCCATCGGCGTGGCCTACAGCGCGCACTGGAATCGTCAATTGCTCAATTCGTTGTATGGCGAACTGAGTGTGCGTGACAAGGCCCAGGCCGAATGGGGCCGCCTGATCCTCGAGCAGAGCACCTGGACGGCCCATAGCCGGATCGAGACCCTGGCCACCGAACAACTGAAGATGCGCATCCCCAGCCCATCCGAAGTCAGGATGGTGGCGCCATGATGAAACTCGAGGGCGCACTCTATCCGTGGCGCTTCCGCGTGGTCCTCGGCGCGCTGGCGATCATGGTCGGCTATATCGGCTGGAAGATCGTCGACCTGCAGGTCATCGACCGCGCGTTCCTGATCGGCCAGGGCGATGCGCGCAGCATGCGGCATATCCCGATTCCCGCGCACCGTGGTCTGATCACCGACCGTAACGGCGAGCCCCTGGCGGTCAGTACGCCGGTGACCACGCTGTGGGCCAACGCCAAGGAAATGCAACTGGCCAAGGACCGCTGGCCGGCACTGGCCATGGCGCTCGGGCAGGACCCGAAGCTGCTGACCGAACGCCTGGAACAACAGGCCAACAAGGAATTCATCTACCTGGTTCGCGGCCTGACCCCGGAGCAGGGCCAGGCCGTGCTCGATCTTAAGGTTCCCGGTGTCTATGGCATCGAGGAATTCCGGCGTTTTTATCCGGCCGGCGAAGTGGCGGCCCACATGGTCGGCTTTACCGATATCGACGACCATGGTCGCGAAGGGGTGGAGCTGGCCTACGACGAGTGGCTGGCCGGGGTGCCGGGCAAGCGACAGGTGATCAAGGACCGGCGCGGCCGGCTGATCAAGGATGTCCAGGTCACCAAGAACGCCAAGGCCGGCAAGCCCTTGGCGTTGTCCATTGACCTGCGCCTGCAATACCTGGCCAACCGCGAACTGCGCAACGCCCTGGTGGAAAACGGCGCCAAGGCCGGCAGCCTGGTGATCATGGACGTGAAGACCGGCGAGATCCTCGCCATGGTCAACCAGCCGACCTACAACCCCAACAACCGTCGCAACCTGCAGCCAGCGATGATGCGCAACCGCGCGATGATCGACGTGTTCGAGCCGGGTTCGACCATGAAGCCGATCTCCATGAGTGCCGCCCTGGAAACCGGGCGCTGGAAGCCTTCCGACACGGTCGAGGTCTATCCGGGCACCCTGCAGTTGGGCAAGTACACCATTCGTGACGTATCCAAGACCGAAGGCCCGGTGCTCGACCTGACCGGCATCCTGATCAACTCCAGTAACGTGGGGATGAGCAAGGTCGCCTTCGATATCGGTGGCGAGGCGATTTTCCGCGTGATGCAGAAAGTCGGCCTGGGCCAGGACACCGGCCTCGGTTTCCCCGGCGAGCGTGTCGGCAACCTGCCGAACTACCGTGAGTGGCGCAAGGCCGAGACGGCGACCCTGTCCTATGGCTACGGCCTGTCGGTGACCGCCATCCAGCTGGTGCACGCGTTCTCGGCGCTGGCCAACAACGGCAAGATCGTCCCGCTGACCCTGATCAAGACCGACAAGATGCCCGAGGGCACCCAGGTCATCCCGGAAAATGTCGCCAAGACCATGCAAGGCATGCTGCAGCAGGTGATCGAGGCTCCGCGGGGTGTCTGGCGTGCCAAAGTCCCGGCCTACCATGTCGCCGGCAAGTCCGGTACCGCGCGCAAGACATCGGTCGGCACCAAGGGCTATGCCGAGAACTCCTACCGCTCGCTGTTCGCCGGTTTCGGTCCGATGAGCGATCCGCGCTACGCCATCGTGGTAGTGATCGACGAACCGAGCAAGGCCGGTTACTTCGGCGGCCTGGTCTCGGCTCCGGTCTTCAGCAAGGTGATGTCCGGCACCCTGCGGCTGATGAACGTCAGCCCGGATGACCTGTCGAGCATTCCGCAGCAGCAAGCCATTGCCGCACCCGTACCTGTAAAAGGAGGGCGTGGTTAATGTCCCTGAGCCTGAACAAGATCTTTCCTCACGCCGGCCGCGATCTGCTGATTCGCGAGTTGGCGCTCGACAGCCGCAAAGTGCGTGCCGGCGACCTGTTCCTGGCGGTGCCGGGCGGCAAGGTCGATGGCCGCAGCCATATTGCCGACGCCCTGCAGCGCGGCGCGGCGGCGGTTGCCTATGAAGTGGAAGGCGCCACTGTCCTGCCGATCACTGATATCCCGCTGATCCCGGTCAAGGGCCTGGCGGCACAGTTGTCGGATATCGCCGGGCGCTTCTATGGCGACCCGAGTCGTCAATTGAACCTGTTGGGTGTCACCGGGACCAACGGCAAGACCAGCGTCACCCAACTGGTTGCCCAGGCCCTGGACCTGCTCGGCCAGCACTGTGGGATCGTCGGCACCCTGGGTACCGGTTTTTATGGTGCCCTGCACAGCGGCCTGCATACGACGCCGGACCCGATTGCCGTCCAGGCGACCCTGGCTGACCTGAAGAAAGCCGGTGCCAAGGCGATTGCCATGGAAGTGTCTTCCCACGGCCTGCACCAGGGCCGCGTCAGCGCGCTGGCGTTCGACGTGGCGGTGCTGACCAACCTCTCCCGCGATCACCTCGATTACCACGGCACCATGGAAGCCTATGGGGCCGAGAAGGCCAAGTTGTTCGGCTGGACCGACCTGAGCTGCCGGGTGATCAATATCGATGACGATTTCGGTCGTCAGCTGGCAGCGCAGGAACACGAATCCCGGCTGATCACCTACAGCCTGGAAGACAGCGGCGCCTATCTGTATTGCCGCGATGCGCAGTTCGGCGACGAAGGTGTGCGCGCCACCCTGGTGACCCCGCAAGGTGAACACCACCTGCGCAGCACGCTGCTGGGGCGTTTCAACCTGAGCAACGTCCTGGCCGCAGTGGGCGCATTGCTGGGGCTGGATTACGCGCTGGATGAGATTCTCCGGGTGCTGCCACAGCTCGAAGGCCCGGCCGGTCGCATGCAGCGCCTGGGCGGCGGCGCCTGTCCCCTGGTGGTGGTGGATTACGCCCACACCCCGGACGCCCTGGAAAAAGTCCTGCTGGCCCTGCGCCCACATGCCAAGGGGCAGTTGCGCTGCCTGTTCGGCTGTGGCGGCGACCGTGATCGCGGCAAGCGTCCGTTGATGGCGGAAGTGGTCGAGCGCCTGGCCGACAGCGTGCTGGTCACCGACGACAACCCCCGGACCGAAGATCCCCTGCGGATTTTCGACGATATCCGCGCGGGTTTTGTCGCCGCCGATGCCGTCCGCTTCGTGGCCGGTCGTGGCCTGGCCATTGCCGAACTGATCGCCGCGGCCAAGGCCGACGATGTGATCGTCCTGGCTGGCAAGGGCCATGAGGATTACCAGGAAATCAATGGCGAACGCCATGCCTTCTCCGATCTGGTCGAGGCATCGAAGGCACTGCAAGCCTGGGAGGCCGCACATGCTTGAAGCCATGCAGTTGAGTGCCGTCGCCAATGACCTGTCGGGGCGTCTTGTCTCGGCGGACGCGAGTTTCTCCGGAGTGAGCATCGACAGCCGGGCCATCCAGCCGGGCCAGTTGTTTGTCGCCCTGACCGGTCCGCGTTTCGACGGGCACGATTACCTGAACGATGTGGCGGCCAAGGGCGCCGTCGCGGCGTTGGTCGAACGTGAAGTCCCGGGAACCGAACTGCCCCAGTTGCTGGTGCGCGATACCCGCCTGGCGCTCGGCCAACTGGGTGCCCTGAACCGTGCCCGGTTTACCCGGCCGGTGGCGGCGATCACCGGCTCCAGCGGCAAGACCACGGTCAAGGAGATGCTCGCGAGCATCCTGCGTACCCGAGGGCTGGTGCTGGCGACCCGCGGCAACCTGAACAACGAACTGGGTGTGCCGTTGACCCTGCTCGAACTGGCGCCGGAACACAGCGCTGCAGTGATTGAACTGGGCGCTTCGCGCATCGGCGAAATCGCCTACACCGTCGCCATGACCAAGCCTCATGTGGCCATCTTGAACAATGCCGGAACCGCCCATGTCGGCGAGTTCGGCGGCCCCGACAAGATCGTCGAGGCCAAGGGCGAGATCATCGAGGGCCTGCAGGCCGATGGTGTTGCCGTACTCAATCTGGACGACAAGGCCTTCGCCATCTGGAAAGCCCGTGCCGGTGCGCGCAAGGTGCTCAGCTTTGCCCTGGGCAACAGCGCCGCCGACTTCCATGGCAGCGATATTTCCCGCGATCCGCGCGGTTGCCCGCAGTTCGTACTGCACGGCCCCGACGGCAGCGCGCCCGTGCAACTGAATCTGTTGGGCAGCCACAACGTCGCCAACGCCCTGGCGGCGGCGGCGGCGGCCCATGCGCTGGGTATTTCCCTGCCGGGCATCGTTGCCGGGCTGGAAGCCGTCCAGCCGGTCAAGGGCCGGGCAGTCGCGCAACTGGCCAGCAACGGCGTGCGGGTCATCGATGACACTTACAACGCGAACCCCACCTCGATGTGCGCGGCCGTTGATATACTCGCCGGCTTTTCCGGCCGCACCGTTCTGGTGCTCGGGGATATCGGCGAGTTGGGCGAGTGGGCGGAGCAGGGACATCGTGAAGTAGGGGCCTATGCCGCCGGCAAGGTTTCAGCGCTGTATGCGGTGGGGCCGATGATGGTCCACGCCGTCAACGCATTCGGCCAGCAGGCTCGTCATTTCGCCACCCAGGCCGATCTGATCGAGGCGCTGGGCGCCGAACAAGACACCAATACCACCATTTTGATCAAGGGTTCGCGCAGCGCTGCGATGGAAAACATCGTCGCGGCTTTGTGCGGGCCTGCGCCTCATGTGCATAAGGGAGAGACGCATTAATGCTGCTGCTGCTAGCGGAGTATCTGCAACAGTTCTACAAAGGCTTCGCGGTCTTTCAGTACCTGACCCTGCGCGGGATTCTCGGGGTGCTGACCGCGTTGTCTCTGTCGCTGTTTCTCGGCCCGTGGATGATTCGTACCCTCCAGAGCCTGCAGATCGGCCAATCGGTTCGCAATGACGGCCCGCAATCGCACCTCTCCAAGTCCGGCACGCCGACCATGGGGGGCGCGCTGATCCTGTCGTCCATCGGTATCAGCACCCTGCTGTGGGCCGACCTGCACAACCGCTATGTCTGGGTGGTGCTGCTGGTCACCCTGCTGTTCGGGGCTGTCGGCTGGGTCGACGACTATCGCAAGGTGATCGAAAAGAACTCCCGTGGCCTGCCCAGCCGCTGGAAGTATTTCTGGCAGTCGGTGTTCGGTCTGGGCGCGGCGATTTTCCTGTTCATGACCGCACAGACTCCGGTGGAAACCACCCTGATCGTGCCCATGCTCAAGGACGTCAGTATCCCGCTGGGCGTGGGCTTCGTGATCCTGACCTACTTCGTGATCGTCGGTTCGAGCAACGCGGTCAACCTCACCGATGGCCTCGATGGCCTGGCGATCATGCCGACGGTGATGGTCGGCGGCGCGCTGGGGATCTTCTGCTACCTGTCGGGTAACGTGAAGTTCGCCGAATACCTGCTGATTCCCTATGTACCGGGCGCGGGCGAACTGATCGTGTTCTGTGGCGCGCTGATCGGTGCCGGCCTTGGTTTCCTCTGGTTCAACACCTATCCGGCCCAGGTTTTCATGGGCGACGTCGGCGCCCTGGCGCTGGGTGCCGCCCTGGGCACCATCGCGGTGATCGTTCGCCAGGAAATCGTCCTGTTCATCATGGGCGGCGTGTTCGTGATGGAAACCCTGTCGGTGGTGATCCAGGTCGCCTCTTTCAAACTGACCGGCCGCCGGGTTTTCCGTATGGCGCCGATTCACCACCACTTTGAACTCAAGGGCTGGCCCGAGCCGCGCGTGATTGTCCGTTTCTGGATCATCACCGTGATTCTCGTGTTGATCGGCCTTGCCACCCTGAAGCTGAGGTAGAACACGTGTCGCTGATCGCTTCTGACCACTTCCGCATCATTGTCGGCCTCGGCAAGAGCGGCATGTCCCTGGTTCGCTTCCTGGCGAACCGGGGCGTTGCCTTTGCGGTGGCCGACACGCGGGACAATCCACCGGAACTGGCCACGCTGCGTCGTGACTATCCGCAGGTGGAAGTGCGTTGTGGCGAGCTGGACGTGGAATTCCTCTGCCGCGCCGACGAGCTCTACGTGAGCCCCGGCCTGGCCCTGGCGACCCCGGCCCTGCAGGCGGCCGCGGCCCGTGGCGTGAAGCTGTCCGGCGATATCGAGCTGTTCGCGCGTAACGCGAAGGCGCCGATCGTCGCCATCAGCGGTTCCAACGCCAAGAGCACCGTGACCACCCTGGTCGGCGAAATGGCCGCGGCGGCCGGCAAGCGCGTGGCGGTCGGCGGCAATCTCGGGACCCCGGCGCTGGACCTGCTCAGCGACGATGTCGAGCTGTACGTGCTGGAACTGTCGAGCTTCCAGCTGGAAACCACCGATCAGTTGGGCGCCGAAGTGGCGACCGTGCTCAATGTCAGCGAAGACCACATGGACCGCTACAGCGGCCTGCCGGCTTATCACCTGGCCAAGCACCGGATTTTCCGAGGGGCGAAACAGGTGGTGGTCAACCGCCAGGATGCGCTGTCCCGTCCGTTGATGAGCGAAGGCCTGCCGTGCTGGACCTTCGGCCTCGGCAAGCCGGACTTCAAGGCCTTCGGCCTGCGTGAAGAAAATGGCGAGAAATACCTGGCCTTCGAATTCCAGAACCTGATGCCGGTGAGCGAACTGAAGATCCGTGGTGCCCACAACCAGTCCAATGCCCTCGCGGCGCTGGCACTCGGGCATGCCGTGGGATTGCCGTTCGACGCCATGCTGTCGAGCCTGCGGACATTCGCCGGTCTTGAGCACCGCTGCCAATGGGTGCGCGAACTGAAGGGCGTGAATTACTACAACGACTCCAAGGCCACCAACGTCGGTGCGGCCCTGGCCGCTATCGAAGGCCTGGGCGGCGACATCGCCGGCAAGCTGGTACTGATCGCCGGTGGCGATGGCAAGGGCGCCGATTTCAGCGGTCTGCGCGGCCCGGTCGCGGCCAACTGCCGGGCGGTGGTCCTGCTTGGCCGGGATAGCGAGCTGCTGGCCAAGGCCCTTGGCGATGACGTGCCGCTGGTCCGTGTGCAGAGCCTGGACGATGCCGTGCAACGCTGTGCCGAACTGGCCGAGCCGGGTGACGCGGTATTGCTGTCGCCGGCCTGCGCGAGCTTCGACATGTTCAAGAACTATGAAGAACGCGGACGCCTGTTCGCCCAGGCCGTGGAGGGGTTGGTATGAACTTCAATATCATCAAGCCTTATCCATCGCCGATCATTACCGGGCGTGGCGTCGACGTCGATTTCCCGATGCTCGCCGGTTGCCTGGCGTTGCTCGGCCTCGGGCTGGTGATGATCACCTCGGCCTCGTCCGAAGTGGCTGCCGTGCAGTCGGGCAACGCGCTGTATCACATGATTCGCCACCTCATCTACCTGGTCATCGGCCTGGGCGCCTGTATCGCCACGATGATGGTGCCGATCGCCACCTGGCAGCGCATGGGCTTCATGATGCTGGTGGGCGCCTTCGGCCTGTTGGTGATGGTGCTGCTGCCGGGCATCGGTCGTGAGGTGAACGGCTCGATGCGCTGGATCGGCTTCAGTTTCTTCAACGTGCAGCCTTCGGAAATCGCCAAGGTCTTCGTGGTGATCTACCTCGCCGGCTACCTGGTACGCCGGCAGAAGGAAGTACGGGAAAGCTGGATGGGCTTCTTCAAGCCGTTCATCGTGCTGCTGCCGATGGCCGGCCTGTTGCTGATGGAGCCGGACTTCGGCGCCACCGTGGTCATGATGGGCGCGGCGGCGGCGATGCTGTTCCTCGGCGGCGTCGGCTTGTTGCGCTTTGGCCTGATGGTCCTGCTGGCGGTGGTCGCGGTGGTGGTGCTGATCAAGGCGCAACCCTACCGGATGGCGCGCCTGACCACCTTTACCGATCCCTGGGCCGACCAGTTCGGTTCCGGCTATCAGTTGACCCAGGCGCTGATCGCCTTCGGTCGCGGCGAGTGGCTGGGGGTCGGCCTGGGCAACAGCGTGCAGAAGCAGTTCTACCTGCCGGAAGCCCACACCGACTTCGTGTTCTCCGTGCTGGCGGAAGAGCTGGGTGCCGTCGGCTCCCTGTGCACCGTCGCGCTGTTCGTGTTCGTCAGCGTGCGGGCGATGTACATCGGTCTGTGGGCCGAGAAGGCCAAGCAGTTCTTCGCCGCCTATATGGCCTACGGCCTGGCGTTTCTGTGGATTGGTCAGTTCCTGATCAATATCGGCGTGAACGTCGGTCTACTGCCGACCAAGGGCCTGACCTTGCCGTTCCTCAGTTATGGCGGCAGCTCGCTGGTAATCTGCTGTGCCTGTCTCGGCCTGTTGCTGCGTATCGAGTGGGAAAGTCGAACCCACCTGGGCAGCGAAGAGATGGAATTCGATGAAAGCGACTTTGCGGAGGACACTCCCCATGGGCGCTAACGTATTGATCATGGCCGGCGGTACCGGTGGCCACGTGTTCCCGGCGCTGGCCTGTGCCCGCGAATTCCAGGCGCGGGGCTACACCGTGCATTGGCTGGGCACGCCACGGGGCATCGAAAACGAGTTGGTACCGGCTGCCGGATTGCCGCTGCACCTGATCAACGTCACGGGGCTGCGGGGCAAAGGCAAGCTGTCGCTGCTCAAGGCGCCGTTCGTCCTGCTCAAAGCCGTCTGGCAGGCGCGCAAGGTGATCCGCCAGTTGCAGCCGGTCTGCGTGCTGGGCTTCGGTGGTTATGTCACCGGCCCGGGTGGAGTTGCCGCGCGCATGGCCGGCGTACCGGTGATCGTGCATGAGCAGAATGCCGTGGCGGGTACCGCCAATCGGCTGCTGGTGCCCTTGGCGTCCCGGGTCTGCGAAGCTTTCCCGAACACCTTCGGCGCCTCTGGAAAACGTCGGACCACCGGTAATCCGGTGCGCACCGAACTGTTCCTGGAAACCCCGCGCCAGACCCTCGCCGGTCGTCGCGCGCGCCTGCTGATCCTCGGCGGCAGCCTCGGTGCCGAGCCGTTGAACAAGTTGCTGCCGGAGGCCCTGGCCCAGGTGCCGGCCGAATACCGCCCGGAAGTTTTCCACCAGGCCGGCCGCAATCATGACGAAGTCACCGCCGAACGCTACAAGGCGGTCGGCGTCGAGGCGCAGGTGGCGCCGTTTATCAAAGACATGGCCCAAGCCTATGGCTGGGCCGACCTGGTGGTCTGTCGCGCAGGCGCCTTGACCGTCAGTGAACTGGCTGCGGCCGGTCTGCCCTCGTTGCTGGTGCCCTTGCCCCATGCGATCGACGACCACCAGACCCGCAATGCCGAATATTTGGCCGGGGAGGGCGCTGCCTTCCTGCTGCCGCAAAGAACGACTGGCGCCGCCGACCTGGCGGCACGCCTGACAGAGGTTTTGATGCAACCGGAACGACTGAACACCATGGCGAGCACCGCACGCCGCCTGGCCAAGCCCGATGCTACCCGCACCGTCGTCGAGATCTGCCTGGAGGTGGCCCATGGTTGAGAATCAGAAAGCCATGCCGCAACCGGAAATGCGCCGTATCCGCCGTATCCACTTCGTCGGTATCGGCGGCGTGGGCATGTGCGGGATCGCCGAAGTGCTGTTGAACCTGGGCTATGAAGTCTCCGGTTCCGACCTGAAAACCTCGCCGGTCACTGACCGGCTAGAGTCGTTCGGCGCGCAGATCTTTATCGGTCACCGTTCCGAGAACGCCGCCAGCGCCGATGTGCTGGTGGTTTCCAGTGCCGTGAACAAATCCAATCCGGAAGTCGCGACCGCCCTGGAGCGGCGTATCCCGGTGGTGCCACGGGCCGAGATGCTCGCCGAACTGATGCGCTATCGCCACGGGATTGCCGTGGCCGGTACCCACGGCAAGACCACCACCACCAGTCTGATCGCCTCGGTGTTCGCCGCCGGCGGCCTGGACCCGACCTTCGTCATCGGTGGCCGCCTGAATGCCGCGGGCACCAATGCCCAGCTCGGCACCAGCCGCTACCTGATCGCCGAAGCCGATGAGAGCGATGCCAGCTTCCTGCACCTGCAGCCGCTGGTCGCGGTGGTCACCAACATCGACGCCGACCACATGGACACCTACGAAGGTGACTTCAACAAACTGAAGAAGACCTTCGTCGAGTTCCTCCACAACCTGCCGTTCTACGGTCTGGCCGTGGTCTGCCTGGACGATCCGGTGGTGCGCGAGATTCTGCCGCAGATCGCCCGTCCGACCGTGACCTACGGGGTTCACGAAGACGCCGACGTGCGCGCGATCAATATCCGCCAGGCCGGCATGCAGACTCACTTCACCGTGCTGCGTCGTGACCGCGAACCGCTGAACGTCTCGGTGAACATGCCGGGCAACCACAACGTCCTGAACTCCCTGGCGACCATCGCCATCGCCACCGACGAGGGCATCAGCGACGAGGCCATCGTCCAGGGCCTGTCGGGCTTCCAGGGCGTGGGTCGGCGCTTCCAGGTCTACGGCGAATTGCCGGTGGACGGCGGCAGCGTGATGCTGGTCGACGACTACGGCCACCACCCGACCGAAGTCGCGGCGGTGATCAAGGCTGTACGCGGTGGCTGGCCGGAACGCCGTCTGGTGATGGTCTACCAGCCACACCGCTATACCCGTACCCGCGACCTGTACGACGATTTCGTCCAGGTGCTGGCCGACGCCAATGTGCTGTTGCTGATGGAAGTCTACCCGGCCGGTGAAGAGCCGATCCCGGGGGCGGACAGCCGCCAGCTGTGCCGCAGCATCCGTCAGCGCGGCCAGCTCGACCCGATCTATATCGAGCGTGGCGTGGAGCTGGCTCCGCTGGTCAAGCCGTTGCTGCTGCCGGGCGACATCCTGCTGTGCCAGGGCGCCGGTGATATCGGCGGCCTCGCCCCGCAGTTGCTCAAGAGTTCGTTGTTCGCCGGCGCCGTTGCCGCAGTCAGCCCGGGGAAATCGAAATGACCGCTGCCTACGCCAACCTGTTCTCGACCCTCGAGCCGAAGGCCTTCGGCCGTGTCGCCGTGCTGTTCGGTGGCAAGAGCGCCGAGCGCGAAGTCTCGCTGAAGTCCGGCAATGCGGTGCTCGAGGCCCTGCAGAGCGCCGGTGTCGATGCGTTCGGCATCGACGTGGGTGACGACTTCCTGCAGCGCCTGCTGCACGAGAAGATCGACCGTGCCTTCATCATTCTTCACGGTCGCGGCGGTGAAGACGGCAGCATGCAGGGGTTGCTGGAGTGCCTGGGCATTCCCTACACCGGCAGTGGCATTCTCGCTTCGGCCCTGGCCATGGACAAATTGCGTACCAAGCAGGTCTGGCACAGCCTGGGGATTCCGACGCCCCGTCATGCCGTGTTGAGCTCGGAGGTCGACTGTATTCGCGCTGGCGCGGAACTGGGTTTCCCTTTGATCGTCAAACCTGCCCATGAAGGCTCCAGTATTGGGATGGCCAAGGTGACCGGCGTCGATGAGTTGATCGTCGCCTGGAAAGCCGCCGCCGCCTACGATTCGCAAGTGTTGGTCGAACAATGGATCCAGGGTCCGGAGTTCACCATCGCCACCCTGCGTGGGCAGATCCTGCCACCGATCGCCCTCGGCACCCCGCATTCGTTCTACGACTACGACGCCAAGTACCTGGCTTCCGATACCCAGTACCGGATCCCGTGCGGCCTCGACAGTCACAAGGAAAAAGAACTGATGGACCTCACGGCGAAAGCCTGTGAGGCGCTCGGTATCGCCGGTTGGGCGCGTGCCGATGTGATGCAGGACGCCGACGGGCAGTTCTGGTTCCTGGAAGTCAACACCGCCCCGGGCATGACTGACCACAGTCTGGTGCCGATGGCGGCACGGGCGGCCGGTCTGGATTTCCAGCAACTGGTGCTGGCGATCCTGGCCGAGAGCGTTGCCGCTCATGCCGCCAGCCAATCAGAGCCGCGAGGTTAAACCATGCACGGCGCGCAGATTCGTCATCAGCCACCCGCTTCCGGCCGTAACAAGCCGGTGCCGCGGGGTGCCAGCCGAATGGTGGCTAAAGAGCCGATGTCAGTGCGCCTGCCAAAAGCCAATTTCGGCTTCCTGAAGCGCCTGATGTGGCCGGTGTTGCTGGTGGCCCTGGGCTTCGGCACCTATGAGGGCGCCCAGCGCCTGTTGCCCTATGCGGATCGACCGATCAGCAAGATCAACGTCCAGGGCGACCTCAGCTACATCAGCCAGCAGGCGGTGCAGCAGCGGATCGCGCCGTACGTCGCGGCAAGCTTCTTCACCATCGACCTGGCGAGCATGCGCGCCGAGCTGGAAACCATGCCGTGGATCGCCCACGCCGAGGTCCGGCGTGTGTGGCCGGACCAGGTGGTGATCCGCCTGGAAGAGCAGTTGCCGGTGGCCCGCTGGGGCGACGAGGCGTTGTTGAACAACCAGGGCCAGGCGTTCGCGCCACGGGAACTGGCGAACTACGAACATCTGCCGCAGCTGTTCGGCCCGCAGCGGGCTCAGCAGCAGGTGATGCAGCAGTACCAGGTCCTGAGTCAGATGTTGCGCCCGCTGGGCTTCTCCATCGCCCGGCTGGAACTGCGTGAGCGGGGCAGTTGGTTCCTGACCACCGGCGCAGGAAGCGCCGGGCCGGGTATCCAGTTGTTGTTGGGCCGCGACCATCTGGTCGAGAAGATGCGCCGTTTCATTGCCATTTATGAAAAAACGTTGAAAGAACAGATTACGAACATTGCCAGCATCGATCTGCGTTACTCCAACGGCCTGGCCGTCGGATGGCGGGAACCTGTGGCGCCCGTGACGGCCAAACCCGCCGTTGCGAAGAATTAAGAAGAGGCAGGACCATGGCAAACGTGCAAAGCGGCAAAATGATCGTCGGACTGGATATCGGCACCTCCAAGGTGGTGGCGCTGGTGGGCGAGGTCGCGGCCGATGGCACGCTGGAAATCGTCGGTATCGGTACTCATCCTTCGCGTGGCCTGAAGAAGGGCGTGGTGGTGAATATCGAGTCCACCGTGCAGTCGATCCAGCGCGCGGTAGAAGAAGCGCAACTGATGGCCGGTTGCCGGATCCACTCGGCATTCGTCGGCGTGGCGGGTAATCACATCCGCAGCCTGAATTCCCACGGCATCGTCGCGATCCGCGATCGCGAAGTCAGTTCGGCGGATCTCGAGCGCGTCCTCGACGCGGCCCAGGCCGTGGCGATCCCGGCTGACCAGCGGGTCCTGCACACCCTGCCGCAGGACTACGTGATCGACAACCAGGAAGGCGTGCGCGAGCCCCTGGGCATGTCCGGCGTGCGCCTCGAAGCCAAGGTCCACGTGGTCACCTGCGCGGTGAACGCGGCCCAGAACATCGAGAAGTGCGTGCGCCGCTGCGGCCTCGAAATCGACGACATCATCCTCGAGCAACTGGCCTCCGCCTACTCGGTGCTGACCGACGACGAGAAAGAGCTGGGCGTCTGCCTGGTGGACATCGGCGGCGGTACCACCGACATCGCGATCTTCACCGAAGGCGCGATCCGCCACACCGCGGTGATCCCGATTGCCGGCGACCAGGTGACCAACGACATCGCCATGGCGCTGCGTACCCCGACCCAGTACGCCGAAGAGATCAAGATCCGCTACGCCTGCGCCCTGGCCAAGCTGGCCGGTGCCGGTGAAACCATCAAGGTCCCGAGCGTCGGCGATCGTCCACCGCGCGAGCTGTCCCGCCAGGCCTTGGCCGAGGTGGTCGAGCCGCGCTACGACGAACTGTTCACGCTGATCCAGGCCGAGCTGCGCCGCAGCGGCTACGAAGACCTGATCCCGGCCGGCATCGTGCTGACCGGTGGCACCTCGAAGATGGAAGGCGCGGTCGAGCTGGCCGAGGAAATCTTCCACATGCCGGTACGCCTGGGCGTGCCGCACACGGTCAAGGGGCTGTCGGACGTGGTCCGCAACCCGATCTATTCAACTGGGGTGGGGCTGTTGCTGTACGGGCTGCAAAAGCAGTCGGACGGCATTTCCCTGTCCGGCTACAACGGCGGCAACAGAAACGACTATCGCGATGAAGAACAGAAAGCACCTGTGCTGGAGCGTTTGAAGCGCTGGGTCCAGGGCAACTTTTAAAGTTTCAAAGCAGTAGAAGTAGGCGAAAAAACTAGAGAATGAAAGGAGAGGGAACATGTTCGAACTCGTAGACAACGTCCCACAAAGTCCGGTAATCAAGGTTATCGGCGTCGGCGGTGGCGGCGGCAACGCTGTCAACCATATGGTCAAGAGCAACATTGAAGGCGTCGAGTTCATCTGCGCCAACACTGATGCCCAGGCGCTGAAGAACATCGGCGCGCGGACCATCCTGCAACTGGGCACCGGCGTGACCAAGGGCCTTGGCGCTGGCGCCAACCCGGAAGTCGGTCGTCAGGCCGCCCTGGAAGACCGCGAGCGTATCGCTGAAGTGCTGCAAGGCACCAACATGGTCTTCATCACCACCGGCATGGGTGGCGGTACCGGTACCGGTGCAGCCCCGATCATCGCCGAAGTGGCCAAGGAAATGGGCATCCTCACCGTTGCGGTGGTGACCCGTCCGTTCCCGTTCGAAGGCCGCAAGCGCATGCAGATCGCCGATGAAGGCATCCGCGCGCTGAGTGAAAGCGTCGACTCGTTGATCACCATTCCCAACGAGAAGCTGCTGACCATCCTGGGCAAGGACGCAAGCCTGCTGTCGGCATTCGCCAAGGCCGACGATGTACTGGCTGGTGCCGTTCGCGGTATCTCCGACATCATCAAGCGTCCGGGCATGATCAACGTCGACTTCGCCGACGTCCGTACCGTGATGAGCGAAATGGGCATGGCGATGATGGGCACCGGCTGCGCCAGCGGTCCGAACCGTGCTCGCGAAGCCACCGAGGCGGCGATCCGCAACCCGTTGCTCGAAGACGTGAACCTGCAAGGCGCACGCGGCATCCTGGTGAATATCACCGCCGGTCCTGACCTGTCCCTGGGTGAGTACTCCGACGTGGGTAGCATCATCGAAGCCTTCGCTTCCGAGCACGCGATGGTCAAGGTCGGTACCGTTATCGATCCGGACATGCGCGACGAGCTGCACGTGACCGTGGTCGCCACCGGCCTGGGCGCGAAAATCGAGAAGCCGGTCAAGGTGATCGACAATACCCTGCAGACCACCCAGTCCGCCGCCGCACCAGCACCTGCCCGTCAGGAACTGCCGTCGGTGAACTACCGTGACCTGGACCGTCCGACCGTCATGCGCAACCAGGCCCAGGCCGGTGCTGCGACTGCCGCGAAGATGAACCCGCAAGATGACCTGGACTATCTGGATATCCCGGCTTTCCTGCGTCGCCAGGCCGATTGATGGAATGTATCAGGAGTATTAGGGTGATTGGTGTTCAGCAAAGGCCTGGTCTGCTATCATCGCCAGCCTTTGTTGATACCTGTTCGCAATTTGCGCTGAAGCGGCCCATGCCATGATTAAACAACGCACCCTGAAAAATATTATCCGTGCTACAGGTGTCGGCCTGCACTCCGGCGAGAAGGTCTACCTGACCCTCAAGCCAGCGCCTGTGGACACCGGCATCGTGTTTTGCCGCGCCGACCTCGACCCTGTGGTACAGATTCCTGCGCGCGCGGAAAACGTTGGCGAAACCACCATGTCGACCACGTTGGTCAATGGTGACGTCAAGGTGGACACGGTGGAGCACCTGCTCTCGGCCATGGCCGGCCTGGGCATCGATAACGCCTACGTCGAGCTCTCCGCGTCCGAAGTCCCGATCATGGATGGTAGCGCCGGACCCTTCGTATTCCTGATTCAATCTGCCGGCCTGGAAGAACAGGACGCAGCCAAGAAGTTCATCCGCATCCTGCGTGAAGTCACAGTGGAAGACGGCGACAAGCGCGCCACTTTCGTGCCTTTCGAAGGTTTCAAGGTGAGCTTCGAGATCGATTTCGATCACCCGGTGTTCCGTGACCGCACCCAGAGTGCCAGCGTGGATTTTTCCAGCACTTCGTTCGTAAAAGAAGTCAGCCGCGCCCGGACCTTTGGTTTCATGAGTGATATCGAGTACCTGCGCAAGCACAACCTCGCACTCGGCGGTAGCGTGGAAAACGCCATCGTGGTCGATGCAGACGGTGTTCTGAACGAAGACGGCCTTCGTTATGAAGACGAATTCGTGAAGCACAAGATCCTGGACGCCATTGGTGACCTCTACCTGCTGGGCAATAGCCTGATTGGTGAGTTCAAGGGCTTCAAGTCGGGCCATGCACTGAACAACCAGCTCCTGCGCAAGTTGATTGAGCAGACCGATGCCTGGGAAGTCGTGACCTTCGAAGACGCCAGCACCGCGCCGATCTCTTACATGCGTCCTGTTGCGGCCGTGTAACGACTCTCTCCTTTTGTTGTTTTTAAAAGCCGCCTTCGGGCGGTTTTTTTTTAGCCGCCGACAGGGATATGCAACGCCCGGTCGCGTCCATCGTGCTTGGCCTGGTACAACGCCCGGTCGGCTGTGTGCAGCAGCTGTTCCACGCTGCCTTCGCAAAGCTGGGAAGTGGTGCTGACGCCGATGCTGACGGTGATTGTCTGGCTGTCGTCCCCGAAGGGGGGGAGCGCGGCCATGGCTGTCCTGATCTTTTGCGCCTGGCTCAAGGCACCTTGCGCGTCGGTTTCAGGCAGGATCACGGAAAACTCTTCGCCGCCATAACGCGCCGCGATGTCGCCAGGACGGCGAATGCTGTCGCTGATCACCCTCGCCAGGCGCTTCAGCGCTTCATCACCGACCGGGTGACCATGGCGATCGTTGAAGGCCTTGAAATGGTCGGCATCGATCATCAGCAGCGACAACGGTTTACCCGAGCGTCGCGCCCTGGCCCATTCACGTAGCAGCGCATCATCCAGCGCCCGACGATTGGCCAGGCCGGTCAAAGGGTCGGTCGTCGCCAGTTTGGCGAGTGCCTTTTCGGCGCGCCGGCGCAGGCGCAACTCCCGTGACAGCAGCCATGTCAGCCAGAGCAGGATGAAACAGAGAATGCCTGTGGCGAGGCCGGTCAGGGAGGCGGTGTGTCTCCAGGCAGCGTAGACACCATCCGTGGAAAGCGCGACGACCACGATCAGCGGCAACTTGCCCACTTTGGCGAAGGTATAGAGCCGCTCGGTACCATCAAGGCTGGATATGCCGGTAAAACTGCCTTCGCCCTCTTTCATGATACGGAGAAAGTTGGGGCGTTTGCTGAAGTCCTTGCCGATCAGATCTTCGCCCATGTGTGGCTGCTGGGCGAGGAGAATACCTTGCGCGCTGATCAGGTTGACTGAACTACCCTTGCCGATGTCCAGCGACTTGAACAACTCGTCGAAATAACTGAGGCGCAACGCGGCAGTGGCAACGCCGAGAAATTCCCCGTCTGGCGTGGAGAGCCGGCGGCTGAAACCCAGGAGCCAGAAATGCGGTGCTCGACGGGCCTTGAAGGGGCCGGTGATCGTCAGTTTCGGGTCCGGATTGTCCTTGTGAATCTGGAAGTACTCACGGTCGGAGAAATTGGCGACCCTCGGCGTGACCGATAGCGAGTCGGCAATGACATCACCCTGGCGATCAAGCAGCAGGACATCTCCTCTGTGGGAGGCGCTCGAGGCCCGGTCGAAAAGCGCGAGATGGCGGACCTCGGGGGGGATCCCCACCAGGTCCGGGCGTTGCGAAGCCGCGATCAGGCCCTGGACCGCCTGGTCGTAGAGTTCCACGTTGCGCAGCACATCGGCATCGATCAGTTGCACGATATTGCTCGCCGCCCGGGCAGCGGCCTGAGCGGCATCGGCGCGTTCCCGTACCAGCAGGTAGGTGACGATAGCCGTCATGGCAATGACCGTCAGCGTGCTACCCAGTATCAGCAACATCTGCGGGTTGGAGGGTTTTGCCGGGCGGTGATTGATGGTGGCGTTCTCGATTGCGAGGTTTATTGACGCATATACAGATCCCAGGCAAGAAAAAGGCCAGTTTCAGGGGGCTGGGGGCCGGCCCTCGGAATTTTCGGGGAGCATCGCTCAGGCCGGCAGGTAGATACCGAAGGTATTGCTGCCGTTGCCGCTGCGCACGAACACGTCGCCGCCATGCATCAGTGCGATTGCCTTGACGATGGCCAGGCCCAGGCCGTGGTTGGCGCCGCTGTTGCTGCGCGAGGCGTCGACGCGATAGAAGCGTTCGAACAGGCGCGAGAGGTGTTCGCTGGCGATGGTTTCCCCGGGGTTGGATACGGCGATCGCCACCCGTTCGCCCTCCTGCTCGATGCGCACGGTGATCGCCTGGCCGGGTGCGGTGTGTTGCACCGCGTTGCTCAGCAGGTTGATCAGGGCCCGGCGCAGGTGGGCGATCTCGATCCGCACCTGGGCATCGCCGCTGACTTCGACCCGTACCTGAGCGTCCTCGAGAATGAAATCCAGGTAGTCCAGGGTCGTTGCGACCTCCGCCGCCAGCGAGGTGCTGATCAGCTTGGTGGCCTTGCTGCCCTGGTCGGCGCTGGCGAGGAAGAGCATGTCGTTGATGATCGAACGCAGGCGCTCCAGCTCTTCGAGGTTCGATTGCAGCACCTCGAAATAATGCTCGGCGGAACGCCCGCGGGTCAGGGCCACCTGGGTCTGGCCGATCAGGTTGGTCAGTGGCGAGCGCAGTTCGTGGGCCACATCGGCATTGAACGACTCCAGCCGCGAATAGGCCTGCTCCACCCGTTCCAGGGTCGAGTTGAAGGAGTTGACGAACTGGCTCAGTTCCGGCGGCAGCGGCGACAGTTGCAGGCGTCCGGTCAGCCGCGGCGGCGCCAGTTTGCGGGCTTCCTGGGACAGCTTGATCAGCGGCTTGAGGCCGATTCGCGCCACCCAGTAGCCCAGGGCCGAAGCCAGCAGCACGCCGACGATGGCCAGGCTGATCAGGGCGATCAGCAACTGATGCTGGGTCTGCCAGAACGTCTCGGTATCGATGGCGATCAGGAACTGCAGCGGCGGCCGCTGGTCCTTGGCCGGCATGGTGTTGAGCAGGACCTTGAACGGATAGGCGTGTCCCGGCAGGCGCAGGTCGCGCATGCCCTTGGGGCCGGCGGCGAAGGCGCGGATCTGCGCGTCGGGGTTGCCGTACTCATAGTTGGGATCGCTGCTGACCACCCAGAAGCGGATGCGCTTGTCTTCCTCGCCCAGTTGCTTGAGCTTGGCGTTGATCTTCACCCAGTGGTCCGGGGTGCCGAAGCGATTGAGAGAGGACTCGAGCACGCTGTAGCGCGCATCCAGTTCGGCCTCGGGCAGCAGGCCGAGGCCCTTGTCGACCTGCTGGTACAGGGCCCCGCCGATCAGCAGGAACACCAGCATCGCCACCAGGCTGAACATCCCGCTCAGGCGCAGGGCGATGGAGTTACTCGACACCACGGCTCTCCAGCACATAGCCCATGCCGCGGATGGTGTGCAGCAGTTTCTGTTCGAACGGCCCATCGAGCTTGGCGCGCAGGCGCTTGATCGCCACCTCGACGACATTCGCGTCGCTGTCGAAGTTGATGTCCCAGACCATCTCGGCAATCGCCGTCTTCGACAGGATTTCGCCCTGGCGCCGGGCCAGCACGCTGAGCAGCGAGAACTCCTTGGCGGTCAGGTCCAGGCGGGTGCCGGCACGGCTGGCCTTGCGGCTGATCAGGTCGACCCACAGGTCGGCGACGCTGATCTGTACCGGCTCGTGGCCGCCGCCGCTGCGCCGGGTCAGCGCCTGCAGGCGCGCTACCAGTTCGAGAAAGGAAAAGGGCTTGCCCAGGTAGTCGTCGGCGCCGTCGCGCAGGCCGCGGATGCGATCCTCGACGCGCTCGCGGGCGGTGAGCATGATCACCGGCGTCTGCTTGCGCGCCCGCAGCGCCTTGAGCACACCGAAGCCGTCCAGCTCCGGCAACATCACGTCGAGGATGATCACCGCGTAGTCGCTTTCCAGCGCCAGGTGCAGCCCACCGACACCATCGCGCGCGAGGTCGACGGTGTAACCCTGTTCCGTCAGGCCACGATGCAGGTAGTCGGCGGTCTTCTCTTCATCTTCGATAATCAGGACACGCATGAACCAGCCTCAATGAGTGATCGCCGGCACGCTTGCCGGTTGGGGCCGATGGAATAGCCGCTCGAGCCACAAGTATATGACGGGTGTGGTAAACAGCGTCAGCGCCTGGCTCACCAGCAGGCCGCCGACCACGGCGATACCCAGGGGCTGGCGCAACTCGGCGCCGGTGCCGTGGCCGAGCATCAGCGGCAGGGCGCCGAGCAGGGCGGCCAGGGTGGTCATGATGATCGGGCGGAACCGGGTGATACAGGCCTTGTAGATCGCTTCCTCCGGCGAGAGCCCGCCACGCTGGGCTTCCAGGGCGAAGTCGATCATCAGGATGCCGTTCTTCTTCACGATACCGATCAGCAGCACCAGGCCGATCAGCGCCATGATCGAGAAGTCCTGGCCCAGCAGCCATAGCATGATCAGTGCACCGAGGCCGGCGGACGGCAGGGTGGAGATGATCGTCAGCGGGTGCACGAAGCTCTCGTAGAGCACCCCGAGGATGATGTAGACCGCCACCAGCGCGGCGAGGATCAGCCACGGCTGGCTGGCCAGGGAGCTCTGGAAGGCCTGGGCCGCGCCCTGGAAACTGCCGCTGATGGACGCCGGCATGCCGATTTCGTTCTTCGCCTGGTTGAGCATCAGCACCGCGTCGCCCAGGGCCACGCCAGGTGACAGGTTGAACGACAGGTTGGCGGCCGGGAACATACCGTCATGGGCGATGGACAGCGGGCCGCTGGTGGGGACGTCGAAGCGCGCCAGGGCCGACAGCGGGACCATTTCGCCGGTCAGGGGCGAGCGCAGGTAGAAGTAGTTCAGGCTTTCGGCCTTGCCGCGCTGGGCGGCGTCCAGTTCGAGGATCACGTTGTACTGGTTGGTCTCGGTCTGGTACTCGTTGATCTGGCGCTGGCCGAAGGCGTCGTAGAGGGCTTCGTCGACATCGCTGGCGGTCAGGCCGAAACGCGCGGCGGCGCTGCGGTCGATGTTGATGTGGGTGATGCTGCCGCCCAGCTGCAGGTCGTTGGACAGGTCGCGAAACGCCGGATTGGCCCGCAGCTTCTCGGTCAGGCGCTGGGTCCAGGTGTTGAGCGTGTCACCGTCGTTGCTCTTGAGCACGTACTGGTACTGGGCCCGGCTCGGCCCGGAACTGAGGTTGATGTCCTGGCCCGCCCGCAGGTAGAGGACGATACCGGGGATCTTCATCAGTTGCGGACGGATGCGATCGATAAAGGCACTGGCGGACACGTCCCGCTGGTCCTGTGGCTTGAGGGCGATCCAGAACCGGCCGTTGGCGATGGTCTGGTTGCTGCCCGAGACGCCCACCGAATGGGAGAACGCCTGCACCGCCGGGTCGGCCGCGACGATCTCGGCGAGCGCCTTGTGCTTGGCGACCATATCGGTGAAGGACACATCGGCGGCGGCCTCGGTGGTGCCGAGGACGAAGCCGGTGTCCTGGACCGGGAAGAAGCCCTTGGGAATGAACACATAACCGGCGATGGCCAGGCACAGGGTCACGCAGAACAGCCCGAACATGGTTTTCTGGCGCGCCAGGGCGCGGCGCAGGTTGCGCTCGTAGACGGCCAGCAGGCGTTCGCCGAAGGTCGCTTTCGAATGTTCGTGATGCACCGGGGCACGCATGAACAGCGCGGCGAGGGTGGGTGCCAGGGTCAGCGAAACCACCACCGAAATCAGGATGGTCGAAGTGGCGGTCAGGGCGAATTCCTTGAACAGCCGGCCGACCACGCCGCCCATGAACAGCAGCGGAATGAACGCGGCGATCAGCGAGAAGCTGATGGACACCACGGTAAAGCCGATCTCGCCGGCGCCCTTGATCGCCGCCTCGCGCATACCGTCGCCGGCCTCGAGGTGACGGTGGATGTTTTCCACGACGACGATGGCGTCGTCCACCACGAAGCCCACGGCGATGACGATCGCCACCAGGGTCAGGTTGTTCAGGCTGAAGCCCATCACGTACATCAGGGCGAAGCTGGCCACCAGCGAGACGCCGAGCACGGCGGAGACGATCAGGGTCGCCGACAGCTGGCGCAGGAACAGCGCCATCACCGCCACCACCAGCAGGATGGCGATCAGCAGGGTCATTTCCACTTCATGCAGCGAGGCGCGGATGGTCTGGGTGCGGTCGATCAGCACCTTGACCTGCACCGAGGCCGGGAGCATGGCTTCCAGGCCCGGCAGGGCGGCCTGGATGCGGTCCACGGTCTCGACGATGTTGGCCCCCGGCTGACGGGAAATCACCAGGTTCACGCCCGGCTCGTCGCCGGACCAGGCTTGCACATAGGCGTCCTCGGAACCACGGATCACCCGGGCGACATCCTTGAGCTGGACGGGCGCGCCGTTCTTGTAGGAGACGATCAACTGGCCGTACTCCTCCGGCTGGAACAACTGGTCGTTGGTCGACAGGGTGGAAATGCTCGACTTGCCGTAGAGCGCGCCCTTGGCCAGGTTGAGGCTGGTCTGCTGGATCGCCAGGCGGATGTCCGCCAGAGTCAGGCCGATGGCCGCCAGCTTGTCGGCCGAGGCCTGGACGCGAATCGCCGGGCGCTGCTGGCCGGTGATGTTGATCTGGCCGACGCCGTCGATCTGGCTGAGCTGGCGTGCCAGCAGGGTTTCGGCGTAGTCGCTCAGTTCGGTGCCGGGCATCCGGCTCGAGCTGATGCTGAGGATCAGCACCGGGCTGTCGGCCGGGTTGACCTTGCGCCAGGTCGGCAGGGTCGGCATGTCCTTGGGCAGCTTGCCCGAGGCGGTGTTGATCGCCGCCTGGACTTCCTGGGCGGCGGTATCGATGCTCTTGCTGAGGGTGAACTGCAGCGTCAGCGTGGTCGAGCCGAGGGCGCTGCTGGAGGTCATCTGGGTCATGCCGGGGATGGCACTGAACTGCACTTCCAGCGGTGTCGCCACCGAGGACGCCATGGTTTGCGGGCTGGCACCGGGCAGTTGGGCGGAGACCTGGATGGTCGGGAATTCAGCTTCCGGCAAGGGCGCCAGGGGCAGGCGCGGGAAAGCGATCAACCCGAGCAGGACCAGGGCGAAGGTGAGCAGGATGGTCGCCACCGGGTGATCGATGCACCAGGCGGAGACACCGCGACTTTCCTTGATCATGGCTTGGGCTCCACCGCCACGGCCTGTTCAGCCAGCTTGGGTTCGCCGAGTATTTCGACCTGCGAGCTGGGCTTGAGCCGCGACTGACCATCGCTGACCAATACATCGCCGGCCCGCACGCCCGTGATGATGTTCAGGTCGCTGTCCTGGTAGGGCATTTGCACCGGGACGATTTCCACGCCCTTGTCCTTGATCCGATAGACGAAGTAACCGTCCAGCCCGCGTTGCACCACCGACGGCGGCACGACCAGGGCGTCCTGGTCGAGGGCGGTCTGGATCTTGATATTCACCAGCTGGCCCGGCCAGAGCTTCTGGGTCGGGTTGCTGAATTCGGCCTTGGCCTTGATCGTGCCGGTGGTGGCCGCGACCTGGTTGTCGATCAGCGTCAGGTGGCCGGCGCCGAGCAGGGTGCCGGTATGTCCGTCGTCACCCAGGTAGGCATCCACCGTGGCCGGTTTGGCAGCACCGAGCAGCCCTTGCAGGGTCGGCAGCATCTGCTGGGGGAGGGAGAACTCCACGGCGATCGGGTCGATCTGGGTCACGGAGAACAGGCCCTGGGCATCGCTCATGCGCAGGAAGTTGCCTTCGTCCACGGCGCGGATACCGACCCGGCCGGTGACCGGCGAATGGATCTGGGTGTACGAGAGTTGCACCTGGGCGGCGGCAATCGCCGCCTGGTTGCCCTGGGCGGTGGCCCTGAGCTGATTGACCAGTGCCTGTTGCTGATCGTAGGTCTGTTTTGAAATACCGTTGTCGACGGTCAGCAGCTTGTAGCGCTTGAGGTCGATTTCCGCCACCTGCAACTGCGCCTGGCTCTGTGCCAGTTGGGCCCTGGCCTGGGACAGGCTGGCCTGGATCGAACGATCGTCGAGGGTCGCCAGCAGGTCACCTTCCTTGACCAGTTGGCCTTCCTTGACCAGCAGCCGGGTCAGGATGCCGTCGATCTGTGGCCGGATCACCACGCTGTGCAGCGACAGCACCGTACCGATACCGCTGGCGTAGCGCGGCACATCCCGTTGCGCGACGTTGACCACCTTGACCGGTATCGCCACGTTGCCGGCCTGCTTGGTATGGGCGGGACGGGTCAGCGCCCAGGTCGCCCCGGCGGCCACCACCAGGATCACGACAAGGCCCAACACGGTTTTTTTCTGGATGTGCATGCTGTCAAAACGCCGGGACAAGGAATGGGAAGGTGAATGCTGGCAGAACAGTAGCCTCTTTATAACCCCGCGACCCGGTCAGCACGGTGACAGCTAACTGACAGGGCTGTCAGCCAGGGCCGGGGCGAGGCCAGAAACGAAAGGGCGGGGCGGCCATTAAAGGAACCGCCATAAGGGACGATAACCCGGTAAGTACCACTGTTTGTTCAATGGCTTGTTTTTCAAAGATATGTGCTTTGCGCAGAAGTGCTATCAGGATAGTGGCGTGTTTAATCGAATATAAAAAGTCCTACGGATATTCCCCGTTTTTCAGTGGAATGCTTGCAAGTGGGCTTTACTTGATAAGGGGTTCCCCTGGTTTGGGAGTACTTGATATGAAATACACACTATCGGTGTTGGGTGTCTTGTTGTTGATGGGAGTTTGTTCCACTGTACAGGCGGCCACGCCCAACAGCGGGCAGATTCGTTTTACCGGGCAGATCGTCGAGGCCGCATGCGAAGTGTCGTCCGCGGGTTCGGCAAATGCCCGTGGTGCTTCACAACATATCCAGGTAGCGCCGGGTGTCGTGGTGGCGGTCGACACCGCTGACAATGCCTGCAGCGGTGGCGCCCGGCCCTTCAATGCAAGTTACCAACCCTTGTCGAACGGGGCTTCCAGCATCACCACGGTCTCGCCCAAGGGCATTGTGGTGATCACGTACCTGTAGAACTGTACGTGTGGCGAAGCATAAGCGCTGCCTGGACTGTATAGAGTCGGGCGGCGTCCCCTGAAATATCCGGCGTCAAGTTGACTCTGCGCCACGGCGCTGGCGATCAGTACAAGCAACTGTCTGATCGATATAATTAAAATTTCCCTGGAAAGTTTCAGGGAGTTGGCTTGCGAGTGTTTAAACTCGACGATTTTCATCTTTCTGTTTTTAATCTTAAACACTCTCCGGGTCATTTTTCTGTGTCCGTCGAATGACATGTTTCTCTGACAGAGGCAGATGTCCTGTTTTCGCGTTAAATCGGTAGCCTGAATCAGGCCGGGTCTGATAGTTCGATTCACGATCGACGACTATATTGGCCGCCACCCAAGTGATGGGTACAAACGATTAACTCGAAGGATTGTGTTCGCATGAAAAAGATTTCCCTGACGTTGGCTTTATTGGGTGCCGCCCTGGGTGTGACTGGCTCCGCCCTCGCCGCCAACGGTGGCACGCTGAACTTTACCGGTGCACTGACCAATACCAGTTGCGATGTGTCGTCCGGCGGTGGGTCCGCTGACAACATTCCGGTCGACCTCGGGCGTGTTTCCTTCGCCGATATCGGCAACCGTACCGAATCCCGCCTGGGCACGGCCAAGGACATCGATCTGCTGGTGACCTGCCTGCAACCGGCGGCGGAAAACAGCGTGCACATGTCATTCCGTCCGGCCCAGGTCGATCAGAACGATCCCTACCTGCTGACCACGGCCGGTGCGGCCAAGGGCGTGGGCATCGGCCTGATACGCCGGGACAACGATAACTTCCTGAATATCCAGGACCCCACCGACACCATCGACGGCATTCTCCAGCCCAGCGGCAGCGGTTCCAGCGGCACCCTGTCCCTGCGGGCGGTGTTCGTGAAGAACGGCGTGGCGACGGTGCCAGGTGCGGCCACCGGTACAGTGCCCTTCGTACTGACCTACAACTGAGTGGTTGTCTCGAACGGAGCTGCAAAGCTCCGTTTTTTTATTGGCTATAGATGGGTCGCAACATGTGCAAGTTGATGACGTCGATGATCGGCATGGCTCTGGTCGTGTGGACAGGAGTCCATGCGCAGGCCGGGATCGTGCTTAATGCCACGCGTCTGGTGTACCCGGCGCAGCACAAGGAAGCCGTGCTCAGTGTCTTGAACAAGAACCGCTCGACGATCCTGTTGCAGTCCTGGCTGGAGGCCGAGGATCCCGCAGCGGGAGAGTTGCCCTTTGCCGTTGTCCCTCCCCTGGTGCCGCTGTCCGGAGGCGGGCGGCAAACGGTGCGGGTCATCCATTCGGGCGTCGAGATGCCCACCGACCGTGAATCGCTGTTCTGGTTGAATGTCCAGGAAATACCGCAGGCAAGCGAGCAGGAGAATGTGCTGCAGATCGGCATTCGCCAGCGGATCAAGGTGCTCTATCGCCCCCGCCAGCTGATGGCCGATCCGGAGCAGGCGCCCCGGCAATTGCGCTGGCGCCTGAAGCCCGACGGCACGCTGGCGGTGAGCAATCCCGGACCGTTCCATGTCAGCCTGGTGGATATCGAACTGTTCGGCGCCACGGCCCGCCTGCTGCACCGCAAGAACGCGATGCTGGCTCCCGGACAGGCGCAGGTGTTCGAACTACCCGCTCCCGTGACGGAGCAGCAGGCGCGACTGAGCTTCAAGAGCATCAATGACCATGGGGCCGTCGTGCCTTATCAGCTTTCCAGTCGCGACTGGAAAAGCGGCCAGGCCCTGTGGGTCGAGAATTAGCGCACTCGCACCGGGCATCTCTTTCAATTTCAAGTGCGTCGCACCCTCGCAAGAGCCCGTGCGCGCAGGCGTTCGCCTTTAACAAACATCTCGAGACATTGAGTGAAGGTTGCAAATGGACTGGCTTTATCGAAGAACAAAGGAAGTTCTGGTGTCATCGTGTCGTGGGAAAAGGGAGGCCGCGACACGCCCCCTGTTGCAGAGCGTGAATCGCCAGGCCGCCATACCTCTGGGCCTGTGCCTGCTGGTGCCGGACCTGGCTTTTGCGGATCCGGCCGTTGTGGAGTCGGCCGGCGAATCTGTCAGGTTCAATACCGCCTTTATCCATGGCGGCGAGCAGCCGGCGGATATCAAGGCGTTCCTGGAGGGCAACAGCGTCTTGCCCGGCCTCTACCGGGTGGACATCTACCTGAACCGTGTACTCAGTGCCCGCCGGGATGTGCGCTTCAGCCGGGATACGCTCAGTGGGCGCGTGGAACCCTGCCTGACCCTGGCCCTGCTGGAGGATCTGGGGCTCGACGCCGAGCGCCTCAAGGCCTTGGTCGAACTGCCCTCCCAGGCTGCCCCCGAGCACTGTTTCGATCTCGGCAAACTGGACCAGGCCAGTGTCGACTACCAACCCAATACCCTGGCGCTCAACCTCAGCGTGCCGCAGATCGCACTGCGCCGCAGCGCCAGGGGCTACCTGTCGCCGGAGCTGTGGGACGAGGGGGTCAACAGCGGTTTCATCAGCTACAGCTTCAGCGGCAATCGCCGCGAACTCGATCGACAGAAAAGCGACAGCTATTACCTGGGCCTGCGCAATGGCCTGAACCTCGGCGCCTGGCGTTTGCGCAACGAGTCCTCGCTGGTGCACTCGGACCGACAATCCTCGCATTTCACCAGCAACCAGACCTATGCCCAGCGCGACCTGACCGCCTGGAAAGGCCAACTGACCCTCGGCGAGACCTACAGCGACTCGCGGGTCTTCGACAGCATACGGTTTCGCGGTGCCCAGGTAGCCTCGGACGACGGCATGCTGCCCGACAGCGAGCGGGTCTATGCGCCGACCATCCGTGGCGTGGCGGAAAGCAATGCGACGGTGGAGATTCGCCAGAACGGCTACCTGCTGTACAGCTCGAACGTGCCACCCGGACCGTTCGAGATCAGTGACTTCTACCCCAGCGGTTCCAATGGCGACCTGCTGGTGACGGTGATCGAGGCGGACGGTCGCCGTCGCACCTTTATCCAGGCGTTCGCGTCGCTGCCCCTGATGCTGCCCAAGGGCACCTTCAGCTACAGCGTCGAGGCCGGGCAATATGACAGCAACGACGATCGGGACGAGAACCCGGGGTTTGCCAGCACCACGCTGATCTACGGGCTGAGCGAGCTGATCACCGGCTTCGGCGGCGTGCAACTGGCCGAGGATTTCCAGGCCAGCAACCTGGGCCTGGGGGTCAACACGGGACTGGGCGCGGTGTCGGCGGACCTGACCCACTCGGTCAGCCGCCAGGCCACTACCGATATCGGCGGGCAGAGCGTGCGCCTGCGTTATGCCAATACCCTGAATGCCACGCGGACCACCTTTGCCCTGGCCGGCTATCGCTACTCCAGCGAGCACTACCGCAGTTTCGACCAGCATGTGGACGAGCGCAGCCATCTGGCGCAGAACCAGATCGGCCGGGCCCGCGACCGTTTCGATATCACCCTCAGCCAGCCCGTGGCGAACGGTACCTTCAGCTTCACCGCCCTTGAACAGCGCTTCTGGAACCTGCCGGGCAAGTCCCGCCAGTTCAACGCGACCTATGGCGGCTACTGGCGCGACCTCAGCTACAGCCTCTCCGTGGATCGGACCCAGGCGATGGATATCAATGGCAAGGTCGACACCGATCATCAGTTCACCTTGACGCTGTCGCTGCCGCTGGGACGTCATGAAAGCTCGACCCGTGCCTCGCTGACGGCGGTACGCGACAACCAGGGCGACTCCAGCGTCATGGCCGGCCTGACCGGGCGCGTGCTGGAGCAGAATGCGTTCTACTCGGTGCTGGCCGGCAATGACGGTTCCGGGGCCCGTGCCGGCTCCGCCAGTGTCAACGCGACGACCTCGGTCGGGCGCTTCGAGGCCGGCTACAGCCACGGCCAGGATTTCAACAGCTGGAACATCGGTGCCCGTGGCTCGCTGGTCGCCCATGGCGGTGGCGTGAACCTCGGGCAATCGCTGGGCGACACCTTCGCGCTGGTCGAGGTGCCGGGTGTGCGCGGCGCGCGGTTCAACAACTTCAGCGGCGTCGAGACCGGAGGCAATGGTTATGCGGTGCTGCCGTATGCCCAGCCTTACCGCGCCAACTGGATCAGCCTGGATACCCGTGACCTGGGCGCGGACGTCGAGGTCGAGAACGCCATCGCCCAGGTGGTGCCGCGTCGGGGTTCGTCGACCCTGGTGCGTTTCAACGCCAGTGCCGGTCGCCGGGTGCAGTTCGAGCTGAGCCTGGCCGATGGCAGCGCGTTGCCGCTGGGGGCCAGCGTCCAGGATGCCGAGGGCAAGTCGCTGGCGGTGGTCGACCCGACCAGCCGCGCATTGGTGCTCAGCGACCGGGAGGAGGGGACATTGCAGGTGAAATGGTCGGGGCAAGGCTGCCAGTTCCATTTCCGCCTGTCGCCACGGGATCCGCAACTGGCCTATGACCGGGTCAAGGGGGTCTGCCAATGAAACCTGTACAGGCGTTGCTCCTGGCGTTGAGCCTGGTTTCGGCGGCGCCGGCCCAGGCCACGGTGTCCCTGAGCGGTACGCGGCTGGTGTTCGACGGGCGCTTTACCGACGTGAGCATCGAGGCCCGCAACCGCGGGCGCCAGGAGGTGCTGCTGCAAGCCTGGCTGGAGTCGCGGGAAGACGCCGGTGGGGCGAAAGACCTGCCCTTTGTGCTGACCCCGCCGATTTCGCGGCTGGCGCCCGATGGTCGGCAAGCCTTGCGACTGATGTATGAGGGGCGCGGGATGCCGACGGAGCATGAGTCGCTGCTGCACCTCTATGTGATGGAAATCCCCCGGGTGCGTCCCGGCGACAGCCAGTTGAGCATTGCCATCCGCCAGCGGATCAATGTGCTATTCCGGCCGCCGGGGCTGGCCGGCGATCCGGCGCTCACGCCGGAACGGCTGCGCTGGGTCCTGGAACCGGATGCCAGCGGCGTGCCGCGGTTGAAGGTGGAGAACCCGACGGCCTTTCATGCCGCGCTGTTGAGCCTTGAACTGGCCGGCGAGCAAGGCACTCATCCGCTGGGCGACGACCTGCTGGTGCCGCCGGGAGAACAGCGGGAAGTGCTGCTGGCAACCCGTGCCATGGCCAGCCAGCAGCGCCTGCTGCGGTTCAACGCCCTGACCGACTACGGCGGCCAGCGCGCCTACAGCGCCCGCTTCGATGTCGGCATCCCTTTCAGTGCGTCGCTGCTGGGCGACGCTTCCTCCCTTGCAGAACGGACCTCCCCATGACCAAGACGCTTCATCTCACCTGGCCGCGTGCCTTGTTGCTGCTCGGGCTGTTGAGCCCGGCCAGCTGTTTTGCCCTCAGTTGTACCTTGCAAGGCAGCGGTTCGCTGGTGGCCAGTGCCGATCTCGGCAGCACCGTGGCGATTCCCGCGTCGGCGCCCAACGGCACGGTGGTCTGGCGTTCCGAGCCGGTCAACCTGGCGGTGGACTGTGCCAGGGGCGGCCAGCCGGGGCCCCAGGAAGAGATCTATATCCACCTGAACCCGGCCCATCAGGTGGTCGGCCAGGGGATTCGTGTCGGCCTGAGTCATGAAGGAGTCGATCATCGCCAGAGCAACGGGCGCATCGCCACCGGCCGCAGCGTGCCGGCCTGTGTCGACGCGCAGGCCTGTGGCGCCTTGAGTTTCAACCTGGGCTTTTCGGTGTTTATCGAGAAGTTCGGACCGACGCCGCCGTCGGGAGTGGCCAGCCGCTTGCAGGATTACCGCCTGTTCCAGCTCGACGGCGGCAGCGGGCCGGGTCCCCTTGGCGACTCGCTCAACTATGTGATCAACAACCTCGGCGGCCTGCGCTTCGTGGCCTGTGACGCGCAATTGCAGGTGATCCCGGACACCGTTGATTTCGGGCGGATCGCCATCCAGAACGTGGTCGTGGGGCAGGTGGCCGAACGGCGACCGTTCGCCCTGCATACCAGCCGCACCTGCGACAGCGCCTTCAGCCTGGACGCACGGCTGAAGCCGGTATCGGGCACCCTGGCCGGCGAGTTGCTGATCCCCAGCGGCAACGACGGTGTCGGCATCCGCATCGTCAGGGCGGGCGGCGGGGTGATTCCTTACAACCGCTCCTTCCACCTGGCCGAGCTGTTGGGCGACACCCAGGCCGCCATGACCCAGTTCGACGCCGAACTGTTGTGGCACAGCGCCCAGCCCAAGGCCGGGCCGTTCTCGGCCGGGGTGGTGGTCGATTTGTTCTATAAATGACCGCTGGCGGCGGCGCGGGCAGGGCGCTCGCAGGTATACTGCGGTCTTTCGGTTCGACCTGATCCGTCCCGCCTTTTCGGAGCTTCCATGACTTCCCCTGAACAACCGTCCGTTTCCACCAACCCGGATGAAGAGCCTGTGGTCGAGGCTGAGCTGGCGGTCAGCGACAAGCCGGTGATCCCGGCCTTCAGTTTTCCGTTCAAGCCCGCCGAGTTCGCCGCGACGAAAAAGACCGGCCAGGCCTGGCACCAGAAAAACGGCAAGGACGGCCACCACGAGAGACCGGGTCGCGCACCCAACGGCACGCGTCGCTCCATGGGCAAGCGCTGAGTTCCCCGCCTGTCCTCCCTGTCAGCGCGTCCATCGGCTGACAGGGCCCTCATCAGGTTCATGGCTAAATGCCAAGAACCTGAGCTGGATCAGTGTTTTGCTTTTCCGTGCGCTTAGAGTCGACGCGCTGCCGACTCCTCTCAACCCTCCGAGCGCGCTTCCATGAAGATCAATCTCCCGATTACCGGGCGAAATGTCGACGTCGCCTTTGATGCCAACATTCTTTCGACCACCGATCTGGACAGCACGATTACCTACGCCAATGCCGATTTCATCAGGATCAGCGGCTACAGCCGCGAGGAACTGCTGGGCTCGCCGCATAACCTGCTGCGTCATCCGGACATGCCTGGCGAGGCCTTCGCGCACATGTGGCAAACCCTCAAGGGTGGGCGCTCATGGATGGGCCTGGTGAAGAACCGCTGCAAGAATGGCGATCACTACTGGGTCAGTGCCTATGCCACGCCGGTGACCCGCGATGGCCAGACCGTCGAATACCAGTCGGTGAGAACCCGGCCCGACGCCGCGCAGGTCGAGGCCGCCGAGCGCTGGTACGGCTGGTTGCGCAGCGGGCGTCTGCCCTGGCGCCAGCGCCTGCCGGGCCTGCGCCTGCAGACCCGGCTCTGGGCGCAGGCCAGCGCTGCGTTTGCGCTGGTCCTGGCGCTGGGGCACGGGGCCGGTGGGCAGTCGCTGGAGGTTGAACTGGGACTCTGGGTGTTGGGGAGCGCGCTGGTCGGGGTGCTGACCCACCTGTCCTTGCGCCCGTTTTCCCGGCTGGCGGCACGCGGCCGTGAGATCGCCGACAACCCCTTGAGCCAGGCGATCTACACCGGCCGCAGCGATGAGATCGGCCAGATCGGTTTTGCCCTGAGCATGCTGGAGGCGCAGGTCGGGGCCGTGGTGGGGCGCATCGACGATGCCTCGCTGCGCCTGTCCGGGCATGCCCAGGCGCTGGCCCGGCATATCCAGAGCAGTCACGGCAGCACCCTGGACCAACAGGCCGAGACCGACCAGGTGGCGGCCGCCATTCAGCAGATGAGCGCCAGCGTCGCCCAGGTCGCCAGCAATGCCCAGCAGGCCTCCGAGGCGGCCGACCAGGTCGGCAGCGAAACCCGCGAGGGGCATCAACTGGTGGGCGAAAGCCGCAGCGCGGTGCTGCGCCTGGCCAACGAGCTGGCACGCGCCACCGAGGTGATCCTGCACCTGGAAAGCCATAGCACCGAGATTTCCACGGTCCTGGAGGTGATCCGCGGGATTGCCGACCAGACCAACCTGCTGGCGCTCAACGCCGCCATCGAAGCCGCTCGCGCCGGGGAACAGGGCCGGGGCTTCGCGGTGGTGGCCGACGAAGTGCGCGGGCTGGCCCAGCGCACGCAGCAGTCGACCAACGAAATCCAGCGGATGATCAGCAATCTGCAGGACGGTGCGCGCAATGCGGTGGAAGTGATGCAACACAGCAGCCAGCAGGCCGAAGACAGTGTGCAGCAGGTCCAGCAGGCGGCCGATGCCCTGGCCGGGATCAGCCAGCGGGTCAGCCGGATTACCGCGATGAGTCAGCAGATCGCGTCGGCGGTGGAAGAACAGAGTTCCGTCAGCGAGGACATCAGTCGCAATATCGTCAGCATCCGCAATGCCTGCGAGGCGCTGGTCAGTGTCGGCCAGCAGAGCCATCTCAACTCGGGGGATGTGGCGGGGCTGGCGAACGACTTGCGCTCGCTGGCCCAGGAGTTCTGGCGCAAGCGTTGCTGACGGCTCAGGCCGCCTGCAAGGCGATGAACGCGTAGGTGGTTGCCGCTTCAGTCACCACTCGCGCCCCGGCCGCCTGCAACTGCTCGGTGATGGCCGGGCCGGAGACATGAAAGCTCCATTCGCTCGCCGCCGGCCAGGACGTCAGTTGCCGTACCTGGTCAATGGCGGCCGCGAATGCCGGCATGTGCGGGAGGTAGGCGGTGAAGCCGTCGCCCTTGAGCGCCGTGGTGCGGATGCCCAGCTGTTCGCAGATCAGCTCCTTGGCCTGAATATCCTCACGGTCGGCCTGGCGCGAGTCCTCGATCATCCGCGCCAGATCGGCGTCCACCAGTTGCCCGCCGCTGATCAGCAGCGGCTGGGCCGCCTGCCACGATTCCGGCGGGCAGTCCTTGGCCTCGGGGCGCAACGGGATATGCGGATTGATTTCCATCGGGTAGATGCGGCACACCAGCGGTCGGCGCTCGTAGATCCGGCAGCGCTGCTCTTCGTCAAGATTCCGGCAGGGGCCGACGTTGTAGGCGGCGAAGGTGATCGCCACGCGGGCCTCGGTGCTGCCGCTGGGAACGCCCCAGGAACGGCGTTGCGCGTGCTCGCGCTGGGCCTGCGGCAAGCCGAGGCCGTTCGGCAGGAAAGCTTCCACCAGGACGATCACCTGGCCGCCGTCCGCCGCCCACTGGCGGGCTTCGGCCAAGGTCAGCGGGACATGGTGATCGGTGCAGCATTTGCCGCACCCTACGCAGGAAAAATGGGTGTTCATGGACCGACCGACGGCAAGGGAAAGGCTGGGGCGGTGACACAAATCCGGCACGCCGTCACCGCGTGAACCTGGGTCGAAGCAAGTTGTGCGCCAGTCCCTCAGTTGCTGCGCGCCGGCATCACCGAGTCCCACTCGGTCACGGCGGCGGTCTTGCTCTTCTTGTTGTACAGGCACAGTTCGGTGCCCGGCTGGTTTTTCATGTGGGCCTGCGGGTAGCGGCCATGCAGCAGCACGGCGGTGTAGCCGATCTTGTCATCGAATTGTGCCGGATTGCCCACCGGCTTCACGTTCTTGAGGCTGCTGGCCTTGGTGCAACTGGCCAGCACGGCCTTGTTGTAGGCAATCCAGGCGTCGGGGCTGGAGGCCTGGGCCTGGGTCGCCAACGCGGCGAGGCTGATGAAGATCAGGGTAGAGGCTTTCATGGCAGGTCTCCTGAAGGTGCATCCGGCAAAAACCGGATTATGCCTGAGCCGGGCTGACTTCATAGCGCTGGATAAAGCGCATGCCGGCGCTGTCGTACAGGCGCCGGGCGGGCAGGTTGTTTTCCATCACCTTGAGGTCGACGAAGGCTTCGCCCCGCGAAGCGAAGACCTGGAAGGCATGGCGCAGCAACGCCAGGCCCAGGCCCTGGCCACGGCGGCGTGGATGCACGACCAGGTCCTTGATATAGGCACTGGTCCAGCATTGGGCGACACCGGCGAGACCCTGCTCGTCCATGGCGATCAGGCACAGCGTCGGATCGTACTCGGCATCCGTGGTGAAATGCTCGCGCCAGCTGGCGAAGTCCGCGACAGGCACGCTGCCGTCGCGGTAGCCCAGCACCAGCAGGTCGTGCACGGCCTGCATCAGTTCCGGTCGCAGCACACCGAGGCGAATTCCGGACGGCCATTGCGGCACCTCCAGCAGGTCGTCGAGGTCCTTGCGCAGCAACAGGCAATGACGGTGGGGCATCTCAGATACCTTGGGCGGCCACGGTCCTGGCCGCCTGGATCAGGCATTTGGTCAGTTCCGGCGAAGAGAACTTGGTCAGCACCGCGTTGGCCCCGGCCAGGCGCGCCTTCTCGCTGTTCATGGCACTGTCCAGGGAGGTGTGCAGGAGAATGTAGAGGTCCTGGAAATCCGGGGTCTCGCGAACGGTGCGGGTGAAGGCGTAGCCGTCCATTTCCGACATCTCGATATCCGAGACCACCACGTTGATCTGTTCGGCGGTGCCTTGCAGGTCCAGCAGGCAGCCGATGGCGTCCTTGGCGCTGCGCGCGGTATGGCAGGTCAGGCCGAGGTTGCGCAGGGTGTGCACCGATTGCTGCAGGGCCACCTGGCTGTCATCGACCACCAGGATGCGCGCGTGACCGAGGATTTCCGCTTCTTCCATGGTCAATTCGGCCGGGGCGACTTCGATCTGCGCCGGGGCGATGACATGGATGACCTTTTCGATATCGAGCACCTGCACCAGCGTACCGTCGACCTGGGTCACCCCGGTGATGAAGGAACGTACCCCGCCGGAGCCGAAGGGCGGTGGGCGGATGTCGGTGGTCAGGCAATGGACGATCTTGCTCACGGCCTGGACATGCAGGCCCTGCTTGGACCGGCTGACATCAGTGACGATCAGGCAGCCGCCGTCGGGGTCCACCAGGGGGCGCTCGCCGATGGCCCGGCTCAGGTCGATCACCGACAGCGAGGCGCCGCGCAGGGTGGCGATGCCTTTGACGTGGGGGTGGGACTCCGGCAGCTTGGTCAGCGGCGGGCAGGGAATGATTTCGCTGACTTTCAGCAGGTTGATCGCCATCAGCTTGCCGCTGCGCAAGGTAAAGAGCAGAAGTGACAGTGAGTCTGCGCGGGCTTTGTTGGAAGACATAAAAACCTTCTGTGGGAAAAGCTGCTTCAGGGCAGGTTAGCCCGGAACAGGTATCGATGACGGGTTATCGACCTGAGCCGGGCGGGCTTTAGGTGAATATCTCATGGGAGCGGTGCTGGCTCGCGAAGAGGGCGGCGCGGTTTTTCAGGTCCGCCGCGTTATCGTTCTTCGCGGGCCACCCCGGCTCCGGCGGGCTCCCGGGTTGCCTTGGCTCATTTCAAGCCCAGGCGCTTGGCCATCCGTCCCAGGTTCGCCCGGTCCAGGCCCAGCTCCCGGGCGGCACTGGCCCAGTTGTTCTGGTGTCTTTCCAGGCAGTTGCCGATCAGTTGCCGCTGGTAGTGCTCCGTGGCCTGGCGCAGGTCGACTCCGCTTTCCAGGCCCGGCGGGGCGATGGCAGGTGCAGTCGGGGCTTCGGCTGTCACCGCCGGCAGATCGAGATCGGCGGCGCCCAGGCTGAGGATCTTCGGCCGTTCGCGGCAATTGCCCAGGGCTTTCAGGGCACTGCGGCCGATCAGGTGTTCCAGCTCGCGGACATTGCCCGGCCAGTTGTAGGCCAGCAGCGCCGCCTGGGCGTCGGGGCTCAGGCGCAAGCTGCCCAGGCCCATGCGCGAGCGGTTCTGTTCGAGGAAAAAGCCGCTCAGCAGCAGGACGTCGCGCCCGCGCTCACGCAAGGCCGGTACTTGCAGCGGATAGACGCTCAGGCGGTGATAGAAGTCGGCCCGATAGCGTCCGCTGCGCACCTCTTCGGCCAGGTCGCGGTTGGTGGCGGCGATCAGCCGCACGTCCACCTGATGCTCGCGGTCCGAGCCCAGTCGCTGCAACTGGCCGCTTTGCAGCACCCGCAGCAGCTTGGCCTGGACGCTCAGCGACAGTTCGCCGACCTCGTCGAGAAACAGGGTGCCGCCATTGGCCAGCTCGAACTTGCCGCGCCGATCGTTGACCGCCCCGGTGAAGGCGCCGCGTACGTGACCGAACAGCTCGCTCTCCACCAGGGTATCCGGCAGGGCGGCACAGTTGAGGCTGATAATGGGTTTTTCCGAACGCGGGGAGGCGGCATGGATCGCCTGGGCCACCAGTTCCTTGCCGACCCCGGTTTCACCGGTGATCAGCACCGTCAGGTCGCTGCCACCGACCAGATTGATCTCTTCCACCAGGCGCTTGTGGGCTTTGCTCTGGCCGATCATTTCGCGATTCTGCGGGTTACTGGCCTGGCGATAGAGTTCGGCGCGCTGACGTTCGTCCTCGGCGCGCAAGGCCAGGCGCTCGATGCGTTCGGCGGCACTGACCGTGGCCGCCGCCAGGCTGGCGAAGGCTTGCAGGGCATCCAGTTCGATCCGCTCGAAGCGTTCCGGGTCGAGGGCATCGAGGGTCAGCAGGCCCCAGGGGCGTTCGTCGATAAACAGCGGGCAACCCAGGCAGTCATGGACCTCCAGGTGCTCGGTCAGGCCATCCACCAGGCCGTCATAAGGGTCGGGCAATTCACTGTCGCTGTCGAAACGGGTTGGCCCATGGCTGCCGAGCAGGATCTGGAAGCGCGGATGCTCGCTGACCTTGAAGCGCCGGCCGAGGGTGTCGGTGCTCAGCCCGTCGACGGCCAGCGGCACCAGCCACTCGCCGTCCAGGCGCAGCAGCGCCGCGGCGTCACAAGGCAGCAGGGCGCGCATGGCTTCGAGCAGGCGCCGGTAACGTTCGCTTTCGGGCAGTTCCCGGGAAAGATCCGATACCAGCGGCAGCAGGGTGGTCAGCAGGGATTTTGCAGTCATATTGACTCCTGTGGTGTCAGACTGACTATAAGGTGGCTGTAGTCCTTGTGACTAATGATATTTTAATTTATTGATTTTAAAGGATTTTTATTCTGGCATGGTGTGTGAATAGTCAAGGTCAATTCAGGCGAAGCCTAAACTCCAGGAGTTGATCCCATGCTGAGCGTTCAAGACCGTGCCATCGTCAAGTCGACTGTCCCGCTGCTGGAAAGCGGCGGGGAAGCGCTGATCACCCACTTCTACCGGATGATGCTGTCCGAGTACCCGCAGGTGCGTCCGCTGTTCAACCAGGCCCACCAGTCCAGTGGCGACCAGCCGCGGGCACTGGCCAACGGTGTGCTGATGTACGCCCGTCATATCGACCAGCTCGACCAGTTGGGCGACCTGGTGGCGAAGATCATCAACAAGCATGTCGCGCTGCAGATTCTCCCGGAGCATTACCCGATCGTCGGCACCTGCCTGCTGCGGGCCATCCACGAAGTGCTGGGCGAGGAGATCGCCACCCCCGAGGTGATGAGTGCCTGGGGCGCGGCCTACAACCAGTTGGCCGATATCCTCATCGGTGCCGAGACCGCGATCTACGACGAAAAGGCCCAGGCGCCAGGCGGCTGGCGTGGTGCCCGGTCGTTCAAGGTGGCGGCCAGGGTCGAGGAGAGCGCGGAAATCACCTCGTTCTATTTCGAACCGGTGGATGGCCAGGCCATCCTCGCCTTCGAACCGGGGCAGTACATTGGCCTGAAGCTGGTCGTCGACGGCGAGGAGCTGCGCCGCAATTACTCCCTGTCGGCCCTGGCGAAGGCCGGGCAGTACCGCATCAGCGTCAAGCGCGAGGCCGGCGGCCGGGCCTCGAACTACCTGCACGATCAACTGGCGGTCGGCCAGACCCTGGACCTGTTCCCGCCCTCGGGCGAGTTCATCCTGACCGCCAGCGACAAGCCGCTGGTTCTGATCAGCGGCGGTGTCGGCATCACCCCGACCTTGCCGATGCTCGAAGCGGCACTGGCGACCGAGCGGCCGGTGCACTTCATCCACTGCGCGCGCAACGGTGGCGTGCATGCGTTCCGCGACTGGGTCGATGGCCTCGCCGAACGGCATCCGCAGCTCAAGCGCTTCTACTGCTACGCCGAAGATGACGGCGTGAGCCCGGCAGCGCACAAGGTCGGCCTGTTGAGCCAGGAGTTGCTGGCCGAATGGCTGCCGGAGCAGCGTGACCTGGATGCCTACTTCCTCGGGCCCAAGGGTTTCATGGGCGCGATCAAGCGCCACCTGAAGGCGCTGGGCGTACCGGAAACACAGAGCCGGTATGAGTTCTTCGGCCCGGCAGCAGCCCTGGAATAACGATGATGATCATTCCCACGCTCCAGCGTGGGAATGCCTCTCGGGACGCTCTGCGTCCGCTGTGTGACGCAGCGCGTCACGGCTGCATTTCTTTGCCGCGCGTGGGAACGATCACTCGACCGGCATTGTTTGCGCAATCCGAAAAATCCCTCAGCGGTTAATCCGCCTTTAATCAGCCTGTCGTTAATTCCCCAGGGCTGATTCCAACAACAGGTTCTGTGGCTTCCCGCACTTGCGGGAGCACTTTTCCACGTGCTCAATACATTCAAAGGTCATGACCTGCGTGTAGACTTCCGGGCCACGGATATTGATCGGATCGACCACGTTCGGATGGCGCCCAGAGCGGCCTGTCGAAGACAACCTCGGCTTGATGCGGCCGCTGCCAGCGCTGCCTTCCGGCCGATCCAATAACGAGTCAAAGGAAAACGGGATGAATGACGAAATGATGCGGCTGGGACGGGAGCGGCGCTTTCTCGTCCTGCTCGGGGTGATCTGCCTGGCCTTGATCGGCGGTGCACTCTATATGCAGGTGGTACTGGGCGAGGCGCCTTGCCCGCTGTGTATCCTGCAACGCTATGCCTTGCTGTTCATCGCCATATTCGCCTTCATCGGCGCCGGCATGCGTACCCCGCGCAGTCTCACGGTGCTGGAGGTGCTGGCGTGGTTGAGCGCGGTCGCCGGGGTGGCCGTGGCAGGCCGGCATGTCTATATCCAGGCCTTTCCGCAGGTCAGTTGCGGGATCGATGTGTTGCAGCCGATTGTCGACGGCTTGCCGCTGGCGAAGCTTTTCCCGCTGGGGTTCCAGGTCGACGGTTTCTGCGAGACCCCGTACCCTCCGGTCCTGGGCTTGTCCCTGGCGCAATGGGCGCTGGTAGCCTTTGTCCTGACTGTCGTGCTGGTGCCGCTGGGCATTTATCGCAACCGTCGGCAAAACCGCTGATCCAGTCCGAGACGCCCCGGTCTTCCCGAGGGAGGCCGGGGCGTTTTTGTGTCCGTGGGGCTCGTGAAGAGGCGGTGATCGAGGGCAACGAAAGGCCCGGAAAAAGTGCGACATATTGTCACGTCGCAGGTGTCGCAGGGGGCGTTTGCGACGATGGTGCAGCCCTTCAATCGACAACAATTCTCAGGAAAGTTCCCTGGCCGGCTTTTTCGCCGGAGGCCACGAAGGGAGTACCTTGCAAGGGACCAAATACCTGCTATGGACCCCGTTTTACCGGGGGCAGGCGTTCCTCGGGAGGCCGTCCGGCCGGCGCGGGGGGCATATCAGGTTGTCCGGTAGAAGCGCGTATCAGAGCTTTTTGTTGAGAATGAAAAGCTATACGATTAAGGATCATTGCAAAATCGGTGAATGATTGTTGCGCGGACGGATAAAAAATATTTCAGGATGAGACATGGTTTATAAAACGCGACATATCTACAATCGCCCGCACTGAATGTCCGGCGCTGCTCATCCCTGAGCGCACGAGGGCGATCGAGGGGCTGAAAGGTGCCATGCGATCCCGGGTGCTGGCAACCTCCAAGTATCCGCACCAAATGGAATTGGTCTGTAACAAGGCCTTTGACCGACAAAATCGAATAAGAACTCACTGCCAGCTCCAGATGTGCCGATCAGCGATTAGCGCGAAGGGCAGGCCCTTATTCAATTGAAGAAAAAATGCCAACCCTTGGCAGGGTGAAGTGTTGGCGATCAAAACCCAACTGCATTGCGCAAGCTGCTTTAGAGGTCGTGAGATGAGTAAAACAAGGTACCCCAGATTCCTAGGCTTATTGCCGCTGCTCGGCACGTTGTTGCTGGGAGGGTGCAACATGACCTTGCTCGACCCGAAGGGTCAGGTGGCACTGGACGAACGTAACCTGATCATCACTGCCACGCTGCTGATGCTGTTGGTCGTGGTGCCGGTCATCCTGATGACCTTTGCCTTCGCCTGGAAATACCGCGCGTCGAACAAGGACGCCACCTATGCGCCGAAGTGGAATCACTCGACCAAGATCGAAATCGTGGTCTGGGCCGTTCCGGCGATCATCATCCTGTTCCTGGGCATCGTGACCTACAAGTCGACCCACGCCCTGGACCCGTATCGTCCGCTGGAATCCGACGTCAAGCCGATTGAAGTACAAGTCGTCGCGCTGGACTGGAAGTGGCTGTTCATCTATCCGGAACAAGGCATCGCCACCGTCAACAAGCTGGTGTTCCCGGCCAAGACCCCGGTGAACTTCAAGATCACCTCCGACAGCGTGATGAACTCGTTCTTCATCCCGGGCCTGGGCGGTCAGATCTACGCGATGGCCGGCATGCAGACCAAGCTGCACCTGATCTCCAACGAGAATCATGAGTACGAAGGGATTTCCGCCAACTACAGCGGCGCCGGCTTCACCGGTATGAAATTCAAAGCGACCGCAACCAGCCAGGCGGATTTCGATGCCTGGGTAGCTGAGGTCAAGAAGGCACCTAAACAGCTTGAACAAGCTGAATACGCAGACCTTTCCAAGCCGAGCCAGGACAACCCGGTCGAGCTTTATTCCAGCGTTACGCCGAACCTGTTCCAGATCATCGTCGACAAGTACGAAGGTATGAAACCAGGCAAGCCGGTCGAGCACGAGAAGAAAGAAGTCGCCGCAACGGAAGGTTCGCATTCAGCTGCCGGGGCAGAGGAGTAAACGATGTTTGGTAAATTAAGTTGGGAAGCGGTCCCGTTCCACGAACCGATTGTCATGGTGACCCTTGCCATGATCGCGCTCGGTGGTCTGGCGTTGTTCGTGGCGATCACCTACTTCAAGAAGTGGACCTACCTGTGGACCGAGTGGCTGACTTCCGTCGACCACAAGAAAATCGGTGTCATGTACATCGTCGTGGCCATGGTCATGCTGCTGCGCGGCTTCTCCGACGCCATCATGATGCGTACCCAGCTGGCCATGGCCACCGAGGGTTCGCCTGGCTACCTGCCTCCCCATCACTATGACCAGATCTTCACCGCACACGGTGTGATCATGATCATCTTCATGGCGATGCCTTTCTTCACCGGCCTGATGAACATCGTCGTGCCGCTGCAGATCGGTGCGCGTGACGTTGCCTACCCGTTCCTGAACTCCCTGAGCTTCTGGCTGCTGGTATCCGGCGTGGTGCTGATCAACGTTTCCCTGGGTGTCGGCGAATTCGCCAAGACCGGTTGGGTTGCGTATCCGCCGCTGTCGGGACTGCAATACAGTCCGGGCGTGGGGGTCGACTACTATATCTGGGCGCTACAGCTATCAGGGTTGGGTACGACGCTGACCGGGGTGAACTTCCTGGCCACCGTGCTGAAAATGCGTACCCCTGGCATGAAGCTGATGGACATGCCGATCTTCACCTGGACCTGCACCTGGGCCAACGTGCTGATCGTTGCTTCGTTCCCGATCCTCACCGCCACACTCGCTTTGCTGACGCTTGACCGCTACATGGATTTCCACATTTTCACCAATGAACTGGGTGGAAATCCGATGATGTACGTCAACCTGTTCTGGGCCTGGGGTCACCCCGAGGTGTACATCCTGATCCTGCCGGCGTTCGGGGTTTTCTCCGAAGTCATCTCGACCTTCTCCGGCAAGAAACTGTTCGGCCACCACTCGATGATCTACGCCAGTGGCGCGATCTCGGTGCTGGGCTTCATGGTCTGGCTGCACCACTTCTTCACCATGGGCTCGGGTGCCAACGTCAACGCCTTCTTCGGCCTGGCGACCATGCTGATCTCGATCCCGACAGGGGTGAAGCTGTTCAACTGGCTGTTCACCATCTACCGCGGTCGTTTGCGCTTCACCAGCCAGGTCCTCTGGACCCTGGGCTTCATGGTGACCTTCGCCATCGGCGGCATGACCGGCGTACTGCTGGCCATCCCGGGTGCTGACTTCGTCCTGCACAACAGCCTGTTCGTTATCGCGCACTTCCACAACGTGATCATCGGCGGCGCGGTATTCGGCTACATCGCCGGCTTCAGCTTCTGGTTCCCGAAAGCGTTCGGCTTCAAGCTGCACGAAGGCTGGGGCAAGGCAGCGTTCTGGTTCTGGATCTCGGGCTTCTTCGTCGCGTTCATGCCGCTCTATGCACTGGGCTTCATGGGCATGACCCGTCGCCTGAACGCCAGCACCAACCCTGAGTGGGTACCGTACCTGTACGTCGCTCTGTTCGGTGCGGTCCTGATCGCCTTCGGTATCGCTTCGCAACTGATCCAGATCTACGTCAGCGTACGTGATCGCAAGCAGAACCTGGACGTGACCGGCGACCCATGGAACGGCCATACCCTGGAATGGTCGACCTCTTCGCCACCACCGTTCTACAACTTCGCCGAACTGCCGAAAGCCGATGTGGTCGACGCGTTCACCGAAGCCAAGGAAAACGGTACCGCGTACTCGGTTCCAAAGCGCTACCAGCCGATCCACATGCCGAACAACACCGCGACCGGCCTGGTCATGGGTGCTCTGCTGACCGTCTTCGGTTTCGCGATGATCTGGCACATCTGGTGGATGGCCATCTTCGGCCTGGCCGGTACCGTGATCTATTTCATCATCCATGCCGCCCGTGACGACCAGGGCTACATGGTGCCGGTAGAGACCATCGAACGCATCGAAGCCGAGCAGCACAAGGTGCTGGTAGAGGCCAAGGCGATTGCGGCCAATGCTCGTGTTGAAACCTCGTTGGAAAAGGCTTAAACCATGTCGAATGCAGTGACTCATGCTGGACACGCCCATGGTCATGACCATGGGCACGATGACCATCACCACGACTCGGGCGAGATGACCGTATTCGGTTTCTGGCTCTACCTGATGACCGACTGCATCCTGTTTGCGTCGATCTTCGCAGCGTACGCGGTACTGGTTAACAACGTAGCGGGTGGCCCGTCGGGCCACGACATCTTCGAACTGCCTTACGTGCTGGGCGAAACCGCCTGCCTGTTGCTCAGCTCGATCACCTACGGCTTCGCCATGCTGGCGTTGTTCAAGGGCAAGAAAAGCCAGGTACTGGGCTGGTTGGCGATCACCTTCCTGTTCGGCCTGGGCTTCATCGGCATGGAAATCAACGAATTCCACAAGCTGATCGAAGAAGGCTACGGTCCTAACCGCAGCGGCTTCCTGTCCGGGTTCTTCACCCTGGTCGGGACCCACGGTGTACACGTCACCAGCGGCCTGATCTGGATGGCCGTGATGATGTACCAGGTCTGGAAAAACGGCCTGACGCCGACCAACATCACTCGCCTGAGCTGCCTGAGCCTGTTCTGGCACTTCCTGGACGTCGTGTGGATCTGCGTATTCACCGTTGTTTACCTGATGGGGACTCTGTAAATGGCTAATGCACACCATTCCAGTGATGCCAACCACGGCAGCGTGAAGTCGTACATGATCGGCTTTGTCCTGTCGATCATCCTGACTGCCATCCCGTTCGGCCTGGTGATGTACCCGTCGCTGCCGAAGGCCGCGACCCTGTGGATCGTGCTGATCTTCGCCGTGATCCAGGTGCTGGTGCACCTGGTGTACTTCCTGCACTTGGACCGTTCCGCCGCGCAGCGCAACAACGTGATTGCGTTTATCTTCGCGGCGCTGGTGATTGTCCTGCTGGTAGGTCTGTCACTGTGGATCATGTTCAGCATCCACGCCGTCATGATGGCGAAGTGAGGTAGACCCGATGTCGCTCAAGCACTTTATCCAAATCACCAAACCGGGGATCATTTTCGGTAACGTGCTTTCTGTGGCGGGTGGCTTCTTCCTGGCCTCCAAGGGGCATGTCGATCTGGCCATCTTCCTGGCGGCCATGATCGGCACCTCGCTGGTGGTGGCGTCCGGTTGCGTGTTCAACAACTGCATCGACCGCGACATCGACCTGAAGATGGAACGCACCAAGAACCGGGTGCTGGTCCAGGGGCTTATCTCCCTGAAACTGGCACTGGTCTACGCGACCGTCCTCGGCGTTGCCGGCGTGGCCTTGCTGTACCGCGTCGCCAACCCGTTGGCGGCGCTGTTCGCGGTGATCGGCTTCGTCATCTACGTCGGCTTCTACAGCCTGTACTTCAAGCGCAAGTCGGTTCACGGCACGCTGATCGGCAGTCTGTCGGGGGCGATGCCACCGGTGATCGGCTACGTGGCGGTGAGCAACAGCTTCGACATGGCGGCGCTGACGCTGCTGGTGATGTTCAGCCTGTGGCAGATGCCGCATTCCTACGCGATCGCGATCTTCCGCTTCAACGACTACCTGGCCGCATCGATTCCGGTGTTGCCGGTGAAGCGCGGGATCCTGGTGGCCAAGAAGCACATCCTGCTCTACATCCTGGCCTTCCTCGGCGCGACGTTGATGCTGACGTTCAGCGGTTATGCCGGCATGAGCTACCTCGCGGTGGCCGCGGCCATGGGCATGTACTGGCTGTACATGGCCTGGACCGGCTACAAGGCGGTGGATGACACGGTCTGGGCACGCAAGCTGTTCGTGTTCTCGATCTTCACCATTACCGCCCTGAGCGTGATGATGTCCCTGGACTTCAAGGTGCCGACCGAGTTGTTGCTGACTTACGCGCACTGAGTGACCCGCATGACGAAAAAAGCCCCGCCTTCGGAAGAAGCGCGGGGCTTTTTTTCGCCTAGCTGTCCAGCAGGCGCATGAACCGCTCCCGTACGCGCATGTCATCGCTATGGGCGACGTTGAAGCGCAGGAAGCTCACCGCGTCGTCGGCCGTGCTCAACAGGGTTCCCGGGGCCAGCACGATGTCATTCTCCAGGCCCTTGCGCGCCAGTGTCTCGGCGTTCATCCCGGCGGGCAGGCGGGTCCAGAGAAACAGCCCCTCTCCCGGGCAGGATGACAACGCGCAGCCCGCTTCTGCCAGCCATTGCGCGACCCGGTCGTTCGACTCATACAAACGGTCGACCAGCCGCCGCGCATGTTTGGTGTAGCTGCCATCGCTGAGCATCCGGTAGGTCATCTGCTCGGCCAGCTCCGAAGTCACGCCGCCGCTCATCATCTTCAGGGCGATCATCCGCGCCGCCACTTCCGGCGTCAGCACGGCATAACTGACCCGGCTGTTGGCGCTCAGGGTCTTGGTGAACCCCGAGACATAGCTGATGTTCTCCAGCCCGCCGGCCGCCGCCAGCCGGGGCGTGCGCTTCTGCTGGATATCGCAGTACAGGTCGTCTTCGACGATATGGAAGCCGTAGCGGTGGCTCAATTCCAGCAAGCGATACACCTGGGCCGGCGAGAACGAATGCCCGGTGGGGTTATGCAAGGTGGTGTTGGTCAGGTAGAGCACCGGCCGGTGGCTGTCGAGCAACTGTTCGAGCCGGGTGAAATCCACGCCATCGCAATCGCGAGCGATGCTGATCACCTTGGCGCCGTGGAGCAACAGGTTCGAACGCAGGTTGAAATAGCACGGATCGTCGAGCAGTACCGTATCGCCGGGCTTGATCAGCAGGCGCATGAGCATGTCGATGGCCTGCACGGTGTTGGCGGTGGTCACGATCTGCTCCACCGGTACTTCGATGCCGAAGGTCGCCAGTTTCACCCGCAGGGCCTGGCGCAGCGGCAGATAGCCGGCGGGTACCCCGGCCTCGCCCATGCGCAGGGTGGTGGAGCGCAAGGTGCCGCGGGCGGCCTTGAGCAGTTCTTCGCCGGGCAACCAGGAAGAGGGCAGGAAACCGCAGCCGGGCCGCAGGGCACCGTTGTCCAGCAGCAGGGCGCGACGCACCACGCTGAGGGTGTCCTGCGGCAGCAGATCGCGGCCAACACCGGCATGCGCCGCTGCGCTGAGGCGGGTGACATAGTGCCCCGAGCCCTGGCGCGAGGCGACCAGGCCCTTGGCCCGCAAGCGGTCCAGGGCCTCGACCACGGTCGACTTGCCCACCCCCATCAGCTCCGACAGTTCACGGATCGGCGGCAGCTTGGCCCCGTGCTGCAGGCCACCCTGGCTGATGGCCGCGGTGAAGCGCTCGACGATCTGCTGTACCAGTGGCGCGCCGGGCTCGAACTCGATAGCGGCGATCACGGCTCTTTGCGCCTGCATTTTACTGGTCATCCGAGCAATAAAGTTCGGAGGATTCTAGTCCAACTTGCTCTGATCAAGAAGGACTTCGCTCACTAGTATCGACTTCATTGTCCTAGATGTCGTTCTGATCGAAGAGGTTCTCCATGAGTGTTGAAACAACTGCCGGTATCGCCAAGCCGGCCGTTAATGTCCGGCTGTTCGTCATCCGGATCATTACCGCCGTGTCGCTGTTCGCGGTCCTGGGCAAGGCCAACGTCTGGCTCGACACCGCCACCAACAGTATTCTCGCCCTGGGCTACCGCGCGTTGCTGCTGTTGCTGCCCCTGACGCTGCTGTTCCTCGGGCGCCGCTCCCTCAGCGTCACGCTGCTGTGTGCCACGACCGGTCTGGTCCTGCTGGCCCTGACCAAGGACCAGGGCATCGTCATGTTCGGCGCGGCGCTGTTCGCCTACGGGATCGCCATCGCCGGTTACCTGATCAAGAGCGAGGCGGCGCAGACCAAGGAAGGCGCGGCCTACAACCGCGTGGCCATGAACATGGGCAGCCTGATCGCCGGCCTGATCCTGCTGTCGCCGCAACTGACCCCGACCCTGTTCTTCCTCGGCGCCGCCGGCTTTGTCCTGATGTGCCTGCCGGTCGCCATGGGCGCGACCCTGCAACTGCCGACCATTTCCTCGCCGTCGAAGGCCCAGGGCGGTTCCGGCTGGCTGGGCAAGCTGCCGTGGGTGATCGCCGGGATCATCATGGGCATCAAGCTGTTCGGCGTGTTCTCGATCCTGCCCCAGGCGATCCTGCGGGAAACCGGCGAGCTGCCGTCCTGGTACGGCCTGATGCTGATTCTCAACAGTGCCGTGGTGGTGTTCCTGCAAGTCCCGGTCATGCGCGTGATCGAAGTGACCGGCCGGTTCAAGGTGTTCACCGTGATCGGCATCATTTTCGCCGGATTCCTCGTCCTGTCCTCGCCGGCCGCCTTCCATGTGGAAACCCTGATCGGTGCGTTCATCTGGGTCACCCTGTTGTCCATCGCCGAATGCGCGTTCAGCTACCTCGACTACTTCTCCGTCAAGCAGAACAGTATGTTCGCCAAGGAAGTGTCCCTGGGCGTCGGTGCCGGTCTGACCGTGCTGCTCATGCGCGCGCTGCCCGACCCCTATAACGCCTATGTCCTGGCGCTGATCGGTGCCTTGGGGATCCTGGCCTGGTACTACCTCAATCGCAGACTCAACGCGCCGCTGCATGACTGAACCGTAGCAAGAGCCCGTAACAGGAAGGGGAGATCCGAAATGAGTGCAAAACCCTGTGTGATCGTGGTCGGCTACAACGGCAACCGCGTACGTGACATCGGCAAGCTGCGCGAGCTGTGCCGGTCGCTCTACCAGGCGACGCTGATCCTGCTGGTGGAAAAGGTCCAGCTGGAAGACTACGAGGTGGCGGACTACGTCTGGACCACCTCCCTGGCCATCGAAAACCTCGATGCGGCGCTGGACGCGGTGTCCAGTTGCCTGGCGGTCGATGAGTGGAATCTGCTCGGTGTCCTGCCGTTTTCCGACCGTGGGGTGTTGCTCGGTGCGGGGCTGGCGACGCGTCACGGTTTGCCGGGCATCACGCCCGAGCAGGCCCGAGCCGGCCTCGACAAGGAAATCTTCCGCCAGTTGGAGGCGGCGGCACCGACTTCCCCTGAGAGTTACCGACCCGTGTTTTCCTGCCGGGTCGCGGACCTCGACGAACTGCGCCAACGGGTCGCGGCACTCGGCGGCAAGGCCTTTATCAAGCCGGCCTGCGAAGGGGCCAGCCGGGGTTGCCGGGTGATCCACTCGCCCGCCGAGTGCGAGGAAGCCTGGGCGGCTCTGGAGCAGTACCGGGCGGGTGGAATCATCGTCGAAGAGCTGGTGCAGGAAGCCCGGGAATACAGCTGGGATTGTGTGGCGGGGCGTTCCTGGGTCACCGAGAAGACGACCACCGAAGGGGCTTATCGTGCCGAGATCCAGCAGGTGGTTCCCGCGCCATTGACGGGCGCGGCGCTGACCGCCATCGCCGCGGCTGGCGAGCACATGCGTCAGTTGGTCTCCGTGGACAATGGCGCCTATCACAACGAGGTTTTCTTCAGGCAGGACGGCACGACCTCGGCCGTGGAAACCAATATGCGCCCGGCGGGCATGCATATCTGGGACCTGGCCCGTAAAGCCTTTGCTGCCCTCGACGCATTCGACCCCTGGGAGAGTTGGGTGCGCTGGGCGGTCGAAGGACGCATGGCGCAGGCCGAGCCGGTCGCGCAAGGCTACTGCGGTATCCGCCTGGTGAGCGCACCTGCCCACGGCACCCTGCAGCACCTTCCGGATATCCAGGCACTGGCCGCCAGCCTGGGGATCGAGGTGATCGAAGGCTGCTACAGCAAGGGCGTGGGTGACCGGGTTTCCTCCCTGGTGACCGACAACACCTCGTTCATCGGCCACGTCATTCTTTTCAATCCCGACTATCCGACGCTCAGCCGGCAGCTTCTGCAACTGACCCGGGCCATCGAGTCGGCGATCGTGGTGTCGCAGTCCGAACCGGTACGGCAACTCGAAGAGGCACTGCCGTGAACCGAGAACCCCCCTGGCCCGACGCCTCGATCCCGGTGCTTGCCCATCCACAGAAGGAAGTCATGTTGATGTCGTGTGATGAACGTTTTATCGCCATTGCCCAGGAACTGGGTTATGACATCTACGGTGAAAACACCGCCGGAGGTCATTACTCACCGGTGATCCGCCTGCATGATCAGGTCTACGTCAGCGGCCTGGTGCCGATGATGAGCGGCCGCGTGGTCCTGCCCGGCCGCGTCGGCGCCAACCTGAGCCTGTCCGAGGGCCAGAAAGCCGCCCGCATCAGTGCCATGCGCGGGCTGGCGCTGATCCTGCAGACCATCGGTTCGCTGGATCGCATCAAGACCCTGGTGCGGGTGACGGTCTACGTCAAGTCGACGGAAGACTTCCCCGAACTCAGCGAAGTCGCCAATGGTGCCTCGGACGTTTTCCATCGGGTGCTGGGCGATGCCGGCCGGCATACCCGGACGACCATCGGCGTGTACCAATTGCCGAAGAATGCCGCCATCGAAGTCGATATCATTGCCGCGGTTAGCGAAGGGGCGTTGCGCCAGCTATAAATTCAATGTCTGTGCGGCGGGAACGATTCGCCGCACGAAAAAATGGAACGACACATGGATACCTTCAAGGGCAGCTTTTTCACCTATCAGGATTTCCGCGACAGCCTGCAAGGATCGTCACCTCGGCCCCAGGTCTGGAAGGGCACGGACCTGGCGAGCCTGCAACGCGACATGCAGCCCAGCGATACCGATATCGTCGCGCTGTCGAGCGAGTCGAGTATCGGCGGTTGCGAAATCCTGCCCGGCACCGTGATCTCGATGCAGTGGTTGAACCCGGGCACCACCCTCAATGGACACGCCCACACCTGGTGGCATCTGTTCATTATCCAGTCGGGCCGGGGCGAGCTGACCCTGGGCGATGCCGAGGCGGTACCGGTCAGCAGCGGTGACGTGATCGTCGTGCCGGCGTGGAACAAGCACGGATTTGTCAACGGCTCCGCGGAAGAGCCGCTGGTGATGCTCAATATCAGCAACATGCCGCAGGTGGCGGCACTGTCGAATTTCGCCGATCAGAACGGACGGATCGGCGTGGTGAAGTAACCCGTCGCGATTCCTCCCCGCCGCTGTTCCCGTCAGGGAGCCAACGTTCGTTGGCTCCCTGATTGCATTTGCGCGCCCGGCTTTTCTGCCCGGTACTCTGCCGCGCCCTCGCTACCCCTTGCCTTCGCTCCTTCCCCGGGTAATCGGCTGTCCGATCGTCCCGCTGCAGGCGTTTGTCCGTAGGCCATCTGTATCGATACAAACAGGCATTTTCTGTATCTATCGAAGGAGTCTCCAGTTATCTACGATCCTTATCCGTAGATAACACCTCTGAATCAATTTGAGTGATGGGCAAATCGGCGTATTACCGCGCGTTGTCCCGTTATCTATCTGTCAGGCAGTTTTTGCAGTCGAACAATTCGATTGAAACTATTCATGTATTTGAATCTGGAAGGGAGCGTCCTGTGGCTGATCAATCATTAACCCTGTATGTCGGTGCGGACTTTGTCAGTGCCTTTGCGTTGTCGGCATTTGTTGCCTTGAAAGAAAAGGAACTGCCGTTTGATATTGTCACCGTTGATCTCAAGCAACGGGACAATTACTTGCCGGCTTATCGCGATCTGTCGCTGACCTGCAAGGTGCCGACCCTGGTCCATGACGGTTTCGCCCTGACCGAGTCCTCGGCCATCGCCGAATACCTGGACGAGGCTTTTGCCCATGCCGGCCACAAGCAGGTTCTGCCCCGTGGGCTCAAGGAGCGCGCCCGGGCTCGTCAGTTGCAGGCCTGGCTGCGCAGCGACCTGCTGGTGATCCGCCAGGAACGCCCGGCCGACCTGATCTATTTCGGCAAGAAAGACCAGCCCCTGTCCGATGCGGCGAAGGCTGCCGTAGAGCGCCTGTATCGGGTCGCCAGCACCTTCCTCGGTGACAGTGGCGGGCACTTGTTCGGTGACTGGAGCATTGCCGACACGGACCTGGCAATCATGCTCAATCGCCTGCTGGCCAATGGCGACGAGATGCCCGAGCACCTGGCGGCCTATGTCCGTCGACAATGGGGCCGTGACAGCGTCCAGGCCTGGGTCAACCAGGAACGTGTGGCGCCGCTGCCAGCGAAGTGAGCACAGCCGCGATCGGTCCGTTGGGGACAATGATCGATTGACCGTGATGAATGATTGAAAAGATTCGAATAAGCACTGTATCGCTGTCAGTGGTTGATAACCGCTATTGAACAAGATCGAACTTGCCGCGTTGAACAAGCGTTAAAGGCAGCAGGCATCTGTTTGCCTGTAATTGCTGAATAGGCGGAGTTCGCAACGGTTCGATTAAAAGCGATATGCAAGGTGAACTCATAACAGAATCGTCAGGAGCGCTGTCATGCAGGGAATGTCCGAACCACAGAAATACAAGCCTTATAATTCACGCACTATTCGCGATACGGTGTATTGGCAGAAGTTGACCCCGGAGTTGCAGGAAGCAATGACGGTAGTGTCCAAGGTCATGCCGTTTCGTACCAATGATTATGTGCTCAGTACCTTGATCGACTGGAACAACATTCCGGACGATCCGATCTTCCGCATGACCTTCCCTCACCGCGACATGCTGCACCCGCATGAGTACGAGGCCCTGAAGGCGCTGATCGACGGCGATGACAGTGCGGCGGTCAAGCGCCAGGTCGAGCAGGTCTGGCAGCGGATGAACCCGCACCCGGCCGGCCAGTTGACCCACAACACCGTGACCCTGGATGGCAAGCCGCTGTCGGGTATCCAGCACAAGTACCGGGAGACCGTGCTGTTCTTTCCCGGCGCGGGCCAGACCTGTCATGCCTACTGCACCTTCTGCTTCCGCTGGGCCCAGTTCATCGGCGAGGAAGAACTCAAGTTCAACGCCCGTGAATCCCAGGAACTGGCGGCTTACCTGCGGGTACACACCGAAGTGACCGATGTGCTGATCACCGGCGGCGACCCGCTGATCATGAACACCCGTTCCCTGGCCGAGTACATCGAGCCCTTGCTGGCGCCGGACATGGCGCATATCAAGAGCATCCGCCTGGGGACCAAGTCGGTGGCGTACTGGCCGCAGCGCTTTGTCACGGACAAGGACGCCGATGCCCTGATCGACCTGTTCAGGCGTGTGGTGGCGACCGGCAAGAACCTCTCGGTGATGGGCCACTACAACCATCCGGTGGAGATCAAGCAGGACATGGCCCGTCAGGCGATCCAGCGGATCCGCTCGTCCGGGGCGACCTTGCGGATCCAGGCGCCGCTGATTCGCCACATCAACGAAGACCCCGCCGACTGGGCGGCGCTCTGGACCGAAGGCGTACGCCTCGGGGCCATCCCGTACTACTTCTTCGTCGAGCGCGATACCGGCCCCAGCCATTACTTCGCGATGCCGCTGCACCGTGCCTTCGAGATCTACCAGTCGGCCTATCGCACGGTCTCCGGGCTGGCGCGCACGGTACGCGGGCCGTCGATGAGCACTTTCTACGGCAAGGTGGTGATCAACGGCATCGAGACCGTCGCTGGCGAGAAAGTCTTCGTCCTGCAGTTTCTCCAGGCCCGCGATCCGCAGTGGGTATTGCGCACCTTCTACGCCAAGTTCGACCCGCAGGCGACCTGGTTCGACGAGTTGGTCCCGGCCTTTGGCGAGGAGTTTTTCTTCTTCCAGAACGAAAGCGTCGCGCCGCCGAAACTGATTCCGGTCGTGCTGGAAGCCGTTTGATCCCAACCTAATTCGATGGAATGAACACCATGCTCTATCTGAATCCGCACACCGCTCGCCAGGTCTGCGCGCAGGCGGTCAAACGCCGTGGCGTGTCGACCGAACACGCCCACTGGTTCGCCAACGCCCTGGTCGACACCTCGCTGATGGGCGTCGACACCCATGGCCTGCGCCTGCTGCCGCTGTACCTGCGGGAACTGGACGAAGGCCGCAGCCATGCGATGCCGGACATCAATGTGCAGCGCCGCAACGGCAACGTGATTATCCTCGACGCCGACCAGGCACTCGGCACCGTGGCCGGCATGTATGCGGCCAAGCTGGCGGTGCAGGAAGCCCGCAACAGTGGCATCGCCGCGGTCGGGGTCGGTAACTCCAACCACTTCGGCGCGGCCTCGGTGTATGGCCTGGAAATCGCCAACAGCGGCATGATCGGCATCGTCACCACCAGCGCCGCGGCGCGCATGGCGCCGTTCAAGGGCAAGCAGCCGATGTTCGGGACCAACCCGATCTGCTTCACCGCTCCGGCGGACGAACAACCCTTCGTGCTCGACATGGCGACCAGCCAGATCTCCTATTCCCAGGTCAAGCACTACCGCAAGCTCGGCCTGTCGCTGCCCCTGGGCTGGGCGCTGGACAAGGACGGCAACGACACCGCCGAACCGGATGAGGTGGTTTCGCTGTCCCCGCTGGGTGGCTACAAGGGGCAGGGCCTGGCCATGATGGTCCAGGTGCTCAGTTGCCTGCTGACCGGCATGCCGCTGGATCACCAGTTGGATCATCTGGACACCGGCTCCTTCAGCAAGGGCCGGCAGATCGGTCACTTCATGATTGCCCTGGATATTGCCGCCTTCACCGACCTGCGCGGCTTCCAGAGCAGTCTTGCCGGCCTGATGGAAACCATTCGCACCACCCCGGCCCAGGCCGGCGAGCGTATCAGCGTGGCCGGCGATCCCCAGGCCCATACCCGGCGCAATCGCCTGATTGCCGGTATCCCGGCCTCGGAAGAAGAGGCCGGTGTGCTGATGGCCGAAGCCCGGCTCTGTGGCCTGAATGTGGCCAGTGTCCTGATGAACACCGCGGAGGTGAGTGTATGAGCGGCCCGACAGCAGTCCCTTTCGATCAGCGCGACGGCTACATCTGGCTCGACGGCGAGTTCGTCGAGTGGAAGGAAGCGAAGATCCATGTCCTGACCCACGGGTTGCACTACGCCAGCACGGTCTACGAGGGCGAGCGGGTCTACGGCGGGAAGATCTTCCAGCTGCGGGCGCACTCCGAGCGCCTGTACCGCTCCGCGCAGTTGATGGACTTCTCCATTCCCTACGACCTGCAAACCCTGGAGGCCGCCAGCCATGCCCTGCTCGAACGCAACGGCGTGACCGATGGCTACCTGCGTCCGGTGGCCTGGCGCGGCAGCGAGATGATCTCGACCTCGGCGCGTTTCAACAGCGTGCACCTGGCGATCGCCTGCTGGCAATGGCCGAGCTACTTCGACCCGGCGGCCCGCATGGCCGGGATCAAGCTCAAGACCGCGGCCTGGCGGCGTCCGCCACCGAGCAGCAGCCCGTTCGAGGCCAAGGCCTCGGGGCAATACATGATCGCCACCCTGAGCAAGCACGATGCGGAAAACAGCGGTTATCACGATGCCCTGATGCTCGACTGGCGCGGCCATGTGGCCGAGGCCACCAGCGCGAATATTTTCTTCGTCAAGGGCCGGCAACTGCACACGCCGGTGCCGGATTGCTTCCTCAACGGCATCACTCGCCAGACCGTGATCAGGCTGGCCCGGGCGCTGGACTACGAGGTGATCGAGCGGACCTTGTTGCCCGATGACCTCGGCGATTTCGACGAGTGCTTCCTGACCGGCACGGCCGCCGAAATCACTCCGGTGCGCAGCATCGACGACCTCCAGTATGAGCCCGGCCAGGCCTGTCGTGACCTGATCGACGCCTACGCCGCGGCCGTCATCGCCTGACCAGACAAAAGGACTTTCGTCATGTTGGAAGAAACCGCTGTAAACGACCCTGCCGTGGTTGCGCGGCACGGCTTGAGCCACCACCATCGCGAGCTGGCCGAACAGGGCTGGACCCTGTTGCAGCCGGGCGAACTCAGTACTGACCTGTACGAGACACTGGCGCCGTTCGGCCGGGTGATCCCGCAGTTCAATGGCCTGGATACCTTCGACGTCACCCTGAAGCCGGGCTTCGACGACCTGCCGTACTCCCAGAGCATGAACGGCATCGGTCCCCACACCGAGGCGCCGGTCTATGACCCGCCGCCGCGCTACCTGGTGCTGCACTGCCATCGCCAGGCGACCTGCGGTGGCGGGCATACGCAACTGGCCGACGGCCTGGCCTTCCTCAAGACCCTGCCGGCGGACCTGCGGGCGTGGATCGAGGACAATCCCGTCGCGTTCAACGCCACGGCCAAGCCCGGTGAAACCACCCGCCGCGTGCTGGAGGAGTACATCTTCAAGCCCGCTGTCGACGGCGACATCTTCCGCTTCAGCTACAACCAGTTCCACTACGGCGATGTGAATCCGTCCGTGGAGGACCTGGGCGCGCCCGAAGGCCGTAACAGCGGCACGCCCCTGGGGCGTATCGCGGCATTGGGCGAGCAGTTCTTCCTGGAGCACTGCACGCCGTTACTGATCCCCGATGGCTGCGTGCTGATCTGGGACAACTGGCGCCTGATGCATGCCCGCAGCCAGTACCGCGACCCCCAGCGGCACCTGACCCGCTACTGGCTCGCCTGACGCCCGAATGCGTCCGGCGGCTTCCCCCTTTGCACCCGCGCACGGACTCCGTGCGCGTCCTACAGGTATCACGTCATGCAACAAGCCATTGTCATCGCCAAGGTCGACCACAAGCTGGTCGTGCAACTCAACAAGGCCTGGACCAAGCGGGCGACCGTCTGCGCCGGCGACAAATTCCCGCTGACCGACGAGTTCGACCCGAGCAAGCCGGATTATCCGATTGCCATGGTCCCGTTCTTCCATCATCCGAAGTTCCAGGCGCTGAGCGAGGAACTGAAAAGTGCCGTGCTGACCTGGGGCTGGATCGGCTACAACCTGCGTACCGTCACCGCCGAGGAGTGCGTGGTCAATCCGGCCCTGAGCGTCATCGCCAACCAGTACCTGGGCAAGGACGACTGGCACTTTCGCGAAGCCATGCAGCAGACCCTGATCGACGAGCACTACCACACGCTCATGCACCTGCGGGCGATCCAGCGCAGCAAGGCCGACCGTAACCTCGAGCAGGACCTCGACCTGCCGCCTTCCGTCACCTACCTGCGCCTGCAGGCGCTGTGCGCGCAACTGCCCCATGCCTGGCAGCGGGACCTGGCCGCGATCACCTTTGCGGTGGTCGCCGAGATCAGCGTCAACGCCTACCTGGACATGCTCGCCGACGACCAGAGCATCCAGCCGCAGAACCGCCGGGTCGCCGAGCTGCACAACCGTGACGAGTACGCCCACAGCAAGGTGCTCGCCGAGGTGGCGAAAGTGATGTACGAACATATGGACGCCGAGAAGCGCCGTTTCTTCGTACAGACCTTGCCCGAGGCGCTCAATGCCTTTGTCGCCCAGGACTATTCGATGTGGGAGGCGATCCTGACGCAGCTCGGCGTGGCCGATGTCGACGTGATCATCGGCGACACCCGCGAAGCCAGCCGTGGCAGCGCGATCATGCGTGACTATAGCGGCCTGTATCGACTGGCCGAGGACCTGGGCATCACCGCCGACATGGACTTCGACTTCAGTTCCACCGTCAAGGCGGCGCCTGCCGCGCAACCGGCCTGAGGAGAGCAGCCGCATGTCGAATCCATCGCTGTCCCCGGTCTATGAAGTCTTCGCCATCCGCGTCGGCGCCAACTCCCAGCGTACCGCGCGGGAGAACTTTCTCTACGACGCCTGCTGCGGTGATCCCAATGCGCCGATGCCGCTGGACTACTACTTCTGGGTGATCCGCAACGACCAGCACGTGGTGGTCGTGGACACCTGTTTCCAGCCGGCCACGGCCGACCGCCGCAATCGTGAGATGTACCGTTTGCCGGAGGAGTCGTTGCAGCAACTGGGCATCGATCCGGCCCGGGTCGAAACGCTGATCCTGACGCACCTGCACTGGGATCATGCCGGCAACCTGGGGCTGTTTCCCAAGGCCGTGATTCACCTGCAGGAGGAAGAGTTGCGCTTCTGCACCGGGCCGAAGATGACCCACCATACGATCAACAAGACCTACGAAGTGGACGATGTGATGTCGGCGATCCCGCCGCTGTTCGAAGGGCGCCTGCGCCTGCATCGTGGCACCGTGGAGATCGTGCCGGGCGTGACGATCCACGCGGTGGGTGGTCACACGCCGGGCAGCCAGGTGGTGCGCGTGCGGACCCAGCGTGGCTGGGTGGTACTGGCTTCCGACGCGGCGCACCTGTGGGCCAATATCCGTTTGCGCAGCCCGTTCCCGATTCTCGATGACATGGCCCAGACCCTCGAAGCCTTCGCGACCATCGACGGCCTGGTGGATGGCGAGGACCATGTCATTCCGGGGCACGACCCGCTGATTGCCCAACGCTTCCCCCATTGGCAGAACGACCCGCACATCATCTGCCTGCACGAGCATCCGGTAGACCGGATGTAAGGGATGCCGGGAAGGTCCGCGGGTGACCGGGAGACCTCTCCGGCACGCTGCGTTCAGCCTTGTCGCGCAATCAGGCGCCCCAGGGTGGCCACTGCATTTTCAATGCGCGGTGAATAAGGCGTTCCACAGCCGATGCGGATGAAGTGATCGAAGCTTCGCGAGTTGGAGAAGATCATTCCAGGCGATATGTAGATCCCTTGCTGCAACGCCTGGTGGAACAGCTCCAGGGACGAATGGCCCTGGGGCAACTCCACCCACAGCAGGGTGCCGCCCTTGGGGTTGGTGATCTGCGTGCCCGCCGGGAAGTATTGCGCGATCGCCGCGCTCATCTGTTTTCTCTGCATCGTCAACTGCCCGCGCAGCCTGCGCAGGTAACGCTCATAGGACGGTGTTTTCATAAAGGCATCCACCGCCAGCTGCGGCAGCATTTCGCAGTTGCGCGACTGGGTGTGCTTGAGCATCTCGACCCGGTCGTGCCATTTGCCGGCGGCGATCCAGCCCAGGCGCAGGCCGGGAGCGAGCGTCTTGTTCAGGGACGCGCAATAGATCAGGTTGTCGTTGCGGTCCCAGCTTTTCAGGGCCGACAACGGCTGCTCGGTATCCGCCAGGTCGGAGTAGGTATCGTCCTCGATCAGCACCGTGTCGTAGTCCGAGCACAGTTGCACCAGCAACGCCTTGTGCGCATCGGGCATCACGCTGCCCAGGGGATTGTGCAGGTTGGGAATGACGATCAGCGCCTTGATCCGTTCCGAACCCTGGAGCAACTGTTCGAGGGCGAACAGGTTTATCCCGGTCTTGGCCGTGGTGGGCACTTCCAGTACCCGCAGGCTCAGGCTTTCGAGAATCTGCAGGAGTCCGTAGAACGTCGGTGACTCCACCGCGACGATATCCCCCGGCTGGGTCACGGCACGCAGGGCCAGGTTGATGGCTTCCGTGGCCCCGTTGGTGATGACGATCTTGTCGGCGGTGACGCTGATCTTCGAGCCCAGCGCCCGGCGGGCCAGCAAGTCGCGCAACGGGCGGGCGCCGCAGGCCGGGGACGGACTGCCGATCAATTGTGGGTCCTGGCGCAGGGCCTTGATCATATGGTCCTGGAGTACCTTGAGCGGGTAGATCTGCGCACCGCAGTAGGCACTGGCGAGGTTGACCTGGATCGAAGCCTGCTGGCTGGCCTTGACGACTGCCGAGACCTGTTCGTGGATACCGACATAGTGGCTGGTATCCAGGGGCAGCAGCGGTTCGCTGTCGGCGGCCAGCGCAATGGGCCTGGCAGGCTGGCGAATGAAGTTTCCGGAGCGGGGACGGGCTTCCAGGACACCGTAGTCTTCCAGCTGGCGACAGATCTGGACGGCGGTGGAGAGACTGATGGCGTGTTTTTCCATCATCAGGCGAATGGATGGGAAACGCTCACCGGTTTTCAGGGTTCCTGCCTGAATCGCGTTGAGGTAGTGATTGGCGAGTTGGCGGTAGAGAGGAGGCGAGTTCATATTGACCATCGAAATCGCATCACTGAAGTCATGACTGTAAGGCGAACGGCGTATTTGCAGGCGGACCCGTGATGCAGGAAGGTGGGGGGAGGTTCTTGGCACACAACCGTGGGGCATCACCTATCCATGGGGCTACCCTCCTGGTCAGGTACGCGGGGAGTTTCTGCGGGGCCGCGTGGCGTCGCAGTCTCCGGGGACTTTACAAGCTGGCAGGCCATCAGGCGTGATGGCCCGTCTCCGACCCGATGATCACCTGTTGTTGGGCCGAGCGGGGGATGGGCGTCAGCCGGTTGGCCGTGGCTTGTGCGCGGGCCGGTGGGGATATGGCGAAAGGCTTACAGACGGACACCGAGATCTCCTCTGTTGCGCCTTTGCCGCGGGGCTTAATCTTTACCCATCGCTGCTGCGCAAGGATGTGCACAGAGTCATGGAAGATTGGCCCAGGCCAGGACGGTCGACGACAGGATGTCGTAATGGTCAACAAAAAACCCGCTTCGGCGGGTTTTTTGTGGCCGATGGAAAAGCAATGTTTCACTTAATCCCCGCGCACCCTGGTCTCAAGAGCCTGGCCCCAAGATCGAGTTGGCTTTGCAGCACAATAGCTCATTGATGGCACACGGCCTTGTTTTTCCCGACAGCGTGTTCAAGTTGTCATACAACTTGCCGATAGCCTGCCAGTCGTCGGTGCCTGTGCCGACGCCGTTCCTCTTCGGATCCCTACAAGAAAAGGCTGCCGTCATGTTTCTTCGTCAATTGAATATCGCGCCCCGCGCAGCGCTCGGGTTTGCCCTGATTGCCTTGTTGGTGGCCTTGCTCGGGGTGTTCGCCCTGGAGAAGATGTCGAGTATCCGCGACAGCGAAGTGGCGGTTGAAACCCAATGGCTGCCGAGTATTCGAGGCGGTGACGAGATTCGCGAGATCATGCTGCGCATCCGCACCATCTCCCTGCGCATGGCCCTCGATCCGGACCCGAAGAACGTTGCCGTGTACCGCGGCCAGATGGACACGCGGGACAAGGAACTGAGCGACAAGATCAATGCCTACGACAAGCTGGTCACCACGCCGGAAGCCAAGGTGTTGTATGACCAGTTCAAGTCGACCTTCGCCGCTTACCGTTCCGGTATCGCCCAGTCGTTCACCCTGGCGGAACAGGGGCGACGGGATGAGTTGATCAAGCTGCTGCTGGTGGACATGAAAACCGTGGTCGATGGTTCGGGCAAGCAGCTCACCGACCTGGCAGACCTGTTCAGCAAGCAGGTTGCGGCCGAAAGCCTGAAATCCGAGGCGTATTACACGGGTTCGCGGATGATCGTCAGCCTGTTTATCGTGCTGGCGGCCCTGGCCACCGTGGTCCTGGCGATGCTGCTGACCCGCAGTATCGTCAAGCCGTTGGGCGAAGCCCTGAGCGCCGCGCAGAACGTGGCGCGTGGCGACCTGACCCAGACCATCGAAGCCCGTGGCAACGATGAAGTGAGCCGCCTGCTCGAAGCCCTGGCGACCATGCAACAGACCCTGCGCAACACTTTGCAGGGTATCAGCGGTTCCGCGGCGCAACTGGCGACGGCGGCAGACGAGTTGAACGCGGTGACCCTCGGCAGCACCCGCGATATGCAGCAGCAGAACAACGAAATCGAGCAGGCGGCCACCGCCGTCACCGAAATGACCACCGCCGTGGAGGAGGTCGCGCGCAATGCCGTGTCCACTTCCGAGGCCACCCGTGAGTCCAGCGACTCGGCGCGCCTGGGCCAGGAGCGGGTCGGCGAAACGGTCGAGGCGATCAACGCCCTGGCCGGTGAAGTGGCGCATACCGGGGAGCTGGTGCAGTCACTGGCCGCCCGGTCCCAGGACATCGGCAAGGTGCTCGATGTGATCCGGGCGATTGCCGAACAGACCAACCTGCTGGCGCTCAACGCCGCCATCGAGGCCGCCCGTGCCGGCGAGAGCGGACGCGGCTTTGCCGTGGTGGCGGACGAGGTGCGTGCCCTGGCCCATCGCACCCAGCAATCGACCCAGGAAATCGAGCAGATGGTCCAGGGGATGCGCAACGGCTCGACCCAGGCCCTGGATTCGATGCAGGCCAGTTCCCGCCGCGCCGCCAGTACCCTGGCCCTGGCCGAACGGGCGGGTGACGCCTTGCAGACCATTACCAGCTCGGTGCACCAGATCCATGAGCGCAACCTGGTGATCGCCAGTGCCGCCGAGGAACAGGCCCAGGTCGCCCGTGAAGTGGACCGCAACCTGGTGAATATCCGCGACCTGTCGCTGCGTTCGGCTACCGGCGCCGACCAGACCAGCGCCTCCAGCCACGAGCTGTCGCAGTTGGCCAATTCACTGCGGGGGATGGTGGGGCAGTTTCGCGTCTGACTGGCGGGCCTTGTGCTGGCTCCGCAGGTGCCGGATCAGCGCGATGCCCGCCATCAGCAGCACCACGCCGATGACGATGGGCAGGCGGTAGGGCTTGAGGTTGCCGAGCATCTGTTCCAGGAATTCACCGGCCCAGTAGCCGCCGGAGGCGAAGAGGCTGGCCCAGACCACCGCGCCGAGCAGGTTGATCAGACTGAAGCGCAGCGGCGACAGGCCGCTGGCGCCGATCACCAGCGGGCCCACCAGGCGCATGCCATACAGGAAACGCACGGAAAACACCGAGGCCAGCGGGTAGCGCGCGATCAGCCCGGTGACCCGGTCGATTGCCGCCTGCTGGCGATGCAGGTGCGGCAACAGGCGGGCGCCGAAATAACGCCCGGTCCAGAACAGCAACTGATCGCCGAGCATACCACCCAGGCTGGCCCAGAAGATCACCGGCATCAGTTGCAATACCTGTTGATGGGCCGCCATGCCACCGAGGATCAGGATGCTTTCACCCTCCAGCAGGCAACCGATGAAGATGGCCCAGTAGCCGTAGGTGGCGAGCAGGTAGGTGAAGTCGATGTGTTCGAACATGGTCGGCTGTTGATCCTTGTCGCGGTCGCTGGTTTGCCTTGCCGGGGGCGAGGCGCCTGTTGGGTCTGATCGACCCGGTGGGCGAAAGTGCCTGCCGGAATGCCCTGGCGGCGGTTTTTATTCAGGCTGACTGACGTGCCAGCCATTCCCGCGGGCTTTCGCCGATCTTGCGACGAAACGCCCGGGCCAGCGCCGACGGGCTTTCGTAACCGACCTCATCGGCGATCAGCGCAATCGGCCGGCCTTCGCGCAAGCGCTTCTGCGCCAGGCTCACGCGCCAGCTCAGGACATAGTCCGCCGGAGTCTGGCCGACCACCTTGTGAAAATGCGCGGCGAAACTGGCCCGCGACATGTTCGACTCCAGCGCCAGTTCGGCCACGGTCCAGGGCCGCTCGGGCCGGTTGTGCATCATGGTCATGGCCCGTGCCAGGCGCAGGTCGGCCAGGCCCGACATCATCCCGGTGGTCATGCTGTGGTAGGCCATCATGTGCCGCAGGAACTGGATCACCATCAGCTCGAACAGGCGGTTCATCACCGCTTCCCGGCCACAGTGCTCGGCGAAGGCCTCGTCGAACAGCCACTCCAGCGTGCCTTCGAGCATGGGCACCGCCGCGAGCGGCATCACGATGGTGTCGGACAAGGCCACGGACAAGGGATTGTCGATACCGCCGTCGAAACGCAACGAGGCGCACACCAGCTCGGCGGCATCGGCCTCGCTGGCGATCAGGCGATGAGGCAGTGGACGGGGAATCAGGATCAGGCTGGGCTCTTCGATCCGCAGCACCTTGCCCCCGGCCTCCAGGCTGACGCGTCCGCTTTTGAGCAAATGCACATGCCCGCGCGGTTGTGCGCCGTCGAGCTCGGCCTTGCCCCGCAGGAAGCCGCTGTGAAAGGTGTCGGCGGCGATGCCGAAGTGGGTGAGCAAGGTCGACAGGCGATCCATGGATTCAATCTCTTCCAAGACAGGTTTAGACGATCTGGCGCATATCATCGACAAAAAGGCGCCATTCGTAAATCGGTTTTGCCCATCATGGCACCACGTTCAGCGACCTGAACGCCGCCGCTTCCGGCGGATCATCCACTTCAAGCACGAGGAAACACCGATGCAAACGTCCCGTCTCTCTGCTGTCTCGAAACTGTTCGCCGCTGTTGCCATCGCTGCCGGCGCCCTGTCGCTGGGCTGGGCGGCTTCAGCCTCGGCTGCCACGGAACCCGGCAAGAAAGCCACCGTGGTCCTGGTGCACGGCGCCTTTGCCGAGTCGTCCAGCTGGAACGGGGTGATTGCCCGCCTGCAGGCCAAGGGGTATCCGGTCATCGCTGTCGCCAACCCGCTGCACAGCGTGAAGAGCGATTCGGACTACGTGGCCGATATCGTCGAACACACAGCGGGCCCGGTGATCCTGGTTGGCCATTCCTACGGTGGTTCGGTGATTTCCAACGCGGTCCATGGCCAGTCCAACGTCAAGGCCCTGGTCTATGTCGCGGCCTTCGCCCCGGAAAAAGGCGAGACCGCCGTCGAGCTCTCCGGTCGCTACCCGGGTGGTACCCTCGGCCCGACCCTGGCACCGCCGGTCCAACTGAAAAACGGCACCGTCGACCTGTTTATCCAGCAGGACAAATTCCCCGCCCAGTTTGCCGCCGACGTCCCGGCCAAAGAGGCCGCGCTGATGGCCGCGACCCAGCGTCCGATCGCCGAGGCCGCGCTGAAGGAACCGTCGGGTGATCCGGCATGGAAAAACCTGCCGTCCTGGTTCATCTACGGTTCGGCGGACAAGAACATTCCCGAGGCTGCCCTGAAGTTCATGGCCGATCGTGCCGGCTCGAAGGAAACCGTGGATATCAAGGGCGCGTCCCATGTGGTGATGGTGTCCCATCCGGACAAGGTCGCGGCGATCATCGAGGATGCGGCCAAGGCCACTGCCCAGTAAGCGGCCGCGGGTGGCGAGCGGGTGTATTCGCTCGCCACGACCTGTCTCAGAGCTTGGCCCACTTCTCCAGCGCGAACTCCACGAAGCTGCGCAGCTTGGGCAGCCGGTAGCGGTCCTGCGCATAGAGCAGGTTCATCGGCCGGCAGGGCAGTTTGTAGGTTCCCAGGATCGGCACCAGCCGCCCCTCGCGCAGGTCGTCGCGCAACAGCGCATCCGGCAGCATCACGATACCCATGCCGGCGAGCGCCGCCTGATACAGCGCCGACGAGCTGTTGACGGTCATCGGGCCACTGACCGGCACCAGGATTTCTCCTTCCGGGCCACTCAGGCTCCATTGTTTTTCCACCGTCCGCCAGTCGTCTCCCGCCGGGTAGGTGAAGGCCAGGCAATCGTGATGTTCGAGATCCTGGGGGATCAGTGGTGTCCCGCGTCTTTGCAGGTACGCCGGCGCCGCACAGACCGTCAGCGCGTAGTTTTCCAGGGGCCGGGCAATCAGTGCCGAAGGCTCGGGCACGCCCAGGCGGATCGCCACGTCGAAACCGCTGTCGATCAGGTCCTCGCGCTGGTTGCTGAGCATCACGTCGAGCTTGATCCGCGGATACCGTGCCACGAATTCGCTGAGGGCCGGTGCCAGGCGTTCGGAGCCGAAGGTCAGCGGCGCGGTGATCCGCAGGGTGCCGCTCGGCTCGCCCTGGACCTGTTCCGCCAACCGCTCGGAATCGGCCAGCAGCCCGAGTACCTCGAGGCAGCGCTGGTAGTAGGTCGCGCCGAACTCGGTCAGGCGCTGGCGCCGGGTCGTGCGGCTGAGCAGGCTGACCCCGAGGCGTTGCTCCAGCGCGCGCAGGTGATTGCCGACCATGGTGGTGGAAATACCGCACTCCAGGGCGGCCGCGGTCATGCTGCCGCTCTCCACCACCTTCACATATACCTGCATCGCCTGGAACAGATCCATTATCAATCCCTGGTTTAAAATTATTGAAGTGGTGAAGAGTTTATCCAGCTCAGGTGGCTAACGATACTGCCAGCACCACCCCGATGCCTGGAGCTCGATGCCATGACCGCCGCCTGCCTGATGACCACCTATCAACCGCTCGATCTGGGATTTGTCAAAGGCCTGGGCACGCGACTCTGGGACCAGGGCGGCCGCGAGTACCTGGATGCCGTGGCGGGCGTGGCGGTGACCAATGTCGGCCATTCCCATCCACGGCTGGTCAGTGCGATCAGCGAGCAGGCCGGCCTGTTGCTGCACACCTCGAACCTCTACAGCATCGACTGGCAACAGCGGCTGGCGCGGCAGTTGACCCAGTTGTCCGGCATGGACCGGGTGTTCTTCAACAATTCGGGGGCCGAGGCCAATGAAAGCGCGTTGAAGCTGGCGCGCCTGCATGCCTGGCACAAAGGCATCGAGCAGCCGCTGGTGGTGGTCATGGAGAACGCCTTTCACGGGCGCACCCTGGGCACTCTGTCGGCCAGCGACGGTCCGGCAGTGCGCCTGGGCTATCACGCGCTGCCGGGGGACTTCGTCAAGGTGCCGTTCGGCGACCTGCCGCTGTTGCACAGCCTCGCCCGCAGCCATGGCCAGCGTATCTGCGCGGTATTGATGGAGCCGATCCAGGGCGAAAGCGGCGTGCAACTGCCACCGCCGGGCTATCTCAAGGCCGTACGGGACCTGTGCAAGCGCCGCTCCTGGTTGCTGATGCTCGACGAAATCCAGACCGGTATCGGCCGCACCGGCCAGTGGTTCGCCTTCCAGCATGAAGGCATCGTCCCGGACGTGATGACCCTGGCCAAGGGCCTGGGCAACGGCATTCCCATCGGCGCCTGCCTGGCGCGGGGCAGGGCGGCGCAACTGTTCACACCGGGTAGCCACGGCAGTACATTCGGGGGTAATCCGCTGGCCTGTCGGGTGGGTTGCACGGTGCTCGATATCATCGAGGAACAGGCCCTGGTCGGTAACGCCCGGCAACAGGGCGAGCGCCTGCTGGCGCGTTTGCGTAGCGAGCTGGGCGGGCATCCGCAGGTCGTGGAGATTCGTGGCCGCGGGTTGATGATCGGCATCGAACTCAGGCAGCCGGTCCGCGACCTGGCATTGATCGCTGCCCGTGACCATGGCGTGCTGATCAATGTCACGCGGGGCAAGACCATCCGGCTGCTGCCGCCATTGACGATTGACGAGGCCGAGGTGGAGATGATCGTGGCAGCCGTCTGCGGGGTACTGGCTGGCGCGCCGGTGGAAAAAGCCTTGGCCTATGGCTAAAGGCTTACACGACATGCCGGTGATCACGTCTTGGTCGGCCACGGCGACTGGCCTAATCTGAACCTACTTCTGCTGCGCAAGGATGCGTACAGGATCAGGGACGATCGACCTGGCCAGGATGGCCGCTGACAGGATGTCGGAAGGTCAAAGGAAAAACCCGCTTCGGCGGGTTTTTTTGTGCGCGCGGAAATAGCGGAATGCCGCGGCGATCAACCCGAGATCATGTTCTTGCCCGCGGCCTTGGACCGGTACAACGCCTGGTCGGCACGTCCCATCAGGGCCGCCATCTGTTCACCGTCGAGGCGTTCGACCACGCCAAAACTCATGCTCAGGGAAATCGTGCCCCTGGGCCGCAGTTTCAGGATCATCCGGCGTATCCGCCCGGCCAGGGTCGTCGAGGTCGCCCGGGTGCCGTGGGGGACAACCACCATGAATTCGTCGCCACCCCAGCGCGCCAATACGTCGACATCGCGCAGGCAGCTCTGGATACCCCGGGCGACTTCCATCAGCACCGCATCGCCGCCGAGATGGCCATGCTGGTCGTTGATCAGCTTGAAGTCGTCGATATCCATGGCGATCAGCGCCAAGGGTTGGCGAAAGCGCTGGGCGCGCTCACATTCCTTGCGCAGCACCTGTTCCAGCCGGTAGCGATTGGCGACGCCGGTCAATGAGTCGCTGTGCGCCAGCTTGCGGTTTTCTTCCAGCTGCAATTGCAATTGATGATTGACCCGCGACAACTCGGCGGTCCGCTCGTTGATCAGGGCTTCAAGGGAATGGGTGCGCACTTCGAGTTGTTCGAGCAGGCGTCGCTTGTCTTCGATACTGCGGTGCGCGCCGATCATGCGGGCCACGGAGCCGTCGTCATTGCGGGAGATCACGTAGCCGCGATCCTCGATGAGGATGTAGTCGCCATGACGGTTCTTGAGGCGATACTCGGCCAGGTAACCCTGGGTATGACCGTGGATATGGTTGTCGAAGTGGGTCATGACCTGGGGGTAGTCGTCGGGGTGGACCAGGTTTTCCCAGGTAAAGACAGTGTTGGGCAGTGCATGGGGCGTGTAGCCGAGCATTTCGTACCAGCCGGGATTGCGGTAGACGAAACCGGTATTGGCATTCCAGTCCCAGATGCCATCGCTGATCAGCTCGAGGATCGCGTGCACCACTTCTTCACTGATATCGCTGAGATTGATATTCCAGGGGCCGTTCTTGGGTGCATTGGCCATCATCGCTCACTCCCTTGGCGTTGTTGATCTTGGGCTTTGCAGGCCAACAACAGGGCACGATGTCCTATGGCGCGGTGATACTGTACAGGTTGAGGTTGTGGCAGTGAAGCCAGTATGCGGTCTGTCTGAAGTAGCCTATAGGGGCTACATTTCAACAAGTAGCTTCTGGAGGATACGCGTGTTGTGCGAGGGTATCTGTCAGAGATCCAGTATCAGGACGACGATCAGACCTATGCCAATGCTGATGGAAAAGCTCAGCAAAGTGCCTACCAGTACGTACTCGCTGAGGGGCCTGTGTTCGGCGCCTTGTATTTCATTGAAGCGTAAGATGCTTTTGGCCGTGAGCAGGAAACCTACCGCCTCCCATTGACCGAGTAAGACGAAGGTTAGAATCAATGACCTTTCCAGATAACCGATAAGCCTCCCCGCATTCTTCAATGACCCACCGATGGCAATATCTTTCAGCATGGGACTGAGTATTGAGCCAATCAGGACTGATGCCGGGGAAAGTACCAGCAGATAGGCCAGTATGACGAGCAGATTACGCGTATTGGCTTGAGTGGACAGGTAGTCGCAAATCCTGGAAAGAAACTGCTCGCTGATGAGCCATACCCCGATCAACAGGGCAAGGAACATCCCCTGTCGAGTAATAAACAGGAATGTCGATGTCAGCCCCAGGCGGGGTAATACCGTACCGGCCAACAGCCGCACCAGGAGCGTCATCGCCGAGCCCCCGAGGGCCAATTCGACGTTATCGCGCAGAAAGTACAGCAGCGTCCCCAGGAGGAGGGCATGGAGCAGCATTTCTATGGTCAGTTCCAGGCCCTTGTTAGGCGTGTTTTCGGCATTGTGCGGTAACAGCATGAATTCGACGGTGACGTAAGCAAGCAGCAGGATCAGTAAAAAAACCGTTGAATCAAGCATGGTTCAATCCCTTGATCCATTCACCGGTGCAATCGAGATAACGATCCAGCAAGCGTGCATGTGCGCGTTGCAGTGCTTTGTTCACAGTGACCCTGGACTTGCCGAGCATGCGTGCGGTGCCTTGTTGATCAAGGTTTTCGGTCATGTGGAGGAAATAGGTCCGGGCCTCCACGATTGTCCATTCATCGAGGGTCGTGCCGACAAATTCCGTCAACAACTCGGTGCGCTCTTGCAGGTTCCGGTCATGGCTGAACAACATGAGCGTCGTCCTCTTCATGCTGTCCAAGCCTTGGCCGGACAACACATAGGCTTCGCCATATCCTGGATTTGAGTTTGCCGAACCGACCCCGACGGCGATCCGGGCATCCCATCGCTCCCCTGGCGGGCTTTTGGCGATCAGACCGGCGCGTAGGGCTAATGCACAATGAAAAGCCTGTTCCGGTGATACGGGTACCAACTGGAAACCATCACCACGAAAGATTTCCACCTGGAAGTCATAGTGCTTGCGGAGTTCGTCGAGCACCGCCTTCAGGCCGTCGATATAGGCCTGCGTGCTATCCGCTGCCTGGGAGTGGATCAGGTCGCCCGTCAATACCGCCTTGATCGCCATGGAGTATCTCTGTGCAGAAAGGATAAGAGAGTAGCCTCTGAAGGCTACATTTTTGAAAGTAGCCTTTAAAGGCTACTTTTGCAAATGGACAAGTTCGTTCAGGCGGTGAGTTGCCTGGAGGAAACCGAGGTAGTAGGCATAATGTACGGTGAGGTGAGCATGGCGCGAAAAGAAGAGTGCACGGAGTGATCAGAGAGTTGTTCCAAGGTTTGTCGACTCTGGCTTTGATATTGGCGTCTCTGTACGCCGGTGCGAATCAGCCGCTGTTTGATCAAGCCATCCGTTCTCCGACCAATTTACCCCTGTGTGGGGACTCGAGCCTGTATGCAGGCCCTATCGCCCAGCCCGGCACTGCGCTTGCTTCCCGGCAATGCTCGAAGCCTTCACCCAGGACTTACCAACCCCGCCATCGCGGCCTGGGTTACGAGATCCTGATGCTGGAGTCTGAGGCCTGTTTCGTGCCGGACGAGAGTTTTCGCCTGCTGGACTCGCTGATCGATCAGGCGCGGGATTCGCTGGCTGCCCGGCCCGGCGCAAAGGCCGACTGGCAAGCGCAGGCCCGGGCCACGTTTACGGTGGTGGGGGCCACGCTCGTCGACAACGGCTTCCAGCTGTACGTCCCGACCGAAACCCTGGGCGATGTCCTGGCCTCGCGCACGCTGCCCGGAGGCGGGCGACATATCGCCGACTGTGACACCAGCGCGTTCCTGTATCTGTCGGTGGCCGAGTCCCTGTCGCTGCCCATGAGCCTGGTGGAAATGCGCCTGCCCGACGGCGAGAGCCACAACTACCTGCGTTGGACGCCCCGCCACGGTCCGGCGATGGACTGGGACACCAATGGCCGCGCCCAATGCCGCACGCCGGCGGGTCTGCCGGCCTGGCAGGGGCGAAGCCTGTCGCGCGACGAAGTGCTGGGGTACGTGACCTTGTTGCGTGGCGAGTCCTGGCACAAACAGGGCAAGCTCGACGAGGCCCTGGCGGATTACCGCACGGGTGTGCGGCTCTATCCCCAGTCGCCGAAGGGGCAGAACAACCTGGCCTGGATCATCGCCAGCACGGCCGCCTTCAAGACCCCGGCGCTGCTGGCCGAAGCCCGGGTCGCGGCGCAACGGGCCGTGGCGCTGGAACCCGGAGCCAATGCCCTGGATACCCTGGCTTGCGTCAAGGCTCGGTCGGGGGACTTTGTCGGCGCGCTGGCGGCTGAAGAGCGGGCGCTGGCACTGAAGCCGGGAAGCCCGGATTTCCTCGCGCGCAAAAGTCGATTCAGCGCCGTGCCGGCCCGGGACTGCACGGGGTTTTAACTGCCACGACTCAGTTGCCGTTCAGGCCGCTGTCGCGTGTCAGCAGGCGGATTTTCCAGTGATTTTCCTTGTCGCGCATCTCGTCGGCGCCGGTGTGTTTGTCGGCGATTTCCAGGATGGAAAAGTGGAACTTCTCCGAGAAACTGCCCCCGCGCACGGCTTCGAGATCCACCAGCCGCACGTTGCCGCCATGACCCGAATGCGCGTAGTTCACCCAGCGTCCCCAGATGCCATCCATGCCGGTGGCACTGCCCACGTAGAGCTGGTTCTGTTCCCGGTCGGAGATCAGGTAGACCCCGGCGACGCTGGACAGCGCCGTGCGCCAGGACTCCAGCTCCTGATTGACGATCAGCCGCAGTTCCGGGTAGCTGACATTGACGTCCTTGAAACCGGGGAACGGGCCGATGGTGAGCCGTTCTTCGCGAATTTCCGACAGCTGCAGTTCGTGGAGGCAGGTTTCCAGGTTTCGATAGTTGGCCCGGGCCGTCTTCTCATGGTGAATGACCAGTCGCCCTTCCAGTGGCCTGAAGGCTTCGACCTTGCGGTAGCGGTAGTGATACTGCAGGGGCGGATACTCATCGTTGGGAATCGCTTCCAGCGAATCGTAGGCGCCGACAAACAGCCACTTGTTCCAGCGCGGCATCTGCACCAGCGACAGCAACAGCGGTCGTTCGAAATTCTTCTGGCGTTGCCAGGCCTGCCAGTCGTCGAACTTACCGGCGAAGTACACGTCCAGTGGATCGTCCGAACCATTGTGCTGGGCGAAATGGATCTTGGTCTGTTCCGGGTCGAAGCCGGGGTAAACGCTGGTCAACAGGGGCTGAAGCATACGAGGTCCGTTTTCGAATGGGATCGGCATGGCAGGCTTGAGGAAAAGTCGCGTCGTCTGCAGCGCTCATGAAGCAAAAAGGGCGGATCTGTTCCCCGGCACGTCGCACCTCGTAACACATCCACCCTTTCCCACCACGGCTTCGATCAAGCCATCGCGGTTTTACTGCTGAACGATGCTGTAGCCGGCAAACGCGGTCTGTTGCTGGATCGCGGTGACGATGTTCTTGCGTGTCGCCGGTTGTTCGTTGCCTTCGTTGTCCACAAAGGTTTCGCTCAGCAGTTCGGCCAGGTCGCCATGACCGGCAAAGGCGAAGCCCAGGAACTCGTAGGCTTCGCGATCGGCGTTGGCCTTGGAGCGTGGCGTGCGCAGCGGGAAGTTGACGCTGTTGCCGTCCTTGCTGATCACGAAGACCTCGGCTTCTTTCTTCGGGCGCGCGGCCTTGCCCTTGCCGGCATTCGGGTTGCTCACCGCCTGGTGGGTCTGGTTCAGCACCTTGAGCGCCAGGCCGTAGACCAGTTCCTGGAACGCCGGGTCGTCCTTGTAGCTGGAGAGGATCCGGGTGATCGGGAATTTCGTGCTCAAGTCTTCCAGCGCGGCGATATCCGCGGCCTCGGCGTCCTTGAGTTGCTTGAGCTGGCCCATGAGTTCGTAGGCTTTGTCGTCGTCAAAACGGTCGTGCGCCTGGCGGATTGCCGCGCGCAGCTGGCGAATCTCATCGCTTTCCTTGGAGGTGTGGAAAGCGTCGAGCACCATTTCACTGATGGTCTTGGCCTGGGCCACGTGCTGGGAAAGATTGATCGCGTTTTCGTACTCGTGCTTGGCGGACAAGGAGGTTACGGCTTCATCGGTATGGGAATCAGGCATCGAAATTTCGCTATTTCATTTGACAGGTTGTGAGGCGCGAAATGCCTTGGGCATTTCCGGGCGCCTAATCTATTGGACCGACGCGCCGTTGTCACGGATCAACAGGCGAGTGGCCCGCGCAGGGGACAAGAGCTCCTTTACATTCAAGGGATTACAGTTTGTTCGCCAAAATATTGGCGAGTGCGGCCTGTTCGCTGCGTAAAATCAATTAGACTCCAAAATAATGACACAATCATATTGATATCACTTGTGGGGGGAGTCATCGGGGAACAACGGAGTGTATGACCAGGGTTGGTGCTAGTCCCTTTGGATGCTCGTTTTGAACCTTTTTGTACAAAGGGATACCAGGATGCATCGGCTAGACGATATCGCGAATCTGTTCCAGAGATTCGGCGCAAGCGCGGACAGCTATCGGGAAATAGAACCGTCCTACGACTACATCGAAGAGACTGCCACGCCTGGTGCCACCGCCTTGAGTACCGGGCAACCGCCGGACGGGGTGTCCGCGGTCGAGGTCCCGGTGTCTCCTGTCGCGATAGCGCCTGTACCTCAGGCGCAGACCCCGTCTGCGGTCGTCGAGCCATCGCCGTTCGTCCTGCCGGCAGCCCCGGCCAGTTCCACACCGCTGAGTCGCCTGCTGGCGGAAATCGAGCAACAGCGTGCAGCGGTGGTCGTCGATGCCCCTGTCCCGGGTGCTTCCCGTCCGATCCTGAAAGCCAAGGTCATCGCGGTGGTCTCGGCCAAGGGCGGTGTCGGCAAGAGCACCCTGGCCGGTGCCCTGGCGAGTGCGATCAAGCGCTCCGGCGGGCGTACCCTGGCGATCGACCTCGACCCGCAAAACGCCTTGTGCCTGCATCTGGGCGGCAATGAGCAATGGCCGGGCATCGCCCAGGACGACCCGGAGCAGCAGGACTGGCGCCAGCTGATTCGCGAGGGTTTTGCCGCCAGCCGCTGCCTGGCCTACGGGGTGGTCAGCGAAGCGGAACGCCTGGATTTCGAAAACAGCCTGCGCGCCGATCCCACCTGGCTGGCTCGTCATCTGGCCGACATGGGGCTGGGCGAGCGGGACACACTGATCATCGACACGCCGCCCGGGGCTACGGCCTATCTCGCCCAGGCCCTGGCCATCGCCGACATCGCCCTGGTGGTAACCCTCGCCGATGCGGCGTCCTACTCCAGTCTCAACCAGATGGAGCGGCTGCTCGCGCCCTATCTGCAGCGGGACAAGCCGTTGCAGTGCAAATACGTCATCAACCAGTTGGATACGTCCCGCCAGTTCAGCCTCGACGTGTGCGAAGTGCTGAAAAAAAGAACAGGCAACCAGCTGCTCGGAGTGATCCATCAGGATCATTTCTTCAGCGAAGCATTGGCGTACGACCGTAACCCGCTGGCGCACACCCCAAGCACCCGAGGCTGCCAGGACACCCTCGATATCGCAGGCTCGCTGTGCGAACTGCTCATGCAAGGTACGCAAGAGTCCCATTTGTCATGATCCGCGATCCCAATCCCACGTCCCATCTCCCGGGGCGCAGCGAACTGCGTCTCAACGATTGGTCGACCCGCTTCAAGCAATGGCCGGGCGCACTGCGCCGGGCGTTGATTCTCGGCGGCGCGCTGGTCGCCGGCCTGTTGCTGGTCAGCATCATCAGCGCCCCGCTGGACCTCTACACCCAGTGCCTGTTCGCCGCGCTGTGCTTCGGTTCGGCGTTGCTGATCAAGCGCCTGCCGGGGCGCCTGCCGATCCTGGCGCTGATCGTGCTGTCGCTGGTGGCCTCGTTGCGCTACCTGTACTGGCGCCTGACCGACACCCTCGGTTTTGACGGCTGGTTGGACATCCTCTTCGGCTACGGCCTGGTGCTGGCGGAGATCTATGCGCTGGTGGTGCTGGTCTTCGGTTATGTGCAGACCGCCTGGCCGCTGCGCCGCCGTCCGGTGATGCTGGCGGGCGATCCGGGCGACTGGCCGACGGTGGATGTGTTCATCCCCACCTACAACGAAACCCTGAGCATCGTGAAGCTGAGCATCTTCGCCGCCCAGGCGATGGATTGGCCCAAGGACAAGCTGCGCGTGCATGTCCTCGATGACGGCCGGCGCGATGAGTTCCGCCGCTTCTGTCAGAGCATCGGCGTCAACTACATCACCCGCGACAACAACTTTCACGCCAAGGCCGGCAACCTCAACGAAGCCCTCAAGGTCACCGACGGCGAATACATCGCCATGTTCGACGCCGACCACGTGCCGACCCGATCCTTCCTGCAGATCGGCATGGGCTGGTTCCTCAAGGATCCGAAGCTTGCGATGTTGCAGACGCCGCACTTCTTCTTTTCCCCGGACCCGTTCGAGAAGAACCTCAACACCTTCCGCGCCGTGCCCAACGAAGGCGAGCTGTTCTATGGCCTGGTGCAGGACGGCAACGATCTGTGGAACGCGACGTTCTTCTGCGGCTCATGCGCCATTCTGCGCCGCAAGCCACTGGAGGAAATCGGCGGGGTGGCGGTCGAAACCGTGACCGAGGACGCCCACACCGCCCTCAAGCTCAACCGTGCCGGCTACAACACCGCCTACCTGGCGATCCCCCAGGCGGCGGGCCTGGCCACCGAAAGCCTGTCGCGACATATCAGCCAGCGGATCCGCTGGGCGCGCGGCATGGCGCAGATCTTCCGGCTCGACAACCCGCTGGTGGGCAAGGGCCTGAACCTCGGCCAGCGCATCTGCTACGCCAACGCCATGCTGCACTTTTTCTATGGCCTGCCACGGCTGGTGTTTCTCACCGCGCCGCTGGCCTACCTGATCTTCGGCGCGCAGATCTTCCACGCCTCGGCCCTGATGATCACCGCCTACGCCTTGCCGCACCTGTTCCATTCCAACCTGACCAACTCCTGCATCCAGGGGCGTTTCCGGCATTCGTTCTGGAACGAGGTCTACGAGACGGTCCTGGCCTGGTACATCATGCCGCCGGTGCTGATGGCGCTGGTCAACCCGAAGTTCGGCGGCTTCAACGTCACCGACAAGGGCGGGATCATTGACAAGGAGTATTTCGACTGGAAGCTGGCCCGGCCCTACATCGTCCTGCTGGTGCTGAACGTGACCGGTCTCGGCTTCGGTATCCACCAGTTGATCTGGGGGGCGCCGGACACGGCGATCACGGTGCTGATCAACTGTGTGTGGACGCTCTACAACCTGATCATCACCAGCGCCGCGGTCGCGGTGGCCAGTGAGACCCGCCAGGTGCGCGCGGAACCCCGGGTCCGGGCCGAGCTGCCGGTGAGGATCGAGCTGGCCGATGGCACCGAGGTCTACGGTACGACCCAGGACTTTTCCCAGCGCGGCCTGGGCCTCAAATTGCCGGCGGGAACCACGGTGGCGGCGGGGGAACGGGTGCGGGTGTCGTTGTTCCGCAACTCGCGCACCAGCCAGTTCGATACCACGGTGGTGTTCAGCAAGGGCCAGTACCTGGGTGCGCTGTTCGACCCGCTGAGCCTGCGCCAGCAAAGCGAGCTGGTGCGCATGACCTTCTCCCGCGCCGATACCTGGGCCTCCAGCTGGGGCAGCGGCAAGCTCGATACGCCGCTGTCGGCCCTGCGGGAAGTCAGTGCCATCGGCCTCGTCGGCATGGGCGCCCTGCTCAAGGCCGTGGCCCTGCAGGCCCGCGACCGCCTGGTCGCCCGATCCGCTCCTTCGCAACCGCTCGAACCTCTTATGGACAAGTCATGATCATCAAATCCTCAGCACGCAGCGCCACCCGTGGCCCACGTCATCCGTTCATGCGCCTGCCTTCATGGGTACTGCTTTCATCGGTGCAGCTTTTATCGGGGCTGGCTTTGCCGCTACTGGGCCTGGGCGGCATGATTCCCCTGGCCCATGCCGATACGACAGCGACGCCTGCGTTGGCACCGGCTCAGGCCGGCCCCGTGGTCCAGCCGAGCGCGGGCAGCTACAATCGCGACCTGACCCTCAAGCAACTGGGCCGGCTGGACACCATGAACCTGCAGGGTGTCGAAGCGGCCGACGGGGTCAATTTCGATATCCGCGCCGACGAAGTGGTCAACGGTGCGCAACTGGTGCTGCACTACAGCTACTCGCCGGCGCTGCTCGCCGACCTGTCGCAGATCAACGTGCTGGTCAACGACGAAGTCGCTGCCAGCCTGGCGTTGCCCAAGGAGGGCGCCGGCCAGCCGCAACAGCAGGTGGTGCAGATCCCTGCGCACCTGATCACCGAGTTCAACCGCCTGCGCCTGCAATTTATCGGGCACTACACGATGCAGTGCGAGGACCCGCAGCACAGCAGCCTGTGGGCCAAGATCAACAACAGCTCGGAACTCAAGCTCAGCGTTTCGCCGATCCAGCTCAAGGATGACCTGTCGATCCTGCCGCTGCCGTTCTTCGATCGCCGCGACTCGCGCCAGGTCAACCTGCCGGTCGTGTTCGCCCGGCAACCGGATAACGCCGCCCTGGAAGCAGCGGGGGCGTTGTCATCCTGGATCGGTGGCCTGGCGGCCTATCGAGGCGCGAGTTTCACCAGCAGCCTGGGCCAGCTTCCCGAGCAGGGCAATGCGATTGTCCTGATCGAAAGCCAGGAGGCGGTGCAACTGGGCGGCCTGCAGGTGCCGGCACCGAAAGGCGCGACCGTCACGCTGCTGACCAACCCCGGCGATCCCCATGGCAAGCTGCTGCTCGTCGCCGGACGCAATGCGGCCGAGCTCAAGCTGGCTGCCGCCGCCGTGGCGGTGGGCAGCAAGGCGCTGGTGGGCAGCAGCGTGGTGATCGAGCATCTCGATCCGCTGAGCCCGCGCAAACCCTATGACGCACCGAACTGGCTGCCGTCTGATCGGCCAGTGCGCCTGGGCGAACTGCTCGATACCCGCCAACTCAGTGTGTCCGGCTACAACCCCGGCAGTATCAATATCCCCGTGCGGCTGCCACCGGACCTGTTCAACTGGCGCGAAGCGGGTGTGCCGCTGGACCTGAAATACCGCTACACCCCGCAGCAGGAGTCGGCCAACTCGTCACTGCTGGTGAGCCTGAACAACACCTTCATGAAATCCATGCCGTTGCCGTCGCTCAAGAGCCTGGACGGCGGCGAGAACCTGCTGGCGTTGCTGAAGAAGGATGAAAGCCTGCCTCGCGAGGCGAATGTGCTGTTGCCCCTGGGCGTGGCGTCGCCGCGCTCGCAGTTGCAACTGCGCTTCATGTTCGACTACGTCAAGCAGGGCGAATGCCGGGACATCATCATCGATAACATGCGCGGCCTGATCGACCCGGACTCGAGCCTCGACCTGCGCGGTTTCAACCATTACATCGCCTTGCCCAACCTGGGCGTGTTCAACGACAGCGGCTTCCCGTTCACCCGCCTGGCGGACCTGTCGCAGAGTGCCGTGGTCCTGCCCGACGGCAGCGGCCCGCAAGAGTGGGGCGCCTACCTGACCGTGCTCGGCCGGTTCGGCGAGTCCACCGGTTACCCGGCGACGGCGGTGACCGTGGTCCAGGCCAAGGATGTGCAGACGGTCAGCGACAAGGACCTGCTGGTATTCGCCTCGGGAGCCAACCAGCCCTTGCTGGAACAGTGGGCCGATCGTCTGCCCGCCAGCACCGCCGGCAGCAGCCACCGCTTCAACCTGTCCGACCTGACCTTGCGCCTGCGCGACTGGATCAGCCCTGATGCCCAGGCCAACCAGCGCAAGCCACGTCTCCAGGTGACCTACACCGGCGCCAACAGCAGCACCTACCTGGCCGGTTTCGAATCGCCGCTCAAGCCTGAGCGCAGTGTGGTGGTGATTGCCAGCGGCAAGCCGGAAGGCCTGGCCGATGCCACCGCCGCGCTGATCGGTGGCGACTCGTACAAGGACAGCATCCAGGGCAGCCTGGCGGTGGTGCAGGACAAGCGGATCACCTCGCTGGTGGCCGACGAGCAGTACTACGTCGGCGACCTGAGCCTGTTCAAGCGGGTGCAGTGGACCCTGTCGCAGAACCTGTTGTGGATGCTGCTGGTGACGGTGGCGGGCCTGGCGCTGGTGAGCGTGCTGCTGTACCTGTTCCTGCGCTCACGGGCTCGGAAGCGACTGTCATGAGTGTCGCTCGATGTCTCAAGCCGCGCTGCCTGGGCGGCCTGCTGTCGCTGGTGCTGCTGATCTCGGGCACGGTGCGCGCCGAGGGCTGCAGCGTGCAGAACTGGCCGTTGTGGAAAAGCTACGCCGAGCGGTTCGTGCAGAAGGACGGGCGCATGCTCGGATCGAGCATGGACCCCAACCAGAGCAGTTCCGAAGGCCAGTCCTACGGGATGTTCTTTGCGCTGGTGGCCAATGACCCGGTGACCTTCGATGCGTTGTGGCGCTGGACCCGGGACAACATGGCCGGCGCCGATATCGTCGGGAACCTGCCCGGCTGGCTGTGGGGGCCGACTCCCGCCGGCACCTGGGGCGTGCTCGACAGGAACTCCGCCAGCGATGCCGACCTGTGGTTCGCCTACGCGTTGCTGGAGGCCGATCGCCTGTGGAAAAAGCCGGCGTACCGCAGCGATGCGCAACGCATTCTGAACAACGTCGAAAAGACCCTGATCCGCGATATCCCTGGCCTGGGCAAGATGCTCCTGCCCGGGCCTGTGGGTTATGAGCACCCGGATCAACTGTGGCGCTTCAATGCCAGCTACACGCCGATCCCACTGCTGCGCCGCTTCAGCAGGGAGGCGCCGTCGAGCCCCTGGAAAGAGGTCGCCGAGAGCACCGCGAAGATGATCGCCGACAAGAACATGAACCGCTTCGGATTCGTCCCGGACTGGGTCGGTTATCGGGGCACGGACGTCAACAAGGGCCTGTTCGTGGTGGACAAGTTCACCAATGCCCAGGGCAGCTATGACGCCATTCGTGCCTACCTGTGGGCCGGCCTGACTTCACCGGGCGACCCCCTGGCCAGGCCGATTCTCGACAATCTCGACGGCATGGCACAGGCCACGGCATCCACCGGCGTACCGCCGGAAAAGGTCCAGGTCCTGACCGGCGCCACCGAGGGGATCGGCCCCTACGGGTTCTCCGCCGCGCTGGTGCCGTACCTGCGGGCCAAGGGCCTGCCGTTGCTGGCGGACCAGCAGCAACGCCTGGTCGACCAGGCGATCGCGCACTTCAGCAACCCGGCCGATCCGGCTTATCAACAGCACCAGTATTACCACGTGATGCTGAGCCTGTTTTCCCTCGGCTGGAGCGAGAACCGCTATCAGTTCAACAAAGACGGCACCGTGAAAGTGTCCTGGGAGGCCGCATGCGCCAGCAAACCCTAGCCCTGGCGGTGTGTGCCGCCCTGGCATCCGGCGCCAGCTTCGCCGCCGACAGCGCTGCCCCGCAGTCGCTGCTGATTCAGCAGGGTTACTACTGGCAGGCCAAGGAAAAGCCGGACCGCGCGGCGGAAGCCTGGACGCGGCTGTTGAACCTGCAGCCCGAGCAACCCGACGCCTTGTATGGCCTGGGCCTGATCGACCTGCAACAACAGCGCCTGGCCGGCGCGCAGAATTACCTGGCCCGGTTGCAGGCGATCAAGCCGTTGCCGCGCCTGGCGTTGCAGCTCGAGCAGGACATTGCCCTGAGCCCGCCGGACAAACAGCAACTACTGGAGAAAGCCCGCGAACTGAGCGATGCCGGCGAGCGCGACAAGGCCGTCGAGGCCTATCGGCAGTTACTGGGCGGTCATCAGCCGCAAGGCCTGATTGCCCGCGAGTACTACAACACCCTGGGCTTCGCCACGGGGGGCTGGCCCGAGGCGCGGACCGGGCTGGAACGGTTGCGCCGGGAACGTCCGGATGACGCGATCCTCGACCTGTGGCTGGCATTGCATCTGGCGCGCAATCCCGACAGCCGCGCGGAAGGTATCCGTGCCCTGGCGCGGCTGTCGCATAACCCGGATATCGGTGGCAACGCCGACGAAACCTGGCGCTTCGCCCTGGTCTGGCTCGGTCCGCCGTCGCGGGACCAGGTGTCATTGTTCGAGCAGTATCTGCAGGCGCATCCGAACGACACGGAAATCCGCGCGTTGATGGACAAGGGCATCGCCCAGGGCCGCGGCGCCGCCGGCTGGCAGCGCGATCCCCATGTCGCCCGTGGCCTCAAGGCCCTCGAGGCCGGTGACCTGGCCACTGCCGAGCAGCAATTGCAGGCGCGCCTCAACGACAAGCCCGGCGACTACGACGCCCTCGGTGGCATGGGCATCCTGCGCCAGCAGCAGAAACGCCTGGGCGAAGCCGAGAACTATCTGCTGCAGGCGACCCGCACCGCCGGCGGCGGGCAATGGAAAGAGGCCCTCGAGGATGTGCGCTACTGGATCCTCCTCGACAAGGCCGCCGAGGCCCAGCGCAGCGGACGGCAAGCCCAGGCGCGGGAATTGATCGAACAGGCCATTGCCAAGAACCCGGTGGAGCCGGCCGGCCCGACCGCGCTGGCCGGGTTGCAGGCCCAGGCCGGGCAACTGGACGCCGCCGAAGCCGGTTATCGCCAGGTACTGGCACGCACCGCGAACTACCCGGATGCCTTGAGCGGACTGATCGCCGTGCTGTCGCGGGCGGGCAAGTCCGATGAAGCGTTGCAACTGATCGACGGCCTGCCACCGGCGCAACAGGCGCGCCTGGCGCCCAGCGTGCATATCCGCGCGCTGCGGGCCACCCAGGTGGCCAAGCTGGCCGAGCGCCGTGGCGATCTGGCTGCCGCGCAGAAAGCCTACAAGGAAGCCCTGGCCGACGACCCGAAGAATCCCTGGACACGTTTCGCCCTGGCCCGGGTCTACCTGCGCAACGGCCAGACCCAGGTCGCCCGCGACCTGATCGACGAACTGCTCAAGCAGCAACCCGACCAGCCGGACGCGCTGTACACCAGCACCCTGCTGTCTGCCGAACTGGGCGAGTGGAGCAAGGCCCAACGCACCCTGGCGCGGATTCCGGCGGCCAGGCGCAGTGCCGACATGAACGAGATGGAGCTGGATATCCGCCTGCATATCCAGACCGAACTGGCGGTGGACGTCGCCCGTCGCGGCCAGCGCCAGGAAGCCTGGGCGCTGCTGTCGCGTTGCGAGCCGCTGGCCCAGGGCAAGCCCGAGCGGCTGGCGGTGCTGGCCAGTGCCTACGCCGAAGCCGGCAATCCGGACCAGGCGGTGAGCCTGATGCGTGGTTTGCTGGATAAGTCCGCATCGACGCCGGACCTGCAATTGCTCTATGCGGGCGTGTTGCTCAAGGCCGACCAGGACGCCGAAGCCAGCGACATCCTGCGCCAGTTGCAAGGCAAGCCGATGAGCGAAACCGCGAGCAAGCGCTATGAGGACCTGGTGTTTCTCTACCGGGTCAAACAGGCTGACGAACTGCGCGAAAAGAATGACCTGGTGGCTGCCTACGACATGTTGTCGCCGGCCCTCCAGCAACGTCCGAACGACAGCCTGGCGGTGTCTTCGCTGGCGCGCATGTATGCGGCCAGCGGCAATCTCGCCAAGGCCCGGCAACTCTATGAGCCGCTGATCAAGGCCGATCCGGGCAACGCCAGGCTGCAACTGGGCCTGGCCGATATCGCCCTGCAAGGCCGGGACTATGCCCTGGCCGAAAGCGCGGTGAAAAAAGCCCTCGAACTGGAACCGGGCGTGCCGCAGACGCTGACTGCGTCCGCGCGGATCTATCGCGGCATGGGTCGTACCGGCGAGGCCAGCCAGTTGCTGCGCAAGGCCATCGAGATCGAGAACAGTCAGCGCAGCGACACCTACGTGGTGACTTCCGCCGGCTCGGCCGTCTCGGCCAACCCCTTTGTCGGGCTGGCCGGGCAGCGGCGCCAGACCACCGCGCTGGCCCAGGCGTCACTGATTCCGCCGCCGGTGGATGGCCCGGCGACGGGGCTTGGCGCGGGGGATCCGGAGCCGGTGCCGGCACCGGTCGGGCGCAAGGCCCAGGTCGTTGCCGCGACCAATGGCGGCGTCAATCCGTTCGACCAGAGCTATGCCCGCGACACGGCTGCGCAGGCGGGACGCAGCCCGGCGCAACTGGCCCTGGACGATATCCTCCAGGACCGCACCGGCTATGTGGTCCAGGGCCTCAGCGTGCGCAGCAACAACAGTGAGAAAGGCCTGGGCAAGCTGACGGATATCGAGACGCCGTTTGAACTCAGTATCCCCGTGGGTACGGAAATGGCGAGCATCGCCCTGCAGGTTACTCCGGTCTGGCTGTCCTCGGGCAGTCCGGGCAATTTCGCCCAGGCCCGTTTCGGCACCAGCGGCCTGGATCCGGTGGGGTCGCAGAAAGACAGCGGCGTGGGGTTCGCCTTGGCCTATCGCGACAAGGAGCAGGGCCTCAAGGCCGATATCGGGGTCAGCCCGGTGGGCTTTACCTACAGCACGCCGATTGGCGGGGTCAGCCTCAACCGGCCATTCGCGGCCAACTCCAATTTCAGCTACGGCGTCAGCGCCTCACGGCGGGCGGTGACCGACAGCCTGACCTCGTTCGCCGGCTCCCGCGACCCGCGTACCGGCGAGAAGTGGGGGGGCGTCACCGCCAACGGCGTACGTGGCGAACTGGGTTACGACAACCAGAAGTTCGGCGCCTACGGCTACGGTTCGGCACACCGGCTGGTGGGCCACAACGTCGACGACAATGACCGCTTCGAGCTGGGCAGCGGCGTCTACTGGTACCTGCGCAATACCCCCGGCAGCATCCTGACCCTCGGCCTCAGCGGTTCGGCCCTGAGCTACTCGGATAACCAGGACTTCTACACCTACGGCCACGGCGGTTACTTCAGCCCGCAGACCTTCTTCGCCCTCGGCGTGCCGGTCAGTTGGTCGCAACGTACCGAGCGATTCACCTACCGGATCAAGAGTTCGGTGGGCGTCCAGCATATCGGCCAGGACAGCGCCGCGATCTTCCCCGGTCACAGCGAGCTGCAGCCGAACGCCACGGCAGTCGGCCTGACGCGTTATGACGGCGAAAACAAGACAGGAATCGGCTACAGCTTCAACGCCGCCGGTGAATACAAGTTCGGTTCGAACTTCTTCCTCGGGGGCTCGCTGGGCGTGGACAACGCCAGCGACTACCGCCAGGTCGCCGGTGGCCTGTACCTGCGTTACACCTTCGAGGACATGACCGGCCCGATGGACTTGCCGGTCAGCCCCTTCGGTTCCCCCTATTCGAATTGATTCAACGAGGAATGGTTCATGGCTTCTTCTGTGCTCGCTGGTTTGACGTTGCTCGTGATTGGCGAAAGCCACATGAGTTTTCCCGACTCACTGATGAACCCGCTGTATGACAACCTCACCCAGCAGGGCGCGCAGGTCCATGCGATCGGTGCCTGCGGGGCCAACCCGGCGGACTGGGTCACGCCGAAACTGAAGCTCGACTGCGGCGCCACCCGCGATCCCGGCGAGAAGATCAAGGTGATGAGCCGCGGCACCCTGGACACCCAGCCGATCAAGGAGGTGATCGCCAAGGACAAGCCGGACCTGGTGGTGCTGATCATGGGGGACACCATGGCTTCCTATAAGACCACGCCGTTTCCCAAGGTCTGGGCCTACCAGAGCGTCACCGCGCTGACCCGGCAGATCGCCGACAGCGGCGCCAAGTGCGTGTGGGTCGGGCCGGCCTGGGGCAAGGCGAATGGCAGCAATACCAATGAAAACACCTACGGCAAGAACCAGGTGCGTACCCAACTGGTGGCGGGCACCCTGGCGAACATGGTCGCGCCCTGCACCTATATCGACTCCACGAAGTTCTCCAAGCCAGGCGAGTGGATCACCTCCGACGGGCAGCACTTCACCATCGCCGGGTACAAGTCCTGGGCGGCGGCCATCGGCAAATCCATCAGTGAACTGCCCGCGAGCGCGGTCAAGGGAGCGAAACAGTGAAACGGACCTTCAGCCTCGTTGGCGGCCTGCTCGGCGTCGCCTTGGGCGGCACCGCGTTCAGTGCGCAGATTGCCCTGTACCCCACCGGCCCGTCCCAGGACTCGGCCTACCTGCGCTTCGTCAATGTCTCCGGCAGTGCCCTGGAACTGACCCCGGAAGGAGCGAAGACCAGCCTCAAGCTGGAAGGCGACAAGGCCGTCAGCGGTTTTATCCCGGTGCCCGGTGGCCGCCCGGTCAAGGGCACGCTCCAGCGTGACGGGCAGAGCGTGCCGGTGCAGGTGACGGTCGCGGCGGGGGACTTCACCACGGTATTTGCCCTGGACGACGGCCACCAGGGCATCCGGCAACTGGTGGTCAACGAAGCCTTCGATATCCCCAACCAGCTCAAGGCCTCGCTGGCCTTGTTCAACGCCGACGCCGCTTGCGCCGATGCGCGGATCAACCTCGCCGGGCGCGACGTCGACCTGTTCCAGAAGGCGCCGGCGGGCAACCCGCGCCGCCAGGAACTCAATCCACGTGCTTCGCTGGCGGTCCAACTGCTCTGCGCCGACAAGCCGGTGGGTGCGCCGGTCGAGCTGGGGGCGCTGGAGCCGAACAAGCGCTACAGCTTGCTGGTATTGCCTTCGCCGACGGGGCCACGCCTTGTCACTGCCACGGATAGCGTGTCCAACTGAATCGGAAGCACCCGTCGCCATGGTTTTCGCCTCGCTCGAGTTTCTGACGCTGTTCCTGCCTGCGTTCCTGCTGGTCTATGCCCTGGCAAGACCGGGCTGGCGCAATGTGACCCTGTTGATCGGCAGTTGGTTGTTCTACGGCTGGTTGAGCCCGTTGTTCCTGTTCCTGCATATGGTCCTGACCGTGCTGGCGTGGGTCGGCGGCCTGCTGGTGGATCGTTCCCGGGAAGACGGGCGCGGGCGGGTGCGGCTGCTGATTGCGCTGATCGTGATCAACACCGCGGTGCTCTGCTGGTACAAGTACGCGAATATCCTCGCCGCTACCTGGAACGACCTGATCACCTGCTACGGTGCCATGCCCATGGCCTGGCAGCGGGTGGCACTGCCGGCGGGGCTGTCGTTCATTGTCCTGCAGGCGATTTCCTATCTGGTCGACGTGCACCGGCATGTGGTGCCGGTGGAGCGCAGCTTCGTCAATTACGCGACCTACATTTCCATGTTCGGCCACTCGATTGCCGGGCCGATCATCCGTTATGACTGGGTCCGGAGAGAGCTCAACCAGCGTTATTTCAACTGGGTGAACTTCTCCCTCGGTGCGCGCCGCTTCATGATCGGCATGTGCATGAAGGTGCTGGTGGCGGACACCCTGTCGCCGCTGGTGGACGTGGCCTTCCACCTGGACCAGCCATCCTTCGTCGATGCCTGGATCGGCTGCCTGGCGTACTCGTTGCAACTGTTCTTCGATTTCGCCGGCTACAGCGCCATGGCCATCGGCCTGGGGTTGATGCTGGGCTTTCACTTTCCGGAGAACTTCAACCGGCCGTACCTGGCCTACAGCATCCAGGACTTCTGGCGGCGCTGGCACCTGTCGTTGTCCAGCTGGCTGCGCGACTACCTGTACATCGCCCTCGGTGGCAATCGCAAGGGCACCTGGAAAACCTATCGCAACCTGTTCCTGACCATGGCCATCGCCGGCCTGTGGCATGGCGGCGACAGTTGGAACTACCTGTTGTGGGGCTCGGCCCACGGCGTGGCCCTGTGCGTCGATCGCGCCTGGTCGCGCTCCAGCCTGCCGGGCCTGCCGCTGTGGGCTTCGCATACCGCGACGCTGTTGTTCGTGTGCCTGGCCTGGACGCTGTTCCGCTCCCCGGATTTCGCCACGGCCCTGAGCATGTATGGCGGGCAGTTCGGCCAGCATGGCTTCGCCCTCGGCGATGCGCTGGCGGTGACCCTGCGCCCGGTGCACGGCCTGGCGGCCCTGCTGGGGCTGGTGTGCATCCTCGCGCCGCTGTTGCAGGCGCGATGTGAAAGACGATTCGCCGACAGTGCGTGGTTCGTGCTGGCAGCGGCCCTCTGGCCCGTGCTCGGGTTCATCCTGTCGTTCGCTCTGATCGCCAGTCGTGAAGCCGTGCCCTTTCTGTACTTTCAATTCTGATGACCAAGCCAACGCAATCCCCGTCGACCGCGCCCACGCCACCCACCGAACTGGCGTTGCGCGCCAGCCCGCTGGCCGGGGTGATCTTCACGCTGTTCCTGTCCCTGGGCTTCCTGTCCTGTGTCTGGCTGATGCTCAAGGGCTCGATCGAGTTCGTGCCCAAGGTGGTCACCCGGGACATGTTGCTGCATGGCGATATCACCCATCGTTTCGCCAAGACCCTGTCCGACGCGCCTGCGCCGAAACAGGCCGCCGACCTGGAGCGTGGCGCCAGCTGGCTGGTGTTCGGCGACCTCGGGCCACGGGTACGCGAGGGCTGTCCCGGCTGGTTGTTCCTCACCGATGAACTGCGGGTGAACCACAACGCCGCGCTCAATGCCCGGGCCAAGGCCGGGGCGGTGATCGAGTTGCAGCAAGGGCTGGCCAGGCGCGGTATCCAACTGATGGTGGCGGTGGTGCCGGACAAGACTCGGATCGTCGCGTCGCAACGGTGCACGCTGGCCCGCCCGGCGCTGCTGGCGCCACGCATCGGCGAATGGTTGACCCTGTTGCAGGGCGCTGGCGTGCCAGTCCTGGACCTGACACCGACGTTGCAGGCGGTGGGGGTGGGGGCCTATCTGCGCACCGATACGCACTGGAGCGAAGCCGGTGCCAAGGCGGCGGCGGGGCAGGTTGCCCGGGCGGTCGCAGGGCTGAAGTTCACTGCGACGCCACACAAGCGCTTCGATCTGGTGACGCAGGCGAGCGCGGTGCGCCCGGGTGATCTGGTGCGCCTGGCGGGGATCGATTGGTTACCGCCGATGTTGCAGCCTCGAACCGAAAACGTGGCCGCGACCCAGGTGAAGGAGCAGGCAGAAGAGGCCGCCGGTGCTGACAACCTGGACGATCTGTTTGGCGACGACAACCTGCCCAACACAGCGCTGATCGGCACCTCGTTTTCGCGCAACTCGAATTTCCTCGGTTTCCTCGAGGCCGCGCTGGGCGCCCCTGTGGGTAACTTCGCCAAGGATGGCGGCGAATTTTCCGGAGCGGCCAAGGCCTACTTCGACAGCCCGGCGTTCAGGCAGACGCCACCCAAACTGGTGGTCTGGGAGATTCCCGAGCGGGATTTGCAGACGCCGTATGGTAACGATATACGGCTACCCTGAGGGTTGATGGAGCGTTCCTTGCGCGTTGCGCGGGAACGACCGGCCAGCCGCGTGGTGCACGCCCGGGGTGCGGGCCGTCCTACCTTTCCCGACGAGACATCTATGCCGATCCACCTGAAGTTTCAACCGGCACGCTCAAGCGTCGCCATGGCGGGCCTGATCGGCCTGTTGCTCAGTCCGCTGGCCCAGGCGGACTTTTCCATTGCGGGCTTCGAGCTGGTGCACAGCGTGCCGCTGGCGACGGATCTCGCGACCCCGGACCTGCGCCAGCCCGGCGAGGTCTGGATCGAACTGTTCGACGGTGCGCAAAGCCGTATCGATATCGGCCAGTTCTATACTGCCGATCATCCCGGCTCGGTGATGGACAAGGTGCTCGAAAGCCTCGAGGCCGCCGGCCAGCGTGGGGTCAAGATCCGTTTCCTGCTGGAGGAAAAGGGCCTGGCGCTTTCCGATGAGGCGACCCTGGAGCGGCTGCGCAGGATTCCCAACCTGACGTTCCGTGTCCTGCCCTACGCACGCGTGGGGGGCGGCATCATCCACGCCAAGTATCTGGTGGTGGACGGTCGCCTGGCCTTTATCGGCAGCCAGAATTTCGACTGGCGCTCGCTCGAACATATCCATGAGACCGGCCTGCGCATCAGCGACGAGACCATGGTCGGCCAGGTGCAGGCGATCTTCGATCAGGACTGGAAAGCCCAGGCCGCGCTGGCCGACAACAAGGCGGTGCCGTTGCCCAGGGCCGGCAAGGAGCCGGCACGCACCGGCAACTACCTGGTCGCCAGCCCGCAACGCTACAACCCGCCCGGCGTCGGCGATTCGCAGCAGGAATTGCCGCGCTTGCTGGCCGAGGCGAAACGCGAGGTGCGGGTGCAATTGCTCGATTATGCACCGTTGTCATCCGCTCCGGACAACACCCGTGCGTACTACGCGGTGATCGACAATGCCCTGCGAGCCGCCGCGGCGCGTGGCGTGTCGATCAAGCTGATGGTCTCCGACTGGAACACCGGCATGCCGGAAGTCGCCTATCTGAAAAGCCTGGCGGTGCTGCCCAATGTGCAGGTCAAGATCGTCACCTTGCCCCAGGATCCGCAGGGCTTTATTCCCTATGCGCGAGTTATCCACAGCAAGACGATGGAAATCGACGGGCAGGTGGCCTGGGTCGGCACCAGCAACTGGCTGGGCGGCTACCTCGACAACTCGCGCAATCTGGAAGTGGTGATGCGCGACAGTGCCATGGCCGAGCGGATCGAAGCGTTGCATGAGCAACTGTGGGATGGCCCCTATGCGTGGCCGGTGGATATCGTCCGCGACTACCCGCAACCCCATCCGGGCAAACCCTGATAATACGGGACCGACGGCGATCGTTCCCACGCTCCGGCGTGGGAATGCCTGACCGGACGCTCCGCGTCCAGTGCCGGCGAGGTGACGCGCAGCGTTTTGCTGCGCGTGGGAACGATCAGGCGGTCAGGCCGGGCGGGCCGAACCCTTCGCCAGGCGCAGGCGGTACAGACCATAGATGAACAGCACCCAAACCGGCATCACGTACACCGATACGCTGATGCCCGGGATCATCAGCATCACGCCGAGGATCAGGGCGACAAAGGCCAGGCACAGGTAATTGCTGAACGGCGTCCAGAACGCCTTGAAGCCCGGCACCACGCCTTGCTGCTCCATGGCCTTGCGGAATTTCAGGTGGGTCAGGCTGATCACGATCCAGTTGATGATCAATGAAGCCACCACCAGCGCCATCAGCAATTCCAGGGCCTCATGGGGGGCCACGTAGTTGACCACCACGCACAGCAGCGTCACCAGTGCCGAGACGCCGATGGCCCGTACCGGTACGCCTTGCCTGTTCAGCTTCATCAGCGATTTCGGCGCGTCGCCCTGCTCGGCGAGGCCGAACAGCATGCGGCTGTTGCAGTACACGCCGCTGTTGTACACCGACAGAGCGGCGGTGAGGACCACCACGTTGAGGATCTGTGCCGCGGTGTCGCTGCCGATCAGGGCGAAGATCTGCACGAACGGGCTGCCGCTGTAGGCATCGCCGGAGGCGCCGAGGGTGGTCAGCAACTGGTCCCATGGGTACAGCGACAGCAGCACGGTCAGAGCGCCAACGTAGAAGATCAGGATCCGCAACACCACCTGGTTGATCGCCTTGGGGATCACCTTGCGCGGTTCGCTGGCCTCGGCGGCGGTGATGCCCACCAGCTCCAGGCCACCGAATGAGAACATGATGAAACACAGCGCCATCAGCAGGCCGCTGATGCCATTGGGGAAGAACCCGCCGTGGCTCCACAGGTTGCTGACCGTGGCCTGCGGGCCGCCGGCACCGCTGATCAGCAGGTAACAGCCGAGGGCGATCATGCCGACAATCGCCACCACCTTGATGATCGCGAACCAGAACTCGGCCTCACCGAAGGTCTTCACATTGGTCAGGTTGATCAGGTTGACCAGCACGAAGAACACCGCCGCGCTGACCCAGGACGGCACCTCGGGCCACCAGAACTGCACGTACTTGCCCACGGCCGTGAGCTCGGCCATGCCCACCAGCACATAGAGCACCCAGTAGTTCCAGCCGCAGAGGAAGCCCGCGTAGCCGCCCCAGTACTTGTGGGCGAAGTGGCTGAAGGAGCCGGCCACGGGCTCCTCGACGATCATCTCGCCGAGCTGGCGCATGATCAGGAACGCGATAAAACCGCAGATCGCGTAGCCGAGGATCATCGCCGGGCCGGCCGACTTGAGCACCCCGGCGGAACCGAGGAACAGCCCGGTGCCGATCGCCCCGCCCAGGGAAATCAGCTGGATATGGCGGTTCTTCAGGCCGCGCTTGAGCAGACCCGGTGTCAGGTTGTCACCTGTCATTGCTTCACCTTCTCTAGTTTTTCTTCTCAGCGGGGCCCTGAGCGGGTCAGGTGTGCAACCGGGACTGAGTGCTCGACATAAGCGGCGTGGATATTAAATCCCGAAGGTGGGGGGCTCAAGTATTACGCGGGCTCGAGGGCAAATTAGCGGTGGAATCGGAGGTTTCCGACAGGGGCGTGCCTGGAACCTCGGGGTCGGTTACACCGATTGCGCGGATGGCTCAACGCGCCCGGCGAAAACTGCCGGGTGTCACCCCGACCACCTTCTTGAAGGCCCGGGCCATATGACTCTGGTCAAAGAAGCCGCAGGCGAAGGACGCTTCGGCAATCCCGGTACCCAGGCGCAGCAACTGCTGCACCCGGGCGATTCTGCGCTGGATCTGGTACTGGTGCGGGGACACGCCGACATTGGCGCGGAACACCCGGATCAGGTACAGCGGCTCCATGTCCACCAGCCTGGCCAGTTCTTCCAGGGGAATACTGCGCTCGAACTCGTCGTCGAGCTTCTGCTTGATCCGGGTGACCGCGTGCCGCTCGAGGGCCGGCGACGGGACGATGCCGACGCCGTCGCGCTGGAACAAGCGGCTGACCAGTTCCAGCAGGGTGGTCTCGCGCTCCAGCGTCTGGCCGGCCTGTTCGATCAGTCGATGGGCGCGGAGAAACACCTGGGCAAAGTGCGGATCGTGGCTGATTGCGTGGTGAAACAGGTGGATATGGTCCGCGGCAACACGCTGGCCCAGCACGGTTTCGTTCAACCAGGTCGGATCGATATACAGCATCCGGTACATCCAGCCCGTGTCGCAGCCGGCCAGGCCGTCATGGATTTCCCCCGGACTGATGGTCACCACGCTGGACTGCCCACCGAGGTGATAGCTGCCACGGTAATAGAGCTTTTCCACGCCGGCGCTGATCACGCCGACGGCATAGCGCTCGTGGGAGTGACGGCCGAATGACTGGCTGCTGTAGCGCGCCGACAGTAGTTCGCAGTCGCCCTCGCTGATTCGCCAGAAGCGCGAGAAGTCCCGCCCGGCGGGGTCAGGTGTCCCTGGAAGCTGATGCTCGCTCATGACCCTGTCCAGTTTTGTGCAATACGGGGGAAAGGTGGGCCGATAAATTTAGCACCCACTCCATTGCGCAAGCCAGGTAAAAACAATGTCGACAACGCTCGTTATCGGGGACTACAACAGCTCTTCGTGGTCTTTTCGTGCATGGCTGGTCCTCAGGGCCGCCGGTGTTTCCTTCGAGGTGGTCGAGGTGAAACTGGGCCAGGAAAACACCCGCGCGCAGATTCTCAAGTATTCGCCCTCGGGGAAAGTCCCGGCACTGCTGACCGAAGGCGTGGTCATCAACGACAGCCTGGCGATTGCCGAATACATCGCGCACCTGCACCCCGAGGCCCAGCTGTGGCCGCAGTACCCGATCCCCAAGGCCCTGGCCCGGGCTGCCGTGGCGGAAATGCATTCGGGCTTCAGTCATCTGCGCACGCAGCTGTCGTTCGGCTTATCCACAGGGGATATGGCGCAAGCGCTGACGGTCGAGACGAAGGAGGAGATCCAGCGCATCTTCAGCCTCTGGAGCGACCTGCGCACGCGGAGCGCTTCCAGCCGTTTCCTCTGCGGCGAGTTCGGCATCGTCGACGCGATGTTCGTGCCGGTGGTGTTCCGCTTCCGCCGCTATGGCATCGCGGTGCCTGACGCCTTGCAGGACTACGTGGCGCAGGTGCTGGAGCACCCGCTGGTACAGGAGTGGCAGCAACTGGCCGGCGAAGAAGCCTGAGGGCTGACCGCGGGTCGGCGGGCGAGTGGTGCGGGGGCGGTTGGCTGGTATATAGTCATGCCTGAGTCGGCACAAACGTGCGTAATCGGGCATAAACATGCAAAACCTTCATCACGCCTCCGAGCTGCCGCACCTGCGGCGGCAGAAGATCCTGTTGCTGCTGGAACGCGACGGCAAAGTCATGGCCTCGGACCTCGGCCAGCATTTCGCGGTGTCGGAGGACACCATCCGCCGCGACCTGGCGGAACTCGCCCAGGCCGGGCTGCTGCAACGGGTCCACGGCGGCGCCTTGCCGCGGCCCAAGGACACGGGCAAGGACTACTTCACCCGCATCGCCGAAACCAACGAAGTGAAACGCTACCTGGCGCAACTGGCGGTGCGCCGCATCGAAGAGGGCCAGATCGTCCTGTTCGACTCCGGCAGCACCACCTTGCAGATCGCCCAGTCCCTGCCCACGGGCATGTCCATCACCGCTGTCACCTGCTCACCGATGATCGCCATGACCCTGGCCGAACACAAAGGCGTCACGGTGATCCTCGCCGGGGGCACGCTGAACCCGCTGACCATGGCGGTGGGCGGGCATGAAGCGGTACGGCTGATCCAGGGCATCAAGGCCGACCTGCTGTTTACCGGCGTCTGCGCGATTCATCCGGAAGTCGGCATCAGTTGCCTGCGCTACGAAGAACTCGCGGTGAAACAGGCTCTGCTGGACAGCGCCTCCCATGTGGTGGCGGTCACCACCGCCGACAAGCTCGGCGCGGTGGAGCCATTCGTGGTAGCACCTTGCTCGCGATTGCACACGATGATTACCGAGCACCAGGTGAGCGACGATATCGAGGCCTATCGACGCATGGGGATCGAGGTGGTGCAAGCGGAGGTTTGACGGTTACTTCTCGTCGAACGGGATCATGCTGGCAGTAATCCGGCAGACGTCTAGTCTCAGCCCAGTCATGGACGTTGGAGGCTGATGCAATGGACTCGAAAACCCTTTCCGCCGCACGTGCTTTTCTCCATTCGATCAATACAGGGGCCAACCGCCGATTGTTTTACCCCGGCTCAGGTAATGACGTGGGCTGTTCGGTGGGATTGTTCTGGAACATCTGTGACAGCTTCTATCTGATCGATCCCTTTCATGCTCCGGTGGGACAACTGACCTCGGGGCTGCTGGCGCAGATGGCGCAAGGTACCGCCGGGTACATGGAGGGCATGCGGGTTGCCCACTCGAGTTACGAGGATGGCTTTATCGAAGGGAGCCAGCCCTGCCGCCGCTACCAGGTATCGCTCCAGGGAGAGCTGGCGCGCAAACGGCTGTGCTTTGTCACCTGTGGCACCAACGAATGGCTCGATACAACACCCAACGTGCGTTACAACGTTGCTATCTGCAAAGATTACGCAGGTATCGAGGAGGGTGTGGATAACGACTATCCGTACGCTGAAATATGGGGGCGCCTCAATCGACATGGCATCTTCGCCGAGACCATCGGTGCTCAGCGTTCAATTGAAGCCTTCAACTTCGCCAAATATCAGTTCTATGGTTTCAGGCCACTATTCAAGGTCGTCACTGCATCAAACGGGCGCATCGGTTTCGGTGACGGATTCTGCCTGTTCCAGAAAGTAGACTCGGCAACCGCCGATGATTATCGACACCGACTCGATATCATGGGCGGTCTGGCGGGGCAAATCATCGAGGCGCTGGATCCCTTTTATGGCGCGGACAATTACACGCCTTCGGCCTTGCAGCATAAGGATCATGTCAATGCTCAAAACACCGAGTTGTACAAGATCATGACCGAAGGGGTCATCTCCAATTGGTCGCAGCTCCGGCAATCCCCATTGTTTATCAGCTGGATGAAGGCGCGCATCGACACCCCTATCAGCGATGAACTGTTATTCGAGTTGCTCGTACCTTTCCGGCTTGAAATGCTTGGAAGCTGGTGAGGCCGGGTCCTGTTGATATCGCATTGGCTGTTTTACTTCTTCTCGTCGAACCGCACCGAACGGATGATCGCGCTGAGGGTGTCGAAATCCTGGTAGTAACCCACGGTGTCGAACAGCAGCTGCGTCCTGGCGTTGTAGACAATTGCCATCAGGCAGGTGCCGCCGGCGGCGTGGAAGCCGGTCTCTTCATCGCCGACGCCACAGGTCTGGGTCGTCTGCATGCCTTTCCAGCCCGGGCCTTCGATCAGGTCGACGGGGCTGGGTGAGTCCATGCCGGCGCTGCGCATCCAGACGCCGTCTTCGAGGGAAAAGATCATGCTGTCGGCGGCCTGTTCCAGTGTGCCGTGCTGGACACACAGGTTGAGGGTGTATTCCTCGTTGGTCCTGGTCTTGGGCTGGTTGAGGTTCAGGCACTCCTTGATCTTGCTGACCTTCCAGCCCTTCGGGTAGCTGAAACTGAAGCCTTCGGCCTGATAGGGCTTCATTTCCCTGACCGGGCCTGACGTGGGGGTCGCAGTCGGGGCGAGCGGGTTTTCCGGCTCGCGCAGAGTCGCATCGTTGCGACAGGCCGCCAGCGGCCGGGCGGTGGCCTTGGTCAGGTTGTCCAGTCGACGGGTTTCGGGATCGGCGCTGGCGGTCATGCAGCCGCAGCCATAGCCGTAGTGGCCGTTGGTGCGCACCCACTGCGCATCGCTGAACTGCGGCCAGTCGCCCTCGGCCTGGTAGCCGCCCTGGCTGGCGATTTCCCAGGTGCCGTCGCGGTCGCTGAGGGTGGCGTTGGCCGGTGTCGGGTTCTCGAACCAGCCGCAGCGGCGTTCAACCTTGGCCGCGGCATGGGCCGGAAGACTCAGGCAAGCGAAGGTGAATGCGAGCAGGCAGAGCTGGCCGGGCAGGAAGAGGCGGGGCATGGAACGTCCTTGTCGGTGATCGTCACGGGGCGGCGCGGCACGGGCGTGCTGGCCGGCAGTTCGCGTGATGATAGCCAATATGGGGCTTTTCCCCCAGCGACGCCTGTCGCGGCAGGGCTCGATTTTCGCGCCCGGCAAGGTATGCTTGGACACCTTCTTCCGCTTGATTCCCTGACGTTCCCGCGAGCCGACAGCGTTCCATGATCAGCCACCTTGCCCTGTTCCTCTGCACCCTGGTCGCCATGGAGGGAGTCGGCTACCTGGCGCACAGGTACGTGATGCATGGCTGGGGCTGGTTCCTGCACCGTTCGCACCACGAGGAACACCTGGGGGCGTTCGAGACCAACGATCTCTACCTGCTGGTGCTGGCAGCGGTGGCGATCACCCTGATCGTGCTGGGCAATACCGGGCACGATCCCTTGCAGTGGATCGGCGCCGGCGTCGCGGCGTTCGGGATCATCTACGTGGTGGTGCATGACGGCATTGTGCACCGCTACTGGCCGTTCCGTCCGCGGCCGCGCAATCGCTACCTGAAACGCCTGTACCAGGCGCACCTGCTGCACCACGCGGTGAAAGGGCGCAAGAACAGTGTGTCGTTCGGCTTCCTGTATGCGCCGCCGTTGCGCACGCTGAAGCGCCAGTTGCGCGAATCGCGGCGTGGCGTTGAGTGTCGTGCTGAGTCGGGCGAGCAGGCCTGAGTCGGGACGAAAAAAAACCGCCTTAGTAGGGCGGTTTTTTTCGCAAAGCCAGTATGAAACTGATTTGCTGATCTCATAGAGACCTTCACGTGGACGGTTCAATGTTACTGAGACTCTTGGTGTTGTGCAACGCTCATCCACCGGGAGGGTTGGCTGGAACAAAGACTGGCTCAGTCTGAAATGTCTTGATTGAACTTCGCCGAAAAAAAAGCCTGATGGAAACATCTGAAGACTGGCGCTCGGATACGATGTCGGCGCTCTCACGTTAAAGGAGTGTCATGAGGCAGCCAGGCCTGCGCGCGCATTTTCGGACCCCCTGACACGGCTTAGTAACCCGTGCCGGATTCGCTCAGGGGGCCATCAGCCTGGCCGCCTCATGGAGTCCTTCACGTGGACTTGAAGGCGTACGTGTTCCGGTAAGTACGCTGGAGGTTTGGCCCACCTTGGGGGGCCAAAGTATGTCAAAGATCCTGCGACGTACCTGGAGCCTCGTAGTGAACGCATTCCGGGCTTATCGCTTGTATGAGTTTCTACGGGATCATTTCGACAATCAGCGGTAAGGATTGTTGAGGTGGCCTGCCCCGGCTTCGGTCGGGGCGGGTTTGAATTCGTACAAGTCTTGCGGAACACTCCTACAAATACTTTGTAACACTCGAACCTGTGGGAGCCGGGCTTGCCCACGAAAGCGCCGGCCCAGAAGGCGCGGGCTTCAAGTGAACGCCCAAGAATCCCCTCCGTTCTCACCTTCCTTTAGTCGTAAACCCCAGCCCGACCTGTGGACGCGGTAGTGTCAAAATAGTAGCGTCGCCCTCAAAGCCCCACGCTACTGGCCGTACCAACGCGCCAATGCCCCAGGCCTTCATGTTCGTTAAGGAAGACGTAGTGAACTGCCTGCCGGGTCCTGATCACGGTCAGCCCGCCCCAGGTAGTCACTTTTCAAGGATGAGTGATGGCTACCAAATCGCCCCACAACCACCAGCAGAAGCACCTGGCCGTGCTGATCGATGCGGACAACGCTCAGGCGGCGATTGTCGAAGGCCTGTTCGAGGAAGTCGCCAAATACGGCATCGCCAGCGTGAAGCGCATGTACGGCGACTGGACCTCGCCGCAACTGGGCAGTTGGAAAAAGCTGATGCTGGAACACTCCATCCAGCCTATCCAGCAATTCGCCTACACCAAGGGCAAGAACGCTACCGACAGCTCGCTGATCATCGATGCGATGGACCTGCTTTATACGCGCCGGTTCGACGGCTTTTGCCTGGTATCCAGTGACAGCGACTTCACCCGACTGGCCGCGCGCTTGCGTGAGGAAGGGATGACGGTCTATGGCTTCGGTGAAGAGAAAACGCCCAAGCCGTTTGTGTCCGCTTGCGACAAGTTTATCTATACCGAGATTTTGCGGGCTGAGGTGGCGGTTGAGCAGGGCGGGCAGGGGGAGAAAATACCTGCGGCGGCTCACCCTGTTGCTGAGGTAGAGAAGCCATCGTCTCCCCCAACCTCGGCCAAACAGCCGAAGGTGCCGGTGGAGTTCATCGCGAAGATCCTGGATGACATTGCCGATGAGGACGGATGGGCGCCTCTCGGAGCGTTGGGTAACAACATCAGCCAGCTACGTTCCGATTTCGACTCTCGGCTGTATGGGCACACCAAACTCAGTGGTTTGATTCGCAGCCAAAGCAAATCGTTTGAACTGGAAAGTCGAGGTGGTTCACCGACAGGTGGGGCGGTATTGTACGTGCGTAACAAGAACAGGGTTAACGGTCACTCGTCTCATTGATGTGGCCAGGTTAAAGAAGTAGATAAAGATTGATATGAAAAAAGTATGGATGGTTTTGTTGTGGGTGGTGGTTCTCACGGGGTGCGGACACAAGCAGATTGAGTACACGCCGAGGCCTGTTTCCGGAATGGATCGCCAGCAGGCGATAGATATCGTTGAGCAGGTATTCTATGAAGATTTCAGCAAGGGCCGGCCGCAGTCGGTTCAGGTGACGGAGCAATTCATTGCGTTATCCGATGGCACCGTTTCAAACGGTACAACCTACGGTACGGCTGCTCCGCTTGGTAATGGTGCAGTTGCGGTTGGTAGTTCGACGGTAACGACCAAGGAAAGAGGACAGCGTCTCTATTTTAGTTCGATAAGCTCGGTCAGCCTCTATCAAAGCAATGTTCGCAAAGGACGCTATGCCGTGATCATTCGTGCGGCTGAGGGAGGGCAGGTGCGAACGGTGAGAACGTTGAGTCTTGAAAAGGCTCAGAGGTTTGTTGATGCGTTGGAGTATCTGCGGATAGGGGCGGGAAAAGTCATGAGTAAAAATACGCTTCCCTGAGTGCTCTTGGTGTTGCGCGACCCTTGAATCCTCACTGCCAATCCAGCGGACCTAGCCTTTGAGCAGACAGCTTCCAGGAGCGCCCCTTGGCCTGCTTTCACAGGCCAAGGGGTAATCCCAAACAGTTGTGTGTACCTAAGCCTCCCACCCCGCCCCACTGACCGCTTCCTGCGCCAGTGGATGCAGGTCCGCACCTTGATGCGTGGTTTGCCAGGCCAGCAGTTCCTTGCGCATCCCCGGCGTCCAGAACATCTGCAGATGGTTGCGCACGCCCAGCACGGCCTGGTGCTGGTCCGGTTCGCTGGAGAAGTACTGGGCGATCTGGTTGGCCATCTTGATCAGGTTTTCAGTGCTCATCGGCGTACCTCCGCTTTTGCCCCGGTGCTGCGCGCATGGCGGCGTTCGTCGAGCAGGCGTTGTTGTTCGTCACTGAAGGCCTGGAAGCGTTTCTGCCACTCGGAAGGGTGATACACACGGCTGACTTCCACGGCGGTGACCTTGTACTCCGGACAGTTGGTGGCCCAGTCGGAGTTGTCGGTGGTGATGACGTTGGCGCCCGATTCCGGGAAGTGGAAGGTGGTGTACACCACGCCCGGAGCGACCCGTTCGGTCACCCGTGCGCGCAGCACGGTCTGGCCCGCGCGGCTGCCGATACCGACCCAGTCGCCCTCGTTGATACCCCGGCTCTCGGCATCGGTCGGGTGGATTTCCAGGCGGTCTTCGTCGTGCCAGGCGACGTTGTCGGTGCGCCGGGTCTGGGCGCCGACGTTGTACTGGCTGAGGATGCGTCCGGTGGTCAGCAACAGCGGATAGCGGTTGTTGACCTTTTCCTCGGTGGGCACGTAGCCGGTGAGCATGAAGCGCCCCTTGCCGCGCACGAACTGCTCGATGTGCATGGTCGGCGTGCCGTCCGGCGCCGCGGCGTTGCACGGCCATTGCAGGCTGCCATGGCTGTCCAGGGCGGCGTAGCTGACGTTGGTGAAGGTCGGCGTCAGGCTGGCGATTTCATCCATGATTTCCGACGGGTGCTTGTAGTTCATCGGATAGCCCAGGGCGTTGGCCAGGGCCACGGTGCCTTCCCAGTCGGCCTTGCCGCCCAGCGGCTCCATGACCTTGCGTACCCGCGAAATGCGCCGCTCGGCGTTGGTGAAGGTGCCGTCCTTTTCCAGGAACGAGCTGCCCGGCAGGAACACGTGGGCGAACTTGGCGGTTTCGTTGAGGAAGATGTCCTGCACCACCACGCATTCCATGGCCGACAGCGCCGCGGTGACGTGCTGGGTATTCGGATCGCTCTGGGCGATGTCTTCGCCCTGGCAGTACAGGCCCTTGAAGCTGCCGGCCAGGGCCGACTCGAACATGTTGGGAATGCGCAGGCCCGGATCGGGTTGCAGGGTGACGTTCCAGGCCTGTTCGAACTGCGCCCGTACCACTTCGTTGGAGATATGCCGGTAGCCGGGCAGTTCGTGGGGGAAGGAGCCCATGTCGCAGGAACCCTGGACGTTGTTCTGCCCCCGCAGCGGGTTGACGCCGACGCCTTCGCGGCCGATGTTGCCGGTGGCCATGGCCAGGTTGGCGATGCCCATGACCGCGGTACTGCCCTGGCTGTGTTCGGTGATGCCCAGGCCGTAGTAGATCGCCGCGTTGCCGGCGCTGGCGTAGAGGCGGGCGGCGGCACGGATGTCGGCCGCATCGACGCCGCAGATCAGGCCAAGGACTTCCGGCGAGTTTTCCGCGCGGCTGACGAATTCGCTCCAGCGGGCGAAATCGCTGCCTTCGCAACGGGCGTCGATAAAGGCCTGGTCGAGCAGGTTCTCGCTGACGATAACGTGGGCCAGGGCGTTGAGCATGGCGACGTTGGTGCCAGGGCGCAGGGCCAGGTGCAGGTCGGCGCGGGCATGCACCGAGTCCACCAGGTCGATGCGCCGCGGGTCGATGACGATCAACCGGGCGCCCTCGCGCAGGCGGCGCTTGAGTTGGGAGGCGAATACGGGGTGGGCGTCGCTGGGGTTGGCGCCCATGACCAGGATCACGTCGGCCTGCATCACCGAGTCGAAACTCTGGGTGCCGGCGGATTCGCCCAAGGTCTGTTTCAGGCCGTAGCCGGTGGGCGAGTGGCAGACCCGCGCGCAGGTGTCGACGTTGTTGTTACCGAAGGCGGCGCGCACCAGCTTCTGTACCAGGTAGGTTTCTTCGTTGGTGCAGCGGCTGGAGGTGATGCCACCGATGGAGTCGCGGCCGTATTTCTGCTGCAGGCGACGGAATTCGCCAGCGGCGTAGGTCACCGCTTCATCCCAGCTGACTTCCTGCCAGGGATCGCTGATGTGCTTGCGGATCATCGGCTTGGTGATGCGATCCGGGTGGGTGGCGTAGCCCCAGGCAAAGCGGCCCTTGACGCAGGAGTGGCCGTGGTTGGCCTGGCCGTTCTTGTCGGGAACCATGCGCACCAGTTGGTCGCCTTTCATCTCGGCGCGGAACGAGCAGCCCACGCCGCAGTAGGCGCAGGTGGTGATCACGGCGTGTTCGGGCTGGCCCAGTTCGACCACGCTTTTTTCCATCAGCGTCGCGGTGGGGCAGGCTTGCACGCAGGCGCCGCAGGACACGCATTCCGAGTCGAGGAAATCCTCGCCACCGGCGGCCGCGACCCGGGATTCGAAACCGCGTCCGGTGATGGTCAGGGCAAAGGTGCCCTGGGTTTCTTCACAGGCGCGCACGCAGCGGTTGCAGACGATGCACTTGCTCGGGTCGTAGTCGAAGTAGGGATTGGAGGTGTCTTTCTTGTCGGCGAGGTGGTTTTCACCTTCGTAGCCGTAGCGCACCTCCCGCAGGCCGACCTGGCCGGCGACGGTCTGCAACTCGCAGTTGCCGTTGGCCGAGCAGGTCAGGCAGTCCAGCGGGTGATCGGAGATGTACAGTTCCATGACGTTGCGCCGCAGGGTGGCGAGCTTCGGCGTCTGGGTGTGCACGGTCATGCCTTCGCTGACCGGCGTGGTGCAGGACGCCGGGTAGCCGCGCATGCCGTCGATCTCCACCAGGCACATGCGGCAGGAGCCGAAGGCTTCCAGGCTGTCGGTGGCGCACAGTTTCGGAATGCTGGTGCCCAGCAACGCGGCGGCGCGCATGACCGAGGTGCCTTCGGGCACGCTGATGCTGCGGCCGTCGATGGTCAGGGTGACCTGCACCTGGCTGTCGCGGGCAGGGGTGCCCAGGTCGATATCGGTTTTCGGGTCGAAGAGAGTGATCATTGGTCGGCCTCCGAGGGCTGCAGACCGAAGTCGGCGGGGAAATGCTTGAGGGCGCTGGCCACCGGATAGGAGGTCATGCCGCCCAACGCACACAGCGAACCGTATTGTAGGGTGTCGCACAGGTCCTTGAGGATGATCGCCTGTTCATCGCGACCGCCCTGGTCGGGTGCGGCCAGCAGGCGATCGATCACCTCCACGCCGCGGGTGGAGCCGATGCGGCACGGGGTGCATTTGCCACAGGATTCCTCGGCGCAGAACTGCAGGGCGAAGCGCGCCATGCGGGCCATGTCGAGACTGTCGTCCGCCACCACCACGCCACCGTGGCCGAGCATGGCACCGATGGCGGCGAAAGCTTCGTAATCCAGCGGCGTGTCGAATTGCCCGGGTGGCACCCAGGCCCCGAGAGGGCCACCGACCTGGGCTGCCTTCAGCGGCCGGCCACTGGCGGTGCCGCCGCCATAGTCTTCCACCAGCTCGCGCAGGGTCAGGCCAAAGGCCCTTTCGACCAGGCCGCCGTGACGGATATTGCCCGCCAGCTGGAAGGGCATGGTGCCCAGGGAACGGCCCATGCCGTAGTCGCGATAGAACTGCGCGCCTTTCGCCAGGATCAGCGGCACCGAGGCCAGGGTCAGTACGTTGTGCACCAGGGTCGGCTGGCCGAACAGGCCTTGCAGGGCGGGGATCGGCGGCTTGGCGCGGACGATCCCACGCTTGCCTTCGAGGGAGTCCAGAAGCGCGGTTTCCTCGCCACAGATATAGGCGCCGGCACCGACGCGGACTTCCATGTCGAAAGCCTGGCCGCTGCCGCTGACATTGGTGCCGAGATAGCCGGCGGCGCGGGCGATGTCCAGGGCTTCGCGCAAGGTCGCCACGGCCTGGGGATATTCCGAGCGTACATAGATGTAGCCGTAGCTGGCCCCGACGGTGAGGCCGGCAATGGCCATGCCCTCGATCAGCAGGAAGGGGTCGCCTTCCATCAGCATGCGGTCGGCGAAGGTGCCGGAGTCGCCTTCGTCGGCGTTGCAGACGATGTACTTCTGCGCAGCCTGGGTACCACGCACCGTGCGCCATTTGATCCCGGCGGGGAACGCCGCGCCGCCGCGTCCGCGCAGGCCGGAATCGAATACAGCGGTGGCGGTCTGTTCGCCACCGAGGGCGATGGCCCGGGCCAGGCCCTCGAAGCCGCCGTGGGCACGGTAATCCTCCAGGGACAGCGGTCGGGTAATGCCTGCGCGAGCGAACAGCAGGCGTTGCTGGCTCTTCAGGTAGGGCAATTCTTCCACGGGGCCGAGGGCCAGTGGATGGGTGGCGGGATCACCTTGCAGGGCGTCGAGCAGCGACGGTACGTCGGCGGCGGTCAGCGGACCGAAGCCGATACGGCCTTGCGGGCTGTCGATTTCCAGCAGCGGTTCGAGCCAGTACAGGCCACGGGAGCTGGTGCGGTGCAGCTCCAGCGGCAGATGGCGTTCCCGGGCCTGGGCGGCAAAGGCCGTGGCGACTTCATCGGCACCGACGGCGCGGGCCAGGGAGTCAGCGGGCAGATAGAGGCTGGGCATCATGCGTCCTCCCGGCAGGCGTCGAGCAGGGCATCCAGGCGTTCGGCGCTGAGCCGTGCATGCACCTGGCCATCCAGCTCCAGGGCGGGCGAGCAGGCGCAGGCACCGAGGCAATAGACCGGACGCAGGCTGATGCTGCCGTCGGCGCTGCTGCCGTGGTCGTCCAGTTGCAGGCGCTCGCGCAGTTGCGCGGCGAGCTGCTCGGCGCCGCGACTCTGGCAGGACTCGGCCCGGCACAGGCGCAGGATATGTCGGGCCGGGGGGGCGGTGCGGAAGTCGTGGTAGAAACTGATCACCCCGCGAACTTCGGCCTGGCTCAGGTTGAGGGCGTGGGCAATCTCGGGGATGGCGGCATCGGGGATGTAGCCGATGCCCGCCTGAATCTCATGAAGGATGGGCAACAGTGCGCCGGGGGAGCCTTTGTGGCGCTCCAGCAGGCTGTTGACCATAGGCAGGTGCAGCATCTCATCAGGCATACAGCATTCCTCACGGTCACGGACAAACCACAAGGTTGTCGGTTGTCCGAAAGTGTCGGCTGCGGCATTCACACCACGTCACGGTATCGTGGCATTTTCGGCCGTTGGCCAGGCACCCTGAGCGGGCATCTTGTTGGGCCCGGTGCGGTCTTTGCCGCACCTCTTCAGGGCATAAAGGGCAGCTTGCCACGCTGTCTTTGGTTTATCGGCACCAAAGCGACGTGCACGGTTCTTTCCGCGACTACCGTTGAGTATAGAAGGGTGTTGCCCGGGACATGGGGCGGGCGGCGGAATCGGCAAAAAAACGAGGCGAAAAAAAACGACTTAGAATGGCTTTCGCCTGATTCATGAGAGGGGACGGTGAGCGCGGCTCATTACTGAATGTCTTTCAGGTAGTCCTTGAGCAAGACGAGCGGTGCATTCATTTCTTCGGTGGTCCGCGCCTGGCTGAAGTCCGTTGCCAGTCTGTGCAGTTCGCGCCCCAGGGGCTTGTCCGTTCCGCCCACGGCGTCCAGCGCCACCGTTATGCACGCATTCATCTTCTGCTGGATAGCGTCGACATCGCGGTTGCGCACCAGCAAGTCGAACACGTCCCGCTGATAGTCACTCATGACCAGATCGTCGCGCAAAATCGGGCTCTGGCCTTCGGTTTCATAAGCCAGCTTGAGGGCAAAAAGGGCGACTGTTTCCAGTGACGATTCCATGGTGCCGGGTCCTCTGTCGTCGTGTGTGGCGGACGATGGCCGCTTTTCTGCAGACGAAAAAAAAGACCTTGATAATCAAGGTCTTTTTCAATTTTGGTGCCCCGAGGGAGACTCGAACTCCCACTCCTTTCGAAAACGGATTTTGAATCCGCCGCGTCTACCAATTCCGCCATCAGGGCTCAATGGCGGCGAAGTATAGAGACGCCATTACCGTTGGTCAATCGCCTTTCATGGTCAATATGGGTGAATTCCGCTAAACTTTCCGGCCCTGCTAGACGAACCCCATCATGCGCGTCGCTGACTTTACTTTCGAGCTCCCCGATTCCCTGATCGCTCGCCATCCGCTGGCCGAGCGTCGCAACAGCCGCCTGCTGACCCTGGATGGGCCCAGCGGCGCGCTGGCACATCGTCAATTCACTGATTTGCTTGAGCATTTACGCCCGGGCGACTTGATGGTGTTCAACAATACCCGGGTCATTCCGGCCCGTCTTTTCGGCCAGAAAGCCTCCGGCGGCAAGCTGGAAATTCTCGTCGAGCGAGTGCTCGACAGCCACCGTGTGCTGGCTCATGTGCGCTCCAGCAAGTCGCCCAAACCCGGCTCGAAGATCCTCATCGAAGGGGGGGGGGAAGCCGAGATGCTCGCCCGTCACGACACCCTGTTCGAACTGGGTTTCGCCGAGGAAGTACTGCCCCTGCTGGAGCGCGTCGGCCACATGCCGTTGCCTCCTTATATAGACCGTCCCGACGAGTGCTCGGACCGCGAGCGTTACCAGACGGTCTATGCCGAGCGCCTGGGCGCCGTGGCCGCGCCGACTGCCGGCCTGCATTTCGATCAGCCGCTGCTGGAGGCCATTGCCGCCAAGGGCGTCGAAACCGCGTTCGTGACCCTGCATGTCGGCGCCGGCACCTTCCAGCCGGTGCGCGTGGAGCGCATCGAAGACCACCATATGCATAACGAATGGCTGGAAGTCAGCCAGGCTGTCGTGGACGCCGTCGCCGCCTGCCGCGCGCGTGGTGGTCGGGTGATTGCGGTAGGCACTACCAGCGTACGCTCGCTGGAAAGCGCTGCCCGCGATGGCGTGCTCAAGCCGTTCAGTGGCGATACCGACATCTTTATCTACCCGGGCCGGCCGTTCCATGTGGTCGACGCCCTGGTCACCAACTTCCACCTGCCCGAATCCACGCTGCTGATGCTGGTTTCGGCCTTCGCCGGTTACCCCGAAGCCATGGCCGCCTACAAGGCCGCCGTGGACAACGGCTACCGCTTCTTCAGTTACGGTGATGCGATGTTCATCACCCGCAACCCCGCGCCGACCGGACCCCAGGAATCGGCACCCGAGGATCAAGCATGAGTCGCACCAGTCGTATGTCGTTCGAGTTGCTCGCCACCGATGGCAAGGCCCGTCGCGGTCGCCTGACCTTCCCGCGCGGCACCGTCGAGACCCCGGCGTTCATGCCGGTGGGCACCTACGGCACGGTCAAGGGCATGCTGCCACGGGATATCGTCGCCACCGGTGCCGAGATCATCCTGGGCAACACCTTCCACCTGTGGCTGCGCCCGGGCACCGAAGTGATCAAAAAACACGGCGACCTGCACGACTTCATGCAGTGGAAGGGGCCGATCCTCACCGACTCCGGCGGTTTCCAGGTGTTCAGCCTGGGCGCCATGCGCAAGATCAAGGAGGAGGGCGTGACCTTCGCTTCGCCGGTCGACGGTGCCAAGGTGTTCATGGGGCCGGAAGAGTCGATGCAGGTCCAGCGCGACCTGGGTTCGGACATCGTGATGATTTTCGACGAGTGCACGCCGTACCCGGCGGATGAAGATGTCGCCCGGGTGTCCATGGAACTGTCGCTGCGCTGGGCCCAGCGCTCGAAGAATGCCCATGGCGACAACACCGCGGCGCTGTTCGGTATCGTCCAGGGCGGCATGCACCAGAACCTGCGCATGCGCTCCCTCGAAGGCCTCGACAAGATCGGTTTCGACGGCCTGGCCATCGGCGGCCTGTCGGTGGGCGAGCCCAAGCACGAGATGATCAAGGTGCTGGATTACCTGCCGGGCCAGATGCCCGCTGACAAACCTCGTTACCTTATGGGCGTTGGCAAGCCGGAGGATCTCGTGGAGGGTGTTCGCCGCGGGGTGGACATGTTCGATTGCGTGATGCCGACCCGTAATGCCCGCAACGGGCATCTGTTCGTCGATACCGGCGTGCTGAAGATCCGTAACGCGTTCCATCGCCATGATGATTCGCCGCTGGATCCGACCTGCGATTGCTACACCTGCCAGAACTTCTCCCGTGCTTATCTGCATCATCTGGACAAGTGCGGCGAAATGCTGGGGAGTATGTTGAATACCATCCACAATTTGCGCCATTACCAACTGCTTATGGCTGGTTTGCGCGAGGCTATTCAACAGGGTACATTGGCCGCCTTTGTCGATGCCTTCTACGCCAAGCGCGGGCTTCCCGTGCCGCCTTTGGACTGATCTTTTCAGACCTTAGAACTACATATTTGCAACTGGAGTGTCACATGAGCTTTTTCATCTCTTCCGCCCTGGCGGACACCGCTGCACCTGCCGCTGCAGGTCCGATGGGCGGTGGTTTCGAATGGATTTTCCTGGTCGGCTTCCTGGTCATCTTCTACCTGATGATCTGGCGTCCACAGGCCAAGCGCGCCAAGGAGCAGAAAAACCTGCTGGGCAACCTGGCCAAGGGTGACGAAGTGGTGACCACCGGTGGTATCGCCGGCAAGATCCTGAAAGTGACCGACGATTTCGTCGTGCTGGAAGTTTCCGACACCGTCGAAATGAAGTTCCAGAAGGGTGCCATCGCGGCCACTCTGCCTAAAGGCACGCTGAAAGCGATCTAAGTTTCAACATTCAACAATCGACGGGGCGCGCAAGGCGCCCCGCGTCATAAGCGGGCGGCGTGATGCTGAACAAATACCCTCTGTGGAAATACGTACTGATCCTGGCGGTGCTGGCGGTCGGTTTTATTTATTCCGCTCCCAATCTCTACCCTGACGATCCGGCCATCCAGGTCAGCGGCGCCAGCACGGCGTTGCAGGTCAACCAGGCCGATCTGGACCGGGTGAGCAAGGCGCTCACCGAAGCCGGCATCGCCGTCAAGGGTGCCACCCTGGCCGCCAACGGCAAGGACGGCCTGCTGCGCCTGACCAAGCAGGAAGACCAACTGCCGGCCAAGGACGTGGTGCGTAAAGCCCTCGGCGACGACTACGTGGTGGCCCTCAACCTGGCACAGACCACCCCGCAATGGCTGCGCAGCCTCGGCGCGCACCCGATGAAGCTGGGTCTGGACTTGTCCGGTGGTGTGCACTTCCTGCTGGAAGTGGACATGGACAAGGCCCTCGATGCCCGCCTGAAAGTCTACGAAGGCGACGTCAAGAGCCTGTTGCGCAAGGAGCGTGTGCGTTATCGCAGCCTGCCGCAGCTCAATGGCGCCATTCAACTGGGCTTCTCCGACAATGATTCCCGCGAGCAGGCCCGTGCCCTGATTCGCAAGAGCTTCAACGATTTCGACATTGTTCCGGCTGATCTGAATGGCCAGGCGGTACTGCGTCTGGCGATGACCCCGGCCAAGCTGGCGGAAATCCGTGAATACTCCATCAAGCAGAACCTGACCACGGTACGTAACCGCGTCAACGAGCTGGGTGTGGCCGAGCCGCTGGTTCAGCGCCAGGGTGCCAACCGCATCGTGGTCGAGCTGCCGGGCGTGCAGGACACGGCTGAAGCCAAGCGTATCCTCGGCAAGACCGCCAACCTCGAATTCCGCCTGGCCGCCGAGCCGGGTGCGTCGAAGGCGACTTCCGAAGAGTTCGAGTTCCGTGAAGGCAACCGTCCTCCGGCGCTGATCGAGCGTGGGCTGATCATCACCGGTGACCAGGTGACCGATGCCAAGGCCGGTTTCGGCGAGCACGGTACCCCGGAAGTGAACATCCGCCTGGATGGTCATGGTGGCGAACTGATGAGCCGCGCCACGCGCAGCAACGTCGGTCGCCAGATGGCGGTGATCTTCATCGAACAGCGTCCGATCACCACCTACAGCAAGCAAGTGGTCAACGGTGTCGAGAAAGACGTGCCGGTACAGACTTTCAAGGAAGAGAAGAAGATCATCAGCCTGGCGACCATCCAGTCGCCGCTGGGCGCGCAGTTCCGCATCACCGGCCTGAACGGCCAGGGCGAATCCTCGGAACTGGCCCTGTTGCTGCGTGCCGGTGGTCTGGCCGCGCCGATGTACTTCGCTGAAGAACGTACCATTGGCCCGAGCCTGGGTGCCGACAACATCACCAAGGGTATCGATGCGTCGTTGTGGGGCATGCTGTTCGTCTCGCTGTTCATCATCGCCATCTACCGCTTCTTCGGCATCATCGCCACCGTGGCGCTGGCCTTCAACATGGTCGCGCTGCTGGCCCTGATGTCCTTGCTGGGAGCGACACTGACCCTGCCGGGTATCGCCGGTATCGTCCTGACCATGGGTATGGCGGTCGACGCCAACGTACTGATCTTCTCGCGGATACGTGAAGAGATCGCGGCGGGCATGACGGTTCAGCGGGCGATCAACGAGGGCTTCAGTCGTGCCTATACGGCGATTGTCGACGCCAACCTGACCACCTTGCTGGTGGGCGGCATCCTGTTCGCCATGGGTACCGGTCCGGTCAAGGGCTTTGCGGTGACCATGTCCCTCGGGATCTTTACCTCGATGTTCACGGCCATCATGGTGACCCGCGCGATGGTCAACCTGATCTTCGGCGGTCGTGACTTCAAGAAGTTGTGGATTTAAGGGGCTGCCATGTTACGTACTATCAACTTCATGGGCGTTCGCAACATTGCGTTCGGCGTCACCGTGCTCCTTACCGTTCTGGCGTTGTTCAGCTGGTTCCATAAGGGCCTGAACTACGGTCTGGATTTCACCGGCGGTACGCTGATCGAGCTGACCTACGAGCGTCCGGCCGATGTCACCAAGGTCCGTGAGCAACTGGTCACGGCCGGTTATCACGAGGCGATCGTGCAGAGCTTCGGCGCGACCACCGACCTGCTGGTGCGGATGCCGGGTGAAGACCCGCAACTGGGTCACCAGGTGGCGGATGCGCTGCAGAAGACCGGCGGCGACAACCCGGCGCAGGTCAAGCGCGTCGAGTTCGTCGGCCCGCAGGTGGGTGAAGAGCTGCGCGACCAGGGCGGCCTCGGCATGCTGATGGCGCTGGGCGGCGTCCTGATCTACCTGGCTTTCCGCTTCCAGTGGAAGTTCGCGGTCGGCGCCATCGTGTCGCTGATCCACGACGTGGTCGTGACCGTGGGTATCCTGTCGTTCTTCCAGATCACCTTCGACCTGACGGTGCTGGCGGCGGTACTGGCGATCATCGGTTACTCGCTCAACGACACCATCGTGGTATTCGACCGGGTTCGCGAGAACTTCCGGGTGCTGCGCAAGGCCAGCCTGATCGAGAACATCAACATCTCGACCACCCAGACCCTGCTGCGGACCATGGCGACGTCGATCTCCACCCTGCTGGCGATCGCGGCCCTGCTGTTCTTCGGTGGCGACAACCTGTTCGGTTTCTCCATCGCACTGTTCGTCGGTGTGCTGGCGGGTACCTACTCGTCGATCTACATCGCCAACGTGGTGTTGATCTGGCTGAACCTGAACAGCGAGGACCTGATTCCTCCGGCCAACACCCAGAAGGAAATCGACGACCGTCCTTGACGTTCGTTTTTCCTCCGGCTGTCACCTGAGAAGGCGCGAGTATTGAACTCGCGCCTTTTTTCATGCTCCAAGGCTAGGAGAGATGCGGATATTTCCCGCGGAGATGGTCAGGAGGTTCACGTGAACAAGTCGTTGCTGGTGGGTGCGGTATTGGGTGCTGTCGGTGTCACCGCCGGAGGTGCTGTTGCGACCTACAGCATGGTGAAGAGCGGCCCTGAGTATGCTCAAGTATTGGCGGTCGAACCTGTGAAGACGCAGGTCAAGACACCGCGCGAAGTGTGCAAGGACGTTGCCGTGACCCGGCAGAAGCCGGTGCAGGACGAGCATCGCCTGGCCGGTACGGCGCTGGGTGCGGTGGGCGGTGGACTGCTGGGCAGTCTGGTGGGCGGTGGCAAGGGCAAGACCCTGGCAACGGTAGTGGGTGCGGTCGGTGGCGGTTATGCCGGTAACAAGGTGCAGGAGGGCATGCAGGAGCGTGATACCTACACCACGACCCAGACCCGCTGCAACACGGTCAATGACATCAGCGACAAGGTCGTGGGTTATGACGTGCGTTACCAACTCGACGGCAAGGAAGGCAAGGTGCGCATGGATCGTGATCCGGGCAACCAGATTCCGGTCGACAAGGAAGGTCGCCTGATTCTCAGCCAGAACCAGCCTGCCCAGTAATCGCTCCGGGGGTTGACCCCGGATCGCAGGCACAAAAAAAGCACCCCTCGGGGTGCTTTTTTCATGGCCGGGCGCTTAGCGCTTCAGCGAAGCCGGCAGGTGCGGCTGGATTGCGGTCAACACGGCCTTGAAGCACTTGGTGTTGCCGGCGACGATATGGCCCTTCTCAAGGAAGTCGTGACCGCCGGTGAAGTCGCTCACCAGGCCGCCCGCTTCCTGGATCAGCAGTGCGCCCGCTGCCATGTCCCACTCGGACAGGCCCGACTCCCAGAAGGCATCGAAACGACCGGCGGCCACATAGGCCAGGTCGAGGCTCGCGGCACCGGCGCGGCGGATGCCGGCGGTCTGGCCGACCAGGGCGCGGAACATGCCCAGGTAGTTGTCGATGTTGTCCATCTGGTCGTCGCGGAACGGGAAGCCGGTGCCCAGTAGGGCGCCGTCGAGGCTGGTGCGACCGCTGACGCGCAGGCGGCGACCGTTCAGCTGGGCGCCACGGCCACGGCTGGCGGTGAATTCTTCCTGGCGAACCGGGTCCAGAACCACGGCGTGCTCAAGGCGGCCGCGGTATTTGCAGGCGATGCTGACCGCGAAGTGCGGGATGCCGCGCAGGAAGTTGGTGGTGCCATCAAGTGGGTCGATGATCCACAGGTATTCTTCGCCTTCGCCGCTACCGGCGTGGAAACCGGTTTCTTCACCGCGGATGGCGTGGGTCGGATACGCTTTGCGCAGAGCGTCGATGATTTTCTGCTCGGCAGCACGATCAACCTCGGACACGTAGTCCTTGGCGTCTTTTTCGTCGACCTTGATGGTATCCAGGCGCTCGATGGAGCGGAAAATCAATTCACTGGCGCTGCGGGCGGCGCGCAGCGCGATATTCAGCATGGGCTGCATGGACGTTTCACCTAGAGTGTTAAAGAAAGCCGAACATTCTAACAGAAAAGTGTTATCGGTGAAGGACGACATTCAGTTTCGTGGCGTAAACCCGAGTGCTTCTGTAAGATTTGCTCCCCTTTGCCCTGTCCGAGAGCGCCTGCCCGTGCTGCAAAATATTCGTGTCGTCCTGGTCAATACCAGTCATCCGGGCAATATCGGCGGGGCTGCGCGAGCCATGAAGAACATGGGATTGTCGCGCCTGATACTGGTCGAGCCGCGCATCTTTCCGTCCCATGAGGCCGATGCGCGTGCCTCCGGCGCCACCGACATCCTTGAAAACGCCCAGGTCGTCGCCACTTTGGAAGAGGCGCTGGTCGGCTGCAACCTGGTGTTCGGCACCAGTGCGCGGGATCGGCGGATTCCCTGGCCGTTGCTGGACCCGCGCGAGTCCGGCGTGAAAGTGGTCGAGGAGGCGGCGCAGGATGCGCAGATCGCCCTGGTGTTCGGTCGCGAAGATTCCGGCCTGACCAATGACGAACTGCAGCGATGTCATTATCACGTGCATATCCCATCTGACCCCGGATTCAGTTCGCTGAACCTCGGGGCGGCGGTGCAGGTGTTGAGTTATGAGGTGCGCATGGCCTGGTTGGCGGCTGAAGGCCAGCCGCACAAGGTCGAGAAGGATGAAGTGGCGTCCACCCGCAGTGGTGAATTGGCGACCATGGATGAGCTGGAGCGATTTTATGAGCACCTGGAACAGACGCTGGTGGCCATCGAGTTCCTCGATCCGGAAAAGCCGCGGCACCTCATGGCGCGCCTGCGCCGCCTTTACGGACGCAGCTCGGTCAGCCGGGCGGAAATGAATATATTGCGTGGCATCCTCACGGAAACCCAGAAAGCGGCCCGTGGCGAGCTTCTTAAGCGGAAGGATTAATGATGTTCGAGCGTTTGCGTGAAGATATCCAGAGCGTATTCCATCGTGACCCGGCGGCGCGCAATGCCTTTGAAGTCCTGACCTGCTACCCCGGCATGCACGCCATCTGGCTGCATCGCCTGAGTCATTCGCTGTGGGGCATGGGCTGGAAGTGGCTGGCGCGGGTGGTGTCGAACTTCGGCCGCTGGTTGACCGGTATCGAGATCCATCCGGGCGCCAAGGTCGGGCGGCGTTTCTTCATCGACCACGGCATGGGCATCGTGATCGGTGAAACCGCCGAGATCGGCAACGATGTGACTCTCTACCAGGGGGTGACCCTGGGTGGTACCAGCTGGAACAAGGGCAAGCGCCATCCGACCCTGGAAGACGGCGTGGTGGTCGGCGCCGGCGCCAAGGTGCTGGGGCCGTTCACGGTCGGTGCCGGGGCCAAGGTCGGCTCCAATGCGGTGGTGACCAAGGCGGTTCCGCCAGGGGCGACGGTGGTGGGGATTCCGGGGCGGATCATCATGAAGTCCGACGACCAGCAGGAGGCCAAGCGCAAGGCGATGGCCGAGAAGCTGGGCTTCGATGCCTATGGCGTCAGCGAAGACATGCCGGATCCGGTGGCGCGGGCCATCGGCCAGATGCTCGATCACCTGCAGGCGGTCGATGGGCGCCTGGAAGGCATGTGCGGTGCGCTGAAGGACCTGGGCAGCAGCTACTGCGCCAAGGATCTGCCGGAGTTGCACTGTGAAGGCTTTGTCGAAGTGAAGGACGAGGGCGAGGTCAAGGCAGGCTGATCTGCGTCGGGTTTGCCGGCCTCTTCGCAGGCAAGCCCGCTCCCACAAGGTCAGGGCTGTATCGAATCCTGTGGGAGCGGGCTTGCCCGCGAAGCATTTCAAGGACGACAAAAACCATCGGTCTAGCGCGATGCCATTACGCTTGTGACTTTGCTACAATGCGCGCGCTCTTTTACGGGTAATCCCGACTAAAGTACTAGGTCTTATAGTTGACTTAAATACTCGGGAATAGCATACTCGTCCTCATTCCGTAACTCCGTGGTAATTGTCCATGCGACTGACTACAAAAGGCCGATACGCGGTGACCGCCATGCTCGATCTGGCGTTGCACGCGCAACACGGGCCGGTGTCCCTGGCCGATATCTCCGAGCGCCAAGGCATCTCCCTGTCCTACCTCGAACAGCTTTTCGCCAAATTGCGTCGCAGCAACCTGGTGTCGAGTGTCCGTGGTCCGGGCGGCGGCTATCAGCTGTCGCGCGACATGCAGGGGATCCAGGTCGCCCAGGTGATCGACGCGGTGAATGAATCGGTCGACGCCACCAAGTGCCAGGGGCTCGGTGATTGCCATTCCGGCGACACCTGCCTGACCCACCACCTGTGGTGCGACCTCAGCCTGCAGATCCACGAATTTCTCAGTGGTATCAGCTTGGCGGACCTTGTGACTCGCCGTGAGGTACAAGAAGTCGCCCAGCGTCAGGATCAGCGCCGCTGTAATGGCAAGGCGCCACGCCTGGATAAGATCGAAGCGTCCGCCGTCGAATGACAGCCAAAGAGCCCGCGGTGCGCCAGCCAGCCTGATTTAGGAGATAGTCCATGAAATTGCCGATTTACCTTGATTACTCAGCGACCACCCCGGTTGATCCGCGTGTCGCGCAGAAAATGAGTGAATGCCTGCTGGTCGACGGAAACTTCGGTAACCCGGCCTCGCGTTCCCACGTCTTCGGCTGGAAGGCCGAGGAGTCGGTCGAGAACGCCCGCCGCCAGGTCGCCGACCTGGTCAATGCCGACCCGCGTGAAATCGTCTGGACCTCCGGTGCCACCGAGTCCGACAACCTGGCGATCAAGGGTGTCGCGCATTTCTACCACACCAAGGGCAAGCACCTGATCACCAGCAAGATCGAGCACAAGGCGGTCCTCGACACCACGCGCCAACTGGAGCGTGAAGGTTTCGAAGTCACCTATATCGAGCCTGGCGAAGACGGCCTGATCACCCCGGCCATGGTCGAAGCCGCCCTGCGCGACGACACCATCCTGGTTTCGATCATGCACGTGAACAACGAGATCGGCACCGTCAACGACATCGCCGCCATCGGTGAGCTGACCCGCTCGCGCGGCGTGCTGTTCCATGTTGACGCAGCCCAGTCGACCGGCAAGGTCGATATCGACCTGCAGAAGCTGAAAGTCGACCTGATGTCCTTCTCGGCCCACAAGACCTACGGTCCCAAAGGCATCGGCGCGCTGTACGTCAGCCGCAAGCCGCGGGTGCGCCTCGAGGCGACCATGCACGGCGGCGGTCACGAGCGCGGCATGCGTTCCGGTACCCTGGCGACCCACCAGATCGTCGGCATGGGTGAAGCCTTCCGCGTGGCCAAGGAAGACATGGCTGCCGAGAACGTGCGCATCAAGGCCCTGAGCGACCGCTTCTACAAGCAGGTCGAGCACCTGGAAGAGCTGTACATCAACGGCAGCATGACCGCCCGCGTACCGCACAACCTGAACCTGAGCTTCAACTACGTCGAAGGCGAGTCGCTGATCATGGCACTCAAGGACCTGGCGGTTTCCTCCGGTTCCGCCTGCACCTCGGCTTCGCTGGAGCCTTCGTACGTACTGCGCGCCCTGGGCCGCAACGACGAACTGGCACACAGCTCGATCCGCTTCACCTTCGGTCGCTTCACCACCGAAGAAGAAATCGATTACGCCGCGCAGAAAGTCTGCGAGGCCGTGACCAAGCTGCGCGCCCTGTCGCCGCTGTGGGACATGTTCAAAGATGGCGTCGATATCTCGAAGATCGAGTGGGCGGCACACTAACTATAGAAGCCGCCGGATACAGGTCCTGTAGCGACGCGGCGACTGACGCAAGCGGAACTGCAGGGTCTCAAGAGCGGCCCTGATGAGTGAGGATTAAGTACCATGGCTTACAGCGAAAAGGTCATCGACCACTACGAAAACCCGCGTAACGTCGGCAAGATGAATGCCGAGGACCCGGATGTCGGTACCGGCATGGTCGGGGCTCCGGCGTGCGGCGACGTGATGCGTCTGCAGATCAAGGTCAACGAACAGGGCATCATCGAAGACGCCAAGTTCAAGACCTACGGTTGCGGTTCGGCCATCGCCTCCAGCTCCCTGGCGACCGAGTGGATGAAAGGCAAGACTCTGGATGAAGCAGAGACCATCAAGAACACTCAGCTGGCCGAAGAACTGGCCCTGCCGCCAGTGAAGATCCACTGCTCGGTACTCGCCGAAGACGCCATCAAGGCCGCCGTTCGCGATTACAAGCAGAAGAAAGGCCTGATCTAAACGATCCGGCGTTCAAGCGATTAGTAAGGAGTCACGATGGCTATCAGCATGACAGAAGCGGCTGCTCGACACGTGCGACGCTCCCTTGACGGGCGCGGCAAAGGTGAAGGGATTCGTCTGGGTGTTCGCACCACAGGCTGTTCCGGCCTTGCCTACGTGCTGGAGTTCGTCGACGAGGTGGTGGCGGAAGATCAGGTGTTCGAGAGTCACGGCGAGAAAGTGATCATCGACCCGAAAAGCCTCACCTACCTGGACGGCACCGAGCTGGATTTCGTCAAGGAAGGGTTGAACGAAGGCTTCAAGTTCAACAACCCCAACGTACGCGGTGAGTGTGGCTGCGGCGAAAGCTTCAACATCTGAGGCTATTCGTGGGTACTCCTTGTCATTTCGCTTTATTCGAGTTGCAGCCGAGCTTCACGCTGGACCTCGAACAGTTGGCCGCGCGCTACCGAGAGTTGGCGCGCGCCGTTCATCCGGACCGCTTTGCCGACGCTTCCGAGCGTGAGCAACGGCTGGCCCTGGAGCAATCCGCGAGCCTCAACGAGGCCTACCAGACGCTCAAGAGCCCTCCCAAGCGTGCGCGCTATCTGCTCGCCATGGGCGGTCGCGAGCTGCCATTGGAAGTCACGGTGCATGATCCGGACTTCCTGATGCAGCAGATGCAATGGCGCGAAGAGCTCGAAGACCTGCAGGACGATGCCGACCTGCCGGGCATCGCCGCGTTCAAGCGACGCCTGAAAACGGCCCAGGATGAACTGAACGACAGCTTCGCAGCCTGCTGGAACGATGCCGCGCAACGCGAACAGGCCGAGCGCCTGATGCGGCGCATGCAGTTCCTCGACAAGCTCACCTACGAAGTGCGCCAGTTAGAAGAGCGCCTCGACGATTAACCCAGTGCCGCTCCGGTCGCACGCCTGATATTCAGATAAGTCCAGATAACGATGGCCCTACTGCAGATCGCCGAACCCGGCCAAAGTCCCCAACCGCACCAGCGTCGCCTGGCGGTCGGGATTGACTTGGGTACTACCAATTCGCTGGTCGCTGCATTGCGCAGTGGTCTTTCCGAGCCCCTGGCCGATGCTGACGGGCAGGTGATCCTGCCGTCCGCGGTGCGCTACCACGCCGACCGTATCGAGGTCGGCCAGTCGGCCAAGCTGGCGGCCGCCAGTGATCCGCTCAATACCGTGCTGTCGGTGAAGCGCCTGATGGGCCGTGGCCTGGCGGACGTCAAGCAACTGGGCGAGCAACTGCCTTACCGCTTTGTCGGCGGTGAGTCGCACATGCCGTTCATCGATACCGTGCAGGGTCCGAAAAGCCCGGTCGAAGTCTCCGCCGATATCCTCAAGGTGCTACGTCAGCGCGCCGAGGCAGCCCTGGGCGGTGAACTGGTCGGGGCGGTAATCACCGTGCCGGCCTATTTCGACGATGCCCAGCGCCAGGCGACCAAGGACGCGGCCCGGCTGGCCGGCCTGAGCGTCCTGCGCCTGCTCAACGAACCGACCGCCGCGGCCGTGGCCTATGGCCTGGACCAGCACGCCGAAGGCCTGGTCGCGATCTACGACCTGGGCGGCGGTACTTTCGACATCTCTATCCTGCGCCTGACCGGCGGGGTCTTCGAGGTCTTGGCCACCGGTGGCGACAGCGCCCTGGGCGGCGATGACTTCGATCACGCGATTGCCGGCTGGATCATCGAGCAGGCCGGCTTGTCCGCCGACCTCGATCCGGGTGCCCAGCGCAGCCTGTTGCAGGCGGCCTGCGCGGCCAAGGAAGCGTTGACCGACGCTGACTCGGTCGAGGTGGTCCATGGCGACTGGCGTGCCCAGCTGACCCGTGAAGCGTTTGATGCCCTGATCGAGCCGATGATCGCCCGCAGCCTCAAGGCCTGCCGGCGTGCGGTGCGGGACTCGAATGTCGAGCTTGAAGACGTGCACGCGGTGGTCATGGTCGGCGGTTCGACCCGTGTGCCCCGTGTGCGCGAGGCCGTCGCCGAGATGTTCGGTCGCCAGCCGTTGACCGAAATCGATCCGGATCAGGTGGTGGCCATCGGTGCCGCCATCCAGGCCGATACCCTGGCCGGCAACAAGCGCGACGGTGGCGAACTGCTGCTGCTCGATGTGATTCCGCTGTCCCTTGGTCTCGAAACCATGGGTGGGCTGATGGAGAAGGTGATTCCGCGCAACACCACCATTCCCGTCGCCCGCGCCCAGGATTTCACCACCTACAAGGACGGCCAGTCGGCCATGGCGATTCACGTGCTGCAAGGCGAGCGTGAACTGATCAGCGACTGCCGCTCCCTGGCGCGCTTCGAACTGCGGGGCATTCCGGCGATGGTTGCCGGCGCGGCGAAGATCCGCGTGACCTTCCAGGTCGATGCCGACGGCCTGCTCAATGTCACGGCTCGCGAGCTGGGTTCGGGCGTCGAGTCGAGTATCCAGGTCAAGCCGTCCTATGGCCTGACCGACGGTGAAATTGCCCGCATGCTCAAGGACTCGTTCAAGTATGCCGGTGATGACAAGGTTGCCCGCGTGTTGCGCGAGCAGCAGGTCGATGCGCAACGCCTGATCGAAGCGGTGCAGGGTGCCCTCGAGGCCGACGGCGAACGCCTGCTCGATGCCGAGGAGCGCATGGTCATCGAATTGCAGATGCAGGAATTGAGTGAATTGATGAAAGGCACCGATGGTTATGCCATCGAGCAACAGACCAAGCGTCTGTCGCAAGTGACCGATGCCTTTGCCGCCCGCCGCCTGGATTCGACGGTGAAAGCCGCCCTGGCGGGACGCAACCTGAATGAGATTGAGGAATAACGATGCCGCAGGTCATTTTTCTGCCCCACGAGAAGTTCTGCCCGGAAGGGATGGTAGTAGAGGCTGAGCCCGGCACTTCGATCCTCGATCTGGCGCATGAGCACCATATCGAGATGGAAAGCGCCTGTGGCGGCGTCTGCGCCTGCACCACCTGTCATTGCATCATTCGCGAAGGCTTCGATTCGCTGGAAGAGGCCGATGAGCTGGAAGAAGATTTCCTGGATCGGGCCTGGGGCCTGGAAGCGCAGTCACGCCTGGGTTGCCAGGCGATTGTCGGCACCGAAGACCTGACCGTCGAGATTCCAAAGTATTCGCTCAACCATGCCGCGGAAGCGCCACACTGATTCGAGGAACTATCATGAGTCTGAAGTGGACTGATGTGCTGGAAATCGCGATCCAGCTGGCTGAAAGCAAGCCGGATGTCGATCCGATGTCGGTGAATTTCGTCGATCTGCGCAAGTGGGTCATGGAACTGCCGGAGTTCGACGACAAACCGGAACACTGTGGCGAGAAGATCCTGGAGGCCATTCAGGCCCACTGGATCGAAGAACGCGACTGATCCCTGGCTGCAGGCAATACCTGAGTTAGGCAATACCCAAGAACCCGCGTATAATTCGCGGGTTTAATTTTTCGCAAATTATCGTTTCTGGAGTTACACCATGGCTGTTCAACGCACTTTCTCCATCATCAAGCCTGACGCTGTTGCAAAAAACGTTATCGGCGAGATCACCACCCGTTTCGAAAAAGCCGGCCTGCGCGTTGTCGCTTCGAAACTGAAGCAACTGTCCAAGGCCGAAGCCGAAGGCTTCTACGCTGAGCACAGCGCTCGTGGTTTCTTCGGCGACCTGGTTGCCTTCATGATCTCCGGTCCTGTCGTTGTCCAGGTTCTGGAAGGCGAAAACGCTATCGCTCTGAACCGTGAGCTGATGGGCGCCACCAACCCTAAAGAAGCGGCTGCCGGCACCATCCGTGCTGACTTCGCCGATTCCATCGACGCCAACGCTGTACACGGTTCGGACTCCGAAGCCGCTGCCGCTCGCGAAATCTCGTACTTCTTCGCAGCTACTGAAGTAACCACTCGCTAAGCAAAGGCTTGGGAGTGAGGGTGAATCCATGACTGTATCAATCGGCAAAACAAACCTGTTGGGTCTGACTCAACCGGAAATGGAAAAATTCTTCGACTCAATCGGGGAGAAGCGTTTCCGTGCCGGTCAGGTCATGAAGTGGATTCACCACTTTGGCGTCGATGATTTCGACGCCATGACGAACGTCAGCAAGGCCTTGCGCGAAAAGCTCAAGACCGTCGCCGAGGTTCGTGGTCCTGAAATCGTCAGCGAGGACATTTCCACCGACGGCACCCGCAAGTGGGTGGTGCGCGTGGCGTCCGGCAGCTGCGTCGAGACCGTCTACATTCCCCAGGGCAAACGCGGCACCTTGTGCGTTTCGTCCCAGGCAGGCTGTGCCCTGGATTGCAGTTTCTGCTCCACCGGCAAGCAAGGCTTCAACAGCAACCTCACTGCCGCCGAAGTCATCGGCCAGGTGTGGATTGCCAACAAATCCTTTGGCAGCGTCCCGGCCACCATCGACCGTGCCATCACCAACGTGGTGATGATGGGCATGGGCGAGCCGCTGCTCAACTTCGACAACGTCATCGCCGCCATGCGCCTGATGATGGACGACCTGGGCTACGGCATCTCCAAGCGCCGCGTGACCCTGTCGACCTCCGGCGTGGTGCCGATGATCGATGTGCTGGCCGAGCATATCGACGTCTCCCTGGCGTTGTCGCTGCACGCACCGAATGACGCATTGCGTAACCAATTGGTGCCGATCAACAAGAAGTATCCGCTTAAGATGCTGCTCGAATCGTGCCGTCGCTATATGGCGACCCTCGGCGAGAAGCGTGTCCTGACCGTCGAGTACACCCTGCTCAAGGATGTCAACGACCAGGTCGAGCACGCGGTCGAGATGATCGAGCTGCTCAAGGATACGCCGTGCAAGATCAACCTGATCCCGTTCAACCCGTTCCCGCATTCGGGCTACGAGCGCCCGAGCAACAATGCGATCCGGCGTTTCCAGGATCTGTTGCACCAGGCCGGCTACAACGTCACGGTACGTACCACCCGCGGTGAAGACATTGATGCTGCCTGCGGGCAGTTGGTCGGGCAGGTGCTGGATCGCACCCGCCGTAGCGAACGTTATATCGCGGTGCGTGAACTGAGCGCCGATGCCGATATGTCGAAAAGCGCTTCGAACTGAACCCGAGAGAGGATCTCCATGACCGTGCGCACTGCGCTCCTTGTACTCTTTGCCGGCCTCCTGGCCGGCTGCGTTTCCTCGGGCAATATCGACCCGATGAGTACCAGCAAGGGGCGTGACGAGGCACGTACGGCCTATGTGCAACTGGGCATTGGTTACCTGCAGCAGGGCCAGACCGAGCAGGCCAAGGTTCCGCTCAAGAAAGCCCTGGAGCTGAACAGCTCCGATCCCGATGCCAACGCGGCCCTGGCGCTGGTGTTCCAGGCCGAGATGGAGTGGGACCTGGCGGACCAGCATTTCCGCAAGGCATTGTCGTCCCGTCCGGGCGATGCGCGGATCCTCAACAACTACGGTGGCTTCCTGTACGAGCGCAAGCAGTACAAGGACGCTTACCAGCGTTTCGAGCAGGCGGCGACCGACAGCCTGTATCCCGAGCGTTCGCGGGTCTACGAGAACCTTGGCCTGACCGCCCTGGCCCTCGGCAATCGCGACGACGCACGGCAGAACCTGGAAAAATCCCTGCGCCTGAACCGACAACAGCCACGCGCCTTGCTGGAAATGGCTGAGTTGTCTTACGAAGACAGGCATTATGTGCCCGCACGCGATTATTACGATCGCTTTAGCCTGCTGAGCGAGCAGAATGCACGTAGTCTGTTGCTCGGTATTCGACTGGCGAAGATTTACGAAGATCGCGACAAGGTCGCCAGTTACGGCCTGCAATTAAAACGACTCTATCCCGGTACGCCGGAATATCAGCAATACCTGTCGGAGCAATGATGAAAGCGGCGCATCCAGAAGTTGTAGCAGCGACTCGCGTAAACCCCGGTGAGACCCTGCGTCAGGCCCGCGAAAGCAATGGTTGGACGTTGGCCGAGGTGGCCCTGAAGCTCAATCTGACCACTACGTCGTTGAGTAACCTGGAGGCCGGCGCCTTCGACAAGCTGCCGGGGCATACCTTCGCCCGTGGTTATATCCGGGCCTACGCCAAGCTGCTGGGCATGGACCAGACCGTGCTGGTGCAGCAGTTCGACCAGTGCACCGGGACCGACTCCCAGGGCAGCAACGTGCATGCGCTGGGGCGGATCGAAGAGCCGGTGCGGGTTTCCCATACCATTTTGCGAATTGTCAGCCTGTTGCTGCTGATTGCGGTGATCGGTGGCGGTTTTGTCTGGTGGCAGGACCAGGCCAGCCTGCGCTCCAAGGACCAGGCAGCCATCAGCATGGAGCACGTCGAAGTCGAAAGCGCCGACGGCACCACCCAGATTCATCCGATCGACGAGCCGGAAGACCAGGCCGTCGCGGAAAACCAGTCCAATCCTGAAGCGACTCCCGGCGAGCCTTCGACCGAAACCCAGGCTGAAGCCCCGGCCCCATCCGCTCCAGTGGCCCCGGCCACGCCGGTCGTGGTGCCGGTCCCGCATGCCGCGCAGTCGCTGGTGGTGCCACCACAACCGGCGCCAACTCCGGTTTCGCCCGTGTCGCCGAGCGCCCCGGTCAATGGCGCGCCGGCCACTGCCGCTGCCGCACCGGTCGCCGGTGCCGGGCAGGTGCATGTGACCTTCGTCGCCGATTGCTGGACCCAGGTCACCGACGGTGGCGGCAAGGTCCTGTTCAGCGGCCTCAAGCGCAAGGGCGATATCCTCGAAGTCAGCGGCAAGCCGCCGTTCGCGGTGCGCCTGGGCTACGCCAAGGGTGCACAGATCACGTACAACGGTCAGGCGGTCGATGTCGCACCGTTCACCAGTGGCGAGACCGCTCGCCTGAAGCTAGGTCAATAAGTCATGCACGGCGAATCTCCAATCAAGCGTCGCGAATCGCGTAAAATCTGGGTCGGCTCGGTGCCGGTGGGCGGCGATGCGCCTATCGCGGTGCAGAGCATGACCAACAGCGACACCAATGATGTGGCCGCGACCGTGGCCCAGATCAACCGCCTGGAAGCCGCGGGCGTCGATATCGTCCGGGTTTCCGTGCCGGACATGGACGCTGCCGAGGCCTTCGGCCGGATCAAGCAACTGGTCAAGGTGCCATTGGTCGCCGACATCCATTTCGACTACCGGATCGCCCTGCGCGTGGCTGAGCTGGGCGTGGATTGCCTGCGGATCAACCCGGGCAACATCGGTCGCGAAGACCGCGTGCGCGCGGTGGTCGATGCCGCCCGTGACCGCGGGATCCCGATCCGTATCGGCGTCAACGCCGGTTCCCTGGAAAAGGACCTGCAGAAGAAGTACGGCGAACCGACCCCGGCTGCGCTGGTGGAGTCGGCCCTGCGTCACGTCGAGCACCTGGAGCGCCTGAACTTCCAGGACTTCAAGGTCAGCGTTAAGGCCTCCGATGTGTTCATGGCGGTAGAAGCCTACCGCCTGCTGGCCAAGGAAATCGTCCAGCCGTTGCACCTGGGCATCACCGAAGCCGGTGGTTTGCGTTCGGGCACGGTGAAATCGGCGGTCGGCCTCGGTATGCTGCTGGCCGAAGGGATTGGCGATACTATCCGCATCTCGTTGGCGGCCGACCCGGTCGAGGAAGTGAAAGTCGGCTACGACATCCTCAAGTCCCTGCACCTGCGGTCCCGTGGGATCAACTTCATCGCCTGCCCGAGCTGCTCGCGGCAGAACTTCGATGTGGTGAAGACCATGAACGAGCTGGAAGGGCGCCTGGAAGACCTGCTGGTGCCGCTGGATGTCGCGGTGATCGGCTGTGTGGTGAACGGTCCCGGTGAAGCCAAGGAAGCCCATATCGGCCTGACCGGCGGTACACCGAACCTGATCTACATCGATGGCAAGCCGGCGCAGAAACTGACGAATGACAACCTGGTGGATGAGCTGGAAAGGCTGATCCGGCAGAAGGCGGCCGAAAAGGTCGAGGCCGACGCGGCGCTGATCGCCCGCGGCTGAAACGAAGAATTTAAGGAAAATCTGTGAGCAAGTCTTTGCAAGCCATTCGTGGCATGAACGACATCCTGCCCGAGCAGACGCCGCTGTGGCGTTATTTCGAGGGCACTGTCGCGCGTTTGCTGGATAACTACGGTTACAAGCAGATCCGTATGCCGATCGTCGAGTTCACCGAGCTGTTCAAGCGCTCCATCGGTGAAGTGACCGACATCGTCGAAAAAGAGATGTACACCTTCGAGGACCGCAACGGCGACTCCCTGACCCTGCGTCCGGAAGGCACCGCGGCCTGTGTGCGTGCGGTGCTGGAGCACGGCATCACCGGTGGTGGCCAGCCGCAGAAACTCTGGTACATCGGCCCGATGTTCCGTCACGAGCGCCCGCAGAAGGGCCGTTACCGCCAGTTCCACCAGATCGGTTGCGAAGTCTTCAACATCGACGGTCCGGACATCGACGCCGAACTGATCGTGCTGACCTGGCGCCTGTGGGGCCTGCTGGGCATCCGCAACGCGGTCAAGCTCGAACTCAACAGCCTGGGCACCAGCGAGTCCCGTGGTCGTTATCGCGAAGCCCTGGTGGAGTTCCTTTCGGCCCGCCTCGACCAGCTGGATGAAGACAGCCAGCGCCGGTTGAAGACCAACCCGTTGCGCGTGCTCGATACCAAGAACGCCGATACCCAGGCGGTCCTGGTGGATGCGCCGAAGCTCGCCGACTACCTCGACGAAGAATCCCGCCTGCATTTCGAAGGCCTCAAGGCCCGCCTGGATGCCGCCGGTATTCCGTACGTGATCAATCCGAAGCTGGTGCGCGGCCTGGATTACTACAGCAAGACCGTTTTCGAATGGGTCACCGACCAGTTGGGCGCCCAGGGCACCGTGTGTGCCGGTGGTCGCTATGACGGCCTGGTGGAACAGATGGGCGGCAAGCCGACCCCGGGCGTGGGTTTTGCCATGGGCATCGAGCGCCTGATCCTGCTGCTGGAAACCCTGGAGCAGGTGCCGGAAGAGATTTCCCGCCAGGTCGATGTCTACCTGTGCGCGTTCGGCGAGGCTGCCGAGCTGGCGGCCCTGGCCCTGAGCGAGAAAGTCCGTGACCAGCTGCCGAACCTGCGTTTGCAGGTCAACGCCGGCGCCGGTAGCTTCAAGAGCCAGTTCAAGAAAGCTGACAAGAGTGGTGCGCTGTACGCCTTGATTCTCGGAGACGACGAATTGGCTCAGCAAGTGGTAGGTTTCAAACCCCTGCGTGGCCAGGGCGAGCAACAAAGCGTTGCCTGGGATGCTCTTTCCGAGCACTTGTCCACCTGCGTCGTGCAGGGTTGAAGCTGTAAAAACAGCCGATTTAGAGAATAAGGAGTATTGGGGTGTCGAGTTCCGAAGATGATCAGCTGGCGGAGTTGAAGGACTGGTGGCAGCGCAACGGCAAACCCCTGGTCACTGGCGGCCTGTTGGCGCTGGTGGTGGTGTTCGGCTGGCAGGCATGGCACAAATATCAGAGCAACCAGTCGCAAGGCGCCTCGGTGCTCTATCAGGAGTTGCTGGAGTCCACGCTGACGCCTGACGGCAAGCCTGATCCCGCGCGCGTCGCGGACCTGGCCGGCAAGCTCAACACCCAGTTCGGTGGCAGCGCCTACGCGCAGTACGGCAGCCTGTTCGTCGCGAAGGTCGCGGTCGACACCGGCAAGCTGGACGATGCCGCCACCGAGCTCAAGGCCGTGGTCGACAAACCGGTCAATGCCACCCTGGGCGAAGTCGCGCGTCAGCGCCTGGCCCAGGTCATGGCGGCACAGAACAAGGTCGACGATGCACTGAAACTGCTCGACGGCGATGCTGACAAGGCGTTCCTGGCCAGTCGCGAAGAGCTCAAGGGGGACCTGCTGGTTCAACTGGGTCGTACCGATGAAGCCCATGCTGCGTACCAAAAGGCCAAGGCGGCGCTGTCTGATGAAGCGGCGGTCGGTGGCTTACAAATCAAGCTCGACGACTTGGCCAAAGGGGATGCGTGACGTGATCCGTTGGAAACATGCAGCATTGCTGGCTCTGGCCATTCTGGCCGCGGGTTGCAGCAGCAACAGCAAGAAAGAACTGCCACCGGCCGAACTGACTTCCTTCAAGGAAGAAGTGGTTCTGCAGAAGCAGTGGAGCCGCTCCATCGGTGATGGCCAGGGCAAGATCTACAACATGCTGGTGCCGGCGGTCGACGGCGATACCATCTACGCGGCCGATGCGACCGGCGTGGTGGTCTCGATGGACCGCATGAACGGCGACGTGAAGTGGAAGAAGGACCTGGAGCTGCCGGTTTCCGGTGCGATCGGCGTCGGCTACGGCCTGGTGCTGATGGGGACCCTCAAGGGCGAGATCATTGCCCTGGATTCCAGCAGCGGCGAAGAGAAATGGCGCGCCCGTGTGACCAGCGAAGTCCTCGCGCCACCGGCCACCAATGGTGACGTGGTGGTGGTACAGACCCAGGATGACCGCGTGATCGGCCTCGATGCCGCCACCGGCAACCAGCGCTGGTTGTACGACAGTACTCCGGCGGTCCTGACCCTGCGTGGTACCGGCGCGCCGATCGTGACCAACCACCTCGCGGTGGCGGGCCTGTCGACCGGCAAGGTGGTCGCCCTGGATACCCAGAACGGCGTGCCGGCCTGGGAAACTCGCGTGGCGATTCCACAAGGTCGTTCGGAACTGGAGCGCGTGGTCGATATCGACGGTGGCCTGCTGTTGTCCGGCGGCACCCTGTATGTCGCCAGCTACCAGGGCCGCATGGCCGCACTGGACCTGGAAAGCGGTCGTGTACTCTGGCAGCGTGATGCTTCCAGCTACGCGGGTGTCGCCCAGGGCTTTGGCAGCGTCTACGTTGCCCTGGCGTCCGGTACCGTGGAGGGTGTCGACGAGCGTTCGACCACCGCTATCTGGAGCAACGACTCCCTGGCTCGCCGCCAGCTGTCGGCTCCGGAAGTGTTTTCCAGCTACGTGGCGGTCGGCGACTTCGAAGGCTACCTGCACCTGCTGAGCCAGGTGGACGGTCGTTTCGTCGGTCGCGAGCGTATCGACAGCGACGGTCTGCGTGCCCGTCCGCTGGTGGTGGGTGACATGATTTACGTGTATGGCAACAGCGGCAAACTGGAAGCCCTGACCATCAAGTAGTGTTTGGCACCTGAAGTCGCCGAGCGAAGATCAGGCAAGGCGAAGAGCAGTGAGCAAGCGGGGTTGACGTGTTCGTCAATGAGCATTGCGAACTGATCTTCAACGCAGCATGATCGAGTTCAGTCGCTTCAGGTGCAAAAAACAGGTTTGACTATGCTTGGGGGTACCCCCAAGCGGCCTTGCTCTGCAAGGTTCGCGGCACCTCGCGGTGCTGCCCCGAGCACCAGCCGCTGCCTCGCAGCGGCTTTTGTATTTTCTGAAATAACGAAGTGGAGAGCCGCATGGTTCCCGTAATCGCCCTGGTGGGCCGACCGAACGTCGGCAAGTCCACCTTGTTCAACCGCCTGACCAGGACTCGCGACGCCATCGTCGGCGACTTGTCCGGTCTGACCCGTGATCGCCAGTACGGTGAGGCAAAGTGGCAAGGGCGCTCCTATATCCTGATCGACACCGGCGGTATCTCCGGCGACGAGCATGGCATGGACGAAAAGATGGCCGAGCAGTCGCTGCTGGCCATTGAAGAAGCCGATGTCGTGCTGTTCCTGGTGGATGCCAAGGCCGGCTTCACCGCCGCCGACCAGATGATCGGCGAGCACCTGCGCAAGCGTAACAAGCGTTCCTACGTGGTTGCCAACAAGGTCGACAACATCGACCCGGACATGGCTCGCGCCGAGTTCAGCCCGATGGGCCTGGGCGACGCGATCCCGATCGCCGGCGCCCATGGTCGCGGCATCACCCAGATGCTGGAAATCGCCCTGCGCGACTTCCCCAAAGACGACGAGGAAGAGCCGGAAGACGGCGAAGCCGAGGAAGTCGCCGAAGGTGAAGAAGCCAAGCGCATTCCCGGTCCGAGCGAGAAGGATGGCATCAAGATCGCCATTATCGGTCGGCCGAACGTGGGCAAGTCGACCCTGGTCAACCGCATGCTCGGTGAAGACCGGGTCATCGTCTATGACCAGCCCGGCACCACCCGCGACAGCATCTACATTCCGTTCGAACGCAACGAGGAAAAGTACACGCTGATCGACACCGCCGGTGTGCGCAAGCGCGGCAAGATCCACGAGGAAGTCGAAAAGTTCTCCGTGGTGAAAACCCTGCAGGCGATCAAGGACGCCAACGTCGTGATCTTCGTCATGGACGCCCGCGAAGGCGTGGTCGACCATGACCTCAACCTGCTCGGTTTCGCCCTGGAGTCCGGTCGCGCGCTGGTCATCGCCCTGAACAAGTGGGACGGCATGACCCCGGGCGAACGCGACTTCGTGAAGATCGAGCTGGAGCGCCGGCTGTTCTTCGTCGACTTCGCCGACATCCACTTCATCTCGGCCCTGCACGGCACGGGCGTGGGCAACCTGTACCAGTCGGTGCAGAACTCGTTCAAGTCGGCGGTCACCCGCTGGCCGACCAGCCGCCTGACCCAGATCCTCGAGGATGCCGTGGTCGAGCACGCCCCGCCGATGGTCAACAACCGCCGGATCAAGCTGCGCTACGCTCACCTGGGTGGTGCCAACCCGCCGCTGATCGTGATCCACGGCAACCAGGTCGAGAAAGTACCGAAGTCTTATGTGCGTTACCTGGAAAACACTTACCGCCGTGTCCTGAAGCTGGTCGGTACGCCGATCCGCATCGAGTTCAAAGGTGGCGAGAACCCGTACGAAGGCAACAAGAACACGCTGACCGACCGCCAGGTCAACAAGAAGCGTCGTTTGATGTCGCACCACAAGAAAGCCGACAAGAAGCGCCGCGACAAGCGCTGATTGCGGACCTGCGAAAGGGCGCCCATGGCGCCCTTTTTCATGCCTGGCGGATACGTTATCCTCGAAGCCTCCCGTGCCGTCGTAGAGCCGGGTGTTCAGCAGGGAAAACGGCCCCATGATCACCAGCAAGCTGCCGAATGTCGGCACCACTATCTTTACCCGGATGTCCCAGCTCGCGGTGGAAACCGGCGCGCTGAACCTGTCCCAGGGCTTCCCTGACTTTGATGGACCGCAAGCCCTGCGCGATGCGGTTGGCCGGCATATCGCCAGTGGCCACAACCAGTATGCGCCGATGACCGGCCTGCCGGCCCTGCGTCAGCAGGTGGCGGCGAAGGTCTTCAACAGCTATGGCGTCCATGTGAACGCCGATGCGGAAGTGACCATCACCCCCGGCGCGACCCAGGGCATCTTCTGTGCGATCCAGGCGGTGATTCATCCGGGCGATGAAGTCATCGTCTTCGACCCCAGCTATGACAGCTATGAACCTTCGGTGGAGTTGGCCGGCGGTCGTTGCATCCACGTGCAACTGGGCCTCGACGACTTCGCCATCGACTGGCAGAAACTCCGCGATGCCCTCAGCCCGCGGACCCGGATGATCATCCTCAACACCCCGCACAACCCGAGCGGGGCGCTGATCAGCCATGGCGAACTGGATCAACTGGCGGCGCTGATCGCCGACCGGGATATCTACGTGGTCAGCGACGAGGTCTACGAGCACCTGGTCTATGACGGCGTGCCCCACGCCAGCGTGCTGGCCCATGAGGCGTTGTATCAGCGCGCCTTTGTCGTCAGTTCGTTCGGCAAGACCTACCACGTCACCGGCTGGAAGACCGGCTACGTGATCGCACCACCGGCGCTGACCGCCGAACTGCGCAAGGTGCACCAGTACGTCAGCTTCTGTGGCGTGACCCCGCTGCAATATGCCCTGGCCGACTACATGGAGGCGCATCCCGAGCATGTCGAGCAATTGCCGGCGTTCTATCAGGGCAAGCGCGACCTGTTCTGCGATCTGCTCAGTCAGTCGCGGTTCAGCTTCAAGCGGGTGGCGGGGACCTACTTCCAGCTGGTCGACTACTCACGGATTCGCCCGGACCTGAACGATGTCGACATGGCGGTATGGATGACCCGCGAGCATGGCGTGGCGGCGATTCCGGTCTCGGTGTTCTACCAGAACCCGCCGGAAGGCCAGCGCCTAGTCCGTCTGTGTTTTGCCAAGCGCGAGGAGACGTTGCGTGAAGCCGCGGAGAAGTTATGCGTGATTTGAGCCGATTGCCTGATCTGAACGTGGCGCTGGTGCAGACCACCCTGGCCTGGCACGACCGCCAGGCCAACCTCGAACATTTCGAGCTGCTGCTGGAGCAGGCGAGGGGGGCTGACCTGGTGATCCTGCCGGAGATGTTCACCACCGGCTTTTCCATGGAATCGCAGACCCTGGCCGAAGCCGAAAACGGTCCGACCAGCCACTGGCTGCGCGAGCAGGCGCAAAAGCTCGGTGCGGTGATCACCGGCAGCGTGATTATCCGCGCCGCCGATGGCAGCCACCGCAATCGCCTGTTGTGGGCGCGGCCGGATGGCGAGGTGCTGCACTATGACAAGCGCCATCTGTTCCGCATGGCGGGCGAGCACAATCATTACACTCCGGGCGAGCGCCAGGTGCAGTTCGAACTCAAGGGGTGGCGGGTACGCCCGCTGATCTGCTATGACCTGCGTTTTCCGGTCTGGAGCCGCGACGCCCAGGACACCGACCTGCTGCTCTACACCGCGAACTGGCCGGGGGCGCGGCGTTTGCACTGGAACCGCCTGCTGCCGGCCCGGGCGATCGAGAACCTGTGCTACGTGGCGGCCGTGAATCGCATCGGCACCGATGGCAAGGGTTTCGCCTACACCGGCGACAGCCAGGTGCTGGACTTCCAGGGTGAGTCGTTGCTGGGGACCGGGGAGGCCGACGGGGTCTTCCAAGTGACCCTGAGCGCGGCGGAGCTGGCTGCCTATCGCGAGCGTTTTCCGGCCAACCTGGATGCTGATACCTTTGTGTTGAATCAGTAACGCCGCGTTATCGTTCATCGCCAGCAAGCCGGCTCCCACAAGGCATTTGTGGCGCACGCTGATCTGCGGTTTGGCATGCTCTCCTGTGGGAGCCGGCTTGCCGGCGATGGCGTCCGAATAGTCGCAGCAAGGCTTGCGGGCCTCATCGCCGGCAAGCCAGCTCCTACAAAGTCCTGGAGACGCTGATATTCTGCGTCGAGGCCCCGACCTGTGGGAGCCGGCTTGCTGGCGATGGCATACTCGAACGCACAAAAAAGCCCCGGGGTTTTCACCACCGGGGCCTTTTCATTGCAGTCGACGCTTATGCCGCCTTGGTGGCATCCACCTGGCTCAGCGAGCGGTTCAGCGCGCTGAACAGGGCCTTGAAGCTGGCGGTGGTGATGTTTTCATCGATACCCACGCCGTGCACCGCACGTTCGCCGTTCACTCGCAGCTCGATATAGGCCGCTGCCTTGGCATTGGTCCCGGCCCCGATGGCGTGCTCGTTGTAGTCCATGATTTCCACCGGAACCGGCAGGCCGGCCACCAGGGCTTCCAAGGCGCCGTTGCCCTTGCCGCGCCAGTGCAGGTTGGTTTCGCCCTGGCCCTTGCCGGAGACTTCCACTTCAACTGCGCTGTGACCGTTCTCTTCCTGCAGGCGATGGCTGACCAGCGCGTACGGGGTGTTGGCCTGCAGGTACTCGCTGTGGAGCAGGGCATGGATCTGCTGTGCGGTCATCTCCAGGCCGAGACGGTCGGTTTCGCGCTGGACCACCTGGCTGAACTCGATCTGCATGCGACGTGGCAGGCTGATGCCGTATTCCTGTTCCAGCAGATAGGCGATACCGCCCTTGCCCGACTGACTGTTGACGCGGATCACCGCCTCGTAGCTGCGACCGATGTCGGCCGGGTCGATCGGCAGGTAGGGCACTTCCCACAGGCCGTCGGATTTCTGCTGGGCGAAGCCCTTGCGGATCGCGTCCTGGTGGGAGCCGGAGAAAGCGGTGTGAACCAGGTCGCCGACATACGGATGACGCGGGTGCACCTGGATCTGGTTGCACTCCTCGACCACCTTGCGCACGCCATCGATATCGGAGAAGTCCAGCTCGGGGTCGAGACCCTGGGTGTACATGTTCAGGGCCACGGTCACCAGGTCGACGTTACCGGTACGCTCGCCGTTGCCGAACAGGCAGCCTTCGACACGGTCGGCGCCGGCCATCAGGCCCAGCTCGGTGGCGGCCACGCCGGTGCCACGGTCGTTGTGGGTGTGCAGGCTGATGATCACGCTGTCACGGCGGTTGATATGACGACCGAACCACTCGATCTGGTCGGCATAGATGTTCGGTGTGGCGCATTCGACGGTCGCGGGCAGGTTGAGGATCACCTTGTGCTCGGGCGTCGGGTTCCAGACTTCGATCACCGCGTCACAGACTTCCTTGGCGAACTCCAGCTCGGTGGCGCTGAAAGTTTCCGGCGAGTACTCGAACTGCCACTGGGTTTCCGGCTGCTGGGCGGCATATTTGACGAACAGCTTGGCCGCGTTCACCGCGATGTCCTTCACGCCCTGCTTGTCCTGGTTGAAGACGATGCGGCGGAACGACGGGCTGGTGGCGTTGTAGAGGTGCACGATGGCTTTCTTCGCGCCGCGCAGGGATTCGAAGGTGCGGGCGATGAGGTCTTCACGGGCCTGGGTCAGCACCTGGATGGTGGTGTCGTCGGGGATATGGCCTTCTTCGATCAGCGTCCGGACGAAGTCGAAGTCGGTTTGCGAAGCGGCCGGGAAGGACGCTTCGATTTCCTTGACGCCGACACTGACCAGGGTTTTCCAGAAACGCAGCTTTTTCACTGCGTCCATCGGTTCGATCAGCGACTGGTTGCCGTCGCGCAGGTCGGAGCTGCACCAGATCGGCACGCTGGTGATGGTTTTCGATGGCCAGGTGCGATCGGGCAGATCGATGGTCGGAAATGCGCGGTACTTCGAAGACGGGTCTTTGAGCATGCTCATGGAGAAATTCCTTGTGGTCAGGGCCGAAAAGAGGCGGCCATCCGGTAAAACGTTGTCAGGGAGAAACCTGGGGATGAGGCACCGCGATTCAGCCCGGCAGTCGTGCACTGACGAGGCAGAGGCTGCGGTGTTGACGGCGCTGAATGAGGGTGTGGGAAGTTTTCATGCTTTCAACCCTAACCACTGGGGTGAAAGATGGCAAGCCTGTGGGAAAAATTGAGAGGAATACCCGTAAAATTGGCTTGTACGAGATTTTATTTTGCGTGAGTGGCGGAAAGTCTAGAACAATTGCGCACTATTTTGGCGCTGCTGCTGGTCGCGATGCCGATCTGCGCGGCGAGTGCGCTCCTTGTGGTAGCCGACTCGCAAGATCGATGCAAGGCTCAAGGGCCTCATCGCTGGCAAGCCAGCTCCTGCAAAGGGGCGTGGGTCCTTGGGATCAGGGTTGGAACGCGCCGATAAAGATCGCCGGATCGACCCGTGTTTCATTGAGGCTGATATTCCAGTGCAGATGCGGCCCTGTCGCCCGCCCGGTCGCACCGACCAGGCCGACCACCGCGCCGCGTGCCAGTGACTGGCCTGCTTTGACATCGATCCTGGAAAGATGACAGAACATGCTGATAAAACCCTGGCCATGATCGACGAACACGGTGTTGCCATTGAAGAAGTAGTTGCCGGTCAGGATCACCTTGCCGGCGGCCGGCGCCTTGATCGGCGTGCCGGTGGGCACGGCGAAATCCAGTCCCGCGTGTGGGTTGCGTTCTTCGCCATTGAAGAAACGCCGCACGCCGAACTTGCTCGACAGCGGGCCGTTCACGGGTTTGTCCAGCAGCAGGTTGCTCGGGGCCACGGGACTGAAGGTGCGATAGGCCGCCAGTTGTGCGACCACTTCGGCATCGATGCGTTTGACGTCTTCGGGATTCGGATTGACCTGGCGTTTGTTTTTCAGGGTGATGTGCTGTTCCTGATACTTCTTGGGGCCGACCCTGAAGTCGAGGTTGCGATTGCCCGAACTGATCTGCTGGCTGCCGGGTTTGACGGTCAGCGGGATACCGACGATCGCCAGCCAGTTGTTCTGCTCCTTGACCACCAGCACCGGTTTGCCCTGGTAGCTGGCCTTGGGCGCCTGGGCCGCGGGGCCGAGATCGACCACGGCTACGCCGCCGGGCACGGGTTTGTTCAGCAGGCGGGTGATATAGCTGTCCGCGTGGGCGTTGAAGGCCAGGCCCAGCACCAGCAGGGCGGCAAGAAAACGGGGCATGCTCGGGTCCCTTGAGATTCAGTCCAGTAGAGAAAGGGTGACAGGCGTCAGGTGGTTGTCTTCGACTCGCACCTGCAGTTCGCCTTCCGCCAGTTTCGCCTTCAGGCGCTGGCCGGGGCGAGTCTGCCCGGCACTGCGGATCGCCTGCCCACGCTCGTCCAGCAGGATACTGTAGCCACGTCCCAGGGTTGCCAACGGACTTACTACATGAAGTGTCTGCACCTGGCTTTGCAGTTGCAGGCGCCGGGCCTTGAGGCCTTCGCGCATGGCCCGGGGCAGGCGTTCGGACAGGCTCTCCAGGCGCTGGCGCAGCAGGGCCAGCTGACGGCCCGGATGTTGCCCGGCGAGACGGGTTTCCAGGCGCAGCAGTTTTTCCCGGCGGGTATTGAGCTGGCGTTCGAACGCCCGGCGCATGCGCATGTCCAGGTCATCCAGGCGCTGGGCCTGCTGGCGCAGGCGCTCGCCGGGGTGGCGCAGGCGTCGGGCGAGGCCATCGAGGCGCAGGCGGTCGCGCATCAGCCGGTCGCGGATACGCATCACCAGCCGGCGGTGCAGGCTCTCGACCCGGCGTTGCAGGTCGCTGGAATCGGGGGCCAGCAGTTCCGCGGCCGCCGAAGGCGTCGGGGCCCGGACGTCGGCCACGAAGTCGCTGATGGACACATCGGTTTCATGACCGACGGCGCTGACAATCGGCGTCACGCAGGCATCCACGGCGCGGGCCACGGTCTCTTCGTTGAAGCACCAGAGGTCTTCCAGCGAGCCGCCGCCACGGGCCAGGATCAGCGCATCGAAGCCCTTGGCATCGGCGATTCTCAAGGCGCGCACGATCTGCGCCGTGGCTTCGCGGCCCTGGACCGCCGTGGGAATCAGGGTCAGCTCGACTTGCGGCGCGCGGCGGCGGAAGACGCTGATGATGTCGCGGATCACCGCGCCGGTCGGTGAGCTGATGATGCCGATCCGTTGCGGGTGAGCGGGCAGGCCAACCTTGCGTTCGGCGCTGAACAGGCCTTCGGCGTCGAGCTTTTCCTTGAGCGCGTCGAATGCCAGGCGCAGCGCGCCATCGCCGGCCGGCTCAACGGTATCGAGGATCAACTGGTAGTCGCCCCGGCCCTCGAACAGCGAGACCTTGCCTCGCACCTTGACTGCCAGGCCATCCTTCAACGCCTGGCGCACGCGTGCGGCGTTCTGCCGGAACAGCGCGCAACGCACCTGGGCGCCGCTGTCCTTGAGGGTGAAATAGATGTGGCCGGAGGCCGGGCGGGCGAGGTTGGAGATTTCGCCTTCGACCCAGATATTGCTGAACACGTCTTCCAGCAACACCCGCGCGCGGCCGTTGAGCTGGCTGACAGTGAGGACTTCGCGGTCGAGGCCCAGGCGTGAAAAGGGATCTTTAATCATGGGCCGCATGATAAAGGCATTCGGTTGCCAATCTCCATGGCTATGAGCACTCCCCGTGTGGGAGCCGGCTTGCTGGCGATGGCGCCCGAGTACTCGCAGCAGGGCTTGCGGGCCTCATCGCTGGCAAGCCAGCTCCTACAGGTTTATCGGTGTTTTCAAGGGCGTTGCAGGTCTTCGCTGAAGCGCTCGACAAATTGCGCCACCAGCGGCGTCGGCTCCTGTCGACAGGCGAGGGCCAGGGTGCTCTGGCAATCCGGGTCCTTGAGGGGCAGGAAATGGATATTGCCCGGCGCAATGTCGCGCATCGACTCGGGCAGCAGGGCGATGCCGAATCCCGCCTGGATCAACTGCAACTGGGTGGTCTTGCGCGACACCACCCGGGCGGCGCGGGGAAAGAAGCCCTGGCGCATGCACAACTCCGCCGACAGGTAGCTCAAGCCGCCGCGCTGGGGGTGAGGAATGGAAATAAACGCCTCGTCCTTCAGCAGCGCCATGTCGATGCCCTCGGTCGAGTCTGCCAGCGGATGATTCGGCGGCACCGCCAGGAGCAACCGCTCGCTGTACAACGGCACGATCTGCACCCCCTCACGCTGGCGCAGTACCGGCAGGCGCAGCAGACCGATATCCAGCCGCCCCTCGGCCAGTTCTTCCAGCTGGGCCTCGGAGGACAGCTTGACGATATCCATCGATGCCCCCGGACTCTGTTCGAGGAAATGACTGATTGCTCGCAACAGTCTGCCGCTCATCGGGACGGTACTCGAGTGACTGAGGCGCAGGGTGCCGAGTTGGCCCTTGCCGACCTGGGTAGCCAGCTCGCTGGCCTTGCTCAGTTCGCCCAGCAGGTTTCTCGCCCGCGGATAGAAGGCCTCGCCGGCAGCGGTCAGTCGCGGCAGGCGCGCCGTGCGTTCGAACAACGGCGTCTGCAAATGGTTTTCCAGCTCCTTGATCTGCCGGCTCAGGGCGGACTGCGCGATAAACAAACGTTCGGCGGCCGCACTGAAGCTGCCGGATTCGGCGATCTCGACGAAGTAGCGCAGTTGGCGGGTGGAAATCACAAGTCATGCCTTTTCGAGATGAGTAGCGGGCTTTGAATATATTAGTCGCAAGGCTCGCCACTGGCTAAAGTCAATCGAACCCATTGTGGAAGTGTTCTTCATGAGTCTTGTCGCGCTGTTGAACCAATGGCCATTCAGTGCCACCGACTGGCTGGTGGTGGAACTGGGCATTGCCCTGGCCTATATCGTCTTTGGCGTGGCCGGGTTTGGTACGGCGCTGGTGGCGGGACCGATCCTGATCCTGTTCATGCCGTTGTCGAAGATCGTGCCGTTGCTGGTGCTGCTGGATTTTGTCGCGGCGTTCGGCAACCTGCTGCCGTCACGCAAGGATGTCGCCAGGTCCGAGTTACTGCGGTTGCTGCCGTGCATGGCCGTGGGCTGCACGCTTGGCGTGGTCTTTCTGCTGAATCTGCATTCCGATGTATTGCTGCTGTTGATGGGCCTGTTCATCAGCGCCTATGCGATCCATAGCCTGCTGATCAAGGTCCGCCCCGGGCAGTTGGCGGCGGCCTGGGCGGTGCCCATGGGCACCGTGGGCGGGATGTTCGGGGCGCTGTTCGGCAGTGGCGGTTTTCTCTATGCCATCTATCTCAACAGTCGTTTGCCCAAGGATGCGGCGCGGGCCACGCAAAGTGCGCTGATCAGTTGCAGCACGGTGGTGCGTCTGTCGCTATTCGTGATCGCCGGGGTCTATGCCGAGCTACCCTTGTTGCTGTTGGCGGTGTGCTTGTTGCCGGCGATGGCGCTGGGGTTGTGGATCGGCCGACGTCTGACCCGACGGCTGTCACGGGAAGCCTTCGTGCGCCTGGTGACCTGGCTGGTACTGGCCAGCGGCATCGCCCTGATCACCCGTTATTTCAGTACTTGACCTGATGGTGGCAGGGATTAAGCTGCCGGGTCGCAAACGCTCCAGGCCGTCCCCATGAACTCCCAAAGCATCATTGTCCCGAAAATCTCCACCTTGCCGGTCCATGAGCCAAGGGCCCGGGCCATCGTGCGCTGGCTGGTGCGCAAGAACATCATCGAGGAAGAACTCACCACCTGCGGTCGCACCGGCAATCGCATGGGCCATGCCATCGCGCCCGGTGCCGCCGAGGTGGTCCTGCATCCCCAGGCGTTGCCGTTCGGCGAGCCGATCAACGGCCTGGAGATCATCACCAAGCGCTGCATCTATACCCCGGCCAAGGGCTTTCTCGAGGAGGCGGGATGTGCCGAGTGTCGCAAGGAAGTCGGCGAGGCCCTGTTCGACAGCCTGGAAGACTGGATGCCGGGGCGCACCGAAAACTTCATCTGTCCGTTGTGCGGGCACGAAGACGATATCAACGGTTTCCTGTTCCTGCAGGAGTGCGGCTTTTCCAACCTGGGTTTCATCTTCAACAACTGGGCGGAAGCCGGCTTCAAGCAGGCTTTTCTCGATGAGTTCGCCGACTGGCTGGACCAGCCGGTGGCCTGGGTGAAAGTCGAGCTGTAAATAGGCCAAGGTTTACATTGAGCCCAGGGCCTTGTATGAGTATAATGGCGCGCTTCCATTTTCCCGCTCGGGAGCCCCCGCGATGCTGCGTATCAGCCAAGAAGCTCTGACCTTCGACGACATTCTCCTAGTGCCCGGTTATTCCGAGGTGCTTCCCAACGAAGTCAGTCTCAAGACCCGTCTCACCCGTGGCATCGAGCTGAATATTCCGCTGGTTTCCGCCGCCATGGACACCGTGACCGAAGCCCGTCTGGCCATTGCCATGGCCCAGGAAGGCGGTATCGGCATCATCCACAAGAACATGACCATCGAGCAGCAGGCTGCCGAAGTGCGCAAGGTCAAGAAGTTCGAAGCCGGTGTCGTCAAGGACCCGATCACCATCGAGGCCGATGCCTCGGTACGTGACCTGCTCGAACTGACCCGCATGCACAACATCTCCGGTGTGCCGGTACTGCACGACGGCGACCTGGTCGGCATCGTCACCTCGCGCGACGTGCGTTTCGAAACCCGCATGGATGTCCCGGTTCGCGAAGTGATGACGCCCAAAGAGCGCCTGGTCACTGTCCGCGAAGGCGCCAACAAGCACGAAGTCCGCGAGCTGCTGCACAAGCACCGCCTGGAAAAAGTGCTGATCGTCGACGACAAGTTCGCCCTCAAGGGCATGATGACCGTCAAGGACATCGAGAAATCCAAGGCCTGGCCACTGGCGAGCAAGGACGACCAGGGTCGCCTGCGTGTCGGTGCCGCGGTCGGTACCGGCAAGGACACAGCTGATCGCGTTGCTGCGCTGGTCAATGCCGGTGTCGACGTGGTGGTGGTCGACACCGCCCACGGTCACTCCAAGGGTGTGATCGACCGCGTTCGCTGGGTCAAGCAGAACTTCCCGGAAGTACAGGTGATCGGCGGCAACATCGCCACCGGCGCTGCCGCCAAGGCCCTGGCCGAGGCAGGCGCGGATGCGGTCAAGGTCGGTATCGGCCCTGGCTCGATCTGCACCACCCGTATCGTCGCTGGTGTCGGCGTCCCGCAGATCAGCGCCATCGCCAACGTCGCCGCCGCCCTTGAAGGCACCGGCGTCCCGTTGATCGCCGACGGCGGCATCCGTTTCTCCGGTGACCTGTCCAAGGCCATCGTTGCCGGTGCCTCCTGCGTGATGATGGGTTCGATGTTCGCCGGTACCGAAGAGGCTCCGGGCGAGATCGAGCTGTTCCAGGGGCGTTCCTACAAGGCCTATCGTGGCATGGGTTCGCTGGGTGCGATGTCGCAGTCCCAGGGTTCCTCCGACCGTTACTTCCAGGACTCCTCCGCGGGTGCCGAGAAGCTGGTGCCGGAAGGTATCGAAGGTCGCGTCCCGTACAAGGGCACCCTGACCGCCATCGTCCATCAACTGATGGGCGGCCTGCGTTCCTCGATGGGCTACACCGGCAGCGCCAACATCGAGGAAATGCGCACCAAGCCTGAATTCGTGCGCATCACCGGTGCCGGCATGGCCGAATCTCACGTCCACGACGTGCAGATCACCAAGGAAGCTCCAAACTATCGCGTAGGTTGATAGTGATCGCCTCCTGGTGCTGACCTGGAGGCGATTGATGAATTTGAACCGGGGCTGTTGATGACAGCCCCGTGTTGTTTCTGATTTCACAGACGAGAATGACCCATGGCCCTCGACATTCACGCCCACCGCATCCTGATCCTCGACTTCGGTTCCCAATACACCCAACTGATCGCCCGCCGCGTGCGTGAAATCGGCGTGTACTGCGAACTGCATCCGTTCGACATGGACGACGAAGCGATTCGCGAATTCGCTCCCAAAGGCGTCATCCTCGCCGGCGGTCCCGAGTCCGTGCACGAAGCCAACAGCCCGCGTTGCCCGCAGGCGGTGTTCGACCTGGGCGTGCCAGTCTTCGGTATCTGCTACGGCATGCAGACCATGGCCGAGCAGATGGGCGGCAAGGTCGAAGGTTCCGAGCTGCGTGAATTCGGTTATGCCCGTGTCGATGTGGTCGGCAAGAGCCGCCTGCTGGACGGCATCGAAGACCACGTCGACGCCGACGGCCTGTTCGGTCTCGACGTCTGGATGAGCCACGGTGACAAGGTCACCCGCATGCCGGAAGACTTTCACATCCTGGCCAGCACCCCGAGCTGCCCGATTGCCGGCATGTTCAACGACGACCTGCGTTACTACGGCGTGCAGTTCCACCCGGAAGTGACCCACACCAAGCAGGGCGGTCGTATCCTGTCGCGCTTCATCCTCGATATCTGTGGCTGTGAAGCGCTGTGGACCCCGTCGAAGATCGCCGAAGACGCCATCGCCCAGGTGCGTGCCCAGGTGGGGACCGACAACGTCCTGCTGGGCCTGTCTGGCGGTGTCGACTCCTCGGTGGTTGCGGCCCTGCTGCACAAGGCCATCGGCGACCAGCTGACCTGCGTCTTCGTCGACAACGGCCTGCTGCGCCTGCACGAAGGCGAGCAAGTGATGGCCATGTTCGCCGAGAACATGGGCGTCAAGGTGATCCGCGCCAACGCCGAAGAACAGTTCCTGAACAACCTGGCCGGCGAGTCCGACCCGGAGAAGAAGCGCAAGATCATCGGCCGGACCTTTATCGACGTGTTCGATGCCGAATCCTGCAAGCTGGACAACATCAAGTACCTGGCCCAGGGCACCATCTACCCGGACGTGATCGAGTCGGCTGGCGCAAAAAGCGGCAAGGCCCACGTGATCAAGTCCCACCACAACGTCGGTGGCCTGCCGGAAGAGATGAACCTCAAGCTGGTCGAGCCGCTGCGCGAGCTGTTCAAGGACGAGGTCCGTCGCCTCGGCCTGGAACTCGGCCTGCCGTACGACATGGTCTATCGCCACCCATTCCCGGGCCCGGGCCTGGGCGTGCGGATCCTGGGTGAAGTGAAGAAGGAATACGCTGACCTGCTGCGTCGCGCCGACCATATCTTCATCGAAGAACTGCGCAAGGCCGACTGGTACCACAAGGTCAGCCAGGCTTTCGTGGTGTTCCAGCCGGTGAAATCGGTGGGTGTGGTCGGTGACGGTCGTCGTTACGCCTGGGTCGTGGCCCTGCGCGCGGTGGAAACCATCGACTTCATGACCGCCCGTTGGGCACACCTGCCGTACGAACTGCTGGAAACCGTCAGCGGCCGGATCATCAACGAGATCGAAGGCATCTCCCGCGTCACCTACGACGTGTCGAGCAAGCCGCCGGCAACCATCGAGTGGGAATGATCCCCGAGTGATATAGGCCTCAAGCGTTGAAAGCAAGGGCGGTCATACCTCGGTATGACCGCCTTTTTCGTTTCAGGCGGTAAGGAAATTCGGCGTTTCTACCCGCGCAATATCCCGCAAACACATTGATCCAACTGGGTTTTCTGTCTCCCTACACTCAAGAAATGAGCGCCGGGTTGAAGCGTCGCTCGAGTCATTTTTTTTCGATAAACAGGCTTGGTTGTCAATTGACAACTTTTTTCTGTGGCGAGAGACTGGGGGCAATGGATGGCCAGGGCAAGACACCCGATCAAGGAGATCGAAAATGTACTGCGTTATGCCGAGGAGTGTGGCTGGCGAATCAAGGTGGGTGGTTCGCATGCTTGGGGCAGAATGTACTGCCCGCTCAACAGCGGGTTGTGTCGATGTGGCGAGTTCTGCATGACGAGCGTGTATAGCACTCCGCGTAACGTTTACAGACATGTTCGTGAGCTGCGGTTGGTTATTGATAACTGTGATCTGAACCGTATCGATGATGAGCCTCCGATCGAAATATTTAAGGAGTAGAAGTATGGAGGAATATGAATTCACTCTGAGATACCAGCTCTCGGAGCAAAACAATGATCCAGACGTCTTGATCGAACTTCTGCTGGAGAACGGTTGCGATGACTCGCTCGTTGGCTCGGGAATCCCTGGAAAGCTGGCGCTGAAATTCTGCAGGGATGCCGAGAGCGCCAGGCAGGCACTGCTCAGCGCCTTGCAGGACGTCAAACGCGCCATTCCTGACGCTCGGCTCATCGAGGTACTGCCGGATATGGTCGGCCTTTCAGATATCGCCGATATCGTCGGCGTTTCGCGGCAGAACATGCGCAAACTCATGCTCAATCATTCGGCGTCCTTTCCGCTGGCCGTCCACGAAGGCAGTGCCTCTGTCTGGCACCTGGCGGAAGTACTGGGTTGGCTCGACGGCCGCGGTTATGACCTTGATCCACTGATCATCGAAACCGCGCAGGCGGCCCAGGTTATCAATCTCACGAAAGCGACCAGCAAGCTGGCTGCCGTGAACCCGGAGTGGTTGGCGTTGGTGCTGTGAGTCTTTGCAAGGTATTGCTGCTCGTGATATCTGAGTGATATCAAAATGGAATTATCAGGGTGTATCCTGACGCCATGGTGATATCCCTTTCCTCGGAGCAATTCTGCATAAGGCTATATGATTTCTATCTACATGGATGGTGAAGATCAAACTGGGAAGTTCCGCGACTGGAAGATACGGCCGGGTGATCAAGGTGGAGAGTTGATACTGACTTGCGATCTCCACACGGGTGAGAAACGCAGTCTTCCCTTGAGCAATTGTCGTGTTCTCCCTACCAGGGCCATACAGGGAAAACTCCTCATGCAGAAAAAGCAGGCGGAGTTCAACCCTGTGGACAGCGTGCATATCTACGGAGAAAAGTATGCCGTCGTTAAATACCCGGGGAGTCAGAAGAGCTACGTCAACAAGCTACATGATGTTGCGTTCGTCCCGGAGACTGCGCTCAAGGACGACGCTATTTTTCGCTATTTCGTGTCTGTGGCCAACATTCGCATGGGGCAGGCGAAGCCCCAGGACAGACCCATCGCCGAAAACGTGTTACGCCAGCTGAATCAGGTGCTCCCTCATGGCGACACCGTACTGCATGCCTATTGCACGGGACAAAGCAGCCCGCAGCAATCTGAGGGCAATTTTATCTACCCCTTCGGAGTCAATGAGAGCCAACTCGATGCGGTGGAGCGAGCTTTCAGTTCGCAAGTCAGTCTGGTCGAAGGACCTCCAGGCACCGGGAAAACCCAAACGATATTGAACATCATCGCCAATATTTTATTACGCGGAAAAACGGTCGCGATTCTGTCGAATAACAATGCGGCGGTGGAAAACGTCTATGAGAAACTAGGCAAGGTCGGACTGGGGTACCTGGTTGCCAAGTTGGGGAGTACCGAGAATCGAAAGATTTTTTTCAGTGATATCCCTGCTATACCATCCGCAGTCAGCGCCCCCGCCCCTGATATGCCGCATATTCAAGCCACTTTGCAGGGTTTGAAGCAGTTTCTTCGTGCTCAGAACGAACTGGCGCGGCTGCAGGGTGAGGTCGATGAGTTGGCCATAGAGCAGCAGTATCTGTTGCAATGGCAACGCGAGAACATGACGACAGCCCCTGTTCCCTTGGGAAAGTACAGGCTGTCCGCGCAACAGAGCGTGGAGCTGATGGTTTACATGGCCCACCTTGCCGAGAGTCGTATCAGGCTCAGGGATAGGGTCGAGCTGCTGCTCAACTTCAGAATCCTGCGCATGAAGCCTTTTGACAATTGGGACAAGCGCCAGTCCCTGATCTATTCCTTGCAACTGCATTTCTACGAGAAGGCACTACAGGATAAAAAGTCTGAATTGGCGAGCTGCCGGGAAGTATTGGAGCGCGGTAAGTTCAAGGCGTTGCTGGACGAGTTGACCTGCGCTTCGATGGCACATCTGAAACAACATCTCCAGCAGCATGCCACTGCCCACGAAGCATTTGACATGGAAAACTATCGGAAAAAATTCGATAAATTCCTGAAACGCTACCCGATCCTGGGTAGCAGTACGCATTCCATCATCAACTCGATCGGTCGTGGGGCGCTTCTCGACTATGTCATCATCGACGAGGCCTCACAGCAGGATATCGTGCCGGGAATACTGGCGTTGGGTTGCGCCAGAAATCTCATCGTCGTTGGGGACCGCAAGCAACTGCCGCACATCCCAGCGAAACTGGGCATCGCCGCGCCCGTCGATGCCTATGATTGCGAAAAATACAGCCTGCTTGATTCGTGCGTCAGTGTTTTCAGCGACACGGTTCCAATGACACTGCTCAAGGAACATTATCGCTGCCATCCCAGGATCATCCAGTTCTGCAACCAGCAGTTCTACGACAACCAACTGATTCCAATGACCCGCGACTCGGGTGAGAAACCATTGCAGTTGCTCGTCACCGGTAAGGGCAATCACACGCGAAGAAATGCCAATTTCAGAGAGATGGAGTCAGTGCTCGAGATGCTGAAGTGGGATGGCGAAAGTGAGTGGGACGCTGAAAGCAGCAGGGGATTCATTGCACCTTACAGGGCACAGGTTTCTCTTTCAGAGACGCATCTGCCGGCGGATTTCGTAAAAAACACCGTGCACAAGTTTCAGGGGCGTGAGTGCGATGAAATCGTCTTCTCCACCGTGCTGGACAAGAAACAGTTCAGCCAGAGAAGCCTTGCTTTCGTGGATGATCCTCATCTGGTCAATGTGGCGGTATCGAGAGCCAGGAACCGTTTCACCCTGGTGACCGGTGACGATGTATTCGGAGGTAACGGTCATATCGCTGCCCTGGTGCGCTACATGGAGTATTACGCCGGGGAGCAACAGATTCACCGATCCCTTCTCATTTCGGCTTTTGATCTGCTCTACAAGGAATACGATCAATCGCTTGAGAAGCTCAACTCCCGGCTGCGGCCAAACGATTCACGATACAAATCCGAGCAGATCGTGGCGCAACTACTGCGTGAAGCTTTATCTCGGGAGTCCTGTCGGGCAATGACATTCCACTCCCAGATTCGCCTGAATCAGCTGGTTTCATTGGATAACCAGGCACTAACGCCCGCAGAGCGGCTTTTCATGGCGAATCGTGCCAGCTGCGACTTTGTGCTCTATTTCAAAGTGGGAAAAACACCGTTAGGTGTCATCGAGGTCGATGGCGGTTACCACGACACGGTACTCCAGGCTGCACGGGACGAGTTGAAAAACAGCATTTTGAGCAAGAGCGGTATACCGTTGCTGCGATTGCCAACCATCGCGAGTCGCGTCGAGGAAAAGATCACGGACTTCCTGGCGCAGTGGACGAGCGATCTTTCCAAGGTGTGAGTTCTCTGTCCGCTGCCCTGAAGGGCCCAACAGGGCCACCACACCGTCAGGACCTGGCTGCCCGGTTCGTATCAGCGTCGGGCGACGTCGGAGAAGTAGAACTTGTCCAGGGTATGCCGCGACTCGGTGTATTCGAATTGCCGGCCGTCCTGGAGGAAGGTCTGGTTCTTCACCACGATCACGTGGCTGGCGCCGTCCAGGTCGAGGTGCTGCTGGTCGTCCTTGCTGCAGCGCGCCGCTTCGATGGTGCGCTGGGCGAAACTGATGCTCAGTTGCAGGGTCTGCTCGATATAGGCGTAGATCGAGTGCTCGGCAATGTCCCGGGTCAGGCCGGGAATCAGGTCGGCGACGAAATGGTTGATGTCGAGGATGATCCGCTTGCCATCAATGCGTCGCACCCGCTTGATGCGGATCACCAGGCTGCCGGGCTCGGCCTGCAGGCGCTCCTGGAGGGCGCCGGCCAGCGGGATTTCGCTGAACTCCACCACTTCGGTGCCGATAGTGCTGCCCATGCTCGAATGGGCTTCCTGGAAGCTGACGATGCCGCCGAGCTGGAATTCGATCGGGCTGCGTGACAGCACGAAGGTGCCCTTGCCATGGATCTTCTGGGCAAACCCGCGTTCCTGCAATTGCTCGATGGCCTTGCGCACCGTGCCGCGACTGGCCTGGTAGCTGTCCATCAGTTCGGTTTCCGAAGGCAGCCGGGCGCCTTTCTCCAACTGCTCGGTGGTGATGCTGGCAAGCAGATCGCTGTAGATCTGGTTGTATTTGCTCATGGTGTTCGCTCTGGATCGGAAGTCGCCGACTAATAGCGTAGCGGGCGTGGTGTCCCAAGGCATGGAACCTTAAGGGCAGGTCGAGGGTTTGTCCATTTGTCGGATCATTTACCAAGAAACGCTCAACTCGTACAGACGAGTTGTTGCTTTAACTCGTACAGACGAGTATTTTTTGTTTCTGTGTGCTGCCAACCATTTCCAATAACAAGAAACAGCGGAAGAAAAAGCATGAGCCACGACTATCCGAATATCGCCCGCGAGCTGCTGCAGAGCCTCGGTGGTGCTGAAAACCTCGAGCAGGCCGCTCACTGTGTCACCCGCCTGCGGCTGGCGCTCAAGGACCCTAGTAAAGTCGACAAGGCCACCTTGTCCGGCATCGACCTGGTCAAGGGTTCGTTCTTTACCGGTGGCCTGTTCCAGGTCGTCATCGGTCCGGGCGAAGTGGAAAAGGTCTACGCCGCCTTGCGCGAGCTCACGGGCCTGGCGGTATCGACCATTGCCGACGTCAAGCAGAAGGGCGCGGACAAGACCAACGCCATGCAACGCCTGGTGCGGGTGTTCTCCGATGTGTTCATGCCGATCCTGCCGGCGCTGATCATTGCCGGCCTGCTGATGGGGGTGAACAACCTCATGGGCGCCAAGGGCATGTTCATCGATGGCAAGACGCTGCTCGAGGCCTACCCGTCGCTGGACGGCCTGTGGAGCCTGATCAACCTGATGGCCAACACCTCCTTCGTGTTCCTGCCGGCCCTGGTCGGCTGGTCGGCGGCCAAGCGCTTTGGCGGCAGCGAGATCCTCGGTATCGTCCTCGGCCTGATGCTGGTCCACCCGGACCTGCTCAACGCCTGGAACTATGGCAAGGCGGTCGCCGGCCTGGACGGCCAGAGCCTGCCGTACTTCGATATCTTCGGTTGGTTCCGCATCGAGAAAGTCGGTTACCAGGGGCAGATCCTGCCGATCCTGATGGCCGCCTATGTCATGAGCGTGATCGAGAAATGGCTGCGGGCGCGGGTGCCGAATGCCATTCAACTGCTCGTGGTACCGATCACCACCATCGTCGTCACCGGTGTCCTGGCCCTGGCGATCATCGGCCCGGTCACCCGTCACCTGGGCATCCTGATCACCGAAGGCGTGGTCTGGCTGTTCGATGTGGCCCCGGCACTCGGCGGCGCGATCTTCGGCCTGCTCTATGCGCCGCTGGTTATCACCGGCATGCACCACATGTTCCTCGCGGTTGACCTGCAACTGATCTCGGGCCACGGCGGCACCTTCATCTGGCCGATGATCGTCATGTCCAACCTGGCCCAGGGCAGCGCTGCCCTCGCGGTGTTCTACATGAGCCGCAATGCCCGCGACCGCAGCATGGCCTCGACCTCGGCGATCTCCGCCTACTTCGGCATCACGGAACCGGCGATGTTCGGCGTCAACCTGCGCTACAAGTTCCCGTTCTACGCCGCGCTGATCGGTTCGGCGCTCGCCAGCGTGTTCCTTTCGCTGAACAAGGTGCTGGCCTCGGCCATCGGCGTCGGCGGCCTGCCGGGTTTCATCTCGATCATTCCACAGTTCATCCCGATGTTCGTCGTCGGCATGGTGGTCGCGATTGTCGTGCCCTTCGTCCTCACCTGCGGGTTGAGCATGAAGATCGTCCGCCCTGGCTATCGCGTCGCCTGATCGTGCCGGCCCGCTCCGAACCCTACTGATTACACGCTCTGAAGATAAGGGAATTCCCCATGCAAGACTGGCAACGTTCGGTGATCTACCAGATCTACCCGAAGAGCTTTCATAGCCATGCAGGCCAGGCCACCGGCGATCTGCTGGGGGTGGTCGACAAGCTCGACTACCTGAAGTGGCTGGGCGTCGACTGCCTGTGGATCACCCCGTTCCTGCGTTCGCCACAGCGTGACAACGGCTACGACATCAGCGACTACTACGCCATCGACCCGAGCTACGGGACCATGGCCGATTGCGAGTTGCTGATCGCCGAGGCCGGCAAGCGCGGCATCAAGCTGATGCTCGATATCGTGGTCAACCACACATCCATCGAGCACGCCTGGTTCCAGCAGGCCCGCAGCAGCCTGGACAACCCGTACCGCGATTTCTACATCTGGCGCGACCAGCCGAACAACTGGCAGTCCAAGTTCGGCGGCAATGCCTGGGAGTACGAGGCGCAAACCGGCCAGTATTTCCTGCATCTGTTCGACCACACCCAGGCCGACCTCAACTGGGACAACCCCAAGGTGCGCCAGGAAGTCTTCAAGATGATGCGCTTCTGGCGCGACAAGGGCGTCGGCGGTTTCCGCCTCGACGTGATCAACCTGATCTCCAAGCCGGCGGACTTTCCCGAGGACGCCACGGACGGTCGGCGTTTCTACACCGATGGCCCGAACGTCCATGAATACCTGCAGGAAATGCACCGGGAAGTGTTTGCCGGCCATGACCTGATCAATGTCGGCGAAATGTCCTCCACCAGCCTGGAGCATTGCATCCGTTATTCGCGTCCGGAGTCGGACGAGTTGTCGATGACCTTCAACTTCCATCACCTGAAGGTCGATTACCCGAACATGGAAAAGTGGGTGCACGCCGACTTCGACTTCCTCCAGCTCAAGCGCATCCTGTCCGACTGGCAGGTCGGCATGCAGGCCGGCGGCGGCTGGAATGCCCTGTTCTGGTGTAACCACGATCAGCCGCGGGTGGTCTCGCGCTTTGGCGATGACGGCGAGTACCGCACGGTCTCGGCGAAGATGCTCGCCACCGCGCTGCACTTTCTCCAGGGCACGCCCTACATCTACCAGGGTGAAGAACTGGGCATGACCGATCCCGGGTTCGACCACATCGATCAGTACCGCGATGTCGAGACCCTGAATATCTATCGCATCAAGCGTGAAGCCGGCGAGTCCGAAGCGCAGAGCATGGCAGCGATCATGCAGAAGTCCCGCGACAACGGCCGTACGCCGATGCAGTGGAGCGCCGGCCCGAACGCCGGTTTCAGTTCGGTGCAGCCATGGATCGGCGTGCCGGCGAATGCGGCGCAGATTAACGTCGAACAACAACTCGACGACCCGGATTCGGTCCTGCACCACTACCGCAGCCTGGTGGCCTTGCGCCGTACCGAAGCGCTGATGGTCGAAGGGGTCTATCGCCAGTTGCTGCCCGAGCACCCGCGGGTCTGGGCCTATGTGCGCGAAGGGCAGGGCGAGCGCCTGCTGATCGTCAACAACTTCTATGCCGACAGCTGTGAGGTTCAACTGCCGGAAGGGGTCTTCAGCCAGGGGCAGGAGCAGCGCCTGGTGATCAGCAACTATCAGGATTGTCCTGCGCGCGGTCGCGAATTGTTCCTGCGGCCCTATGAGTCTTTTGCGCTGCATCTGTCAGAAAAATAGGAAATATCGTTCGTACAACGCAGTTCGCATCACATCGTGCGCGGGGAGGCTGCGCCCGACAATCGAGCATTGATCACAATAAAAATAATGGGGTGGTTCATGAAAACAATAATAAATCGAAACCTTGTGGTGTCCTGCGTCTGTCTGGGCCTGCCGTTCTCGGCCCAGGCCCTGGAGTTCGCCGGGTACTTGCGCAGCGGCTTGGGGAGCTCGGTCAACAGCAGTTCGCAAAGCTGTTTCCAGTTACCGGGGGCGCAGGCCAAATACCGCCTCGGCAACGAGTGTGAGCAATACGCGGAGCTGGAGCTGCGCCAGGATCTGCTGACCCTCGACGATGGCTCGGTATTCAGTGTCGATGCCATGGCATCGCTCTATAACAAGTACGATCGCGACCTGCGTTTCCAGGGCGATGACCACGGTTCGGCGCGCATGCCGCAGATGTATGCGCAATGGTCGAACATGCCCTCGCTCAATGGTGGTTCCCTGTGGGCGGGGCGTCGTTACTACAAGCGAAACGATATCCACATCTCCGACTTCTACTACTGGAACCAGAGCGCCACCGGCGGTGGTATCGAGGATGTGCTGATCGGCGACCTGAAGTACAGCTATGCCTTTTCGCGCAAGGACAACCTGTACCAGAAGGACTATATCAATCGCCATGACTTCAACGTCGCCGGCTTCAAGACCAATACCGATGGCGAGCTGGAATTCGGCTTCAGCTACATCGATGCGCCCCAGCGCCGCGATACCCACCAGGGCTGGGCGATCACCGCGCAGCATGTGCAGAAGAACTTCCTCGGCGGTAAGAACAAGTTCGCCCTGCAATACGGCGAGGGGCCGGGCACCGGCCTGGGCTACACCGGCGATCCGCACCTGGATACCAGCAACAAGAGCTACCGTGCCGTGGAGTTCTTCGACTGGCAGGTGACGCCGCGTTTTGGCGGGCAGGTCGAGGCGATCTATCAGAAGGATATTCGTCCCGATGGCCAGGATCAGACCTGGATGTCCCTCGGCGTGCGTCCTTCCTACGCCATCACCGAACAATTCAAGCTGGTCACCGAACTGGGCCACGATCAGGTCGAGGCACCGGGCGGTACCCGCAAGCTCAGCAAGTTTACCTTCGCGCCGACCTGGTCGCCCAAGGGCCCGGATTTCTGGGCGCGTCCCGAGGTCCGTCTGTACTACACCTACGCCAGCTGGAACAAGGCGGCGCAGCGGGCGGCCAACGAGTTGGCGGCGGGCTCCGCGCTGTCGGATACCGGCGCTTTCGGCAACGCGCTCAATGGCGCCAACTTTGGCGTGCAGGTCGAGTACTGGTGGAAATAAGTCCATGCTGGCGGGGCAGTTGCTCTGCCGGCGTTTCAAAGAACAACGATAAAAGGTGATGTCATGACCGCAACCCCTTCCCTGGAACTGCTGGCGCCGCTGTCAGGGCTGCTGATGCCGCTGGAGCGGGTCCCCGATCCGGTGTTTTCCAGTCGCCTGATCGGTGATGGCCTGTGCATCGATCCGACCTCCAGCGTGCTCTGTGCACCGCTGGCCGGGGTGATCAGCAATGTCCAGGACAGCGGGCATGCCATCAGCATCACCGATGAGCGTGGCGTGCAGGTGCTGATGCATATCGGCCTGGATACCGTGAACCTGGCGGGCAAGGGCTTCACCGCGCGGGTTCGCGAAGGCGAGCAGGTGCAGGCCGGGCAGGTACTGATCGAGTTCGATGCGGACTATCTGGCGCTGCATGCCCGCAGCCTGCTGACCCTGGTGCTGGTGGTCAGCGGCGAGCCCTTTACCCTGCTGGTGCCCGACGACGGCCTGGTCGAAAGTGGCCAGCCGCTGCTGAGCTTGAGCCCGGCGCAGACGAGCAGCGTCGAGGCCGTGGAAGAAGAGGGCGAGGCGTTGTTCTCCCGGCCCCTGAGCCTGCCCAATGCCAATGGCCTGCATGCCCGGCCGGCGGCGGTGCTGGCCCAGGCGGCGAAAGGTTTTGCCGCCAGCATCCATCTGCACAAACGCCAGGACAGCGCCAATGCCAAGTCGCTGGTGGCGATCATGGCCTTGCAGACTGTCCAGGGCGATGTACTGCAGGTCAGTGCCGTCGGCGAGGATGCCCAGGCTGCCCTCGATGCACTGACTGCGCTGATCACCGAAGGCTGTGGCGAAACCACCGCGGCCGAAACCACCGGGGAAACCTTCGAGGCTCCCGAGGCGTCGTCCGCGACCCTGTTGCGGGGCGTCTGCGCTTCACCGGGCTCGGCCTTCGGCAAGGTGGTGCAGGTCTCCGAGCAGGTCCTGAATATCCAGGAAGCCGGTGCCGGCGAGGCTCACGAGCGAGCCACCCTCGAACGCGCCTTGACGGAGGCGACCCTGGCCCTGCAGACCTTGCAGGACAATGCGGTCGGCAGCGCCCAGGCGCAGATTTTCCGGGCCCACCAGGAGTTGCTGGAAGACCCGAGCCTGCTGGAACAGGCCCAGTTGCTGGTGGTCCAGGGCAAGAGCGCGGCCTTCGCCTGGCGTGCGGCCACCGAAGAGACTGCGGCCCTGTTCAAGCGCCTCGGCAGCGAACTGCTCGCCGAGCGGGCCCTGGACCTGATGGATGTCGGCCAGCGTGTGCTTCGCTTGATCCTGGGTGTCCAGGAACAGGCGGCGGAGTTGCCGGACGATGCGATCCTGATCGCCGACCAGCTGACACCCTCGCAGACCGCCGGGCTCGATACCCGCAAGGTGCTGGGTTTCGCCACGGTCGGCGGTGGGGCCACCAGCCATGTCGCGATACTCGCCCGGGCCTTTGGCCTGCCGGCGTTGTGCGGGTTGCCGGCGCAGGTGCTGAACATTGCCAGCGGTACCCAGGTGCTGCTGGATGCCGACCTTGGGCAACTGCACCTCAAGCCCGAGGAGGCGGACGTCCAGCAGTTGCTGGTCAAGCGCCAGCAACAGCGCCAGCGTCGCCAGCGCGAAACCGAGCAATCGCACCAGGTCGCGCGTACCCGCGATGGCCATCATGTCGAGGTGACGGCCAACGTCGCTTCCCTGGAAGAAGTGGAGCAGTCGCTGACCCTGGGCGGTGAAGGCGTCGGTTTGCTGCGCTCGGAGTTTCTCTATCTCGATCGCAGCAGTGCGCCGAGTATCGAGGAACAGGGCGCGACCTATTCGGCGATCGCCCGGGCGCTGGGGCCGGAACGCAACCTGGTGGTGCGCACCCTCGATGTCGGCGGTGACAAACCGCTGGCCTATGTGCCGATGGACAGCGAGGCCAACCCGTTCCTCGGCATGCGCGGCATTCGCCTGTGCCTGCAGCGTCCCGAACTGCTGCGCCAGCAATTGCGGGCGATCCTCGCCTGCGCCGGGCAGACCCGGCTGCACATCATGCTGCCGATGATCACCCAGTTGTCCGAATTGCGTCAGGCCCGGCAGTTCCTGGTCGAGGAAGCGCGTGCATTGGGGCTGGGCGAACTGCCGAAACTGGGGATCATGATCGAGGTGCCCTCGGCGGCCCTGATGGCCGACCTGTTTGCCCCGGAAGTGGATTTCTTCTCCGTCGGCACCAACGACCTGACGCAGTACACCCTGGCGATGGACCGTGATCATCCGCAGCTGGCGAGCCAGGCCGACAGCCTGCATCCGGCGGTGCTGCGCCTGATCGCCACCACCGTCAAGGCCGCCCATGCCCATGGCAAGTGGGTCGGGGTTTGCGGCGCGCTGGCCTCCGAGGCGCTGGCGGTGCCGGCCCTGCTGGGGCTGGGGGTGGATGAGTTGTCGGTCAGCGTGCCGTTGATCCCGTCGATCAAGGCGGCGATACGCGAGGTCAACCTGGATGAGTGCCAGGTCCTGGCACAACGGATTCTCGGCCAGGAAAGCGCGGAACAGGTCCGCGAGCTGCTGCGCCTTCATCAACAAGCAACGGCGGCCGCGCCGGTCCTGGAGAACTGAGCATGTTCGATACATTGAAGCGGGCGTTCTGGAAGGCCCTGACCCCGGATCTGGTGGAAGACCGGTCGACGCTCGCCAGTGCGGCGGCTCCGCTGGAGGAACTGGCCGCGCCGATCCTGGCGGCCCTGGGTGGAGCAGCCAATCTCAAGTCCCGGCAGCGGGTGGCGCTGACACGGTTGCGGGTCGAGTTGCAGGATGCGACCCGCCTCGATCAACAGGCCCTGCGGGCGGCCGGCGTGCCTGGAGTGATGACATTGCCCGGTGGCGTGGTGCATTTACTGGTGGGGCTGGACTGACGTCTTCGCCGGCAAGCCGGCTCCCACAAGGTTCGCGTGGTACTCCAGGTTTGTTGATGACTGGATACCTGTGGGAGCTGGCTTGCCAGCGAACAGGGCCTCACTGACCCAACACGGCTGCGGCCCATCGCCACCCCGCCCTTACTGTTTCTCAACTGCGGGTGTATCGTATTCGCCTTTTGTGGGCTCCGGGCCCGCGGTTGATTCGGTGAGGTGGTTGGGTTCATGTCTTTTTCCCGTCGGCAAATACTCGGTGGCCTGGTCGGTCTGGCAGTGGTAGGTGTGGGCGCCGGCGGTGCATCGCGGTACTGGCTGGGGAAGAGGGCCGACGCCGAGGCCGGTCATGACTACGAATTGATCGCCGCGCCGCTGGATGTCGAGCTGGTGGCCGGGCACCAGACCCCGGCCTGGGCCTTCGGTCCCTCGGCACCGGGCACCGAGCTGCGGGTCCGTCAGGGCGAGTGGCTGCGGGTGCGGTTCATCAACCACCTGCCGGTCGCCACCACCATTCACTGGCACGGCATCCGCCTGCCGCTGGAAATGGACGGGGTGCCCTACGTGTCGCAACTGCCGGTATTGCCGGGCGAGTATTTCGACTACAAGTTCCGCGTGCCGGATGCCGGCAGCTACTGGTACCACCCCCACGTCAACAGCAGCGAGGAACTGGGTCGCGGGCTGGTCGGTCCGTTGATCGTCGAGGAGCGCGAGCCCACCGGTTTTCGCTACGAGCGCACCCTCAGCCTGAAAAGCTGGCATGTCGATGAAGAAGGCGCGTTCGTGCCCTTCAGCATCCCCCGGGAAGCGGCGCGGGGCGGCACGGCCGGACGACTGGCGACCATCAATGGCACGCCGCAGGCCGTGGTCGACCTGCCGGCCGGGCAGATCACCCGCGTGCGCCTGCTCAACCTCGATAACACCCTGACCTACCGCATCAATATCCCGGGCGCCGAAGCGCAGATCTATGCCCTGGACGGCAACCCCGTGGCCCCACGGCCCCTGGGCAAGGAATACTGGCTTGGGCCGGGCATGCGCATCTGCCTGGCGATCAAGGCCCCGGCGGCGGGCGAGGAACTGTCCCTGCGCAATGGCCCGGTGCGGCTCGGCACCTTCCGTTCGGTGGCCAACGCCGACGCCCCGACCGAGTGGCCGGCGGCGCTGCCGGCCAACCCGATCGCCGAACCGGACCTGGCGAATGCCGAGAAGCTCAACTTCAATTTCGAATGGGTTGGCTCGGTCTCGGTGAATGTCGATAATGGCCGCCCGCCAAGCCTCTGGCAGATCAACGGCAAGGCCTGGGACATCACGGACAAGACCTGCGCCGACCGGCCCATCGCCAAGCTGGAGAAGGGCAAGAGCTACATTTTCGAATTGAAGAACATGACCCAGTATCAGCATCCGATCCACTTGCACGGCATGAGCTTCAAGGTCATTGCCTCGAATCGCAAGACGATCACCCCGTACTTCACCGATACCTACCTGCTGGGCAAGAACGAGCGCGCGCGGGTGGCCCTGGTGGCGGATAATCCGGGGGTGTGGATGTTCCATTGCCATGTGATCGATCACATGGAAACCGGCCTGATGGCCGCCATCGAGGTGGCGTGATGCGCCAGATTCGCCCCGCCGCGATCATCGATCGCAGCCGTGACCAGGATTTCATGCGCGAGGCCCTGCTGCTGGCGGCCGAGGGCGCGGCGCTGGGTGAGGTGCCGGTGGGCGCGGTGCTGGTCCAGGACGGCGAGATCATCGGGCGCGGCTTCAACTGCCCGATCAGTGGCAGCGATCCCAGCGCCCATGCCGAGATGGTCGCCATCCGGGCGGCGGCCCAGGCGGCGAGCAACTACCGGCTGCCGGGCAGCACCCTCTACGTGACCCTGGAGCCGTGCAGCATGTGCGCCGGGCTGATCGTGCATTCGCGCATCGCCCGGGTGGTCTATGGCGCGCTGGAGCCCAAGGCGGGAATCGTGCAGAGCCAGGGGCAGTTCTTCACCCAGGATTTTCTCAATCACCGGGTGCTGTTCGAAGGCGGGGTATTGGCGCCAGAGTGCGGGGCGATCCTCAGCGAGTTCTTCAAGGCCCGCCGCGGCAAACCCTGACTATGCAAGGTCCCTTGCAGGAGCCGGGCTTGCCAGACGCTGTGCGGTTTCGTCTATTTACGGGCGACGATCACCGCGCGCATCGGCGCCGGCAGCCCTTCGATGGTCTTGCCGTGATCTTCGGGGTCGAGGAAGTCGCTCAGTGACTGGTACTTCATCCACTCGGTGCCGCGCTGCTCCTGTACCGTGGTCACGCTCACATCCACGCAACGCACGTCGCTGAATCCGGCACGCCGCAACCAGCGCTCCAGCGCCGGCACCGAGGGCAGGAACCAGACATTGCGCATCTGTGCATAACGATCCTCCGGCACCAGTACCTGGTTCGCGTCGCCTTCCACTACCAGGGTTTCCAGCACCAGTTCGCCGCCCTTGACCAGGCAGTCCTTGAGCGCCAGCAGGTGTTCGATGGGCGAGCGCCGATGGTAGAACACGCCCATGGAAAACACCGTGTCGAAACCTTCCAGGTTGGCCGGCAAGTCCTCGAAGGGGAATGGCAGGTGCCACGCCGCGGGCTGCGACAGGTAGCGCTGGACCGCCTGGAACTGACAGAAGAACAGCCAGTTCGGGTCGACCCCGATCACCGTGTCGGCACCGGCGCCGAGCATGCGCCACATGTAGTAGCCGTTGCCGCAGCCGACATCGAGGATGCGCTTGCCCTTGAGGTCCAGGTGCGGGGCGACCCGCGACCATTTCCAGTCCGAACGCCATTCGGTGTCGACATGCACGCCGAACAGGTCGAACGGGCCCTTGCGCCATGGGCTCAGGCCCATCAGGGCGGTGCGCATCTGCGCGCGGGTGGCGTCGTCGCAGTCGCTGTCGAGGGTCAGCCCGTTGAGCAGGTCGACGTGGCTCGGCTGGATCTTCGGCAAGGCGTCGAGCGCACTCTGCCAGCGTTCCAGGTCGCCATGGCCTTTCTCCATCCGGGTATCGAGTCGGGCCTGCAGGCCGTTGGCCCAGTCGGCCAGCGGGGTATGCGCCAGGCGGCGGGCGAGGGGCGACAGATCAATCATGGCAGGGCAATCAACGAGGCAAAGTTAAGACACTGGAACCACGGCACGACTTTCGAGAAACCCGCCGCCAGCAGGCGTTCGCGGTGTTCTTCGAGGCTGTCGGGCTTCATGACGTTTTCGATGGCACTGCGTTTCTGGGCGATTTCCAGTTCGCTGTAGCCGTTGGCGCGCTTGAAGGCGATATGCAGGTCGGTGAGCAGCGCATGCTCCTGGGCATCATTGAAGCGCAGTTTTTCCGACAGGATCAGCGCACCGCCGGGCAGCAGGGCCTGGCGGATCCGGCCGAGCAGGGCAAGACGTTGCTCGGGGGCGATGAATTGCAGGGTGAAATTCAGCGCCACCACCGAGGCGGGCTTGAAGTCCAGGGCGAGGATATCGCCTTCGACCACGTCCACCGGCAGCAGCTCCTGGAACATCGAATCCTGGCCGTTGAGGTACTCGCGGCAGCGTTCGACCATGGCGCTGGAGTTGTCCACGGCGATCACCCGGCAGCCGTCGGTGCGCACGTGCCGGCGCAGGGCCTGGGTCACCGCGCCGAGGGAGCTGCCCAGGTCATAGAGCACGCTGCCCGGCTGGGCGAACTGCGCGGCGAGCACACCGAGGTTTTCGACAATGGTCGGGTAGCCGGGCACCGAACGCTTGATCATGTCCGGGAACACCCGCACCACGTCTTCGTTGAAGGCGAAGTCCGGCACCTGGGCCAGGGGTTGGGCGAAAAGGCGGTCGGGTTCTTTGCTCACGGCGGTTCCGGCGACGATCGGGAAAAAGGGTCGGCATTTTAGCCAAGTTGGCGCCGGGATGCGCGGTTTGTCGGATAAAGCGCTGCCGTGGACGTCGTCACCTTGAATCGACCACTTCCACGTCAAACCACAAGTGGTCGATGCCCTGCCTGACTAGTGCCGATGCCTGCGTACCAGGGTGATACCGTGAAGGTCGAAATCACCCTTGACCCGGAGTTCGTCGCCGCTCACCAGTTCGTATGCCAGAATCTCGACCTGGCCCCTGTAGTGATCGGCATCACGATCAAAATTGACGGTCACCGTGCCGCTATCGGTGACATACCAGCCCGATGCCGAGGCGATGGCGCCCAGCCGCGTGAGTTCAGGGTCGACATTAAAGGTATAGGTGCCGTTTTGGACGTCAGGCAGCAAGCCGATCAGAATGGTTCGTACGGGGCTGTTCTCGCTTTCCTGTATGCCGCTTATCTCGATGGTGTGGTGCAGTGTCAGATAGAGCAGGTCTGCGTTGAAGTTTGCAACACCGTTAACCGTCGCGGTGAAGGTGCCAGTGGTTGCCTTGTAGGTGTTCATGATCCAGTCCCTCTGTCGCCTGCATACCCAATCGTCTGCAGGATGAGCTCAAGCATATGAGTCGTGGACAAGGGCGATCTACTGTCAGAAATGACAGGTTCCTAGACGTTTTCTCGATATAGGGCTCGCGGTATCGACTATAAGACGCGGCTACTTTAAGACGCGGCTACTTTCGGCGTTCATGGCAAATGTACTGTCGCACGTCGGGACGCGACTGAGAAAGCCGAGGCCGTGATTCCCCACTGGCCCAGCCAGTAAGTGATGATCAGCAAGTAGGGCGCGGCTTCGAATGCCACCACGAACCGGTTGATTCCGATCAGCGTATCGGAAAACACAAACGATACTGCGCCCGCCGCCGCCAGCAGCGCCGAGCGTCTGGGCACCTCGCTGCCCAAGCGGGCCAGGGCCCGCCACAGCATGGCACTGATCACCAGGGCATAGATCACCACCGGCACCAGCAATGGGCCCAGGCCATGGGCGATCAGGATGCTCAACAAGCTTGCACCGGCTATCAGGGCCAGCACCAGGGCGACAAGCGCCGGGCGGCGGCAATCGCTGAAATAGGCTTTCAGGTAGCTCAGGTGAGCGCACAGGAAAGCGCCGAGGCCGAAAATGAAGAGATCGCCGGGCCACGCCAGCAGCACATCCCCCACCAGGGAAAAAATCAGTCCCAGGCTGATCCAGCGCCGGTAATCGGTTGGCTGGGCATCATGCAGCCAGCCCAGCAGTGCCAGTACCGGAAGGGGTTTGACCAACAGGCACAGCAGGGTTGCGTGGGTGCTCAGGCCGTAGAGAAAGGTTCCCGCGCCCATCAGGGCGAGAATCAGCCAGGGCATGTCAGTTCACCACGATCGGGCAGTCGAAGCTTTGCACGGGCGGGACTTCCGGTTCCCAGGGCTGCTGATAGGTCAGGCGCAGACGCCCGGTGCCGGCGGCGAAGGCCTGGAAGCGCCAGGTCGATTGCCCGGCGGCGCCGATCACATCACTGTTCTGCGGATTGCGATAGACCTCCGGTCCCAGGCTTTTCAGCACGCCACCGGCGGAGTCCTGGATGGCCCAGCGATAACCGGTGGTGGGATTGCTCGGCAGGCTGAGGATCATGTTCTGCCCGGTCTTGAGCTGCATCGGGCATTCACGCTGGTTTTCCACCGTGACGTTCTGGCGGGGTTGCTGCGCGCAGGCGGTCAGTAGCACAAGGCTTGACGCAAGCATCAGGCGAATCGGGGTCATAGTGTCTCCAATCATTACAGCGGTGACGGAGCATAACCCAAGATTCGCCCGCTGCCATTGCCTCGGGCATCTGATCGTTCCCACGCTCTGCGTGGGAATATCTCACTGGACGCTCTGCGTCCGCTCCCGATTTGTGACGCGGAGCGTCACGGGCTGCGCGCCCACGCGGAGCATGGGAGCGATCATCGGCTCCAAGTTTCGCACCGATACCTGATCGTTCCCACGCTCTGCGTGGGAATGCCTCACTGGACGCTCTGCGTCCGCTTTGCCGCCCTCAGAACAATACCTTCGCCACATCGGCGAAACGCTTGGCGAAGTGCACGGTGATGCCTTCCTTCAGGTAGTCCGGCAACTCCTCGAAATTGCCCCGGTTCGGTTCCGGCAGGATCAGTTCGTGAATCTTCTGCCGCCGCGCCGCGATCACCTTCTCGCGCACGCCGCCAATCGGCAGTACGTGCCCGGTCAGGGTCAGTTCGCCGGTCATGGCCACGCCCTTCTTCGGCGGCTGGTTGCGGGCCAGGGACAGCAGGGCGCTGGCCATGGTCACCCCGGCACTCGGGCCATCCTTCGGCGTGGCGCCTTCCGGCACGTGCAGGTGGACAAAGGCCTCGTCGAAGAACCGCGGATCACCCCCGAACTGCTTGAGGTTGGAACTGACGTAGCTGTAGGCGATCTCCGCCGACTCCTTCATCACCTCGCCCAACTGCCCGGTCAGCTTGAAGCCGCGATTGAGGGTATGGATCCGCGTCGCTTCGATCGGCAGGGTCGCGCCACCCATGCTGGTCCAGGCCAGGCCGGTGATCACACCGGTGCCGCTCAGTACCTGCTCGTTGCGGAACACCGGCATGCCGAGGGACGCTTCGAGGTCCTTGTTGCCGATCTTGATCGTGCTGTCCGGCGCATCCAACAGCTTGACCACCGACTTGCGCACCAGCTTGCCCAGCTGTTTTTCCAGTTGGCGCACGCCGGCTTCGCGGGCATAACCGTCGATCACCGCGCGCAGGGCGCTATCGCTGATGGACAGGCTGCTTTTCGCCACGCCGGCCTTTTCCAGCTGCTTGGGCCACAGGTGGCGCTTGGCGATCGCCAGTTTTTCCTCGGTGATATAGCCCGACAGGCGAATCACTTCCATGCGGTCCAGCAACGGGCCGGGAATCGAGTCCAGGGTGTTGGCGGTGCAGACGAACAGCACTTTCGACAGGTCCAGGCGCAGGTCCAGGTAATGGTCGAGGAAGTCGACGTTCTGTTCCGGATCGAGGGTTTCCAGCAGCGCCGAGGCCGGGTCGCCCTGGAAGCTCTGGCCCATCTTGTCGATCTCGTCGAGCATGATCACCGGGTTCATCACTTCGACGTCCTTCAGCGCCTGCACCAGCTTGCCCGGCTGGGCACCGATATAGGTGCGGCGATGGCCCTTGATCTCGGCCTCGTCGCGCATGCCGCCGACGCTGAAACGGTAGAACGGTCGGCCGAGGGATTCGGCGATGGATTTGCCAACGCTGGTCTTGCCCACGCCCGGCGGCCCCACCAGCAACACGATGGAACCGCTGATCTCGCCCTTGTAGGCGCCGACCGCGAGGAATTCGAGAATCCGCGACTTGATGTCATCCAGGCCGGCATGGTGCTGGTCGAGAATCTTGCGCGCATGCTTGAGGTCGAGCTTGTCTTCGCCGTACACGCCCCAGGGCACGGACGTCGCCCATTCCAGGTAGTTGCGGGTGACGGCGTATTCCGGCGAGCCGGTCTCGAGGATCGACAGCTTGGCCATTTCCTCGGTGATGCGCTTCTGCGCCTGGGACGGCAGGACCTTGCCCTGCAAGCGCTGCTCGAACTGTTCGATATCGGCGCTGCGGTCGTCCTTGGTCAGGCCCAGCTCCTGCTGGATGACCTTGAGCTGTTCCTTGAGGAAGAACTCACGCTGGTGCTCGCCGATCTTGCGGTTCACCTCGGCGGAGATTTCCTTCTGCAGGCGCGCGACCTCGACTTCCTTGCGCAGCATCGGCAGGACTTTCTCCATGCGCTTGAGCATCGGCACGCAATCGAGCACTTCCTGCAACTCGTTACCGGTGGCGGAAGTCAGGGCGGCGGCGAAGTCGGTCAGCGGCGACGGGTCGTTGGGGCTGAAGCGGTTGAGGTAGTTCTTCAGTTCTTCGCTGTACAGCGGATTGAGCGGCAGCAGTTCCTTGATCGCATTGATCAGCGCCATGCCGTAGGCCTTGACCTCGTCGGTCGGCTCGCTCGGCTGATGCGGGTATTCGACTTCCACCAGGTACGGCGGACGGTGGTGCTTGAGCCAGGTGCGGATACGCACGCGGGTCAGGCCCTGGGCGACGAACTGCAATTTGCCGCCATCGCGGCTGGCATGGTGGACCTTCACCAGGGTGCCGTACTCCGGCAGGCTCTTGGTGTCGAAATGGCGGGTGTCTTCGGTCGGCGTATCGACGAAGAACAGGGCCAGGGAGTGATGCTCGGACTTGCTCACCAGTTCCAGGGTTTCGGCCCAGGGTTCTTCGTTGACGATGACCGGCAGGACCTGCGCCGGGAAGAACGGACGGTTGTGGATCGGGATGATATAGACCTTGTCCGGCAGGTTCTGTCCCGGCAGGGCCAGGCCGGTACCGACGCTCGCATGGGTGTCGGAGCTGCCTTCGGTGCGCTCGGCGTCGGCCTGTTGGGTCGGATGATCGGGGAATTCTTGCTGGTTGCTCATGGGGCACCTGCACAGTTGAGTATGCAAGTTAGATGGGGCGAGCCCACGGTGGTTTCAATGGCCTGGGGCTATAGCTTTGTTCAATCCGGCCGATAGTCGAGGGAGAGACTTGTACATGTCTGTTTTTAATGTAGAACTTTTTTCCGGGTAACGGTCGTTCGTCGGGTCGGTTCAAATAGTGGCCAAAGGCCGCATTTGTTACGTGATCTTCTGCGCGGCGCCCGGTAATCTGCACCGCAGAACCCTTTGCCAAGGCAGGCCATCCTTAACCCTACGAACTCATGAGTAGTTGCTGCATGGCCCGCCCGACCTCGTTGCTTGGATTGTTTCTATGTGTTGCCGGTTTGCTGTCGAGCGGCCTGAGCCAGGCCGCCGGTTTCCAGGCCGAGATGGTCGATCAGCAGGGCAAGCCCCTGGTGGGCGCCGTGGTGACCTTGCAGGGCAACGCCACCGCCGCCACCTATCCCCTCAAGGCCGACATGGACCAGCGCGACAAGCAGTTCGCACCCCATGTCCTGGCGGTGCACACCGGCACCCAGATCAGGTTTCCCAACAGCGACAACATCCGCCACCAGGTCTATTCGTTCTCGCAGCCCAAGCGCTTCGAGCTGCGCCTCTATGAAGGCACGCCGTCGGACCCGGTGCTGTTCGACAAACCGGGGATCGTCGTGCTGGGCTGCAACATCCATGACTGGATGCTTGGTTATGTCTATGTCACCGATGAGCCCTGGTTCGCGGTCAGCGATGAGAAGGGCCGGATCGCCTTCGACAAGCTGCCGGCCGGCCGTTACCGCGTGACGCTCTGGCACCCTCAGGTGACGGATATGCAGCCGCAACCGGGAGGCGAAATCGAAGTGCCGGCCACGGGCCTGAAGCAGCGCTTGAGCCTGACGATCCAACCACTGTCGCCGGATGCTCCGTCGGCGCCAGCTCCGAGTGCCTTTGGCGATGCCTTCAATAAAGCTCTCAGTGAAACTGCGCAGTAGTTTCCAGGCACGGGTCGCCTGTGTCCTGATCCTGCTGTTGCTGGTGGTCGTCGGCGCGCTGTACTTCAGCGTCAAGGTGGCCACCAACGACGCGGTGCGCAGCCAGGCACGCGAGCAATTGGACGTGGGCGCGCGGGTCTTCGAACGCCTGCTGGATGTGCAGAGCCGGCGCCTGGGCGACGGCGTGCAACTGCTGGCGGCCGACTTCGGCTTTCGCGACGCGGTGTCCAGCGGCGATTCGGCGACCATCCGCTCGGTGCTGATCAACCACGGCAAGCGCATCAACGCCAGCGACATGATCCTGCTGAGCATGGACGGCAAGGTCCTCGCCAGTACCCTGGCGGACCAGCCCGACGGTACGCCGTTCCGTTATGACCAGGCCCTGCGCGAGGCGCGCCGCAACAAGCAGGCGACCTTGATCGTGCCGTTGCAGGGCAAGCCGCACCTGCTGGTGGAAGCCCCCGTGCTGGCGCCGTTGCCGATCGCCCGGGTGGTGATGGGCTTCTCCATGGACAACGCCTTCGCCTCGGAACTGCGCTCGCTGACCAACCTCGAAGTGTCGTTCCTCACCGTCGATCACCAGCAGCCCGGGGAACTGGTCAGCACCCAGCCGGGCTCCCTGGCGTCGAGCATTGTCCGGTTGATGCTCGAGGCCTCCCAGGGGCGCCAGTTGCAGATGACCGAGCATCTCAACCAGAGCTTCCTGAGCCAGTCGCTGATGCTCGCCAGCAGTACCGCGAGCAGCGACAGACAGGTCATCGCTCTGCTGCAAAGTCCGCTGGATGCGGCCATGCAGGCCTTCGCCCCGCTGGATCAGAAAATCCTCCTGATCGCGTTGATCTCGCTGCTGGCCTCGCTGGCCGGGGCGCTGTTGCTCGCCCGCAGTGTGTCGCAGCCGGTGCGCTCGCTGGCGCAGGCGGCCGAGCGGATCGGCCAGGGCGACTACCAGACGCCGCTGGCGTTGCAACGCAGTGACGAACTGGGTCTGCTGGCGACGGCCTTCAATTCCATGCAGAGCGAGATTGCCGAGCGCGAGCAGGAGTTGGCGCACAACGCCCTGCATGACCGCCTGACCGGCCTGCCCAACCGGGCGCTGGCGATGGAACGCCTGGGCAGTGCGATAGCTGCCGGTCGTCCCGTGGCCCTGGTCTACCTGGAGATCGACAACCTGCGCTCGGTCGACGATAGCGGCGGACCCGGTGCCGTCGACCTGATGCTGCAGAACGTCAGCCAGCGCCTGCAAGCGGCCTTGCGCCCCGGCGATACCGTTGCCCACCTGATCGCCGGTGAGTTCCTGTTGCTGCTGCAGAATGTCGGCAGCGACGGCGCGGTGGCCACCGCCGACCAGATCCAGCAACTGCTGCTCAAGCCCCAGCGGGTAGCCGGTCACGATATGGCCCTGGATTGCCGGATGGGCATCGCCGCATTTCCTGCCGACGGCCAGGCTCCGGAAGAACTGCTCGGGCGCGCCGCCATCGCCATGAAAGACGCCGAGCAGATGCCCGGACGCCTGCAGATCTACCAACACGGGCGCGACCTGGCCCACCGCCGCCAGATCACCCTGATCCGCGACCTGCGCCATGCCGCGGCCAACGGCGAACTGCTGCTGCATTACCAGCCCAAGCTGGATATTCGCCAGGGCCGCGTGCGCCAGGCCGAAGCCTTGTTGCGCTGGCAGCATCCGCAGTTCGGCATGGTCTCGCCGGCGGAGTTCATCGTGCTGGCCGAACGCACCGGCAGCATCCAGGTGCTGACCCGCTGGGTGATCGAAGAGGGCATGCGCCAACTCGCCGAGTGGAACCTGCGTGGCTTGCGCTTGCAGCTGTCGTTGAACATTTCCGCGGACGACCTGCTCAGCGGCGACCTGGCCGACCGTGTATCGGCGTTGCTCAAGATCTACCGCCTGCCGGCCGAACAACTGATCTTCGAGATCACCGAAAGCGCGGTGATGCGCGAGCCGGAGCAGGCGCTCAAGGTCCTGCACCGCTTGCGCGAGTGCGGCATCAGCCTGTCGGTGGATGACTTCGGCACCGGTTACTCGTCACTGGCGCACTTGAAACGCCTGCCGGTACAGGAACTGAAGATCGACCAGTCCTTCGTGCGCAACCTGGATGAAACCAGCGAGGACGCGGTGATCGTCCGCTCGACCATCGAGATGAGCCACAACCTCGGGCTGAAGGTGGTCGCCGAAGGCGTCGAGTACGCCCACAGCCTGCGCCTGCTGGAGCGTTGGCAGTGCGACACCGCCCAGGGTTACCTGATCAGCCGTCCGCTGACCGCGACGGCCTTCGAGGCCTGGGTTGCCCTACCTTTGAGTTCACCGTCCGTCATGGTTCATTGAGTGATATGAAACGTCGTTTTCCTGCATTGTGCCTGTTGAGTCTTGCCTGTCTCGGTGCGGGCGCCGCCCTGGCCGATAACGGCCGTCTGATCGCCACCGGCGGCGCCAGCAGCCTGGAAGGCGCGGCGGGTGGTGGCATCACACCGTGGGCGGTCCTGACCGGCTACGGCGAGCAGAACGAATGGAGCGCCACGGCGTTCGCCACCACGGTCAATGTCCCGGACTATCGGCTGGATGTGGCCGGGGTCGCGGCGTCCTATGACAACCGCGTGGAAGTGTCCTTCGCCCGCCAGCGTTTCGACCTGGGGTCGCTGGTGCACAAGCTCGACCTGCCCGAGGATCATCTGGGACAGGACATCATCGGCCTCAAGGTGCGCCTGTTCGGTGATCTGATCTACGACCAGTTGCCGCAGGTATCCCTGGGCCTGGAGTACAAGCACCAGACCAACTTCGACATTCCCGAACTGGTGGGCGCCAAGCGTGACCAGGATGTCGAAGGCTACCTGACCGCCAGCCGCCTGTTCATGGGCGCGGCCTTTGGCTACAACGTGCTGGTCAACGGCGGTGTGCGCTACAGCCGGGCCAACGAACTGGGGTTGATGGGCTTTGGCGGCGACCGTCGCGACACCCGTAGCGTGCTCAAGGAAGGTTCGGTGGCGGTGCTGTTCAATCCGCGCTGGGCCATGGGCGTGGAATACCGGCAGAAACCGGACAACCTGTCGTTCGCGGGGGAAAGCGACTGGGCCGACCTGTTTGTCGGCTACTTTCCCAGCAAGCATGTGTCATTGGTGCTGGCCTATGCCCGGCTGGGTGAAATCGCCACCCTGGACAACCAGAACGGCCCTTACCTGTCCGTGCAGGGGAGTTTCTGATGCGTGCCTTGAAACTGCTGGCGATGATTGTCCTGCTGGCCGGTTGTGCCCAGCAGCCGCCCAAGGATGACAGCCTCTATCGCGACCTCGGCGAGCGCGCCGGGATTACCCGCATCGTCGAAGGCACGCTGATCCACATTGCCCGGGATCGAAGAATCGCCGAGCGCTTCCGCAAGATCGATATCCAGCGTCTGCGCGACAAGCTGGTGGAGCAGTTCTGCGTCGAGGCGGGCGGACCTTGCGTGTACACCGGGGATACCATGGCCGAGAGCCACAAGGGCCAGAATGTCAGTCGCAGCGATTTTAATGCCCTGGTGGAAGACCTGATCGCGGCGATGGATGATCAAGGCATTCCGGTGCCTGTGCAAAACCGCCTGATTGCGCGGCTGGCACCGATGCGCGGTGAAGTGATCGACCACTAGGTTCTGACGCGGTCAATGTGGTCGCTTGTGCAGGCCATGTGGGAGCTGGCTTGCCAGCGAAGGCGTCCGAGCGGGCGGTGCAGGGCTCAAGGGCCTCTTCGTGGGCAAGCCCACTCCCACAATGACCATCGCGTCAGGCGCACATCTTGTGCACGCCGCGATCCTTGTGGGAGCTGTGTACGAGCGCGGCTGCCGTTGGTCAGGACTGTCATTTCTGACAGTAGAGTCTTGCCTCGCGTTCTTCTAGGGTCCTGTTCTACACACCGCCTGTTCATGAGCGCCCAATCGGTTGCGCGCTTTGCCGTCGCAGGTGCCGCGTAGCCAAGGAGCCAGGGTCATGGGCGATGAAATGGTTGTAACGCAGGACGGACGTGGGATCGCTGTGAAGATTGCGGCACTGCTGGGGTGGTTCGCGTTGCTGCTTCAGCTGTATCTGATCCTGGCTTCGCGCTGGCAGGGCGATAAAAGCCTGCTGGGCGGGGTGGATATCTTCTTCAGCTACTTTACGGTCCTGACCAATATCCTCGTGGCGATCGTGCTGACCTGCGCGGCGACATCGGGGGATTCGGCGCCGCGTCGCTTCTTTCTCAAACCCACTGTCCAGACTGGCGTGGCTGCCGCCATCGTGGTGGTCGGGCTGGCGTACAACCTGCTGTTGCGCGAGACCTGGAGCCCAGAGGGCTTGCAGTGGTGGGCCGATGAATTACTGCACGACGTGATGCCGGTACTGTTTGTGATCTATTGGTGGCTCTGCGTGCCCAAGGGCACATTGCACTGGCGGGATCTCTGGCCGTGGCTGCTCTATCCGTTGGTCTATTTCATCTATGCCCTGGTGCGTGGGCACTTTGTCGGTTCCTACCCCTATCCCTTTATCGAAGTGGACAAACTGGGTTATCCACAGGTGTTTATCAACGCCTTGATGATATTGGTGGGGTTCGTGGTGGTGTCGCTGGTGCTGATTGCCCTGGATCGGTGGAAAGGCAAGCGTTGATTACCTGAAAAGGTTTCAGTGAATTTGATATTAATCGCTAATGATTATTGGGTACTGTCAATATTGACAGTACCCAACTGTGCATGATTGAGGGAGTCTTGAGTCCGATGGCAATGCAGCCGTCTTTAACAGGAGTCGCTGATCATGAGTATGAAAATCGATTCAAGCGTAGATATTATTTCATTTTTTGTGGGTGTAGGCCTCGATGTAGCCGAGTTTGGAACCATCTGGGATGTAGAGCCTGGAGAAATCCAGAACAGGACAGGGGTACTGGTTCGTATACCGGCTAATACAGACGTACCCTATTCCGCGGGAGATGTAATGGAAGATGGCTGGAAGGACACCAGAATCCCGGGAAGCATAGCATTGCCGGTTCCAATCCCTCGTCCTGGCGATAAGTGGTCCTATGAGGGGTATAGGCGGTATTGTTCCGCGGAAGGTGATCTCTCGAAACTCTCGGAAAGTGGTATTACACCGTTCGCTACAAGTCACGCAGGGGAATTGCTTTTTAAGTTTGGGAGGGAAGGGCGAGCGTTGCCCGTATATAATGGAGGTCACGCTGATATGATCAATGATACCGGCAGCATGCATGTGGGTATCAATGTTCCGGCGGATGAGTTGCATACGGTTAGTGGTAGCGTAACAATTGCGCTGGGAATGTTTCGCCCCTCAAACCAATTAGTCACTTTTTCTTTTGATGTAAGCGATGGATGGCTCGATATGTCCCAGACGAGGCGGCTTGGCTGGGCGGATTTTCTTGACGACATCGCGCCGAAAAGTGATAGAGGGCATTATTTGACGCTTGAGGCCCCCGCGGTGGCTCAACGTGATGCACGCTGGAATATCAATTATACGTTGTATGATGGTACGGTCGTTACCGAGTGTGGGCCCAACGGGGTGAATTCACAGGCTATTGAAGGAGATAGCCGTTTTCCCTATAGCGGAGAAGGTGCCAGGTACGGTCAGCTTATTTACTCTTGGGGCGGTGTGGTTCGACCTGTGTGGCATGGTGGCGCGTCCTTCGAAGAGTATTCTGGGGAGGGGCATTTATACATGAGGATGAATGATTCAGAAATGGGCAATAACCAGGGTTATATCCATGTCCTGGGGAGTTGAGCCCTGCGTGCTTGTCTGAGCCGTTGTCCGCCTGTGTGCGAAGCTGACCTTCAGGTTGTGGAGGATGTATGGGGTTATGCCGTGAAATTTATAATACGTGGGGAAGCAGGCAGGTTATCCAGTTGATCAAAAAGCCGGTCAGGTTAGCTGGCTGGCTTTTTGATCAGGTGTTTAGAGCAAGGCGATAGCGCCAAGGGTCATTAAGTGGGGAAGAAGTTTACACGGATGCTATTGTATGCATCAGTATTTCCCCATATAAAATTATCATCTTCATTAAGTCCGATTATTCTTTTGTGAATGGGGACGGTAATTTCATACTTTTTTCCGATGAACGTTGCCAACCCTTCTTGGCGATTGGAGAATTTTCCGATTTCGGGTACTATTTCTTCTGGTGCCCACGTTGCGGATATTTTGCCAATAAAACCCTTCACCGGCTTTCTAGTGATATTCGAAAGGGTTTGAGCGAAAGAGGAACTTCCGCCGTCGGCTGAGTGGCACATCAATAGACGAATATAGTCATAGTTTTTAACATCGTAGCCAAGGCTTTTTGCCAGGTCTACGGCCTCGCCTGGACCGAGTAGTTTTCCACCGACAACCATTAGTGCTGACTCATCTCCCGGAGGAATAGTGCCATGAACATTGAAAGTTAAGCGTTTTCCTCCTTTGAACGCTTCTTGACTCAATGTAAGACTGTCTTCGGTTAATTTTATTTTTTCTATCGGTCCTCCCAGGACTTGGGTTATTTTTCTTGTTTGTCCAAAGTGCTCGGTCGATAAGGACGCGGCCCGTCTGAAGTCGCGGAGGGTGGAATAGATGGTTTTTCCTGCACGAAATGAACCATAGGCAATATTCGAAAGTCCCAAGCCAAGGGATGCCCAGCCTAGTTTTTCCGAAAGTTTTGGATTGCTCCTTTCAGTCAATGCGCTGGCTATACCAAATGAAGTAGCGGCGATCTCTGTCCCTAGAAGCGCACCTCCCAATAGAAGCGAGGTGCCACCGGTCGGTATGGCCGCCATGATTGCCACTCCTCCCCAGAGAATCGTACTAATCAAACTTCCATGATTGATTGATGAGTCGTCTTGTACATTCATCCAATGGCTGGCATGCCCGGTCGGATCGCTGTAGTTGATGGGGTCCGAGCAGTAACTGTAACTATTTATTCCTCCTGCACCAAAGGGGCTTTGGCTATCGGGCGATTGGAAGCGCAGGATGACGGGGCTGTAGGTTCGATAACCATTGCCCAAGTGGTAGAGTCCTGTTACTGAATCCATGGGTTCGCCATTGAAGCCGAGGAAAGATCGATTGTTATTATCAAGCGGCCTGTAGCCATGCGCGGTGTAAGAAAAGTAGGAGGCTGTTTTGTTGATGGTGTCGTAGCTGGCGATGAGAGAACCATGTGAGTCCTTCAACTCCATGCAGCGGGTGGTCTGGGTGGCTCCTGTAGTGTGGTCAAATACAGATTTTACCTGGATGCAACAAGAGTTACTTGAGTTGAGCTGGCTATTGGTGACCGAATGCGTTTGTCCCTGACCGACCGAGAATATATTTTCAGATTGGGCAAATACAGAGGATCCTTTATAAAAGAAATTCTGGGTGCGAAGAGCGCTTTTTGTTCCCGCTATCCGGTTATAGGCATCATACGTATAAGTGATGGCGATGCTTTGATCGGCTGAAAAGACTTCTTTTAACTGCCCAAGGCTGTCGTAGCTCAGGGTTCTTCCGGCTTCGTCTTTAGTCAGCCGTCCGGCGCTATCATATTCAAGGAGTATCGAATTGGGGTAAGCTGGGTGTGTGTTGGTGATGGAGCTTAGTTGAGTCTTATCATAGGGGTTGTCATAATGGTACGATGTGATGTTTGTCTCGGCACCAAATTGGCTGGTGCAGGTTGATATGTTATTCAGGGCGTCATAAGTGAAGTTCTGCGCGGTGAGTGTGTTTCCCCAGGGGTCCACTGGACATTCAGTACCGTAGTAGGAGCAAGTCTGCAGTTGCCCCGAAGGAAAGTAGGTGAAGGTTTCCTGACGGATTAAGATGTTGTCTCTGCTGAATGTTATGTTGCTGATTAACCAGTCGGGTTGATAATTGCATGCTATTGTTAATGTTGGAAATCCTGCCGTAGAAAAAACACGGCTTGTTTCACGATGGTTTTCATCGTACGTGTAGCTAATGCTTGTCGTCGTGCCGGAGCCAGCGTCGTATACGTCCTCTTTTATTAATAAACCTGAGTTGTCATGATACAGCTGTGTATTTATTGTGGGACTGGAAGAACCTATGTAGCGGCCATTCTGATTGTAGTGATAGGTTGTTTCGTTTCCAAGGAAATCGGTTTCTGACGTTAATAGGCCGTTTAGAGAATATCGATAGGTGGAGGATTTGTTGGCTTCGTTATTGAGGTTTGAAAGTTCTTCTGTCAGCAGAGAGCCATTCGCGTTGTAGTAGCGATTTACAGAGGCTCCCGGTATTCTATACGCTGTTTCTGAAAGGTTGCCAGGTGTTTGATAAGTATATGCCTGCTGCTGCCCGCTGGACGTTACGCTCTGCTTTATAAGTTTGTTGTCGAGTTCTGCCTGGTACTCGAAGCTGACTTCTCGAGTATCAGGCAGAGTAGCCGTGGTGGCTGAGTTTGACGATGTTGCATAGGTGAAGGTATAGGATCTTCCGCCGCTGGCTGAGTGAACGAGCCGATTTAGCGTGTCATAATTTTGCTGCCCGAGATTATAGGAGGCGTAGTTTGAGTGATCGAGCACTGAAATTCCGGATATTACTTTTTCTGGTGTGTGATTTGGATAGATATAGCTGATGGTTTTATTTTCGGAGGTTATGGTGCTGGGCCTGCCGAAATTGTCGTAGGTGTAGGTGATGTCGAGACTGTTTGAGAGCGAGCGGGTTTTTTGGGTTTGTGTAGTGATTCGCTGAAAACCGTCATATTGGTAACTTTGGGTTGCTTGTGTATTTCCCCATATGTCTGAGCTGGTGATAAGGACTATTTCTCCTTGCGGGTTGTAAGTCGTCAGGGTCTTACCGCAAGGAGTGCCGCCAAATTCTATCCAGCTCTCCAATGTATTGCTTATTGGGTTGTAATTTGAGTATATGGTTTTTTCATTGTTGACAATTGATTTGTTTGGGTTTCCCCAGTTGTCATAGTGTGTTTCTGTCCAGGAGCTGAGTACTGAACCGTCTGCAAGGTGGTCATAGAGGAAGATTTTTTCCTCTCGACCTAGAGCGTCATACTGGGTAGACGTAACGCTCAGCCATTGAGGTGAGCCGGTAATGTCCGTCCATATTTCTGTGCTGATAGGGCGTTGCAGAGCGTCACTTTTTATCCACTGTTTGACGCCGGTATCGTTGGTGATAACGACGGAGGGGCCGGAGGCTGTCTGGATGTACTGGTAGTCCGTTGTTTTACGGTATTGGTAGCTTTGTGAGTTTTGAGTTGTTTTGACGGTTCGACCAAGAGAGTCGTATGTGTATTCAGTTGTATTTTTCAGTGTGTCGATAAATTTTACGACTCTTCCGCTGAAAATGGAGGTCGTCTCTTCAATTGTGTTCGAGATACCTTCGGATGACACGACTTCTGTTATTTTTCTCAGGTAAGCATCTGTGATTTCGTAGTAAAAATTAGTAGTGTATTTGGAGTAGGGTACGGTGTTTCCATAGGCATCCAGAATTTCAGTGGTTGTGGACTGCACCCGGCCGTGATGGGGAGAGGATGGATCTTTGATATAAGCTATCGTTTCGAGAACCATTGATCCATCTTTCCATCGGCCTAGGGAAGATCCTCCGACGGAATCCGGACTGTATACCGTTAGACATAATGACGGACGAAGGTTTCCTGCCGCTAGTGAGGGTTCTTTTTTGGGTAAAAGAGTATAGCTGTAGAATTTTCTTATCAAATCGCCATCTTGACTGCTTTGAATGTTATAGAATTGTTCGGATTCTATGTGTCTTTCGGATATGTTGAGAAGGTTGGAGTATGTGTCGTTGTCAAGCTGGATTGGGTATTCCAGGTTGACTGGTATGTTAAAGGCTTGTTTGGCGTTTGATGTATTATTGTTTGCGTATTTCCAGCGTGTGGAAACTCCGCTCGTATCGCTATAGATTATGTTGTTTTCTGGTGAGAAGAGTGTCTGCTTCGTTGGGGTTTCTCTGAATGCCCCACTGTTTTGGTTTTTGTATTGCGTTTTATTAAGATAGGGGGCGGAGCCTAGATATTCATATTTTATTGTCGTGCTGCATTCGTTGATGATTTGGGTTTCTGATGTGAGAAGGTTTTTTTCGAAGGTGAAAATCTTACTGATGACCTGCTCGGATGTATAGTTTGTCGAAGTTGTAGTATACGAATCACTTGAAACTCTTGTGTAACTATACCCCGTAATTATCTCGGGTTGTCCTCCGCCCGGGGTCAGGGTGTGCTGTGTTACCCAGGGGAATGTCGTATTGTTAATTGTGGCTCCTTGATTTTTATAAAGCACTTTCTCTATCAGTCCCGACGAGCTGGTTACGGTGGTGAGAACCTGGCCTAAAGTCGGGTTGGGTTCGTAGTAAAAATTTTGGCTGGAGGGAGTAGATGAGTCGGGGAAAGTGACAGAGTTCAAGGTGGTGTTGAAATTTAAAACTGCACTGTGTTGTTCTTGTGTGTTTGGCCATATGATGAAAGTTGCACTATTGTCAGTGTAGGTCGCACTGAGTAACGTGTTTTTTTCATCTCTGATGGATGTGAGCCTGGTCACGTTGCCCAGGTTGCCTCGTTGGATTTCCCAGGTTATATCAAGGGTGAAGCCATGAGTTGTTATTATTTTAGTTGGTAATAGTTCGTGGTTGGCGCCCGTGAAATTAAGTTTTTCGATGCTTCCATCTTTGTGATATATCTGGATCGCTTGTTTTGGCGTTCCATATTCATCATATTCCTTATCTGCTCCAAGCGTAAATCCATACGATCTTAGGACATCTCGGCCGTCCATGTTACTTGGGTTGTCAACGGATACTCCCGTCGAAAGAGTCAGGGTCTTGTAGATCAAATCATAACTTGATAGACGAAATTTCCAGCCTGTACCTATTCCAAATCTATCCACTTTGCTTGGGCGATAAAATAAGTCAATGTCCAGGTTTGGGCCTTGAGCGGCATTGGCGATCAAGGAAACAATAGGGAAATACGCATTGAACAGGCCGGTTCTTGGGTCTACATAGTTTTCTTTTTTATTTGCAGTATTGAATATCTCATTTTTTAAGAGACTGTCGTAATCAATACCAGGTCCGGACTGGACGGTATAGTACTGTTCGCCTGACCAGCCGGAGTCCTGGCCGTTGGCTGATTGGTAGGCGACGATGGGGTAGGTGCCAACCTCTTCGTTGACGTTGGGAATCGACCAGTTGCCATAGGCATCGGCGTAGAGTTGGTCATTGTCGTAGCGCGGTTGTCCCCCGGACCTGTAGACCATGACCTTGGCATTGGGAGTGGCCTTGCCGCTGATGGTGAATGGCGAGGTGAGAGGCCCTGCCGGCGCATCGATCACGGGAGCAGCGGGCTTGGCGGATTGGACGGTATAGGGCTGTTCGCCCGTCCAACCGGAGTCCTGGCCGTTGGCTGATTGGTAGGCGACGATGGGGTAGGTGCCGACCTCTTCGTTGACGTTGGGAATCGACCAGTTGCCATAGGCATCGGCGTAGAGTTGGTCATTGTCGTAGCGCGTGGCGCCCCCGGATTTGTAGACCATGACCTTGGCATTGGGTATGGCCTTGCCGCTGATGGTGAACGGCGAGGTGAGAGGCCCTGCCGGCGCATCGATCACGGGAGCAGCGGGCTTGGCGGACTGAACGGTATAGAGTTGTTCGCCTGACCAACCGGAATCCTGGCCGTTGGCTGATTGGTAGGCGACGATGGAGTAGGTGCCAACCTCTTCGTTGACATTGGGAATCGACCAGTTGCCATAGGCATCGGCGTAGAGTTGGTCATTGTCGTAGCGCGGCTGTCCTCCGGACCTGTAGACCATGACCTTGGCATTGGGAGTGGCCGTGCCGCTTATGGTGAACGGCGAGGTTACGGGGCCTGCCGGGGCGTCGATGACGACGGCCATGTCTGAGGTATTCATGTTGTTTCTCCCTCCATCAGGCTGAATGGGAGTAGGGGTCCGCACTTCAGCAACAAGAGCGTTTCCAGGAATGGGCGGGAGCGATCGCCGATGCCGAGCACCTTTTCCCGTCCGGTATGGAAGCGATGCTAGGAGTCGGCCATTTCAGTGGCTACTGTCAGAAATGACAGTAGCGACAAACGGTGATCCCTTCTGAGGCAGGGAAATTCCTTGAACAGTTTCCCGTTGGCATTGGTGCCGATTGCACGGAACCGTTCGTCGTTACTGTCATTTCTGACAGGTAGACAGTGGCTTTTCTTTAACCTTGAATAAGGGGCATGGCATTAGGGAAAAGTGCTGCTGCGTAGTCGTTTCTTTCAGGGAAGAGAGGGTTGTTACTTAAAGGATAATCACAACCGAATCCACGAGGGACTGTAAAATGAAGATAATTTGGATATTCCCAAAAGAGGAAGGCAAGGAACCCGCTGATGACAGCACCGTTGCTACTTGGATGATTCCAAGTCCTGGTGATGTTGTCAGGTTCGCGGATGGTTCAGCGTATAAAGTCAGTGGAAGGCTGTATGACTATCTTAAGGATAACAGAATGGCTGGTATTCAAATGTTGCTTGTATATCAGTGACTATCCTTAGGCCGATTCATAAGTTTTATTATCGCACCAGGTTCTCTGGAGCAGAACTTCAGCTGATAGGATTTTTGCTATTCTAAAAAAAGCGGCCATTTCCATGGCCGCTTTTTTATATCTGTCCGAAGTTATTCGGACAGTTTGTACGCCAGCACGTAATCGCCCTGTCTGGTCCCCAGCGAACCATGCCCGCCGGCCATGACCAGCACGTACTGCTTGCCGTCCTTGCCGGTGTAGGTCATCGGTGTGGTCTGGGCGCCCGCAGGCAGGCGGCCTTCCCAGAGCTGCTTGCCGTTTTTCACGTCATAGGCGCGCAGGTACTGGTCCAGGGTGCCGCTGAGGAAGGCCACGCCACCGGCGGTGGTGAAGGTCCCGCCCAGGCTCGGTACGCCCATGCTCAGGGGAATCGGTACCGGTGAGCTGTCGCGCACGGTGCCGTTCTTGTGCATCCAGATCGTCTTGTGGGTGGTCAGGTCGACCGCCGCGACATAACCCCAGGCCGGAGCCTGGCACGGCAGGCCCATCGGCGACAGCAGGGCTTCGAGGATGACGCCATAAGGCGCGCCCTTGTTCGGCTGCACGCCTTCGGTTTCACTCTTGCGCGGGCCCTGGGCGGCGATGTCCGCCGCCGGGATCAGCTTGGAGCGGAAAGCCATGTAGCTCGGGTTGACGAAGGCGATCTGGCGCACCGGATCCACCGAGATACCGCCCCAGTCGAACACACCGAAGTTGCCGGGATAGACGATCGAGCCCTGCAGCGATGGCGGGGTGAACGGCCCGTCATAACGCAGCGACTTGAAGTCGATCCGGCAGAGCATCTGGTCGAACGGGGTCACGCCCCACATGTCGCGTTCCTTGAGGGGCGGCGGCATGAAGTTGAGGTCGGACTTCGGTTGCGTCGGCGAGGTGTGGTCGCCGGCGACGGCTCCTTGGGGCACCGGCACTTCGTTGATCGGCACGATCGGCTTGCCGTTGCTGCGGTCCAGCACGTAGATGCTGCCCTGCTTGGTCGAGGCCAGTACGGCGGGTTTCACGCCGTCGGTGGTTTTCAGGTCCATCAGGGTCGGCTGGCCGCCCACGTCCATGTCCCACAGGTCGTGGTGGGTGAACTGGAAGCTCCAGCGCACATGGCCGGTGTCGATATCCAGGGCGGTCAGGCCGGCGCTGAATTTCTCCGAATCCGGGGTGCGGGCGCCACCGAACTGGTCGGGCGTCTGGTTGCCCATCGGCAGGTAGAGCATGCCGAGTTTTTCATCGACGGCGAACATCGACCACATGTTGGGCGAGTTGCGGGTGTAGGTCTTGCCCGGGGCGATCGGAGTGGTGTCGTCCGGGTTGCCGCTGTCCCAGTTCCACACCAGCTTGCCGGTGTGCACGTCGAAGGCACGGATCACGCCGCTGGGTTCGTCGGTGGAGACGTTGTCGGTGACGTGGCCGCCGATCACCACCAGGTTGCGGGTCACGGCCGGTGGCGAGGTCGAGTAGTAGCCGCCCGGGGCGAAGGTGCCGATATTGGCGCCGAGGTCGACCTGGCCCTTGTCGCCGAAGTCTTCGCACATCTTGCCGGTGTCGGCGTTCAGGGCAATCAGGCGGGTGTCGGCGGTCGGCAGGAAGATGCGCCGCGGGCACTGGTTTTCCTGGCCAATGGCGGTCAGTTGGCCGGTCGGCGCGCTGTTGCCATCCACTGACGCAGTGGCGGACGCGGCCGGTGCGGATGAGCTGGCATCGGCGATGTAGGCGTTGTCATCGTGATACGACACGCCACGGCAGGTCATGTGCGCCCAACCCTTGAAGTTCGCCGCCTTCTGCGTCGAGAGCTTCGGATCGAAACGCCAGATTTCCTTGCCGGTGTCCGGGTCAAGGGCGATCACCTGGCTGTGTGGCGTGCACACGTAGAGCATGCCGTTGACTTTCAGCGGGGTGTTTTCCGCGGTGGTTTCACCCGGGTCGTTCGGCCCCGGGATGTCACCGGTCCGATAGGTCCAGGCCGGCACTAGCTTGTGGGCATTCTCTGGAGTGATCTGCGCGAGAGGCGAGTAGCGATCGCCATGGGCACTGCGGCCGTAGGAGTTCCAGTCGCCGTCGGCCATGGCCGGGGCGGTGTTGCTCATGCCGGGGACTCCGTCGCGATCCAGCTGGCCCTTGATTTCACCGGGGTGGGTGAACTGGCTGGCCACCGCGGCGGCACCCGCCAGGACCACGGCCACGCCGAGTGCGCCAGTGCCCATCGGCGCCGCGCCACTGTGCAGCAACGGACGGCGGAACCACGGCAGCAGCATGACGATACCGAGGGCGAACAGCAGTGCCAGGCGCGGCACCAGTTGCCACCAGTCCAGGCCGACTTCCCACAAGGCCCACAGCGTACTGGCGAACAGCACCAGCGCGTAGAGGCCCAGCGCGGCCCGGCGGGCGGCCAGCAGCAGGCCGCCGGTCAGCACCAGGCCGATGCCGGCCAGCAGGTAGTACAGCGAGCCGCCGAGCAGGCTCAGCTTGATCCCTCCGGCCAGCAGGGCCAGGCCCATCAGCAGCAGCACGATGCCGAGCAGGCTGGGCAGCAGACGGCTTCGACTCGAAGCAGGGTCGGTGCTCATAGTGTGGTTTCTCCGTGACGTTATAAGGTGTCCCGCGCTATATCACTGTAGATGACGATCTGGCGCGGGCTTGGTTCAATCGGGTGACGGTCTTCGAGGACGCGGCCAGCTGTGCGGGCGCGCACGGCGGCACGCGGCGTGGCCTGGGCGCAGCTCGGGAAGTCGGGGATAAAACCAGGAACCGGGACGTTTCTTGCGCAAGTCACGCAAGGTGAAACGTTTCAGTTGTTAGCTGGCTAAGGATAAAGCCAAGGTGAGGGGGGAAACAGGGTGTTCCCTGAGATGGATCATTGTGGAATCGGTAATAGTGCGGTTGTGGGAGCGGGCTTGCCCGCGAAGCTTCTGGTGCTCTCACTGGCCTCTTCGCGGGCAAGCCCGCTCCCACAGTCAGCTCCCTCAGGCCGCACAGTCATCTCGCGCGGGCCTGGGGAGTGGTGTGATTCCTAGAACGTGGTGCGCAAGCCGAATTCAACGCTGCGTCCCGGTGCCGGCGCGATGTCGCGCAGGATCGAGCTGGCGTAGCGCACGGTCTGGTTGGTCAGGTTGTCGCCCTTGACGAACGCCAGCCACTGGCTGCTGCCGATATCGAAGTGATAACCGGCGCTGGCGCCGAAGGTGGTGTAGCCCGAAGTGCCTGATTCGTTGGCCGGTACCCGGCCCTGTCCCGCCGCGTGCTCGACATCGATGCGCGCCTGCCAGCGCTCCAGTTCCCACAGCAGGCCACTGTTCAGGCGCAGTGGCGCGATACGTGGCAGGGCTTCGCCGGTATCGAGGTTGGTGGCGCGGGTGTAGTCCCCGGACAGTTCCAGGGCAAACTTGCCGTAGGCGCTTTCGCCGAGTTTCCAGTGGTCCTGTGCCTCGAAGCCGGCGAAACGCGCTCGCACGCCCGAGTAGCGGTATTCGGGAATGCCGCCGGCATCCTCCTGGCCTTCATCGTTGAGGGTACGACCGCTGCCCAGCAGGCCGATGTAGTTGGAGAAGCGGCTGTAGAACACGCCGAAGCTGCCTTTGTGGGTGCCGTTGTCGAAGCGCAGGGCCAGGTCGCTGGACACGGCCTTTTCCTTCGACAGGTTGGCATCGCCGACTTCATAGGTGCCGGTGGCCACGTGGGCGCCGTTGGCATACAGCTCGTAGAAGGTCGGCGCGCGCTCGGTGTAGCCCAGGGTCGCGACCAGGGACCACACGGGCGTCAGGGTGTAGACCGCGCCGGAGGAGAGGCTGCCGGCGGTGAAGCTGTTGCTGCGGTCGGCATTGGCGAAACGCTCGTTGCCCTTGCTGTCCGGATCGACCGTGGTGTGTTCCAGGCGCCCACCGAGGCTGAAGGTCAGGCGGTCGCTGGCCTTGAGTTCTTCGAGCAGGAACAGCGCGCCGCTGTTGGTATCGGTCTGCGGGACAAAGGCTTCCTCGCCCAGGGCGGAGAATTCGTTGCGCGTGACCTGGGCGCCGATCACCCCGTTGAACGGCCCGACCGGCAGGTGGCGGGCTTCGACCCTGGCTTCATAACCCTTGTTCTTGAAGATCGTGCCGACTTCGCCGCCTTCGATTTCCCGGTGTTCGTAGTCGGTGTAGCCGGCATCGAGTTTCACCGAACTGAAGGGCCCTTGCAGGTTACGGATTTCCGAGGCGAAGGCGTAGTGATCCTGCTGCATGCGGATGCGTACATCCTGCTCGGCGGGGGAACCGTAGTTGCTGTCGTAGTTGCTGTAGGACAGGCCGGCATAACCATCGTCCCAGGTGTAGGAACCGCCTACCGCGCCACCGTCCTGGCGTCCGTCGCTGTTGCCCAGGCGACCCTTGCGGCCATCGCCGTCTTCACTGGCCGGGGCATTGCGGCTGCGGGCATAACCGGGAATCCGCAGGTCGTTGAACTCGCGGGCGTTGGCGTCCAGGTGCAAGGCGAAGGTGCCATCGCCGGCTTCCAGCTTGCCGGCACTGCTGCGGGTGGTGTCGGCGCCGCCATAACGCAGTTCGCCGGCGCCGTGGATGCCATCGATGGGGCTGGTCGGGATACGGTTGTCGAAGGTGTTGACCACCCCGCCGATGGCGCTGCCACCGTAGAGCAGGGCGGCCGGGCCGCGGACGATTTCGATCCGTTCGACATTGACCGGGTCCAGCGGCACCGCGTGGTCATAGGACAGGGCCGAGGCGTCCAGCGCACCGACGCCGTTGCGCAGCAGGCGGATGCGGTCGCCGTCCTGGCCACGAATGATCGGTCGACTGGCGCCCGGTCCGAAGTAGGACGATGACACGCCCGGTTGTTTGTTCAGGGTTTCGCCGAGACTGCCTTGTTGCTGCAGGGTCAGCTCGTCGCCTTCGAGCACGGTGCTCGGCGAGGCGGTCTGGGCGCTGCCCAGCGGGTTGGCGGTGATGACCTGGGGTTGCAGCTCCAGGGCATGCACCGGGCCGGCCATCAGCAAGGCGGCGGCCAGCGGAGTCAGACGAGTACGCAGGGGAGAGGAGAGAGGCATTGATGTTTCCTTGGCAAGCGAGGTGCAAGGTGCACCTTTGAGTCGAAAGAACAGGCTTGAAACGGCGGGGTTCTGCCGATGAATGGTATTGTGTTGTTATAACGTAACATATTTTATCGATTTGGAAACACTCCCGACGCCAGCGCCCCGTTCTGGCGCTAGACTCAATCCAGAGCGGTTTCTGCGTTATTGCACGATGCCGGACCCGTATCGCCCGTCGCGGCTCTTCCCCCTGGCGAAGGCCTCGGCTAAGGTGCGCGGCTTGTTCCATTTCCTCACTGAAGGTTCGGCATGACCGAGACACCCAACAACCCGCTGCATGGCGTGACCCTGGAGCAGATCCTCAACGCCCTGGTGGCTCATTACGAGTGGGAAGGCCTGGCCGAACGCATTGATATCCGTTGCTTCAAGAGTGATCCGAGCATCAAGTCGAGCCTGACCTTCCTGCGCAAGACCCCGTGGGCACGGGAAAAGGTCGAGAAGCTGTACGTGAAGTTGATGCGCACCAAGCGCTGAGACCTTGCCGTGGAGTTCAAGGGCATGCCTGACCATCAAGCCGCCGGCGCTTGTCCGCGTCTCGCGCTGCAGATCGCGGCGCTGCTGGGCTGGAGCGGCCTGAGCATCCAGTTGTACCTGATCCTGATTGCCCGCTGGCAGGTCGAGGCGAGCCTGCTGGGCGGGCTGCTGACATTCTTCAGTTTCTTTACCGTGCTGACCAACACCCTGGTGGCGGTGGTGCTGACCTGGGAAGTGACGCCGCGGGAGTCGGGCGCCCGGCGGTTCTTTCTCCGGCCTTCGGTGCGTACGGCGATTGTGGCGAATATCGTGGTGGTGGCGCTGGCGTACAACCTGTTGCTGCGCCCCCTGTGGCACCCCCAGGGCTTCCAGTGGCTGGCCGACGAGTTGCTGCACGACCTGATGCCGCTGCTGTTCGTGGTCTATTGGTGGCGCTGCGTGCCGAAGGGCACCTTGCGCTGGTGGCAGGTGCTGCCGTGGATGGTCTACCCGCTGGTGTATTTCGCCTATGTGCTGTTGCGCGGCCACCTGATCGGGACGTACCCCTATCCCTTTGTCGATGTCGACACCCTGGGTTATCCACAGGTGTTCATCAATGCCGGGCAGATCCTGCTGGGGTTTGTTCTGGTGTCGCTGCTGCTGATCGGCGTGGATCGCCGGGTGGGCAGCAGGTAGGGCTGTTGCATCTGGACCGACGCTTTCGCGGGCAAGCCCGGCACCTACAGTTTCGTGGTGTCCACTGACCTTGTGTACGACACCCACCCGCAGGTGCAGGGCTTGCCCGCGAAGAGGCCCTTGAGGCTTGTATCAGCCTCTCCGGTGCCGGATCAGTCTTCGGTGCTGTCGTCCAGCTTCCAGTAGCCGACCGCCTTGAGGAATTCCTCGCTCAAGCCATGGGTGCCCAGCAACACCTTGCGCACCTTGCGCGACAGCGCCGCCTCGGTGGCCACCCAGGCGTACAGGCTGCCGGACGGGATGCTCAAGTGTTCGACCGTCTGCAGCAGATCCTGCTCCGGTGCATCGCGCCGTACCCAGATCACTTCTACCTGTGCCGGGCTGTGCAGTGGCTGCTGTTCCGCCGCGTTCTCCACCTCGACCACCACCAGCGTCCGCCGGTTGGCCGCCAGGCCTTCCAGACGCCGGGCGATGGCCGGCAGGGCGGTCTCGTCGCCGATCAGCAGGTAGCTGTCGAAGATATCCGGCACCACCATCGAACCGCGCGGCCCGCCCATGTCCAGGAACTGCCCCGGCGCCGCCTGGGCAGCCCAGGTTGAAGCAGGGCCGTCACCGTGCAGGACGAAATCGATGTCCAGTTCGCCGATGGCCAGGTCAAAGCGCCGTGGCGTGTAGTCGCGCATCGCCGGCAGCGAACCGTTGTCCTTGGTGCCAGGAACCCAGGCATCCAGGGCCGCCTGTTCGGCGGCGTTCTGCGGGAACATCAGTTTCACGTGATCGTCCGTGCCCAGGCTGACAAAGCCGGCCAGCTCCGGGCCGCCGAGGGTGATGCGACGCATGCGTGGCGTCAGGTCGACCACGCGCAGCACTTTCAGGCGGCGGCGCTTGATCTCGTGCATGACACGGTGAATCCCTTGTTGATTGACTGCATTCATTCCGGTTTCTCCGAGCAGGATGGCGTGGCTACAGGTCCGTCGACGATGGCTTTGGCGGTGTCGTTGAGCAGGTCGCGCACGCGCAGGATTTCCTCCGCGCTCCAGCGACCGTGATGCAGTTGCAGGGCGTGCCGCAGGTTGTGCACGGCCTCGTGGATTTCCGGCGGACGGTCATGTCCACGCAGGGAACGCTTGCTGACATCGATGCGCATGCGCACGCCATCCAGGGCAATGGCCTGGTCGGCCAGGGACTGGCGTCCGCTGTCGGTCACGCTGTAGCGCTTTTTCCCACCTTCCGCGTCGCCGGTGATCAGCTCGCTTTCTTCCAGGAAGGTCAGGGTCGGATAGATCACGCCGGGGCTCGGGCTGTAGGCGCCGTCGAACATGCCTTCGATCTGGCGGATCAGGTCGTAGCCATGGCAGGGCTGTTCGGCGATCAGCGCCAGCAACAGCAGTTTCAGGTCGCCCGGGGCGAAGACCCGCGGGCCGCGACCGCCGCGTTCGCGGCCGGGACGACGCTCGAAACCGTCATGGCCGTCGCCGAATTCGCGGTGGGGGTGATGGTGATGCTCTCTCATTTTCTCTTTCTCCTGTCTTCGTTAGATATACCTTAAGATATATCTTAACTGTCGTGCAAGAAAAACGACGAACGTCATCCCGACCGCGAGAAGAACCCGGGAGTGCCGATCGAGCAGTAGGGCGGTTTGGCCGTGCTACAGGGGAGAGGAGATTTTCGCGTGGTTTCCTAGGATGTTTCCTACGTGAAGCTGAGAAAAGCACTCTGAGCAAGCCCTGGGCCGCTCCGTACCATGCCGCCTGATGTCCACAAAGGCGACGTTTATCATGTCCAGGTCAGTGTTGGTTGTATTGTTATTGATGGTGCTGGGAAGCTTCGGATCAGCCCATGCCACCCTCAAGTCAGCGAAAAATTCTTCGGCCAGGACCACTCAGGTCCCGGCCACCGGTGGGGCCGCGGAGTCGTCCATCGATAATGTCATCGACCGCGCGCACCAGTTGATCGGTACGCCTTATCGTTGGGGCGGCATGTCGGTCAAGGGCTTCGATTGCAGTGGCCTGCTGGTCTATCTGTTCCAGAACGAGGCCGATATCAAGCTGCCACGAACCACGGTGGGGATGCGTCGCTCCAGCGCCAGGACCATCCAGCGCGGCAGCCTGCAGCCCGGCGATGCGGTGTTTTTCAATCGCAATGGCCAGGGCAGCGTGAGCCATGTCGGGCTCTATGTGGGCGGCGGCAAGTTCATCCACTCGCCACGCAGCGGCAAGACCGTGCGCATCGACTCCTTGAGCAACTCCTATTGGAAAAAGAGCTACACCCTGGCCAAGCGCTTTCATTCCGAGAGTTGATGTCACCTTGATTGTAGGAGCCAGCCAGCGGGCTCCTACAAGGGGTGGGCCTGTGCGACGCTGGTGGTGGTGCACAAGGTGTTGCTGCCCGCCTGTAGGTAGGGCGTCAGGATCGGGGCCATGCCCTTGAGCACCTGGACCGGCAGGGCCGAGGTGAACTTGAAGGTTTCGGCCGAGCGCCCCGGGACAAAGGCGGTCAGGGTGCCGAAGTGATGGGCGCCGATGTAGAACACGAAAGTCGCCGTACGGTTGATCGATTTCGAACTCAACACCCGGCCGCCGGCGCCGATGGCCTCGATCCGGTTATCCCCTGTGCCGGTCTTGCCGCCCATGGCCAGTGGAGTGCCGTCCGGCTGTTTGAAACTGCCGGACACACGCCGGGCAGTCCCCGCATCCACCACCTGTGACAGCGCCAGGCGCAGAGCCGTGGCCACCTCCGAGGGCAGCACCCGCTTGCCCTTGCCCGGATCATTGACCAGCTGCGTTTCGTACGGCGTGTTGGCGGCGAAGTGCAGGCTGTCGATGCGCAGTATCGGCATGCGCACGCCGTCGTTGAGAATGATCCCCATCAGTTCGGCCAATGCCGCCGGCCGGTCGCCGGAGCTGCCGATGGCGGTCGCCAGCGACGGTACCAGGTGATCGAAGGGATAGCCGACCTGTTGCCAGCGCTGATGGATATCGAGGAAGGCCTCGATCTCCACCATCACCCGGATCCGGCTGTCGCGGGCGCTCTTGTGCTTGCTCTTGAACAGCCAGCCATAGACTTCCTGGCGTTCGAATTCGCTGGCGGCCACCACCTGGCTGAACTTGGCCTGGGGATTCTTCAGCAGGTAGCCCAGCAACCACAGGTCGAGCGGGTGGACCTTGGCGATATAGCCCTGGTCCGGGAGGTCGTAGGTCCCGGGACCATAACTCTTGTAGAGCTTGGCGAGGCGTTCGTCGGTGACCTTCTCGGTTTTCAGGTGGGCCCGGACAAAGGTGTTGAAGGCCGCCTGCGGGGCCTCCGGCAACAGGTAGCGGTGCACGGCCGCCAGGCGGATCGGTGTCGGATGCATGCTGTCGAGGAAGGTCTCCAGGCGTTCCTGGGAATCCTTGTTCTGGTACTTCTTCCAGAAGCGCAGCATGAAGGCCGTGCCCTCGCGGTCGGCGAAGCGCGCCAGGTATTCCTGGCGACGCGGATTGTCATCGTCCTTGAGCAATTCGGCGCTGTTGTTCGGGCCCTGGTAGGTGCTGTAGCGCACCAGGTCGCGCATCAGCCGGATAAAGGGCAGGTTGATCGATTCGCGCAGGGCCTCGAGCAAGGTCGGGTTGCGGCCATTGTCTTCGTTGCGGAAGTTGTGGAAGTGATGCAGGCCGCCGCCGGTGAAGAAGCTTTCGCCGGGGCTTGCCGAATACTGCCGGTTGAGCGCCGCCTCGAGCATTTTCGGCAGGTCGCGGTCGCTGTTTTGCGCCAGGTAGTCCACGGCCCAGCGGGTGATCCGGTCCTGGTCGTTGATCTCGACTTTCTTCAGCGCCGCCGGGGTCTGGTCGCCATAGCGATCATGCAGCTCGGCGATGATCTGCAGGTAAGTGGTCAGGACCCGCAACTTGGCGGTGGAGCCCAGTTCCAGCTTGCTGCCCTCGTTGATATCGAACGGCTGGTCGGTGCTGTCGGTCTGTACCCGCACCCGATAGCTGTCCGGGGTCAGTTCGAACAGGGTGAAGCTGTAGCGCACCTGCTGGGTGCTGCTGGCGGTCAGCAGGCGCTCGCCCAGCAGGCCGATGGAATTGGCGAACTCCGGGTTCGCCAGGCGGCGCAGGTAGTCGCTGACCTGGCCTTGCAGGTCCGATTGCAAGGTACTGGTGGCCGACAGGTCGAGACGGTCGAGGTCGTACAGGGGACGGTCGAGCATCGCTGCCAGGCGGCTGCGGGCGACGCTGATGCCCTTGTTCGACTCCACCGGCTGGATCGTCGGCTCCTGCAGCCAGTCGCGGTAGCTGACCTTGCTCGCCAGCGCGGCGGCGGCCAGCGGGGCGTCGATCACGCCACTCTGGGCCAGCAGGCGCAGGTGGCTGTCGGTCAGGTCGGCCAGTTCATCGCGGCCCCGTGCCAGGTAGTGTGACGGCCGCCGCTGGGCGATCATCAGCGATAGCACTTCGCGCAGCGCCAGCCCGCGTTTGGCCAGGCTCTGCGGATCGCTGGCGGTGCTGCTCAACTGCGCGTTGACCTGGGCGAAATCCGCGCCATACCAGACCCGCAAGCCTTCGGCCATGCCATGCACTTCACCGTGACCGGGCACCGCCGACAGGGGCACGCTGTTGAGGTAGTCACGCACCACGTTCTGCCGCACCTGCAGGGTCTGTGGCCCGTCCTGGTAGGCGCGCACGCTGGCGGAAATCATCTGGCGGATCTTCTCGCTGCCGGACAAAGTCAGGCCATCCGGCGAGTGCCGGTACTTCTCCAACTGGGTCGCCAGGGTACTGCCGCCAGCGGTCTGGCCGCCGACATGCAGGACCTTGGCGATCTGCGACAGCACCGCCTTGCCGAAACGCGGCCAGTCCACGGCGGGGTTGGCCATGGGTTGCGCGGGGTCGAGCAGATCGCGGTTTTCGATGAACAGCAGGCTGTTGACCACCAGCGGCGGGATGGCCGCGAAGCTGGCATAGAGCTGTTGTGGATAGTTGTACTGGTAGAGGTCAGCGCCCCGGCAGTCGGTGATCGACAGGCCGGCCTGGATTTTCTCCACATAGGGTACGAAGAAGCCGGCCTTGCTGTAGTCGAGCAGGGCGGGGGAGAAGCGCGCCTGCGCCTCGATCAGGTAGCCGCGTTTGGCCAGCCGGGTGAGAAAAGTCCCCAGGTCGCTGTAGCCCAGGCGTTTGTCGAAGGGGCCTTCGCCGGGATACAGCAATGAATCGCTGGGACCCGAGGCGAGGGAGTAACCCAGGTCGCCGGCAAAACGGCTGAATTCCCGGGCCTGGAGTTTCGACGTGCGCATCTCGCGGGACGCGGCGACGCCGAGCAGAATCAGGGCGATCAACACCACCAGCCAGAACAGGCGCCACCAGGGCCTGCGTCTGCGGGGTTTTTTCGGTAAAGGCGCCTCATCCGAACTGTTGGTTGGCACCACAGTCTTGGTCGAATCGGAGTTCCATTGAGCACCCATAGTCGATTCATCCATTCACGCAGATTGATCGCACTTGCCTGAAGCTTAGACGCTGCCAGAAGGCCAGGAAAATTTTGTGAGGGCGGTCAGGTATTTCCGACCGGTAACGGTTTTTCGGTGCAGATACGTCGGGAACACGACGTCAGGCGTATGGCCGGGCCAAGGGCTGACAAGCCTGGGATAGAGCCCCGCGCAGAGTAGGAACGGTCCGGGCGGGAGGCATGACGCTGCACCATTGTTGTGCAATACTCGCCGGCCCGCTGATCCTGCAGGTCTGCCCTGCGGGACGGCTGCGCTCACGAAGCGCAGCCGGCATCCGGGAGTCCGGGCCTACCCGTCCGTCGCTCCTTTGCCCGGTGGTTCATATCCAATAACAAGACGAGGTTGTCCCCCATGCCCGTTGGCACCCCCCTGCCCCCTGGCGAGACCGCTCAAGGCGGCCCGCTCAAACGCGAACTCGGTGAGCGGCATATCCGCCTGATGGCGCTCGGCGCCTGTATCGGCGTCGGCCTGTTCCTCGGCTCCGCCAAGGCCATCGAAATGGCCGGTCCGGCGATCATGCTGTCCTACATCATCGGTGGCCTGGCGATCCTGGTGATCATGCGCGCCCTCGGCGAAATGGCCGTGCACAATCCGGTCGCCGGCTCCTTCAGCCGCTATGCCCAGGACTATCTCGGCCCGCTGGCGGGCTTTCTCACCGGCTGGAACTACTGGTTCCTGTGGCTGGTGACCTGCGTCGCGGAAATCACCGCGGTCGCGGTATACATGGGCGTCTGGTTCCCCGATGTGCCACGCTGGATCTGGGCTCTGGCGGCACTGGTCAGCATGGGCACGATCAACCTGATCGCGGTGAAGGCCTTTGGCGAATTCGAGTTCTGGTTCGCCTTGATCAAGATCGTCACCATCATCGCCATGGTCATCGGCGGCGTGGGCGTGATTGCCTTCGGCTTCGGCAACGATGGCGTGGCCCTGGGCATTTCCAACCTGTGGAGCAATGGCGGCTTCATGCCCAACGGCATCAGTGGTGTGCTGATGTCCCTGCAGATGGTGATGTTCGCCTACCTGGGCGTGGAGATGATCGGCCTGACCGCCGGCGAGGCCCGCAACCCGCAGAAGACCATTCCGAATGCAATCGGCTCGGTGTTCTGGCGCATCCTGCTGTTCTACGTCGGCGCGCTGTTCGTGATCCTGTCGATCTACCCCTGGAACGCCATCGGCACCCAGGGCAGCCCATTCGTGATGACCTTCGAACGCCTGGGGATCAAGACCGCTGCGGGCATCATCAACTTCGTGGTGATTACCGCCGCGTTGTCCTCCTGCAACGGTGGCATCTTCAGCACCGGGCGCATGCTCTACAGCCTGGCGCAGAACGGCCAGGCGCCGGCGAGCTTCGCCAAGACCTCGAGCAACGGCGTGCCACGCCGCGCATTGTTGCTGTCCATCGGTGCCTTGCTGCTGGGCGTGCTGCTCAACTACCTGGTGCCGGAGAAAGTCTTTGTCTGGGTGACGTCCATCGCCACTTTCGGCGCGATCTGGACCTGGGTGATGATCCTGCTGGCACAACTGAAGTTCCGCCGTGGCCTGACGGCGGCGCAGCGTGCCGGCCTGCAGTACCGCATGTGGTTGTACCCGGTCAGTTCCTACCTGGCGCTGGCGTTCCTGGTGCTGGTGGTCGGCCTGATGGCGTACTTCCCGGACACGCGCGTCGCGCTGTATATCGGCCCGGCGTTCCTGGTGCTGCTGACGCTGCTGTTCCATGTGTTCAAGCTGCAACCGAACAGCGTATCGGCCGGTGCCACCCACTCGGCCTCGTAAACGCCGGATCGCGATGAAAAAGCCCGCAGGCGAGTGATCGGCTGCGGGCTTTTTTACGGGTGTCGTCGTTCTACGCTGTCGCTGTCCGAGCCGGTTGTTCCAGGCGCTGGCCAAGGCGCTTGTTGAAATCCAGCCACGCCCCCAGCAATGCCATCAGCCCGGCACCGACCAGGGCGGTGAATATCTGCATGGCGAAGGCATCGTCGGCCATGGCATTGATCATGTCCGCCAGCGGTGCCAGCAACACGCCCAGGCAGAAGACTTCCAGCGAGTAACGCCCCATGCGGCAGGTCTGGCGGGCCAGCCAGTTGTCTGTCCAGTTGCCCCTGGGCAGCAACTTCGCGGTGACATAGGCCAGCGCCAGGAAGTGCAGCAGGCGTACCGGCGACAGATCGGTCTTGCTGATGGGGTAGATCAGCTCACTCAGCGTCGCCGGAACCAGGGCATCGTGGACCTGTGGCCATCGCCAGGCAATGGTGAGCACGGCGCACACCAGCACATAGAGGGCCGCCACCATGAACAGTGGCTGGCGCGACAGCCCCAGCGGCTGCACGGGCTTGGGTTGCTGCGCGTGAATCGCCGCCGCGCCGCCGAGCACGAACAGCAACTGCCAGGTGACCGGATTGAAGTACCACACGCCGTCGGCAATCGCCGCCAGATTCCAGCCCAGCCTTGGCGCGAGCAGGTACACCGTCAGCGACACCAGCACCACCAGCCAGGTCTTGCGCAGCAGCAGGGGCAACACCAGCGGCAGGCCACCCAGCAGCACGATATACAGAGGAAGCGGGTCCATCAGGTTCGGTTTGAAACGCAGCAGCAGTTCATCCACCAGGGCCTGTTGCGGGTGGGTGACGAAGTGGGTCAGGCCCATTTCCTGGACCAGGTCACGGGTTTCCACGTGGCTGTTGGCGAAGAACACGATGCCCATCAGCATCGCCAGCAGGAAGATATGCACCACATACAACACCCAGGTGCGGCGCAGGATTTTCAAGGTGGCGAACCAGTAACCGTCGCGTTGCAGGATTTTGCCGTAGGCAAGAATCGCCGCGTAGCCGGCGAGGAACACGAAGACCTCCGCCGCATCGCTGAAACCGATGTTGCGCAGGGTGATCTGGCCGAGTGGATTGTGGGGCACGTGATCCCAGAAAATGAAGATCAGCGCCAGTCCCCGAAAAAAGTCGATGCGCGGGTCGCGTCCGTTCAGCATGGCAGCGGGCTCTGTGGGCGAATGTTGAATATGACCGGTGCGGCTGTCAGAAATTGCACACCACAGGTCGGCGGCGCGCAGGGTGGCGTGATTTTCCGTTAATTGCAAAAGTGGGCTATTACCAAATGTCACATTTTTCTGCCTACGCGCGCGAGGCGAGTCTTTGCGTGCGTTGACAGGCGTGGGGCCGGCCCACGAATCGGCCCGGGGGGGCGGTTCGCGGGCGGCTGCGGTGATCTACTTGTCGTCGAGGAAGTGCAGGAGGGCGGCATTGAACAATGCCGGATCCTGAAGGAACGCAAAGTGGCTGGCATTGGGCAGGATCAGCAGGCCCGCGCCGGGAATGGTCGCCGCCATGTACTCGGTATTCTCGCGCTTGATCGCCTCGTCGTGGTCACCGTCGACGATCAGTACCGGGGTCTTGATCTTCGCCAGGTCTGCGTCCGTCCAGTTCGGCTGGCTGGCCCACATATGGCCGATCTGTTCGACGAAGGCATCATATTCCCCGGGTGTCGGCGACAGCCTGGCGTATTCCTTGCCGGCCCGCTCGATGTAGGCGGCGAAGGTCGGGTTCTTCTCGACATTGTCTTTCACGCCCGCGGTCGTGCTGTTGGCGGCGAAGGCGAAGATCTTGCCGACACGCGTTGGATGACGCATGGCCAGGTCCAGGCCGAGGATCGCACCGTCACTCCAGCCGACGATGTCGGCCTTGGGGATTTTCAGGGTATCGAGGACCGCGACCACATCATCGGCCATCAGGTCGTAGCCGTAGGGTTGGGCATCGCGCGAGCTGCGCCCATGACCCCGGCTGTCAATGCTGATCACCGTGTGTTTCGCCGCCAGGGCCTTGACCTGGTTGCCCCAGTAATCGGAGTTGCCTAGGCCACCGTGCAACAGCACCACCGGGGAGCCGTGGCCGGTCCGTGTGTAGTAGAGCTTGATGCCGTTGACGGCGGCATAACCGGTTTTTGCACCGGCGACAGGAGTCGGGGTCGGCGGCAGGGTTTCCCAGCGTTCGGCGGCCTGGGCCAGGGTGAACGACATCAACAGACAGACAGCAACCAGCAAGCGATTTCGCATCGTGATCTCCAGCTTGTGAGAGGGCGGGACTGGCAGCGCCATGGCCGGGTAAAGGGCAGGCGCCGCCTGATCATAGAACCGATGTCACCGGCAAACCGAGGCCCGGGCTGCATTGTTTATAAAAAGTTTAACAGCCCGCCCGCAGCCGACAGGCCGGTCATCGAGCGCTCTGCCTGATAGGCCTGACCGGTGCCCGGACCTTGCACCGACCAGTCGTCACGGTCTCAGGCCGCGACGACTTCGTGGGGTTCGAAGCTGTCGGCCCGGGCCATCTGCCACATGCGCGAATAGAACTCGCCGTTGACTTCACCGGTGAGCAGTTCGCCCGGCTTGAGGAACACGTGCAGTTGCGAGAACAGCTTGATCTCGGTTGCCGACATCCGCCGGACCAGGTGCTTGGCTTCCAGCTGGGACGGGTGATCCAAGCCCGCCGCAGCAAGCATTTCCGCCAGGGCCTTCAGGGTGTTGCGATGGAAATTGAATACCCGCTGGGCCTTGTCCGGCACCACCAGGGCGCGTTGGCGCAAGGTGTCCTGGGTGGCGACGCCGGTCGGGCATTTGTTGGTGTGGCAGCTCTGCGACTGGATGCAGCCGATGGCGAACATGAAGCCGCGCGCCGAGTTGGCCCAGTCGGCGCCGATGGCGAGGACGCTGGCGATATCGAAGGCGCTGACGATCTTGCCGCTGGCGCCGAGCTTGATCTTGTCCCGCAGGTTCAGGCCGACCAGGGTGTTGTGCACGAACAGCAGGCCTTCGCGCATCGGTACGCCGATATGGTCGGTGAACTCCACCGGTGCCGCGCCGGTGCCGCCTTCCTTGCCGTCGACCACGATGAAGTCGGGGTAGATGCCGGTCTCCAGCATCGCCTTGGCGATGCCCATGAACTCCCATGGGTGGCCCAGGCAGAACTTGAAGCCCACCGGCTTGCCGCCGGACAGCTCACGCAACTGGGCGATGAACCGCATCAGTTCGAGCGGGGTCGAGAAGGCGCTGTGACGTGACGGCGAGATGCAGTCTTCGCCCATCATGATCCCGCGGGTCTCGGCGATCTCCCTGGTCACCTTGTGCTTGGGCAGGATGCCGCCGTGGCCGGGCTTGGCGCCCTGGCTCATCTTGATTTCGATCATCCGTACCTGCGGGTCCTGCGCCTGGGCGGCGAAGCGCTCCGGGTCGAAACGGCCGTCGGCGGTGCGACAGCCGAAATAGCCGCTGCCCAGTTCCCAGGTCAGGTCGCCGCCGTTTTCCCGGTGGTAGGGGCTGATGCTGCCTTCGCCGGTGTCATGGGCGAAGTTGCCGAGCTTGGCGCCCTGGTTCAGGGCCCGGATGGCGTTGGCACTGAGGGAGCCGAAGCTCATTGCCGAGATATTGAACACCGAGGCCGAGTACGGTTGCTTGCACTGCGGTCCGCCGACGATCACCCGAAAGGCGCTGGGATCGCTCAACGGCGCGGGGCGCATCGAGTGGCCGATGAATTCGAAGCCCGACTGGTACACGTCGATCAGGGTGCCGAAGGGCTTGTCGGCGCTTTCATTCTTGGCCCGCGAGTACACCAGCGAGCGCTGGGCACGGGAGAAGGGCAGGGCGTCGCTGTCGGATTCCAGCAGGTACTGGCGGATTTCCGGGCGGATGCCTTCGACCAGATAGCGGATATTGCCCAGGATCGGATAGTTGCGGCGTACCGCGTGGGGACTCTGCAGCAGGTCGAACAGGCCCAGCAGGCTGAGCAGGCCGGTGACCAGGGTGAACGGCCAGAGCCAGTCATGTTCCAGGAACGGCAGGCTGGCGAGGGTGAAGATCACACAGCCGGCAAAGAAGGCGTAGCGGCTCAGAAGGGACAGGCTCATACGGTTTCCTTGGGTTCGGACTCATCAGGTCGGTCAGGCATTCTGCGCCTGGAGGAAAATCGAGAACAACTCGGATTGGGATTTGATCCCCAGCTTGCTGTACATGTGTTTCTTGTGGACTTTCACGGTTTCGATGGAGATTTCCAGCTTGCGGGCGATTTCCTTGCTCGAACAGCCGCTGAGCATCAGGCGCCCGACATCCAGCTCGCGGGCGGTCAGTTGCGCGCCCTTGAGTTGTTGTACCGAGGCTTCCAGCTGGATGCGCCAGTCGCCCTGTTGCGGTGTGGCCGGTACGGCGGTCTCTTCGTGGACCTCATGGGGCAGGCGCTGGCGCAACAAGCCCAGCACCCAGGGTTGGATCAGTGAGAGGAGGGCGATCTGCTCCGCGCTGAAACGACTGGTGGAGCCCAGCGACAGGCACAGGGTGCGGTCGTCGTCGAGCTGGCAATTGAACTGGATTTCGTCGGCCACCACATTCAGACGAAAGTAGCGCTGGTAGTACTCGGTCAGTTCGAAGTGCTCCGGCGCCACTTCGGCCAGGCGATACAGGCCGGTGCGCGAATACTCGCGGCTGGCGATGTAGAACGGGTCCAGCAGGTACAGGCCCTTGAGGTAATCCTGGAACAACTGGTCGGGACTGCCGTCTTCTCCCGGGCATTCGGCGAACACTTCCGGGCGCCGCTGGCTGCTGAACAGCAGGACCACCCAGCTGTCGAACGTCACGTACTGGTTGAGCAGGCGCACCAGTTGCGTCCAGAAGTTCGGCCGGTCGAGGGCTTCGATCATTTGCCCCACCGAGCGGTGCCAGGCGATGTCATCGAGGACAAGTGTCATTCGTCTACCCCTATCGAGTTACCCCGGCCGCGTAATTCCCATGGCCCGGCGTGGGTGCGCATACTGAGGCCACACGCAATGGCCCGGCACTTATTGTGCCAGCTCGGCGCCGTCATTGAGCTCTGCCTGCGACAGAAAACAAGGAATACCCATGAAAGTCGAACTTGCCCAGCTTGCTGGCCGGGACAACGATACAGCTTACAACCTCGAACGGGCACTCGCCGCCATCGCTGCCTGCGCGGCCGATACCCAGTTGATCGTGTTTCCGGAAACCCACCTGATGGGCTTCCCGTCCGCCGAGACCGTGGCCGCGATCGCCGAGCCGCTGGACGGCCCGACCGTGCAGGCAGTGCAGCAGGCCGCCCGCGAGCGCAACGTGGCGGTGGTCATTGGCATGGCCGAGAACGACAACGGCCAGTTCTACAACACCACCCTGATGATCACCCCGCAGGGCATCGCCCTGCGCTATCGCAAGACCCACCTGTGGGCCTCGGATCGCGGTGTGTTCAATCCCGGCGATCGCTATGTGACCTGCGAGTGGAACGGCGTGCGCGTCGGCCTGTTGATCTGCTACGACATCGAATTCCCGGAAACCGCCCGCGCCCTGGCGCAGCTGGGTGCCGAACTGCTGATCGTCACCAACGGCAACATGGACCCCTACGGGCCGACCCACCGCACCGCGATCATGGCCCGGGCCCAGGAAAACCAGGCCTTCGCGCTGATGGTCAACCGGGTGGAGGAGGGCGATGGCGGCCTGCTGTTCGCCGGTGGCAGTGCCCTGGTGGATCCGTTCGGGACCCTGCTCATGGAAGCCGGTCGCGAGGAAGGGCGGTTCAGCGTGCAGCTGGACCTGGGCCAACTGGCCGCGGCCCGGCGTGACTACCGTTATCTGGACGACCAGCGCCTGCGCTTGCCGGGCGAGGTCATCGAACACGCCAATGGCGTGCGGGAGTTGCTGATTCCGCAGATCTGATCGAGGGAGGCCCGGACAGCGCTGTTGTGCTTCAGGGCCTCTTCGCGGGCAAGCCCGCTCCCACAGTGGCAGTGCAAGGCCAGGAGGGATGGGCTTGTCTGCAGGGCGTGATGCAAGGCCCGGAAGGATGAGCTTGTCTGCAGGGCGCGATGCAAGGCCTGAAGGGAAGGGCCTGTCTGCAGGGCGCGATGCAAGGCCAGGAGGGATGGGCTTGTCTGCAGGGCGTGATGCAAGGCCTGGAGGGATGGGCTTGTCTGCAGGGCGCGATGCAAGGGCTGGGGGAGCTGGACGGATCTGCAGGGACGATGCAAGGCCTGTGGGAGTGGGCTTGCCCACGAAGGCGCCGGCCCCGACACCACAGGATCTGAATGCTGCACTCATAAGAATTTCGTAGTACCGCTGCACCTTTGCCGAACTCGGCTCTGCCATAAATCCAATAACATTCGGAGTAGTCGCCTCATGGCTCGTTTGCAACGCACCCTTTCGCTGGGGTCGGTGGTGCTGTTCGGCATCGCCTATATGACGCCGATCATTGTCCTCGGTACTTTCGGCATTCTCGCTCAATCCACGGCAGGCATGGTGCCGGCCGCCTATCTCGCGGCGCTGGTGGCGATGTTCTTCACCGCCATGAGCTACGGTCGCATGGCCGCGGCCTTCCCGGTGGCCGGCTCGGCCTACAGCTATGTGCGCAAGGCCATCAGCCCGAAACTCGGTTTTATCGCCGGCTGGGCGGTACTGCTCGACTATCTGTTCCTGCCGATGGCGATCTGGCTGATCGGCGCGGCCTACCTCAATTCGGCATTTCCCGCGGTACCGCAGGCGGTCTGGGTGCTGGCCTTCATCGTCATCACCAGCCTGATCAATATCGTCGGCCTGCGCCTGGCCAACGGCATCAACGCGTTGCTGATGCTGGTGCAGTTCCTGGTGCTGATGGCCTTTGTCGCCCTGGCCATCCACTATATCGGTGGTGACGCCAGCAAGCCGCTGTGGACCCTGGCGCCCTTCTTCAATGGCGACATGCAGATGCCGCTGGTGATGAGCGGCGCGGCGATTGCCTGCTATTCCTTCCTGGGCTTCGACGCGGTCAGCACCCTGACCGAGGAAACCCGCGACCCGCGCCGCACCATTCCACGGGCGATCATGCTGATCACCCTGATCGGTGGCCTGATCTTCGTCGGCGTGTCGTATTTCGTGCAGTTGGCCCATCCGGCGTTCGTGTTCGACAACGTCGACTCGGCGGCCTACGAGATCGCCCGCAATATCGGCGGTGACCTGTTCGTGACCATCTTCCTGATCGGCCTGATCGTCGGCCAGTTCGCCTCGGGTCTGTCGGCCCAGGCCAGCGGTTCGCGCCTGCTGTACGCCATGGGCCGCGACGGCGTGTTGCCGAAGGCGTTCTTCGGCAGCCTGAGCGAACGTTTCGGCACGCCGATCAACAGCATCCTGCTGTGCGCCGTGGTGGCCTTGCTGGCGCTGAAGCTGGACGTGACCACCTCGACCTCTTTCATCAACTTCGGTGCGTTCCTGGCCTTCAGCCTGGTCAACCTGTCGGTGATCTTCCACTACTGGATCGGTGGCGAGAAACGCGGCCCGCGCGAGCTGCTGCTGTTCCTGATCTGCCCGCTGATCGGCCTGCTGGCAGACCTGTGGCTGATGGTCAGCCTCGATCACCTGGCGATCTACCTGGGCGTCAGCTGGCTGGCAATCGGCCTGATCTACCTGGCGTTCCTGACCGGCGGCTTTCGCAAGCAGCCACCGGAGATGGATTTCCAAGAAGCCAACTGAGCCAGGGCCAGGCCCTTGATTGATCGTTTCCACGCTTTGCGCCCGCTTTTGTGACGCGGAGCGTCACGGGCTGCATTCCCACGCAGAGCGTGGGAACGATCAAAGGGTGGGCGCGATCATGTGCCGGTCTTGCTCTGGCGGATCGGCAGCTCGACCCTGAAGGTCGTGCCTGTTCCCAACTCGCTGCGTACCGAAATCTGCCCGGCGTGTTTCTGCACGATGCCATAGGACAGTGACAATCCCAGCCCGGTGCCCTGGCCGACCGGCTTGGTGGTGAAGAACGGATCGAAGATCTTCTGCACGGTTTCCGGCGCCATGCCGGAACCGGTATCGGCCACCTCCAGCCAGACGCGGTCCCCCGCGACCCCGCCGAGCAGGCTGATGGTGCCGCGTTCCGGGCCTATCGCCTGGGCGGCATTGACCACCAGGTTCATGATGACCTGGTTGATCTGCGAGGGCAGGCATTCGATTTCCGGCAGTCCGGCGTAGTCCTTGATCACATCGGCCTTGTACTTGAGCTCGTTGGCGACGATGTTCAGGGTGGATTCGATCCCCTGCTGGAGATTGCTCCATTGCCATTCCTGGGTCGAGTCGACCCGGGAGAAGTTCTTCAGGTCCTTGACGATCTGCCCGACCCGCCCGATGCCCTCCTTGGACTCCTTGATCAGCAACGGGATATCTTCCTTGAGAAAATCCAGTTCGACCCTTTCGCGCAAGGCCTGCAGGCGCGCGAGCAATTCGCTCGAAGCGATGCCTTCCTCGGCGCCGCGGTAGGCGTCGAGCATTTCTTGCAGTTGGTTGAAATAGCCATCGAGGGTGCCGAGGTTGGAGCCGATGAAACCGATGGGGTTGTTGATTTCATGGGCGACCCCGGCGGCCAGCTGGCCGAGGGAGGCGAGTTTCTCCGACTGCACCAGCTGGCTTTCGAGCTGCTTGCGCTCGTCGATCTCGTGCTGCAGGGCCTGGCTCGCCTGCCTGAGGGCCAGGGTGCGCTGTTCCACCAGGTCTTCGAGGGTGTGCATCTGCAGGTTGGCGCGCTGGGTCATTTCCCATTTGTTGGTCAGGGTATTGGCCAACTGCTGGACCTCGATATTGTCGAAGGGCTTTTTCAGGATCAACAGCCGGTCATGGCCGTGCAGGCGCTCCAGCAACTCTTCCCAGGAATAGTCGGTATAGGCGGTACAGACCACCACCTGCAGGTTCGGGTCGACTTTCCACAGGTGCTCGATGGTTTCGGCACCGTCCCAACCCTGGGGCATGCGCATATCGACGAATGCCAGCGCATAAGGCCGTTCATGGGCCAGGGCGTACTCGACCTTGGCCAGGCCTTCCTGGCCACCATAGGCGGAGTCGAGTTCAAACGGCTGGCGACTGTCGGCCTTGACCTCGTGGCCGAACAGCGCCGCTTCCATCAGGTCGAGGTCCGGGCTTTCGTCCGCGGCCGGCATCAGTATCTTGCGAAAGTCATCGTGGATCGACGGTGTGTCGTCCACCAGCAGGATGCGACGGTTCGAGTGCGTTGTCATGAGACCCCCACGGCGGTTTTCAATGGCAATTCGAGGGTGAAGACAGCGCCTTTTCCAGGGCCGTCGCTATGGGCGGTGAGGTGTCCGTTCATCTCTATCGCGGCCAGGGCGCAACTGTGCAGGCCGAAGCCGTGGCCGTCCTTGCGGGTGGTGAAACCGTGGGCAAAGATGCGCGTCATGTTCTCCGGCAGGATGCCTTCGCCGTCGTCCTTGACGCTGATATGCAGGGTCGAGCCCTCGACCACCCGGACCTGCAGGGTCAGCTTGCGAGCCCGGTCGGACAGGCTGGACATCGCCTGCTTGGCATTGCTGATCAGGTTGATCAGGATCAGCAGCATGCGGTGCTTGTCGGCCATCACCTGGGGCACATCCTCGTAGTCGCGGACCACGGTGACATTGTGTCGGGTCAGGGCGCCGGAGTTCATGCGCAGGGCATCTTCGAGCAGCTCGCCGATGTGCAGCGGTTCTTCGAGGCTGGAGACCCCGGCATAGGATTGCTGGGTGGAGACGATGTCCTTGATGTGGTCGACGCTTTTGCTCAGCTGGACCAGCTCGTCGGCCATGCCTTGCTGTTCCGCGGCAATGGCCTCGACCAGCTGGTTGAGGTAGCCCGGCAGCAACTTGCCCTTTTCGTCACGGGTCAGGAACTCGCCGAGATCGTCGCGATGCTCGTTCATCAGCGCGACCGCCCGGCCCAGGCCCAGTGCCTTGCTGGTGCGCAGCTTGCGGGCCACCAGGTCGGCGGAGATGTTCACGCTGTTGAGCACGTTGCCGACGTTGTGCAGCACGTTGGTGGCGATCTCGGCCATGCCGGCGTGGCGGGCGGTGTCCATCAGTTCGCTCTGCGCCTCGCGCAGTTCGCGGGTGCGTTCCTCGACCCGTTGCTCCAGGTGCTCGTTGGCGGTCTGCAGGTCCCGGTTGATCTGGTTGATCTGCGCATAGCTGCGAACCAGGCGGCTGGCCAGGTACAGCAGCAGGACGACCATCAGGGCGGAGAAGATCAACAGGTACAGGTGATATTGCTGGTCGACGCGGTCGGCGCTCTGCTGGTCCTGGTTCAACTGGTCGGTGATCGCATCCAGGCTTTCGGACACCGGGACGGCGGCGATCTCGTCGAGCAGGGTGTTGACCAGAGGTTGCTCGCGCAGGATCAGTTGCACATGGTTGAGCAGGATCTCCATCGGCACCTTGAAGTCCGCCGGCAGGCGCTGCTGGTCGACCGTGACCTGGTTGATCCCCAGGAGAATGCTGTTGGCGCGATCTTCCGTGGTGCTCTGGGCAAACTCCAGGGTGCTGAGCAACAGGTCGTAGATGTCATTGGAAGTGGCCTGGAGCATCAGTTTGTCGTAGTCCTGGAGCCCGCTGAGCTGACGCTGGATGTCGTCTTCGGCGGTCGGCAGGAAGGCCAGCGAGTTGCGCAGCACGGCGTTGTGGGACTTGAACTGTTCGACCAGCCGGGTTTTCTCCGAGAGTGCCTGGCTCAGGGTCGCCCGACGTTCCTTCCAGGCGCCCGGATCATCTTTCGGCTGGTTCAGCGCTGTCGCTTCGAACGTATGCAGCAGGGTCTTCATGTCGACCTGGGGCTTGATCAGCGGATCGTAATTACGCGCGACGGCAATCCTGGCTTTGAGGATTTCCGTGTCCCAGCGCGCGTCCAGTTGCTTGACCTGGGCAATCAGGTCGCGGGCTCCGGCGTAGTCCTGGGATGTGTCGGGGCGTGACATGAGGTACAGAAACACCAGCACCGACGCCAGTACGAGGGTGAGCAGCGGCAAGAGCACGCGGTTCAACAAGCGACGGGTCAGTATCATAGCGGCTTGCCTCCCAGTTCTCCGGTCAGTGTCTTGAGAAACAGGATGATCAGGCGCTTGTCCTCGGCAGAGGGAATGCGCCCCAGTTGATAGGTGAACATCACGCTGACCGCCTCATCGAGGGTCTTCGCCGATCCATCATGAAAGTACGGTGCGGTGAGGGCGACGTTACGCAGGCTGGGAACCTTGAATACGTGACGGTCTTCCTCGTCCCCGGTGGTCAGGTAGCGTCCCAGGTCGGCCTCGGTCGGATTGCCGCGGGCCTGGAAGTAGTCGCCCATCACCCCGAACTTCTGGAACATGTTGCCGCCGATATTCACTCCCTGGTGGCAGGCGATGCAGCCGTAGTCCTTGAAGCGCTGGTAGCCGTATTTCTCGTCGAGGCTGAGAATTTCGGTGTTGCCCAGCAGGTACTGGTCGAACCGCGAATTGGGCGTCAGCAGGGTGCGTTCGTAGCTGCTCAGGGCGTTCTGCACGTTGACGGCGCTCACGCCATCGGGATAGGCGCCGCGAAAGGCCGCCTGGTACGCCGGGTCCTTGACCAGGACGTCGATGATGTTCGGCCAGCTGTTGCCCATCTCGATCGGGCTGCGCACCACTTCCTCGACCTGTGCTTCCAGGCTCTCGGCGCGTCCGTTCCAGAATTGCCGGAAGTTCAGCGCGGCATTGAGTACGGTCGGGGTATTCACGCCGACCGTCGCGCCATGAAAACCGATGGAAAACGGCTTGTCGTCGGCACCGCCCTTTTCCAGTTGATGGCAGGTGGCACAGGACACGCTGCCATTGATCGACAGGCGCTTCTCATTGAACAACTGGCGACCCAGTTCCACCCGGCGCGGGTCCTGTTGCGGGATATCCGGTAGGGGCTTGAGCGGTTCATCGAGGGGCGCGGCCAGGACGGGCAGGCACAGCGCTGTCCAGAGCAACAACACAAGCTTTCCAGGTGATGACATCGCGTGCTTCCTTGGCGGTAAGGGCTGTGGTGTCAATCAGTCGTGTCGCGGCGTTTCGAATCGCCGGTCCTTCAACAGGCGGGCAAACTCATCGGCCGCGACGGCCTTGCTGAAGTAATAGCCCTGGCCTTCCTCGCAATGATGGGCCTTGAGGAAGTTCAGTTGTTCAAGGGTTTCCACGCCCTCGGCGATAATGTTCAGGTTCAGGCTCCTGCCCAGGCTGATGATCGCGTCGACCAGTGCCGCATCGTTGCCTTCGCCCTTGAGATTGAGCACGAACGACTGGTCGATCTTCAACACGTCGATGGGGAAACGCTGCAGGTAGCTGAGGCTGGAGTAGCCGGTGCCGAAATCATCGATGGCCAGGCGGATGCCCAGGGCCTTGATGGCATGCAGCAGTTCGATCGTTGCCTCGACATTCTGCATCAGCACGCCTTCGGTGATTTCCAGTTCCAGCCGTTTCGGGTCCAGGCCGGTTTCCTCCAACACCTCTTGGATACCTTCGAGAAAACCTCGCTGTCGGAAGTCAATGGCCGAGATGTTGACGGAGATGATGATCGGGTCGAGTCCTTCCCGTTGCCAGCTTTGGGCCTGGGCACAGGCCTGGCGCAATACCCAGCGGCTCAGGGGCACGATCAGGCCACTGTCCTCGGCCACCGGAATAAAGTCCGCGGGATAGACCCAGCCGCGCTCCGGGTGTCGCCAGCGGATCAATGCTTCGGCGCCGACCACCCTACCGTGGCTCAGTTCCAGCTTGGGTTGGTAGTGCAGCACGAACTCATCGCGTTCCAGGGCCTGGCGGATACCGGACTCGATGGACTGCTGTTCGCGGGCCCGCAGGTTCATGTCCTCGATGAAAAAGGCGAAACCGCTGGGCCCGTGCTCCTTGGCGCTGCGCATGGCGGTTTCGGCCTTCTTGATCAGGCTCAGCGCATCCACGCCATCGCCAGGGAAGAGACTGATACCCAGGCTTGCGGTGACCCGCAGATCATGCCCGGCCACTTCCAGGGGCGTATTCACGGCGGCCAGGGCCTTTTCGGCGATACCCTTGGTCTGGTGGGGGTGGGCGATATCGGGCAGCAGCAGGACAAACTCGTCGGAGCCGTAGCGAAACACCGAATCCGACTGGCGCAACGCGCCGATCAGGCAGCGCGCCACATGCTTGAGCATTTCATCGCCGGCCGGATGACCGAGTGCGTTGTTGATGCGCTTGAAGCGATCGAGGCCGAGGAACATCACCGCCACCTGTTCGTCGTGGCGCCGGGCCAGGGCGATGGCCTGGCCCAGCCGGTCGCCGAGCAGGGTGCTGTTGGGCAGTTCGGTCAACACATCGAATTGCAGCAGGCGCGAGACCTGCAACAGTTCCTGGACCCGCTCCTCGATCGTGCGCTCCAGGTCGGACATGCGCATGGCCATGTCCTGGGCGAGTTGCCATTTCCAGGTCAGGGCACTGGCCATCTGGCGGATTTCCAGGCTGTCGAAGGGCTTTTTCAGGATCAGCAACTGGTCGCCGAACTCCAGGCGGTCGGCCATGGATTCCCAGGAGTAATCCGAATAGGCGGTGCACAGGGCGATCTGCAGGTCCGGGGCAACTTTCCACAGCCGCTCGATGGTTTCCAGGCCGTCCCAGCCCGGCGGCATGCGCATATCGATAAAGGCCATGGCGTAGGGGCGGCTGGCGGCCTGGGCGAGCTTGACCAGTTCCAGGGCTTCCTGCCCCTGGTAGGCCGAGTCCAGTTCGAACGTCTGGCGCTCGGGTCTGGAAACACCGAACAGCAGGGTTTCGGTGGAATCCAGGCTCAGTTCGTCGTCCTGCTCCGGACCGAGGATCTTGCGAAAGTCATCATGAATCGAGGTGGTGTCGTCGATGATCAGAATGCGCCGATTGGCGGCGCCGGCCAGGACGTTCATCACGGTACCTCGCGATCGTGCGGCGTTTCAGGGTTGATATTGCCCGCCTGCAACAACTGCGAGGCGTGCTGGCTGTCGACGGCCTTGCTGAAGTAATAGCCCTGGGCGTTCATCGGCGAACCGGTGGAAATCAGCGAGCTGCGCTGCTCGAGGGTTTCCACCCCTTCGGCGATGATGCCGATGCCCACTTCCCGGGCGAAGTTGATGATGGCGCGCAGGGTATTGGCGCTCTCCGGATCCTGGGTCGCGTGACGGATGAACGACTGCGCCAGTTTCAGGTGATTGACCCGGTAGGTCCTCAGGTAGTCGAACGACGAGTAGTCGGTGCCGAAATCGTCGATGGCGATCTTCACCCCGAGTTCGCGCAATTGCGGCAGCACGTCGTTCTGTGTCCATTTGGTCTGGGCCAGGGTCGCCTCGGTGACATCGAACTCCAGGTCCGCGGGCGAAATACCCCAGCGGGTGGTGGTTTCGACCACGTCGCGAACCAGTTCACCACCACTCTTGAGTTGGACTAGCGACAGGTTGATCGCGATCACCGGCGGAGCCATGCCTTCGTCGCGCCATTGGCGCATCTGCCGGCAGGCCCGGTCCAGCACCCAGTGGCCGAGGGCGACGATGGTGCCGGTCTTTTCCGCCGCCGGAATAAACACATCGGCACCGAGCAGGCCGCGTTCGGGGTGGTTCCAGCGCACCAGTGCCTCCATGCCGAGGATCTTGCCGCTGGCCAGGTCGACTTCGGGCAGGTAGTGCAGTTCCAGTTCATCGTGTTCGATGGCATGTTTCAGGTCATTGGCAATGGCGACTCGCTCGGTGACCTCCTGATTGATCTCCTCGGAATGGAAGTGGTACTGGTTGCGACCCTGTTCCTTGGAGCGGTACAGCGCCATGTCGGCCTGGACCAGCAGGGTATCGGCGCTTTCGCTGTCCGGGGCGTAGGTGCTGATGCCGATGCTGACGGAAATCCGCACGTCGTTGCCGTCGAGTTGGTAGGGCTCGACCAGGGCATTGCGGATTCTCGCTGCCAAGGCACCGGAATGGGCCGGGTCGCTCATCTCGGTCTGCAGCACCGCGAACTCATCGCCGCCCAGGCGTGCCACCACATCGCTGTCGCGGGTACAGGCCTTGATGCGGCGGGACACTTCCTGGAGCAGCAAGTCGCCGACAGGATGGCCGAGTGTGTCGTTGATGCGCTTGAAATGGTCCAGGTCGAGATAGAACACCGCGAATGGCGAGGCCCCGCGCTGGGCGGCGGCGAAGCTCTGGTGCAGGCGTTCGATCATGGTCGAGCGGTTGGCCAGCCCGGTGAGCCCGTCGGTGCGGGCGAGCAGGGCGATCTTTTCCTCGGCCACCTTGCGCTCGGTGATATCGATGATGATGCCTTCTACCTCGAGCAGGCGGCCTTCGCCATCGCGCACCGGCACATAGCGGTTCTCGACCCAGCGCCAGTGACCGTCGCCCGTGCGCAGGCGGTATTCGATGGAGGCGCCCTGGGCGTCCTTGTCCAGCACCCGGGCCATGGCCGTGTCGACCTTGGTCTGGTCCTCGGCATGAATCAGCACCTGGCGCCAATCCTCCGAGCCCACCAGGTCCTTGGCCACATGCCCGAACTTGGTGATGTTGTGGGAGATGTACATCAGTGGAAACGATGGCTCGCCCCGCAGGCGGTAGAGGATGGTCGGGCTGTTCTGGACGATGATGTTGGCATCGGACAGTTCGCGGGTACGCTCCTCGACGGCCTGTTCGAGCTGGTCCATTTTCAGGGCCGCGTCCTCGGTCATCTGCCATTTGGCGGTCAGGGCGCTGGCGAGCTGGCGGATCTCGATCGCATCGAACGGTTTTTTCAGGATCAACAGGCGATCGCCCATGTCGACACGCTCGTTCATGTCCTCCAGCGAGTAATCGGAGTAGGCGGTGCACAGGGCGATCTGCAGCTTGGGATCGACCTGCCAGAGTCGCTCGATGGTTTCCAGGCCGTCCCAGCCGGGCGGCATGCGCATGTCGATAAAGGCCATGGCATAGGGACGTCCCTCAGCCAGCGCCTGCTCGACCCGGGCCAGGCCGTCCTGGCCCTGGAACGCCGAGTCCAGCTCGAACGCGTATTGCGCACGGGTGACGGGAGTACCGAACAAGGCTTCCTCGGCCGATTGCAGATCGTCTTCGACGACGTGTGGGCAGAGGATCTTGCGGAAATCTTCGTGGATCGACGCCGTATCGTCGATGACCAGGATGCGCCGGTTGCTGCGGTCCGCCGTGCTGTTCATCGCAGGGCTCGGATCATATGATTGTCGAAATGTACCGAATGCATGCAGAAATCCTTTCCCGGTGGGCACACAGCGACTGCGCGCTCGACTGCCTGGAGCATAGATCGGCTTGCACACACATGTCGAAATAGTTGCGTTGATCGGTGGTCGAGGCGGCCATAAAAATCTACCCTAAGGGCGAAGACAGGGATCGTCGGCCATTTAGAGATCCCGCACGCGAAAGTCCTATGCTGACATGAGGTGCTCCATGGATGAATCCACCGCCGGTTCCGTGACCAGACCCCGTGTTCTGCTGGTCGATGACGAAGAATCGATTCTCAATAGCCTGCGACGCCTGTTGCGCAGCCAGCCCTACGAGCTGTTCCTCGCCAATAGTGGAGCCAGTGCCCTGGAAATCATGGCCGGGCAGCCCATCGACCTGGTCATCAGCGATGCGCGCATGCCGAACATGGATGGCGCCACCCTGCTGGCGAGCATCCATGAGCTGTATCCCGCCACGCTGCGGATCCTGCTGACCGGTTATGCCGATATGGACATGATCATCAAGGCGATCAACGAGGGGCAGATCTATCGCTATATCAGCAAACCCTGGAACGACGAGGAACTGATGTTGACGGTGCGCCAGGCCCTGGCGTTCCAGCATTCGGAAAGCGAGCGCCAGCGCCTGCAGGCGCTGGCCCGGGAACAGAACCAGCAGTTGCAGACGCTCAACGCGACCCTGGAAAAACGCGTGCTGGCACGCACCAGCGAAGTCCAGCAGACCGCCGACATGCTCGACCTGGCCTATGAGGAACTCAAGCGCAGCTATGCGGTGACCGCCGAGGTGTTTTCGCGGATGGTCGAGTGGCGCCTGCCCCAGGACAAGCAGACCAACCGGGCGATCATCGATCTGGTGAAGGCCTGGTGCAAGGCCCATGAGCTGGACGAGGCCGATACCCGCAACCTGGCCATGGCGGCGGCGTTGCACAACATCGGCAAGATGAGCTGGACCGACGGCATGATGGGCGCGCCGGCGGACCTGCTGCACCATACCGATCGTGAGCGTTATCGTGGTTATCCAAAGCAGAGCGAATCATTGCTGATGACCCTGGAGCCGATGCAGGACGCGGCCCGCTTGATTCTTCATCATCAGGAGCGCTGGGATGGCAGCGGTTTCCCCGATCACCTCAAGGGCGACGCCATTCCCCTCGGCGCACGGGTGCTGAAACTGGCCGTCGATTTTGTCGAGTTGCAGCGTGGGTTGATTCTCGAGCGGCATCTGAACAGCGACGAGGCCCTGGTGTTCATCCGCAAGTATGCGGGGCGCCTGTACGACCCGGAACTGGTCGAGGCGTTCGTCAAGGTCTGTGCCGACCACCTGAGCGATGTCACCGCTGGCGATCCGAGCGTCAAGGTACTGGGCACCCGCGAGCTGGTGGCGGGCATGATCCTGGCGCGCAACCTGAATGCCGACAACGGCATGCTGCTGCTCAATGCCGGCAAGGTGCTGAGTGGCCTGCTGGTGGAGAAGTTGATCAGCTTCGAGGCCATGGAGAAAGCCAAGTACAGCGTCTTCGTCAAGGTGCCCGAAGAGGTGGCGCTACTGGAGCAGGCGACCTGAATCCGATCCGATAACCTGTACGCGCCGGGGGCGTATTCGCCTTGACCGACAGGTTCAGGGCTTGCCTGCCGGCCGCCCGGGATGTGATCCTGCCGGCTTTTTTCAGGACCGTGCCGAGACCATGACCGCCTTTTCCGCTTCCCGGACCATCCGTATCGCCGCCGCCCTGCTGATCGGCCCCGATGGCCGGACCCTGCTGGTACGCAAGCGTGGCACCCAGGCTTTCATGCAGCCCGGAGGCAAGATCGAAGCCCATGAACAGCCGGCCACGGCCCTGGTCCGCGAGCTTGAGGAAGAGCTGGGGCTGCGCGTCGATCCCGCTGCCGCCCGCTACCTCGGGCAGTTCTGCGCGCCGGCCGCCAACGAACCCGGTTTCGATGTGAGCGCCGAGCTGTTCCTGCTCGATATCGGTGAAGCGGTCGAGCCTGCGGCCGAGATCGAAGAGGTGGTGTGGATCGATCCGGCCACCGACGGCAATCTGTGCCTGGCGCCATTGACACGGGACCTGATCCTGCCGTTCTATCGTGCCTCGCTGCAGGCCCCTGCCTGATCCCAGTGGAACCTGACTTGTTTTGTCGACCAAGGACTGTCCATGATTCCCGCCCAAGAGTTGCTGCTGTTCGCTGCCGCCAGTCTGTTGATGGTCCTGACTCCGGGACCGAACATGATCTACCTGATCTCCCGCTCGATCTGCCAGGGACCCAAGGCCGGGGTGGTGTCGCTGCTCGGGGTGGTGGGCGGTTTCTTCGTTCACCTGTTTGCCGCGGCGGCGGGGCTGACGGCGGTGTTCATGGCCGTGCCGGTGGCCTATGAAGTGCTCAAGTGGGCCGGTGCGCTGTACCTGCTGTGGCTGGCCTGGCAGGCCCTCAAGCCGGGTGCCCGCTCGCCGTTCGAGCCCCGCCAGTTGCCACCGGACTCTTCGGCGCGGCTGATCGCCATGGGCTTTCTCACCAGTGCCCTGAACCCGAAGATCGCGGTGTTCTACCTCTCGGTGTTTCCGCAGTTCATTACCCCGGAGCACGGTTCGGTATTTGCCCAGAGCCTGATGCTCGGTGTCACCCAGATCAGCGTGAGTTTCACCGTCAATCTGCTGATCGCCCTGTTTGCCGGCGGCCTCGCCACCTGGTTCATGCACAACCCGCTGTGGCTGGCGGTGCAACGTTACTTCATGGGCTTCGTCCTGGCCGGGCTGGCCGTGCGCCTGATGCTCGAGCAACGCCGTACCGCTTGAACAGGGTGTGGCGCGTCAGCGCACCGCGCTGACGCCGTCCAGGGTCGAGAACGAGGTGTCCTTGGCCGTCAGCAGGAAGTCGCGCATATAGGGGGCATCGAGCATGTCCGCGCGGATGGCCGCGTACAGCGTGGCGAACAGGCCTTTCTCACCCAGGCGCTTGGCCTTCACATAACCCCGTGAGCTGTACTCATGCAGTGCCCAGTGGGGCATGCCGCAGACACCGCGGCCGCTGGCCACCAGCTGCATCATCATCACTGTCAGTTCCGAGGTGCGCACCTGCGCCGGCTCGATATCGGCCGGTTCCAGGAAGCGTGTGAAGATATCCAGCCGATCGCGCTCCACCGGGTAGGTGATCAGGGTTTCCTTGAGCAGGTCCTCGGGCACGATATACGCCTTGTTCGCCAGGGCGTGCTGGTTGGCGACCGCGAGCATCGCCTCGTAGGTGAACAGCGGGACATAGGTGATGCCCGCCAGTTCCAGCGGATCGGAGGTCACCACCAGATCCAGGTCGCCGCGTGCCAGGGCCGGCAGCGGGGCGAAGGAAAACCCGGAGGCCAGGTCCAGTTCGACTTCCGGCCAGGCATCGCGGAACTGGTCGATGGTCGGCATCAGCCACTGGAAACAACTGTGGCATTCGATCGCCATGTGCAGCCGCCCCGCGGTGCCACCGGCCAGTCGCGCGATATCCCGTTCCGCCCCACGCAGCAGCGGCAGGGTGGCATCCGCCAGTTGCAGCAGGCGCAGGCCGGCGCTGGTGAAGCGTACCGGCTTGGTCTTGCGCACGAACAATGGCATGCCCAGGCGTTCCTCCAGTTCCTTGAACTGGTGGGACAGGGCCGACTGCGTCAGGTGCAGGCGTTCGGCGGCCTCCACCAGGCTGTCGGCTTCACGCAGGGCGTGCAGGGTTTTCAAGTGACGGATTTCCAGCACCAGGGGCTCCATGAGCAAAGTTTGTAATGAGCGCGCAGGGGGTGAGTTTGTCTCATGCTGGGGCGGCTGTCGACGGGTAGCGATCGGCCTGCCGGGGACGGTGGTGCCTTATCGCTCAAGCCGACTTCCACTGGGGTGGGCGACACAAGGCGCGGGTCGCTAGGCAAAAAAAGCGCCACTGGGCAATCTTCATCAAACTGTCATTGAACTGTGGCAGCGCGCTTGAACAAATTTCATCAGACTCGCGCTCCACTGGGGTTCTGCGTTTTGGTGTTTTTTCATGCGTGTAGTTATTTTCCTGGCCGCACTGTTGTTCGGCCTGCCGTCCTTTGCGGCTTCTCGATGCGATGTCAATGTTCCAACCGAGCATGTCGACCTGGATCAGGTCAGCCTGGCCTACCAGAGCATTGGTCGTGCCTCGGATCCGGCCTTGTTGCTGATCATGGGCCTGGGCGGGCAGTTGATCCACTGGCCGGACGAAGTGGTGGTCGCCCTGTGCCAGCAGGGTTTCCGGGTGATCCGCTATGACAACCGCGATGTCGGCCTGTCGAGCTGGCGACAGGCGCCGGCGAGCGCCAACCTGACGTTCGAGGTCCTGCGCTACAAGCTCGGTCTGCCGGTGGCGGCGCCGTACAGCCTGACCGATATGGCCGGTGATGCGCTGGGCTTGATGGATGCCTTGCAGATCGAGCAGTTCCACGTGCTCGGCGCGAGCATGGGCGGAATGATCGCCCAGCATGTGGCGGCGATGGCGCCGCAACGGGTCGAGAGCCTGACGCTGGTGATGACCAGTTCCGGTGCCGAAGGCCTGCCGGCGCCGAATGCGGCCCTGGTGCAGTTGCTGTCGCGGCGCAGTGCGCCGAATCGCGAGGTGGCGATCGAGCAGCAGGCCGATCTGCTGGCGGCGCTGGGCAGTCCCGAGGTCCGCGATGACCGGCACAAGCTGTTGCAGCAGGCGGCGACCTCCTATGACCGGGCGTTCAATCCGGAAGGGGTGAAGCGCCAGATCATGGCAATTCTCGCCGAACCGAGCCGGGTGCCGCTGCTGAATCAGCTGCGGGTGCCGACCCTGGTGGTGCATGGCACGGCCGATCCGTTGTTGCCGGTGATGCACGGCGTGCACCTGGCGGCCCATATCCAGGGCAGCCAGCTGGTGCTGATCCCGGGGCTGGCCCATCGTTTCCAGGAGGCATTCAAGGCGCCGTTGCTGGCGGCGGTGCTGCCGTACCTGCGGGCGCACCAGCAGGATGTCAGCCACTGGGCGCAACTCTGAGGCGGGTGTATCGTGCAGGCTTTACGGCGAATCAACGCCTGTGAGGTTGATCATGAGTACCCCGTTGAAAATCGATTTTGTCAGTGATGTGTCCTGCCCCTGGTGCGTGATCGGCCTGCGCGGCCTGACTGCGGCGCTGGATCGCCTGGGCGCCGAGGTCCAGGCCGAGATTCACTTCCAGCCGTTCGAGCTGAACCCGAAGATGGGCGCCGAAGGGCAGAACATCACCGAGCACATCACCCAGAAATACGGCTCGACGCCGGAGCAGTCGCAGAAAAACCGCGAGATGATCCGTGAGCGCGGGGCCGAGGTGGGCTTCAGTTTCAGGACCAGCGGCGACAGCCGTATCTACAACACCTTCGATGCCCATCGGCTATTGCATTGGGCCGGCCTGGAAGGGCGCCAGTACAACCTCAAGGAAGCCTTGTTCAAGGCGTACTTCACCGACCAGGGCAACCCGTCCGATCACGCCCAGTTGAGCCTGATCGCCGAGAGCGTCGGCCTGGATCGCCAGCGCGCCGAAGCGATTCTCGCCTCCGACGAGTACGCCGCCGAGGTCCGTGAACAGGAGCAATTGTGGGTGTCGCGCGGGGTGAGCTCCGTGCCGACCATCGTCTTCAACGATCAGTATGCGGTGAGTGGCGGACAGCCGGTGGAGACCTTTGTCGGTGCGATCCGGCAGATCATCGCCGAATCCACAAAGGCCTGACCTTGATGGGGGAGTGGGCTCTGTAGGAGGGGGGCTTGCCCCCGAAGCTTTTGGTGCCCTTGAGGGCCTCTTCGCGGGCAAGCCCGCTCTCACACAAGCCCCCCCTCGCAGAGCTCCTTCCCGCAGAGTTCCTCCCACAGGCGTCTCTACCGTCGCTGCCCAGGATGTTCAGCGAATGATCTTGTCCACCTGGATCGCCAGCTTCTTCAGGCGATACCAGAAGCTGCGCTCGGAAATCCCGATCATCTGCGCCGCCGCGGCCTGGACCCCATTGGTTTCATGCAGCGCGGCGAGGATGTAGGCCTTCTCCACTTCCGCCAACGCCGCATCCAGGTCCTTCGGCACCGCGGCGCCGACGTTCAAGGCCGCCGCCGTGTTGCCCGGTTCCGCTGACGGTGGGGCAAACAGGTAGGCCGGCAGGTCGCTTTCCTCGATCACCGGGCTGGCGGCGACAATGGTCGCCCGCTCCACGCAGTTCTGCAGCTCGCGGATATTGCCCGGCCAGCTGTAGTTGGCCATGGCTTGCATGGCCTGCGGGCTGAAACCGCTGATGCGCTTGCCGGCGCTGGCCCCCAGCGAGTGGGCGAAATGCCGGGCCAGCGGGGCGATGTCCTCGACCCGCTCGCGCAGGGAGGGCAGGGGAATCGGGAAAACGTTCAGGCGGTAGTACAAGTCTTCGCGAAACTCCTTGTTCGCCACCGCTTCGAGCAGGTTCTTGTTGGTCGCGGCAATCACCCGCACGTCGACCTTGCGTTCGCGCGGGTCCCCCACCGGTTCGATCACCCGCTCCTGCAGGGCCCGCAGGATCTTCGCCTGCAGGGCCAGCGGCATATCGCCGACTTCATCGAGAAACAGCGTGCCCTTGTCCGCCTGCATGAAGCGCCCGACACGGTCGGAGACGGCGCCGGTGAAGGCGCCCTTGCGGTGGCCGAACATCTCGCTTTCCAGCAGGCCTTCGGGAATGGCCGCGCAGTTCACCGCGACAAACGGCTTGTCGGCGCGGTTGCCGTGCTTGTGGATCGCCCGGGCGACCATTTCCTTGCCGGTCCCGCTCTCACCGGTCAGCAGGATGGTGGCGTTGCTGTCACGGACCGAGTCCACTGCCTGCAGGACCCGGCGAAAGGCCGGGCTGTCGCCCACCAGGCTGTCGATCTGCTGGTGTTCGTCGAGTTCGGCGCGCATCCGTGCGTTATCCCGCAGGATGTCGCGAAACTGCAGGGCCTTGCTGACGGTGATATCCAGTTCGTCGATATCGAAGGGCTTGGCGATATAGTCGAAAGCACCGTTGCGCATCGACTGCACGGCATTTTTCACGGTGCTGTAGGCGGTCATCACGATGACCGGCAACTGCGGGAAGCGCAGCTTGATCTCGGCCAGCAACTGCGGGCCGTCCATGCCGGGCATGCGCCAGTCGCTGATGACCAGGTCGATGTCTTCCTGATCCAGCACCACCAGGGCCTGGATGCCGTTGCCGGCGGTGAATACCTGGATCTCGTTCTGGCTCAGGGCCGAACTGAGCAGGTCGCAGAGCTTGGGTTCGTCATCGACCACCAGGACCTTATGCGTCATCGTCGTGTTCCTCGTCATCCTCGACATCCAGGTCTTCGCCATGGGCCGGAATGTACAGCTTGAAGCTGGCGCCTGCATCTTTCTCGCTGATGCATTCGATCCGTCCGTCATGGTTTTCCATGATCGAGAAGACTTTCGCCAGGCCCAGGCCGGTGCCCGAGGCCTTGGTAGTGACAAACGGCGTGAAGATCCGTTCGATCATGTCCGGTTCGATACCCTGGCCGGTGTCGGAGACGCTGATGATGGTGTTTTCCTGGTCCTTGGCAATGCCCAGGGTCAGGCGGCCACCCTTGGGCATGGCGTCGATGGCATTGAGGATCAGGTTCAGGCAGGCCTGCTTCAGTTGCCGGGCATCGGCGTACAGGGTCGCGCCGGGTGCCTGGTCGTCGATCCGCGCATCGATGTTGTGGGTGGCCAGTTCCGGTGCGCAGAAGCCGAGGATCTCCTCGGCCAACTCCCGCGCCGGCTGGATCGAGCGAATCGGCGCGCTCGGCTTGGCGAAGTCGAGGAACTCGGTGATCAGGTCGTTGATCCGCGACACTTCGCTGATCACGTATTCCAGGTGGCGCTTGTCGGTATCCGGCAGGTTGGCCCGGCGGTGCAGCAACTGGGTGGCGGTCTTGATGATGCCCAGCGGGTTGCGGATCTCGTGGGCCAGGCCCATGGCGACCTCGCCCAGCGCGTGCAGGCGATCGCGGCGGCGCAACTGGGCCTCGAGGTGATGCAGCTCGCCCAGGCGCTCGGTCATGTGGTTGAAGGTGTGGCTCAGTTCGGCCAGCTCGTCGCTGCCGGTCACCGGGATACGCTTGCTGTAGTTGCCGGAGATCACCGCCCGCACGCCTTCGGACAGGCCGCGCAGGGGCTGGGTCAGGCGCTGCGAGACCAGCCAGCCGACGCTCAGGGACAAGGCCGAGCCCATCAGGAAGATCAGGATGAACAGGTTGCTCTGGTTGACCAGCCCGACCAGGCTGCTGTGGCGCAGCAGGCCACTGAAGATCACCCCCTGCAGGTCGCCGGTATCGTTGAAGATCGGCCAGTACAGGCCGCTGTAGCGGCTGGTGAACAGTTCGCTGGGCAGGCGGGTGTCACGCAGGGTCTTTTCGATTTTCGCCGGGATCTGCAGCGGGTGATCCTCGAAGCGCTGGGTCGAGAAGATCTCGGAAAAGCCCTTGGAGTTCGCCAGGTACAGGCGCAGGTCGAGGGAGTGCACGTCGGCCACGCTGTTGAGGAAGCTGCTGTCCAGGTAGGTGGCGATCAGCAACTGGTAGTCGACGCCTTCCTGCGAGGTCTGGAAGGTCGAGACCACCACGCCGGTCGGCACCCCGGCGACCTTGATGGTCTGCAGGACCGCGTTGGGCGCCAGGCTGATCTGGCTGACGATATCGTCGGGCTCGGTGGTGAACACCACCTTGTGGTCCTGGGTGCGGATCAGCGCCACCAGGTCGATGCCCATGGCGTCGGCGATGTCGGCGGTGAGCTTGTCGTGCTTGGCGGCCTGGCGCGAGGTCGGCGGCCGGGTGTAGAGCAGGAACAACTGGGCGACCCGGGCGTTGTCGCGCTGGATCTCGCTGATCTCGTCCTTGACGATCTTGGTCGACTCCTGCAGCCAGATGCGCACGTTGCTGTCGAAGATCTGCGACAGGGTGGTCGCCGCCAGTTCGGCGGCGATCATGGTCGGCACCACGCTGACCAGCCAGAACGCCAGCAGCAGTTTGCGTTGCACACTCCAGCGCGAGATCGAGAAGGGGCGACGTTTACGGCGGCGTTCTGGAGTGGAAGTCATCAGGTTTCGCTTATCGCAGCAGCCATGGCAGGGTCGAATCGGTCCGGGCGGATAAACAGTTTGACCAGTCGTAGGACATTGTTGATCAGCCAGTTGCGATGGTGAAAGAACAGGTTGTTGCCCTGGAAGGTACAGCCCAGGCGAATCTTGCTGGCATAACCGGCCTGACCGCATTCGTACAGGGGAATCCCCTCGCGGATACAGTATTCGACATTGGCCAGCCAACTGCGGAAATACAGGTTGTGCTCGCGACTCTGGTTCGGGTCATGGCCGAAGAACTTGTCGATCAGCCGCTCCCCATCCAGCAGGATCAGGTTGAACGCCACCAGTTGCTCGTCGATCCAGTAAAGGACACAGGCCGCACGTTCGTCCAGGTGCTCCAGCACGCTGGTGAAGTAATCCGCCGGCAGGCGTTCGAACTGGGTTTCGCTGCGTTCCAGGGTCGCCTCGTACAGTCGCATGATCTGCGGCAGGACGTCATCGATATTGCGCCGCCATTCGATCCGCGGCCCCGGCGCCCGCAGCTTGCGCCGCAGGTCCTTGCGGGTGGACTTGCCCAGGGTGCCCAGGTACGCGTCGACCGAACCGAAGGGGATCGGCAACAGGGCGCTCGGCAGGCTGAGCACCTTCTGGAACCCGGCAGCCTTGCAGCTGGCGCTCCAGTCATCGTCGGCGCTGGGCGCGTCCTTGACCGCGGTCAGGCGGATCCGGAGGGTGGCGGCATCGTCGCGGGCCAGGATCAGCAGGCGCTCCAGCAGTTCCTGGCGCCGTTGCACCGGGACGTGGCTGGCAATGCCGGCACTGCATCGCTCCGCCACCGGCGAGCCGATGGCGTAGAGCGGGAATTCGAGCACGCCCGGCAGGATCCTGTTGATCCAGCCGGTAATGCGTTTACTGGTGCCTTGCACCGTGGTGTCGAGCTTGTAGCGGGTAATGAAGGCGGGGGCGACCGCCAGCAGCCGATCGTCTTCGAAGAGCGCCAGGTAGCGCCATTCGAAGTCGTCGATGCGGGCTTTCTCCACCGCCAGGTAGTACTCCCAATTCTCCAGCGCACCCGGGAAACAGTCGTTCCAGGCTGCGCGTTCAATCGCCTCGATGCTAGAGAAGGCTTGGGCGGTAATCACGGGTCTTTCCTTAGGCCAGTTGCCGGTAGTCTTCGCGCACGCTCGGGACGTCACTCAGACGTTCGATGAAGTCGGCACTCAACTCGATCACTTCGCGGTACTGCAGGTCGACAGTGATCATGTGGTAGCAATTGTCGAGCATGACCTTGGTGACGGGGCCACCCAGGTGACGTTCGACGTAGTTGGCGTTCCACGGGCTGGTGATATCGTCCTCGACGGAGTGGATCACCAGCGCCGGGGTCTTGATCGACGGCATGCGCCGCATGACCACGGCGTTCATCCGGTGCAGCTCGCGCACCGTGATGCCCTCCATGGTCAACAGCCCGGCATCGCTGCTCTGGCCGGCCTTCATCTGGCGTTCGACAATCGCCCGCAGGCGTTCGTTCTTGATGCCATAGGGCGGCTTTTCCTCGAAACGACAGATATGCACGCCGAACGGAATCTTCATCAGCAAGGGCGTCAGGAACGCCAGCTTGTGGATGCTCCAGCCGTCGTAGCGCAGGGTGGTCGAATACATCAACAACCCGGCCACTTGCCCGGGGAACTCGGAGGCTACGTACATGGACATGACCGCGCCCATGGACAAGCCGCCGACGAACACCTGGGCGTGACGCTGCTGCACGCCGACGAACGTCTTGCGCACACCTTCGTACCAGTCCTGCCAGCCGGTGGCCTGCAGGTCGGCGTTGCCGCCGCAATGGCCGGGCAGGGTGGGCACGTAGACCGTGCAACCACCGCGCTTGACCAGGCCCTGGGCGACCCGGCGCAGTTCCGCCGGGGTGCCGGTCAGGCCATGGATCAGCAAGACCCCGACCGGACCGTCGCCGAGGACGAAGCCCGCGTCGCCTTCGCCCAGATCGATGGCTGCCATGTTCACCGCTTCATGGCCCGGTTCAGCAACTGCTCGAGCAGTTTCAGGCCCAGGTCGATTTCCGCGTAGCTGATTTCCAGCGACGGGGCCAGGGTGATGACGTTCTTGTAGTAGCCGCCGACGTCGAGGATCAGGCCGAGTTTCTGACCGTCAACCACCATGTCGCCCTTCATGCCTTCCTCGACCATGTAGTCCAGGGTGGCCTTGTCCGGGGTGAAGCCGTCGGTGGTGCAGATTTCGCAGCGCAGGGCCAGGCCCAGGCCATCGACGTCGCCGATGATCGGGAAGCGTTTCTGCAGCTCTTGCAGGCCTTCGAGGAAGTACTTGCCCTTGGCCATGACCATCGCGCCGTAGTCGACTTCGCTGGTCATCTTGAACATTTCCAGGCCTACCGCCGTACCCAGTGGGTTCGAGGCGAAGGTGGAGTGGGTCGAACCTGGTGGGAAGACCTTCGGGTTGATCAGCTCTTCACGGGCCCAGATGCCGCCCAGCGGGTTCAGGCCGTTGGTCAGCGCCTTGCCGAAGACGATCACGTCCGGCTTGACGTCGAAGTGTTCGATCGACCACAGCTTGCCGGTACGCCAGAAGCCCATCTGGATTTCGTCGACGACCATCAGGATGCCATGCTGGTCGAGGACCTTCTTCAGCTCGCTGTAGAAGTTCATCGGCGGGATCACGTAGCCGCCGGTGCCCTGGATCGGCTCGACGTAGAACGCCGCGTATTCGCTGGAGCCGACTTTCGGGTCCCACACGCCGTTGTATTCAGTCTCGAACAGGCGGGCGAACTGCTGCACGCAGTGGCTGCCGTACTCTTCCTTGGTCATGCCTTTCGGGCCGCGGAAGTGGTACGGGAACGGGATGAACTGGGCGCGCTCGCCGAAGTGGCCGTAGCGGCGACGGTAGCGGTAGCTCGAAGTGATCGAGGACGCACCCAGGGTACGGCCGTGGTAGCCGCCTTCGAAGGCGAACATCAGGCTCTTGCCGTTGGTGGCGTTACGCACGACTTTCAGCGAGTCTTCGATGGACTGCGAACCGCCGACGTTGAAGTGCACGCGACCGTCGAGGCCGAACTTGTTCTTGGCGTCGACCGCGATCCTTTCCGACAGCTCGATCTTGCCTTTGTGCAGGTACTGGCTGGCGATCTGCGGCAGGGTGTCGATCTGTTGCTTGAGGGCGTTGTTCAGGCGTGGGTTGGCGTAGCCGAAGTTGACCGCCGAGTACCACATCTGCAGGTCGAGGTATGCCTGGTCTTCGGTGTCCCAGACGTAGGAGCCTTCGCAGCGGCTGAAAATGCGCGGTGGCTCGATGTAGTGGACGGTATCGCCGTAGGAGCAATATTTGGCTTCTTTTTCCAGAAGCACCTGGTCTTCGGCGGTAGCGATACGAATCTCAGACATGGTGGAAGAGTTCCTGAGTTTGTGAAGAGTTTTCAGCGCTGTCGAGCGCGAAAGTGTTGGCGTTGGCGGCTTCGCTGCTCGGCAGCAGGGCCAGCAGCGCCGGGAGTTCGGCGAACGATTCGAAACGCACATGCGGGATGCCGTTGCGTTCGCAGTGTTCGGCCAGGCGGTCCTTGGCGAACACGAAGTCGGCGGTCGAGGCCACGCACATGTCCGACTGACCGTCACCGATCACCAGTACGCGTTTGCCCTTGGGCGTGGACTTGCATTTGCAGTTGCCGGAAGCGGCGCGGCAGGCATCGCTGGAATAGGGGAAATCGATGCGCCAGCTGTTCTGGTCGACCTGGCGCAGGCGGTTGGCGAGGATCGGTAGCAAGGTCACGTAGTTGCGTGACAGAATCCGCGCGATGCCTTGCTCGATACCGTCGCTGACCACTTCGATGGTCGCGCCCAGGCTCATCACGTGGTCGACGAAGTCGGGGAAGTCGGGGTCGATGTCGATGGTGTCGAAGTAGGCCAGCAACTCGGCGGGCGTTGCCTTGACCAGGGCCAGTTGGCGGCTCAGGCACTCACGCGAACCGATGTGACCGTCCAGCCATTCCTGTTCGATCGTCTCCCAGCTCGGGTCGGCGAATTGTTCCAGGATGTTGTCGATCGCGTCGGTGCGGGAGATGGTCCCGTCGAAGTCACACACGATATGCCAGTGCATCATCTGCAGTTACCTGTTGAATAAGAGCGCACTTTGCGCATGGCAGGTGCCAGAGCACGGAGCGTGCCAACCGGCTGGAACGCCTGTGTTCGCGGGCTCCTGCCGGTGTTTGTATGGGAAAGGCTACAAAGAGCTACAAATTTTGTAGCTTGCTACAAAGAACATCAGTGCTTGCCTACACTGGGTGCGCTGGTGATTGATGCGCGCATGTTCAGAACAAGGAAACGATTCATGGCCAGGTTTACCCCCACATTGCTGCTCGCCGGTCTCTTGTCCCTGAGTGGCCTGAGCACCGGCGTGCTGGCCGAGGAAGGCCTTACCGGGCAGATCGGTGCCGGTATCGGCTACCAGCCCCATGACCCCACGGGCAGCAGCTATGACACGGTGCCCTTGCCTTACCTGGACCTGGATTGGGGGGACGTCAGCCTCAGCGGCGACGACGGCCTGACCTGGGATGCCTTCAAGGACAGTGGTTTCACCGCCGGGCCGTTTATCAACTACCTGCCGGGCCGCAACGCCGATGGCGACCTGCGTGGCCTGCGCAATGTGCCGGACATGGGCCAGATCGGCGGTTATGTGCAGTACGCGCCGGCTGACTTCTGGCGGGTGTTCGTCCAACTGGGCAGCGCGGTTGGCGGTGGCAACGGCCAGGGCGGCCTGCTCGGCAAGATTGGCGGCGAGCTGGGTTACCCGCTGGGCATGGGTATCATCGGCAGCAGCAACCTGAGCGCACACTTTGCCGACGCCCGCCAGACCCGGACCTTTTTCGGCGTGAGCGCCGAGGAAGCCCAGGCTTCGGGGATCGAGCAGTACAAGCCGGGCGGCGGCCTGCAGAACTACACCCTGACCCAGAACTTCGCGATCCCGCTGGGTGGGGCCTGGTCGCTGATGACCAGCGCGAGCTGGATTCACCTGGTGGGCAACGCCGCCGACAGCAGCATTGTCAGAGAGCGTGGCGACAACAATCAGGGCCAGGTGCAGACCGCCATCAGCTACAAGTTCTGAACCCGCCTGCGCGACGATCATGCCGCGTTGTAGATCGGCTCGCCCGATCGTCGCCGGGCCGGTTTTTGTAAAGTAGTGAAAGCTGGTCTGGTGTTTGCAATGCCCCCCCGGAAATCATTTTCCGGGAAGTTTTTCAGATGGCTCGTCCTGCTTACCGCCTGTTGGCTTATTCGCTCTGGGACCTGGTACCCATTGTCATGGCGCTGGCGCATTTCTCCTTCGTGTTGTGGCTGGTGCTGGGATTCCACGACCAGTCCTGGTGGATCATCATCCCGGCGGCGCTGCTCTATGCGGTCAGTCTGTCGTGGAGCATCAACAGCATCTCCCACAACCAGATCCACAACCCCTACTTCACCCCGCACTGGATGAATCGCGGGTTCGACCTGCTGCTGTCGCTGACCATCGGCTTTTCGCAGACGATGTACCGCGATATCCACAACCGTCACCATCGCGGCAACTCCGACCTGCCACGGGAGGACGGGACCACCATCGACCCGCTGTCGATCTACCTGCACGGCAAGGACGGCCAGCCGGACAATGTCTGGGCCTACACCTTCCTGAGCTTCTTCCGTGACGATCCCAAGGCCTATTACGAGGAAATGAAGCGCAAGCACCCGGCGGATGCCCGTTGGGTCAAGGTCGAGATCTATGCGACAGTGGCGTTCTACCTGGGCCTGGCGGCCTGTGACTGGCGCGCGGTGCTGGTGTTGCTGCCGTTCTGGTACCTGGGACAGTCGCTGTCATCGCTCAACGGCTACTACGAGCACCTGGGTGGCAACCCCGACCTGCCGATCGCCTGGGGCGTGAGTTCCTACAGCCGGCTCTACAACCTGATCTGGATGAACAACGGCTATCACGCCGAGCATCACTATCGGCCGAAGATGCACTGGACCAAGGTCAAGGCGTTCCATGCGCAGATCAGGGAGCAGCAGCGGGAGGCGGGAGTGAAGGTGATTCCGGTATCCCATGGCCTGGGCTTTCTGGTGAAACACCGCTGACGGTGGGGGCAGGCTTGCCAGCGATGACGATGCCAGTCGCGCCGCCGCTTTCGCGGGCAAGCCCGCTCCCACAGGACGGGGGGGCTCGCCACGGACTATTGTCCAGCCTGGGACCTTGTGGGAGCCGGCTGGGTGGTGATGCTCAGTTCTTCTCGCCTTCGGCCAGCAGGGCGATCCCGCCGATAATCACCAGCACGCCGACCCAGTGCAGCACGCTGATCTGCTCGCCCAGCCCCAGCCAGGAACCGAGCAATACTGCGACGAACACCAGCGAACTGAGGGGAAACGCCAGGGACAGGCTGCTGCGTCGCAGGATCAGCATCCACACGAAAAAGGCGCCGATGTAGCAACCGATCGCCACCCAGACACCCGGGTTGACCACGACCGCAGCCAGCCATTGCAGGTTGAAATTCATCTGTCCCAACTGATCGCCGCCGACTTTGGTGGCGATCTGTCCGGCACTTTCGAATGTGATCAGCAGGGCCCACAGCACGATCGTGCCGAAGCGCCCGTGGAGCCAGTCCACGTGCTTGGAAGTGCTCATAAATCCGTTCCTTCAAACATGAATTGAGTCTCAGCTACCGGCGATGGCAACCAGCATGACGCCCAGGGTGATCACCAGCGTGCCCATCCAGCGGCGCCGGCTGACGGTTTCCCCGAGTACCAGCTTGCCCGCCAGGACCACCCCGCAATAGGCCAGAGCGGCGGAAGGGAACAGCAGGCTCAGCGGGGCCCGCGACAGCGCCTCGAGCCAGACCAGGAATTCGACGGCATAGGCGCCGATGCCGCACCACAGCAGGGGCGCATTGAACACCTGGCCCCAGAAGGCATTCAGGCGAAAGCCGCCTTCGAGTTCCGGCAAGCGGTCCAGGCCGATCTTGAAACAGAGCTGGCCGACCACGTCGAGGACAATGGAAAAGGCCACCAGCAGAACAACGGTCAGGGTCACGGAAACAGCTCCTCGAACAGCGTGATCAACGCCTGGTTGGTGGTCGCGTTGCGCTGCAGGTCAGCGGCGCTCCAGCGTTCGGCCGGCGGTTGATCGGATTTGGCTTCCCAGCGCTTGAAGGCGTTGCTGAAGGCCGGTTTGGCGAATTCGCCGCAGATATCGATGCCGAGGATGCGCTTGTGCGCGGCCAGGGCCCGGATGGCATCGAGCAGGTGGGTCAGGCGCATGCCGCCCTGGTCCCAGTTGGTGGCGGCATCTTCGCTGGCCAGTACGTCCTTGTCGATGGTGATCCAGATGGCCTCGGTGGGCAGGTCCCGGATCAGCCGGTCGAGGAAGTCCGGCCAGTGTTCGTCGGCCAGGTTGCGCCAGTGCAGATGGTTTTCCTGCTGCTGGTGGCCGGCACCGTCGCCGATCCGTCCCCAGACCTTAGACGGCGCATGCTGCCAGGGAAACAGCTGCAGGTCGCCGCGGCGCAGGGCACCGAGATTGCCGCCGCGCAGTTGCGGGGTGTCGAGGTCTTCGCTGCATGGGCCGAGGGTGACGATACGCTTGATGTTCGGCAGCTTCAGCGCGCGGTTGACCCACGAGCCGCAATGCCGGCGTGGAGCCAGGTGCACCCAGTCGGGATGGTTGTCGAAGTGGATCAGGCTGACCGGCTCCGGCAGGTTGCCGAGGAAGGCCGGGGTCAGGTGATGGTAGTCGCCGGAGCCGACGAAATAGATGTACGGCCTGCCGGTGGCGGGCGCCGGGAGCTGGCGCAGGCGTTCGGCAAAGCGGCGGTAATGGCGTTCGGTGGTCCAGAGTCGCAGTTTGGGGCCCAGGTCCAGCAGGTCCAGGCGTTTCGCGCGACCGCTGTCGAGCAGGTGCCGGATCGGCGCCTGGGCCGTCAGGCTGTGGTCGAGATCTAAAATGTTCACAACGTCGATTTATCCGTGGCAGCGCCCCCACATCAAAGTACCTGGCCAGGCTGAAAGGCAGGCAGTGCGGGCTTTGCCGGGTAAATGCAAAGGACGGGCCAGTCATGCCGCGGGATCTTGAATGCGCAGGTACATCCATGGGAGCCGGCTTGCTGGCGATAGCGGCTGGCCGGTCGGAGGTCATGTTGGCTGACCGATCGCCATCGCTGGCAAGCCAGCTCCTACAGGTGTGCGATGTGTTCGTGAATGAGTTCAGCCGTGCAAGCGCAGGCCGATGCTCGCCAGTACACCAGGCGCAGCCTTGAAGAGCCAATCCCTATTCAGTGGCTGAGGCCGTATTTCTTGACCTTGTCGAACAGGGTGGTCTTGGCCATGCCCAGTTCCTGGCTGGCCTGGGTCAGGTTGCCGCCGCTGCGCTGCAGGGCGTCGTTGAGCAGGTTGCGCTCGAAAGCCTCGACCGCTTCGGCGAAGCCCAGGCCACCGGTGCTCTGCGTGCCGGATTTCTTGAAGGCTGGCAGGCCGAGGGCGAAGCGCTCGGCGACATTGCGCAGTTCGCGCACGTTGCCCGGCCAGTCGTGGCTCATCAGGTTCGACAGGGTCTGGTTGTCCAGCTCCGGCGCGGCGCGGTCAAAGCGCAACGAGGACTGCTGCAGGAAGTGTTCGAACAGTTGCAGGATATCCTCGCGCCGCTCGCGCAGGGGTGGCAGTTCCAGGGTCACCACGTTCAGGCGGTAATACAGGTCGCTGCGGAATTCGCCGGCCTTGCCCAGTTCATCCAGGTCGGACTTGGTGGCGGCGATCACCCGGCAGTCCACCGCCACGCTCTGGTTCGAGCCCAGGCGCTCCAGGGTGCGTTCCTGCAGGACACGCAGCAGTTTGATCTGCAGCGCAATCGGCATGCTTTCCACTTCATCGAGAAACAGCGTGCCGCCATGGGCGTGTTCGATCTTGCCGATCCGGCGTTTGCCGGCACCGGTGAAGGCATTGGCCTCGTGGCCGAAGATCTCGCTTTCGAAAAGGTTTTCCGGCAGGCCGCCGCAGTTGAGGGCGACGAACTGTTGCGACTGGCGGCGGCTGAAGTCGTGCAGGCAGCGGGCGACCAGTTCCTTGCCGGTTCCGGTTTCACCTTCGATCAGCACGTTGGCCGAGGTATCGGCGACGTTGGCGATCAATTCCCGCAGATTTTGCATGGCCGGCGAGCGGCCGATGATCCGCCCCTCGAGGGAGTCGCGCTCGGCCAGTTGCCGCCGCAACGACCAGACTTCCCGCGCCAGGCCGCGTTGTTCCAGGGCGCGGCGGGCGACTTCGACCAGGCGCTCGGGAGAAAAGGGTTTTTCCATGAAATCGTAGGCACCGCTGCGCATCGCGCCGACCGCCATGGAGATATCGCCATGGCCGGTGATCAGCACCACCGGCAGGCTGCGGTCGCGGGCCTTGAGGCGGGTCAGCAGTTCCAGGCCGTCGATACCCGGCAGGCGGATATCGCTGATGACGATGCCGGGAAAGTTGTCACCGATCCGCGCCAGGGCTTCTTCGGCACTGCCGACGCCTTCGCTGGGAATATCCTCCAGGGACAGCGCCTGCTGGCAGCCGAGCAGCACATGGGGATCGTCTTCGACGATCAGGACGGTCAGGTCGTTGTTCATATCGGCTCGGCCTTGGCAGGGTTGACCCGCGGTAAATGGAGGACGAAAGCGGTGCCGCCGGTGGCCGGGTGTTCCACGCCCAGGTGGCCGCCGGCTGCCGCGGCAAGGCTCGCGGAAAGGGTCAGGCCCAGCCCCAGGCCCTGTTCTCCGGGCTTGGTGGTGAAGAAGGGTTCGAACAGGTGCTTGCGTGCTTCGAGTTCGATGCCATGGCCGTTGTCGCGTACCAGCAGGCGATACTTGCCCTCGACGAAGTCGCCTTCCAGCCACAGTTCCGGCAATGGCTGCGCCTGCATGGCATCGAGGGCGTTGCCGATCAGGTTGACTAGGATCTGTTCCAGGCGCGTCTGGTCGATCGCCAGCTGGACATCGTCATAGTCGCGATGGCTTTCCAGGTGCAGCGCCTCGATCCGGCTGTTGAGGACCTGCAGGGCCGCCTCGATGGCCTTGCCCAGGCTCGCCTCGCCCTTGTCGTCGCCGCGCCGGGCGAAGGAGCGCAGGCTGGCGGTGATGCGGCCCATGCGATCGATCAGTTCGTTGATGGTCCGCAGGTTGGTGCTGGCGGTCTCCAGCTCGCCGCGTTCGAGGAAACGCACGGTATTGCCGGACAGGGTGCGCAAGGCCGCCAGCGGCTGGTTCAGTTCATGGGCGATGCTGGTGGACATCTGCCCGATGGCGGCCAGTTTGCCGGCCTGGACCAGTTCGTCCTGGGCGCGGCGCAGGGTTTCCTCGGCCTGGCGCCGTTCGCGGATCTGGTCCTTGAGGCGGTCATTGCTGGCACGCAGGTCGACGGTGCGTTCGGTGATCCGTCGTTCCAGCTGGTTGTTGGCTTCCTGCAAGGCTTCGCGAGCGGCCAGCCGGGTTGCGATCACCTTGCGTCGCTCGTTCCAGGCGATCAGCAGGAATGCCACCAGGGCGAAGGCCACCGCCACCAGGATGCCCTGGTTGGCGGCTTCCCGGCGCAGGTCCTGCAACGGCGTGAGCAGGGTGAAATGCCAGGGCGTGTCGGCGAGGCCACGGGTCTGCGCCAGGTAGCTGACATTATCGCCGTCCTTGACCAGCTCGCTGTTGGCGGGGAAGGTCAGGGTTTCCACCCCTTCGGCGAGGCGTTCGCGGGCCAGCGGCTGCAGTTCGTTCAGCGGCCACCAGTAGTATTGCAGGCTGCGCGCCAGGCGCTCCTTGATCTCCGGGGTCAGCGGCCGGACCGACTTGAGGCGCCGGGTCGGATCGCTGGAGAGAATGATGATGCCGTTCTCGTCGCTGACGAAGGCTTCCAGGCGTGCCCGCTGCCAGCGTTCTTCGAGGGCTTCGAGGCGGACCTTGATCACTGCCACGCCGATGATCTTGCCTTGCTCCTCGAGCCCGTGGGCCAGGTAGTAGCCCGGCTCGCCGAGGGTGCTGCCGATGCCGTAGAAGCGTCCGGGCTGACCGCGCACGGCGTCCTGGAAGTAGGCGCGGAACGACAGGTCTTCGCCCAGGTAGCTGTCGGCGTCGCGCCAGTTGCTGGTGGCGAGGACCCGGCCGGTGGTATCCAGGACATAGATCGCCCGGCTGCGGCTGCGGCGGTTGAGGCCTTCGAGGTATTCGTTGACGGTCTGGCGGTGTTCGGCGTCGGGGTCCTTGAGCAGGGCCGAGACGCTGGATTCGAGCTCCAGCAGGCTGGGCAGGTAGGTGTACTTGCTGATCTCGCTCTCGACGGTCCGGGCATGCAGCTCCAGTGCCCGTTCACCGCTCTCGCTGAGGGTGCGGATGCCGTAGTGTTCGCTGATGCGATAGCCGGCATAACCCAGGCCGATCATCAGCAGGATGACCAGGGGTGGCAGGAACAGGTGGCGGATCAGGCGGGGTTTCACGGCGAGTGATGGCGGCGTCGCGCGATAGGAATTGGGGTCGCATTTCATCACAGATGCCTTGGGTCAACCAGATCGTCTTTCTTGTGGAAACACTGATCGGGGTGTACGCGGAACCTGTAGGAGCGGGCTTGCCCGCGAAAGCGATACGGGTCGCGAAACCGGATATCGCCTGGAATAACGCCTTCGCGGGCAAACCCGCTCCTACCTATACCTGCTCGCGCGCCCTTGCGGGCGTGCGAGCCTGGCCGTTTCAGTGCTGCAGGATTTTCTCGAGGAAGTGCTGCGCACGGTCGGAGCGGGCGCTGATGTCGCCGAAGAACTCGTCCTTGTTGCAGTCTTCGATGATCTTGCCCTGATCCATGAAGATCACGCGGCTGGCGACCTTGCGGGCGAACCCCATTTCGTGGGTCACGCACATCATGGTCATGCCTTCATGGGCCAGCTGGACCATCACGTCGAGCACTTCGTTGACCATTTCCGGGTCGAGCGCAGAGGTCGGTTCGTCGAACAGCATGACGATCGGATCCATCGCCAGGGCCCGGGCAATCGCCACGCGCTGCTGCTGGCCCCCGGAAAGCTGGCCGGGGTGCTTGTGGGCATGGGCCGACAGGCCGACGCGCTCGAGCAGTTGCAGGCCTTTCTTCGTCGCTTCTTCCTTGCTGCGGCCGAGGACCTTGATCTGCGCGATGGTCAGGTTCTCGGTGATGGTCAGGTGGGGGAACAGCTCGAAGTGCTGGAACACCATGCCCACCCGCGAACGCAGCTGCGGCAGGTTGGTCTTCGGGTCGGCGATGGAGGTGCCGTCGACCACGATATCGCCTTTCTGGAAGGGTTCCAGGGCGTTCACGCACTTGATCAGGGTCGACTTGCCGGAGCCCGACGGGCCACAGACCACGACCACCTCACCCTTTTTGACTTCGGTGCTGCAATCGGTCAGCACCTGGAAGTCGCCATACCACTTGTTGATGTTCTTGATAGAGATCATACGGCAAACCTTTTTTGCAGACGCTTGACCAGCAGCGAGGCGGCAAAGCTGATTGTGAAGTAGACCAGACCGGCGAAGATCAGGAACTCGTTGGAACGGCCGACGATGTCACCGCTCGAGCGCGAGGCGTTGAGGAAGTCCACCAGGCCGACGGTGTAGACCAGCGAGGTGTCCTGGAACAGGATGATGCTCTGTTGCAGCAGCAACGGGGTCATCTTGCGGAACGCCTGGGGCAGGATGATCAGGCGCATGGTCTGGCCATAACCCATGCCCAGCGCCTGGGCGGCGCCCATCTGGCCCTTGGGGATCGACTGCACGCCGGCCCGGACGATTTCACAGAAATACGCCGCCTCGAACATCATGAAGGCCACGATGCAGGAGGTGAACGCACCGATCGGTGTGTCTTCGCCTGTGATCCAGCGCAATACGAAGGGGACCGCCAGGTAGAACCAAGTGATCACCAGCAGCAGTGGGATCGAGCGGAAATAGTTGACGTAGGCCCCGGCGACCCGCGACAGCAGCTTGCTGTGGGACAGGCGCATCAACGCCAGGATGGTGCCGAGGATGATCCCGCCGACGACGCCGAGGATCATCAGTTGCAGGGTCATCAGCATGCCGTTCCACAGGCCGGGAATGGCCGGGACGATGTCACTGAAGTCGAATTCCATTATTTACCCCCCACGGAGATCAGGCCGGGCACCGAGACTTTCTTCTCGACCACGCGCATGAGCAGCATCAGGCTCATGTTCAGGGTGAAGTAGATCAGCGTCGCCAGGGTGAAGGCTTCGAACAGGTTGGCGGAGAATTCGGCGGTCTGCTTGGTCTGCGCGAGCAGTTCCATCAGGCCGATCAGCGAGGCCACGGACGAGTTCTTGAAGACGTTGAGGAATTCCGAGGTAAGCGGCGGAATGATGATGCGATAGGCCTGGGGCAGCAGCACGTTCCAGTAGATCTGCGGTAGCTTGAAGCCCATGGCGCGGGCGGCCGCTTCCTGGCCGCGTGGCAGTGCCTGGATCCCGGTGCGTACCTGTTCGCAGACCCGCGCGGCGGTGAACAGGCCGAGGCAGATGACGACGCTGAGGTAGGCCGAGGTGGTCGGGTTCAGGTCCTGCTTGTACCAGTCCTGCAGGTTCTGCGGCAGCAGGTCGGGTACCAGGAAGTACCAGATGAACAGCTGGACCAGCAGTGGCACGTTGCGGAACAGCTCCACGTAGCAGGTCGCGATGCCCGATACGATGCGGTTTGGCACCGTGCGCATGACGCCAAGAATGGAGCCAAGCAGCAAGGCGACAAGCCAGGCCACGACAGCGATGGCGATGGTCCAGCCCAGGCCGGCGATATACCAGTCGAGATAGGTCTCGCTGCCCACGCCGGTGGACTTGAAGAACACGCCCCAGTCCCAGTTGTAATTCATTAGGGTCTCCCCTCGGATTCGATCGATGTACAAGCACGTGCTTCCCCGGGACTCCGCCCCGCCCGACAGCGTTCGTCAGGCACACGCGCACCGCTCGCGGTCCGAGTGTTGTTCCATGCAATCAATAAGAAGCCAGTACAGCAGGTGGTCAACAGGCTTCCAGGGCTGCCGCGGCGGCCCTGGAAACAAGGTTAGTCGCGACTCAGATTTTTACTTCAGGCGCTGGCTTGTCGCTTGGATTGGAAATCAGCTCCTTCACCTTGTCGCTCATCGGGAAGTTCAGGTTCAGGCCTTTCGGTGGAATCGGGCTTTCGAACCACTTGCTGTAGATCTTGTTGATCTCGCCGGACTTGTAGAGCGCGACGATGGCGTCATCCACCGCTTTCTTGAAGGCCGGGTCGTCTTTGCGAACCATGCAGGCGTAGGCTTCGAAGGACTGTGGAGTACCGGTGATGACCCAGTCATCCGGCTTCTTGGCCTTGGCTTCTTCACCGGCCAGCAGGGCGTCGTCCATCATGAACGCCACGGCGCGACCGCTTTCCAGCATCTGGAAGGATTCGCCGTGGTCCTTGGCGGAGATGACGTTCATGCCCATCTGCTTGTCGGCGTTCATCGCCTTGATGATGCGTTCGGACGTGGTGCCGGCGGTGGTCACGACGTTCTTGCCTTTCAGATCGGCAAAGTCTTTGTAGGATGGGTTGCCATCCTTGTCTTTCTTGACCAGCAGACGGGTGCCGATTTCGAACATGTTGATGGTGAAGTCAACTTGCTGGGCGCGTTCGGCATTGTTGGTGGTGGAACCGCACTCGATGTCGACGGTGCCGTTCTGAACCAGCGGAATACGGGTTTGCGAGGTGACCAGGTTGTACTTGGCCTGCAGGTCGGGCTTGTTCAGGTCTTTTTTCAGGGCCTCGACGATGGCCAGCTGAATGTCGTGGGAGTAACCCACCGGTTTGCCGGAAGCATCCGCGATGTAGGAAAACGGAATGGAGCTGTCGCGATGCCCGAGGGTGATGGTACCGGACTCTTTGATCTTCTTCAGGGTGCCGGTCAGTTCGGCGGCGAAAACTGGAGTGCTGATCAGAGCGGCAGCGATTGCTGCGCCCAGGATATGGGGAACGATGCGCATCAGATAATTTCCTCGAGATTGTTTTTTTTATGGAGCCGTTCAATCGACTCTCGGATACCTCGAACGGTTCGACCGGCTCAAGGGCGGACAGAACATTCGCTCAGAAGTGTAGAGCATGAGTCATGCCAGGCCAGGCGAGAGGGATTTAGGTGTTGATTTTAAAGGGATTTTAGTTCGAGTAGAGGCGGCGAGGCGGGAGCTATCGTCCGGTAAGCCGAATACTGGCCCGTGATGGCGTTCGGAAAGCCGAATGGGGAAGGGGCGGTGGGAATGGCTTGTTTTCGACGCTTGTGAGGATCTTGCGGTTGGCCTGGAACTTGTGGGAACCGGCTGGCCGGCGATGGCGTCCTGATCGACGCTGCAAGGCTTGGGGGCCTCATCGCCGGCCAGCCGGCTCCTGCAAAGGCCCCCGACTGGCCTGGAATCAGGCCGCTTCGATCTTGCTGCGATGCTGTTCGAGCTTGTCGAGATAGTCCTGCAGTTGCTGCTGCTCCGCCGGGCTGGTGAACAGGCCGAGCTTGCTGCGGCGCCAGAGGATGTCCTGGGCGGTGGTGGCCCATTCCTCGCTGCACAGGTAATCCACTTCGCGGCTGTAGAGGCCGCCACCGAGGTGCTCGCCCAGGTCGGCCAGGTCCTGCACGCCTTCCAGCAGGCGCCAGGTCCGGTTGCCGTAGCTGGTGGCCCAGCGACGGGCGATCTCGCTCGGCACCCAGTCGAAACGGCTGCGGATCGCTTGGGCCAGGGCCTGTGGCGTGGTCATCTGCTCACCGCCGGGCAGCGTCGCGGTGGCGGTCCAGCTCGGGCGCATCTGGGTGAAGAATGGCAGCAACTGGGCCATCGCCGACTCGGCCAGCTTGCGGTAGGTGGTCAGCTTGCCGCCGAATACCGACAGCAACGGCGCTTCCCCGGTATTCGCGGAGAGGGCCAGGGTGTAGTCGCGGGTGACCGCCGACGGGTTGTCGGATTCGTCATTGCACAGCGGCCGGACGCCGGAGTAGCTGTGCAGGATATCGCCGCGGGCCAGCTGCTTCTTGAAGTGCGCGTTGACCACCTTGAGCAGGTAGTCGGTTTCCGCCTCGGTGATCGTGACCTTGGCCGGATCGCCCTGGTATTCACGGTCGGTGGTGCCGATCAGGGTGAATCGTTCCAGGTACGGAATGGTGAACACGATGCGCTGGTCTTCGTTCTGCAGGATGTGCGCGTGTTCGCCTTCGTAGAGGCGCGGCACGATCAGGTGACTGCCCTGGATCAGGCGGATGCCGTAGGGCGAATCCAGTTTCAGGTCATCCTTGATGAATTTGGCGACCCATGGGCCGGCCGCGTTGACCAGGGCCTTGGCCTGGATCGAGAAGCGGGCGCCATCGGCGCGCTCCATTTCCAGGTGCCACTGGCCCTTGCTGCGACGAGCACTGACGCAACGGGTGCGGGTGTGGATATGGGCGCCTTTCTCGCGGGCGGCCATGGCGTTGAGAACGACCAGGCGGGCGTCGTCGACCCAGCAGTCGGAGTATTCGAAGCCTTTGCTGATCTCGGCCTTGAGCGGGCTGTCGGCACCGAATTTCAGGCTGCGGGAGCCGGCGAGTTTTTCGCGCTTGCCCAGGTGGTCATACAGGAACAGGCCGGCACGGATCATCCAGGCCGGACGCAGGTGCGGGCGGTGCGGCAGGACAAAACGCATCGGCTTGACGATATGGGGCGCCTTGGCGAGCAGCACTTCGCGTTCGGCCAGCGCTTCGCGCACCAGGCGGAACTCGTAGTGCTCCAGATAGCGCAGGCCACCGTGGATCAGCTTGCTGCTGGCCGACGAGGTATGGCTGGCGAGGTCGTCCTTTTCGCAAAGGAACACCGAAAGACCGCGACCGGCTGCGTCCGCGGCAATCCCGACACCATTGATACCACCGCCAATCACGGCGATGTCATAGATCTCGGCAAGGGGTGGTGCAGGCAAGGTGCTGGGGGTCATGGGTGAGCCTCGCGTTGGTCTTTCTATATTTGAATTCGAACATTAATGTTCATTTTCGAAAATAGTAGCGGATAAACGCGCGCACGACCACCGAAGTCTGATTGAAAAAATTGATCAATACAGGCTGAAAGGAAAATTATCGAACATTGTAGGGCGATCGACGATGCGCCCGGGCGGGATATGGCGGCATGATCGTTCCTGCGCTCCGCGTGGGCATGCAGCCCGTGACGCTCCGCGTCACCTGCAGGGCGGACGCGGAGCGTCCAGTGAGGCGTTCCCACGCGGAGCGTAGGAACGATCTTCAACGATCAGCCATTGAAACTCAGACCACTTCCAGGCGGATCTTGTGCTGGTTGAGCAGTTGCGCCAGGGCCGGGACCGGGGCCTGGTCGGTTACCAGGCAGTCGATCAGGGTGATCGGCCCCAGGCGCACCATGGCATTACGGCCGAACTTGCTGGAGTCCGCCGCCAGAATGACCTGGCGGGCATTGGCGATGATCGCCTGGGAAACCCGCACTTCCTGATAGTCGAAGTCCAGCAGGCTGCCGTCTTCATCAATACCGCTGATGCCGACGAGGGCGAAGTCGACCTTGAACTGGTTGATGAAGTCGACGCTGGCCTGGCCCACCACGCCGCCGTCGCGACGGACGTTGCCGCCGGCCAGTTGCACTTCGAAGTCGTCCTTGGCACTGAGGATCGACGCCACATGCAGGTTGTTGGTGATGATCTTCAGCTGGTTGTGGTTGAGCAGCGCGCGGGCAATGGATTCGGTGGTGGTGCCGATATTGATGAACAGCGAGGCGTGATCGGGGATCTGTGCGGCGATGGACTCGGCGATACGCTGCTTTTCATCGCGCATCTGGTCGGCGCGCATGGCGTAGGCGGTGTTCTCCACGCTGGAGTCGTAGGCGGCCCCTCCGTGGTAGCGGCGCAGCAGGTTGGAGTCCGCCAGCTGGTTGATATCGCGGCGGATGGTTTGCGGGGTGACGACAAATAACTGGGCCATTTCCTCGATGCTGACATAGCCGCGTTCGCGGACCAGTTCGAGGATTTGCTGCTGGCGGGGAGGCAGATTCATGGGGCGTCCTTTTGGGCTGCCGTACAAATTCTTCCATCATGCCGCAGGAAGGACCTGTCTGCCACTTGCAGGGCCAATGAATCGTGGAGGAGCGGTGGTTGCGTCGTAAATCGGGCAATGTCTGTCGGTTAAGTCCCCTGTAGGAGCCGGCAAGCCGGCTCCTACAGGGGGCGTGTCCGGATTAGTTGCTGCCTTCGTGGGGTTCCCAGTCGCGGGTACGGCTCACGGCCTTTTTCCAGCCGTCGTAGAGTTTTTCCTTCTCGACTTCGGCCAGTTGCGGTTCGAACTCACGCTCGATCACCGCCTTGCCGCGCAATTCTTCCAGGCTGCCCCAGAAGCCGCACGCCAGGCCGGCCAGGTAGGCGGCGCCGAGGGCGGTGGTCTCGCGCATTTGCGGGCGCTCGACCTGGGTGCCGAGGATATCGGCCTGGAACTGCATGAGGAAGTTGTTCGCCACCGCGCCACCGTCGACGCGCAACGCCTTGAGGCGCTCGCCCGAATCCTGCTGCATGGCGTCCAGCACGTCGCGGGTCTGGTAGGCAATCGATTCCAGGGCCGCGCGGATGATGTGGTCGACCCGCACGCCACGGGTCAGGCCGAACAGTGCGCCACGGGCATAGGGGTCCCAGTACGGCGCGCCCAGGCCGGTAAAGGCCGGGACCAGGTAGACGCCGTTGCTGTCCTTGACCTTGTTGGCGAAGTACTCGGTGTCGTGGGCGTCGTTGATGATCTTCAACTCGTCACGCAGCCATTGCACCGTGGAACCGCCGTTGAACACCGCCCCTTCCAGGGCGTAGGCCACTTCACCGCGGGGCCCGCAGGCGATGGTGGTGAGCATGCCGTGGTTGGATTTCACCGCCTTGGTGCCGGTGTTCATCAGCAGGAAGCAGCCGGTGCCATAGGTGTTCTTGGCCTGGCCGGGCTCCACGCACATCTGGCCGAACAGGGCGGCCTGCTGGTCGCCGGCGATCCCGCCGATGGCGATGCCGCTCTTGGTGCGGCCATAGATTTCCGAGGACGATTTCACTTCCGGGAGCATTTCCCGGGGAATGTCCAGGAGCTTCAGCATCTTCGCATCCCATTCCAGGGAGTGGATGTTGAAGAGCAGGGTGCGCGAGGCGTTGGTGTAGTCGGTGACGTGGGTCTTGCCGCCGGTGAATTTCCAGATCAGCCAGCTGTCGACGGTGCCGAACAGCAGCTCGCCATTGCGTGCGCGTTCGCGGCTGCCTTCGACGTTGTCGAGGATCCATTTCAGCTTGGTCCCGGAGAAGTACGGGTCGGTGACCAGGCCGGTGGTTTCGCGGATGTAGTCTTCATGGCCGTCGCGCTTGAGCTGCTGGCAGATCTCGGTGCTGCGACGACATTGCCAGACGATCGCGTTGTAGATCGGGCGGCCGGTGGTCTTGTCCCAGACCACGGTGGTTTCCCGCTGGTTGGTGATACCGATGGCGGCGACCTGGTCATGGTGCAGGCCGGCCTGTGCCAGGGCCTCGACCATCACAGCGCTCTGGGTGGCGAAGATCTCCATCGGGTCGTGTTCGACCCAGCCGGCTTGCGGATAGTGCTGCTGGAATTCACGTTGGGCGGTGCAGACCACGTTGGCGTCGCGGTCGAAGATGATCGCCCGGGAGCTGGTCGTACCCTGATCGAGGGCAATGATGTAGTTCTTATTCTGAATGTCGGTCATTTTCGATTGCCTTGGACTGAAATAGGGAAAAATGGGGTCGGCGGACGTCGTCAGGGAAAACAACGCCCGCAGGGTCGGGCATGTTGCGGTGTTTCAGGAAGCCTGGACCTTTTTGGCAGCGGTCGTCGGTTCATCCTCTACAACGGCGGCGCCGGGCAGATGGCGGGCAATCATCCCGCGATACAGCACAGCGCCAAGGCAGGCACCGACAATCGGTGCAAAAATCGGAATCAGGAAATACGGGATATCGCGCCCTCCGGTAAAGGCTATTTCACCCCAGCCGGCGAAGAAGGTCATCAGCTTCGGACCGAAATCCCGTGCCGGGTTCATCGCGAAGCCGGTCAACGGGCCCATCGCACTGCCGATCACGGCAATCAGCAGGCCGATCAGCAGCGGCGCCAGGGGGCCGTTGGGCAAACCGTTGTTGTCGTCGGTCAGGGACATGATCACACCCATCAGGATGGCGGTGATCACCACTTCGACCAGGAACGCCTGGGCGGTGGTCAGGGCCGGATGCGGGTAGGTGGAGAACACCGAAGCCAGTTCCAGGCTGGCCTGCGAACCACGGATCATGTGGTGTGTCTGTTCGAAATCGAAGAAGAGGTTGCTGTAAAGCGTGTAAACCAACGCGGCGGCACAGAAGGCGCCGGCGACCTGGGCGAGAATGTAGAACGGCAGTTTGCGTTTTTCGAAGTCAGCGAACAGGCACAGCGCAATGCTGACGGCCGGATTGAGGTGAGCGCCGGAAACGCCGGCGGTCAGGTAGATCGCCATGCTGACGCCGATCCCCCAGATGATGCTGATTTCCCACAGACCAAAGCTGGCACCCGCGACCTTGAGCGCGGCAACACAACCCGTGCCGAAGAAAATCAATAATGCGGTACCGAGAAACTCGGCAATGCATTGTCCCGACAGCGACGGTTGTTTCAAAGCGGTGGTCATTGGATACCTCGATTTTTGTTGTTGTCTGACGCCAATCCCGTTGGTTGGCGTGGTCTTTCGCCGACTTGCGGGGATCCCCATCCCTGAAAGCGGTGTGTCGCTGGGTACTGCTGGTGTAGGACTGTTATCTTCAGATTCGAAAAAATATAGACAAGAAACACTGCTGTCAAAGGTCGAAAGTGAACTATCGTCCACATTCTGACTATTGATCGGATGAATGGAATGGTTTTGTCTGTCGGAGTCGGGCGCTGGGGATGATGCTTTCGACCTGTCCGGTAGCTTGAAATAGACGCTTGCACGTCGGTAATAGAGCCTTTTCCCCTGGGATGGCCTAAAATCCGGGCTTATCTTCCTACCCGTCGGGAATGACCATGACCCCTGCCTTGGACTTGCTGAAAAAAGTTCGTGCCGAACATCGTGTGCACAGTTACGAACATGATCCGAAAGCCGCTTCCTATGGCCTGGAGGCTGCGGAAAAGCTCGGTCTCGCGCCGGCCCAGGTGTTCAAGACCTTGCTCGCCAGCAGCGAAAAAGCTGAATTGCTGGTGGCGGTGGTACCGGTCGTCGGAAGTCTGGATCTGAAGGCCCTGGCCCACGCGGCAGGGGTCAAGAAAGTCGAAATGGCCGATCCTGCCGCGGCCCAGCGGGCCACCGGCTATCTGTTGGGCGGTATCAGCCCGCTGGGACAGAAGAAGCGCCTGCGGACCTTTATCGACCAGAGCGCGCAGTCCTTCGCGAGCATTTTTGTCAGCGCCGGGCGTCGTGGCCTGGAGGTGGAGTTGGCGCCGGCAGTGCTGGCCGAACACACCCAGGCGAAGTTCGCGGATATCGGCCGGGCCTGATCGGCGGGCTGTATGGTGGAAATCAGGCGTTTCTGTCACTAGGCGTCGGGCGACGTCGACGTCATGCTGGCTGGCAAAAACAGGGAGATGACGCCATGCAGCTTGAATTTCACCAGGTCGACGCTTTCAGCGAGCGCCCCTTCGGCGGCAACCCGGCTATGGTCTATCGGCTCGACGCCTGGCTGGCCGACGAACTGATGCAGAAGATTGCCGCCGAGCACAATCTGGCGGAAACCGCGTTTGTGGTCCGCGAGGAATCGGGATGGCGCATTCGCTGGTTTACCCCCACCACCGAAGTTCCCCTTTGTGGTCACGCGACCCTGGCCAGTGCCTTTGTCCTGTTCGAGGTCTATGGCGAAAGCCTGGAAAGCATCGACTTCGTCTGCAAGTCCGGCCCGCTGAGCGTCAGTCGCGAGGGCGATCTTCTATGGCTGGATTTTCCGGTCAGGGCGCCTGGCGGGCTCGGGGTCACCCTGGAGATCGAACGGGCGCTGGGCACGACAGTGGTCGATGTGCTCGGGGCCAACGAGTTGTTCGTGGTGCTGGCCTCGGAACAGGCGGTACGTGAATGCGCGCCCGATTGGGCGGCAGTGGCGAAGCTGCCCTGGCCCGGGGTGATCGTTACCGCGCCGGGCCAGCAGCATGATTTTGTCTCGCGCTATTTTGCCCCCGCCATTGGCATCAACGAGGACCCGGTCACCGGCTCGACCCATTGCGCGCTGATTCCCTACTGGGCGCAACGCCTGGGCAAGACCGCCTTGACGGCTTACCAGTGTTCGCAGCGGGGCGGTGAGTTGTCCTGCCGCCTGGAAGGCGATCGGGTGAAGATCGGTGGCAAGGCGACGCTGGTGGCGAGCGGGCGGCTGAGCCTGGCCTGAGAAGCCGGCTCAGGTCGCGTGGTTCGACGCCTGGAACAGCACCAGGTGTTCGGCCGCGACGCGAATGCCGACATCGTCTCCCGGCAGGTGATCGGCATGGCTGGGGAAGATCGACTCCAGCTGGCTGCCGGTCGGCAGTCGCAGGCGATAGAGGGTCGAGGCACCGAGGAACGTCTTGCCGATGACCCGCGCCTTCAGTGGGCTGTGGGGGGCGTGGACGATATCGTCCGGACGCAGCAGCACGTCCACCGGGCCGCCCACGGGCCAGGCGTAGGCCCGGTTGCCGCGCAGCATGCCCAGTTCGGTCTGCACCGATTCCGGACTGCTCAGTTGCCCGCGGATGAAGTAGCCCTGGCCGATAAAGCTGGCGACAAAAGGGGTCGCCGGCTCGTGATAGAGGTTGTACGGGGTGTCCCACTGCTCCAGCCGACCTTCCTTGAACACGCCGACATGGTCGCTGACCGCGAAGGCTTCCTCCTGGTCATGGGTGACCAGGATCGCGCTGGTGCCGCGCAGCTTGAGGATGTCGCGTACTTCCTGGCTGAGCTTGCGCCGCAGTTCACCATCGAGGTTGGAGAAGGGTTCGTCGAGCAGCAGCAACTGCGGCTCCGGAGCCAGGGCGCGGGCCAGGGCCACGCGTTGCTGCTGGCCGCCGGAGAGCTCATGGGGATACCGCTTGCCCAGGCCATTGAGGTTGACCAGCTCCAGCAACTCATCGATGACACGGTTTTTCTGCGGGTGCCTGCGGATGCCGAAGGCGATGTTTTGCGCGACGCTCAGGTGCGGGAACAGCGCGTAGTCCTGGAACACCATGCCGATCCGGCGTTTCTCCGGGGCCAGGGTGAACCCGGCGCTGGAGATGACTTCGCCCGCCAGCCGGATCTCGCCTTCATGGATCGGCTCGAAGCCGGCGATGGCGCGCAGGGTGGTGGTCTTGCCGCAACCGGAGGAGCCCAGCAGGCAGCCGATATCGCCGGCGTTCAGGTGCAGGTTGAGGTTCTGCACCACCCGCTGGTCCTGATAACCGCAGGCCAGGTCGCGCAGATTCAACAGCAGCGGATGACTCATGCCGGGCGGTACGCCGGCCGGACCAGGAACTCCAGCAAGGCCTTTTGCGCATGCAGGCGGTTCTCGGCCTGGTCCCAGGCGACCGAACGCGGGTCGTCGAGCAGGTCGAGGCTGATTTCCTCGCCACGGTGGGCCGGCAGGCAATGCAGGAACAGCACGTCGGGAGCAGCCAGGTCGAGCAGTTCGCGGGTGACTTGCAGCGGCGCGAAGAGGGCGAGGCGCTTGGCTGTTTCCTCTTCCTGGCCCATGGAGGTCCAGACATCGGTGCTCACCAGGTGCGAGCCACGCACGGCCTCCCGCGGATCGCGGACCAGGCGTACCCGCTCGCCGGCCAGGGCCAGCAGCGCGGGGCTGGGTTCGTAGCCCTCGGGGCAACTGATGCGCAGTTGGAAGTCGAACTGGATCGCCGCTTCGATATAGCTGTTGCACATGTTGTTGCCGTCGCCGATCCAGGTCACGGTCTTGCCCTGGATCGAGCCGCGGTGTTCGAGGAAGGTCTGCATGTCGGCCAGCAACTGGCAGGGGTGCAGGTCATCGGACAGGCCGTTGATCACCGGGACACGGGAATTGGCGGCGAATTCGGTGAGGGTGCTGTGCTTGAACGTACGCAGCATGACCACGTCGAGCATGCTCGACAGGACGATGGCGCTGTCGCCGATCGGCTCGCCACGGCCCAGCTGGGTGTCACGTGGCGAAAGGAAGATCGCCTGGCCGCCGAGCTGGATCATGCCGGCCTCGAACGAGACGCGGGTACGCGTCGAGGACTTCTCGAAAATCATGCCGAGAATCCGACCCTTGAGTGGCTCGAACAGTACGCCGCGATCACGCAGGTCCTTCAGCTCGATGCCTCGACGAATCACGCTGACCAGCTCTTCGGGCGTGCAATCCATCAGGGAGAGAAAGTGCCTTGCGCTCATCATTAACTACCTTTTTGCAACAGACCGCAGATGCTCAAAGCCGGGTTTTTCGGAAAAACGGGCGAGACCTGCGGCGTAAGCCGCACGGGGCGACGAAATAGGGGAAGACGCGATCGTATAAGAAAATGTCGCGTGTTACCAATAGGAGGCTTTGTTTTGGCGCGCCGAAGGGAGGGAATGGAGCTGTTCCCAGCGGCTTTTCCGCGTCTGTCCAAGCCTGTTGTCATCATTACAGCCGGTGCACTTGTACACTGGCGTCGCGTCGCTTGGCAATTGAAGGCGGCGGCTACAGGCGGCTTCTGGTCGTTTTCTGAATCTCCGGTCGGGGTGTTTGCGTGCAGCATCACGCTCTCGGGCACAAGCGGAAACATTTCCTAAACTATGCTGCTAGGTTATAAATGTGTCATTGCAGACACACGGAGGCTTTGGAATGGAATCGAAGGAACAGCAACTCATGGAGTTGCTCAGGCTGACCGCCCAGGCGCTGACGCATATGACCGCTTCCGTGACGTCAATGTCTTTCGAATTGTTACGTAGCGAGGACGAAGTCACCCGTGCGGCCGGGCGGCGCATGATCGACCGCATGGCCACCATCAGTTCCGGCCTCGACGAGCACTGGCGTCTGATCGGCGAACTGACCGGCGTGCATGTCGCCCACGAGCAGGTCGAAACCGTCCAGGAAATCCAGCTGCAACCCGCCCCCAGGCTCCCCCTGGCCTGATTCTCGCGGCCGTCATCGGCTCGCCTGATGCCCCTCGATTCACAAGACGAACGTCGCTGGCGGGCTTATCCGTCACGGGCCATAGTTCTATTCCCGCAACCTGAGCGAGGTTGCCTCGAATAAAACAGAGACTGGCCATGACCAAGACTCTTCATCACCGTGCCTGCCATCTGTGCGAAGCCATTTGTGGCCTGACCATCGAAACCACCACCAGCGAAGACCGGGTGCAGATCACCTCGATCAAGGGTGACCCCCAGGACACCTTCAGTCGTGGTCATATCTGCCCGAAAGCCGTGGCCCTGCAGGATATCCAGAATGACCCGGATCGCCTGCGGCAGCCGATGCTGCGGGTCGGCAGCGAATGGCAGCCGATCGAGTGGGAGGCTGCCTTTGCCCTGGTCGCCGAGCGCCTCGGGGCGATCCAGGCCCGGCATGGCCAGAACGCCGTGGCGATCTACCAGGGCAATCCCAGCGTGCACAACTACGGGCTGATGACCCACAGCAACTACTTCCTCGGTCTGCTGAAGACCCGCAACCGTTTCTCCGCGACGTCGGTCGACCAGTTGCCGCAGCACCTGAGCAGCTACCTGATGTACGGCCACGGCCTGCTGCTGCCGATCCCGGATATCGACAACACCGACTTCATGCTGATCCTGGGCGGCAACCCGCTGGCCTCCAACGGCAGCATCATGACCGTACCGGATGTGGAAAAGCGCCTGAAGGCCATCCAGGCACGTGGCGGCAAGCTGGTGGTGGTCGATCCGCGCCGCAGCGAAACCGCGGCGATGGCCGACCAGCACCTGTTCATACGCCCGGGCGGCGACGCGGCGCTGCTCTTTGGCCTGCTCAATACCCTGTTCCAGGAAGGTCTTACCCGTGACAGCCATCTGCCGGTGGACGGCCTGGATGACGTCCGCGAGGCCGTGGCCGGTTTCACGGCTGAGGCCATGAGCCCGTTGTGCGCCGTGCCCGCCGAGCAGATCCGGCAGTTGGCGCGTGACTTCGCGGCGGCGGACAAGGCCGTCTGCTACGGGCGCATGGGGGTCTCCACCCAGGCCTTCGGCACGCTCTGTCATTGGTTGGTGCAACTGATCAATCTGGTGACCGGCAACCTCGACCGGGTCGGCGGGGCGTTGTGCACCAGCCCGGCGGTGGACCTGGTGGCCTCGACCGCGGGCGGGCATTTCAACCGTTGGCAGAGCCGGGTTTCCGGCTTGCCGGAGTACGGTGGCGAGCTGCCGGTGTCGGCGCTGGCCGAGGAAATGCTCAGCGAAGGCGAAGGGCAGGTGCGGGCGCTGGTCACCGTGGCCGGCAACCCGGTGCTGTCGACACCCAACGGCCGCCAACTGGAACAGGCGCTGGATGGCCTGGAATTCATGGTCAGCATTGACCTGTATATCAACGAGACCACCCGCTACGCCGATCTGATCCTGCCCTCGACCTCGGCGCTGGAGAACGATCACTACGACACCACCTTCAACATGTTCGCCGTGCGCAACGTCACGCGTTTCAACCGGGCGATCCTCGCCAAGCCGGAAGGCGCCCTGCATGACTGGGAGATCTTTGTCGGCCTGGCCAAGGCGTTTGCCGCGCTGACGGGCAAGGAACTGAAGCCGACGATGCCGCCGGCGCAGATGATCGACATGGGGCTGCGCCTGGGGCGTTACGGCGATGCTTCCGAGCATAAGCTGTCGGTACAGGCCCTTGCCGGGCATCCCCATGGCGTCGACCTCGGGCCTTTGCGCCCGAATCTCGGCAAGCGCCTGAAAACCCCGGAACAGCGTGTCCAGGCCGCGCCGCCGGAGATCCTCGCCGACCTGGCGCGCTTCGCCGCGCAGCAGGTGCCCGAGGCGGGCGAACTGCTGATGATCGGGCGGCGGCATGTGCGCAGCAACAACTCCTGGATGCACAACTACCATCGGTTGGTGAAGGGCAAGCCGCGCCACCAGTTGCTGATGCACCCCGACGACCTGGCCAGCCGCGGGCTCGATGACGGGCAGCGGGTCCGGGTCAGTTCGCGGGTCGGGATGATCGAGGTCGAGGTACTCGCCAGCCTGGAGATGATGCCGGGGGTGGTGAGCCTGCCCCATGGTTGGGGGCATGCCCGGCCGGGCGTGCAGATGAGCATCGCCAGCGGCCAGCCGGGCTCCAGCGCCAATGACCTGACCGATGAGCGCCAGTTGGATGAATTGTCGGGCAATGCTGCGCTGAACGGCGTTCCGGTGCAGGTGGCGGCGGCCTGAGTCAGGGGTTTGCGTATGGCAGCGGACATTATGGCAGCGGACTTGCCCGCGAACCGCCGCAGACGGCCAGGCAGACGCGATATCCGTCGGGGAGACCGAGCACCACGCTCGGCTTTCCGATACAATGCGTCACCGTGCCGACAACTGAGTCGGAAAGTTTAGCCGAGGTGTTCCATGGATATCATCGAAACGATTAAAGAGCAGATTGCCAACAACACCATTCTGCTTTACATGAAAGGCTCGCCGAATGCCCCTCAATGTGGCTTCTCCGCGAAAGCCGCTCAAGCTGTCATGGGCTGTGGTGAGAAGTTCGCCTACGTGGACATCCTGCAGAACCCGGAAATTCGCGCCAACCTGCCGAAGTACGCCAACTGGCCAACCTTCCCGCAACTGTGGGTCGGCGGTGAGCTGGTCGGCGGTAGCGACATCATGGCTGAAATGTTCGCCAACGGTGAACTGCAGAGCCTGATCAAGGACGCTGCCGAAAAAGCCGCGGCCAAGACCGAAGCCTGATTTCGCCAGACCCCGGACAGCGTCCAGCGCTGCCGGGGGTAAAAAAGCCCCGCCTCTCCATAAGAGGGCGGGGCTTTTTACTGGAGGCGGGTTATTCGTCGCCCATCTGCGATTGCAGATAGTTTTCAATACCGACCTTGTCGATCAGGCCCAATTGGGTTTCCAGCCAGTCGATGTGTTCTTCTTCGGATTCGAGGATGTCTTCCAGCAGTTCGCGGCTGCCGAAGTCACCGGTCTTTTCGCAGTGGGCAATCGCTTCTTTCAGATCCTTGTGGCCTGTTCTTTCGATCTTCAGGTCGCACTCGAGCATTTCCTTGGTGTTCTCGCCGATATGCAGCTTGCCCAGGTCCTGCACGTTCGGCAGGCCCTCGAGGAACAGGATGCGCTTGATCAGCTTGTCCGCGTGTTTCATCTCGTCGATGGACTCGTGGTACTCGTGCTTGCCCAGCTTGTTCAGGCCCCAATCCTCATACATGCGGGCATGCAGGAAGTATTGATTGATCGCGACCAGTTCATTGGCAAGGATCTTGTTGAGATGCTGGATGACTGATTTGTCGCCTTTCATGATGGGGTCCTGCCCTGTAATAGCTGTCTATAAGGCAGAGTTTGATCCCGGCAACTTCGAGTGTCAAACCTAAGTTATTGAATAATATATGAAAATTAATCGGAATAAGAATGTTTGTGTTCCGCGTCTCGGCGCTAAGCGATTGAATTACAGGCATAAAAAAACCGGACATCAAGTCCGGTTCTTTGAATCGCGGTATTTACGCCGCTGAAAATTCTACCGCGTAAGGCAGGGCAGCCTGGCTGCTTTGCAGCTCGGTCAGGGTTTCACGTACCACTTGCTTGGCCAGGCACGCACATTTGCCGCATTGGCTGGCAACACCGGTCGCCTGGCGTACTTCGCGGTAGCTGCAGCAACCCTCGAAGATCGCATCGCGGATTTGTCCGTCGGTGACGCCAGTGCAGAGGCAGACATACATAAGGTGAGAACCGTCGCTGGTTAGGGCTCAATTGCCATGGATCTTAATGTTAACGAGAATGATTGTCAAAGTGGTTTATGTAAGCTTTTTGTCAGTTCGGCGATTGGCTGACGAACGGGGACCGGCGCCTGGCGATCGGTGTCGGGACGACTTTGCAAAAACCGTTTAGGAGCGTCAAAAAACGCGGTGTATGATGGTCGGTTCCAAGGACACGGGATCGTGTCACAGGCTTGTCGCTCAAGGCTGGCAGGCTGGGCGCACGATCTTGTTCTGAACGTTACTACACCAGGAGATATCCAATGAGCGTACTCGTAGGCAAACAAGCCCCCGACTTCACCGTCCCGGCCGTATTGGGCAATGGCGAAATCGTCGACAGCTTCACCCTGTCCTCGGCCATCAAAGGCAAATACGGCCTGGTGTTCTTCTACCCGCTGGACTTCACTTTCGTCTGCCCGTCCGAGCTGATCGCCCTGGACCACCGCATGGACGATTTCAAGGCGCGTAACGTTGAAGTGGTTGCCGTTTCCATCGACTCGCACTTCACCCACAACGCCTGGCGCAACACGGCCATCAACGATGGCGGCATCGGCAAGGTCAAGTACACCATGGCTGCCGACATGAAGCACGAAATCGCCAAGGCCTACGACGTGGAGTCCGAAGGCGGCGTGGCTTTCCGTGGCGCGTTCCTGATCGACGACAAGGGTGTTGTCCGTTCGCAGATCATCAACGACCTGCCGCTGGGCCGTAACATGGAAGAGCTGATCCGCCTGGTCGACGCCCTGCAATTCCACGAAGAGCACGGTGAAGTCTGCCCGGCCAACTGGAAGAAAGGCGACAAGGGCATGAACGCTTCGCCAGAAGGCGTTGCTGCTTACCTGACCGAGAACGCCGGCAAGCTGTAAGCCGCCGTTTCACGGACAAAAAAACCGGCCTTGAGGGCCGGTTTTTTTATGGGCGGGAGCTGCTCTGACGAGCGATCAGTCGTTGAAGTCTTCCCAGCCGCCCATTTCCTTCCAGCGATTGACGATGCCGCAGAACAGTTCGGCAGTCTTCTCGGTGTCGTAGCGCGCCGAGTGGGCTTCGCGACCGTCGAAGTCGATATCGGCGGCCTGGCAGGCCTTCGCCAGCACGGTCTGGCCATAAGCCAGGCCCGCGAGGCTGGCGGTGTCGAAGCTGGAGAACGGATGAAACGGGTTGCGCTTCATGTCCAGTCGCGCGACCGCGGCGTTGAGGAAGCCCAGGTCGAAACTGCTGTTGTGTCCGACCAGGATCGCGCGTTTGCAGCCGTTGGCCTTCAGCGCCTTGCGCACACCACGGAAGATGTCGGTCAGCGCGGTTTCTTCGCTGACGGCCATGCGCAGCGGGTGATCGAGCTTGATCCCGGTGAACTCCAGGGCGGCGGCCTCGATATTGGCGCCTTCGAAGGGTTCGACGCGGAAGAAGTAGGTGTGCTCGGGGAACACGAAACCTTTTTCGTCCATGCCGATGGTGGTCGCGGCGATTTCCAGCAGCGCGTCGGTAGCGGCGTTGAAACCACCGGTTTCTACATCGACGACGACCGGCAGGTAGCCGCGAAAGCGTGCGGCCATCGGGTGGCGCGAGCCACCTGAGTTGCCATTGCCTTCCAGTTCGTCATCGAAATGGTCTTCACTCACAGCGTTTCCTCCAGCAGGCGCCAGCGCAGTTTTTCACCGGCGCGCAGCGGGATTACGGACAGCTCGCCAAATGGCAGGCTGGCGGGGGCGGTCCACTCTTCGCGGACCAGGGTGATGCGCTCGCTGTTCGGGGCCAGGCCGTAGAAGCGTGGGCCGTGCAAGCTGGCGAAGCCTTCGAGCTTGTCCAGGGCATTGCGTTGTTCGAACGCCTCGGCATACAGCTCGATGGCTGCGTAAGCGGTGTAGCAACCGGCGCAACCGCAGGCGGCTTCCTTGGCATGCTGGGCATGGGGAGCCGAGTCGGTGCCGAGGAAGAACTTCTCGCTGCCGCTGGTGGCGGCGTCGAGCAGGGCCTGCTGGTGGGTGTTGCGCTTGAGGATCGGCAGGCAGTAGAAGTGCGGCCGGATACCGCCCACCAGCATGTGGTTGCGGTTGTACAGCAGGTGGTGCGCAGTGATGGTCGCACCGACGTTGGCCGGGGCCTCGTTGACGAACTGCACCGCGTCGGCGGTGGTGATGTGTTCGAACACGACTTTCAGCGTCGGGAAATGCTCGACCACGCGACGCATGTGTTCGTCGATGAACAGCTTTTCGCGGTCGAACACGTCGACGTCGCCGCGGGTCACTTCACCGTGGATCAGCAGGGGCATGCCGACTTCGGCCATGGCTTCCAGGACCGGGAAGATCTTGTCCACGCTGGTCACGCCGGAGTCCGAGTTGGTGGTCGCACCGGCCGGATAGAGCTTGGCCGCGTGGACAAAGCCGCAGGCCTTGGCGGCGCGGATTTCCTCGGGCTGGGTGCGGTCGGTGAGGTAGAGCACCATCAGCGGTTCGAAACGGCTGCCGGCCGGCCGGGCCGCGAGAATGCGCTGGCGATAGGCATCGGCTTCGGCGGCGTTGCGTACCGGAGGCACCAGGTTGGGCATGATGATGGCGCGACCAAAGGTGCGCGCAACATCCGCTACAGTGTGGGGTAACACAGCACCATCGCGAAGATGAATATGCCAGTCGTCGGGACGCAGCAGGGTCAGGCGGTCGGACATTGGGGATTCCAGGCGGGTCGAACTGATGGGAATGCTACCGGAAAAGACTCTATCAGGCACTCGCTATCAAGTTTTGCCGCACGCGACCGATATCCAGAACGTATGGCGTAGAACCGGTACGCCAGTCTCAAAGTCGTGGAACCATTGGAGCCTCCCGTGCGCCAGCGTTATTTAGCCCTGCTCAGTATGTTCGCCAGCCTGCCCGCCATGGCGCTGACTTTCCAGACCCGTCTGGAGAGCATCGAGTGGAAGGTGGAAGGTGACAAGTTCGAGTGCCGGCTGGCTCAGCCGATCACCGACTTCGGTTCGGGCGAATTCGTGCGCCGGGCCGGCGAGCAGGCGATCTTTCGCCTGAAAGCCTATAACCACGTGCTCGGTGGCGGTTCGGCGACCCTGCTGGCCGCGGCCGCCCCCTGGCAGCCGGGACGCGGCGATATCAACCTGGGGTCGGTGAAAGTCGGCAACGGCGATGTATTGTTCAACAGTTCCCAGGGCCAGGCCGGTGGTCTGTTCCATGGCCTACTCGATGGCCGCAGCCCGGTCATTCGCCATTATTCGCGGGACGGCGGGGTTTCCGAGGTGCGGCTGCTGCCGGTGAAGTTCACCCAGGCCTACAGCGACTTCCAGGCCTGCACCGCCAAGCTGCTGCCGAAGAACTTCGAGCAGGTGAAGCAGGCCGAGATCGGCTTTCCCGGTGGCGGCATCGACCTGGACGCCCAGGCCAAGGCCCAGTTGCAGGTGATGCTGGACTTCATCAAGGCCGACCCGAGCGTCAATCACATCGAACTCGACGGTCACTCGGACAACAGCGGCAATCGCCTGACCAACCGCGACCTGTCGCGTCGACGGGCGCTGTCGGTGATGGAGTTCTTCAAGGCCAATGGCATCCCGGAATCGCAGATCGTCATGCGTTTCCATGGTGAGCGCTACCCGCTGGCCCCCAACACCAACCCCGCCAACCGGGCGAAGAACCGCCGGGTCAACATTCATCTCGAGCGTGTCCCCGCGCCTGAAAAGGCGGCGCCGACAGCCGCGGCTGGAAACGCGGCGGCCACTTCCTGAATCGGCTGTCATCGTCGCCCGTTCGACATTATCTGTCGCTTTGTCGTCCTTAGCTGTCGCGCCTCTGTAAATTCATGGTTTTGGCCGGTAGAATCGCGCCTTTCCGTACAACCCCGTGGAGTGATGGCATGGCCGACGTAAACAAGGTCGTTCTCGCGTATTCCGGCGGCCTGGACACTTCGGTGATCCTCAAGTGGCTGCAGGATACTTATAACTGTGAAGTGGTGACCTTCACCGCGGACCTGGGTCAGGGCGAAGAGGTCGAGCCTGCTCGTGCCAAGGCGCAGGCCATGGGCGTGAAAGAGATCTATATCGACGATCTGCGCGAAGAGTTCGTGCGTGACTTCGTCTTCCCGATGTTCCGTGCCAATACCGTCTACGAAGGCGAGTACCTGCTGGGTACCTCCATCGCCCGTCCGCTGATCGCCAAGCGCCTGATCGAAATCGCCAACGAAACCGGCGCCGACGCCATTTCCCACGGCGCGACCGGCAAGGGCAACGACCAGGTGCGTTTCGAGCTGGGTGCCTATGCCCTCAAGCCAGGCGTCAAGGTCATCGCGCCATGGCGTGAATGGGACCTGCTGTCCCGTGAAAAGCTGATGGATTACGCTGAAAAGCACGCGATCCCGATCGAGCGTCACGGCAAGAAGAAGTCCCCGTACTCCATGGACGCCAACCTGCTGCACATCTCCTATGAAGGCGGCGTGCTGGAAGACACCTGGACCGAGCACGAAGAAGACATGTGGCGCTGGACCGTCTCCCCGGAGAACGCTCCCGACAAGCCGCAGTACCTGGAACTGACCTACCGCAACGGTGACATCGTCGCCCTGGACGGCGTCGAGATGACTCCGGCCACCGTGCTGGCGACCCTGAACCGCATCGGTGGCGAACACGGCATCGGTCGTCTGGATATCGTCGAGAACCGCTATGTGGGCATGAAGTCCCGCGGCTGCTACGAAACCCCTGGCGGCACCATCATGCTGCGCGCACACCGGGCGATCGAGTCGATCACCCTGGACCGCGAAGTCGCTCACCTCAAGGATGAGCTGATGCCCAAGTACGCCAGCCTGATCTACACCGGCTACTGGTGGAGCCCTGAGCGTCTGATGCTGCAACAGATGATCGATGCTTCCCAGGCCCACGTGAACGGTGTGGTTCGCCTGAAGCTGTACAAGGGCAATGTGATCGTTACCGGGCGCAAGTCCGACGAGTCGCTGTTCGATGCCAATATCGCGACGTTCGAAGAAGACGGCGGCGCCTACAACCAGGCTGACGCGGCAGGCTTCATCAAGCTGAACGCACTGCGTATGCGCATTGCCGCAAACAAAGGACGCAAGTTGTTCTGATCCGCCTGTTTGCATGAAAAGCCCCGGCCGGCAGGTCGGGGTTTTTTTTGCCCGGGAAGCGCTGCTCCGATGGCGCCAGGGGAGCACAGGGGCGTGCGCACGGACAGAAGAGGGGTCAGGCGGGAGGTGGGTTGGGGAGAGGCTTTCTTCATCAAGGATCAAACCTGCTGTTCATTCCCTTGGGTCGTCTCGATGATGCTTGAGTTCGAATCGATAGTTCCTGCCCAACTCCCATACCTGGCGGACGGTCAGTTCCAGCGTCTGGGCAATCTCCATGGCGGTGTATCCCAGTGCCGCGTAATGCATGGCGTGCCCGGCGACTACATCATCGGCGAGTGAGCCGGCAGGTTCTGAAAGAGTACTTCGGTATTTCCGCGGCGTGGACAATGGACGGCGATGGGGGATTCTCAGTCCCTGTTCCTGGGCGATCCTTCTTATCTCTCCTTTATTCATTTTCAATGAGTATTGCAAGGCGGATATTCCCGCACCTTTTGTTATGAGGTTTTTCAGTAGCTCAACTTTTCTTGCATATTCTTCCTTTGTATCGACTTCTGTTTCCACTGGGGCTGGTATTTCAGCATCGCCGCGGCTTGCTTCTTTTGCCGGGGCAGGCTCTATCGTTCCGCCACGCTTGATGAACTCGGTGATGGCGAGCTCGAGATCATGGGGTTTATAGTTGTTCTTCTGTTTGTTTATAGTGGTGTTCTTCATAAAGTATAGCCTGCTCGTAAAGGGGGATAGGCCGTCGTGACTTTCTCGTCTGAAAAAGTCAGTTGTTATGGTGTTTCCTGTTTTTAAAAAGCTAGCGGTAGAGCATATGGTTTGCAAGAAAAATATGCCGCTCAATTGTTTGGTTTTTTTCTGGAAAGGCTGATTTTAAAAGTTCGGTAAGTATTCCCTGTGCCGCGTAGTACGTTTCCTTTAGTTTGGGAGGTGATGGATTTAAATGTTTTGGTGGTATTTACTTGAAGTCGAAAGAGCTGCTGTTTTCAATATATCAGGAGTTTTTCGGAGTGAGCAATCCGCTATTCAAATGCGCATCATGCCTATTCAAAAGCATTTTCTCATGAGATGTCAGGCCGGTACTTGAAGGAAACCATGCCGAGCCTTGGGTGTTTAATGTCTGGCCAGGATGACGACAATGGCGCGATGGGGACAGTGTTTATCTGTCGTGGGCCTGGAATTTTCGAACCTCGGGCGGCGGTCGTGCGCCATTGATGATCTCCGGCGTGTGCGGAAGGAGTGGGGTTATTTCTTGTTGCAGAAAACCATTAGACATCCGGCGCCTGGCGTCTCTAATGTTTATCCGTGACGGGTAGCGTCTTGTATGCAGATGTTTGTCTACCCTGTTTATCCGTATCTTCTCCAGCATCATTGAAGCTGCATCCGGGCAGCGGACCAGAGGGTTATGAGGTAACGTTCCTGACTGTTGGATAAATCGATTGTCACCTCGCTCCTGAAAACAGCACTTTTCTTGTAGTGCTTTTTTTGTAGGGCAAATCCTTGTTGTTTGTAGGGAAGGTCTTTGGCTGGTACTGCTCGGGGTAGGCGCTATGCCCAGGAGGTTGTGACTAGGCTATTGTGCTGACTCTGAAAATTCGAACAGCGAAAATTGGACTTGCCCATGAATAAAGTGCTGATCGTGGATGATCATCCCGTCATTCGCCTTGCCGTACGCATGCTGATGGAACGGCATGGCTACGAAGTCATTGCGGAGACGGATAACGGCGTGGATGCCTTGCAACTGGCGCGAGAGCATGCACCGGATATTGTTATACTCGATATAGGAATTCCCAAGCTGGACGGGCTGGAAGTCATTGCCCGCCTAACTTCCATGGGGCTTTCTTTCAAAGTGCTGGTACTTACTTCACAGGCTCCCGGCCATTTCTCCATGCGTTGCATGCAGGCGGGTGCCGCCGGTTATGTGTGCAAGCAGCAGGACCTTACCGAAATGCTGAGTGCCATAAAGGCCGTTCTTTCCGGCTACAGTTATTTTCCCAACCAGGCGTTGCATACCGTGCGCTCCAGCATGGGCAATGCCAGCGAGGCGGACATGGTCAACCGGCTTTCGGGTCGGGAAATGATGGTCCTGCAGCAACTGGCCCGGGGCAAGAGCAACAAGGAAATTGCCGATGGGATGTTCCTGAGCAACAAGACGGTCAGCACCTACAAGACCCGCTTGCTGTTGAAGCTGAACGCCCGCTCACTGGTTGACCTGATCGAACTCGCGCAGCGCAATGGCCTGGTTTGAGACGAACAGGCGCACCATTCGGGCAATGTGCAGGGAGAGTTGACGACCACAGGGTCATGAAGGCGGTACGGCAGGCGAGTCGTCATAGCCAAAAAGCCTCCGATAAGGAGGCTTTTGAGGGGGGATCTACATCACTTACAGGTCAAAATCGTAATCAGCCAGCTGCTTTTGCAGGCGGCGTTCTTCCAGCAGGTTGTCGATGGTGCGACGCTTGCTCAGATTGGTCTTCGCTACCTCCACCGGAGGTTCTGTTTCGTCCGAATCGACCTGCATCAGGTCGTCCTCTACATCCAGTGCTTCTTTATCGGTACTCATAAAGTCAACTCCGGGCTAAGACTGCCGTTGGCGCTCCTTATAACGATAATTATCTGTCGGGTAAAAAAGATTTTTTCAATCGACTTATCAATAAAAGCAATAGCGGCTCAATCGTCGGATGTCTTGTGCTTGTATTCGCACAGGTCTTCGATCCGGCAACTGCCACAGCGCGGCTTGCGGGCCTGGCAGACGTAGCGCCCGAGCAGGATCAGCCAGTGATGGGAGTCGAGCAGGTATTGTTTTGGCACGAATTTCATCAACTGCTTTTCCACTTCCACCACATTTTTTCCCGGGGCCAGCCCCGTCCGGTTGCTCACTCGGAAAATATGCGTATCGACCGCCATGGTCAGTTGCCGAAAGGCCGTGTTGAGGACCACGTTGGCGGTCTTGCGACCGACCCCGGGCAGGGCTTCGAGTTCTTCCCGGGTCTGCGGGACCTGGCTGCCATGGCGTTCGATCAGCAGGCGGCAGGTCTCGATGACGTTTTTCGCCTTGCTGTTGTAGAGGCCGATGGTCTTGATGTACTCGGACAGGCCCTCAACCCCCAGCGCATGGATCGCCTCGGGCGTATTGGCTACCGGGTACAGCCGGGCCGTGGCCTTGTTCACGCCGACGTCGGTGGCCTGGGCGGAAAGAATCACGGCGATCAGCAGCTCGAACGGCGACGAGTAGGCCAGTTCGGTCTTGGGCTCTGGATTGTCCTCGTGGAGCCGGCGGAAAATCTCCAGGCGTTTGGCGGCATTCATGGGGCAGTCATTTCCTTTGAAGCACTTGGTTTGAGGTTGAACGCAGGGTCCAGGCTTTTTTTCCGGCCAGCAGCAAACCCAGCAGGAGGAAGGCTCCCGGGACCAGTCCTGCAAGGTGCAGGCCGTTCTCGGCGGCGAACAAGGTGATGGGGCCGTGGCTGGCGGTTCCGGTCCACCATTGCAGATGATCCAGCAGCGTACCGTTCGCCAGTAGTTCGCGCAGCAGGCCCAGGCTGCCCAGCAGGACGCCGAAGCCCGCGAACAGGCGGATATTGTCGTTCAGCCTGCCCGGTTGGAAGAAGCCCAGGTGCTCGAGCGCCAGGCACTGCACGCTGAGCAGCGCCAGGTAGATACCCAGGGCCTGGCAGAGCTCCCAGGACCAGGCTTGCAGTCCCAGGGACACCAGGCTGACACTACCGGCCGCCAGCAGAACATGTGCCGGCCACACCAGTTCCGGGTGGATCCAGGGCTTCAGCGCGCGACCCGTTGCCGTATAGATCAGGACCACGGCCACGCTCGCCAGCCATAACGAGATCGCCTTGACCAGCAAGTCGCTGGCTCCGAGCAGGGGCGGGAGCATCAGTGAGCCCGGCAACAACCTGGTGCTATTCATGGCCGCTGCCTCCCAGCAGTTGATCCCGGTGTTCGTCAAAATAACGCAGGGCATCGTGAATCGCGTTGAGCGCTGCCCGGGAGGTAATCGTCGCCCCGGCCATCGAATCGAATTGCCCGCCGTCCTGTTTCAGGTCCCACGCCGCGTCGGGGGTGTCGCTCCGGGACTTTCCGAGAAATCCACCCAGCCAGGCATTGCCTTCTTCGGCGATCCTGCCGCCCAGTCCCGGTGTCTCCTTGTGCGACAGGGTTTTCACCCCCAGCAGCTTGCCGCTCGCGCCGATGCCGACCAGCAGTTCGACAGGGCCGCCATAACCCTGGGTGGTGCTCTGGAGTATCACTGCCACCGGTTGCCCCTGCTGCAGCATCCGATAGCCGCGTATCAGGCTGCTGTGGGGCAACGGCTCACCGCTCAGCGCCAGTGGTTCCTGCTGATACTCGCCGGCCGGCAGCACCTGCGCCAGGGCCCGGGTCTGAATCGCCTGCTGCTGCGCCTGGATTCGTGGTGTCGCCTGCTGGTGCAGTTCCCAGGTCAGGCCGGCGACCAGCGCCGCCAGCAGTGTCAGGACAAACAGCGAGCGTGTTCTGCTCATGGCGCCACCTGCTCCGAGCGGGGCAAGGACCAGCGCTCCAGCGTCGGCACCATCAGGTTCATCAGCAGCACCGCGAAGGCCACGCCATCGGGGTAGCCGCCCCAGGTGCGGATGATGTAAGTGAGCAGCCCGATGCCGGCGCCGAACAGCAGCCGGGCCCTGGCACTCCTGGGGCCTGAAACCGGTTCGGTGGCGATGAAGAACGCGCCGATCATGGTGGCGCCGCTCAGCAGGTGAAACACTGGCGAACCGTTGGAGTCCGAACCGGAGCCGTTCCAGCAGACCAGGCTGATGAGAAACAGGCTGCCGAGCATTCCGACCGGGGCGTGCCAGCTGAACACCCGTTGTTTCAGCAGAAACAGGCCGCCGGTCAGAAAGGCCAGGTTGACCCATTCGGCACCTTTGCCGCCCCAACGGCCGAAGGCGCCCTGGGTGGCGAACAGTTCCTCCATCGTCAGGCTCTTGTTGATCCGCAGCGTATCCAGGGCGCTCGCCTGGGCCCAGGCATCCGGCTGCCCGGCGAGATGAAAGCCCAGTACCTGCTGCAAGCCGCCCAGCAGGTCCATTCCATGGGAGGCGGGCCAGTGGGTCATGGATTGTGGAAACGCCACGAGCGCCAGGGCATAGCCCAGCATTGCCGGATTGAAGGGGTTCCTGCCGACTCCGCCATACAGGTGCTTGCCCGCCAGCAGGGCGCCGGCGCTGGCAAACACCGGCAGCCACCAGGGGCTGTAGGGCGGCAATGCCAGTGCCAGCAGCGTGGCGCTGACCAGGGCACTGCCGTCCATCAATGCCGGTCGGATCGGTCGTACCCGCAGGCGCAACACGCCGGCCTCCACCAGCAGCGCGGTGATCGCGCACAGCAGCAGGTTGATCAGCACGCCCCAGCCGTACCACAGGAACAGGGTCAGGGCAGCGGGCAGCGTGGCGAGCAGCACCCAGCGCATGGCTTGCTGGAGGCGCTCGTCCGGCTCTGCGCCGGCTTCACGGCGTAGCATGGGCGTCGACCTGGCGCTGGGCTTCCTCGAGCCGACGCTGGGCGTCTTCCAGCGCCTGCCCCGAGGTTTCCGGATCCCGCTGTAGCTTGCCCAGTTCGGCGCGGCGCATGGCCAACTGGATCTTCGCGCGCTTGAGTTCGGCGTCCCCGGGGGCGGCGGGGACGGGAGGCGGTGCACTGCTTTCCAGGCGGGCCAGGGCCTGTTCCGCGGCCTCGAACTGCTGCTGGAGGATGACCAGTTGGGCGGCCTGTTCGGCAATGGGCGGATGACCGAAGGCCTTCAATGATTTGTTCAACTGCGCCCGGCTCATGGCCAGGTCGATCCGGGCTTTTTTCAGCGCGGCGTCGGAGTCGAGCGCTTTTTGCGCCTTGACCCGCTCCAGGGCGGCCTTGACCGGATCGCTGGTCCCGCTGTCCGTCTGCGTCGGGCGCGGCGCGCGCGCCTGGCGTTCGGCGTGGCGGCGTTCCTCTTCGGCGTGCAGGCGCGTATTGCGCTGGTCGAAGCGACGACGGGCACGTTTGCGCTTTTCGCTGCGGGCCTGCTGTTGTTCGGCATTGAAGGCCAGGCCGCCGACAATCGGGACGACCTCGGCCAGCGGCAGCGGATGCATTTCAATGCAGTCCACCGGACACGGCGCGACGCACAGGTCGCAGCCGGTGCATTCATCGATGATCACTGTATGCATCAGTTTGGCCGCGCCGACGATGGCATCCACCGGGCACGCCTGGATGCACTTGGTGCAGCCGATGCACTCGGCCTCGCGGATAAAGGCGACCTGGGCGGGCGCGGTGCCGCGCTCCGGGTCCAGTTCCAGCACGGGCACCCGCAGCAGGCCGGCGAGGGCGGCAATGGTTTCATTGCCGCCCGGCGGGCACTTGTTGATGGGCTCGCCCCGGGCGATCCCTTCGGCGTAGGGGTGGCAGCCCGGATGACCGCATTTGCCGCATTGGGTCTGTGGCAGCAGCGCGTCGATATGTCGAATCAGACTCATGGTTTGACCAGTCCGTTGAAGCCGAGAAAGGCCAATGCAATGAGGCCGGCGCTGATCAGTTCGATCGGCAGCCCGCGAAACGGCAGGGGCACTTCTTCATGATAGGTGCGTTGGCGCAGGTCGTTGAACAGTCCCAGGACCAGCCAGAAACCCAGCCCCGTGCCCAGGCCGAGCAGGGCCGCGTGGCCCGCGCCATGGTCGTTCTGCGTGCTGGTCAGGGCCAGGCCGAGGATGCCGGCGTTTGCCAGCAGCAGCGGCCAGAGCCCGTCGAAAGGCAGGCCCGGTAGCCAGCGCGCCAACAGCTTGAGGCTCGGGCCGATCAGCGCGACGCTGAGCGGCAGGAACACCAGCAATTGCAGGGCGCCCAGGTCCAGCGGCAACAGCAGCAGGTGATAGAGGCTGTAGTTCAGCAGGGTGGCGACCAGCATCAGCCAGGTGGTGGCGATACCCAGTGCGTGCAGCTTGCGTCGTTCGGTTCCTGGCGCGCGTGTCGCCTGCAACAGCGGATCGACGGCCAACGGCCATTGCAACACGACGTTGTTGATCAAGGCGGCGCTGACAAGGATGAGAAGAAGGTCGGTCATGATCGTGCCGGGTGAACGGATAGCAGTGATTATCCGGCAAGGAGGCGGGCTGCACTAGTTATGAAGCGTCGCGAGCCACGATTGTGCGTGGCTCGCGGGGCAGGGAGGGGCTTACTTGATCCGCTGCCCGGGCTTGGCGCCGTTGTCCGGGCTCAGCAGATAGATTTCCTCGCCGCCGGGGCCGGCAGCCATCACCATGCCTTCGGAGATGCCGAAACGCATTTTCCGCGGCTTGAGGTTGGCGATCATCATGGTCAGGCGGCCTTCCAGCTCGGCCGGGTTCGGGTAGGCGCTCTTGATGCCGGAGAACACATTGCGTTGCTCGTCGCCGATATCCAGGGTCAGGCGCAGCAATTTGTCCGCGCCCTCGACCGCTTCGGCCTTGACGATCAGCGCGACGCGCAGGTCGACGGCGGCGAAGGTGTCGAAGTCGATCTCCGCCGACAGCGGGTCCTTCGTCAGTTCGCCGTTGCCTTGCGGGGCGGCGCTGCCGGTGTCGGTCTGGCTGGCGGCGAGGTCTTCCTTCGAGGCATCGGTCATGGCCTGCACTTTTACCGGGTCGATGCGGGTCATCAGCGGCTTGAACTCGTTCAACTGATGGTTGCCGAGCAGGGTGGCGTGGTCATTCCAGGTCAGCGGCGCGACGTTGAGGAACGCCTCGGCATCGGCGGCCAGCAGCGGCAGCACCGGCTTGAGGAAGATGATCAACTGGCGGAACAGGTTGATGCCCACGGCGCAGACGGCCTGGACCTCATCCTGCTTGCCTTCCTGCTTGGCCAGGGACCACGGTGCCTTGTCGGCGATCCAGGCGTTGGCGCGGTCGGCCAGGGCCATGATTTCACGCATTGCCCGGGCAAAGTCGCGGGCCTCGTAGGCTTCGGCGATGCTCGGGGTGGCGGCGAGGAACGCGTCGGTCAGTTCCGGGGCGGCGTTACCCGCGACCAGCACGCCGGCGTTGCCCTTGTGGATGAACCCGGCGCAACGGCTGGCGATATTCACCACCTTGCCGACCAGGTCCGAGTTGACCTTCTGCACGAAGTCTTCGAGGTTCAGGTCGAGGTCGTCGACACCCTTGCTCAGCTTGGCTGCGTAGTAGTAGCGCAGGTATTCCGGCGACAGGTGGTCGAGGTAGGTGCGGGCCTTGATAAAGGTGCCACGGGACTTGGACATTTTCTGGCCGTTGACGGTCAGGTAGCCATGCACGTTGATCCCGGTCGGCTTGCGGTAGCCCGCGCCTTCGAGCATGGCCGGCCAGAACAGGGCGTGGAAGTTGACGATGTCCTTGCCGATGAAATGGTACAGCTCGGCGGTGGAGTCCTTGCCCCAGAACGCGTCGAAGTCCAGGTCCGGGCGGCGTGCGCAGAGGTTCTTGAAGCTGGCCATGTAGCCGATCGGCGCGTCCAGCCAGACATAGAAGTACTTGCCCGGCTCATCGGGGATCTCGAAACCGAAATACGGTGCGTCGCGGGAGATATCCCACTGCTGCAGGCCGGCATCCAGCCACTCGGCGATCTTGTTCGCCACGGCGTCCTGCAGGGAGCCGCTGCGGGTCCAGGTCTGCAGCATGGCCTGGAAGTCCGGCAGCTTGAAGAAGAAGTGCTGGGAGTCCTTGAGCACCGGGGTCGCACCGGAAATCGCCGATTTCGGATCTTTCAGGTCGGTGGGAGCGTAGGTGGCGCCGCATTTCTCGCAGTTGTCGCCGTACTGGTCTTCGGTGCCACATTTCGGGCAGGTGCCCTTGATGAAGCGGTCCGCCAGGAACATCTGCTTTTCCGGGTCGAAATACTGGGTGATCGAGCGCGTGGCGATATGCCCGGCCTCGCGCAGGCGCAGGTAGATCTGCGTCGACAGTTCGCGGTTTTCTTCGGCATGGGTCGAGTGGAAGTTGTCGAACTCCACCAGGAAGTCGGCGAAGTCGGTGCTGTGCTCGACCTGGACGTTGGCGATCAGCTGTTCCGGGGTGATGCCTTCCTTTTCCGCGCGCAACATGATGGCCGAGCCGTGGGCGTCGTCAGCGCAGACGTAGATGCATTGGTTGCCGCGGTGCTTCTGGAAGCGCACCCACATGTCCGTCTGGACATACTCGACCATGTGGCCAAGGTGAATGGAACCATTGGCATAGGGCAGGGCGCTGGTGACGAGGATCTGGCGTGGCTCGGACATGGGGCTCGGCTACTTGAAGTGAAACGGAGACCGAACACTATAAAGCGCCGGCGCACATAATTCACCCCTGGCGAGGACCCGGCGGCGGGCCCGACCGCCACAATTGCTGTCGGAACCTGCTTTCGGCTGTTCAGAACGGTTACGATAGCTGCCTGTTTTACTCAGTCTTTTTCGGGAGTTGCCCATGAGCGCAGTCAATCGCGCAGCGGTGGAGGCCGTCCTTCGCCAGTACACCGACCCTTATCTGAACCAGGATCCGCTCAGCGCCGGGTGCGTGAAGGCCATCGATATCCAGGCTGACCGTGTCAGCGTCCGGCTCGAGTTGGGGTATGCCGCCGGCCTGTTCAAGAGCGGTTGGGCGCAGATGCTGCAAATGGCGATCGAAGGCCTCGACGGCGTGGCCTCGGCCAAGGTCGAGATCGAGTGCGTGATCGCCGCGCACAAGGCCCAGGCGCAGATTCCCGGCCTGGCCAACGTGAAGAACGTGGTAGCGGTGGCGTCGGGCAAGGGCGGCGTGGGCAAGTCCACCACGGCAGCCAACCTCGCGCTGGCCCTGGCCCGTGAAGGCGCGCGGGTGGGGATTCTCGATGCGGACATCTATGGCCCGAGCCAGGGCGTGATGTTCGGCATTGCCGAAGGCACCCGGCCGAAGATCAAGGACCAGAAGTGGTTTGTGCCCATCGAATCCCACGGTGTGGAAGTGATGTCCATGGCGTTCCTGACCGACGACAACACACCGATGGTCTGGCGCGGGCCGATGGTTTCCGGCGCACTGCTGCAACTGGTGACCCAGACCGACTGGGGCAACCTGGATTACCTGGTGATCGACATGCCGCCGGGCACTGGCGACATCCAGCTGACCCTGGCGCAGAAAGTCCCGGTGGCCGGCTCGGTGATCGTCACCACGCCGCAGGACCTGGCCCTGCTCGATGCGCGCAAGGGCGTGGAGATGTTCCGCAAGGTGAATATCCCGGTGCTGGGCGTCGTGGAAAACATGGCGGTGCATATCTGTTCCAACTGCGGTCATGCCGAGCACCTGTTCGGCGAGGGCGGTGGCGAGAAGCTGGCGTCGCAGTATGGCGTCGAACTGCTGGCGTCGTTGCCGCTGTCGATGGTCATCCGTGAGCAGGCCGATGGCGGCAAGCCGACCGTGGCCGCCGATCCCGATGGCCAGATCGCCATGGTCTACCAGGAACTGGCACGGCACGTGGGGGCGCGGATTGTGTTGCAGGAAGCGGGCAGCCAGGCGATGCCGAACATCACCATCAGCGACGACTGATACCAGTCCACCTCGATCGAGGTGGAATGCGCGACTTGTGGAGCCGGCTTGCTGGCTCCACGGTTTTGTGTCGTATGGGCTGATGCCTTGCAGGCGCCGACAAAAACACCCGCCCACAAAAAAGCCCCGCGTCTCGTGAGAGAGCGGGGCTTTTTACTGGATCAGGACAAGTTAGATAACTTGAACTTCTTCAGCTTGCATGCCTTTCTGACCGCGGGTAGCGATGAAAGAAACCTGTTGGCCTTCTTTCAGGCTCTTGAAGCCGTCGGATTGGATTGCTTTGAAGTGTACGAACAGATCGTCACCGGATTGTGGAGTGATGAAGCCGAAGCCTTTTTCATCGTTGAACCACTTAACGGTACCGGTTTGGCGATTAGACATTTGATGTCTCCTTGGACAAAGTTAACTGCGACTCAGGAAAAGCCCTGGCCGAGACTGAGTGCAAAGAGCAGGAAAAATTCTTGGAGATGGTTGGATCGAAATTCAACATCGTGTAGAGATTCTCAGTGACACAAGCAGCACAGTGGCGCCACCTTAACCCTTTTTCCGGAACGTGCCAATGGTCTTTGCCAAGGTTTCGCCTATTTCATGACTGACGGCGGCCGGCGGGGCCCGCAAGCGCCTCCGTTCAGCGGCCTGACGCTGCTCGGCGGGCCGCTGCGGCAAGGCTATTTTGGCGCAAATCGGCGGCGGACTTTGAACCCCGCGCCGCGCCCCGGTAAGATGCCGGACAGAATTTCTCCACCTCGCTATTCAGGACACCCGCCATGAGCATCAAATCGGACAAGTGGATTCGCCGCATGGCGCAAGAGCACGGCATGATCGAACCCTTCGTCGAGCGCCAGATGCGTGGCGAAGGCGCTGACCGACTGATTTCCTTCGGGGTGTCGAGCTATGGCTACGACGTGCGTTGCGCCGATGAATTCAAGGTGTTCACCAATATCAACTCGGCGACCGTCGATCCGAAAAACTTCGATGAGAAGAGCTTCGTCGACATCAAGAGCGACGTCTGCATCATCCCGCCGAACTCCTTCGCCCTGGCCCGTACCGTCGAGTACTTCCGGATTCCGCGCAATGTGCTGACCATCTGCCTGGGCAAGAGCACCTATGCCCGCTGCGGCATCATCGTCAACGTCACCCCGCTGGAACCCGAGTGGGAAGGCCACGTGACACTCGAGTTCTCCAACACCACCACGCTGCCGGCGAAGATCTATGCCAACGAAGGTGTGGCGCAGATGTTGTTCCTGGAGTCCGACGAAGAGTGTGAAGTCTCCTACAAGGACCGCGGCGGCAAGTATCAGGGCCAGCGCGGCGTGACCCTGCCGCGCACCTGACGAAGGGCGCTGCACCCGAGGGAATTCCTGGACGGTGGCACACTCTATTGGGTGTACCGCCTCGGTTGGCGCAAGGCCGGCCGGGCCACAACGTTCAGGAGTTGCCCATGAAGATCGATCCAAGCATCAGCGCCCAGCTGGCGAAACTGGAACCCAATCAAGTGGGCCTGCTGGCCTGGTCGTTGCTGGCTCATCCCCACAGCCTGGCCGGAGGCATTCCGGGCCAGCCCGATCCCGACACCCCCAACGAGCAACCCACCGAGCCGGGCGAGCCGACCCTGCCCGACGAGCCACCACCCGTTCCGGTCGCCTGATGGGGTGAAGCCCCGACCCGCGGATGGCTCCAGGCTGTCCGAGGGTCGCTTGCCCGAGCCCTTGCAGGTAGTCTGCTCCAGTGCCTCCAGCGCACCCATGGATACCAGACTATAAAAAGGGCCGCCTATGACGTTTTCCATTCCCACGGGTTTTTCCCGAGTCCTGTTCGCCGCGCTGCTGCTGGCCGGTACCGCCGCCGAAGCCGCACAGCCGATCCCTCCCGTGCCCCAGCAACTGGCCTTCAGCCGACTTGACCAGATTCTCCAGCAGGGCGTGCTGCGGGTCGGCACCACGGGGGATTACAAACCCTTCAGCTACAAGACGAGCGAGCGCTTTATCGGCCTGGATATCGAACTGGCCGAAGGCCTGGCGAGCTCCCTGGGCGTGCGCCTGGAACTGGTGCCGACCACCTGGCCGACGCTGATGAGCGATTTGCAGGCCGACCGCTTCGACCTTGGCATCAGTGGCATCTCGGTGAATATGGAGCGTCAGAAGCAGGCGTTCTTCTCGCAGCCTTACCAGCGCGACGGCAAGACGCCGATCACCCTCTGTTCACGGCAGCAGGCGTTCCAGACCCTGGAGCAGATCGACCGGCCGCAAGTGCGGGCCATCGTCAACCCCGGCGGGACCAATGAGAAGTTCGCCCGGGCCAATCTCAAGCAGGCGCAGATCGTGATGCACGAGGACAATGTCACCATCTTCCAGCAGATCGTCGACGGCAAGGCCGACCTGATGATGACCGATGCGGTGGAGACGCTGGTGCAGCAGAAACTGCATCCGGAACTGTGCGCGGTGCATCCGGACCAGCCTTTCGACTTTTCCGAGAAGGCCATGCTGCTGCCCCGGGACATCGTGCTCAAGCAGTACGTCGACCAGTGGCTGCACCAGGACATGGAAAGCGGGCGCTTTGCCAAGCGGCTGCAGAAGTGGCTGGCCTACCCCTGGCAGGCCGCCCACAACTGACGGCACAGCCCCGCCAGTGCAGGGCTGTGCTTTGGTGGGAGCCGGCTTGCTGGCGATAGCGCTCGCACGGTCGCTGGCATTCTTGTGGAATGGCCGCCTGCGGCGGATCGCCAGCAAGCCGGCTCCTACAGTGCGGGGTCTTCCCACAGTGACCTTTTCAGGGGCGAGGGGTTACTTCAGGTTGCCGCTGAGGAACTGGCGCAGCCGCTCGCTTTGCGGATTGCCCAGCACATCGTCCGGCGCGCCCTGTTCTTCCACCAGGCCCTGGTGCAGGAACAGCACCTGGCTCGAGACCTTGCGCGCAAAGCTCATTTCGTGGGTGACCATGATCATGGTCCGGCCTTCTTCGGCCAGGCCCTGGATCACCTTCAGCACTTCGCCCACCAGCTCCGGATCGAGGGCCGAGGTCGGCTCGTCGAACAGCATCACTTCCGGTTCCATGGCCAATGCGCGGGCAATCGCCACGCGCTGCTGCTGGCCGCCGGAGAGAAACGCCGGGTACTGGTCGGCAACCCGGGCCGGCAGGCCGACCTTGTCCAGATAGCGGCGGGCGCGCTCCTCGGCGTCCTTCTTGCTGACGCCCAGCACCCGGCGCGGGGCCATGGTGATGTTTTCCAGCACGCTCATGTGGCTCCACAGGTTGAAGTGCTGGAACACCATCGCCAGGCGGGTGCGCAGGCGCTGCAGCTCGGCGTCGTCGGCCACGCGCATGCCGTGCTTGTCGTTGACCATGCGGATCACCTGGCCGTCGAGGCTCATGGCGCCGTCATTGGGCGTTTCCAGGAAGTTGATGCAGCGCAGGAAGGTACTCTTTCCCGAGCCGCTGGCGCCGATCAGGCTGATCACGTCACCGGTCTTGGCCTTCAGCGAAACGCCCTTGAGCACCTGGTGTTCGCCATAGCTCTTGTGCAGGCCTTCAATGGTCAGTTTGTACATGGGCACCTCAAGGAGAAAGTAGATAGCCGCTGCGATAGGCCTCGCGGCCGGCGACATGGGCGACGACCATACCGGCGGTCGCCATGCGGCGCAGCGAGCGGGCGTAGAGCAGGCCCGCGGTGCTGCAATGAATGGGGGTGACACGGTCGCTGATCGGGTCGATGACCTCGGCGATCAGTTGCCCGGCCTCCAGGTATTGCCCCGGCAGGGCGCTGAACACCAGCAGTCCGCCCACGGGGGTGGCGACCGGCTCCACGCCGGCCAGCGGCGTGGCCGGGTACGGCAGCTCCGGCAGGGGCGCGACATCGCCCTCGATGATGCCGAAGTGGGTCAGGTAGTCGATTATCGCCTGGCAGTCGAGGCCCGCCAGCGGGTGATTGACATCGCCCTGGCCGCGCAGCTCGACGGTCACCGAGAAGCTGCCCTGGGGGATGGCGAAGCGATCGCCGAAGCGTTGCTGCAAGTCCCACCAGAGCAGGGTGAAGCATTCGTCGAACGACTGGCCGCCCGAGTCGGTCGCCAGCAGGCTGGCTTCGGAACCGATGTAGCGTGCCAGCGGTTCCACCTGCGGCCAGGCTTCGGGCGTGGTGTACAGGTGGGCCACGGCTTCGAAGTCGCAATGCAGGTCGAGCACCATGTCGGCATCGCAGGCGATGCGCTGCAGGGCCAGGCGCTGGGATTGCAGCTGGGTGGCCGGCACTTCGGCCGCCAATGCGGCCTTGAGCAGTTGGCGAATCAGCCGCAGGTTGTGCTGCGGGTCATCGTTGAGCAGGGTTTCCAGCTGATTGCCGATCTCGTCGCTGAGGTCGATGAACCAGCGGTTGAAGTTCTGCCCGCTTTCCAGCTCGTAGCGCCCCAGGGGCACATCCATCAGCACCTGTTCCAGGCCGACAGGGTTGGCTACCGGCACCAGCACGATTTCGCCGCGCAGGCGGCCGTCCCGTTCCAGTTCGCCCAGGCGTTGCTTCAGATGCCAGGCCACCAGCATGCCGGGCAGTTCGTCGGCATGCAGGGACGACTGGACATAGACCTTGCGCCCGGCCTGTTCCGGACCGAAGTGAAAGCTATGGATCTGGCGGGCGGTACCCGGTACGGGGGCCAGCAGATCGTGAGTGACATGACGCATGCGCGGGAGTCCTAGTGAGCCGGGCCGAGGAAGGCCAGCCAGCGGCGCTCGGCCAGCCGGAACAGGCCGACCAGGGTGAAGGTGATCGCCAGGTAGATCACCGCGGCGATGCCGAACGACTGGAAGGTCATGTAGGTCGCCGAGTTGGCGTCCCGGGCGATCTTCAGGATATCCGGGATGGTCGCGGTAAAGGCCACGGTGGTGGAGTGCAGCATCAGGATCACTTCGTTGCTGTAGTACGGCAGCGAGCGACGCAGGGCTGATGGCATGATCACGTAGGCATAAAGCTTCCAGCCGCTGAGACCGTAGGCCTTGGCCGCTTCGACTTCACCATGGTTCATGCTGCGGATCGCCCCGGCGAAGATCTCCGTGGTGTAGGCGCAGGTGTTCAGGGCGAAGGCGAGGATGGTGCAGTTCATCGCGTCGCGGAAGAACGAATTGAGCAGCGGCTGGTTGCGCACCGCTTCCAGGCTGTAGATCCCGGTGTAGCAGATCAGCAGCTGGATATACAGCGGCGTGCCCCGGAACAGGTAGGTATAGAACTCCACCGGCCAGCGGATACGGCGCTTGGGCGAGACGCGGGCGATGGATAGCGGGATCGATACGAGGAAGCCGATGAAGATCGAGGCGCTGAGCAGCCACAGGGTCATCGCCAGGCCGGTGATGTGCTGGCCGTCGCTGTAGAGGAACGGACGCCAGTATTGTTCGAGGAGTTCGATCATCGTACGGCCTCCCGGGCACCGGCGGCATAACGCCGTTCAAGCCAGCGCAGGACATAGTTCGAGGCACTGGTGATAAGCAGATAGATCAAGGCGGCGAGTACCAGGAAATAGAACAGTTGATAGGTGCTCTTGCCGGCATCCTGGGCGGCCTTGACCAGGTCGGCGAGGCCGATGATCGAGACCAGCGCGGTGGCCTTGAGGATCACCATCCAGTTGTTGCCGATGCCCGGCAGGGCGAAGCGCATCATCTGCGGGAAGGTCACGAAGCGGAAACGCTGGGCGCGGGTCAGGCCATAGGCGGTGGCGGCTTCGAGCTGACCGCGCGGCACGGCGAGAATCGCCCCGCGAAAGGTTTCGGTGAAATACGCGCCGTAGATGAAGCCCAGGGTGATGACCCCGGCGGCGAACGGGTCGATTTCGATGTATTCCCACTCCATGGCGTCCGTCAGGGTGGAGAGCCAGGTTTGCAGGCTGTAGAAAATCAGCAGCATCAGCACCAGATCGGGCACCCCGCGAATCAGCGTGGTGTAGAGCTGGGCCGGAATCCGCAGCAGGGAGATGCTGGAGAGTTTGGCACTGGCGCCGAGCAGGCCGAGCAGGACGCTCACCAGCAGCGACAGTATCGATAATTTGATGGTCATCCAGGTGCCATCCAGCAGGATCGGGCCGAAGCCCCTCAGGCTGAAGGCGGAAAGCCCCAGGGTTTGCAGGAGGTTGTCGAACATGAACAGATGCCTTTGGCTGTCAAGAAAGCGCCCCCGTCGAGGGGGCGCCCAGGGGATTATTTCCCGCTATACAGGTTCAGATCGCCAAAGTGTTTTTTCTGGATTTCGGCGTACTTGCCGTCCTTGTGTAACGCTTCGATACCTTTATCCAGCAGTGCCTTGAGGTCTTTGTTACCTTTTTTGATACCGACGGCGGTTTTTGCCGGCAGCAGCGGATCGTCGATTGCCTTGCTGACTTCGTAGCCAGCACCGGCCGGCGACTTCAGGAAGCCCAGCTCGGCCTGGAGCATGTCCTGGACCGAGGCGTCGAGGCGACCGGAGACCAGGTCGGCATAGACCTGGTCCTGGTTGGCATAGGCCTTGGTGGTCACGCCAGCCTTGTCCAGCACGGCCTTGGCGTAGGCTTCCTGGATGGTGCCTTGCTCGTAACCCACGGATTTGCCCTTGAGGGACTCAGGCGTGGAGTAGCCTGCACCTTTTTTGAACACCAGGGACGTCGGGCCGGAGAACAGCTCGCTGGAGAAGTCGATGGCCTTCTGGCGGGCTTCGGTCACGGTCATCGACGAGATCACGCCGTCGAATTTGTTGGCGTTGAGGCCGGGGATCATGCCGTCGAAGTCACTTTCGACCCATTTGCACTTGACCTTCAGCTCGGCGCAGATGGCGTTGCCCAGGTCGATGTCGAAGCCAACCAGGCTGCCGTCGGCGGCCTTGGATTCGAACGGCGCGTAGGACGGGTCCACGCCAAAGCGCAGTTCCTTGTATTCCTTGGCCGTGGCGACGCCGGCGGCCATGCAGAGAGCCAGTGCAGAAAGGGTCAGCAATGCTTTTTTCATTATTCAATCCCTAAAAACCAAGATGAGCGCTTGTGGCGCACTAAGTACTGTTACTGGAACGCGTATGACTCGGTAAAAGTAGCAATTTCCGAACCAGAGTCCCGAACGAGCGTTTTAAAAGGCAGGAATATGGCTACGAGCCAGCTAATCATGCCCGAAATCGGGCAGTAAAAAACAAGTGCGCCATATTGGTGCGATAACGCTATGAAAGATCGTTCCCACGCTCTGGGTGGGAACGCCTCTCCGGACGCTCTGCGTCCGCTGTCGTGACGCGCAGCGTTACTGCTTGCATGCCTTTGCTGCGCGCGGGAACGATCATGCCGGGATTATTTGCCCGGCGTCAGCGTCAGGCGTGTAGTGCCGTAGGCCTTGTCGAGGTTCTGCGGCTGCATGGGGAAGCTGACATATTGCGCCTTCAACCAGCCATCGATGCCATTGGCATAGTACGGGCTGGCCGGGTTGCCGGACTGGCCGGGGCTTTGCTGGCCCATCATCGGCTCGATCTGACCGAAGTCGACGATCAGCCGCAGCGCTGGCGCCAGGGTGGTATCGAAATTCGAACCGCCCCACAGGTAGGCCGCAGTGTTCAGGGTGGTATGGTCGCCACCGGCCTGGATCGGACCACGGATTACCTGGCCGCTGGCGTTCTTCCACTCATAACGGTGCAGCTTGCCCCATTGCCAGGCCTTGTGGTCGGCCCCCAGCTGGCTGTCGCCGGCCGTGATCGCCGCCGCCAGGCTGCGCGCCAGGATGGCTGGCTTGTCTTCTTTCTGTGGGGTGCGGCTGTCATCCCAGAACGGGCTGTCTTCGCGCCCCAGCAGGTGATCGGCCTGGGCCGAGTAGGAGAGCCGGCCATTGGCGATAAATGCCTGCCATACCGGTCCGTTTTCCGGGCCGAGCTTGTCGAGGAAGATCTGTTTCAGGCTTTCCTGCAGGAACAGCTCATACAGCGCGGCATCGGCCGAAGTCGGACTGAGCTTGCCGTCGAACGCCATCAGGCGGCTGAAGGCTTCCCGAGCCTTGCCGCGCTCGACTTCGGGCAGCGCATCGATGGCCTGCTTGAGCGGCTGGGCCATGCCCGGGGCCTCGAACATCTTCTTCAGCTTGTTGGCGAAGGTGGTGCTCTGGTCGTACTGCATCGCGATGACGCTGCGGGTGTCCTGCTTGCCGGAGCCGGCCAGTTCCGCCAGGCGTTCGCCACGCTCCGGGTAATACCAGGAGTTGGACAGTTGCATGCCGTAGCCCTTGGCCGCCGTGCGCTGGTTCGCCGTGCCCAGCCAGCCCTGCTGCGGGTCCTGGTCGTAGGGGTGAAGCATCGCGTCGGCATAGCCGTCCCAGTCGAAGCGGCTGTCCCAGCCCGGCGACGGGAACAGCCCTTCGCCTTCGCGCCGGTTCGGGTAGCGACCGGTGACCTGCCAGCCGATATTGCTGGCGTCGGCGAAGATCATGTTCAGGGCGATGGCGCGGATCTCGCGGCTGGCGTCCGAGGCTTTCTCGGTGGTCTGTGCCCGGGACAGGTCGAAGAACGCATCGAGGCTCTTGTCGTCCTTGAGCGACGGGGTCTGCAATGCCAGGCCATAACCGTTGGCCAGCGGTGTATCGCCCAGGGCACTGTTGAGCAGGGGCCCGTGGCGGGTCTCGAAGACGGTTTCGCGGATCGAGCGCTGGCCTTTGATAAAGAAGGTTTCGTTGCGCACGATGGCCGGCAGCCATTTGCCGTCGGCTTCGTAGTAGAGCGCATTGCCCTGGCGCTTGAGTTTTTCCAGGAACAGGTCCTGGTTGTCGCCGAGTACCGCGGCCATGCTCCAGGCCACCTTGCCGTTGAAGCCGGAAAGGATCGCCGGCAGGCCGGCAATCGAGGCGCCGGCGGCCTGGTATTTCGGCGCGCGGATCTGCACGTAGTTCCAGGCCGCGGGGGCGCTGGTCGGTTGTTGCAGGTCGGCGGCCAGCAGGCTTTTGCCGCTGCGGCTGCGTTGCGGGCCGATGGCCCAGTTGGTCGAAGTGCCGGCACCGAAGCCGTTGAGTGCCGCCACTTGTCCGGCAGCCTTGCCGACGGCGCCCAGCCCGGCAATCTGGCTCAGGGCCACGCCCTTGAGCTTGTCCGCATCAGCCTGGGGCAGGGGTTCGTCCGGCGCGGTCGGGGTCAGCCAGGCGAGCTTGTCGATACCGACCTTCTGCGCGATCAGCAGCGACGAGATCTCTTCCGGCAGGTTGGCCGAGAGCTGGAAATTCAGCAGGCAGAAAATCAGCGCGGAATCTTCCGGCTTCCAGTATTCGGGCGTATAGCCGCTCTGGGCCAGATCCGCCGGCAGCTTGTCGCGGTAGCGGAACAGGTAGGCGTTGACGCCCCGCGCATAGACTTCGAAGAAACGCTTGAGCCGCGGCGACGCAGCGTTGTACAGCTCGCCGGCACTTTTCTTCAGGTTGACCGCGCGCATGAACCGGTCGGTATCCAGGGCATCGGCACCGTTCATCTCCGCGAGGCGACCCTGGGCCAGCAGGCGCAGGGTGACCATCTGGGTGATACGGTCGCTGGCGTGGACGTAGCCGAGGGTGAACAGCGCGTCATGGAAGGTGTTGCTTTCGATCAACGGTATGCCGACGGCATTGCGCCGCACCGACACGTTCTGCGCCAGTCCCTTGAGCGGTTGCACGCCGGAGGTCGGCGGCAGGCTGTCCTGGGTGTTCCAGGCCTGGCAGCCGCCCAGGCCGAGCAGGCCTGCCACGGCGGCGGCAACGCCACATTTGTGAAGAAAAGGGGGAAAGGCTGGCGAGGCCATGGCAAGGCTCCTGCGGGGGTAGCGTCAGTAAAGGCGCTACGTTAGTGAGCAGGAGGAAGCCGCGCAAGACGGGGGCTGCGCTTATTTTCGGGTTTTGCGCAATCCGGAGTGTTTTACGCCCGATGACTTGTCCGATGAACGCTCTTGGTGCTCAACTGCGAGTCTCCAGGACAGATAACGAGGGCACAGGGGATGGTGGCTATCGGGGACCGCGCGGCATTGATCGTCATCGATCAGCAGCAGGGCATTCTTCAGCCGCGACTCGGGCCACGGAACAATCCGCAGGCCGAAGATCGTATCGCCGGGTTGCTGCACCACTGGCGCGCCAACGCTCGCCCGGTGATCCATGTGCAGCATCTGTCGCGCTCGCCGGAGTCGGTGTTCTGGCCGGGACAGTCCGGGGTGGAGTTCCAGGAGCGGTTTCGGCCGTTGGCGGGGGAGTGGCTGGTGCAGAAGGAGGTGCCGGATGCCTTTTGCGCCACCGGCCTGCAGATCCGTCTGCAAGAGGCGGGCATCGACCAGTTGGTCATCGTCGGCGTCGCCACCCATAACTCCGTGGAGGCGACGGCGCGCACCGCCGGCAACTTGGGGTTTGCCACCTGGGTGGTCGAAGATGCCTGCTACACCTTCGACAAAGCCGACTTCTTCGGCCAACCGCGCAGCGCCCGGGAGGTGCACGCCATGTCCCTGGGCAACCTGCATGGCGAGTACGCGACGGTGGTGTCCAGCGGCGAGTTGCTGTGAACGGCTAGCCGACGGCTTCGTCCACCAGGACTTGCAGGGTGTCCCGCGAGCAACGTTCGATCCTTGCCCGCACGCCATATACCTCGGCGAACAGGCGGGTATCGAGAATATCCCCGGGAGCGCCACTGGCGAACAGTTGTCCCTGGCGCAGCACCGCGAGGTTGTCGGCATAACGCGCGGCGAGGTTGATATCGTGCAGCACCACCACGGCGATCAACCGGTGTTCGCGCACCAGCGACTGCACGCAGGCCATGACTTTCAACTGGTAGTTGAGATCCAGGGCGCTGGTGGGTTCGTCCAGCAGCATTACCTTCGGTCGCCGGGCGATCAACTGCGCCAGGCTGACCAGTTGGCGCTGGCCGCCGGACAAGGTGCTCAACCACTGGTCCGCCAGGTGGGTGATGCCGATGCGCTGCAGGGCCTTGAACGCTTCGTCCAGGCATTCGGCGCTGGACAGCGGGCCGACGCGCAGTGCGGCGATCACGCTTTCCAGCACGCTCAGGCTCAGGCCGGGCGGCAGGTTCTGCGGCATGTAGGTCACCCGACGCGCCCGTTCTGCGACCGACAGGCGGGTCAGGTCCTCACCTTGCAGGCGCACGGCGCCGCTCATCTTTTCCAGGCCGGCGATCCCGCGCAACAGGGTCGACTTGCCGGCGCCGTTGGGGCCGATCAGGGCCGTCAGGGTGCCGGGTTGCAGCATCGGCAGGCTCAGGTCGCGCACCACCTGGCGCCGCCCGTAGCCGATCAGCGCATGCTCGACCCGCAGGCCGTGTTCCTGCTCGCTCATAGCTGCCTCCCGCGCTTGAACACCAGCAGCACGAAGATCGGTACGCCGACCAGTGCCGTGACAATCCCCACCGGCACTATCACTCCGGGCATGATCAGTTTGCTGGCAATCGACGACAGCGACAGCAGCAAGGCGCCGACCAGGGCGCTGGCGGGCAGCAGGAAACGCTGGTCTTCGCCCACCAGGATCCGCGCGATATGCGGACCCACCAGGCCGATAAAGCCGATGGTGCCGACAAACGCTACCGCCGTCGCCGACAGCAGGCTGATGCGCAGCAGCGAGGCGAAACGCAGGCGCTTCACATCGACACCGAAACTCATCGCGCGATCCTCACCCATGCGCAGCAGGGTCATGCGTGGCGCGGCGGCAAAGGAGAAGGGCATGACCACGACTATCACCAGCGCAAGGATGCCCAGCTTGTCCCAGTTGGCCCGGGTCACGCTGCCCAGGGTCCAGAACACCAGTTGTTGCAGCACGTCCTCGGTGGCGACCAGTTGCAGCAGCGCCACCACCGCGTTGCAACTGAACACCAGGGCGATACCGAACAGCACCAGGCTTTCCACCCCGGCGCCGCGCAGTCGCGACATGGCTTGCAGGAGAAACACCGAGGCGGCGGCGAAGACAAAGGCCGACAGCGAAATCGCCGCGTTGTTCGACAGCCAGGCGCTGGAGATCGGAAACACGATCACCAGCGAGGCGCCGAGGGCCGCGGCGGAAGACACGCCCAGGGTGAACGGGCTGGCCAGCGGGTTGTTGAGGATCGCCTGCATTTCCGCGCCGGCCAGGGACAACGCGCAGCCCACCAGCACGGCCATCAGGGTGTAGGGCAGGCGCACGTTCCAGATGATCACCTGGTCGGTCAGACTCAGGTGGGCTGGATGCAGCAGGCCGTCGAGCAGGGCCGGCAGGCCCATGCCGGACGGGCCGCTGGCCAGGTCGACCAGGATCGCGCAGAGCAGGGCGCCGCCCAACAGCACCAACAGCCACAGACGGCGCAGCAACAGGCGGCGATAACCCTGGCTGGCGCTTGCCAGGTCCAGGGGAGAAGCACTCAGGGATGTACTCATCGTCATGCAGGCTTGTCGCACTCTCCCGTGGGAGCCGGCTTGCCGGCTCCTGCAAAGGGAAGGCTTGGCGCCCTTTCCTCACTGATGGGTTGGGGCGTCGATCCAGTACGCGCCCTTGAGCGGCGTATCGAGGAACTGCCGGTTCATGGCGTCCATGGTGTCCTGCGGATTCAACTGGGCGAACAGCTGTGGATGGATCCACTTGGCCAGGGCTTCGATGGCCAGCAGGTTGTAGGGCGAGTTGTAGAAGTCATGCCACAGGCCGTGGGCATTGCCCGCGCGGATCGCCCGCAGGTTCTTGAACTCGGGACGGGCGAGCACGCCGTCGAAGGCTTCGCGCGCCTCGGCCTGGCTGACCTCGGCACCGAGGATCAGCCCCGGCTTGTGGTTGCCGGTGGCGACATACAGGTCCGGATCGGCCTTGAGCGCATATTCGACACTGATATCCCCCAGCGCACCCGGCACCACGCCTTCGGCGATATTGACCCCGCCGACGGTTCGGATCACCTCACCCATGCCGCTCTTGCCGGTGGTGTGTCCCGGTGCCTGCCAGGCCCCGGCCAGCAGTTCGAGGAAGATTTTCGGCCGCTGGCTGTCCGGCAGGTTGCCGACCTTGTCGGTGATCGCCTTCAGGTGCCGGTCATAGAAATCCAGGTAGGCCTTGGCCTGTGGCTCGCGGCCGAGGGCCTGGCCCAGGGCGTCGAGGCTGTCGTGGGTGCCCTTGATCGGATTGATCCGGAAGTCGACGAACAGAACCGCGATGCCGGCCTTGGCCAGCACATCGGCCACCGGGCTGTGTTCGGTCGGGCCGTGGCCGGAGATGCTGAATACCGCCAGGTCCGGCTTCAGGCTGAGAATCTCTTCGGCGCTGACGCTCTGCTCCGAGGCCTGGCCGATCAGCGGGATGTCCTTGACCTTCGGGAACCTGGCCGCGTACGCCGCGTAGGTGTGCGGGTCGAGCAGGCGCAGGTCGTTCTGCCAGCCGACGATGCGCTGGAACGGCGCCTCGCGGTCGAGCAGGGCGAAGGCGGAAATCAGCCGGCCTTCACCCAGCACCACGCGCTGGACATGCTCCGGTACATCGACCTTGCGGCCGAGCACGTCGGTGACTTCATGGGCCGAGGCCGCCGCGACGGGGCCAAGCAGCAACACGGTGAACAGGGCACTCAGGCGCAGCAGCGCACGGGGTTTGATCATCACGATATCTCCGGGAAAGGCAGGCGGCGCATCAGACGTCACTCCAGCGCCGCAGCAGGTTTTGGTAGGCGCCGCTCAGTTGCAGCAGGGATTCTTCGTCGGCGTGTCGTGCGCTCAGGCGCTGGATCGCCACATCCATGTCCAGCAACAGGCTGCGCTGGCTGTCTTCGCGGACCAGGCTCTCGATCCAGAAGAACCCGGCGATCCGTTCGCCACGGCTGACCGGATTGATCCTGTGCAGGCTGCTGCCGGGGTAGAGCACCAGGTGTCCGGCGGGCAGCTTGACCGGGTGTTCGCCGAAGGTGTCGCGGATCACCAGCTCGCCGCCGTCGTAGCTGGCCGGGTCGGCGAGGAACAGGGTCGCGGAGAGGTCGGTGCGGACCCGCTCACGCACGCCCTTGAGGCCGCGGATGGCGTTGTCGACATGCAGGCCGAACGACTCGCCGTCGCTGTAGCGATTGAACAACGGCGGGTAGATCTTCTTCGGCAGGGCGGCGGACATGAACAGCGCGTTGTCCGAGAGCCGGCCGAGGATGCGTTCACCGAGGCGGATGCCCAGGGCCGAGTCTTCCGGCAACTGCCGGTTGTGCTTGACCCTTGCGGAGCCGAGCCCGGCGGTGGCCTTGCCGTCGATCCAGGGCTCGGCCAGCAGCGCCGCGACCATCTCGCGGGCCTCGGCGGGGCTGAACAGGGCGGGAATCTCGATCAGCATGCCGGCTCAGAACTCATAGTCGACACTGGCCGTGAGCGTGCGCCCCGCCCCCGGAATCCCGTACAGCTGGAAGCCGTCGAGGGAGGCGCCGATCTGGCTGTAGTAGAAGGTGTTGAAGACGTTGTTGAGGTTCAGGTTGACCCGGGTCTGCGGGTTGAACTGGTACTGCGCCGCCAGGTTGTGCAGCCAGTAGCCGGGGGCCTTCTCGTTGTCCTTGACGTAGATCGCGTTGACCCCCGATGGACCGTTGGCGTAGCTGCTGTTGTTGTTCAGGCCACCGACGTACTCGTTGTCGCTGTAGCGCCGGCGTCCGACATAGTTGGCGCCGTAGCTCAGGCTGAGGGCGTCGGTCACGGCATAGGTGGTCCACAGGTTGGCGGTCAGGTCCGGGACGTTCTTGGCCTCGGCGCCTTTGTTGGCGCCCTTGGTCTGCACGCTCTTGAGGGCGGAGAAGCCGCTGTAGGCGGTCCAGCGCGGGGTGATATTGCCCTGCAGGCCGAGTTCCACGCCGTCGACCCGCTTGGCCGGCAAGGCCCGTACCGGCGCGGTTTCGCCGTCCTGGTACTCCCAGGAGTTTTCCAGTTCGGTACGGAAGATCGCCGCCGTGACATTCAACTGGTCATGGGCGATATCCCACTTGGTGCCGACCTCGTAGGTCTTCGACTTGGCCGGCGTGTAGTTGCTGGTGGTCGAGGCGCCGTAGATCTGGTTGTTGGTCGAGGCACCGACCGCCGAAGGCTCCGCGGCCTCGCTGTAGGAGGCATAGATGCTGCCATTGGGCAGTGGCTTGTAGACCACACCGGCACGCCCGCTCAGGGCGCCGTCGTCGCTCTTGATATCGGCCTGGCCGCGCTGGGTGGTCTGGGCGCGCCAGTTGTCGTAACGCAGCGAGCCGAGGACCTGCCATTGCTCGGTCAGGGTCACGGTATCGCCGAAATAGACCCCGGCGTTGTCGATGATCGAGCGCGGATCGCCTTCGCCCTTGGTCACCCAGGTGCTGGCGAAGTCGTGCTGCGGGTCGGTCATGTTGAACAGCATGTCGCCGGTGGGGACTTCGGCGTTGCGCTTCAGGCCGCCGTAGGTCTCATGGTAGAGCTCGATGCCGCTGACCGCGGCATGGGAGAAGCTGCCGGTGTTGAAGCCGAAACTGAAGTCGGTCTGGTTGTCGAGGATGGTGTAGCGCTTCGATTGGCCGAAGTCGTCACCCCGCAGGATGCCGTAGGCGGTGTTGCCGTTGCTGGTATAGCCGGGATAGGCATTGACGGTCGAGCCCGGGACCTGGCTGATCGGAGCGACCCCGGTGTAGCCCAGGGTCGCACAACGGGGGCCGGTGCAGGTTTTCTGGCCGGAGGCGTTGGCGGCGAAGAACCGTGCCGGCGACAGTACGCCAAAGTTGTCGGTGCGCTCCCAGCGGATCTGGTTCTTGAGCCTGGCATCGTTGTCGAAGTCGTGCTCGAGGCGGGCGGTCAGCGAGGTGGTTTCGGTCTGCTGGGTGTACAGGCTCGAATCGCCGTACCAGTTGGAGCGCTTGACGCCCGGCATGGTATCGCCGTTGGTCCCGCGCTGGATCGGCAGGCCGGTGTCCGGGGTGTTGTTGTCCTTCTGGTAGAACAGATCGACGAATACCCGGGTCTGGGTGCCCAGACCCAGGCCCAGGGAGGTGGCGATACCCCAGCGGTCGTAGTCGACATCGTCGCGGTCGGCCACGGCGTTGTAGTGGCGCATCAGGTTGATGCGCAAGGCGCTGGTATCGTTCAGCTCATGGTTGATATCGGCGGTCAGGCGTCGGTAGTTGTCGCTGCCGACCCCGGCCGAAACCTTGTTCGCATCACCCAGGTGGGCCTCCTTGCTGACCAGGTTGACGCTGCCGCCCACCGCCGAGACCCCGGACTCGATGGCCCCGGTGCCCTTGAACACCTCGGCCTGCTGCAGGTTGAAGGTGTCGGTGCGGGTCGACATGCCGGCATCGCGCACGCCGTCCACGGTCAGGCTCTGCTCCGACGAAAAACCGCGGATCGAGAACAGGTCGCCCCAGCCGAGGTTGCCCTCGCCGGACATGAAGGTGATCCCCGGCACGTTACGCAACACTTCCTGCAGGGTCTGGGCGTTCTGTTCCTTGAGCACCTGCTGCGGCACGATGGTGACGCTTTGCGGGGTATCGAGCAGCGGCTGGCTGAGCTTGGCCGAACTCGCCCGGTCGACCTTGAAGGGCGAGCTGTAGTCACCTTCGACCTTCAGGTCGGGCAGGGTCAGCGTACCCTGGGCCTCGGTCTCCTGGGCCAGTGCCTGGGGGCTCAGCGCGCCCATGGCCATCAGGCCGAAAACGGGGGCCAGCGTACGCGGCAAGGCCAGGGGTTGCAGGCGTGAAGGGGAGGACTGGGACAACGATGGCATGCGCGACAACCTATGCTAAATTGAAATCAATCTTATTTAGATTCGGTAGTCTAAAGAGCCGGGTTCGCCGGGCGGCGCGTGCTTTGTATTGGAATCGCATACAAGCGCACCTCAACACATTCCATTACATTTCACTCCGACACGCCGCGAGCTTTCGGCTATCTCCTAGTTTTTTTTCGGATGCTGACTTTCTTCCATGACCAAGCCAGATCACCTGTTGATCGTCGATGACGATCCGGAAATCCGTCAGTTGCTGTCCGAGTACCTGAGCAACGCCGGCTACCAGACCTCCACCGCCTGTGACGGCAAGGAAATGCGTCGCCGCCTCGAACTGAATGTCATCGACCTGATCGTCCTCGACCTGATGCTGCCGGGCGAGGACGGGCTGAGCCTGTGTCGTGAGCTGCGGGTGACCTCCAATACCCCGGTGATCATGCTGACCGCCCGCGGCACCCTGGTGGACCGCATCCTCGGCCTGGAGTTGGGCGCCGACGATTACCTGCCCAAGCCGTTCGATCCCCGTGAGCTGCTGGTACGTATCAAGGTGGTGTTGCGCCGCGCCCAGAGTTTCCCCGAGCGGGCGCGGATCGACGATGTCCCGACCATCCGCTTCGCCGGTTGGCAGCTCGATACCCGGGCCCGCCAGGTATTGTCCCCGCAAGGTCTGGTGATCAGCCTGGGCAACTCGGATTTCCGCGTCCTGCGCCTGTTGCTGCAGCACCCCAACCGTCCGCTCAGCCGCGACTTCCTGCTCAACCATGTGTTTGACAAGGACAGCACGCCGTTCGACCGCTCCATCGATGTCTGCATCAGCCGCCTGCGCCAGCAACTGGAGCCGGGCCTGATCAAGACGGTGCGCAATGAAGGCTATATGTTGACCGCCACCGATGTGGACCCGCAGTCGTGAGGTTATGGCCACGCTCGCTCTTTGGCCGGCTGGTGCTGATCCTGGTGACCGGCATGCTGGCGGCCCAGGTCGTGACCAGCAGCATCTGGTACGACGTGCGCCACAGCCAGGTGCTGGAGATTCCCACCCGGCTGATCGCCACGCGCCTGGCGAATATCGTCCGGCTGTCCCATCTCGATCCGCAGCGCGTCGACACCCTGATCGGCCTGATCGACTCGCCGAACTTTCATCTGACCTTGAGTGATCAGGCCAGCGACCTGCCCGACGAACTGGAGGAAGCCGACCAGGGCACCGAGCGTCTGTTGAACAAGGTCCTCTCGGAAAAAACCGGTTATACCCAGACCGCGCGCCTGTTGCAGTTATCCGTGCTGGACCAGCAGGGCCAGGTCGCGGGGTTGCCGACCCTGTTCGGCAGCAACCCGGCGGTCGGTCATTTCCTGATCGACCTGCGCCTGCCCGACGGGCGCTGGCTGATGGTCGATGCCAGCGAGGAGCAGGGCTGGACCAGTACCTCGCCAGTGAATGTGCTGTTCGATTACCTGATGCGTATCTACCTGCTGCGAGTCGTGGTGCTGGTGATCATCGCGCTGCTGGCGGTACGCCTGGCGATTCGCCCCCTGAATGCCCTGGCCAGGGCGGCCGAGGCGCTGGGGCGGGATATCCAGCGCCCGCCACTGCCGCTGGACGGGCCGACCGAGGTGCGTCGGGCGGCCCAGGCCTTCAATGTCATGCAGCAACGGCTGATCGCCAATATCGCCGAGCGCACGCGCTTCCTGGCGGCGATCTCCCACGACCTGCGTTCGCCCATCACCCGCCTGCGCCTGCGCACCGAGCTGCTGGAGGACAATCAGGTCAAGGAGCGTTTTCGCACGGACCTGGAAGACATGGAGCATATGGTCTCCAGCACCCTGGATTTTGTCAGCAGCGGGGAAGTCAACGAGGAGCGGCAGAACATCGATATCAATGCACTGCTGCGCAGTTTGCAGGCGGACCTGCAGGATATCGGCGAGCCGGTCAGCGTCGAGGGCTGGGCGCAGCGGCCGTTGCCTGGCTATGCCCGCAGCCTCAAGCGCTGCGTGCAGAACCTGCTGGAGAATGCGGTGCGTTATGGTCGCGAAGTGGTGGTGCGGGTGGAAGACCAGCCGCAGTTGCTGCGTATCGTCATCAGCGACCGTGGCCCGGGGGTTCCCGAGGCGCTGCTGGAGCAAGTGGTGGAGCCGTTCTACCGGGTCGAGGGCTCGCGCAATGCCGGGACCGGCGGTTATGGCCTGGGACTGAGCATCGCCCATACCATCGCGGCGGCCCATGGCGGCCGGATGACCCTGCGCAATCGCGAGGGCGGCGGGCTCGAGGTGGTGCTGGCGTTCGAACGACGCGAGGACTAGCGGGGCGCTACAGGCAAATGCCGGGGCCTTGGCCTGTAGCGGGCAGCGTCAGGCGGCTTCAGGCGCCGTGGCACTTCTTGAATTTCTTGCCGTTGCCGCAAGGGCAAGGGTCGTTGCGGCCCACGTCCTTCAATGCGTTGCGCACCGGCTCCTGGTGAGCGTGCCCGCAGTTCGGCCCGTGAACGTGGCCATGGTCGTGATCGTGGTGCGCGTGATCATGATCGTGATCGCAATCAGGGCCATGGACGTGAGGTTGCTGAGTCATGCTGGAACTACTCCGAAATTAAATCGCCGGGAATTATCTCGCCTTTGCGCTCCAGGTGCACGTCATAGCCGATGAATAATCCGGTTTTCAGCTCGCCCTCCAGGCGATAGGGGATCGGCTGGTCGGGTTTTTCCAGGCGCTTGGCCAGGGGCTTCATGTGCTGCCAGAGATTGGTTCGTATCGGCACGACGAAAAACGCCCGGCTGTTGGGCTCCACCGTCAGCCACTCGTCGGACTCACCTTCGGCGAGCAACCACTGATCCAGATAGATCCGATAGCGCAGTCCGCGCACGGTCAGGGTGTTGTCGTTGGGGTTGTCGACGCGAAAATGCAGCTTGAATTTCTGCTGCAGCAGCTTGGCCTTGACCAGTTCCACCCGCACCAGGTGCACTTCGGGGTCACGGGGGCCGGCATCGAGCCAGGACGCGCAACCGGACAGCGCCAGCAGCATTGCCAGGCCAAGCAGCACCGGGCCAAGCCTCGCTGGGTCAAGCTTCACTTGGCCAAGGGTACAGTGTGTCCGTGAGTACATACATTCCTCCCGCCGAAAACTCAGTCTAGCAAGCCGGCGGGCCAAGCGTTGCCAGGTTGTGATGGCAAAACCACCTGGGCGATACTACCGGTCATTCGCGCAACGGAACCGAGCCCGGCGCACAGGAGTGTGGTCATGAGTCTTTACGAGATTGTCTTCAGCGGCGAACTGGTCCCCGGTGCCCCGGTCGAGCAGGTCAGGAGCAACCTGGCGCGGCTGTTCCAGGCCGATGCCCAGCGCATCGAACTGCTGTTCTCCGGGCGCCGCCTGGTCCTGAAGAACAATCTCGATGCCGCTGCCGCCGAGAAGTACCGGGCGACCATCGAGCGCGCCGGTGCGGTGGTCTCGGTGCTCGAGATGCCGATGGAAGAGATCGAGATGACCGCCGCTCCCGAGCCGGTCGGGCGGGCCCGGGTAGTGCCGCGGGATGCCTACATGGCCGCCTTCAGCGAGGTCGATGCGCCGGATTATGCGATCGCCGAGGTCGGCAGCGATGTGCAGGACCCCAAGCCGGCGCCCGTTGCACCGGTCCTCGACCTGTCGGCGTTCAGCGTGGCGCCGGTGGGCAGCGACATGGGCCAGCTACCCGCGCCGCCTGCGGCAGCGGTGCCCGATACGTCGCACCTGAAGCTCAGCTGAGCAGGTAGCTCGAACAGCACTTCTTGTATTTCTGCCCGCTGCCACAGGGGCAGGCGTCATTGCGTCCGGCCTTGAGCGGGACGGTCGGGTCGATGAAATACCAGCGGCCCGTGTTCTGCACGAAGGATGAGCGCTCGCGATGGCTGTGTTCGCCGCCGTTGTCATGCCAGCGCGCGGTAAAGGTCACGAAGGCGTGCTCGGGTTGGCCGCCGAAGACCTCCGAGCTTTCCACCTGCAGGCCCAGCCAGGTGCTTTGCGCGCTCCAGTCGGCAATGGACTGGCGATCCAGGCCGTTCTGCTGGCTGGGCAGGGTGGTCGCCACCAGGTAATCGACCAGGCCCAGCACGTAGGCGCTGTAGCGCGAGCGCATCAGCGCCTCGGCGCAGGGCGCGGGATGGCCCGCATGGTAGTGGCCGCAGCAGGCGTCCAGCAGGTTGCCGCTGCCACAGGGGCAAATGGATGTACTCATCGGATTACCACCAGTACTTGCCGAAGTTTTCCGGGTTGGCCCAGAACTTGGCGTTGAGCCAGTCCGGCACCTGTTTGTATTCCCGCAGATCGTAGGTGAACAGCGTCAGTACCTGCTGGTCGCGCTGGAAACGCTCGCTGCTTTGCAGGGCCAGGGCAAAGAAGTCGCTGTCCTGCCAGCCACTGGCCGGCATGTCCACCAGCACCGCGATGCGACTGGCGTTGAGGTTGCGAATGCCGCCCAGCAGTTCCCGGCCGGCGCGCTTGGGCAGGTGTTCGAGGCAATCGACCACCAGCGCGAGGTCGAAGCGCCGTGCCGCCAGGTCGGCCGGCAGGGCGCCGGGTTCGGCGAGGGCGACCTGGGTCTGCGGGTGCGCCGCCTGGAACGCCTCGAGCGCCGGAAAGCTGCCTGCGCCGACCAGCAGCAGGTTCTGCGGTGCATAGCGGTCCAGGAGGGCCGCCAGGGCTTGCTGCGGCGTGCGCGAAGAAATGCTCTCGGTCATCGAAAATCCTCAATCAGAACTGCAAAGACTAGCCTGCTCGAACGGCCCGGCCTAGAGCGCGGTTCCGGAAATCTCCAGGCGGGTCGCGCAGGCGCGCTGCAGGGGCGCGGTCGATGGCTCGACAACCGCTCTGGAGCGATGAATTTCGTCGAACTGGCGGGCAAGGCGACCGCTGGAGAATAATTTTCCGGGCCCACTGGCAAATTGCCCGTGCAAGCCGTTACTGTGCGCCCAAAGAATAATGTACCAAGGGGGGCGTATGAAGGTGCTTTGGGGGTTGGGGAAGGTCCTGACGCTGCTGTTCTGGCTGGTGGTGCTGGTCAACCTGGTGAATCCGCTGGTCAGCCCGTTTCGTTTATTGGTGAATCTGGCCGGGAGCCTGCTGTTGCTGACCCATCTGCTCGAGATACTGCTGTTCAACGGCAGCCTGCAAGATCGGCCACAGCCCTGGCGTGACCGGGCGCAGATCCTGCTGTTCGGTATGTTCCACCTGCAGATCCTGCCGTTGCCGGCTCGCGAGGAAGTCAGCCATGCGTAGTTTGTGTCTATTGGCGGCGCTGTGCAGCCCGCTGGCGTATGCCCAGGTCGTGACCGTTGAAGCCAACTCCCTGGTACGCCTGCCGGGCAATACCAGTGTGTTGCAGCTGGAGCGCCTGGACGTGGCCGACCATGGTACGCTGCTGGTGCCGGCAAGTATCACCCGGTTGAGCGTGGGCGAACTGCACCTGGGGCGCGAGGCGCGCATCGCCATCGTGCCCAGCGAACAGAGTTTCGAACTCAGGGCCGGGCGCGCCGATCTCGGCAGCGGCAGCCAGATTACCGCGCGGGGAGCCCCGGGCAGCTACCAGAAGGCGCCGCTGCCAGGTCGCAACCTGAACCTGCGGATCGATGCCCTGAGCGGACCGTTGTTGTCGGTGGATGCCCGTGGAGGTACCGGCATTCCGGGTTATGTCGGGCTCGATGGCGCCAATGGCGAGGAGCCGGGTTGCACCTGGGGCCAGGCCGGTCGCGGTGCCGATGGTGACAATGGCGGCGATGGCCGTCCGGGTGCGCCTGGGGCGCAGGTTCGGGTCGAACTGCCACGGGACTACCCGGCCGAGCAGATCAAGGTCCAGGTCGAGGGCGGTGCCGGCGGCGCGGCAGGTGCGGCGGGACGTCCGGGTGCAGGCGGCAAGTCCAAGGGCTGCTTTATCTACAAGACCGACGGTGGCAAGTCCGGGCGTCCTGGCCTGGCGGGTCAGCCGGGGCCCCAGGGCGAGCCGGGTAGTGTGACCATCCAGCGTCTTTGAGCCGCTTCGACGACCATTCACGGGCAAGCCCGTTCCTACAGTGATGAGTCGATCGTTCCCAGGCAGAGCGTGGGAACGATCAGCATCAGGCGTTGGCTTTTCTCAGAAGGTCGGGCGCGCCGCGACGATCGCCACCAGCGCCAGGCCGATCAGCAGATTGATTCCCACCAGGCGGCGAATCCGCCCCAGCGCGGCGGCGCCTTCGGCCCACTGTTCGGCTTCCACCGCCTTGCGCAGTTCCGGCAGTTGCAATGACTGGATACGAAGAAACAGCGCCAGCATCACGATATACAGCCCCATCATCACCTGCACATACCGCGGCGCGGTCTCGAACCCGCTGAAACGCAGCTGGATCAGGCCCACGCCGCTGATCGGCAGGATCACCACCGCCACCCAGACCCAGACGAAGAAGCGCTGAAACACCTGGACCCACAATTTCAGGCGGGCGGGGCCTTCAAGCGCGGCCATTGCCGCCGGACGCAGGATCATCCAGGCGAAGAACATGCCGCCGACCCAGATCAGGGCGGCCAGCAGATGCAGGGTATAGACGAGTGCAAAAGCGGTCATTCGGGTACTCCGTTCGGCGCGGGATGAATTAGCGGGGTATGATAGCGGCCATTCGAACCACTGAAAATTTATCCAGCGTTTTTCGCGCCCGAAGACTCATGATCAGCACCGAACTCAAAACCACGATCCAGGGCGCCTACTCGCGTTTCCTCGAAGCCAAGAACCTGAAACCCCGCTACGGTCAGCGTCTGATGATCGCAGAAGTGGCGAAGGTGCTCGGCGATATCGACACCGATGATGAAGGCCGCCGCGATGGCGAGCCGGCCGTGGTTGCCGTCGAAGCCGGCACCGGTACCGGCAAGACCGTGGCCTACAGCCTGGCGGCGATCCCCACCGCCAAGGCCGCCGGCAAGCGCCTGGTGATCGCCACGGCCACCGTCGCCCTGCAGGAACAGATCGTCTACAAGGACCTGCCCGACCTGATGCGCAACAGCGGGCTGAATTTCAGCTTCGCCCTGGCCAAGGGGCGCGGGCGCTACATGTGCCTGTCCAAGCTCGACATGCTGTTGCAGGAAGGCCACGCGCAGACCGCGACGGCCCAGTTGTTCGAGGAAGAAGGCTTCAAGATCGAGGTGGATGAGGCCAGCCAGAAGCTGTTCACCAGCATGATCGAGAAACTGGCCGGCAACAAATGGGATGGCGATCGCGACAGTTGGCCGAATGCGCTGGAAGACGCCGACTGGGCGCGCCTGACCACCGATCACAGCCAGTGCACCAACCGCCATTGCCCCAACTTCGGCCAGTGCGCCTTCTACAAGGCCCGCGAGGGGATGGGCAAGGTCGATGTGATCGTGACCAACCATGACATGGTCCTCGCCGACCTCGCCCTGGGCGGTGGTGCGGTGTTGCCGGACCCGCGCGACACCTTGTATGTGTTCGACGAAGGCCATCACCTGCCGGACAAGGCCATCGGCCACTTCGCCCATTACACGCGCCTGCGCTCCACGGCCGACTGGCTGGAGCAGACCGCCAAGAACCTGACCAAACTGCTCGCCCAGCATCCGCTGCCGGGTGACCTGGGCAAGCTGATCGAGCAGGTTCCGGAGCTGGCCCGGGAGATCAAGACCCACCAGCAGTTCATGTTCACCGCCTGCGAGCAACTGGCCGACTTCAAGACCGGTGAGGACGTGGAAGGCCGCGAGCGGCCGCGCCATCGCTTTGTCGGCGGGCTGATCCCGGATCACCTGCGGGAAATGGGCATCGAGTTGAAGAAGGGCTTTGCCCGTCTCAATGACATCTTTACCCGCCTGACCGAACTGCTGAAGGAAGGCATGGACGGTGAGGTCAATATCGGGATCACCAGCAACCAGGCCGAGGAGTGGTACCCGCTGTTCGGCAGCCTGTTGTCCCGGGCCCAGGGCAACTGGGAGCTGTGGACCGCGTTCACCGTCGAGGATCCGGAAGACAACCCGCCCATGGCCCGCTGGCTGAGCCTGGCGGAAAGCGGTGCGCTGTTCGATATCGAGGTCAATGCCAGCCCGATCCTGGCGGCGGAAATGCTCCGGCGCAACCTGTGGAACGTGGCCTACGGCGCCCTGGTGACCTCGGCGACCCTGACCGCCCTCGGTACCTTCGACCGTTTCCGCATGCGCGCCGGCTTGCCGAAGAAAGCCGTGACGGCGGTGGTGCCCAGTCCTTTCCACCACGCCGATGCCGGCGTGTTGCGGGTGCCGGACCTCAAGGCCGACCCGCGGGATGCCATGGCCCACACGGCGGCGATCATCCGTGACCTGCCGGAGCTGGTCGAAGGTTCCAAGGGCACGCTGGTGCTGTTTTCCTCGCGCAAGCAGATGCAGGACGTGTTCGACGGCCTGGATCGCGACTGGCGCAAGCAGGTGTTCATCCAGGGCAACCTGTCCAAGCAGGAAACCCTCAACAAGCACAAGGCGCGGGTCGATGGCGGGGACTCCAGCGTGCTGTTCGGCCTGGCGAGCTTCGCCGAGGGCGTCGACTTGCCGGGTGCCTACTGCGAACACGTGGTGATCGCCAAGATCCCGTTCTCGGTGCCGGACGATCCGGTGGAAGCCGCCCTCGCCGAATGGATCGAAGCCCGTGGCGGCAACCCGTTCATGGAAATCTCCGTGCCGGACGCCTCGCTCAAGCTGGTCCAGGCCTGTGGCCGGCTGCTGCGCACGGAGCAGGACCGGGGCATCATCACCTTGCTCGACCGGCGTCTGGTCACCCAGCGCTACGGCAAGGCTATCCTCAATGCCTTGCCGCCATTCCGTCGTGAAATTTCTTAGTGTGATGTAGGTCAAATCGCCTATTTCGTTGTCTATGGGTGGCGCTTTACCAGCGCCACGCAGGCCCTTGACCGGCCGTTAGGGAGAAAATGATTCATATGATTCGCCGTACGCTGCCCGCCGTTTTTGCTCTGTTGTTCGCCGCGCCGCTGCTGGCCGCGCCCGCCGGTCAGCAGACGCTGTTCAATTTCGTTCGTCCGGCCGATGTGGTGCAGGTGGTGACCAACGGCACCGACCTGCCGCAAGCCAATGCCGAACAGACCGCCGAAGGTGAAGTGCTGCGGCGTGTCACCTTCAGCCCGAGCGCCCAGCCGAGCCTGCGCCTGACGCCGCAGAGCGGTGCCTGGGACTGGTCGCAGTCGGGGGTGATGAGCCTGCGGATCCAGAGTGCCATGGACTGGGCCCTGACCCTCTACGTGACCATCCAGAGCAACGACGGCAAGACCCTCACCAGTCGCGTCGACCTGCCGGCCGGCCCGGCGCAGACCCTGCTGGTACCGTTGCAGCCGTTCTCGCCCCTGAGCCAGGGCATGCGCGCCGGCCCGCCGATGCCGCTGACCGTGGATGGTCAGCGGATCCTGCTGGCGAGCAGCAGCGGTGAGCTGGATCGCAGGCAAGTGGTGTCGGTGACCTTGTCGATGGACAAGCCGAAAGTCGCGCAGAACATCCTCCTGGAGCGTTTTGGCGTGCAGAACGGCGACGATGTGATCAAGGCCGCCTACAGTTCGCTGGTGGACGGCTACGGTCAGTCCAGCCGCGCCCGCTGGCCGGAAAAGGTCAGTTCCGACGACCAGCTCAAGGCCGCCTCGAACAAGGAGGCGCAACAGTTGAAGGGCTGGCTGGCCGAGCGCGAGCGCAGTGGGCTGGACAAGTTCGGCGGTTGGACCAAGGGCCCGAGTTTCGACGCCACGGGTTTCTTCCGAACCGAGAAGCATGACGGCCGCTGGTATCTGGTGACGCCGGAAGGCCATCCGTTCTATTCCCTCGGCGTGAACACCGTGAGCGCCGGCGACCAGCAGACCTATGTCGAAGGTCGCGAATGGATGTTCGGCGAATTGCCCAAGGACGGTGAGCCGCTCGCCGGCTACTACGGCAAGGGCGATAACAGTGTCGCCCTGGCTTCCAATGCCGGGCGCGGCTTCAACCATGGGAAATGGTTCGACTTCTACGGGGCCAACCTGCAGCGCACCTATGGCCAGCCTTGTGCACAACCCAAGGAAGGCGAGCCGAAGGTGGCGTGTGCCGAGGGCTTTGACGCCAAGCGCTGGCAAACCCACACCCTCGACCGCTTGCAGGCCTGGGGTTTCAACACCCTCGGCAACTGGAGCGATCCGGCGGTGGGCCTGAACGATCGCGTGCCGTACACCTTGCCGCTGTCGATCGTCGGCGATTACGCCAGCATCAGCACCGGCAGCGACTGGTGGGGCGGCATGCCCGACCCGTTCGATCCGCGCTTTGCCATGGCGACCGAGCGTGCGGTCGCCATCGCCGCCCGGGATCACCGTGACGACCCATGGCTGGTGGGCTACTTCGCCGACAACGAACTGGCCTGGGCCGGTCCCGGCGATGATCCGAAATCCCGTTATGCGCTGGCCTACGGCACCTTGCGCATGACCACCGACGTTCCGGCCAAGCGTGCGTTCCTCAAGCAGCTGCGCGACAAGTACCGCAACCAGCAGGGCCTGTCGAAAGCCTGGGGCGTGGATATCCCGACCTGGGAGCAGATGGAGGACCCGGGGTTCGAGGCGCCGTTGCCGAACCCGGAACACCCGGAAATCGAGGCGGACCTCAAGTATTTCCAGAAGGTCTTCGCCGACACCTACTTCAAGACCATTTCCGATTCGTTGAAATGGCACGCGCCGAATCATTTGCTGCTGGGTGGCCGGTTTGCCGTCAGTACGCCTGAAGCGGTGGCCTCCTGTGCACAGTATTGCGATGTGCTGAGCTTCAACTTCTACACCCTTCAGCCTCAGGACGGTTACGACTTCAGTCAACTGGACACGCTGGACAAGCCGGTGCTGATCACCGAGTTCAACTTCGGCTCGCGGGATCGTGGCCCGTTCTGGGGCGGCGTGACCGAGCTGTCGAAGGAAGAAGACCGTGGCCCGGCCTACGCAAACTTCCTCAAGCAGGCGGTCAGTGAGCCTTCTGTCGTCGGGGTGCATTGGTTCCAGTACCTCGACCAACCCGTTACCGGTCGTCTGCTGGACGGTGAAAACGGTCACTTCGGCCTGGTCGGTATCACCGATGTGCCGTTCCAGGGCTTTGTCGAGAGCGTGCGCAAGAGCAACCTGCAGGCCCTCGAACTGCTGGCCAAGGCGGCCGAGAAAGCCAAGGTCGACGCCCAGCAGAAAGCGGCGAAGGGCATCGATCATGACGGTGGCGGCGGCAAGGGCCGTTCGGGCAGCGCCGGCGGCGCGGGCGCGGGCCATGCCGGCGGGCATTCCGGCAACGGCCACTGATCGAATTCACAGTGCCTGGGTAGCCCTGTAGGCACTTTTCCTACAGGGCGATGGTACGAATCGTCCGACCTGTGTCTGTTCCCAAACCGGGCAATCGCTGGAACAATGCACCCCACTTTGTCAGGCGTTAGCCCGGGGGAATTCAAGGGTGCAGATTCAGGGTCATTACGAGCTTCAATTCGAGGCGGTGCGCGAGGCGTTCGCGGCGCTCTTCGACGATCCCCAGGAGCGCGGTGCGGCGTTGTGCATCCAGGTCGGCGGGGAAACCGTGGTCGATCTCTGGGCCGGTACCGCCGACAAGGACGGTGCTGAGGCCTGGCACAGCGACACCATCGCCAACCTGTTCTCCTGCACCAAGACCTTTACCGCCGTCGCCGCGCTGCAACTGGTGGCGGAGGGCAAGTTGCAACTGGACGCTCCGGTGGCCCGCTACTGGCCCGAGTTCGCGGCGGCCGGCAAGGAAACCATCACGTTGCGCCATTTGCTCTGCCATCAGGCCGGGTTGCCGGCATTGCGCGAGCTGCTGGCCCCCGAAGCCCTCTATGACTGGCAGGTGATGGTCGATGCCCTGGCCGCCGAAGCGCCCTGGTGGACGCCCGGTGACGGTCATGGCTACGCCGCGATCACCTACGGTTGGCTGGTCGGCGAGCTGTTGCGCCGTGCCGACGGTCGTGGCCCGGGTGAATCCATTGCCGCGCGTATCGCCCGGCCGCTGGGGCTGGATTTTCATGTCGGCCTGCCGGACGCGGAGTTCCATCGGGTGGCGCACATTGCCCGCGGCAAGGGCAATGTCGGCGACGCGGCGGCCCAGCGCCTGCTGCAGGTGACCATGCGCGAGCCCACGGCGATGACCACCCGTGCGTTCACCAACCCGCCGTCTATCATGACCAGTACCAACAAGCCGGAGTGGCGGCGCATGCAACAGCCGGCGGCCAACGGCCATGGCAATGCACGCAGTCTGGCGGGTTTCTACAGCGGGTTGCTGGATGGCAGCCTGCTGGAAGGTGAAATGCTCGACGAGTTGACCCGTGAACACAGCCTGGGCATGGACAAGACCCTGCTGACCCAGACCCGTTTCGGCCTGGGGTGCATGCTCGATCAACCGGACGTCGCCAATGCCACGTTCGGCCTGGGCTCCAGGGCCTTCGGGCATCCTGGCGCGGGAGGCTCGATCGGCTTTGCTGATCCAGAGCATGATGTCGCCTTCGGTTTCGTGACAAATACCCTTGGACCGTACGTTCTCATGGACCCACGGGCTCAGAAGCTTGTACGGATTCTTGCCGGCTGTCTGTAGAATGTCGGCATCAGGCCGCAGGCCGGAACCCTGTGGCTTTTTTGCTTTCAAAGCGTCTGTTTACGTGGCCTTGGTGCCCTTGTATTCCTAAGTGCCCTTGTTTCTCTATCTCATTTTGTGGATTTCCAATGTCTTCGAATAAGTCCCTCGCCCTGGCCATCTGCCTGACCGTTACCGGTTGCGCACAAACTCCACAGAATGCAGATGGAGGCCATTGGTGGTCGTTCGGTTCGTCCGACAAGGTCGCCGAGAAGGACGCGGCCCAGGCCTCTACGGCTCCGGCCGCTGCCCCGGCTCCGGCTGCCAAGGACGCCAAGGCGGTCGCCCCTGCGGTTGCCAAGGATGCCAAGGCCGCAGCGCCTGCACCTGTCGCAGCGGCAGCCGCTGCCGCCCCGGCAACTGAAGCGAGCAGCGGCAGCAGCTGGTGGCCGTTCGGCTCTTCCGACAAGAAGGACGCGGCAAAGGATGCCGTCGCTGCCAAGCCCCAGGACAAGCCCGTGCCCCTGGCGACCGCGGTAGCCGCCGCGACCAACCCGGCTCCCCAGGCCGACCCGGCGACCCACTGGTGGTGGCCGTTCGGCAGTTCGGACAAGGCCAAGGAAACCGCCCAGCCGCCGGTCAAGGCCGTGCCGATGCCCGATCCGAAAATCACTCAGGCCTGGCTCGACGACTATGAACCGCGCCTGCGCACGGCGATCCAGGATTCTTCGCTGAAGCTGGAGCGTCGCGAAAATGTCCTGGTGATCATTGCCCCGATAGACGGTTCCTACAATCCGAAGCGTCCGGAAATGCTGTTGCCCGTGACCCTCGGGCCTTTCTCGCGCATTGCCAAGGCCGTTGAAGGCGATCCGAAAACCGCGGTATTGGTTCTCGGTCACGGCGACAACAGCACCGGTGCCGACTCAGCCCAGGCCCTGAGCCAGCAACGCGCCCAGTCGGTCGCGGCGATTTTCCGCCTCAGCGGCCTGCAGCGCGATCGCCTGATCCTGCGTGGCATGGGCTCGGTGATGCCGCGCGCGGCCAATGACAGCAGTGAAGGTCGTGCCCTGAACCGCCGGATGGAAATCCTCCTGACCCCGCAGAACACCATGGTGGCGTTGCTGAGCAAGTACAGCATTCCGCCTTCGGCGCTGGCACCGGCGACCCTGGTGGCGGCACAGGACACCAAGCCGGCAGTGGCTCCGGCACCGGTCGCGAAGAAAGCGGCCACCACCACCAAGGCCAAGGCTCCGGCCAAGAAGGCAGCGGCCAAGGCCCCGGCGAAGAAAGCCCCGGTCAAGAAAGCCGCACCGGCCAAGGCAGTGGCGAAGAAAGATCCGGCGGCTGACAGCGCGGCCAAGAACTGATTCGCGATTGATTGATTCGGGATTAGAAGGGAAAACACCATGACCCAGTCCCTGGCCGATATGCGCCGCGACTACACCCGCGACGGTCTCACCGAGGCCCAGGCCCCGGCCGAGCCGTTCGCGCTGTTCCACCAGTGGTTTGCCGATGCGGTGAAGACCGAGCAGCCGCCGGTGGAAGCCAATGCCATGACCCTGGCGACCGTCGATGCCGACGGTCGTCCGCATTGCCGTATCCTGCTGTTGAAGGGCCTGGACGCAGAGGGCTTTACCTTCTTCACCAACTACGAAAGCGACAAGGGCCGGCAACTGGCGGCGCGGCCGTTCGCCGCCATGACCTTCTTCTGGCCAAGCCTGGAGCGGCAGGTGCGGATCGAGGGGCGGGTGGTCAAGGTCTCGCCACAGGAATCGGATGCCTACTTCCAGGTCCGTCCGCTGGGCAGCCGCCTGGGCGCCTGGGCTTCACCGCAGAGCCGGGTGATTGCCGACCGTACCGAACTGGAGGAGTTGCTCAAGGCCACCCAGGCACGGTTCAGCGATACCCAGCCGGATTGCCCGGAACACTGGGGAGGTTATCGCCTGCTGCCGGAACGCATCGAGTTCTGGCAAGGTCGTGCCAGCCGCCTGCATGACCGCCTCGACTATCGTCTGGTCGATGACGGCTGGAGCCGCTCGCGCCTGGCCCCCTGATCGGGATATTCTGCAGCGGCGGCCTCGAGCCAGCGCTGCAGATCCCGGCGCTTCACCTTCTGCTTTCGGGCGGCGTCGAGACGCTGCAGCATGAACTTTTGCAGTGCTTCGCTGTCTCCCGCTAGCGACAATGCGAGGTCGCGGTCCATCCAGCGTCTGATTCTCATGTACAGCCAGCCGTGGAAATACAAGCCGGCGGCGGTAGTGATGACAATGATGAAGTAATCCATGACAGTCCTTGTGGCAGGCGGGGCGGGCGACTTGAAAGAACGCTACCCTGTCCTCAGTCTTGTTGTGCGCCGGCTGTACCGGTGCTGAATGAAAACCATTTTATCCGCCGGCTGCCGTGACAGAGATCAAGCCGCGGAGTTTAATTGAGTCATGTCCTTTTGGAGTTGCCCTTATGCGTAAGTCTGTTTTGTTGATTGCTTCCTTCTCCACAATGGCCATGCTGCTCGGTGGCTGCACCAACAGCCTGACCGGCGACAGCTACTCCCGCGATGAAGCCCGTCGTGTGCAGACCATCCGCCTGGGTACCATCGAATCCCTGCGTCCGGTACAGATCGAAGGCAGCAACTCGCCAATCGGTGCCGGCGCCGGTGCGATCGTTGGTGGTGTCGGCGGCAGCGCCATCGGCGGCGGCCGCGGCAGTATCGTCACCGCGGTAATCGGTGCGGTAGCCGGTGGTGTCCTGGGTAACATGGCCGAGAAAGGCCTGACCAAGACCCAGGGCGTGGAAATCACCGTGCGTGAAGATGACGGCAGCCTGCGTGCCTATGTGCAGGAAGTGGCGCCGAACGAAATCTTCCGGGTTGGCGAGCGCGTACGTATTTCCACCGTGGGTGGCACCAGCCGCGTTTCCCACTGATCCGACGATCAGTCTGTAAAGCAAAACCCCGGCCAGGGAACTGGCCGGGGTTTTTTGTTTCAGGGGATTACTGCTCGATCATTCCCACGCTCTGCGTGGGAATGCCGTCAGTGAAGCCCCGTGTCCGTCTCTATGCGATCACTGGGGTTGGCGACTGGCCATGGCCGTCACGGCATAACCGATCAGCGCGGCAAGGATCGAGCCGGTGAGGATGCCCATGCGGTCCATGCCGACGTATTCGCTGCTGCCCGGAACAAAGGCCAGGGAGCCGACGAACAGGCTCATGGTGAAGCCGATACCGCAGAGGATCGCCACACCGAGCACCTGGCCCCAGTTGGCACCGTTGGGCAGTGCGGCCATGCCGGCCTTGACCGCCAGCCAGGTCAGGCCGAACACGCCGACGGTCTTGCCGATCAGCAGGCCGGCGGCAATGCCCAGCGGTACGTGATGGGTGAAGCTGTCGAGATTGACCCCCGTCAGCGACACACCGGCGTTGGCAAAGGCAAACAGCGGCAGGATGCCGAAGGCCACCCAGGGATGCAGCGCATGTTCCAGGCTGAGCAGTGGCGACGTCTCGGAGTTCTTCGTGCGCAGGGGGATGCAGAAGGCCAGGGTCACGCCGGCCAGCGTCGCGTGCACGCCACTCTTGAGTACGCAGATCCAGAGGATCAGACCGATGATCATGTAGGGGCCGAGCTTGACCACGCCGAGGCGATTCATCGCGATCAGGGCCACCAGGCAGGCGCCGGCCAGCATCAGCGACAGGGTCGACAGTTCACTGGAGTAGAACACCGCGATGACGATGATCGCGCCGAGGTCGTCGATGATCGCCAGGGTCATCAGGAACAGTTTCAGCGATACGGGCACGCGCTTGCCCAGCAGGGCCAGCACGCCGAGGGCGAAGGCGATATCGGTGGCCATGGGGATCGCCCAGCCACCCAGGGCCGCCGGGTTGTCCTTGTTCAGGAACCAGTAGATCAGCGCCGGCACGACCATGCCGCCGATCGCCGCGGCACCCGGCAGGACAATCTGCGAAGGCTTGGACAGATGGCCTTCGAGGACCTCGCGCTTGACCTCCAGGCCGATCAGCAGGAAGAACATCGCCATGAGGCCGTCATTGATCCACAGCAGCAGCGGCTTGGCGATTTTCAAGGCGCCGACCTGGGCCACCACCGGAACGTCCAGCAGGCCGTTGTACAGGTACGACAGCGGTGAGTTGTTGATGATCAGGGCCAGGGCTGCAGCGGCAATCAATAACAGACCGCTGGCAGCTTCCAACTGAAAGAAACGCGTGAAAGTGCTACGCAGAGGCAAGGTCGCTCTCCATTGATAAAGTCAAAAGGTGGGACACCCTAACCCGTACTGTTGGTTGTTAAAACAAAAGTTATATTCTTTTTTGTTATAAGCGGAAAATAGAGGTACCAATGGAAGGGAGCCTAGCAGTTGTATGTCCAAATGCGTCTTCACTGTATCTGTGCGGGCTGTAGGAAACTTCCTATAGTTGCTGTTGAGTCCTGGCGGAGCTGTCCGCCTTTTTCCTTCAGCGGTTTGGCCAAGAGCCAGTGGCGCAACAGTTCGTCAGCGCCTTCGAGCGTGCCCGTTCCAACGAGTAACCGATCATGAGCGACAATCGACAGTGGGCCCGGGAAGCGATCCGGATCATCGAGGCTGACTTCCAGCGCAGTGCCGACACCCACCTGATTCCCTTGCCGCTGCCGGGCCTGCCGGGCATCGAGTTGTACTTCAAGGACGAGTCCAGCCACCCCACGGGCAGCCTCAAGCATCGCCTGGCACGCTCGCTGTTTCTCTATGCCCTGTGTAATGGCTGGTTGAAACCGGGAGCGCCGGTAATCGAGGCGTCCAGCGGTTCGACGGCGATTTCCGAAGCCTATTTCGCACGCTTGCTGGGGCTGCCGTTCATTGCCGTGATGCCGGCGACCACCTCCCAGGAGAAGATCGCGCAGATCGCCTTCTACGGCGGCCAGAGCCATCTGGTGCAGGACCCGACGCAGATCTATGCCGAGTCCGAGCGCCTGGCCCGGGAAAGCGGCGGGCATTTCATGGACCAGTTCACCTATGCCGAGCGGGCCACCGACTGGCGGGCGAACAACAATATCGCCGAGTCGATTTTCCAGCAGTTGCGTTTCGAGCGGCACCCGGAGCCGAGCTGGCTGATTTCCAGTCCGGGCACCGGCGGCACCACCGCTACCCTGGGACGTTATGTGCGCTACCGCCAGCATTGCACCCGCGTGTTGTGCGCCGATGCCGAGCGTTCGGTGTTCTTCGAGTATTATCAGACCGGCGACGCCAGCCTGCGCCTGGAATGCGGTTCACGTATCGAGGGGATCGGCCGGCCACGGGTCGAGGCGTCGTTCCTGCCCAAGGTTATCGATGCCATGGTCAAGGTGCCGGATGCCTTGTCCCTGGCAGCCATGCATTACCTGGCACGACGCCTGGGACGGCGGGTCGGCGGCTCCAGCGGGACCAACCTGATCGGCGCGCTGATGGCGGCGCGGCAGATGGTCGAGGCGGGGGAGAGCGGCTCGATCGTGGCGATCCTCTGTGATGGTGGCGAACGTTATGCCACCACCTATTACGACGAAGCCTGGCTGAAGGCCCAGGGCTATCGCCTGGACGTGCTGATCGAGCGCGTCGCCGCCAGTGTCGAGCGCGGCGACGCGTTGCCCGAGGATGTGCTGCGGGCCGGGATCTGATCGGGAACTGAGGGCCTGACCTGATGGCCCCTTCGCGGGCAAGCCCGCTCCCACAAGTGTCCGAGGCCCTGCCGCTGTGGGAGCGGGCTTGCCCACAAGGGCCCGAGCTCCTGCCCCTGCGGGTGCTGGCTTGCCCACAAGTGTCCAAGGCCCTGCCCCTGTGGGAGCGGGCTTGCCCGCGAAGAGGGCGGCACAGGCGCTGCATGGGGCTGCTGACCAAGGCATCTACAGGCTGAAACCACCATCCAGCGGGATGATGTTCCCGGTCATGTAGGCACCAGCGGTGCTCGCCAGGCTGATGGCCAGTGCCGCCATTTCTTCCTCGCGGCCCCAGCGCTTCATCGGGATCAGCGCGGTGTCCTCGGCCAGCGCCTGTTCGTCGTTGCCGATATGCTGGGTCATCTTGCTCGGAAAGCGTCCCGGTGCGATCACATTGACATTGATGTGCTGGCCCACCAGTTCGCGTGCCAGGATTCGCGACAACTGGTGCAGGGCGGCCTTGCTCGGCCCGTAGGCATAGGCCTGTTCGCCGAACGAGGAAATCCCCGCCACCGAACCGATATTGATGATGCGTGCCGGGTTCCGCGCCGAGCCGGCCTTGCGCAGCAAGGGCAGGAATTGCTGGATGCAGTTGAATACCGACGTCACGTTCAGTTGCATCACTTTTTCCCAACCCTTCACCGGATAGCTCTCCAGCGACGCGCCCCAGGTGGTGCCGGCATTGTTGACCAGGATATCCAGCCGGTCGATCAGACCGCCCAGGCGCGTGGCCAGCTCCAGCACGCCCTCTTCGGTCGCGAGGTTGGCGGCCAGGGCGTGGCAGTGTCCCAGCGCCCCGAGTTCATCGGCGGTCTGCTGGCAGGCCTCGGCATCGCGGGCACAGACGTAGACCGTGGCGCCGGCCTCGACATAGGCCCTGGCGATCATCTTGCCGATGCCACGGGTTCCGCCGGTCACCAGGGCGGTGCGGCCTTGCAGGGAGAAGTAAGGGTGCATGGCGAGTCCTGAACGCGAATAGAGTCGCCATACCCTAGTCGTCAGGTGCCAAAAGTGGAGCCACTATTGCGTGGGGGAATGAGTCGTCATGCCTGCGGGGCCGTGTGGCCGCCGCAGGCCGCGGGATCAGCCGCGTACGCGCAGGGTCAGGCCCTTGAGGAAGTTGCGCAGCAACTGGTCGCCGCAGGGGCGGTAGTTGGTGTGGCCGAACTTGCGGAACAGGGCGCTCAGCTCCGGCTTGGACACCGGGAACTCGGCGGCCTTGAGGATGGCGTGCATATCGTCTTCCTTCAGTTCGAAGGCGACCCGCAGTTTCTTCAGGATGATGTTGTTGGTCACCGGCAGTTCCACCGGCAGTGGCGGACGGCTGTCGTCCTTGCCCCGCTTGAAGATCACCAGGCCGTCGAGGAAGTGCGCCATGACCTCGTCGGGGCAGTGCACAAAACCTTCTTCCTCGTCCTTTTTCAGGTAGGTGACGACATCCGCCTTGGCGACTTCGAAGCCGGTCAGCTTGATGATCTCGACGACCTTGGCATCGCTGATATCGAGCATGTAGCGCACGCTGCGCAGTACATCGTTATGAATCATGTGGGCAGTCCTGGGTGATAAGCGCCGCGCATCTGGCGCGGCGTTGGAATATTGGGGTTAGAACTTTTCCTTGGCCGACAGGTAACGCCACTGGCCCACCGGCACCTTGCCGATGGAGACGCCGCCGATACGGATGCGGCGGATGGACACGACCTTGAGGCCAACGGCCTGGCAGAACAGGGCGATCACGCCCGGCTGCGGATTTTTCAGGGCGAAGCGCAGGCGGTTCTCGTTCTGCCAGCTGGCCTTGACCGCCGGCAGTTCCTTGCCCTTGTAGGTCAGACCGTGGTTCAGCCGGTTGAGGCCGTGGGCGACCATGTCGCCGGCGACCTCGACCACATACTCCTGCTCGATCTTGGCGGCGTCGGCGGTCAGCTTGCGCAGGATCTTCCAGTCCTGGGTGAACACCAGCAGGCCGCTGGCGTTGGCCTGCAGGTCGGCGGCCGCGGTCAGGCGCAGGAAATGCCCCTTGAGCGGGCGCTTGCCGTAGCGGTGTTCCTCGGACAGGTTGGCGGCGTCGAGCAATTGCAGGGCGTTGTCCGCGCTCATGCCGGCCGGCTGGTTCAGCAACAGGGTCACCGGCTCCGGCGCGGTGGCCTTGGCTTCGGGGTCCAGCTCGACCTTCTGGGTGTCGACCTTGAACTGCGGCTCGTCGATGACTTCACCGTCGACCGTGACCCAGCCGCCTTCGATAAACAGCTCGGCCTCCCGACGGGAGCAACCGACCAGCTCGATAAGGCGTTTGGAAAGGCGAATGGGTTCAGACATGACAGCGGCCGTAGCAAAGGAGGGCAGTCATTGTACCCGCCTGGCGCCGGTTAAGCCCGGCAACATTTGTCGCAGCACGCGGTTAGGGGCAACTCCCTAGAGGAGCTGGCTTGCTGGCGATGGCATCCTTGAGGTCGCCAAGAGCTTCGCGGGCAAGCCCGCTCCCACAAGGTTCAGCGTTTCAGACGCAGGTGCAGCAGCGGATAAGGCTGCCCCATGCCGTCCTGTTCCGAGCGGCCGATCACCTCGAAGCCCTGTTTGAAATAGAAGCCGATGGCCTGCGGGTTCTGTTCGTTGACGTCCAGCTCGCTGGCATTCAGGTGCTCGATCGCATACCACAGCAACTGCTTGCCCAGGCCCTGGCCGCGGTTCTGCGGGGCGATGAACAGCATCTCGACCTTGCCCGCCGCCACGCCGGCAAAACCGGTAATCCTCTGTCGGGCGTCGCGGGTGCAGATCAGCATGACGGCATCGAGGTAGCGGGTCAGCACCAGGTTCTTCAGCAGTTCGATGTAGCTGTCGGGCAGGAAGTCGTGGGTGGCGCGCACGGAGGCTTCCCAGACAGCGGTCAGCTCGGGATAGTCGCCGGGTTTGGGGGTATGGATGACCGGGTGCTGGTGCATGTCGCCGTTCCTTGTGTGGCGCAGGCCTTGTTATTGAGGCAAACAATAGCCGTAAAAAAGCCCCGCATCTCGTGGAAAGAGCAGGGCTTTTCGATTTTTTTACGGCTTACAGGGTTTCTGCCCAGAGATCGTACTCGTCGGCATCGGTGACCCGGCACCAGACCTTGTCGCCCGGCTTGAGATCGCCGGCACCGTCGATGAAGACGTTGCCATCGATTTCCGGGGCATCGAAGAAGCAGCGGCCGACGGCGCCGTTCTCGTCGACTTCGTCGATCAGCACTTCGATTTCCTTGCCGATGCGCAGTTGCAGGCGCGCCGAGCTGATGGCCTGCTGGTGCGCCATGAAGCGCTCCCAACGGTCCTGCTTGACGTCGTCCGGTACCACTTCCAGGTCCAGGTCATTGGCCGGTGCACCTTCGACCGGCGAGTACTGGAAGCAGCCGACGCGGTCGAGCTGGGCTTCGGTCAGCCAGTCGAGCAGGTACTGGAAGTCTTCTTCGGTTTCGCCCGGGAAGCCGACGATAAAGGTCGAGCGGATGATCAGCTCGGGGCAGATTTCCCGCCAGTTCTTGATCCGCGCCAGGGTCTTGTCTTCGAAGGCCGGGCGTTTCATCGCCTTGAGGACTTTCGGACTGGCGTGCTGGAACGGGATGTCCAGGTACGGCAGGATCTTGCCGTCGGCCATCAGCGGGATCAGTTCGTCGACGTGCGGGTACGGGTAGACGTAGTGCAGGCGGACCCATACGCCCAGGGTGGCGAGGGCTGCGCAGAGTTCGGTCATGCGGGTCTTGACCGGGGCACCGTTCCAGAAGCCGGTGCGGTACTTGACGTCCACGCCGTAGGCGCTGGTGTCCTGGGAGATCACCAGCAGCTCCTTGACGCCGGACTTGACCAGGCGCTGGGCTTCGTCGAGCACGTCGCCGACCGGACGGCTGACCAGCTTGCCGCGCATCGACGGGATGATGCAGAAGCTGCAGCTGTGGTTGCAGCCTTCGGAAATCTTCAGGTAGGCGTAGTGACGCGGGGTCAGCTTGATGCCTTGTGGCGGCACCAGGTCGATCAGCGGGTTGTGGTCCTGGCGGGGTGGCACCACTTCGTGCACCGCGTTGACCACCTGCTCGTACTGCTGCGGTCCGGTCACGGACAGCACGCTCGGATGCACGTTGCGGATATTGCCTTCTTCCACACCCATGCAACCGGTGACGATGACCTTGCCGTTTTCCTTGATCGCTTCACCGATCACTTCCAGGGATTCGGCCTTGGCGCTGTCGATGAAACCGCAGGTGTTGACCACCACGACGTCGGCGTCCTGGTAAGTGGAGACGACGTCATAGCCTTCCATGCGCAGTTGCGTGAGGATGCGCTCGGAGTCGACCAGGGCCTTCGGGCATCCAAGACTTACAAATCCGACCTTGGGGTTGGCCGGCGCGGTAGGGGTGGACATGTCTAACCTCGGTATGGGGATCGCTGCGTTTGGCGGTTTGCTTGAAACCGCTGACGACGGACGGGCGCTTGATGCGCCTCTGATCAAAAAGTGCGCAATTCTAGCGATGGGCGACGCACTTGACCAGCTTTATGGAGGGAAATGCGACGAGTGCTGCGCTATGCTTCGCCGCGTTGCGCCCAGGTGTCATTTTTTGTTTCAAATTGCCGGCAAAAGATTAATCGTCGGCAACTGTAAGAAAATCAGCGCATGCTGCGCTGAAGCAGCTGTACTGATAAACGCTGCACCAAAAAAGCTGTACTTAAAAGCTGCATCTAAAAAGAGTAGCGCTTCTTAGAAGAAGCCCGGTCCAAGTTGTAGTAGGGGAGTAATTGATGGGTCAGGCAGTGAGTCAGGCGCAAGCCGGGCACTCGACGGCAAAGCCGCTGAGTATGCTGGTTGCAGCGGTGGGGGTGGTGTACGGCGATATCGGCACCAGTCCGTTGTACACCCTCAAAGAGGTGTTCTCCGGTGGGTATGGGGTTCAGGTCAACCACGATGGCGTCTTCGGGATCCTCGCACTGATTTTCTGGTCGTTGATCTGGGTGGTTTCGATCAAGTACGTGTTGTTCATCCTGCGGGCGGACAACCAGGGCGAGGGCGGGATCATGGCCCTGACCGCCCTGGCGCGGCGGGCGGCATCGCCGTATCCGCGGTTGCGGGCGGTGCTGGTGATCCTCGGGTTGATCGGTGCGGCGCTGTTCTATGGCGACAGCATGATCACCCCGGCGATCTCGGTATTGTCGGCGGTGGAGGGGCTGGAACTGGCCTTTGACGGCCTGGAACGCTGGGTGGTGCCGCTGTCGCTGGTGGTGCTGGTCGGGTTGTTCCTGATCCAGAAGCACGGTACGGCAAGCATCGGCAAGTTGTTCGGACCGGTGATGGTCGCCTGGTTCCTGGTGCTCGGGATCCTGGGTGTGCACGGCATTCTCCAGCATCCGGAAGTGCTCAGCGCCCTGAACCCGATGTGGGGCGTGCGGTTCTTTATCGTCCACCCCGGCATGGGCGTGGCGATTCTCGGTGCGGTGGTGCTGGCATTGACCGGTGCCGAGGCGCTGTATGCCGACATGGGCCACTTCGGTCGCAAGCCGATCGCCCGTGCCTGGTTCGCGCTGGTGCTGCCGGCGCTGGTGCTGAACTACTTCGGCCAGGGGGCGCTGTTGCTGGAGAACCCGGAAGCGGCACGCAACCCGTTCTATCTGCTGGCGCCGTCCTGGGCGCTGGTCCCGCTGGTGGGGCTGTCGACCCTGGCGACCGTGATCGCTTCGCAGGCGGTGATTTCCGGGGCCTTCTCCCTGACCCGCCAGGCGATCCAGCTCGGCTACATCCCGCGCATGTATATCCAGCACACCTCCAGTGCCGAACAGGGGCAGATCTATATCGGGGCGGTGAACTGGACCCTGATGGTCGGGGTGATCCTGCTGGTGCTCGGCTTCGAGTCGTCCAATGCCCTGGCCTCGGCCTATGGCGTGGCGGTGACCGGGACCATGCTGATCACCAGCATCCTGGTGTCGGCGGTGATGTTGCTGCTGTGGAAGTGGTCGCCGATTCTCACCGTGCCGATCCTGGTCGGTTTCCTGCTGGTGGACGGGCTGTTCTTCGCCGCCAACGTGCCGAAGATCGTCCAGGGCGGTGCTTTCCCGGTACTGGCGGGGATTGTCCTGTTCATCCTCATGACCACCTGGAAACGCGGCAAGGAACTGCTGGTGGATCGCCTGGACGAAGGCGGCCTGCCGCTGCCGATCTTTATCGGCAGTATCCGCGTGCAGCCGCCGCACCGCGTGCAAGGCACGGCGGTGTTCCTCACTGCCCGTGCGGATGCGGTGCCCCACGCCCTGTTGCACAACCTGCTGCACAACCAGGTGCTGCATGAGCAAGTGGTGCTGCTGACGGTGGTCTACGAGGACATTCCGCGGGTGCCGACCCAGCGGCGGTTCGAGGTCGATTCCTATGGCGAGGGTTTCTTCCGGGTGATCCTGCACTTCGGTTTCACCGACGAGCCGGACGTGCCCGAGGCGCTGAAGCTGTGCCACCTCGACGAGCTGGATTTCAGCCCGATGCGTACCACCTACTTCCTCAGCCGTGAGACCGTGATCGCGTCGAAGATCGTCGGCATGGCGCGCTGGCGCGAGTCGCTGTTCGCCTTCATGCTCAAGAACGCCAACGGCAACCTGCGGTTCTTCAAGCTGCCGGTGAACCGGGTGATCGAGTTGGGTACCCAGGTCGAGATGTAATCCACCGACCCAAAAAAAGCCCCCGTTGCCTTGTGGCAGCGGGGGCTTTTTTGTCGCTGTCGCCTCGACTTATTCGGTCTTGGTCTGGCGCTTGTTGATCGCGTCGATCAGGCGCTTGGCCAGCGCCGGGTAGTTCTCGTCGAAGTGGTGGCCGCCGGGCAGCTCCAGGGCCTCGCCGACGGCGGTCTTGGTGGTGCAACCGCTCTCGTCGACTTCTTCCTTGCCATAGATGCACAGGACCTTGGCGGGTGGCAACCGGGCCATGTCGGGGCCGGTATCCAGCTCCATGCCGGCCTTGCCCAGCCAGCCATCGACATGGATCTCGAAACTGCCACTGCGGGCAAAGGCCAGCAGGATGATCGCGTCGACACGCTGCTGCTCGGCTTCCGGCAGCTTGTTGTAGATCGCCGGCAGCACATCGGCGCCGAAGCTGTAGCCGATCAGGATAAAGCGCTTGATGCCCCACTTCTGACGGTAGTGCTGCATCAGTTCGGTCAGGTCGACGGCGGTCTGTTCCGGGCTCTTGTGCTGCCAGTAGTAGCGCAGCGTGTCGATGCCGACGACCGGATAGCCCATCTTGGCCATTTCGCCGGCGGCATCGCGGTCCAGGTCGCGCCAGCCGCCGTCGCCGGAGAGGAACAGGGTCACGGTGTCGGTGGTCTGGCCGGCCGGGACTTCGACCACGGGGATCGCCAGGCCGCCGTTCTCGTTGCCCACGAGCATCTTGCGCAGTTCGTTGTTCAGCACCTGGGGCAGGTGGATATCGTAGTCGCTGATGCTGGTCTCGGCGTTGGCCTGGTCGCGCACGAAGGCCGCGCTCGGATCGTCCGGGCCATCGTTCCAGGCCACCAGCCAGTGGCCGTGGGCCGCCGACTTGGGCACCGGCGTGGTGCAGCCCGGTTGTTCGAGGGCAAAGCCGACCGAGATGGCCTGGGCCTTGTCGTCGGTCTGCGTGGCCAGCCAGTTCCAGGCCAGGGACGCGCCGGGGCCGATACCGCTGACCAGGGTCGCCGGGCCGGCCAATTGTTGCCGGGCGTTGTCCAGGGCCTGCTGCTGCAGCTTGCAATCATCCTTGGGCAGGATCACCTGGACGATCTGCGCCGCGCCACCACGGCTCAGGGCCGACAGCTGTTTGTCGCTCAGGGCGTCTTCGGCGAGGGTGGCGACAATGACCTGGGCCTTGGGCCTGGTGCCGGGGATCAGGCGGGTCAGGGTCGAGCCATCGGCCTGGCTCAGATGTTCGAGAGCGGGTTCCGGCGCAGGGCGGTTCCAGAACCAGTAGCCGGCGCCCGCGAGCGCGGCCAGGACTAACACTATTACCAGTAAAACCCGCCAGGAGCGTCGAATCATCAGCGTTTCACCAATCCAGTCAAGCCGCCCGCGATCAGGGCGGCAGTATCGGCCAGGGCAACCAGCGGATCGAGTCCGGCTGGCACGGCCATGTAACGAGGTTCCCAGTCAGGCTGGAACTTGTCTTTGAAGCGGCGCAGGCCCTGGAAGTTGTAGAGCTGCTCACCGCGCTGAAACACCATCGAGCCCAGACGCTGGGTCAGGGGAGCGCCGCGCCGGGGTTGCAGGCCGGAAAGCGGCACCATGCCGAGGCTGAAGCGTGCATATCCATGATTTTTATAATGCTGGATCAGGCCGACCATCAGGAACTCCATGGTCAGCTTCGGTGCGTCGGGGTGCGAGCGCATCAGGTCGAGGCTGGCCAGTTCATGGCTGTGGGTCTCGAGCAGGTTGGCGAACGCCACCGGGCGACCTTCGAAATGAATGATCGCCACGCGGAAATGGTTGATGTAGTCCGGGCTGAAGCGCCCCAGGGAGAAGCCTTTCTCGCGGACGTTCTTGCCGGTCAGCCAGGCATCGGAAATCACCTTGAGCTCGTCCAGGGGCGCTTGCCCCGGCTCGTAGATCTCCAGGGACAGGCCGTCTCGGCTGCCACGGTTCCAGGTGTAGCGCAGGTCCTTCATCTCCTTGCCCTTGGATTCAAGGTCAAAGCGCTGCAGGTCGACCCGGGCTTCTTCGCCGAGCTTGATGGCGGTCAGGCCGATGTCCATGTAGTACGGCAGGTTCTCGGCACGGACCTGATAGAACACCGGGCGCGCATGATGGGTATCGCAGAGGTCGCGGAACTGCCAGATCAGCTCGGCGCGCTGGCGTGCCGGGCCGATCGGATCATACAGCGCCACCAGGCTGCGACCGCGACGGGCATACATGAGGAACGCGGTATCGCTCGGATGGAACAGGAAGGCCTTGTCGCCGGTCAGGGCCAGGCCGCCATCGGGCTGGTCGGAGGCCATCAGGATCTTGTGGGCGCGTTGCAGTTCCTCGGCATTGGGCTGGTGGATAACCGGGCGCTCAGTACGCAGCAGCCAGGTCAGGGAAACCACCACCAGCAGCACCGCAGCGCCCAGCAGCGAACGCAGTCCGCGTGGGGCATCGCCGTCCAGTGCGAACTGCCACCAGAGTTCATGGCTGTAAGGCACGTCCTGGTAGGCGAACAGCAGCAACCACACCGATGCCCCCAGCACGCACAGGCTGGCCACCAGGTACAGCGGCGAGAACGGCAACTCGGTCAGGCGGCTCGGGCGGTAGAAGGAGCGCCGGAAAATCCCCAGCAGGCAGGCCGTGGCCGTGAGCATGCTGGCTTCTTCCCAGTCGAAGCCCTTGAGCAGCGAGAGCAGGGCGCCGACCAGCAGCAGGATCATGGTCAGCATCCAGGCCGCCGAGAGGCGTCGACGCAGGCCCTGGGCCAACAGCAGGCACAACACGCCCACGAGGCTGGCACCGAAGTGCGAGGCGTCGATCAGGCGATCCGGCACGAGGAAGTCGATACCTTCCAGACGGGTATCGATTTCCGGGGTGGCGCCGGAGAACAGCAGGGCCACGCCGGAAAGGAACACCAGCACCGCGAGGATCGGCGCGGCCAGGCCGGACGCCACGCGCATGCTCTGGCGTGAGGCGATCAGGCGCTGGGCCTCGGTGCTCAGCAGTGTCAGGCAAGCCAGCAGCAGCGGCAGCAGCACATAGATCAGGCGGTACAGCAGCAGGGCGGCGGCCAGCGGGGCCGCGCCCAGTTCATTGGCGAAGGCGGCCAGCAGGATCGCCTCGAACACCCCGACGCCACCGGGTACGTGGCTGAGCACGCCGGCGGCCAGGGCCAGCAGGTACACCAGCAGGAAGGCGCCGAACGGCGGTGCTTCCGGCAGCAGCAGGTACAGCACGGTGGCGGCGGCGGCCACATCCAGGGCGGTGATGACCAGTTGCAGCAGGGTCAGGCGCGCGCTGGGCAGGCGCAGGGTACGGCGACCGACCTTGACCAGCAGGTTGTTCGGGATGGGTTGTTCCGGCAGGCGACGACGATAGATGCCGACGGCCAGCAAGGCGAACAGGGCGAGGATCGCCACGGCAATCGCGCCCAGCAGGTAGGCGGGCAGGTGCAAGGCTTCGGCGGCGGCCGGCAGGTTGCTCAGGGTGGCCAGGGCCGCGAGCGGTGGCAGGGCGCAACCCAGCGACAGGCTGGCGAACAGTGTCATGCGCGCGACTTCCGCGGCCCCCAGGCCGTTGCGGGCATAGAGGCGATAGCGCACCGAGCCGCCGGACAGCAGCGACAGGCCGATGGCGTTGCCGATGGCGAAAGCGGTAAAACCACCCAGGGCCAGGGTCTTGGCCGGCAGATGGACGTCGGCATAACGGCTGGCGGACCACTCATAGCCCAACAGGATGATAAAGCCGATGGCGGTTGCCGCGATGGCCCCCCCCAGGGCCGGTTTGGGCACGCTGAGAATCGAATCGTGCAGCGCATCCAGGTCGAGTTCGATCAACAGATGACGACAGGCGATCAAGGCAATGGCGAACAACAACAGGGTGACGGCCAGTCCAACGGATTGACGGTACTTGCTCAACAGATCCAGCCAGCGCAAACGGGCGGCTGCAATCGGCTGTGTCGCTGTGACGGTGTCTTGTGGTTCAGACGAGTTGGCGCGCATCAATCACCTCTAGGATTGTGCGCGACAGGATGGGGGTATCCAGCCAAGTTACCAATCCCTATGGACAAAATAATTACAAATATTAACGCGTCTCACCGTCTTGCGGCGACCCACGCCCCGGGGCTGTTGTAGAGGAAGTTTGTTGCGAATTCAGCATAGCCTGTGCAGGCATTGACTCCGGTTTGCGTCGAGGGTTCGTTCTGCATCGGCGCCCTGTGTTGAACGACTTTTTCGGCGGATACAAAAAAGGCCACTCTTTCGAGCAGCCTTTTCTGATATTTGGTTGCGGGAGCCGGATTTGAACCGACGACCTTCGGGTTATGAGCCCGACGAGCTACCAGACTGCTCCATCCCGCGTCTGTGTGGCGGCATTCTACAGTCGAACGGCGGGGTGTCAACCGTTAATGATCCAGATGGTCAAAATAATGCAAAAACACTCCGGTGCGTCCCTTTGGATTGGATAAGTGTCAGACAATCAAGGTTTTTTTCTGATAGAGGGGAGCGGAGGAGGGGAGAAACAAGCGGACACAAAAAAGGCCACTCTTTCGAGTAGCCTTTTCTGGTGTTTGGTTGCGGGAGCCGGATTTGAACCGACGACCTTCGGGTTATGAGCCCGACGAGCTACCAGACTGCTCCATCCCGCGTCTGTGTGTCGGCATTCTACAGAGAAACGCCGGCCTGTCAAACCCTAATTTCGGAAAACCTCTTTATTGTTCAATCGCTTAGCCCTTCTGTCGGGTCGCTCGGGGTGTCTGCGGGCCATGCCCGGCAAGGCTTTCAGCTCTATCGCGGTGGATGTTTCGATTGAAAAACTAAATTCATATCGGTTATTTCCCACGGCCCTGGAGGAAGATTCAAACTACTGGTGCTATATACAGGTGTCAGTGAGATACTGATGACCCGTACCGTTTCTGCCTTTTTGAATGAACACTGTCTTCCATGACGCAACGCAAAATCATCCACGTCGACTGTGATTGCTTCTACGCCGCCATCGAGATGCGTGACGACCCGAGCCTGGCGAGCAAGCCGCTGGCGGTGGGCGGATCGGCGGACCGGCGCGGGGTGATCGCCACCTGCAATTACGAAGCGCGGGCCTTCGGGGTGCGTTCGGCGATGTCGTCACGGCACGCGTTGAACCTGTGCCCGGACCTGGTGATCGTCAAGCCGCGCATGGATGCCTATAAGGAAGCGTCGAAGGAAATCCAGGCGATCTTTCGGGACTACACCGACCTGATCGAGCCGCTGTCGCTGGATGAGGCGTACCTCGATGTGTCCGACAGCCCGCACTTTGCCGGCAGCGCCACGCGGATCGCCCAGGATATCCGGCGCCGGGTCTCCAGGCAGTTGCATATCACCGTCTCGGCGGGCGTTGCGCCGAACAAGTTCCTGGCGAAGATTGCCAGTGACTGGAAGAAACCCAACGGGCTGTTTGTCATCACTCCCGACCAGGTGGAGGATTTTGTCGCCGGCCTGCCAGTGAGCAAGCTGCATGGCGTCGGCAAGGTCACGGCGGACAAGCTGGGGCGCCTGGGCATCGGCGACTGCCTGCAACTGCGCGAATGGAGCAAACTGGCCCTGGTGCGTGAGTTCGGCAGTTTCGGCGAGCGCTTGTGGGGGCTGGCGCGGGGGATCGATGAGCGCCTGGTGCAGAACGACAGTCGGCGGCAGTCGGTCAGTGTCGAGAACACCTACGACGTTGATTTGCCCGATCTGGAAAGTTGCCTGCAAAAGCTTCCGGAACTGATGGAAACCCTCGCCGGACGCATGGCGCGCCTGGACAGCAGCTATCGACCGGGCAAGCCGTTCGTCAAGGTGAAGTTTCATGATTTCACCCAGACCACCCTGGAGCAGGCCGGGGCAGCGCGGGATCTGGAGAGTTATCGTCAGTTGCTCAGCCAGGCGTTTGCCCGTGGGGAGAAACCGGTACGCCTGTTGGGCATTGGCGTGCGCTTGCAGGATTTGCGTGGTGGCCATGAACAGCTGGAGCTGTTCAGTCGGTAAACCGGCCATGCAACCTTGTAGGGGCAGGTGCTCCGGCGGCGCGGTTTGCCCGCGAGGCCTTTGGCGGTCTTGCGGGCCTCATCGCTGGCAAGCCAGGCTCCTACAGGATCCGTGTTTACAAGCCACGGTCCTGCAAGGGCCTTGTTTAGCGGACAAACCAGGCCCCGCAAGGACGCCGTTCAGCTGGCTCCGGGATCCGCCACCAGGCGTCCGGCGTTCCGGGTCAGCGACTTGAGAAACTCGCGCTGCAACTCGGGATCGTTGCGCGTCAGTTCGATCAGGCTCTGTTCCAGTTCGCTCGCTTCTTCTTCCAGGCCCAGTTCGGACAGGCGCTTGACCCGATGGACCCATTGGCCGACATCGTCGCCCTCCAGATCGTCATAGATCAGTGCGTGCGCCTCCAGCAACTTGCCCCGCAGCTTGCTGCTGATGGACAGGCTCGAGTCCGAATGGACTTCATCCTGGGCATCCTCGACGCGAATCGTCAGGCTGCCGATGTGATTCAGGTCCTGCTCGGCAAACGGGCTGTCCAGCAGGTTCAGGCGCAGCACGCCATGGCGATCGGTAGTCAGCTCGTAGGTCTGCCGACCCGCCACCACCTCCACCGGTCGTTCGGCCCACGGCAAGCTCGAATACTCCATGCGCTTGTCGCGCTGGACTTCCTCGATGCCGGCCAGGTTCTGCTGCGCGCGCCCGTGTGACTCCACGTTCATGAACGGGTTGAGCCCGTCGATGCCATAGCTGATCCAGTCACGGGTCACGCTGGCGGGCAGGGAGCCGAGGGCGAACACGTTCACCACATTGGCGCCGATGCCACCCACCAGTGCCACGGCGCCCAGGGGTATTTCATAGACTTTGCGCCAGGGCTGGTAGGGCGTGTAGCGATCATAGCGACGGGTGACGTCGAACTCGGTGACCTCGAAGGTCTTCTGCTCGTTGATCCGCACACGGCGTTGCGGCAGTTCGAGGATCCTGGGGTCGCCGACATCGATCTGCAGGCTGTGCTCGAGCAATTTGCGTTCGACGCGTTCCTCGTGCTCGCTGCGCTGTGACATCGGGTTGGCGCAGCCGCCGAGCAGCAGGGCGCCGCACAAGGCGGCGCCCCCGAGGGCTAAGGTACTTCGATTGAACATGAGGTCTCTATCTGGGCTCAGCGACGGATACGGGCCTGAAGGAACGCCAGTACATCGGCGACCGGCAGCGCTTGCGCCTCGGCCTCGGTACGGCTCTTGTATTCCAGGTTGCCTTCGGCCAGGCCGCGGTCGCTGACCACGATCCGGTGCGGGATACCGATCAGTTCCATGTCCGCGAACTTGATGCCCGGGCTGGTTTTCTTGTCGCGGTCGTCCAGCAGCACTTCGAAGCCGGCGGCCGTCAGTTCGGCGTAGAGCTTGTCGGTGGCTTCGCGAACCTGTTCGGTTTCGTAGCGCAGCGGTACCAGGGCGATCTGGAACGGCGCGAGGCTGTCGCTCCAGATGATGCCGTTGTCATCGTTGTTCTGCTCGATGGCCGCGGCCACCACGCGGGACACGCCGATGCCGTAGCAGCCCATGGTCAGGGTGACCGGCTTGCCGTTTTCGCCCAGGACCTGGCACTTCATCGCTTCGCTGTACTTGGTGCCGAGCTGGAAGATATGCCCGACCTCGATACCGCGCTTGATTTCCAGGGTGCCCTTGCCGTCCGGGCTCGGGTCGCCGGCGACGACGTTGCGCAGGTCGGCGACGGTCGGTACTGGCAGGTCGCGTTCCCAGTTCAGGCCGAAGTAGTGCTTGTCGTCGATGTTCGCACCGACGCCGAAGTCGCTCATCAGCTCGACCGAGCGGTCGATGATGATCGGCAGTGGCAGGTTCAGCGGGCCGAGGGAGCCGGCGCCGGCGCCGATGGCGTCACGCAGTTCGGCGTCGGAAGCCATGACCAGCGGATTGGCGACGCCAGGCTGGTTGGCGGCCTTGATTTCGTTCAACTCGTGATCGCCACGGATGATCAGGGCGATCAGCTTGCCTTCTTCTTCGGCGTGGACGATCAGGGTCTTGACGGTCTTTTCGATCGGCAGGTTGTAGCCTTCGACCAGTTGCGCGATGGTTTTTGCATCGGGCGTGTCGACCAGGCGCAGTTCTTCGCTTGGTGCGGGACGTGAGGTCTCCCGCGGCACGGCTTCGGCCTTCTCGATGTTCGCCGCGTAGTCGGAGCCGTTGCTGAAGACGATATCGTCTTCGCCGGACTCGGCCAGCACGTGGAATTCGTGGGAGCCGGCACCGCCGATGGAGCCGTTGTCCGCTTCGACCGGACGGAAGCGCAGGCCCAGGCGGGTGAAGACGTTGCAGTAGGCCTGGTGCATGCGGTCGTAGGTGACCTGCAGCGATGCCTGGTCGGCGTGGAAGGAGTAGGCGTCCTTCATGATGAATTCACGACCGCGCATCAGGCCGAAACGTGGACGGATCTCGTCGCGGAATTTGGTCTGGATCTGGTACAGGTTGATCGGCAACTGCTTGTAGCTGCTCAATTCGTTGCGGCACAGATCGGTGATCACTTCCTCGTGGGTCGGGCCGGCGCAGAAGTCGCGGTCATGGCGGTCCTTCAGGCGCAGCAGCTCGGGGCCGTACTGTTCCCAGCGGCCGGATTCCTGCCACAGCTCGGCCGGCTGGATGCCCGGCATCAGCACTTCCAGGGCGCCGGCGGCGTTCATTTCTTCACGCACGATGGCTTCGACCTTGCGCATCACGCGCAGGCCCATGGGCAGCCAGGTGTACAGGCCAGAAGCGAGTTTGCGGATCATCCCGGCGCGCAGCATCAGCTGGTGGCTGATCACGACCGCATCGGAAGGCGTTTCTTTCTGTGTGGCGAGCAAATATTGACTGGTGCGCATGGTTGGCCGTTGTCGTTGCTGATGGCTAGAAATGACGGAGCATTGTACGGGCGGGATCCGGCGACGTACAGGCGTGTGGCCGGTCTGACGCGGGGGGAGCCGGGCTCCCCCAGTGTTTACGGGGTTTCCTGTGCGTCTTCGGTGGGCGAAGGCGTAGCACCACCGCGGCGGACTTCCTGATACCAGTGTACGGCGATCAGCACCAGGGTCGGTACGCCCATTATCGCCGTGGCGATAAAGAACTTATGGTAGCCGAACTTCTCGACCATCACCCCCGAATAGCCGCCGATCAGCCGTGGCAGCAGGAGCATGATGGAACTGAGCAGGGCGTACTGGGTGGCGGAGAACTTCAGGTTGGTCAGGCTTGACAGGTAGGCGACGAAGGCCGAGGTCGCCAGGCCCGAGCTGAAGTTGTCCAGGGAAATGGTGACAATCAGCATCTTCAGGTTCGGCCCCATGTCGGCCAGCAACATGAACAACAGGTTGGTGCCTGCCGAGGCGGCGCCGCCGATGAACAGGATCGGCAGGATGCCGAAGCGCACGATCAGCAGGCCGCCCATGCCGGCGCCCAGCAGGGTCATGATCAGGCCGAAGATCTTGCTGACCCCGGCGATCTGGTCCTTGGTGAAGCCCTGGTCGATGTAGAAGACGTTGGCCATCACCCCCATCACCGTGTCCGACATCCGGTAGGTGGCGATCAGCCCGAGCAGCAGCAGGGCCTGCCAGCGGTAGCGGATGATGAAGTCGTTGACCGGGGTGAGCACCGGCGCCAGTCCGCGGCGGCCCATGCTTGAAAGGCAGAGCACGGTCAGCGTGGTGTAGAGGATCGCGCGCAGGAAGGCGCGGTCTTCGAGGAGCAGGTCGAGCAGGCTGACGCCATGGAACAGCACGCTGGCGAAGTCGGTGTTGTAGAGCTGGGTGAACATTGCCGGTACCGAGACCAGCAGGATGATCAGCACGAATACCGACGCCAGCTGGTGCACGAAGCTGTAGCGTCCGGCGGACAGCTGGGTCCGCAGCGGGACCGGCGGTTCGCGCATGAATAAAGTGGTGAGCAGGGCGGGGATCATCAGGACGCCGAACAGCACATAGGTGCCGGTCCAGGCCGAGTGCTTGTAGCTGAAGCCGGTGGAGCCGAAGCCTTCGGCGAAAAACAGCGCGCCGGCGGTCGCCAGCAGCGCGGCGACCCGGTAGCCGGACATATAGCTGGCGGCGAGGGCGGCCTGTTGGCTGTCGTTGGCGATTTCCAGGCGATAGGCGTCGACCGCGATGTCCTGGGTGGCGGAGGCGAAGGCGACGAGGACGGCGATTGCAATCAGCCAGGACAGGTGTTTCTGCGGGTCGCAGAAGCCCATGCCGATCAATCCGAGGACAATCAGGGTTTGTGCCAGGACCAGCCAGGAGCGGCGGCGACCCAGTTTGCCGAGTAGCGGCAGGCGCCATTGGTCGAGCAAGGGCGACCAGACCCATTTGAAGGCGTACGCCAGGCCGATCAGGCTGGCATAACCGATGGTTTCGCGGGCTACACCGGCCTCGCGCAGCCAGACCGAAAGCGTCGAGAACACCAACATGTAAGGCAGACCGGCAGCGAAACCGAGCAGCAACAGCACTAATGTCGAGGGGCTGGCATAGGCGGCGAGCGCGGCGCGCCAGGTTTTACGGGGCATGGGCTGGAGTCTGCCTCAGGGTTGACGGAAACAAAGCGCGCACTCTAACCGCTGTGCTCTATCGGGCGCCAGCCATGACGCTTGATATCGACACGATTGTTCAGGACGCTGAGGCCTTCGGTGCGCAGCCGGGCGCGTTGTTCGTCGCCGGACGGGCTGCCGACCGGCAGGCTGATCCGACCACCGGCACCCAATACGCGGTGCCAGGGCAGGCGGGTATCGGCCGGTAACTGGCTCAAGGTCCGTCCGACCCAGCGGGCCGCTCGACCGAGCCCGGCGAGTTCGGCCAGTTGGCCATAGGTGACGACCTTGCCTTCGGGCACCTGGGCCAGGGTCAGGTAAAGGGCCGTACGCCGCATCTGGGCCGGGCTTTCACTGGCTGTTTCTTCGCTCACGGGGCCATTCCTATGGAAAATTTTTGCCTCTGAAAGTAAGAGATTTCCGCTTATTAAGAGTGATTATTGAACTCGACTCCTGTTTGCCCGGTCAGTCCTTGTTAAGGCATTGTCCAGCGGGATAATGCCGTTTTTTTTCCGCAAACCCGAGCCCTGTGTTGCCTATGTTGTCCAGAACCCTGCTGTGCCTTGCTGTTTTCAGCGCCTCCACGCCCTTGCTGGCCGATACCGTCTGGTTGAAGAACGGTGATCGCCTGAGTGGCAAGATCAAGCTGTTCGACGGCGGCAAGCTGCTTGTGCAGACCGAGTACGCCGGAGCCGTTGCGGTGGACTGGGCCCAGGTCAAGACCCTGGAAAGCGATCAGGAACTGCTGGTCAAGCAGGATGCCTACACCGGCGAGAAGACCAAGTCGTTGCAGGCCGCCGAGGCCGGCAAGGTGACCCTGGCCAATGGCGAGGCGCCGAAGACCGTGGAACTGGCGAGCATCCAGCAGATCGTCAAGCCCAAGCCGGTGATCGAAGACCTGGTCTGGAAAGGCAACGTCGATGTGGCCCTGGATTACAAGCGCGCGGAAAAAGACACCGACGACTACGACATCGACTTCAAGACCACGGCCCGCCATGGCGCCTGGCGGCATCACGCCGAAGGCGAGTACAACCGCGAGTTCCAGGACAATGTGGTGACCACGGACAACTGGGGTGTCGAGTACGCCCTCGACCGCTTCATCACTGAAAAATGGTTCTGGCAGGGACGCCTGACCTACAAGCGCGACCGGGTCGAGGACCTGTCCCGCCAGCGCACCGTCGGTACCGGCCCGGGCTACCAGTTCTGGGATGATGAGCTGGGGGCGTTCTCCCTCGGCGCGCTGGTCAACAACACCCACTACGAATATGACGATGGCGAGAAGAAGAACTTCTACTCACTGGGCATGAAGTGGGACTACAACCGGTACCTGATCGGCAAGACCGTGGAGTTCTTCACCACCGGTGAGGTTGGCCGGCCGTTGAGCGGCCCTTCCAAGTACTCCCTGGATGCCGACATGGGCCTGCGTTACAAGGTGACCGAGTGGGCTTCGCTGAACCTCAAGGCCGAACGCGACATCATTAATGGCGACGATGACACCAGCCTCAACAAGACCCGCTACACCGTCGGCTTCGGCGTGGCCTGGTAAGGGCCGGGGATGCTATAAGGCAACCAGTGGATTTTGCATGAGGAGTCACAAGGTGAGCGTTGAGGTTGCCAAGAATGCGCGTGAGTTGCTGCTCAAGGAGTACCGGGGCGTGTTGTCGACGCATTCCAAGGCCATGCCCGGTTTTCCGTTCGGCTCCGTGGTGCCTTACTGCCTGGATGACCAGGGCCTTGCGCTGATCCTGATCAGCCGGATCGCCCAGCACACCCACAATCTGCAGAAAGACCCGAAATGTTCCCTGCTGGTGGGCGAGCGGGAGGCCGAGGATGTCCAGGCGGTCGGCCGCCTGACCTACCTGGCCGAGGCCGAGAAGCTCGTCGAGCCCGAGGCCATCGAAGCGGCCGCCGAGCGCTACTACCGTTACTTCCCGGACTCGGCGAATTACCACAAGGCCCATGATTTCGATTTCTGGGTACTCAAGCCGGTGCGTCATCGTTATATCGGCGGCTTCGGCGCGATCCACTGGCTGGACCAGGTGACCCTGGCCAACCCGTTCGCCGGCAAGGCGGAAGTCAGCATGGTCGAACACATGAACAGCGATCATGCCAAGGCGATTGCCCATTATGTCGAACTGGCCGGGCTGCCACGCAGCGTACCGGCCCAGTTGGCGGGTATCGACACGGAAGGGATGCACCTGCGGATCGGCCAGGGCCTGTATTGGCTGGCTTTTGAAACACCTTGCAACACGCCGGCGCAGGTTCGCGAGGCCCTGGTTTCCCTGGCCCACGCGCAGCAATGGCCGAAAAAGCAGGCGGCCGAGGCTTGAATTCACGAAGTGCCGACGTCATCTGATGTTTACTGGAAGGCATTCTTCCGTAGAGGAACCATTTGATGCGCGCTTTTCTATTGCTCTTTCTGCTGTTTCCGGTGCTAGAGCTGTATGTGTTTTTCCAGGTCAGCACGGCCATCGGCTTTTTCCCGGCGCTGGCCCTGATCATTCTCGGTTCGGCGCTTGGTGTGCTGGTCCTGCGGGTGGCCGGTCTGGCTACCGCGTTCCGGGCGCGTGAAAGCCTGAGCCGTGGAGAGTTGCCGGCCCAGACCGTGCTTGAGGGCCTGATGCTGGCCCTGGGTGGTGGCCTGCTGCTGTTGCCGGGGTTTATCAGTGATGTGCTCGGCCTGTTGTTGCTGTTGCCGGTCACCCGCCGACTGGCGGTCGGCAGGATGCGTCGCCGCGCCGAGGAGCAGGCCATGCGCCAGCGTGCCTTCGCCGACGACCTGCATGCACGTGGCCAGCACGGCGCCGCGCCGGCCAATGGCCGTCAGCCGAATGTGATCGAAGGCGAGTTCGAACACCGCGACTCCTGATCGATCGCTATCACCCCGCACGGCACCTTCGGGTGCCGTGTGTGTTTTACGGGAACTGTCACCTGCAAAAAAAATCGTCACCTTGCCCTTGTAATTACCTTTGGCGCCCCTATGTAACGGTCACCGCAAGGTTTTTGGCGTAAATCGCCAGACAGTCTTCTGCGGTTCGCTTGTCGAGCCGCAACCGGCCACGCCGGATTTGCTAACAGGCCGGTATCGATACCGGTCGCTGAAAACCATAATTAGGAGAGATCGACAATGAAGCTTCGTCCTCTGCATGACCGCGTCGTCATCCGTCGCAGCGAAGAAGAAAAGAAAACCGCTGGCGGCATCGTCCTGCCAGGTTCGGCTGCCGAGAAAGCCAACCACGGTGAAGTTCTCGCTGTAGGTACCGGCCGCGTGCTGGACAACGGTGAAGTTCGTGCGCTGGCCGTGAAAGTGGGTGACAAGGTTGTGTTCGGCCCTTACTCCGGCAGCAACACTGTGAAAGTAGACGGCGAAGACCTGCTGGTAATGGCTGAGAACGAGATTCTCGCTGTTATCGAAGGCTGATTCCCGCTCATTTTTCCCGCTACGACAAAGTATTCAAGGAATTACGATCATGGCTGCTAAAGAAGTTCTGTTTGGCGACTCCGCCCGCAAGAAAATGCTCAAAGGCGTCAACGTCCTGGCTGACGCGGTAAAAGCGACCCTGGGCCCGAAAGGCCGTAACGTGATCATCGAGAAGAGCTTCGGCGCTCCGACCATCACCAAGGACGGCGTTTCCGTTGCCAAGGAAATCGAGCTGGAAGACCGTTTCGAAAACATGGGCGCGCAGCTGGTCAAAGACGTTGCCTCCCGTGCCAACGATGACGCTGGCGACGGTACCACCACCGCTACCGTTCTGGCCCAGTCGATCGTCAACGAAGGCCTGAAGGCTGTCGCTGCCGGCATGAACCCGATGGACCTGAAACGCGGCATCGACAAGGCGACCATCGCCATCGTCAAGGAACTGAAGGCCCTGTCCAAGCCTTGCGCCGACACCAAGGCCATCGCCCAGGTAGGTACCATCTCCGCCAACTCCGACAACTCCATCGGCGACATCATTGCCGAAGCCATGGAAAAAGTCGGTAAAGAAGGCGTGATCACCGTTGAAGAAGGCTCGGGCCTGGAAAACGAACTGTCGGTCGTTGAAGGCATGCAGTTCGACCGTGGCTACCTGTCCCCTTACTTCGTCAACAAGCCGGACACCATGGTCGCCGAACTGGACGGCCCGCTGATCCTGCTGGTGGACAAGAAGATCTCCAACATCCGCGAAATGCTGCCAGTGCTGGAAGCCGTTGCCAAAGCCGGCCGCCCACTGCTGATCGTGGCCGAAGACGTCGAAGGCGAAGCCCTGGCGACCCTGGTTGTGAACAACATGCGCGGTATCGTCAAGGTCGCTGCCGTCAAGGCACCGGGCTTCGGCGATCGTCGCAAGGCCATGCTGCAGGACATCGCTGTCCTGACCGGCGGTACCGTCATCTCCGAAGAGATCGGCCTGAGCCTGGAAAGCACTACCCTGGACCACCTGGGTAGCGCCAAGCGCGTCACCCTGTCCAAGGAAAACACCATCATCGTCGACGGTGCTGGCGTACAGGGCGATATCGAAGCCCGCATCGCCCAGATCCGTGCCCAGGTTGCCGAGACTTCCTCCGACTACGACCGTGAAAAACTGCAAGAGCGCCTGGCCAAGCTGTCCGGTGGCGTTGCTGTGATCAAGGTCGGTGCCGGTTCCGAAGTTGAAATGAAAGAGAAGAAAGCCCGCGTTGAAGACGCCCTGCACGCAACCCGCGCAGCCGTCGAAGAAGGCGTGGTCCCTGGCGGTGGCGTGGCACTGATCCGTGCCCTGCAAGCCATCAGCGAACTGAAAGGCGACAACGCCGATCAGGACGTCGGTATCGCTGTCCTGCGTCGTGCCGTTGAAGCACCGCTGCGCCAGATCTCCGCCAACAGCGGTGACGAGCCAAGCGTCGTGGTCAACGAAGTCAAGAACGGCAAGGGTAACTTCGGTTACAACGCTGCGACTGGCGAGTACGGCGACATGATCGAAATGGGCATCCTGGATCCAACCAAGGTGACCCGCTCGGCGCTGCAGGCAGCTTCCTCCATCGGCGGTCTGATCCTGACCACCGAAGCAGCAGTGGCTGAAGCACCGAAGAAAGAAGGCGCAGCTGGCGGCGGCATGCCAGACATGGGCGGCATGGGTGGCATGGGCGGCATGATGTAAGCCACCCGGCTCCCGTACAGAAAAGCCCCGCCTGGTGCGGGGCTTTTTCATGGGCGCGATTTTCTCCCGATGACCGGCCGACAGGCCGCTGGGGAGGGCGCCGGGCCAGGGATAATAGAGAGGGGATGCCCGATTTTAGCGGTGAGGCTGTGCCCGTACCGTGAACCTCGGGTGAAAAAACCATTAAATCTTCGCGCCCTAGCCGTGAGCCGAACTACACCTTAAGCTGCGCGGGCCAAGACGGCCGTTACCGCGTACGGAGAGAGTACCCATGCGAATTCTACTGGTTGAAGACAACCGCGATATCCTCGCCAACCTGGCCGACTACCTGGGGCTTAAAGGCTATACCGTCGATTGCGCGCAGGACGGCCTGTCGGGTCTGCATCTGGCCGCTACCGAGCACTACGACCTGATCGTGCTCGATATCATGCTGCCCGGGATCGACGGCTACACCCTGTGCAAGCGCTTGCGCGAGGATGCCCGGCGTGACACCCCGGTGATCATGCTGACGGCCCGTGACCAGCTCGATGATCGTTTGCAGGGCTTCAAGTCCGGTGCCGATGACTACCTGCTCAAGCCCTTCGCCCTGTCGGAACTGGCTGCACGTATCGAGGCGGTGTTGCGCCGTGCCCAGGGTGGCGGCCGGCGCGCCTTGCAGGTGGGTGACCTGAGCTATGACCTGGATACCCTGGAAGTCACCCGCCAGGGTCGCCTGCTCAAGCTCAATCCGGTCGGCCTGAAGCTGCTGGCGGTGCTGATGCAGAAAAGCCCGCACGTCTTGCGTCGGGAGATTCTCGAGGAAGCCCTCTGGGGCGACGACTGCCCGGACAGCGACAGCCTGCGCAGCCATGTGCACCAGTTGCGCCAGGTGATCGACAAACCGTTCGACAAGCCGTTGCTGCACACCGTGCACGGCGTTGGTTACCGCCTGGCCGAGGGCCGTGATGGAGTTTAAGCAGAGTCTTGCCCAGCGCATCATCATCGCCTTTGCCCTGATGAGCGCGTTGGTGGCGGGGGCCTTTGCCATGGGGATCGTCGCCACGGTCCATCTGGTCGAGGAAAAACTCATCTCCGCCGGCCTGGGTGGGGATCTGCAGCGCCTGCTGTTGATGGACAGCGTGGGGGACTGGAGCCACCGGCCCGAGCCCGACCAGTTGTTCTACTACAGTGGCGGCAAGGGCGATTTCGAGTTGCCCAAGGATTTGCGCCACCTCGATCCCGGATTTCATGAAGTCTTTCGCGAACAGCTGTCCTATCACGCCATGGTCGAGGTCGTCGACGGCCGGCGCTACGTGCTGCTGCAGGACCAGAGCGACTTCGAGGAGCGCGAGCGGGTGCTGTTCGCGGTAGTGCTGGTGGGATTTGTCCTGGCCCTCGCCCTGGCGGTGTTCCTCGGCTGGGTCCTGGCCCGACGGGTGATGGCTCCGGTGGTGCGGCTGGCCCGCCAGGTGCGTCACCGTGACCAGTTGCTCGGGCTCGCACCGCCCCTGGCGCCCGACTATGCGGCGGATGAGGTGGGTGAGTTGGCGGTGGCGTTCGACGCGACGCTGGGACGCTTGCGTCAGGCCCTGACCCGCGAACGGCTGTTTACCAGTGATGTCAGCCACGAGTTGCGCACGCCCCTGATGGTGCTGGCCAGTTCCTGCGAGCTGCTGCTGGAAAACCCGGCGATCGATCAGCGCGGGCGTAATCAGGTCGAACGTATTGCCCGGGCCTGCGAGGAAATGCGCGAGCTGGTGCAGACCTTCCTGATGCTGGCCCGTGCCCAGCGTGAAGACGCCAGCATGTCACCGCAGGTTTCGCTCAAGCTGGTGGCCGAGGATCTGATCGGCCTGTGGCGGGCGCCTATCGAAGAGAAAGGCCTGGAGCTGATCTTCGAGCCGGGCAGTCCCCTGGATACCCGTTACAACGCGACCTTCCTGCATGCGGTGATGGGCAATCTGTTGCGCAATGCCCTGCACTACACCGAACACGGCTTTATCCGCCTGACCCTCGAACCGTCGGGGTTCGTGGTCGAGGACAGCGGTGTCGGGATCCCGGAAGAAAAGCGCGCGGCGATGTTCCAGCCTTTTGTGCGGGGTGATGAGAAACGGGGTGAGGGCCTGGGGCTGGGGCTTTCGCTGGTGCAACGGATCTGCGAGAACCAGGGCTGGTCTGTCAGCCTGACGACCATGGAGCCCAGTGGTTGCCGCTTCCATGTGGACCTGGCGCGGCCCGCTGCCTGATTTCCTGCCGTGCCCTGTTTCTTCAGGGCACAGACTTCGTCGAAGTGTACAGATATGGCCCTCGGCTATCACGTCTAGCCTGTAAAACTTTGTAATGGTTTGTTCGGGACAGAACAAAATTTTCACGAGGGGACGACCTGTCGCTAACACGCACCTACCTAATGTAGCGCTGTCAGCTACAGGAGATGGTGATGAATTCCCCGATAAAACTTGAATTTTCCGACAAGTACGACGACAAACATGCTCAACAGTATCTGCTCAAGCACAAGGATGGCTTGGCTCGTCGGTTGTCCCACAAGCGTGATGAGCAACTGGCGCGTGCCGCGTTGGCCCTGGCGGGCGAGCCGGGCCTGGTGCTCGACTTGCCCTGTGGGGCCGGACGGTTCTGGCCGCTGCTGGCGGAGAAACCCAACCGGGTGATCATCGGTGCCGATAACTCGGCGCCCATGCTGGAAACCGCGCTCAAGGCGCAGCCGGCCGAGGTGGTCAAGCGGATACGACCGCTGCAGACGTCGGCATTTGATATCGACTTGCCTGATAACGCCGTCGACAGCATTTTCTGCATGCGTCTGCTACACCATATCGGCGAATCGGCGCATCGTGTGGCATTGCTGGAGGAATTCCAGCGGGTAACCCGTGACAGCGTGATCGTTTCACTCTGGGTCGACGGGAATTTCAAGGCCTGGCGGCGCAAGCGGCTGGAGCGCGAACGACAGGCCGACGGTGCACAGGACGGTTACCAGAACCGCTATGTGTTGCCTGCGGCCAAGGTAGAAGAAGAATTCAGGCAAGCGGGTTTTCGCATCCAGGAACACCTGGATTTTTTCCCGCTCTACGCCATGTGGCGGGTTTATATATTGCGCAAGAGGTAACAGGATGACCGTTGAGTACGTATCGCACGCGAAAGATGTCACCGAGAATCGCTTCGAATATTTCTGGCAACAGAAGGGCGAGTGGGTTGAAGAGCCCAACCAGCGCCGAGGCGGGGAAAGTGGTGTTCAGCGGTTGATGGGTACGAGCGGTCGACTGTTGTATGTGAAACGCCAGGTGGGGCATACCTACCGCAGCCTGTTGCACCCCTTCGGCCGACCGACGGTCCTGCGCGAGCAGGCTGCGCTGAAGGGGTTGCGCATGCTTGATGTAGCGGTGCCCGAGCTGGTGTTCTGCGGCGCCCGGCGCAGCAGCGAGGGGGCATGGCAGGCCCTGCTGGTGACGGCGGCCCTGGACGGTTTCATCGAGATCGAGAATTGGTATGCCGAAGGTGGTCGCGAGCGCCACGGCGAGGCCGTGCATGATCGTGTGCTGCAGGAGCTGGCCGGCACCCTGGCGCGGATGCATCGCGGTCGCTGGCAGCACGGCTGCCTGTACATCAAGCACGTGTTTGTCCGGGTCAGTGGCGAGGGTGAGTCGGCCAATGTCGAGGTGGCCCTGCTGGACCTGGAGAAAGCCCGCCAGCGCCTGAGTCGTCGTCGGGCGGCGGCCCATGACATGAAACAACTGCGGCGCCATTCGTCGTGGAATGACACGGACTGGAACAAGCTGAGCTACTTTTACGGTATGGCGTTCGGCAGCACCATCAAAGGTTTACGGCGATGAAGTTAGAAATAGCTCGAGGTTTGTTTTTGCTCAGTGCACTGGCTATTGCGTCGCTGGCCCTGGTGGCCTGGGAGCAGCCAGGCACCCGGATACTCACCACGGCCAATGGCACCGGGCACTGTCCGTTGCCGCGGGTGGCCAAGGTGGGTGGGGACGTCAAGCCCGATCATGATCTGCTGTTGTTCATGTTCGGTCTTTCCCAGGGACTGAAGCCGCAAAGTTGACGCGCCCTTGCCCTCTCGAAAAGCCTCGTGACCCACGAGGCTTTTTCCTTTGTCCGGCCGGTCGGTACGGCCCGTCGAGGCTAGCGCCTCGCTGACAGATAGGCGTCGTAGTCCGGTACCCGATACTCATGGGCCTGCTCCATCAGCGGGCTGCTGAGCAGGTAGTCGGCGGTGCATTCGTTACAGGCCACGGGAATGTTCCAGACCGCCGCGACCCGCAGCAAGGCCTTGATATCCGGATCGTGGGGCTGTGGTTCGAAGGGATCCCAGAAAAACACCAGCAAATCGACACGCTGCTCGGCGATCCGCGCGCCGAGCTGCTGGTCGCCGCCCAGCGGGCCGCTGATCATGCTTTCCACCGGCAGGCCGAGGCGCTTGTTCAGCAGCAGGCCGGTGGTGCCGGTCGCCACCAGTTCGTGCCGGGCCAGGCGCTCCTTTTGCCGCTCGGCCCAATCGAGCAGGAATACCTTGCAGTGATCATGGGCCACCAGGGCGATACGCTTGCGCGCCGCCATGGTGTTGCGGGTAAAACTGATACCTATCATCGGTCCTGCTCCCTGCCCGTCGCTTCGTTGCCTGTGCGCTTATTCCGCGTTGCAAAGAGCCAGGCAGTTATCCAGCATGCGGTTGGAGAAGCCCCACTCGTTGTCGTACCAGGCCAGGACCTTGAGCAGCTTGCCGCTGGCCTTGGTGTGGTTGGCGTCGAAGATCGACGACAGCGGATTGTGGTTGAAGTCACTGGAAACCAGCGGCAGGGTGTTGTAGCCGAGGATCTTCGAGTGCTGGCTGGCTTCCTTGAGCAGTGCGTTGACCTCGTCGGCGCTGGCTTCGCGCTTGAGCTGCACGGTCAGGTCGACCAGCGATACGTTGATCACCGGCACACGCACGGCCATGCCGGTCAGCTTGCCGGCCAGTTCCGGCAGTACCAGGCCCACGGCTTCGGCGGCACCGGTCTTGCTCGGGATCATGTTCTGGGTCGCAGAACGCGCGCGGTACGGGTCGGTGTGGTAGACGTCGGTCAGGTTCTGGTCGTTGGTGTAGGCATGGATGGTGGTCATCAGGCCGCTTTCGATGCCCAGCTCGCGGTGCAGCACCTGGGCCACCGGGGCCAGGCAGTTGGTGGTGCACGACGCGTTGGAGATGATCTGGTGCGACTGGCGCAGGATGTCATGGTTGACCCCGTACACCACGGTGGCATCGGCGCCTTTGGCCGGTGCGGAAATAATCACTTTGCGGGCGCCGGCGCTCAGGTGCGCGGCGGCCTTGGCACGGTCGGTGAACAGACCGGTGCATTCGAAGACCACGTCGATCTTTTCGGCGGCCCAGGGCAGTTCGGCCGGATTGCGGATCGCGCTGACCGAGATGCGGTCGCCGTTGACGGTCAGGCTTTCGTTGTCATGCTCTACGCTGGCATCGAAGGTACCGTGGACGGTGTCGTACTTGAGCAGATGGGCATTGATGGAGCTATCGCCCAGATCGTTGATGGCGACGACCTGCAGGTCCTGGCGGTAACCTTGGGTATAGAGTGCGCGCAGGACGTTGCGGCCGATACGGCCAAAACCGTTGATTGCGATTCGTAGCGTCATGAGGAAAGCGCCTGTCGTAGTTTTGTTGTTGGAATTACAAGATTATTCGCATAAAAATAGAAAACAAGCCTTTTTAGTGGCAATATTTTGTTTTATCTACAACGAGTGACCTGATTCAACAGGTCCAGATGATTGAAAAGCCCTGTCCTGCGCGGCTTTCGGTCAGCTTGGAACCACAGGTCGCCACATCCGTTAGCCTGGAGTTCTACACATGCATCCCCGCGTTCTTGAGGTCACCGAACGTCTTATCGCCCGCAGTCGCGCCACCCGCGAGGCATACCTGGCACTGATTCGCGGCGCCGCCAGCGACGGTCCGGTACGCGGCAAGCTGCAGTGCGCGAACTTCGCCCACGGCGTGGCCGGGTGCGGCACCGAAGACAAAAACACCTTGCGCATGATGAATGCCGCCAACGTGGCAATTGTTTCGTCATATAACGACATGCTTTCCGCCCACCAGCCTTACGAAACCTATCCGGAGCAGATCAAGCAGGCGCTGCGCGAGATCGGCTCGGTCGGCCAGTTCGCCGGCGGTGTGCCGGCGATGTGCGATGGCGTGACCCAGGGCGAGCCGGGCATGGAACTGGGGATCGCCAGCCGCGAAGTGATCGCCATGTCCACTGCCGTGGCGCTGTCCCACAACATGTTCGATGCCGCGCTGATGCTCGGTATCTGCGACAAGATCGTGCCTGGCCTGATGATGGGCGCGCTGCGTTTCGGTCACCTGCCGACGATCTTCGTGCCGGGCGGGCCGATGGTCTCGGGCATTTCCAACAAGCAGAAGGCCGACGTCCGCCAGCGTTACGCCGAAGGCAAGGCCAGTCGTGAGGAGCTGCTGGAGTCGGAGATGAAGTCCTACCACAGCCCGGGTACCTGTACGTTCTATGGCACCGCCAACACCAACCAGTTGCTGATGGAAGTCATGGGCCTGCACCTGCCGGGCGCGTCCTTCGTCAACCCGAATACCCCGCTGCGTGATGCGCTGACCCGCGAGGCGGCCTTCCAGGTCACGCGCCTGACCAAGCAGAGCGGCAGCTTCATGCCGATCGGCGAAATCGTCGACGAGCGCTCGCTGGTCAACTCCATCGTGGCCCTGCACGCCACCGGCGGTTCGACCAACCACACCCTGCACATGCCGGCCATCGCCCAGGCCGCCGGGATCCAGCTGACCTGGCAGGACATGGCCGACCTCTCCGAGGTGGTGCCGACCCTGTCCCACGTCTACCCGAACGGCAAGGCCGACATCAACCACTTCCAGGCGGCGGGCGGCATGTCGTTCCTGATCCGCGAACTGCTGGAAGCCGGCCTGCTCCACGAAAACGTCAACACCGTGGCCGGTCACGGCCTCAGCCGCTATACCCGCGAGCCGTTCCTGCAGGACGGCGAACTGGTCTGGCGGGAAGGCCCGATCGAAAGCCTCGACGAAAACATCCTGCGTCCGGTGGCCCGTGCCTTCTCCCCCGAGGGTGGCCTGCGGGTGATGGAAGGCAACCTGGGCCGCGGTGTGATGAAGGTCTCCGCCGTGGCTCCGGAACACCAGGTCGTCGAAGCACCGGCGGTGGTGTTCCAGGACCAGCAGGACCTGGCCGATGCGTTCAAGGCCGGTCTGCTGGAGAAGGATTTCGTGGCGGTGATGCGCTTCCAGGGCCCGCGCTCCAACGGTATGCCGGAGCTGCACAAGATGACCCCGTTCCTCGGCGTGCTGCAGGATCGAGGCTTCAAGGTCGCGCTGGTGACCGACGGGCGCATGTCCGGCGCCTCGGGCAAGATCCCGGCGGCCATCCATGTCTGTCCGGAAGCCCATGTGGGCGGCGCGCTGGCGCGGGTACGGGACGGTGACGTGATCCGTGTCGACGGGGTCCACGGGACGCTGAAGGTGCTGGTCGATGACGCCGAATTCGCCGCGCGCGAGCCGGCGATCGGTCTGCTGGGTAATAATACCGGCTGTGGCCGCGAACTGTTCGGCTTCATGCGCATGGCCTTCAGCTCGGCAGAGCAGGGGGCCAGTGCGTTCACTTCGGCCCTGGAGACCCTGAAATGAAATTGGCCCTGGTTGGCGATATCGGCGGCACCAACGCCCGCTTCGCCCTGTGGAAAGACAACGGCCTGGATTCGGTCAAGGTGCTCGCCACCGCCGATCACGCCTGTCCGGAAGACGCCATCAAGGTCTATCTGAGCGAGCTGGGACTGGAATTGGGCGCGGTCGGCGCGGTCTGCCTTTCGGTGGCCGGCCCGGTCAGCGGTGACGAGTTCCGTTTCACCAACAATCACTGGCGCCTGAGCCGCAAGGCCTTCTGCGCGACCTTGCGGGTCGATGAGCTGTTGCTGGTCAACGATTTCTCGGCCATGGCCCTGGGCATGACCCGCCTCGAGCCCGGTGATTTCCGCGTGGTCTGCGAAGGCACCGCGGAGCCGCTGCGCCCGGCCGTGGTGATCGGTCCGGGAACCGGCCTGGGGGTCGGAACCTTGCTGCACCTGGGCGACGACCGCTTCATGGCGCTGCCGGGCGAGGGCGGACACGTCGACCTGCCGTTGAGCAGCCCGCGGGAAACCCAGCTCTGGCGGCATATCCACGATGAGATCGGCCATGTCAGCGCCGAAACCGCATTGAGTGGCGGCGGCCTGCCGCGGGTCTACCGGGCCATCTGCGCGGTGGATGGGCATGCGCCGGTGCTGGAGACGCCGGAAGCGATCACCGCCGCGGGGTTGGCGGGCGATCCGATCGCCCTGGAAGTGCTGGAGCAATTCAGCTGCTGGCTGGGCCGGGTCGCGGGCAACAACGTGTTGACCACGGGCGGACGGGGTGGCGTGTATATCGTCGGTGGCGTGATTCCGCGCTTTGCCGACTTCTTCGTCAAGAGCGGCTTTGCCCGCAGCTTCGCCGACAAGGGCTGCATGAGCGACTACTTCAAGGGCATCCCGGTATGGCTGGTGACGGCACCCTATTCCGGCCTGATCGGCGCGGGGGTGGCCTTGCAGCAGGCGTTTGCGAACTGATCCGCAATGTTGATGGTTCCTGCGTGGTCCGTAGGAATCATCAGCGATCAGTACAGGCAACACAGCTTCACGGCTTAATCGATTAAGGCATAATCCGCGTTTCGGTCCTACCCACAACAACAAGGACGCCCACCGTGAGCGCAGTCAGTAAGTCCATTCTTCTGGTCGACGATGACCAGGAAATCCGTGAACTGCTGGACACCTACCTCAGTCGTGCCGGTTTCCAGGTGCGCACGGTCGGTGATGGCGCCGGTTTTCGCCAGGCGCTGAACGATGCCCACAGCGACCTGGTCATCCTTGATGTGATGCTCCCCGACGAAGACGGCTTCAGCCTCTGCCGCTGGGTCCGCCAGCACCCGCGCCAGGCCCAGGTGCCGATCATCATGCTCACCGCCAGTTCCGACGAAGCCGACCGGGTCATCGGCCTGGAGCTGGGTGCCGACGATTACCTGGGCAAACCCTTCAGCCCCCGCGAACTCCAGGCCCGGATCAAGGCGCTGTTGCGTCGTGCCCAGTTCGGCCAGGAACGCAGCGGCAGCGAAGTGCTGGCCTTCGACGAGTGGCGCCTGGACACGGTCAGCCACCGGCTGTTCCATGTCGACGGCGAGGAAGTGATTCTCTCCGGTGCCGACTTCGCCTTGCTCAAGCTGTTTCTCGACCATCCCCAGGAGATCCTCGATCGCGACACCATCGGCAATGCCACCCGTGGCCGTGACCTGATGCCCCTGGACCGGATCGTCGACATGGCCGTCAGCCGCTTGCGCCAGCGCCTGCGGGACACCGAGAAACCTCCCCGGCTGATTCGCACGGTGCGCGGCAGCGGTTATCAGTTGGCCGCCAACGTCACCACCGCCAATGCTCTCTGACCTGCGCCGGCGCTTGCCGGTCCCGCGTTCGCTGCTGGGGCGGATGCTGCTGCTGACGCTGTTCGCGGTGCTGCTGGCCCAGACCCTGTCCAGTGCCATCTGGCTTTCGCAACTGCGCGCTACCCAGCTCGAAGGCCTGGTGACCAGTGCCCGCAGCCTGGCGCACTCGATGACCGCCAGTGTCAGCTACCTGCGCTCGTTGCCCCTGGCCTACCGGCCGCTGGTGCTCGACCAACTGCGCAGCATGGGGGGGACGCGTTTCGTCGTGACCCTGAACGACAAGCCGCTGGACATGAAACTGCTGGGACCGACCCCGCGCAAGACCGCGGTACTCGATGCCGTCCACGAGGTGCTGCGCCAGTCGTTGGGCAACGATGTCGATATCTCGGTGAATTTCGTCAGCCCCGACGACCTGCGGATCTTCAACGGTGGCCTGAAGCTCGACGAGCTGCCGCGTTCCTGGGCCCACTACGCGCTGACCCTGGAACCGGTCAATCCGCCGGTGCTGGTGACGCAGATCCAGATGTCGCCGGGCGAGTGGCTGTATATCGCCTCGTTGCTACCCGAGCCCTACACCAGCCTGGAGGAGGAGGGGCTGCCGTCCCAGCAGCTGTGGTTCATCCTGCTCACCAGCGGTTTCCTGCTGTTGTTCATCGGCCTGCTGGTGCACTGGCAGAGCCGTCCGCTCAAGCGCCTGGCCCGTTCGGCCCGGGATATGTCGCTGGGGGCGGAGGAAGTGCGGCCGGTGCTGGAGGGCGGCGGCAGCGAAGTGATGGAGGTCGGCCGGGCCCTCAATACCATGCGTGAACGCATCAGCCGCTACCTGACCGAGCGCAGCCAGTTGTTCAGCGCCATTTCCCATGACCTGCGCACGCCCATCACACGCCTGCGACTGCGGGTCGAACTGCTCGAGGACGAGAAGCTGCAAGTGAAGTTCGGCCGTGATCTCGACGAGTTGGAGATGCTGGTCAAGGGCGCCTTGCAGTGTGTGAAGGACACCGATATCCACGAGAATATCGAGCCGGTGGACCTCAACCACGCCCTCGATTGCCTGATCGAGCCCTACCTGCCGCCCAACGGCAATGGCCGGGTCACGCTGGATGGTCGCGCCCTGGCGGCCTTTCCCGGCAAGCCGCTGGCGCTGCGCCGTTGCATGGGCAACCTGATCGACAACGCCCTCAAGTACGGTGACAAGGCTCACCTGCATATCGAGGACGATGACGAGGTCTTTGTCCTGCACGTCGATGACGAAGGTCCGGGGGTGCCCGAGCAGCGCCTGGAGCAGGTGTTCGAGCCGCATTTCCGCCTATCCGGCCAGCAGCAGGGCTACGGCCTGGGGCTGGGCATCGCGCGCAATATCGCCCACAGCCATGGCGGCGAAGTGAGCCTGCAGAACCTGCGTGAAGGTGGCCTGCGGGTTACTTTGTACTTGCCGCGAAATGCCGACTGATTGATAGCAGCGCCTGTTCCGGACTGATCGTCAGCGACGCTTCCGGGGTGTTCGGCAACTGGCTGTCGGCTGAGGCGGCCGTCTGCCGGGCCTGGCCGATGGCGGCCTGGATACGGTGCTCGCGCAGGCGCGAATTGGTCTGGCTGAAGTGTTGCTGCAGGGTTTCCATGGCCTTTTCATAGGGCTCGTCACACAGCGCCAGCTGCCGTTGGCGTTCAGCCAGGGCCAGGCGCTTGGCCTGTTCCTCGCCATAACGTTCGACACTGAAGCTCCTGCTCAGGCTGTAGCCATGAATCCGCGTACTGGCGCGCCAGTAACCGGTGTTGTTGGACTCCACCCGCAGGACACCCGGATGACCGCTGGTGTTGTGCGGCAACAGGCGTTGGCGGCTTTCGGTGGTGGGCATGGGCTGCATCTTCAGCACCAGCGCATTGCGACATGACTCTGCCGCCAGGCGCGCGCCCTGTTCGCCACCATGCTCGGCGAAGGTGAAGGTCTTGCTCAGGGGCTGGCCGTCGCGTCGCACTTCCACTTTCCAGGCGTACTGCATCCCTCCCCGGTGCAACGGAAAAATGCAGCACTGACGGGCCAGGTGCGGGTTGTCGTTAACCATGGGGCATGCCTCCTTGCGGGCGTGGGCTTTCATGGGTCATGTCATGGATGAAGTCTGGAAGGTTCGCCCAGGCAACGGCGGCCTTCAATGTGGGAAAACTGCTTAGGGAGCGCTCCTACACTGAAAAGGGACGCGGCCTAATCGGCGTTTTTCCTACCGGATGGCAAAAGCCCTGATGCGGCGGATTGTCGGGACAAGGCATTGTCACCGGCTGGTGACATTTTCACCGGCCTTCGTTACCTGTTGTCCGCGGGGTGCTGGTTAGAATCCGCAGCATGGCGGGCCTGCGACCCGGCTCTGAACAACAAGACTGAATAACAAGAAAAGGCGACGCCCATGACTGGCGACAGCGTTGAATTTCCGTCCGGCAGTTGGCTGGATGCTCCTGCTCACCACGCCTGGTTGATGGCAGAAGGACAGCGCCTGCTGTCGTTCGCCAAGGCCTCCAGGCTGCCCGAAGGTTTCGGCAATCTGGATGCGCGTGGCTGCCTGCCGCCCGGGTCCATGGCCGAGACCATGAACACCGCGCGCATGACCCACAGTTTCGCCATGGCCCATGTCCAGGGGATTCCCGGTTGCCGCGAACTGGTCGACCACGGTGTCGCCGCGCTCTGGGGGCCGCTGCGCGATGCGACCTTCGGCGGTTGGTATGCCGTGGCCGAGCATCGCGATGGCAACAGTGGCAAGGCCGCCTACCTGCATGCCTTCGTGGCGCTCGCCGCCAGCTCGGCGGTGGTCGCCGGCAGCCCGGAAGCTCCCGGCCTGCTGGCCGAGGCGATCCGGGTGATCGACACGCATTTCTGGAGCGAGGAAGAGGGCACCCTGCGCGAGTCCTTCACCCGTGACTGGAGCAACGAGGAAAGTTATCGCGGCGCCAACAGCAACATGCACGGCACCGAGGCTTTCCTCGCCCTGGCCGATGTCACCGGCGACAGCCGCTGGCTCGACCGCGCCCTGCGCATCGTCGAGCGACTGATCCACCAGCAGGCGGCGGCCAATGGCTTCATGGTCATCGAGCATTTCGATCGTCACTGGCAACCCTTGCCGGGTTACAACGAGGAAAACCCCGCCGACGGTTTCCGCCCCTACGGCACGACCCCGGGTCACGGTTTCGAATGGGCGCGGCTGGTGCTGCACCTTGAGGCCGCCCGCCGTGCGGCCGGGCTGGAGACGCCGCAATGGCTGCTGGCGGATGCCCGTGAACTGTTCGCCAGCGCCTGCCGCCATGGCTGGGCGGCGGACGGTGCGCCCGGTGTGGTCTACACCCTGGACTGGGAAAATCGCCCGGTGGTCCGCGAGCGCCTGCACTGGGTGCATTGCGAGGCGAGCGCGACGGCGGCGGCACTGCTGCGGCGCACGGGCGAGGAGCAGTACGAAACCTGGTACCGGCGCTTCTGGGACTTCAACGACCTGCACTTTATCGACCGGCTGCATGGCAGCTGGCATCACGAACTCGATGAGCATAACCAGCCCGGTGCACGCATCTGGGGTGGCAAACCCGATCTCTATCATGCCTACCAGGCGGTGCTGTTACCCTGCCTGCCACTGGCACCGAGTCTCGCGAGCGCTCTGGCACGGGCCTCGGCGCCAAAAAAACGGTTATAGATACATGTAACCATGCCGTGACATTTGCACGTCCCTTCGTTACCTGCGACGGGGCGTGCCTTGACTAGAATCCCATGCAGCGCAAGCACCAGACTTGCATGCATAACAACAAGAAAGGTACTCAGATGAATTCGATTTCTCGCCTCGCCGCAGTGATTTCTCTCGCCTCGTTGTTTCCTCTCAGCGCACAGGCCGCAGACTCGAAAGGGACTGTGGAAGTGGTTCACTGGTGGACGTCCGGTGGTGAAAAAGCGGCTGTCGATGTGCTCAAGGCCCAGGTTGAAAAAGATGGTTTCACCTGGAAGGACGGCGCTGTCGCCGGCGGTGGCGGCGCCACGGCCATGACCGTGCTGAAAAGCCGCGCGGTTGCCGGCAACCCGCCAGGCGTCGCGCAGATCAAGGGTCCGGACATCCAGGAATGGGCGTCCACCGGTCTGCTCGATACCGACGTCCTGAAGGGCGTTGCCAAGGAAGAGAAGTGGGACAGCCTGCTCGACAAGAAAGTCTCCGATACCGTGAAGTACGACGGTGAATACGTGGCCGTGCCGGTGAACATCCACCGCGTCAACTGGCTGTGGATCAACCCGGAAGTCTTCAAGAAAGCCGGGATCGAAAAACCACCGACCACCCTCCAGGAATTCTACGCTGCCGGTGACAAGCTCAAGGCCGCGGGCTTCATTCCGCTCGCCCACGGCGGCCAGCCTTGGCAGGACAGCACCGTTTTCGAAGCGGTGGTGCTCTCGGTCATGGGTGTCGATGGCTACAAGAAAGCCCTGGTCGACCTGGACAACGCCACCCTGACCGGTCCTGAAATGGTCAAGGCGCTGACCGAACTGAAGAAAGTCGCGACCTACATGGACGTCGACGGCAAGGGCCAGGACTGGAACCTCGAAGCGGCCAAGGTCATCAATGGCAAGGCCGGCATGCAGATCATGGGCGACTGGGCCAAGAGCGAGTGGACCGCGGCCAAGAAAGTCGCTGGCAAGGACTACGAGTGCGTAGCCTTCCCGGGCACCGACAAGGCCTTCACCTACAACATCGACTCCCTGGCGGTGTTCAAGCAGAAAGACAAGGGCACCGCTGCCGGTCAGCAGGACATCGCCAAGGTCGTGCTGGGTGAAAACTTCCAGAAAGTCTTCAGCATCAACAAGGGTTCGATCCCGGTTCGCAACGACATGCTGAGCGACATGGGCAAGTACGGTTTCGACTCCTGCGCCCAGACCGCGGCCAAGGACTTCCTGGCAGATGCCAAGACCGGCGGCCTGCAGCCGAGCATGGCGCACAACATGGCGACCACGCTGGCGGTACAGGGTGCGTTCTTTGACGTAGTGACCAACTACATCAACGACCCGAAAGCCGATCCGGCCGATGCCGCCAAGAAGCTCGGCGCGGCGGTCAAGTCCGCCAAGTAACCGGAAACCCCCTGTAGGAGCTGGCTTGCCAGCGATAGCGGAATGTCATCCAGCGGATTTATCCACTGACACACCGTCATCGCCAGCAAGCCGGCTCCCACGAGGGATCTGCACGTAGTCTTTTTCCCTGTACTGGATTTTCCCATGAGTTCTGTTGCTGTGTTCAGCAAAGCCTCGCCGTTCGATGCATTGCAGCGCTGGCTACCCAAACTGGTGCTGGCGCCCAGCATGTTCATCGTCCTGGTGGGCTTCTACGGCTACATCCTGTGGACGTTCGTTCTGTCGTTCACCAACTCGACTTTCCTGCCGACCTACAAATGGGTAGGCCTGGCGCAATACGCGCGGTTGTTCGACAACGACCGCTGGTGGGTGGCGAGCAAGAACCTGGCGGTCTTCGGCGGGTTGTTCATCGGCGTCACCCTGGTGATCGGCGTGCTGCTGGCGGTGTTCCTCGACCAGCGCATCCGTCGCGAAGGCTTCATCCGCACCATCTACCTGTACCCGATGGCGCTCTCGATGATCGTCACCGGTACCGCCTGGAAATGGCTGCTCAACCCTGGCATGGGCCTGGACAAACTGCTGCGTGACTGGGGCTGGGAAGGCTTCCGCCTGGACTGGCTGATCGACCCCGACCGCGTGGTGTACTGCCTGGTGATCGCCGCGGTATGGCAAGCCTCGGGCTTTATCATGGCGATGTTCCTCGCCGGCCTGCGTGGTGTCGACCAGTCGATCATCCGTGCCGCCCAGATCGATGGCGCGAGCCTGCCGCGGATCTACTGGAAAGTGGTGCTGCCCAGCCTGCGTCCGGTGTTCTTCAGCGCGGTGATGATCCTGGCGCACATCGCGATCAAGAGCTTCGACCTGGTGGCGGCGATGACCGCTGGCGGTCCTGGCTACTCGTCCGATCTGCCGGCCATGTTCATGTACTCCTTCACCTTCAGTCGCGGCCAGATGGGCATGGGCTCGGCCAGTGCGATCCTGATGCTCGGTGCGATTCTCGCGATCATCGTGCCTTACCTGTACTCCGAGCTGAGGACCAAGCGTAATGACTAGTTTCGCCGCCAAACCTTCAATCAGCCTGAGTCGCATCGCGATCTACGCGGTGCTGATTCTCGCCGTGCTGCTCTATCTGGTGCCGCTGGTAGTGATGCTGCTGACCAGCTTCAAGTCGCCGGAAGACATCAGTACCGGCAACCTGCTGAGCTGGCCGACGGTGATCACCGACATCGGCTGGGTCAAGGCCTGGGCCACGGTCAACGGTTACTTCTGGAACTCGATCAAGATCACCGTCCCGGCGGTATTGATCTCCACCGCCATCGGTGCGTTGAACGGCTATGTGCTGTCGATGTGGCGCTTTCGTGGTTCGCAGCTGTTCTTCGGGCTGCTGCTGTTCGGTTGCTTCCTGCCGTTCCAGACCGTACTGCTGCCGGCCTCGTTCACCCTTGGCAAGATGGGCCTGGCCAGCACCACCACCGGCCTGGTGTTCGTCCATGTGGTCTACGGCCTGGCGTTCACCACGCTGTTCTTCCGCAACTACTACGTGAGCATTCCCGATGCGCTGGTGAAAGCGGCACGCCTCGATGGCGCGGGTTTCTTCACCATCTTCCGGCGGATCATCCTGCCGATGTCGACCCCGATCATCATGGTCTGCCTGATCTGGCAGTTCACCCAGATCTGGAACGACTTCCTGTTCGGCGTGGTGTTCTCCAGCGGTGATTCGCAGCCCATCACGGTGGCGCTGAACAACCTGGTCAACACCAGTACCGGGGTCAAGGAATACAACGTTGATATGGCAGCGGCGATGATCGCCGGGCTGCCGACCCTGCTGGTCTATGTGGTCGCAGGCAAGTATTTCGTGCGCGGGCTGACGGCCGGCGCAGTCAAGGGGTAATCATGGCAACGCTCGAACTTCGCAATGTAAACAAGACCTACGGCACCGGCCTGCCGGACACCCTGAAGAACATCGAACTGTCGATCAAGGACGGCGAGTTCCTGATTCTCGTGGGACCTTCGGGCTGCGGCAAGTCGACCCTGATGAACTGCATCGCGGGCCTGGAAAACATCACCGGCGGCGCCATCATGATCGGCGACCAGGACGTCAGCGGCATGAGCCCGAAGGACCGTGACATCGCCATGGTGTTCCAGTCCTACGCGCTGTACCCGACCATGAGCGTGCGCGAGAACATCGAGTTCGGCCTGAAGATTCGCAAGATGAGCCAGTCGGCCATCGACGAGGAAGTCGCGCGGGTCGCCAAGCTGCTGCAGATCGAACACCTGCTCAATCGCAAGCCGGGCCAGCTGTCCGGCGGCCAGCAACAGCGCGTGGCCATGGGCCGGGCACTGGCGCGGCGGCCGAAGATCTACCTGTTCGACGAACCGCTGTCCAACCTCGACGCCAAGCTGCGGGTCGAGATGCGCACCGAAATGAAACTGATGCACCAGCGCCTGAAGACCACCACCGTCTACGTCACCCACGACCAGATCGAGGCGATGACCCTGGGCGACAAAGTGGCGGTGATGAAGGACGGCATCATCCAGCAGTTCGGCACGCCGAAACAGATCTACAACGATCCGGCCAACCTGTTCGTCGCCAGCTTCATCGGCTCGCCGCCGATGAACTTCATTCCGCTGCGCCTGCAACGCAAGGATGGCCGCCTGGTCGCCCTGCTGGACAGCGGGCAGGCCCGTTGCGAGTTGCCGATGAACATGAGCGACGCCGGCCTCGAAGACCGTGAGGTGATTCTGGGCCTTCGCCCCGAACAGATCGTGCTAGCGTCCGGCGAGACCGCGGGTGTGCCGAGCATCCGTGCCGAGGTGCAGGTCACCGAGCCGACCGGCCCGGACACGCTGGTCTTCGTCACCCTCAACGACAGCAAGGTCTGCTGCCGCCTGGCGCCGGATGTGGCGCCCCAGGTGGGTGAAACCCTGACACTGCAATTCGACCCGGCCAAGGTGTTGCTGTTCGACGCCAAGACCGGTGAACGCCTGGGCCGAGTGGGCAAGCCCGAAGCGCAGGCGCATACCGACAACGTGGCGCAATTCAAGGGCCGCTGAGTTAGCAGCGGGTGGTTCGCCACCCGTCGCGATCGATGTAAACCACGTTCAATAAAAACTGTTAATAAAAATAAGACGAGGATGTAGGGATGAAAAAGAAGAACACCAACGCCCAACTTATCTGCCAGTTGTCAGCGGTGGCGGCGTTAATGCTGGCCGGGAGCGCGCATGCAGCCGACGCTTTCAGCTCTGATTCGAAATGGATGACCGGTGACTGGGGTGGTGAGCGGACCAAGCTGATCGAGCAGGGTATCGATATCCAGGCCGACTACGTGGGTGAAGTCGGCGGCAACCTCGGCGGCGGCTACAACAACGACAAGACGGCACGCTACAGCGACCAGTTCGGTCTGGGCGTCAAGTTCGACCTGCAAAAGCTGCTGGGCTGGGATAACACCCAGGCCAAGATCCAGCTGACCAACCGTAACGGCCAGAACATCTCCAACGACCGTGTGGGCGACCCGCGTGCCGGCACCCTGAGCTCCTCGCAGGAAGTCTACGGGCGTGGCCACATGGTCCGCCTGACCCAATTGTGGGTGCAGCACCAGTTCCTCGACGGCAAACTCGACGTCAAGGCCGGCTACTTCGGTGAAGGTGAAGACTTCAACACCTTCCCATGCGACTTCCAGAACCTGGCGTTCTGCGGTTCCCAGGTGGGTAACTGGGCGACCGGTATCTGGTACAACTGGCCGGTCAGCCAGGCGGCACTGCGCGTGAAGTACAACATCACGCCTGAGTTCTACGCGCAGATCGGTGCGTACAACCAGAACCCGTCGCAACTGGAACACGGCAACGGCTTCAAGCTCAGCGGCAGCGGCACCAAGGGCACCGTGCTGCCGGTCGAACTGGTCTGGTCGCCGAAGGTCAACAACCTGCCGGGCGAATACCGTGTGGGCTACTACAAGAGCACCGCCGACGCCAATGATGTCCGCGAAGACAGCAATGGCCAGGACGCCGCCACCACCGGCAACGGTTTCCGCGTTCACAACAGCAAGCACGGCTACTGGTTCGTTGCCCAACAGCAACTCACCAGCCACAACGGCGACGCTTCCCGCGGTCTGAACGTTGCGGCCAACGCCACCTTCCACGACAAGGACACCAACGTCGTCGACAACTACCAGTCGCTGATGTTCGTGTACAAGGGCCCGTTCGATGCCCGTCCGAAGGATGACATCGGCATCGGCTTCGCCCGTATCCATGTCAACGATGACGTGAAGAAGAACGCCGAACTCGCCAACGCCGCCATTGGTGTGAGCGACTACGACAACCCGCTGTACTCGCCACTGCGTGACACCGAGTACAACTATGAGCTGAACTACGGCATCCACGTCACCAACTGGCTGACCGTACGTCCCAACCTGCAGTACATCACCCATCCGGGTGGCGTGGACAAGGTGGATAACGCCGTGGTCGCCGGCCTGAAAATTCAGTCGGTCTTCTAAGGCTCCGGCTGATAAGCTCTCTCTCTATGTGCGCATCTTGCGGATGGTCCACCAGACCGTCCGCTTTTTTTTGGTGGGTGCGGTGAGGACGGTTTGCCAGGGCAATATGCTTGGCAGACGCCGCATAACCTGTGGGAGCCGGCTTGCCGGCGAAAGGGCCCTCGAGGCCGCCAAAAGCTTCGTGGGTAAGCTCCGCTCCCACAGTCACATGGATACGGCAAAACGATTTTCAGGATTCGCGGCACATGCACGAGCAACCGCTACAACGCTTTTTCAAATCGCGGCGCGAACAGCCGGTCTTCCAGTGGGAGCGCTTTCAACAGCGCGAAGTGCTGGTGATCGACCATCCACTGTGCCAGGCGGTGTTCAGTCGCCAGGGTGCGCAGTTGCTGCATTTCCAGCCACGGGGACAGAAACCCTGGCTGTGGTGCGCGGCGAAGTGGCCGCAGGTCGGGGCGATTCGCGGTGGCGTCCCCGTATGCTGGCCCTGGTATGGCCGGCACCCGAGTGAAAATGCCTGGCCCTCCCATGGCTGGGCCCGGCTGATCGACTGGAAGCTGCTGCAAAGCAGTTCCGATGACGAAGGAGTCAGCCTGCATTGGCGCCTGCAGTTGTGCGACTGGCAGGTCGACCTGCATGCTCGCCTCGGTGAAACCATGGAACTGCGCCTGAGCACCGAACACCAGGACAGCGAACCCTGTCAGCTGAGCCATGCGCTGCACGCCTATTGGCGTATTGGTGACGTTGGCGAGGTAGCGCTGTCTGGGCTGGAAGGCGCCCAGGGCTATGACCAGTTGAATCGCCAGGTTTGCCAGCAGGAAGGCGAACTGCGGGTCGATGGCGGTTGCCAGCGGGTGTTCCAGCACGAGGGTGAATTGCACCTCAAGGATCACGCCTGGCAGCGCGAGTTGTGCATCGATACCGGTGACAGTGCCGACACCGTGGTCTGGCATCCGGGGCACCGGCCGTTGCTGGGGGTGAGCTGGAACGAAGTGATGGGTTTTGTCTGTGTCGAGGCCGCCAGTGGCGGCACCGACAGCCTGTGCCTGGCGCCGGGAGAGCGCGCGCACCTGAGCTTGCAGGCGCGGGCTGCCTGAAGCGGCGTCAGTCGAACTCGTCACCCACCGGGTAACGACTGGCGTTGAGGCTTTCCTTGATCTTGCGCAGGTGCGGCTGGAAGTCCACGCCACGGCGCAGGGTCATGCCGGTGGCCAGCACATCGAGCACCGTCAACTGGACGATTCGCGAGGTCATCGGCATGTAGATGTCGGTGTCCTCGGGCAGCGGGATATTCAGGCTCAGGGTGCTGGCCTTGGCCAGTGGCGAGCCGGCGGCGGTCAGGCCGAGTACCGAGGCGCCATTGGCGCGGGCGATGCGTGCCACTTCCACCAGTTCCCGCGTGCGTCCGGTGTAGGAAATGATCACGAACAGCTCGCCGGTATGGGCGACCGAGGCGATCATGCGCTGCATCAGCACGTCGACGTGGGCGGTGACCGCCATGTTGAACCGGAAGAACTTGTGCAGGGCGTCCATGGCTACCGGCGCCGAGGCGCCCAGGCCGAAGAAGTGGATCTGCCTGGCCTGGGTCAGCAGGTCGACGGCGCGGTTGATCAGCGCCGGGTCGAGGACCTGGCAGACGCTGTCCAGCGAAGCGATGGCACTGCCGAAAATCTTCTGGGTATAGGCTTCGGCGTTGTCGTCGGCCTCTACCGCGCGGCTCACATAGGCCGCACCGCTGGCCAGGCTCTGGGCCAGTTGCAGCTTGAGTTCGGGATAGCCGCTGACGTCGAACGAGCGACAGAAACGGTTGACCGTCGGTTCGCTGACCGAAGCCGCCTGGGCGAGGGCGGCGATACTGTAGCGGGTCGCCTGCTGCGGGTTGAGCAGGATGACTTCGGCGACTTTGCGCTCGGCCTTGTTCAGGTCTTCGAGACGGCTCTGGATCTGTTCCAGCAGGTTGCGGATGCGGTCCATGTGGGTGTTCCTTGGTTCTGCGATGCCTATAAGAACGTGCTTTGGCGGCTTTCGGCGGTGGCCTATCCTACTGATGGCGTCTGTGGACCACCACTCGCAATCGTCATTTTGATAAAATGTTATGGTTATTACTACATTTTTCCTTGAGTGATGCCTCGAAAAAAGGTATTTATCGTTTAACTTGATAAAAGAACAAACATCATGCCTTCGATAACGGTTGAACCGTGCACCTTTGCCTTGTTCGGCGCCCTGGGTGACCTCGCGCTTCGCAAGCTTTTTCCTGCCTTGTATCACCTCGATAGCGCCGGTCTGCTGCACAAGGACACGCGCATCCTCGCGCTGGCCCGTGAGCCGGGCAGCGTCGACGAGCACCTGGCGACCATCGCCACCGAGTTGCGCGAGTTCGTCGAGGCCAGGGAAATCGACGAAGTGGTCGTCGAGCGTTTCCTCGGCCGCCTGAGCTACCTGCACGTGGATTTCCTCAAGGCCGACGACTACGTGGCCCTGGCGGAAACCGCCGGCACGGCCGAGCGGCTGATCGCCTATTTCGCCACGCCGGCCTCGGTGTATGGCGCGATCTGCGAGAACCTGGCGAAAGTCGGCCTGGCCGAGAACACCCGGGTGGTGCTGGAAAAGCCGATCGGCTCGGACCTGGAGTCGTCACGCAAGGTCAATGACGCGGTGGCGCAGTTTTTTCCGGAAAACCGTACCTACCGTATCGACCACTACCTGGGCAAGGAGACGGTGCAGAACCTGATCGCCCTGCGTTTCGCCAACAGCCTGTTCGAAACCCAGTGGAACCAGAACTACATCTCCCACGTGGAAATCACCGTGGCCGAGAAGGTCGGGATCGAAGGTCGCTGGGGCTATTTCGACAAGGCTGGCCAGTTGCGGGACATGATCCAGAATCACCTGCTGCAGTTGCTCTGCCTGATTGCCATGGACCCGCCGGCCGACCTCTCGGCCGACAGCATCCGTGACGAGAAGGTCAAGGTGCTCAAGGCCCTGGCGCCGATCAGCCCGGAAGGCCTGACCACCCAGGTGGTGCGTGGCCAGTACATTGCCGGGCACAGCGAAGGCAAGTCCGTGCCGGGCTACCTTGAAGAAGAGAATTCCAATACTCAGAGCGACACCGAGACCTTCGTCGCCCTGCGTGCCGACATTCGCAACTGGCGCTGGGCCGGTGTGCCGTTCTACCTGCGTACCGGCAAGCGCATGCCGCAGAAGCTGTCGCAGATCGTCATCCACTTCAAGGAGCCGTCGCACTACATCTTCGCCCCCGAGCAGCGCCTGCAGATCAGCAACAAGCTGATCATCCGCCTGCAACCGGACGAAGGTATTTCCTTGCGCGTGATGACCAAGGAGCAGGGCCTGGACAAGGGCATGCAACTGCGCAGCGGGCCGCTGCAACTGAATTTCTCCGACACTTATCGCAGTGCGCGGATCCCGGATGCCTACGAGCGTCTGTTGCTGGAAGTGATGCGCGGCAACCAGAACCTGTTTGTCCGCAAAGATGAAATCGAAGCCGCGTGGAAGTGGTGTGACCAGTTGATCGCCGGCTGGAAAAAGTCCGGTGATGCGCCCAAGCCGTATGCGGCCGGGTCCTGGGGGCCGATGAGCTCCATTGCACTGATCACGCGGGATGGGAGGTCGTGGTATGGCGATATCTGAATTGAAACTGCCGCAGGGCGTGACCGGGCACGAATTCCGTACCCCGGCGCTGTTGGCCGAGGGGCAGGCCAGGGATGTGGCGCAACAGTTGCGCGCAGCCATTGCCGCCCGTGGCGTGGCGACCCTGGTGGTTTCCGGCGGGCGCAGTCCGGTGGCGTTTTTCCAGGGCCTGGCCAAGCAGGACCTGGACTGGAGCAAGGTAGTGATCAGCCTTGCCGACGAGCGCTGGGTGCCGGTCGAGCACGCCGACAGCAATGCCGGTCTGCTCAAGCGCTACCTGTTGCAAGGCCCGGTGGCCAAGGCGCGGTTTATCGGCCTGTACAACGCCGCGGCCAATCTGGAAGAGGCCGCGCAGCAAGCCGATCAGTTCCTCGCCGAGTTGCCGGATATCGACGTACTGGTCCTGGGCATGGGGGATGACGGTCACACCGCGTCGCTGTTCCCCAACAGCCCGAACCTGGAGGCCGCCTTGCAGGTGGATGGCAGCCGGCGGGTCTGGCCGATGCTGGCCCCGACCGTGCCGCACCAGCGCCTGACCATGAGCCGGGCCCTGTTGTCCTCGGCGACCTTTACCGTGCTGGCGATTTCCGGCCAGTCGAAATTGACCACCCTGGACGCCGCGTTGGCGGGCGACGAGCTCGCCGTCATGCCGATTCGCGCGTTTCTGAAACCTACTTTAGAGATTTACTGGTGCCCATGAGCCAAGGATCAGCTGCTATGAAAAACAATGCCCCGACCGTCTCCATGGCAGACAAGGTCGCCCTGATCGACGAACTGTGCAGCCGTGCGCGGATTCTCCCGGTCATCACCATCGCCCGCGAACAGGATGTCCTGCCGCTGGCCGATGCCCTGGCCGCCGGCGGCCTGACCGCCCTGGAAGTGACCTTGCGTTCGCAGTTCGGCCTCAAGGCCATCCAGATCCTGCGTGAGCAGCGTCCGGAGCTGGTGACCGGTGCCGGTACCGTGCTCGATCGCCAGATGCTGGCGGCGGCGGAGGCGGCGGGCTCGCAGTTCATCGTCACCCCGGGGATTACCCGCGACCTGCTGGAAGCCAGCGTCGACAGTCCGATCCCCCTGTTGCCGGGCATCAGCAATGCCTCGGGCATCATGGAGGGTTATGGCCTGGGCTATCGCCGCTTCAAGTTGTTCCCGGCGGAAGTCAGCGGTGGCGTGGCGGCGATCAAGGCGCTCGGCGGTCCGTTCGGTGAAGTGAAGTTCTGCCCGACCGGCGGCGTTGGCCCGGCCAATATCAAGAGCTACATGGCGTTGAAAAACGTCATGTGCGTGGGCGGTAGCTGGATGCTGGATCCGGAATGGGTCAAGAACGGCGACTGGGCCCGCATCCAGGAGTGCACCGCCGAGGCCCTGGCCTTGCTGGATTGATTCACCGCTACTGAATTCGTTGTGTGTTCTACGGCTTTACGGTGCGCTTGGTCGGCGCACCGTTTTTTTTTGCCAGCAGAAAGCCCCTTGTTTGCCTGGGGGCACACCCTGTGGGAGCGGGCTTGCCCGCGAAGAGGCCCTTGAGGCTTGCAGCGCCCTTGCGGCCGTCTTCGCGGGCAAGCCCGCTCCCACAATGGCCTGGTCAACCTTGTATACGCAGTCAATACAAACCCTGCGTGCTGGCTTGCTGGCGATAGCAATAGGCCTGGCAATTACGGCCTTCAGCTCATGCGCTCAAATCGGCGAGGGCCCTTGTCAATAAGCCGATATCTTCGGCCGAGGTGGTGAACCCCGGGGTAATGCGGATGCACGGCCCGCAGGCCGAGCCGCTGCGGGACACGGTGAACAGGTTGTAGTCCTGCAGTAGCCGATCGACCATCGCCTGCTGGTTCGCCTGCCGGGTAAAACGCATCGAGGTGATCGCGCAGTACAGGCGCGGGTCGTCCGGTGTCAGCACCTCGATACCGGGCATCTTGCGTGCTTCGCCGACCCACAGGTCGCGCAGGTAATTCAGGCGTGCGCCCTTGGCCGCTGCGCCGCCGATCTGCCGATGCTCGTCGAACACCGTGGGCAGGGTCATCAGCGCCGGAATGTTCGGTGTGCTGTGGGGCGTGCGCGAGCGGACATCCGTGACCGGGTAATGCATTTCGCCCATGTCCGGGTCGATATCGGCCAGGCGCTCGGGATCGATATGGATCACCCCCAGGCTCAATGGCGCGCCGATCCACTTCTGCAGGTTGAAGCCGGCGAAGGCCACGCCCATCGCCCGCAGGTCGAATTCGATCTGCCCCAGGGCATGGGCGCCGTCGAGAATGACATCGACCCCGTGTTCCCGGGCCGCCTCGGCAATTGCCTGGACCGGCATCACCAGTCCGGTGCGGTGGGTGACATGGGTCAGCGCCATCAGCTTCAGGCGCGGATGGCGCACGAACGCCTCGCGGTAGGTCGCCAGCAACGACTCGAAGCTCGCCGGGTGGGTATGCTCGATGCGAATCACCTGGACCCCGCGATGGCGTTCGAGCCAGTTCAGCGCGCCCTTGACCGTGTCGTATTCCAGGTCGCTGTACAGCACCTGGTCGCCCGGTTGCAGGCGATTGTAATTGCGGATCAGCGATTGCAGGGCATCGGTGGCGCAGCGGGTGAGGGCAATCGCCTCGTCGCTGACGCCCATCAGTTCGGCCAGTTCGGCGCGAATCGCGACGCTGCCGATCTTGTCGAAGTGCTGGCGGACATGCAGCGAGTTGCTGCGGTTGATGAACTCGATGTTGTGCCGGTAATCCTCGATCACCCGGCGGCTCATGCGACCGAAGTAACCGTTTTCCAGATTGAGCGGGCCGGGTTCGACATCGTAGCGCTGGGCCACGGTTTGCCAGAAGTGTTCGTCGCGGGCGTTGTCTTCATTCCTTGGCATGGCGGGGCTCGTCGGGTCAGTGGCGGGGTTTGGGTTTGCCGTGCTTCGCACGTAGCGGGTCGAGCAGGTCGGCGAGGCCGTTGTGGTCGATCTCCTGCATCAACGCCAGCAGGCCGCCGAGTTCACCCTGGGGAAAGCCTTCGCGGGCGAACCAGTTCAGGTACGGTCCGGGGAGGTCGGCGATGATCCGCCCCTTGTACTTGCCGAAGGGCATTTCGCGGGTGACCAGCAGTTCGAGTTTTTCGGGGTTCATTCGGGGACTTGCCTCCGGTGTTCAAGCGACTGGAAAAATACAGGCATTCTGCATGCAGGCCAATTGACAGATCATGCAAATAACGGGGATACAGATTTTTCGATTATTTATAAGTTACTGAAATTAAACATAAAAATTATAAGCCGAAGGCTGGCATGGCGACTGCAACGGTATACCCAACTTCCACCACCAGAAGGAATTGAGTCATGACCAACTTGAACAAAGAAACCATTTCGGTTCTCAACCACCTGATTGAAGTCAGCAAGGATGGCCAGGAAGGCTTCAAGACGTGCGCCGAAGATATCAAGAACCCCGAGCTCAAGGCGCTGTTCCAGAAACGTTCGAGCGAGTGCGCGTCGGCGGCCGTGGAATTGCAGGCCGAAGTGCGCAAGCTCGGCGGCGATCCGGAAACCTCCACCAGCGTCTCCGGTGATCTGCACCGTCGTTGGGTGGACGTGAAGGCGCTGTTCACCGGCAAGGGCGAAGAAGCGGTGCTCAACGAAGCCGAGCGTGGTGAGGATCATGCCAAGAAGGCTTATCGCGAAGCGCTGGAGAAACTGGCCAAGCACGACACCCTGCTGAGCTTGCGTGACCTGGTGGATCGTCAGTACCAGGGCGTGCTGCGCAACCATGACCAGGTCAAGGCACTGCGTAATATCGCTCGCGCCAGCTAAGTCGCCGCTATTGCCCCTGTGGGGCTGGCTTGCCAGGGAAGGCGAGCCTCAAGGCCCTCTTCGCGGGCAAGTCCGCTCCCACACAGGGATCGGCGTTTCGACACAACTGTCGCGGCTGCCACCAATCCCCTGTGGGAGCTGGCTTGCCAGCGAAGAGGGCCTCATGAGCGCTGCAAGCCTCAAGGTCCTCATCGCCGGCAAGCCGGCTCCTACACAGGGATTGGTGTTTCGACACAACTGTCGCGGCTGCCTCCAATCCCCTGTGGGAGCTGGCTTGCCAGCGAAGAGGGCTTCACGAGCGCTGCAAGCCTCAAGGTTCTCATCGCCAGCAAGCCGGCTCCTACACAGGGATCGGCGTTTCGATACAGCTATCGCGGCTGCCACCAATCCCCTGTGGGAGCTGGCTTGCCAGCGAAGAGGGCCTCATGAGCGCTGCAAGCCTCAAGGTCTTCATCGCCAGCAAGCCGGCTCCTACACAGGGATTGGTGTTTCGACACAACTGTCGCGGCTGCCTCCAATCCCCTGTGGGAGCTGGCTTGCCAGCGAAGAGGGCCTCATGAGCGCTGCAAGCCTCAAGGTTCTCATCGCCAGCAAGCCGGCTCCCACAGTTTTTGTCATCATCAGCCAATGGTGATCGGTGGCGGGCTGGTCAGGGTCACGGTCTGTTGCTTGCGAGGGGCGAGGATTTCCGCTTCGCCGTCGACCACCAGTTCATCGCGCTGGTTGAATACGCGGGTGGCGATACGTACACGAAACTTCGGCAGTTTCTCGAGGATTTCCAGGCGCACGGTCAGGGTGTCGCCAATCTTCACCGGCTTCTGGAAGCTCATCTGCTGGCCCAGGTAGATGGTGCCCGGTCCGGGCAGTTCGCACGCCACCGCGGCACTGATCAGCGCGCCACTGAACATGCCATGGGCGATGCGTTCCTTGAACATGCTCGCGGCAGCGAATTCGGCATCCAGATGCACCGGGTTGTGGTCACCGGACATCGCGGCGAACAACTGGATATCGCGTTCTTCCACGGTCTTGCTGTAGCTGGCGGTCTGGCCGACTTCGAGGGCTTCGTACGGCGTATTGGTCACCTGGGTCATCTGATACCTGTCCTGTGAAAGTTTGTTAAAATCAACTAATTGATTTTAAAGGAAAATAATCATTCTGAGCGGGCTGGTCGACGGTGCGCCAGGGTCTGCTCCAGCCAGTGCAGCACGTCGGCGGTCACTTCATCGCGGTTGGTTTCATTGAAAAGTTCGTGCCGCGCCTGTGGGTAGACGCTCAATTGCAGGTTTTGGCTACCGGCTTCGCGCAAGGCATCGGCGAGATCCTTGAGGCGCTTGCCTTCACTGACCGGATCGCGCTCGCCACCCATCACCAGCAACGGCAGGCCGGGGTCGATCTGCTTCAGGTTGCGCGCCTTGCTGATCTGTTGCAGGCCGCCCAGCAGATCGATCCACAACTGGTTGGTGCAACGGAAACCGCAGAGCGGGTCGCTGACGTACTTGTCGACTTCCTCCGGGTCGCGGCTCAGCCAGTCGAAGGCCGTGCGGGTGGGCTTGAAGGCCTTGTTGAACGAACCGAACGACAGCCAGTCGATCAGTGCGCTGCGGCCCGTGGCGCCCTGGCGCCAGCGTTCGCCGCGGGCGATCGCGGAGGCGGCGCGGTACAGCGCCACCGGCTGGAAGTTCGAGCCGCTGAGGATCGCGCCCTGCAGGCTGGCGCTGTGGTGCAGCAGGTAGGCCTGGGCAATATAGCTGCCCATGCTGTGACCGAGCAGGATGATCGGCTTGCCCGGCTGCTCTTCGCCGATGCGCTGGTTGAGGCTCGCCAGGTCGCTGACCACCGCGCACCAGCCGTCGCGATCGGCGAAATGCCCGAGCACGCCGTGTTCGGCGGTCTTGCCGTGTCCGCGCTGGTCATGGGCGTAGAGTCCGTACCCGGCCTCGCACAGGGCCGCGGCCAGGCGAGCATACCGGCCACTGTGTTCGGCCATGCCATGGGACAGCAGGACCAGTGCCTTCGGCTCGCCTTCCGGCAACCAGCGATTGACGTGGAGGCGGCTGTGGTCACTCACGGTCAGCCAGAAAGTGTCATGGGTCATGGCGGTTCCTTTGCTCAAGATGAGACGGCGGCACGGGACGAGACAGGGCACGGGATGGCATGCGGAGTCGATCCATTGTATAGCGCATCCTCGCCGAGGAAGCAGGTCATGCTGCGCATTGGCAGCAAGATTCATGATGTTGATGACTGTGTCCGCCATATTTGCCTGATTCCACATTGCTGCTAACGTCCGCTAAGCACCGCTTTTTCGCTTCGCGCGAACGCGGCCCCGGAGAGGCTCAGGCAAGAGGACAAGAACAATGCAAGCTGATTTCTGGAACGACAAGCGCCCCGCCGGCGTACCCCTGGATATCGAGGCGGGCGCCTATAGATCCGTGGTCGAGGTATTCGAGCGCTCCTGCAAGAAATTCGCCGACCGTCCGGCCTTCAGCAACATGGGCGTGACCCTGACCTACGCCGAACTCGAACGCTACAGCGCGGCCTTTGCCGGTTATCTGCAGGCCAATACCGACCTGCAGCCCGGCGACCGGATTGCCGTCCAGTTGCCCAACGTCCTGCATTATCCGATTGCCGTGTTCGGCGCCATGCGTGCCGGGCTGATCGTGGTCAACACCAACCCGCTGTACACCGTCCGCGAGATGCGCCACCAGTTCAAGGACTCCGGTGCCCGGGCGCTGGTCTACCTGAACCTGTTCGGCGCGCGGGTCCAGGAAGTGCTGCCCGATACCCGGATCGAGTTCCTGATCGAAGCGAAGATGGGCGACCTGATGGCGCCGGCCAAGGGCTGGCTGACCAACCTGGTGGTCGACAAGGTGAAAAAGCTGGTGCCGCCTTACCAGTTGCCTCAGGCGATCTCGTTCAAGAGTGCCTTGCACCTGGGCCGGGGCCAGAGCATCCAGCCGCTCAAGGTCAGCCTCGATGACCTCGCGGTGCTGCAATACACCGGCGGCACCACGGGCCTGGCCAAGGGCGCGATGCTCACCCACGGCAACCTGGTGGCGAACATGCAGCAGGCGCGGGCCTGCCTGTCCCAGCCCGGGCCCGACGGTCATCCGCTGCTCAAGGAAGGCCAGGAAGTGATGATCGCGCCGCTGCCGCTGTATCACATCTATGCCTTCACCGCGAACTGCATGTGCATGATGGTCACCGGTAACCACAACGTGCTGATCAGCAATCCGCGGGATATCGGCGGCTTCATCAAGGAACTGAAAAAGTGGCGCTTTTCCGCGCTGCTGGGGCTCAACACCCTGTTCGTGGCGCTGATGGAGCACCCGGACTTCAAGACCCTGGATTTCTCCAGCCTGAAGCTCACCAACTCCGGCGGCACCGCCTTGGTCAAGGCCACCGCCGAGCGCTGGGAGAAGGCCACCGGCTGCCGCATCACCGAGGGCTACGGCTTGACCGAGACTTCGCCCATTGCCTGCACCAACCCTTATGGCGACAAGGGCCGCCTGGGCTCGGTCGGCATCCCGGTGCCCGGCACCAGCCTGAAGATCGCCGATGACAACGGTGTCGAGCAGCCGCTGGGCGAGCGCGGCGAGTTGTGCATCAAGGGGCCGCAGGTGATGAAGGGCTACTGGCAGCAACCGGAAGCGACCCGCGAAGTGCTGGATGCCGAAGGGTGGTTCAAGACCGGCGATATCGCGGTGATCGACCCGGATGGTTTTGTCCGTATCGTCGACCGCAAGAAGGACATGATCATCGTCTCCGGTTTCAATGTGTACCCGAATGAAATCGAAGACGTGGTGATGGCCCACCCGAAAGTTGCCAATTGCGCGGTGATCGGCGTTCCGGACGAGCGTTCGGGCGAGGCGGTGAAGTTGTTCGTGGTGGCGCGGGAGGCGGGGGTCAGCGTTGAAGAACTGAAGGCCTACTGCAAGGAAAACTTCACCGGCTACAAAGTACCCAAGCATATCGTGCTGCGGGATTCGCTGCCGATGACGCCGGTGGGCAAGATCCTGCGGCGGGAGTTGCGGGATAACCCATAGGCCGCGATCGAGGGGGGGCATTGAGGGTTCTTCGCGATGTCCCGGCAAGTCCGGCTGCTACAGTTTTCGGTGGTACGCAAAGTAAGGTGCACAACTGCGAACTGTAGGAGCCGGGCTTGCCCGCGAAGCTTTTAAAAGGGCTGAAACCCTCGAAGCAGAGCTGAATTCCGGGTAATAGACTTTTTACTCTAAAAATGACCATTGCTGTTTCTTGAGTCATATTCATGACCGGCGAGCCCATCTTTGGCTCTAGGCGACCCTTGGCAAAGCTGCTACTCTCGGCGCGCTTTGTGACTTCTCGGCGTAAGTTAAAGCCAGATTCACCCAATAAAAAACACAGATAAATAATAATCGCATCAAATGCGGTGCTGAATTCGCGTTGCTGAGGAGTGGGCTTCCATGATCGAAGACTTTTGGAAGGATAAGTACCCGGCTGGGATTGCTGCCGACATCAATCCCGATGAGTACCCGAATGTTCAGACGGTATTGAAACAGTCTTGCCAACGATTCGCCAGCAAACCGGCCTTTAGCAACCTCGGCAAGACGCTCACTTATGGTGAGTTGTACGAGTTGTCCGGTGCTTTCGCCGCCTACCTGCAACAGCACACGGACCTGCAACCGGGCGATCGGATCGCCGTGCAGTTGCCCAACCTGCTGCAATACCCGATCGCCGTGTTCGGTGCCATTCGCGCCGGGCTGATCGTGGTCAACACCAACCCGCTGTACACCGCGCGGGAAATGGAACACCAATTCAACGACTCCGGCGCCAAGGCCCTGGTGTGCCTGGCGAACATGGCGCACCTGGCCGAAGCGGTGGTGCCCAAGACCGGCGTGCGGCATGTGATCGTCACCGAAGTGGCCGACCTGCTGCCCCCGCTCAAGCGTGTGCTGATCAACAGTGTCATCAAGTACGTGAAGAAGATGGTGCCGGCCTATCACCTGCCCAAGGCCGTCAAGTTCAACGACGTGCTGAGCAAGGGCCAGGGCCAGCCGGTCAAGGAAGCCAATCCGGCCAGCAGCGACGTCGCGGTGCTGCAATACACCGGCGGCACCACCGGCGTGGCCAAGGGCGCGATGCTGACCCATCGCAACCTGGTGGCGAACATGTTGCAGTGCAAGGCACTGATGGGTTCGGACCTCAATGAAGGCTGCGAGATCGTCATCACCCCGCTGCCGCTGTACCACATCTATGCCTTCACCTTTCATTGCATGGCGATGATGCTGATCGGCAACCACAACATCCTGATCAGCAACCCGCGCGACCTGTCGGCGATGGTCAAGGAACTGTCGAAGTGGAAGTTCAGCGCCTTTGTCGGCCTCAACACCCTGTTCGTCGCCCTGTGCAACAACGAGACATTCCGCAAGCTGGACTTCTCCGCGCTCAAGGTCACCCTGTCGGGGGGCATGGCCCTGCAACTGGCGGCGTCCGAGCGTTGGAAGGCGGTGACCGGCTGTTCCATCTGCGAAGGCTACGGCATGACCGAAACCAGCCCGGTGGCCTCGGTGAACCCGAGCCAGAAGATCCAGCCCGGCACCATCGGCATTCCTGTGCCGTCGACCCTGTGCAAGGTGATCAACGACGAAGGCGTCGAGCAGCCGCTGGGTGAGATCGGCGAACTGTGCATCAAGGGCCCGCAGGTGATGAAGGGCTACTGGCAGCGCCAGGACGCCACCGACGAGATCCTCGACAGCGAAGGCTGGCTGAAGACCGGCGACATCGCGATCATCCAGCCGGACGGCTACATGCGCATTGTCGACCGCAAGAAGGACATGATCCTGGTGTCCGGTTTCAACGTCTATCCGAACGAACTGGAAGACGTGCTGGCGACCTTGCCGGGTGTGCTGCAATGCGCGGCCATCGGCGTGCCGGACGAGAAGTCGGGCGAAGTGATCAAGATCTTCATCGTCGCCAAGCCGGGCGTGACCCTGACCAAGGACCAGGTGATGGAGCATATGCGGGCCAACGTGACCGGCTACAAAGTGCCGAAGTCCGTGGAATTCCGCGATGCACTGCCGACCACCAACGTCGGCAAGATCCTGCGCCGCGAGCTGCGCGATGAAGAACTGAAGAAGCTGGGCCTGAAGAAGATCGCCTGACCCTGCATAAACGACAAAGCCCCGCCGATGCGGGGCTTTGTCGTTTATGCCTGGCGAGCCGGCTTGTGTCGGAGCCGTGCTTGTCGGAACGCCGCCCGCCGCGAAGCTTCCAGCGTCCTCAAGGGCCTTATCGCCGGCAAGCCGGCTCCTGCAGGTTTCAGGATTGCTGGAACTGCGCGAATCCTACACCGGCCCCTGCCGGCCGCACGTCCTTGAGGAACGAGTCCTTGTCGGCGCTCAGTTCCAGGCTCAGCTCCGGCTTGCGCTTGCCGGCGTTGCGCACCACCAGGCCCTCCATCCGTTCGCGCAGGAACACGGTCGGCACCTTCAGGTGCAGCAACTCGTCGGTGGCCGGGGTATGCAACAGCAGGTGCACCCATTCGTATTGGCCGATCGCCAGGCGCGCCAGGGGGATATCGAACCACCAGATGTTGCGGTTGCGGTTCAATTCGGTGAAATGGCAGTTGTTCACGCCGAGCACGGCACCGCCCAGTTCCTGGTTCCTGCGGGCAATGGCCTGCTTTTTATCGAGTTTCATCACTTTCCTACCGTTATCGATCTTCAGCGCCTGAGCCTGAATCTGGCGGCTATTCTCATGGGTCGGCGGGCAAACATAAAGGCAAACCTGCTGTCTGTGATCAACAACCGGTCGAAAATAATTGAAACTCCGTGCAAAAGCCTCGGGTCAACCTTATGTCGGGACACTGACGCCCCGCACTCAACTGATGGAGAACGACCATGAGCAGCACTGGCGATAAGATCAAAGGCACAGCGAATCAAGCGGTTGGTAACGTCAAGCAGGCCGTCGGCAAAGCCACCGACAACAACCGGCTGCGCGCCGAAGGCAAGGCCCAGGAAGTGAAGGGCGACGCGCAGAAAGCGGTGGGCAAGACCAAGGAGGCGATCAAGAAGGCAGTCGATAAATAGACCGCGTTCCGATCGATCGAGCGGCCATCCCAGGATGGCCGTTCTTGTGTATCGCAGTTGCAAACGAGACAGGGCAATTGTTCAGCGCTGGCCAACTGCGCTACCGTGGGACCTATTACCCTAGGCAAGAAACCAGCCCTTGAGTCGCCTGCTGACCTGGCCCCCATGATTGCGGCGAAAGGAGACGCTATGATTTTTCCGGACTTGCGTGGTCTTCCCCTGCACCGAGTGCTGATACGCACGGTTCAGGAGTTCGTCGACGACGAAATGTCGACCTATGCCTCGGCACTGGCCTACCAGATGCTGTTTTCGCTGTTCCCCTTCCTGCTGTTCCTGATTGCCCTGATCGGCTTCCTGCATCTGCCGGACTTCTTCACCTGGCTGCGCATGCAGTCGGAGCTGGTGCTGCCGCCCCAGGCGCTGGACCAGGTCAACCCGGTGATCGATCAGTTGCAGCAATCCAAGGGCGGCCTGCTCTCGGTGGGTATCGTCATCGCCCTGTGGACCGCCTCGGCCGGCGTCCGGTTGATGATGAGCGCGATGAACGCCGCCTACGACGTGGTCGAGGCCCGGCCGATCTGGAAGCGCTTCCCGCTGTCGATCTTCTACACCGTGGGCATCGCCGGCATGTTGCTGGCCGCCGCCGCGCTGATGGTCCTCGGGCCGCAGGTGATGAGCTGGCTGGCCGGGCAGATCGGCATGGAAGACTTCGTGGTCACCCTCTGGACCATCCTGCGCTGGCCGGTGATCGTGCTGTTGCTGATGTTCGCCGTGGCCCTGATGTACTACGTGATGCCGGACGTGAAGCAGAAATTCGTGTTTATCACCCCCGGCTCGGTGCTGGCGGTGGTGGTGTGGATCGTGGCATCGCTGGGTTTCGGCTACTACGTGAAAACCTTCGCCGATTACAACGCGATGTATGGCAGTATCGGTGCGATCATTGTGCTCCTGCTGTACTTCTATATTTCCGCGGCGGTGCTGCTGCTGGGCGCGGAAATGAATGCGGTGATCGAACATATGTCGTCGGAAGGCAAGAATCCCGGCGAGAAGGACTTCCACGAACACCACGACAAGATGCCCGTCTCCGGACTGGGGCGCGACCATTCCCTGAAACCGACTACTGACGAAACCTGATCATGATCCGTGAAATCCTGAAAATGGGCGACGAGCGCCTGCTGCGCATCGCCCCGCCGGTTCCCCCGGAGATGTTCGACAGCGCCGAGCTCTGGCAACTGATCGACGACATGTTCCAGACCATGGAGCATGTCGGTGGAGTCGGCCTGGCCGCGCCGCAGATCGGCGTCGACCTGCAACTGGTGATCTTCGGTTTCGAGCACAGCGAGCGTTATCCGGACGCCGAGGCGGTGCCCCAGACGATCCTCATCAACCCGCTGATCACACCCCTGGGGCCGGAGCTGGAAGAGGGCTGGGAAGGCTGCCTGTCGGTGCCGGGGATGCGCGGTGCGGTGGATCGCTACGCGCGGATCCGCTACGAAGGTTTCACGCCCAAGGGCGAGCCGCTGGTGCGCAGCGCCGAAGGTTTCCACGCGCGTGTCGTGCAGCACGAATGCGATCATCTGATCGGTCGCCTGTATCCGTCGCGGATCAGCGACTTCCGCAAGTTCGGTTTTACCGAAGTGCTGTTCCCCGACCTCGATCCGAGCGCCGACGACTGATCCTCAGCGGGCCGCCACCTTGCCGGGCTTGACGAAGCGCAGGGTCAGGCGGTCCGACTCACCGATGGCCAGGTACCTGGCCTTGTCCTGCTCGCCCAGGCGCAGCGACGGTGGCAGGGTCCAGACCCCAGCGGCATAGTCCTTGGTGTCCCTGGGATTGGCGTTGATCTCGCTCTGTCCCTCCAGCACGAAGCCGGCATCGGTGGCCAGTTTCACCACGTAGGCGGTGGGCAGGTAGCCGCTCTGCCTGATGTTCTCCAGATCCGCACCGTCCCTGGCCCGATGATCCACCACGCCCAGCACGCCGCCGGGCTTGAGCACCTTGAAGAACGCCGAGAACATGGCCGGCGCATCGTCGGCCATGACCCAGTTGTGCACGTTGCGGAAGGTCAGCACGCGGTCGGCCGAGTCCGGCTTGCCGAGCACCGGCGCCTGGGGATCGAACTCGACGACGGCCGCCTTGGCGTAGTGCGTCGGGTCCTCGGCGAATTTCTGTTTCAGGCCGTCGGCCGAGCGCCTGGCGTAATCGCTGCTCGAGGCGGCCTGCACGGCGGCGATGTACTGCCCGTGATCCTTGAGCAGGGGCGCCAGCACCTCGCTGTACCAACCGCCGCCGGGGGTGATTTCGATCACCGTCTGGTTGGCCCGCAGGCCGAAGAACTGCAGGGTCTGCCGCGGGTGGCGATAGACGTCACGGACGCTGTTTTCCGGGGCGCGCCAGCTGCCGGCCAGGACCTTGGCGTACTGGGCGTCGCTGATGACCGCCGTGACGGCGGCCTGGCCGAGGGCTGGAGCGAGCAGGGCGGTGAAGGATAAAGCCACGAGGGTGCGGTTCATGATCATCCTGGCAGGAACGGGTGGACGAACGAGGCTATCACGCAGCCCCGAGCGGCCGATCACACATTTTTCGCGGTCGATCTAACCAATGGTTCTATGCCCAGCGCCACCAGCGGCTTGCTGCGCGAATAGCGCGCCAGACGCTCCGCCAGGGGTTGGGGCAGGGCCGTGGCGAGGCTGAAGCCCTGGCGCGTGTAGAAGTCCCGCAGGTCCGGATGGCAGAACAGCCAGACCGGGCCCTCGGCATCGCGCCGCGCCCGGGCGATCAACTGGCCGGCGATACCCTGGCCCCGCCAGCGCGGATCGACCAGCAGGCCGGTCAGCCAGAAACCTTCGGCGACCGCGGTGAGGGACAGCCCGGCGATGATCCCGTCGCACCGCGCGACCCACAGTTGGCCGTCGCCGGCAGAGCGCATCGACGAGTTGTGGGCGCGATAGAACTTGTTCAGCAGCGGTCGCAAGGGCTCCGGGAGCTGGGCGTAGTCGGCGGTCGGCATGAGGGGCGGGCAACGGCAGGGTGGGGGCCGATTATAAAACAGCCGGCGCCCGCGGATAGGTGTATACCTGAATCTAAATCCTGACGGAGTGCGCATCATGAGCAAGGGCATGGATTCAAAGAAAGCCGCGAAGAAGAAACCGGCCAAGACCGCCGACGAGAAACGGGCGGAGAAGAAGGTCAAGAAAGCCAACGTGTTCGGGCACTGAGTTGCAATCGTTCTAAGCTGATAACCAATCGATCTGCAAGATTTTGCGTTGCTGATGCACATCAGGGGATAAAGTCGGGGTTTGTCCCTCGGCCTGTCCTGTGCGAAGCCGATCGATGCCCAACTACCTCGACCCTGTTCACCGTGAAGAAATCCTTTCCCTGTCCCGCACCTTTACCGGGCGTACCGAATGGCCGACCTGGCTGTTGCTGATCGCCGTCCATGGCGGCTGGTTCGCTGTCCTGCTCGGCAGCCCGCACCTGGGGCTGTGGCCGAGCACGCTGTTGCTGATCGTCCTGGTCGCGTTGTGGCTGTCGGTGCAGCACGAACTGCTTCACGGTCACCCGACGCGTTTCGACGGCTTGAACAAGCTGCTGGGCTACGCGCCGTTTGCCGTGTGGTATCCCTACACGCTGTATCGTGACAGCCACCTGATCCATCACCGCGACGAAGACTTGACCCTGCCCGGTATCGACCCCGAGAGCCGCTATCTGCGGCAGCAGGACTGGCAGCGCTGTTCCCTGTTCGAAAAGGCCCTGCACCGCTTGAACAAGACGGTCTTCGGTCGCCTGCTGGTGGGCGCGCCGCTGGCCCTGCTCACCCTGGTGCGTGAAGAAAGCCGGCGCTTGCGGCGCGGCGAGCGCCGGGCCTGGCTGATGTGGCTGACCCACGGTGCATTGACCGTGCTGATGCTGGTGTTTGTCGCCCGCCACAGCATTATCCCGGTCTGGCACTACCTGCTGCTGGTCAGTATCCCGGCGTTGTCGGTGGCCATGCTGCGTTCCTACTACGAACATCGTCCCCACGCCGAACCCGAGCAGCGCACGGTGATCAACGAAGCCGGCTGGCCCTGGAGCTGGTTGTTCCTCAACAACAACCTGCACTTGATGCACCACGACCTGCCGAAGCTGCCCTGGTACTTCCTGCCCCGGGTCTACCGCGCACGCCGTGACCAGTGGCTGGCGCGCAGCGGCGGCTTTCTAGTAAAAGGCTACGGCGAGCTGCTGCGGCGCCATGCCGTGAAAGCCATCGACAGCCCCCAACACCCGTTTTCCTGAGGAGTCGCCATGACTGCCCGCTACGCCGAATTGCTCATGTACGTGGCCCCGCCAGCCGTGCAGCAGGCCAACGAACAATGGCTGGGGCGGATTCTCCAGACGCTCGGCGTCAGCCGCCTTCCGGCCGCGGAGCTGGACCTGAGGCAGCTGTGGCTGTCCCCGCAATTGCTGCTGACGCAGACCTGCGGCTACCCGCTGATGACCCTGCTGCGCGGCCAGGTGACGGTTATCGGGCGCCCGCGTTATGAACTGCCGGACGCCAGCGCGGGCAATCATTGCAGCCTGCTGCTGACCCGCGAAGACAACCCGCGCGTGACCCTGGAGGACTTTCGCGACAGTCGCGGCGTGCTCAATGACGAAGGCTCCAACAGTGGCATGAACCTGCTGCGCCAGTGCCTGGCCCCGCTGCAGCGCGATGGCCGCTTCTTCGCCAGCGTCGACTACAGCGGCGCCCACCGTGAAAGCCTGCGCTGGCTGCGCGAAGACCTGGCCGACCTGGCGGCGGTGGACAGCGTGACTTTCGCCTATCTGGCGCGCTTCGCCCCCGAGGAAGTGGCCGGCCTGAGGGTAGTGCAACGCAGTGCGCCGAGCCCGTGCCTGCCGTATATCGGGCCGGCGGGCCTGGACGAAGAACAGCTCAGGCGGCTGCGCGAGGCGATGAACCAGGCCTTGCGCGAGTTGCCCGCAGTGGCCGAGGTGCTGGGCCTGGCCGAGGTGCTGCCGGCCAGCGAGGCGGACTACCAGATCCTCCTCGATTACCGGGATGAAGCCCAGCGGCTGGGGTTGGCCAGACTGGGCGCATGACGCCCCCCCTGTCAGCGTCCCCCTGTAGGAGCCGGCTTGCTGGCGATAGCGGTTTATCAGGCGACAGCGATGTCGACCAAGCGCTCGTGAGCGCCAGCAAGCCTGCCGCTGCTAGAGTGTTTATGGTTATATAAAAATACCTTTTAAGTATTATTAAAGAATAAGCCGTGTTGGTAGCATCCTGCCACCGGAACACCGGACATACAGCGCAACTCTCTTGATCTGGAGCCATCATGTCCGGCGCCGACACACCTCACAGCGATTACGTGGGCGGGTTATTCCGCACGCATTACGATTGGCTCTGCGCCCGTTTGCGCCGCCATCTCGATTCCAGCGCCAGCGCCGAAGACATCGCCGCCGACACCTTCGTGCAACTGCTGATGGCCGCGGACAGCCTGCCGATTCGCCAGCCCCGTGCATTGCTGACCACCATTGCCCAGCGATTGATGTACCAGCTCTGGCGCCGCCGCGACCTGGAGCGTGCCTACCTCGACGCCCTGCAACAGGAGGACGAAGCGCAGGTGCCGTCACCGGAAGACCTGGCCCAGATGCTCGAAGCGCTGGAGACCATCGACCGCCTGCTCAACGGCTTGCCGGACAAGGTCAAGGCGACCTTCCTGCTGTCCCAGGTCAATGGCCTGACCTATCCCGAGATCGCGGTCGAGCTGGGTATTTCCCAGCGCTCGGTCAGTGACTACATGACCCGGGCAATCAGTCGCTGCCTGCGTGCGAGGCTGGACTGAGATGAGCCGCGAACAGGGCCCGGACCCGCTGATCGAAGAAGCCGCGCGCTGGATCGTCCGCCTGCGTTCCGGCCAGGCCAGCGACGCCGACCGGCATGCCTACCAGCAATGGCGCAATCAGGATCCGCGTCATGAGCAACTGTGCAGCCAGCTGGAAACCCGTCTCGGGGTGTTCCGGATTCCCATCGACCAGGGCATCAGCGGCGAACTGCTGCAACGGGCACTGAGCGCTCCGGCCAGTCGCCGCAAATTGTTGCAGGGCGCCTTGCTCGGCGTCGGCGTGATGCTCGGTGCCGGCCTGCTGCTGGGCGGCGCCGGCACCTCCCTGGCCGAACTGACGGCCGACCTGCGTACCGGCACCGCCGAGCGCCGCAGCCTCGAATTGCCCGATGGCAGCGAGTTGCAACTCAACGCCAGGAGCGCCGCCGATATCGACTTCGACCACCAGCGGCGGCAGGTGCGCCTGCTCGATGGCGAACTGTTGGCGAGGATCGCCAGGGATGCCTCGCGGCCCTTCGTGGTCCAGGCCCCGCAGGCCCGGGTACACGCCTATGGCGATCACCTGCTGGTCCGTGAGCGGGACGGCCTGGGTCATGTGGTGGCCTTGGGCGGAGCCCTGGAAATCGTCGGTCCGACGGGTGAGCGCCTGCAATTGCCGGCCGGCCATGAAGTCTCCTATGACCGCTATCGGTTCGGCCCGATCCGTCCCAGTCACGGCAGTGCCACGGCCTGGGTCGACGGTCTGCTGGAAGTGCGCGACGGCACCCTCGGCGAAGTGGTCGAGGCCCTGCGGCCCTGGCGTCCGGGTGTCTTGCGCCTCGACCCGGCGATTGCCTCGCTGCGGGTCAGCGGCCTGTTCCGGCTCGACCGGCCTGAGCAGATTCTCGACACCCTGGCCCGCACGCTGCCGATCCGGGTCGACCGGCATACCGACCTGTGGGTGACCTTGAGCCCGGCGTAGCGGGTTGGTTCTAAGACCATAACCAAAGGGTCTGCAAGTTTTTCGTCGGTCACTGCACATCACTCCCGTAAGCGCTGCCGAGGGAGCAGCGTTGTTCGATTCCATGGGGGGAGTCATTTTGCGTTCGTCCAACACCACGACCTATTCGCGTCATCCGCTTCGGGCCCTGGCCATCGCGCCGCTGGCCGGCCTGCTGTTCGCCACGGGGGCCTGGGCGGCCGAAGACGCCCGGCAGGTCTATCACATCGCCTCGGGCCCGCTCGACGAGGTACTGCTGAGCATCAGCCGGCAAAGCGGCCAGGTGATTTCCTTCACGCCGCAGTTGAGCAACTACTCCTCGGCCCAGGTCGACGGTTCCCTGTCGGCCCGGCAGGCGGTCAGCGAAGCGCTGCGCGGCACCGGCCTGCAATTGCAGGTCAGCCCGGACGGCGCGTTCATCATCCAGGAAGGCGCCACGCCGACCCAGGCCAGCGCGCAGTCCAGGGCCCAGACCAATGCCAAGGTGCACACCAGCGAGGCAGCCGTGCCGACCCTCGACCGGGTCATCGCCCTCGGCACCCGCCGCAACGATGCCACGGCACTGACCAGCGCCGCGCCGGTCGATGTGCTCACCAGCGAAGAACTGAAACAGACCGGCGCCACCAGCCTCAATCAGGCGCTGTTCCAGCTGCTGCCCTCGTTCAACTACCCGCAGAACCAGAGCGCGACCCGCGGGCAGAACCCCAAGGGCGCCTCGCTGCGCGGCCTGGCGCCGGACCAGACGCTGGTGCTGATCAACGGCAAGCGGCGGCATGCCTCGGCGGTGGTGAACATCTCCGGCGGCGTGCCGTTCATTGGCGCGCAGCCGGTGGACCTGGACATGATTCCCCTCAGCGCCATCGACCATGTCGAGGTGCTGCGTGACGGCGCCTCGGCCCAGTACGGCTCCGATGCGGTGGCCGGGGTGGTCAACATCGTGCTCAAGGAGCGCGACAGTGGCGGCCAGCTCAACACCCAGCTGGGCAAGTACTCCCAGGGCGACGGTTTCAGCAAGACCGCCGACGGCTGGTACGGCATCGGCTTGCCGGGGGACGGTTTCCTGACCCTGAGCTTCAACAGCCTGAACAACCGGCCCGACGATATCGGCGACAAATACATTGCCGACGGCCGCGAGCAGGACCCGCGCTGGGGTGGCGCCGGGCGCAACAAGTACAACCTGGTGGCGAATGCCGAGGTCGGCCTGAGCGATCAGTGGCGCCTCTACAGCTTCGCCACCTTTGGTCAGGACACCTCGGTCAACAACACGCCGCCGCTGCTGGCTGGCAACCCGAACAACGTGGCGGCGATCTATCCCAACGGCACCATTCCGAAGTACCGCTACCGCTATGAAGACGGTGCGTTGACCGTTGGCAGCCGCTACGAGGACGCGAGCCTGGGACGCTTCGACCTGAGCGCCACCTACGGTCGCGATACCCACGACGAACTGGCCTACAACACGGTCAACCCGAGCTTCGGCGCGAACAGCCCGACCAAGTTCGACGTGGCGACGCTGATCAATGAACAGACCAACCTGAGCCTGGATTACGCCAAGGACCTGGACGTCGACTGGTCCAAGCATCCGCTAACGATTTCGGCCGGCGTCGCTTACCGCAACGAGCGTTACCGGCTCGAAGCGGGAGATGCCGACTCCTACTCGTTCGGCGGGATCAACGGCGTCCAGGTCGGCGCGGTGCAGGCTTCGGGCCTGACCCCGGACGATGCCGGGACCTATACGCGCAATGTCGGCGGGGTGTACTTCGGCCTGGAAAACCAGTTGACCGACAAGTTCCAGTTCGGTCTGGCCGGGCGTACCGAGCATTACTCGGACTTCGGTTCGGCGACCACCGGCAAGGTCTCGGCGCGGTATGACTTCACGCCGCAGGTCGGCCTGCGCGCCACCGTCAACAACGCCTACCGTGCGCCGACCCTGGGCCAGATCGGCACCTCCTGGACCACCACCACCAACGTCGATATCAACGGCAACCCGGTGCTGACCCGCATGCTGCCGGCCGACAACCCGGCCGCCCGGGCCCTGGGCGCGCAGCCATTGAAACCGGAGAAGTCCACCAACTTCTCCCTTGGCCTGGTGCTGCGTCCGACCGACCAGGCTTCGCTGACCATCGATGCCTACCAGATCAGCATTCGTGACCGCCTGCTCTACAGCGGCGGCATTTCCGGTCCCCGGGCCGAGCAGATTCTCCAGGCCGCCGGCTACGGCCAGTACACCTGGGCGCAGTTCATGACCAACGCCGCCGACACCCGCACCCGTGGCGTGGACATCGTCGGCAAGTACAACCTCGACCTGCAGCAGTACGGCGGCCTGACCCTGAGCGCGGGCTACACCAAGGCCAAGACCATCATCGAGCGCATCAACTCCAACCCGTATGGCTTCGATGTGCTGACCCGCGAGGCGCGCGGCTTCCTCGAACACGGCTACCCGGAAGACAAGCTGGTATTCGGCGCGACTCACCGCTACGGCCCGTGGACGGTGGCCCTGAACGAAACCCGCTATGGCGAGTACCGCAAATACGCGGCCTCCGAAGCCAATGCCCAGTACGACCAGACCTTTTCCGCCCAGTGGACCACCGACCTGGATGTGAACTACGCGTTCAGCAAGCAACTGCGCCTGTCGGTCGGGGCCAACAACCTGTTCAGCAGCACGCCGGATGACTTCAACAAGCAACTGCGCCAGACGCCGGGCCAGCAATACAGCTACCTGTCGCCCGCGGCACCGGAGGGGGCCTTCTACTACACGCGCCTGAGCTACGACTTCTGAACCTGACACCGACCGTTCCCGGGCGCTGCTCGGGAACGATCACCACGCTGTTTCTTGCTTCACCCAACATGAAAACCAAACCACCACGAGGTGACCATGACATCCATCAAGACCCTGCTCGGCGGTTCGCTACTGGCCCTGGGCCTGCTGGCCCAACAGGCGCCCGCCGCCGACAAGCCGGCACCGATCCATTTCGGTGACATCACCTGGGAAAGCGGCAGCCTGATCACCGAGGTACTGCGGCTGATCGTCGAGAAAGGTTACGGTTATCCGACCGATACCTTGCCCGGCAGCACCGTGAGCCTTGAAGCCGCCCTGGCCAAGAACGATATCCAGGTGATCGGCGAGGAATGGGCCGGCCGCAGCCCGGCCTGGGTCAAGGCCGAAAGCGAAGGCAAGGTGTTCGGCCTCGGTGATACCGTCAAGGGCGCCACCGAAGGCTGGTGGGTCCCGGAATACGTGATCAAGGGCGACCCGGCACGGGGCATCAAGCCACTGGCGCCGGAACTCAAGTCGGTGGCCGACCTGCCGCGCTACAAGGATGTCTTCGCCGACCCCGAGGACCCGTCCCGCGGCCGCTTCCTCAACAGCCCCACCGGCTGGACCTCGGAAATCGTCAACAGCCAGAAGCTCAAGGCCTATGGCCTGACCGACAGCTTCGTCAATTTCCGCACCGGCTCCGGCGCGGCACTGGACGCCGAAGTCAGCTCCTCGGTCAAGCGCGGCAAGCCGGTGCTGTTCTACTACTGGTCGCCAACCCCGCTGCTGGGGCGTTTCAACCTGGTGAAACTGGAAGAGCCGCCGTTCGATGCCGAAGCCTGGAAAACCCTGGCCGATGCCAACAACCCGCACCCGCGTGGCACCCGCTCGATGCCGGCGCACCTGGCAATCGGTGTCTCCGCCGCGTTCAAGCAGCAATACCCGGAACTGGTCGGGGTCTTCGAGAAAGTCGACCTGCCCATCGACCTGCTGAACCGCACCCTGGCGCAGATGAGCGAGAAGCGCCTGGAACCACGCCTGGTGGCACAAGCCTTCCTGCGTGAGCAACCCCAGGTCTGGAGCCAGTGGGTACCGGCCGCGGTGGCCGAACGTGTGAAGGCGAACCTGTGATGATCAAGCGTATCTGGCTGTCAGCGATCCTCGGCCTGGTGACCGGCCTGGCCCAGGCCGGCGACCCCGCGACCTTGCGGGTCGGTTACCAGAAGAGTTCGGTGAGCATGGTCCTGGCTCGCGAGCACAAACTGCTGGAACAGGCCCTGCCTGGCACGCAGGTGCAATGGATCGAGTTTCCCGGCGGGCCGCAGATGATCGAGGCCGTCAACGGCGGTAGCGTCGATGTGGGCAATATCGGCGATATCCCGCCGATCTTTGCCCAGGTCGCGGGTATCGACCTGCTGTATATCGGTGTCGAGCCGGCCAACGGCAAGACCGACGCGATCATCGTGCCGGCGGCCAGCACGGTGCGCGGCGTGGCGGACCTCAAGGGCAAGCGTGTCGCCTTGCTCAAGGGCTCCAGCGCTCACAATCTGTTTCTCAAGAGCCTGATCAAGGCGGGCCTGCAACTGAGCGACGTGAACCTCGCCTACCTGTCGCCGGCGGATGCCCGGGCGGCCTTCGAGCAGGGCAAGCTCGATGCCTGGGTGATCTGGGACCCTTACTACTCGGCGGCACTGCTGGACGGCAGCGCGCGTCTGCTCAGCGACGGCCAGGACCTCAACCCCAGCGGTACGCTGTATATCGCCAGCGGTGCCTTCGCTCGCCAGCACCCGCAGAGCATCGCGCCGGTGCTCAAGGCCCTTGGCCAGGCCCAGCGGCTGTCTTTCGACCAGCCGCAGCAAAGCATCGACCTGATGACCCAGGCCCTGGGCCTGCAACGGGCGGTGGTCGAGCGCTATTTCGAGCATCGCTCGCGGGCGCCGCTGCAGACCATCGACCAGGCCACCATCGATACCCAGCAACGCACCGCCGATCTGTTCTTTGCCAATCACCTGATCCCCAAGGCGATCAAGGTGCAGCAGATTGTCTTCAAGGCCGACTGAGCCACGCAGAGGAAACCACCTTCCATGCAACCTGTTTATATCGACTTTCTCAACGGGCTGGATATCGCAGCCCTGGACCTGGGCAATGATGAGATCCTCGCCGCCATCGAAGCCAGCCTGGCTATCCAGGGGCGCGGCGAAGCGGTGATCGAGCCACGCACGCACCTGATTCCCGGAGGCGGGATCAACGGCCATTTCAACGTCCTGCGCGGCGTGCTGGGCGGTGATATCGGCTATGCCGGGGTCAAGGTGGTCGGCGACTTCGTCGACAACTATCGCCAGGGACTGCCGTCGGAGCTGGCGATTCTCAACCTGCTGGACCCGGCCACCGGCGTGCCGAAGGCGATTCTCGACGCTTCGGCGATCACCGATATGCGCACCGGCGCGGTGACGGCCATCGGCGCCAAGTACCTGGCCCGGCCCGACAGCAAGACCCTCGGTCATATCGGCGCGCGGGGCACCGCCTACTGGAACGTGCGGCTGCTCGATCACCTGTTCGACTTCGACGAAATACGCGTGCATTCGCGCCGGGAGGAAAGCCGCGAGGCCTTTGCCGAGAAGCTGCGCCGCGACCTGGGCAAGCCGGTCATCGTGACCCATGACTGGGAGAGCACGGTGCGTGGCGCCGATATCGTGGTCGAGGCCTCGCGCCTGGACCAGCCGCAACCGTTGCTGCGTACCGAGTGGATTGCGCCCGGCGCCTTTGTCGTGCCCTACGGCACCATGAGCGCGGTGGAGCTGTCGCTGACCGATATCATGGCCAAGCTGGTGGTCGACGACTGGGGCCAATGCAAGGGCGGGATGTTCGGTTCGCTGCGGGCCCACGTGGAGGCGGGCAAGCTCAGCGAGCAGACCCTGCATGCCGAACTGGGGCAGATCGTCGCCGGCTTGAAGAGCGGTCGGCAGAGTCCCGAGGAGCGCATTCTGTTCTGGCACCGCGGCTTGAGCCTGAGCGATATCGCCCTGGGCCACGCCTTGTTGCAGAAGGCCGCGCGCCTGGGGATCGGCCAGCGGCTGCGCTTCGCATGACGGCGGTCGAGCTCGACGGCCAGGGGCTGTCCCCACAGGCGTTGTTGCAAGTGGCGCGGGACGGCGCACCGCTGCGGTTCAGCGTCCAGGCGCGACAACGGATCGCCGCGGCCCACGCTTTGCTGCTGGCCCGGGCCGAGGCGGGCGAGGCGATCTATGGGGTCACCACGGGCCTTGGCGCGGCAGTGGATATCCGTCTGCTGGCGGACGATCCGGCGGTGCAGCAGCGGATCCCGCTGGGTCGCGCGGTGGGTGTCGGGCGCCTGGCCAGTCGCGAGGAAGTACGGGCGATCGCCTGTGCCCGCCTGGCCGGACTGGCCCAGGGCCGTTCGGGGATTTCCCTGGCGACGGCGCAGGCGCTGCTGGCGTTGCTCAATGCCGATATCTGCCCGGAGATACCCCTGACCGGATCGCTGGGCGAAAGCGATCTCGCGCCCCTGGCGCACCTGAGCCTGGGTTTGCTGGGCGAGGGCTGGGTGCAGTGGCAGGGGCAGCGTTTGCCGGCGGCGCAGGCCCTGGCCCGCAGTGGTTTGCCCGTCGCGCGGCTGTCCGGCAAGGACGGCCTGGCGCTGGTCTCGGCCAATGCCGCCAGTGTCGGCCTCGGGACCTTGCTGCTGGCAGAGGCCGACCGGGCCCTGGATTCGCTGCTGGCGGCGCTGGCGTTGTCCTGTGAAGGCTACCGGGCCAACCTCAGTCCGTTCCAGCCGTGGGCGGCGCGACTGCATCCGGCCAGTGGGCACGCGCGGCAATGCGCTGCGTTGCTGGCGCTGCTCAAGGGGGGGGAACTGGAGCAGCCGCAATCGGCCAGACGCTTGCAGGATCCCTTGAGCTTTCGTTGTGGCGGCGTGGTCCAGGGCGCTGCCCGACACGCCTGGGAGCAACTGCGTGAAACGCTGTCGATGGAGCTGGCGAGCGGGGCCGACAACCCGGCGTTGATTGTCGAAGAGGGACAGGTGCTGGCGAACGCCAACTTCGACAGCACCCATCTGGCGTTGGCGAGTGAAGGGCTGGGGTTGGCGTTCAGCCGACTGGCGGTGTGCTCCGCGGAGCGCCTGGCCAAGCTGCTGTCGCCGGGTTCCAGCGAACTGCCGCGCTTCCTGATCGAGACGCCGGGGCATGTCGGCCTGGCGGCGTTGCAACGGACCTCGGCGGCCCTGGTGGCGCAGATCGGCCATCTGGCCAATCCAATGCCGGCGGTATGCATTCCGGTGGCCGACCGGGTGGAAGACTACGCCGGCCAGGCCCTGGCGGTGATCGAGAAAACCCGCGAGCTGACCCGACTGCTGCAGACCCAGGCGGCGATCGAACTGATTGCCGCCGCCCAGGCGGTCGACTTGCGTGGAGAACGGCGGCTGGGGCAGGGCAGTGCCTCGATCTACCAGGCGGTGCGCAGCCAGGTGCCCCGGCTGGATCGGGATCGGCCGGGGGCCTGGGACGTACAGGCGTTGCTGGCGCTGATCGAGACCCGCGGCTGGCCGGAGATCGTCGGCTGATCGTCAGGCGGCCTGCTCGATTTCCAGCGCGGCCTTCACCGCGGCTCGCGCGCCGATCCGCGCCATGAAGCGGCCCAGCGCCGGCCAGGGCAGCAGGTCGATGTCGAAGAAGCGGTTCCAGCGCATCACGGTGAACAGGTAGATATCCGCCACGCTGAAGCCGTCATCGAGCAGATAGTCCTGGCGTGCCAGGGTGTTTTCCAGCAGGGCGAAACGCTGGAACAGGCGCGCACGGAAGATCGCCTTGACCTCGTCGGGGATCGCCGGATTGAACAGTGGGCCCATGGTCCCGTGGACCTCGCTGCCGAGGAAGTTCAGCCATTCCTGCAGGCGCACCCGCTGCCAACTGCCATTGGCCGGCGCCAGCCCGGCGTCGGGCTTGAGGTCGGCGAGAAACTGCACGATGACGCCGCCTTCGGTCAGCACCTGGCCGTTGTCCAGTTGTAGCGCCGCGACATACCCCTTGGGATTGATGGCGAGGAAGTCGTCACCGTGCTCGGTGAGCTTGCTGCGGTTGTCGACCCGTATCAGTTCGAACGGCAGGCCGAGTTCGCGCAGCACGATATGCGGTGACAGCGAACAGGTTTCGGGGGCGTAGTACAACTTCATGAAGGAGGACTCCAGGGCGGACGGGGTTGGTGTGCCCGCATTCTCGTATTGGCCCCGGCTCCCGGTATAATTAATACTTCATAAACCAACCATAAGGGCAGCTACTGGCATGATGAACCTGATGCACTGGCGCCTGCTGGTGGCGGTCCTCGATACCGGCACCATCAGCCGTGCCGCCGAGCAGGTCGGCATGACCCAGTCGGCGGCCAGTCAGGCCCTGGCCGCGATGGAGGAAGGGCTGGGCGCGCAACTGTTCGTGCGCGAAGCGCGGCAGGCCGTGCCCACGGCTGTCGGCCTGCAGGTGCTGGAAGAGGCGCGACTGATGCTCGGGTCGCTGCAGAAGATTCGCCAGCAGGTCGACAGGGCCCGGGGGCTGACCCACGGCACCCTGCGCCTGGCGAGTTTTCCCATGGTCCTGAGCACGTTGCTGCCGCCGCTGTTACGGCGCTTTCGCCAGCGCCACCCCGGTATCGAACTGGTCGCGCTGGAGGTCAGTGATCATGAGGTGGAGAGCATGCTCGCCAGTGAGCTGGTGGACGTCGGCGTCGTGCTCAACCCCGAGCCGGGGCGGGCGGCCCGCGAGTTGGGGCGCGACAGCTGGGTCGCGGTGGTTTCCATCGAGCATCACCTGGCGGCGCGTGGTGTCGACGGGCGTGTCAGTCTGGCGGAACTGGTCGCCGAACCCTTTGTGCTGGCCACCGGCGGCTGCACGGTCAATGCGCGCAGTATTGCCGCTGAAACCGGCCTGCGGCTCGAAGATATAAGGGTTGAAGTCCGCGAGTGGAACAGCGCCTTTGCCCTGGTGCGGGAGAACCTCGGGGTGAGCCTGGTGCCGGAGCTGACCTTGCCGAAGGAGCGCAAGGGGCTGCGCATCCTGCGTCTGGAAACCCCCGTCGAGCGCCGGTTCGCGCTGGTGGCTTCGGTGGCCGGCACGAACTCGGCGGCGGTGACGGCGTTGTTCGATATGCTGGGTTGAATCACCCTCGGTAATGTCTCGGTACTGTTGCCGGCAGGAGTAGCTGGCGATTGGCTTGCATCCGGCCCGCGGCTGTCTATGCTCTTGGGCAGGATTGTATGAGGAATGCCATCAAACGCGTGCTTATTACTGTCCCCCAAGTAGCCATGTTTATGTCCTGCATAAACGACAAGCTGTTGTTCTGAGGAAGATTGCCTGTGCAATCAGGACGTTGAGTCACGGATAGCTTGATGAGAACGATACCCAGGGATACCCGGATCAAACATCGTTCAATGCTCTGTTACTGCCCCCGGGCGGTGGGAGTGTGCCTGTCAGGTAGTTTGGCGATAAAGAGCGTGTTTACTGAAGCGAAGTTATCAACTCCGAGTGTCTTTCGACAGTGCTAAAGGGATTTGAGCCATGTTTGATTCTCATCGCAAGTCCGACCTGCTGGAAATTCAACGCTTTTCCTGCGCGCTGTCCGAGGCCAACGCCAAGTTGGCGGCGATTGGTCGTTCCATGGCCATGATCGAGTTCACGCCAGACGGTCATATCCTCGAAGCCAATGCAAACTTCTGCAAGGTCATGGGCTATTCGGCGGATGAGATCCGTGGCAAACATCATCGGATCTTCTGCGAAGAGGACTTTGCCAAGAGCGAGGACTACGCCCGCTTCTGGCGCGACCTGGCCCGTGGCGAGCCGCTGAGCGGGACCTTCCTGCGGCTCGACAAGAATGGCCGGGAAGTCTGGCTGGAGGCCAGTTACATGCCGGTGATCAATGCCGACCGGCAGGTAGAAAGTGTGATCAAGGTGGCGTCGGATATTACCCAACGCATTCACTACGAACATGAGAACCAGAGCATCGTCAATGCACTGGGACGTTCCATGGCGTTGATCGAGTTCAGCCCGGACGGCCGGGTGATCACCGCCAACGAGAACTTCCTCAAGACCATGCACTACTCGCTCAACGAAGTGGTGGGCCAGCACCACAGTATGTTCTGCCATCGCAGCGAGAGCGAGTCCCAGGGCTACAAGGCCTTCTGGGCGTCGCTCAATCGCGGCGAATATCATTCGCGGCGTTTCGAGCGCGTCGACAAGCATGGGCATACGGTGTACCTGGAAGCCTCCTACAACCCGATCTTCGATTCCAAGGGCCGTCTGTACAAGGTGGTGAAGTTCGCCAGCGATATCACCTCCCAGGTGATCAGCCTGCAATCGGCGGCGGAGTCGGCGCACAGCACTTCCGTACAGAACGACGCCTGTGCCCAGAAGGGGTCCCAGGTGGTGCAGCAGACGGTGGAAATCATCCAGGAGATTTCCCGCAACCTGAATGACGCCGCCGAAAGCATCGATGCGGTGAACCGTCAGTCCGACATCATCGGCACCATCGTCCAGACCATTCGCGGCATCGCCGACCAGACCAACCTGCTGGCCCTCAATGCGGCGATCGAGGCGGCGCGGGCCGGTGAGCACGGACGCGGTTTCGCTGTAGTGGCCGACGAGGTACGCAGCCTGGCGGCGCGCACCAGCCAGGCGACGCTGGAGATCGTCGCGGTGGTCAGCAAGAACCACGAACTGTCCCACAGCGCGGTGAGCAGCATGCAGTCGAGCCTGAGTCGAACGGGGCGCGGAGTGGAACTGGCGAACGAGGCGGGGGAAGCGATCCTGGAAATCCAGCAGGGCTCCAAGCATGTGGTGGATGCGATCAGCCAGATCAACGCGACATTGCAGTTGCCCTGAGTCTGTGTGGGAGGGGGCTAGCCCCCGAGGCTTTTGCCGCTCTCGAGGGCCTCTTCACGGGCACGCCCGCTCCCACGCAGGCCCGCTCCCACATCAACCCGCTCCCGCGGTTAGTTGTTGGTCGCCAGGAACGCGCTGGCGGCCTGCTTGTCGACCGGGTTCGGGCTGTTCTTGTCGGTCTGGGCGCTGAACTGTTCCTTGATGCGCTCGGCAATCTTGTTGTTGATCGCCTGCTGCTGTTCCGGTGGCAAGGCGTTGAAGCTTTCCTCGGTCAGCCCCTGTTCCTTGAGCATCTGTTCGCGCAGGCGCTCGACCGGCGACTTGCTCATGTAATCCTTGAATTCCTTCATCGCATCACTGTCATTACTGGTGGCAGTGGGTGCGGTGCGGGTGGTCGGCGGGGTGGCGGTCATGGTCGCGGCAGCGGCCACATCCGGCACCTTGGCCTGGAGGTGTACGCGGGTCTTGGCGAACGCGGCGTTGACGTTATCGGCCACCTTGTCGGCCGCCTTGTTGGCGGCGTTCTGGGCGGCCGGGGCCGAGGTAAGGCCGGCGGCGGCCTGGGCGCTTTGCACAAAACCGCTGGAAAGCGCGTTATTGGCGGCGGTGGTCGGATCCAGGTCGGAACGGTTCGACGGCTGGATCGCGTGAGTCTGGTTGCGGGCATTGACCAACATGGGATAAACACCTGGGTTTGAGAATACCCTCGGCTACGAGCAATTTGTATGCCGATTGCTACAAAGCCCGGTCTGTCGCGCTCTGGCCGATACAGACCTGCAGTCCCTGGCCGGCAAGCGGAAAACCCTTGCCGCCGTGCTTGCCGCCCGGGCGGCGGGAAATTTCACTTGCAGTCCGGCCCGATAGTGATTGCACTGGTCGGTGTTCTGACGCCATGACCCCTCGATGCAGCCATCTGAATTGGCCATCTGAACTGGAGAGTACTGATGACAAACGCAAGCTACGTGAACACCCGGCTCCTGATCGACGGCGTGTGGTGCGATGCCCGCAGCGGCAAGACCCTCGATGTGCTGAATCCGGCCACCGGCCTGGTGATCGGCAAGGTCGCCCATGCCGACATCGCCGATCTCGATCTCGCCCTGGCGGCTGCCCAGCGTGGTTTTGACAACTGGCGCTGGGTCCCGGCCAACGAGCGCGCGCTGATCATGCGCAAGGCCGCGGCGCTGGTTCGCGAGCGGGCCGAAACCATCGCGCAACTGATGACCCAGGAGCAGGGCAAGCCGCTCGCCGAATCGCGTGTGGAAGTGAATTCCGCCGCGGACATCATCGAGTGGTTCGCCGACGAAGGGCGGCGGGTCTACGGTCGCGTCGTCCCGTCGCGCAACCTCGCCGTGCAGCAGACGGTGGTGCGTGAACCGGTCGGCCCGGTCGCGGCCTTCACGCCGTGGAACTTCCCGGTCAACCAGGTGGTGCGCAAGCTCAGCGCCGCCCTGGCAACCGGCTGCTCCTTCCTGGTCAAGGCCCCCGAGGAAACCCCGGCATCGCCGGCGGCATTGTTGCAGGCCTTTGTCGACGCCGGCGTGCCGGCCGGTGTGGTCGGGCTGGTTTTCGGCGACCCGGCGCAGATCTCGTCCTACCTGATCGCGCACCCGGTGATCCGCAAGGTGACCTTTACCGGTTCGACCCCCGTGGGCAAGCACCTGGCGGCGCTCGCCGGCCAGCATATGAAACGCGCCACCATGGAACTGGGCGGGCATGCGCCGGTGATCATTGCCGAAGACGCGGACGTGACGGCGGCGGTCAAGGCCATGGCCGGCGCGAAGTTCCGCAATGCCGGGCAGGTGTGCATCTCGCCGACGCGTTTCCTGGTGCACAACAGCATCCGCGCCGAATTCACCCGGGAGATGGTCCGGTATGCGCAGGGCCTGAACGTCGGCAATGGTCTCGAGGCGGATACCACCCTGGGCGCCCTGGCCAACAGCCGTCGCCTGACCGCGATGGGCCGGGTGGTCGAGAGTGCGCTGGCCAGCGGGGCACGCCTGGAGACCGGCGGCGAGCGGATCGGCACCACGGGTAACTTCTTCGCGCCGACCGTACTGGCGGATGTTCCTCTCGACGCCGATGTGTTCAACAACGAACCCTTCGGTCCCGTTGCCGCCATTCGCGGATTCGATTCGCTCGACGAGGCCATTCTTGAAGCCAACAGGCTGCCGTATGGCCTGGCCGCCTACGCCTTCACGCGTTCGTTCGCCAACGTGCATCGCCTGACCCAGCGGGTCGAGTCCGGCATGTTGTGGATCAACCAGGCAATGACGCCCTGGGCCGAGATGCCGTTCGGTGGCGTGAAGGATTCGGGCTACGGCTCCGAAGGCGGACCGGAGGCCCTGGAACCGTACCTGGTGTCCAAGTCGGTGTACGTCAACTCTCTCTGAAGGGGCGGCCATCCGTCGCGGCGGATGGCCGAATCGCTCTTCAGCGGTGGAGTGCCTGTACGGGTACGGGGATAGCGAAGGTCTGGAAGCTGTCGTCCAGCGGTTGATAGCCCAGGACCCGGGTGGTCTCGCTCAGGTCCAGGCGCCTGAAGCGGTTGTCGGAAATGCCGTGGGCCACCAGGTGCTGGACGTCCTCCACTTCAATGGCCCGTTGCAGCAGTTGCACGGCATCGCGCGGGCTGAGCCAGGTGTTCAGGTCGACGTCGTGCAGATCCTGGCTATCGGGGAGCTCGAAGGCACCGATGCGCAGGGCGATGGTCGACAGGCCCCGACGGGTGGCATAGAACGCACACAAGGCCTCGCCATAACATTTGCTCACGCCATACAGGTTGGCGGGCATCACCGGCATGCCCGGGGTGACCTGGCGATCCTGCGCGTAACCTTCGATGGCCTGAGCGCTGCTGGCGAACACCACGCGCTTGCACCTGGCCCTGGCGGCGGCTTCCAGGAGGTAGGTGGTGGCCATGATGTTGTTGGGCAGCAGTTCTTCGAAAGAAGAGTCCGCGTAGGGAATGCCCGCCAGGTGCACCACCACATCGATACCCTCGACCAGCGCGCCGACCTCGTCCTTGTCGTCCAGGTCGAGGCGGACGAAACGATGCTCGCCGATGGCAAAGTCCGGTTGGTGGCGGTCGGCGAGGACAAAGTCATAGCGGTTCTGCGCAGCCAGGAAAAAGGTCTTGCCAATACGGCCACAGGCGCCTGTAAGCAGGACTCTGAGCGGATTCATACTGACTTCCTAGTAAGAACTCTGACAGGGAGATGACGGTTCGGTGAATACTCACAGTAGACCATTGTCCGAACCCTGCCCGAAAATCCCCCGCCTTGTGCGGTATCGCCGGACCCGCGGCTCCCCGTGCGGTCAAGAGTCAGCCCAGAGGTATCGTGGGGGCAGTGGCCGGGGGAGGGCTGACCGACCGTCGGCCAGCCCTTGGTGAGTCTCAACTGCTCTCGCGCACCATCAATTCGAAGCCCATGTCCACCACTGGCTGGGGCACGGGATTGCCTGCCATCAGGTTGAGCATCTGCTCGGCCGCGCGCTGGCCGATGGCTTCGCGCGGGGTGCGGATGCTGCTCAGGCGCGGCACCATGAAGGCCGAGCCGGGCAGGTCGTTGAAGCCCAGCACCGCCACTTGTTCCGGCACCTTGATGCCGCAGCGCATGGCTTCGAGCAAGGCGCCCTGGGCCAGGTCGTCGTTGCCGAAGAAGATCGCGTCGACCTGTGGATGGCTGCTCATCAATTGCAGGAACAGTTCGCCACCCAGGCCCACCGACGACGGACGCGGCGTCAGCAGTTCCAGGTCCGGGTCGTAGAGCCCGGCCGCCTGCAGCGCCCGGCGGAAGCCTTCGCCGCGCAGCAGGGTGCGCTGGTCGAGTTGCGCGCCGATATAGGCCAGGCGTCGCCGACCACGGGAGATCAGGTGCTCGGCGGCCGTGGCCCCGGCGCTCTGCTGGGAGAAACCGACGCAGTTCACGCCGGCGCCAGGGTCCAGGTCCATCATGTACACGCACGGCACATTGCTCGCCTCGATCATCCGCCGGGCGCTTTCCGAGCGGTCGAAGCCGGTCAGCAGCAGGCCACGGGGCTGGTAGGCCATGTAGTTGCGCAGCAGGTTTTCTTCTTCGTCGCGGGAATAGTGGTAGTTGCCGATCAGCACTTCGAAGCCGCGGGGCCGCAGGACCTTGTGGATGGCTTCGAGGGTATCGATGAACAGCAGGTTGGACAGCGACGGCACCAGTACCACCACCGAATGGCTCTGGGCCGAGGCCAGGGCGCGGGCCGCCGGATTGACCACGTAGTTCAGCTCATCGGCCGCCCGTCGGACTTTTTCCACCAGTTCCGTGGCCACGCTGCTGATCCCGCGCAGGGCCCGGGACGCGGTGATCGGGCTGACACCGGCGAGGCGCGCGACTTCATTGAGGGTGGGACGTCCCGTGGTACGGGGATTCTTGTCGTTCTTGGTCGAGGTCATCGGACGGCTTGCCAAACAAAATTCGAGGCACTAAGGTAGCGCTGTCTCGACGGGCCTGCAAATGCCCGGGCGCGGTTTGCCTGAACTCGCCTGGTCCTGTTGGAAAGCTTGACCGCGGCAACCCATAAAAATGACAAGAAGGCGTCGGCGACGCGTGTTTTGTGCTTTGCTTTTGCAGTATCGAAAGCTCTGGCAAAGACAGCGCTGTCTGCGTGCTGAGGTGTTACATGAGTCAACCCATCACTGCCCTGGTTATCATGGGTGTTTCCGGTTGCGGCAAGTCCAGCGTGGGCGAGGCTATCTGCCAGCTCAGCGCGGCCACCCTGATCGAAGGCGACAGTTTTCACCCCGCCGCGAACATCGCCAAGATGAGCGCCGGCACTCCCCTCACCGATGAAGACCGTGCCGGCTGGCTCGACAGCCTGTGCGACGAACTGCGGCGTGCCGTGGCCGCCGGCCAGCGTCCGGTACTGACCTGCTCGGCGCTGAAGCTGCGCTACCGCGAACGCCTGCGCGGCGCCGTGCCGGGCCTGGGCTTCGTGTTTCTCGAACTGACCCCGGCTGTCGCCGCCGAACGGGTCAACCATCGTCCCGGCCATTTCATGCCGGGGACCCTGATCGACAGCCAGTTCGCCGCCCTTGAGTCGCCGGTGGGCGAACCGCTGACCCTGGCGCTCGATGCGACCCGGGAAGTGGCGCAACTGGCGCAATCGGCCAGTCGCTGGTGGCAGGCCCATGGCCTGGAGCGCACGGCCTGATTACCGGATAAAAAATGCTGGCTGGAAAAGATAGCGCTGTCCTGAAAGCTGTCCTTCACTCACGAATACGATAAAAACAACAAGCAGGAGACACCTTATGTTTGGATTGTCCCACGAGACCTATCTGCTCCTGGATGCAGTGGTCACCATTATCGGGCTGATCGTGCTGATCACCCGCTTCAAGACCCACCCCTTCATTGCCCTGATCATTGCCTCGGCGTTTCTCGGCCTGACCTCGGGCATGCCGGCGGACAAGATCATCAAGGCCTTCCAGGACGGTTTCGGCGGGGTGCTCGGGTTTGTCGGAATCATCCTCGCGCTGGGGACGATGCTCGGCAAGATGATGTCCGACTCGGGGGGCGCCGACCAGATCGCCCAGACCCTGATCCGCGCCTTCGGTAAGGAGCGGGTGCAGTGGGCGATGATGTTCGCGGCGTTCCTGGTGGGGATTCCGCTGTTCTTCGAAATCGGCTTCGTGCTGCTGATCCCGCTGGTGTTCATCGTCGCGCGGCGCACCGGTGTGTCGTTGATCAAGATCGGCATTCCGTTGCTGGCCGGCCTGTCCGCCGTGCATGGCCTGGTGCCGCCGCATCCGGGGCCGCTGCTGGCGATCGGCGTGTTCAACGCCGATATCGGCAAGACCATCCTCTACGGCCTGATCGTCGCCCTGCCGACCGCCATCATTGCCGGTCCGATCTACGGCTCTTTTATCGCCAGGTACATTCCGGGCAACCCGAACCAGGAACTGGTCGACCAACTGGCCCGCGAGCCGGAATCCAGCAGCCTGCCGAGCTTCAGCGTGACCCTGGTCACCGTGTTGCTGCCGGTGTTCCTGATGCTGCTCAAGACCTTTGCCGATATCGCCCTGCCGGACGGGCATTTCTTCCGTATCTGGATGGACATGATCGGCCACCCGATCAGCGCCCTGCTGCTGGCCTTGCTGCTGGCGCTGTACACCTTCGGCAAGCGCCAGGGCATGGATTCCAAACGCATCCTCAAATTGCTGGACGCGAGCCTGGCGCCTACGGCGGCGATCATTCTGATCATTGGCGCCGGCGGTGGTTTCAAGCAGATGCTGGTGACCAGCGGCGTGGGCGACGTGATCGGCCATATCGCGGTGAATGCGCAGATCTCGCCGATCCTGCTGGCCTGGCTGGTGGCGGCGGTGATTCGCGTCGCGACGGGGTCGGCGACGGTGGCGACCATCACCGGGGCCGGTATCGTGATGCCGGTGGTGGACCTGATTCCCGGGGTCAACCGTGAACTGCTGGTGCTGGCAACGGGGGCGGGCTCGTTGATCCTGTCTCACGTCAACGATGCGGGATTCTGGCTGGTGAAGCAGTATTTCAACATGACCGTGGCCGAGACCTTCAAGACCTGGACCGCGATGGAAACCATCCTGTCGGTGGTGGGCCTGGGCTTCATCATGCTGCTGTCGCTGGTGGTCTGAGCCCTGGCTGAGCGTTGCTGCGCGCAACCAAGGCATGCAACCCGTGACGCTCTGCGTCGCAAGCGCGGACGCGGAGCGTCCTGAGAGGCGTTCCCACGCAGAGCGTGGGAACGATCATCGAAGGGTTATTCGCCAGCGCTTTTCTTCAACTGCCCGTCAGCCCGGAACATCGCGCGGATACCGCGCACAGCCTGGCGGATCCGGTCCTGGTTCTCGATCAGGGCAAAGCGCACATGATCATCGCCGTATTCGCCGAAACCGACACCCGGCGAGACGCAGACCTTGGCCTCGGCCAGCAGTTTCTTGGCAAACTCCAGCGATCCCAGGTGTGCATAGGCCTCGGGAATCTTCGCCCAGACATACATCGACGCCTTCGGATTCTCGACCATCCAGCCCAGCTCGTGCAGGCCCTTGACCAGCACATTGCGGCGCTGCCGATACTGTTCGGCGATATCCCGCACGCACTGTTGATCGCCTTCCAGCGCGGCGATGGCCGCCACTTGCAGCGGGGTGAAGGTGCCATAGTCGTGGTAGCTCTTGATCCGCGCCAGGGCGCTGACCAGCTCGGGATTGCCGACCATGAAGCCGATCCGCCAGCCCGCCATGTTGTAGCTCTTGGACAGGGTGAAGAACTCCACCGCAATGTCCTTGGCCCCCGGCACCTGCATGATCGACGGGGCTTTCCAGCCATCGTAGACGATGTCGGCGTAGGCCAGGTCGTGGATCACCAGCACGTCGTACTGCTTGGCCAGGGCGATCACCCGTTCGAAGAAGTCCAGTTCCACGCATTGCGCGGTCGGGTTCGACGGGAAGCCGAGAATCATCATCTTCGGCTTGGGGATCGAGCCACGGATGGCCCGCTCCAGCTCGGCGAAGAAGTCCACGCCCGGTACCAGCGGCACCGAGCGCACCTGGGCGCCGGCAATCACCGCGCCGTAGATATGAATCGGATAGCTGGGGTTGGGCACCAGCACGGTGTCGCCCTGGTCGAGGGTGGCGAGCATCAGGTGCGCCAGGCCCTCTTTCGAACCGATGGTGACGATGGCTTCGCTTTCCGGGTCGATCTCGACGTCGTAGCGGTCCTTGTACCAGTGGGAAATCGCCCGGCGCAGCCTTGGGATGCCCTTGGAGGTGGAGTAGCCATGGGTGTCTTCGCGCTGGGCGACGGTCACCAGCTTCTCGACGATATGCGGCGGAGTCGCACCGTCGGGGTTGCCCATGCTCAAGTCGATGATGTCTTCGCCACGACGACGGGCGGCCATCTTCAGCTCGGCAGTGATATTGAATACATACGGGGGGAGTCGATCGATGCGCGAGAAACGGCGCGGCGAACCTTGGTCTGCCATGGTGGCCTCTGAATACGTAAGCGCCCGGAACCGTCCGAGCGACGTCGGCCACTGCGGTGGCCTGCGGCGCTGAAGATAAAGGCGCTGATGGCACTCTGTCCAGCCTATTTTTTGCTTCTATACTGCGATGCGCACCACTTTTCCTACGGAGCTCAGTACCCATGGACGACGCATCTAGCCACGCACTGTCACCGCCACGCTTCGAGCATGGTCACTTTCAATTGATCGCGGGATTGGGCGGGCGTTTTACCGCCGACACGTCCGGGACCATCCCCGATCTGTGGGACGCCTTCATACCGCATATCGGAAATGTACCCGGCCAGGTGGGCGAGGAGACGTACGGTATCTGCTGCAATCCAGACGGCCAGGGTGGTTTCGAGTACATCGCCGGGGTAGCTATCAGCAAGCTGGACGACCTGCCCGACCTGTATCGCTGGGTGGAAGTGCAACCCCAGCACTATGCGGTTTTCGAGCACCAGGGATCCCTCGACACCCTCAAGCAGACCTTCGAGGCGATCTGGCAGCACTGGTTGCCCACCTCCGGCCACAAGGCCGCCGATGCGCCGGAGTTCGAGCGCTACAGCGCTGACTTCAACCCGGAAAAAGGCACCGGCAAGGTCGAGATCTGGTTGCCGATCAAGCCCTGATCCTGTGTGTCCCGTGCCCTTCCCGCGGGAAGGGCACGGGGTGTTTCTATACGCCGTCTTAACATTCCCCGCTGCAATCAGTGCCCGCCCTTGATACCGCCTTCCCTACGCTGGGAGGTGGGGATTCAGGCCGGCCCGGACCCGATGTCCGGCGCCTGGAATTCCCCCGCCTGCGTCCGCCCTGGACGCTTCGACTGAGCAAGGGGAAGCATCGTGTTGACACTCAAACTTATCTACCTGATCAGCGGGCTCGGTGCCGTCGGGTTGTTCGCCTACCTGGGTTATGCGCTGATCCGCGCAGAAGACTTCTGATGAACCCGCACGTTTCGACAGCGGCTGCCCGCGCAGCCCTCACCTCCCGTACCGGGCAAGGACATCGACCATGTACGACCTGATTTTCGTCGGCACGACCCTGGTGTTTTTCGGCGCGACAGCCTTGTTCATTGTCGCCTTGAACAAGATTTGAACGGAGCTTCGACATGTTGACCGTATTACTGGAATACGCGCTGATCCTCGGGTTGATGACCGGGCTCGCGGTATTGATGGGGCGCTGGCTGACCCGCGTCTTCTGCGGCACCGGTCATGGCTGGGCGGAGCGCGCGACCTATCGGCTGCTCGGTGTCGACCCCGGCGAAACCATGGGCTGGGCCCGCTACGGTTCGGCGTTGTTGCTGTCCAACGGCGCGATGATGCTGCTCGGCTACCTGCTGTTGCGCCTGCAGGGGACGATGCCGATCAACCCGCTGGGCCTGGCTGCCCAGAGCCCGGACCTGGCGTTCAACACCGCCGCCTCGTTTATCACCAATACCAACTGGCAGGCCTATTCGGGCGAGACCAGCCTGTCCAACTTCAGCCAGATGGCGGTGATCACCTTCCTGATGTTTGTCGGCGCCACCGCCGGCGTTGTCGCGGCGGCCGGTTTCATCCGTGGCCTGAGCCGGTCCCGCTCGGCGGATATCGGCAACTACTGGGTGGACTTCACCCGCATCCTGTACCGGGTGATGCTGCCGTTGTGCCTGGTCATGGCACTGGTCTATGTCTGGCAGGGCATGCCCCAGACCCTGTCGTCCGAGGCACTGGCGAGCACCCTGGAAGGCGCGCGACAACAGGTGATCGTCGGTGCGGTGGCGAGCTTCGAATCGATCAAGCATATCGGCACCAACGGCGGTGGTTTCTTTGGCATGAACGCTGCCCATCCGTTCGAAAACCCGACCCCGCTGACCAATGCCCTGCATATCCTGAGCATGCTGCTGATTCCCTCGGCGCTGACCTATGCGTTCGGTAGCATGCTGGTCCGGCGTCGCCAGGGCTGGGTCTTCTTCGGCACCTTCCTGGTGATGTTCATCGGTTTCCTGGCGGTGGTCTTCAGTGCCGAGCAGGGCGGTAACCCTTTGCTCACCCGGTTGGGGGCGGACCAGTCGCTGTCGGCGTTCCAGAGTGGCGGCAACATGGAAGGCAAGGAACTGCGTTTCGGTATCGCCGATACCAGCCTGTTCATTGCCACCACCACCGGCGCCACCACCGGTTCGGTCAATGCCATGCATGATTCGCTGATGCCCATGGGCGGCTTCGTGCCCATGGCGCAGATGATGCTCAACTGCGTGTTCGGCGGCGATGGCGTGGGCTTTATCAACCTGATCCAGTACGCCCTGCTGACCGTGTTCCTGGTGGGCATGATGATCGGCCGGACCCCGGAATTCCTCGGCAAGCGCATCGAGGCCCGGGAGATGAAACTGGTGATGCTGTCGGTGCTCGCGCATCCGATCTGCATCCTCGGTTTCAGCGCCCTGGCGGCACTCTGGCCGGCGACCCTGGACAGCCTCAACAATGTCGGCCCCCACGGGTTCAGCGAAGTGCTCTACGCCTACACGTCCGGTACTGCCAACAACGGTTCGGCATTCGCCGGGCTGAATGCCAACACACCGTTCTTCAACACCACCATCGGCCTGGCAATGCTGCTCGGACGCTTCTTCACCATGCTGCCGATGCTGGCCGTCGCCGGTTGCCTGGCCATGAAAAAGAGCACGCCGGCCGGTGCCGGGACCATTCCCACCGCGACACCGCTGTTCATGTTCCTGGTGGTGTTCGTGGTGCTGGTGGTCGGCGGCCTGACCTTCCTGCCGGCGCTCGCGCTGGGGCCGATCGTCGAGCAACTGCAACTGCTCTCCGGCCAGACCTACAAGTGAGGATGAACCCATGACAACGCGTATTTCCACGTCAACGCAGGTGGCGACCCCATCGCTGCTGCGAGGCCTGTTGCGGCCGGTGCTGGTGTCCTCGGCGTTTTTCATGTTGCTGACCGGCCTGGCCTATCCGCTGGTCACCACCGTGGCGGCCAACCTGCTGTTTCCGTTCCAGGCCGGGGGCAGCCTGCTGGAGCGTGACGGACGGGTGGTCGGCTCGTTGCTGATCGGCCAGCAGTTCGATCGCCCGGAGTACTTTCAGTCACGGCCGAGCGTGACTCAGGGCACCGATCCGAGCGATCCGACCAAGACCGTCACCACGCCGTACAACGCCGGCCTGAGCGGCGCCAGCAACCTCGGCCCGACCAGCCAGCGCTTGCTGGACACGGTCCGGGAGCGGGTCGAAGCCTACCGTCGCCTCAATGGCCTGGACCCGCAGGCCCAGGTGCCGGTCGACGCGGTCACGGCCTCGGGCTCCGGCCTGGACCCGCATATCTCGGTCGCCAATGCACTGATCCAGGCCCGGCGGGTTGCCCGCCTGCGGCAGTTGCCCGAGGACGGGCTGCTGAAGCTGGTCCGGGCCCACACCACCGGGCGCACCTTCGGCCTGCTGGGCGAGCCACGGGTCAATGTGCTGCAACTCAACCTGGCGCTGGACGCCCTGGCGGCATCGCGCCAGTTCCCTCTCGCGGTCAGTGAACAAGAGAACCACCATGAGTGAAATGAAAGTCCGTTTGCCGTTGTTCGACCGTGCCCTGCTGCTCGCGGCGGGCCTGGATGCCTTCAGGAAACTCCTGCCGCAGGCCCAGTGGAAGAACCCGGTGATGTTCGTGGTCTACCTGGGCAGTCTGTTGACCACCCTGTTGTGGTTCCAGTCATGGGGCGGCCAGGGCGAGGCCTCCAGCGGCTTTATCCTGAGCATCTGCCTGTGGCTGTGGTTCACCGTGCTCTTCGCCAACTTCGCCGAGGCCCTGGCCGAGGGACGCAGCCGGGCCCAGGCTGCCAGCTTGCGTGGCATGAAGCGCCAGACCCTGGCCAAGTTGCTGAACCAGCCGCACCACGGCGCCAGATGGCTACCGGTGCAGGCCAGCGATCTGCGCAAGGACGCCGTGGTGCTGATCGAGGCCGGCGATCTGGTGCCGCTGGACGGCATCGTCATCGAGGGCGTGGCGTCGGTGGACGAAAGCGCGATCACCGGCGAGTCGGCTCCGGTGATCCGCGAGGCCGGTGGCGATTTCTCCTCGGTCACCGGCGGCACGCGGGTACTGTCGGACTGGCTGGTGGTGCGCATCAGCGTCAACCCCGGCGAATCCTTCCTCGACCGGATGATTTCCATGGTCGAGTCCGCCAAACGGCAGAAGACGCCCAACGAAGTGGCGTTGACCATTCTGCTGGTGGGGCTGACCGCGCTGTTCCTGCTGGTCATCGTCACCCTCAGTCCGTATTCGATCTTTGCCGTGAGCATGAGCGGTACGGGCAATGTCGTCAGCGCGACGGTGCTGGTGGCATTGCTGGTGTGCCTGATCCCCACCACCATCGGCGGCCTGTTGTCGGCCATCGGCGTGGCGGGCATGAGTCGGATGATGGCGGCCAACGTGATCGCCACCTCGGGACGGGCGGTGGAGGCGGCGGGGGATGTGGACGTGTTGCTGCTGGACAAGACCGGCACCATCACCCTGGGCAACCGTCAGGCCAGTGCTTTCCTGGCCGCTCCCGGGATCAGGGACAGTGAAGTGGCACTGGCGGCGCAGTTGGCTTCCCTGGCCGATGAAACCCCGGAAGGGCGAAGTATCGTTGCCTTGGCCCGGCAGAAATTCGAGCTGCCCGAGCCGGATCTCGATCGCCTGGCTGCCAGCTTTGTGACGTTTACCGCGCAGACCCGCATGAGCGGCGTCGACCTGGCCGATGGGCGGGTGATCCGCAAGGGGGCCGCCGATGCGATCCGTCGGCATGTGGAAGCCCTCGGCGGCGGTTTTCCCATGGCACTGCAAACCCGGGTGGATGAAGTCGCGCGACGGGGCAGCACGCCGCTGGTGGTGTGCGAGGGCGCGCGGGCCCTGGGAGTGATCGAGCTCAAGGATGTCGTCAAGGGCGGGATCAAGGAGCGGTTTTGCGAGCTGCGGCGCATGGGTATCAAGACGGTGATGATCACCGGCGACAACCACCTGACCGCGGCGGCGATTGCGGCGGAGGCCGGGGTCGATGATTTTCTCGCCGAAGCCCGCCCGGAAGACAAGTTGCAGTTGATCCGCGACTACCAGGCCCAGGGCAAGCTGGTGGCGATGACCGGCGACGGCACCAACGATGCCCCGGCACTGGCCCAGGCCGATGTCGCCGTGGCGATGAACAGCGGCACCCAGGCGGCCAAGGAAGCCGGGAACATGGTCGACCTGGACAGCAACCCGACCAAGCTGATCGAAGTGGTCGAGGTGGGCAAGCAGATGCTGATGACCCGGGGCGCGCTGACCACCTTCAGCGTCGCCAATGACGTGGCGAAGTATTTTGCTATTGTGCCTGCCGCGTTCGTGGCGACTTATCCCCAGTTGGCGGCGCTGAATGTGATGCACCTGAGCAGCCCGAACTCGGCGATTCTCAGTGCGGTGATCTTCAACGCGCTGATCATCGTGGTGCTGATTCCCCTGGCGCTCAAGGGGGTGACCTACCGGGCCATCGGCGCGGCGGCGTTGCTCAACCGCAACCTGCTGATCTATGGACTGGGGGGCGTGCTGGTTCCGTTCGCCGGGATCAAGCTGATCGATATGCTGCTGGCGGGGCTGGGGCTGGTATAGGCCGGATGACCGTGTGGCGAGGGGGCTCGCCTGCTCGCCACAGGGCACCGTTCGCGGGACCCGTTCACAAGGAGTGGGTTCGCGAGCAATGGGGGCACAAGGAATGACATGGCTTTGAACGACACATCCCGCGACGGTCGTCCCGACCCGGATGCGCTGCTGGAGAAACTGCAGCAGGACGAACAGGCCGCTCGACGCGGCCGTTTGCGCATCTACTTCGGTTCCAACGCCGGCGTCGGGAAAACCTGCGCCATGCTCCAGGCGGCCCGCCGCGAGCAGGCGCAGGGGCGCGAGGTGGTCGCCGGTATCGTCGAGACCCACGGCCGCAGCGACACCGCGGCCTTGCTCGAAGGGCTGGAACAACTGCCGCGTCATGCCCTGCAACACCGGGGCGGCAGATTGCCGGAGTTCGACCTGGATGCCGCCCTGGCCCGTTGCCCGGCGGTGCTGCTGGTGGACGAGCTGGCCCACAGCAATGTCCCCGGCTCGCGCCACCCCAAGCGCTGGCAGGACGTCGAGGAGCTGTTGCGGGCCGGTATCGATGTCTGGAGTACCCTGAACGTCCAGCACCTGGAAAGCCTCAACGACCTGGTCAGCGGCATCATCGGGACCCGCGTTCGGGAAACCGTGCCGGATCATCTGTTCGACGGTGCCGACGAAGTGCTGCTGGTCGATCTGCCGCCCGATGAACTGCTGCAACGCCTCAAGGACGGCAAGGTGTACCTCGCGCCCCAGGCCGAGCGGGCATCGCGGCACTTTTTTCGCAAGGGCAACCTGCTGGCGTTGCGCGAGCTGGCCCTGCGACGTACCGCCGACCGGGTCGATGCGCAGATGCGCGTCTATCGTCGCGAGCGCTCCATCGACACCCTGTGGGCCGCCCGCGAGCGCCTGCTGGTGGGGATTGCCGGAGTGCCCGAGGACGAACGCCTGGTGCGCGAAGCGGCACGTCTGGCGCAGAAGCTCGAGGCGGACTGGATCGTGGTGCACGTCGAGTCGTCCACGGCACGCCGGTCGGTGGCGGGACGCCGAAGCCAGGCGATGAAGACCCTGGCGCTGGCCGCCGAGTTCGGTGCCGACACGGCGATCCTCGCCGGCATCGACGTTGCCGATGCCCTGGTCGCCTGCGCCCGGGAGCGCAATGCCAACCGCCTGTTGCTCGGCCATCGGCCGCGTCGGCGCTGGCGGTTCTGGCACCAGTCGGTCAGCGATCGGATCAGCCGCCAGCACCCGCAGATCGACCAGATTGTCATTGCCCAGGGGGCGTTGCCGAAGGTGGCGGCAAAACCTCAAGTGGCGCCCGAGCCGAGCGTGGGTCGCGGGTTGGCGTATTTCTGGGCCACCCTGGCCTGTTTCGCGGCCACGGCGTTGGCGGCCCTGTTACTGCAGGTTTTCGACCCGGCCAACGTGGTCATGCTGTTCCTGCTGACCGTGGTGCTGGTGGCGCTGCGCCTGGGACGCGGTCCCGGGATCTGGGCGGCGATGCTCGCGGTCCTGTGTTTCGACTTCTTTTTCGTGCAGCCGGTGTGGTCGTTCACGGTCAACGATACTCAGTATTTCTTCACCTTCGCCTTGATGCTGGGGATTGCCCTGATCACCGGGCAATTGACCGCGCGCCTGCGTCATGAGGCGCGGACAGCAGCCGCCCGGGAGCGGCGGGCCACTTCCTTGGCGCTGTTGGCGCGGGACTTGTCGGCAGCGTTGACGGTCGAACAGATCACCCAGGTGGCGCTACGCACCTTCGCTGCCGTGTTCGAGGCCCGGGTCGCCCTGGCCCTGCCGGATCCCGGCGACGCGGTGCGGTCCATGGCCGGCAGTGTGTTTGCGGCGGATGAAAGCATCGCCCAGTGGACCTACGATCACGGGCGTCCGGCGGGGCGCGGCAGCGACACCCTGGCGGCCGCGGCGGGTTGCTATTTTCCGTTGAAGGCGCCGATGCGCGTGCGTGGGGTGCTGGTTCTCGACCTGAGCGATCCCGAGCGCCTCAAAGACCCGCAGGAACAACGCCTGCTGGAAGCCTGCATGAGCCAGTTGGCGATTGCCCTGGAGCGTGTGCATTTCGTCGAGGTGGCGCAGAGCACCCTGGTACAGATGGAAGGCGAGCGGATGCGCAACACTCTGCTGGCGGCGATCTCCCATGACCTGCGCACGCCGCTGACGACCATTATCGGTGCCGCCGATGCGGCGGCGCCCCATGCCCGGGACGGCGTGCTGGCGGACCTGCTGGCGGGGATTCACGACCAGGCCAGCGCCATGCAGCGCTTGATCGAGAACCTGCTTGATATGGCTCGCCTGCAGGATCGCGGCGTGCGCCTCAATCGACAGTGGCATTCCCTGGAGGAAGTCGTCGGCAGTGCCTTGCGCCAACTGCGTGAACCGCTGGCCCGCCATGGCGTGCGGACCCAGCTGCCGGCAGACCTGCCCCTGGTGGAGGTCGATGCGTTGTTGCTCGAGCGGGTCCTGGTCAACCTGCTGGACAACGCCGCCAAATACACTGCGCCCGGTACGTCGATCACCATCGCGGCTTACCCGCAGGAACCCCATATCGTGCTGGAGGTTTCGGACAGCGGGCCGGGCTGTCCCCTCGGCATCGTCCCGGAACAACTGTTCGAAGCCTTCAGTCGTGGCCAGCAGGAGTCGGCGGTGTCCGGCATCGGGTTGGGCCTGGCACTGGTCCGGCGCATCGTCGAGGCTCATGGCGGCCAGGTAGTCGCCCGGGCCCGGGCGGGCGGCGGGCTTTCCTTTATCATCAGCTTACCGGCGGGTCAGCCGCCGTCCATGGAATCATTATGAGCAGCAGCCGTATCCTGATTGTCGAGGATGAAGCCAATATTCGCCGGTTTATCGGTATCGCCCTGCAAGACGAGGGCTTCCAGGTGTTCGAGGCCGACAGCAGCAAGCGCGCCCTGATCGATGCGGCCAGCCGCCAGCCGGACCTGGTGATCGTCGACCTGGGCCTGCCCGACGGCGATGGCAAGGACCTGATCAGCGAGTTGCGCGGCTGGATGAGCGTGCCGATCCTGGTGCTGTCGGCCCGTGACCGCGAAGACGAGAAAGTCGCGGCGCTGGATGCCGGGGCCGACGATTACCTGGTCAAGCCGTTCGGCGTTCCCGAATTGCTCGCGCGTATCCGTGCGCAACTGCGTCGGCAGGTGCAGACTGGCACGGCGGCGCTGAGCAGCAAGGTGCGTTTCGGTGAGGTCGAGGTCGACCTGGCGACCCATGAGGTGCGTCGTGGCAACGAGAGCGTGCACCTGACACCTATCGAATTTCGCCTGTTGAGCGCACTGATCCGCGGCCAGGGCCGGGTGTTGACCCATCGGCAACTGCTGCTGGATGTCTGGGGGCTGGACTATGTCGATCGTGCCCATTACTTGCGGGTACACATGGCACATCTGCGGCAGAAACTCGAAGCCGACCCGGCACAGCCGCAGTACCTGATCACGGAACTGCAGGTTGGCTATCGCCTGGTCGGTTTGTAACGGTTTATTTGTGGTCTCTTTGCGCCTTGGTGGCGCGCCAGAAATCGAGGTAGAGGGTGATCACGCCAAACGCACTGATACCCAGCAACATCAGCAGGCCGATCTGAATATTGGTCATGGCAGCACTCCGCAAAACACCGCGCAAGGCGGCGACCTGCAGAGAAATAGTCGAAAACCGATGGCAAAGACATCGACTATATGAAAGCTTTACGGACCGTTCCCACAACAATATGAGCCAGATACGAAGCGGGCTGGATTCGCTTCCCTGATGCCGACTATTTTTCCTGTTACAAGGTTGCCTGAACTGCCATGAGTCCTTCGAATTCCATTATCCGCCAGGTCTTGACCACTGACCTGGACCGCTGTTTCGCCATCGAGAGTATCGCCTACGAAGGCGATGAAGCCGCGACCCGGGAAAAGATCGCCACCCGTATCGCGACCTGGCCGCAAGGTTTTATCGTGCTTGAGGTTGACGGTGTGGTCGCCGGTTTCGTCAATTCCGGCTCGGCGTTCGACGTGCAGATGTCCGACGAGGCATTCAAGGAACTGATTGGCCACGACCCGCAGGGTCCCCACGTGGTGATCATGTCGGTGGTGGTGCATCCGGACTATCAGGGACAAGGCCTGGCCAAGCGCTTGATGAGCGCCTTTATCGAGCAGATGCGCGACCTGGGCAAGGCGAGCATTTACCTGATGTGCCAGGAGCGCCTGGTGCCGTTCTATCAGACGTTCGGTTTTATCTACAGCAAGCCGTCGGAGTCCGATCACGGTGGCATGGTCTGGCACGAAATGATCCTCGAACTGTAGACCGGCGTTCCCGCTTGTCCTGCTTCTTGCAGGCGCCATCGGGGCGCCTGCAAGAAGACTCGTTCAGCCCCCGTGGCAGCGAATGACCGCCGAGTGCGTGGCGTAGCGTCCGGAAATCAGGATCTTGCCGTCGGGCTGCAGTTCCAGGTGGGAGAGATAGCTGGTACTGCCTGGAATGCTGTTGACCCGGCTCAGTCCCCTGTCGCCAAAGCCCCGGTCCGGTTCACCGGTGGCCAGATGGCGCATCAACCAGGTATGACCACCGAGGTCCTTGTGGCCGGAACTGACGATCTTCCCGTCCTCCTGAATGGCGGTCGCGAAACCCAGGCCCAAGCCTGGAAACGCCCAGGGCGTTCCCGAGTTGAACAGTGGGTCCAGCGTGCCCTCGGCGGTGACCCGAATGAGCAGTGCAACCTGCTGCGCCAGGTCCGCCGAGCCCACGGCGACTATTTTCTGATCGGCCTGTATGGCGACATCGAACAGTGCCGCGCTGCCTTCCGTAGCCGACTCCAGCTCCAGATAGCCGGTGCAGCCGAAGGTCTTGTCCGGCAGGCCGGTGATGCCATAGCGCATCAGTACCGCCCGCCGGCCGCGCCTGCCGGCGATCACCAGCTTGCCATCCGCCTGGATGCGAACCGCCTCGAAGGTCATGCCCGGCTCGGGTGCCGTGACCACGCCACAGGTGCCGAAGCCCGGATCAAAGCTGCCGGCGGGTGTCAGCCGGACAATGACGCCCCTGTCCGGTTTGCCGAGGTCGGCGGTCCTCAGGAGCAGGACGATATGACCATCCGCTTGCACGGCGAGCCGGCGGCCGTAGCCGGTCCAGGGCGCTTTGTAGGGCAGTATGAATTCACCCTGCTCGCCAAAGGTCGGGTCCGTTTCGCCGGTGGCCGTGAGGCGGGTGCAAAATGCCTGTTCATCGGAGCGGAAGTTGCCGAGGACAACAAACTTGTCTTCGTTATCCAGTACGGTATTGAGCAGTGCCCGACTCGAACCCGGGAGGGGCGAAGTGAAGTAGTTATAATAAAAACCCTCGGCACTGAAGTCTGCCTGCATCAAACTGGTTGACGAGGATTCATGCACGCCGATAAAGAAATGACGGCCATCGCGTTGCAATATCGAGGGTCCGATAAAACCCGGGCCTGCTTCCGAGAAAATGACCAGGCCGTCCCCGTGCTCACCGAACTCGAAGTCGTGTGTACCGGCGGTGTTGGCGGTTTCCCGGTCGATGCTGACGGAGGCTGGAGGCGCATCATTTGAAGTTCTGTTTTGTATGTCCATTTATTATTGAGTCCTTTCAGGTTATTAACAAAACGATTCCCTGTTTCATGCCGAAGCAGAGACGGTCTGATTTAATAACCGAAAGACAGGTTTGCAAAGCGCTCAAGTTTTACCAGTGATGAAAAGTTGATCTCATATATATGGCCACCCTGTAATTGCCATCATCGCTCAAAGGGCGCTGTCTGGCCGGGTATCGCTAGAGCCTGAGCGCCAGGCGCCGTTCGCCCTGGTACGCCTCGCCGGTATCGACCCAGCCTTGCCTGAGGTAGAACCCCATGGCGTGCGGATTGTCGTTGCCGACCGACAGCACCAGTTCCAGCGCCTCGGGCCAGAGTCGGCGCGCGGTGTCGGGCAAGGCTTGCATGAGGGCCGCACCGACGCCGCGGCCCTGGGCGCGTTTGTCCACCTGCACGGCGTGCAGCGTGACGCTGCCGCTGCCGGCCCAGTGCGGGACAAGGGGATGGCGCTTGAGCAGCAGAAAGCCCACCGGTGTTTCCCCCTCCAGCAGCACCAGTCCCTTCACCTCGGCATGGGGATCACGGGGCAGAAAATACAGGGCGCACTGGATATCGCCGCAGAACGGCAACTGTTCGGGATGCACCTGCAGCCCGTCGAGCTGTTCGCGTTGCAGGGTCGACAGCTCGTGGTAGCAGGCCAGACGGGTTTGCATGTCACTACCTGAAGTGAGTGCCCCGGCAGTTGCCGCAGGTGCCGGGGCGGTATTCATAGGGCCAGGGTCAGCCGGCGTTCTTCGCCGACCCGACCGTAAAAGGTTTCGCCGCTGTCGATAAAACCCTGTTTCAGATAGAGCCCGCGAGCCGCGTGATTCCCTGCATCCACGGCCAGCATCAGGTGCGTGGTCTCGGGCCAGGCGGCACGGGCGACGGCAGGCAGGGCCTCCATGCAGCGTCGTCCGAGGCCGCGTCCTTGTTGCTCTTTATCGACCTGCAAGGCGTGCAGCGTACAGGTCGTGCCGGTGGCCCAGGCCGGTGAGGCGGGCGGTCGCTTGAGCAGCAGGAAGGCCACCGGTAACTCCCCGTCCAACAGGACAAACCCCTTCACATCGTTGCCCTGATGAGCGTGCAGGACGGCCAGGCCGCCAGCGATATCGCTGGAGAATTCTTTCTGCGCCGCATCGACTTGAATCAGGTTCAGTTGTTCGAGCTGGGCCGGGTTCAGGGTCTTATAGTCGACCAGGGTGGTTCTCACGACAGCGGGTCCTTTTTTCCTGTAGGCAAGAGTGCAGGATTCTATCGGCTTTCTCTTACGCACCGTTTTTTTTCCGAAATCCCCGGAAGGTTGTCGATTGGCTCCCAGCCTGTTCGACTAGTCAATGTTCCCGCCTGGAGGTGGGGGGCTTCGACAAGTGTTGAAGCCGGATTCTCAAACAGCAGCCATAGTTGTCCGACTGTCCTGGAGACCTGCGATGAAATACCTGTGCCTGATCTACAGTAACGAAGAGCTGTTGCACTCCCATCCCGACAGCCCCAAGGATCCCGAGTGCCTGGCGTACGCGCAGTCGATCCAGGCCAGTGGCCGGATGCTGGCCGCCGAGCCGCTGGAGTCGGTGCAGACCGCCACCACGGTGCGCATGCGCGGTGGCAAGCTGTCCATCACCGACGGGCCGTTTGCCGAAACCAAGGAGCAGCTTGCCGGGTTCTATCTGGTGGAAGCCAAGGACCTCAATGAGGCCTTGCAGATTGCCGGAAATATTCCGGCTGCCCGTGTCGGCAGTGTTGAAGTCCGTCCGGTTCGGGAGTTGAATCTGTAGAAGCGCCGTTAGCCGCGCCGAACCTCAAGCGGATACAAGCCCATAACAATAAGAGGAGCGTTCCCATGAGCAATCTACCGCTGGCCCCGACCGGCGCGGAATTCGAGTTGTCCATCAGCCGCCTGCTGGAGGCGCCGCGCAACCAGGTGTTCCGGGCCTGGACCGAACCTCGCCTGCTCGCCCGCTGGTGGGGCCCGCATGGCATGACCACGCCGGTCTGCGATATGCAGTTGTGGGTCGGCGGCCTGTTTCGCACGGTCATGCGGGCGCCGGATGGCACCGAGTATCCCTATCAAGGGGTGTTCCTGGAGATCGCCGCGCCCGAACGGATCGTCTTCACCGATGCCTTCGGCCCCGGCTGGATTCCCACCGGCAAGCCATTCATGACCGCGCGCATCACCCTGGAAGAAGCCGAGGGCGGCACCCTCTATACCGCCAGTGCCATGCATTGGAACGCGGCGGAGCGAGACGCCCACGAAGGGATGGGGTTTCACCAGGGCTGGGGTGAAAGCCTCGACCGCCTGGCCTTGCTGCTCGAACAGGGGCTGCCGGATTGACGGGGACGCCGGAGGCCGTCAAGCGCCAGGTCGAACTCGTCTATCGCCAGGAGTCCCGACGGATTCTCGCGACCCTGATTCGTCTGCTCGGCGATTTCGACCTGGCGGAGGAAGCCTTGCACGAGGCGTTCTTTGTCGCGGTCGAGCGTTGGCAGAGCGATGGCGTGCCGGCCAACCCGCGAGCGTGGCTGGTCTCCACCGGACGCTTCAAGGCGATTGATGTGTTGCGCCGGCGGGCGCGTTTCGCGGCCTCCCAGGCGCAGTTGATCGCCCAGGCCGAAGCGCTCGAACAGACCGAATGGGACGTCGAGGATCTGCAGGACGACCGGCTGCGGCTGATCTTCACCTGCTGTCACCCGGCGCTCTCGGCGGATGCCCAGGTGCCGTTGACGCTGCGGGAAGTCTGCGACCTGACCACGGAAGAGATCGCCCGCGCGTTTCTCTCGACGCCTTCGACCATTGCCCAGCGGATCGTCCGGGCCAAGGCGAAGATCCGCGATGCGAAAATTCCCTACCAGGTGCCATCCCTGGCCGAGCTGCCCGAACGCCTGGATAGCGTTCTGCGGGTGATCTACCTGGTGTTCAACGAAGGTTATTCGGCCTCCCTGGGCGGCAGCCTGACCCGCGACGAACTGACCGCGGAGGCGATCCGCCTGGCGCGGCTGCTGCTGGAGTTGCTGCCGGATCCCGAAGTCATGGGGCTGCTGGCGCTGATGTTGCTGCATGAGTCGCGGCGCCAGGCACGGCTGTCGGCGAGTGGCGATCTGGTGTTGCTCGATGTCCAGGATCGCTCGCTGTGGAATGCCGAGCTGATCGCCGAAGGATGTGGCTGGGTCGAGCGGGCTTTGGGTACCGGACGTTTCGGCCCCTATGGCCTGCAAGCGGCGATAGCGGCGGTGCATGCCGAGGCGGCCAGCGCCGATGAAACCGACTGGGCGCAGATTGTCGGGCTGTATGACCTGTTGCTGCGGGCGGTGCCATCACCGGTGATCGAGTTGAACCGCTCGGTGGCCGTGGCCATGCGCGACGGGCCCTTGGCCGGGCTGGTGCTTCTGGACGAGATCCTGGGGCGGGGCGAGTTGCAGGATTATCACCTGGCCCATTCGGCCCGGGCCGACTTCTGTCGTCGACTGGGCCGCCTTGACGAGGCGCGGGCGGCTTACCGGCGGGCCTTGCAACTCACGCAACAGGCCCCGGAGCAGCGCTTTATCCAGGGCCGGCTGGATGAACTGGAGGAGTAGTGACTGGCCGGATGGTTCGGGCTGCTCCTGCCGGCGCCTTCGCGGGCAAGCCCGCTCCCACAGTGTCCGCGTCGTGCCCAATCCGTTTGGACGACATCCACCTTGTGGGAGCGGGCTTGCCCGCGAAGAGGGGCGCACAGGCACTCCATCAGCCTTACGGCTGCTGCCGCGTCGCCGCCAGGACGATTTCGCGGATGCACACATGCTGCGGTTGCTCGTAGGCATAACGGATGGCCGCCGCCACATCCTCGGCACTGAGGACCACACCGCCCATGTCATCGGCCTTCCAGGCCTCGTAACCGCTCTTGATGGCGTCGTCGGTGGTATGGCTCAGCAGTTCGGTCTCCACGGCGCCAGGAGCGATGGTGATCACGCGGACATTGTGCGGCGCCAGTTCCTCGCGCAGGTTTTCCGACAGCCCGTGTACCGCGAACTTGGTTCCGACGTAGGCGACATGGTTGGGGAAGGTCTTGCGCCCGGCCACCGAGCCGACGTTGATGAGGGTGCCGCGCTTGCGCTCGATCATCCCGGCGGTCACCGCATGCACGCCATTGAGCAGGCCCTTGACGTTGACATCGAACATCCGGTCCCACTGCTCCGGGTCCTGCTCGCCGATGTTGCCCAGCAGCATCACCCCGGCATTGTTGATCAGCGCATCGGCCGGCCCGTAAAGCGCCTCGGCTTCGGCAACGGCCGCCAGCAGGGCGCCGCGGTCGGTGACGTCGACACCGCGACTCAGGGTGGCAGGCAGGGCCAGGGCTTCCAGGCGTTCGGTGCGCCGGGCCAGCAGCAATAGCGGATGACCGGCTGCCGACAGCAGGCGGGCGGTTGCTTCGCCGATACCGGAACTGGCGCCGGTGATAATGACCAGTGGCTTACTCATGGGACTCTCCTGAAATAATAAAAACCAATGCCTGACAATGGCGGGCAGTATATTCAGGCGGTCTTCTGCTTAAAAATGCCTTATTTCTCTGTCTGCTATCGGAATTCCCTATGGATATTCGCCATCTCAAAGCATTTCTCGCGGTCTTCGAGGAACGCAATATCACCTCGGCGGCCCAGCGCCTGTTTATCAGCCAGCCGACCTTGTCGGTGACGATCCGGCAGTTGGAGGAGGACCTCGGGGCCGCGCTGTTCGTGCGTCAGCCGCGTGGGGTCGAGGTGAGTGACGAAGCGCGGGTGTTGTACCCCCAGGCGCGGCGGATGGTGGCCGAGGCGGAAGCCCTCGGTCGGCTGTTTCGCGGACGCGAGGACCGGGCGCCGCTGGCATTGGGCGTCGAGGGCGATATTGCCGACAGTCAGGTCGAGGCTTTCCTGCGCCTGGCCCGCCAGGCCATGCCGAATCTGCTGCTGACCGTGCATGAAGGCTGCCACGGCGATGCCCGGCTGGCGGTGGAGGAGCAATGCTGCGAGGACGAGTTGTTCCTGCCGCTCTGGGAGGAATCCTATGTGATGGCCCTGCCGGGCGAGCACCCGATGGCGAACGCTGCTGCCGGCCAACCCTGGGTGCCGATCAGCGACTGGATCACCTGCCCGGGTCATGACTCCCACCAGCGCTTGATGGCCCTGTACGGACGGTCGCCGGAAGCCGTGGCCGGGCATGCCGATTCGCTCAAGCAGGCCCTGCACATGGTCGCCGCCGGGATCGGCGTGGCGATGTTGCCGCATTCCCTGGCGGCCGGGCATGCCGGGGTAAAGGTCCGGCCCCTGCACCTGCCGGCACCGAGTCGCCGGGTAGGCCTGTGTTATGCGGCCCAGGCCCTGGAATTGCCAACCCTGCGGGCCCTGCACGAATACTTCCAGGCCAACCGGCCGCCGTCTGCCGCGGTCGCCTGACGCCGTTCTATTCGAGCATCTTCGCCAGCAACCAGCTGCCCGCCGGTCCGGGTGGATGCAGGCGCGACCAGAGGGCATCGACCGATACCGGTTTCGGCCAGCCGCGAACCTGCAGTTCCACCAGCGAGCCACTGTCGAAACGTCCTACCAGCCAGCGCGGCAGCGGCGCCCAGCCAAAGCCGCGCTGGGCCATCTCCAGCAGCATCAGGTAGCTCGACGCCGACCAGACCCGCCCTTGCGCGCGGGTTTCATAGGGATTGACGATGGTCGCCAGGCGCAATTCGCGGTGTTGCTGCAAGGCCGCCTGGTCGACCTTTTTCAAGGCTGCCAGCGGATGGTCGCGATGGACGAACACGGCGAACTCGGTGCGCTCGTCGACGGTGGCGCTGCTCAGGTCCGGCGGGTAGCTGTCCTGGGTTTCGGCAAAGGCCACGTGCGCCCGGCCATGTTGGACCAGTTCCACCAGATCGGCACATTCGGCGATCAGGCATTCGAGTTCCAGGTCCGGGTAGCGCGCGGCGAAACCGCTGAGGGAAGCTTCGAAGCGATCGGACTGGTAGGTGTCGGAAATCACCACGGTCAATTTCGGTTCCAGTCCCTGGGCCAACTGGCTGGCGGCCATCTCCAGGCGGTTGCTGGCGGCGAGGATATCCTCGGCTTTTTGCAGCATCACATGGCCGGCGGCGGTCAGGCCGGGCTTGCGGGTGCTGCGGTCGAACAGTTCGAAGCCCAGGTCGATCTCCAGGCCGGCCACGGCGGCACTGATGGTGGACTGGCTCTTGCCCAGCTTGCGGGCGGCGGCGGAAAACGAGCCGAGGGTCGCGGCCTGGACAAAGGCCTGGAGCATTTCATTGGAGGCCATGAACTATCGTCTCAATCGATGGTAATCGACTTTTAGTATCTGGATAAATGGCGATAATCACAACCCTCGACACCTTGGGGGCACCCATCATGAGTACCGGCAAGTCTTTTACCGAACGTGTTTTCCAGGCCATCGGCTTCGAGTTTTTCGCCGTGCTGCTGTGCACGCCCCTGTTTGCCTGGATGATGGACAAGCCCCTGCTGGACATGGGCGTGGTCACGGTTTTCAACTGCTTTATCGCCCTGGGCTGGAACGTGCTGTTCAACGGCCTGTTCGACCGGCTGCGCGAGCGCCTGGCCCTTGCTCAAAACGGCTGGACCCGGCTGCTGCATGCGCTGCTGTTCGAAGGTGGGCTGGTCGTGGTGAGCGTGCCGCTGATCGCCTGGTGGCTGGAGTTGAGCCTGCTGACGGCGTTGCTGTTGGATATCGGTGTGCTGCTGTTTTTCCTGCCGTACACCTATGTCTACCACTGGGCCTATGATGTGCTGCGCGAGCGTGTGTTGTTGCGCCGGCTGGCTCGCTGAGGGTTATCGCGAACTCAGCTCGATGATGAAATCCAGAAAGGCGCGGACCTTGGCCGGTGGCAGGTGCCGCGATGGATATAGGGCATACAGCGGGAAGCGCTCATCGGGCCAGTCGGGAAACAGTTCCACCAGCCGGCCGCTGTCGAGCATCGGCTGCACGCCCAGGTCCAGGACCTGGGCAATCGCGTAGCCGGTTTCGCAGATGCTGTGCAAGGTGCCGACATCGTTGAGCACCAGTCGGGCATTGTTGCGTACATCGACCCGTTGCCCGCCCCGGTGGAACTCCCAGGGAAATGGCCGACCGCTCTCGGGATCGCGGAACGACACGCAGACATGCCGCTCGTCTTCCATGTCCAGTGGAGCCAGCGGCCGGCCATGACGTTTCAGGTAGGCCGGCGACGCGCAGGTCAGCACGCGCACCTCCAGCAGCTTGCGCGCCACCAGCGACGAGGACGCCGGATGGCCGAAGCGCACCGCCAGGTCGAAGCCATCGGCCACCACGTCCCCCAGGTGATCGCGGGTATAGAGTTCCAGTTGCAACAGCGGATGGCGGCTCATGAATTCGCCGAGGGCGGGGCCGAGGATCAGCCGGGAGAAGTACGGGTCGATATTCACCCGCAGCCGTCCGCGCACGCTACTGGCGCTGCCGCTGGCGGCGTGGGCGGCCTCTTCCAGCCCGGCCAGCAACGGCGTGATTTCCTCGTAGAGCCGGCGGCCTTCGTCGGTCAATTTGATCGAGCGGGTGGTGCGGTCGAACAGGCGGATACCCAGGTGCTTCTCCAGTCGGGCAATGGCCCGGCTGACCCCTGAAGGCGTCATGTCGAGACTGTCGGCGGCCTTGGCGAAACTGCCGCTGTCGACCACGGCACTGAGGACGCCCATGCCGCTGGCGAGGCTGGAGTCGAAGGTCATTGGTGATTCCCTGTCACTTATTCAATGACATCCATGCTATCGGAGAATCCATGCCCGCGCCGGATAATTCTCGCCATCGCGACAGACGTCGCTTCTCGCTGGAGGAAATTCTATGTACGCAGTCATGGGTATTACCGGGCAGGTCGGTGGCGCTGTTGCCCGAACCTTGTTGGGCGCCCGGCAACCGGTGCGCGCGGTGGTGCGCAGCGCGGAGAAGGGCGCACTGTGGGCCGGGCAGGGTTGCCAGGTGGCGCTGGCCGATGTCGATGATGTCCAGGCGCTGACGCAGGCATTCAGGGGTGTCGACGCCGTCTTTGTGATGATGCCGTCGAACTTCGACCCGACCCCGGGGTTCCCTGAGGCCCGGCAGGTGGTGGAAACCCTGCGCACGGCCCTGGAGCAGGCGCGGCCGGGGCGGGTGGTCTGTCTGTCGACCATCGGGGCCCAGGCCACCCAGCCGAACCTGCTGAATCAACTGCAGATCCTCGAGCAGGGGCTGGGCAGCCTGGAACTGCCGGTGACCTTCCTGCGTCCGGGCTGGTTCATGGAAAACGCCTTGTGGGATGTGGCGGCAGCCGTTGAAACGGGGGTTGTCCCGAGCTTTCTGCAACCGCTGGACAAGCCGGTGCCGATGATCGCCACGGCGGATGTCGGACGCCTGGCGGCGCAACTGTTGCAACAAAGCTGGAGCGGCAAGCGCATCGTCGAACTGGAGGGGCCGCAACGGGTCACGCCGAACCAGATCGCCGCGGGTTTCGCCGAGCTGCTGGGCAAGCCGGTGCGGATGGAAGTGGTCGCGCGTGATACCTGGCAGGCGCTGTTCAGCAGCCAGGGCATGAACAACCCGCTGCCGCGCATGCAGATGATCGATGGCTTCAACGAAGGCTGGATCGAATTTGCCGGCGAGCCACGCAAGGGCCAGGTGGAATTGCTGACGGTGCTGAAGGATCTGTTGATCCGTAGTGGTGTGCACGGCTGACCGGCCTCTTCGCCGGCAAGCCGGCTCCCACAGGAGCGGACGCAGAGCGTCCAGAGAGGCATTCCCACGCGGAGCGTGGGAACGATCGCGTCGAGTACCCGTGCTGCACACGACCTGGCCCCTGTGGGAGCCGGCTTGCCGGCGAAAGCGTCAGCCCAGACAGCGCAATTTACAAGAACATCCCTCCTGAAGCCTCGACCCGCTGCCCGTTGATCCACTGTCCACCTTCGCCCAGCAGCAGCGCGATCGCCCCGCCGATATCATCCGGCAGGCCGACCCGGCCCAGCGCCGTGACGCTGGCGACAAAGGCATTCAGCTCCTGGTTGTCGCGCACATGGCCACCGCCGAAATCAGTCTCGATGGCGCCAGGTGCCAGGGCGTTGACGCTGATCCCGCGTGCCCCCAGTTCCTTGGCCTGGTAACGGGTCAGGACCTCCATCGCGCCCTTCATCGCCGCATAGGTGCCGTAGCCCGGCAGGCTGAAGCGGGCCAGGCCGCTGGAGATATTGATGATGCGGCCACCATCGGCCATCAGCGGCAACAGCTGCTGGGTCAGGAAAAACGGCCCCTTGAAGTGAACATTCAACAGTTGGTCGAACTGCTCTTCCCGGGTGTCGACGAACAGGCCATGGATTCCGACGCCCGCATTGTTGACGAGGAAATCGAAGCGCTCCCGGCCGAAGACGCTGTCGAGCACCTTGGCGACGCTTTCGCCGAAAGCCTTGAAGCCGGCGATGACACCGACATCCAGTTGCAGCATGGCGGCGCGTCCGCCGAGTCGTTCGATTTCGCTTGCCACGGCCTGGGCGTCGTCGGCCCGGCTGTTGTAGGTGCCGATGATGTCCACGCCCTGGGCGGCGAGGTGCAGGGCAGCGTGCTTGCCCAGGCCGCGGCTGGCGCCGGTGATCAGTGCGATTTTGCGAGTCATGGGTAGTCCTCAAGTGATGGGTGACCTCGAGGAAAAGTGTATTTGTCCGGTAGGCAGGCGATAAACTCAGCGGAATCGGAAAGACTGATCGCTTTATCCGAACAATCAAGGGCCGCCCGTGATGAACAAGCTGGAACTGCTGCGTACCTTTATCCGTGTCACCGAACTGTCGAGCTTTACCCTGGCCAGCGAAAGCCTGGGTTTGCCCAGGTCCAGCGTTTCCGAGCATATCCAGGCCCTGGAGGAACTGCTGGGCACGCGCTTGCTGCAGCGCACCACGCGCAAGGTGCAGGCGACCCAGGACGGCCTGGTGTTGTACGAACGCAGCAAGGACCTGCTCTCGCACATGGATGAACTGGAAGGGCTGTTTCGCCAGGATGCGGCGCTGCTCTCCGGGCGGATCCGTTTCGATATGCCCAGCGTCATGGCACGCCGGGTGATCATGCCGCGCCTGCCGGAGTTCATGGCCCGTCATCCGCGGATCGAGCTGGAGATCAGCAGCACCGATCGTCGGGTCGACCTGTTGGGCGAGGGCTTCGACTGTGTGCTGCGGGTCGGCGCGCAACCGGACCAATCGGTGGTGGCGCGGCATGTGAGTTCGTTGCAGATGGTCAACTGTGCCAGTCCGGCCTATCTGCGGCGCCATGGCACGCCGCTGACTCCCGAGGACCTTGCCGGACACCGGCTGGTGCACTACGTCGGGGTGCTGGGATCGCGCTCGGCGGGGTTCGAGTACCTGCACAACGGCAAGCGGGTCCAGGTACCCATGGACGGCAGTGTCACGGTGAACAGCACCGATTGCTACGAGTCCGCCTGCCTGGGTGGTTTCGGCCTGATCCAGGCGCCACGCCACGGTGTGCGCAAGCATCTGGACAGCGGTGAGCTGGTGGCGGTGCTGCCCGATTACCTGCCCGCGCCGCTGGAAGTGTCCCTGCTGTATGCCCAGCAGCGACACTTGCCGCGGCGGGTGCGGGTGTTCATGGAATGGCTGGTGGAGATACTGCAGACCCTGGCCTGAAACGACAAACCCCACCGGGGTGGGGTTTGTCGGTGTCGCGCCGGCGCTGAATCAGAACAGCTTGGTAAACAACCAGTACAGGCTGCCCGACAGCAGGATCGCCGCCGGCAGGGTCAGGACCCAGGCCATCGCCAGGTTGCGGATGGTCTTCATCTGCAGGCCGCCGCCGTTGGCGACCATGGTCCCGGCCACGCCCGAGGACAGCACGTGGGTGGTCGATACCGGCAGGCCGTACATGTCCGCCGCGCCGATGGTCAGCATCGCGACCATTTCCGCCGAGGCGCCCTGGGCGTAGGTCAGGTGGGTCTTGCCGATCTTCTCGCCGACGGTGACGACGATGCGCTTCCAGCCGACCATGGTGCCCAGGCCGAGGGCGATCGCCACGGCGATCTTCACCCACAGCGGGATAAAGCGCGTGGCGTTGTCGATCTGTTGCTTGAACAACTGCAGCTTGCCCTGGGTGTCGGCGTCGAAGTTGCCGACCTTTTCCTTCTCCATCATGCGGATGGTTTCGGAGCTCAGGTACATGTCGTTACGCACGTTGCCCATGGCTTCGGCCGGCACCTTGGCCAGCGAACCGTAACCCTTCACTTCGTCACCGATATGACCGGTCAGGGACGCCAGCGCCGGGATCAGTTCCGGGGTGATCTGCTTGGTGCGGATATACAGGGTGAGCACCGGGCGCGGGTCGGCGGGTGCCGGCAACGGGGCGGCCTTGACCAGCGCGGCCTGGGTGACTTCGGCCACGGCGGCGAACTGCAGGGCCTGCTCGGCCGGCATGGTGCGGTTCAGGGCGTAGGCCATCGGTAGGGTGCCGACCAGGATCAGCATGATCAGACCCATGCCTTTCTGGCCGTCGTTGGAACCGTGGGCAAAGGACACACCGGTGCAGGTCAGGATCAACAGGCCGCGGATCCACCAGGGCGGCGGCTCCTTACCCTTGGGCGCCTTGTACAGCGCGCGGTTTTTCACGAACAGGCGCAGCGCGACCAGCAGCAGGGCGGCGAAGGCGAAGCCGACGATCGGCGAGAGCAGCAGCGCGTAGCCGATCTTGGTGACCTGGCTCCAGTCGACGCCGCTGGTCCCGTCGCGGCCGTGCATCAGCGCGTTGGCCACGCCGACACCGATGATCGAACCGATCAGGGTGTGGGACGACGAGGCCGGCAGGCCCAGCCACCAGGTGCCGAGGTTCCACAGGATGGCGGCGATCAGCAGGGCGAAGATCATCGCGAAGCCGGACGACGAGCCCACTTGCAGGATCAGTTCCACCGGCAGCAGCGCGATGATGCCGAAGGCCACCGCGCCGCTGGAGAGCAGCACACCGAGGAAGTTGAAGCAGCCGGACCAGACCACCGCGAAATGCGGCGGCAGCGAGTGGGTGTAGATCACGGTGGCGACGGCGTTGGCGGTGTCGTGGAAACCGTTGACGAACTCGAAGCCCAGGGCGATCAGCAAGGCTACCCCGAGCAGCAGGAAGGGCGTCCAAGTGGTGACCGTGGTGCCCAGGTCGTGCATGTCATGCACCAGGCTGTAGGCCGTGAACAACAGACCGATGGCCAGCACCGCGAAGAAGATCACGGCGGTAAAGACGCGGGGTTTGCTTTCGAGATGCGGCCTGCCGTCGCCAGCAGCGGGCGAAGCGGCAGTCAGTGAAGGGGTAGCCATGCCTGAAATCCTGTTTGGGAACGGATAACCGTCATGATCATTGCGAAATGTTACAGAGAGACTGCGGCAGGTCAGTGTTCAGTGGATTTAGTGGCTCCGCTGGTCCGGCCGCAGGTCGTGTCAATAATCCTGACGCTTGCGAAAGGCCCAGCGCCCGGCCAGCACGGTGAAGGTCGCCACCAGTGCCACCAGGATCCAGAACCCTTCCGGGTCGCCCGCGAGCGGAATGCCGCCGACGTTCATGCCGAAGAAGCCGGCGATGATGTTGATCGGCAGCGCCAGTACCGTCACCACCGTCAGGGTGAACAGGGTCCGGTTGCTCTGCTCGTTGAGGTTGGCGGCAATCTCTTCCTGCAACAGCTTGATCCGTTCGCCCAGGGCCTCGAGGTCGCTGAGGATCAGCGAGAACTCCTCGGTGGACTTGCGCAACTCCTTGACGTCCTCCTTCTGCAGCCACTGCGGCGGTCGGTTGAGCAAGCGCAGCAGCGAGCCCGGCTCCAGGGCGAGCAGGCGCTGCAGGCGCACCAGCACCCGGCGCATGGCGCCGAGTTCCGCGCGGTTGTTGCTCAGGCGCAGGGCCAGCAACTGGTCTTCGATCTGGTCGACGCTGATGCTGGTCTTGCGCACGATCTGGGTCAGGACTTCACCCTGGTCGCGCAGCAGATGCACCAGCAACTCCAGCGGCGAGCGGAAGCGCTCGCCGGCCTTGACCGAGGAGCGCAGCTTGTCTACCGAGTGCAGCGGTTGCAGGCGGGCGCTGATCAGCAGCTTGCTGCGGGCACAGACCCACAGCGTGGAAATATCCGACGACACCATGCTGCTGAGGTTGAACACCACGTCGTTGACCACCGCCAGCAAGGCGTTGTCGACATGTTCGATACGGGTCGAGCGCGAACCTTCGTGCAGCGCTTCGAAGAACTCGTCGGGCAACGACAGGTGCGCCTTCATCCAGCGCTCGCACGCGGCGTGGGCCAGGTTCAGGTGCAGCCAGAGAAATTGCTCGGGGTCTTCGGGTTGTTGCAGGCATTGCAGGGCGGTGGCGGAGTCGATCTCCTCGCCGCGTTCGCCGGCGCGAAAGCGAAAGCCATAAAGAAGGCCGAACAGGTCCGAGTCGCGGTGGCTTTGGTCAAGGCTGTGGTTCATGGAGGCTCGCAGGAATGAAGCGCCCGAAACATTTTTTTACAGGTTCGCTTGAGCCGCATCATCTCAAGGCTTTTTGACATTTTTGTTACAGCTTGGCGTGTCCGCCTGAGGGTCTCGACCTGAAAGGTCCCGGCCGCTCACCGAGTACGATTGCCGACGTGGCGGAACGCAGGCTCAGACGCTTGTGTATCGGGCCGCTGACCAAGGGGATACAGGATAGGTCTCAAGCACGCGGCGGCGTTGTCGATGATGGGGATATCACTACCTGAACAGGAAACATCCCCATGGTCAGCATCACATCGGTCACCATCACTCCAAGCCTGTCGACCAGCACCGCCACCAAGGCGGCCAGCGCCGACGGCACCACCACTGCCGGCACGACCGCGGCGGCCACTGATACCACCAAGGTCGCTGGTGGCCAGCCGGCAGGTGCCGGTGGCGCCTCGGGCAGCAGCGACAGCTCCAGTTCGGAATCCGATACCGTCAAGGAACTGCGCAAGCAACTGGCCGAACTGCAGAAGCAGTTGCAGGAACAGGAGCAGGCCATGCAGAAGGCGCAGTCGAGTAACGAAAGCCCTGATGCCAAGGCCGCCGCCGTGGCGAGCGCGGAATCCCAGGTGGCGACGATTTCCGCTTCGCTGCAGACCGTCAGCGCGGCGTTGACCCAGGCCCTGCAGGAGTCCGGTGGCAGCACCTCGGGCGGTACGGTCAACACCACCGCCTGATTACAGGGCGTGATTGTGCAGGTCGGTCACCAGCATGCAGCCTGGTGCATGGGTGATGCACAGCGGCGGACGTGAGGCCTGCACCACCGATTGCGGGGTCACGCCGCAGGCCCAGAACACCGGGATCTCGTCGTCGGCCACCGGCACGGCATCGCCATAGTCCGGTGCGGCGAGGTCGCGGATGCCGATCAGCGCCGGGTCGCCGATATGCACCGGGGCGCCGTGGACATTGGGCATGCGCCCGGTGATCTGGATGGCCTGGATCGCCGCGGCGGCTTTCAGCGGGCGCATGCTGACCACCAGCTTGCCTTGCAGGCGTGCGGTCGGCCGGGTGTCGATAGCGGTCTGGTACATCGCCACGTTGCGACCCAGCTCGATATGCCGCAGGCCGATCCCGGCGTCCAGCAGCGGCTGTTCGAAGGAGAACGAGCAGCCGATGGCAAAGGCCACCAGGTCGTCCTGCCAGAGCGTGGCAATATCCAGTGGTTCTTCGCTCAGGACGCCGTCGCGGTAGACCCGATAGCGCGGCACGTCATGGCGGATATCCACGGCCTGGCCCAGGTGACGGAAGATCGGGTCGCCCGGCTCGGTGACGTCCAGCAGCGGGCAGGCCTGGCGATTGAGGGTACAGAAACGCAGGAACTCATCGGCCCAGTCACCCGGCAGTATCACGATATTGGCTTGCACCCGACCCTGGCCGAGCCCACTGGTGTGGCCCTGGTAGCGTCCGGCGGCGATCTCCTGGCGCAGGTCGAACGGCGTACGCTGGCGCAATGGGTCGAAGGGCATGGCGGGCTGGTTCATCGAAGCGTCTCCTGGGGCCGAAGGGGCCTTTGCAGGGCTCTTTGTAAAAAAAACCGGGTCAGGCTGTCCAACCAGAAAATCTGGTGTTGTGAACAAGAAAAGTTGATGACGCAGCTCATCAATTTTTCTTATGCATTGACCGGCTTTTTTCCCGTTTGACGCTGGTGTGGCCCGGCGCGAAGAATCCGCTCCACGACGCAGCGCATTGCGTCGGCTCCCCCACGACAACGCCTTCACAACAAAACAACGAGGCGTGTCCGTCACTTTCCTTTGCTGCCGCAGGAACCTCCATGGACAACACCATGACTGACCACGTGCCTTCAGGGGCGCGCCGTGCCGGCCCGTTCGGCTGGTACGGACCACTGAGCAAAAATGAAAAACGTACTTTCTGGAGCTGCAAGATCGGCTATGGCCTCGATGGCATGGACACGCAGATGCTCAGCTTCGTGATTCCCACCCTGATCGCCACCTGGGGCATTTCCAAGGGCGAAGCCGGGCTGATCGGTACCAGCACTTTGCTCGCCTCGGCGGCCGGTGGCTGGATCGCCGGGATTCTCTCCGACCGCATCGGCCGGGTACGCACCCTGCAACTGACGGTCCTCTGGTTTGCCTTTTTCACCTTTCTCTGCGGGCTGGCGCAGAACTATGACCAGTTGCTGGTGGCACGCACCCTGATGGGCTTCGGTTTCGGCGGCGAATGGACCGCGGGGGCGGTACTGATCGGCGAGGTGATCCGTTCGCAGGACAGGGGCAAGGCGGTGGGCATGGTGCAGGCCGGCTGGGCCCTGGGCTGGGGACTGACGGCGCTGCTGTATGCCGGGTTGTTCAGCTTCCTGCCGCCGGAGCAGGCCTGGCGGGCGTTGTTCATGATCGGCCTGGTGCCGGCCTTGTTCGTGCTGGTGATCCGGCGCCTGGTCAAGGAATCCGACACCTTCGAGCAGGCCCGCCAGGAGCGCCCGGCCAAGGCTTCGCCCTGGGCCTTCTTCGAGATCTTTGCCCCGCGGATGCTCAGCACCACCTTGCGTGCTTCGCTGCTGACCACCGGTGCGCTGGGCGGCTACTACGCGATCACCACCTGGCTGCCGACCTACCTGAAGACCGAGCGCGGCCTCAGCGTGCTGGGTACAGGCGGTTACCTGGCGATGGTGATCGTCGGCTCCTACGTCGGTTATGTGACCAGTGCGCTGCTGACCGATGCCATTGGCCGCAAGAAGAACTTCATCCTCTTTGCCGTCGGCTCGATGGCCATTGTCCTGACCTACACCCAATTGCCCATCGATAACACCTGGATGCTCTGGCTCGGCTTTCCCCTGGGCTTCTTCGCCTCGGGCATCTTCGCCGGTATGGGGGCGTTCCTGACCGAGCTGTTTCCAACGCGCATGCGCGGTTCGGGCCAGGGCTTCTGCTACAACGCCGGCCGTTCCATCGCCGCGTTGTTTCCGCTGTTTATCGGCGCCCTGAGTGAAACCCTGCCCATCGGCACCGGTATCGGCGTGTTCGCCGCCGGGGCCTACGGGGTGGTGATCCTGGCGGCCCTGAGCCTGCCGGAAACCCGCGGCCGACAACTCGAGTCCTGAACCCTGGCACGCCCGGGCCGCCACGGCCCGGGCCATTGCCACCCCTACGCTTTTCACCACATCGGTCGCGAACCCAACGCCCCCGAGAGGGCCGGCTCGTGCCCGCAAAACAGGAGCACACCATGAAGCACTTCGATACGTTGTCACGTTCACCGCTTTCCATCGGCACTCTGCTCGGCCTGGGACTGCTCTGCGCACCCGGCGCCCGGGCGGACTTTATCGCCGACAGCAAGGGCAGCCTGGAGGCGCGCAACGTCTATTTCAATCGCGACTTCCGCCAGCCCGGCTCGCGGGAAAAGGCCGATGAATGGGCCCAGGGGTTCATGTTGCGCCTGGAGTCCGGCTTCACCGCCGGGACCCTCGGATTCGGCATCGATGCCCTGGGCATGACCGGCTTCAAGCTCGACTCGGGGCGTGGCACCGCCGGTACCGGCCTGCTGCCGGCCGACCTGTCGAAGGGCGGTTCGCAGGACAGCTACGGCGAGCTGGGCCTGACCGCCAAGGTGCGCCTGTCCAACAGCGTGCTGAAAGTCGGGACCCTGCAGCTCAAGGATCCGGTGGTGATTTCCAACGACACCCGCCTGCTGCCCAGCACGTTCAAGGGCGGCGTGTTGAACGTGCAGGAGATCGACCGGCTGAAGCTGACGGCGGGGCAACTGAGCCAGATCAACTATGTCGACTCCACCGACTACCAGGACATGAGCGCCAACCGCATTGGCGGCGTCAGCGACAAGTTCCAGTTCGCCGGGGCCGACTACCAGTGGCTGCCGAACCTGCTCACCCAGTATCGCTACGGCAAGTTGCAGGACATCTACCAGCAGAACTTCGTCGGCCTGGTGCATAACTGGGACCTGGGGGCCGGGCAGGGCCTGAAGAGCGACCTGCGCTACGCCCGCAGCACCGAGGACGGTAACTTCCGGCCGCTGGACAACCGGGCCCTGGGCGCGATGTTCACCTACAGCCTCAAGGGCCATGCCCTTGGCGTGGGCTATCAGCGCATGAGTGGCGACGATCCGTTCCCGTACATCGGCCACAGCGACCCGTACCTGGTGAACTTCGTGCAGATCGGCGACTTCGCCAATATCAACGAGCGTTCCTGGCAGCTGCGTTATGACTACAACTTCGCCGCCCTCGGCTTGCCGGGCCTGAGTTTCATGACCCGCTACGTGTCCGGCGACAACGTGCAACGCGCGGCGCCGGGCGAAGGGCGGGAATGGGAGCGCAACACCGACATCGGCTACGTGGTGCAGGACGGTACGTTCAAGGGCGTGGGCGTGAAATGGCGCAACGCGACGGTGCGCTCGAACTTTGGCAATGACCTGGACGAGAACCGCCTGATCCTCAGCTACACCCTGGCGCTCTGGTAGGCCCCGGGATAACGCCGTTCCATTCGGCTTAAGGGGAAGCAGAAAAGCCGCGCCCTGATGGTTGAGGGCGCGGCTTTGGCGCAGGCGGGTGGATCACTTGTCTTTCTTTTCACTCTGGAAAGCGGCGGTCTTGGCGTCGAGCTTGACTTCCCATTTCACGCCGTCGGTGCCGGTCAGTTCGACCTCGTAGACATAACCGCCGCCGGCGACCTGATCGAGTTCGGTGTCGGTGATGGTGGCGCCGGGGTGCTTGGCCAGGGCGGCCTGGTTGAGCTTCTCGAAGTCGGCGATGGCGCCGGATTTGAGCAGCCCGGGAATATGGTCCGGACGAACGTCGGCCTGGGCGAAACCGGCGGCGAGGGTCAGGGCGGTGGCAGTCAGCAGTGTGGTAAATGGTTTCATCTGGAAGATCCCTTGATTGAATGGCTTCAGTGGGATCAGCTTAGGTGTTGCAACTTAATTCATCCTTAATCCCTGAAACCGGCGCCCCGGGGCGCCGGTCCATGGGGCGAGGCGGCTCAGTAGCCGTTGGCCTCGAGGATCTGCGGCACGGTCTTCGGTGAAGCGCGCTTGAAGTACTTCAGCAGTTCCGAGGCGCGGTTGGTGAAGATGCCATCGACGCCGGCGTCGAGGACCTTCTTGAAGTCCTGGGGTTCGTCGACGGTATAGACGTGCACCAGCAGACCCTTGTCATGGGTGTACTTGTTCATCCAGGGTTTGACCAGGTCCGAATAGCTCTGGTCGCCGCCATGGGTCAGCTCCGCCGACGGGCCGGTGCCGATGGCGCCCTGGGCCTTGGCGTAGTCGATCCACTGCTCGAATTCGGCCTTGTCCTTGGGTTCCTGCCGGGCGTAGTAGGCGGCCTTGGTCTTCTCGCCGGAGTCGGCGAAGCTGACCTTCGACTTCGGTTCGATGCTGCCTTCACCGACCCACAGCAGGAGGATTTTCGGGGTGTCCGGCATTTCCTTCTGCAACAGCTCCAGGCTGCTCTTCTCGAAGGTCTGCAGGATCACCTTGCCTTTGCCCTGGCCGACCTGGGGCTGTTCCTTGGACACCACCGTGTTGGCGCTCAGCAGGCCGCGTTCCTGCAACTTGTTCTTCAGGTCATGTTCGATGCCGGGGAACTGCTTGGGCTCCTTGGTCTCGATGTACAGGCCCGGCTGGTGTTTCGGGTTGGCCTGGGCGATATCGATGATCTGGTCCAGGCTGAGGATCTTCAGGCCGACATAGGCCGGGCGGGCACGCTCCGGGTAGGCCTTGTTGAACCAGCTGCCGGCGTCCAGGGTCTGCAGCTCGGCCCAGGTGAACTCGTTGGCCGGGCTGTCCTTGCGCTCGGGGAACTTGCTGGCGACGTCGGTGGTGCGCGACAGGTTGTTGTCGTGCAGGGCGAAGATCACACCGTCCTTGCTGCGTTGCAGGTCCATTTCCAGGTAGTCGGCGCCCAGGTCGCGGGCCAGGGTGTAGGACGCCGCAGTGGATTCGGGGGCATCGAACGAGGCGCCACGGTGGGCGATAACGGCCGGATGCGGGATACCGTGGGTGGCGGCGAGATCGGCCGAGGCGGTGCTGGCCTGCGCGCTGCTCAGGCCCATGGCCAGCAACAGGCTCACGATCAGGGTACTTTTGCTGAAGGTGACGGGCATTTCGAATTCCTTTCGTGGAAGCGGGGGGAACTCCTTTTAACAATTGAATGCTTCAAGTGCTATCGCGAAACCGACATAAAGCTGACATGCGTCGTTTTTTGCCGGCGTAATCGTGATGGAATCTGCAATACGCTCGAGTCGCAGTTTCCCCTCCAGAGGGAAACGCACCGCCTGCCTTGTGTGTAAACCATCGACCCATGAGCCTTCCGGCTCTCCAGTGAGGTTTACCATGCGCATCACCTCTGAACTCATCTGCCAGGCCGCCGACCGGCTCCAGGGTTTTGTCGGCCTGAACCGCAAGACCGGCCGATACATTGTCCGTTTCAGCGAAGACGCCTTCGGCATGGACGTGGCGGATGACGCGATCATTCCCGCCAGCGAATTCGTCTGGTTGCCAGCGGCGCAGGAGACCATGTGCCTGAGCCGCGAGCGTATTCAGTTGCTGCTGGATCAGAATATCGATGATCGGATCGCTGTCAGCGAACCGCTGCGGGTGTATATGCGGCGCGTGGATATTCCGGAGATTGCTGCCTTGCGCCGGGTGCTCGCTACCTGACGTGCCGGCTCTGCTCAGCGATCGAAGCGATAGGCTCGCTCTACCTATTGCGAGCGTTCCGTGCAGGCGCTGAGGAAGGCAGCAACCAGTGGTGGCGGGTTGCCTTGCAGGGCGGCCCGTTCCGGCTGGAACAGGGTTGCGACAAAGAACGGGTGGTTCTTCAGTTCCACCGCCCGCAGGTCGCCCAGGGTATCGCGACCGCTGGCCGATATCCCGGCGTCGAGAAAGGCGGCCTCGAACTCGGGGTTGATCCCGTAGCGGCAGCGATATCCTTCGTGGATCTGCAGGCGGGCATAGGCCCTGGCGATCCGCGTGCCCGGCACCAGCGTGATGCTGTCCGTGGCCTCGACCAGCGAACAGCTCAATGGCGAGATGACCGCACGTGGCGAATCGGGCACCTCCTCGCCATGTTCTGCATCGGCCCAGCCGAGCACATGGCGGGCATATTCGAGAATGGCATGTTGAAATCCGCCACAGGTGCCGAGAAACGGTCGTTGCTGCTCGCGGGCATGCCGAATCGCCAATAACGCGCCTTCGAGACTGCGATACGGACTGGCCGGTACGCACCAGAAACCGTCGAAGACCGAGAGATCGGTGCCGGCTTCGATGCTGTCGGTGGCCAGCCAGTGGGGCCGCACCGTCACGTCGACGGTTTGGGCCGCCAGTTGCAGGGCTACCGGGATGGCCCGGTGGGCCGTGACCTGCGGGTCGTGATCGCCGACCAGGGCAATCCGGAGACTGGGTTGAATGGACATCCGTGTTTCCCTCGGCTTGTTGATTTCTGGCGCGAACTATAAGGTGGCGCTGGCGCATTCAATATAGGCATTTATCCAAGTGAACAATGCATCGGCGCACTATCGACTGGAGCATGCGGACCTGGCCTTGATCCTGGCGCTGGTGCGTGGCCGCTCCCTGGCGCGGGCGGCGGCGTTGCTCAAGGTCGACGTATCGACGGTGTTCCGTGCGGTGCGGCGGCTGGAGGCGGCACTGGGCCAGAGCCTGTTCGAGAAGAGCCGGGCCGGGTATCTGCCCGGCAGCCTGGCGCAATCCCTGGCCGAGCAGGCCGAACGTGCCGAGCAGGCACTGGAGGCGGCGTGTATCAGCATCGAGCAGGGCGGCGAGGTGATCAGCGGCACCGTGCGCCTGACCTGTACCGATTCGGTATTGCAGAGCCTGCTGCTGCCGGCGCTGGCGCGGTTCATGCCGGCCTATCCGGCGCTGACCCTGGAACTGAGCACGACCAACGATTTCGCCAACCTGAGCCGACGCGACGCGGATATCGCTGTGCGCCTGACGACGTCGCCGCCCGAGCATCTGGTGGGGCGTTGTCTCGGGCAGGTGAGCTATCGCGTGTGTGGCAGCGCGGCCTACCTGCGGGCGGCTGGCCACGAGGATGCGCAGCGGCTGGCCTGGATCGCGCCGGATGACTCGCTGCCCGATCACCCTACGGTCACCTGGCGTCGGCAGCACTTGCCTGGCGTGCGTCCGGTTTATCGCTGCAACAGCATGTTGTCGGTGGCCGAACTGGTAGGGGCCGGGTTGGGTATCGCGGTGCTGCCGGACTTCATGATCAGTGAGGCGCAGGGCATGCGGGCGTTACACCCGCCCTTGTCCTGCCATGAGTCGGCCCTGTGGTTGCTGACCCGCCCGGATTGCCGTGCCTTGCGCTCGGTGGTGACGCTGTTCGATGAGCTGGCCCGGTCAATCCGTCTCTAGTGGCCTGTGTGGCTACGAGGTGTCAGGATTTGCGCACGAAATGCTCGTGCATCTCCGAGGTCAGGTTCTCGATGCGCTCGGTCAGTTGCTTGGTCATTTCCGTCAGGCGGGTGTTCTGCTCCAGCAACTCCAACAGTTGCGCGGTGTTTTTTGCGGCGGTGGCCTGGCGCTCGGTGTTGGCGATGGCCAGGGCTTCGCGGTGCTGGGCGTCGGCGTCGGACTGGGCCTTGTCGCGGGCGGCCTGGCGCGTCTGGGCCAGCAGGATCAGCGGCGCGGCATAGGCCGATTGCAGGCTGAAGGCCAGGTTGAGCAGGATGAACGGATAGACGTCGAAGTGGGTGATACCGGTGACGTTGAGCACCACCCAGAGCAATACGATCAGGGTCTGGGCGCCAAGAAAGGTCGGTGTCCCGAAGAACCGCGCAAAGGCTTCGGCCTTCAGGGCAAAGTTGTCGTTGCCAAAGGTCGGGCCGAGGTGCGCATGGGCGCGATGGAAACGCAGGTGATCGACTTTTTCTTCAGGTTTTACTTCGAGCGTGTCGGCGGTCATGGGGCACTCTTCAGGGCGTGGAAACAGGCCTCACTATAGACCTGTCGCCCGCTGGCAAGTGCCCCTTTCCTGGCGTTTCCCCGTCAATGTCCCTGGTCGTTGGCGAACATGCTGACCGCCTGCACGGCGTTGCTGGCGCCATCGCGGATCTGCAGGATCACCGTACCGGCTTCGTCCGCCAGGCCGACCCCCTTGGCCGCCCGGTCACGGGTGCCGTTCATGCTGTGGATGGCCTGCTGGGTTTCGTTCTGGATCATGTCGATCATGCTGGAAATCTCGGCGGTCGAGCCGCTGGTGCGCGCCGCCAGCAAGCGGACCTCATCGGCGACCACGGCAAACCCGCGTCCCTGCTCGCCGGCCCGTGCCGCTTCGATGGCGGCATTCAGGGCCAGCAGGTTGGTCTGGTCGGCAATCCCGCGAATGGTGTTGACGATGGCGGTGATCTGCTCCGAGCGTTCGCCCAGCTTGGCGATCAGCGCGGAGGAGCCCTCGATGTTCGAGGCGATCTCGCGCATTTCGGTGGCGGCCTGCTGGATCACCTGGGTGCCTTGCTCGGCGACTTTGCGGGTCTCGACCGAGATGTGATACGCCTCGCTGGCGCTCATGGCGTCCTGGGTGTGTTTCTCGACCCGCTGGGTCACGTCCGAGGCGAACTTCACCACTTTGCACAGCTTCCCGCTGGCGTCGTAGACCGGGTTGTAGCTGGCCTCCAGCCAGACCGTCTGACCGCGCTTGGTCACGCGTTCGAACTGGCCGCTGAAGAATTCGCCCTGGTTCAGGCGACGCCAGAAGTCCTGGTAGTCGCTGCTGCCGACGGTGGCCGGGGTGCAGAAGACCCGGTGATTCTTGCCCTGGATCTCGGCCGGGCTGTAGCCCATCAGATCGAGGAAGTTCTGGTTGGCGCAGATCACGGTGCCGTCGGGGGTGAACTCGATGGCGGCCATGGCCCGGTCGATGGCCTGCAACTTGCCATTGGCTTCGCTTTCCTGCTGCATCTTGGCGGTCACGTCCAGCGCGTACTTGACGATTTTCACCACGCTGCCGCTTTCATCGCGGATCGGGTTGTAGCTGGCTTCCAGCCAGAGATTGCGCCCATCGGCCGCGACGCGCTCGAAGGTGCCGGACTCGAACTGCCCGGACTTCAGGCGTGACCAGAGCTGGCTGTACTCGGCGCTGCGGGCATAGGCCGGTGTGCAGAACAAGCGGTGGGGCTGGCCCAGGACCTGCTCCTGGCGATAGCCGGTGGCCTTGAGGAAATTGTCGTTGACCCGCAGCACCGTGCCGTTGAGATCGAACTCGATGACGGCCATGGAGCGGTCGATGGCGGCGAGCAGGTGGGTTTGTTGATCGATGGTCTGTTGCAGGGTCTGGATGGCTTTCTTGTGGGCGGCAAAGAACATGGTGTTCGCTCGGAGAAGGGACAGCGTTAGGGTCAGTCCCTGTCGAAGCCCGGCTCACCCCGTCAGGCAGGGGACCGGTTGCCAGCGTTCCGTAGGTGGCACTTTGCCCTTATCGTCATACAAATCTGCCGGGAGTTGTACAGAAATCCGCCGTACGGCTTTTTGTACGAGGCGAGCGGACGTCAGGCGGAGTTGGCGAGGAACTCGGTGGACGGATCGGCGCTGGTGTTGTCGGCGCTGTTGACCTTGTTGCGCCCGGTGTTCTTGGCCATGTAGAGCGCCTTGTCGGCTTCGTTCAGCCAGGCGCCGGCATCCTTGAAGTCGGCGCGGCAGGGCGCCAGGCCGATACTCAGGGTGACCCGCAACTCCGGCACTTCCTCGCTGCGATAATTGCTGAATACCTGGCGCAGCCGCTCCATGACCTCGTTGGCCTGGGCCAGCGACATATCCGGCAGGATCACGCAGAACTCGTCGCCGCCATAGCGCCCGGCCAGGTCGTGTTCACGCAGGTTGGCCCGCAGGTCGCGGCTCAACTGGCGCAGCACGCTGTCGCCGATCAGGTGGCCGTAGGTGTCGTTGATGCTCTTGAAGTGGTCGATATCGATCACGGCGATCGTGGCCTGGCATTGCGCTTGCCGGCATTTGTGGAACTTGACGTGCAGCAGGTCTTTCCAGGAGCCGTGATTGAGCAGGCCGGTCAGGCTGTCGGTGCGGCTCAGGGCGCTGAGGGCACGCTTGTGCTCGGCCAGCTTGATCGCCAGCTTGAAGCAACCCATGCCGATGACCATCGGGTACAGGATCAGCACCGGCAGGCAGGCATAGATCTGCAGCTGGGTGGTCACCGGGTTGAACGCCGGAGTGAAGATCAGCCAGGACACCACGATCCCCAGCGCTTGCGCGGCCACGCCCTGGGCCATCAGCCGCGGGCCACCGGCGGCGACGTTGTGCATGGTCATCAGCGAGAGCATGTTGACGGTGACCAGGGGATTGAACTGCATGGTCGCCGCCCAGAACCCGCCCATCAGCGAATCGACCAGAATATTGCGCCGCTCGGTCCGGTAGGGGTAACTGGAGTGGCGGGCGACCCGGTACGCCACGTGCGGCCAGGCGACGGCATTGAGCAGCAGCAGACCCCAGATCCAGGCTGGCATCGACAGGGGAGCGAGTGCGGCGATCACGCTGAAACAACCGATGCCAACGCCTACCGTTCGGGGCAGGTAAATGCGTCTGGCAAACGACTGCCCTTTGCCACGTTGGATTTCCATAGGTCTATGCGCCACTTTTTTCTTTATCTGAGCACAAAAGCTGTGCTCTGCACGGAACGGCCGTTCATCGGATAAGCAAGATGAATATTGTCGAGCATTCCGTAAAGAATAATCAGTGTCCTTCCAAGCCATTTCGAAGGTCTGGAAGGTGATTCAGGCGTCTGCGCCGGCTATTTGACGATTTCGTAGCCGGCGAGGAACAGATCCAGCGCCGATTCTATGACGCGGGTCTGCATCGGGGGATCCAGCGGTGGCTGGCCGAGGGTGATCTGTGGCCAGAAGGCGAAGGCCTTGAGCAGCCCGTGCAGTTGTTGGGCGGCAAATTCCGGGTCGACCGCCTTGAAGGTGCCGTCGGCCTGGGCATCACGGATCCACTGTTTGAAACCTTCCTCGCGCTCGGCCAGGCGCGAAACCATATCCTGCGCGCGCTCGGGAGCATGGATGGTGGCGGCGATCGCCACCCGGGCCAGGTCGAGGAAGTTGCCGTCATTGAGCAGACGCATTTTCAGCGTCAGCAAATCGCGCAACTGGTCACGCAGCGAGCGCTCCGGATGGTAGGACATATCCAGTTGCGAAGCGCTGCTGGCCCACAGGCGGTGGAGGATTTCCGCGAACAATTCTTCTTTGCTCGGGAAGTGGTTGTACACGGTGCGCTTGGAGACCCCGGCGATGGCGGCGATCCGGTCCATGCTCGTGACCTCGAAACCGTCGGCGCGAAAGGCCTCGATGGCGGCCTGGATAATGGCTTCGCGTTTACGGTCGGTCAGGCGCAGGGGAACGGTCATGGGCAGGCTTCAAAAGGGTTGATAAAAATTACACTCGGCAGTTTACTTGTCGGGCGCTTTGTTGCAAGCTAGAAACTACACTGTGTAGTGTAGTTTGTTTTTTGCAATATTACCGGATCAAGGCTTGCGTGCGGCGGCCATCGATCACCCCGTACTGAACGTGGGAACTGCGCTGGGTTCCCGGGAGTCACCCTGTCATGGCTATTCGTTCGCGCACCTCCGACAAATCCTCGTCCCTGCAAGAGCAGGGGCTGTTTCGCAACCAGGCCCCGACTCCTCACGGCGGTCTGGGCAAGACCCTGGGCATCTTCTGGAAAATGCTGTTCCAGAAGCCGCGCAATACCCGTCCGGCGAACCGCGTACCGGTCGCGGCGTTGAGCCGTGAGCAACTGTTGGCCGCGCCCGACTTCAGCGTGTTCCGTCTTGGCCATTCGACCCTGTTGCTCAAGTTGCACGGCAAGTTCTGGCTGACCGATCCGGTGTTCGTCGAGCGCGCCTCGCCGGTGCAGTGGGCCGGACCGAAGCGTTTCCACCAGCCGCCGATCAGCCTGGAAGAGTTGCCACCCATCGAGGCGGTGATTCTTTCCCACAATCACTATGACCATCTGGACTACAAGACGGTCCTGCAACTGGCCGAGAAGACCCGGCACTTCCTCGCACCGCTGGGCGTGGGCGATCTGCTGGTCAAATGGGGTATTCCCGCCGAAAAGGTCCGGCAACTGGACTGGTGGGAGGAAACCACGGTCGATGGCATCCGTTTCGCCGCGACGCCGTCGCAGCACTTCTCCGGGCGCACGCTGTTCGACAACAACCAGACCCTGTGGGCGTCCTGGGTGATGATCGTCGGTGATGTACGGATTTTCTTCAGCGGCGACAGCGGCTATTTCGATGGCTTCAAGCAGATCGGCGAGCACTACGGGCCGTTCGACCTGACCCTGATGGAGACCGGTGCCTACAACGTCGACTGGCCCCATGTGCACATGCAGCCCGAACAGAGCCTGCAGGCCCACCTGGACCTGAAGGGGCGCTGGTTGCTGCCGATCCACAACGGCACGTTCGACCTGGCGTTCCATGCCTGGCATGAACCGTTCGATCGGATTCTCGCCCTGGCCTGGGAGCGTAATGTGGCGATCACCACGCCGCAGATGGGCGAGGCGTTCAATCTGCTGCAACCCCATCGTGGCCGCGCCTGGTGGCTGGATGCCGAGCAGACGGTAACCGCCGAATTGCCGGCTGCCGCGCGTTAAGGCATCTGACTCCAACCGTCGACTTTTGGCTCGACCCGTAACGACCCGTGTCCGGCGCTTCTTGCACAAGTGCCGATTAGGATGACCGGCGCCAGTGAAATGACTCACTGGCTTCTGGTTTGATCAGGACACGATTCATGTCTTTACCGTTCAAAAAATGTGCCTTGGCGCTTGCCCAGGCCGCCTTGTTGAATGCCTTGTACCTGACTCCGGCGACAAGCCTGGCAGGCATCTGCGAGACGGCCGTTGCCGCGTCGTCACCGCCGACCCAGGACCAGGCTCTGCAGGGGGCTGAGTACTTGAGTGCCAGTGACCTTGGCGAAAGGCTGGCGCAAGGGTGCTTCACCTCGGTGGCCCTGGTTCGGCACCTGAACGAGCGCATCCGCCGTCTCGATAAGAAAATGATTGAAGAGCGCGCGATCAACGCTGTCCTCGAGCTTGATCTCGAAGTGCTGAAGGTTGCCCAGGCGCTGGATGAAGAGCGCCGACAGGGAAAAGTCCGCGGTCCGTTGCATGGCGTACCGGTGCTGCTCAAGGACAATATCGAAACCGGCGACAGCCTGCAGACCGCGGCCGGCTCGCTGGCCATGGTCGGCCAACCGGCGCAACGGGATGCCTTTATCGTCGCCAGGCTGCGTGAGGCCGGAGCGATCATCCTGGGCAAGACCAACATGAGTGAGTGGGCGAATTTCCGCGGCGACGAACTCCCCGACGGTTGGAGTGGCCGGGGCGGGCAGACCCATAACCCCCATAAACTCGACGGCGATGTCTGTGGCTCCAGTTCGGGCTCGGCGGCTGCGGTTGCCGCCGGTTTTGCGCCGCTGTCGGTAGGGACCGAAACCCTGGGCTCGATCATCTGCCCGGCGCAGAGGAATGGTGTCGTGGGGTTGAAACCCTCGGTCGGCCTGATGAGTCGCTCGGGTATCGTCCCGGGTTCGCGTGAGCTCGACAGCGCCGGCCCGATCACCCGGTCGGTGCGGGACGCCGCCCTGATGCTCAATGCAATGACCGGTCTTGACCCGAAGGACCCGGCCACGTCACAGGTGCCCGTGGCGAAGGACTACAGCGCATTGCTGAAAGAGGATGCGCTGAAGGGCAAGGTCATCGGTTATCCGAGCCGTTTCCAGCCTGGCAGCCAGGCCATGGAGGATCATCCGCAGTTTGCCAGGGCGCTGGCGGCCATGAAGGAGGCGGGGGCGCAACTGGTTCCGGTCGATCTGCCGCATACCGACTGGAGCCAGGGTGAAACGGCACGCCTGGACCGTTTGTTCGACATGTCGATCAAGCGCGTTCTGCCGGATTATCTCGCCAGCCGCCCCGGCCTGCCGGTTTCCACGCTGCAGGGGTTGATTGATCACAACGAAAGCCAGCCAGCAGAGGAAAACCATAACCAGAATCTGTTGAAAAGGGCCAATGCGCTGGTACTGGACGAAGGCAAGTACCTGCAACTGGTCTCCGAACTTGGAGGAGAAGCCCGGACAAATATCGACAGTGTATTGGTCAAGCATGGTCTGGATGCAATCCTGGGTGACCCGCATCCGTGGGCATTCCTGGAGGTTGCCAGCGTCGCCCTGGCGGGATACCCGGGGATAACCGTGCCTTCGGGGCTGGATGTCGACGGTATGCCGACCTGGGTTCACTTCTTCGCCGGCCGCTGGAGCGAGGCCGAGCTGCTGGCGGTTGCCTATGGCTATGAACAGGTTTCCGCGCAACTGGTCCACCCGGATCTGTCCTGACCTCTCCCGGTGAAGTGAGCAAGCCCGTTGGCGGGCTTGCTCCGGGGCGGGTCAGGCGCCGGTCAGGTAACGTGGCGCCGGCCGGCTGTGGGACAGATTGGGGCCCAGTGCCAGTCGGGCCTGCTCGTAGGCCTGCCAGTCGGCGATATCCGGCAGCGACGGAATGGTCACCAGTTCTCCCTGGGCCAGGCCGGCGAGGGCGGCGTCCACCATCTGCTCGGCGCTCATGACGATCTCGCTCGGCAGGTGCTGGACCGACAGGCCGGCCACGTCCCAGAACTCGGTGCTGGTGGCGCCTGGCAGCACGGCCTGGAGCTTGATGCCCTTGTCGCTCAGTTCATGGTGCAGCGACTGGGTGAATGCCAGCACATAGGCCTTGGTCCCGCCATATACCCCGTTCAGCAGTTGCGGCGCCAGGGCGACGATGGAGGCGATATTGACGATCGTCCCTTCACCACGGGCCACGAAGCTGGCCGCGGCAGATTTTGCCAGGCGGGTAAGGGCGACGACGTTCAGTTGAATCATCGCATCCATCTTGGCCTGCTCGGACTCCAGAAGCGGGGACGCGGCGCCCACCCCGGCGTTATTGATCAGGACACGGATACGGCTGTCGGTTTCCAGGATATGGGCGATGCGGGCCAGGTCGCGGTTGTCGTTCAGGTCGGCCTGGACCACTTCGATGGTGCGCTGGGTTTCCTGGCCCAGGCGCAGTGCCAGTTTTTCCAGGCGTTCGCGATTGCGGGCGACGAGGATCAGGTCGTGGCCGCTGCGCGCCAGGCGATCGGCATACAGGGCGCCAATGCCGGAGGAGGCGCCAGTGATCAGGGCCACGCCTGGGTGGGATGTTTGAGTCATAACGAGTCTCCAGAATGGCCGGCGAGATGTCGGCGTTGCTGGAACCAAGATTATGGTGGTAATTTATTGTCAGCAATGTCAGATATCCCACCTTTTAGGACATCCCGGAGAACCTTCTATGATCAGCGTCGGCATTATCCTGTTCCCGGGTTTCCAGGCGCTGACGCTGGCTACCGGTTCGGTCTTCGAGCATGCCAATCTGCAAGTGGAGCGTGAGGTCTACCGGGTCGACCTGGTTTCCGAGCACGGCGGCGTGGTCAGGAGCTCCATGGGTTTTGGTGTCGAGACCAGGCCGTTCGGTGCACAGGAGTACGACACCCTGCTGGTGGTGGGCGATAACGACCTGGTGCCCGGCGCGTGCGGCTTGATTGACTATCTGCGTGCTGCCCCGGCCTTTGCCCGGCGCATCACCTCGGCCTGCACCGGCTCGTTTCATCTGGCCGCGGCCGGCCTGCTCGAGGGGCGCCGGGCGACGACCCACTGGTATCACGCGCGAATCTTCCGGCAGCGGTATCCGGGTGTCCGGCTTGAAGAGGATCGGATCTTCACCGTGGACGGGCCGATCTGGACCTCGGCCGGCATGACCGCCAGTATCGACCTGGCCTTGGCCCTGGTGGAGCAGGACCTGGGCGTGGAAGTGACCCGGGAGCTGGCACGCACTCTGGTGGTGTATCACCGTCGGGCGGGTGGTCAGTCGCAGTTTTCCGCGCTGCTGGCCCTTGATCCGAAGTCCGATCGCGTGCAGAGCGCCCTGGCCTTTGCCCAGGAGAACCTGCGGGAGGATCTGTCCGTCGAGCAACTGGCGCAAGTGGCGCATCTCAGTCCCCGGCAGTTCAGCCGCCTGTTTCGGGCGGAAACCGGCCAGTCACCGGCCAAGGCCATTGAACACCTGCGCCTGGAGGCGGCCCGGTTGATGATGGAGTCGGGCTGGCATTCCATCGATATCGTTGCCCGAGACACCGGTTTCGGTGACGCCGAGCGCATGCGCCGGGCCTTTCTGCGGGCCTACGGACAGCCGCCGCAGGTCATACGGCGGTCGCTGCAACTGCAGCTCTAGACGCTGCACAAGACGACCTGCCCGTCGTCGGCTAAGTGCGTGGGCCAGGGCCTGGGAGGCCGCCGGTCTATCATGGAGCGTGAGACAGGATGTGCTCAGGAATCCTTATGGCCTACAGAATCCACCTTTTCGGTGCCTCCGGCTCCGGCACCACGACCCTGGGCCGGGCACTGGCCGAGCGCCTGGGTATCGCGCATTTCGACTCGGACAACTTCTACTGGCAGCCCAGTGAACAGCCCTTCAGTTGCAAGCGGCCGAGGGACGAACGGATACGCCTGTTACGTGAACAGCTTGCCGGGCATGACAGCTGGATACTCTCCGGTTCGCTGTGCGGTTGGGGCGATGCACTGATCCCGGCGTTTACCCATGCCATTTTCGTCTGGCTGGCCCCCGAGGTTCGCCTGCAACGTCTGCGATGGCGGGAGTTCCAGCGTTACGGTGCACGAATATATCCGGGCGGTGAACGTTTTCTTGCCACACAGACCTTTCTGGACTGGGCCGCCGGTTATGACACGGGTGACCACGGCACCCGCAGCCTGAAACGCCATGAAACCTGGATCAAGGAACTGAGATGCCCGTTGCTGCGGGTGGACTCCACTCATTATCCGGTAGAAGCCCTGGTCGACCATGTGATCGAAGAGCTTGACCGGGCATCAATCGCCCGCTGACATCAGCGCTTTGCTCAAGCCATCTTCGGACGTCCTGCCGCCAGGTGGGCATTCATCGCTCATTCGATCATTTCGAAATCTTCGCGCTTGATCGGATCCGGCGTGCAGCCGCGAATATTCATCCCCCGACCTGGTGCAAAGCCGGGGAAAAATACCAGGCCCTCGGCTTCCAGGCGAAAGGCCAGTGCCAGGCGGGTGACATCCTTGAGCGGTTCACCGGCCTCGAAACGCTGGATGGCGGCCACCGAGACGCCGGATTCCCGTGACAACTGCTCCTGGCTCCAGCCCAGCATGACGCGGGCCTGGGCACAGTGCTTGGGCGTGAATTGATGAAGCACGATGCGCTCGGCGGTGGTCCTTGGCACTGAAAGGCTGGCTGGGCAGGACATGCTGTTCTCCGGTATCGATCAGGATGAAATGTACTGTGTTTTTGTACAGTTGTTTGTGAGCCTGATCAACCGGTTTTTCAGGATTCCGATTATCGGTATGGGAGCCGCGATGGCGGGTGCACCCAGCAGATGACATTTTCTGTAACTGCCTTTGCTTTGATGGGGAGAAAGTTGGTTGTGTGTGGTGTGTATAAAAGGTCTGTTGGCCGATGGGGAGCCGCTGCCTCATGCACGGGAGGTGGATGTCTATCTGGACGTGCCTGATTACGCGGGTGGGTTGTGGGCCCTTGTCGATTTTGATCTGACGCCTTACCTGGGCAAGTCGGTGAGATTCAACGCGTCACTGCCTGAGCACCTGCTTGAGCGGATCGACGAACGTGTCCAAAAAGATCAACGCTATGCCTCACGCTCCGGCTTTCTGGCGACGGCGGCCTTGCGTGAGTTGTATGCCTGAACGCCTTCATATCCAAAGCGAGATGACTGGGAGGGAGGCAATCACCTGATCATGGACCGATCATTCGCTGGTGCAGATCCGGGAATAAAAGCTGCGCAAACCAGATTGGCAAGCCGGGATACAGGTCACGGGCTTTAGGACTGCGGCTCTCTACAAGGCCCAAGTTTGTGAGTGTCTTGAGTTGTTCGATGGCGGTGCGCTCATTGAGGCCCGTGAACACCTTGAAATCAGCGCGACTGATCTTTCCTTGTGTCAAAAGGACGTGCAATGCGCGAACTGGCCTTCAATCAGATTGCTGTAAAAACTGCTGGTCACGCGAAGGAGCCCACCAACCCGAGAGGTCATCTCAGGTGAAACCATTCCTGTCAGCTTCCCAGCCTGGAAGTGGATTTCCTCTGCCAGCTTCAGAAGCTCTGAGGGGAAAGCTGGCATGAGGGGTTCAAGCCAGTGGTTTCCTATCATCAAAGTGGAGGGCATTTGGGCTCCTTTTGCAGATTTTTTTGCAGATTTTTTTAGGGCTGAATGTCTTTACGTAAAAGGGCTTCAGGCATTTATAGCATCAATTTTTTAAGAGGATCTGCAGATTTTTTTGCAGATATTACTGGAAGGGGGCGCTCGTTTCGCGATTGCTCTGGAAAGCGCGGTCTTATCTTTAGGTTTCCTACCGCTACGTCAGTAAATTCACCGGCCAATTGCCGATTGTGGTGGATTGTTCCTGATGGAGAAGCAGGCTTAGAGTCTGAGCCATTCGCTGGAAAATCTGGCGAAAAGGGTTTCGCAGCCCTTTTGCAAGGTACGAAAAAGCATCATGCAGACGCCTGTGGCTGTATATTTGCCGCGGCTCGTTTCATGGTGGCTGTGTGTGGGAGGCTTTCGAGCCTGCCGAATTTCGTACCTTTTTCGGTCTGCGAACCCGCACACAGCTGCCACCCATTTCGTTTCGCAGCGAGGGGTGGTCAATTCCTTAAGGTACGGAGTTTGACTATGGATACCGAGCACATCCCCAGGCGCTTTATCCCGATGGACAGCGTCTCCACCCAGTTCCCCGTTCTGTACATCGACCGCAATGCGCCGCTGGTTGATCTGCATGCCTGCGTCAGCGAACGCATTCGGGCGGTCAACAAGTTGATGACCTTGTTTACCTGTAGCCGGCTGAGCGATAGCGATCCGCAAGACCTGGGCAACATTGCCGCTATTTCGCGATTGTTGCTACAGGATGCCAGTGACGTATTTGATGTGATCGAAACGCGAGGGCTGAAAGAGCAGCGTGTAGCTTCCTGATACAGGTAGGCAAATAAAAAAGCCCTGAACAAGTTCAGGGCTTTCAGCTTTCCGGACTATTCGTTCAGGACGAAGATCAATCCCAGCTCAA
>NZ_JACAOR010000006.1 GCF_013386115.1 Pseudomonas gingeri
GAAGTGGGGCGAATTATAGGCCTCTGTAATTCGCCGTCAAGGGTTAATTTCAGGTTTATTCGGATTTCAGCGTAATACGCGCAAACGCCTTCTTCCCGGCCTGGCAAACATGGGTAGCGCCCAGCTTGTATATAAAGGTGCGATCGACAACCTCACCATCTATACGCACACCACCCGAACCGAGCAGGTCACGAGCGACCGCCGAGTTCTTGACCAGGCCCGCCTTGTTGAGGATCGCCGCGATCGGCATGTCTTCCGCCGCGCTCAGCTCGACTTCCGGCAGATCATCCGGCAGCTCGCCGTCCTTCATGCGGTTGCCGGCACCGCGATGCGCATTGGCCGCAGCCTCCTCGCCATGGAACCGCGCAACGATCTCTTCCGCCAGCTTGATCTTGATATCGCGCGGGTTCGCACCAGCCTCGACATCCTTGCGGAACTGATTGATCTCATCCATCGAACGGAAGCTCAGCAGCTCGAAGTAGCGCCACATCAACGCATCGGGGATGGAGACCAGCTTGCCGTACATCACACCCGGCGCCTCCTGGATACCGACGTAGTTGCCCAGGGACTTGGACATCTTCTTCACGCCGTCCAGACCTTCGAGCAACGGCATGGTGAGGATGCACTGCGCTTCCTGCCCATAGGCGCGCTGCAACTCGCGCCCCATCAGCAGGTTGAACTTCTGGTCGGTACCACCCAGTTCGACATCGGCACGCAAGGCCACCGAGTCATAACCCTGCACCAGCGGATAAAGGAACTCGTGGATCGCGATAGGCTGCTTGGAGCTGTAGCGCTTGTCGAAGTCATCACGCTCGAGCATGCGCGCCACGGTGTACTGCGAAGTCAGGCGAATGAAGTCCGCCGGCCCCATCTGATCCATCCAGGTGGAGTTGAACGCCACTTCGGTCTTGGCCGGATCGAGGATCTTGAATACCTGAGCCTTGTAGGTCTCGGCATTGTCGAGCACCTGCTCACGCGTCAGCGGTGGACGCGTCGCACTCTTGCCGCTCGGATCACCGATCATCCCGGTGAAATCGCCAATCAGGAAGATGACCTGGTGGCCCAGCTCCTGGAACTGGCGCAGCTTGTTGATCAGCACCGTGTGACCCAGGTGCAGGTCCGGCGCCGTCGGGTCGAAGCCAGCCTTGATCCGCAGCGGCTGGCCGCGCTTGAGCTTCTCGACCAGTTCGGCCTCGACCAATATCTCTTCCGCACCACGCTTGATCAGCGCTAGCTGCTCTTCAACCGACTTCATAACCAACCTGCAAGGCTCAGATTCAAAGGGATCCAACCATACAAGATCGCCGCCCAAATACAAGTTTTGCCCGGCGTACGGCCAAGGTTCTGCGGGCCGGCACATGACAGACTTGCTTCAGAGATGTTTTGGTTATATTTTATACAGTTATTTCATCTTCATCATGTCATTCATCTTTTCCAATTCATCTTCTTCAAAGTCAAATTACCTATGACCACAGAACCGTCTAAAGCGCCGCCGCTTTATCCGAAGACCCACCTGCTAGCCGCAAGTGGTATCGCCGCCCTCCTCAGCCTGGCGCTGCTGGTATTCCCTTCCAGCGATGTAGAAGCCAAAAAGACGACCCTGAGCCTTGAACTGGAAAGTCCTGCCGCTCAACTGACACAAGACAATGACGCTGTAGACCTCGATCAAGCCACAAATGAAGGCAATCCATCGCCCTTCGCCCAGATCGACAACAGCGCCGAAGATACCAAGGACACCGCCAAGACCGAGGCGGCGCCTGCTTTAGAAGAGAAAAAGGCCCCCGGCCACCGCGAAGTGATCGTGGCCCGCGGCGATACGCTCTCCACCCTGTTCGAGAAGGTCGGCCTGCCTGCTGCCTCAGTACATGAGGTCCTGGCCAGCGATAAACAAGCCAAGCAGTTCTCCCAGCTCAAGCATGGCCAGAAACTGGAGTTCGAACTGAGCCCCGATGGCCAGCTGAACAACCTGCACAGCAAGGTCAGCGACCTGGAAAGCATCACCCTGACCAAGGGTCCGAAAGGCTTTACCTTCAATCGCGTAGTCACCAAGCCCACCGTGCAGTCGGCTTATGTCCACGGCGTCATCAACAGCTCCCTGTCCCTCTCGGCCCAGCGCGCGGGCATGCCCCATAGCCTGACCCGGGAAATGGCCAGCGTGTTCGGCTATGACATCGACTTCGCCCAGGACATCCGCCCTGGCGACGAATTCGAGGTGATCTACGAGCAGAAAGTGGTCAACGGCAAGTCCGTCGGCACCGGCAATATCCTTTCCGCCCGTTTCACCAACCGTGGCAAGACCTACACCGCCGTGCGCTACACCAACAAGCAGGGTTCCAGCAGCTACTACACGGCTGACGGCAACAGCATGCGCAAGGCCTTTATCCGCACGCCGGTGGATTTCGCGCGTATCAGCTCGCGCTTCTCCATGGGCCGCAAACACCCGATCCTGAACAAGATCCGCGCCCACAAAGGCGTCGACTATGCCGCACCGCGTGGTACCCCGATCAAGGCAGCGGGCGATGGCAAGGTACTGCTGGCCGGTCGCCGTGGCGGCTACGGCAATACCGTGATCATCCAGCACGGCAATACCTACCGTACGCTCTATGGCCACATGCAGGGCTTCGCCAAGGGCATCCAGACCGGCAGCAACGTCAAGCAGGGCCAGGTGATCGGCTATATCGGCACGACCGGTCTCTCCACCGGCCCGCACCTGCACTATGAGTTCCAGGTCAACGGCGTCCACGTCGATCCACTGGGCCAGAAGCTGCCCATGGCCGACCCGATCGCCAAGTCCGAGCGCGCCCGCTTCCTGGCCCAGAGCCAACCGCTGATGGCGCGCATGGACCAGGAAAAGGCCACCAAGCTCGCCTCGGCCAAGCGCTGAGTCATGGCGCTCTATATCGGCGTGATGTCTGGCACCAGCCTGGATGGGCTGGATATCGCGCTGGTCGAGCTGGATACACGGATCAGGTTGCTGGCGACCCACTACATCCCCATGCCTGACGCCCTGCGCCACGAGTTGCTCGGCCTGTGTGCCAGCGGCCCGGATGAAATCGCCCGGGCCGCGATTGCCGAGCACAACTGGGCAACCCTCGCCGCGCAAGGCATCAACACCCTCCTCGCCCAACAGTCACTGGCGCCTGAAGCGATTCGCGCCATCGGCAGCCATGGCCAGACCATCCGCCACGAACCCGCCCGCGGCTTTACCGTGCAGATCGGCAATCCGGCACTGCTGGCGGAGCTGACCGGCATCAGCGTCGTCAGCGACTTCCGTCGGCGCGACGTCGCCGCCGGCGGCCAAGGTGCGCCCCTGGTTCCAGCCTTCCACGAGGCACTGTTCGAAGAGCGCAACGGCACAGCGCTCAATAGTAGTGCGGTGTTGAATATAGGCGGCTTCAGCAACCTGAGCCTGATCGAACCGGGCAAGCCCGTCTCTGGCTTCGACTGCGGCCCCGGCAACGTGCTGCTGGACGCCTGGATCCATGACCAGCGCGGTGAAAGCTATGATCGCAACGGCCAATGGGCGGCCAGCGGCCAGGTCGAGCCGGCGCTGCTGCAAGCGCTGCTCGGCGACCCCTTCTTCCGTGCCACCGGCCCCAAGAGCACCGGACGCGAAGTCTTCAACCTGAACTGGCTGAAACAGCATCTGGGACAACTGCCCGCCTTCAAGGCCGAAGACGTCCAGGCCACACTGCTCGAACTGACAGCGCAGACCATCATCGAGTCGCTGACGAGCGCCCAATCCGCCACGCAGGAATTGCTGGTGTGTGGCGGCGGCGCCCATAACGCGGCCCTGATGAGCCGCCTAGGCCAACTGCTGCCAGGTGCGACGGTCGCCAGCACCGCGAGCCATGGTGTCGATCCCGACTGGGTGGAAGCCATGGCATTCGCCTGGCTGGCCCATTGCTGCCTTGAAGGCATCCCGGCCAACCGCCCCAGCGTCACCGGCGCCCGCGGCTTGCGGATACTGGGCGCGATCTACCCCGCCTGAGCCCCTCGAGAAAAAAGGCCCACACAGCAAAACGCCGCGAAGATTCGCGGCGTCGAGGGTGAAACACTTGCCAATCGATCAGATCGAGAACGACGAGCCGCAACCACAAGTCGTGGTGGCATTCGGGTTCTTGATGACAAACCGGGAGCCTTCCAGGCCTTCCTGGTAATCCACCTCTGCGCCTGCCAGGTACTGGAAGCTCATCGGATCGACCACCAGACTGACGCCCTCGCGCTCGACGATGGTGTCATCATCGGCGACATCTTCATCGAAGGTGAAGCCGTACTGAAACCCTGAACAACCGCCGCCCGTAACGAATACGCGCAGCTTCAAGCGATCATTACCCTCTTCATCGACCAGGCTCTTCACCTTGTGCGCGGCACCGTGGGTGAATTGCAAAGCCGTGGGGGTGAAGGATTCGACGCTCATGCTGACTATCTCCCGGCGTTACGCCGCCATAATGCGTGATGACGCGCATTATCCGCTTCTCCTAGAAAAGCGGTCAACTATTGTTATGGTATATCAATCAACCCGCACGGCATCACGGAATGCAAAAAGGCCCGCTTGACGGGCCTTTCCGTTGAACGAGGGCGCTGCGTTACGGCAGCATGCCGGCATGGGACAAGCCCAGGCGTTCATCCAGGCCGAACAGGATGTTCAGGTTCTGTACCGCCTGGCCCGAAGCGCCCTTGACCAGGTTGTCGATCACCGAAAGCACGACCACCAGGTCACCATCCTGTGGGCGATGCACGGCAATCCGGCATACGTTCGCACCACGCACACTGCGGGTTTCCGGATGGCTGCCGGCCGGCATCACGTCAACGAACGGTTCGTCGGCATAACGCTTTTCGAACAGTGCCTGCAGGTCGACGGAACGATCCACCACGGTCGCGTAGAGCGTCGAGTGAATACCGCGAATCATCGGCGTGAGGTGAGGAACGAAGGTCAGGCCGACGTCCTTGCCCGCGGCACGGCGCAGACCCTGGCGGATTTCCGGCAGGTGGCGGTGGCCCTTGACGGCATAGGCCTTCAGGCTTTCCGAAGTCTCGGAGTACAGCGAACCGACACTGGCACCGCGGCCGGCGCCGCTGACACCGGATTTGCAGTCGGCGATCAACCGCGAAGTATCAGCCAGGCCGGCTTCGAGCAACGGCAGGAAACCCAGCTGGGTAGCGGTCGGATAGCAGCCGGGCACGGCAATCAGGCGCGCCTGCCGGATCTTCTCGCGATTCACTTCCGGCAGGCCATAGACCGCCTCGTCCAGCAGGGCTGGCGCGCCGTGCGGCTGGCCGTACCACTTGGCCCACTCATCGGCGTCCTGCAGGCGGAAATCCGCGGACAAGTCGATCACCTTGGTCCCGGCGGCCAGCAATTCACCGGCCAGGGCATGGGCAACTCCGTGAGGCGTGGCGAAGAACACCACGTCGCAGGCGCCGAGGGTCTTGATATCCGGCACGCTGAACGCCAGGCCATCGTAATGGCCGCGCAGGTTCGGATACATGTCAGCCACGGCCAGCCCAGCCTCGGATCGAGAAGTGATGACCACCACTTCTGCCTGCGGATGCTGCGCCAGCAGACGCAGCAATTCGACACCGGTGTAACCCGTGCCGCCGACGATACCGACCTTGACCATGACCTGCCCCTCAACGAAACCACTGGAAAGCCCACGATAATAGGGGCCGCGCGCGCCTGCGACAACCGTCAAGGTGACGTGCGGACGCTCAAGCCTCTACTATTCGGCCTACCGTGAACCTGGGAATAACCAAAAATGCTTTATCTATGGCTCAAAGCCTTTCATATCGTCAGTGTCGTCTGCTGGTTTGCCGGCCTGTTCTACCTGCCACGCCTGTTCGTCTACCACGCCCAGAGCGAGGATGCGCTCAGCAAGGAACGCTTCAGCGTCATGGAGCGCAAGTTGTATCGCGGGATCATGGGACCGGCGATGATCGCCACGCTGATCTTCGGTGGCGGGCTGATCGCCCTCAACCCGGGCATCTTCAGCCAGGGCGGCTGGATACACGCCAAGTTGACCCTGGTGGTGTTGCTGATCGGTTACCACCACATGTGCGGCGCCCAGGTGAAGCGTTTTGCCCGTGGCGAGAACACCCGCAGTCATGTCTTTTATCGCTGGTTCAATGAAGTGCCGGTTCTGATATTGCTGGCTATTGTAATTCTGGTCGTGGTCAGACCGTTCTGAATTCAACCCGCCTTCACTCTCGGAGTACCGCCAATGTCGCTGCCCGCTCTGCTCGAACAACGCCTGCGCCTCCCCGTCGTGGCCGCACCCATGTTCCTGATCTCCAACCCGCAACTGGTGCTGGCGTGCTGCCGCAACGGCGTGGTGGGCAGCTTCCCGGCACTCAACCAGCGGGAAAGCAGCGGCTTCAAGGCCTGGCTGGAAGAAATCGAGGCCGGCCTGGCACAGCTGGATGATCCGGCACCCTATGCCGTCAACCTGATCGTGCACAACAGCAACCCGCGCCTGCAGGCAGACCTGCAGATCTGCATCGAGCACAAGGTGCCGATCGTCATCACCAGCCTGGGTGCGGTCAAGGAGCTGGTGGATGCGGTCCACGACTATGGCGGCCTGGTCTTCCACGATGTGACGACCCGGCGCCACGCGGAAAAAGCCGCCGAAGCGGGAGTCGACGGCCTGATCGCGGTTGCCGCCGGTGCCGGTGGCCATGCCGGCACCTGGAGTCCGTTTGCCCTGATCGCCGAGATCCGGCAGTTCTTCGACAAGACCCTGCTGCTGGCCGGCTGCCTCAACCACGGCCATGAGATTCTCGCCGCACAGTTGCTGGGGGCCGACCTGGCCTATTTCGGCACCCGCTTCATCGGCACCACGGAAAGTCATGCCCCAGAAGCCTATAAGGAGATGTTGCTGACCTCCCGCGCCGCCGATATCGTGCATACCGCCGCCGTCTCGGGCGTGCCGGCCAGCTTCATGCGCCAGAGCCTGGAAAATGCCGGCTTCGACCTCGCCGCCCTGCAGGGCAAGGGCGAAGTCAACTTCGGTTCGAAGCTCAAGCCCCTCAGCGACGAGGCCAAGGCCTGGAAGACCGTCTGGTCGGCGGGCCAGGGCGTCGGTGAGATCGGTGACTTGCCGAGCGTCGACCAGTTGATCGCACGACTCGATGATGAGTACCGCAAGGCCCAGGCCCTCGCCGCCCAACTGCCACAGCGCTGGCCACGCTAGCAACCGTATGGCCTGCAAGCACCTTGCGGGCCTACACTACGCGCCAACACTGCCGCGACAAGGACGCCCTCCATGAGCAACAACCGCTTCAAAATCGTATTCGACGGCGCCCTGCTGCCCGGAGTGGAACAAACCACTGCCCAGTTCAACCTGGCCGAACTGTTCAAGACCGATGTCGCCTCCGTGGAAAAACTGTTCAGCGGCCGGCCGATCGCCCTGAAACGCGATCTTTCCTCCGTCGAGGCGCACTCCTACCTCGAAGCCCTGCGCAAGACCGGTATCGATGCCCGCATCGAAGAGGAAGCGCCAGCCGTCGAACTGAGCCTGGCGGATATCAACGAACTTCCGCCGAGTGTCGCGCCGCCGGCCACCCGCATCGCAGATTCGCCTTACGCACCACCAACCGCCCAGGTCGGCGAGAGCCTGCCGACGTTCGGCCCGCTCAAGGCCTTTACCGCCAAGGGGCGGATCGGTCGGCTTCGCTACCTGGCCTGGAGCATGGTTGCCACGTTTATCGCGCTGATCGCCGTCGCCGTGATTGCAATCGCCCTGAGCGGGTCCACCTCCGCCGGTATCAGTCTGGCCCTGATCGCGATGGCCGTGTTCATTGTCTGCACCATCCAGATCGCCATCCAGCGCCTGCACGACATCGGCTGGTCCGGCTGGCTCTGGTTGTTGACGCTGGTGCCCTTTGTCGGCAGCGTGTTCCCTTTCGTCCTCGCGTTCTACCCGGGCAATGCCGGCGCCAACCAATACGGCGCCCCGCCACCGCCCAACAGCACCGCGGTCAAGGTACTGTCGGTTCTGGCGGTGATCGGTATCGTCGCCATTATCGTTTTTGGCGCAGGAGGTGGCGTCAAGGACATCGAGGATCGCTACAACAATGAAGCGGCCAGCCAGTCCGACAACCGCGACGAGGCAGCCGAAGCCGCCGCGCCCGCTGTAGACTATGAGAAAGAATAAACAGCGCTGACCTTGCGACCTCCCTGTCCCAAGGCTCTGCGCCGTTGCCATGGAGAATTGCATGACCCGTTACGCCCTGATCACCGGCGCTTCCAGCGGTATCGGCCTGGCCCTGGCCGAAGCGCTGGCACGCCGCGGTCGCAACCTGATTCTGGTTGCCCGTCAACGTGATCGGCTGGAAAGCATTGCCATCGAGTTGACCCAGCGCTTCGGCGTCGAAGTACTCTTCCGGGCCTGCGACCTGGGCGAGCCGCTGCGCCTGTCCGGATTTCTGCTGGAGCTGGAGGAAGGTGAGCGCCAGATCGACCTGCTGGTCAACTGTGCCGGCATCGGCACCTGCGGTCCGTTCCTGGCCCAGGACTGGGGCACCGAGCAGGACCTGATCGAAGTGAATATCCTCGCCCTCACCCGCCTGTGCCACTCACTGGGCAACCTGATGGCGATACAGGGCGGCGGGCAGATCCTCAACGTGGCGTCCGTTGCCGCCTTTCACCCCGCGCCATGGATGAGCAGCTACTACGCAAGCAAGGCCTACGTCCTGCATTTCAGCGAAGGCCTGCGCGAGGAACTGAAAAAAACCGGGATCAAGGTCTCGGTACTCTGCCCCGGCCTGACCCGCACCGCGTTCTTCGATACCGCCCAGTTGCAAGTCGACAAGCTGCGTAACAACAAGCTGATGATGAGCCCCGAAGAAGTTGCGCTCTACACCGTCCGCGCCCTGGAAAAAAATCGCGCGGTGATCATCCCCGGCTGGCGCAACCGCTGGTTGTCCCGGGCTCCGCGCCTGGGCAGCCGCTGGATGGTGCGCAAGCTTGCCGGCTGGGTCACCCGCGGCTATTGCCCGCGCTGACACTTGAACTCATGGCCCGCTGCAGACAGACTCTGGCCCGCCCCCACCCAAGGAGAAACAGCTGTGGATACTCTGTTCACCAAGATCATCAACCGGGAAATACCCGCGAAGATCATTTACGAGGACGACCAGGTCCTGGCCTTTCACGATATCGCCCCGCAGGCCCCGGTGCATTTCCTGGTGATTCCGAAGAAACCGGTACGCACCCTCAACGACCTGACCGAGGATGACAAGGCGCTGGCCGGGCATATCCTGTTCACCGCCCAGCGCCTGGCACTGGAGTTGGGCTGCGAAGAAGGTTTCCGGGTGGTGATGAACTGCAACGAGCTGGGCGGACAGACGGTCTATCACATCCATATGCATGTGCTGGGTCAGCGCCAGATGAACTGGCCACCGGGCTGATAAACCAGAAAGCACGCAATTGCCCTGTAGGCACTGGTTTGCGGCCGCCATCGCTGGCAGGCCGGCTCCTGCAGGTCTGGCGGCGCCTGAAAAATCGTGTCCCGTCGTCTCTACCTCATGACCCAACGCAAACCTTCCCCGCCCGATTGCGGTAAACTGCAGGCCGAGATTCCTCCGGAGGTCAGCATGACTACCCAACGTCACTACTCGCCGATTGACCGTCTGCTACTGCAAGCCGATACGGCGATGCGCACCTTGCTGCCATTCAGCGGCCAGCCATATCGCCCGTCGCCGGCCATTGTCGAGCCCGAAGCGCAGATGAGCGAGGACGACACCCGGCACGTCGCGGGGCTGATGCGGATCAACCACACCGGCGAAGTCTGTGCCCAGGCGCTGTATCAGGGCCAGGCACTGACCGCCAAGCTGCCTCATGTACGCGAAGCGATGGAACACGCTGCCGAGGAAGAAATCGATCACCTGGCCTGGTGTGAGCAACGCATCCGCCAGTTGGGCAGCCATCCCAGCGTGCTGAACCCACTGTTCTATGGCCTGTCCTTTGGGATCGGCGCGGTTGCCGGACTGATCAGCGACAAGGTCAGCCTGGGATTCGTCGCAGCGACCGAAGACCAGGTGTGCAAACACCTGAACGAGCATCTCGAACAGTTGCCCGTGGAGGATGAGAAATCCCGGGCGATTCTCGAACAGATGCGCATCGACGAAGAACACCACGCCGAATCCGCGCTCGACGCCGGTGGCTTTCGCTTCCCGGCACCGGTGAAGTTCGGCATGAGCCTGCTGGCCAAGGTCATGACCAAAAGCACCTACCGCATCTGAGGCAGCAGATCGCGAAGACAAAAAAGGGCGCCCTGTGCGCCCTTTTCACTGCCTGCCCGTTTTCAGCGCAGGCGAAACCTCGACTCAGCCGAGCTCGATGATCTCGTAGTCATGGCTGATGGCGACGCCCGCGGCACCGAGCATGATCGAGGCCGAGCAGTATTTCTCGGCGGACAGCTCGATCGCCCGCTTGACCTGGGCTTCCTTCAAGCCACGGCCCTTGACCACGAAATGCAGGTGAATCTTGGTGAACACCTTCGGATCTTCGGTCGCCCGCTCGGCTTCGAGGAAGGCTTCGCAGCTTTCGATGGCCTGACGCGACTTCTTCAGGATGCTGACCACGTCGAAATTGCTGCAACCGCCCAAGCCCAGCAGGAGCATTTCCATGGGACGCACGCCCAGGTTGCGGCCACCGCTTTCCGGCGGGCCATCCATCACCACCACATGCCCGCTACCCGACTCTCCGAGGAACATGGCTTCGCCAGCCCATTGGATGCGTGCCTTCATCGCCAAGACTCCACTGCTAAAAAAGGGTCGCCAGCTTAGCACAGCGCCAGACGCGTCCAGGCGACGACCGGCCGGTCGACCCGCTAAATTCCCAAATCTCGACACAATGTGTCTGTTAAGCTGGCGCCAAATCGCTGGCGTTCTGCCAGCTTTCGAGCTACGACTAAAAAAACAAACCACACCGTGCAGTCTTTTCGGGATACAACCATGGTTGCTCTGGCTTCCGCTTCCGCCCCCAAGATCAAGAACCTCGACAAACTGCTGATGCATTGTCAGCGCCGACGCTACCAGGCCAAGAGCAATATCATTTGCGCCGGTGACCGTTCGCAAACCCTGTTTTTCATTGTCAAAGGCTCGGTCACCATCCTGATCGAGGACGATGACGGCCGGGAAATGATCATCGCCTATCTCAACGCCGGCGACTTCTTCGGTGAGCTGGGCCTGTTCGAGCAGGCCGGCCATGAACAGGAGCGCAGTGCCTGGGTACGCGCCAAGATCGAATGTGAAGTGGCGGAAATCAGCTACTGCAAGTTCCGCGAACTGGCCCAACAGGACCCGGACATTCTCTACGCCCTCAGCGGACAGATCGCCCAGCGCCTGCGCAACACCACCCGCAAGGTCGGTGACCTGGCGTTCTTCGACGTCACCGGACGTGTCGCCCGCTGCCTGCTGGAACTGTGCAAGCAGCCGGATGCCATGACGCACCCGGACGGCATGCAGATCAAGATCACCCGCCAGGAAATCGGGCGTATCGTCGGCTGTTCACGGGAAATGGTCGGCCGCGTGCTCAAGGATCTGGAAGAACAGAACCTCGTTCACGTCAAAGGCAAGACCATGGTGGTGTTCGGGACACGCTAGACGGACAGCATGTCCGCCAGCATCTGCTGGTACACGCCGGCCAGGCGCTCAAGGAATAGCGGGGCCGGATACACCTCGTGCAGGGCAATATGGCTTGAAGCACGTACCCGCTGCTCCAGCCCACACGCCTGATTGAAACGATTGACCGCCGCGACCATCGAATCGCGTTCGTCGTCGATCAGCATCGCCCCGTGCACCAGGCCCACCGGGCGGGTTCCGCCGCGACTTTGCCGCCAGCGCTGGGCCGTGCCGACCATCTTGCGACCATTGAGGTTGACGTTATAGCGGCCATCGCAAAACGCGCCCTCGATTTCCCCCAGGGAGGCCGTCCCGCCCAACTCGTCCAGCACCGCACAGATCGGCTGGCACAGACGCAGGTAGCCGGTTTCAATACGGTTCTGATCACCCTCGCTGCGCGGCGGCGCGTAGACCAGGGCGACATTGACCGTCGAGGCGGATTGCGGCACCGGTTCGCCACCGGTCTCGCGTAACAGCACCGGCCAATCGTCGGCCGCCAGCGCTTCACAGGCCGCCTCGAAGCCCGGCAGACGGCTCAGGCGCCGGGGCATGACCAGCGCGCGGTCGGTGGGCTGCCAGAACAGCAGGCCCCACTCCTGCTCACCGGCACAGACTGCCGCGAGCAAATCCTGTTCGGCGCGCAGGCCGGCTTCGACGGTAAGGGCAACGGGCAGTGTCATGGCAAGAAGATCCCTCTTTATCGTGCCTGCAAGCAAGGCCGGTGGGAGCAGGTTGTGTGGGAGCGGGCTTGCCCGCGAAGAGGCCCTCAAGACCGCCAAGAGCTTCGCGGGCAAGCCCGCTCCCACAAAAGCGCCTCATAAAGGCTCACATCGCAAACAAGCCCATTCCTACATTCGAACAGCTCGATTCAATCGAGGGTAGAACCGCTGACCACGGGCGATCCGCGCTCCGGGAAGAACAGTCGCTGCAGCTCGTCGCCCGGGCTTTCCGCGCGCATGAACGCTTCGCCAACCAGGAACGAGTACACCTCGCTGATTTCCATCAGCTCGACGTCGGCACGATTGAGGATACCGCTCTCGGTAATCACCAGGCGGTCGCGCGGCACGATCGGCAGCAGGTCGAGGGTAGTTTCGAGGCTGACTTCGAAGGTATGCAGGTTACGGTTGTTGATACCGATCAGCGGCGTATCGAGGTGCTTCAGCGCCCGTTCCAGTTCGGCGGCGTCATGGGACTCCACCAGCACATCGAGGCCGACGCCCTTGGCGACCGCGGCCAACTCGGCCATCAACCCGTCGTCCAGTGCCGCGACGATCAGCAGGATACAGTCGGCGCCCATCGCCCGGGCCTCGACGATCTGGTATGGATCGACCATGAAGTCCTTGCGGATCACCGGCAACTTGCAGGCCCCGCGGGCCTGTTGCAGGTACAGGTCCGAACCCTGGAAGTAATCGACGTCGGTGAGTACCGAAAGACAGGTCGCCCCACCCTTCTCGTAGCTCCTGGCGATATCGGCAGGGATGAAGTTCTCGCGAATGACGCCCTTGCTCGGCGAGGCCTTCTTGATTTCGGCAATCACCGCCGGCTGCTTCAGCCGGGCCTGCTCGATCAGCGCCTTGGCGAAGCCACGCGGTGCGTCAGCGGCCCGGGCCAGGTTTTCCAGCTCGGCCAGGCTCACGCGAGCGCGACGCTCAGCCACTTCCTCGGCCTTGCGGGCGAGGATCTTCTCCAGAACGGTCGGCACACTCATGCTTCATTCTCCTGCTTGAACACGGCGGTGAACGCGCCCAGCTCTTCGAGCTTCTCACGGGCCAGGCCGGTGTGAAGTGCGTCGTGAGCCAGGGCAACGCCCTCTTTCAGGCTGCTGGCATGATCGGCGGCATACAGCGCGGCACCGGCATTGAGCACGATCATTTCCGCGGCTTTCTGGCCATTCTCGGTTTTGCGGCGACCCAGCGCATCACGGATCAACTCCAGGGACGCCGCCGGACTATCCACCACCAGGCCGAACAGACTCTGGCTTTTTATACCCAAGTCTTCGGGCTGAACCCAATATTCTGTTATTGCATCGTTTTTCAGCTCGGCCACATAGGTCGGCGCCGCCAGGCTGAATTCGTCCAGGCCGTCCTGGGAGTGCACCACCAGCACGTGCTTGCTGCCCAGGCGCTGCAGGACTTCAGCCAATGGACGGCAGAGCGCCTGGGTGAAAACGCCCACCACCTGATGCTTCACGCCGGCCGGATTCGTAAGCGGGCCGAGCATGTTGAACAAGGTGCGCAGGCCGAGATCACGGCGCGGACCGGCCGCGTGCTTCATCGCACGGTGATGGGTCTGGGCAAACATAAAGCCGATGCCGACATTGTCGATGCAGCGTGCCACCTGGACCGGTGTCAGGTTCAGGTAGATGCCGGCCGCCTCAAGCAGGTCGGCGCTGCCGCTCTTGCCCGACACCGCGCGGTTGCCGTGCTTGGCGACGGTACAGCCGGCCGCCGAGACCACGAAGGCCGAGGCGGTGGACACGTTGAAGATATTCGCGCCATCGCCGCCGGTGCCGACCACGTCGACCACGCCGTCGAGGCTCTTGAGCTCGACCTTGTCCGCCAGTTCGCGCATGACCGATACCGCGCCGACGATCTCGTCGATGCTTTCGCTCTTCATGCGCATGGCCATCATGAAGGCGCCGATCTGCGCCTCGGTGCATTGCCCGGTCATGATTTCACGCATGACATCGCGCATTTCTTCGGTACTCAGGTCCAGATGGCCGACGATACGGCTCAGGGCAGTCTTGATATCCATGAAAAGTCCTTAGCGCGTGCCGCCGGTCTGCTTGAGAAAGTTGGCGAACAGCTGGTGGCCCTGCTCGGAAAGAATCGACTCGGGGTGGAATTGCACCCCTTCGATGTTCAGTGTCTTGTGGCGCAAGCCCATGATCTCATCGACCGAGCCGTCCTCCAGTTGCGTCCAGGCGGTCAGCTCCAGGCACTCGGGCAGGGTTTCGCGCTTGACGATCAGGGAATGATAGCGGGTGACGGTCAACGGCAGGTTGAGACCTTCGAACACGCCCTTGCCTTCGTGGAACAACGGGCTGGTCTTGCCGTGCATGACCTGGCGGGCACGCACCACATCGCCGCCAAAGGCCTGGCCGATGGACTGGTGCCCCAGGCAGACGCCGAGAATCGGCAGCTTGCCGGCGAAATGCCTGATCGCCTCCAGGGAAATACCGGCTTCGGTCGGCGTGCAGGGCCCCGGCGAGACCACGATGCGCTCAGGCTTGAGGGCTTCGATTTCGGCCACGGTCAATTCGTCGTTACGCACGACCTTGACGTCCGCGCCCAGCTCGCCGAGGTATTGCACGACGTTGTAGGTAAACGAGTCGTAGTTATCGATCATCAGCAACATGACAAAAAGCTCCTCAGGCGTCGGACGCGGGGGTTTGTTCAGCGAGGGCGACCGCACGGAACATCGCGCGACGCTTGTTCAGCGTTTCCTCCCACTCCAGCGCCGGCACCGAGTCGGCGACGATACCGCCACCGGCCTGCACATGCAGCTCGCCGTCCTTGATCACCGCGGTACGAATGGCGATAGCGGTGTCCATGTTGCCGTTCCAGGCGTAGTAACCGACCGCGCCGCCGTATACGCCGCGCTTGACCGGTTCGAGTTCGTCGATGATTTCCATGGCGCGGATCTTCGGCGCACCGGACAAGGTGCCCGCCGGCAGGATCGCCCGCAATGCATCCATGGACGTCAGGCCGCTTTTCAGCTGGCCGGTGACGTTGGACACGATGTGCATGACGTTGGAATAGCGTTCGATCACCATCTTCTCGGTGAGTTTCACCGAGCCGATCTCGGATACCCGCCCGGTATCGTTGCGGCCCAGGTCGATCAGCATCAGGTGCTCGGCGATTTCCTTGTCATCGGACAGCAGGTCCTCTTCCAGCGCCCGGTCGGCTTCTTCGGTGGCGCCCCGCGGACGGGTACCGGCGATCGGCCGCACGGTGATCAGGTTGTCCTCGACCCGCACCAGCACTTCCGGCGAACTGCCGACGACATGGAAATCGCCGAAATTGAAGAAGTACATGTACGGCGTCGGGTTGAAGCAGCGCAGCGCCCGGTACAGGTCGATGGGCGCGGCCTTGAAGTCGATGGACATGCGCTGGGACGGCACCACCTGCATGCAGTCGCCGGCCAGGATATATTCCTTGATGGTATCGACCGCACGCTCGTAGTCGCCCTGGGTAAAGCTCGAGCGGAATACCGGGTCGGCGGCCGGCGGCCGGTCGAGTTCCAGCCCGCGGCGTGGCGTGATCGGCTGGCGCAATTGCCCCAGCAACTCCTGCAGGCGTGCCTGGCCCTGTTCGTAGGCATTGTCCCGGGAAGGGTCGGCCAGAACGATGGCGTGCATCTTGCCGGCCAGGTTGTCGAAGACCACCACGGCGTCGGAGACCATCAACAGGATATCCGGCACGCCCAGCGGATCCGGATTCGGGCATTTGCCCAGGCGCTTCTCGACGTAGCGCACGCAGTCATAACCGAAGTAGCCCACCAGGCCGCCGTTGAAACGCGGCAGGCCGGCGATGGTCGGTACGTTGTAGCGAGCCTTGAATTCCTCGACGAAGGCCAGGGGATCCTCGGCTTCGCAGCTTTCGATCTCGACGCCGTCATGGGTCACGCTGATGCGGTGGTCATGCACCCGCAGCACGGTGCGGCACGGCAGGCCGATGATCGAGTAGCGGCCCCATTTCTCACCGCCCTGCACCGACTCCAGCAGATAGGAATTGGGCTGGTCGGCCAGTTTCAGGTAGATCGACAACGGCGTATCGAAGTCGGCCAGGGTTTCGCAGGCAAGCGGGATGCGGTTATAGCCGGCAGCGGCCAAACGCAGGAATTCTTCGCGGGTCATGATATGCCTCGTGGCTTGAGGTTCAAACAGTCAGGTATGCAAACGCGCCGCACAGGCGGCCAGGATCATGTCAGGCGCGCCAACGCCAACGGGCCAGGGCCTTGATGACTTTCATCCAGAGTTTGCGAGTGACCACCACGATGGCGTTTCCAGGAGGGGATTGAAGACAGTCCGCCGACATTAGCTCAGCGCCAGCTTCCAGGCAACCGGGAATCAGTGCGCGCAGGTCGTCGATGACCAGCGCCGGCTGTTCTTCGGCGATCGGCCGGCCATGGTTGTAGCCATAGCTGAGGGCCACGCAGATGACACCCGCCGCCTTGGCGGCCTGCACATCGTTGCGTGAATCGCCGACGAACAGGCACTGCGATGCAGGAATCCCGGCCATTTTCATCACATGGAACAACGCCGCGGGGTCGGGCTTGCGCTGCGGCAGGGTATCGCCGCCGATGATCCAGCGGAAAAATCGCCCCAGCTTCATTTCATCGAGCAGCGGCGCGACAAAGCGTTCGGGCTTGTTGGTGATCAGGGCCATTTCCACGCCCTGCTTCTGCATCCACTTCAGGGCTTCGCGCACGCCGGGGTAGACCGTGGTCAGGTCATGGCCGCCGTCATAGGCGTCCATGAAGATTTCCAGCGCATGCTCGGCTTCGCTGTCGGCCACCGCCGCATGATCGAGACCGCCGGCCAATGCCCGGCGCACCAGCACCAGGGCACCGTTGCCGACCCATTCGCGCACGGCCTCGAGGCCGGCGGCGGGACGTCCCAGGGTGAGCAGCATCTTGTCCACCGCCGTCGCCAGGTCCGGCACCGAATCGATCAACGTGCCATCCAGATCGAACATCACCAGTTTGGGCAGACGGCCCGGAAAGAGCTGCTCGAAGCCGCTCATGGACGAGCCAGCGCCAGTTCGGCGCGCATCTTCTCGATCACTTCCCGGTAGTCCGGGGCGTTGAAGATCGCCGAACCGGCGACAAAGGTATCGGCTCCGGCGGCGGCGATTTCGCGGATGTTGTTCACATTCACGCCACCGTCGATTTCCAGGCGGATATCCCGGCCCGAGGCGTCGATCAGCGCCCGCGCCTCACGCAGCTTGTCGAGGGTGCCGGGAATGAACTTCTGTCCGCCGAAGCCCGGGTTGACGCTCATCAGCAGGACCATGTCGACCTTGTCCATCACGTACTTGAGCACGTCGAGCGGCGTCGCCGGGTTGAACACCAGGCCGGCCTTGCAACCGCCTTCGCGGATCATCTGCAGGGAGCGGTCGACGTGCAGCGTGGCTTCCGGGTGGAAGGTGATGTAGGTCGCGCCGGCTTCGATGAAGTCGCCGATGATGCGGTCTACCGGGCTGACCATCAGGTGCGCGTCGATCGGCGCGGTAATGCCGTATTTGCGCAACGCCGCACAGACCATCGGGCCGATGGTCAGGTTGGGGACGTAATGGTTGTCCATGACATCGAAGTGAACGATGTCGGCGCCGGCGGCGAGAACATTGTCCACTTCCTGGCCCAGGCGGGCGAAGTCGGCGGAGAGAATCGACGGAGCAATTGCGAAGGGCTGCATGACGCACCTTTTTTGAGCAGAATCACGGTGGCGCGCATTGTATACCTCCTGCTTCGCCACGCGCACCGTGACCGCGATGATTGGCCGCACCGTCGCCAGGCAGCCTTGCTGCGACTTCAGTAGGCGGCGCGGTAGATCTTCTCGATATCCATCGCACTCAACCGCCGCGGGTTGTTGCGCATCAGCCGCTCGATGCCCGCCGCCTCCACGGCCATGGCCGGGATCGCGTCCATGGGTACGCCGAAGCTGTTCAGGCCGACCGGAATCTCCACCGCGCGACACAGTTCACTCATCGCGGCGACCGCCTTGTCCGCCGCCTCGATGGTACTCAGGCCGGCAATATTCACGCCCATGGCAATGGCGATGTCCTGCATGCGCTCGACACAGGCCAGCTTGTTCCACTGCATGACATACGGCAGCAACAGTGCATTGCTCACCCCGTGGGCGATATTGAAGCGCCCGCCGAGAGGATAGGCCAGGGCATGCACCGCGCCGACGCCGGCATTGCCGAAGGCCATGCCGGCCATCAGGCTGGCCGTGGCCATGTCTTCGCGGGCCGGCAGGTTGGCCGGGTTGGCATAGGCCTTGGGCAAGGCCCTGGCAATCAGCTTGATGGCGCCAATGGCCAGGGCGTCGGTGATCGGCGAGGCGTTGAGCGACAGGTAGGCCTCGACCGCGTGCACCAGCGCATCGACACCGCTGGCGGCGGTCACGCCACGGGGGCAGGTCAGGGTCATCTGCGGGCTGACCAGCGCCACGTCCGGCAGCAGGTAGTCACTGACAATGCCTTTCTTCAGTTGCGCCTGCTTGTCGGAAAGGATCGCCACATTGGTCACTTCGGAACCGGTGCCGGCGGTGGTCGGGATGGCAATCAGCGGCGGGCCTTTGCGCGGTACCTGATCGACGCCGAACAGGTCCTCGAGGGCGCCGTGATAACCGGCGTAGGCGGCGACACTCTTGGCGATATCGATGGCGCTGCCGCCACCCAGGCCGATCAGGCCGTCGTGCCCGCCTTCACGGTAGACCTGCATGCAGTCTTCGACAATGGCGATTTCCGGGTCGGGCATCACCCGGTCGTAGATCTCGTAGCTGCGTCCACCCAGATGGGCGAGGGCCAGTTCGACAGTACCGGAGGTGACCAGCGCGGCATCGGTCACGATCAGCGGGTTGTCGACATCCAGCCGGGTCAGTTCATCGGCCAGTTGCTCGATGGCGCCGGAGCCGGTGATCAGTTTATGGGCGATCTTGAATGCGGAAATGCTCATGGTCGCAGCCTTCTTGTCGTGATGATCAGGGCACGAGCAAGAATAGCCGGGGATTGGCCTTTTTCAGCCTATTCAAACGATGAATGGCAAGCCGATCGTTCCCCCGCAGGCGCGAGGGAACGATCGGACAGCTTGTTCATACCTGGGTGGTACGCAGTTTCTCGCTGCGCCCGCGCAACCACTCCAGGGTCAGCAACAGGATCACCGAGAAGACGATCAGCAGCGTGGCGGCGGCGGCAATGGTCGGGCTGAGGTTCTCGCGGATGCCGCTGAACATCTGCCGTGGCAGCGTCGCCTGCTCGGGACCTGCCAGGAACAGCGTCACCACCACTTCATCGAACGAGGTGGCAAAGGCGAACAGCGCCCCGGAAATCACCCCCGGCGCGATCAGCGGCAAGGTCACCCGGCGGAACGTTGTCAGCGGCGAAGCGCCGAGGCTGGCCGCGGCCCGCACCAGATTGTGGTTGAAGCCCTGCAACGTCGCCGAGACGGTAATGATCACAAAGGGCACGCCCAGCACCGCATGCACCACGATCAGGGAAAAGAAGCTGTTGCCCAATCCCAGCGGCGCGAAGAACAGGTAGCTCGCCACGCCGATGATCACCACCGGCACCACCATCGGTGAAATCACCAGGGCCATGACCAGCGACTTGCCCGGGAAGTCGCCGCGGGTCAGGCCGATCGCCGCCAGCGTGCCGAAGACCATCGCCAGCACGGTCGCCGCCGGCGCCACGATGATGCTGTTCTTCAAGGCACGCATCCACTCGGCCGAGCCGAAGAAGTCCTGGTACCAGTGCAGGGAAAAGCCTTGCAGCGGATAGACCAGGAAGCTGCCCGAGTTGAACGACAGGGGAATGATCACCAGCACCGGCAGGATCAGGAACAGCAGGATCAGCCCGCACAGAATGCGCAAGCTGTAGAACCAGACCCGCTCGACGGGCGACATGTACGGACTCAGCATTTCGATTCTCTCCTTAGCTCAGGCGCAGGCGGCTTGCACCGACCAGCCGGCTGTAGATCAGGTACAGCAGCACGGTGGCCAGCAGCAGCAAGCCACCCAGTGCCGTCGCCATGCCCCAGTTGATGCTGGTGTTGGTGTAGAAGGCGACGAAATAGCTGACCATCTGGTCGTTCGGGCTGCCCAGCAGTGCCGGGGTGATGTAGTAACCAATCGCCAGGATGAACACCAAGAGACAGCCCGCGCCAACCCCGGCATAGGTCTGCGGGAAGTACACCCGCCAGAAACTGGCGAACGGATGGCAGCCCAGGGAAATCGCCGCCCGCATATAGGTCGGCGAGATACCCTTCATCACGCTGTAGATCGGCAGGATCATGAACGGCAGCAGGATGTGCACCATGGAGATGTAGACCCCGGTACGGTTGAAGACCAGTTCCAGCGGCTTGTCGATCACGCCCATGGCCAGCAGGGCGCTGTTGATCAGGCCGCCCGACTGCAGCAGCACGATCCAGGCCGCGACCCGAACCAGGATCGATGTCCAGAACGGCAGCAGCACCAGGATCATCAGCAGGTTGCTCTTGCGCGCCGGCAGGTTCGCCAGCAGGTAGGCCAGCGGATACGCCAGGACCAGGCAGATCGCGGTGATGACCAGGCCCATCCAGAACGTGCGGGCAAAGATATCCAGGTAAATCGCCTGGTCCGGAGTGGCCGGGGCCAGTTCGCCGAGGTCGTCGATCCGATGGTCGACGGCCGCCAGCAGGTAATAGGGGGTCATGCTACTGGTGTTGCGGCGGATCGCCTGCCAGTACGCCGGGTCGCCCCAACGCTCATCGAGGGCTTCCAGGGCTTCTTTATAAGAGGCCGGCTCGGTCTTGAACGGCAAGGCGCGGGCGGTCTTGGTCAGCAGGCTGCGGTAGCCGGCCAGTTCCATGTTCAGGCGCTTGGACAGATCGCCCAGGGTCTGGTTCTTGCGCGCTTCGCCCAGGTCTTCGCTGAGGGCCTTGTACACCGGCTCGCCGGGCAGGCTCTTGCCGTCCCAGGCAGCGACGGCGGCCACGGTCCGTGGCATGGCACCGACCACCTCCGGGTTGCCGACGCTTTTATAGAGCAGCGCCACGATGGGGACCAGGAACACCAGCAACAGAAACAGCACCAGCGGCGCGATCAAGGCCTGGGCCTTCCAGCGGTTGACCCGCTCGGCACGCGCCAGACGCTGCTTCAGGGTGGGACTGGTCCCCTCGTTCAGAGGAACGGTGATGGCCATGGCGAACTCCGGAATACTTTATTGTGACAACGGCCGGTATCCCGTTACGGGACACCGCCTGCTGTTCTTCTGAAACACACAAACCCAACGGGTTGAACAGGGTCCCTGTGGGAACCGGCTTGCTGGCGATGAGGCCCGTAAGGCTTGCATCGCCTGATCGGCCGTCATCGCCGGCAAGCCGGCTCCTACAGGGTTATGCAGCGTCTGCGAGACCGTGTTCCGTTACTTCGCGGCCCAGGCGTTGAAGCGCTGCTCCAGTTGCTCGCCGTTGTCAGCCCAGAAACTGACGTCGATCTGCACCTGGTTGGCGATGTTTTCCGGAGTGGTCGGCATATCCTTCAGGATGTCCTTGGCCAGCAGCGGTACTGCCTGGGTATTGGCCGGGCCGTAGGCGATGTTTTCCGAGTAGGTCTTCTGCTGCTGCGGCATGACCGAGAAAGCGATGAACTTCTTCGCCGCATCGGCACGCGCCTTGTCCAACCCCTTTGGAATGGCCCAGGCGTCGAAATCGTAGATCCCGCCGTTCCAGACCACTTTCAGGTTGCTTTCCTTCTGCACGGCAGCAATCCGGCCGTTGTAGGCCGAGCTCATGACCACGTCGCCGGAAGCGAGGTACTGCGGCGGCTGGGCACCGGCTTCCCACCACTGGATGTAGGGCTTGAGCTCATCGAGCTTCTTGAATGCGCGGTCCTGGCCATCCTTGCCGGCCAGTACCTTGTAGACGTCCTTGGGTGCGACACCGTCGGCCATCAAGGCGAATTCCAGGGTGTACTTGGCGCCTTTACGCAGGCCGCGCTTGCCCGGGAATTTCTTGGTATCCCAGAAATCGGCCCAGCTGGCGGGTGCCGAAGACAGCTTGTCGGCGTTGTAGGCAAGCACGGTCGACCAGACGAAGAAGCCGACGCCGCAAGGCTGGATGGCGCCCTTGACGTAGTCTTCGGACTTGCCGAACAGGGCCGGATCCAGTTGCTCGAACATGTCTTCATCGCAACCACGGGACAGTTCCGGCGATTCGACTTCCACCAGGTCCCAGGACACGCTCTTGGTGTCGACCATGGCCTTCACCTTGGCCATCTCGCCGTTGTATTCGCCGGCAACGATCTTGCCGTTGCCCGCCTGGGCTTCCCAAGGGGTGTAGAAGGCCTTGACCTGGGCCGCCTTGTTCGCGCCACCAAAGGACACCACGGTCAGGTCGGTCGCCGCCATGGCATTTGCCGCGCACATCAGCCCTAACGCGAGGGCACTGAATTTCAGGGATTTGAGCATTTATTCTTCTCTCCACGAGTGCAGGTTGGTGAAGCACGGGGCGATTGATTCGCCTCTTGGGTTACAGCGCTCAGCCAGCGTCGAGCAACGGGTCCAGCGCGCGAACGTGCTCGACCTGCCAGCCAATGGGTACGACATCGCCGACCGCCAGTGCCGGATCCAGCTCGGCAATGGGTTGTTTCACGAAGAAGTCGGTCTTGCCACAGACTTCCAGGCGCACACGAACGTGGTCGCCCAGGTAGATGAATTCGGCCACGCGGCCCGAGAAGCGGTTGACGCACGATTCGCTGGAGCCGTTGAGGCTGATGCGCTCCGGCCTGATCGATAGGGTGACCGGCTCGCCGGTCTTGCCGACATTCACCGCCAGCGCCTCGACCTTTTCCCCGCGCCCCAGCTCGACCACGCAGCGATCGCCGGTGTGGCTGTGCAGGCGACCGTTGAGGCGGTTGTTCTCGCCGATGAAGTTGGCGACGAAGGTGTTCTTCGGCTCTTCATAGAGGGTGCGCGGCGGGGCGATCTGCTGGATTTCCCCCTGATGGAACACCGCCACGCGGTCGGACATGGTCAGGGCTTCGCCCTGGTCGTGGGTCACATAGACCACGGTCACGCCCAGGCGCTGGTGCAGGTGCTTGATCTCCATCTGCATGTGTTCACGCAATTGCTTGTCCAGCGCCCCCAGCGGTTCGTCCATCAGCACCAGTTGCGGCTCGAACACCAGGGCCCGGGCCAGTGCCACGCGCTGTTGCTGGCCGCCGGACAGTTGCGCCGGATAACGCTGGGCGAACTTGTCGAGCTGGACCATGCCCAGGACACGCTTGACCCGCTCGCTGACGTCGGTCTTGCTCAGACCGCGCACGGTCAGCGGGAACGCCAGGTTCTCGGCAACGGTCATGTGGGGGAACAAGGCATAGTTCTGGAACACCATGCCGATATCGCGCTTGTGCGGCGGCACGTTGTTGATGGAGCGTCCGGCCAGTTGGATCTCGCCGGCGGTCGGGGTTTCGAACCCGGCCAGCATCATCAGGCTGGTGGTCTTGCCGGAACCGGAAGGCCCGAGCAGGGTAAGGAATTCGCCCTTGCGAATGTCTAGGTTGAGGTCCTTGACGATCAGGTTCTCGCCATCGTAGCTCTTCTGCACACCACGAAAGCTGACCAGAATGTCCTTCGCCCCAGCGCTTGAATCGACCTCGCTCATACCCACACCTTTTGTTTTTGACTGCCGTGGTCTAAGCCTAGTGAACCCTTGCGGCAGCGCAAATCGGGGGGTGTGAGAGATTGTCCTCAGCAGTGTGGAAGAATTGGGGTAGGGATTGCCCTACAAGGATGGCGTTATTGGATAAGCGGGAAAGCCCTGCCCGGCGAAAGGGCCCGAAGCACCGTTGGACGCACGCGCCAGCCTGTCGTTAATGAGCATGTACCGCCCCTCTGCCTGTCGGAACCGCGGGCGTCGATCCCTACAACAGCTTGTGCTCCATCGCGTATTTCACCAGCTCGGCAAGGGAAGTGATGTTGAGCTTCTGCATCAACCTGGCCTTGTGGGTGCTGATGGTCTTGCTGCTCAAGGCCAGTTGCTGGGCGATATCGTTCACATTGGCGCCCTGGGCGAGGCGCTCGAACACCGAGAACTCCCGCTCCGACAGCAGGGCGTGCAAGGGGCGCGAGTCGGTCAGGCCGACTTCGAAGACCATCCGGTCGGCCAGATCCGGGTCGATATAACGACCGCCGGCCGCCACCTTGCGAATGGCCGTCAACAGCAGTGCCGGATCGCTGTCCTTGGTGGCGTAGCCGGCGGCACCGACCTTGAGCGCGCGGGCAGCCATCTGAGCTTCGTCATGCATCGACAACACCAGGATCGCCGGCGGATTGTTCAACGCCCGGATCCGCGGAATCGCTTCCAGGCCGTTGACGCCAGGCATCGAGATGTCCAGCAGCACGACCTCGCAGGGCGTGTGCCGCAGGGCTTCGAGCAACTGCTCGCCATGGCTTGCCTCCCCCACGACCTGGAGATCCTTGGCCAGGCCGATCAATTGCTTGATGCCTTCGCGGACAATGGTGTGGTCTTCGGCTACCAGTACACGGATCACGCGCTACTCCTGCTCGATCAAAGGGGGATCATCTATCCTGGGGCCGATCCAACGGCACACGGACGCTCAGGGTCGTGCCCTCGCCGACATGGCTTTCCAGCGAGAAGCTGCCGCCGAGCATCAGCACCCGCTCGCGCATGCCCACCACCCCGAAGGATGTCGGCCGGCCACTGGGGGCGACAAAACCCACGCCATCGTCGCTGATACTCAGGCACAGGTCCTGGCCATCAATCGCCAATGTCAGTTCGACAGTATGCGCCTGAGCGTGGCGCATGACATTGGTCAACGCCTCCTGGAGGATCCGGAACAGGCCGATGGCCTTGGCGTCGCTGAGTCTCGGGAGGTTTTCCGGGACCTGCACCAGGCACGGGATCTGCGTGCGCGCTTCAAAGCGCCGGGCCTGCCACTCAATCGCCGAGGCGATACCGGCATCGAGAATCGGCGGACGCAGCGCCGTCGCCACATCGCGCACCAACTGGAACAACTGGGCGATCAGCTTTTTCATGCTGTTGAGGCGGTCATTCAGCCCGGGGTCCAGTTGAGCGTAGGCCAACTCGCACATGGAGGTTTCCAGCTTGAGCACCGTCAGCATCTGACCCAGTTCGTCATGGACCTCACGGGCGATACGGGCCTTTTCTTCTTCGCGGACACTCTCCAGGTGCGCCGACAGCTCGCGCAACTGCTCGCGGGAACTGGCCAGCTCCAGTTCGATGCGCTTGCTTTCACTGATATCCCAGACGATACCGTCCCAGACCACCGTACCGTCCTCGAGGCGGCGGGTGATGGCCTTGATCTCCGCCCACCGCTGCCGGCCTTCGCGGGTCATGATCCGGCCCTGCCAGGACCAGTCGCTCTCGGAGTCCACGGCCAGGTCCTGGACGCGGTGATAATCGGCCCGGTCGTGCGCATGCACCAGGCTGCGCAGGCCGATATCCGGCTGGCGCAGGGTGGCCGGGGGATAACCCACCAGGCTCTCGCTGCCTTCGCTGATATAGGGGAAATACAGTTCGCCGGTCTGCGGCACGCGCTCCAGGCGAAACACCAGGCCGGGGACATTCGCCGCGATCCCCTTGAGCCGCGCCTCGCTTTCCTGCAAGGCCGCCAGGGCACGGCGGCGCTCCGTGACGTCGTTGATATAGACCACCAGGTATTCGCCGTCGCGAAAGCGCAGGAAGCTGAGGGACACATCCGCGGGCAGGATGCTGCCATCGGCGCGCAGGCAGCGGGTCTCGAAGCTTTGCGGCGCCTCGTCACTGGCCCGGGCGCGTTTCCACAGGTTCAGCCAGCGGTCCATATGCAGGTTCGGCTCGAAGTCGATCAGCGGCCGATCGAACAGGGCACCGGGCGGGTAACCCAACATGGCTTCCGCCGCCCGGTTGGCATAGCGTACATGGCTGTCCCAGTTGACCCAGAGGATCCCCACCGTGCTCTGGTCGATGGAGAACTGGGTCAGGCGCAGGGCCTCTTCGCTGGCTTCGCGCAAGGCGAGATCTTCACGAGAGGCCAGCAGGGCCTGCTCGAGGCTGCGTTGCTGACGACGCAGCCAGAACACGATCGCCAGGCTCGCCAGCAACATCACCGCCAGCAGCAGGCAGAGGTTCTGCCAGAACCCCGGCGAGGCGGAAAGTCGCGGATACTTGGGCTGCAACCAGCGCATATGCAACTGGTCGAGGTCCCGGGCCGGCACCGCATGCAGGGCCTTCTCCACGATCCCGGCCAGTTCCGGCCAGTCGCGCCGGGTCGCCACCCGCAGCAGTTGCGGCAGGCCGATATCCCCCACCACCGCCAATCCGGCAAACTCTTCCTCGGCGGACAAACGACTGAGCTGGGCCTCGTCGACCACCGCGTAACGGGCCTGCTGGCTCAGCAACAATTGCAGTGCCTGGCGTTCCAGCGGCACGCCCTGCAGGTTGAGATTGGCATAGGTGCTACGCAGGTAATCGGCAATGGCACTGGGCATGCGCACGGCGACACGGGTCTGGCTGTCGAGCTTTTCCAGCTCGACGGCTCCGGCACCGTTGCGTTCGCCCACCACCAGCTGCGGCACGCGCATGTAGGGATCGGAGAACAACCACAGGCGCAGGCCGGCCGGCGTCTGGGTCAGGCCCGGGGCGAGGTCGATCTCGCCTTCGCCCAGGGCTTTTTCCAGTTGGGCCTGATCGGGAAAGTTACGCCAGGTCAGCTCCACATTCATGGCCTTCGCCAACCAGTTCATCAGCTCGACATTGGCCCCCGACAGCCGCTGCAAGCGTCGGTCGTACTGGGCATAGGGTGCCTGCAGCACCAGGCCGACACGCAATTCCCGATGCGCGTCGAGCCACTGCTGCTGCGCGCCGGACAACGGCAGGCCGGTCCCGTGAGGCGCAGGCGCAGCCCAGGCCCCCGAGGGAAAAGCCATCAAGGGAAAACACAAACAGCCGATAACCCACAGGCAGCAAAAACGCATGATACGACTCATCCACACTGACAAATACTGACCAACCCATTAGGCTGCCAGGATTACTTCTGGCCTGGAAAATCCGATGCCCCCTGTCTACCGCTCGGCACTCCCCGCGCTGTGCCTGTCGTTGATACTACCGCTTGCCGCGCCGGTCCTGGCGGCCGATCCGGCACCCGCAGCAGCACCAGCCCCCGCCGAAAAACCGGTCGAGCGCCAGCCCTTGCCCGAGCGCAGCCAGGAAGACGCGACCGCGCTGGAGCGACAACTGCCGCAGCAGGAGCAGCAACAACTGCAAGCCGCGGGCGACAACTTCCTCGCCCTGTGGAAACCGGCCAACACGCCCTCGCCCACCGGGGCGGTGATCATCATCCCGGGCGCCGGCGAAACCGCTGACTGGCCCCAGGCCGTCGGGCCCTTGCGACGCAAGCTGCCGGACGCCCAGTGGAGCAGCCTGAGTCTGACACTCCCGGACCTGCAAAGCGAAGCCAGCCTGCCGCGGGTCGTCGAAGCCGCCAAACCGGCCGAGCCGGCATCCACCAACAGCAAGGACGCCAGTACCACCGCCAAACCCATCGAGCAGGCGGCCAGCGCCGAAGCCGACAGCCCCGACCCGGCCGTGGTGGAGAATAGCGAAGACCCGCTCAAGGCCGATGCCGAACGGATCTTTGCCCGATTCGATGCCGCCATTGCCTATGCGCAACAGCAGAATGCCCGCAGCATCGTTCTGCTCGGCCATGGCACCGGTGCCTACTGGGCGACCCGCTACATGACCGAAAAGGCCTCGCCGCAGGTGCAGAAGCTGGTGCTCGTGGCGGCGCAGACGCCGATCAGTGCCAAGCCGGACCTGGGGCAACTGACGCCGGGGTTGAAACTGCCGATCGCCGACTTCTTCTACCAGGACAACCCGCTGGATCGCAAAGCCGCCTTGCAGCGCCTGCAGGCCAGCAAGCGTCAGAAGACCTCCAGCTACACCCAGGTGTCACTGAAGGCGCTGCCGGGCAATCCGGGCCAGGAACAGTTGTTCCGTCGTATTCGTGGTTATCTGAATCCCCAGGACGACAGCCAGTAGTTTCCTGGCTGTTGCTCCTGGCTGTTCATGGGCAAACGCCCTAGCGAAAATCCCGCCGTTCGCGGATCAGTGCGTAGGCCTGGTGCAACTCGCGGGTTTTCTCGGTGGCGTCCTGCACTTCGGCGGGCGTCGCCCCGCCGCCCGCCACCTTGTCCGGATGATGGCGACTCAACAGGCGCCGATACGCCCGCTTGATCTGCGCCGGTTCGCTGGTGGGCGCCACCCCCAGGATCCGCAGGGCATCCTGATAGCTTCCGGCACTGCTCATCAGCGGCCTGCGCGCGGGCTCGTAGTCGCTGGCCAGGGCCTGGATCTGCTGCGATGTCCAGCCCAACCATTTGCCCCAGAGCAGAATCAGTTCACGCTCCTCGCGCCCGGCCCGGCCATCGGCCCAGACCATCCGCCAGCAGGCCCGCAGCACACCTTCCGCAGCGTGGGGCTGAGCCTTGAGGTGGCGCAGATAGCCACGCAGGCGGTCACTCCCCGACTTGCCGCGATTGAACGCGGCAATCGCCCGGCGCTGCGCGGCTTCGCCCATATCCAGCTGGCGCATTTCCTGGCGTGCCTGCTGGATATGCCCATCCACTACCCGCCCATCGCTCTTGGCAAGGCGTCCGAGCAGGACAAACAACAACTCGTCGTTGCGCAATGCCGGCTTGCCGCCCAGGCGCTCGCGCAGATGCGCCAGGCTGTGCAGTTGCAGGCGCCGATCCAGCGCCTGCCCCAGCAATGCGCCGAGCATGGCCCCCGGAATGCTGGCAATGGCAAAGCCCGCCCCGGCTCCAATCAGAGTCCCTGGCCACAACATATCAGTGTCTCTCTTCCAGCAATTGCTCGACCTGGGCCAGGCGCTCGACAGTGCCGACGTCCACCCAGTGCCCCTTCATATGTTCTCCGCTGACCTGCCCCCGGGCCATGGCCTGACGCAGCAGCGGTGCCAGCTTGAACGCCCCCGCGACGCAACCGGCAAACAGCCCGGGATGCAGCACCGAGATGCCGCTATAGGTCAGCCTGGCCGCATCCGGCTCATCATCACGCACCTGACCGCCATCCAGGACAAAGTCTCCGCCCGCCGGATGATGAGGCGGATTGTCGACCATCACCAGGTGCGCCAGCCCGGCCAGCGGACGACGCAGTGCAGAAAAGTCGTAGTCGGTCCAGATATCGCCGTTGACCACCAGGAAGGGCTCGTCTCCCAACAACGGCAGCGCCCGGAAGATTCCCCCACCGGTTTCCAGCGGCTCACCTTCCGGCGAATAGGCGATGCTCAAGCCATAACGCGAGCCATCGCCAAGGTAGTCTTCGATCTGCTGCCCCAGCCAGGCATGGTTGATGACAATCTCCTTGAAGCCCGCCGCCGCCAGAGCCCGCAGGGGGTAGTCGATCAACGGGACGCCCCTGGCACGAATCAGCGGCTTTGGCGTGTGCAGGGTCAGCGGGCGCATGCGCTCGCCCTTCCCCGCCGCCAGGATCATCGCCTTCATACGACAGCACCCGCGGGCTGGCGCAGGCTGGCCAACAGCTCGCCCAGCTCGGCCAGTTCCGGACGGCGCGCCAGTACCGCCTCTATATAGGCAAAGAAGCGCGGTACATCCGCCAGGTAGCGCGGCTTGCCATCACGATGGCAGATACGGGCGAAGATCCCGATCACCTTCAAGTGACGCTGCACGCCCATCAGGTCGCTGGCCCGGCGAAATTCCTCGAAGTCCGGCTGGACCGGAATGCCCAGGCGCCCGGCTTGCTGCCAGTAGCTGTGCAACCAGTCACCGACCCGGGCTTCGGGCCAACTGAGGAAGGCGTCCTTGAACAGACAGGTGATGTCATAGGTCACCGGCCCATAGACCGCATCCTGGAAATCCAGCACGCCCGGATTGGGCTCGCTCAGCATCAGGTTGCGCGGCATGTAGTCGCGGTGCACCAGCACTTTCGGCTGCGCCAGCGCGCTGTCGATCAACAGCGTACTGACCCGTTGCCAGCGCTCGAGCTGTGCCTGGCTGAAATCGATGCCCAGCTCACGCCCCACATACCACTCGGGAAAGAGTTCCAGCTCGCGGCGCAACAGCGCGACATCGTAGCTCGGCAGTCCGGCATCCATCGGCAGTTGCTGAAAAGCCAGCAAGGCATCGATGGCATCGGCGAACAGGGCATCGGCGTTTTCGGCGTCGATCACATCCAGATAGGTCCGGTTGCCCAGGTCGTTGAGCAAAAGAAATCCGTTCTGCAGATCCTGCGCATGAATTTTTGGCACGTTGATGCCGGATTTCGCCAGCAAATGGGCGATATCCACGAAGGGTTTGCAGTTTTCCCGGGGGGGCGGAGCGTCCATCACGATAAAGCTGCGGCCCTCGCCTTCCCAACGGAAATATCGGCGGAAACTCGCGTCGCTGCTGGCCGCGGTCAATGTGGCCGCGGGCACGGCACCCCAGCCTTCAGTCAGGAACAACGTGGTCAACTGCTTATCCAGCCAAACTTTCAGGTGTTGCAAGCGTAGATCTTGGTCAGGCATTACAAGGGTCTCCGACGGCGCTAGCCGTCAAGCGGGTCATGCTTTATTATCCAGCATCTTTTTCAGACCATCGATAGGCGTGCGGCCCTTTACCGCGGGCAGATGGCACGCAGGAAGCCCGGACTAATAAGATGGCATTGAAATCCCCCGCGTTTCGTAGAAAGTTTCCGTTGCTGGTCACCGGCGGTTTGCTGGCCCTGCAACCTTTAGCCACTTCGTTCGTCGTCGCTGCTGAACAGTATGACTGTTCGGCCTCAGCTTCGGGCGCCTGGAGCTGTGCGCCCAAGGCGACCACCGCCCAGTTGCCACCACGTCCCGTGCATGAAGCGGGCTCGGTCGGCGGCAGCACCGAGGCCACGGCTGACAGCGGTTCCGGCGGCGATTCCGCACCGGCGACCAAACTGGTCACCGAAGCCAAGGGCCGCGGCCTGAAATCGCGCAGTGCCGACTACAGCCACCTCGACTGGGTCCCACGCGAGAAGCTGACGCCTGCGCAATTGGCCGAAACCGGTCCTTACTGCTCTGGTTCCTATATCGAACCGATTCGTCCTGGCATGAATGACAAGACGAATAAAAGTGACGCGCCGACCTTTATCGGTGCCAAGGCTTCCCGTTACGAGCAGGACCAGCAGGTCGCCAGCCTGGCCGGCGACGTGGTCATGCGCCAGGGCAGCATGCAGGTCGAGGCCGACGAGGCAAGCCTGTACCAGGCGGAAAACCGTGGTGAGCTGAACGGCAACGTGCGTGTCCGCGACAACGGCGCCCTGCTGGTCGGCGATCACGCCGACGTGCAACTGGACACTGGCGAAGCCAAGGTCGACAACGCCGAATACGTTCTGCACAAGTCGCGTATCCGCGGTAGCGCGCTGTATGCCAAGCGTGCCGAAAACGCGATCATCCGTCTCAAGGACGGTACGTACACCACGTGCGAACCGAACAGCAACGCCTGGCAGCTCAAGGGCAACAACATCACCTTGAACCCGGCGACCGGTTTCGGCACCGCGACCAACGTGACACTGCGGGTCAAGGACATTCCGGTCCTGTACACGCCGTACATCTACTTCCCGATCGACGACCGTCGCCAGTCCGGCTTCCTGCCGCCGAGCTTCAGTTCGGGTGGCGATAGCGGCTTCACGTTTGTCACCCCGTACTACTTCAACCTGGCGCCGAACTACGACGCCACGTTGTACCCACGCTACATGACCAAGCGCGGCTTGTTGATGGAAGGCGAGTTCCGCTACCTGACCAAGTCCAGCGAAGGCCAGTTCGGCGGCGCGTACCTGAACGACGACAGCAATGATCGCTCGAAGCAGACCGACTCCGAAAAAACCCGCTACATGATCAACTGGCAGCACAAGGGTGGCCTGGATTCGCGTATACTGACCGAGGTCGACTACACCAAGATCAGCGACCCCTACTACTTCCAGGACCTGACAAGCGACCAGATCGGCGTCACCGATTCCAGCTCCTACGTCAACCAGCAAGGCGCCGTCAGCTACCGCGGCGACGACTACACCGCCCGGCTCAATGTGCAGGCCTACCAACTGGCCAGCGTATCGAACATCACGCCCTACAACCGGCTGCCGCAGATCACCTTCAACGGGACATTGCCTTACCACCCGGAAGGCCTGGATTTCACTTACGAGACTGAAGCGGTACGCTTCGAGCGCAGCCTGGAAAACGGCAACTTCTTCGACAAGGACGGCGGACCGTTCGATATCAACGGCAATGCCATCGGTACTCCTCGCCTGGACACCAACGTGGTGGGTCTGGCACGTGCCAACGGCACTCGCCTGAACCTCAAGCCGGGTGTCAGCCTGCCGATGAACTGGACCTATGGCTATATCACGCCATCGCTCAAGTACCAGTACACCAAGTATGACCTGGACCTGGGCTCCCAAGGCCGGGACGATCTGGTCAATAACACCAGCAACGCTTCGGCACTCGGCGAAACTTTCAACAGTTCGCAAAGTCGCGCCGTTCCTATCGCAAGCATCGACAGCGGCCTGTACTTCGACCGCAACACCAGTCTGTTTGGCACCAACTATCGCCAGACCCTGGAGCCGCGCCTGTTCTATCTCTATGTGCCGGAGAAAGACCAGAAGGACATCCCGGTCTTCGATACTGGTGAGTACAGCTTCAACTACGCCTCCCTGTTCCGCGACAACCGCTTCTCAGGGTCGGACCGCGTCGGCGACGAGAACAAGCTGTCCCTGGGTCTCACCAGCCGCTGGATCGAAGACAATGGCTTCGAACGTCAACGCGTGAGTATCGGCCAGGCGCTGTACTTCAAGGACCGTACCGTCCAGTTGCCGGGTGTCAATTACCGTACTCGCGCCGACGCCACCTCCAACGTTTCGCCCTACGCCCTGGAATACGCCTATCGCTTCAACCACGACTGGCGTGCGACGGCCGACTACAACTGGGACCCGGACAGCCACAGCCCGCGTTCCGGCAGCGCGATGTTCCACTACCAGCCTGAAGACAACCCGAACAAGGTCTTCAACGCCGGCTATCGCTATCGCAACGACCAGGTGATCTACAACCAGAACACCGGCCAATGGCAGTTCGGTGGCGACTACGGCACCCCGGGTACACCAGGCTTCGTGAAGGACTACTACAAGATCCAGCAGCACGACTTCTCGGTGATCTGGCCGATCGTGCCGCAGTGGAACGTCATCAGCCGCTGGCAGTACGACTACAACCGCAACCGTACGCTGGAAGCCTTCGGTGGTTTCGAGTACGACAACTGCTGCTGGAAACTGCGCCTGATCAACCGTTACTGGGTCAAGTATGACGAGTTCAGCCAGGACGCCCCGCAAAACGAGAAAGGCGACCATGGCATCTTCCTCCAAATTGTCCTGAAGGGACTCGGCGGCGTTACCGGCGCCAAGCTAGAGAGCTTCCTCGACAAAGGCATCCAAGGTTATCGTGAACGTGAAGATCAAGCTTTCTGATTGTCTGCGCCCGCTGATGCTGGGCGCGCTGGTCCTGAGTGCGGCGGTTCACGCCGCCGTGCAGCCCCTCGACAACGTCGTGGCGATCGTCGACAACGACGTGATCATGCAGAGCCAACTGGACCAGCGCGTCCACGAAGTCCAGCAGAGCATCGCCAAGCGTGGCGGTGGCGTGCCACCGACCAGCGTCCTGGACCAGCAGGTCCTCGAACGCCTGATCGTCGAGAACCTGCAACTGCAGATCGGCGAACGCTCCGGCATTCGCATCTCCGACGAGGAACTGAACCAGGCCATCGGCACCATTGCCCAGCGCAATAACATGTCGGTGGACCAGTTCAAGGCCGCGCTGGCCCACGACGGCCTCTCCTATGAGGACGCACGGGATCAGGTCCGCCGCGAAATGGTCATCAGCCGCGTGCGCCAGCGCCGCGTTGCCGAACGCATCCAGGTTTCCGAGCAGGAAGTGAAGAACTTCCTCGCCTCCGACCTGGGCAAGATGCAGCTCTCCGAAGAACTGCACCTGGCCAACATCCTTATCTCCACGCCGGACAGCGCCAGTTCGCAGGCGATCCAGGCCGCAGCGGCACAGGCCCAGGACGTCTACCGGCAGCTCAAGCAGGGTGCCGACTTCGCCCAACTGGCCATTGCCAAATCCGGCAGCGACAACGCCCTCGAAGGTGGCGACATGGGCTGGCGCAAGCCGGCGCAACTGCCGCCACCGTTCGACCATTTGCTGAGCAGCATGCCAGTCGGTGACATCACCGAACCGGCGCGTACTCCGGGTGGTTTCATCATCCTGAAGGTGCTGGAGAAGCGCGGCGGCGAAACCCAGATGCGCGACGAAGTCCATGTTCGTCACATCCTGATCAAGCCGAACGCCATTCGCAGCGAAGCCGAGACCCAGGCCCTGGCCCAGAAACTCTACGAGCGCATCCAGAATGGCGAAGACTTCGCCACCCTGGCCAAGAGCTTCTCGGAAGATCCGGGTTCGGCCCTCAACGGTGGCGACCTGAACTGGATCGACCCGAAGGTACTGGTTCCGGAGTTCCAGGAAGTGATGGCAAAAACGCCACAAGGCGTACTGTCCAAGCCGTTCAAGACCCAATACGGCTGGCACGTGCTGGAAGTCCTTGGCCGTCGCGCCACCGACAGCACCACGCAGGCACGCGAACAGCAGGCCATGACCGTGCTGCGTAACCGCAAGTACGATGAAGAGCTGCAAACCTGGCTGCGTCAGATCCGCGACGAAGCCTACGTTGAAATCAAGCTCCCTGGCGCAGACCAGGCGGCCCAGTGAAACCCAAGCGTTTCGCGTTGACACCCGGCGAGCCGGCGGGCATAGGTCCAGACCTTTGCCTGCTGCTCGCCTCGCAGCCCCAGCCTCATCCCCTGATTGCCATTACCAGTCGTGACCTGCTCGCCGAGCGGGCCGCGCAACTGGCCGTGGCCGTCGACCTGCTGGCGGTGGGGCCGGACAACTGGCCCGAACGACCGGCCCCGGCAGGCAGCCTGTATGTATGGGATACGCCGCTGGCGACCCAGGTCGTCGCCGGCAAGCTGGACAAGGCCAATGCGGCCTTTGTGCTGGAAACCCTGACCCGCGCCGGCCAGGGCTGCCTGGACGGCGATTTCGCCGGCATGATCACCGCCCCGGTCCACAAGGGCGTGATCAACGATTCCGGCATCGCGTTCTCCGGCCACACGGAGTTCCTCGCGGACCTGACCCACACGAGCCAGGTCGTCATGATGCTGGCCACCCGCGGATTGCGGGTGGCGCTGGTCACCACTCACCTGCCCTTGCGCCAGGTGGCGGACGCGATCACTCCCGAACGCCTGGAGCGCGTCACACGTATCCTGCATGCCGATCTCAAGGAAAAATTCGGCATTGCCCAACCGCGCATCCTGGTCTGCGGGCTCAACCCCCATGCCGGCGAAGGCGGCCATCTGGGCCACGAAGAGATCGACATCATCGAACCCACCCTGGAGCGTCTGCGCATCGAAGGCATGGATCTGCGTGGCCCGCTGCCCGCCGACACTCTGTTTACCCCCAAATATCTGGAGCACTGCGATGCAGTGCTGGCGATGTACCACGACCAGGGCCTGCCCGTACTGAAATACAAAGGTTTCGGCGCGGCAGTCAATGTGACCCTGGGCTTGCCGATCATCCGCACCTCGGTCGACCATGGCACCGCCCTGGATCTGGCCGGCAGCGGCAAAATCGACACCGGCAGCCTGCAAGTCGCCCTGGAAACCGCCTACCAGATGGCCGAGACCCGTTTATGAGCGAGCAATACCAACACCGGGCGCGCAAGCGTTTCGGGCAGAACTTCCTGCACGACGCCGGTGTGATCGACCGCATCCTGCGCGCCATCCATGCCAAGTCCGAGGACCGCCTGCTGGAGATCGGCCCGGGCCAGGGCGCCTTGACCGAAGGCTTGCTGGGCAGCGGTGCACAGCTGGACGTGGTTGAACTGGACAAGGACCTGATCCCGATCCTGAACCAGCAGTTCGCCGGCAAGGCGAACTTCAACCTGCATCAGGGCGATGCGCTGAAATTCGACTTCACCAGCCTGAATGCCGCGCCGAACAGCCTGCGAGTGGTCGGCAACCTGCCGTACAACATCTCCACGCCGCTGATTTTCCACCTGCTGCACAACGCCAGCCTGATCCGCGACATGCACTTCATGCTGCAAAAGGAAGTCGTCGAGCGCCTGGCCGCCGGCCCGGGTGGCGGCGACTGGGGTCGCCTGTCGATCATGGTCCAGTACCATTGCCGCGTGGAACACCTGTTCAATGTCGGCCCCGGCGCGTTCAATCCGCCACCGAAGGTCGATTCGGCGATTGTCCGCCTGGTGCCCCACGCCGTGCTACCGCACCCGGCCAAGGACCATCGCCTGCTTGAGCGGGTCGTTCGCGAAGCCTTCAACCAGCGTCGCAAGACCCTGCGCAACACGCTCAAGGCCCTGCTCAGCAGCGCCGAGATCGAAGCCGCCGGTGTCGATGGCAGCCTGCGTCCGGAACAACTGGATCTCGCCGCTTTCGTGCGCCTGGCCGACAAGCTCAGCGAACAGTCCGACACGGCAGCCGTCGCCGACTGACATAGCCTCATCGCGCCCGGGTACACCGCCGGATTCCATATCTGGCCTACTGCCCGGCACTTGACCTAGACTGAGCACCACCAGTCGTGTCTTCCGCTTTTGCTTCCAAGGCCTTTCGCATGTCCGATCCCCGCTACCAGGTCGACGTCAGCGTCGTCACCCGCTTCCTCGCTGAACAATCACAGCCCGAGCAGAACCGTTTCGCCTTTGCCTACACCATTACCGTGCAGAACAACGGCCAGCTCCCGGCCCGACTGCTCTCACGGCACTGGGTGATCACCGATGGCGACGGCCATGTCGAGGAAGTCCGTGGTGCCGGCGTGGTCGGCCAGCAGCCGCTGATCGAAGCCGGCGACAGCCACACCTACAGCAGCGGCACGGTGATGACGACCAAGGTCGGCAACATGCAGGGCAGCTACCAGATGCTCGCCGAGGACGGCCAGCACTTCGATGCGATCATCGCACCGTTCCGCCTGGCCGTACCCGGAGCCCTGCACTGATGGCGGTATACGCCGTTGGCGATCTGCAAGGCTGCCTGGAACCGCTCAAATGCCTGCTGGAGCGGGTCAGCTTCGACCCTGCACAGGATCGCCTGTGGCTGGTGGGCGACCTGGTCAATCGCGGCCCGCAATCCCTGGAAACCCTGCGCTTCCTTTATGGAATGCGTGAATCCCTGGTCTGCGTGCTCGGCAACCACGACCTGCACCTGCTGGCTGCCGCGCGGAACATCGAGCGCCTGAAGAAAAGCGACACCCTGCGCGAGATCCTCGACGCTGCCGATGGTCCGGAACTGCTCGACTGGTTGCGCCGGCAAAAACTGCTGCACCATGATCCGGAGCGCAACGTGGCCCTGGTCCATGCTGGCATTCCACCGCAATGGACGCTCAAGAAAGCCCTGAAGCTCGCCGCCGAGGTCGAAGAAGCCCTGCGCGACGATAATCTGTTCGCGCCGTTCCTGGACGGCATGTACGGCAACGAACCGAACAAGTGGGACGGCGATCTGCAAGGTGTCGCACGCCTGCGGGTGATCACCAACTACTTCACCCGCATGCGCTTCTGCACCGCCGAAGGCAAGCTCGACCTCAAGGGCAAGGAGGGCGCCGACACCGCGCCGGCCGGCTATGCCCCGTGGTTCAGCTACAAGGAACGCAAGACCCAGGGCCTGAAAATCATCTTCGGCCATTGGGCGGCCCTCGAAGGCCAGTGCGACGAGCCGGGGATCTTTGCCCTCGACACCGGTTGCGTCTGGGGCGGCGCCATGACCCTGATGAACGTCGATACCGACGAACGCCTGACCTGCAAATGTGACACCCAGGGCGGCGTCGCGCCGCCCCCGACCCTGGCCGAGCGATTCAGGGCCTGGCTCTATCGCTAAACTGTACGACCTACTCGCCCCAGACGGAGCCCATGATGAGCGAATTCAAACGCATTCCCCCCGAACAAGCCCAGGCCCTGCGCGAGCAAGGTGCCGTGGTCGTCGACGTCCGCGATCCGCAGGCGTTTGCCCAGAACCACATCAGCGGTTCCAAGCACCTGGACAACCACTCCCTGCACGATTTCATCGCCAAGGCCGACCTCGACCAACCCCTGGTGGTGTGCTGCTACCACGGCAATTCCAGCCAGGGTGCGGCGGCCTATCTGGTCAGCCAGGGCTTCTCCGAGGTCTACAGCCTGGACGGCGGCTTCGAACTGTGGCGTACGACCTTTCCGTCGGAAACAGCCCAGGATAATTCCGAATAATTTTTTTCTTTCGCTCCAGCCCGCGCCAATAGCGGGCTAGAGCGTTTGCTGACGAACGGTCAGGCGCAACTAATTGCGCATCTCACCTTGATCTCCCGGATTCCGAACTATCCTTAAGCCCAGGCCATCCAAATCAGGGGAGAGCCGGTACACCGGCGTACGGGTCATCGGTAGTAATTTTCAAGGCTATCGTCGCCTTGGAGGTGTTCTGGGGGGTAAACAGCAACTGTTCCGCGGTTGCATGCCAGCACTTGACTGACTGATCCGGCACCGGCTCCAAGTATCGAGCGAGGTGACGTCATGAGCATATTCAGCCATTTCCAACAACGCTTCGAATCCACACGGCAAGAAGAACTCACGCTGCAGGAGTATCTCGAGCTGTGCAAAAAGGATCGCAGCGCCTACGCGTCGGCAGCCGAAAGGCTGCTACTGGCAATCGGCGAACCCGAACTGCTGGACACGTCCACCAACTCACGGTTGTCGCGCATCTTCTCCAACAAGGTGATCCGTCGCTATCCGGCCTTTGAAGACTTCCACGGGATGGAAGAATGCATCGACCAGATCGTTTCGTATTTCCGCCACGCCGCCCAGGGCCTGGAAGAGAAGAAACAGATCCTCTACCTGCTCGGTCCCGTCGGGGGCGGCAAGTCATCCCTGGCCGAGAAACTGAAACAGCTGATCGAGAAAGTCCCCTTCTATGCCATCAAGGGCTCGCCGGTCTTCGAGTCGCCGCTGGGTCTGTTCAACGCCACGGAAGATGGCGCGATCCTCGAGGAAGACTTCGGTATCCCCCGCCGCTACCTGAACACCATCATGTCGCCCTGGGCCACCAAGCGCCTGGCCGAATTCGGCGGCGACATCAGTCAGTTCCGCGTGGTCAAGCTCTACCCTTCGATCCTCAACCAGATCGGCGTGGCCAAGACCGAGCCGGGCGACGAGAACAACCAGGACATCTCCGCGCTCGTGGGCAAGGTCGATATCCGCAAGCTGGAAGAGTTCCCGCAGAACGACGCCGATGCCTACAGCTATTCGGGCGCACTGTGCCGGGCCAACCAGGGCTTGATGGAATTCGTGGAAATGTTCAAGGCACCGATCAAGGTGCTCCACCCGCTGCTGACCGCGACCCAGGAAGGCAACTACAACAGTACCGAAGGCCTCGGCGCGATTCCGTTCACCGGGATCCTGCTGGCCCACTCCAACGAATCGGAGTGGCACACCTTCCGCAACAACAAGAACAACGAAGCCTTCATCGACCGGATCTACATCGTCAAGGTCCCGTACTGCCTGCGGGTCAGCGACGAAGTGAAGATCTACGACAAGCTGCTGTTCAACAGCTCCCTGGCCAAGGCCCACTGCGCCCCCGACACCCTGAAGATGCTCGCCCAGTTCACCGTGCTCTCGCGCCTCAAGGAGCCGGAAAACTCGAACATCTACTCGAAAATGCGGGTCTACGACGGCGAAAATCTCAAGGACACCGATCCGAAGGCCAAGTCGATCCAGGAATACCGCGACAGCGCGGGCGTCGACGAAGGCATGAACGGCCTGTCGACCCGCTTCGCCTTCAAGATCCTGTCGAAGGTCTTCAACTTCGATCCCCATGAAATCGCCGCCAACCCGGTACACCTGCTGTACGTGCTGGAGCAGCAGATCGAACAGGAACAGTTCCAGGCCGAAACCCGCGAGCGCTACCTGCGCTTCCTCAAGGAATACCTGGCGCCACGCTATATCGAGTTCATCGGCAAGGAAATCCAGACCGCGTACCTGGAGTCCTACAGCGAGTACGGCCAGAACATCTTCGATCGTTATGTGCTGTACGCCGACTTCTGGATCCAGGACCAGGAATACCGCGACCCGGAAACCGGCGAAATCCTCAATCGCGTCGCCCTGAACGAGGAACTGGAAAAAATCGAAAAACCGGCCGGCATCAGCAATCCGAAGGATTTCCGCAACGAGATCGTCAACTTCGTCCTGCGCGCCCGGGCCAACAACAATGGCAAGAACCCGACCTGGCTCAGCTACGAGAAGCTGCGGGTGGTGATCGAGAAGAAAATGTTCTCCAACACCGAGGACCTGCTGCCGGTCATCAGCTTCAACGCCAAGGCCAGCAAGGAGGACCAGCAGAAACACAACGACTTCGTCACACGCATGGTCGAACGCGGCTACACCGACAAACAGGTACGCCTGCTCTCCGAGTGGTACCTGCGGGTCAGGAAGTCGCAGTAAAGGCAGCTGCAAGCGCCAGGCTGCAGGTCCCGGGCACGTTGCCGAACGTGCCTGCGACCGTCGCGGCCGACCGCTTGTCTTTAAGCTTCCAGCCTGCCGCTGGAAGCTTGTAACTTGAAGCTGCCCGGAGGGCTCCCCATGAGCTATGTGATCGACCGACGTCTCAATGGCAAGAACAAGAGCACGGTGAACCGTCAGCGCTTCCTGCGGCGTTATCGTGACCATATCAAAAAGGCGGTCGAGGAAGCCGTGAGCCGCCGTTCCATCACCGATATGGAACACGGCGAGCAGATCAGCATTCCCGGTCGCGATATCGATGAGCCGGTACTGCACCATGGTCGTGGCGGCAAACAGACCGTGGTCCATCCCGGCAACAAGGAATTCACCAGCGGCGAACATATCCCCCGGCCGCCGGGCGGAGGCGGTGGGCGCGGTCCCGGCAAGGCCGGCAACTCCGGCGAAGGGATGGACGAGTTCGTCTTCCAGATCACCCAGGAAGAATTCCTCGAATTCATGTTCGAAGACCTGGAGCTGCCGAACCTGGTCAAACGCAATCTCACCGGCACCGACACCTTCAAGACCGTCCGCGCCGGGATCAGCAACGAAGGCAACCCTTCGCGCATCAATATCATCCGGACCCTGCGCTCGGCCCATGCGCGGCGGATCGCCCTGTCCGGCAGCAGTCGCGCGAAACTCAAGGAGGCCAAGGCCGAACTTGAGCGACTGAGACGCGAAGAACCGGACAATTTCGGCGATATCCAGGAAATCGAGGCAGAAATCGAGAAACTCAGCGCACGCATTCATCGCGTGCCGTTCCTCGATACCTTCGACCTGAAATACAACCTGCTGGTCAAGCAACCCAACCCCAGCTCCAAGGCCGTGATGTTCTGCCTGATGGACGTCTCCGGCTCCATGACCCAAGCCACCAAGGATATCGCCAAGCGCTTCTTCATCCTGCTGTACCTGTTCCTCAAGCGGAACTACGACAAGATCGAAGTGGTGTTCATCCGCCATCACACCAGCGCCCGGGAAGTGGACGAGGAGGAGTTCTTCTATTCGCGGGAAACCGGCGGCACCATCGTCTCCAGCGCCCTGAAGCTGATGCAGGAGATCATGGCCGAGCGCTACCCGACCAATGAATGGAACATCTACGCGGCCCAAGCCTCCGACGGCGACAACTGGAACGACGACTCGCCGATCTGCCGCGATATCCTGATCAACCAGATCATGCCGTTCGTGCAGTACTACACTTACGTAGAGATCACCCCCCGCGAACACCAGGCCCTGTGGTACGAATACGAGCGCATCAGCGAGGCGTTCAGCGATACGTTTGCCCAGCAGCAGCTGGTGTCGGCCGGCGATATCTATCCGGTCTTCCGTGAACTCTTCCAGCGCAGGTTAGTGACATGACCGCCAGAGAGCAGAAACAACAGAGGCGCCAACCCATTTCCACCGGTTCGGAATGGACGTTCGAGCTGATCCAGGCCTACGACCGCGAAATCAGCCGTATCGCGGAACGTTATGCCCTGGACACCTACCCCAACCAGATCGAAGTGATCACCGCCGAGCAGATGATGGATGCCTATGCCTCGGTGGGCATGCCCCTGGGCTACCACCACTGGTCCTACGGCAAGCACTTCCTCAGCACGGAAAAGTCCTACAGCCGGGGCCAGATGGGCCTGGCCTACGAAATCGTGATCAACTCCGACCCCTGCATCGCCTACCTGATGGAGGAAAACACCATCTGCATGCAGGCACTGGTGGTGGCCCATGCCTGTTACGGCCATAACAGCTTCTTCAAGGGCAACTACCTGTTCCGGACCTGGACCGATGCCAGCTCGATCATCGATTACCTGGTCTTCGCCAAGCAGTACATCATGCAATGCGAGGAACGCCACGGCATCGATGCGGTGGAGGACCTGCTCGACTCCTGCCATGCCCTGATGAACTATGGCGTCGACCGCTACAAACGGCCTTACCCGATCTCCGCGGAAGAAGAACGGCGGCGGCAGAAGGATCGTGAAGAGCACCTGCAAAAGCAGATCAACGATCTGTGGCGCACCATTCCCAAGGGCGCGGACAAGTTCAGCGACAAGGACAATGCGCGCTTCCCCGCCGAACCCCAGGAAAACATCCTCTACTTCATCGAAAAACACGCACCGCTGCTGGAGCCGTGGCAACGGGAGATCGTGCGGATCGTGCGCAAGATCGCCCAGTACTTCTATCCGCAGCGCCAGACCCAGGTGATGAACGAAGGCTGGGCGACGTTCTGGCACTACACCCTGATGAACGACCTCTACGACGAAGGGCTGGTCACCGAGGGCTTCATGATGGAGTTCCTCACCTCCCACACCAGCGTGGTCTTCCAGCCCGGCTTCGACAGCCCCTACTACAGCGGGATCAACCCCTACGCCCTGGGCTTCGCCATGTACCGGGATATCCGGCGGATGTGCGAGGAACCGACGGAGGAGGATCGTCGCTGGTTCCCGGACCTGGCCGGCAGCGACTGGCTGTCCAGCATCAAGTTCGCCATGAGCAGCTTCAAGGACGAGAGTTTTATCCTGCAGTACCTGTCGCCCAAGGTGATCCGCGACCTCAAGCTGTTCAGCATCCTCGACGACGACCAGCGCGACGACCTGCTGGTCCCGGCCATCCATGACGAAGGCGGCTACAGGACCATTCGGGAAACCCTTGCCGCGCAATACAACCTCGGTAACCGCGAACCCAACGTGCAGATCTGGAGCATCGACCGTCGTGGCGACCGCTCCCTGACCCTGCGCCACCAACAGCACGACCGCAAACCCCTGGGCGACTCGACGGAGGAAGTACTCAAGCACCTGCACCGCCTCTGGGGCTTCGACATCCACCTGGAAACCCTGCAGGGCGACCAGATCATGAAGACCCACCATGTCCCGCCCAGAGGCGAGCACAGCGAAGGCGAATACGGTCGACTGGACCTGGCCGTCATTCACCTCTGAGCACACACGATGCCTCCGTTGGCCGGACACACAGGTTATCCTGTCGCGCTAACGGAGGTTTTTCATGCAGATCTATAAAGTCGGCGGCGCGGTTCGCGATCGCCTGCTGGGCCAACCCGTCACCGATATCGACTGGGTCGTGGTCGGTGCAACCACTGAAGAGATGCTCGCCCAGGGTTTTCGCCCGGTCGGCGCCGATTTCCCGGTCTTTCTCCACCCCAGGAGCGGCGAGGAATATGCCCTGGCCCGCACCGAACGCAAAAGCGGACGCGGCTACGGCGGCTTTACTTTCCACGCCAGCCCCGAGGTCACCCTCGAAGAAGACCTGATCCGCCGCGACCTGACGATCAATGCCATGGCCGAGGACGACCATGGCAAGCTGACCGATCCCTATCATGGCCAACAGGATCTCGAAGCTCGCATACTCCGTCACGTTTCCCCCGCGTTCGCCGAAGATCCCCTGCGAGTCCTGCGCGTGGCCCGCTTTGCCGCACGCTACGCAGGCCTGGGCTTCAAGGTCGCACCGCAGACCCTGGCCCTGATGCACCAACTGGCTGAATCGGGCGAACTCCAGGCCCTGACACCCGAGCGCAGCTGGAAGGAAATTTCCCGCGCCCTGATGGAAGACCAGCCCCAGGTGTTTATCGAGGTACTGCGCGAGTGCGGTGCGTTGGCGGTACTGTTTCCCGAAGTCGATGCCCTGTTCGGTGTACCGCAACCCGAGGCTCACCACCCCGAAATCGACAGTGGCATCCACACCCTGAGCGTGCTGGAGCAGGCCGCCCGCCATCGGCAGCCATTAACCGTGCGCTGGGCCTGCCTGCTGCACGACCTGGGGAAAGGCCTCACGCCCGAGAGCGAATGGCCACGACACATCGCCCATGAGTTCAAGGGACTGAAACTGATCAAGGCGGTCAATGAACGCTACAAGGCCCCTCGCGACTGCCAGGAACTGGCCTTGCTGGTGGGCGAATACCACACCCACGGTCATCGCGCCCTGGAGCTGAAGCCCTCGACCTTGCTGGAACTGTTGCAGAGCTTCGACGTTTATCGCCGCCCGCAACGCTTCGAGGAATTTATCGCCGCCTGCGAGATGGATGCCCGGGGTCGCCAGGGCCTCGAACAGCGGGATTATCCGCAGGCCGATTATTTACGCGGTGCGGCGGCGGTCGCCAAGGCCGTCGCGGTTCAGCCGCTGCTGGAAAAAGGCTTCAAAGGCCCTGAGTTGGGTGAAGCCCTCAAGCGCGAGCGGCTGAAAGCCATCAAGGCCTACAAAGAAAAGAGTGTTGGCTGAAACGCGAATCCGGTAGGAGCTGGCTTGCTGGCGATGGCGGCCAAATAGGCATCACAAGGCTCTAGGCCCTCATCGCTGGCAAGCCAGCTCCTACAAGGATCGCGCGGGCCGTGATGACGAGGTCAAGCCGGCCCTTGCAACAGATCCGTGGGGGTCAACCGGGTACCACGCCACTCGAACGCAACCGGCGCCAACACCTGGTCGATACCCGCTTCCTGCCATAGCGCGGCAAAGCTCCTGCCCACTTCAGGATGCAGCTTTGTCGGCGCGATCAACGACAATGGCCACAAGACAAAGGCATTTTTCAGAATTTCCGCACGGGGCAGGATCAACCCATCGAAATTCCCCACCTGCTCGCCATACAGCAAGACATCGATATCCAGCGGCAGGCCCTTGCGGTCCGGCGCATACCGACCGTTGTCGGCCTCGATGAACTTCAACCGGCGATCCAGCTCCAGCAACGGCAGGTCGGTCACTGCCGACACCACCAGATTGAAGAACGGCCCGCTCTTGATCCCCACCGGCTGGCTTTCGAACACCGGCGAGCAACGAATATCCAGCAGAAAGCCGGACAGCGCATCAAGGCCGGCGCACAAGTGGGTTTCGCGCTCGATATTGCTGCCGAGCCCGAGATAAACCTGAGTTAGCGACATCCGCGCTCGATCTCCACGCCCACGCCCCTGGCGGCCGCGACGGCACCCGGCTTGGTCAGCTTGAGGTGCAACCAGGGGATCTGGAACTCGCTCATCAGCACTTCGGCCAGGCGCTCGGCGAAGGTTTCCACCAGCTGGAACTGCGATTGCCCGGCAAAGGCCTGGATACGCGCCGATACGCTGGCATAGTCGAGCGCCAGGGTCAGGTCGTCACCCGCGGCCGCCGGACGGTTGTCCCAGGCGAAACTGAGGTCAAGACGCAGGCACTGCTTGATGCCGCGCTCCCAGTCATAGGCACCGATCACGGTGTCGACTTCCAGGCCCTCGATAAACACTCTGTCCAAGCGCTCTTCTCCACAGCACGACAAGGGCGCAATGCGCCGTTAGAATCAGGGCGTCCTCGCCCGGAATAGTTAGCATGTTTTGGTTACTGGCGATCCTCGCCTACCTGCTCGGCTCTCTGTCCTTTGCCATTTTGCTCAGCCGCCTGACCGGAAACCCCGATCCGCGAATGAGTGGCTCGGGCAATGCCGGCGCAACCAACATGCTGCGCCTGGCCGGCAAGAAGCTGGCGATCCTGACGCTGCTCGGCGACCTGCTCAAGGGCCTGCTGCCCGTGCTGATCGCCGGGCTCGCCGGGCTGTCACTGCAACAACAGGCCTGGGTCGGACTCTGCGCCGTCCTCGGCCATCTGTTCCCGCTCTACTTCCGCTTTCGCGGAGGCAAAGGCGTCGCGACGGCCGCCGGCATGCTGCTGGGGCTTTACCCACCTGCCGCCCTGCTGGCCATCGCCGCCTGGATCCTGACCTTCTACCTCACCCGCACCAGCTCGCTCGCGGCCTTGATCGCGACACCGCTGACCCTGCCGCTGCTGGCCTGGCAGGAACCGGCGGCGCTGTTGCCGATGAGCGTGCTGACCGGCCTGATCGTCTGGCGCCACCGTGGCAATCTACGCGACCTCTTTGCCGGTCGCGAACGACATTTCTGATCGTCGAGCGTGAAAACGCTTCAACCCGGTCGCTGGCCGGCCATCAAAGCGGCGACAGTTGCTCCATCGGCCAACGCGCCTGCACGCTGATCGCCAGGGTCTCCTGCTGCCCTGCCTGCAACCGCTGGCAACCGGCAAAGGCGATCATCGCGCCGTTATCGGTACAGAACTCGGGACGGGCGTAGAACACATTGCCCTGCATCTCACCGAGCATTTTCTCCAGCGACGCGCGCAAGGCCTTGTTGGCGCTGACGCCGCCGGCGATCACCAGGCGCTTCATGCCCGTCTGCTTCAATGCCCGCTTGCACTTGATGGTCAAAGTCTCCACCACTGCCTGCTGGAAGGCCAGCGAGATGTCGCAACGGGTTTGCTCACCGTCGTCCCCAGTGCTGACACACTGCTGCCAGGTGTTGAGCGCGAAGGTTTTCAGGCCACTGAAGCTGAACGCCAGGCCCGGCCGATCGCACATCGGCCGCGGAAAGACGAAACGTCCGGACACACCCTGCTCCGCCAGGCGGGCAATTTCCGGCCCGCCCGGATAATTGAGACCGATCATCTTCGCCGTCTTGTCGAAGGCCTCGCCGGCGGCATCGTCCAGGCTCTCGCCCAGCAGCTCGTACTGACCGATGCCATCGACACGAACCAACTGCGTATGACCGCCCGAGACCAGCAAGGCGACGAACGGGAACTCCGGCGGCTGCGCTTCCAGCATCGGCGCCAGCAGGTGGCCTTCCATGTGATGCACGCCCAGGGCCGGAATCCCCCAGGCAAAGGCCAGCGCCTGGGCACACGAAGCGCCGACCAGCAAGGCGCCGACCAGGCCCGGGCCGGCGGTATAGGCGATCGCATCGATCTCGGTCGGCACGCAGTCGGCCTCCGCCAGCACCTGGCGAATCAGCGGCAGCATGCGCTTGACGTGATCACGGGAGGCCAGCTCCGGCACCACGCCGCCGTAGGCCCGATGCAGGTCGATCTGACTGAACAGCGCATCGGCCAGGAGTCCGCGTTCACTGTCGTACAGCGCGACACCGGTTTCGTCGCAGGAAGTTTCCAATCCCAGTACTAGCATGGGTTTACGCCCTGAGGCTGAATTCGAAGGCGCGCATAATAGTCGCCACTCAGGGCCCCGACCAGCGGTTTTCGATCAGAGGCTTTGCATTCCTGACGTTGAGGGGTTAACATCCGCAACCCTTAAAAACCGACGATCTCCAGTGCGCTTTTGCCTGAGGACGTTGACCCCGGTAATGAATGAAGGTAGCTCTGGATGCCAGCCGTCAAAGTTAAAGAGAACGAACCCTTCGACGTAGCTCTGCGTCGTTTCAAGCGCTCCTGCGAAAAAGCCGGTGTTCTGGCTGAAGTTCGTAGCCGCGAATTTTACGAGAAGCCGACTTCCGAGCGTAAGCGCAAAGCAGCAGCTGCTGTCAAGCGTCACGCCAAGAAAGTTCAGCGCGAACAGCGCCGCGCCGTTCGTCTGTACTAATACACAGACGTTCGCTGCAAGCTTCTGCCAAGCCCGGCCCTCAGCCGGGCTAATGGCATTTGCGGATATCGCTTGATGCTTCACCGTCAAAGCCGCCGATGCGACCCAGACGAACCCGCTTCATCACGTCAGAACTGGCTTCTTGCCAGTGGTGCGCGTCTTTACTGACGAGCCTGCCAAGGCTACCGACGAGCACACCCTTTCCAGCTTGCGGCATTGCGTGGTCACCTTGACCTGCGGCGCGCCCGACAGCGACAGTTATAAATCGAAACCTGAAAGGCTGATTGAAATTAAGGTCAGTGAGTTTTCGGCAGATACACTTCCCGACGATGATTGAGCAGACGACGAATGATCGAGCAGCGCATATGCCTGCACGCCCCGACGACGTCCAGCCCCTTTCGGGATCTCCTTGCAGCGCAGCAACGACGAGAACGCCATGGCCGGGTTGATTCCCCAGAGCTTCATTGACGACCTTCTGAACCGCACCGACATTGTCGACGTGGTCAGCTCGCGCGTGCAAATGAAAAAGGCCGGCAAGAACTACACCGCCTGCTGCCCGTTCCACAAGGAAAAGACCCCGTCCTTCAGCGTCAGCCCGGACAAGCAGTTCTACTACTGCTTTGGCTGCGGCGCGGGAGGCAACGCCCTCGGCTTCATCATGGACCACGACAACCTGGACTTCCCCCAGGCCGTCGAGGAACTGGCGAAAGCCGCCGGCATGGAGATCCCCCGCGAGGAAAGCGGCCGGCCGCACAAGCCACGCCAGCCGACCGACTCGCCGCTCTACCCGCTGCTGACCGCGGCCGCCGACTTCTATCGCCAGGCACTGAAAAGCCACCCGGCGCGCAAAGCCGCCGTGGACTACCTCAAGGGCCGCGGCCTGACCGGGGAAATCGCCCGCGACTTCGGCCTGGGTTTTGCCCCGCCAGGCTGGGACAACCTGTTCAAACACCTGTCCAGCGACACGCTGCAACAGAAAGCCATGATCGACGCCGGCTTGTTGATCGAGAACGCCGAAACGGGCAAACGCTATGACCGCTTCCGCGATCGCGTGATGTTCCCGATCCGCGACAGCCGTGGCCGCATCATCGCCTTCGGCGGCCGGGTGCTCGGCGACGACAAGCCCAAGTACCTGAACTCGCCGGAAACCCCGGTGTTTCACAAGGGCCAGGAGCTCTACGGCCTGTTCGAGGCCCGCAAGAACAACCGCAACCTCGACGAGATCATCGTCGTCGAGGGCTACATGGACGTCATCGCCCTGGCCCAGCAAGGCCTGCGCAACGCCGTGGCGACGCTCGGCACCGCGACCAGCGAAGACCACATGAAGAAGCTGTTCCGCATCGTGCCCAACGTGCTGTTCTGCTTTGACGGCGACCAGGCCGGCCGCAATGCCGCCTGGCGCGCACTCGAGGCGACCCTGACCAGCCTGCAGGACGGACGGCGCGCGCGCTTCCTGTTCCTGCCCGAGGGCGAAGACCCGGACACCCTGGTCCGCGCGGAAGGCACCGACGCCTTCCGCGCGCGGATCAACCAGCACGCGCAACCGCTGGCCGACTACTTCTTCCAGCAACTGACCGAAGAAGCCGATCCGCGCTCGCTGGAAGGCAAGGCGCACATGGCCACCCTCGCCGCACCCCTGATCGACAAGATTCCCGGGGCGAACCTGAAGATCCTGATGCGCCAGCGCCTCACGGAAATCACCGGCCTGACCAACGAAACCGTCAGCCAGCTGGCCCACAGCGCCCCGCTGGACGCCCCGCCGCCGGCCTATGATCCCGGCATCGACTACGATGCCATCCCGGACTATTCGGACTACCACCAACCGCAGGAGGCCTATGCGCCCCAGCAGGAATGGACGCCGAAGAAACCGGGCGCCGGCGGCAAGAAATGGGACAAGAAACCCTGGGACAAGAACGGCAAGCGCGGCGGCGATCGCGACCAGCCACGTGCCCCGAGAGTCCCGGCCGCCGTCGAACCACCGACCCTGACCGCCTTGCGGACCCTGGTCCACCATCCGCAACTGGCCGAGAAGGTCGAGACCGCCGGTCACTTCGCGGATGAAGACAACACCAATACACAGCTTCTGGTGGCCTTGCTCGAAGCCGTGCAAAAGAATCCTAAGCTAAGCTCATTTCAGTTGATCTCACGTTGGCACGGCACCGAACAGGGCCGATTGCTGACCCGCCTGGCGGAAAAGGAGTGGCTGATCGAGGGAGAAAACCTTGAACAACAGTTTTTCGACACCATAACTAGCTTGTCAGCCCGCCAGCGCGAGCGAAAGCTGGAACAACTTCTCAGGAAATCGCGGCAAAGCGAGTTGAGCGCCGAAGAGAAATCTTTGTTGCTTGACCTGCTAAAACGCAATCTTCCTGCATCAAACCCGACCTCAACTGGCGCGTGAGGTCATAGCTCGGGTATAATCCTCGGCTTGTTTTTTGCCCGCCAAGACCTTCAGTGGATAGGGTGTTATGTCCGGAAAAGCGCAACAGCAGTCTCGCCTCAAAGAGTTGATCAGCCGTGGTCGTGAGCAGGGTTACCTGACTTACGCGGAGGTCAACGACCACCTGCCGGAGGATATTTCAGATCCGGAACAGGTGGAAGACATCATCCGCATGATCAACGACATGGGGATCAACGTATTCGAGAGTGCTCCGGATGCGGATGCCCTTTTGTTGGCCGAAGCCGACACCGACGAAGCAGCCGCCGAAGAAGCAGCTGCGGCGTTGGCGGCCGTGGAAACCGACATTGGTCGCACTACCGACCCAGTGCGCATGTACATGCGCGAAATGGGCACGGTGGAGCTGCTCACACGTGAAGGCGAAATCGAAATCGCCAAGCGTATCGAAGAGGGCATCCGTGAAGTGATGGGCGCAATCGCGCACTTCCCCGGCACGGTTGAACACATCCTCTCCGAGTACACTCGCGTCACCACCGAAGGTGGCCGCCTGTCCGACGTCCTCAGCGGTTATATCGACCCGGACGACGGCATTGCGCCGCCTGCTGCCGAAGTTCCACCGCCCATCGATGCCAAGGCCGCGAAAGCGGACGATGACAGCGACGACGATGAAGCCGAAGCCAGTGACGACGAAGAAGAAGCCGAAAGCGGTCCCGATCCGGTCATCGCCGCACAGCGCTTCGGCGCCGTGGCCGATCAGATGGAGATCACCCGCAAGGCCCTGAAAAAGCACGGTCGCCACAACAAGGCGGCAATCGCCGAACTGTTGGCCCTGGCCGACCTGTTCATGCCGATCAAACTGGTGCCGAAGCAATTCGAAGGCCTGGTCGAGCGTGTTCGCAGCGCCCTGGATCGCCTGCGTCAGCAAGAGCGCGCCATCATGCAGCTGTGCGTGCGTGATGCCCGCATGCCGCGTGCCGATTTCCTGCGCCAGTTCCCGGGCAACGAAATCGACGAAAGCTGGACCGATGCCCTGGCCAAAGGCAAGAGCAAGTACGCCGAAGCCATCGGCCGCCTGCAGCCGGACATCGTCCGTTGCCAGCAGAAGCTGACCGCACTCGAGGCCGAGACCGGCCTGACGATTGCCGAGATCAAGGACATCAACCGTCGCATGTCGATCGGCGAGGCCAAGGCCCGTCGCGCGAAGAAAGAGATGGTCGAAGCCAACTTGCGTCTGGTGATCTCCATCGCCAAGAAGTACACCAACCGTGGCCTGCAGTTCCTCGACCTGATCCAGGAAGGCAACATCGGCTTGATGAAAGCGGTGGACAAGTTCGAATACCGTCGTGGCTACAAGTTCTCGACCTATGCCACCTGGTGGATCCGTCAGGCGATCACTCGCTCGATCGCCGACCAGGCCCGCACCATCCGTATTCCGGTGCACATGATCGAGACGATCAACAAGCTCAACCGTATTTCCCGGCAGATGCTGCAGGAAATGGGTCGCGAACCGACGCCGGAAGAGCTGGGCGAACGCATGGAAATGCCTGAGGACAAGATCCGCAAGGTATTGAAGATCGCCAAAGAGCCGATCTCCATGGAAACCCCGATCGGTGATGACGAAGACTCTCATCTGGGTGACTTCATCGAAGACTCGACCATGCAGTCGCCAATCGATGTCGCCACTGTCGAGAGCCTCAAGGAAGCGACCCGCGAAGTCCTTTCCGGCCTCACTGCCCGTGAAGCCAAGGTCCTGCGCATGCGCTTCGGCATCGACATGAATACCGACCACACCCTCGAGGAAGTCGGCAAGCAGTTCGATGTCACCCGCGAGCGGATTCGTCAGATCGAAGCCAAGGCGCTGCGTAAGCTGCGCCACCCGACGAGAAGCGAGCATCTGCGCTCCTTCCTCGACGAGTAACATCAAAACCCCCGGCCCGCCGGGGGTTTTGCTTTCTGCACAGAGACAAAAGCGGCCTCCCCTCCCCGAATAGCCCGTCTACACTCGAATGATTCCCCGTGCCATAACGAGACCGTTACGTTATGCCCAGACTGCCGGCCCTGCTTCTGCTGATGCTGCTCACCTGGACCGCAACGGCTGGCGCGCTGACTCTGACCGATGATGAACGTAGCTGGCTGGCGAACCACCCGGACCTGCGCCTGGGTGTCGATGCGTCCTGGCCGCCCTTCGAGTTCCGCGACGAAGAAGGCCATTACCAGGGCCTGGCCGCCGACTACATGGCGCTGGTCGAGAAGCGCCTGGGCGTCAAGCTCAACCCCATCGAACCCATGAGCTGGACGGCCGTGCTGCAACTGGCCAGGAACAACCAGGTCAACCTGCTGCCCGGCGTCATGTCCACGCCGGAACGCCAGAGCTATCTGGCCTTCACCCGCCCCTACCTGGACTTTCCGATTGTCATCCTCGCCCACGAGGGCGGCGCCCAGCCACACAACCTGAAGGAACTCTACGGTCTGAAGATCGCCGTAGTGGAGAACTACGCCCCCCATGAGCTGCTGCGTACCCACCATCCGGACCTGAACCTGGTGGCCCTGCCCAATGTCAGCTCGGCCCTGCAGGCATTGGCCACCGACGAGGTGGATGCCGTGGTGGGCGACCTTGCCTCCAGCGTCTGGAGCCTGCGCCAGCTCAAGCTCGAAGGGCTGTATGTCAGCGGCGAAACACCCTACCGCTACCAGCTGGCAATGGGCGTGCCGCAGGAACAGAAGATCCTGGTGGGCATCCTCGACAAGGTCCTGGCCGACATGAGCCCCAGCGAAGTCGACGCCATCCAGAAGCGCTGGGTCGGCAATGTGCTGGTCAATCCCTCGTTCTGGCCCGATGTCCTGGTCTACGGCCTGCCGGGCATCCTGCTACTGATCACCGTGCTGGCGGTGGTGATCCGCATCAACCGGCGCCTGAGCTCGGAAATCTCCCGGCGGGTGGCCCTCGAACAGGAACTGCGCAGCAGCGAATACCACTACCGCGGCCTGGTGGAGAGCCTGTCGGCGATCGCCTGGGAATCGCGCATGAGCGATTACACCTACACCTATGTTTCGCCCCACGCCGAGGCCCTACTCGGTTATCCGCTGTCCCACTGGCTGGTGCCCGGCTTCTGGCGCAGCATCGCCCACCCCGCCGACCTGATCCGGGCCCAGTCCTTCTGCGACCATGAGACCCTGGCCGGGCGCGACCACAGCCTCGACTACCGGGTGATCACCGCCGATGGCCGGGTACTCTGGGTGCGTGACATCGTCAGCCTGATCGAACACGGCCACGAGCCGGTCATGCGCGGGCTGATGATCGACATCAGCGAAACCAAGCGCACCGAAGAGGCCCTGCGCCTGTCGGAACAGAAATTCGCCTCGGTGTTCCAACAATGCCCGGACATCCTGGTGATCGCCCGCCTGTCCGACGGTTGCCTGCTGGAGGTCAACGAAGCCTTCGAGGAACAGATCGGCCTGAGCGCACAAGACGTCGTCGGTCGCACCGCCACCTCACTGAACATCTGGGGTATCGAGGGCGTCGGCCCGGGGCTTCTGCAGCGTCTGCAGGCCGGCAGCATCCGCAACCTGGAGATGCCCTTCCGCCGCAGCAATGGCCAACTGTTCACCGGCCTGATTTCTGCCGAGCCCTTTGATCTCGATACCACACCCGCCCTGGTGGTCGTGGTGCGGGATATCAGCCAGCTCAAGGAAACCCAGCAGCAACTGCAAACCTCCGAGGAGAAGTTTGCCAAGGCTTTCCACGCCTCTCCCGACGGCTTGTTGCTGAGCCGTCAGCGCGACGGACTGCTGATGGAGGTCAACGAGGGCTTCAGCCGTCTCACCGGCTACAACAGCGCCAGCTCGCTGGACCGCTCGACCCTGGATCTGGGCATCTGGGTCAACCTGAACGAACGCAAGCACATGCTCGAACTGATGCTGCGTGACGGTTTTGTCCGCGACTTCAGTTGCCATATCCGCCGCAGCGACGGGCAGATCCGCCTTTGCGAAGTCTCCAGCCGGCCCCTGCCCATCGGCGGCGAAGACTGCATGCTGACCATCGCCCGGGACATCACCGAACGCCACCTCATGCAGGAAAAACTGCAACAGGCCGCCACGGTGTTCGAAAGCACGGCCGAAGGCGTGTTGATCACCGACACCCAGCAGCACATCAGCGCGGTCAACCGCGCCTTCACCGAAATAACCGGCTACAGCGAAACCGAAGCCCTCGGCCACACCCCGCGCCTGCTTGCTTCCGGCCAGCATGACAGCGCCTTCTATGCCGCCATGTGGCACCAGTTGAGCGCCGAAGGCCACTGGCAGGGCGAGATCTACAACCGACGCAAGAACGGCGAGCTCTATCCCAGCTGGTTGACCATCAGCGCCGTACGCAATCGCGACAAGTTCATCACCCACTTCGTTGCCGTGTTCGCCGATATCTCCAGCCTGAAACACGCCCAGGCGCGGCTCGACTACCAGGCCCACCACGACCCGCTGACCGGGCTGCCCAACCGCACCCTGTTCGAAAGCCGGTTGCTGGCCGCGCTCAACAGCCAACAGGAAAATGGCGGCCAGGGCGCGGTGCTGTTCCTCGATCTCGACCGCTTCAAGCACATCAACGACAGCCTCGGCCATCCGGTCGGCGACCTGCTGCTCAAAGGCATCGCCCTGCGCCTGAAAGAGCAGTTGCGGGATATCGACACCGTCGCCCGCCTCGGCGGCGACGAATTCATCATCCTGCTGCCCGGCCTGCAACAGCCCAGCGACGCCGAGTACCTGGCCGAAAAACTGTTGAACTGCTTCGGTGCACCGTTCCAGGCCGGCGAGCACGAGTTCTTTATCAGCGCCAGCATCGGCACCAGCCTCTATCCCAAGGATGGCAACGACGTCGCCACCCTGATCAAGAATGCCGATGCGGCCATGTATCGCTCCAAGGCCAAGGGGCGCAACCGGGTCGAAAGCTATACCCGCGACCTCACCGCCCAGGCCAGCGAGCGCGTGGCCCTGGAGCACGAACTGCGGCGGGCCATCGAGCGCCAGGAACTGTTCCTCTACTACCAGCCCAAGGTCAGCCTCGATAGCGGCGCCCTGGTCGGTGCCGAAGCCCTGATCCGCTGGCATCACCCGACCTTCGGCGACGTGCCGCCCGAGCACTTCATCCCGCTGGCGGAAGAGAACGGCATGATCCTCCAGCTCGGCGATTGGGTGCTGGAGCGCGCCTGCCGCCAGATGCAGCGCTGGACGACGCGCTATGGCGACTTCGGCCCCCTGTCGGTCAACCTCGCCGGCGCCCAACTGCGCCAGCCGAACCTGCTGCCGCGCATCGAGCAGTTGCTCAAGGACAACCACCTGCGACCCGGCTGCCTGCAACTGGAGATCACTGAAAACTTCATCATGAGCCAGGCCGAAGAAGCCCTGGAAGTACTGCACCAGCTCAAGCGCCTCGGCGTGCAACTGGCCATCGACGACTTCGGCACCGGCTACTCATCCCTCAGCTATCTCAAGCGCCTGCCACTGGATATCCTGAAAATCGACCAATCGTTCGTCCGCGGCCTGCCGGACGATCCCCATGATGCCGCCATCGTGCGCGCCATCATCGCCCTGGGTCGCAGCATGCAGTTCACGGTGATTGCCGAGGGCGTGGAAAACCTGGCGCAACAGGCATTCCTGGCAGCCGAAGGCTGCGAACAGATCCAGGGCTACATCGTCAGCCTGCCGCTGGCGGCCGAGGAATTCGCCGCGACTTTTCTTCATATAACGCTTTCGGAGTTTTCGGATAGCACAGGCGAGAAACCGTCGCTATAATTCGCGGCCTACTGAGGGCCTATAGCTCAGTTGGTTAGAGCAGAGGACTCATAATCCTTTGGTCCACGGTTCAAGTCCGTGTGGGCCCACCACCTTTGAAAGCCGCGCATTGCGCGGCTTTTGCGTTTCTGAAGGGTCAATTACCCACCCGCGAGGGCAAGAAAATGATACTTCGGTTCCTTGAGAGTACGTTCCGCCCGATTCATGATGCCGAGACGGCAGATTGAACTCTCCAGTTAAGGCTCGCCCGCTGCCAGCAGCGAGTCCACCACCGCTCGCGAAAGCTCAAGCGAATGCATCACGCCTATGAACAGATCGCGCTCGACACTGCCGAGGCGCGGGCCGATTTCGTCGGCATTCAGTTCGGCGATTCTGAGCAGATCCGACACATGGGTCAGTGCCACCCTGGCAGTGATGCCCGGTTGGACGGCAAATAACGGTGACTTATCAGCGGAGTCGGAGGCGGCGGGCTTGAAAGCGGTTGTTTCGAGGGTATCGAGCGAAAGAGGCGGCGGGTCTGAATTTATCTGATCTAAAGCGCTGTGCAGGATGCCGCGCAGAAAGACGCTCTTTTCAGAAAAACTTGAAGTGCGGCAAGGCGGTGGATCAGGCGTGATTTTTTTCATCGTCGGTAAACCCTTGTTTCAGAGACACCTTGAGGAAGCCCGCCATCTTTCGTGTCCAAGCGAAAGGGTGGCGAACCGTGCGCAGGTTGGACAACCGGGGAAACAAGTAAACCCGGCACACCCATTACAAGTGTCCCGCGCACAGTCCGCCATAAAGCAGACACAAGAATACCGCTTACGCGGCATTGTGCGCTTGTTTCCAAAAACACGGGTGTCCAAGCCCGGTCGCTGAATTTGCAGCGACGCCTCAACACTAGTCGCCGACCGAAACCGAATCAACGCGATAGACGTGGGAACCACCCGCTAAAAGGTGCTCTTCTTTCCTAATCTGATGACAGAAAAATAACCACTGAGAAAGCGGCATCCCATCACCAGCACTTTGCCTTTCGACTGGACGCTGAGCCGAATAACTCGCACAATCGGCTCATCAAATGAGCCGAATAGCGTTTCTATTCGGCTCACGCTCAAGCCGAGACGCTGATGACCGAACTTCCCTACTGGATCTGGCAGCAACCCGACTGGCCCCGTTTCACCTGGCAGGCCGAAACACTCGCGCCCTGGCTGCTGGCGTGTGGTCAGGCGCAGGGACGCTTGCTCGGAATGGCCCATGCCATCGGCTCGGATAGCAGCGCACAGAACGAGCTGGATGCCCTGCTGCAGAACATCATCACGTCCTCGGCCATCGAGGGCGAGCAGTTGAATGTCGGCTCGGTTCGGTCCTCACTCGCAAGACGCCTGGGATTGCAGGCTGACCAGCAGGCCAGTCCGCGCAGCGAAGGCCTGGCGGAACTCCTTCTCGATGCCACGCAAGGTCACGAAACGCCCCTGAGCCTTGAACGCTTGCTGCATTGGCATACGCTATTGTTCCCCGGTAACGGAAGCCCGTTGGCTCACCGGATACGCGTGGGCGAGATGCGCGGCGAGGAGCCGATGCAGGTTGTCTCCGGGCGTCTCGATCGACCGGTGGTGCATTTCGAAGCCCCGCCCCGTCACGTGCTCGACCAGGAACTGAAGGCTTTTATCCATTGGTTCAATAGCAGCCGGACGGACGCAACACTTCCCCCGCTGCTACGGGCCGGGATCGCTCACTTCTGGTTCGTGACCCTGCACCCTTTCGATGATGGCAACGGACGCTTGACCCGTACCCTCACCGACCTTGCCTTGGCCCAGAGCGAGCAGCAGGCCATCCGTTTTTATGCAATGTCCGCCAGCATCCTCGAAGACAGGAAAGGTTACTACCAGATACTCGAGAACAGCCAGAAAGGCTCGCTGGATATAACGCCCTGGCTGCAATGGTTCCTGCAAACACTGCTGCGCAGCCTGGAGCAGGCGCAGGACAGGATTGATCGGGTTCTGATCAAGGCCAGATATTGGCAGCAACACCGCCAGCTTCAGCTTTCGCCCGAACAACTCAAGGTGCTGAACCGACTGCTCGATGGTGGCGAAAAGGGCTTCGTGGGCGGTATCAGCGCCGCGCAATATCAGGCGGTCGCCAAAGTCAGCAAGGCCACGGCGACACGGCACCTGGCGGACTTGCTGGAAAAAGGCTGCGTTGTTCGCCTGCAGGGTGGAGGACGCAGTACCCGCTATCAGATCCCCGGACTGCAAGCCAAAGATCAAACGGATCAGTAGCATGAGCCTCATCAATCACCGGAGCCCCACCTTGCCCGACACCCGCCCTCCCGCTCTCGACGAAATCGACCGCCAGCTGATCGCCGCCCTGCAGATCAATGCCCGTGAAAGCGTGGCGATGCTCGCCCGGCAGTTGGGAATCGCGCGCACCACGGTCACCTCGCGACTGGCGCGCCTGGAGAAAGCCAGGGTGATTACCGGCTATGGCGTGCGCCTGGGCCAACGGGTGGTGGACGGCGGCCTGCAGGCCTATGTCGGGATCACCGTGCAGCCACGCTCCGGCAAGGATGTGGTGCGCCGCCTCAGCGCCATGGCGCAGGTCCAGCAGTTGTGCGCGGTGAGCGGCGAGTTCGACTACGTTGCCTGGCTGCGCAGCGATTCACCGGAGCAACTGGACCAACTGCTCGACCAGATCGGCAGCGTCGAAGGCGTGGAGAAAACCACCACCTCGATCATCCTCAGCAGCAAGGTCGATCGCGGCCAACCAGTCTGACACTCGGGTTTACTGGCTGAACGCGGCCCCTGCAGGAGCCGGCTTGCCGGCGATTGCGATACGCCATTCACCCTCGTCATCGCTGATAAAACGCCGCGCTGTGGGCGCGGCGATCAACGCGGATAGCCCTCATATTCTCCAGCGTTCTTACCGAAGCTGTCGCCAGCAAGCCGGCTCCCACAAGATTTCGTCATTCCGAGCAACGATATCGTCATAAAGCATCAATACCTTTCAAAACGACGACACTTTGCGTCTTATTTACGTACTCCCCGCTCCCTACAATGGCGCCAGTCTTTTCCTATCTATACTCCAGCCGGGTAAAAACCGGCCCGAGTCGCCAGCAAGGTCAGCCATGAACAAGAACAATCGCCATCCTGCCGACGGTAAAAAACCGATCACCATCTTCGGTCCGGACTTTCCCTTTGCCTTCGACGACTGGATCGAGCACCCGGCCGGGCTGGGCAGTATTCCCGCGCACAACCACGGTGCCGAAGTCGCGATTGTCGGGGCCGGTATCGCCGGCCTCGTCGCCGCCTACGAGCTGATGAAGCTGGGCCTCAAGCCGGTGGTGTACGAGGCTTCGAAAATGGGCGGGCGCCTGCGCTCCCAGGCCTTCGAAGGGGCCGAGGGCATCATTGCCGAGTTGGGCGGCATGCGCTTCCCGGTGTCCTCCACCGCGTTCTATCACTATGTCGACAAGCTCGGCCTGGAAACCAAACCCTTCCCCAACCCGCTGACCCCGGCTTCCGGCAGCACGGTGATCGACCTCGAAGGCCAGACCCATTACGCGGAAAAACTCGCCGACCTGCCGGCGCTGTTCCAGGAAGTCGCCGACGCCTGGGCCGATGCCCTGGAAGACGGCTCGCGCTTCGGCGATATCCAGCAGGCCATCCGCGACCGCGATGTGCCGCGCCTGAAAGAGTTGTGGAACACCCTGGTGCCGCTGTGGGACGACCGCACCTTCTACGACTTCGTCGCCACCTCGAAGGCCTTCGCCAAACTATCGTTCCACCATCGTGAAGTGTTCGGCCAGGTCGGTTTCGGCACCGGCGGCTGGGACTCCGATTTCCCCAACTCGATGCTGGAAATCTTCCGCGTGGTCATGACCAACTGCGACGACCACCAGCACCTGGTGGTTGGCGGTGTGGAACAGGTGCCGCTGGGTATCTGGCGCCATGTGCCGGAGCGTTGCGCCCATTGGCCGGCCGGCACCAGCCTCAGTTCGCTTCACCACGGCGCGCCGCGTACCGGCGTGAAACGTATCGCCCGCGCCGCCGACGGCCAGTTCGCCGTGACCGACAACTGGGGCGACACCCGGCATTACGCCGCCGTGCTGACCACCTGCCAGAGCTGGCTGCTGACCACCCAGATCGAATGCGAGGAATCGCTGTTCTCGCAGAAAATGTGGATGGCCCTGGACCGCACGCGCTACATGCAGTCGTCGAAGACCTTCGTCATGGTCGACCGGCCATTCTGGAAGGACAAGGACCCGGAAACCGGGCGCGACCTGATGAGCATGACCCTGACCGATCGCCTGACCCGTGGCACCTACCTGTTTGATAACGGTGACGACAAGCCCGGCGTGATCTGCCTGTCGTACTCGTGGATGAGCGATGCGCTGAAAATGCTCCCGCAGCCCATCGACAAGCGGGTCAAGCTGGCGCTGGATGCACTGAAGAAGATCTATCCGAAGGTGGACATCGCCGCGCGTATCATCGGCGACCCGATCACTGTCTCGTGGGAAGCCGACCCGCACTTCCTCGGCGCCTTCAAGGGCGCGCTGCCGGGCCACTACCGCTACAACCAGCGGATGTATGCGCACTTCATGCAGGCCGACATGCCGGTCGAACAACGCGGGATCTTCATTGCCGGCGACGATGTGTCCTGGACTCCGGCCTGGGTCGAAGGCGCGGTGCAGACCTCGCTCAACGCCGTGTGGGGCATCATGAATCACTTCGGCGGCAGCTCCCACGCCGAGAACCCCGGACCGGGCGACGTCTTCGCCGAGATCGGCCCGATCGCCCTGGCCGACTGAACGGAAGCGACTCCATGCGCGTAGCCCTTTACCAATGCCCACCGCTGCCCCTGGACGTGGCGGGCAACCTGCAACGCTTGCAGCAACTGACCGTCGAAGCGCGCGGTGCCGATGTGCTGGTGGTGCCGGAGATGTTCCTGACCGGCTACAACATCGGCGCCGAAGCGGCGGCGGCACTGGCAGAGGCCCGTGACGGCGCGGCGGCGCAACATATCGCCGCGCTCGCCAGGGCCTCGAATATCGCCATTGTGTATGGCTACCCGGAACGGGCCGAGGACGGCCGGATCTACAACGCCGTGCAGTTGATCGACGCCCACGGCCGCAGCCTGTGCAACTACCGCAAGACGCACCTGTTCGGCGACCTCGATCACTCGATGTTCAGTGCCGGACCGGACGACTTCCCGGTGGTCGAGCTCAACGGCTGGAAGCTCGGGCTGCTGATCTGCTACGACGTGGAGTTCCCGGAAAACACCCGGCGCCTGGCCCTGGCCGGCGCCGAGCTGATCCTGGTGCCCACGGCGAACATGGTGCCCTTCGACTTTGTCGCCGACGTGACCATCCGCGCCCGGGCCTTCGAGAACCAGTGCTATGTGGCCTACGCCAACTACTGCGGCCATGAAGGCGAGATCCAGTACTGCGGCCAGAGCAGCATTGCGGCCCCGGACGGCAGCCGGATCGCCCGGGCCGGCCTGGACGAGGCCCTGATCATCGGCACCCTGGATCGCCCGCTGATGCAGCAGTCGCGAGCCAGCAACCGCTATCTGCTGGACCGCCGCCCCGAACTCTACGGCGACCTCGGCCAGGACTGACCCGCCGTTATCCGCTAGCATGAGCGCTTCTCTGTCACGGAAGTGCTCATGTCTGCGCCGATCTCCCCCGCCCCTGAATGGACAACCCTGGCCAACGGCCTGCGCGTCTCGCTACGCCATGTGCCCCAGCTCAAGCGCTGCGCGGCAGTGCTGCGGGTCACGGCGGGCAGTCATGACGCGCCGCCAGCCTGGCCGGGCCTGGCGCACTTCCTCGAACATCTGTTCTTTCTTGGCACCGAGCGTTTTCCTGCCGCCGAAGGGCTGATGGCCTACGTGCAGCGTCAGGGTGGCCAGCTCAACGCCCGGACCAGCGAACGGACCACCGACTTCTTCTTCGAGCTGCCGCCCCAGGCCTTTGCCGGCGGACTTGAGCGTCTGTGCGACATGCTCGCCCACCCGCGCCTGGCGCTGGAGGACCAACAGCGCGAACGCGAGGTGCTGGAAGCGGAGTTTATCGCCTGGTCCCGAGACGCCGCGGCGCAACGGCAGTTCCGGCTCTACGACAGACTGTCCGCCGATCACCCGTTGCGTGGTCTGCACGCCGGCAATCGCTCCAGCCTGAAGGTCGAAGATCCGGCCTTTCAGCAGGCACTTCACAGCTTTTACCAGGACTTCTACCAGACCGGGCAAATGACCCTGAGCCTGGTCGGCCCGCAGTCGCCGGACGAACTGAAGGCCCTGGCCCAGGCGCTGACGACAGATCTGCGCCCTGGACCGGCCACCGTACAGGCCCCCCCGCCGGCGCTGCTCGACGCCAGCGGGCAGACTTATCCACAGCCCGACCACCAGCGGCTCGACCTGCTCCTGGCCTATGAAGCCTTGCCCGACGGCTCACGGCAGGCCCTGGACTTTCTCTGTACCTGGCTGAACGACAGCCAACCGGGCGGCCTCTGCGCCGAGTTGCGCTCACGCCTGTGGATAGATTCGCTGAACGCCACGCCGATCTACCAGTTCGGTGGACAGGCCTTGCTGCATATCGAGTTCAGGCTGACGCCCGAGGGCGCCAACCACGCCGCCTCGATCCAGGCACTGCTCGGCGACTGGCTGGCGTTTTTCCGCGGCCACGCCGACTGGCCGGCGTTGCGTCGGGAATACCGTTTGTTGCAAGTGCGCAAGGCACGCGGCGGCAGCGCCCTGGAACGGGCCCGGCGGGACAGCGAGCAATGGCCGCTGGAGCTCGGCGAAGCCGGTCTGGTCGCCCTCGGGGAACTGCTCCGACAGACCGCTTCCGCACCTGTGGATAACCTGGCCGTGTCCTGGCAACTGCCTGCCGCCAATCCGTTCCTGCGCTCCACGGCGCCGGCCGAACATCCCGGCCTGATCCGCGGGCAGAGCAGCGCCCACCGAGGCCTGCGGACCTTTGCCCAGGACCGCCTGCGCGGCCGCCAGACCGCCGTGATCACCTACCACCAGACAACGGACGAGAGCGCAGAGGCAGTGATTTACCTGCGTTGGCAGCTGGACAGCAGCGCCGACACCTGCCCCTTGCACGCACGACTGGAGCACAGCCTGCGAAACCTGGGAGCCCAGGCACGCCAGGCGGGCGTGGAACTGTCTTTCACGATTCACGGCGGAGCCTGGCAACTCAAGCTGAGCGGTTTGCGCGAACCGATGCCGGCCATCCTCGAACAGGCCCTGCGCACGCTGGCCCAACCTGCCGACAGTCTCTGGCAGAGCGCTGCCGACCTGCCCGAACGGGAGCCGCTGATCCCCATCCGCGAACTGCTCAGGCAACTGTCCGAACGCGCAGGCCTCGACCAGGCTACCGCGCCGCTCCACGGTGCCGAGGCTCTGCGGGCACTCTGGTCCGGCGCCAGCTGGCACGGCCTGGCGCTTGGTTTCCCGCCAGCGGCACAACCGGCGCTCAACAGCGCACTGAGCCGGGTTCCCGGGCGCATCGGCCGGCAGCAGACCCCGTCACCCTTCACAACAGGCGAAAAGCACTGGCAGACCGTCCCCTGCGACAACCGCGAACAGGCCCTGCTGCTGTTCTGCCCAAGCCCCACGCAAGCCCCCGTCGATGAGGCCTGCTGGCGATTGCTCGGCCACTTGCTGCAGGCGCCCTTCTACCAGCGCCTGCGCGTCGAGTTGCAATTGGGTTATGCCGTCTTCAGCGCCGTCCGCCAGATCGACGGCCGCACCGGTCTGCTGCTGGGCGTGCAATCCCCCGATACCACGCTCGCTGAGTTGCTCGGCCACGTCGAAAGCTTTCTGTCGCAGCTTCCCGACCTGATCAACGCCCTCGACGACAACACTTGGAACACCCGGCGCGATGCCCTGGCCGAGCACTTCATACTCGACGACCGGCCCCTGGACGAGGCCGCCGAACTGCTCTGGCAGGCGCAACTGGCTGACCGTTCGTCGGATCACTTCGAACAGCTCGGTCCGGTCATTCGCGGCCTTGGTCGCGAACAACTGCTGAGGGCCGCCCGACAGCTCGAACAGGCCGCGGGCGGCTGGTTGTGCCTGGCAAACGGGCCCGGACCAACCTCTGGCTGGCAGGTCACAGGGTGATCGTTACCGGTACTGCAATGAGCTTTCTCCGGCAACGCGGTCTATCCTCAGTGTCAGATTTAGTAACATTAGCTGCCTAAGCATCTGAACATCTCCGGCCGGAGGTGGACTATATGTATAGACACCCACCGCCCACCCACCCGAAGGAGTCATTCATGTCCTGGACCAAACCCGCCTACACCGACCTGCGCATCGGCTTCGAAGTCACCATGTACTTCGCCAACCGTTGAGCCGCGTTTTTATCCCGCTGCATGCAGTGCAACGCCTCGGCTCGCCGGGGCGTTTTTATTTTCAGGGCTTTATTTCCTGCACTTTATTTCAAAGAACCTTTTTCAAAAAACTCAGAGAGCGAGTGCCACTGCCATGTTCGTCCAGATCCTAGGTTCCGCCGCCGGCGGCGGTTTCCCCCAGTGGAACTGCAACTGCGCCAACTGCGCGGGATTCCGTGATGGCAGCCTGCGCGCCACGGCGCGTACCCAGTCGTCCATTGCCCTCTCCGACGATGGCGTGAACTGGGTGCTGTGCAATGCCTCGCCGGATATCCGCGCCCAACTCCAGGGCTTCGAGCCGATGCAACCGGGCCGCGCCCTGCGTGACACCGGTATCCGCGCGATCATCCTGATGGACAGCCAGATCGACCACACCACCGGCCTGCTCAGCCTGCGCGAGGGCTGCCCGCATCAGGTCTGGTGCACCGACATGGTCAAGGAAGACCTGAGCACCGGCTTCCCGCTGTTTCCCATGCTGACCCACTGGAACGGCGGCCTCGACTGGCAGCGCATCGAGCTGGCTGGCAGCTTCACCATTGCCGCCTGCCCCAACCTGCGCTTCACCCCGCTGCCGTTGCGCAGCGCCGCACCGCCCTACTCGCCGCATCGCTTCGACCCGCACCCCGGCGACAATATCGGCCTGGTCGTCGAGGACCTGCGTACGGGCGGCAAACTGTTCTACGCACCGGGCCTGGGCAAGGTCGACGAGCCCCTGCTGGAGATCATGGCCGGCAGCGACTGCCTGCTGGTGGACGGCACCCTGTGGGACGACGATGAAATGCAGCGGCGCGGCGTCGGCACCCGCACCGGGCGGGAAATGGGCCACCTGGCCCAGAACGGCCCCGGCGGCATGCTCGAAGTGCTGGAGCAACTCCCGGCCCCGCGCAAGGTCCTTATCCATATCAACAACACCAACCCGATCCTCGATGAGGATTCGCCGGAACGGGCGGAGCTTGACCGGCGCCAAGTTGAAGTGGCGTATGACGGCATGAGTATTGTGCTGTAGCCGAGGGCCCTTTCGCGGGCAAGCCCGCTCCCACAGTGATCGCGTAAACCTGTGGGAACGGGCTTGCCCGCGAAGGCGTCCGACCAGACACCAAAGACTTCAACGGTTGTACACCGGAGAACCGCAATGACCGACACCCCGATGTCCCCTGCCGAGTTCGAGCAGGCCCTGCGCGCCAAGGGCGCCTACTACCACATTCATCACCCTTACCACGTCGCGATGTATGAGGGCCGCGCCAGCCGCGAACAGATCCAGGGCTGGGTCGCCAATCGCTTCTATTACCAGGTGAACATTCCCCTCAAGGACGCCGCGATCCTGGCCAACTGCCCGGACCGGGAAATCCGCCGCGAGTGGATCCAGCGCCTGCTCGACCATGACGGCGCGCCAGGCGAAGACGGCGGCATCGAAGCCTGGCTGCGCCTGGGCCAGGCGGTCGGCCTCGACCCGGATCAACTGCGCTCCCAGGAACTGGTGCTGCCGGGCGTGCGTTTCGCGGTGGACGCCTACGTCAACTTCGCCCGCCGCGCCAGTTGGCAGGAAGCCGCCAGCAGTTCGCTGACCGAACTGTTCGCGCCACAGATCCACCAGTCGCGCCTGGACAGCTGGCCCCGGCACTACCCGTGGATCGATCCCGCCGGCTATGAATACTTCCGCACCCGCCTGGGCCAGGCCCGGCGCGATGTCGAGCACGGGCTGGCGATCACCCTGCAGCACTACACCAGCCACGAAGGCCAGCAGCGCATGCTGGAAATTCTCCAGTTCAAACTGGACATACTCTGGAGCATGCTCGATGCCATGAGCATGGCCTACGAACTGAATCGTCCGCCGTACCACAGCGTGACCGACCAGCGTGTCTGGCACAAAGGAATCGCCCTATGAGCTTCGATCGCAACAAGATCCCGAAATGGCGCCCCGGTTACCGTTTCCAGTACGAACCGGCGCAGAAAGGCCATGTGCTGCTGTACCCGGAAGGCATGATCAAGCTCAACGAAAGTGCCGCCCTGATTGGCGGCCTGATCGACGGTGAACGCCAGGTGACGGCGATCATTGCCGAGCTGGAGCAACAGTTCCCCGGCGTGCCCGAGCTTGGCGAGGATATCGAGCAATTCATGGAGGTCGCCCGTGCAGAGCACTGGATCGAACTTGCCTGAGTCATCCGGCCTGCCACCCAAACCGGAAATCGGCCTGCCGCTGTGGTTGCTCGCCGAGCTGACCTACCGCTGCCCGCTGCAATGCCCGTATTGCTCCAATCCACTGGATTTCGCCGGGCAAGGCAAGGAGCTGAGCACCGACCAATGGCTCAAGGTGTTCAGTGAGGCCAGGGAAATGGGCGCCGCCCAACTGGGCTTTTCCGGCGGCGAACCGCTGGTGCGCCAGGACCTTGCCGAACTGATCGCCGGGGCACGCCAACTGGGGTTCTACACCAACCTGATCACCTCCGGCATCGGCCTCACCGAACAGAAGATCAGCGATTTCAAGGAAGCCGGACTGGACCATATCCAGATCAGCTTCCAGGCCAGCGACGAGCAGGTGAACAACCTGCTGGCCGGCTCGAAAAAGGCCTTTGCGCAGAAGCTGGAGATGGCCCGGGCGGTAAAGGCCCATGGTTATCCGATGGTACTCAACTTCGTGACCCACCGGCACAACATCGACAAGATCGACCGCATCATCGAGTTGTGCATTGCCCTCGAAGCCGACTTCGTCGAACTCGCCACCTGCCAGTTCTACGGCTGGGCGCAGCTCAACCGGGCGGGGCTGCTGCCGACCCGCGAGCAACTGGTGCGCGCCGAGCGCATCACCAACGAATACCGCGCCCGACTCGAAGCCCAGGGACATCCGTGCAAGCTGATCTTCGTCACCCCGGACTATTACGAGGAACGGCCGAAAGCCTGCATGAACGGCTGGGGCAGCCTGTTTCTCACCGTCACGCCGGACGGCACCGCGCTACCCTGCCACGGCGCGCGGCAGATGCCGGTGCAGTTTCCCAACGTGCGCGATCACAGCCTGCAACACATCTGGTACGACTCGTTCGGCTTCAACCGCTTTCGCGGCTACGACTGGATGCCCGAGCCATGCCGTTCCTGCGATGAAAAGGAAAAGGACTTCGGCGGCTGCCGCTGCCAGGCCTTCATGCTCACCGGAGATGCCAGCAACGCGGACCCGGTCTGCAGCAAGTCAGCCCACCACGACATTATTCTCCAGGCCCGCGAGGACGCCGAACACGCCACCCAGACCATCGGGCAACTGGCCTTTCGCAATGAACGAAACTCACGCCTCATCGCCAAAGGCTGAAACGCCCCGCTGATCAGGCGAGTATCTGCAAGCCGTGCTTGTGCACGATGCTCAACAGCTTGAGCGCCATGCCGCCGGGTTGCTTGTCCCCGGCCTCCCACTGCTTGACCGTCGAGGCACTGGTATTCAGGTAGCGGGCGAACACGGGCTGGCTGACATGATTGCGCTCGCGCAGCGATTTGATCTGCTCGGGAGCCATTTCGTCAGGCACCCGCGCCAGGCAGGATTGGTCGAACTCGCGCATGGTCGCCTTGCTGATCGCGCCAATGGCATGCAGGGCACTGGCCGACTCATGGATCGATTCGAGTGCCCCGGTTTTGAATTTCTTGCTCATAAGCTATCTCCACAAACTCTCTCATATCCAGCAGTTGCTGAATCTGCCGGCTGCTCAGGCCTTCATAGGCCTTGGCCAATGCCTTGAACGCCCGAAGCTCCTGCTGACTGATATTGCCCTGGTCGCTCTTGGCGAACAGGAACTGGAAGATCCAGTAGCAACGTCCCCGCGCCAGGACAATGGACCGATGGCGGTTTTCATTCAGGCGTTTTTTCCAGACCCCTCCTCCCAGGTCACTGCCCTGTCCCCTGATCACATCGCCCAGCGCCATCACCAACTCGGCATCGTCAATCTGCGCCTTTCTGGCACTCGTGGCGAAACCCCGGGTTTTGAAGACCCTGTATCGCATGGAAATCCCTCTCCATAAAACATACCACTCAGTGGTATATAAATTCAAACCCATTCGCGATGCCGCCCGCCAAAAAGCAGCAGCAAGCCCGAACCAGCGGGCTGTCCCATGACCCGGCTGAATGCCGCCGACAAAAAAACACCCCGTGCCAAAAGAGTCAGGCACAGGGCGACGCGTTATACCGCGAGACGGTTCGGGAACAGGTTCAGGAAAGGGCGCCGCAATCTGTCAGACGGCAATACCCTTGCGGCATTGCACCTGGGCGGTACGCACCCGCGAGAAGGCTCGCGCCAGTCGCAGCAGCATCTCGTCGATGGCGCCCTGGCTGACGGTCAGGGCCGGAGAAAAGCGCAGGGAGTCCGGGGTCGGCGCATCCAGCAGCAAACCTTCGTGGCGGGCGGCCTTGACCACTGCGTCCGCCGAATCGTCGCTCAAGGTCAGTCCCCAGAGCAGTCCGGCGCCCCGCAGTTCGCCATGGGCATAACGCCGGGCCAGGCGTTCGAGGCCTTGTTGCAGGTACGCGCCCCGCTCGGCCACCTCGGCGAGGAAATCGCCCGCCAGCAGCGTATCGATCACCGCCAGGCCCGCCGCACTCATCAAGGCATTGCCGTGATGGCTGCCGCCGATCTCACCGGATTCGAAACAGCAGGCCTTGCCACGGGCCAGCAAGGCGGACAACGGCGTGCCACCGCCCAGCCCCTTGCCCAGCGCGATGATGTCGGCCCGCACGTCATAGCGTTGTTCGGCCAGCAGGCTGGCGCAGCGCCCCATCCCGGTCTGGACCTCATCGAAGATCAACAGGATGCCCAGTTCCCGGCACAGGCGCTCCACGCCCTTGAGATACGCCTGCTTCGCCGGCGTGACACCGGCTGCGCTCTGGATCGGCTCGAGCATGATCGCCACGGTCTTGGCATCGACCGCCGCGTGCAGCGCGGGCAGGTCATTGAACGGCACCTGGCTGAATCCCGGTAGCTGGGGTTCGAAGCGGTTGCCGAAGACGTCCTGGCCGGACGCCGACAGCGCCCCGAAACTGCGGCCATGACAAGCGTTGCTCGCCGTGATGATCCGGCAGGCACCGCCGCGATGCAGCTGGCCCCACTTGCGCGCCAGCTTGATCGCCGCCTCGCACGCCTCGGAGCCGCTGTTGAGAAAGTACACCTGGTCACTGTGGGTGGCACGGCACAGGCGATCAGCCAGTTTCGATTGTGTCGGGTTATGAAAACCCGCGCCGGCATTGATCAGGCCGTGGGCCTGGTCCGCCAGGGCACGGGCCAGCACGCCAGGGCTGTGACCGAGGCTGTTGGCCCCGCCACCCTGGCTGAAATCCAGGTAGGCGCGTTCCTCGCTGTCCCACAACCACGAGCCCTGGCCACGGACAAATACCGGACATGGTCGCTCGGCAGCGGGCATAAGGTACTCACTGGCCGCCTGGTCATGTCGCGGGGAAGGCCGGAAGTCGGCGGTCAGGTCATCCAGGCTCGGCTGCGGCCGACGCAGTTTGAACAGATTCATGCGCTGCTCTCCGGCCCTGTGAGCCGTGTGAATTGGGGTTAGACTAGGCCTCCCCGGCGTTCACGGCCATTTCGATTTTCGAGCATTTTCGATAAGTACAGCTTATGGATTTCAAGCAACTGCGTTATTTCGTCGCGGTGTATGAAGAGGGCCATGTCGGACGCGCCGCCGAACGACTGTCAATCTCCCAGCCGGCCCTGTCGCAACAGATACGCCATCTGGAACACCACCTGGATGTCAGCCTGTTCGAACGCAGCAGCAAGCGCCTGTTGCCCACCCTGGCGGCCCATACCCTGTACAACCACGCCTTGCCGTTGCTGGACGGCATGCAACGCGCCCGCGATGCCTTGCGCAACTTCCAGGGCCAGGCCCTGCGGACCATCGCCATCGGCGTGCTGCAGACCGTGCATACCAGCCTGGTGCCGCAGATGCTCGAACGGGTGCGCAAGGCCCAGCCCCACCTGGTGGTGCAGATCTACGAATTGACCGGCATGGAGATCGAACGGCGCCTGTTGAACGGCTCGCTGGATATCGGCATCAGTTATCTGCCACCGCGCCAGCCGGGGCTGCACGGCCTGCCGTTGTACGAAGACGAACTGCAACTGGTCATCACCGCCGACCACCCGCTGCGTGAATTCAAGAAAGTCTCCGTCAGCCAGGCAGCGGAACTGCCCATGCTGTTACTCGGCGAAGAGTTCCAGATCCGGCAGATCTGGCAGGCGCAACTGTCCAACCTGGGTCGTCGGCCGCAGGTGCAGGCGGAATTGAACACGATGGCGGGGATTCTCGACAGCCTGCCGCACACCCGCCTGGCGACCGTCCTGCCCGGACGCTCGCGGGACGAACACGACGATCAGGCACTGCTCTGGAAACCACTGACCGAGCCACGGGTACCGCTGAAAGTCGGCCTGGTCTGCCGGGATGTACAACGACAGCAAGCGACGCTGGGGCTGCTGCGCAACTTGCTGGAGGACGTGACGCACGGCCCGGGCGGGCACCTGCCGGGGACGGCGGGGCTCGAAGGCCTGGGCTGAGGAAGACTTTTTCGCGCGCAAAAGAAAACCCCGCCGAAGCGGGGCTTTGCAGACTGTTTCCCTGACATCCATTTCTCTCCACCATCCTGGCGGAATCCTACGTGTCCCTGTTGTTGCTTTTGAGCTTCCTGCTCGACGTCCTTGATTTGTAGGTTAACCCTGGATCCAATCCGGCGATATGGGTAAACAGCAGCACGTTATGTAAGCAAATGCTTACGCGAAAAACGCAGCATCAGAACTGCTCGGCATCCAGTAGGAAGAGCGATTCGCTGCCCGCTTTCACCGAGGCGGTCAGCGAGTGAATACGCGGCAACAGGCGTGCGAAATAGAACCGCGCAGTGCCCATTTTGCTCGCGTAGAACGCCTCCTGTTTCTCCTTGCCCGAGGCTGCCTTGGCCATCAGCGCCCACATGTAGGCATAGGCGGTATAGCCAAAGGCTTGCAGGTATTCGACTGATGCCGCACCGATCTCGTCCGGGTTGGTCCTGGAGCGATCCAGTACCCAGGCCGTCAGTTCGTCGAGGTTATCCACCGCCGCCGCCAGGGGCTGGGTGAACTCGTTCAGGTCAGCGCTCGCCGTGTCGATGAAATGGCGTATTTCCTCGGCAAACAGCCGGTAGTAGGCACCACCGCTGCCGACGATCTTGCGCCCCACCAGGTCCAGGGCCTGGATACCGTTGGTGCCCTCGTAGATCTGGGTGATGCGCACATCACGCACCAGTTGCTCCTGGCCCCACTCGCGGATATAGCCGTGACCGCCAAAGATCTGCTGGCCGTGCACCGTGGTTTCCAGGCCCAGGTCGGTCAGGAACGCCTTGGCCACCGGGGTCAGCAAGGCCACCAGTTCATCGGCACGCTTGCGGGTCGCCGCGTCTTCGCTGAACTTGGCGGTGTCCAGTTGCATCGCCACATAGGTGGAGAACGCCCGGCCGCCTTCGTTCGCCGCCTTCATGGTCAACAACATGCGGCGCACATCAGGATGGACGATGATCGGGTCGGCCACTTTATCCTTGGCCTTGGGCCCGGTCGGCGAACGGCTTTGCAGGCGATCGCGGGCATACTCGACGGCGTTCTGGTAGGAACGCTCACCCGAGGCCAGGCCCTGGATGCCGACGCCCAGGCGTTCGTAGTTCATCATGGTGAACATCGCGGCCAGGCCCTTGTTCGGCTCGCCGATCAGATAGCCCACGGCATCGTCGAAGTTCATCACGCAGGTGGCGGAAGCCTGGATGCCCATCTTGTGCTCGATGGAGCCGCAGTTCGCCGGGTTGCGCGCACCGAGGCTGCCATCGGCATTGACCAGGAACTTCGGCACCAGGAACAGCGAGATGCCTTTCGGACCGGCCGGCGCGTCCGGCAGCTTGGCCAGGACCAGGTGAATGATGTTTTCGGTCAGGTCGTGCTCACCACCGGTGATGAAGATCTTGGTGCCGCTGACCTTGTATGAACCGTCGGCCTGCGGTTCGGCCTTGGTGCGGATGATCCCCAGGTCGGTGCCGGCATGGGGTTCGGTCAGGCACATCGACCCGGCCCAGACACCGGCATACATGTTCGGCAGGTAGGCCGCCTTGAGCTCTTCGCTGGCGTGGGTGTTGATCGACACGCAGGCGCCGGCCGTCAGCATCGGGTACAGGCCGAAAGCGAGGCTGGAGGAGTTGATCATTTCCTCGACCTGGGCCGAGACGGCCTTGGGCATGCCCATGCCACCGAAGGCCGGATCGCCGCCGACACCCACCCAGCCGCCTTCGGCATAGGTCTGGTAGGCCTGGGGGAAACAGGCGGGCGTGGTGACCGCGCCGTTGTCCCAGCGGCAGCCTTCTTCGTCGCCACTGCGGCTCAGCGGTGCAATGCTCTTGGCGGTGACCTTGCCGGCTTCTTCGAGAATCGCCTCGACGGTTTCCGCGTCCACGCTCTCGGCCAGGGCAGGCAGTTGGGCCCAGAGATTGGCGACCTCGAAAACTTCATTGAGGACGAAGCGCATATCGCGCAGGGGCGCTTTGTAGTCAGCCATGGCAAACCTCGCAAGATCTAAAACGATACGGCCGCGCAGGGCCGATTTCCGAAGGTTTGAGTGTACCCGAACAACTTTTGCGACACATAGGGTCGGGATGTGACGTTTTTGTTATTTTTGGTCACTGGCAAACCCTGAGGGTAGGCGGCGCCTGTTCTGGCGCCTTCGCGGGCAAGCCTGGTTCCTACAAGGCAGGAGCCGTTTCTGGATGTCGTGCACAAGCGCAAACCTGTAGGAGCCGGGCTTGCCCGCGAAGAGGCCCTCAAGGCCAGCAACCCGACTACAGGGCAAACACCTGCGCCGGTAAACGCATCAGGCACTCGCTCCCCGCCTCCACCGCCGCCCGATGAGCGGCAGTGCGTGGCAGCAACCGCTTGAAGTAGAACTCGCAGGTCGCCAGCTTGCCCTGGCAATACTCCGCGTCGCCGCTACCGTCCTCCAGTTGTGCCTGGGCCACCAGCGCCATGCGCAGCCACAGGTAGGAGAGGATGATGTAGCCGCTGTACATCAGGTAATCCAGGGCCGCCGCGCCCACTTCGTCGGGGTTCTTCATGGCGGCCATGCCGACCTGCATCGTCAGGTCGCCCCATTGCCGGTTCAGTTCATCGAGTTGTGCCACATAGGCCTTGAGCTGGGGATGCCCGGCATTCGTCGCGCAGAACTTGTGCACGATCCGGGTGAAGCCGCGCAGCAGCTTGCCCTGGCTGCCGAGCACCTTGCGTCCCAGCAGGTCGAGCGCCTGGATGCCATTGGTGCCTTCGTAGATCGGCGCAATCCGGCAATCGCGCACCAGTTGCTCCATGCCCCATTCGCGAATGAAACCGTGGCCGCCAAATACCTGCATGCCGTGGTTGGTCACCTCCAGCCCGGTCTCGGTCATGAAGGCCTTGCAGATCGGCGTGAGGAACGCCAGCAGGTCCTCGGCTTCCTGGCGCTGTTCGGCCTGCGCGCCGAGGTGGGCGATGTCGAGCCACTGCGCGGTGAAATAGGTCAGCGCCCGGTTACCCTCGTTGAAGGCCTTCATGGTCAGCAGCATGCGCCGCACATCGGGGTGCACGATAATCGGATCAGCCGCCTTGTCGGGTGCTTTCGGTCCGCTCAAGGCACGCATCTGCAAACGGTCGTTGGCATATTTCACCGCGCCCTGGAAGCTTGCTTCCCCAAGGCACAGGCCCTGCATCCCGGTACCGAGGCGCGCATGGTTCATCATGGTGAACATGCAGTTGAGCCCCTTGTTCGCCTCACCGATGAGGAAGCCCTGCGCTTCATCGAAGTTCAGCACGCAGGTGGCCGAAGCCTTGATGCCCATCTTGTGTTCGATCGAGCCGCAGCTCACGCCGTTGCGCGGACCGGCATCACCCGCGGCATCCGGCAGGAACTTGGGCACGATGAACAGCGAGATGCCCTTGGTGCCCGCCGGCGCATCCGGCAGCTTGGCCAGCACCAGGTGCACGATGTTCTCGCTCATGTCGTGCTCGCCGGCGGAGATGAAGATCTTGCTCCCGGACAACGCATAACTGCCATCGGCCCGAGGCACGGCGCGGGTCTTGATCAACCCCAGGTCGGTGCCGCAATGGGCTTCGGTCAGGCACATGGTGCCGGTCCAGACGCCCGCCGTGAGCTTGCTCAGGTAAGTGTCTTTCTGCTCATCGGTGCCATGGGCATGGATCGCCGACATGGCGCCGTGGGTCAGTCCGGGGTACATGCCCCAGGACGTGTTGCTGGAGCCGATCATCTCGCTGATCACCAGCCCCAGCGAATGCGGCAGGCCCTGGCCGCCGTACCGCGGATCGGCGGCCAGCCCATGCCAGCCACCTTCGACGTACTGGGCAAAGGCCTGCTTGAATCCCTGCGGCGTCGTCACCACGCCATTGTCGAAGTGACAGCCCTCTTCGTCGCCGGAGCGATTCAGCGGCGCGAGCACCTGTTCACAGAACTTCGCGCCTTCCTCAAGGATGGCCCCGACCATGTCGGGGCTGGCATCGCTGGCACCCAGGCGGTCGTAATGGGTGTGGAAATCGAAAACATGGTCGAGCAGAAAGCGCATGTCGCGTAGCGGGGCTTTGTATTCAGGCATGGTCGTTTCTCCGGCAGCAGATCACTCAACCTACTGCCGTGTCCCGCCCCCGGACAATCACAGTCCAGTCGCTGAATGCGCCGCCATAACTCAGCCGACAGCTTCGCCCGTGCGTACCGCGCCACGGCGCGAGGTCTGCCCGGCGGCCATCACACAGTTGCGTCCGGCGCCCTTGGCGGCGTAGAGCGCCTGGTCGGCGGACTTGAGCACTTCTTCCGGGGTGCGCTGGTCCTGCTGGCGCTCGGCGACGCCGATACTGACCGTCACCGAGACGCTCGACGCCGCGCTGCCGGCCCGGCGCTGGCGGCCTTGCTGGTCATCCTGCGGGCGATTCTCCGGATTGCGCAGATGGATGTTGTAGTTGGCGATGACTTCACGAATCACCTCCAGGTGCGGCAGGCATTCCTCCAGGCTCTTGCCGGCGAATACCACCGCGAACTCCTCGCCCCCGTAACGGTAGGCGCGACCACCGCCGCTGACCTTCGCCAGCTTGCTAGCCACCAGGCGCAGCACCTGGTCACCAACGTCATGGCCGTGGGTGTCGTTGAATTTCTTGAAGTGGTCGACGTCGGTCATCGCCAGCACATAGTTGCGTCCCAGGCGCTGCATCCGCTCGTTGAGCGCACGGCGTCCCGGCAGGCCGGTCAGCTCGTCGCGGAACGCCATCTGATAGGCCTCGTGGGCCACCGCCGCGGCGATCATCAGCATCACCTGGCTGCACATGATGTTCAGGGTGAACGGCAGGATAAAGGTCATGGGCAACATCCAGAACAGCCCCACGAGGCCGATCAACTGGGCCGCATGCAAGGGTCGCGGACTGCGCCAGTACTGCACCGCCAGCAGCAGGAACGCCCCCAGGAAGACCGGGTAGGACAACTGGATCAGGCTCATCCAGGCGCCGTGCAACGCGGGCCAGCGAATCTCCGCCAGCCAGCCGAGCAGCGCATCCGGATAGCTTTGCTCCAGCCCCAGGGCGACGCTGCCCACCGCCAGCAGCACGGCAAAACGCGCCACCATGTCCTGGAACAGGTGCGTGCGCTCCTGCCAGGCACCGAACACGCCGAACAGCAGCGGCAGCAACAGGCAGACCAGGTGGAAAACCACCGCGGCGTCTTCGCGGACCTTGCCGTGGTCGCGGTAGTAATCGGCCTGCGTCGACAGCAGGAAGTAGGCGATATACACCGTGAGCATCAGAAACAGTTCGCGCTGGCGCCGGTACACCGCGCAATAGGCCCCGCCCAGCAACAGCACCAGGGTCGGCAGGACGTTGAACAGCGAAGTGAAGAAAACGTTGAGGTCCTTGACGTAGGCAGCCGCCAGCCCCGCAAGCAACAACAGTAAAGAGGGTAGGAAATGACTGAAATGTACAGCGGAAGAACGCGGCAAGGGTAAAGCTCCGACCGGCTGAATCAAGAGGTGGCATTGTGCCTTTATTTGTGCGAGTAAAGCACAAGGAATGTGACATGGATCACGAATGCTCTCTCTTTAACGGCAGGAAACGGCTTCTTCTTAGTGTTTTGCTCAGGAATATTTGTTGTCGCAAGCGACACCGTCGCGGTACTGGAAAAGCGCCCATGAAAAAGCCGCTTCCCCCGGAGGAGAAGCGGCTTTTCAGAGGTCAGCCCGGCGGGAATCAGTAGCCCAGGCTGAAGTTCTCTTCCTTCATGTCCATCAGGTTGTTGGCACCCGACAGCATGGTTGCAACGTGGGCCCGGGTACGCGGCAGGATGCGCTGGAAGTAGAAGCGCGCGGTCTGCAGCTTGGCGGTGTAGAAACCTTCCTCGGTGGTGCCGGCGGCCAGTTTCTCGGCAGCCAGGCGCGCCATGTCGGCCCAGAAGTAGGCCAGGCAGGCGTAACCGGAGTACATCAGGTAGTCCACCGAAGCGGCACCGACTTCTTCACGATCCTTCATCGCGGCCATGCCCACTTTCATGGTCAACTCGCCCCACTCCTTGTTCAACGCGGCCAGCGGAGCGACGAACTCGCTGACGGCCTCGTTGCCTTCGTTGTTCTGGCAGAACTTGTGGACGATCTTGGTGAAGCCCTTCAGCGCTTCGCCCTGGGTCATCAGCACCTTGCGACCCAGCAGGTCGAGGGCCTGGATACCGGTGGTGCCTTCGTACAGCATCGAAATACGGCTGTCGCGAACGTTCTGCTCCATGCCCCACTCGGCGATGAAGCCGTGGCCGCCGTAGATCTGCACGCCGTGGTTGGCGGCCTCGAAGCCGACTTCGGTCATGAACGCCTTGGCGATCGGCGTCATGAACGCCAGCAGCGCGTCAGCCTTCTTCTTCTCTTCTTCATCCTGGCCGTACTTGACGATGTCGACCTGCTTGGCGGTGAAGTAGACCATCGCCCGGTTACCTTCGGCGAAGGCCTTCATGGTCAGCAGCATGCGACGCACGTCAGGGTGCACGATGATCGGGTCGGCGGCCTTGTCCGGCGCTTTCGGACCGGTCAGGGAACGCATCTGCAGACGCTCGCGAGCGTACTTCAGGCCACCCTGGAAACCGATCTCGGCGTGGGACAGGCCTTGCAGCGCGGTACCCAGGCGAGCGGTGTTCATGAAGGTGAACATGCAGTTCAGGCCCTTGTTCGGCGGGCCGATCAGGAAGCCGGTGGCCGCGTCGAAGTTCATCACGCAGGTGGCGTTGCCGTGGATGCCCATCTTGTGTTCGATGGAGCCGCAGGAAACCGCATTGCGCTCACCGACCGCACCGTCGGCGTTCGGCAGGAACTTGGGCACGATGAACAGCGAGATACCCTTGGTGCCGGCCGGTGCATCCGGCAGGCGTGCCAGGACGATATGGACGATGTTGTCGGCCATGTCGTGTTCACCGGCCGAAATGAAGATCTTGGTGCCGCTGACCTTGTAGGAACCGTCGGCCTGAGGCTCGGCCTTGGTGCGCAGCATGCCCAGGTCGGTGCCGCAGTGCGGTTCGGTCAGGCACATGGTGCCGGTCCACTCGCCGGATACCAGCTTGGTCAGGTAGGCCTCTTGCTGCTCGGGCGTACCGTGCTCGGAAATGGTGTTCATCGCGCCATGGGACAGGCCCGGGTACATGCCCCACGACCAGTTGGCCGCGCCGACCATTTCGCTCACTGCCAGGCCCAGGGACTCAGGCAGGCCCTGGCCGCCGTGGGCCACGTCATGGGCCAGGCTCGGCCAGCCGCCTTCGACGAACTGCTTGTAGGCTTCCTTGAAGCCGGTCGGCGTCTTCACGCCCGATTCGCTCCAGGTGCAGCCTTCGGTGTCACCAACGCGGTTCAGCGGAGCCAGGACCTGTTCACAAAACTTGGCGCCTTCCTCGAGGATGGCGTCAACCATGTCCGGGGTAGCGTCCTGGCAAGCCGGCAGGCTCTGATAGTGCGCTTCGTAGCCGAGCAGTTCGTCACGAACGAAGCGAATATCACGCAAGGGGGCCTTGTAGTCAGGCATAGCGATAAACCTCTGCTGATGAAACCTGGAATAAGCGACCGCGTCGATTTGCCACGCCGGTCAAACAGTTGTTTGAAACATACGTTTGCGCTCAAATCTTGTCAAGCATCGTTCATAAGCCATTCGTCATACATAAGGGACAGGCGCGCAGGAAAAGGCCTGCGGCCTGGAGCGCAACGGCTGGCGATAAGCTAAGAATAGTCGAGAGAAAAGCAGGCTTTGAGATCAGTGCATGGGACGCGGAGCGTCCAGAGAAACATTCCCACGGGGACCGTCGGAACGATCAGGTGAGAGGCAACGATCAGGTGAGAGGCAACGATCAGGTGAGGGGGAACGGCCAGGTGCGCAGGAACGCTCAGCGAACGAGGAAACAGGGATCAACGGATTTTTTGAGCGTTCCCCACGCTCTGCGTGGGAATGCAGCCCGTGACGCTGCGCATCACAGAGACAGGATCAGGCGTAGGTGTCGATCAGCGTACCCAGGGCCTTGTCGGCGGCCTTCTCGACCTTGGCACCCAGTTCGACCTGGAGCTTGCCCTGGGACATGTCGACCATGGTGCTCGACAGATCCTGCTGGCTACGGTCCACCGACAGCAGGCGCTCGACCTGGGCATCGGAAGACTGGCTCTTCACCGAACGTTCGACAGTGGTATTGGCGATCTGGCTGGCAGCCTGATCGACACGGTTCTGCCCAGACTGAATAGTGCTCAGACCGGCATAAAAAGCGGTATTTCCTGAGATTTCCATGGGCGAACTCGACTGTACGGAAAAGTAACAGTGCTCATTGAAGCAGACCTGCCGGGAAAAGGCTCGTCAAAAACACTAATGGCACAATGCCCCGTGATAGTCAAAACCTAGTCCAGCAGGTCCAGTTGCAGATGCGCCGCCACCGCTTCGGCCGTGGCCGCCTTGAGCTTCGGCACCCGTCCCAGGCACGGCGCGGGCAGGCGCTCCGCCAGCGTCGCGAGGTTTTCTTCCAGACGAGAGGTCTTCGGGTCGATGATATTGGCGACCCAGCCGGCCAGTTGCAGGCCATCACGGGCAATCGCCTCGGCGGTCAGCAAGGCATGGCTGATGCAGCCAAGGCGCACCCCGACCACCAGGATCACCGGCAGCCCCAAGCCCTGGGCCAGGTCCGACAGATTGGCCTGGTCCGCCAGGGGCACCCGCCAGCCGCCGGCGCCCTCGATCAGGGTGAAGTCGGCATTTTTCGCCAGCACCTCACGCATCGGCCCCAGCAGCGATTGCACGGTCAAGGCGACGCCCGCCTCGCGCGCCGCCAGATGCGGAGCGATGGCCGGTTCGAAGGCCACCGGATTGACCTCGGCATAGGACAGCGGCACCGAGCACTCGGCCATCAATGCCAGGGCATCGGCGTTGCGCAGGCCCTTGGGTGTCACTTCGCAACCGGAGGCCACCGGCTTGCCGGCCGCCGTACTCAACCCGGCTACCCGCGCAGCGTGCAACAGGCCCGCGGCGATGGTGGTCTTGCCGACATCGGTATCCGTGCCGGTCACAAAATAGGCTGCACTCATAGCGGCTTCTCCAGCACGGCGTAGACCACCTGATAGGTCGCCGGCAAACCCTGCTCCTGGCGAAATTGCTCGTACGCGTTCATCAGCCCGAGAATCCGTGCCCGGCCCGTCAGTCCGCCCGGCCGTCCGGGATTGAGGTTATGCGCGCCCAGGGCCTTGAGTTCATGGGTCAGGCTGCGCACATCGGGGTAATACAGGACCTGCGGCCGGCTTTCCAGGCTCAGCACCCGCAGGCCACTGGCCGCGCACAGGCGCTCATAGTCGGCGAATTCGCGGAAACGATTGACGTGGACCATGCCATCCACGGCCCGCCAGCTGTCGCGCAACTCCTGCAAGGTGCCGACACACAGGCTGGCAAAGGCCATCACGCCGCCTGGCTGCAGGACCCGTCGGGCCTCATTGAGCACTGCCGCGAAATCCGCGCACCATTGCACCGCCAGGCTGGAGAACACCAGCGCACAGCTCTGCGCCTGCAACGGCAACCGCTCCGCATCCCCGGCGATAAAGTGCCGGGCGCCCCCCAGGGGCCGGGCGTGCTCGAGCATGCCCTCGGCGATATCCAGCGCCAGCCCGCGCTCCTCACCGAATCGGGCACCCAGCGCGCGGGTGAAATACCCCGTGCCGCAGCCGACATCGAGCCAGCGCGACGGCTTCAGTGGCGCCGGCAAGCGCAGCAACAGTTCGTGTCCGACATCGCGTTGCAACTCGGCAACGCTGTCATAGCTGGCGGCCGCACGGGAAAACGAAGCCGCGACCTGACGCTTGTCGGGCAGGCCGCCCGGCAACGGTGGGTGGGAAAGATCAGTCATCACCGGACTCATGCAGAAAAGCCTGGATGGCCCCGGCCACTCCGTGGGGGTCCTCCAGAAGAAAGGCGTGGCCGGCCTGCTCAATCAGGCCGACTTCAACATCCGGCAACAACGCCAGCAACGCAGCCGCGGCCTCGGCCGGGACCAGGCCATCGAGCCCGGCGAACAGATGCAACTGCGGTCCACGGTAGGCTTGCAGGGCCTCGCGGGTATCCAGTTGCGCCAGCACTTCCAGGCCGCTCAACAAGACCTGGGCAGCGCTGTTCGGCGCGCCACTCGACAGCAGACGCGACTGCCCACGCGGGTCCGCGCTGCCCTGGGCACACAGCAGGCTGAAGCGCTTGAGGGTGGCCTGGGGCTGCTCGCGGCAGCCGGCGAGGAACTGATCGAACGTCTCGTTGGCCATCGCGCTGGGCCAGCCGTCGCTGACGACGAAGCACGGGTTGCTCGCCAATGTCAGCAAGCCGCAGCAACGATCGCCACGACGCGCCGCCAGCTCCGAGGCGAGCATCCCACCCAGGGACCAGCCGCCCAGCCAGGTATCCTCCGGCAGGGTCGCATCCAGTTCCTCGATCCATTGCCCCAGCTCACCGGAGTCCAGTTCCGGCAGCGGTTCGATTTCCACCCGCAGGCGCTCGTCCAGCCCGCGCAAGGCGGCCGCCAGCGGCTCCAGCGGTGAAACACCGAGGCCCCAACCGGGCAACAGGATCAGACGATCACGCATGGTGTGGCTCCAACGGCTCATGGGGACCCAGCAACCTGGAACATTCTGCCAATCCTTCTAACAATAGCTGCACCTGCGCTTCACTGTGGGCGGCGGACAAGGTCACCCGCAAACGCGCGCTGCCGGCGGGCACGGTCGGCGGACGAATCGCAGTGACCATCAGCCCGCGCTCGCGCAGTAACTGCGAGAAACGCAGCGCCCGTCCGGCATCGCCGATCAGGATCGGCTGGATCGGCGTGAAGCTGTCCATCAGTGCCAGGCCGATCTGCAGCGCGCCCTCGCGGAACTGGCGGATCAATGCATCCAGATGTGCCCGCCGCCAGTGTTCGGTGCGCAGCAACTCCAGGCTTTTCAGGGTGGCGCAGGCCAGCGCCGGTGGCTGGCTGGTGGTGTAGATATAGGGGCGGGCGAACTGGATCAGGCTCTCGATCAACTCTTCGCTGCCGGCGACAAACGCCCCCGCCGTGCCAAACGCCTTGCCCAGGGTGCCGACCAGCACCGGCACGTCCTCCTGGCTCAGGCCGAAGTGCTCGACGATCCCGCCACCGTTGGCGCCCAGCGGGCCGAAGCCATGGGCGTCATCGACCATCAGCCAGGCGCCCCGGGCCCGGGTCTCACGGGCCAGGGCCGGCAGGTCGGCGAGATCGCCGTCCATGCTGAACACCCCGTCGGTGACCACCAGCGTATTGCCGGTGGCCTTTTCCAGGCGCTTGGCGAGGCTCCCGGCGTCGTTGTGCAGATAGCGGTTGAAACGCGCGCCCGAGAGCAGCCCGGCGTCCAGCAGCGAGGCGTGGTTGAGACGGTCTTCCAGCACCGTGTCGCCCTGCCCGACCAGCGCCGTGACCGTACCGAGGTTGGCCATGTAGCCGGTGGTGAACAACAGCGCCCGAGGCCGTCCAGTGAGGTCGGCGAGGGCTTCTTCCAGCGCATGGTGCGGGCCGCTGTGGCCGATCACCAGGTGCGACGCCCCGCCACCCACGCCCCAGCGCGCCGCGCCGGCCTGCCAGGCTTCGATCACCTGCGGGTGATTGGCCAGCCCCAGGTAGTCGTTGTTGCAGAAAGCCAGCAGCCGCCGGCCATCGACCACCACGTCCGGCCCCTGGGGGCTGTCGAGCAGCGGTCGCTGGCGATAGAGGTTTTCGGCACGACGGGCAGCCAGGCGTGCAGAGAGATCGAAGGACATGGGCGCCTCGCAGATGCAATCTCAGGAACACAACATGACCTTGTGGGAGCCGGGCTTGCCCGCGAAGCTCTTGGCGACCTCAAGGACGCCTTCGCGGCGACGCGGCATGCCGACAAGCCCGGCTCCCACAGGTTGTGTGTTCCCGCAGGAAGGACGGAGTGGATCAGACCGCAGCGTTATAGAACTGCTCGCTGCTCTTCTGCTCCACCAGCGCCTGCTCGATGGCCGCCTGGTGCACTTCGTCGGCGTGCTCTTCACGGGCTTCCGGCTGGATGCCCAGGCGGGCGAACAGTTGCATGTCCTTGTCGGCCTGCGGGTTGGCGGTGGTCAGCAGCTTGTCGCCGTAGAAAATCGAGTTCGCGCCGGCCAGGAATGCCAGGGCCTGCATCTGCTCGTTCATCGCCTCGCGACCCGCCGACAGGCGCACGTGGGATTTGGGCATGAGGATCCGCGCCACCGCCAGCATGCGGATGAAATCGAACGGATCGACATCATCGGCGTTTTCCAGCGGCGTACCGGCGACCTTCACCAGCATGTTGATCGGCACCGACTCCGGGTGCTCCGGCAGGTTGGCCAGTTGGATCAGCAGCCCGGCGCGGTCATCGAGGGACTCGCCCATGCCGAGGATGCCGCCGGAGCAGATCTTCATGCCGGCATCACGCACGTAGGCCAGGGTCTGCAAGCGTTCGCCGTAGGTGCGGGTGGTGATGATGCTGCCGTAGAACTCCGGCGAGGTATCGAGGTTGTGGTTGTAGTAGTCGAGACCGGCCTCGGCCAGGGCGGCGGTCTGGTCCTGGTCGAGACGCCCCAGGGTCATGCAGGTTTCCAGGCCCATGGCCTTCACGCCCTTGACCATCTGCAGCACGTAGGGCATGTCCTTGGCCGACGGATGTTTCCACGCCGCGCCCATGCAGAAGCGGGTCGAACCGATGGCCTTGGCCCGTGCGGCTTCTTCCAGCACCTTCTGCACTTCCATCAGCTTTTCTTTTTCCAGCCCGGTGTTGTAGTGGCCGGACTGTGGACAGTACTTGCAGTCTTCCGGGCAGGCACCGGTCTTGATCGACAGCAGGGTCGACACTTGCACGCGATTGGCATCGAAGTGCGCGCGGTGCACGCTCTGGGCCTGGAACAGCAGGTCGTTGAACGGCTGGACAAACAGCGCCTTGACCTCGGCCAAAGACCAATCGTGACGCAAAGTGGCGGTGATGCTGGCGCTCATCGGCGGAGTTCCTTGTTTTATGCTGGGCAAGCGGCGGGGCAAGCAATACCCACAACCGCGACACGGATGCTCGGCATATTTAAGGAAGCGACATGGACTGTCAACCACATAACAAATCACAGGTTTACATTTGGTTAAAAAACAAACAGATCTGTTTATTATGCGATGAGCCCGGTGACAGCAGTCATCCACTCTGCACGCCCTGTGAAAGCGAACTGCCCTGGCTGCTGGACGGCTGCCAGACCTGCGCCCTGCCCCTGCCGATGTCCGGCCTGACCTGCGGCCACTGCCTGAAGCGGCCGCCCAGCTTCGAACAGGTGATCGCCCCCTGGACCTACCGCTTCCCGGTGGACAGCCTGATCACCCGCTTCAAGCACCAGAGCCAATGGCCGCTGGGACGCCTGCTCGCCGAGCTGCTGGCCGAGGCCCTGCGCGAGCGTTTCGACACCGGCCTGCCCCGCCCGGACCTGTTGCTGCCGGTACCCCTGGCGATCAGGCGCCAGCGCCAACGCGGCTACAACCAGGCGGCGATGCTGATGGACTGGCTGGGCCAAAGCCTGGAAATCCCCGTGGATGAACACCGTTTGCTGCGTATTCAGGACACGGTGGCGCAGCAGGACCTGGACGCCAGGGCACGCCGGCGCAACCTGCTGAACGCCTTTGCCCTGGCGCCCGGCGCCCGGGTCGAGGGCCTGCACCTGGCCCTGGTCGACGACGTGCTGACCACCGGCGCCACCGCCGAAAGCCTCGCCCGCCTGCTGCTCAAGGCCGGTGCCCGGCGCATCGACGTCTATTGCCTGGCGCGCACGCCGGCCCCACAAAGCCGCTAGTTGTGGGAGCTGGCTTGCCAGCGATGAGGCCCGTGAGCCTTGTATCGCCTGACCAGCCGCCATCGCCAGCAAGCCGGCTCCTACAAGGTTGTGACTACCTCATATGCAGCGCCGAAGCCCACATGTTGTGGGAGCTGGCTTGACGCCACCGACGCCGAAAGGCACCTTGCCTGGCACCTCTACCGTTCGAAGCTCGCCCATGTCCCTGCCCGTCCTGCTCACTCAACATATCGTCCGTCGCCCGCAGCGCATTGCCCTGCTGCAACATATCGCCGAGCAGGGTTCGATCACCCGTGCGGCGAAAAGCGCCGGCTTGAGCTACAAGGCGGCGTGGGACGCTATCGATGAACTGAACAACCTGGCGCAGAAGCCACTGGTGGAACGCAGTGTCGGCGGCAAGGGCGGCGGCGGGGCAAAGCTGTCGGCCGAGGGCGAGCGGGTATTGCGCCTGTACCAGCGCCTGCAAGTCATCCAGGCCCAGGTGCTGGAAGCCGCCGAGGACGCCAGTGACCTCGACCTGCTCGGGCGCCTGATGCTGCGTACCAGCGCCCGCAACCAACTGCATGGCACCGTGATCGCGATCGACAGCCACGGGCGCAATGACCTGATCCGCCTGGAACTAGCCGGCGGCCTGACCCTGCAGGCGCAGATCACCCACGACAGCACCCTCAGGCTGGAACTGGAAATCGGCACCCAGGTGGTCGCCCTGATCAAGGCCGGCTGGCTGGAATTGATCGCCCCGCAGGCCTCAGTAACACCTGGACACAATTGTCTCGGTGGTCTTGTCGAGGAAATTCTCGAGGACGAAAGCGGGCCTTCGGAGGTCAGGATCGCCCTGCCGAACGGACAAACCCTTTGCGCCCTGGCCGGGCCAGAACAGTTGGCCGCCCTCGGCCTCGCGGCGGGAAGCCCGGTGCAGACGCAGTTTGCGCCGTCCCTCGTATTGCTGGGTACACCGTTGTGACCTCATCACCGGCAAGCCGGCTTCCACAACAGCCCGCCTGCCTCCGGTAGGAACCGGCTTGCCAACGATCGATCCAGCAACACTCGCGACTTTTTCCTGCAACAAATCCGTCATCCCCCCTCACTAAGGTGACCGCTTAACCGCAGGGAGCCTGATGATGAAACTACTAGAAGAAAACCAATCCACCGACCTCGAGCAGATGGTCGGCCTCAGCCGCCGTGGCTTTATCAGTGCCGGTGCCCTGTGCGGCGCGGCGATGTTCCTCGGTGGCAACCTGCTGACCCGCAGCGTGATGGCCGCCAGCGTCAGCGCCGCCTCCGGCAAGCTGCTGGGCTTCGACAGCATTGCCGCCGCCACCAGCGACAGCCTGACCCTGCCGCCCGGCTATACCTCGTCGGTACTGATCAGCTGGGGCCAGCCCCTGGAGAAGAACGGCCCGGCCTTCGACCCCAGCGGCAACGGCACCGCCAAGGCCCAGGAAGTCCAGTTCGGCGACAACAACGACGGCATGAGCCTGTTCCCGTTCCCCGGCGACGACAACCGTGCGCTGATGGCGATCAACAACGAATACACCAACTACCGTTACCTCTACCCCCACGGCGGCCAGCCGAAATCCCTCGAAGACGTGCGCAAGGCCCAGGCCAGCGAAGGCGTCTCGGTGATCGAAGTGCGGCGCAAGGGCGAGCAATGGCAGTTCGTCCAGGGTTCCTCCTACAACCGACGCATCCACGGCAACACGCCGATCAGATTCGGCGGCCCGGCAGCCGGCCATCCCTGGCTGCAGACCAAGGCCGACAAGCAGGGGCGCAAAGTCCTCGGCACCTTCCAGAACTGCGCCAACGGCAAGACGCCGTGGGGCACCTACCTGACCTGCGAAGAGAACTTCACCGACTGCTTCGGCAGCAGCAACGCCGAACAGAAATTCGATGCCGGGCAAAAACGCTATGGCGTGGTCGCCACCAGCAAGGAGATCAACTGGCACCTGCACGACCCGCGTTTCGACATGGCCCTGAACCCCAACGAACTCAACCGTCACGGCTGGGTGGTGGAGATCGATCCGTTCGACCCGCAGTCCACTCCGGTCAAGCGCACCGCCCTCGGTCGCTTCAAGCACGAGAACGCCGCCCTGGCCGAAACCCGCGACGGTCGCGCCGTGGTCTACATGGGCGACGATGAACGCGGCGAGTTCATCTACAAGTTCATCAGCCGCGACAAGATCAACCACAAGAATGCCAAAGCCAACCGCGACCTGCTGGATCACGGCACCTTGTACGTCGCCCGTTTCGACAATGGCGACGGCAACCCGGATCGACCCAAGGGCGCGGGCGAATGGGTCGAGCTGACCTTCGGCAAGAACGGCATCGATGCCAACAGCGGCTTTGCCAGCCAGGCCGAAGTACTGATCCACGCCCGGCTGGCCGCCAGCGTGGTCAAGGCGACGCGCATGGACCGTCCGGAGTGGATCGTCGTCAGCCCCATCGACGGCCAGGTCTACTGCACCCTGACCAACAACGCCAAGCGCGGCGAAGACGGCCAGCCGGTGGGCGGGCCGAACCCACGGGAGAAAAACGTCTACGGGCAGATCCTGCGCTGGCAGGCCGCGGGTAACGATCATGGTGCCCTGCGCTTTGACTGGGACCTGTTCGTGGTCGCCGGCAACCCGGGCGTGCATGCCGGCACCGCCAAGGGCGGCTCGTCGAACATCACCCCGCAGAACATGTTCAACAGCCCGGACGGCCTGGGTTTCGACAAGGCCGGTCGGCTGTGGATCCTCACGGACGGCGACTACAGCAACGCCGGCGACTTCGCCGGCATGGGCAACAACCAGATGCTTTGCGCCGACCCGGCGACCGGCGAAATCCGTCGCTTCATGGTCGGCCCGGTGGGTTGCGAAGTCACCGGCATCAGCTTCGCGCCGGACCAGAAGACCCTGTTCGTCGGCATCCAGCATCCGGGTGAAAACGGCGGTTCGACCTTCCCCGAGCATCTGCCGAACGGCAAGCCGCGCTCGTCGGTGATGGCGATCCGGCGGGAAGACGGCGGGATCGTCGGCGCCTGATAAACCGCTTTCGCGGGCAAGCCCGCTCCCACATGGGTGCTGTCGTTCACAGGAAAACCTTACGACACAGCACCTATGGGAGCAGGCAAGGCCGCCCCCACATGGGGGCTGTCGGTTACAGGAAAGCCTTGCGACACAGCACCTATGGGAGCAGGCAAGGCCGTCCCCACATGGGGGCTGTCGGTTACAGGAAAATCTTACGACACAGCACCTGTGGGAGCAGGCAAGGCCGTCCCCACATGGGGGCTGTCGGTTACAGGAAAACCTTACGACACAGCACCTGTGGGAGCGGGCTTGCCCGCGAAGAGGCCCGCCCAGCCACCCCATTTCCCAGCCCGCGACAGCGACTGGAACAGTCACCACACTTCATGGCCCCGGTGCGCTAACATGCTTGGCCGGACGCGGCAGCCTGCTGCGCGCAGGAGCCAGTATGTCCCACCCGTTTGAAACACTTACCCCCGACCTGGTGCTCGACGCCGTGGAAAGCATCGGCTTTCTCAGCGACGCCCGCGTACTCGCGCTCAACAGCTACGAAAACCGCGTCTATCAGGTGGGCATCGAAGATGGCGAACCACTGATCGCCAAGTTCTATCGGCCCCAGCGCTGGACCAACGAAGCCATTCTCGAAGAACACCGCTTCACCTTCGAACTGGCCGAGTGCGAAGTCCCCGTCGTCGCGCCGATGATCCACAACGGCGAAAGCCTGTTCGAGCATGCCGGCTTTCGCTTCACCCTGTTTCCCCGTCGCGGCGGTCGCGCCCCGGAGCCGGGCAATCTCGACCAGCTCTATCGCCTGGGCCAACTGCTCGGTCGCCTGCATGCCGTCGGCGCCACCCGTCCGTTCGAACACCGCGAAGCCCTCGGGGTGAAGAATTTCGGCCAGGACTCCCTGACCACCCTGCTCGAAGGCAACTTCATCCCGCGCAGCCTGCTGCCCGCCTACGAGTCGGTGGCCCGTGACCTGCTCAAGCGCGTGGAACAGGTCTACAAGGAAACCCCGCACCAGAACATCCGCATGCACGGCGACTGCCACCCCGGCAACATGATGTGCCGCGACGAGATGTTCCATATCGTCGACCTCGATGACTGCCGCATGGGCCCCGCCGTCCAGGACCTGTGGATGATGCTCGCCGGCGACCGCCAGGAATGCCTCGGCCAGCTCTCGGAACTGATGGACGGCTACAGCGAGTTCCACGACTTCAATCCCCGTGAGCTGGCGCTGATCGAACCCCTGCGCGCCTTGCGCCTGATGCACTACAGCGCCTGGCTGGCCCGCCGCTGGGACGACCCGGCGTTTCCCCACAGCTTCCCGTGGTTCGGCAGCGAACGTTACTGGGGCGACCAGGTGCTGGCCTTGCGCGAACAACTTTCCGCGCTGAATGAAGAACCTCTGAAATTATTCTGACGGTTGTGGCAGGATTTGCTGACAATGGCGTCTGAAAAGACGCCATCGCTGGCAAGCCAGCTCCCACAGTGAAGAGGCAACAGTCCGTTGCCCTCCAGCCGTTCCCGCAACCTGTAGGAGCTGGCTTGCCAGCGATAGGGCCCTCAACCCCAGCACACTCATCAACCCCCTGACACCCATAAACGACAATCAGTCCGCAGCCCAAGAAAGGACTCTGCATGCAAGCCGCCAACCCGCGCCGCGGGTACATCCTTGGCCTCACCGCCTACATCATCTGGGGCCTGTTCCCGCTCTACTTCAAAGCCATCGCCAGCGTACCGGCCGTAGAAATCATCATTCACCGCGTGCTCTGGTCCGCGCTGTTCGGTGCCGCGCTGCTGGCCGTCTGGAAACACCCGGGCTGGTGGCGCGAACTGCGGGAAAACCCGCGCCGCCTGGCGATCCTGGCCCTGAGCGGCACACTGATCGCCGCCAACTGGCTGACCTATGTCTGGTCGGTGAACAACGGGCGGATGCTCGAGGCCAGCCTCGGTTACTACATCAATCCGCTGATCAACGTCTTGCTGGGCATGTTGCTACTGGGTGAGCGCCTGCGCCGCCTGCAATGGATCGCGGTCAGCCTCGCGGCCATCGGTGTGGCGCAGCAGGTCTGGCAGGTCGGCAGCCTGCCATGGGTCTCGCTGGTGCTGGCGCTGACCTTCGGTTTCTACGGCCTGATCCGCAAGCAGGCGCCGGTCCAGGCCTTGCCCGGCCTGGTGGTGGAAACCTGGATGCTGGTGCCGATCGCCATCGCCTGGCTGCTGTTCCATCCCGCCGCCGGCACCGCGCAGGCCGATTTCTGGAGCAGTTCCCAGGCCTGGTGGCTGGTGGCCGCCGGCCCGGTCACGCTGATCCCGCTGGTGAGCTTCAACGCCGCCGCGCGCCACCTGCCCTACACCACCCTCGGCTTCCTCCAGTACCTGGCGCCGACCCTGGTGCTGCTGCAGGCCGTGTTGCTGTTCGACGAACATCTGTCGCCGGCCACGCTGCTGGCGTTCATCTTCATCTGGGCCGGCCTGGCGGTGTACAGCGTCGATATCTGGCTCAGCCTGCGCAAACGCAGCTGATCAAAAAACATACAGAAGCCTGAAAGGCACGGTTTCAAAGGGCCGCAGGCTTCCATCCCAAGGTTATCCACAAGCCGGTCCACGCCGTTTGTGCACAACCCCTTGAAACTGCTCGTTTTTTGCTCAAACCTCGACAAGCCCCGGCCTACCTGGCCGGGCGCCGTGTCTCCCCAGGTTATCCACAGGCCCGTCCCCGGTTAACTTGGATAACCCGCCTCAACCTTCGCTGCGCAACACCAGTTCCACCATCAGGTCATCCGCCAGGGTTTCCAGGCGTGCCTGCAAGGTATCCAGGGACAAGGTCAGCGGCACCGCCAGAATCGCCTCGGCATGGAACAAGGGTTCGCTGCTCATCGGCGCCGGGCGGACGTCCGTCACCAACCGCTCGAGGTTGACCCCCTGCTCGCTCAGCAACCGGGTGATATCGCGGACGATCCCGGGGCGGTCGTTGCCCACCAGTTCCATGGCGATGGGCTTCCAGGTACAGGACTGCTCGATGCCGGTTTCGGCGACCAGCACGCGGATGCCCTGGCCGGCGAGCGCCTGCAGGGCGTCGATCAGTTCATCATGGGCTTCGGCCGGCACCCCCACCCGCAGGATTCCGGCGAACTGCCCGGCCAGGCGCGACATTCGGCTTTCCAGCCAGTTGCCGCCGTGCTCGGCGATGCACTGGGCGATCCGTTCCACCTGGCCGGCTTTATCCGGGGCGAATACTGTCAGTACGAGATGGTCCACGGGATAGCCCTCTTGTCGTTGATCGGTCCAGTATAGGCAAGGGGCCAGGGGAGCACCGTCCAGGGCGTCGGCGAGCCACAGAACAAATCGTGTACCATTTTCAGATTTATCTGGAACAATCTGCACATTTCTTGAGAACATTGAAGCCTGCGGCGTGACCGGATAGAACTCATTGGTCGCAGAACGACGCATTTAGTCTGATTTTCACAACCGCAATCCATCATGTAGTATGCGCCAGCGCACACTACATAACGTTGGATGGATGTCTGCCCGAGTGTCTGTGAAACCACGGAAAGCCCCGCCGGCCAAGCTTGGCGAGGCTAGCCCAGCCGTCCGCAAGGGCATGTTCTGGTACTGTGTTCAGAGAAGCACGCAAGGCTTTAAACAGAAGAGCTGAATAGCTGAGCAGAGTGAGGCAAGCAATGACTGAACACGTTCAAGTCGGTGGCCTGCGGGTCGCCAAAGTCCTGTTCGACTTCGTGAACAACGAAGCCATTCCCGGTACCGGTCTGACCGCCGACCAGTTCTGGGCCGGTGCCGACAAGGTCATCCACGACCTGGCGCCGAAGAACCGAGCCCTACTCGCCAAACGCGATGATTTCCAGGCACGTATCGATGCCTGGCACCAGTCGAGAGCCGGCCAGGCTCACGATGCCGTGGCTTACAAAGCCTTCCTGCAAGACATTGGCTACCTGCTGCCAGAAGCGGCGGATTTCCAGGCCACTACCCAGAATGTCGACGACGAGATCGCCCGCACCGCCGGCCCGCAGTTGGTGGTCCCGGTGATGAACGCGCGTTTCGCCCTCAACGCCTCGAACGCCCGCTGGGGCTCGCTGTATGACGCCCTGTACGGCACCGACGCCATCAGCGAAGCCGGCGGCGCGGAAAAGGGCAAGGGCTACAACAAGGTCCGCGGCGACAAGGTCATCGCCTTCGCCCGCGCCTTTCTCGATGAAGCCGCACCGCTGGCAGCCGGCTCCCATGTCGACTCCATCGGCTACAAGATCGTCGACCGCAAGCTCGTGGTCGCCCTCAAGGGCGGCAGCAACAGCGGCCTGCGCAACGATGCCCAGCTGATCGGCTTCCATGGCGATGCCGCGGCACCCACCGCGATCCTGCTGAAGAACAACGGCCTGCACTTCGAAATCCAGATCGACGCCAGCAGCCCGGTCGGCCAGACCGACGCCGCCGGCGTGAAAGACCTGCTGATGGAAGCAGCCCTGACCACCATCATGGACTGCGAAGACTCGGTCGCCGCGGTCGATGCCGATGACAAGGTGGTGATCTACCGCAACTGGCTCGGCCTGATGAAGGGCGACCTGGCGGAAGAAGTCGCCAAGGGCGGCACCACCTTCACCCGGACCATGAACGCCGACCGCACCTACACCGCCCTCGACGGCAGCGAACTGAGCCTGCACGGTCGCTCGCTGTTGTTCGTGCGCAACGTCGGTCACCTGATGACCATCGACGCGATCCTGGACAAGGACGGCAACGAAGTGCCCGAAGGCATCCTCGACGGCCTGGTCACCAGCCTCGCGGCGATCCACAGCCTCAACGGCAACAACGTGCGCAAGAACAGCCGTACCGGCTCGGTCTACATCGTCAAGCCGAAGATGCACGGTCCGGAGGAAGCGGCGTTCACCAACGAACTGTTCGGCCGCATCGAAGACGTCCTGAACCTGCCGCGCAACACCCTGAAAGTCGGGATCATGGACGAAGAGCGGCGTACGACGGTCAACCTGAAGGCCTGCATCAAGGCCGCCAGCGAGCGCGTGGTGTTCATCAACACCGGCTTCCTCGACCGTACCGGCGACGAGATCCACACCTCCATGGAAGCCGGCGCGATGGTGCGCAAGGCCGCCATGAAGGCGGAAAAATGGATCGGCGCCTACGAGAACTGGAACGTCGATATCGGCCTGAGCACCGGCCTGCAGGGCCGCGCCCAGATCGGCAAGGGCATGTGGGCCATGCCCGACCTGATGGCGGCGATGCTCGAACAGAAAATCGCCCACCCGCTGGCCGGCGCCAACACCGCCTGGGTGCCGTCGCCGACCGCCGCCGCGCTGCACGCGCTGCATTATCACAAGGTCGACGTGTTCGCCCGCCAGGCCGAACTGGCCAAGCGTACCCGCGCCTCGGTGGACGATATCCTGACCATCCCGCTGGCGGGCAACACCGACTGGTCGGCCGAAGAGATCCGAAACGAACTGGACAACAACGCCCAGGGCATCCTCGGTTACGTGGTGCGCTGGATCGACCAGGGCGTCGGCTGTTCGAAAGTGCCGGACATCAACGACATCGGGCTGATGGAAGACCGCGCGACCCTGCGCATTTCCAGCCAGCACATCGCCAACTGGTTGCGCCATGGCATCGTCACCCGGGACCAGGTCATGGAAAGCCTCAAGCGCATGGCGCCGGTGGTTGACCGGCAGAACGCCGGCGACGCCCTGTACCGTCCGCTGGCTCCGGACTTCGACAGCAATATCGCCTTCCAGGCGGCGGTCGAACTGGTGATCGAAGGCACCCGGCAGCCAAACGGCTACACCGAGCCGGTGCTGCATCGTCGTCGCCGCGAGTTCAAGGCCCGCAACGGCCTGTAATCAGGCGACACAACGGAAAAAGCCCTGGTCGGCAACGACCAGGGCTTTTTTCATTACGCAGGCTTCAATACACCGCCATTCCCTGTAGGAGCTGGCTTGCCAGCGATAGCGGCGGTGTGGCTTGCATCGCCATCACCGGCCAGCCGGCACCCACAAGTTTCAGGCCTAGGCCACCAGCCCCAGTTCGCGCTTGACCAGTTTCAGCAGATGATCGGCATTGATCGGCTTGAGCAGGAAATCCACCACGCTCAAGTGCATGGCATCAATGGCATCGCGCACCTCGGCATTGCCGGAGACGATGATGATTGGCAGCGCCGCCCGCTCCGAAGCGCGGACCTTGCGGATCAGGTCCAGGCCATCGTCGGCCATGCGCAGGTCGGTGATCAGCAAGCCGATCGAGCGGTTCGCCTCCAGCAGCTCGAACGCCGCGCCACCACTGGCTGCGGTCATGCAGTGAATACCATCCAGGGCAAAAATCTCCGACAACAGCTCACGGGCGTCCTGGTCGTCATCGACGATCAGCACGCGTTGCGGTGGTAATTGCGGTGCCTGCATCACCTGGAGGAGTGCCTCACGCTCGGCATCGCTCAAAATATCGTGGTCGGACATACGGTTCTCTAGCTTCCCTTAGCTATCCAATCCCCTAGCATTGTGGTCAGACATCGCTAAACGGGTGCTCAATGTGCACTTCGTCGGAAAGTTTTCCAAGTGGGACTTCATTAAGAACTCGACTAGTTAACTGTAGGTTATTTCTCAAACCTAGACTTACGTCCAATGGGCACCCGCCAGCAAGCATCCGACCATGGGTAAAACAGTCCGATAACAACAACAGACAACAGCGATAGCGGTCATGAGCAAAGCGGATGCCTTCACCCAGGCAGGGAAGACCGCGGTGTTGCAAAACATCCACGGCACCATGCAGTTCCTGCAGCGATTCCCCCCTTTCAACCAGATGGAACACGCCCATCTGGCGTACCTGGTCGAGCAGTGCCAGCTGCGCTTCTACAGCCAGGGCGAGAGCATCATCAAGCCGGCCGACGGCCCGGTGGAACACTTCTATATCGTCAAGCAGGGCCGCATCGTCGGCGAACGCCCGCACACCGCCAGGGGCGGTACCGAGACCGTCTTCGAAATCGCCACCGGCGAATGCTTCCCGCTGGCCGCGCTGTTGGGCGAACGCGCCACCCGCACCGAACACCTGGCGGGCGAAGACACCTTCTGCCTGCAACTGAACAAACCGGCCTTCATCAAGCTGTTCTCGCTGTCCGACCGCTTTCGCAACTTCGCCCTGCGGTGTGTCAGCAGCCTGCTGGACCAGGTCAACCAGCAGGTCCAGCAGAAAGCCGTGGAAACCCTCGGCACGCAATATTCCCTGAACAGCCGCCTCGGTGAGCTGGCCATGCGTCATCCGGTCACCTGCAGCCCACACACGCCGCTGCGCGAGGCGGTGACCCTGATGCACGAGCAGCAGGTCGGCAGCATCGTGGTCGTCGACGAGCTCAAGGCCCCGGTGGGCATCTTTACCTTGCGCGACCTGCGCCAGGTGGTGGCCGACGGCGTCAATGACTTCAACCAGAGCATCGACCGGCACATGATCAAGGCGCCGTTCGCCCTGACCCCGGACCACAGCGCCTTCGACGCGGCCATCGCCATGACCGAACGGCATATCGCCCATGTCTGCCTGGTAAAGGACCAGCGGCTGTGTGGCGTGGTCTCCGAACGCGACCTGTTTTCCCTGCAACGGGTCGACCTGGTGCACCTGGCGCGCACCATCCGCACCGCCGCCCGGGTGGAAAACCTGGTGGCGATACGCGGCGAGATCGGCCAGTTGGTGGAACGCATGCTGGCCCACGGCGCGTCCTCGACCCAGATCACCCATATCATCACCCTGCTCAACGATCACACGGTGTGCCGGGTGATCGAACTGACCCTGGCCGACCGCGGTGATCCGGGCGTGCCCTTCAGCTGGCTGTGTTTCGGCAGCGAAGGCCGTCGCGAGCAGACCCTGCACACCGACCAGGACAACGGCATCCTCTTCGAAGCCCGCGACGCGGCCCATGCCGCCGAGATCCGCGGCAAGCTGCTGCCGCTGGCCCAGCAGATCAACCAGAGCCTGGCCCTGTGCGGCTTCACCCTGTGCAAGGGCAATATCATGGCCGGCAATCCCGAGCTGTGCCTGTCCCGCGCCGAATGGGCCCGGCGCTTCGCCGCCTTCATTCGCGAGGCGACGCCGGAAAACCTGCTGGGTTCGAGCATCTATTTCGACCTGCGGGTGGTCTGGGGCGACGAACAGGCCTGCCAACAACTGCGCCAGGGGATTCTCGCCCAGGTCGCCGACAACCGCCTGTTCCAGCGCATGATGGCCGAAAATGCCCTGCGCAACCGTCCGCCGGTGGGGCGTTTCCGCGAGTTCGTGCTGAGCCGCAAGGGCAGCGACAAGGCGACCCTCGACCTCAAGGTCCAGGGCCTGACACCCTTTGTCGACGGTGCCCGCCTGCTGGCGCTGGCCAACGGCATCGAGGCCAACAACACCCTGGCCCGCCTGCAACAGCTGGTCGCCCGGGAAGTGATCGAGCCCCTCGACGGCGCCGCCTATGAAGAGGCCTATCACTTTATCCAGCAGACCCGCATGCAGCAGCACCAGTTGCAGACCCGGGACAACCTGCCGTACTCCAACCGGGTCGACCCGGAAAGCCTCAATCACCTGGACCGGCGCATCCTGCGTGAGTCCCTGCGCCAGGCCCAGCGCCTGCAAAGCAGCCTGGCCCTGCGGTATCAACTATGAGGCTGTTTTCCTGGTTGAAGTCCAGCACACCGCAGCTCACGCCGGCGCAACTGGAACGCCTGCGGCAATTGCCGGGCGCGGCCCCCCTGGGCGAATGTTCGCTGCGTGAACAGCGCTGGATCGTCGTCGACCTGGAAACCACCGGGCTCAATCTCAACCGCGACCTGGTGATCTCGATCGGCGCGGTGGTGATCGAGGATGGCGCCATCGACCTGGGGCAATCCTTCGAGCGCACGCTTTTGCGTACCGAGCAGAGCGTCAGCCCCAGCGTGCTGATCCATGGCCTGGGGCCGAGCGCCCTGGCAGCGGGCAGCGATCCGGCCGAAGCCTTGCTGGACTTCATGGATTTTGTCGGCGACAGCCCGCTGCTGGCCTTCCACGCCCCGTTCGACCAGCACATGCTGTCCCGCGCCCTGAAGGACAGCCTGGGCTATCGCCTGCAACACCCGTTCCTCGATGTCGCCGATATCGCGCCGCTGCTGTGCCCACAGGCCACTCTGCGCGAAGCCGGGCTGGATGACTGGATCGGCCACTTCAACCTGCACGTCGAAGAACGCCACCACGCCAGCGCCGATGCCCTGGCCACCGCCGAGCTGGCGCTGATCCTGTTCAGCCGGGCCCGGCAGCAGCAGATCCACAGCCCGCTGAACCTGCAGCAGCGGCTGAACCAGTGGAAACGACGCCAGCACAGCCACTCGTTCTAGCCAACATCACTTGATCGTTCCCACGCTCCGCGTGGGCATGCAGCCCGTGACGCTCCGCGTCACTTGCAGAGCGGACGCGGAGCGTCCAGTGAGGCATTCCCACGCAGAGCGTGGGAACGATCATCGGAGCCCTCATGCAAGCTGCTTTCACACAAACTCCATACCGCGTAATGGCTTCCCGACCAGCAACCATTGCGCCTTTTCCTACGCCCTGACACAATCGCGAATAATTCTCGTTAGTTTAAACTTCCTATCGGTAACGTCCGTGTCGTCAGCCCGAAGCCCGCACAATGAGCTTGTTGGAGCCTTGTATCGCGACCATCGCGGCTGGCTGCTGTCGTGGCTGCGACGCAACATCGCCTGCCCGCAGCGGGCCGAGGACCTGAGCCAGGACACCTTCGTCCGCCTGCTGGGACGGGACGAACTGAAGACGCCCCGTGAACCCCGGGCCTTCCTCGCGGCCATCGCCAAGGGCCTGCTGTTCGACTATTTCCGCCGCGCCGCGCTGGAACAGGCCTACCTCAACGAACTGATGCTGATCCCGGAAGGCGAACAACCGTCCCTGGAAGAACAGCAACTGATCCTCGAAGACCTCAAGGCCATCGACCGCCTGCTCGGCAGACTGTCGAGCAAGGCCCGCGCGGCGTTTCTCTACAACCGCCTGGAGGGCCTGAGCCACGCCGAGATCGCCGGCAAGCTCGGCGTCTCGGTGCCCCGTGTGCGCCAGTACCTGGCCCAGGGCATTCGCCAGTGCTACATCGCCCTGTATGGCGAGCCGACATGAATCAGTTCAGTTCCAAACCGGTTTCCGCCCGCGTCCTCGACGCAGCCATTGCCTGGCAGCTGTGCCTGGACACCGGCGGGCGCGGCTCCGTGGAACAGGCCGAGTTCGAGAAATGGCACGCCGCCCATGAAGAGCACGCCAGGGCCTGGAGCCAGCTGGGCATGCTCGACCAGCGCTTCAGCGGCACCAGCGCGCCGGCCCGCAGTGCCCTGCTGAAATCCCGCGACGGTGTCCGCCAGCGCGTGCGCAAGCTCGGCAGCGGCCTCGCCAGTGTGATGCTGGCCTGCGGCCTGGCGCTGTTCCTCGGCAATCGCTATCTGCCCATCGATTACTGGCTGGCCGACCAGCGCACGGCCACCGGCGAGCAGCGCACCCTGCACCTGGCCGACGGTACCGTTATCCAGCTCAACACCCACAGCGCCCTGGATGTGCGTTTCGACGAGACGACCCGACGCATCGTGCTGAGGGACGGCGAGATCCTGATCGAGACCGGCCATAACGATGCCCGGCCGTTTATCGTCGAAACCGAGGATGGCCGCATGCGCGCGCTGGGGACGCGGTTCCTGGTCAAGCGCGAGGAAGACGGCACGCGGCTGAGTGTCCTGCAGTCGGCGGTTGCCGCCCGTCCGTACGCGGTCACCGACGAACAGATCCTGCATGAAGGCCAGCAGGTGCTGATGCACCGCGATGGCCTCGGCCCGCTGCTGGCCCTCAACCCCGGCGCCGATGCCTGGACCCGCGGCATGCTGGTGGTGGACAACGTTCGGCTGGCGGACATGCTCGAAGAACTGGGCCGCTACCGACGCGGCCACCTGGGCGTCGACCCGAAAGTCGCCGACCTGCGGATCACCGGCAGCTTCCCGCTGCACGACACCAACCTGGCGCTGACCGCCCTGCTGCCGACCTTGCCGGTGCAGATCGAGCGGCATACCCAGTGGTGGGTAACGGTGCAAGCCAAGGCCATCAGCAAACCCTGAATAACAACGCCGATCGCTCCCACGCTCGGCGGTTGATCGTTCCCACGCTCTGCGTGGGAATGCCTCTCTGGACGCTCTGCGTCCGCTGTGTAACGCAGAGCGCACGGCTGCCTACCCACGCAGCCTGTGGGAACGATCCAGATATCAAGGACGAACACAGACCTGTGGCTCACTCGCCACAGGAGCCCACTTGATATTTTGTAAGCAGAAAATTCGTGAATCTAAATTATTTTCAATCAGCTCTATCACTTTTCGGATTTCGTTCGGCACATAGGCATTGAGAAACATTTCCATTCAGGAACCCATGCCATGTCCCGTTCGCTCGATACCCTGCTCCGCCCCAGTCTCCTGGCCGTCGCCATCGTCCTCGGCACTCCCCTGCTCAGCCCGACGCTGGTCGCCGCCGAACAGACTGCCAGCGTGCGCGCCTACAACCTGCCGGCCGGCCCACTGGGCGTGACGCTGAGCCAGATCGCCAGTCAGGCGGGACTGACCCTGAGCCTCGATCCGGCGCTGGCGTCAGGCAAGACCTCGGCGCCGGTCAAGGGCCAGCTCGATGCGATCACCGCACTGCACACCGCCCTCGGCGGCACCGGCCTGCAACTGGTGCAGAGCAGCGCCGGGACCTACACCCTGATCGCTGTTCCGAGCGGCGTCATGGCCCTGCCGGAAACCAATATCACTGGCGAGGGCAGCGCTGAAAGCGCCTGGGGTCCGGTCGAAGGCTACACCGCGACCCGCACTGCCGCCGGGACCAAGACGGACACCGCGATCGTCGAGGCACCCCGCTCGATCTCGGTCATTACCCGTGAACAGATGGAAGATCGCGGCGTACAGAATCTCGACGATGCCCTGCGCTACACCCCGGGCGTGATCGCCAGCAGCTACGGCAGCGACTCACGCGCAGACTGGCTGCGAATCCGCGGCTTCGAACCGACCCAGTTCCTCGATGGCCTGCCGCTGCCCAAGGGTTCCTATGCCAACCCCAAGGCTGAAACCTGGGATCTGGAACGCATTGCCGTCCTGCGCGGCCCGGCCTCCTCGGTCTATGGTCAAACCCCGCCAGGCGGCATGCTGGACATGGTCAGCCGACGCCCCGAGGCCGAGACCAGCCACGAAGTACGCGCCGAAGTGGGCAGCAACAATCGCAAGCAGATCAGCTTCGACAGCACCGGCAAGATCGATGACGAAGGCCGGTTCCTCTACCGCATCGACGGCGTGATCCGTGACGGCGGCACGCCCATCGACCATATCGACGACAAGCGCTACAACATCGCCCCCAGCCTGACCTGGAATATCGACGACGATACCCACCTGACCTTCCTGTCGCAGTACACCCGCGACGATACCGGCATCAGCGGTCAGTTCCTGCCGCTGCAGGGCACCAAGCTGCCTTCGGCGGCCGGGGATATTTCTCATCACAAGAACCTGGGCGACCCGGACTCGGACTACTACGACCGTACCTACTACGCCCTGGGCTACAGCTTCGATCATCGGTTCAACGATGTCTGGCAGTTCAAGCAGAACCTGCGCTACACCAAAAGCGAACTGGCCTTCCGCCAGGCCTATGCATCCTTTGGCAATGTCGTCGCCCCGGATGGCACCCTTACCCGCCTCGTCGACAAGGTCAACGAAGACATCAGCCAGTTCGCGCTGGACAACAACTTCCAGGCCGACTTCCAGACCGGAGCCCTCAGCCACACCGTGCTGCTGGGCCTCGATCATCAGCGCAGCGACACCAGCTACCACTGGCAGGAAGGCAGCGCGCCCAGCAGCAACGTGATCCACCCGATCTTCGGGCAGGACTTCTCCAACATCGCCTACAACACCTTCTATAACTACAACCAGAAGACCAACCAGACCGGCCTGTATGCCCAGGACCAGATCTCCCTGGACAAGTGGCGCCTGACCCTCGGCGGGCGTGAGGACTGGATTCATACCGGCACCACCTTCTTCAACCAGAACGATGCCACCAGCACACGTCGCGACAAGGCCTTCAGCGGCAACGCCGGGCTGAGCTACGTCTTCGACTCCGGGATCACCCCGTATATTTCCTATACCGAGTCGTTCCAGCCGTCCCAGGGTGCCAACGCCAGCGCGACCCAATCCTTCAAGCCGACCGAAGGCCATCAGTACGAACTGGGCGTGAAGTACCAGCCGCCGGGTAGCAAGACCCTGCTCACCGCCGCCGTGTTCGACCTGCGCCAGGAAAACGTCTCGGTCAGCGACCGTGGCATCACCAGCCAGATCGGCGAAACCAAGGTCCGTGGCCTGGAGCTCGAAGCCACCTCCAACGTGACCGAGAACCTCAAGCTGATCGCGGCCTACACCTACACAGACTCGGAAATCCTCAAGGGCGACGACAAGGGCAACCGCCTGCAACTGGTGCCACGCAACCAGGCCTCCGTCTGGAGTGACTACACCTGGCGCACCGGCTTCCTCGACGGTTTCGGCGTCGGCGGCGGCGTGCGTTATGTCGGTGACACCTACGGCAACACCGCGAACACTGCCAACGGCCACGTAGGCTCCTACGCGGTCTACGACGCGGCCGTGCACTACGACTTGGGTCGCCTGAGCAGTTCATTGGCCGGTGCTTCGGTGGAAGTCAACGCGAAGAACCTGTTCAACAAGGACTACCTTTCCACCTGTGATGGCACCTGGTGTTACTACGGTGACGAGCGCAACGTGGTCGCCAGCGTGAACTACAAGTGGTAACAGCACCCGCCTTGATCACGCGGACCACCTGAACCACCGCGGACCTGTAGGAGCCGGCTTGCTGGCGATGAGGCCCTTGAGCCTTGCAGCGCCCATTCGGACGCCATCGCCGGCAAGCCGGCTCCCACAGGCCTTGTGACGTTTCCCGCCTCCCACTTGCTTAGCCGGGCAACCTTGAGGCAAGCCGCATTCCCATAGCGCGCCCTCATCCAGACTGTGGTCAACCATGAAAAGCAAAACCATCCGCCGCTGGTCCTTTATCCACACCTGGACCAGCCTGATCTGCACCCTGTTCCTGCTGATGCTGGCGCTGACCGGCCTGCCGTTGATCTTCCACCATGAGATCGACCACCTGCTGGGCGATGCCGCCGAGCTCAGGCAGATGCCCGCCGACACCCCGGCGCTGGACCTGCAGCAACTGGTCCGCGCCGCCGAGGCCCATCGTCCGGGCGAGGTCATGCAGTACTTCGGCTGGGACGAGGAAGACCCCAATGGCGTGATCGCGATCATGGCGAAAACCGCCGGCACCGAGCCCAACTCGTCCCATACCTTCATGCTCGACGCCCGCACCGGAGAAGCCCTGGAACTGCCCTCGGCCAACGGCGGGCTGATGATGGTCATGCTGCGCCTGCACGTGGACATGTTCGCCGGGCTGCCCGGCAAGCTGCTGCTGGCCTTCATGGGTGTGCTGTTCGTGCTGGCGATCATCTCCGGCGTGGTGCTCTACCTGCCGTTCATGCGTCGCCTGAAGTTCGCCACGGTCCGCCAGGACAAATCCACCCGCCTGCGCTGGCTCGACCTGCACAACCTGATCGGCGTCGTCATCCTGACCTGGTGCCTGGTGGTTGGCATCACCGGCGTGATCAGCGCCTGCGCCGACCTGATCATCGCCGCCTGGCGCAACGACAGCCTCGGCGCCATGGTCGAACCCTACCGCAACGCCCCACCGCTGACCGACCGCGCGCCCGCCACGCATCTGCTGGAGATCGCCGCCCAGGCTGCCCCCGGCATGCGCCCGGACTTTATCGCCTTCCCCGGCACGCGCTTCTCCAGCGAGCACCACTACGCGGTGTTCATGAAGGGCAGCACGCACCTGACCTCCCACCTGCTGACCCCGGTGCTGATCGATGCCAGCACCCTGCAGGTCACCGCAGTGGCCGAACGGCCCTGGTACATGGACGCCATGGGCATGTCGCAACCGCTGCACTTCGGCGACTACGGTGGCATGCCGATGAAAATCCTCTGGGCCGTCCTCGATGTGCTGACCATCATCGTGCTCGGCAGTGGCGTGTACCTGTGGTGGGTCCGGCGCCGGACCACGGCGGGCGTCGCGGCGGAGGTCGTGGGATGAAGCCGAGGCAATCGAACTTCTGGAAGGTCTTCGGCCTGCCGACCGTGATCGCCCTGCTCACCGCCGCCGGGCTGTTCGCCGCCTTGCTCGGTGACGGTGCCTGGGATGCGCTGAGCTGGCTGGGGCTGGGGATACCGGCACTGATCGCGGTGCAGGCGTTGCTCAGACGCGCTTCGCGAAAATAAGCGAAGTCATACGATGACGGCCTGCGTCGTGTCTTTCGCGGGCAAGCCCGCTCCCACCTAAGACAGGGCCAGTCCGCCCCGAGCGCTCGTCGGTAAAAAGCCGTTACGGGCGCTTTTTTATTGCGCTCGCGATTGACATCCCCGCCAGACACTCCTTATAAAGGCCAAAGTCATACGACGACATACAACGAAACAAATTTACTCCAATAAAAATAATTCAAAGAGTGTCCACGCCAATGATCCGAGCCGCCGCTTTCTCCGCAGGCCTTCCCCGATTGCGCTCCCTGCGCTTGCACACGGTCGGTACGCCGCCCTTGTGATGTCTTTCCCACCCCGCCAGGCGCTCGCGCGCGGGGTGCCATGCACCACCCCATTCCAAAAATAACAATGGTGAAGTGATGAAAGTCAAAGGCATCCGCTGGTGGATGATCGCCCTGGTCACCTGTGGCCTGATGGTCAACTACCTGGCTCGCAATACCCTGTCGGTGGCGGCACCGACGCTGATGAACGAGATGAACATCTCCACCGAGCAGTACTCGCATATCGTCGTCGCCTGGCAGATCGGCTACGCCCTGATGCAACCGATTGCCGGTTATATCGTCGACGCCATCGGCACCAAGCTGGGCTTTGCGATCTTCGCCATCGCCTGGTCCCTGGCCTGCGCGGCGGCGGCCCTGGCCACCGGCTGGCAGGGGCTGGCGTTCATGCGCGGCCTGCTCGGCGTCACCGAGGCCGCCGGCATGCCGTCGGCGGTCAAGACCTCCACCGAATGGTTCCCGGCCAAGGAACGCTCCGTCGCCATCGGCTGGTTCAATATCGGCTCGTCCTTTGGCGCGCTGCTCGCCCCGCCACTGGTGGTCTGGGCCATCCTGCACAGCGGCTGGCAACTGGCGTTCATCAGCGTCGGCGTCCTGGGCATCGCCTGGAGCGCGGCCTGGTTGCTGCTGTACAAGCATCCCCGTGACCAGAAGCGCCTGAGCGACGCCGAACGCGACTACATCCTCAGCGGTCAGGAAGACCACTTCAAGGACACCACGACGAAAAGAGGCAACTGGAAAAAGGTCGTCGCCAGCCGCAACTTCTTCGCCATCGCCAGCGCGCGTTTTCTCTCCGAGCCGGCCTGGCAGACCTTCAACGCCTGGATCCCGCTGTACCTGATGACCGAGCGGCACATGAACATCAAGGAAATCGCGATGTTCGCCTGGCTGCCGTTCCTCGCCGCCGACCTGGGGTGCATCGTCGGCGGCTACCTGAGCCCGTTCTTCCACAAGCACCTGAAGGTCAGCCTTTTCACCTCGCGCAAAATGGTGATGTTCCTCGGCTGCAGTTGCATGATCGGCCCCGCCTGCATCGGCCTGGTGGACAGCCCCTACGTCGCCATCGCCCTGCTCTGCGTCGGCGGCTTTGCCCACCAGACCCTGTCCGGCGCGCTGTATGCGATCACCTCCGACTCCTTCGGCAAGAACGAGGTGGCCACCGCCACCGGTGTCAGCGGCATGTTCGGCTTCTTCGGCGCGGCCCTGTTCACCATGGTGCTGGGCATCATGGTGACCAAGGTCGGCTACAGCCCGCTGTTCGTGACCCTGGCCATCCTCGATATCGTCGCCGCTTTCCTGGTGTGGAACGTGGCCCGGCCGCTCAAGTCGAGCCCGGTCGAACCGTCGCCGGCCGGCAGTCCTGCCCTGGCCTGAACCGGGGCGGAAACAGGCTGGCGATCCGTTTCGCCAGCTGCGCCCCGCAGCGCTGATCCTCGCGCAGCCCCAGCGACCTACTCATGGGCCACCCCGCTCTCGGCGGGCAGCGCCCCGGCCGCCCTGGCCTGGCCGATGCCGTACCAGTCGAGCTTGCGGGTCAGTACCATGAACACCCCGAGCAGGCCGAACAGCAGCAGCGAGCCCATCAGCAACGCATAGTCTTCGGCACTCAGCAGCCCAAATAGCAGGCCATACAAAGCGGCCAGGGCGGCGGCAAAGCCCAGGCCATGGCTCAGACTGCGCAACACATGGCAGACATAGAAACCGATCAGGCCGACACAGGCAGCGGCTGACAACAGGTAGGCCAGGCCGAACCCCAGGTGTTCCGACAGCGACAGCAACAGCAGGTAGAAGAACGCCAGCGCCGCGCCGACCAGGGCGTACTGGATCGGGTGCACCGCCAGGCGCTTGAGCACTTCGAACAGAAAGAAGCCGGCGAAGGTCAGGGCAATGAACAGCAGGGCATATTTGATCGCCCGGTCGGACTTGAGGTACTGGTCCACCGGCTCGATAAAGCTCACCCCGAAACTGCGCGCCTTGAACGCCTCGCAATTGGTCGTCTCCAGGCACTGGTTCAACGCTTCATGCAGGTTGGTGGAGAAGAACGACGTCTGCCAGTTGGCGCTGAACCCCTGATCGGTGATTTCCCGCTGGGCAGGCAGGTAGTTGCCGATAAAACTCGGATGCGGCCAATCGGCGCTCAGGTGCACGCTGCTGGTCTTGCCCACCGGCATCACCTGCAATTGACCGGTGCCCTGCAAGGCCAGGTCGAAGGCAAAATCCAGGCGTTTTTCTTCGCGACCGTCGACACGCGGCAAGGTCACGTGGACGCCATCCCCCAGCCAGCTCACCTGGGTCCCTGGCAGGAACTCCAGTTGCTGATTGCCCAGTTGCAGGGTCAGCGCGTTCTCGATGCCACGGATATCGCTGATGCCCACCGCCAGGTACGGCTCGTCGAAGCGGTAATCGGCGAAGTCCTCGCTGATGCCCAACTGCGCCGGCAACGCGAAGGTGCCGCTGATGTGGTTGCTGGCGTGAAACAGCCGCGCTTCATAGATACCCCGCGCACGCAGCTCGGTCTGCACCTTGCCATCGAGCTCGAAACGCTCCGGCAGGAAGTACAGGCGCCCGCTGGTTTCGCTGGTCTGCTGGAAACGCTCACCCTTGTCATTGGTCTTCCACTCACGCACCGTCTGGCGATACGGCACGACCATCACCGGGCCGCTCACCAGCTGGCTGTAGCTGGAACTGCGGGCGATGTCCTCGAGGACGCCGTCACGCAGGCCCTGTCGCTCATCGATCATCCCGTCGATCATCATCAGGGGAATCAGCAACAACAGCATCAGTAGGGCAATCGCCCCGAATTTTATCGCCAGACTACGGTTCATGGGGTCTCTCTCCCTGTTGGAATGGGAGAGAGTCTGTGCTGCCCGTGTGGAGCCTTGATGGGCGAAATATGGAGACTGTGTGGAGACTGCGTGGAGAGTCAGGGCAGACGCAACGTCACCTCGACGCCGCCAGGGACATTGCCGATCAGCAGCTCGCCGCCATGCAGCTTCACCACTTCCTCGACAAAGTTCAGTCCCAGCCCGGTACTCTTGCGCCCGCTGCCCGGACGCGGCAGCGAATAGAAACGCTCGCTCAGGCGCGGCAAGGCGTAGTCGGGAATCGCCTCGGCCTGATTGAACAGGGTGAAGCACGTCTGCCGCCCCTGCTGTTCGGCGGTGAAGCGGATCAGCCCGCCCTCCGGGGTGAAATCGAGGGCATTGTCCAGCAGGTTGCCGATGGCCTGGCGCAGCAGAAAACGTTCACCGAACACCTGGATGCCCGCCGCGATCGTCTGTTCGATCCGCAGCCCGGCCCGTTCGATACGCGCCCCCTGGGCCTGCACGACTTCGTCCACGAGGGCCGCCAGCGGCACCTCGACCTGTTCTTCGAGCACCTGGCGCTGCTCCACCAGGGCCAGGTTCAGCAGCCGCTCGATCAGTTGCTGCATGCGTGCGCTTTCGCTCTCGATATTGCTGACGAAGCGCTGTTGCTGCGTCGCCGGCATGTCGCCCTGCAACAACTCCGCCGCGCCGCGAATCGCCGCCAGCGGGCTTTTCAACTCATGGGTCAGGGTATGCACATAACGCTCGACATAGGCCTTGCCTTCCAGTTGCGTGCGCATATGTTCCACGGCATTGGCCAACTGCTCCATCTCCCCGCCGCGATAATGCGGCAGCTCGGCCCGGCGGCCTTCACTCACCGCCTGGGCGTAGGCGGTCAAACGGCGCAATGCCGCGCTCAGCCACCAGGACAGCAACGCACCGAACAACAGGCCCAGGGCGATCAGCCCCGCGCCCCACCACAGCAGGCGGCGCTCGGTGCGGTCGACATAGGGCTGCAACGAACTGTTGGGCTTGGCTACCGTGACCACGCCGATGATCTGGCCGTTATCGGTAATCGGCGCGCCGACATGCATCACCGAGGAGTTCGGATCGTTCGCCTCGGAGCGGGTCGAGCGGGCGCCGTATTCGCCACGCAAGGTCAGGTAGACGTCGTTCCAGCGCGAGTAGTCCTGGCCCACCGCCAGCTCGGCGGAATCGAGCAGGACAATGCCCTTGGCGTCGGTCACGTAGATCCGGTGATTGACCTGGTTCTTCGCCAGGCCCCAGATCTTCGCCCCCGGCTTGCGCTGACCGTAGGCCTTGAGCACTTGTGGTAGGCGACTCTGGCCGAGTGTGCCGGCCTTGACGTCGTCGTGGAGGATTTCCGCCAGCAGGTTGGCGGTGTCCACCAGGGTTTCCTCCGTGGACTGGCGCACGCCGGGACGGATTTCCTTCATCACCGTGCTCAGCACGAAATAGCCGGTGAGACCGACGAACAGGAAATACATCAGGAAGATCCGGATCCCCAGCGGCATCAGCTGTTCCCCGGACTGTAGCTGTAGCCCAGGCCACGGTGGGTCTGGATCGGCTCAGCCTCGGCGGCCACCGCCCGCAGCTTGGCCCGCAGGCTCTTGATATGGCTATCGATGCTGCGTTCATAACCGGCATCCGCCGGCACCCCGACGGCATCGAGCAACTGCTCGCGGCTGAAGACCCGCTCGGGCTGCTCCAGCAGGCAGGCCAGCAGGCGGAATTCATGGCGGGTCAGGTTCAGGGCCTGGGCGCGATAACTGATCTGCACCCGTTCGTGATCGACCAGGAAACGCTCGCCGGGCAACACCGGCGACGCCTGGGGCACCACGCGCTTGAGAATCGCCCGGACCCGCGCCGCCACTTCCCGTGGGCTGAAGGGCTTGACCACATAGTCGTCGGCGCCGATCTCCAGGCCCACCACGCGGTCGATCTCGCCGTCACGGGCACTGAGGAACATCACCGACACTTCGGTAAAGCGCCGCAGTTGCTTGCACACCTCGAAGCCGCTGATATCCGGCAGGCCGATATCGAGAATCAGCAGGTCGGCCGGCGTGGCGCGCTGATGTTCGACCGCGGCGCCGCCCAGGTTCAGCCAGGTGGTGGTGAACCCTTCGCCCTGCAAGGCATACACAAGGGTATCGGCAATCGCCGCTTCGTCTTCGACAATCAGGATATGGGGCATGGCGTCCGAGCACTGGCATCAATGGCGCAACGGTGCCGGACGCGTGTCGCCCCGTCAATCAGCAGTCGGGTTTGTCGGCGGTATAACGCCGCGCCGGATTCACCGCCGCACCGAACTCGCGCAGGGCCTTGGCACCGATCAGCAGCGGGTAGTTGAAGCTGCTGCGGTTGGTCAGGTTGACCTCCACCGTGCGCTTGACGTTGCCCAGGCACATTTCCAGGTCCACCACCGGGCGCTTGCTCGGGTCGGCGACCTCGCTGTCCTCGTCTTCCTCGGTACGGGTCTTGATCTTGCTGATGCGCGAAACCTTGTGCTCATAGACCTTGTTGTCGGCATCGGCGGTGCCCAGGCGGAAGCGCACCCAGTCCTCGCCGTCGCGCTTGAACAGCTCGATATCCTTGGCCGACAGCGAGGCGGTCAGGGCACCGGTGTCCATCTTGGCCTTGAAGGTCTGGCCGATTTCCGGCAACTGGATGTATTCGTAGCGCCCGTACAGGGTCGGCTCGGCGGCCAGGGCGGGCAGGGCCAGTAGGGGCAACAGGGCAAGAAGAGCTTTCACTGGGGCGGTACCTTTGAGTGGACGCACATGGGTCGGCATTTTAGACCGCGCCGACCGCGTTGGTTCATGAACAAATCAGAAACAACCCGTCACCTTGTAGGAGCTGGCTTGCTAGCGATGACGTCCGCAAGGGCGCCGCAGGGTTGGAGGGCCTCATCGCAGGCAAGCCAGCTCCCACAGGGGATGTGTCCGCCACTGGATTTGGCGTCCGGCCGCGCCACCTTTATCATGGCGCGCCCTCACGTTTTTAAAGAGTTCCCGTATGCGCCGCCTGCTCACCGGCAGCTTCGTCACATTGCTGCTATTGCTCAACACGCTGGTGCTGTTCGGCCCGCTGATGGTCTTTGCCCTGCTCAAGCTGGTACTGCCCGGCCGTTTTCGCGACTACGCCAGTTGGGCGGTGATGTGGATCGCCGAGACCTGGGCCGAGATCGACAAGCTGATCTTCGCCCTGTGCATTCCCACCCGCTGGGATATCCGCGGTGCCGAAGGCCTGCGTGGCGATACCTCGTACCTGGTGGTCAGCAACCATCAGTCCTGGGTCGATATCCCGGCGCTGATCCAGACGCTCAACCGGCACACGCCCTTCTTCAAGTTCTTCCTCAAGAAGGAACTGATCTGGGTGCCCTTCCTCGGCCTGGCCTGGTGGGCCCTGGACTACCCGTTCATGAAGCGCTACTCCAAGGCCTTCCTCGACAAGCACCCGGAACTCAAGGGCCAGGACCTGGAAATCACCAAGGCCGCCTGCGAGCTGTTCAAGCGCCAGCCGGTCACCGTGGTCAACTACCTGGAAGGCACCCGGTTCAGCGAGGCCAAGCGCCAGCAACAGGCCTCGCCCTTTACCCACCTGCTCAAGCCCAAGGCCGGCGGCGTGGCCTTCGTCCTCGCGGCCATGGGCGAGCAGCTGGACGCGATCCTCGATGTCACCGTGGTCTATCCGCAAGCGCGTATTCCGGGCTTCTGGGACCTGATCAGCGGCAACGTGCCCAAGGTCATCATCGACTTCCAGACCCACGCCATGGACCCGTCGCTGTGGCAAGGCGACTACGAGAACGACCCGGCATTTCGCGAGCATATCCAGAACTGGGTCAACCAGCTCTGGAGCGAGAAAGACCGCCGTATCGCCGCCCTGCGCAACGAGCGCGGCTGAACCTCAGTCGAGGATCACATGGGGCAGGAAACGGCTGGTGTCCTTGGTGATCAGTGAGTTGTCCTCGCGGATGCCGATGCCGGCCGGCTGATCGCCGATCACCCAACTGCCCAGCACCGTGTGACTGCCGGCAAACAACGGCAGCGGCTGGAACTGCTGGAGGAGAAACGGCCCTCGTTCATAAGGCCCCGGCTGGCTGACCCGTTCACCGTCAGGCGTATGGATCTCGACATTGGCGCCCTCCCGGGAAAAGAACGGCTTGCGTACCCAGCCCGCCCCCAGTCGCGCGGTGGGGTCCGGGTCGATAAAGGTCGGCAGCAGGTTCGGGTGGCCCTGGTTCATTTCCCAGAGCAGCGCCATGGCCCCCTTGTTCGACAGGATCGCCTTCCACGGCGGCTCGACGAACAGCGTCCGGCTGTGTTCGATGGCCGGTCCGAACGCTTCGCTGAACAGGTTTTCCCAGGGGTAGAGCTTGAACAGGGTAGCGATCGGCGAGCCCAGCTCATCGACAAAACGCCCGGCCTGATCCAGCCCGATGTCCTCGATATCGATCAGCCGTGTACCGAGTCCGGCCTGGCGGGCGATATCGCGCAGGTACTCGACCGTGCCGCGATCCTCCAGCGAGCACCTGATCGACGAAAAGTGGAACGGCGACTGGAAGCCACCCTCGACAAAGGCCTGCAGCAACTTGTCCTCGATGCTGTTGAACTGATCGGCCCGGGCCGGCAGTTGCCCGCGCTTCATCTGTTCTTCCAGCCAGACGTACTGGAAAAAGCTCGCCTCGTACAACGAGGTCGGCGTGTCGTAATTGGTTTCCAGCAGTCTCGCCGGGCCCTGGCCGTCGTAGCACAGGTCCATCCGCCCATAGAGATGGGGGTGGCCCTGGCGCCAGGAGTCGCGGATCAGGTCGCGATAGGCCTCGGGAATCGCCAGCCGGTCGAGCAGTTGCTCGCTGTCCACCACCTGTTCGACCAGGGCCATGCACAGTTCATGCAGTTGCCGCGTCGGCTCTTCCAGCTCGTCCTCGATCTGGCGCAGGCTGAACCGGTAGTACGCCGACTCATCCCAATAGGGCTCGCCGTCGAAGGTGTGAAAATGAAAGCCCAGGCGTTCGGCGGTGGCCCGCCAGTCCGGACGTGGCGCTATCTGGATGCGCTGCATCAGGAACCCCAGCTGCCATGGGACGAGCCGAAACCGCCGCGGCTGACCGCCCGTGGCGCCGAGCCGTCATAGAAGCCGGTGATGAAATGCGCCGGGCTCGCCACCCGGAAACGCGCATTACGCGACTGGGCGAAGGTCTTGCCGGCCTTGACCTGCTGGTCGAGGCTGCTCAGGCGGTAACCACCACGCCCGTCGCGCTCCTGGTACAGCGGCTCGCTGAAGTAGCGCGGCGCATAGGGGTCGGTGCCCAGGCCGATCCAGCGCCAGACCCGGCTGGCCCAGCCATTGGAATGGCTGGCCGTTGCCGAACCGCCGCTCGAACCCCCATAGCCGCCACCACTGCTGCCCCCCGACGACCAATAGCTCGAAGTCGCGGCTTGCTCGTCCTGTTTCTGCGCCGGCACCGGTTGCTCCGGCGGCACCGTCACCGCGCGCAAGGTGGTCAGGGCGAACCCGGCCATCAACGGATTGAACTGCGCACGCTGCGGATCGGCGACACAACTGTCGAGGGAAAAATCAATGGCACAGGCCGTCTGGTCGCCATAGACCGGCGCGATCTCCCGATGCTGCTCCAGGGCCGTCGCCGCCGCATCGGCACAGACATCCGCCGCGATACCGGCGGCCACACAGGCCTGCTCGTTGGCATACCGAGCGGTCTCGCTGACGTCGCGCGTCAGGACCTGCTCGCCATCGCAGGCCACCAGCACAAAGGGCACGCTGCCCAGCAATACCAGGCCCACACGTTGACTGCGTTTCATCGCGGGCGCCCTCAGACCGAAGGCGTCATGCAGGCCGCATTGAGCAGGCCGACGCTGATGGAGATGGCCGCCGCCAGGATCGCCGCCGCCGACTCGCCGTTGCCGATGCGTGTCGACAGGCCGCGGATCACCCAGGCGACCAGGGCGAACGCCGCCAATTGCGCCACCAGCGCGATCAACGCCCAGACCAGGAAATCCACCAGTGAGACCGAATGGGCAATGGCGCTGGCGGCGGGAATCGCAAAACCGACCAGGGCACCGCCCAGGGCGATTGCCGCGGCCACGTTGCCCTCGCGGATCAACGTCCATTCCTTGTGGGGTGTCAGACGGGTATAGAGACAGGCATACAGCCCAAAGACCAGCAGCGCCACCAGCAGATACAGGACAAATCCCATGACCGCATCCAGGTGCAACGACATTTTCACTGCATCGACCAACATGCTTGCGCCACTCTCTCCATGAACAGGCGGCGACAAATAGCACACTGCACGACAGAACTGAACAGACCTTCGCCGCCACAGACAAAAACGCACCGGGCCTTTTCAGGTTCCCGGTGCGTTTTTCAGTCGCGCTGGCACTGCCGGCCTGCCGGAGCCCTCAGCTGCCGGCGCCCCAGATCCCGCTCAGGCTCTGCAACAGCGGCCCGCCCACACCCTGGTCGCCCAGGTACTTGAGAATGATCGGGGCGAACTGGCCGACCATATTGCTGTTCATGCCCAGGGCGCCAAAGGCATTGTTCAGGTCACCGGTATCCTTCACGTTGCCCAGGGCACTGCCGACGTCGGCAGTGCTGCCCGACTTGCCGCCCAGCAACCCACCGAGCCCGGCCAGCGCGCCGCCACCGGACAATTGATCCAGCCCCGGCACGCTCTGGCTCAGTTGCGAATAATCGTTGCCGCTGAGTTTGTTCTTCGCCAGCCCGAGCATCGCGCCGGTCCCGCCGATGGCCTGCTCCGGCGTGACATGGAGCTGCGAACCGAGGGAACTGAGCAACCCATTGGCCGGTGCCGCGGCATTCTTGTCGCCGCCCTGCATGGACGACACCGCATTGGCCGCATCGCTCAGGCTGAAAGCCGCAAACACCGGCGTGACGGCGAACGCCATGAGCGAAGCCAATACAACACCGCGTGAAATCTTCATCGCTACCACCTCTTGAGTCATCGAAAACCCCTTCGCACAGGGGCCTGGCACTGCTCGTTGGAGTCGGAAAACCCCGGCTTGTTCCCCAGGGGCCGCGCACCACCGCAATTGCATCCGATTCAGGCTCGCCTGCGTATATCAGGCACGGATGGCCAATGGCCGGAACCCTGGACGCCCCTTCTGCGAGCCGCATGAATGAATGGAATAACCCCGTGCCGTGGACTAACCTCAGCCAGCAAGGTGCACCGCGCGCGGTCCATTCAACGTAGTGTGATTGTCTGGAGAATGCCCATTTCCACCGCCGACGCCGATCAACTCAGGCAGCTGCTGGCCCAGTGCTCACTGGGTAACCGCCGCGCATTCGAGACGCTTTATCGCAACGTCGCCCCGCGTCTCCACGGCATAGCCCTGCGCTGCATGGGCCGCCCCGACCTGGCCGAAGAAGTGCTGCAGGAAAGCTTCGTGCGGATCTGGAACAGCGCCTCGCGCTACGACGCCAATCTGTCGGCACCGATGACCTGGATGGTGAATATCACCCGCAACCTGGCCATCGACCAGTTGCGCAAGAAGCGCGAGGAACGCCTGGGCGAGTTCCGGGAACAGGAACTGCCCGACGACGCCCCCAGCGCCCACGACCAGTTGACCAGCAGCCGCGACGCCTCGGCACTCAACCGCTGCCTGGACAGCCTCGAAGGCATGCAGCGCCAGTCGATCACCATCGCCTACTTCCACGGCCTGTCGTACGCGGAACTGGCCGAACAACTGGCCGCACCGCTGGGCTCGGTCAAATCCTGGATCCGCAGGGGCATGGAGCGCCTGCGCCGGTGCCTTGAATCATGAACTACCAGAACCCCCGCCTGCGCCGCGCCCTGGCGGCCGACTACGCGATCGGGCTGATGTCCGCCGCTGGTCGTCGTCGCTTCGAAAGCCTGATGCGTGACGACGCGCGGCTGCGCGCGCAAGTCGCCGAATGGCAGGAAACCCTGGCCACGCTGACCGAATCCGTGCCGCCGCAACCGGTGCCGGACCGGGTCTGGCAAGCCATCGTCGCGCGCATCGACCCGCAGCAGTTGCACATACCGGCCAGGCGACCGTTCTGGAACTGGCTGCGCGCCACGGCGGCGATCGGTTCACTGGTGGTGGTCGTGGCCCTGGGCGTGCTCTACCGGCATGACCCGATCAGCGCCAGCGCGACCCTGCTCAGCGGCACGCAACAGCCGGCACTGCGGATCGAGGCCCATGCCGGCTACCTGCAAGTCGAGCCATTGACCCTGGCCGCGGTGGACGCCAACCGCAGCCTGGAACTCTGGGCGATTCCACTGGATGGCAAGCCAGTGTCCCTCGGCCTGGTGCCCCGGGAAGGCAAGGGTCGTCTTGAATTGAGCGAGGCCCACAAGACCCTGCTCGGCACCTCGGTGGTGCTGGCGGTCAGCCTGGAACCACAAGGCGGCTCGCCGACCGGACAACCCAGCGGGCCGGTACTCTACTCGGGGCCGCTGGCGGCGCTGTGATCTTCGATGCTCGCTGCGCGGATCACCCGACAGCCGATTGAGGAACGGTTACTCAGAAAGAAACGCCTGCTTCAGGTCGCCTGATCAATCGGCCCTTGGCTGCCAGCAGCAATTGCAAACGATGTGCGGCTTCAGGTGCCTGCAAGGCCTCCAAGCGAGCATTCCAGCGCTGGACAGTGCTCAATCGATCATGGACGCGATAGATCTGTGCTTCGGTTTGCTGAGTCTTGACGCTCACCATTCCCCTCCTTCCCCGCCACGTTGGCGTATCCCACTCATTTTAGGTATGGGAAGCCACTCAAGCTACCCCGTATGAGAACGATCAAATCCCCCGCCTTGCTTCCGCGCAAGCCCGAGGCTTATAGTCCGCCGGTCGCCCTGATTGGCGATACGGGTTTGGCGACTCGTTTATAGACCATGCGAAAGCCCTGCGCTTGTTTGCAGGTGCCTTCGTACCCGCAAAGTCGCTCCATGGCGGCTGTGCGCGGGAGACCTTCGGGTCTGCCGGCTTGGTCTATTCCGGTTCGCCAACCTGCGTACAGCTGCCACCCGCTTCGTTTGGCGACGAATCGGGCGGTTTCAAACCCAATAGACTGAGACTTTGCCCATGAACAAGTACACCCCGCTCACCGCCATCGACTGCCTGATCCCCAGCCTGTTGATCGACGCCCAGAGTCCGACCGACGTCCTCCACGCCAACGCCACCGCGCGGATCCAGGCGGCCACCCGGATGCTCGAATCCCTGGCCCGCCTCGAACTGCATAACGCCAATGACATCGACTTGCAGCAGATCCTCCAGGCCCCCGCGATCCTGCTGCGCGACGGCTGCGACCTGATGGATGTACTGGGCTGGCGACTACGGGCCTGACCGCCCTGTGGGAGCCGGCTTGCTGGCGATGACAGCCGACCGAACACTGCAAGACCCAAGGGGCTTATCGCTGTCGGAGTAGCACGGCCCGTCCTCTTTGATCGTTCCCACGTCAAGGCGACGAATCGTCGGCACGGGAACGATCACGGCCCATCAAACACCCCTGCCCTTGCCCGCGCAGTTGCCGTAAAGTGCCAGTCCCTTCAGGAGAATGTACACATGGACGTAAAGATCGGCGCAGCAGCCCTGGTCACTATCCTGGCGGGCCTGGCCATCGCCTTCGGTGTGAGCGAATGCCAGCGCGGCCCGCTCAATCCGCCAGTGGCCGCCGACACCAGCGACGAGCAAAAAGCCTGGCTGACCCTCGAACACCGGATCAAACGTACCGACCCGGCCTTTACCGAGGTCACGCGCTACGGGGAAACGCTGAATATTGTCTACCAGCCGGCCAAGGCGGCCGAGGGTGACGAGGCATGGCCGCCGCGCCTGCTGCGTGTGGTTGGCCAGGCAATCGCGGCCGTGAATGGCGCACCGGGCGGCAAGCAGTACACGCAGGTGACGATCAATGCGCAGATCATCGCCCCCAATGACGTGGAACTGACCTACGCGATGGTCGATTTCGACGCCCTCAAGACCCAGCCAGGCGGCTACACCACCTTTGCCAGCAGCCCCCGCGTGCTCAGGTTCAGCAGCGCGAGCCTGGCCGAGGCACGCGACTATTGCCGTGGCCCGAGCGCCCAGGGCTTCTATCCCGAGTTCTGCCAGCGGGTCGACAGCGCCAAGGCCAGGCAGCTCTTGCAGTAGGCGTCGGCACGGGTTGATCGGATAACTATGTATTACCCGCCCCTGGTGCGTATCGATGAGGATGCCTGTGCAGGACAACATCACTCAATCAATACCCAGAGGCTTGCATATGGATATGTTAACAAGCGCAATCATCGAGGCCGGCATCGACACCTTGTCTGCCCTCACGGACGTCGACCCCACTGCCTGCATAGAGCACCAGCCCCTCGAAAACGGCTTCAGGAAATTTGTCTTCTTCCTGAAGAAACGCCCGGACGAAGACGACCTGGAAGTCAGGATCAACGCCCGGATCAGCCTGTTTCACGATTGCAACCAGCGCTCGATCGAAAAGACCGACCTTGAGAAAACCGCGGCCGGTTACTACCGGATCGACCAACCCGTGTACACAAAAACAAGGATGGGCTGCAAGCTGCGAACCTATACCGAGACCGATACCCTGTACGGCGACGGCTATACCCTGCCCTATGACAGCAGCACCCCCATCGTCATCCATGCCTTCGCCGGTTTCGACCCGAGGGAGGACGTGTATGTCGGGTACGACGTCATCCACAAGTCCATGCAACCGCGCGAATTGCACGTATCGGCTGCACGCTCGTGAACATGTGAGCACGCCGCCGGCCCCCGGAAACCGGATAACGACCGCGGCATAAAAAAGGGCGACCGAAGTCGCCCTTTTTTCCGTCTTGCCCTTTGCTGCTTACGCCGCACTGAACAGCTTGTGCGGATCGATCACGAATTTCTTCGGCACGCCGGCATCGAACTCGCCATAGCCCTTCGGTGCGTCATCCAGGCTGATGACCTGCACACCAACGATTTCGGCGATATTGATCCGATCCCACATGATCGCCTGCATCAGCTGGCGGTTGTACTTCATCACCGGGGTCTGGCCGGTGTGGAAGCTGTGGGACTTGGCCCAGCCGAGGCCGAAGCGGATGCTCAGGCTGCCGATTTTCGCGGCGGCGTCCACGGCACCCGGGTCTTCGGTCACGTACAGGCCCGGAATACCGATCTTGCCCGCCACCCGCACCACGCCCATCAGCGAGTTCAGCACGGTGGCCGGAGCCTCGTGCTTGACGCCTTCATGACCGTGACCACGGGCTTCGAAGCCCACGGCATCGACGGCGCAGTCCACTTCCGGCTCGCCCAGCAACGCAGCGATCTGTTCGTGCAGCGGGGTGTCCTTGGACAGGTCGGCGATTTCGAAACCCTGGGCCTTGGCGTGAGCCAGGCGGATCGGGTTGACGTCACCGACGATCACCACGGCGGCACCCAGCAGGCGCGCCGAGGCGGCGGCGGCCAGGCCGACCGGACCGGCACCGGCGATATACACGCTGCTACCCGGACCGACACCGGCGGTCACAGCACCGTGATAGCCGGTCGGCAGGATGTCGGAGAGGCAGGTCAGGTCGCGGATCTTCTCCATGGCCTTGTCGCGATCCGGCAGTTTCAGCAGGTTGAAGTCGGCGTACGGCACCAGCACGTACTCGGCCTGGCCACCGGTCCAGTCGCCCATGTCGACGTAGCCGTAGGCACCGCCGGCGCGGGCCGGGTTGACGGTCAGGCAGACGCCGGTGTGCTGTTCCTTGCAGGAGCGACAGCGTCCGCAGGCAACGTTGAACGGTACCGACACCAGGTCGCCGAGCTTCAGGTTCTCGACGTCGCTGCCCTTCTCGACCACTTCACCGGTGATCTCGTGACCCAGGACCAGACCGACCTGGGCGGTAGTGCGACCACGGACCATGTGCTGGTCGGAGCCGCAGATATTGGTGGAAACAACGCGCAGGATGACACCGTGCTCGATCTTCTTGCCGCGCGGGTCCTGCATTTTCGGATAGTCGATTTTCTGTACTTCGACCTTGCCATTGCCGAGATACACCACACCACGATTGCCAGACATGCTTTCACCTCGCTGTTGTTTTTATGTAGCGGCGCGCCGCCAGAGGGGCCGCGCGTTGATTGCTCGGGTTGTTGCCTGTGGTTGTTGCGTTGTTCCTGCCGGCCTCATCGCTGGCAAGCCAGCTCCCACAAGGGCACTGCATCGCGGCAGGCACCGCGCCCTTCCTGGACACCGGCTGCCGGCCATTGCCCGGGGTTGTTGCGTTGTTCCTGCCGGCCTCATCGCTGGCGAGCCAGCTCCCACAAGGGCATTGCATCGCGGCAGGCACCGCGCCCTTCCTGGACACCGGCTGCCGGCCATTGCCCGGGGTTGTTGCGTTGTTCCTGCCGGCCTCATCGCTGGCAAGCCAGCTCCTACAAGGGGACTGCATCGCGGCAGGCACCGCGCCCACTGTGGGAGCCGGCTTGCCGGCGATGAGGCCGGCACGGGCAGCCAAAAATCAGAGGACCACCGTCCTGTTGGCGTTCAGGAAGACCCGCCGTTCAATGTGATAACCCACCGCCCGGGCCAGCGTCAGCCCTTCGATGTCCCGGCCCTTGGCGATCAGGTCCTCGGGATAATGGCTGTGATCCACCACTTCCACGCCCTGGGCGATGATCGGGCCTTCGTCCAGGTCGTTGTTGATGTAGTGCGCGGTGGCCCCCACCAGTTTCACCCCCTTGTTGTAGGCCTGGTGATACGGCTTGGCGCCCTTGAAGCCGGGCAGCAACGAGTGGTGGATATTGATGGCCTTGCCGTCGAGTTTGCGACACAGCTCCGGCGACAACACCTGCATGTAGCGGGCGAGGATCACCAGTTCGGCGCCGGACTCCTCGATCACCTGCCAGACCTGGCGTTCCTGGCCCGGCTTGTCGTTGGGATCGAGGGGGAAATGGTAGTACGGAATCTGGTGCCAGTCGGCCAGGGGCTTGAGGTCCGGATGGTTGGACACAACCGCGGCGACGTCCATGGACAATTGACCGATGCGCTGACGGTAGAGCAGGTCGTTGAGGCAGTGATCGGCCTTGGAGACCATGATCACCACTTTCGGCCGGTAGTTCGGCGCGGTCAGTTCGAACACCATGCCGAAGGACTCGCCGCGCTCGGCCAGGCCGGCGCGGAAGGCCAGTTCGTCGAAACCCTCGGGCTGGCGGAACTCCACGCGAATGAAGAACCGACCGGAGAGACGGTCATCGAACGAGTGGTGTTCGGTGACATAGCAGCCCTGCTCGAACAGATAGCGGGTCACCGCATCCACCGTGCCGAGCACGCTGGGGCAATCGGCGGTCAAAATCCATGTATCGGGTGCGCGGCTCATTGCTTGACTCCTGTTCGTGAATAACAGAGCGATGCAAAACCTGTGGCGAGGAGCCCTGGTCCTGATCGTTCCCACGCTCTGCGTGGGAACGCCGCCATGGACGCTCCGCGTCCGCTCCTGGGACGCAGAGCGTCCCGGGATGCATGCCCACGCAGAGCGTGGGAACGATCAATCCTTACCCTGTGGGAGCCGGGCTCGCCCGCGAAGCTTTCAGCGATCTCGCCAGCCCCTTCGCGGCGATCCGACAAGCCCGGCGCCTACAGTTCTGTTCAGATCTCAGGCCTGGACGCTGAGACCGTACTCGGCCGCCGCATCCTGCAACCACAGCCACCAGTAATCCGAGAAGCTGCGGCGAATCACCAGCTCCCAGGTGTCTTCGGCGGTGTGGCGGATCATCAGTTGCGACTTGGCGAACACCGTGCCGACCGCCTTGCCCACCGGGAAGTTGTTCGGGTGCACGTCGTAGCTGGTGGACTTCATCAATACCTGGCGCACGTTCGGGCCGCTCAGCTCCAGCAGTTGCTGGCCGCCGCTGACATTGACGATGGCCACATGCAGGTCGCCCAGGGCTTCGCGCAGCGCCTTCTCGGCGGCGAACTCTTCGCCGCTCGGGACGATCAGCAGCCACTCGTCGGGGCCGAGCCATTGCAGGCTGGTCTCGCCCTTGGCAACCACGGTCAGGGCCACGGGCAGCTCCAGGCCCAGGGCCTTGTGCACGCCGGCGGCGAATGCCGGGTCATGGCCGTCGCCACGAATGGTCAGGTGACCGAGCAGTTTCTTTTCCCGCACGGTCACGCCGGCATTCTTGCGGCCCTTGCCCACCAGGCTGGCGAGGTCGGCATGGTGCAACGACGACTCGGCCTTGGCCCCGGAAGTCGGGCGTTGTTGGTAAACGTTGGCTGTGGTCATAAAACACCTTTAACTCAGGTTGATCGTTCCCACGCTCTGCGTGGGAATGCCGCCATGGACGCTCTGCGTCCGCTCTTGGGACGCAGAGCGTCCCGGGATGCATTCCCACGCCAGGCGTGGGAACGATCGACTTAAATGTTCTGGCGATCGCCCTTCGGATCGAAGAACACCGAAGAAACGATTTCCGCCTCGATCACGCTGCCGTCGGCCAGTGGTGCGAACACCCGCTCGCCGATGCGCTTGAGACCACCCTTGACCACGCCCATGGCAAACGAATAGCCGAGGGAGTTGTGGGCATAGCTGGAGGTCACGTGACCGACCATCTTCATCGGGATCGCCTGCTTGGTGTCGAACACCAGCTGCGCGCCTTCCGGCAGCCACTTGGTCGGATCGATCGGCTTGAGCCCGACCAGTTGCTTGCGCTCTTCGCGCACGCAGTCCTCGCGATTCATCCCACGCCAGCCGATCCAGGAGAACGGTTTGGTGCGACCGACACACCAGCCCATGTTCAGGTCGTCGGGGGTCATCGAGCCGTCAGTGTCCTGGCCGACGATGATGAAGCCCTTCTCGGCCCGCAGCACGTGCATGGTCTCGGTGCCGTACGGGGTCAGGTTGTACTGCTTGCCCGCCTCGGCGATCTTTTCCAGGACGCCCATGGCGTAGTCGGCCTGGATGTTGACCTCGTAGGACAGCTCGCCGGTAAAGGAAATCCGGAACACCCGCGCCGGCACGCCACCGACCAGGCCTTCTTTCCAGGTCATGAACGGGAACGCGTCCTTGTCCAGGTCGATGTCGGTGACTTCGCTGAGCAGCTTGCGGCTGTTCGGGCCGGACAGGGTCAGGGTCGCCCAGTGGTCGGTCACGGAAGTGAAGTACACCTTCATGTCCGGCCATTCGGTCTGGTGGTACAGCTCCAGCCATTGCAGGACGCGCGCGGCACCGCCGGTGGTGGTGGTCATCAGGAAATGGTTGTCGGCCAGACAGGCGGTGACGCCATCGTCGAAGACCATGCCGTCTTCCTTGCACATCAGGCCGTAGCGGGCCTTGCCCACATCGAGCTTGGTCCAGGCGTTGGTGTACACGCGGTTGAGGAACTCGCGGGCATCCGGGCCCTGGATATCGATCTTGCCCAGGGTCGAGGCGTCGAGCAGGCCGACGCTGTCGCGCACGGCCTTGCACTCGCGCTTGACCGCGGCATGCAGGTCCTCGCCGTTGCGCGGGAAGTACCACGGCCGTTTCCACTGGCCGACGTCCTCGAACTCGGCGCCCTGTTTCACGTGCCAGGCCTGCAAGGCGGTGTAGCGCACCGGCTCGAAGATATGCCCGCAGTGACGACCGGCGACCGCGCCGAAGGTGACCGGCGTGTAGTTCGGACGGAACATGGTGGTGCCCATCTGCGGGATGGTCACGTTCAGCGAACGGGCGGCAATGGCCAGGCCGTTGACGTTGCCCAGCTTGCCCTGGTCGGTACCGAAGCCCAGCGCGGTGTAGCGCTTGACGTGCTCGACCGATTCGAAGCCTTCGCGGGTCGCCAGTTCGATGGCGGCAGCGGTGACGTCGTTCTGCAGGTCGACGAATTGCTTCGGCGCCCGTGCGGTGGCTTTTTCATGGGGCACCTGGAACAGGGCCAGGGTTGGCTCTTCCAGACGCGCCAGGGCCTTGGGCAGGACACCTTCGACCGCCTTGAAACCGGCCTCGCTGGCCGCGCGCACGCCGCCCTCGAAACCGTCGGCCAGGGCATCGGCAAGGCCGTAGACGCCGTTGATGCCACCCACGCAGACGCGTTTCTGCGGGGCTTCGCCAGGGACGAAACCGAGGATGTCTTCACGCCAGATCGGCTTGCCGCCCAGGTGCGAGGCCAGGTGGACCACCGGGCTGTAGCCGCCGGAGCTGGCCACCAGGTCGCAGTCCAGCCATTCGCCGGGACTGGTGACTTTATGGGCCTTGACGTCGATGGCGGCGATCCGCGCACCGGTCACGTGCTTGCTGCCACGGGCCTCGATCACGGCACTGCCGGTGAGAATGCGAATGCCCTTGGCCCGCGCTTCTTCCACCAGCGCACCGCGAGGATTGCTGCGGGCGTCGGCGATGGCGACCACTTGCAGGCTGGCATCGAGCCAGTCCAGGGCCACGCGGTAGGCGTGGTCGTTGTTGGTCGACAGCACCAGCTTCTTGCCCGGCGCCACGCCGTAACGGCGCACGTAGGTCGAAACGGCACCGGCGAGCATGTTGCCCGGCACGTCGTTGTTGCCATAGACCAGCGGACGCTCGTGGGTGCCGGTGGCGAGGACCACGCGCTTGGCACGCACGCGGTGAATACGCTGGCGAACCTGGCCGATCGGCGCGCGGTCGCCGAGGTGATCGGTGAGACGCTCGTGGATGGTCAGGAAGTTGTGGTCGTGGTAGCCGTTGACGGTGGCCCGAGGCAGCAGCAGGACATCCGGCAGGGCCTTCAATTCGGCGATCACGCTGGCGACCCACTCGGCCGCCGGCTTGCCATCGAGGCTTTCGCGGGAATCGAGCAGGCTGCCGCCGAACTCTTCCTGTTCATCGGCGAGGATCACCCGCGCACCGCTGCGGGCAGCGGCCAGGGCGGCAGCCAGACCGGCAGGACCGGCGCCGACGATCAGCACGTCGCAGTGCTGGTTCATGTAGTCGTAGGTATCCGGATCGTTCTCGGTCGGCGAGCGACCCAGGCCCGCGGCCTTGCGGATGTACTTCTCGTAGGTCATCCAGAACGACTGTGGATACATGAAGGTCTTGTAGTAGAAGCCCGGCGGCATCAGCTTGCCGCCGACCTTGCCGAGAATCCCCATCATGTCGTTGTTGACGCTCGGCCAGCCGTTGGTGCTGGTGGCGACCAGGCCCTGATACAGCGCTTGCTGGGTAGCCCGCACGTTGGGGATCTGGGTGGCCTCGGTGGCGCCGATCTGCAGCACCGCGTTCGGCTCTTCGGCACCGGCGGCGAAAATGCCCCGTGGCCGCGAATACTTGAAGCTGCGCCCGACGATATCCACGCCGTTGGCCAGCAGCGCGGCGGCCAGGGTGTCACCTTCGAAGCCCTTGTAGGTCTCGCCGTTGAAGGTGAAGCTCAAGACTTTGTTGCGGTCGATGCGACCACCGTTGGACAGGCGATTGACCTGGCTCATACCTTTTCTCCCACAGCCGCGCCGGGCACTTTCGAACTGTCTGCTTTGGCGGTGAATTGCGGTTTCTCGCCGATCTTGTAGGTTTCCAGGATTTCGTAGGTCACGGTGTCACGGGTCACGTTGAAATACTGGCGGCAGCCGGCGACGTGGTCCCAGAGCTCGTGGTGCAGCCCGCGCGGGTTGTCGCGGAAGAACATGTAGTCGCCCCACTGCTCGTCGGTGCAGGTGTTCGGGTCCAGGGGACGCGGGATATGCGCCTGGCCGGAAGCGTGGAATTCCTCTTCGGAGCGCAGTTCGCCGCAATGAGGACAGAAGATATGCAACATAGGGATTTCTCCTGTTAGTGGGCGACCGCTGCAGCGCCGTGTTCGTCGATCAACGCACCGTTGTGGAAACGGTCGATGGAGAAAGGTGCGGCCAACGGGTGCATTTCACCCTTGGCCAGGCTCGCGGCAAACACGTTGCCCGAGCCCGGGGTGGCCTTGAAGCCGCCGGTGCCCCAACCGCAGTTGAAGAACATGTTCGGTACCGGCGTCTTGGAAATGATCGGGCAGGCGTCCGGCGTGGTGTCGACGATGCCGCCCCACTGGCGGTTCATGCGCACGCGGGACAGCACCGGGAACATCTCGACGATGGCCTGGATGGTGTGCTCGATCACCGGGTACGAACCGCGCTGGCCGTAGCCGTTGTAGCCGTCGATACCGGCACCGATCACCAGGTCGCCCTTGTCGGACTGGCTGATGTAGCCGTGCACGGCGTTGGACATGATCACGCTGTCGATGATCGGCTTGATCGGCTCGGACACCAGGGCCTGCAACGGGTGCGATTCGACCGGCAGGCGGAAGCCCGCCAGCCGGGCCATATGTCCGGAGTTACCGGCGGTGACCACACCGACGCGCTTGGCGCCGATAAAGCCCTTGTTGGTTTCCACACCGATGCACACGCCGTTTTCCTTGCGGAAACCGATCACTTCGGTCTGCTGGATCAGGTCCACGCCCAGGGCGTCGGCCGCACGGGCGAAGCCCCAGGCCACGGCATCGTGACGGGCCACGCCGCCGCGACGCTGGACGGTGGCGCCCATCACCGGGTAGCGGGTGTTCTTCGAGCAGTCCAGGTACGGAATCTCGTCCGCCACCTGTTTGGCGTTGAGCAGTTCGCCGTCGACGCCATTGAGGCGGTTGGCGCTGACCCGACGCTCGGAATCACGGATGTCCTGCAAGGTGTGGCAGAGGTTGTAGACGCCACGCTGGGAGAACATCACGTTGTAGTTGAGGTCCTGGGACAGGCCTTCCCACAGTTTCATCGCGTGTTCGTACAGGTGCGCCGACTCGTCCCACAGGTAGTTGGAACGCACGATGGTGGTGTTGCGGGCGGTGTTGCCGCCGCCCAGCCAGCCCTTCTCGACCACGGCGACGTTGGTGATGCCGTGCTCCTTGGCCAGGTAGTAGGCGGTCGCCAGGCCATGCCCGCCACCGCCGACGATGACCACGTCATAGACCTTTTTCGGGGTCGGCGTGCGCCACATTTTCTGCCAGTTTTCGTGATGGCTGAGAGAGTGCTTGAAGAGGCCGAAGCCCGAATAGCGTTGCATAGTCATTTACTCCAAAACCGCTCTCAGCGATAAACCGGGAAGTCCGCGCACAGGGCTGTCACATGCTTGGCGACGTTGGCCTCGACATCGGCATCGCCGAGGTTGTCGAGGATGTCGCAGATCCAGCCGGCCAGTTCCACGCACTGGGTCACCTTGAAACCGCGGGTGGTGACGGCCGGGGTGCCGATACGCAGGCCGGACGTGACGAACGGCGACTGCGGGTCGTTCGGCACCGCGTTCTTGTTCACGGTGATGTGGGCACGGCCGAGGGCGGCATCGGCCTCCTTGCCGGTCAGGCCCTGGCGAATCAGGCTGACCAGGAACAGGTGGTTGTCGGTGCCGCCGGACACTACATCGTAGCCGCGTTTGATAAACACGCCCGCCATCGCCTGGGCATTGTCGATCACTTGCTGCTGATAGGCCTTGAAGCCCGGCTCCAGCGCTTCCTTGAAGCTCACGGCCTTGGCGGCGATCACGTGCATCAGCGGGCCGCCCTGGGCACCGGGGAACACCGCGGCGTTGAGTTTCTTCTCGATCTCTTCGTTGGCCTTGGCCAGGATCAGGCCGCCACGGGGACCGCGCAGGGTCTTGTGGGTGGTGGTGGTGACCACGTCGGCGTAGGGCAGCGGGTTGGGATACAGGCCGGCGGCGACCAGGCCGGCGACGTGGGCCATGTCGACGAACAGCAGCGCACCGACTTTATCGGCGATCTGGCGGAAGCGAGGGAAATCGAGGGTTTTCGAGTAGGCAGAGAAACCGGCGACGATCATCTTCGGCTTGTGCTCGACGGCCAGGCGCTCGACCTCATCGTAGTCGATCAGGCCGGTATTGGTGTCGATTCCGTACTGAACGGCGTTGTACAGCTTGCCCGAGGACGACACCTTGGCGCCGTGGGTCAGGTGCCCGCCGTGGGCCAGGCTCATGCCCAGGATGGTGTCGCCGGCCTGCAACAGGGCCAGGTACACGGCGCTGTTGGCCGAGGAACCGGAGTGCGGCTGGACGTTGACGTAGTCGGCACCGAACAGCTGCTTGGCGCGTTCGATGGCCAGGGCCTCGACCTTGTCCACGTGCTCGCAGCCACCGTAGTAGCGCTTGCCCGGATAACCTTCGGCGTACTTGTTGGTCAGGCCGCTGCCCTGGGCCTGCATGACCCGCTTGCTGGTGTAGTTCTCCGACGCGATCAGCTCGATGTGATCTTCCTGACGCTGCTCCTCGGCATTCATGGCCGCCATCAGTGCATCGTCATAACCCTGGATCTGGTCTTGCTTGCTGAACATCGCGTCTCTCCCAGCGGCGGTGGTACGCCATTCGTCTCGGTGAGGCCTTTGCCGTGCGGCAGTGCCCTTTGGAGGTGATGGTATGGCCGTCGCAGACAGGTCAAATGCCTACGCACGCCTTGCAAAGGTGCGTTTACGACATGGCCTGGCGCGCCGGGATAATCGATGCCCGAACGATCTGGCACGACGCGCTTTCGACGACACAGCAATCCCCTGTAGGAGCCGGCTTGCTGGCGATAGCGGCCAATCGGACGATGCAAGGCTCACTGACCCCATCGCCAGCAAGCCGGCTCCTACAAGGACAACGCCAGCCTTCCGATAACTGGAGGGTTTTCCTACGGAAACTGTGCCTGTGCGACACCGCCAATTCTGGTTACAGTGCGCACCATAAACGATCACAAGGACCGGGCCATGACCGACAAGAGCCAACAATTCGCCAGTGACAACTATTCCGGTATCTGCCCCGAAGCCTGGGCCGCCATGGAACAGGCCAACCACGGCCACCAGCGCGCCTACGGCGACGACGAGTGGACCCAACGCGCCGCCGATGGCTTCCGCAAACTCTTCGAAACCGACAGCGAAGTGTTCTTCGCCTTCAACGGCACCGCGGCCAACTCCCTGGCCCTGTCCTCCTTGTGCCAGAGCTACCACAGCGTGATCTGCTCGGAGACCGCCCACGTCGAGACCGACGAATGCGGCGCGCCGGAGTTCTTCTCCAACGGCTCCAAACTGCTGACCGCCCGCACCGAAAACGGCAAGCTGACCCCGGACTCGATCCGCGAGATCGCCCTCAAGCGCCAGGACATCCACTACCCCAAGCCGCGGGTCGTGACCCTGACCCAGGCCACGGAAGTCGGCAGCGTCTACACCCCGGATGAAATCCGCGCCATCAGCGCCACCTGCAAGGAACTGGGCCTGAACCTGCACATGGACGGCGCGCGCTTCTCCAACGCCTGCGCCTTCCTCGGCTGCTCGCCGGCCGACCTGACCTGGAAAGCCGGGGTCGACGTGCTGTGCTTCGGCGGGACGAAAAACGGCATGGCGGTGGGCGAAGCGATCCTGTTCTTCAACCACGACCTGGCGGTGGACTTCGACTACCGCTGCAAGCAGGCCGGGCAACTGGCCTCGAAAATGCGCTTTCTCTCCGCGCCCTGGGTCGGCCTGCTGGAAAACGACGCCTGGCTCAAGCACGCCCGGCACGCCAACCACTGCGCGCAGTTGCTCAGCAGCCTGGTCAGGGATATTCCCGGCGTGGAACTGATGTTCCCGGTGGAAGCCAACGGTGTGTTCCTGCAACTGTCGGAACCGGCCATTGCCGCGCTGACCGCACGGGGCTGGCGCTTCTACACCTTCATCGGCAAGGGCGGTGCGCGCTTCATGTGCTCGTGGGACACCGAAGAGGCGCGGGTGCGGGAGCTGGCGGCGGATATCCGCGCGGTCATGACCGGCGCCCTGTAGGAACCGGTTTTTTCAGGCGGCTACCGCCGGTCGCGACTGTCATTTCTGACAGTATTGAGCGCCCTCCCGAGCGTGGGAAAATGCGGTCAGCCTGAAAAGGAGTGTGTGCAGTCTTTCAGGATATGGGCACGTCATTCAAGAAATGACCGCCGCCATACCTATGGAGAGATCGACATGACAAAGCAGACCGAATACGTTCTCAAAGCAGACGGCAAGGCCAAAACCTACCCCGTGATCACCTTCGAAGAACTGTTGAAGCTGGCCCATATCGGCGAGCGCATCGAGAACAACGCCGGAACCAAGCTGGTCGTCAAGAGCAAGACCTACAGGCTAACGGAGAACGGCTTTTACGAAATCAGTCTCACGGTTAACGAGGAATAATCCTGCGCTGCCTGAACCACGCCGTTCAGGCAGGCGTCGACTTGCCAACGATAGCGTCCGAGCCCAAGGGCCTTATCGTCGACAAGCCGACGCCGACCAGGGTTCGATCCATCCCGTGAATGGGATATCACCTCAGTTCTGCCCGATCGTCTTGGAAATCACTTCGACCGTGGCGCTGACTTGCTCTTGATAACGGTCGAGTTCCTCGCGGTGCTGGCGTTGCGCCTCGATCTGCCGGGAACACAGGTTCAGGGCGGCCAGGACCAGCAACTGCTCGCCGATCAGCGTGGGAAACTTCTTCTTGGTATCGACCAGGGCCGTCTTTAGCATCAGGGTTGCGTCCTGCAACGTCTGCTCCTGGCCGGCAGGTGCCTTGATCGAATATTCCTCACCGAGGATCGAGATGACGGTCACCCCGTCGGTGCTGGTTCTCATGCGCCGACAGGACCTGCGCTGACGCGCTCCACCAGCGCCTGGATACGGGCGGCGGTGGCGCCGTGCTTTTCTTCCTGTTCCATCAGGCTCAGTTGCAGGCTTTCGTTTTCATCCCGGGCCTGGGCCAGTTCGCTGCTCAGCGCCGTGTTGGCAGCCAACAGCTCCTGCTTCTGCTGAACCAGCTCGCTGACCAGTTGTTCCAGTTGATTGAGGGAAGTCTCCAACATTTTCTTGATCTCTCGGGCAGTTTCAAAGGGCGCGTACGATAAAGAAAAGCCCCTGGGTTTGCCAGGGAAAAACGCTCTCAAAGCCTTGATTTTCCTGGCGGGATGCTTTTCTTCGCCCCCTAGGGACTGCGATTGGCGGAACATGTTCCCGGTCCCCTGTCGGAAAGCCGTCCCTGCGACAAAAGCGCGCAGGGGGCTTTAGACTTTAGTCGTATGACCGATAGGTCAGACAGACCTCGTCTCCAAAGCCGCACGGAACGCGCTTTCTCTCAGGAAAAACCATGTCCCTACGCACTATGAACATCGCCCCGCGGGCGTTCCTCGGCTTTGCCATGATCGGCGCTTTGATGCTGATCCTGGGTGTGTTCTCGCTGAACCAGATGAGCAAGATTCGTGCGGCGGCCCAGGAGATCACTGCCAACAGCGTGCCCAGCATCAAGGCCCTGGACGAATTCACCCAGCTGACCCTGCGCCTGCGCGTCCTGTCCTACCGGCTGCTGACCAATCGCGAGCCGGACACCCAGGCCAAGACCCTGGATCTGCTCGTCCAGCGCAACCAGCAGATCGACAAGGCCCGGGTGGTCTACGAAAAGCTGATCGCCGCCCCTGAGGAACGCTCGATCTATGAGCAATACGTGCAGTTGCTCGGCCAGTACCGGCAGATCGAAGACCGCATGAAAACCCTGTCGCGCAACAATCAGGTGACCGAGCTGGCAAACCTGCTCAACAGCGAGCTGCTGGCCAACTCCGAGCAGGTCAACACCGTGCTCAACCGCCTGCTGGACATCAACACGCAGCAGACCAACGCCACCAACCAGCAAGCCAGCGACCAGTACGACTCGGCCTTCAACCTGGTGGTGGCCCTGCTGGTGCTCGCCACCGGCCTGACGCTGCTGTTCGCCTGGCTGCTGACCCGCAGCATCACCCAGCCGATCGCCCAGGCCCTGAGCGCCGCCGAACAGATCGCCGAAGGCGACCTGACCCGCCCGATCCAGGTCGATGGCACCGACGAAGCCGGTCGCCTGTTGCAGGCCATGGTCAAGATGCAGCAGAAGCTGCGCGATACCCTGCAGCGCATTTCCGGTTCCGCCACCCAGCTGGCCTCGGCCGCCGAAGAACTGAACAGCGTCACCGACGAAAGCGCCCGTGGCCTGCTGCAGCAGAACAATGAGATCGAACAGGCCGCCACCGCGGTCAATGAAATGACCAGCGCCGTGGAAGAAGTCGCGCGCAATGCGGTGAGCACCTCCGAAGCCTCGAAGAGCGCCACCACCTCGGCCGGCGACGGACGCGACCTGGTGCAGGAAACCGTCAGCGCCATCGAACGCATGAGCGGCGATGTACAGAGCACCGCGACGCTGATCGGCAACCTGGCGGAAGAATCCCGCGATATCGGCAAGGTCCTGGACGTGATCCGCGGCCTGGCCGACCAGACCAACCTGCTGGCGCTGAACGCGGCGATCGAAGCGGCACGGGCCGGGGAAGCCGGTCGCGGCTTCGCGGTGGTGGCCGATGAAGTGCGGGCACTGGCGCACCGCACCCAGCAGTCCACCAGCGAAATCGAACGGATGATCGGCAGTATCCAGGGCGGCACCGAGCAAGCGGTGGACTCGATGCGCAACAGCACCGAGCGGGCCGAATCGACCCTGAGCATCGCCAAGGGTGCCGGCCTGGCACTGGACACCATCAACACGGCGATCGTCGAGATCAACGAACGCAACCTGGTGATCGCCAGCGCGGCGGAAGAACAGGCTCAAGTGGCCCGTGAAGTGGATCGCAACCTGGTGAACATCCGCGACTTGTCGGTGCAGTCGGCGACCGGCGCCAACCAGACCAGCGCCGCGAGCAACGAACTGGCCCGCCTGGCGGTGGACCTCAACAGCATGGTGGCGCGCTTCAGCCTGTAGAAACCCCCGAGAGAGCGGCGCTGCCTTCGCGGGCAAGCCCGCTCCCACAAGACCTGCGTCAAGCCCGGAGCCCTGTGGGAGCGGGCTTGCCCGCGAAAGAAGCGCCGCGGTGTGCGATCAGTACTCGATCCGCACATCACCCTTCGGCACGCTGCAGCACGACAGGATATAACCCTCGGCCACATCGTCGTCGGTGATCCCGCCGTTGTGGTCCATCTCCACTTCCCCGCCCAGCTTGAGCACCTTGCAGGTCCCGCAGATACCCATGCCGCAGGCCTTGGGGATCATCAGGCCAAGCTTGGCCGCCGCCGCGTGCACGGTTTCGCCCGGTGCCACGCGAATGCTCTTGCCGGTGGCGGTGAACTCCACCTGGTGCAGGTCCGCGGCATCCACTTCCGGCGCCTCGGCGGCCTGTTCGGCCTGCTCCACCGCATCGGCACGGGCTTCCGGCGGCGTCGCGCCGAAGGACTCCTCGTGGTAGCGGCTCATGTCGAACCCGGCCGCTTCCAGCAGGCGCTTGACCGCGTTCATGTACGGCGTCGGGCCGCAACAGAACACTTCGCGCTCGAGGAAGTCCGGGGCCATCAACTCCAGCATCTTGTGGTTCAGGTAGCCACGATAACCGGCCCAGGGCTCGCCCAGGCCGTGTTTTTCGCAGATCAGGTGCAGGCTGAAGTTGTCGATCCGCGACGCCATGTGCTCCAGCTCGCGGTGATAGATGATGTCCTTGGGCGAACGGGCGCTGTGGATAAACACCATGTCGACATTGCCGTTGGTGTCGTAGAACCAGCGGGCCATGGACATCACCGGGGTGATGCCGACGCCGCCGCTCAGGTACAGCACCTTGGGGCTGGGGAAATCGATGGCGTTGAACAGCCCGACCGGCCCGTGCACCGCCAGCTCCTGGCCTTCGTGCAGGGTGTCGTGCAACCAGTTGGAAACCTTGCCGCCCGGCACGCGCTTGATGGTCACGGAAAAGCTGTAGGGCACCGATGGCGAGCTGGAAATGGTGTAGGAGCGCATGATCGGCTGCCCTTCGATTTCCAGCTCCAGGGTGACGAACTGCCCCGGCTTGAAGAAGAACATGATCGGCTGGTCGGCCATGAAGCAGAAGGTACGCACATCCCAGGTTTCCTGGATGACCTTCACGCAGCGCACGATATGCCGACCATTGGCCCAGGTCTGGGTGGTTACCGGATTGAGGAAGCTGTTCGACATATTGTTCTCCACCGCCGACTGTCGGCTCTATGTTGGCGATTCTGCGCAAGCGCCGGGGCGACCATTTACCTATCCGCGACATTGGCATGCTTATCGCGACCAGCCCCCAACGACCGGGGGTTGGGCGTCGGGAACGGATTCGGCCATGTCGCCCATGGATAAGGTTCGTGTCGCTGCCGCCCCCACACTCGCTCCATACCAAGACACCTGACGTACACCTTGCGTAGCACCCCTGATCAGCCACTATTCGCCGGCCACACCGCATGGCCATGAGGACTAAATCGATGGACGTCACCGCAACCCTGAGCCTGGGCGATCCGCTGGAACCCGCACGCAAGGCCACCGCGAAAATGCTGCAAGAGCGCGAGCGGACCTTTTCCCTGCCACAACCGTTCTACTCCGATGAGCGGCTGTTCGAAATCGATATGCAGGAAATCTTCCAGAAGGAATGGTTGATCGCCGGCATGACCTGCGAGATCCCGGCCAAGGGCAACTACATGACCCTGCAGATCGGCAAGAACCCGATCATCGTGATCCGCGGTGCCGACGGTGTGGTCCACGCCTTCCACAACGTCTGCCGCCACCGTGGTTCGCGCCTGTGCACCAGCGACAAGGGCAAGGTCGCCAAGCTGGTCTGCCACTACCACCAGTGGACCTACGAACTGGACGGTCGCCTGCTGTTCGCCGGCACCGAGATGGGCGCCGACTTCGACATGAAGCAATACGGCCTCAAGCCGGTGCATGTGAAGACCTCGGGCGGCTACGTCTTTATCAGCCTGGCGGAAAACCCGCCGCCGATCGATGAGTTCCTGGCGACCCTGAACCACTACATGGAACCCTACGACATGGAGAACACCAAGGTGGCGGTGCAAACCACCTTGATGGAGAAGGCCAACTGGAAGCTGGTGCTGGAGAACAACCGCGAGTGCTACCACTGCGGCGGCTCCCACCCGGAACTGCTCAAGACCCTGCTGGAGTGGGACGACGTCACCGACCCGCGCGCCGACCAGGCATTCAAGGACCATGTGGCCGCCTCCGCCGCCGCCTGGGAAGCCGAGAAGATCCCTTACGCCCACGCCAGCTTCGGCCTGCGTAACCGTATCGTGCGCATGCCGCTGCTCAAGGGCACCGTGTCGATGACCATGGACGGCAAGCAGGGCTGCAAGAAACTGATGGGCCGGATCAAGAACCCGGATCTGGGTTCGATGCGCATCCTGCACCTGCCGCACTCGTGGAACCACTGCATGGGCGACCACATCATCGTGTTCACCGTGTGGCCGATCAGCGCCCAGGAAACCATGGTCACTACCAAGTGGCTGGTGCACAAGGACGCGGTCGAAGGCGTCGACTATGACGTGGCGCGCATGCGTGAAGTCTGGGATGCGACCAACGACCAGGACCGTCGCCTGGCCGAGGAAAACCAGCGCGGCATCAACTCCACGGCCTATCAGCCGGGCCCGTACTCGAAGACCTACGAGTTTGGCGTGGTCAACTTCGTCGACTGGTACAGCGAGCGCCTGCTGAGCAACCTCGGGGCCGAGCCTGCACCGTACCTCAAGGGCGTACCCGTTCACGGCTAAAAGCTTCGCGGGCAAGCCCGCTCCCACACGGCCCCGGGCTAGACGACAGTCCGTGGTGCGCCACCCTCCTGTGGGAGCGGGCTTGCCCGCGAAAGCGGCGGTGCGGCTGGCATCGCCATCGCTGGCAAGCCAGCTCCTACAAGGTCCCAGGACAAGGTCGCGCTTCACGCCCACAGCGCGGTCAACAGCGAACTACCCGTGTGACGCCCACCGCACCGACCCATCCTCGCCGACAAACTCCTCGATGATGTTCTCCCCGCTCAAGCGCACCCGCGCGTAGCCGTTGAGCACCCGTTCAGGGTATTCATCGTCCCCGGCATTCTGCGTCTCGGAAAACAGCACCCGCTCATTGCCGTCCAGTTCGCTGGTCACGCCATAGGGAATCGCCCCGTGCCCGGCGCAGCGCGCCCGCAGCCCGTTCAGCTCGGCATAGACGATGCCGTTGTGCAGGTGCCCCCAGTACCAGTAGTCCGGCACCCGGCCCAGGGCCGCGCACACCTGCTTGTACAGGTCGTTCGGGTTATGCCCGCTGATATCGAAGCCCTGGTGATGACTGAGCACCATCAGCTTGCCGCGCTTGGGCAGCGTCTTCATCCAGTCGATCTGCTGCGGGTTCAGGGTGCCGTCCATGTAGAGATTGAGCGGCTTGGAGGCATAGGCCGAATCCAGCCCGACGATCAGCCAGTCATCGTTGTACAGGGCGAAGTAACTGGTGCCCTGCTGCATCGGGAAACGGGACTTGAGCTCGGCGAAGTAACCGTGGGCACCGCTGTACATCTCATGGTTGGAGTTGAGGGTGAACGCGCCGTGCTTGCCCATCGGCCAGCCGGCCATGTCGACGTCCTCCTGGGAGCCGGTGCCGGCGTAGTAGACGTCGCCCAGGTGAATGGTGAAATCGGCCTGGGCCAGTTGCATCTGGTTGGCGACGGCGACCGCCGGCGCATGGCTGTCGAACGGCCCGGTGCCCCAGTCGCCGGCAATCGCCAGGACCACGTCGCGATCCATCATCATCACCATCGGCGTGGTAGCGAAGGTAGCATGACGCCGCAGATTCTCGATCCACTTGATCAGCGCCTCGCTCCACAGCAGGTCCAGCAGTTCCCACTTGCGACAGCCCAGCAGCGTACCGTCCTTGAGCACCCGCGTCTGCAACTGCGCCTCCGAGGTCGGCAGGGCCTTGGCATCGCCCAGGTGCAGGATCGACAGGCCATGGGACAGCTCCCACGGCACCGACGGCTCGTCGGTCGGCAGGTCGCCGTGTTCCAGCACGTACTGGGCCTGGTCATGGCCGCGCTGCAGGAGCATCTGGATGGCCTGGAACTCTTCGGGCTCGATCTCGCTGATGAGTTTTTTCCAGGACAGCTCCAGCCGTGCCTTCAAGCCGCTGAGGCGGACGCGGATCTTCGCCAGCTCGTGTTCAAAATGATGCATGGTCATGGCGGTCTCCCTACAACGTCTTCATGAATTCGATCAGCGCCCATTTCTCGGCGTCGGTCAGTTGGGTGCCGTACAGGTGACCACTGTTGTGGTTGCCTTCCAGGCGCGTGTCGTACTTGAAGTAGCCCGGTGCCTCGACCTGCTGGCCGCTGGTGACGAAGCCGACCTTGACCGGGTCGTAGACATCCGAGCCGGTGCTGAACGCCACCGGGCGTTTGTCCGGGGTCTGCAGCAGATCCCACAGGCTCGGCACCGAACCGTTGTGCAGGTACGGCGCGCGCATCCACACGCCATCGGTGGGGGTGTTGCTGTAGCTCTGGGTCTTGCGGTAGGCGTTGAAGTCGAACGGCGGTTTCTTGAAGCCATGGAACGCCTGCACCAGGCCCACGGTGAAGGAATCCAGGCGATGCGGGTCGGTGCCCAGTTGATCGATGCGGGTGGTGACCTGGCCGGTATCGGCCTTGCCGAACTCATGGCAGCCCGCGCAGTTGTTGTCCCAGATCGGCTTGCCCTGGGCGACCCGCGCCTGATCCAGGGCGAACGGCCAGGCCGGCGGCTTGGTGCCGAGCAGCCAGTTGGTAACCCGGTTGAAACTGGCCGGCAACACCGACTGCGGTGTCGCGCCCACGGCCATGGCGGCGGCGTAGTTGCGCTCGTGGATATCGTTGTTGTTGCCGTCCCAGTGCAGGTACAGCGATTCGCGCGGTTTCTGGTTCCAGATCTGCGGCAGGTCGACGGTGCCGATGGTCGAGTCATCCGGGAAACCGAAGACCACCATCTTGGTCGGGTTGAAGGTGTCGGTGCGCCCCGGCCCCTGGGCCGGCCGCAGTTTCTGCCAGGCGTAGGCCTGCTTCTGCTTGAGCAGCGCGGTCTTGGCCATGGGGATGATCAGGTAGCGGTTGTACAGGCGTTCGAAGAAGCCCAGCTGGAACTTGCCGTTGATCGCGGTCATCACCGCGTCGGTGGTGAATTTCGGATCGCTGGCACAGTCGTAGGCGAACCACTGGAAGGCCTGCAATTGCAGGGTATTGGCCGGCGCCGTGGCGATCGGCCTGGCGACATCGCTCGCCGAAGCACGGTACGAGCCGGTATGGCACAGGGCGCAGTTGGGCTCGACCGTCGGGTAGCCGATCTGCCGCTTGGCCATGCCGATGGGCAGGTCGCGACCATTTTCGTAGAGGAAGCCGAACGACTCCCAGCCAGCGCCGGCCCTGGGCATCTTTTCCGGGCACATCTGCGGCAGCACGGCAAACAGGTAGTAGGGAATCCGCGCCTCGATCCCCAGGCCGATGGCGGCGTACTTGAAGTGGTCCTCGTCGGAGGCGAACTTCTCCTCGGGCACCACCCGCAGCATGTTGTACCAGGTCTGGTAGCCGATAAAACCGAGCACCAGCACGGTGACCAGCAGGCCCACGCGGAAGCCGTGGCGCTGCCAGCGCACGGCCCAGCCATGGCACCAGCTGTGCCAGCCACTGGCGAGCAGCGCCCAGGGCCGCTCGGCCGGCGGGCTGCCGAGGTAGAGCAGGATCCCCAGGATGAGGAACATGCTCAGGTCACCCATCAGCATCGGGAAAAACACCGAGGCCTGGTTGCTGGTATCGATCAGGTAGATCCAGAACGCCACGGCAATCAACCGGGTCAGCACGCACAGCCAGGAGTGGATGGGAAAACGCCGGGCGTTGAAGCCCGACGGCATGTAGAACACGCTGATGCCCACCAGCAGCATGCCGGCGTTTTCCAGCCAGGGGTCCGACAGCACCGGCGGCAGGCCGACCACCGAGGTCAGCAGTGCCGGAGCGAACAGGGCAGGCAGTGCGAACACCATGTTCATCACGATGCCTATCCAGATAAAGCGTTGAAACCAGCGGATGTAACTGTCCATATCATCCTTCCCTGCCAATCCGTTTTTTCCGGCCGAGCACGATCCTTGTAGGAGCCGGCTTGCCGGCGATGGCGGTTGCGAGGTCGATGCAAGGCTTGCGGGCCTCATCGCCGGCAAGCCGGCTCCTACAAGGTTTCGCGGTGTTTTCCAGACTGATGCGCATCAGCCCAGCGCGGTCTTCTCCAGGTGCTCGAGGATCAGCGGGTACACATCGACCACCGCGTTCTTGCCGAACATGCAGTCGATATGGCCGTAGCCCGGCACCACATGGCGGCTGAACAGCTCGGGGCCGTGCAGACTGACCAGGCGCTCGTAGGTCTTCTCTGTGCTTTCCGGCAGGTAGCACTGGTTGTCGGCGCCGCTGATGAAGCAGATCGGCATCTGCAACCGCTCGAAGTGCGGCATGTAGACGTCATTGCCCTTGAAGTCCACCAGATGCCCCTTGCGGCAGATCAGCGCCAGGTGCTCGAAGGTCTGGATATTCGACTCGCCGAACAGTTCGTGCAGGTTGTCGTGCAGGGTTTCGTTGAGGGTGTCGTGACGGTACAGCGAGGCATACATGAAGGTGATCCGGTGACAGACCGGGTTGGTGCAGTAGCCCTGGGCCTCGATCCGCGCATAGACGTTGAGGGCCTTGTCATACAGTTTGTTGAACCAGCTCTCCTTGCTGTCGGCATAGGCGGTCAGTGACTTGATGCCCACCGCATCGAGCATCCCCGGCAAGTGCAGGCCGGCCTTGATCCCGGTCGCCGTGGCCACCACGGTATCGGCGGCGATCTGCGAGCAGACCACCGAGCGCACGTCCTGCAACCCCGCCAGCAGCGACATGAAGAAGGTCGTGGCACCGTAGCAATGCACCACGCACTGCACGTCCAGGGCCCCGGTGGCCTGGCGGATCTGCGCGATGGCGGCCTTGTAGTCGTACTGGGCGATCTGGTCGCCGTTCCACTCGTGCTTGCTCGCCGGCAACAGGATGCTGACACGGAAATCCAGGAGCCAGACGTCGTACTCATGCTTGCACAGGTACTCCAGCAGGTTGGTCTGGATGGTGTCGGTGGAGAAGATATTCGAGCCCACGCCCAGCCCGTGCACCAGCATCACCGGGCCCTTGCTGCCGGCCTGGTAACGGGTCAGGCGCAGCTGGACCTTGTCCTCGGTCTCGAAGAAATGCACGGTCGGCACCGGCGCATCCAGCGGCCGCTTGTGCCGGGGCGGCGCATCCGGGTTGAAGTAGATATCGCCGGCAAACACCCCGCCGTAGCTTTCCCAGAGAATCCCGGCGAAGAACTTGCCGAAGCGCGCCAGGGCTTCGATACGCTCGCGTTCGTTGCGGGCATTGAGCACCTTCATGGTAGTCATCTGCCTGGCGAAGTCGGCGGGCAGGATATGCATGACCCCGGAGCCGAGCACCGCGCCGCTCTTGTCCGGCCCCTGGTAGAGCGTGACATAGAGGGTGCTGGTGTCCGGCCAGATATTCAGCACGCCGTTATCCTCGGGCACGGTCTTGAAGGCGCTGAAGTAATAGTCACGACCGTCCTCGGCGGTCAGCTTCATGTCGTAGTTCATATGGCGTACGCCGACCTGCTCTTGGTACTGTTCGAACAGGTTGAACACGCCGTTGCTGGCCGTCAGTGGATACGGCGACAGCGCCGGGGCATTGAGGGTACCGACCAGGGTGGCGGCGTGCTCCGGCTCCTTGATCATCCGGTTGAGGTCATTGGCGGTGATGGTCAGGGTGAACTCGATGGGCGAGTTCTGTGCCTCGCCGCTCTTGGCCGCCGCTTCGTACAGCTTGAGGTCGGTGCCCTGGGGCTGGGTGAAATCCCTGGAGAAATAGCCCTTCATGGTTTCGGTGAACTGCACGCCGAGGGTCGGCGGCGCCACCGGTTTGCGCGGTGCCGACGGCAGGCGGTAGTCGATGACCCAGCCACGATCGGCGGCCAGCAGGCCCATGTTGCGCTCGCTGACCGCGGAGATGGTCAGCAGCGGATTGACCGCCAGCGACGTCGGGATCACCGCGCCATCGGTCACGTACAGCCCCGGATGGACATCGGTGCCGCTGGTGCCGCTGAACACCTGGCCCTTGTGGTTGACCACGCCCTGGGTGGCGTCCTCGCCCATCACGCAACCGCCCAGCGGGTGCACCGAGACGATGCTGTGCTTGAGCAGTTTGGTCCAGATCGGATTCGGCACCCAGACCCCGCCCAGGGCCTGGGTCGAGCGGTGCAGCCGGTCATTGCCGAGCTTGAAGTTTTCCTGCTCGCCCACGCCCGGCCAGTCGATGCGCAGTTGGTCCTGGGCGTCCAGCACCATGCGTCCCTTGCCGTCGTCATGGCTCATGATCAGGTAGGTCTGCATATTGTGCAGCGCACCGTAGTAGGGGCCGCGCAGAAAGCTCTCGGCCTCGCGGGCCTTGTAGTGCAGTTCGGCGCTGACCCCCTTGTCGGTGGCCTCGCCGATCATCTCGGCGAAACCGGCCATGGCCGGCACCATGGGACGCCCGAGGGCGCCGGGGATCGAGCCCTCCTCGATGACCATGCGACTGCGCCAGTCGCCTTCGGTGCGCATGTCGATGATCGAGGTGATGCACGGGCCCACCGGTTGCAGTTCCTTGGCCGAATGAGCGCCGAAACCGATGCCGTTGATGGTCTGTTCGCAGTTGTGGCCGAAGCCGAGGATATCGCCGTTGCCACTCATGTTTTCGCCCAGTTGCCCGGACATCGGCACGCCCTTGCTACGTGAACGCAGGAGGATTTCGGTGGAGCCCAGGGTGCCGGCGGACACCACCACGATGTCGGCCTTGACGAACAGGGTCGGCGCGGAGAATTTCTCCCGGCCGCTGTCCAGGTACTGGAAGTGCACGATCCAGCCATCGCCGTCGCGCTCCAGGTGCCGCACCTCGGCCTGGCAGAAAATCTCCGCGCCATGGTTCCAGGCATCCGGCAGGTAGTTCATCAGCGTGGTGTTCTTGGCCTTGTTGTTACAGCCCGAGACGCAGTCGCCGCACTGATTGCACGGCAGTTGCTCGACGCCGACGTGGTTGAGGTTGTTTGGCAGCTTGTCGAAGGTCACATTGATCGGCGGGGTATAGAAATGCGCCTTTTCCTGCAGGTAGTCCGCCGACTTGCGATTGGCGTCCAGCTTCGCCAACTTGGGCGCGGACGCCGGATAGGGATTGGGCTTGAGCATTTCCCGGGCCCGCGCATAACCCTCGGCGAGCAGGGTGTCGCGGTGCTCGCGCACCGCCCGGGGCCAGCGCGGATCATCGAAGACGCCCGGCTCCGGCTCCAGGGACACGTTGGCGTTGATCAGCGAAGTGCCACCCAGGCCACAGCCGACCACCACGTTCTGCTGGGCATTGACGTGCAGGTCGAACAGGCCGGTGCGCGAACCGATATGGCCATCCGGATCATGCACCTGCAACTCCTCCGTCGCCGCGACCATGGTGTTGGGGTATTCCCCCGGCTGGATCTCGCGCCCGCGCTCCAGCAGACAGACGCTTTTCCCGGCACGCGACAGCCGTGAGGCGGCGATGCCGCCGCCATAGCCGGAACCGATCACGATAACGTCGTAGCGTTCCTTGATCTCACTGATGGATGTCGAAATCCGTGTCATGGTTGTTTCCTCTATCGGGCCCTCTATCGGGCTAAGACGGGCAACTCTGCGGTTGCCACCACGGGGGCAGACGGTGGAGCAACAGGCGAGCGCGCACGCGGGTTCTCCAGACAAGCCGGGCATACGCAAAAGATCGGGATGGCGCGCAAGCGCCGGGTCAGGCGCTACAGGCGCGCACGCTGGTTGGTGGCATGGCGATGAATGCGCCTGGGCACCAGGGCACTGGCTCGAGCCACGGCATTGAAGGTGGAGGGGGACGGCGGGTGGTGGTACGGCTGGCGACCCATCAAGCGTTCTCCCTGAACCTGATATGGATGCGAATAACGTTGTGTCCTTGTGCCATGAGTGAAGACTTTGACCGCAGGGGTGTCAATAAACACCCTTAGAACTGTATGAAATTTGATCTATAGCACTCTGCGCTATAAGAACCGGGGCCTGGCGGGCTTGGCGAACAACTTATCCACAGAACCACCCACAGCAAATGTGGGCAAGTACCGGTTCATGCCCTCTCGATGACGAGAGAATCTGAATAAAATCCGTGACTTATTCAGAAAGACCGGTTCAGGCCACCTTTGATCATTTATTGATCAATAGCATACAAGCCGCGATTTAAAAGGCTCGTAGAGGACCGCGAACACCTTATCCACAGAAAGGCCAACAGACTTTGTGTGCAAGTCGGCGATTTCCCCGAGCCTCTGTGGAAAACCTCTGAAAACCGCGAGATATGAAGGTTTCAGGCTAATCATGTGAAGAAAGTACTGCAATTGGATGTTTTTTGACCAACACCTTGCAGACCTTGTAAAACAAGGCCTGCAAGGGACAGCGAACAACTTATCCACAAAAGCGCCAACAGACTTTGTTAACAAGTCGCCCGCGAAGCAGCATCCGGCACTCCTCTTATCCACACAAAAACCTGAACAAAAACCGTCAGTTAGGCTGATCATTTTTCGTACGAAGGGCTACGCCCCTTGATCTGCGCGGGATACAGCGATGCACGAACATCTTATCCACAGACCCGCCAACAGCCTCTGTGGACATTTGTCGGCGCGCCCCACCGAAGGGCTCGCCTGGCATCCTTGAACTATCGACTACACTTCTCGCACAGCGCGCCATGTTCTTGCAGTAAAGGTGTCTTGGCCTGACGCATTTACCCGAGGATGTCCAGATGGTGCGATCTCCATGCGGCCGCTTGCGCTATTTCCCCTAGCGTCTCGCCGCCCATCCGCAGCCGGCTTCACCCTGATCGAGTTGCTGCTTGCCCTGGCATTGCTGGCAACCCTGGCCACGGTGGCCTATCCGCTGACCGCCCTGATGGGCAAACGCGAACGTGAACTCGACCTGCAACGCTCGTTGCGGGAGATCCGCCGTGCCATCGACGCCTACAAGGAGGCGGTGGATGACGGACGGATCGACAAGGGCACGGGCAACGGTTATCCACCGTCCCTCGAAACCCTGATCGAAGGCATCGTCGACAAGAGCGACCCGAGCGGCGGCAAGATCTTTTTCCTGCGCCGTATTCCCCGCGACCCGGTCTGCGAATGCCCGGACCTGCCCGCCGAGAAAACCTGGCGCCTGCGCAGCTACAAGAGCACCGCCGAGAGTCCGGCCGAAGGCGAAGACGTCTTCGATATCAGCTCCACCAGCCAGCGGGAGGGCCTCAATGGGACTCCGTACAATCAATGGTAAGGCCAGGGGCTTCACCCTGATCGAGCTGCTGGTGGTGATGGCGATCATCGCCACGCTGATGACCCTGGTCATGCCGCAGTATTTTCGCCAGCACACCAAGGCCCAGGAAACCGTGTTGCGCCACAACCTGGTGTCGATCCGCCAGGCGCTCGATCACTACCGCGAAGACAAGGGCAGCAACCCCGAATCCCTGGAAGACCTGGTCAACGACCGCTACCTGCGCGAGATCCCCCGCGACCCGATCACCGGGCGGCGCGATACCTGGCGCTTGCAGAGCGGCGAGGACAGCGGTTTCGGCGATGTGCACAGCGGCGCACCCGGGCAAGCAGTGGATGGAACGGACTATGGCTCCTGGTAATGGTCGGCATGTACGCGCACCGCAGCGCGGCTCGGTGTTCATGGGCCTACTGGTCTCGGTGGCCATCGTCGCCGTGCTGCTGATGGAAGTCGGCGTGCTCTGGTCGACCCAACTGCGCCGCGAACGCGAGGCGCAGCTGCTCGCCCAGGGCGAGGAAATCCGCCGGGCCATCGGCCTGTATTACGAACAGAAGAACAGGCTGTACCCGAAGACCCTCGAGGACCTGCTGCTGGACCGCCGCGAACCGACGATCAAGCGCTACCTGCGCCGGGTCTACCCCGATCCCATGAGCGGCAAGGCCGACTGGGGCATCATCGCCGGTCCCGGGCAAACCATCATGGGCGTGTTCAGCCAGGCGCCGGGACAACCCCTCAAGCAGGGCAACTTTCGCCGCTACCAGGAGAGTTTCACAGGGCAAGGCAGTTATCAGGGGTGGCAGTTTCTGTACCGGCCTGGACAGAGTAGCTCCTCCAAAAGAACGTAGAACCTACGTTGGAGGTGAGCATGTGGGGTGATCAAGCCAGTCGTTGAGTGAAATACCGAAAGCCCGAAACGCTTCGGGTGGTTTTTTCCAACTTGAACGTGGACTGAACTATGAACAGCTTACATTTCTACGCACGATCCATTATCCGCTGCGCCCTGGCGGCGTTGTTGGCGATGCCGGCGCTGGGCTGGAGCCATGGGGCGATCGAATCGCCTGCGACACGCCAGGTACTGTGCCGCAGCTTCCAGGACTTCAACGGGTCTCCCGAGCAGATGAAGGACGAGGGCTGCCGCAGGGCCAAGACCGAATACCCGGCACAACTGGTCCACGGGATCACTCAATGGCATGAGGTCAGCGCGAACATCAAAGGCAGCTACGCGGATCCGGACGGCGGCGATGCCGCCGCCAGGAGAATCGTACCCGACGGCAAGCTCTGCTCGGCAAACCGCTCGGGGATGGATGTGCTGAACATGGCCATGCCGCAGTGGACCAAGACCAAGGTGACACCCGATGACTCGGGCAAGATCACGGTGCGCCTGGCCACCACCCAGCCCCATATGCCCAGCTTCATCAGGGTCTACCTCAGCAAGCCCGGCTACGACAGCGCGACCCGTAAACTGGGGTGGGACGACCTGGAACTGATTCACGCCCAGGAACTGACCGATGTCCGCAAGGATTGGTCCCCCGCGCCCATCATCTCGGACCCCAACACGTTCTTTCTGCTCAAGGTGCAGATTCCTCCGGGTCGCACGGGCAATGCCGTGCTCTTCACCCGCTGGCAGCGCCGGGATCCGGAGGGTGAAGGTTTCTACGGCTGCAGCGATATCGCTTTCGACGACAAGACCCAACCCTCCCCCTGGATCAAGGAGAAGGTGTTTATCGACGGCAACGGGATCGATCCAAAGGCCGGTGATACCGTGCACTTTCGCGTATTCGGACATGACCGGGCGGTCAGCGAACTGGTCGACCTGAAACTGCCCATCGACGCCAGCAACCAGAATCCCGCGGTGTGGGGCGCGCAACTGGCGAACCAGTTGAGCAGCAGCCAGCACCTCATTCGTGTCGGGGTCAAAAAAGATGAAACCATCACCTTCAATCCCACTGACGTCTACGCCAACTACAACTACCTGAGCGATGCCAGAAACTCCACGCAGATGTCCATCGACGCCGAAGGCGATGGCGAGAACCCCGGTCCGGTGGATGAACGCCCCCCCGTGGCGGTGATCGAGGGGGCGACCCAGATCAAGGCCGGTGAACGGTTCACCCTGGACGGCCGCAAATCCATTTCCTACAACAGCACGCCACTGCGCTATGTCTGGGCATTCGTGGGTGGGCCGGGCTGGACCTATGGCTCCAACACCGAACCCACTTTCACCATTACCACGCCGGCCAGTGACAAGGTCTCGAGCGCGAAGCTGTTGCTCAACGTCTACGATGAAGCCAACAAGAAACGCCATGAAGCCGAAGTGACCCTGACCGCGACCCCGGCATCGGGCGGCGGCGATGCACCACCCTACGTGGAGGGTACGGACTACAAGGCAGGCGATGTCGTGAGCAACGCCGGCAGTACGTACAAGTGCAAACCCTGGCCCTATACCGCCTGGTGCAAGGGCGCGGCCTGGGCCTATGCCCCCGGCACCGGCGTCCATTGGCAGGAAGCCTGGGAAAAGCTCTAGCAATGGGTGAGGCCCCGTGACGCCGTACTTCATGTACGGCGTCATCCCTGCGCTGTATTCATTTTTATATTTCCCGACAACAAGGGCTCTCTTTTTAATAATAAAGAGATATAACCCCCAGTCCCTTGCCGCCGGGGGTATTGAACTAGAGTTACAGTCAGTCATTCACCCATGAGACATGTTCAACGTGTACCTGCCGGTGGTGCCCACCTGATGTAGGGCCGGAATAGGTTATGAAGTAACCGCGTTCCCTGCCTCATCAGCCGAGCGGCCCCCATGAACGGTCCATCGTCACGCCCGCGCCTCGCACAGCCCTCATTCGGCTTCACCCTGCTCGAACTGCTGGTGGTCCTGCTGATCATCGCCCTGCTCGCCGGCTATGTCGGGCCGAAGATGTTCGACCGCCTGGAGCTGGCAAAAGTCCAGACCGCCAAGGGCCAGATGAAATCCCTGGCCGATGCCCTGCAGCAGTACCGCCTGGACAACGGCCATTACCCCAGCGAGGCCCAGGGCCTCAACGTGCTGGTCGAACGGCCGGCCAGCGAACCCGGCTGGCACGGGCCGTACCTGTCCAAGGGCGTGCCGCCCGATCCCTGGAACAATCCCTACCTCTTCAAGAACCCCGGCACCGGCCATGAAGTCGAGATCATCTCCCTGGGCCGCGATGGCAAGGCCGCGGGCGACGGGACCAACGCCGACATCGTGTTTGGCTTCTGAGCCAGGAGTCCCCCGCCCATGCGCCACTCATTCGAACTGCTGATCGCCCTGGGCGCGCTGCTGATGGCCGGGACCGGCGCGGCCAACTGTTTCCAGGACGCCGGCGAGCGCTATCACATCGATCCGCTGCTGCTCTACGCCATTGCCCAGGTCGAGTCCGGGCTCGATCCGCGGGCACGCAACACCAACCGCGACGGCAGCCGTGATATCGGCCTGATGCAGATCAACAGCCGCCACCTGGAGCGCCTCGCCGCCTTCGGGATCGCCGAGCAGAACCTGCTCGACGAGCCCTGCACCAGTGTCATGGCCGGCGCCTGGATTCTCGCCCAGTTCGTCCAGCAACTGGGCTACGGCTGGCAGGCCGTGGGCGCCTACAACGCCGGTGCCCGCGTCGAGCGCGACGCCAACCGCAGCCGCTACGCCCGCCGGGTGTGGGGCTACTACGCCAGCCTGCTGGAGTTGCGCCAACGCAGCGCGGGCACGCTCGCCGCGCGCAACGGTGGGCGACCATGAGGGAGTTCGATGCCCGCGTCATCCGCCAGGGCCAGCTACGCAACCTGCGCCTGCAGGCCGCCGACCTCGACGATGCCCGCCGCCAGTTGCAGGACGCCCAGGTGGTCTCGCTGCGCCAGCGTGCCTCGTTCAAATGGCCGGGACGCGGTGCGCGTTTCGCCCTGGGCCTGTTTATCCAGGAACTGGTGGTGCTGCTCGATGCCGGGCTGGTGCTGGTGGAGTCGGTGGAAACCCTGCGCGACAAGGCCGCGCCGGGGATCAACCGGCAAGTGCTGAGCGAATTGCTGGAGTCGATGTACCAGGGCAACGCCTTTTCCCGGGCCATGCAGGCCAAGCCGGCGATCTTTCCCAACCTGCTGGTGGCCACCGCCGCTTCTTCCGAACACAGCGGCCAGTTGTCGGTGGCGCTGCGTCGCTACCATCACTTCGAAGCCCATCTGGAAACCGTGAAGAAGCGCGTCAGCAGCGCGCTGATGTATCCCCTGGTGGTGCTCGGCGTGGGCGCGGTGATCCTGCTGTTCCTGTTGTTCTTCGTGATCCCGCGCTTCGCCTCGGTGTTCGACGCGATGAGCGACCTGCCGGCGACCGCGCGGTTCATGGTCTGGTGGGGCGAACTGGTGGAGCAACAGGGCGGCCTGCTGATGGGCGGCCTGGCGGCGGTGATCGCCGCCCTGGTGCTGCTGGCGCGAACCGCGACGGTCAAGCGTCACCTGGCCGCCCTGCTGTGGAAAATCCCCAGCCTCGGTGCCCAGCGCACGCTGTTTATCCTCGCGCGCTTCTACCGCACCGCCGGCATGCTGCTGATGGGCGGGATGCCAGCGGTGTCGGCCCTGGAAATGGCCGGGGCGCTGCTGCCGGCCGAGCGCCAGGGCGACCTGCACCGCAGCCTGGGCGATATCCGCGCCGGCCAGCCGCTGTCCACCACCCTCGCCCGCCACCGGCTCACCACCCCGGTCGCCGAGCGCCTGTTGCGCGTCGGCGAGCAGAGCGGCGAACTGGCGTCCATGTGCGAGCGTATCGCGCAGTTCCACGACGAAGCGCTGGAGCGCGCCATCGAGCTGTTCAGCAAGGTCTTCGAGCCGCTGCTGATGCTGGTGGTCGGCGGGCTGATCGGGCTGATCGTGTTCCTGCTGTACATGCCGATCTTCGAACTGGCCGGTTCCATCCAGGGGTAGCACGATGGACACACTCAGGCAGCAATGGCAGCAGCAGGCACGACAGGACAACATCCCGTTGGCGGAGTACCTGCAACAGGTGCTGGAGGACACGCCGGAACACCTCGCCGACGTCGCCGCGCTCCTGGGCCTGACGCCACTCACCGAGGCCCAGGTCGAGGGTCACGAGCGCTTCGACACCCTGACCCTGCCCCAGGCGCTGAACCGCCGGACCCTGCCGGTGGAGATCGCCGGCCAGGCCTACCTGGTGCTCGGCGCGCCCTTCTCCCTGAGCGGTCGCCAGTGGCTGCAGGCCCATGCCGAACTGGCGCCGATGGCCCTGGCGATGAGTCTGCCGGGGGTCGTCGAGGCGCAACTGAAAAAGGCCGAGGCCAGCCAGCGAGTGATGGACCCGTTCGCCCGTGACGACGAAGACGCGCGGGTGGCCGAGGCGGTCCAGGAAATATCCCTGAGCAGCATCGCCCGCGACGACAATCCGGTGGTGCGACTGGTCAACTCGATGCTCTTCGATGCCCTGCAGAGCCGGGCCAGCGATATCCACGTCGAGAGCACCCCCGAAGGCCTGGTGATCAAGTACCGGATCGACGGCGTGCTGCAACAGATCGGCCAGAGCGCCGGGCTCGACACCGCCGAGCAGGCGCTGTCACGGCTCAAGGTGCTTTCGGGCCTGGATATCGGCGAGCGCCGGGTGCCCCAGGACGGTCGCTTCAAGGCGCGCATCCAGCAGCGCGACGTCGACTTCCGGGTCTCGATCATGCCCAGCATCCACGGCGAGGATGCGGTGCTGCGGGTGCTGGACAAATCCCAGCGCGGCGAGTCCCTGAGCCTCGACAGCCTGGGCCTGGACGCGGACGCGATCGGCCTCATCCGCCTGCTGGCCAGCGAGCCCTACGGCATGCTGCTGGTCACCGGTCCCACCGGCAGCGGCAAGTCGACGACGCTGTATGCCGCCCTGTCGGAGACCAATACCGGCGAGAAGAAAATCATCACCATCGAAGACCCGGTGGAGTACGAGTTGCCCGGCGTGTTGCAGATCCCGGTGAACGACAAGAAGGGCCTGACCTTCGCCCGCGGCCTGCGCTCGATCCTGCGGCACGACCCGGACACCATCCTGGTGGGCGAGATCCGCGACGGCGAAACCGCCGGGATCGCCGTGCAGGCCGCCCTGACCGGCCACCTGGTGCTGTCCTCGGTGCACGCCAACAGCGCGTTCAGCGTGCTGGAACGCTTCAACTACCTGAAGGTGGAGCCGGCCAGCTTTGTCGAGGCGCTCAACGGCGTGGTCGCGCAGCGGCTATTGCGACGGGTTTGCAGCGAATGCGCCGAGGCCACCGAGCCCGACGCGCAACTGCTGCAACTGGCGCACCTGCCGGCCGATGCGCCCGGCAGCCACTACCGGCTCGGCCGGGGTTGCGAGGCCTGCCGCCATACCGGCTATCGCGGCCGGCTGGCGCTGGCGGAGGTGCTGACCGTCACCGACGCGCTCAAGGAAGGCCTGCTGCAACGCCGCTCGGCCGCCGCCCTGCGGGAACTGGCACGGGAGTCGGGCCACCGCTTCATGCGCGATATCGCGCTGGCGAGCGCCGCCGCCGGACACACCACCTTGCAGGAGGTGCACCGTGTCCTCTCCCTTTATTGATCACGTGGTGCTGCTGGCCCAGGACGAAGTCCGCTGGGCCGCACGGCCGCGCTGGCCCGCCGGCCCTCCCTGGCAGGACCACGAACGGGGGGATCCGCTGGCGGCCTGTGCCGCGCTGCTGGAGCGGGCACCTCATGGTCGCGTGAGCTACCTGGAGCGGGCCACCCTGCTGCTGGGCTTTCCCCATGTGCATTACCGGGTCCTGCCCTGGCAGGAAGGCCTCTACAGCCCGCTCGACTGGCAAGGCTTCGCCATGGCGCTGTTCAGCCAGCACAACGATCTCGACCCCGCCCAATGGCAGGTTTCGATCGATCCCGCGCCGTTCGGCCGCGTGCGCCTGGCGGCGGCGGTCAACACGGAACTGATGGAATCCCTCAAGGCCCTGTTCCAGGCCCGCCACCTGCCCATCAGGCGTTGCGCGCCGCTGCTGATCGATGCCCTGCAACGCCATTGGCCCGGGTTGCCCGAGGACTACCGCTTCGCCGTTCGCGAACCCGGCGCCCTCAGTTGCGTATTCGCCCACCAGGGTTGGCCGGCGCAGGTCTGCGTCCTGCCGCTGAACCCGCAAACGCCCTTGTCCGATGCCTTGCTGATGGCCGATGTGCTGTGCGACGAACAGGAACAGCAGACCCTGGTGGTGGCCGTCGAGTCGGCCTTCGAACCGTCGACGACAATGCCCTGGCGCTGGCTGGGACCGCTGCATCCCTGGCTGGCGGAGCAGGCCTGATGAACTCGAACCTGATTCGGCGCTGGCGGCGCCCGCGGGCGCCGCTGATCGACCTGCGCGGAGAACGCGCCAATCTCTGGCTGGTGCTCCTGCTGGGCGCGGTCGCCCTCGCCCTGTGGCTGCTGCTGTGGTCGGACTGGCAGGCCCTGCAGGTCCGCGAAGCCGAGGCGGAGCAGGTTGAACGGCAATTCACCGCCCTGGCGATCCAGCAGGAACAGTTGATGCAGGCCTCCCTGCGCACCTCGCCCCTGCAGAAAAAACAGCTGGAAACCTTCGCCCGCCAGAACGCCACGCCCTTCGCCCTGCTCGATGCCCTCGGCCAGGCCTGGTCACCGGACGTCGCGCTGTTGCGCCTGGAGGTCAACACCGCGGCCCGGGAGCTCAGCCTGGACCTGGAGAGTCAGCGCCTGGAAGGCAGCCTGCGCTTTATCGAGAAACTCAAGACCGACACCGGCCTCACCGTCAGCCTGCAACAGAGCGCGCGTAATACCCGCGATCCGATGCTGCCGATGAGCGTCAAATTCAAACTCAGTGCCCCATAGGGAGCGGACAGGCCATGAAGCCGATGATCCGCCAATGGCCCGACGCCGCCCAACTCCAGGCGCGGCTGCGCTGGTCCCTGGCCCAGGTGCAACGCCTCCTCGGCTTCTGGGGCGGCTTGGCGCTGCTGCTGATCGTTGCCGCCCTGGTGATTCGCCAGGGCCTGGTCGTCCCCGGCCTGGAAGACAGCGCCCTGCGTCTGCGCGAGGCCCGGGCGGGTATCGCCGAAGGCCCGCTGGACCTGCATGCCGCCGAGCCGCAGGCGGTCCGCCGCCTGCCCGACACCGACAGCTTCGAGGCACGCCTGGAAAGCCTGTTGACGGTCTTGCAACAAAACGGTTTCGCGGTCCTGCAAACCGACTTCCAGTACTCGTCCCCGGGGGACGACCAGACCCGGCGCCTGGAGCTGGATATTCCGCTGAGCGGCGCCTATCCGGCCTTGCGCAAGGCGCTCGATGAAGTGGCGCGACAACCGGCCGTGCGCATAGAAAGCCTGAGCCTGCAACGCAAGGACATCACCACCGCGCAACTGGATATCCGCCTGCGCGTCAGCCTGCTGGCGGTGCTCAAGTGAAGCTGCCGCTGTATCTGCGCGTGCTGCTCGGTGTGGTGCTGCTCGGTTGTGGCTGGCTGTTCTGGCAGGACCTGGACACGCCTGCGCCACCAGTCAACCCGGGGCCCATCCCGGCCCCCGGCCCGCCGACGCGCGTGCCGCTCGCCACGCCACCAGCGGTGCCCGACGACAGCGCGCCGCCCCAAGCCACGGCGCTGGTGGATCTGTTTCCCAGCCAGAGCTGGCTGCCACCAGCGCCACCCGCCGCGCCGGCGAAACCCGTCGCCCCGCAGGCACCGCCGATGCCCTTCACGGTGAGCGCGCAATGGCGCTACCAGGGCCAGTCGAAGATCGTCGTGCTGCAAGGCCAGGGCGTGCGCTACACCCTGTGCAAGAGCTGCTCGGTGGAAGGACATATCCGCCCGGGAGCGAACCTGGGCAAGGACTATCGACTGGACAAACTGACCGACACCAGCGTGGTGCTGACGTACTTGCCCCTGCGCCAGGTGACCACGTTGCGCCTGGATACTCCCTGAGCACGGACGGCTCTAGCGAAGAGAACGATCATGTCAAAATCTATCCGGCCATGGCTGGCCCTGCTGGTGATCGGGATGACGGCCTGCCAGTCCCAAGGCCCGCTCAACGAGAGTGAGCTGCTGCGCCAGGACGGTGATATCACCCGCTCGGTGGATGTGCTGCGCGCCGCCGTGAAAGAACATCCTGACGACATCCAGTTGCGCGCCGCGCTGTTCAGCCGGACCGAACAACTGGTCGACCAGTACAGCCGCCAGTCCAGCGACGCGCTGGCGCGCAACGACGATGCCGGGGCCATCGCGGCCATGCAGCAGATCCTCAAGTACGACCCCGGCAACCTCGGCGCCAGCCAGGCCATCCGTACGATCCAGAACCTTGCCCGCCTGCGTCCCGAACTGGCGCGAGCCAATGCCCTGCGCGAGAGCAACCCGCGGGAGGCCCTGGCCCTGGTGCGCCAGATCATCGCGCAACAACCCAACTACCGTGACGCGCTGGACCTGCGCGACAGCCTGACGCGCACCCTGGTCAGCGTCGAGAGCCTCAAGCCGAAGCTGAGCGAGGCGATGAAAAAGCCGGTCAGCCTGCACTTCAGTTCCCAGAGCCTGACCACCATTTTCGAGACCATCGCCAGGCTGTCGGGGATCAACTTCGTGATCGACAAGGACGTCAACCCGAACGCGGCCGCCAGCATCTCCGCATCCCGCACCACCGCCGAGGATGCGCTGAACCTGCTGTTGTCGACCCATCAGTTGCAGATGAAGGTGCTCAATGCCGACACCGTGCTGATCTACCCTTCGCGCCCGGACAAGGAGCGCGAGTACCGCGAGCTGGCCGTGCGGACCTTCTACCTCAGCCACGCCGATCCGAAACTGGCGGCGGCCGAGATCAAGCAGTTGCTCAAGCCCAAGGAAGTGCTGGTGGACGAACGGCTCAGCGCGGTGATCGTGCGCGACGGCCTGGAAACCCTGAGCGCCGTGGAGAAGCTGGTACAGGCCATCGACCTGGCCGACTCGGAAGTGACCATCGATATCCAGGTAATGGAAGTCAGTCTGGTGGACGAACTCAACCTGGGGATCAACTACCCCGGCTCCATCGGCCTCTCGTTGCCCGGCACCATCCCGGCCACCACAGGTCTCGGTGGGCGCCAGCTCGAAGTCGGCAGCCTGGAAGCCAAGATCAACCTGCTGCAACGCAGCGGCAACACGGTGACGCTGGCCAATCCGCGGATCCGCGTGAAGAACCGGGAAAAGGCCGAGATCAAGATCGGCGACAAGATTCCGGTGATCACCTCGACCACCGCCAACCTCATGACCACCGCCTCGGTCTCCTACCAGGATGTCGGGCTGAGCATCGAGGTCCAGCCCAATATCAGCCTCAACGACGAAATCAATTTGCAGATGGTGATCGACATGACCCACATCACCAAGCGCAACGAAGGCACCGACAACATCCCGCCGACCTTCGAACTGGGCTCGCGCTCGACCCGCACGACGCTGACCGCGCGCAACAATGAAACCCAGGTGGTCGCCGGCCTGATCCGCACCGCCGATATCGACGAGGGCAGCGGCCTGCCGGGTCTCAGTCGTCTTCCAGGGTTGGGTCAGGCGATTTTCGGCACGAACAAGAGCGAGCAGGGCAAGAGCGAGATCATCCTGCTGATCACCCCGCGGATCGAGCGCAACCTCGACCTGCCGGCGTCCCAGGTCAGCACCTTCAGCAGCGGCACCGAGGCGCGCAGTTCGACCGAGGGCATGGTCCTGCACAACAGCCAGAACCTGAACATGCAGACCAGCGGTGGTGCCGGCGGCAACGCTATTCCACCACCCCTGGCGGTACCGCGGGCGAATGAGAACTGGCAGCCGCTGCCGGCCCCCATGGAACAACCGGTGATGGAGTCGCCGCTGCCCAAACCGGCGGAGCAACCGCCGGCGGCCGCACCGACCGCTCCGCAGCCCTAGGCTGTCTCATGCCAAAGGACAAGGGCCCGCCACGGACTATGGTCCAGCCTGGAACCCTGTAGGAGCTGGCTTGCCAGCGATGACGATGCCAGCCGCGCCGCCGCTTTCGCGGGCAAGCCCGCTCCCACAGGGCGATGTTTCACCATGGACTATCGCCCAGCCTGGAACCCTGTAGGAGCTGGCTTGCCAGCGATGACGATGCCAGCCGCGCCGCCGCTTTCGCGGGCAAGCCCGCTCCCACAGGAGGGGGGGCTCACCACGGACTAGCGTCCAGCCTGGAACCTTGTAGGAGCTGGCTTGCCAGCGATGACGATGCCAGCCGCACCGCCGCTTTCGCGGGCAAGCCCGCTCCCACAGGATGGGGGCGCACTGCGGACTGTCGTCTAACCTGGGACCTTGTAGGAGCTGGCTTGCCAGCGATGACGATGCCAGCCACACCGCCGCTTTCGCGGGCAAGCCCGCTCCCACAGGAATCAACGACCGCAGTTGTCAGCGCACGACACCTTCCTCGATCAGCAACTTGAGGATCGCCTCGGCACCCGCTTCGGCGCTGACGCCCTTGAGCACCTGGCCACCGCCGCCGCTGGCCTTGGCCGTGGCGGCTTTCATGCGGTCGGCGCCACTCTTCGCCTTGATTACCTTCAGACGCTTGGGCCGTGGCTTGGCCGGCTGCAGCAACGCACCGGCGAACAACTCATCCTCCAGCACTTCGACTTCCTCGGCGTGCAACACCCCGCGCTGGGCCGGGCCATAGGCACTCTGGCGCGGCTTGGGCGCGGCGTTATCCACCGTGGCGAGGAACGGCAGGCGGACTTTCAACCGGCGCCGCTGGCCCCGTGGCAAGGCCTGCAGCACATGGGCCACGCCGCCTTCGATCGACTCGACTTCAGCCAGCCCCACCACCAGCGGCCAGCCGAGGTTTTCCGCCAGCAGGAACGGCAGCATGCCCGAACCCTCGCCGGTTTCCGCCTGGCTGCCGGTCAGCACCAACTGGGCCCCGGCATCGCGCAGGTAATCGGTCAGCGCCGGCAGCGCATCGGCGCCGGCCGGTTGCTCCAGCACCCGCAATTCGTCCAGGCCCATGCCCAGGTAGGCCCGCAGCGCCGGTTCGGTGACATCGCCGGCATGCACTACCTGCAAGTCATCCCCGGCCAGTTGCAGGCCCAGTTCCACCGCGCGGGCATCCTGCTCGGCGCGCCGGGCGCGGCCGGAGGTGGGGTGGGCGCCGATGGACACCAGGCTGATTACATTCGTACTCATGACGTCATCCCTACCTTAAGCCGCATCGCGCTTGGCGCCGTTGCGATATGCCGTCACCGCCGCGATCAGGGCGCGGAAGATCTCGCTGCTCTCGCCGATCACCGACAGGTCGGCACGCTTGATCATGTCGCAGCCCGGATCAAGGTTGATCGCCACCACCTTGTCGCAGGCACCGATGCCTTGCAGGTGCTGGATCGCCCCGGAAATCCCCACGGCCACATAGACCCGCGCCGTGACCCAGGTACCGCTGGCGCCGACCTGGCGGTCGCGGGCCATGAAACCGTCGTCCACCGCCACCCGCGAAGCCCCTTCGGTGGCCCCGAGCGCCGCCGCCGTCTCGTGGAACAGCGCCCAGTCCTTGACCCCGTTGCCGCCGGAGAAAATGAACTCGGCCTCGGCCATGGGAATCGCCGCCGGGTCCACCGCCACCGCGCCCAAATCCTCGATACGGGGCAGGCTGCGGGCGATGCTTGTGGATAACTCCACCGGCAAGGCCTCGTGACGGGTTTCGCTGACCGGTTCGGCACATTCGGCGGCCGCCAGGATCAGGCGCGCCAATGGCCGCGCCAGGTCCTGCAGGCCGGCACCGGCACGGCCGATGCACTCGTCGCCCTTGACCTGCCAGACCCGCGTCGCCGGGCGTTCGCCCAGGCTGGCGGCAAACCGGCGGCCCAGTTCGCCACCGCCGCTGCGGCTATCCGGCAGCAACCAGTGGCGGGGGTTGAACTGGTTATCCACAGCCCGCAGGCCCTGGACCCGTTGTTCCGGTGAATAACCGCTGAACTCGTTGCCTTCAAGCACCAGCAGGCGGTCGACACCCGCCGCGGCAAAGGCGCTTTCCTTGTGCTCGCCGAAGACCACGGCCAATACCGCGCCGTCCTTGCCGGCGAGTTGATGGGCCAGGCCAAGCAGGTCGCGGTCGTGGCTGCTCAGGCGACCACCGACCATGTCCGGCACTACGCTGATGTAGAACGCCGGTTGCGGCACCTGATGCAGCGGCAACTGCACTTCGACACTGGCCGAGCGCTTGCTCGCGCCGCCCTGCTGGGCGCCGCTGCGGTCGATGCGCTTGATACCGTTGGGGCCGATAAAACCGATGCCGTGGACATTCTTGCGAACGATCCCGTTAGGCCCCATCCAGCTGTGTTGCACCGGCTGCATGGCCGCATGCAGCGGATGCAGACGGTTGCGGGCAATCCATTCGGCGCGGGGATCGCGGCGGATAATGTCGCTCATCAATGCACCTCCGCGGGTTCACGCTTGGGCGCCGGTTTGCTCGGCGCCGTCTCTTCGAGCAGGGCGTCGGCCACCAGTTCGGCCAGGTCCTTGATCAGGGGGCGCGGTTCGACCACGCCTTCGAGCATCGCCGTGCATTGCGGGCAACCGACCGCCACCAGTTCGGCGCCGGTTTCGCGGATATCTTCCATGCGCATATCGGGAATCCGCTGCTTGCCGGGAATGTCGGTGATCGGCGCGCCGCCACCGCCGCCGCAGCAACGGGAACGGAAACCGGAACGCTGCATTTCCCTGACCTCGATCCCCAATGCCCGCAGCACGTCACGCGGCGCTTCATACTCGCCGTTGTAGCGGCCCAGGTAGCACGGGTCGTGATAGGTCACGCTGTTGCCCTTGTGCTGCCCGAGGTTGAGGGCACCGGCAGCGATCAGTTCGGCCATGTAGGTGCTGTGGTGCTGCACCAGGTAATCGCCGCCAAAGGCACCGTATTCGTTTTTCAGCACATGGAAACTGTGGGGATCGCAGGTGACGATGCGCTTGAAGCCGTACTTGGCCAGGGTCTGGATATTGCGCCTGGCCAGCAGCTGGAAGGTGGCCTCGTCGCCCAGGCGTCGCGCCACGTCACCACTGTCGCGCTCTTCCAGGCCGAGTACCGCGAAGTCGACCCTGGCCGCCTTCAGCACTTTGACGAAGGCGCGCAAGGTGCGCTGGTTGCGCATGTCGAAGGCGCCGTCGCCGACCCAGAACAGCACATCGGTGGTTTTCTTGTCACTGAGCAGGTTGAGGTTCAGGTCCGCCGCCCAGTTCATCCGCCCGCCGGGGGCGAAACCGCCTGGGTTGTCGGTGGCGATCAGGTTTTCCAGGACTTCGGCGCCCTTGTTCGGGGTCGCGCCTTTTTCCAGGGTCAGGTGCCGGCGCATGTCGACGATGGCATCGACGTGCTCGATCATCATCGGGCATTCCTCGACGCAGGCGCGACAGGTGGTGCAGGACCACAGGGTCTCGGCGTCCACCAGGCCGTTGACGATCGGCTGGTGCGGGTTGCCGGAATGTTCGCCGACCGCCTTGCCGGGATACGGACTGCCGGCGAAGTTCGCGTCAGTGCCGCCCGCCAGGCCGACCACCATGTCCTGGATGAGTTTTTTCGGGTTCAGCGGCTGGCCGGCGGCGAACGCCGGGCAGGCGGCTTCACATTTACCGCACTGCACGCAGGCATCGAAGCCCAGCAGTTGGTTCCAGGTGAAGTCCTTGGGTTTCTCGACCCCCAGCGGCGCCTGCGGATCAGTCAGGTCCAGCGGCTTGAGGCCGGTGGAGCGGCCGCCGCCGAAGCGTTCGGCGCGACGGTGCCAGGCCAGGTGCAGGGCACCGGCGAAGGCGTGCTTCATCGGTCCGCCCCAGGTCATGCCGAAGAACAGTTCCGACACGCCCCACAGCACGCCGAGGCCGAGGATCACGGCCAGGACCCAACCGCCGAAGTCTTGCGGAAGAATGCCGGCCACCGGCAGGGTGACCAGGAAGAACGACGCCGAGAAGGCCAGCAGGCTTTTCGGCAGGCGCATCCACGGGCCTTTCGACAGGCGGCTCGGCGGATTGCGGCGCCGCAGATAGACAAAGATCGCGCCGACGAACATCACCGCCGACATCACCAGCAAGGCATAGCCGAGGATGCGGTCATGCAGGCCGAAGCCGTGTACCAGGATCGCCAGGACAATCGAAGCCACCGCGCCACCGGCCGTGGCGACGTGGGTATTGGCGATGTATTTGTCCCGCGCCACCACATGGTGCAAATCGACCATGTAGCGCTTGGGCATGGCGAACAGGCCACCGAGCAGATCGACTTTCGACGGTCGGCCGCGGCGCCACATGGCGACCCGCCGCAGCGCGCCGAGGACAGCCAGGCCCAGGGCGGCGAACAGCAGGATGGGAAGAAGGGTGTTCAACATGGTGCAGCTCCCAAAGACCTCGGGTCTTGCAGGTCGAGATGCCTTACTCGGTTCCTGTGGGAGCGGGCTTGCCCGCGAAAGCGGTGGGTCAGTCGACATCGATGCCGACGGACAGGTTGCATTCGCGGGCAAGCCCGCTCCCACAGGGTTATGTGCAAGCCGTTAGAAATCCTTGCACAGACGCAACGCGTCATAGATCGCCGCGTGCGTGTTGCGCTGGGCCACACAGTCGCCGATGCGGAACAGCAGGTAACCGTCACCCGGCTGGCTCAGCGAAGGCTGCGGCTTGATCGCGAACAGGGCGTCGATATCGATCTGGCCCTTGTTGCGCGAACCGTCCTTGAGCCCGTAGTAGATCTCTTCGTCCGGACGCACGCCGTTCTCCACTACCACCTGGTCCACCACCCGCTCTTCCTTGGCGCCGGTGTATTCGTTCTCCAGCACCGCCACCAGCTTGTCGCCCTCGCGATAGACCTTTTCCAGCATCATGTCGCCGGTCATGATCACTTCCTTCGGGTACATGCTGCGGTAGTAGGTCGGGAACGACGTACCGCCGATGGCCACGCCCGGCTTGATATCGTCGGTGACGATCTCGACCTGGCTGCCCTTGTCGGCGAGGAAGTCGGCCACCGACATGCCGGTGAACTCGCAGATGGTGTCGTAGACCAGCACGTTCTTGCCTGGCGCGACCTTGCCATCGAGCACATCCCAGCTGCTGACCACCAGCCCTTCGGCGGCGCCCCAGTGTTCGTTCTGTTCGAGGAACGGATGACCGCCCACCGCCAGCACGACCACATCCGGACGCAGGTCGAGGATGGTCGCCGCATCGGCGGCGGTGCCCAGCCGCACATCGACTTTCAGGCGTGCCAGTTCCAGCTGGAACCAGCGGGTGATACCGGCGATCTGGTCCCGTTGCGGCGCTTTCGAGGCCGTGGTGATCTGCCCGCCGATGGCGTCCTTCTTCTCGAACAGGGTCACGTCGTGACCGCGTTCGGCGCTGACCCGCGCCGCTTCCATGCCGGCGGGGCCGGCACCGACGATCACCACCTTGCGCCGGGGCCCGGTGGACTTCTCGATGATATGCGGCACGCCCATGTATTCACGGGAAGTCGCGGCGTTCTGGATGCACAGGACATCGAGCCCCTGGTACTGGCGGTCGATGCAATAGTTGGCGCCGACGCACTGCTTGATCTGGTCGACCTGGCCCATCTTGATCTTGGCGATCAGGTGCGGGTCGGCGATGTGCGCACGGGTCATGCCGACCATGTCGACATAGCCGCCTTCGAGAATGCGCGTCGCCTGGTTCGGGTCCTTGATGTTCTGTGCGTGCAGGACCGGCGCCTTGACCACTTCCTTGATCCCGGCGGCCAGGTGCAGGAACGGCTCCGGCGGGTAGCTCATGTTCGGAATCACGTTGGCCAGGGTGTTGTGGGTGTCGCAACCTGAGCCGACCACACCGATGAAGTCGAGCATACCGGTGTCGTCGTAATACTTGGCGATCTGCTTCATGTCCTCGTGGGACAGGCCGTCCGGGTGGAATTCGTCACCACAGATGCGCATGCCGACGCAGAAATCGTCACCGACTTCCTTGCGCACGGCCTTGAGCACTTCCAGGCCGAAACGCATGCGATTCTCGAAGCTGCCGCCCCATTCGTCGGTGCGTTTGTTGACCCGCGGGCTCCAGAACTGGTCGATCATGTGCTGGTGCACCGCCGACAGTTCGACGCCGTCCAGGCCGCCGGCCTTGGCCCGGGCCGCCGCGGTGGCGTAGTTGCCGATCACCCGCCAGATTTCTTCCGGCTCGATGGTCTTGCAGGTGGCGCGGTGCACCGGTTCACGAATACCCGACGGCGACAGCAGGGTCGGCCAGTGTTCGCCGTCCCAGCGCGAACGCCGGCCCATGTGGGTAATCTGGATCATGATCTTGGCGCCATGCTTGTGCATGGCATCGGCCAGGTTCTGGAAGTGCGGAATGATCCGGTCGTCGGCCAGGTTCACCGATTTCCACCAGCCTTGCGGACTGTCGATGGCGACGCTGGAAGAACCGCCGCAGATCGCCAGGCCGATCCCGCCCTTGGCTTTCTCTTCGTAGTACTTCACATAGCGGTCGGTGGTCATCCCGCCGTCGGTGGCATACACCTCGGCGTGGGCGGTACTGAGCACGCGGTTGCGGATGGTCAGTTTGCCGATCTGGATCGGCTGGAACATTGCTTCGAAAGCCATGACGGGTTCCTCGACTTACAACGGCTTGACGGTGAACAGGCCATCGTCGTGGCCTTCTTCAGAGCCGCCGTAGACTTGTTCGGCCACGGTGCGGATCTTGCTGCCGCGAGCGGCGAGGATCTGGTCCATGGCCCCGGCGAACCAGCCCGTGAACATGTAGTCGACCTTGCGCCCGACCTTGCCGTAGACGTAGACGAACGCCGAGTGTTCGAGCTTGACGCTGGCGGTGCCCTTGTCGAGGTCGATGTCCTGGATCTTGAACAGGCCCCAGCCACGTTGCGACAGGCGCTTCATGTAGTGTTCGAACACCGCGACGCCTTCCAGGCCATGGCATTCGGCTTCTTTTTCACACCAGTGCCAGGCGGACTTGTAGCCGGCCTTGTAGAGGATTTCGGCATAGGCTTCGGCGCCCAGCACTTCCTCGATACCCATGTGGTTGTTGACGAAGAAATGCCGTGGGACATAGAGCATCGGCAATGCGTCGGAAGTCCAGACACCGGTTTCGCTGTCGACTTCGATAGGCAGTTGCGGGGCGATTTTAGCCATGGGAAACACTCCAGAATTCATTGATTGCGGCTGGCCGCTTACGCCCTGCGCGACGGGCGCGCAGGGTGAGGTGTCGGAAAGAGAAAGCGGGCGGGACTTATTCGCCCCAGACGTCCTTGAGGACGTTGACCCAGTTTTCGCCCATGATCTTGCGCACCACGCGCTCAGAGTGACCGCGCTTGAGCAGGGTCTCGGTGAGGTTCGGGAACTCGCCCACGGTGCGGATGCCCAGCGGGTTGATGATCTTGCCGAAGCTGGTCAGGCGGCGGGCGTAGCCCTTGTCGTGGGTCAGGTATTCGAAGAAGTCCTGGCCATGGCCCTGGGTGAAGTCGGTGCCGATGCCGATGGCGTCTTCACCGACGATGTTCATCACGTACTCGATGGCCTCGGCGTAGTCGTCGATGGTCGAGTCGATGCCCTTGGCGAGGAACGGCGCGAACATGGTCACGCCGACAAAGCCGCCGTGGTCGGCGATGAACTTCAGCTCGGCATCGGACTTGTTGCGCGGATGCTCTTTCAGACCCGAAGGCAGGCAATGGGAGTAGGTCACCGGCTTCTTCGATTCGAGGATCACTTCCTCGCTGGTCTTGGAACCGACGTGGGACAGGTCGCACATGATGCCGACCCGGTTCATCTCGGCGACGATCTCGCGACCGAAGCCCGACAGGCCGCCGTCACGCTCGTAGCAACCGGTGCCCACCAGGTTCTGGGTGTTGTAGCACATCTGCACGATACCGACGCCGAGCTGCTTGAAGATCTCGACGTAGCCGATCTGGTCTTCGAAGGCGTGGGCGTTCTGGAAACCGAACAGGATGCCGGTCTTGCCCAGCTCCTTGGCCTTGCGGATGTCGGCGGTGGTGCGTACGGGCATGACCAGGTCGCTGTTCTCGCGGATCAGCTTCTGGCTCGAGGCGATGCTGTTGACGGTGGCCTGGAAACCTTCCCAGACCGACACGGTGCAGTTGGCGGCGGTCAGCCCGCCCTTGCGCATGTCTTCGAACAGTTCACGGTTCCACTTGGCAATGATCAGCCCGTCGATAACGATGCTGTCGGCGTGCAATTCGGCTGGGCTCATCAGGCTGTCCCCTATTGGCGATTCACGCGCCGAATCGTCTGCCGGCGCTTTGGGGCCAGCATATGCCCAGGGGGCGGCGGAGCCGGGTGCAAAAACGACAGGGGAATTGCCGAAAGCGTCAATCCGCGACAAAGGGCGTCAAGACGGTAGGCTCAAGGACTTGTCGCTGTACGACTATTCTTTGCATTCTGCTTGAGACAGAATTGCCCCACATCGCTCTCCTATCCCGTATCAGGACGCCGTAATGAAATCGATTTTCCTGGCCTTGGCCCTTGTCAGCATGGGCGTTCACGCGGCCGAAGAGTCCGACAACTCGCCTTGCGACGCGGTGCCGGACGACCAGCAGACCCTGGAATGCGCCACCTACAACAAAAACACCGCCGAGCAGTTGCTCAAGGAGAACTTCCAGGCGCTGCTGGATCGGGTCGCGTCGCAATATGCGAACAAAAAGGCCGATCTGGCGGACATCACCGGCAAACTGCAGACTGCCGAGCAGTTGTGGATAAAATCCCGGGATGCCGATTGCGCCATCGCCCCGTTCCCGGCGAAGGTCGGCAGCAAGCAATACAACATCGACCTGAACGACTGCCTGGCCAGCAAGAGCGACGAACGGTCGGAGTTCCTCGAGTCGCTGTTGCAGGAATGAACCGCGGGGCACCCGGACCGCTGTCCGTGACAAAGGATCTGTATGTACTACCCACGTGAAGCCGCGCGCGATCATCTGTTCAATCGCGCCGCCCTGCTGTTTTTCCTGATCCTGCTGGCCTGCGTCTTCGCGATGATGTCGCGCGAGGATGGCCTGCGCTACGCCGCCCTGCAGACATCGGCCAAGGAAGTCACGGGCACCGTCACCCAGGTCGAAGAACTCTGGAGGGGCCCGGTGTTCCTCGGCCAGTACGTGCACTACCGCTTCGATGACCGCAACACCCGCGGCGATGGCGTGCTGTATCAGGACACCTTCACACCCAGCGGCAGCTACCATGAAGGAGAGCCGGTGCAGGTGGTCTATTCCGAGTGGTTCCCCAGCTATCACAACCTGGCCACGCAGCGGCGCTTCGGCCGACCCGGTTTCTATATCTTCAGCGCCAGTGTCGCCACGGTGGTGCTGGGCTTCGGCCTGCTGTTCTGGACTACCCACCTGATCTTCCGGCATCGGCGGGAAGACCGTTATTACTGAGTCGAACCTCCTGACACCAGAAGCTTGACAAGGCCCAGGGGGAAACTTAACTAAGCAACAAACCGCCCCCGTCCTGAACCGGCTGTACAGACGAGTCCCCCACGATAATCAGGAGATTTTCGTATGCACTCACTTGCAGCCATTCCGTTCTATGCCTTCGCCATCTTTGTCGCCATCGTGCTGTTCATCGACATTGGCCGGCGCATCGGTGCCCGCCATCTGGCCGCCGACCCCGAGGGTGCGCGGATCGGGATTGGCGCCATCGAAGGCGCGGTGTTCGGCCTGCTGGCGCTGTTGATTGCCTTCACCTTCTCTGGCGCAGCCACCCGCATGGATGCCCGGCGCACCCTGATCGTCGCGGAAACCAACGCCATGGGCACCGCCTGGCTGCGCCTGGACCTGCTGCCGGCTGCGCACCAGCCGGCATTGCGCCAGGACTTTCGCGATTATGTGGATGCCCGCATCGCCTATTATCGCGACCTGACCGACGTCGACCTCGCGACCCGGGAAAACGCCCGGGCCAGTGCCTTGCAACTGGCTATCTGGAAAAAGGCCGTGGCCTCGTTGCAGGACATGCCGACCCCCACCCTGGGCGTCAGCGCGCTGCAGGCGCTCAACGAGATGATCGACATCACCACCACCCGCAGCGTGGCCCTGGAAACCCACCCGCCGCTGATCATCTACCTGATGCTGATCACCCTGACCCAGATCAGCGCCCTGCTGATCGGCTACGGCATGGCCGGCACCGTCACCCGCCACTGGCTGCACAGCCTCGGCTACGCCCTGGTGATGGTCTGCGTGCTCTACGTGATCCTCGACTTCGAGTTCCCACGACTGGGCATCATCCGCGTCGACTACTTCGACAAGATCATGCTGGACTTGCGCAAAACGATGGATTAGGGACCTCGCCAGTCCGGCAACATCAGGCAAACCTTGCCGCATTGTCGACACGGAGAATATAAGCAAATATTAGAAATTCTTATAAAAGACTTATATCATCCCATGAACACAATTTTCTGGACCCCACCTGTTCGACTGGGAAGGCATCCTTAAAGTGGTCAGTATCCAAGAGGTAAAAAAGCGCGATGAACGCACCTACTGACATCCAGATCATCAATGACGCCAACGGGCAGCCGGCTTTCGTCGTGATCCCCTACGCGCAATATGTCGCCCAACAAAGGGAGCCCGACCTGATCCCCCATGAGGTTGTCAGTCGCATGGTCGACGGGGCAACCCCCATTCGCGCCTGGCGCGAGTATCTGGATCTGACGCAAGATGAAGTAGCCAGGCGCCTGGGCATCTCGCAACCGGCCTATGCCCAGCAGGAATCCGTAGCCAGGCCGCGCAAGGCGACCCGCGAAAAAATCGCGGCGGCATTCGGCATCAAGGCAGACCAACTGGAGCTCTGATCTCCATTCCCAGCGACTCCCAAAGGACTCAAATGACTATCTGCGGCATCGAAATAAAAGGCAGCGAAGCCATCTTCGCCCTCGCCACCCTGCAGGACGGCAGCCCTGAACATGTGGCCGTCGCCACCAGGAAGATCGCCCTGGACGACGATGACGAAGCCGCCAACGTGAAAGCCTTCGCCGGCCAGATCAAGGCCTTTGTCCAGGCCCATGGCATCCAGCGCATCGCCATCAAGAAACGCGGCAAGAAGGGCGAGTTCGCCGGCGGGCCGACCACCTTCAAGATCGAGGGCATCCTGCAGTTGCTGGACAACTGCGAGGTGACGCTGCTGTCACCCCAGACCCTCAACGCGCAGCACAAGAAGTTCGCCTTCGCCCTGCCCGCGACGCTGAACAAATATCAGCATGAAGCCTACAAGGCAGCCTGTGCCGCGCTGCTGAAAAAGTAACCCTTTTCCAGAACATCACAAACCTTGCAGGAGCTGGCTTGCCAGCGATGGCGTCCGAAAGGTTGATGTACGACTTTACGGCCCCATCGCCGGCAAGCCGGCTCCTACAGGGAGCCCCCCCTACACCTTGATCCCGCGCCGGTCCTCCCGTGGACACTGGGCGAACCGGGCCCGGTAGCTGCGGGTGAAGTACGACGGCGACTCGAAGCCGCTGGCGATACTCACTTCCAGTACGCTCATGTCGGTCTGGCGCAGCAACTGGCGGGCCTTCTCCAGGCGCAGGCCCAGATAGAAGTTGCTCGGGGTGTCCTTGAGATAGAGGCGGAACAGGCGCTCCAGCTGACGCCGCGTGACTTTGATCGATTCCGCCAGCTCCAGCGTGCTCAGCGGCGGCTCCATGTGCTGCTCCATCTCGCCGACCACCTGCACCAGCTTCTTGTTGCTGATGCCGTAGCGCGTGGCGATCTGCATGCGCTGGTGGTCCTTGCGCGGGCGGATCCGCCCGAGCACGAACTGTTCCGACACCTGGATCGCCAGCTCCGGCCCGTGGGCCTGGCCGATCAGGTCGAGCATCATGTCGATGGATGCCGTGCCGCCCGCGCAGGTGATGCGTCGGCGGTCGATCTCGAACAGTTCCTGGGTCACCTCCAGTTGCGGATAGGATTCCTTGAAGGCCTCCAGCGCTTCCCAGTGCAGGGTCACGCGATGGCCTTCGAGCAGGCCGGCCTCGGCCAGCACCACGCTGCCGGTGTCGATCCCACCGAGGGTGACGCCATCGTGATCGAGACGACGCAACCAGTGCTCCAGGGCCGGGGTCACGAACTTCAGCGGCTCGAAGCCGGCCACCACCAGCAAGGTCGCGCCCTTCTTCAGCGGCTCCAGCGCCGCATCGGCGTTGACCGACATGCCGTTGCTAGCCAGCACCGCGCCGCCGTCGGCACTGAGCACATGCCAGCGGTACAGCTCGCCACGAAAGCGATTGGCCACGCGCAGCGGCTCGATCGCCGAGATAAAGCCCATCGCCGAAAAACCCGGCATCAGCAAGAAGTAGAAATCCTGGGACATGGAGCGCACTCGCAAGACGGGTAGCGTTGCCGATGTGATACGCCAGTTCGACGACGACGACAAGAGCACAGGTCGCTGCTGTGCAAGAGTCAGTCGCCGCTGTGCGTTTTCAGTGGGCCAGAGCTGCGTAACTTGAGCATCACCGGTGCATCAGACACCGGAACCGACAATAAACGACCTGCCGAGGAAACCATCATGAAACGACTGATCAGCCGCTGTGCAATCGCACTCACCGGTACCGCGCTCTTGAGCACTGGCGTCATGGCCGCGGACCAGGCGTCCTGTCAGAACGTCCGCCTCGGTGTAGTCAACTGGACCGACGTGATCGCCACCAGCGCCATGACCCAGGTGCTGCTCGACGGCCTGGGCTACCAGGTCAAGCAGACCAGCGCGTCCCAGCAGATCATCTTCGCCGGTATCCGCGACCAGCGCCTGGACATGTTCCTGGGCTACTGGAACCCGCTGATGACCCAGACCATCACACCGTTCGTCGACGCCAAGCAGGTCAAGGTCCTCGCCGAGCCGAGCCTCAAGGACGCCCGCGCGACCCTGGCCGTACCGACCTACCTGGCCGACAAGGGCCTGAAGACCTTCGCCGATATCGCCAAGTTCGAGAAGGAACTGGGCGGCAAGATCTACGGCATCGAGCCCGGCTCCGGCGCCAACACCCAGATCAAGGAAATGATTGCCAAGAACCAGTTCGGCCTGGGCAAGTTCCAGCTGGTGGAGTCCAGTGAAGCGGCCATGCTCTCGGCGGTGGATCGCGCCGTGCGTCGCAAGGAAGCCGTGGTGTTCTTCGGCTGGGCGCCGCACCCGATGAACGTCAACGTGCAGATGACCTATCTCACCGGCAGCGAAAACGCCCTGGGCCCGAACGAAGGCATGGCCACCGTCTGGACCGTCACCGCACCGACCTACGCCGCGCAATGCCCGAACGTGAACAAGCTGTTGACCAACCTGACGTTCACCGCCGAAGACGAGAGCCGGATGATGCAACCGCTGCTCGATCACAAGGACGCGCTGGAGTCGGCCAGGCAGTGGCTCAAGGATCACCCGCAAGACAAGGCCCGCTGGCTGGAAGGGGTGACCACCTTCGACGGCAAGCCGGCCGCCGACAACCTGCAACTGACCAGCAAGTAAACCACCGAAAATCGCACCCGCAGCCCACGACGGCTGCGGTGTGAACCACCACGCCTGTAAGGAACCCGCACCATGAACCACGACGTCATCATCACCTGCGCACTCACCGGTGCTGGCGACACGACCGGCAGAAGCCCTCACGTTCCGGTCACGCCCAAACAGATCGCCGCGGCTGCCGTTGAGGCGGCCAAGGCCGGTGCCACCGTGGTGCATTGCCATGTGCGCAATCCCGAAACCGGCAAGTTCAGCCGCGACGTGGCGCTCTACCGCGAAGTGATGGAGCGCATCCGCGAGGCGGACGTCGACATCATCGTCAACCTCACCGCCGGCATGGGCGGCGACCTGGAAATCGGCGCCGGCGAAAACCCGATGGAGTTCGGTCCGAACACCGACCTGGTCGGCCCGCTGACCCGCCTGGCCCACGTCGAGGCGCTGCTGCCGGAAATCTGCACCCTGGACTGCGGCACCCTGAATTTCGGCGACGGCGACACCATCTACGTCTCCACTCCGGCGCAGTTGCGTGCCGGCGCCAAACGCATTCAAGAGCTGGGCGTGAAGGCCGAGCTGGAAATCTTCGACACCGGTCACCTGTGGTTCGCCAAGCAGATGATGAAGGAAGGCCTGCTGGACGACCCGTTGTTCCAACTGTGCCTGGGCATCCCCTGGGGCGCACCGGCCGACACCACCACCATGAAGGCCATGGTCGACAACCTGCCGGCAGGCGCGGTATGGGCCGGTTTCGGTATCGGTCGCATGCAGATGCCGATGGCCGCGCAAGCGGTGCTGCTGGGCGGCAACGTGCGGGTCGGACTGGAAGACAACCTGTGGCTGGACAAGGGCGTCCTGGCGACCAACGGCCAACTGGTCGAGCGCGCCACGGAGATCCTCAGCCGCATGGGTAGCCGCGTCCTGACCCCGGCCGAAGGTCGGGCGAAGATGGGCCTGACCAAGCGCGGTTGATCCCCATACCTCCTCCCCCGCTGTGGGAGCCGGCTTGCCGGCGATGAACGATAACGCGGTCCGCCTGCTGGACCGTGGTGCCTGGATCGCCAGCAAGCCGGCTCCTACAAGGGAATCGAAAACTCTTTCAGGACCGCACTCATGAGCTTTATCACCGAAATCAAAACCTTCGCCGCCCTGGGCAGCGGTGTCATCGGCAGCGGCTGGGTCTCCCGCGCCCTCGCCCATGGCCTCGACGTGATCGCCTGGGACCCGGCGCCCGGCGCCGAGGCGGCCCTGCGCAAGCGCGTCGCCAACGCCTGGGGTGCCCTGGAGAAACAGGGCCTGGCCCCTGGCGCCTCGCAAGACCGCCTGCGCTTTGTCGCCACCATCGAAGAATGCGTGAAAGACGCCGACTTCATCCAGGAAAGCGCGCCGGAACGCCTTGAACTGAAACTCGAACTGCACGGCAAGATCAGTGCCGCAGCCAAGCCCAATGCCCTGATCGGCTCCAGCACCTCGGGCCTGTTGCCCAGCGAATTCTACGAAGGCGCCACCCACCCGGAGCGCTGCGTGGTCGGCCATCCGTTCAACCCGGTGTACCTGCTGCCGCTGGTGGAAGTGGTCGGCGGCAAGAACACCGCCCCTGAAGCCGTGCAGGCGGCGATGAAAGTCTATGAATCCCTCGGCATGCGCCCACTGCATGTGCGCAAGGAAGTCCCGGGCTTTATCGCCGACCGCCTGCTCGAAGCGCTGTGGCGCGAGGCGCTGCATCTGGTCAACGACGGCGTCGCCACCACCGGCGAAATCGACGATGCGATCCGCTTCGGCGCCGGCCTGCGCTGGTCGTTCATGGGCACCTTCCTGACCTACACCCTGGCCGGTGGCGATGCTGGCATGCGCCACTTCATGGCGCAGTTCGGCCCGGCGCTGCAACTGCCGTGGACCTACCTGCCGGCGCCGGAGCTGACCGACAAACTGATCGACGACGTGGTCGACGGCACCAGCGACCAGTTGGGCAAGCACAGCATTTCGGCCCTGGAACGCTATCGCGACGACTGCCTGCTGGCGGTGCTGGAAGCGGTGAAGACCACCAAGGCCAAGCATGGCATGAGTTTCAGCGAGTAAAGGGGCGGCCCTTTCAAGGGCAAGCCATGTCCATCAATCCGGCCTGAAGTACAAACCTTGTAGGAGCCGGCTTGCTGGCGATGGGGCCGGCGAGCCTTGCATCGCCAGATCGGCCGCTATCGCCAGCAAGCCGGCTCCTGCAGGAAACGCCCCATTGCCACTGGAACACCGCCATGCCCACCCTCACCACCTACACCACCGAAGTCATCCCCGACTGGGTCGACTACAACGGCCACCTGCGCGACGCCTTCTATCTGCTGATCTTCAGCTATGCCACCGACGCCCTGATGGAGCGCCTGGGCATGGACAGCAACAATCGCGAAGCCACCGGCAGCTCGCTGTTCACCCTCGAACTGCACCTCAACTACCTGCACGAAGTGAAGCTCGGCGCCCAGGTCGAAGTACACACCCGGATCATCGGCTACGACGCCAAGCGCCTGCACCTCTACCACAGCCTGCACCTGGTGGGCGGTGACAAGGAACTGGCCGGCAACGAACAGATGCTGCTGCACGTCGACCTCGCCGGCCCGCGTTCGGCCCCATTCAGCGCAGCCGTGCTGGAAAAGCTGCAAGCCATTGCCGAGGATCAGGCCGACCTGCCGGCCCCCGAGTACATCGGCCGCGTGATTGGACTGCCCGCGAAAAAATAACAATCCCTCGAAAAGGAGCTCACCGTGAACACCGCCGCCGCGTTTGCCGATTTCCGCAGTTATCCGCTGATCAGTGCCCTGACCGCCGTGCATCCGCTGGCGGATCGCCTCGAGGTGTATTGGGCGGACGGGCGCATCAGTCCGTACCACCACGTGTGGCTGCGGGACAACTGTCCGTGCCCGCAGTGCGTGTACACGGTGACCCGTGAACAGGTCCTGGAAATCGTCGATGTGCCCGAGGACCTGGCACCCGCCGCCATCCGCATCGACGACAGCGGCTGCCTGTGCATCGACTGGCAGGACGGCCACGCCAGCCGCTTCGACCCGGGCTGGCTGCGGGCCCATGCCTATGACGATGAGTCGCGCATCGAGCGCCAGGCCGGCAAACCGAAAAGCCGGCTGTGGGACAGCAGCCTGGCGTTGCCGGTGTTCGAGTTCGCCGCGCTGAAGGAAGATCCGCAGATTCTGCTGCAATGGCTGGTGGCATTGCGCGACACCGGCCTGACCCAGGTGCGTGGCGTGCCCACCGAGCCCGGCTCGTTGTCCGAGGTGGCGAAGCTGATCGCGTTTATCCGCCAGACCAACTTCGGCGTGCTGTTCAACGTGCAATCCAAGGCCGACGCCGACAGCAATGCCTACACCGCCTTCAACCTGCCGCTGCACAGCGACCTGCCGACCCGCGAGCTGCAACCGGGCCTGCAATTCCTGCATTGCCTGGTGAACGATGCCGAGGGCGGCGAGAGTATTTTCGTCGACGGATTTGCCATTGCCGACGCGTTGCGCCGGGAGGAGCCGGCGGCGTTTCGCGCGCTCTGCGAGATTCCCGTGGAGTTCCGCAACAAGGACCGTCACAGCGACTACCGCTGCCTGGCACCGATCATTGCCCTGGACAGTCTCGGCCAGGTCAGCGAGATCCGCATGGCCAACTTCCTGCGCGGGCCGTTCGATGCCTCCAAGCAACAGATGCCGGTGTTGTACGGTGCCTACCGGCGCTTTATCGCCATGACCCGCGAAGCACGCTTCCGCATCATGCAGCGACTCAACCCGGGCGAACTCTGGTGCTTCGACAACCGCCGCACCCTGCACGCGCGCAACGCCTTCGACCCGGCCACCGGCGCGCGACATTTCCAGGGCTGCTATATCGACCGGGATGAATTGCTGTCGCGGATCCTGGTGTTGCAGCGTTGAGTCCGCGATAGTCCGACACGGGGCCCATCTCGAGTTGGACTATTTTGTGGGGCGCAGGGTGTCAGTTACCCCGCGTTATCGTTAACGGCCATCGCGAGCAAGCTTGCTCCTACAGTTTCGCGGCGTGCGCGGTATTGGCCAACGACCGATATCCTGTAGGAGCAAGCTTGCTCGCGATGAACGATAACGCGGTCCGCCTATTGAACCCGATCCAGCTGTTTCATCACCCGCTGCTCCACCACTTCCAGTACCTCGCAACCATCATCCAGCAACGCGTACACCACCTCCAGCACATGCCGGAAATCCTGCTCATCCAGATTGTTGATCGTGGCACAGGCCAGGGTTTGCGAAAGATCGCGCAACACAACCATAGCCCAAGCCACCTCGTGGCAGTTGCAGCGTCATGAGAGTATCGACCGCCCACTCCTGGCGTACCTGCTTCAGGTCAATGGCACGCTCGGCAACGTCATATCCAGTTCCTCTGAGCGATACCTATTGCCTCAACAGCAAACATGACCCATACAAACACCCCGTCCGGAGACATCGCCCTGGCCGCGGCCTTTCAGCAACTGATGCAAGTAGTGCTGAACATCCGGGGGACGGGTGTCTCGCTCAAGCAGGTTCAGCATGCACCTGTCTTCAGCTATCTGATGACGCCAAAACAATTCGACAGGATCAGAAAGATCTGCAGGCAACAAGGCTGGCCTGTACCGAATCGACGTGGGATCCTGATCGATCTGTTCGCCATCGCCCACCCCTTGGAATCACGGGAAACCAAGGACCACTGCAGCCCCGAACAGGCGTTGGAGATTTTGACGAACGCCTACTCTCCCTACAGCCAGATCGGGCTCAACAAGCCCAAAAGCGCGCAGGGGATTATCTTCAATACGGGTCGGAAGGTAAGGGTAGGCACCGCGAGCTACTATGCCCTGGCGGTCGTGAAGGTCTGTCAGGAAGGCACCGAAAAATACTTGGCCCCGGTCACCGCTTATCATGCGACCGAGGCCAAGATTCGAAACATCAGTTGACTACGAGGAAGGACGGCCTTTCAGACAAGTCTCCCGCACTTAAGCAGAACAACCCAAACGCCTGCAATTTCCCTTCATGTGACCCTGGTTCATCTGGGCCTTCGCAGCTCCGCCGACAAATTTTCTGCTGTCTGCGTAGTCATGATCAATGCTAAGCAACTACCGCTCGAATCGCAACCACCTTCGGCTGAGCGGGTGCCCCCCTGTTCCCCAGGCAAAAAAAACCCCGATCAAGCCGTGACAGGATCGAGGTGAGAGAGTGTCTTCAGCAGTTGACTGTCGAGAGGGTGACCAAACCATCGACGAAGCCTGCTGGGATCCAGTGTGCCCACTCCCCCCGCCTGCGAGTTAGTCGAAAACGACCTGTTCATAGGTATGCGAGCCACTGCGACAATCTGCCCTTGCCGACACTCCCGGTGCCTACCAGAATCGAGACACGATCACGCCCTGAATAGGACAAGCGCCATGATGTACGCGGATTTGATTGACCAGGAAGACCTGCTGGGCCAACTGAAGTCCCTCGGCCTGCAAGTACCCAACGGTGCCTCTGCCGAGCAGGCCTGCGAATGTGCGGTACGCGGCCTGGATGACGCGCGAGCCTATGAGCTGCGCAAGATGGTCAAGGAGATGTACACCAGCAGCGCGACGATCCTGCCGGCGGTGCGCCAGGCCATCGACAAGCAACTGCTGCCGGCGCTGGCGGAATATCAGCAGAGCCGACCGACCTGATTCAGGAGCGGCGGCTGGGCAATTGAAAACACAACGAAACCTGCAGGAGCCGAATTGCTGGCGATAGCGGTGGTGAATGTCACATCGCAATCCCCCGCAAGCCGGCTCCCACAGGTACGGTGTCTAAGCGCAAGATAGCGTCAAGCCCAGGCCCCTGCGAGGCTCAGCTTCCAGGCGAGTCGGTCAGAGCCTCACACTGGCAAACGTCGACTCGTTGCGCGCCTGGCTCAAGGCCGACATCGGCCCGGACAACGGAGCCAGGACCAGCGCCTGCGGAATCGGCATCATCGCCACCTGCTGGGTGGTGTTGGAGCCGACGCGCTCGTCACGCGGCGGAATACCGAAGTACTCGCGGTAGCACTTGGAGAAGTGCGGCGTGGAGACGAAGCCGCAGACCGACGCCACTTCGATGATCGACATCGGCGTCTGCTTGAGCAACTGCCGCGCCCGGATCAGTCGCAGCTTGAGGTAGTAGCGCGACGGCGAGCAGTGCAGGTACTTCTGGAACAGCCGCTCCAACTGCCGACGGGACACGGCGACATACACCGCCAGTTCGTCGAGATCGATCGGCTCTTCCAGGTTGGCTTCCATCAGCGCGACGATTTCCTGCAGCTTCGGCTGGTTGGTGCCGAGCATGTGCTTGAGCGGCACGCGCTGGTGATCCTGTTCGTTGCGGATACGTTCGTAGACGAACATCTCGGAGATCGCCGCCGACAGTTCACGGCCGTGATCGCGGCTGATCAGGTGCAGCATCATGTCCAGCGGCGCGGTGCCGCCGGAGCTGGTGAAACGGTTGCGGTCGAGGGTGAACAGGCGGGTGCTCATGGCAACGCGCGGGAAAGCTTCCTGCATCGACGCCAGGCATTCCCAGTGCACGCTGCAATCGAAACCGTCGAGCAGGCCGGCACAGGCCAACGCCCAGCTGCCGGTGCACACCGCGCCAAGGCGGCGCGACTGGCGGGCCTGGCTCTGCAACCAGGACACGTGTTCACGGGTCACGGTGCGCTGGATACCGATGCCGCCGCAGACAATCACGGTGTCCATCGCCGGCGCTTTGTGCATGGAGGCATCGGGTGTGATCTGCAAGCCGTCGCTGGCCCAGACCTGTCCGCCGTCAACACTCAGGGTTGTCCAGCGATACAGCTCGCGACCGGACAGTTGGTTGGCCATGCGCAGCGGTTCGACCGCGGAAGCCAGGGAAATGAGCGTGAAATTGTCCAACAGCAGGAAGCCGATGGATTGAGGCGCACGGTTCTGGGGCTGGGCCCCGGACTGGAACGACGTCATCGCGATATCTCCTCACACAAAGCGGGTGATGGCCTCAGGCGGAGGCTCTTGTTATTGCCCTAGTCCCTATAGGAAAAGGTGCTTTGTAATGACAGAGCAATTGCCATGCCTAAAGTTGAATGCGTATTCAATAACTCCTGAAAACGACATGCCGGCGTGTCTATATAGCCCCTGCCAGGAGTGCGGGTTATAAGCGTGGGAAAGTTCTGTAAGCGCCCTGCTTCGGCGGTTTGAGCAAATCGGTAGCACTTGTGTTTCGGGCACGGGAAAGCGCCGGGCGGGAGTGTCACCGCAAGCACGGTCGACCGGCGGTAACGGGGCACGATCCTGGTTGTGCCCGCGGTGTTTCAGTTATCTGTTTGCGACGCGCCAAAAGGTGGCGCAGCGCTGTGTCGATGGGCAATTAGTGCCCATGCAGGCCATGTCCCGCCCGACGCCTTCGGGGGCAAGCCCCCTCCCACAATGTGCCCGGGGTAAAGCCCCGATCCCGGGTAAGACGCATAACCTGTGGGAGCCGACATGCCAGCACCCTCGGCTGCATGCGGTCCACTGTGGGAGCTGGCTTGCCAGCGAAAGCGCCAGAACAACCACTACATCGTCCGGATCAACACTCCACCGCGCTGACCGCCAACCCACCCCGTGAAGTCTCTTTGTATTTGTCGTGCATGTCGGCCCCGGTATCGCGCATGGTGCGGATCACCCGGTCCAGGGAAATGAAGTGCTGGCCGTCGCCGCGCAAGGCCATCTGGGCGGCATTGATCGCCTTCACCGCGGCAATCGCGTTGCGCTCGATGCACGGCACCTGCACCAGCCCGCCGACCGGGTCGCAGGTCAGGCCGAGGTTGTGTTCCAGGCCGATTTCCGCGGCGTTGCAGAGTTGCTCCGGCGTCGCCCCGAGAATCTCGGCCAGCCCCGCCGCGGCCATGGCGCAGGCCGAGCCGACTTCACCCTGGCAGCCCACTTCGGCCCCGGAGATGGACGCATTCTTCTTGCACAGGATCCCGACCGCCGCCGCTCCCAGGAAGTAGTCGACGACATTGGCGTCGGTCACCGCTTCGCTGAACTTCATGAAGTAGTGCAACACCGCCGGAATAATCCCCGCCGCCCCGTTGGTCGGTGCCGTCACCATGCGCCCGCCGGCGGCATTCTCTTCGTTGACGGCGAGGGCGAACAGGTTGACCCACTCCATCGCGCTGAGGGTCGAGCCGATCACGTTCGGCTTGTTCAGCTCCTGCAGGCTGCGGTGCAACTTGGCCGCGCGCCGACGCACATTCAAACCACCGGGCAGGATGCCCTCGTGCCTGAGGCCCTGTTCGACACAATCCTGCATGGCGCGCCAGAGCTTCATCAGGCCGCTGCGGATCTCGTCCTCCGAACGCCAGACCCGCTCGTTGGCCATCATCAGTTCCGCCACCCGCAGGTTGTGCTTCTGGCACAACTCGAGCAGCTCGACCGCACTGGAGAAGTCATACGGCAGCACGGTCTGGTCCATATCCGCGACACCGCTGGCCGCTTGCGCCGCATCGACGACAAAACCGCCGCCGACCGAATAGTAGGTGTCGCGATGCAGCTCGCCGGCAGCATCAAAAGCGACCAGGGTCATGGCGTTGGGATGGAACGGCAGGTTCTCGTCGATCAACTGCATGTCGCGCGCCCAGACAAAGGGAATCGGCAGGCGATTGTCGAGCAGCAGCGTGTCGGTTTCGCGCAGGGTGGCGATGCGCAGGCCGATCTGCGACGGGTCGATGGCGTCCGGCCACTCGCCCATCAGGCCCATGATCACCGCGTTGTCGCTGCCGTGGCCGATGCCGGTGGCCGACAGCGAGCCATAGAGCTGCACCTCGACCCGCCGGACCTGCTCCAGGGCGCCGCGCTCACGCAGTCCCTGAACGAACAGCGCCGCCGCCCGCATGGGCCCCACGGTATGGGAGCTGGACGGGCCGATGCCGATCTTGAACAGGTCGAATACGCTGATTGCCATGACTGTGACGCCCTCTGGATGCAGGTTCCAGGCGTTGAAACGCCTGGTGGCGGAGCTGCTACGCTGTAGGCGCGATCCGCCGGGATGAAGGAATCATCAGCCTTTTGAATCGGGGTTCGACGTCTGGCACCGACGCACTCATGTCCATCTACGCCAGGCGCCGCCGACAGGCTTTTTTCGGCGTTCTTTTGCGGTTCAGGGAGGGAAAAAGCACCGAAAAAATCTGTAAACGACCTCACCGACACTGGATGCGACCCTCCCTGTACTGGATACGACGCACCCTGTAGGCGACATATTCAGGCTGGTACATGATCAGTCTCGACTCGATTGCAAGGCACCGGGGTAGAGCTGTCCTCGAAGCCTCCAACCGCAACAGAACAATTAAGCGCGATCGTCCAGTCGGACACTGCCAAGAAAAAACACATAGGAGTCTACCCCCATGAAAGGTTCCCCCTCGTTGTTGTTGGCCGCCATGCTGAGTCTCCCGCTGCTGGCCCAGGCCGCAGAACCGGCGCAGTGCAGTACCGTGAACTTCTCCGATGTCGGCTGGACGGACATTACCGCCACCACCGCCACCACCAGCGTCGTGCTCGACGCCCTCGGCTACAAGACCAAGACCACGATGATTTCCGTGCCGGTGACCTACAAGTCCCTGGCCGACGGCAAGAACATGGACGTGTTCCTCGGCAACTGGATGCCGACCATGGAGAACGACATCAAGGCCTACCGCGACGCCGGCACCGTCGACGTCGTGCGCACCAACCTCAAGGGCGCCAAGTACACCCTGGCCGTGCCCCAGGCGCTGTATGACAAGGGCCTGCATGACTTCGCCGATATCGCCAAGTTCAAGAAGGAACTGGATGGCAAGATCTACGGCATCGAGCCGGGCAACGACGGCAACCGCCTGATCCAGACCATGATCGACAAGAACGCCTTCGGCCTGAAGGACGCCGGCTTCAAGGTCGTCGAATCCAGCGAAGCGGGCATGCTGTCCCAGGTCGACCGCGCGCAGAAACGCGACACCGCGGTGGTCTTCCTCGGCTGGGCGCCACACCCGATGAACAAGCGCTTCAAGATCCAGTACCTGACCGGTGGCGACGACTTCTTCGGTCCCGACTTCGGTGCGGCCACCGTGGCGACCAACACCCGCAAGGGCTACGTGCAGGAATGCAGCAACGTCGGCCAGTTGCTGAAGAACCTCGAATTCACCGTCGACATGGAAAGCTCGCTGATGGGCAACATCCTCGACGACAAGATGAAACCTGAAGCCGCGGCCAAGGCCTGGTTGAAGAAGAACCCACAGGTACTCGATACCTGGCTGGCTGGCGTGACCACCATTGACGGTAAACCTGGCCTGGACGCCGTGAAAGCCAAGCTCGCGCAATAACCGCCGACGCCGGGCGGGTCCGCCCGCCCGGGTCTGCATTTATTCCCCCGCATGTGGACGTTCAATACCATGCTGACTGAACATAAAATCCCTCTAGGCCAGTACATCGCCGCCTTCGTCGAATGGTTGACCAAACACGGTGCCAACTATTTCGATGCGATCGCTTCGACACTGGAAACGATGATCCACGGCGTGACGTTTGCGCTGGCCTGGTTCAATCCGCTGGCATTGATCGCGCTGATTGCCGTGATCGCCCACCTCATCCAGCGCAAATGGGGCCTGACAGCCTTCGTGGTCGCGTCCTTCCTGCTGATCCTCAACCTGGGATACTGGCAGGAAACCATGGAAACCCTCGCCCAGGTGATGTTCGCCACCCTCGTCTGCGTGGTCATCGGCGTGCCGCTGGGCATCGTCGCCGCACACAAGCCGATGTTCTACACCCTGATGCGTCCGGTCCTCGACCTGATGCAGACCGTACCGACTTTCGTGTACCTCATTCCGACCCTGACCCTCTTCGGTCTCGGTGTTGTACCCGGCCTGATTTCCACGGTGGTGTTCGCGATTGCCGCGCCCATCCGTCTGACGTATCTGGGCATCCAGGATGTACCGCAGGAATTGATGGACGCCGGCAAGGCCTTTGGCTGCTCGCGCCGTCAGTTGCTCGCACGAATCGAACTGCCCCACGCCATGCCGAGCATCGCTGCCGGTATCACCCAGTGCATCATGCTGTCGCTGTCGATGGTGGTGATCGCCGCACTCGTGGGTGCCGATGGCTTGGGCAAACCCGTGGTCAACGCACTGAACACCGCTGATATCGCCCTGGGCTTCGAAGCCGGCCTGGCGATCGTATTGCTGGCAATCATGCTCGACCGTATCTGCAAACAACCCGACGCACAGGTAAGGGGTGACGCATGAGCATCATTCGCTTCGACAAGGTAGACGTTATCTTCTCCAAGAACCCGCGTGAGGCCCTCGCGCTGCTGGACAAAGGCCTCAAGCGGGAAGAAATCCTCAAGAAGACCGGGCAGATCGTCGGCGTCGAGAATGCCAGCCTGGAAATCGAGAAAGGCGAGATCTGCGTGCTGATGGGCCTCTCCGGTTCCGGCAAGTCCAGCCTGCTGCGTTGCATCAACGGCCTGAACACCGTCAGCCGTGGTCACTTGTTCGTCGAGCATGAAGGCCGACAGATCGATATCGCCAACTGCACCGACGCCGAACTGAAGATGATGCGCACCAAGCGCATCGCCATGGTGTTCCAGAAGTTCGCCCTGATGCCCTGGCTGACGGTGCGCGAGAACATCAGCTTCGGCCTGGAGATGCAGGGTCGTCCGGAGAAGGAACGACGCAAGCTGGTAGACGAGAAGCTGCAACTGGTCGGCCTCGAGCAATGGCGCAACAAGAAGCCCGACGAGCTGTCCGGCGGCATGCAGCAACGGGTCGGCCTGGCCCGCGCCCTGGCGATGGACGCCGATATCCTGCTGATGGACGAACCGTTCTCGGCCCTCGACCCGCTGATTCGCCAGGGCCTGCAGGACGAGTTGCTGACCCTGCAGAGCAAGCTGGCGAAAACCATCGTGTTCGTCAGCCACGATCTCGACGAGGCGCTGAAACTGGGCAGCCGCATCGCGATCATGAAGGACGGCCGGATCATCCAGTACAGCAAGCCTGAAGAAATCGTGCTCAATCCGGCGGACGAGTACGTGCGTACCTTCGTCGCCCATACCAATCCGCTGAACGTGCTCTGCGGACGCAGCCTGATGCGCACCCTGGACAACTGCAAGCGCGTCAACGGCTCGGTCTGCATCGATCCGGGCGGCGACTCGTGGATCGACCTGGCGGAAGGCAACACCATCAAGGGCGCCCGCCAGAACGGTGCCAGCCTGAACCTGCAAAGCTGGGTACAAGGCCAGTCGGTGGAGGCCCTGGGCCGCACCCCGACCCTGGTGGATTCGAATATCGGCATGCGCGACGCGCTGCAGATCCGCTACCAGACCGGCAACAAGCTGGTACTGCACGACAACAACAAGGTGGTCGGGATCCTCGGCGACAGCGAGCTGTATCACGCGTTGCTGGGCAAGAACCTGGGTTGAGACAGATGCAAGAACGCCGCGAATGGATCGCGGCGTTCTTGTTTTCGGGGCCAGCACTGAACCGGTAGGAGCCGGGCTTGCCCGCGATGAGGCCATCGAGTCTTGCACGCCCCTCAGGGCCGCCATCGCCAGCAGGCCGGCTCCCACAAGGGACCGGGCAAGACGAAGGGTCGTGGTGCGCAACCGACCTGTGGGAGCCGGGCTTGCCCGCGATGAGGCCATCGAGTCTTGCACGGCCCTCAAGGCCGCCATCGCCGGCAAGCCGGCCCCCACAAGGGACCGGGCAGGACGAAGGGTCGTGGTGCGCAACCGATCTGTGGGAGCCGGGCTTGCCCGCGATGAGGCCATCGAGTCTCGCACGGCCCTCAAGGCCGCCATCGCCGGCAAGCCGGCTCCCACAAGGGACCGGGCAAGACGAAGGTTCGTGGTGCGCAACCGATCTGTGGGAGCCGGCTTGCTGGCGATGAAAACAACGCGGTGCAACGGATGCACCGCGAGCCTTCAACCTCAGCTGTAAACCCGGCCAAGGAGCTGCCGATGGCTTTCGAACTGATCGAGCACATCGCGGGTGATCTGCTCTTGAGTGAACCCCATCAGGTCGTACTCCTGGCTGCCATTGTGCAGGTAGACTTCGGCGCGGTAGTAACGGGCCCGCACTTCGGATTCCGCACCTTCGACCTGGGCCGACTCACTCGGCGCCGCCAGGTAGCCGTCCAGGCTCACTTCGTAGACGAAGGGATTACCTTCCTCCATCTCCACCCGAAGACCGATCAGGCTCTTGGCCTTGCCCAGTTGCGTCTGCACCGTCAGGCCCAGGTTGCGCAGCTGTGCGGCCGCCTCGACCAGCGCCGGGCTGACCTGCTTGTCCATGTAGCGCTGGACAATCGCCTGGGTCGGTTGCAGGTCCAGCGCGCTCAACCGCTCGCTGAAGCCGCGACGACCACGGGCCGCCAGTTCGGCCTGTTCGTTTTCGATCTGCATATCCTGGCGCATGGCCTTGTGCAGGCCGAACATGAAGAAGACCAGCACCACGGAGAACGGCAGCCCGGCCAGCACCACCATGGTCTGCATGGCTTCGAAGTTACCGGCGAACAACAGGCCGATGGTCACCAGGGTGATCACGGCCGACCAGAAGATCCGCAGCCAGTGCGGGGCATCCTCGTCGACCTGGCCGCCTTTGCACGACAGGTTGGCCATCATCACCGCGCCGGAGTCCGCCGGGGTCAGGAACAGCACGAAGCCGACAAAGATCGACACGCCAATGACGACTTTCGACGCCGGGTAGTGCTCCAGCAACTGGTAGATCGCCATGGACGGCTGTTCCAGCGCCGTCTTGCCCAGCGCCACGGCGTCATGGTTCATCACCAGGTCCAGGGCCGAGTTGCCGAAGATCGACAGCCACGCCAGGGTGAAGCCCAACGGGATCAGCAGGACGCCGGCCACCAGTTCACGCACCGTGCGACCACGGGAAATACGCGCGATGAACATGCCCACGAATGGCGCCCAGGAAATCCACCAGGCCCAGTAGAACAGGGTCCACAGGCCCAGCCAGCGGTCGGACTTCTCGGCGTCGTTCTCGTACACGTAGAGGTCGAAGGTCTTCAGCACCACGCCGTTGAGGTAGTCGCCGATGTTCTGCACGAAGCCGTTGAGCAGGTGCAGGGTCGGGCCGAACAGCAGCACGAAGATCAGCAGGCCGCTGAACAGCACGATGTTCAGGTTGGACAGGCGGCGGATGCCGTTTTCCACACCGGACACGGCGGCAATGGTCGCCACGGTGCTCATGACGATGATCACGATCAGCAGGTTGGTGTTGCTGTGGGCCATGCCGAACAGGCTTTCCAGCCCCGAGGACACCTGCATCGAGCCGATGCCCAGGTTGGTCACCAGGCCCAGCAGGGTGACGAACATGCCGAAGCCGTCCACCGCGTGACCGGCCGCGCCCTTGACCCAGCGCTCGCCCACCAGCGGGTACAGCGCCGAGCGCAGCGCCAGCGGCTGGTTGTGCCGATAGGCGAAGTACGCCACGGCCAGGCCCACCAGCGCATAGATCGCCCAGCCGTGCAGACCCCAGTGCAGGAAGGTCAGTTGCAGCGCCTGACGTGCGGCCGCATGGCTGCCGGCCGCGCCTTCCGGCGGATTGAAATAGTGGTCCAGCGGCTCGGAAGCACCGAAGTACAGCAGCGAGATGCCGATCCCCGAGGAAAACAGCATGCCGGCCCAGGCGCCGTAGCTGAAGTCCGGGGTGTCCCGCTTGCTTCCCAGCTTCAACTTGCCGTAGGACGAGAACGCCAGCCCGACGACAAACACCAGGTAGGCGGCGATCACCACCATGTAGTACCAGCCGAAGCTGCGCGAGAGCCAGGCCTGGGCCACGCCGAGCAGTTTGCCAGCCTCTTGCGGGGCGATGATCAGGATGGCGGTGAGCAACAGAATCAACGCGGTCGAGGTGTAGAACACCCAACCGTTGACCCGCACCTTTTCGGCGGGGGTCTTTATAAGAGAGGCAGAACTCATTGCACAGATGCTCCAGGCAGTGCGGGAGAAAGACACAAGGCAACACGGCACCCGGCCAATCGGTTAGTTGGCAGCCGACCAGCGGGTGATATAAAGACACCCCGAAAAAACCCCGGCCCCGCGGGGATTGCGCCTGAACCGGCGCGCCAGGACCCTGTGCGAAAAATGATCGCGCTGCCGGGTGCCTTTCGTGCCTGCTCGCAACGTCCGTCTTCGCCTGCGCAGAGTGTCTGCCCCGCGGGTCCGGTGTTTTTTCGGAGGTCGTTTTTCCGTCAGCTACATGTAGGAAAAACCTGTAGGCAGCGACGATTTGTCGCAGATCTTATTCTTTGTTGATTGAACGTTCAATCAAAACAAAATAGACTGGCCCACGAGCCGGTAGCCGTTCTACGTCTGCCGGCGGGCCTAAGGAGAGGTGCACGATGCCCAAGGTCGGTATGCAACCCATACGCCGCCAGCAATTGATCGAAGCCACCTTGACGGCGGTCGATCAGGTCGGGATGGGGGACGCCAGCATTGCGCTGATCGCCCGTTTGGCCGGTGTCTCGAATGGCATCATCAGTCACTATTTTCAGGACAAGAATGGCCTGATCGCCGCCACGATGCGGTATCTGATGAACGCCCTGACCGAGAACGTCGCCGCGCGCCGCCAGGCGCTGACAGATGACAGCCCGCGGGCCCATCTGCAGGTGATTATCGAAGGCAACTTCGACGCCAGCCAGGTCAATGGCCCGGCAATGAAAACCTGGTTGGCCTTCTGGGCCACCAGCATGCACCACCCGTCTTTGCACAGGTTGCAGCGGATCAACGATCACCGTCTGTATTCCAACCTGTGTTGCCAGTTCCGCCGCGTCCTGCCGCTGCCCGCAGCCCGCAGCGCGGCACGGGGACTGGCAGCGTTGATCGACGGTTTGTGGTTGCGCGGCGCGTTGTCGGGAGACGCTTTCGACACCGCGCAGGCGCAACGGATCGCTTACGAATACATGGATTTCCAACTGGCTAAGCAGGAGCGCTAGAGCACCGAGAAACGCTCGGCACCTGAACGACTGCCGCACGGTGTTGCCAGACCCATATGGCGCACCCGGCGGTTAACGCCAACCACTGATGCACTTGCGAGGACACTATGGCCCGTTTCGAACTGCAAAAACTCTACATCGACGGCGGTTACACCGACGCCGGCGGCGATGCCACTTTCGATGCCATCAACCCGGCTAACGGTGAAGTTCTCGCCAAAGTGCAACGCGCGACGAAAGAAGACGTCGAACGTGCCGTGGTCAGTGCCGAGAAGGGCCAGAAAGTCTGGGCGGCGATGACCGCCATGGAACGTTCGCGCATCCTGCGTCGCGCCGTGGATATCCTGCGCGAGCGCAACGACGAGCTGGCCGCCCTGGAAACCCTGGACACCGGCAAGGCCTACTCCGAGACTCGCTATGTCGACATCGTCACCGGTGCCGACGTGCTGGAATACTACGCCGGCCTGGTACCCGCCATCGAGGGCGAGCAGATCCCGCTGCGTACCACTTCGTTCGTCTACACCCGTCGCGAGCCGCTGGGCGTGGTTGCCGGTATCGGCGCCTGGAACTACCCGATCCAGATCGCCCTGTGGAAATCCGCGCCAGCCCTGGCGGCCGGCAACGCGATGATCTTCAAGCCAAGCGAAGTCACCTCGCTGACCACCCTGAAACTGGCCGAGATCTATACCGAAGCCGGCGTTCCGGATGGTGTGTTCAACGTCCTCACCGGCAGCGGCCGTGAAGTCGGCACCTGGCTGACCGAGCACCCGCGCATCGAGAAAGTTTCCTTCACCGGCGGCACCGACACCGGCAAGAAGGTCATGGCCAGCGCTTCCAGCTCGTCGCTCAAAGACGTGACCATGGAACTGGGCGGCAAGTCGCCGCTGATCATTTTCGACGACGCCGACCTCGATCGCGCCGCCGACACCGCGATGATGGCCAACTTCTACAGCTCCGGCCAGGTCTGCACCAACGGCACCCGCGTGTTCGTGCCGAGCCACCTGAAAGCCGCGTTCGAAGCCAAGATCGCCGAGCGTGTCGCGCGTATCCGCGTCGGCAACCCGGAAGACGAGAACACCAACTTCGGTCCGCTGGTCAGCTTCGCCCACATGGAAAGCGTGCTGGGCTACATCGCCAAGGGCAAGGAAGAAGGCGCCCGCCTGCTGTGCGGTGGCGAACGCCTGACCGCCGGCGAGTTCGCCAAGGGTGCCTACGTGGCTCCGACCGTGTTCACCGACTGCACCGACGAGATGACCATCGTGCGCGAAGAAATCTTCGGCCCGGTGATGAGCATCCTCAGCTACGAGACCGAGGAAGAAGTGATCCGCCGCGCCAACGACACCGACTTCGGCCTGGCCGCCGGTGTGGTGACCCGGGACCTGAACCGCGCCCACCGCGTGATTCATCAACTGGAAGCCGGGATCTGCTGGATCAATGCCTGGGGCGAGTCCGACGCGAAGATGCCGGTCGGCGGCTACAAGCAATCGGGTGTCGGCCGTGAAAACGGTATCAGCTCGCTGAACAACTTCACCCGGATCAAATCGGTACAGGTCGAGCTGGGCGATTACGCCTCGGTGTTCTAAGACCCGAGTCTTGTATTGCCCGCGCGGCCGTCTTCGCGGGCAAGCCCGCTCCTACAGGCTTGGTGTCGTTCGCCAAGCCGGCGGTTACCCCGCCCTTGCAGGAGCCGGCTTGCCGGCGATCGAGTGCGAAACACTCGTCAGGCCCGACCTGACCACATCTGAAGAGGGTGCATTCAATGTCCCAAGAATACGATTACATCATCATCGGCGCCGGCTCGGCCGGTAACACCCTGGCCACCCGCCTGACCGAAGACGAAGGCGTCACCGTCCTGCTGCTGGAAGCCGGCGGTCCCGACTACCGTTTCGACTTCCGTACCCAGATGCCCGCCGCCCTGGCGTTCCCGCTGCAGGGCCGCCGCTACAACTGGGCCTACGAGACCGATCCGGAGCCGCATATGGACGGCCGACGCATGGAGTGCGGTCGCGGCAAGGGCCTCGGCGGTTCCTCGCTGATCAACGGCATGTGCTACATCCGCGGCAACGCCATGGACTACGACGGCTGGGCCAAGCTGCCAGGCCTGGAAGACTGGAGCTACCTGGACTGCCTGCCGTATTTCCGCAAGGCGGAAACCCGTGACATCGGCCCCAACGACTACCACGGCGGCGAAGGTCCGGTCAGCGTGACCACGCCCAAGGCCGGCAACAACCCGCTGTTCCACGCCATGGTCGAGGCCGGCGTGCAGGCCGGTTACCCGCGCACCGAAGACCTGAACGGCTACCAGCAGGAAGGTTTCGGCCCGATGGACCGTACCGTGACGCCCAACGGCCGTCGCTCCAGCACCGCCCGCGGTTACCTGGACACCGCCAAGAAGCGCTCGACCCTGACCATCGTCACCCACGCCCTGACCGACAGGATCCTCTTCGAGGGCAAACGCGCGGTGGGCGTGCAGTATCTGCTGGGCAGCGCCGAAGAGCGCGTCGAAGCCCGTGCGCGCAAGGAAGTCATCGTCAGCAGCGGCGCGATCGCCTCGCCACAGTTGCTGCAACGCTCCGGCGTCGGCCCGCGCCAGTTGCTGGAAAGCCTGGATATCCCGGTGGTCCACGACCTGCCGGGCGTCGGTGAGAACCTCCAGGACCACCTGGAGCTGTACCTGCAGTACGCCTGCACCCAGCCGGTCTCGCTGTACCCCTCGCTGCTGTGGTGGAACCAGCCGGCCATCGGTGCCGAGTGGCTGTTCAACGGCACCGGTATCGGCGCCAGCAACCAGTTCGAGGCCGGTGGTTTCATCCGCACCCGTCCGGAATTCGAATGGCCGAACATCCAGTATCACTTCCTGCCGGTGGCGATCAATTACAACGGCAGCAACGGCGTCAAGGAACACGGCTTCCAGGCCCACATGGGCTCCATGCGTTCGCCGAGCCGCGGTCGTGTGCAGGCCAAGTCCAGGGACCCGCGCCAGCACCCGAGCATCCTGTTCAACTACATGGCGACCGAACAGGACTGGCAGGAATTCCGCGACGGCATCCGCCTGACCCGGGAAATCATGCAGCAGCCGGCCCTGGACGCTTACCGTGGCCGCGAAATCAGCCCGGGCATCGAGGTGCAGACCGACGAGCAACTGGACAAGTTTGTCCGTGAGCACGCCGAGACCGCGTTCCACCCGTCCTGCTCGTGCAAGATGGGCACCGACGAGATGGCCGTGGTCGACAGCCAGGGTCGCGTGCATGGCATGCAGGGCCTGCGGGTGGTCGACGCGTCGATCATGCCGATCATCACCACCGGCAACCTGAACGCACCGACGATCATGATCGCCGAGAAAATCGCCGACAAGATCCGTGGCCGCCAGCCGCTGCCGCGCAGCAAGGCCGACTACTACGTGGCCGGTGACACGCCTGTGCGTGGCAAGCCGGTGCGCGAAGTGAGCCGTACCGCGCAGTAACTGCTGACACAGTCCCTTGTGGGAGCCGGCTTGCCGGCGATGAGGCCAGCCAGTCTTGCATCGACTGGCCGGCCGCCATCGCCAGCAAGCCGGCTGCCACGGTGCCAACCCCGGTAACACAAATCTCCCACCACACAACGTAAACAGTCCCTACACCGCCCCACCCTTGCTCCTACCCCCCGCGCAGGCCTAATCTATTGGCGCGCAAACGTTTCACCCCGCCCCAATCGACACGCCGCCACATTGCTGGCCACGAGGCTTTCCCATGTTTGATGTCGTCTCTTCGAGCAAATGGCCTACCGGCTACCTGATCAATCCGAATCCTGAACCGCTCGATCCAAAATGGCTGAAGGAATTCAGCAAGATCCCCGCCGCCGCCGTGAGCGACTGCCTGGGACGCAACGTCGGTGGCCTGGGCCTCAAGCCATTCCATGGCAACGCCCCGATGCTGGGCAACGCCTTGACCGTGCGCGTGCGCCCGGGTGACAACCTGATGATCCTCAAGGCCATGCAGATGGCCCGTCCGGGCGATGTGCTGGTGATCGACGGCAGCGCCGACCTGACCCGCGCCGTGTTCGGCGGCATCATGCGCGCCATGGCCCTCAAGGCCGGGATCGTCGGCGTGGTGATCAACGGCGCCCTGCGCGACCTCGACGAGTGGCAGACCGGCGAGCTGCCGGCCTATGCCATCGGCGGCGTGCACCGTGGTCCGAGCACCGACGGTGGCGGCGAAATCAACGTGCCGATCTCCTGCGCGGGCATGCTGGTGACCCCGGGCGACCTGATGATCGGCGACGGTGACGGCGTGGTCGCCGCGGCCCGCAGCGAATTGCCGGAACTGCTGATCCGCTGCCATGACCTGCTGGCGCGGGAAAAGGCCACCCTGGCGGCTATCGAAGCCGGCACCCTGGACCCGGACCGTTTCGACGCGATCCTGCGCGCCAAGGGTTGCCCGCTGTAAGCCCTTTCGCCGGTACGCCGCTGCCTGCTGTCTGCGGGAGCCGGCTTGCTGGCGATGGCGATGCCAACCGCGCCCACAGGATAGGGGCTCACCACGGAACATCGCCAGCCCCGGACCTTGTGGGAGCTGGCTTGCCGGCGATAGACGACAACGCGGAATCGCTGAAACACCGCGTCACTCGAATCGCCGGCAAGCCGGCTCCCACAACCGGCAAAATCGCCTTATCCTGACAGACTGGCATCGGGGCCTTTCCTGAAATGCCCCTCGCGGCCACCGCCATCTCCAGGGAGGTTCCCCAATGTTCGACTTCCACCCCCGCCTCAAGCAGCACTTCGCTGCCTTGCGTACGGGCGCTGAATTCTTTTCGCTGCGCTATGTTCGCGAATCCGGCCAGTACCTGTCGGTGCGCAAGAACGTCCCGGAGCCCCCCAGCCTGAGCCGTGACGAAGGCGCGATGCTGACCGTGCGGGTCAACGGTGTCGAAGCCTATGCCTCCACCAACGACCTCTCGCGGCAAGGTCTGCAGGCCGCCCTGCACAGGGCCGAGGAACAGGCCCGGCTGATTGCCGGCCATGCCCTGCTCGACCTGCGCCAGCAAGCCCTCTCCAGCGAACGCGGCGACTACTGCTCGCCACAACTGGAGCAACCCTTTGCCTCGCTGAGCGACTGCTACGCCCTGCTCGCCGCCGAATCCGCGGCCGTGCCCAGGGACGAGCGCCTGGTGAACTGGGAAGTCAGCCTCGGCGTGACCCATGTCGAGCAGATCTACCTCAACAGCGCCGGGGCCGAGCTGCGCCAGGCGCAACGCTTCGTCTTCCCGGGCCTGAGCGTGACTGCCTTCGACGGCATGGACAGCCAGACCCGTACCCTTGGCCGCGAGAATTTCGGCCAGCAAGGCAGCACCGAAGTGCTCGGCCGCTCCGGGCTGATCGGTGCCGGTGCGCGGATCGCCGACCAGGCCCTGCAACTGCTGCTGGCGCCCAACACCCCGTCGGGCCCGCGCGACCTGCTGCTCACGCCGGACCAGATGATCCTGCAGATCCACGAATCCATCGGCCACCCGCTGGAACTGGACCGGATCCTCGGCGACGAACGCAATTACGCCGGCACCAGCTTCGTCAAGGCCAGTGACTTCGGCCACCTGCAATACGGCTCGCCGCTGCTCAACGTGACCTTCGACCCGGAGATCCCTGAACAGTTGGCCAGCTACGGCCATGACGACGACGGCAGCGCCGCCCACAAGCAGTTCCTGATCCGCGAAGGCCTGTTGCTGCGACCGTTGGGCGGGGCGCTGTCGCAATTCCGCGCCGGTCTCGAAGGTGTCGCCAACAGCCGTGCCTGCAGCTGGAACCGGCCGCCGATCGATCGCATGGCCAACCTGAACATCGAACCGGGCGACCAGTCCTTCGAGCAGTTGGTCGGCGGTATCGAGCGGGGCATCCTGATGTCGACCAACCGTTCCTGGTCCATCGACGATGCCCGCAACAAGTTCCAGTTCGGCTGCGAATGGGGCCAGTTGATCGAGGACGGCGAGCTCAAGGGCGTGGTCAAGAACCCCAACTACCGGGCGATTTCCGCGCAGTTCTGGCGCAACCTCAGTGCGGTCGGCGATGCCAGTACCTTCAAGGTCCTGGGTACGCCGAACTGCGGCAAGGGCGAGCCCAACCAGGTGATTCGCGTCGGGCACGCTTCGCCCGCCTGCGTGTTCAGCCATGTCGACGTATTTGGAGGAGATGCCTGATGGATCAATCACTGAGTCAGGCCGGGCACTTCCAGGCGCTGGTGGATTGGCTGCGCGAGCACTTGCAGGCCACGGAGAAATTCACCCTGGGCTACGCTGCCGAATCTTCGCAGTTCATCCGCTTCAACCACGGCCGTGTACGCCAGGCCGGCCAGGTGCAGCAGGCCAGCCTGAGCTTCAAGCTGATCGATGCGGGGCGGCATGCCGACCTGCAGATCACCCTCTCCGGCGAGCTGGAGCTGGATCGCCAGCGCCTGGCCGACGGCCTGCAACAGCTGCGCGAGACCTTGCCGCTGTTGCCTGCCGACCCGTACCTGCTGCTCAATCACACGGCCTGGCAGAGCCGCAATGTACAGGATCTGCCGCTGCCGGACACTGCCCGGGTCCTCGAAGAGATCAGCCGCGCCGCGACCGGCCTGGACCTGGTCGGTTTCTATGCCGCCGGGCCCATCAGCCGCGGCTTTGCCAGCGCGGACGGGGCATTCGGCTGGCACCAGGCCAATAGCTTCAACTTCGACTGGAGCCTATTCCACGAAAACGGCCAGGCGGTGAAGGCCAGCTATGCCGGCCATGAATGGGACAGCGACAGCTTCGCCCGGCGCTTCCAGCAGGCCCGCGAACAGCTCGAGTTTCTTGGGCGGCCGTTGCGCACCCTGGCACCCGGCGAGTACCGCGCCTACCTGGCGCCGGCGGCGCTGGAAGAAATCATGGGCATGCTCTGCTGGGGCGGTTTCTCGGCCCAGGCCATCGCCAGCAAACACAGCCCGCTGCAGAAGCTGTATGCCAGCGAAGCCTCGTTCCACCCGATCGTCTGGTTGAACGAGCAGGTCAGCGGCTCCTTGAGCCCGGCGTTTTCCAACGAAGGTTATCCGCGCAGCGACCTGTCGCTGGTCGCCAAGGGCTCGGCCAACGGCCGCATGATCAATTCCCGCAGTGCCGCCGAATACGGCCTGACCGCCAACGGCGCGGGCGGCGGCGAATACCCCAGTGCCCTGGAGATGAAGGCCGGACGCCTGGCGCAGAAGCAGGTTCTCGAAGAACTCGGCACCGGCCTCTACATCAGCAACCTGTGGTACTTGAACTACTCGGACCAGTCGGCCGGCCGCATGACCGGCATGACCCGCTTCGCCACCTTCTGGGTGGAGAACGGCGAGATCCAGGCACCGGTCAGCACCATGCGTTTCGACGACAGCGTCTACAGCCTGCTGGGCACCCAGCTGGAAGCCCTGACCCAGGAGCGTGAGCTGCTGCTGTCGGCCAGCACCTACGATCAGCGGCAGACGGCATCGAGCCTGCTGCCGGGCGCGCTGATCCGCAAACTGACGCTGACCCTGTAGACGCGAAGAAATCCTTAGTGGGAGCCGGCTTGCCGGCGATGAGGCCCTTGGGCCTTGCATCGCCTGGTCAGCCGGCTTCCGCAGGACTACGGCATCGCCCTGACCTGAAGATCCTCACGCCTATCCGCTCCGACGGTTGCCCCGCCAGACCCGGCGCGTTATACATAGCCCATCGTTCGGCGCAGCATTAAAACGCCAGCACCTCGTTCGAGCCCGGCACCAGAGCCCCAGGCTTCACCCGCGATTTCGTTACTCAATGCCGCGCCTCTTTCACTCGCCGAAAGTGTTTTGCTGGAGTTTGATATGAATCATGGAAGCTTCGTCATCAATAATCTGTTCAGGCATTTCAACGTCCATGTCCAGCGCATCGGCGAAGATCCGCGCCGCAACACCGTGCTGCTGGTCAACGGCGCCCTCTCCACCACATCGTCGTTCACCCGCACCAGCAAATGCCTGGCCGAGCATTTCAACGTGCTGCTGTTCGACCTGCCCTTCGCCGGCCGCTCCCAGGCCTACAATCCCGATCCGGGCCTGGTGACCAAGGACGACGAGGTGGAAATGCTCCTGGCGCTGGTGGAGCGCTTCGAGGTCAACCACCTGGTGTCGGCGTCCTGGGGCGGTATCTCCAGCCTGCTGACCCTCGCGCGGAACCCGCCCAGCATCCAGAGCTCGGTGATCATGGCCCTGGCCCCCGACCTCAACCCGCCGATGCTGGCGTACGTCCAGCGGGTACACGAACTGATCCAGGTCGACGACAAGTCCGCCATCGGCCACCTGCTCAACGACACGGTCGGTCATTTCCTCCCGCCCCGCCTGAAGAGCACCAACCACCAGCACCTCAGCACCATGGCCAGCACCGAATACCGCCAGGCACGCTTCCATATCGACCAGGTGCTGCAACTGGGCGACGGCAACTACCTGCGACAGCTGTCCGCGATCCGCACCCCGGTGCACTTCATCAATGGCGCCAAGGATATCTACACCCCCGCCGAAGGTGCCCGACAGTTCCAGCAACACATCCCCCGGTGCAGTTTCTCGGTGGCCGAGGACACCGGGCACCTGCTCGACCTGGAGTCGCGGGTGGCAGCCGACAATGTTCATCGAGCCCTGCTCGGTTTTCTGCTGTCGAAGGAGCAAATAGAACGTAGCCGGAGCGCTCAAGCCCAGACCGATCAGGCATAATCGGATCCATAGCCTGCTAACAAAGAGCTGCCCATGCCCAACCGCGCCCCTCTTGATGCAACGACCGCTCGCTGGCTGCCCTGGGTGGTGGCCATCGCCTTCTTCATGCAATCCCTCGACGGGACCATCCTCAACACCGCCTTGCCGTCCATGGCCCTCGACCTGGCGGAAAACCCGCTGCGCATGCAGGGCGTGGTGATTGCCTACATGCTCACCGTGGCGTTGCTGATCCCGGCCTCGGGGTGGATTTCCGACCGGTTCGGCACCAAGCGGGTGTTCTTCTGCGCGATCCTGCTGTTCAGCATCGGCTCGCTGCTGTGCGCCCTGTCGAGTTCGCTGAACATGCTGGTGGGTGCGCGGGTGATCCAGGGCCTCGGCGGCTCGCTGATGCTGCCGGTCGGCAGGCTGGTGGTGCTGCGTGCCTATCCGCGCTCGGAACTGGTGCGGATCATGGGTTTCATCACTATCCCCGGCCTGCTCGGGCCGCTGATCGGCCCGACCATGGGCGGCTGGATGGTGCAGTTTCTGACCTGGCACTGGATCTTCCTGATCAACCTGCCGGTGGGCCTGGTCGGTTGTTATGCCGTGTGGAAATTCATCCCCGACCTGCGCGGCAGCGAGCGTACGCGCTTCGACGGCATCGGCTTCCTGCTGTTCGGCGCGGCGATGCTGCTGATCACCATCGCCATGGAGGGCCTGGGCGAGCTGCAACTGCCGCACCTGCGGGTGATGTTGCTGCTGTTTGCCGGACTCGCCTGCCTGGCTGCCTACTGGCTGCGCGCCGGGCATATCGACAATCCGTTGTTCGCACCCTCGCTGTTCAAGACCCGGACGTTCGCCGTGGGCATCCTCGGCAACCTGTTCGCGCGCCTGGGCAGCGGCGCCCTGCCGTTCCTGGTGCCGTTGCTGCTGCAGGTGGCCCTGGGTTACTCGCCGTCCCAGGCCGGGATGAGCATGCTGCCCCTGGCGGCGGCGGCGATGTTCGCCAAGTCGATTGCCCGGCCGCTGATCGAGCGCCTGGGCTATCGCATCGTGCTGACCGGCAACACCCTGGCGCTGGGCATCATGCTCGCGGCCATGGGCCTGGTCACCGAACACACGCCGTATCCGCTGCTGCTGGGCATGCTGGCGATTGCCGGGGCGATCAACTCGCTGCAATTCACCGCGATGAACACCGTGACCCTGATCGACCTCGACGACAAGGCCGCCAGCAGCGGCAACAGCCTGCTGTCGGTGGTCGCGCAATTGTCCCTGAGCCTCGGTGTCGCCTGTGCCGGCGCCCTGCTCGGCGGCTTTACCGCGGCCATCGGCAACGACGGCGTGGACACGGTGCTCGGCGCCTTCCAGTTGACCTTCCTGACCGTGGGCATCATGGCGATGCTGGCGGCGGCGATCTTCCTGCAACTGTCGCCCCAGGACGGACGGCGGACCCGGGAAGTCCAGGAACAGCATATCGAGCACTAGGTGCTCCCCCTGTGGGAGCCGGCTTGCTGGCGATGAACGATGACGCGGTGTGTCTGATAGACCGCGTCGCCTGAATCGCCAGCAAGCCGGCTCCTACAGTTCAAGGCTCGCGCCTGAAAAGACAGCACTGCCAGTATTTGGCTACTTTTCGTCCAGAATTTGCAGCGTCGCCAGCCGGGGCTGATACACTGCGCGACATTTTGTTTTGCAGGCCAGTCCCGTGACCACCATCGCCACCGCTTTTAACTCCTTGCCCCTGTCCGCCGCCATGCTGGCTAACCTCGACTCCCTCGGTTATGCCCAGATGACGCCGATCCAGGCGCAGAGCTTGCCGGTGATTCTCAAGGGCATGGACCTGATCGCCCAGGCCAAGACCGGCAGCGGCAAGACCGCCGCCTTCGGCATCGGCCTGCTGAACCCGATCAACCCGCGCTTCTACGGTTGCCAGGCGCTGGTGATCTGTCCGACCCGCGAGCTCGCCGACCAGGTTGCCAAGGAAATCCGCCGCCTGGCCCGCGCCGAAGACAATATCAAGGTGCTGACCCTCTGCGGCGGCGTGGCCCTGGGCCCGCAGATCGCCTCCCTGGAACACGGCACGCACATCATCGTCGGCACTCCGGGGCGCATCCAGCAACACCTGCGCAAGGGTTCGCTGGTCCTGCACGGCCTCAACACCCTGGTGCTCGACGAAGCCGACCGCATGCTCGACATGGGTTTCTACGACGCCATCGAGGAAATCATCGCCCAGCTTCCCGAGCGCCGGCAGACCCTGCTGTTTTCCGCCACCTACCCGGTGAGCATCAAGCAACTGGCGTCCAAGTTCATGCGCAACCCGCAGCAGGTCAAGGCCGAGGCGATGCACGCCGACAGCCAGATCGAGCAGCGCTTCTACGAGATTTCCCCGGAAGAGCGCATGGAGGCGGTGGTCAAGGTACTCAACCATTTCCGTCCGACCTCCTGCGTCGCGTTCTGCTTCACCAAGCAGCAGGTCCAGGAAACCGTCGACGCCCTGGCCGCCAAGGGCATGTCCGCCGTCGCCCTGCACGGCGACCTGGAACAGCGCGACCGTGACCAGGTCCTGGCGATGTTCGCCAACCGCAGCATCTCGGTGCTGGTGGCGACCGATGTCGCGGCGCGCGGCCTGGATATCGATGCCCTGGACATGGTGATCAACGTCGAGCTGGCGCGCGACTCGGAAATGCATATCCACCGCGTCGGCCGCACCGGCCGGGCTGGCGAGACCGGCCTGGCCATCAGCCTGGTAGCACCTTCCGAGAGCCTGCGCGCGCGGGCCATCGAAGAAGTGCAGAAGTCGCCGTTGAACTGGGACCAGCTCGACAACCTCAAGTCCCAGGGCGGCGGTCCGCTGCTGCCGGCCATGAGCACCCTGTGCATCGCCGCCGGCCGCAAGGACAAGGTCCGTCCGGGGGATATCCTCGGCGCCCTGACCGGCGACGCCGGGATTCCTGGCGCCCAGGTCGGCAAGATCGCGATTTTCGACTTCCAGGCCTATGTGGCGGTGGAACGCGGTGTCGCCAAGCAGGCGCTGCAGCGTCTGAACGAGGGCAAGATCAAGGGCCGCTCGCTGCGCGTGCGGATTCTCTGATTTCCCATGCTGGATGTGACGCAGAGCGTCACGGGATACATTCCCACGCAGAGCGTGGGAACGATCGTAATATCAAGGGCCAGCTCGGTCCCCACAATGGTCGCGCAAACGCCAGAGTCCTGTAGGAGCCGGCTTGCTGGCGATGAACGATAACGCGGTGTACCTGCAACACCGCGTCGCCGGAATCGCCAGCAAGCCGGCTCCTACAAAAAACCGCGCCCGGCTGAAAAACAAATGAGGACATCGTTGTGCCCGCTACTGAAGTTGTGATCATCGGCGCCGGTGCCGCCGGCCTGATGTGCGCCTTTACCGCCGCCGCCCGCGGACGCCAGGTGATGCTGATCGACCATGCCAACAAGGCCGGGAAGAAAATCCTGATGTCCGGTGGCGGTCGCTGCAACTTCACCAACATGTACAGCGAACCCGGCAATTTCCTCTCGCAGAACCCACACTTCTGCAAGTCGGCCCTGGCCCGCTACACCCAGTGGGATTTCATCGCGATGGTGGCCAGGCACGGCGTGCCCTATCACGAGAAAAAACTCGGCCAGCTGTTCTGCGACAACAAGTCCAGCGACATACTCGGCATGCTCCTGGACGAATGCGACCAGGCCGGCGTCAGCCTGCACCTGGACACCGCAATCCAGCACATCGAGAAACTCGAAAGCGGCTACCTGCTGCAAACCACCCTCGGCCAGGTCACCTGCCAGTCCCTGGTGATCGCCACCGGCGGCCTGTCGATCCCGACCCTCGGCGCCACCGGGTTCGGCTACCAGGTGGCCAGGCAGTTCGGCCACCAGGTGTTACCGACCCGCGCCGGCCTGGTACCGTTCACCATTACCGATCAACTCAAGGAATTGTGCGGCGAGCTGTCCGGGACCTCGGTGGATTGCCTGGTGAGCTGCAACGACCAGGGCTTCCGGGAAAATATCCTGTTCACCCACCGCGGCCTCAGCGGTCCGGCGATCCTGCAGATTTCCTCGTTCTGGCAACCCGGCGACACCGTGCACATCAACCTGCTGCCCGACCACGACGCGCTGGACTGGCTGCAACAGCAGCAGGCCGAACGGCCCAACAGCGAGCTGAAAACCCTGCTCGGCGAGCTGTTCACCAAGAAGATGGCCAACCTGCTGGCCGAGCACTGGTTCGTCTCCAAGCCCATGAAACAGTACACCCCGGCGGAACTGGCCGAGGTCGCGGGCAAGCTCGGCGACTGGCAGGTGGTCCCCGCCGGCACCGAAGGCTATCGCACCGCCGAAGTCACCCTCGGTGGCGTCGATACCCGCGAAGTCTCGTCGAAGACCATGGAGTCGCTGAAAAGCCCCGGCCTGTACTTTATCGGCGAAGTGCTGGACGTCAGCGGCCACCTCGGCGGCTTCAACTTCCAGTGGGCCTGGGCTTCAGGGTACGCGGCGGCGCAATTCGCCTGACCTTTGCGCGCGTTTCGGATACACCGCGTTATCGTTCATCGCCAGCAAGCCGGCTCCCACAGGTTCGGTGTCGATTGCAGGCTGTGTGCACAACACGGACATTGTGGGGGCTGGCAAGCCGGCTCCCACAGGTTCAGTGCCGGTTGCAGGCTGTGTGCACAACACGGACATTGTGGGAGCCGGCTTGCTGGCGATGGCGTCCGCACAGGCGAACACAAGGCACAATAGACTTCCGCAACATTGATTACGGGCGCATCAGCGATCACGGAACAAATTTTGCTGTAGACCGATGTGGCGTCATCACAATGCCGCCCGTCTACCCATCATTCAGATCAACCGCTGGCAGGCTCTCTCACCTTCATGGCATCGACCTCGTTCAACCAGTCCCTGCGCCGTCTCTGGGCGCTGGACAAATTCAGCTATAGCGTTCGGGTGTTCATCGCCCTGACCGGCATCATGACCCTGTGCTGGTTCCAGAACGAAATGAAGCTGCTGATCCCGCTGTTCCTCGGGGTCATCGCCAGCGCCCTGGCCGAGACCGACGACAGTTGGCAGGGCCGTCTCAATGCGCTGGCAGTGACGCTGGTGTGTTTCAGCGTCGCGGCCTTCTCGGTCGAACTGCTGTTCCCCTACCCGGTGGTGTTCGTCGTCGCCATGGCCCTGGCGGCCTTCGGCTTGACCATGCTCGGAGCCCTGGGCGAACGCTACGGGGCGATTGCCTCGGCAACCCTGATTCTTTCGGTCTACACCATGATCGGCGTGGACCAGCGCGGCGGCGAAGTCAACGATCTCTGGCACGAGCCCCTGCTGCTGGTGGCCGGGGCCGGCTGGTACGGCGTGCTCTCGGTGCTGTGGCAAGCGCTGTTTTCCAACCAGCCGGTACAGCAGAGCCTGGCGAAGCTGTTCCGTGAGCTGGGCCTCTACCTCAAGCTCAAGTCGTCGCTGTTCGAACCGATCCGGCAGATGGACGTCGAAGCCCGGCGCCTGGAACTGGCCCGGCAGAACGGCAAGGTGGTCGCGGCGCTGAACACCGCCAAGGAAATCATCCTGCACCGGGTCGGCAACGGTCGACCGGGGTCGAAAGTCAGCCGCTACCTGAAGCTGTATTTCCTCGCCCAGGATATCCACGAACGCGCCAGTTCTTCGCACTATCCGTACAACGCCCTGGCCGAGGCCTTTTTCCACAGCGATGTGCTGTTCCGCTGCCAGCGCCTGTTGCGCCAGCAGGGCAAGGCCTGCCGGGCACTCGCGGAGTCGATCCAGCTGCGCCAGCCGTTCGTCTATGACGCCAGCTTCGCCGAGGCCCTGGGCGACCTGCACGCCTCGATGGAACACCTGCGCATCCAGAGCAACCCGGCCTGGCGCGGCCTGTTGCGCTCGCTACGAGCCCTGGCCGCCAACCTCAGCACCCTGGACCGTCTGCTCAGCGACGCCAGCAACCCCGACAGCCTGGCCGACGCCACCGACAGCAGCCTGCTGGACCGCTCGCCACGCAACTTCAAGGATGTGCTGACACGCCTGCGTACCCAGCTGACCCCGACCTCGCTGCTGTTCCGCCACGCCCTGCGCCTGCCGCTGGCCTTGAGCGTCGGCTACGGCATGGTGCACCTGGTGCATCCTTCCCAGGGCTACTGGATCATCCTCACCACGCTGTTCGTCTGCCAACCGAACTACGGCGCCACACGGCGCAAGCTGGGCCAGCGGATCATCGGCACGGCCATCGGCCTGACCGCCGCCTGGGCGCTGTTCGACCTGTTCCCGAGCCCGTTGATCCAGGCCATGTTCACCATCGTCGCGGGGGTGACCTTCTTTATCAACCGCACCACCCGCTACACCCTGGCGACCGCCGCCATGACCCTGACGGTGCTGTTCTGCTTCAACCAGGTGGGCGACGGCTACGGCCTGTTCCTGCCACGCCTGATGGATACCCTGCTCGGCGCCCTGATCGCCGGCCTGGCGGTCTTCCTGTTCCTGCCGGACTGGCAGGGGCGGCGCCTGAACAAGGTGCTGGCCAACACCCTGAGCTGCAACAGCCTGTACCTGCGCCAGATCATGCAGCAGTACGCCCACGGCAAGAGCGACGACCTGGCCTATCGCCTGGCCCGGCGCAACGCACACAACGCCGACGCGGCGCTGTCGACTACCCTGGCGAACATGTTGATGGAGCCGGGGCATTTCCGTAAGGAAGCCGACGTGGGTTTCCGTTTCCTGGTGCTCTCGCACACCTTGCTCAGCTACCTCTCGGGGCTGGGGGCGCACCGGGAAAACCAGCTGCCGACTGAAGTCCGCGAGCATCTGATCAACGGCGCCGGGGCGACCCTGGCCGCCAGCATCGAGCAGATTGCCATCGGGCTGGCGAACAAGACGCCCATCGAGATCCAGAGCGATACCGAAGAAGCCCTGGCGAACGAACTGGAGCAGATGCCGGACGAGACCGACGAGATACAGCGCCTGGTGCAGACGCAACTGGCATTGATCTGTCGCCAGCTGGGACCGTTGCGCACGCTGGCGGCGCACCTGATCAAGGGCCCGGAAGAAAACACCGAATCTTGAAAACGCCCCGCTCCCCTGTAGGAGCTGGCTTGTCGGGACGCCGCATCGCAGCGATGAGGCCCTCAAGACCGCCAAAAGCTTCGTCGGCAAGCCGACTCCTGCAAGGTTTCGCGAAGGTGGTTACATCCCATGCAGCTTGAGCAGGCGCTCGTAACTGCCGTCCGCCTTCATCGCGGCGATCTCGCGGTCGAAACCGGCGACGATCCGTTCATGCTCCGGGTTCTTCAGGCTGACCAGGATATGCAGGCTGTTCTCGCTCAACGGCTTGGGCAGGAACTCCACCGCATTGCGCACCCGCGGCGTTTCGCTTTTCAGGTAGTAACGCGCCACATACTCGTCTTCCAGGGTCAGCTTCACCCGGTCCGCCGCCAGCATGCGCACGGCCATGGCGAAGTTGTGCACCGGGACCTTCTGCAACTGGGCGTCCGCCTCGAAGTCGGCGGAATAGGCGTAGTCGCGCACCACGGCAATCGGAAAGTCATGCAGCTGCGGCAAGGTGTCGTAGGTGATCGGTGAATCCTTGCGCTTGAGAAAACGCACGCGGTTGAGCAGGTACTCGTCGGAGAACTGCCCCAGCAAGGTCCTGTCCTTGGTGTACCAGGCATTGATCAGCACGTCATAGCGCCCTTCGCCGACCCCTTTCAGGGCGCGCGCCCAGGGCACCTGCTCGAAGTCGCTGGCATAACCGGCACGGGCCAGGGCCGTGCTGACGATATCGGTCGCCAGGCCGCCATTGACCAGGGTCGCATCGGTGAACGGCGGCCAGGCGTCGGCTACCAAGCGCAATTTTTCTGCGGTAGCGCTCTGTGCCAGCAGCAGCAATCCAAGCAAAGCAAAAGCTCGATGCAATCGCGACATGCCAAAGATCCTTAGCGGGCGGGTCTGCCCTGCAGAGTGAACCGAAGCCCAGGGGCCGGGCGAAAGCAAGTGGCCATCTCCCAGCTCCTAACATTAGCTCATTGGCGCCGAGGCAAACGCCCTGCAAAGCAGATTACACAAAGATGACGAGGCCGAGCAAAATGAATGATGGCAACTAGCCTTCGTTCACAAAAAATTACCCGACTGGCGATCCACGCAAAGCCGGGAGTCGCGGTTGGCTCGGCGAGGCAACCCGCTTAGTATCGGTAGCGGATATCTGAATCAGGATGAGGCACATGACAATCGACTGGATCTGCAAACATCACAGCGACCTGGGCAAGGAGCAGCTCTACACCATCCTGCAACTGCGTACCGAGGTCTTCGTGGTCGAGCAGAAATGCCCCTATCAGGAAGTCGACGGCCGCGATCTGGAAGGCGACACCTGTCATCTGATGGGTTGGCGCGACGACCGGCTGGCCGCCTACCTGCGCCTGCTCGACCCAGTATCGCAGGGCGGTGACGTGGTGATCGGGCGGGTAGTGATTGCACCGGAGGCGCGCGGCCTCGGGTTGGGCCACGAGTTGATGGCGCAGGCACTCAGGCACGCCGAAAAGCTGTGGCCGGAACAGCCGATCTACCTCTCGGCCCAGGCGCACCTGCAGGCCTACTACGGACGCTACGGCTTCGAGGCCGTGGGCGAGGCGTATCTGGAGGATGACATCCCGCACATCGGCATGCGCAAGGCCTGAAACCGATCAGGGATAGCCCAGCACCTGCCTGATCGACGCCAGGTTACGCTCGATCCAGGTCTTGTCGATCGCCCCCCAGCCATGGATCCGGTAGTGCCCGGCATGGTTGCGGGCGCCTTCCTCCTGCTCGAACTCGCAGAGGATATCCAGGTCGGCCAGGGCCACGATGGTGTCCTGGGCAGTGCGTCGCGGCATGCCGGTCGCCTCGGTCAGCGCCGGGACGCTGCTGGCCACCCCGCTGTCGATCAGCCAGGCCACATACAGGCGACGATAGAAACTGCTCTTGGTCTTGCTGACGTCCATCCGAAATTCCTTGTCGCTCGCTTAATCGGCCACGGCGGCCTTGCCCTGCATGTCCCGCCAGGTCAGATAGACCCGCAGGTCGAATTCCAGCTGGTGATACCCCGGCTGCATGTATTCGCACAGCTGGTAGAAAGCCTTGTTGTGATCGCTTTCCTTGAGGTGTGCCAGTTCGTGCACCACGATCATCCGGAGGAACTCCGGTGCCGCCTCCTTGAACAGCGAGGCGATGCGAATCTCCTTCTTGGCCTTGAGCTTGCCACCCTGCACCCGCGAGATCGCGGTATGCAGGCCAAGGGCGCGATGGGTCAGGTCCAGGCGATTATCGAACAGTACCTTGTCGATGGCCGGGGCATTGCGCAGGTGCTCCTGCTTCAGGGCCAGGGCATAGCCGTACAGCGCCTTGTCGCTCTGCACGCCATGTCGCCCGGCATAGCGCTGGTTCAGGTAGGTGCCCAGCTGGTCCCCGGCAATCATCTGGCGCACCTGGTCCTGCAAGGACGTGGGATAGGCCTGAAGGTATTTCAGCGCAGTCATGGAAGGCCGTTACGTACATCGAAGAAGGTCACCAGTGTAGCGAATTCAACCTGTCAGTGCGCTCCAGTCGAATGTCGGGCCGAAGCCGGTGGCATCCCTGGCGGTCAGCGGACGGGCCACCAGGAAGCCCTGGACAAAGGGACAGCCATTGGCCTTGAGCCACTGCGACTGCTCCAGGGTTTCCACCCCTTCGGCGATCACCAGCAGGCCGAACTGCTGGCAGAGTTCGATCACGCTGCGCGCCAGCGCCGCGTCCCGCGGCGAATCGAGAATCTTGGCGATCAGGTGACGGTCGAGCTTGAGGGTGTCCAGCTCAAGGTCGCGCAGGTGGTTCAGCGAACAATGACCGGAGCCGAAGTCATCCAGGGCGACCCGCATGCCCAGTGCGCGAATGCGCCGCAGCTGTTTGCGCGAGGCCTCGAAATCGTGCATCAGCGCCGCCTCGGTGACCTCGACCTCCAACTGGCTGGGGCGCAGGTCGTGACGCTCGATCACCTCCTGCAACTCGTCGACCAGGTTCGGCATGCAGAACTGGGTGGAACTCAGGCTGACACTGAGCACCAGTTCATCGGCGAACACACCATTCCAGGCATGGCGCTGGGTCGCCGCCTGGCGATAGATCCAGCTGCCCAGGCGGCTGATCAGGCGGACCTCTTCCAGCAGCGGCAGGAACAGCCCCGGCGGCACGTCACCGACACTGGGATGGTGCCAGCGCAACAAGGCCTCGAAGCCGCGCAGACGACCGTCCGCGAGGGACACCTGGGGCTGATAGACCATCTTGAATTCCTTGCTCTCGATGGCCGAACGGACGCTTTCCTCAAGCATCAGCCGCGAGCGGGCCCGCCCGTTCATTTCATGGTCGTAGTAGCGATATTGCTGGCGCCCGGCGCGCTTGGCCTCGTACATCGCAATGTCCGCGGCCCGCAACAGGCCATCGAGGTTGGCACCGCAATCGGGGTAGGTGGCGATCCCGATGCTGACCCCCAGGGTCATGTCCAGGCCATCGATCTGCTGGCGGATCGACACCCGCTCGATCAGTCTTTCCGCGAGTTTCGCCGCCTGCTCCGGGCGCTCCAGATCGAGCAAGGTGGTGAATTCGTCGCCGCCCATGCGCGCCAGGATATCGAAGGGCTTGAGACAGGCCTTCAACTGCTCCGAGACCCAGCGCAGCACCCGGTCGCCAGCCTCGTGCCCAAGGGAGTCGTTGACCCGCTTGAAGCCGTCGAGGTCGAGGTACATCAACACCAGCGACTTGTGGCTGTGATCGCTGCGCAACAGGGTGTTTTCCGCGGTCTGGTAGAAGCCCCGGCGGTTGAGCAGGCCTGTCAGCGGGTCGGTCACTGCCTGGAACTCCAGTTGCTGATGCAGATGGTGCACCACCGACATGTCGAGCACGGTGACCACCATCGCCCGCTGGTCAGACGGCAAAGGCGCGCAGGACATGGCCACTGGCAATGATTCGCCGGCAGTGGTGCGCAGTTGGGCGTCGTGCAGGCGATAGATCTCCCCCTTGCGATAACCCTCGTGCAACGGGCAGCCCGGCCAATCGGGAAAGTGTGGGTACTGCAGGAAGTTCAGGAACGGCATGCCGATCAACAGTTCCAGCGGGGCGTTGAGCAGACGGGAAATCGCCGGGTTGGCAAAACGGATGCTGCCATCGTCATTGACCACCAGAATGCCTTCCGCGGCATTCTCCAGCACCGAGGCATTGAAGGCCCGGGCCGCTTCCAGGTCGCGGGTCAGTTGCTGCAGGGACCGGCGGTTGCGCTGTTGCTCCAGCAACGCCTGGACCTTGGGCTTGAGGATATCCGGGTTGAAGGGCTTGAACAGATAATCCACCGCGCCGCTGGCATAACCCTTGATGACGGCATCCTGGGACTGCTCGTTGGCGGTGAGGAAAATGATCGGGGTCAGGCGCGTACGCTGGCTACCACGCATCAGACGGGCGACTTCGAAGCCGTCCATGCCAGGCATCTGCACATCCAGCAATACCAGGTCGATCTCGTGTTCCAGCAGCAGCGTCAGCGCTTCGATACCGGACGCCGCAGTAACCACCTGCCAGTCCTGCCGTTCCAGTAATGCTCGCATGCTGATCAGGTTTTCAGGATAGTCATCGACCACCAAAAGGACAGAACTGCTTTCACCAGCCTTAAGTTGCGCGCAATCCATGCTGCTTCTCTATGTTCGGGGAACTCCACCGGTGGTCATACGGAAAACCGGACTATGGACAAGGACAACTCTAGTCCGGGTTTGCGCAAAGAGTAGTGACCATTACGCCATCATCCTTGGCGAGCGCCTATATCCCGACTAACGGTCGATGAAACTGATCGCGGCATTCAGCCGGCCGACAGTTGCCCGGCGTCGCCGAGGCTTATAACAGAGGCTCTCAAACCACACGAGCCAAGACCGTGAGCATGATCGACCTGTCGACCTGGGAACTGACCATCCCCGAGGGCACGCCCGCCACCCGTATCGGTACCCAGGCCCTGGCCCGGGGCTTCAGCGATGAGTATTTCCACGCCGACAGCGGCAGCCTGTTTTTCTGGGCCCCGGTCACCGGTACATTGACGCCCAACACCCACTACCCACGCACCGAACTCCGCGAGACCAGCGCCGACGGACGCCTGCGCAACTGGGCCTATCGCGACGCCGACAACAGCCTGCACGCCAACCTGGCGGTGAACCAGGTGCCTTCCAGCGGCAGTATCGTGATCGGCCAGATCCACGTCGACCACGACAGCAAACCGCTGCTCAAGCTCGAATACCGCTACAAGGCCGCCAGCCATACCGGTTCGATCGTCGCCCAGGTCCGCGCGGACGATCCGCAGGCGAAGAACGGAGCCCTGGTGGTCATCGCCCGCAATGTCCAACTCGACCAGCACTTTTCCTACAACATCCACCTCACGCCCAACGGCACGCTGAGCCTCAGCGCCGCCGACGGACACTGGGAAACCCCTCTCAATCCGGCCTGGGCCAACAAGCAGCTGTACTTCAAGGCCGGGGTTTATGTGCAGGACAACCATGGCGGCGCCAATGAAGGCGGTCGTGCGACCTTCTACGAGCTGGCGATCAAGCACACACCGGCCTGATTCCCCCCGCCCAGCGGTAATAGCACCTTGCCAACCCGACCAACGGCTATCGGCGCAAGCCGAAGCCTGGCGGGGCCTTGTGCATTTCGTCGGCACTTTGACGTCAACCGTTCGCCGGTTTGACGTTAACAAACTATCGTTCAACCCGTATAAAGAGCGCCCAAAGCCCCAGGCTAAAGCAGTTTGTCTGATTTTTACCAGACGACATGCCTATGCCCGTGCGTCGTACGTTTTACACGGGAGACTCCCCCATGATCGACCTGACGACCTGGAACCTCAGCGTGCCTGTCGGCACCCCTCCGGCGACCATCGACACCCCCAAACTGGTAGAGGGTTTCAAGGACCAGTACTTTCATTCAGACACCGGCACCTTGTTCTTCTGGTCGCCCGTGACCGGCTCCAAGACCGAGAATGCCATCTACCCCCGCAGCGAGCTGCGCGAGACCTACCCCGACGGACGCCTGCGCAACTGGCTCTACAGTGAAGCCAACAATTACCTACGCGCGACCCTGGCGGTGAACCAGGTACCGTCGTCGGGCAAGATCGTCATCGGCCAGATCCACGCGTACAACAGCACCCAACCCATGCTCAAGGTCGAATACCAGTACAAGGACTGGCGCAAGACCGGAATCATCGTGGTGAAGATTCGCAACCATCCGGACGACGAAGAGAGCCGGGTCATCCAGATTGCCGACGACGTCCCGCTGGACAAGAGCTTCACCTACGTGATCCACCTGAGCCGTGGCGGCTACCTGAGCGTGCGCGCCGCCGACGCCGCCTGGAACACCCAGATCAGCACCACCTGGCGCGACAAGCCGCTGTATTTCAAGGCCGGGGTCTATGTGCAGGACAACACCGGGTACACCAGTGAAGGCGGGATGGTGACGTTCTACAAGCTGGATATCGATCACGAGAAAGGTTGAGGGCCTGTTCGCCGGCCCCGCCGCCAACGGCCCCGAACTTCAAATCGGGGCGGGATAACAGGCGTTGAGTCAGGACGGCAGTTTAACAGGGGCAGGCCCCTTCGGTGTTTGCGGTTTCGTCACAGGCTCCACCACAGGCGGCACCTTGACCGGTGCAGGCCCCTTGGGTTCGATTTTGACTGCCTTGTCTTTATTGCTCATGGCCGTTCACTCCTTTATCGGGACGGGAAACGGCAGAGTGCCGGGATAAACGCACACTGACTACTGTCAGAAATGACAGTTCATTAGTCTTTATCAAACTATCGGAGAATTTTTAAATAACCGTTATCCCTTCATGGGTAGAACAACGAGGATTTTCGGTATTTTGCAATAGGGTCGATCTGCTCGATCTCATCAAACTTCAACGTTCGGTACAACCCGCTTTCGGCGCAGTAGACAAGCATCCGTGTGCTCCAATCGATACTGCACAGCTCGCCTCGCTCACAAGCGGGCTGATCGCCGGCGACACGCCTTGTCACGTTGATCTTCTGGCGAAACTTGAAGTATCTCAAATAATTCGGATCGCTTTCGTCCTCTTCGCTCATGGCACAGGGCTCCACTATGAATGAGGTTTCATCGTGGAACATTTCGCCATCGTTATACCACTGTCATAATTGACAGTTCTTTATATTATTTATCACTACCTGCCAGCTTTCCTCATCCTACAAATTCATAAAAAATTATTTTATGCATTAAAGCTCTATTCCCTATTATAAAACGATCTACAAACCTGTCATTTCTGACAGTAGACCGACTTGCGCAATCTGACCAACATCCTCGATAGCGGACCATGAGGGGATTTTTCCTGAAGTTCGGGCCTGCACCGTGCCCTTCGGAACACGTTCCATTCAGTGGGTATCACATGCCCATTGAAACGTTCAAGGAAATAATCATGAAAGAGAAATCCACAGCTCAGCAGGGCGAACCCTCTAAACAAAACGCCCAAAGCGCCCCAGGCCCGGCGCGAAGAATCGAACCTGGCGTCTATAAAATCTATACAGCTCTGCTTTCATTGCCTCAGAAACTGGTTTCCGTCTCTCCAATCGAAAACAGTGACCGATCTCACAACGTATATTTATTTCATGACACTTACGAAGGCGATTCAAAGTGGGAAATTTTTTCAACCCAGCACCACGAGCGGGAATACCATATATCTAACCAGGGCATCCACGCAATACTGCGAGCCCACGACGGCAATGTCCTCACTGTCCCGCGGCCAGACATCGATGGAAAATCAAGCATAGCCTGGTATTTCAGGGACGCCGGCAAAGAAACCGGCATTGATCTTTTCTACCTGGAAAACAAACTCACCAGGAATTTTGCAAGCGTGAAAGATCACAGCACGGAAGACAGAACCAATATTATTGAAATTCCTTATTTCGGAGCGACAAGCCAAAAATTCATACTGGTCAAATTATGAAAAATCCAAAGTTTTCATAAACACGGAAAAAAGCTGACACTCTATATTCAACCCATATACAAAGACAATGACACCACTACAACCAAATCACTCTACGAGCCAATTAAAACAGAACCATAAAAGACCACCTGAAAACCTGAAATTTATAACAAAAGACCGGCTTGCATAACCTGAGCAATATATTCGATAGCGAACCATGAGATAAATTATTTTCTGGAGTTCAGGCCTGCAAGCTACCTTCTCGGAAAGCCTCTTTACCCAGAAGGCACCCTAACTCCATTGCGCAACGGCCAAGGACAATACTCATGAAAGATAAATCGACGCCTCATCAGAGCGATTCCTCTGAAAAAAACCCCCGGAGCACCCCAGGTCCGGTGGTAAGAATCGAACCAGGCATCTATAAAATCTACACGGCTCTGCCTTCATCATCCCCGAAATTATTTCAAGTCTCTTCAGTCGAAGACAACGAGGGATCGCAAAACGTCCATCTATCTCGTGACCAAGATTACCCCGAATCGAAGTGGAAAGTCTCTAATACATCAGAAGAACTTTCGTACGTGCTTTTAAACCAAGGATACTTCCGGGCACTCGAGGCCAAAAACGGTGAAATCTTTGCTTCAACGATTCCAGCCAGCAGCTCAAGACCAGGCCACTTATGGCGTTTCAAGTACGCAGGCAACGAAGGTGGAATTGATCTTTTTTACCTGGAAAATAAGTACACTAGAAATTTAGCATGCGTGCAAGATCACAGCACCGAGGATAATACCAATATTATCGAATGTTCTTATTCCGGAAGGATGAATCAAAAATTCATATTGGTAAAGTTATAAAACTTCAAAGTTACCGTAAACTGCATGGGCGGAGTGATGAGCCAGGACAACCGCAACCCGCACAGGATCGGCAACACCTGTACATAAATATTGCTTACCAGGCGCATAAAACCCTCCATTAGACTACCGGCCCCTGCTAATGGAGCCATGGATGACAAGCACCCGCCACGCATTGCTCGCAGCCACCCTGGGACTGTCGCTCTCGGGTTGCGGAACGATCAATACCGTCTTTCGCGGTGATGATGTCACCCGCCGCAATCTCAAGGAATGGAACACCCATTGTGCTGCCGTTCCCCGTGTTTACAGCGGAGTGTTTTACAACCTGTGCGTGCTGCATGGTCCATCCCAGGTGGTGGAGCAGGCTCCCGACGCACCGGCCCTTACGCCGTTCCAGTTCGTGGACCTCATACCTTCCGGCATTCTGGATACCCTGGCGCTGCCCTATACCCTTTACCGACAGAGCAGGGATGGCAGTATCGATCTCCCCTGAGAAGCGGTTGAACGCCCATGAAAAAACCGCCTTTCGGCGGTTTTTTTTCAACACGGACAGTCTCAGTTGACCTTGGCGTTCAACTCACCTTTCAGGTAACGCTGGAACATCGCTTCCAGGGAGATCGGCTTGATCTTCGAAGCGTTGCCGGCGGTGCCGAAAGCCTCGTAACGGGCGATGCACACGTCACGCATGGCGGTCACGGTGGCGCCGAAGAACTTGCGCGGGTCGAACTCGCTCGGGTTGGTGGCCATCAGGCGACGCATGGCACCGGTGGACGCCAGGCGCAGGTCGGTGTCGATGTTGACCTTGCGCACGCCGTGCTTGATGCCCTCGACGATTTCCTCGACCGGCACGCCATAGGTTTCCTTGATGTCGCCGCCGTACTGGTTGATGATCGCCAGCCACTCTTGCGGCACCGAAGACGAACCGTGCATCACCAGGTGGGTGTTGGGGATGCGCTTGTGGATTTCCTTGATACGGTCGATCGCCAGCACGTCACCGGTAGGCGGCTTGGTGAACTTGTAGGCGCCGTGGCTGGTGCCGATGGCGATGGCCAGGGCGTCGACCTGGGTCTTCTTGACGAAGTCCGCGGCCTCTTCAGGATCGGTCAGCATCTGGCTGTGGTCGAGCACGCCTTCGGCGCCGATGCCGTCTTCTTCACCGGCCATGCCGGTTTCCAGCGAACCCAGGCAACCCAGCTCGCCTTCAACCGAAACGCCACAGGCGTGGGCCATGGCCACGGTCTGTTGGGTAACGCGGACGTTGTACTCGTAGTCGGTCGGGGTCTTGCCGTCTTCGCCGAGGGAGCCGTCCATCATCACCGAGCTGAAACCCAGCTGGATGGAGCGCTGGCAGACATCCGGGCTGGTGCCGTGGTCCTGGTGCATGCACACCGGGATATGCGGGAACTCTTCGATCGCGGCCAGGATCAGGTGCCGCAGGAACGGTGCGCCAGCGTATTTGCGGGCACCGGCCGAAGCCTGGACGATCACCGGGGAGTCAGTCTTGTCAGCGGCTTCCATGATGGCGCGCATCTGCTCAAGGTTGTTGACGTTGAAAGCTGGAACGCCGTAGCCGTATTCGGCTGCGTGGTCCAGCATCTGGCGCATGCTGATAAGTGCCATTGTGTGTGTCTCTCCCGGACGAGGGTCGTTAATCGTGCAAGCCTGCCGGAGCGGCGGCTGCTATTCAAGTTATTACCGATCAGGGCGCCTTGCAGGCCCGACCGATCAAATCGTTGGTGGCGACCCAGTAAACCAGGCCTTCATCACCTTTTTTGTGAAACGCCAACATGTTGTCGCTATACAACACACCGCTGTCGACGGCGCCGACTTCGGGCTTCAGGCGATACACCTGGTCCGCGCCGCCAAGGCGCACGTCGACCGACTGCTGCGCGCTGTCGGCATAACGCCAGAGCACCTCGGCCTGGCTGTCACAGACCCAGCGGGTCCAGTTGTCCGCCGACGACGTCGACGAGGACAGGTTGAAGCCGGCGCAACCGCCGAGCAGAGCCAGTGAAGCAAGGGCGATAAAGCCTTTCATGCCGGTTCCTCGACTGACGGCCCTGGCCGCCAGTACTGCCTGTAGTGAATCTGACCCGTCAAGGACAACCCTGTTCCCGGGTCCCGGACGATGTGTCGTATTTTTCCAGCCCGTCCGGCCCCAGGCGCTTGTTCAGCACCGGTGCGGTTTCTGCCTGCCAGTCGGCCTGATCGCAACCCTTGCCGGCAGCCGGAGCGGCCTCGCTCGTCGCCCCGGCCCCGGGCTTGCCGGCACAACCGCCCAGCACGCCCGCCAGGATCAGCAGCATCAATGGCCTGACCATATGAAAACTCCCTTTCAAAGGCCAATGCCACCTCAGGCCTTGGCGCGGGTTTCCAGCACTTCCACGGCAGGCAGGACCTTGCCCTCGACGAATTCGAGGAACGCACCGCCACCGGTAGAAATGTAGGAGATATCCGAAGCAACACCATATTTGTCGATGGCCGCCAGGGTGTCGCCACCACCGGCAATGGAGAATGCCGCGCTTTCGGCAATGGCCTGGGCCAGCACCTTGGTGCCGTTGCCGAACTGGTCGAATTCGAAAACGCCCACCGGGCCGTTCCACAGGATGGTCTGGGATGACTTCAGCAACTCGGCGAAATTCGCCGCGGTCTGCGGACCGATATCCAGGATCATGTCGTCGGCCGCCACATCGGCGATCAGCTTGACGGTGGCGGCTGCGCTTTCGGCGAATTCCTTGGCAACGACCACATCGACCGGCAGCGGCACGTTGACCTTGGCGGCGATGGCGCGGGCGGTATCCAGCAGGTCAGGCTCGTAGAGCGACTTGCCCACCGGATGACCGGCAGCGGCCAGGAAGGTGTTGGCGATGCCACCGCCCACGATCAGCAGGTCGCAGATCTGGCTCAGGCTGTTCAGCACATCGAGTTTGGTCGAAACCTTGGAGCCGGCGACGATGGCGGCCATCGGCTTGGCCGGCGCGCCCAGGGCCTTGCCCAGCGCATCCAGTTCGGCGGCCAGCAGCGGGCCGGCCGCGGCGACCTTGGCAAACCGGGCCACGCCGTGGGTCGAACCCTCGGCACGGTGCGCGGTACCGAAGGCGTCCATCACGAACACGTCGCAGAGCGCCGCATATTTCTGCGCCAGCTCGTCGGCGTTCTTTTTCTCGCCCTTGTTGAAGCGCACGTTCTCGAACAGCACGATGTCGCCGGCCTTGACCTCGACACCGTCCAGGTAATCGGCCACCAGCGGCACGTCACGGCCCAGGGCCTTGCTCAGGTAGTCGGCGACCGGCTTGAGGCTGTTCTCGGCCGAGAACTCGCCTTCGGTCGGACGGCCCAGGTGCGAGCAGATCATGACTGCCGCGCCTTTTTCCAGGGCCAGCTTGATGGTCGGCAGCGAGGCCAGGATACGCGCATCGCTGGTGACAACACCGTCCTTGACGGGGACGTTGAGGTCTTCGCGGATCAGTACGCGCTTACCTTGCAGATCGAGGTCGGTCATCTTCAACACGGTCATGGGTCGCAATCTCTGGTTTACGGTTTTTGGTGAACCACGTTCAGGTAATGCCCTGCAACGTCGATCATTCGGTTGGCAAAGCCCCATTCGTTGTCGAACCAGGCCAGCACGTTCACCAGCCTCGGGCCGGAAACGCGGGTCTGACTCGCATCGACAATCGCCGAATGGGGGTCATGGTTGAAATCACAGCTGGCGTGGGGCAACTCGGTGTAGGCCAGCAGGCCCTTGAGCGGACCGCTGGTGGCAGCCTCGCGCAGGATCCGGTTGACCTCAGTCGCATCGGTGTCGCTGACGGTCTGCAGGGTGATATCCAGGCAAGACACGTTCACCGTCGGCACCCGTACCGCTTTGGCCTGGATTCGTCCGGCAAGTTCCGGCAGCAGGCGTTCGATACCCCGCGCGAGACCGGTGGACACCGGGATCACCGACTGGAACGCCGAGCGCGTGCGGCGCAGGTCTTCGGCGTGGTAGGCATCGATCACCGGCTGGTCGTTCATCGCCGAGTGAATGGTGGTGATGGACACGTACTCCAGGCCGATGGCCTGGTCCAGCAGGCGCAGCAGCGGTACACCGCAGTTGGTGGTGCAGGAGGCGTTGGACACCAGTAGCTCATCGCCGGTCAGGCAATCCTGGTTGACACCATAGACGATGGTGGCGTCGACATCGGTCTCGCTGGCCATCGGCTGGGAAAACAGCACCCGAGGCGCGCCGGCGGCGAGGAAGCGCTCGCCGTCTTCGCGGGTGTGGTAGGCGCCGGAGCACTCCAGCACCAGGTCGACGTCCAGCGCGGCCCAGTCGATCTCTTCGGGAGTGGCACTGCGCAGGACTTTCACGCAATGGCCATTGATATGCAGACAATCGTCCTCGACCCGCACTTCGCCGGGGAACCGGCCGTGGGTGGAGTCGAAACGTGTCAGGTACTCGAGGCTGGCCAGGTCGGCCAGGTCGTTCAATGCAACGATCTCAAATCCGGCCTGCGCCCCCCGCTCGAACAACGCACGCAGGACACAACGACCGATCCGGCCGTAGCCGTTGAGTGCAACTCTGTAGGGACGCGGTTGGGGCATGGGGATCTCGCCGAAGCTTGGGTATCAGGCAACCCTGCCGAGGCATGGGTTTTGTGGAAACGGGCTCGCGGGTAAAGCTGAAATGACTGTGCCGCCCGACCGGACGCCTTCGCGGGCAAGCCCGCTCCCACAGTATCCGTGCCTGGCCAGAAATCCGTGGCACGACACCGAACCCGTGGGAGCGGGCTTGCCCCCTCCTACAATATCCGTGCCTGGCCAGGAATCCGTAGCATGACATCAGAACCGTGGGAGCGG
>NZ_JACAOR010000007.1:0-24674 GCF_013386115.1 Pseudomonas gingeri
TGGGGCGAATTATAGGCCCATGAAATCTGCCGTCAAGCATTGATTCAAGCTTTCTATCGAAAGACCCTCAATAGAAGAGAAACCACCCAGCTTGAGCAATATATTGCTCAACTGACCATTGTTAAGCATCATAGACCGGCTATCCCACTTCTATTACCCGCTCCGGATGACACCACCCCATGACCCAGCAGTCCCGCAGCCTGGCCGCGACACTCTTTCCCGTCGGCCTGCTGCTTATCGCAATGGCTTCCATTCAGTCCGGAGCCTCCCTGGCCAAGAGCATGTTCCCCGTTGTCGGCGCCCAGGGCACCACCACCCTGCGCCTGATCTTCGCCGGCATCATCATGCTGCTGATACTGCGCCCATGGCGGGCGACGTTCACCGCCAGATCCCTGCGCACCGTCATCATCTATGGCATCGCCCTGGGCGGCATGAACCTGCTCTTCTATATGTCCCTGCGCAGCGTCCCCCTGGGCATCGCGGTCGCCCTGGAGTTCACCGGGCCACTGGCCGTCGCGATCCTCGCCTCGCGCCGGGCCATCGACTATCTATGGATCGGTCTGGCGATCGGCGGCCTGCTGCTATTGATTCCCACGGGAAGCACCAGCGCCAGCATTGACCTGGTGGGCACACTCTATGCGCTGGGCGCGGGTGTCTGCTGGGCGCTGTACATCCTGTTCGGCCAGAAGGCCGGTGCGGACAACGGCATCCAGACCGCAGCCCTGGGCGTGATGATCGCCGCCCTCTTCGTTGCCCCGTTCGGTATCGCCCACGCCGGCGCGGCATTGCTGACACCGGCGCTGATCCCGGTCGCCCTCGGCGTCGCCGTCCTCTCCACCGCCCTGCCCTACAGCCTCGAGATGGTCGCAATGACGCGGATCCCCGCACGCACCTTCGGCACCCTGATGAGCATCGAGCCGGCCTTCGGCGCCCTCTCGGGACTGGTGTTCCTCAGCGAATACCTGTCCCTGGCGCAATGGCTGGCGATCGCCTGCATTATCTGCGCTTCCGTCGGTGCCACCCTGACCATGCGCAGCGAACCCAAGCCCGCCATGGCAGCTGATTGATACAACCTGTGACGTTGCTCTGGTATTTCTCCGGCAAATAAGACATGTTTACAGCTAACTCAATGCCAGCCTTAATAATTTTGGACGGGGCACTCATGGAAGACGCAAGCGGGCACGAAAAAAGCCAAACCCGGACGAGTTGATCCGGGGGCTGGAGATTAAGGACAGGAATGAAGCGCTTTTTGATCGTCTTGGCAGTACTCGCCGTCGCTGGCTGCAGCGCCACTTCCAAGCCAATAAAATATGGCAAGCGAGGCGTACACATCAACTGCTCGGGACTGACGTCTTCCTGGGAAAAGTGCTACACCAAGGCCGCCGAATCCTGTGGCGAAAACGGCTACAAGATCATCGCCAAGTCCGGTGATGCCGTCGAAGACCCCGGCGACTACCCTTTCGGCCTGAACCCCGCGGGCTACACCAGTCGCAGCATGATCATCATGTGCAAGCGCTAGGCACCGCCGGTCACTCCCCGAACGGCCCTGCGATCTGACGACTGATTTCGTCATGACTGGACTTCAACACCTGGCGCTGAATATCCGGCGTCAGCAGCATCCGCGCCACCACCAACGCCCCCACACACTGGGACAGGATCGACCAGGCCTGGCTTTCACTGCCCAGCACCTGTGCCCAACGCTGCTGCAGCCGACACATCCAGTCCTCGGCCTGCTGACGCACCGCCAGATCCCCCCGCGCTATTTCCGCCCCCAGCGCCGGCAAGGCACAACCGGTTTCCGCCTGCTCCACATGGGCCATGCTCAGATAGAGCTTCAGGCAACGCTTGAGGCGTGCCGGATCAGGCTCTCCCTCCCCTCCCAGTCGGGCCAGGCTCAGGCTCAGTTCGCGCTCGACAATTGAACTGAATAGTTCGTCCTTGGACGAGAAATGGCCATAGAACGCCCCGCCACTGAGGCCGATGGCTTTCATCAGAGCGTCCACCCCGATGGTTGCAAATCCCGACTTCTTGGCGGACGACGCGCTGCTGTCGAGCAGACGCTCGCGGGTTTGCTGCTTGTGGTCGAGCGAATAACGCATGGTGCTGTTCCTGTTCAGTGCCTTGACGCCTTTCGGATCGTAGCATAACGTTCGTTTAGTTAACGACCGTTTACTAAAGAGCGATCCCTCATGACTACCCTTCTCAACAACAAGAAAGTCGTATTGGTCGTCGGTGCCGGCGATGCCACTGGCGGTGCCATCGCCAAACGTTTCGCCGCGCAAGGTTTTATTGCCTGCGTCACCCGGCGTAGTGCCGACAAGCTGCAGCCACTGGTCGATGCCATCCAGCAGTCTGGTGGTGAAGCCCATGGCTTTGCCTGCGATGCGCGCAAGGAAGACGATGTGATTGCGCTGATCGAGCAGATCGAAAGCCAGATCGGCCCGATCGAAGCCTTCGTTTTCAATATCGGTGCCAACGTGCCCTGCAGCATCCTGGAAGAGACCGCCCGCAAGTACTTCAAGATCTGGGAGATGGTCTGCTTCTCCGGGTTCCTCAATGCCCGGGAAGTCGCCAAGCGCATGGTCACCCGGCAACGCGGCACCATTCTGTTCACCGGGGCCACCGCCGGCCTGCGGGGCGCCGCCGGGTTCGCCGCGTTTGCCGGCGCCAAGCACGGCATCCGGGCCCTGGCCCAGAGCATGGCCCGCGAACTGGGACCGCTGAATATCCATGTCGCCCATGTGGTGGTCGATGGTGCCATCGACACCGACTTTATCCGCACCAGCTTCCCGGAGAAATATGCCCTCAAGGATCAGGACGGCATCCTCGATCCGGCCCATATCGCCGAGAACTACTGGTACCTGCACAGCCAGCCTCGCGACGCCTGGACCTTCGAACTCGACCTGCGGCCCTGGAATGAACGCTGGTAAGCTCGAGCCACACGACAACAACAAGGATGCTTCATCCATGAAAAAAACCGTCGAGTTCTATTTCGACCTGGGCAGCCCGGCCTCTTACCTGGCCTATACCCAGTTGCCGCACCTGTGTGCACAGGCCGGCGCCGAACTGATCTACCAGCCGATGCTGCTGGGTGGCGTGTTCAAGGCCACGGGCAACGCGTCCCCCGCCGAAATACCGGCCAAGGGGCGCTACATGATCGAGGACCTGACCCGTTACGCCCGTCGCTATGACGTACCCTTTCGCTTCAACCCGCACTTTCCGATCAACACCCTGCTGCTGATGCGCGCGACCACAGGTGTGCAACTGCGCCAGCCGGAACGTTTCGTCGATTTCGTCGACATCCTCTATCGCGCCCTCTGGGTCGAGGGACGCAACCTCAACGATCCGGCCATCGTCGCCCAGCTACTGGTGGAGAACGCGTTCGACCCACAGCGGATACTCGCCCTGAGCGCCGACGAGGAGGTCAAGGCCGCCCTCAAGACCAAGACCGAAGAAGCCCTGCGACGCGGTGTCTTCGGCGCCCCCAGTCTGTTCGTCGGCGACCGGCTGTTCTTCGGCCAGGACCGCCTCGACTTCGTGCGCGAAGCATTGCTCTGAAATCCGCACCGCCTAGATCTCGACCACCAGGCGACCTTGTGCCGTGCCATTGCCCAGCACGGTATAGGCCTCCTCGGCGGTTTGCAGGGTAAACCGCCGGGGATCGAGCAGGGGCTTCAGTTGGCCGGCCTCGATCAGCCGCGCAGCCTCGGCCAGGATATGCCCGTGATGATCGCGCCCCTGGCCGGTCAGCAACGGCAGCAGGGTAAATACCCCGGAGTAGGTGGCACCCCGGAACGACAACGGCGCCAGGCTGTGTTGTCCCCAGCCCAGGCAACTCAGGACATGTCCGTGATAGGTCCGCGCCGCCTTGAACGACTCGTCCAGGGTTTCGCCACCGACCGTGTCATAGACGATATCGAACCCCTCGCCAACAGTGTGCTGCTGCACATAGTCCTCCACGGCATGGTGCCGGTAATCGATAAAGGTCGCGCCAAATCCCTCGATCACCGCCTGATGCCTGGCCGAACCGGTGGCGAAGACCCGGGCGCCAAACGCCTTGGCGATCTGCACCGCGACATGTCCGACACCACCCGCCCCGCCATGGATCAATACCGCGTGACCGGCGCCCACCCTGGCCCGATCGACCAGACCTTCCCAGGCGGTGATCAGCACCAGCGGCAACGCCGCCGCCTCGCGCATGCTCAAGTTGCCCGGCTTGCGGGCCAGCAGGCGGACATCGACCGCCGCGAACTCGGCCAGCGAACCCTGGGTCCCGCCGATGCCGGTCGCCAGCCCATAGACTTCGTCACCCACCGACCAGCCACTGACCCCCTCGCCCAACGCTTCGATAACCCCGGCCAGATCCATGCCCAACACCGCTGGCAGCGGCTGACGGGCATGATCGGCCTGCCCGGCACGGATCTTCGCGTCCAGCGGATTGATCCCCGCGGCCTTGATACGGACCAATACCTGACCCGCCCCCGGTACGGGACGGTCGAGGGCAACCAGACGCAGCGGGGCATGGGCGGCATCGACCAGCAAGGCATTCATTTCAAGCGAGTGAGACATGTCGGCAACCCCGATCAGTGAAAGTGAGTCGATCTTGCGCCACCTCACTCATGCCGATAAGACGCAGTATTGTTATAGTGACCATGCCCATTTGGCATGAATTGGAAGCCATCATGGATAAACTCAATGCCATGGCCATCTTTGTCCGGGTGGTTGAGCGCGGCAGCTTTTCCGCTGTCGCCCGGGAACTGCAAACCAGCCAGCCGACCATCAGCAAGATCCTCAAGGCCCTGGAGGCCGAACTGGGTGGCAAGCTGATCGCCCGCAGCACCCGCCAGTTGTCGCTGACCGACGAAGGCCAGCGCTACTACACACAGTGCCGGCAGATCCTCGCGGCGGTGGACAGCGCCGAACACAGCTTCCAGTCAGGCCGGGAACAGGTGGCGGGCAACCTGCGCATCGGTTCCTCGGTGAGTTTCGGCCGTTTGCAGATCGCCAGCCGGCTGCCCGATTTCCTGGCGCGCTATCCGCAGCTGGAAATCGATCTGCAGCTCAGCGACCAGAACCAAGACCTGGTCAACGAGGGCCTGGATGTCAGCCTGCGCATCGGCGAACTGAACGACAGCGGCCTGATCGCCCGCCGCCTCGGCGATACCCGGCGGATCACCGTCGCCAGCGCCGGATACCTGGCACGCCGGGGCGAACCGCACACGCCGCAAGACCTCACCGGGCACAACTGCCTGCTGTTCAACCTGCTGAACAGCCAGAACCTCTGGCACTACGAAAAAGACGGGCAGCGCCACAGCGTGCGCATCAAGGGCAATGCCCAGAGCAACAACTCGGAAGCGATTCGGGAAATGGTCCTGGGCGGGCTCGGCATTGCGCTGTCGCCGGTGTGGCTGTTTGCCGAAGACCTGAAAGCCGGGCGGGTCACGACGATCCTGCGCGACTACCAGGCGCAATCGCTACCGATCCATGCGGTGTTTCCGGCCAATCGCCGGCAATCCGCCAGGGTGAAGGCGTTTGTCGACTATATGAGCGAGGTCCTGGGGAAAACCTGAAAACACCGCACTCCCTTGTGGGAGCCGGCTTGCCGGCGATGAGGCCAACCAGTCATGCATCGACTGTGCGACCGCCATCGCTGGCAAGCCAGCGCCTACAAGATCGCGCTGGCAGTCAGATCGCGGCGGTACGGGTGTTCAGCCAGTCCAGCGCAGCCCCGCTCAACAGCGGGCTCAAGCGCTCACGCACCTCGGCATGGTAACCGTTGAACCACTCGCGCTCTTCCCCGGTCAGCAACGACGGCTCCAGGCAGCGTGTGTCGATGGGGCACAGGGTCAGGGTTTCGAAGCGCAGGAATTCGCCGAACTCGCTCTTGCCGGCTTCGCGGTTCATCGCCAGGTTCTCGATCCGCACGCCCCAACGGCCCGGACGGTAGGTGCCCGGCTCGATCGAGGTGATCATGCCTGGCTGCATCGCCGTCTGCGGAGCCGCGACCGCCTGGTAGGCGATCACTTGCGGACCTTCGTGGACATTGAGGAAGTAACCCACGCCGTGACCGGTGCCATGGCCGTAGTCCACGCTTTCCGCCCAGATCGGCGCACGGGCGATGGCGTCGAGCAGCGGCGACAGGATACCGCGGGGGAATTGCGCCCGGGACAGGGCAATCACGCCCTTGAGCACCCGCGTGCAGTCACGTTTCTGCTCGGCGGTCGGCGTGCCCACCGGAACCATCCGCGTAATATCGGTGGTGCCGCCCAGGTACTGGCCGCCAGAGTCGATCAACAACAGGCCGTCGCCTTCGATCACCGCGTGCTCTTCTTCAGTGGCGTGGTAATGCGGCATGGCGCCATTGGCATTGAACGCGGCAATGGTGTTGAAGCTCAGGGACACGTAGCCAGGACGCCGGGCCCGGGCAGCCGTGAGTTTCTCGTCGATGGTCAGCTCGGTGACCCGCTCGCGTCCCAGCGCCGTTTCCAGCCAGGCGAAGAACTCGCAGAGGGCTGCGCCGTCCTGCTCCATGGCCTGGCGGATATGTGCCGCATCGTCCAGGCTCTTGCGCGACTTGGCCAGGGTGGTCGGATTGAGGCCTTCCACCAGCTTGACGTCGGCCCCCAGGTTATCCAGCAGGCCGCGGGTGACACGGGCGGGATCCACCAGCAGGCTCGAACCGGCCGGCACGCTGGCCAGGGCCGCGGCGATCTCGCTGTAGTCACGCAGGGTCACGCCATCCTGCCTGAGGATCTGCACCAGTTCGGCGCTGACCTTGTCGAGGGCGACAAACAGGGTGGCCTGGTCCTGGCTGACCAGGGCAAAGGAAACGAACACCGGGTTGAACGACACATCCGCGCCACGCAGGTTGAACAGCCAGGCGATATCGTCCAGGGTCGCGATGAAATGCCAGTCGGCGCCGCGATTGTTCAATTCTTCGCGCAACTGGACCAGCTTCTCGCCACGACTGACGGTCGCCTGGGGCGGCAGGTGCTGGTAGATCGGCTGGTTCGGCAATACCGGACGGTCTTCCCAGACCTGCTGCAACAGATCGATATCGGTACGCAGGCGCGCGCCACGGGCTTGCAGCTTGTCCCCCAGGGTGCGCGCCGAGGCCAGCGCCATCACCGCGCCATCGACCGCCACCACACCGCCTTCCGGGGTTTGCTCGGCCAGCCAGTCCAGCGGCCCGGGTTGTCCCGGTTGCAGCTTGACCAGTTCGATGCCGCTGCCACTCAGTTCCTTGGTCGCCTGCTCCCAATAGCGGCTGTCAGCCCAGACGCCGGCAAACTCCGCCGTGACGATCAGGGTGCCGACCGAACCCTGGAACCCCGAGAGCCACTGCCGCCCCTGCCAGTAGGCGGGCAGGTATTCCGACAGGTGCGGGTCGGCTGACGGCACCAGCAAGGCGTGGACGCCCTCGCGGCTCATCAGCTCGCGGGTACGCGCCAGGCGCTGGGGTACGGTTCCCTGACTCAAGGTCTGCGTGCTCATCATGTCTCCTGCTAATCACGTATTTAATTGTTTTGCGGTGTCGATGATGGATCAGCCATCACGACGGGGCAACCGCCCAGAACGGTGCCGGCGCACTGACACTGGCCTTGATCGCCGCCGCGGCGCGGTCGATATCCTGCTCGCGGGTGAAGCGGCCCAGGCTCAGGCGGATGGTACGACCGGCGGAACGGCCGTCATGTCCCAGCGCCAGCAGCACATGGGACGGTGCATTGCTCGCCGAATTGCACGCCGAGGTCGCCGAGTAGGCCAGCGACTGGCTGAGCAGCGCACCATTGAACTCGCCCTCGGCGAAAGTCAGGCTCAAGGTGTGCGGGATGCGTTCGCTCGGACTGCCGTTCAGGCGCAGCCCCGGGATATCCGCCAGTTGTTCCAGCAGACGCTGACGCAGTGCCCGGATCACCGTCGCCTCTTCGTCGAAGGATTCGGTCGCCAAGGCAAAGGCACTGCCCATGCCGGCAATCTGATGGGTCGCCAGGGTCCCGGAGCGCAGGCCGCCTTCATGACCGCCGCCGTGGATCTGCGCGTGCAGGTGTTCCCGGGCACGCGGTCCGACATACAGGGCACCGATGCCCTTGGGCCCGTACAACTTGTGGGCCGAGAACGACATCAGGTCCACCGGCAATTGCGCCAGGTCGATGGCGACCTTGCCGGCTCCCTGGGCGGCGTCCACATGGAACAGCGCACCGTGTTCGCGAACACGCTGGCCAATGGCCTGGATATCGTTGAGCGTACCCAGCTCGTTGTTCACCAGCATCAACGACACCAGGAAGGTGTCCTCGCGCAGGGCCTCGCTGACCCGCTGCGCGGTGATCAGGCCGTCGGCATCCGGTACCAGGTAGGTGACCGCGACCCCGGCTTCCTGAAGTTGCCGGGCCGTGTCGAGGACCGCCTTGTGTTCGATCTGGCTGGTGATCACATGGCCGCCGCTGACACCACGGGCCTGGGCCACGCCCTTGAGGGCCAGGTTGTTCGATTCGGTGGCACCGGAAGTCCAGACGATCTGCTCGGGGCTCGCGCCCACCAGGGTCGCCACTTGCTGCCGGGCCTGCTCGACCGTCTGCCGGGCCCGCTGGCCGAAGGCATGGGAGCTGGACGCGGGATTGCCGAAGTTGCCGGAAAATCCCAGACACTCGACCATCACCTGAATGACCCGCTCATCCACCGGCGTGGTGGCGGCGTAGTCGAAATACAAAGGAAGTTGATTCATGGCAAAAGACTCATAAAGCGTGTCCCGCGGAACGAACTCTCGCGGGTAGCCAACCGAGGGCTGAACGGACAGCTATACCCGATGGGAGAGAATTAAAGAAAGATGGCTTTCAGTAAAAGTGCGTAGGAACGCTCCTGAAATCCAGCTTACAGGCCCCGGGAGGGTGTTGCGAGCGTCAATCGTGCCGGAACAGACGACCTGCTCCAGCGGCGGGAGGGGGAACACGATGTGCCGGGGCTTTCAGCTCTGATGGCTGCGTCTGTTACTGCCACGGTCGGCGCTGATTTCACCCTGGTCATCGAAGCCGTAGACCTTGCGCGGCTGCCCGAGCAATTCGGCTTTCTTCTGCTGGTACTCATCGAAGGACAAGCCGCGGCGATTCAGCGCCTCCAGTGCCAGTTCCTTGCTCTCTTCAGCGCTGTAGGGACGCAGCTCGGGAGAGGGATGGCTGGCACAACCGGCCAGGACCGAAAGCAGCAGAAGCAGTAGAACCGCAGGTGAATGTTTCATGGCGAGACTCCCGAAAACCTGGTGCGAGGCAATGGATACAGGCTACCCGCCGCTCCTGCGGAGCAGAAATCACCCTTCTCGATAGTCGCTATCGATTGCTTCTACCGTACCCGGCACCGACGCCTCATATTCCTTAAAGAACTATAAATATGGAAATACGTTCGTTTACGGAATATCAGAAAACCCTTACAACTGCCTGCACACCTTGTCCGCTGTTGCCCGGGCAACTGTTCGCCAGCCAACAGTCGATCAACAAAACAGCTCGTCAGCCAGCACACGGCCCCTTGTCCAGCATGCCGTGGGCCCGCAGATACGGGGCCCGGACGATTGGTACAGCTCTTGCTCAAGCCCTGTCACCGACCCTGCTCGCTGAGCAACTGTTTGAAAAGGAACTGATCATGTCTCGTGCACTGAAAGTCGTTGCCCTTTCCGGCGGAACCTACCGCCCCTCTCGCACCCTGGTACTGACCCAGGCACTGCTGGCCGAACTGGCGCAGCAGTTGCCCATCGAAAGCCGGGTGATTGAACTGGGCGATATCGCCCGCCCCTTGGGCGCCGCGCTGTCCCGGGCCGAATTGAGCGCCGAGGTCGAGGCCGAGCTGCAGGCCATCGAGAACGCCGACCTGCTGATCGTCGGCTCGCCGGTGTATCGCGGCTCCTACCCGGGCCTGCTCAAGCATCTGTTCGACCTGGTGGACCTCAATGCCCTGATCGACACCCCGGTCCTGCTGGCCGCCACCGGTGGCAGCGAGCGTCACGCGCTGATCCTCGACCACCAGTTGCGTCCGCTGTTCAGCTTCTTCCAGGCGCTGACCCTGCCCATCGGCGTCTACGCCAGCGAAACGGATTTCACCAATTATCAAATAACCAGCGAGCCCCTGAAGGCCCGCATCCGCCTTGCCGCAGAACGCGCCGCGCCCTTGTTCGGCGTTCATCCCAAGCATCTGCTGAAAATCGCCTAAGGACTTGTCATGGATGTCTTCTGGTTTCTCCCGACCCACGGTGACGGTCACTACCTGGGCACCACCCAGGGTGCCCGCCCGGTCACGCTCAACTATCTGAAACAGGTGGCCCAGGCCGCCGACAGCCTCGGCTACCACGGTGTACTGATTCCCACCGGCCGCTCCTGCGAAGACTCCTGGGTCATCGCCTCGGCCCTGGTCCCCTTGACCGAACGCCTGCGCTACCTGGTGGCGATCCGTCCCGGGATCATCTCGCCGACCGTCTCGGCACGCATGGCCGCCACCCTCGACCGGCTGTCCAACGGGCGCCTGCTGATCAACGTGGTGACCGGCGGCGACCCCGACGAAAACCGTGGCGACGGCAGCTTCCTCGACCACAGCGAACGCTACGAAGTCACCGACGAATTCCTCAGGATCTGGCGCCGGGTGTTGCAGGGCGAAGCCGTCGACTTCGAAGGCAAGCACCTGCGCGTGCAGAACGCCAAGGCCCTCTATCCACCGGTGCAGAAGCCTTATCCGCCGCTGTATTTCGGTGGTTCGTCGGATGCCGCCCATGACCTCGCCGCCGACCAGGTCGACGTCTACCTGACCTGGGGCGAACCACCGGCCGCCGTGGCCGCGAAACTGGCGGACGTGCGTGAGCGCGCCGCGCGCAAGGGCCGTACCGTGCGTTTCGGCATCCGCCTGCACGTGATCGTCCGGGAAACCGCGGAAGACGCCTGGAAAGCCGCCGACAAACTGATCGAACACATCAGCGACGAGACCATTGCCGCCGCGCAGAAATCCTTCTCGCGCTTCGACTCCGAAGGACAGCGGCGCATGGCCGCCCTGCATGACGGACGCCGCGACAACCTGGAAATCGCGCCGAACCTCTGGGCTGGTGTCGGCCTGGTCCGCGGTGGCGCCGGTACGGCACTGGTCGGCAATCCGCAGCAGGTGGCCGAGCGCATCAAGGAATACGCGGACCTGGGGATCGAAAGCTTCATCTTCTCCGGCTACCCGCACCTGGAGGAAGCCTATCGCTTCGCCGAACTGGTCTTCCCGCTGTTGCCCGAGCCTTACGCCAGCCTGGCCGGTCGCGGCATCACCAACCTGACCGGGCCGTTCGGCGAAATGATCGCCAACGACGTGCTGCCGGCCAAGACCGGGGCCTGAGAAACACACAGCCGATCGCTCCCACGCTCCGCGTCCGCTCTGGCGGTGACGCGGAGCGTCATGGGATGCATTCCCACGCGGAGCGTGGGAACGATCAACGTCATCTATTCGAGGGACACCGCGTGACGGCCCAACCCCATAACGCCCTGCTCAACCCCTTGCAAACCGCCCGCCTGCTGGCCGCCGAGTTTGCCGAAACCGCCGTCGAGCGCGACGAGCGTGGCGGCACGCCGAAAGCCCAGCGTGACGCCCTGCGCCACAGCGGCCTGCTGGCCCTGAGTATTCCCACCCAGTACGGTGGCCTCGGCGCCAGCTGGAGCGAGACCCTGAACGTGGTCCGCGAATTCGCCAAGGTCGACAGCTCCATCGCCCATGTCTTCGGCTTCCATCACCTGATGCTCGCCACCGTGCGCCTGTTCTCGCGCCCGGAACAATGGCAACCGTGGTTCGAACAGACCGCCCGCAAGAACTGGTTCTGGGGCAACGCCCTCAATCCGCTGGACACCCGTACCGTGGTGCGCAAGCTCGGCGGCTGGCGCGAATTTTCCGGCAAGAAAAGCTTCTGCTCCGGCGCCAGCGACTCGGAGATGCTGATCGCCTCGGCGGTCGATGAAAGCGCCGGCGGCAAGTTGCTGATCGCCGCGATTCCCAGCGGCCGCTCCGGCATCACCCTGCACAATGACTGGCACAACATGGGCCAGCGCCAGACCGACAGCGGCAGCGCCAGCTTCGAACGGGTGCGGGTCGAAGAGTCGGAACTGCTGCTCGATCCCGGTCCGCTGAGCACGCCCTTCGCCTGCCTGCGCCCGCTGATCGCGCAACTGACCTTCACCCACATGTTCCTCGGCATCGCCGAAGGCGCCTTCGAGGAAGCCCGGCAATACACCCTTGCCGAGACCCGCCCGTGGTTCAAGTCCGGCACCGAGGACATCCGCCGGGACCCGTACATCCTCAGTCACTACGGGGACTTCTGGGTCGCCCTGGAAGGCGTGCGCCTGCTGGTCGAGCGCGCCGCCGAAGGACTTGACCGGGCCTGGGCCAAGGGCCAGAACCTCAGCGCCGAGGAACGCGGACACCTGGCAACCGCCATCGCCACCGCCAAGGTCGCCGCCAGCCGCAACGGCCTGGAACTGTGCAGCAAGCTGTTCGAAGTCACCGGCGCGCGCTCGACCCATGCGTCGCTGCGCCTGGACCGCCACTGGCGCAACCTGCGCACCCAGACCCTGCATGACCCGCTGGACTACAAGCTCCAAGAACTAGGCGACTGGGCCCTGAACCAGACGCTGCCGATTCCCACCTTCTATTCCTAGAGAAGCCTATGCAGCTGCTAACGTTACCGCCCTCGCCGGCCCTGGCAACCTCGATCCGCGCCACCGCCCAGGTCTTCGAGGACCCCAAGTCCCAGGCCCTGCTCGCTCACCTGCAACAAGTCGCGCCCAGCGAAGCCAGCGTGCTGATCATCGGCGAAACCGGCACCGGCAAGGAACTGGTGGCCCGGCATATCCACAACCTCAGCGCGCGGCGCAACCGACCGTTTGTCGCGGTCAACTGCGGGGCCTTCTCCGAATCCCTGGTGGAAGCCGAACTGTTCGGCCATGAGAAAGGCGCGTTTACCGGAGCCCTCAGCGCCAAGGCCGGCTGGTTCGAGGAAGCCGATGGCGGCACGCTGTTCCTCGACGAGATCGGCGACCTGCCGATGCCGATCCAGGTCAAGCTGCTGCGGGTCCTGCAGGAGCGTGAAGTGGTGCGCCTGGGCTCGCGCAAAAGCATTCCGATCAATGTGCGGGTCCTGGCGGCGACCAATGTCCAGCTGGAAAAGGCGATCAACGCCGGGCACTTCCGTGAGGATCTGTACTACCGCCTCGACGTGGTCAACCTCGAGTTGAGCCCGTTGCGCGAACGACCCGGCGATATCCTGCCGCTGACCCGGCACTTTATCGATGCCTATTGCCAGCGCCTGGGCTACGGCGATGTCCGCATCAGTCCGGCGGCCGAGCAGAAACTCAAGAGTTACAGTTGGCCGGGCAATATCCGCGAACTGGAAAACGTCATCCACCACACCCTGCTGATCTGCCACAACGGCGTGATCGAACGCGACGACCTGCGCCTGTCGAACATGCGCATCGAACGCCAGGACGACAATGGCACGTCATCCGACGACTCGGCCGAGGCCCTGCTCAACCGCGCATTCCAGAAACTCTTCGAGGAACAGGCCGGGGCCCTCCACGAAAAGGTCGAGGATGCCCTGCTGCGCGCCGCCTACCGGTTCAGTCACTACAACCAGGTGCACACCGCCAACCTGCTGGGCCTGAGCCGCAACGTGACCCGTACCCGACTGATCAAGATCGGCGAACTGGCGGTGAACAAGCGCCGCCCCGGCGAAAACGTCCAGGGTGACCGGATGCTGCAACTGTCGATCTAGCGGGCATCAGAGCACCAGGGCGCACTGCAGGGCATTGTCATGGCTGCGCTCGATGCTGCGCAGCATCTGGAACGAGCCGAAGCTCACCGCCTTGGCCTGGTGGGAACGAAGCAGCGCCCAGAAATCCTCTTCGCCGCTTTCAAAACGGGCGAACGCCGCCTCGCCGGCCTGTTGCGATTGCCATTGCAGGACATTCAGCACGCGCCGGCCATCGTCGCTGGCCTGCACATTGCCACTGATGAAGCCACTGAAGTCCTGGGCCAGGCGCTCGGTCTGCCGGGCCAGGGCGCTGACCAGGGCCTCCTGCTGATGAGGCTCGATCTCGAACTGGATCAGTTGGGTGAAGCTGCGGTTTTTCTCTGTCGACGCCATGAAAAATCTCCCCGGGAAGTCATGCGGGATCTTGTGATCCGAGGTCACGCAGGGTAAAACCTCAAGTTAAGTCAAGGTCAAGAGTTTTCTCCCATGGCACTGCAAAAACCCCTGCCCACCGACAAGGCGCTCACGGTCGGCCAACTGGCGGCGCGCAGCGGCGTGTCGGTGAGCGCCCTGCACTTCTATGAATCCAGGGGCCTGATCAAGAGCAATCGCAATGCCGGCAACCAGCGCCGTTATCCGCGCGAGGTATTGCGCCGGGTGTCACTGATCAAGGTCGCCCAGCGCCTGGGCATTCCCCTGGCGGAGATTCACCTGGCCCTGCAGGCGCTGCCCGAAGGCCGCGCACCGACAGCGGCGGACTGGAAGAACCTGTCGGAGCAATGGAAGGACGAGCTGGACGAACGGATCGCCCGGTTGACCCGGCTGCGGGACAAACTCAACGGCTGCATCGGCTGTGGTTGCCTGTCCATGGAAAGCTGCCCGTTGCGCAACCAGGGCGATGTGCTGGGAGAACAGGGCGCGGGGCCGCAGTTGCTGGAGCCGGACTCACCTCGCATCTGACCGTTCCCACGCTCCACGTGGGAACGGTCATCGTCGAGATTCAGAAACCCGGTGCGATCTGCCCCTTGTAGCGGGTCAGGATAAACTGGCGCACGGCGTCGGAGTTCAACGCCTTGGCCAATTTCTGAATGCCCGGGTCATTGATATTGTCCGGCCGCGCCACCAGGAACTCGACGTACAGGTCCTTGCCTTTCTCGACGATCAACGCGCTATTGGTGTCGATCCCGGCCTCCAGCGCGTAGTTGGCAAACACGAACGCCAGGTCCACCTGGCTCACCGAGCGCGCCAGCATCGCCCCTTCCAGCTCACGGATCTTCAGGTGCTTGGGATTCTCGACGATATCGTGCGGGGTGGCCTGGGTATTGCTCGGGTCCTTGAGCTTGATCAAGCCCGCTTCGTGCAGCAACACCAGGGCCCGCCCGGTGTTCACCGGGTCGTTGGGAATCGACACCGAGGCACCGTCCTTCAGTTCGGACAGACTCTTGATCTTGGTCGAGTAGGCGCCGAACGGCTCGATATGCACGCCGACCACCGGCACCAGGTTGGTGTGGCGGGTCTTGTTGTAATCATCGAGGAACGGTCGGTACTGGTAATAGTTGGCGTCGAGGTTCTTCAGGGCCAGTTGCTGGTTGGGCTGGATGAAGTCGTTGAACACCTTGATCTCCAGGTCGACGCCTTCCTTGGCCAACTCCGGTTTGACGAACTCGAGGATCTCCGCGTGGGGCACCGGGGTGGCACCGACAATCAGTTTTTCATTGGCGTGAACCGCCAGGGACATCAGGGCGGCCAGTACGGCCAGGGTCTTTTTCATGCAAGGCTCCAGAGAGGCAGAAAGGGCCGGCGTGTGGTGGACGTTGGGCCAGGTTGTTGTGTGTCGAAATCAGTGGGTCAACGTCGGCTGTAGCGGGCCACCAGGCGGTCACCGGTCATTTGCAGGCCCTGCACCAGCACCAGCAGCAGGATCACCGTGACCACCATCACATCGGTCTGGAAGCGCTGGTAGCCATAGCGGATCGCCAGGTCACCCAGTCCGCCACCGCCAATCACCCCGGCCATGGCGGTGTAGTCCACCAGCACGATGGCGGTCACCGTTACCGCTGCCAGCAAGCCGCCACGGGCTTCCGGCAACAGGGTGTGGCGGATCACCTGCCAGGTGCTGGCCCCCATGGCCTGGGTCGCCTCCACCACGCCGCGGTCGACTTCGCGCAAGGCGGTTTCCACCAGCCGGGCGAAAAACGGCGTGCAGCCCACCACCAGTGGCGGGATGGTCCCCGGTACGCCGAGAGAGGTGCCCACCAGCAAAGTGGTCAGGGGAATCAGCACGATCAGCAGAATGATGAAAGGCAGCGAGCGCAGGATATTCACCAGCACCGACAATGAGCGGTACACCAACGGGGTTTCATGCAACTGGCGCTTGCCGGTGAGAAACAGCAGCACGCCCAGCGGCAACCCCAGCAGGACCGTGAAGCCCAGGGCCGCCGCGAGCATGCTCAGGGTGTCGAGGCAGGCCTGGGCGATATCGCCCCAGTAGATGTTTTTCAGCAGGTCGCCCATGGACTCAGGACCAGTCGTGACGTGGCGGCTTGATCCCGTTGAGCAGCCAGTTGCCGACCACGTGGTACTTCCAGCGCACCGGGTCGTGCAAGGTATGCACCCGGGCATTGCGCCAGTGACGGTCGAAATTGTGCTTCTTCAAGGTCGAACGCGTGCCTCCCAGCTCGAACAGCTTGTTGCTCGCCTCGATGGCGATCTCGGTGGTCAGCACCTTGGCCTTGGCCACCGCCAGCGAGGCCCGCGCCACGCTGTCTTCGTCGGGCGCCGGACGCGCGGCATCCAGCGCCTTGCCGGCCCGTTCGAGCAAGGCCTCGGCGGCTTCGAGACGGATCTCCAGGCCACCGACCTGGATGATGGTCAGCGGATCTTCGCTGGCCTTCTCCACGCCGGCATCGATCCACGGACGCGCCTGCTCGCGGACAAACGCAACCGTGTCGCGCAGAGCCGCGCGGGCGATACCGGCGTCGATGGCGGCGGTGGTCAACTGAGCGAAAGGTCCGGCCAGGGTCGGACTTTCGTAGGAGCGATAGGTGGGAAACAGGTTGAACGCCGGCACCTTCAGGTCCTGGGCCAGCACCGTGCCGCTGGACGTGGTGCGCTGGCCGATGCTGTCCCAGTCATCGACAATCACCAGTCCCGGCGTACCCCGCTCGACAAAGGCCAACTGGCCCTTCTGCTCTTCATCCAGGGCCAGCACCGCCAGCCAGTGGGCGTACAGGGAACCGGTGCAATAGCCTTTGCGACCGTTGATCACGTAGCCGTCGCCCTGCCGGCGAATCGTCGCCTGGATGTCCTGGACATTCTTGCCGCCGGTCTCCGACAGCGCATTGGCAAAACGATGACCTTGCAGCGCCAGGGCAAAGAAGTGCGCCTGCTGTTCGGGCGTGCCCTGCAGGCGGATGTCTTCCAGCAGGCAGTAATGATTCTGCGGGATCTGGCCGAGGGACGGATCGGCCGCCGAAATGATCGCGATCACTTCGGCCAGCACCGCATAGGACACCTGCGCACCGCCGAACTCGCGAGGCACGCTGATGCCCCACAGGCCGCTGTTGGAATACAGGTCGACCACTTCGGCAGGCACCTGGCGGGTGCGATCACGCTCCGCATCCTGTTCCAGCAGATGGGCGGCGACACGGTGCGCGACCGCCACCGCTTCAGCCTCGTCGCGGATCAGGTGGGCGTTGGGGGAATGGATCGGGTAAACGGCAGATTCAGGCAGGGACGACATGGAACGCTCTCGGGCGAATGATGTTGGCTGAGCCATTGCAGCTTCTGTGCCTGAATTATTATTTGTTTATTTTCATAGCGTTATACCGACTATCCGGCTATTGCCGGCGTTCTTTCACCAGCAGATTGCAGCTTCGCTGTTGCTGGGGAAACACTTGAATATCCGTACACTTCCCTCGTGGCAGCTTGCCGGCGATGGCGCCCTTGAATTCAACGCAGGACTCACGGGCCTCATCGCCGGCAAGCCGGCTCCTACGGAAGGTATTGCAATCAGGCCAGCACCTCCTCCGATCGCCCGGCCTTTTTCGCTTCCAACTCGCGCACCAGCGGCAGCACCCGCTTGCCGAAGTACTCCACCTCTTCCTGGAAATGCAGGAAGCCGGCCAGTACCAGGTCCACGCCGACAGCCTTGAGGGCCACGATGCGCTCGGCGATCTGCCGTGGCGTACCGATCAGGTTGGTCTTGAAGCCGTCGTTGTATTGCACCAGGTCCTCGAAGCTCGACCTGGCCCAGTTGCCCTCGCCTTCCGGTGACGATCTGCCCGCCTGTTTCGCCGCATCGCCGAAGGCAGCGACGGCCTCGGGGTCGGCCTTGTCGATGATTTGTGCCAGCACCGCCCGGGCCTCTTCCTCGGTGTCGCGGGCGATGACAAAGGCATTGACCCCGACCTTCACCGAATGGCCGTTGGCGGCTGCCTTGGCGCGGATATCGTCGACCTGGGCCTTGATCCCCTCGGGGCTGTTGCCATTGGTGAAATACCAGTCCGAGACCCGCGCCGCCATATCCCGCGCCGCGCGGGAACTGCCCCCCTGGAAGATCTCCGGATGCGGCTGGCTCAGGGGCTTGGGCTTGAGGCTGTAGTCGTTGAACCGGTAGAAGTCGCCCTTGAAGGTGAACGCGTCCTCGGTCCAGATTCCCTTCAGCGCGCGAATGAACTCCTCGGAGCGGCGATAACGCTCGTCGTGCTCCAGCCAGTGCTCGCCAATGGCGTGGAACTCGCCGCGGAACCAGCCGCTGACGATATTCACCGCGATGCGCCCGCCCGTGAGCTGGTCGATGGTTGCCAGTTGCTTGGCCGCCAGCGCCGGTTGCCAGGGACCGGGCAGGATCGCGGCAATCACTTTCAGCCGGGCGGTGGCCGCCAGCAGAGCGTGGCTGAAGGCAACCGACTCATGCTGGTATTCGGCGCCGTAGCCGGCGGTGAAGCGGATCTGCGTCAGGCCGTACTCGAAACCGGCCTCTTCCGCCAGTTGCGCCAGCTTGCGGTTGTAGTCGATGTCCCAGCTGGTGCGCTGTTCGATCTTGCTGACCACCAGCCCGCCACTGACATTGGGCACCCAGTAGGCGAATTTCACGGCTTGCTGACTCATGGTGTTGCACCTCGGACCAGGGAATGTCCAGGGGATGGAGCAGCAAGCGTGCCAGCGCCCGAGGCGCCCTTGCCCACGCTGATCGCAGCCTCGCCGCAATCCCCCCTGGAAGCCGGCTTGCCAGCGATGAGGCCGGTGAGGTCGGCATCGCCCGCAAGGGGACGGTGCCAGTCGGACGATCTGTGGCCAGGCAGGACGATTTGCTGAAGCACTGTTCGCCGACCAACAGTTGTCCATCGCCCGATCACGCAAATCGCCCGCGCCAGCGGGTTCCGCGGCCCCGGCATGGACCCTGCAACAACCCAGGCCATCGCGGTGTCCGCCGCCTGCCCTCAAGGAGCTGTCCCATGACCGAACACCAGGTGATCAACCCGCTGTCCCTTGGCGTCGACTACGAAACCCTCGCCGAACGTTTTCGGCCGGTCTTTGCCCGCATCGCCGCCGGCGCGGTGGAGCGGGAACTGTCGCGCAGCCTGCCCCACGAGCCGATCCAGTGGCTCAAGCAGGCCGGCTTCGGTGCCGTGCGGGTACCGCTGGAATATGGCGGTGGCGGTGCATCCCTGCCGCAATTGTTCCAGTTGCTGATCGAACTGGCCGAGGCCGATTCCAATGTGCCCCAGGCCCTGCGCGGTCACTTCGCCTTTGCCGAGGACCGCCTGAACGCCGCCCCAGGCCCCGCGCGCGACCAGTGGTTCAAGCGCTTCGTCGACGGCGATATCGTCGGCTGCGCCTGGACCGAAATCGGCAATGTGACCATCGGCGATGTCGTCACCCAGGTCACCCCGGACGGCGAACAGTGGCGCCTCAATGGCGAGAAGTTCTACAGCACGGGGAGCATCTTCTCCGACTGGATCGATGTCTATGCCCGCCGCAGCGATACCGGCGGCGATGTGATTGCCGCCGTGCGCGCCCGCCAGCCGGGAATCGAGCACAGCGATGACTGGGACGGTTTCGGCCAGCGCACCACCGGCAGCGGCACTTCACGGTTTGTCGACGCCCGGGTGGAAGCCGGGCATGTGATCGACTTCGCCGATCGCTTCAAGTACCAGACGGCGTTCTACCAACTGGTGCTGCTGGCGACCCTCGCGGGTATCGGCCGGTCGGCCCTCGAGGATGTCGCGCGGCAGGTCCGCGAACGCCAGCGCATCTACAGCCATGGCAATGCCCAGCGGGCCAGCGCGGACGCCCAGGTGCAACAGGTGGTCGGCGAGGTCGCCGCCCTGGTCTATGCCGCCGAAGCCAGCGCGGTACGCGCCGCGCATCCGGCCCAGCGGGCCTATCTCGCCCGGTTTGGCGGCGATGCCGAAGTCGAACGGCAGGCCAACGTGGACGCGGAAATCGAGTCCGCCACGGCGCAGGTGGTGGTGTCCGAACTGATCCAGCGGGCCACCAGTGAACTGTTCAACGCCCTCGGTGCCTCCGATGTACGCCAGGGCAAGGCGCTGGACCGTCATTGGCGCAACGCGCGGACGGTGTCGTCGCACAATCCGGTGATCTACAAGGCGCGCATCATCGGCGACTGGGCGATCAACGGCACCGAGCCGCCGTTTGTCTGGCAGATCGGCAATGGACCACAGCCCAAGTCATAGGCAATGACGCGAGTCCCTGGATAAGGTCGCGGCGACATTCGCGAATGGGTAAGATGGCGCCTTTGCGCGCCACCTTGCCGCGCCGCCTGCCGACCTAAGCCGAACCCATGCCTTTCGATCTCAGCGTAGACCTGACCACCCTCGCCATTCTTGCCGTCGTTGCCTTTATCGCCGGATTCATCGACGCCATCGCCGGCGGTGGCGGCCTGTTGACCACCCCGGCACTGCTCACCGCCGGCCTGCCACCGCACCTGGTGCTGGGCACCAACAAACTCAGTTCGACCTTCGGCTCGGCCACCGCCAGCTTCACCTTCTACCGGCGCAAGCTGTTCCATCCGCGCCAGTGGAAGCTGGCGATCTTCGGCACCCTCGCCGGAGCGCTGATCGGCGCGGTGACCGCGCATTTCCTCCCGGCCGAATGGCTGAACAAGATGCTCCCGATGATTGTCTTCGGCTGCGGCCTGTACCTGCTGTTCGGCGGCACGCCCAAGGCGCCGCTGGACAGCGACGCGCCGATCAAAAAGAAGTGGCAATTGCCCCAGGGCTTCAGCCTGGGCTTCTACGACGGCGTGGCCGGGCCCGGCACCGGCGCCTTCTGGACCGTCAGCAGCATGCTGCTCTACCCCATCGACCTGGTGAAGGCCAGCGGCGTGGCCCGCAGCATGAACTTCGTCAGCAATATCGCGGCGCTGTCGGTGTTCGTCTTTTCCGGCCAGGTGGACTGGATCATCGGCCTGAGCATGGGTCTGTCGGTGATGGCCGGCGCCTTCTTCGGCGCCCGCACCGCCATCAGTGGCGGGGCGAAGTTCATCCGCCCGGTGTTCATCACCGTGGTCCTCGGCCTGACCGTGCGCCTAGCCTGGCAGCACTGGTTCAGCGTGGCCTAGACGGCGCGCCACATACAGGTCGATCAGGTAGCGGGCGATCGAACGCGACGCCGGCAACGGCGGCAGGTTGTGCACGTTGAACCACTGGGCATCCTCGATCTCGTCGGCCTGAGGCACGATATCGCCTCCGGCGTATTCGGCATGGAAACCCAGCATCATCGAATGCGGGAAGGGCCAGCACTGGCTGCCGACATACTGGATATTGCTGACCTCGACCTGCACTTCCTCGCGCACTTCGCGGACCAGGCACTCCTCCGCCGACTCACCAGGCTCGGCGAAACCGGCCAGGGTGCTGTAGACCCCGGGGACGAAACGCGGCGAACGGGCCAGCAGCACTTCATCGCCACGGGTGACCAGCACGATCATGCTCGGCGAGATCCGCGGATAGGCCCGCAGGTCGCAGGGCTGGCAGTACATCGCCCGCTCCCCCGGCACCTGCCGCGCCGGCTGGCCGCAACTGCCACAGAAGCGGTGCTCGCGGGCCCAGGTGCCGATCTGCGCCGCATAACCGAGCATGCGGTACGTGGTGAAATCACCTTCGAGCATGAACCGGCGCAGGCCCTGCCAGCGGCAGCCCGGCACCTCGGCGGTGGACTTGAGTTCCAGCAGGTACACCGGCTCGCCGTCGCGATGACCGATGCCATGCTCGCAAAGCACCGGCAGGTCCTGGCGCTTGAGCCATTCGCGGGGAAACAGCACGCCGTTGTCATCCAGCAGGAAACCCTCGGGACCTCGGGCCACGGCCCAGTCACCGGGTTGTTCGATATCCAGTACTGCGGTTGTCCAGCCTTGAGTCATTGCGGTTCCTTAGGGACTGGGAAACGCCCCTCAGTCCTGAAATTCGGGTTTCTGCTTGCTCATGTGGGCCGCGATGGCCACACGCAGGTCCGTCGATTGCAACATGGCGGCGTTCCAGGTGGCAACGTATTCCAGACCGTCGTCGATCCGGTGATCACGCATGTAGCCGAGCATTTCCTTGGTGCCGCTCACGGCAATCGGCGATTTGCCGGCAATCTCCCGTGCAATCCCCATCACACCGTCGAACAAGGCGCCATGATCGGGGTAGACACGATTGACCAGGCCGATGCGCTGCGCTTCGTCGGCCCCGAACTGGCGACCGGTATAGGCCAGCTCACGCAACATGCCATCGCCGATGATACGCGGCAAACGTTGCAAAGTGCCGACATCGGCGGCCATGCCGATATCCACTTCCTTGATCGAGAACTGCACGTCCTCGGCGCAGTAACGCATGTCGCAGGCGGCGATCAGGTCGATGGCACCGCCCAGGCAATACCCCTGGATCGCCGCCAGCACCGGCTTGCGGCAGTTGTCGACGGCATTGAAGGACGCCTGCATCTGCAGGATCTTGCGCCGCAGCAGGCGGGCGTTGCGGCCGACATCCTTGCCCAGCTCGTTGCCGACCGCGGCCAGCAGCATCAGGTCGATACCCGAGGAAAAGTGCTTGCCCGCGCCGCTCAGGACCACCACCCGCACGGCATCGGTGTCATCGATCCACTGGAAGATCTCGACGATTTCGCTCCAGAACGCCGCGTTCATGGCATTGATCTTTTCCGGGCGGTTGATCTGCACGTGGGCGATATTGTCGGCCAGGTCGACACGAAAGGCTTGGTATTCGGACATGACGGGCATCCTTGGCAGGGCAATGAGAAGGCTGGAACTATAGCAAGGGGTCGCACAAGGCTGTAGGAAGCGGATATGCCAAAAGCCGGACCCGCGCCTTGATCTTCATGAATTCTTACGTCACCTTGCGCGCACTCTTACAAACAAGGACCCGCCGATGTCATCGCTGACTTCAGCTTTCGCCCACAACTTTCTCGGGCACTCCCCTCGCTGGTACAAGGCCAGCATCCTTGCCTTCCTGATCCTCAATGCCCTGGTGTTGTGGAGCGTCGGCCCGGTCGCCGCCGGTTGGCTGCTGGTGCTGGAATTCATCTTCACCCTGGCCATGGCCCTCAAGTGCTACCCGCTGATGCCCGGCGGCCTGCTGCTGGTCGAAGCCCTGCTGCTGCGCATGACCAGCCCCGAAGCGGTGTATGACGAACTGCTGCACAACTTCCCGGTGATCCTGCTGCTGATGTTCATGGTGGCCGGCATCTACTTCATGAAGGACCTGCTGCTGTTCCTGTTTTCCCGCCTGTTGCTGCGCGTGCATTCCAAGGCGCTGCTGGGGCTGCTGTTCTGCTTTCTCTCGGCGTTCCTCTCGGCCTTTCTCGATGCCTTGACCGTCACCGCGGTGATCATCAGCGCCGCCGTCGGCTTCTATTCGGTCTACCACCGCGTGGCCTCGGGCAACGACCCGCGCCAGGACAGCGACTTTAGCAGCGACCACCAGTTGCCGAGCCTGCACCACGCCGACCTCGAACAGTTCCGCGCGTTCCTGCGCAGCCTGCTGATGCATGGCGCGGTGGGCACCGCCCTGGGCGGTGTCTGCACCCTGGTGGGCGAGCCGCAGAACCTGCTGATCGGCCATGAAATGGGTTGGCATTTCAGCGAGTTCTTCCTGAAAGTCGCGCCGGTTTCGCTGCCGGTCCTGGCGGCGGGCCTGGTGACCTGCGTGCTGCTGGAGAAACTGCGCTGGTTCGGCTACGGCACCCTGCTGCCGGACAATGTCCGTGCCGTCCTGGCTGCCTATGCCCGCGAAGACGATGCCGAGCGCACCCCGCGCCAGCGCGCCGCCCTGATCGTGCAGGGGCTGGCGGCACTGATCCTGATCGCCGGACTGGCCCTGCATGTGGCCGAAGTGGGCCTGATCGGCCTGCTGGTGATCGTGCTGATCACCGCCTTTACCGGGATCACCGACGAACACCGGCTGGGCAGTGCGTTCAAGGACGCCATGCCGTTCACCGCCTTGCTGGTGGTGTTTTTCGCGGTGGTGGCGGTGATCCACGATCAACAACTGTTCGCGCCGCTGATCCACTGGGTGCTGAGCCTGCCCGCCGACCAGCAGCCGGGCATGCTGTTCATCGCCAACGGCCTGTTGTCGGCCATCAGCGACAACGTGTTCGTCGCGACGATCTACATCACCGAAGTGAAACAGGCTTTCGCCAGCGGCCAGATGAGCCGCGAGCACTTCGAGACCCTGGCCATCGCGATCAACACCGGCACCAACCTGCCGAGCGTGGCGACTCCGAACGGCCAGGCGGCGTTCCTGTTCCTGCTGACGTCGGCGATTGCACCGCTGATTCGCCTGTCGTACGGGCGGATGGTATGGATGGCCTTGCCGTATACGGTGGTGATGGGGGTATTGGGCTGGTACGCGGTGAGTCACTGGCTGTGAGGTGAATGGCCGCCTCTGGCGGTTCGCGGGCAAGCCCG
>NZ_JACAOR010000007.1:24701-765908 GCF_013386115.1 Pseudomonas gingeri
CGGGCTTGCCCGCGAACCGCCGCAAGGCGGCCATTCACAAGACGCCTATCGCCGGGCCAGGATCAACTCTTCAATCGCCCGCGCCGCGCCATCCTCGGTATTGCTGCCGGTCACCACATCCGCCTGGCGCTTGACCACTTCCTCGGCCTGGCCCATGGCAATCGCCAGCCCGGCGCGATGAAACATCGCCGGGTCGTTGCCACCATCACCGATGGCCGCCGTCTGCTCCAGGGGCACGCCGAGGAACTTCGCCAGCGTCATCAACGCCTCGCCCTTGTTCGCCTGCATCGCGGTGATATCCAGATAGGCCCGCTGCGAACGGCTGGCCAGCGCCTGGTCGGCCACCAGCGGTTGCAACACCGCCTCCAGGTCGATCAGCAACTGCGCATTGGCGCTGGCGCCGACGATCTTGTCGATACGGTCCAGGTACGGGCCGAAGTCTTCCACCACGGTCGGTGGATAACCCAACGCGTGCTGCTCCCGGGGCACCATGGTGCCGTGGGGATTGCGCAGCAGCCAGTGGTTGTCGGCAAACACCCAGACCTCGACCTCGTCATGCCGCGACAGCAGTTCCAGCGTGCAGATCGCCGCGGCCCGTGGCACATGGTGGGCCACCAGGTAGCTGCCATCGGGATGCATCAGCGTACCGCCATTGAAGGCCGCCACCGGCAGATCGACACCGAGGGCGTCGATCTGTTCGCGCATCGCCCGTGGCGGACGCCCGGTGGCAAGGCTGAAAAACACCCCCGCCGTCCGCAACGCCCGGACCGCCTCGACGGTGCGCGGGCTGAGGCTGTGATCGGGACGCAGCAAGGTGCCGTCCATATCGCTGAGCACCAGCCGGATCGGATACCGCGCCGTGCCGCTCATCCGATGCTGTGCCAGACACGGCCGTCGCGGGCCAGCAACTCGTCGGCGGCTGGCGGACCGTTCTCGCCGGCCTTGTAGCCCTGCACCCGGTTGTCCTCGCGCCAGGCATCGAGGAACGGTTGCACGGCCCGCCAGCCGTTCTCGATATTGTCGGCACGCTGGAACAGCGTCTGGTCGCCGGTCAGGCAATCGTAGATCAGCGTCTCGTAGCCGGTGGACGGCTGCACCTCGAAGAAGTCCTTGTAGGCGAAGCCCAGCTCGACATTGGCCATCGCCAGCGCCGGCCCCGGACGCTTGGCCAGCAGGTCGAACCACATGCCTTCGTTGGGCTGGATCTGGATCTTCAGGTAGGTCGGCTGCAGGCGCTCGACCTCGGTGTCGCGGAACTGCGCATACGGCGCCGGCTTGAAGCAGATGGCGATTTCCGTGTCGCGCACGCTCATGCGCTTGCCGGTGCGCAGGTAGAACGGCACGCCGACCCAGCGCCAGTTGTCGATCATCACCTTGAGGGCGACATAGGTCTCGGTGTTGCTGTCCGGCGCCACATTGTTTTCTTCACGGTAGCCGGGCAAGGATTTACCGCCCAGCTCGCCCGCCTGGTACTGGCCGCGCACCGAGTTGGCCCGTGCCTCCTCGACGCTCCAGGGCCGGATCGCGCCGACCACCTTGGCCTTTTCACCGCGCACCGCATCGGCGCCGAACGCCGCCGGCGGTTCCATCGCGACCATCGCCAGCAACTGGAACAGGTGATTGGGCACCATGTCCCGCAGCGCACCAGTGTGCTCGTAGAAACTGCCACGGGTTTCCACGCCGACGGTTTCGGCGGCGGTGATCTGCACGTGGTCGATGTAGTGGTTGTTCCAGAACGCTTCGAACAGCACGTTGGAGAAACGGCTGACCAGGATGTTCTGGACGGTTTCCTTGCCCAGGTAATGGTCGATGCGATAGATCTGTTTCTCGCTCATCACCTTGAGCAGGCAGGCGTTGAGGGCCTCGGCGGTGGCCAGGTCGGAACCGAAGGGTTTCTCGATCACCACCCGGCGAAACGCCTCGTCGGTTTCCTCGAGCAGACCGGCCGCGCCCAGGCGCCGCGCCACTTCACTGAAGAAGCGCGGTGCGGTGGCGAGGTAGAACACCGCATTGCCGGTGCCGCTGGCGGCAATCTTGTCGGCCAGCGCGGTGTAGGTCGAATCGTCGAGAAAGTCGCCCTGGACGTAGCTGATGTTCTTCGCCAGCTTGCTCCAGAGCGCGGTGTCCAGTGCCTTCTGCGCACCCTCGCCGGTCTTGGCCGCTATTTCGGCACGGCTGAAGTCTTCCAGCTTGCTGGCGAAATCGGCATCGCTGATGGCGTTGTGATCGACGCCGACGATATGCAGGCCATCGCCCACCAGGCCATCGCGGGTCAGGTTGTACAGCGCCGGCATCAGCAGGCGCTTGACCAGGTCGCCATGGGCGCCGAACAGGAACAATGTGGTTGGCGGCGCCGGCTCGGCCTTGCGCTTGCTGCGGGTGGCATTCATTTTTTCGGTGTCTCCACATGACCGCCAAAGCCGAAGCGCATCGCCGACAGCAGCTTGTCACCGTAGGTGCTTTGCTGGCGGGAGCGGAAACGGGCAAACAGCGAGTTGGACAATACCGGCACCGGCACCGCCTGTTCCATGGCCGCCTCGATGGTCCAGCGCCCTTCGCCGCTGTCGGCCACCGCGCCGCTGTAGCCGTCGAGTTTCGGATCGCTGGCCAGGGCATCGGCGGTCAGGTCCAGCAACCACGAGGAGACCACGCTGCCGCGCCGCCAGACCTCGGCGATATCCGCCAGGTTCAGGTCGAAACGCTGGTCTTCGGGCAGGCTCGGCGAATTCTTGGTCTTGAGGATATCGAAGCCTTCGGCGAAGGCCTGCATCATGCCGTACTCGATGCCGTTGTGAATCATCTTGACGAAGTGCCCGGAACCCGGCGGGCCGGCATGGATATAGCCGCGCTCGGCACGGTCGTCGGCGCTGACCCGGTCGCGGGTACGGGGAATGGTGCCGATCCCGGGCGCCAGGGTGGCGAACAGCGGATCGAGGCGCTCGACCACCTTGGCATCACCGCCGATCATCATGCAGTAGCCGCGCTCCAGGCCCCAGACGCCGCCGGAAGTACCGACGTCGATATAGTCGATACCCTTTTGCGCCAGCTCCTGGCCGCGACGGATATCGTCCTTGTAGAAGGTGTTGCCGCCGTCGATGATCACATCGCCGGCATCCAGCAGTTTGCTCAGCTCGGCAATGGTGTCCTCGGTCGGCGCACCGGCCGGCAACATCACCCAGACCGCCCGGGGCTGGTCCAGGCCGGCGACCAGCGCAGCCAGGTCGGCGACACCACGGGCACCCTCTTTCGCCAGGCCGCTGACGAAGTCGGTATTGCGGTCATACACCACTGTCTGATGGCCATCAAGCATCAGGCGCCGCGCGATATTGCCGCCCATGCGGCCCAGTCCGATGATTCCCAGTTGCATGCAGCGTACTCCCGATATCGATGAAAAACTCTGACACACCTTAGCCCAGCGACACGCGGATGTCTGTCTCGATATCGCTCGGGACGATGGACGCAGAGACCTGCCGGCGCGTTTTCAGCCACTTGTATCCACTTCGCCAGTATTGAAAAACAGCGCCTGGGCCACGCCCTTGTCGAGAATCCGGCCGCGGTGGATATCCAGCGTCAACTGCGCCCGACCGCCCTGTCCGGCCTGTATCCTGGCGGCGGCGCGCTGCCGGGCCGTGGCCTGGGCCCTGCTGCCCAGGCGCCGTTGCGCCAGGGTCTTCAGATGTGCGCTGGCAAAGTCCTTATCCGCCGTCGTGGCCGTTGGGTAATGGAAATGCGCGTACCACAGCGGGCGGCCATCCTTGTCGCTGATCACATACTCCTGCAGGAAGCCACCCTGCTCCTGCGCCTGGCGCCCACCGGCGCGATGAATCTCCACCTGGTCCTGCTCCTTCAGGTATTGCAGACGCGCCAACTGTGGCGCGTTGCGCTTGATCGCGGCGATCCGCGCCTGGCGTCCTTCGGCAGCCAGGCGGGTGGCGTCGTGGCGCAGGGAGTCCTTGAGCGCCTGGGCGGCTTTCACCGATGCCGACGTCCCGCTGCCCTCATCGAGGGCCTGCTGGATATCGTCCGCCAGGGCATTGAGCTTCTGCCCTTTCAGTTCCAGGATACCTTGCAGGTCGCGGGGGTCCTTGGACGTGCCGGTCAGCGCCATCACCTGGCGTATCAGGGCCTCGACGCCAGCGCGCTCGGCCTGCCCCTGGGTCACCAGCCGGGCCAGCCCGACCTTGCGCTGGCCCGGCGGGACTGGCGCCGGTTCGGCCTTTAACTCCTCCCAGAAAGTATTGCCGGCATCCGCCTTGTTCTCCTTGAAGGCCGACACCAGCGCGCCATTGGGATCGGTGATCTCGACGATTTCGTCCGCCTGCCCGGTGGTACGCTCGCGGACCCGGCCGACGAACACCTCGCGGTTGCGGGTGCGGATGAACTTCTTGCGCGGACTGCCCGCCGATGGGCCGGGCCTGGGCGCAGGCTCGGGGTCGGCCGGCGTGGTGTCGTCCCACAGGCCGGCGAGGCTGTTCAACGCCCCCTCGCGCAACCGGGCCAGCAATCCCGACAGGCGGCCGGCATATTCGAGCAGGCGTTGGCCCGGCATCAGGGTCTTCAGGTAGTCGAGCAGGTCGCGGGTCTCGTCGTAGCGACCGATTGCCGTCAGCAAGGCGTCGATCCGGTCCTGGCGTGGGTCTTCGGCACTCAGGCGATTGATGGTGTTGGTCACGTATCGGGTCTGTTCGGCACTGTGCTTGATCGCCGCGAAAATCTGCTCGTCCATTTGCAGGGTGATCTGCAACGGCAGTTCGTCCAGGGTCAAGGCCAGCAGGATCGGCAACTGCACCGCCTGCCAATCCAGTGGGGTGAACGGCTGCGCCACCGCCTGCACCAGGGCGGCGGCTTGCGCCGGCCCCGGTTCGGGCAGCGCCCGCAAGTCGTCGAGCGCGGCGTATTCCCTGGTGCTCCAGAGGATCTGCTTGTCGGTGATCTCGACATTGTGCTTCAGGTTGGCGACGACCTGGGCATAGCGGGTAGCGGCGTTGCCGGCGATCATCTCGCCAATCTCCCCGGCACTCAGGCTGCCTTCGCGCCCCACCGTCAGCGACAGGTCCAACAAGGCTCGGCAATTGCGCACGCTGTCGGCCAGGGTCGCCACCAGCACCGACGTCTGCGGCACCACCTGGCGGTTGTCATTGAGTGTCCTGACCAGGCCGATCTTGTCTTCGAGGGCGGCCTGCAAGTCCTCCAGCTTGCCCAGGTATTCGCGGCGCTTGTCGCGACGTTGGCGGTCGCTGAAGTTCTTCGCGGTCTTGCCTTCGCTCAGGGTGGCCAGACGCTTGCGCAGCGTTTCAGCCTCGCCGAACAGGACGCCGATACGCGCCGACGCCTGGGTCACTTGCCCCTGCAGCGCGGTGGCGCGGTCGCGCAGCTTGCGCTGCAGGCGTGCCTGCACGGTGTCACGGCCGCTGCCCCCGCGCAGGCGCAAGCGCAGGTCGAGGCCCCAGCGACCTTGCCCGTCACGCCGCAGAAACGGCCCCGGCGCGCCCGCGCCATCAACCACACGGGGACCGTCATCGCTCCAGGCGACCCGATACAGGGCATTGCCGATCAGGACATGCCAGCCCTTGTCCCGGGCATCCTCGAGATGCACCAGGCCCTGGTTCGGGCCGCTTGCAGAGACCGTACCGAGACCATCGAGTCGCGGTGGCGTATCGAACACCTTGACGCTGAACGTCTCCAGCACCTGGCGCGCCGCCGCCGACAGGGCGCCACGGGGATTCGACCAGGAGCGGTCGAAAGGCAGTTGGGGCGAGTCATCGCCGGCCAGCAGTGGCGTGATCCGCTCCAGCGCCACCTCGCCGTCGATCGCCCGCGGCTCGCGCTGAGCCAGCGACTCCGGCAAGGCTTCGCGCTCGTCCGCTATCACCTCATGCAACAGCACCGCCGCCAGGTTGCTCAGCATATCGGCCCAGGCCTGGGCCCGGGCTTCCTCGTCGTCGCCCTGCAACCCCGGCAGATCCTGACGGACCCCGCGATAGAGAAGGACCAGCCAGCCGGCCTGGGTCAATGGGCCGCTGGCAAACATCAGCCAGGCACTGAACAACTGCCAGCCGCTGTCCTTCAACCGCTCCCAGCGCTTTTCCGCATTCGACAACACTTGCCTGTCGGCCTGGTGGATAACCGCGTTGACGCAGGCACGGAACAGATGCTGGACATAGTCCTCGGTGATTTCCTCGCTGCCCAGGGTGGCCGGTGCCGGAGGGGTCGGCAGCGGTGCGCTGTCATCCCCCGGCAATAGCGAAACCAGATGGGGCTGCTGGAAACCGCCATGGGCATACACCGCGGTCCTGTTTGCGGGGAGCCAGGCCAGCACACTGTCCTGCAAGGCACCGGCTTGCCCGATGGCCGCCAGCAACGCCTGGCGGCTGGCATATTCACTCAGGGGCGGGTCGAACAGCGGTCGGTAAAGCACATGCGGTCCACGGCGGGTGTCCCGGGGTTCGATCAGAAACATGGCCGCCACCGTGTCCGGGTTCGCTTCGGCGCTCGCCCGCAAGGCCAGGGGCCGGAGCACGATCGGCACACCGTCGACCTGCCGCTCGTGGGCGTCGAGCGCCAGCATCGCCGTGACCCAGCGACAGCCCTGCCCGGTGATCCCCTGTTCGCCGCGCAGCTTGAGCTCCAGTGCCGCCAGGGGCAACTGGGCCTGGACCTGGCGGGAAAAGCGCTGCTGGCGGATCACCGCATAACGGCTGTCGCCCAACAGTCGCTGACGCAGGTAAGCCGGGTAGCCGGCACCGATATCCACGGCGGTGACCAGTTCCACCAGATAGTCAGCCGTCATCCAGTCCGGTGGCGGGCTCTGGTCAGCGAGGTGGATATGCATCCTGGTTGCGCCGAAACGAAAGTCGTCGAGGTTGGCCAGCGCCAGTTCGGGCAGGCTCAACTGGACTTCCTCGAACTCCCCCAGCACGTCCGGCGGCAGCGGCTTGCGTCGGTACTTCTCAAGCCTGAGCCGGATATCCTGCATCTGGATGTCCGGCATCCGTGGGTGGCGGCGCACCATCGCCGCCCTCAGCGCCTGGCCGCTGAAGGCCGACAACGACGCGACATCGTCGAAAAGACCGTGGGACGATGACTGGCCCAGTGCCATGACCAGCGTCGATAAATGTCCCGCATACTCGCGGCGATCCGCGGCCGTGGCCTCCAGCAACCACAGCGGCGCCACCTCGCGCACCCGCCGTTGCAACGGCGTGAGCGGCGCGGGCGCGGGCATGGCGAACCAGTCTCCCGGATCGGTGACGCGCGCGACCCGCGCCGGCCAGGACTCGCCCACGCCGTCACCGCCATTTCGCGGCAGACGCTCCAGGGCCTGCAACTGGTTTTCCAGCAAGGCCCCGGCCAGGTTGTCGAAGACATTCAATCGCGAGGGGATCAGTTCGAGCCTGCCGGGATCCGGCAGTTGCCCGCGCAACAGCGTCCAGAGTTCATCGATGTGCTGCAAGCGCTGCACGTCATGGCCTGGCCGGAGCAGGAAATAGGCAAAGGCCTGCGCCGGCAACTGGCGGGCGAAGACCACCGCGACCGGAGTAGTACCGAGTCGTTCGCGCCGGCCCCTGGCATACAGCAGGTAGGCGACCAGGGCATTCTTGCCCAGCAGGCTGTCACGGGTTGGCTGGTCTTCGCTGACCAGCGCCTTGGGCAGCATCTGGCTGGCCTGCAACGCCAGGCTGCTGGCCTGGTTCCCGGCACCGTACATCGACACGAACAGCAGGTTCGACAGGGCCGCGCAACGGCTGGGGACCTGCGGCGAGTGCCGGTCCCAACCCGGTACCCAGGCGTCCGATCCCGGGACCTTGCCCGCCCAGTCGGGCACCGGCTCATTCCAGAACTCGACCAGTCGTACCTTGAACATTTCGCGCCGGGCAGCATCGTCACTGTCGAGCGTCGTCCCCATCGGTCGCCCGGCGAACAGCGCGCGGGCAGTGCTGCGGTAATGCTGCAGGGAAGTCTGCAGCGAAGTCGACGGGGAGATCGGCAGGGAGGTCATGAGGCCGCAATCCTTGAAGAGGGAAAGCGGCCAGTGGACCAGCCCCTGGCCGTCCCCGGGCGGTAGCCGGATACCGCTCCGATCAGCCGGGGAAGAAGTGCCGTTGCGCCGCCGCCAGATCGATCCGGCTGCGATGGATCTGCAACGCCAGGCTGGCGTTGCCACCCTGCCCCGTCTGGATCTTCTTGAAGGCCTTCTCCTGCTCCAGCGACTGGTACTTGCCGCCGAGCTTGCGCTGCCCGGCGGTTTTCAGGTGGGCGGCCTCGAAGGCCGCGTCCGGCGCCTTCACGCTCGCGTAGTGAAAGTGCGCATACCACAACGGCTTGCCATCCGTGTCGAGCAGTGCATATTCCTGCAGCAAGTCATCCTTGCCGAGCCTGATGCGCTCGCCTTCCTTGCGGATGCTCACCTCCCCCAGCGTCAGGAGGTAATCGATACGCGGCATCTCCGGCGGGTTGGCCTTGATCGCGGCGACCCGTGCCCGCTGCCCGGCGGCCAGCAGTCGCGGTGCCGCCTCGCGCAGCTGGCGTGCCACTGCCTGGGCATTCCTGACCCGATCCGGATTGCGCGGCGGCGTCTGTTGCACCTCCAGGAGCTTGTCGATCTCCGTGGCCAGTTGCTCCATCGCCCCGGCTTGCAGGCGCAGGATATCCTCCTGCGCCCTGGGCGCGTTGGAACGCGCGGCCTGCTTCATCACCCGCTCGGTCGCCGAGGCTTCGTCGTTGAGCAACCGGCGGGCATCGGACACGCGTTTTTCCAGGCCGACCTGGGGTCTGATCACTTCGGGCTGACCCGGCACCTGCGGGGTGACCACCGCCTCCCACAGGCCATCGGTGGTGTTTTGCCGGTAGGTCTCGATCGTCTGTCCAAAGCCAGTGCTGACCTGCACGGTCTCCTCGCCACCCGCCGAGGCCGACGCCCGCACCTCGCCGGACAACAGTTGCCGGTGACGCGTGCGGATGACCTTTCTGCGGACCTTTTCCGTCGAAGGTCCCGCAACGGCGATGGGCGGCAGCTCCCAGTCATCACGGCCCAGCAAGCGGCGCAGATCTTCCTCGGTGTCCTGCGCAATGCCCTTGAGCGATGCCAGCACCCGCTCCGGTTTTTCCGTGGGCAAGCGACGCTCGACCAGTGCCGCCAGATGAAATTCGAGCCGTTGCTGAAATTCACCGGATTGCTCGACAACCGACTCCAGTAACTCGATGCGCTCGCCGACTGCCAGCTTGCCGTCCACCAGGGCATCGAGCGAAGAGTAATAGGACACGTACAAGCGTTGGAACTGGTCCCAGATCGCCGCGAACATCTCCTCGCCAAGATACTCGGGGGTTATCTCGCCCAGGACAAAACGGTTCTTCAACTGGGCGATCTTGCAGGCTCGCACTTCGACTTCAATGGAGCCCCAGCCGATGTTGGCGATCACCTTCTGATAATTTTCCCGGCCGTCACGTATCTGCCTCAGTTGATCGAGCCAGTCCTGCTGCTGCACGGCCCACTCCACCGTTTTGTCCGTGGCCGCGGCATCACGCTCCCACTCGACCCGCACCTGATCCGTGTCCATCTGCTCTTCAAGCCGCCAGGAAATATTCGAATGGGGTTGCTCGACTCTTTCCAGCAACCAGGTCTGGTGGGAGTGGAGCAAGGTCTGCAGTTCAGACACGCCATTTTCCAGGGCATTGATCAGAAAGGGCCGCACCACCTTGGTCAACCTGGGATCGGTCATCAGCCGCCTGCTCAACTCCAGCTGTCGGCGGTACTTACGCACATTGTCTTCCAGCAGGCGGGTCAATTCGCCAAGCAGTTCGGTACGGCGCTCGAAGGTCACGCGCCGGGCCGTCTCGCCTTCAGTCGCCAGCTTCCAGCGCTTGGCGCTGTTGCTGACTTGCGGTTCGCCGTCCTTGATCTGCTGGTTGAGGGCCACCAGCTCCGCACGCTCCTCGATGACGGTTTGCGAACCACCGGCCGGCACCCGCCTGGGCGGGCTGCCACCGCGCAGACGCATATCCAGGGACCAGCGCCCCTGCCCGTCATTGCGCACCCAGGGCCCGGCATTGCCGTGCTCGTCGACGATGCGCACGCCCTCGTCATCGGCTTCCCAGGCCACCTCGTAAAGATCGTCCTGGATCAATGCACACCATTTGCCCTTGCCGGCCTTCTCGATATGGACCAGGCCCCGGGCCGGCCCCGAGGTTGCCACACGTCCCAGTCCGGCCAGGGCCGATGCCGGCTGGTCGAACGGACGCAGGCGATAGGGGCGGACCCGCTTCATCAGCGCCTCCGGGACAGGCCAGCCAGACCTCGACCACGCACTCAGCTGGACACGGGGCAGGTCGGCCAGGCGGGCGATGATCGGCGCGGGCACCACCGCCACGGGCGGCGACGGCTCCAGCGACGGCAACCGCGGCGGCAGGGTGTCGCCTGCGCCGGACGCGGCGCGATAGTGCAACAGCAGGGCCGCGAGATTGAACAACAGGTCCGCCGCCCCCGCCGACTGTTCCAGCTGATTGTCGCTGTCCAGCGCCCGCAGGTCGTCATGACCGATCTCCAGGGTCACCAGCCAGCCGAGCACTTCCACCAGGCGTCCGACATAGGGCAGGAGCCCGGCAAACGGCAGTTGGGTGATGCTCAGCAGTACCCGCCAGGCGCCCTCCTTCCAGTCCGCCCAGCGCTGTTCGGCATTCGACACCGACTGCCGGTCGGCCTGTTCGACCTGGGCCCTGACCATCGCGGCGAAGATCGCCGGCAGGTAGTCGGCCTCGACAACACCCTCGGCCAGCGTCGCGGGAAGCGGCTTTTGCGGTGCCGGCGCGAACTCGTCACCGCCCAGGAACTGCTGGATATGCGGTGCGTCGAAGCCGCCATGGTCATAACGCCGACGCGCCGTTTCGCTCATCCAGGTCAGGACACTGCGTTGCAGATCACCGGGCTGGCGGATCGCCGCGAATAACGCCTGGCCGGTGTCGAACTGGCGCAGCGGTTGTTGCAGGAACAACGGGCGATACAGGATCACCGGACCACGGTGGATATCCCGTGGACCGATGACAAACATCGCCTGCACCTCATCAGCCTGCCAGTCGGCCCTGGCCTTGAACGCCAGGGGCCGCAGGACGATTTCCATGCCATCGACCCACCGACCGGAACCCGCCGGCAGGACCATCGCCTGCACCTGGCGAAAGCCCTCGTCACTGAACCCCGCCTCCTCCCTGATTTTCAGTTCCAGGGCCTGGAGTGGCAGGCGCACCCGCCACTGCGCGACGAACAATGCCTCGCGCCGCCGCGCCTCGTCGGCGTCGCTGATCAGCCGGGCCTTGAGCAGGTCCGGATAGGCCTGGCCGATATCGGCACGGGTCACCAGGCCGCGCAGATAATCCGGGGTTATCCAGTCCGGTACGGGCTGGGCCAGGCCGCGCGCTTCGAGGCGGATGCGCATGCCGGTATGACGCATGCCGCCCAGGTTGGCCAACGCCAGTTCCACCAGCGTCATGTCGACCGCTACCGTGACCTGCGCCTGTTGCGGATCGAGGGTCTGGGTGGCGCCGTAGTCGAGCTTGTCGATAGTCAGCTTGAGCGCATTCGGGTCGATGGCGGCCGCATCGGGATGATCCTCGTGCATCAGCGCCTGCAAGCGCCGTGCGGCAAACTCGTTGAGGGTGCCGATATCCTCGAGGAAATGCCGGCCGGCGGACAGGCATTGCTCGCGCGCCAGGTCGGCGAGCAACTGGCTGTAGCTGGCGCGATCGGCCATGGAGGCAGCCAGCAGCCAGTCCGGCAGCGATGCGCTGGTCACGCCGAGGGCCGCCGGGCCGCAGCGCTCCTGCCTGAGCACCTGGAAACGCCCGGTATCCTGGCTCCTCGCGGGCACGGCGAACCACCGGGCCGGATCGGTGATGTCGTCCACCCAACGCTGGAGATGGGCCCTGCCATGCAGGTCGCCCGACGGCAATGCGCTCAGCGCCTGCAGTTGATATTCCAGCAAGCCCTTGGCCACGCTGTCGCCGATCACTGCGGCGGGTTCATCCCAGCGCCAGACCAGCGATTCCCTGATTTCCAGGTTGCGCCCGGCCGTCCGGCTGCCGATCAGCATCGCCACCAGCTCGGCGCTATCCGGCTTGCCGACACGCAGGCCGCCTTCAGCCGGATGAAAATACAGCGGATAGGGCAATGGCTGCAGTTGCTCGTCATAGCGCCGGAAGTCGATCACCGGGAACAACTCGGGGTAGCGACGGCCCTGGGCATCCACACTGAAGACCCGGGTCTCGAAGGCCCGGATATCCGGGGCCGGGCTCGCGCCGCCGGCGTCGTCAGGCGAGCAGCCCATGTAGAACGGCAGGCGACTCAGGTCGGGAAGCCCAGGCCGGCCAGGTGTCGGCCCGATCACCAGTTGGCGCCCGATAGCGGTCGCGAGCCGCGCCCACCGGCTCGGTCCGTGCCCTTCTGGCGATTGGTTCCAACGCGCGATCAGTTGCTGCCTGAGGTTCTCCAGCAGTGACCGCGCAGCCGCCTGGTCCAGGCGCTTGAGCAGGCCGTCGAGATCGATCGCCAGGGGTTTTGCCGCCGTCGTCGACGAGTCGCGCCAGAGCAGGTTGTGGGTCTCCCAGCGCAGACTCCGGGAAGCGCCCCAGACCGGAGCGCGCAGGGCGAAACGTTCGAGCATGACCTCGGCGAGGCTGTAGTGGCGATGCCCGGCCGGGGCGCCATCGATGCCCTCGGCCAGGACCCAATAGGGCACCGCGAGGCGGACCCGCTCGGCCGACAGGTCGAATTCGCCATAGTGCCCGTCCAACACCTCCTGGACCAGCGGGGTGGCGACCGCAAGCAAGGTGGGAGGATCGGCGAAAAGTGCCTTGGCGACCGAAACCGGGTCCGTTGATTGACTCTCCGCAACCGGCGACTGCGTTGACATGGTTGACGTCCTCGTTCGAATGATGGGAACGAGTCGTTACCGGGCGCATCGGTTCGCCGGCCACGACTCCCGAAGGATTCAATCCTTGCGACAGGCGTCGTGTGCGGTAGCGGGATAGGCCCTCTCGCGGCAGAGGGCACTATACGGGGGGAACTAGAGGTACTTGTTCCAGAACAGCATCTGGCCGTGCTGCGGATCGAGTTGCGCGCCACTGAAACCGAACTTGCGGTAGGAACCCTGGGCCACCGCATTGCCTTCGAGCACTTCCAGGGTGATCTTGCAGCAACCGCGCTGGCGGGCGATATCCTCGACCTTCTGCAGCATCTTCTGGCTCAGCCCCAGGCCGCGAAACTTGCTCACCACCGAGACGTCATGGACGTTCACCAGCGGGCGGCAGGCAAAGGTGGAGAACCCCTCGAAGCAGTTCACCAGCCCCGCCGGCTCACCGCCGACAAACGCCAGCACGCTGAAGGCATGAGGCCGTTTGGCCAGTTCGCCGGGCAGTTGCAGCAGCACGTCCGGCGCCAGGGTCTCGCCCCCACCCATCGGGTCTTCGGCGTAGTGATTGAGTACCAGTCCAATGGCTTCGGCATGCACCGGGTTGGTGTAGCTCGCTTGCAATACCAGTATGTCGGCAACGTCCATGTCAGTCCTCGGCGAAACCATTTAAGGGCAACTCTCTGTGGGTCGGGAAGCCGATTGTAACCTTGCCCGTGGCGGGTGACGGAAGAAAAATAAACGTTTCACCGGCCGAAGCGCTGCAACTGCATCTCGTGCAGACGACTGAGCGTACGGCGAAACGGGAAGGCCAGGTAGCCTTCGGTGTACAGCTCATCCAGTGCCACCCGGGCGCAGATATAGAGCGGCACCTTGCGGTCGTAACACTCGTCCACCAGGGCGATGAAGCGCCGTACGCTATCGTCGTGCATCGACAGCGGCGGCAGTTCGCGGTCCCCGGCAACGACGCGCTGTGCCGCGTCCTCGGTGCCCCGGGCGATGCGTCCGGGGCGCTGGCGGGCACTGAGGCCGGGCACCTCGATCAGGAAAATCGCCGTGTAGCGATCACACAGCGCCATGAAATCCATGGCCGCCAGGGGCTGCTCGCACAGTTCGGCATAACGGCAGCAGAGCACGCTGGGCGAAGCCTGCACCACCGCCAGGGTTCGATGGCCCATGGCGACCGCCGCGTCGGAGAGCGGCTGCCCGGCCGTCAGGCCCTGGAAGGCTTCGAGCAGTGCGGCCGACTGTCCCGTGGGCTCGACCCAGTAACGCTGCAGCACGGTGCCCGGATGCAGGCGATGATCTTCGTCTCCATCGACATCCACCACCTCCATATGCTGCCTGATCGCGGCAATGGCCGGGACAAACCGATCGCGGTTGAAGCCATCGGCATACAGTTGGTCCGGGGGCTGGTTGGAGGTGGCGACGATCACCACGCCTTCGTCGAACATCACCTGGAACAGCCGCCCGAGGATGATCGCATCGCCGATATCGTTGACGAACAGCTCATCGAAACACAGCACCCGGACTTCCCCGGCCAGCTCACGGGCGAGGGTCCGCAGCGGGTCGGCGATACCACTGAGCTGGAACGAGCGCTGATGGACCCAGCCCATGAAGTGGTGGAAGTGCTGGCGCCGCGACGGCACCCGCAAGGTCTGGTGGAACTGATCCATCAGCCAGGTCTTGCCGCGCCCGACCGGGCCCCAGAGATAGACACCCCGGGGCACCTGGCCCGCATGCAGCGCCACATGGCAGCGCTGCAAGGCCTGCACCGCCTGCCATTGCGCCTGGTCATGGACAAAACCGCGCTGCTCGACGGCAGCGCGGTAGGCAGTCAGGGGGGAATCGGCAGTCATGGCGTCGTGCAGGCTCGCTGGCGGGAGCCGTGGAGTATGCCAGCTTGTCCTAGAGGGAAATATCCAGCCGGGCAATCTTGCCCTGCTCGTTGAGTCGGAACACGTAGCGCAACTCCACCGGACTGCCGGGAAAGCTGCCGGAAACCAGCTGCTTGACCAGCACCTTGCCGGTGCGTTGAGCGACATCGAGGACCTCGACCCGGGGCTGGTATTTGCGCGCGGTCTCATCCATCCACTGGGCGATGGCGAGGGTGCCGACGCGATGCTGGCCCTCATCGAAGACATTCGCGTCCGCGGCGAAGAAACTCTCCACCGCCGAGGTGTCACGGGCGTTGGCGGCGGCGATGTAGGCTTCGATGGCCGGGGCCAGGGTGGTCGTTGCGGATAAGGTGTTCATGCTGCTGACAGCTCCTTGCTGGTTGGAGTGGAACCATCCTAAGACAGCCCCGCGTCAGTTCCTGTCAGGAGTGAAACGCCCGCTCTTGTCGGCCGGTTCATGGGTTTTCAGCCAGGCCCGCAACAGATCGCTGCGGCGTCCCGGATAACGTTCGCCCTGCTCGCGCGCCGCCGCGATGCGGTCGGTGCGAAAGGTCCGGTAGTCGTTGCGCAGTTCGCACCAGGCGACAATCACTCGCGCCTCGTTCATGAACCCCAGGGCCAGGGGCCAGATCAGGCGCTGGCTGGCGATCTTGTTCACGTCGGCGTAGTCGATGTGCAGCTTCAACTGCTGGCCGATGGCCTGGCGCAGGACGCTCAGCGGCACGATGTTTTCCGGAAACCCGACACACGCCGGCCCTGCCAGCACCGTCGGATTGCGCAGGGCTTCCTGGGCCGCCGGCGCCAGCACCGCGGCAATCTTGGCCAGCGCATCGGATGCCGCCTTGCTCAAGACTTCGTCACCCCGCTGATCGACGTACTGCAAACCCAGCACGATGGCTTCGGTTTCGTCGGCATTGAGCATCAGCGGTGGCAGGAACAGCCCGCTACGCAACACATAGCCGATCCCCGCCTCGCCCTGGATCGGCGCGCCGAGGGCGGTGAGCTCGGCAATATCGCGGTAGACCGTACGCTCGGAAATCTCCAGCTCGCGGGCCAGGGCCGCCGCGGTGGCCGGGCGGCTCTTGGCCCGCAGCACCTGGAGCAGGGTCAACAGACGGGAAGTACGGGACACGGTGTTCAACCTGAAAGACACGGATCCGCGCAGCCTAGCAGAGAGTCCTGTCAGGAATTGTCAGGAGGCGGCAAACCCGGAACATCCGCTTGACCAAATAGATTACACATATAATATTAAATAAATGTCGTCTGAAATCTAATCTACCGCCAGGAGTCACCCCATGCACTACAAAGTCCTTGGCCGCCGTAGCGGCCTGCGTGTTTCGGAACTGGCGCTGGGCGCCGGCAACTTCGGTACCGGCTGGGGTCATGGCGCCGAGCGCGACGAGGCGAAGCGGATCTTCGACGGTTACCTGGAGGCCGGCGGCAACTTCATCGACACCGCCAACGGCTATCAGGCCGGACAATCCGAGGTGATGGTCGGCGAGTTCATCGCCGCCGAACGCGATCGCCTGGTGGTGGCGACCAAATACACCATGGGCACCACCCCGAACGCGGGGATTTCCCATACCGGCAACAACCGCAAGAACATGGTCCGCGCGGTCGAGGAAAGCCTGAAGCGCCTGAACACCGAACAGATCGACCTGTTCTGGGCACATATCAGCGACGGCCTGACCCCCATGGAAGAAATCCTCCGTGGCTTCGACGACCTGGTGCGTTCGGGCAAGATCCTCTACGCCGGCCTGTCCAACTTCCCAGCCTGGCGCATCGCCCGTGCCGACCTGCTGGCCGAAGTCCGTGGCTATGCGCCGATTGTCGCGATCCAGGCCGAGTACAGCCTGGCCGAACGCAGTGCCGAGCGTGACTTGCTGCCGATGGCCGAAGCCCTGGGCCTGGGCGCAACCTTGTGGTCGCCGCTGGGTGGCGGCCTGCTGACCGGCAAATACCGGGAAAGCAGCGAAAACACCCGGGCGAGCAAGCTCGGACGCTTGATCCATGTGGAAAAGACCGCCCGTGACAGCGCCCTGATCGACACCTTGCTGGCGGTCGCCAGCGAGTCGGGCGCAACCGCCACCCACGTCGCCATTGCCTGGTTGCGCGAACAGGCGAAACGCTCGACCACCAGCCTGATCCCGATCCTCGGGCCACGCACACGGGAACAGCTCGACGGCACTCTCGGCGCCTTGCAGGTACGCCTCAGCCCCGAGCACCTGGCACGGCTGGATGAAGTCAGCAGCGTGGCGCTGGGCGTGCCCCATGCAATCATTGCCGAAGCGGTGGGCCGCTATCGTGGCAGCGAACCGTTCGACCTGCCGGTGGTTCCGGTGATCTGAGGCTCCTGATGATCGTTCCCACGTTCCAGCGTGGGAATGTCTCCCTGGACGCTCTGCGTCCGCTCTTGTGACGCGGAGCGTCACGGGCTGCGTACCCACGCAGAGCGTGGGTACGATCGGCGCGGGACGAACTCTCGCAAGTCCCCGGCGTCTATGCTTGACCGTAGTGCCTGACTTTCGAGAGACCTCCGCCATGCGCAAACTCCTGGGCCTCGGCCTGCTGTTCCTGACCCTCGGTGCCTGCGCCCTGTTCCCGGATCGCGATCCACTGAATATCAATGTGGTCGGCATCGAACCGCTGCCCAGCCAGGACATGGAGGTGCGTTTCGCCGTGACCCTGCGCCTGCAGAACCCCAATGAAAACGCCATCGACTACAACGGCGTGGCCCTCGACCTGGAGGTCAACGGCCGCCCGCTGGCCTCCGGCGTGAGCAACCAGCAGGGCTCGATCCAGCGTTTCTCCGAAGCGACCCTGACGGTGCCGATCAGCGTCTCGGCATTTTCCGTGCTGCGCCAGACCCTCGGCCTGAGCCAGGCGCAGAGGCTCGACAACCTGCCCTACGTCCTGCGTGGCAAGCTGGCCGGCGGGCTGTTCGGCACGATGCGTTTCGTCGAGCGGGGCCAGTTGAACCTGTCGGGCCCCAACGCCGGCACCTGGTGAGCAATCCCCTGTCCAACGGCCGGCAACGCCTGCTATAAAGCCGTCTTGTCATCGCGTCCAGGACGGCACGCCCCATGGAAAGATACCCCACGCTACGGACCGAACGCCTGGTCCTGCAGCCCCTGTCACTGACCGACGCAGCGGCTATCCAGCAACTCTTCGCGCACTGGGAAGTGGTGCGTTATCTCAATGCCCTGGTGCCCTGGCCCTACCCGGCCGACGGCACCTTGAGTTATCTGCGCGACAATGCCCTGCCCGCCATCGAGCGCGGCGAGGAATGGCACTGGTCGATCCGTTTGCAGTCGGCGCCCGAACAGTTGATCGGCTCCATCAGCCTGATGACCGAAATCGACAACAACCGTGGGTTCTGGCTGGCACCACAATGGCAGGGCCGGGGACTGATGGCCGAAGCCAGCGTCGCCGTCACCGACTACTGGTTCGAAACCCTCGGGCAGAGCGTGTTGCGCGTGCCCAAGGCCGCGCTCAACCAGGCCTCGCGACGGCTCTCCGAACGCCAGGGCATGCGCCTGGTCCGCACCGAGGAACGCTCATTCGTCAGCGGGCGACTGCCCTGCGATATCTGGGAAATCACCCGCGAAGAATGGCGGCGCGGTCGCTGAACGCTCCAGTCGCTCAATCCTGGAGAAAACGCACGCCCGGCCTGGCCCGCTCGTCCACCTGCAATTCGAACACGTCCGGACGGGCATAGTGGCCGGTGACGTCGAAATCATAACGGGCGCGGACCAACTGTGCGGTATCGATCTCGGCCACGAGCAGGCCGGCTTCACCGACCAGCGGCCCGGCCAGCACATCGCCCATGGGACCGACGATCAGGCTACCACCGTTGATCAACGGACGCTCGGCGGGCCAGTTGGCGATGTCGCGGCCCAGGTCGGCGGGTGACGGCTGGACCTGGCAGGCACTGACCACAAAACAGCGCCCCTCGCAGGCGATATGCCGCATGGATACCTGCCACATCTCCCGCTCGTCCACCGTGGGTGCACACCAGATATCCACGCCCTTGGCATACATCGCGGTGCGCAGCAGCGGCATGTAGTTTTCCCAGCAGACCGCCGAGCCGATACGCCCGGCCTTGCCCTCCAGCACCGGCAGGGTCGAACCGTCGCCCTTGCCCCAGATCAGCCGCTCGGTGCCGGTGGGCATGAGCTTGCGATGCCTGGCTGCCAGGCCCTGCTGCGGATCGAAAAACAGCACGGTGCAATACAGGGTATGGCCGCTGCGCTCGATCACCCCGAGGACCAGGTTGGCCCCGGTGCGCGCCGACAAGCCGCACAAGGCCTCGGTTTCCGGTCCCGGCACATCGATCGCATTGGCGTGATAACGGGCGAACGCCTCGCGTCCTTCCGGCAGGCGATAACCGAGCTGGGTGCCGAAAGTCTCGCCTTTCGGGTAGCCACCGAGCAGGGCTTCCGGCATCACCACCAGGCTGGCACCGGCGGCAGTGATCGCGGCTTCATAGCCCAGGATCTGCTCCAGGGTTTCGCCCTTGCCTCCCGGCAGGGAACCGATTTGCAACGCGGCGACGATGGACTTGGACATGGGCTGTTCTCCGGGAATGAATGCGTGTTGCAGATTGTCGTGGCGAACCGGATCATGAATAAAGCCCACTTCATCACTGAATGATATGAACAAGACGAATATCAAGACCCTCGACCTCAACCTGCTCAAGGTCTTCGAGGCCCTGCACGACGAATCCAGCGCCAGCCGCGCCGCCGTGCGCCTGGGTGTCACGCAATCGGCCATCAGTGCCGCCCTGCGGCGCTTGCGCGAGGTCTACGGCGATCCGCTGTTCGTTCGTACCGGGCGCGGACTGGCCCCGACCCTGTGCGCCAACCAGCTCAAGCCGGTGATCAGCGAAGCCCTGAACAAATGCCGGCAAAGCCTGGCCCTGGTGGATCCGCATGCCCAGCACTACGAGGGTCGCTCGGTGATCATCGGGCTGTCGGACGACTTCGAAATCGCCTACGGCCGACGTCTGATGGAACTGATCGCCGTGCAGGCACCGCGCCTGCGCCTGATCTTTCGCCAGACCCACAGCCAGATCGTCGGCGAAGGGCTGATGCAACGCCATTTCGACCTGGCCATCACCGCCGGCGGTTTCGCCGAACGCCTGCTCAGCCGGCGAGTGCTGGGGGAAGGCGATTATGGCTGCCTGGTCGACCCGCAAAGCCTGGCAGCCGGGCAGACCCGCCTGAGTCTTGAGCAGTTCGTGGCCCGCGACCACATCCTGGTGTCGTCCGGCGGTTTTATCGGCATCACCGACGAAGCGCTGGCCGGACTCGGCCTGAGCCGTCATGTCAGCGCCTCGACCAGCCATTTCGCCGCATTGCCCCATCTGCTCCGGGGCAGCCAGGCAGTGGCGACCATTCCCGGCCACGCGGCACGGGCCATCGCCGAACTGAGCGGACTGAGCCTGCTGCCCTGCCCCATGGCGCTGCCGCACTACCCGATCGAACTGGGCTGGCGTACCAGTGCGTCGCTCGATCCGGCCGTGACCCAGGTGCAAGCAGCGATTTTGCAATGTTTTCACATCACATGAACCATCATGAAAATCCGCGAGGGGGGCTGTTTTACCGGGCCGTTTGGTGAAAAACTCGAGCCGAACTGATATGCATTTGCCATCTACTGTTCTCGGCAAGTGCCAGGGAAGGTTAGAATGTAGGAAATAGGGAAGAGTCAATGACAGAGCCGATCCTCTCCGAAGCCGAGTACGATGCGATCACTGATGCCGCCGCGCATTGGTGCATGCGGCTGCATGAGCAGGATTGCACGGTGGCCGAGCGCGCGCAGTTCGACGCCTGGCTCAAGGCTGACCCGCTGCATGCCTTCGAATACGAGGCGATGCTGGAGATCTGGGAAGTCGCCGATCACCTGCCCCGCCCGGTCGAAGCCGAGGTGATCCCGTTGCCGGTCAGGCACCGCCGTTGGCCACGTTATGGGGTCGCTGCCGCCGTCAGCCTGCTGGCGATTCCGCTGGCCGGCTATATCGGCTGGAACCTTGGCTGGGTGCCCAGCTCCTACCAGAGCTTCGAGGCCAGGGGCCAGGTCGAGCGCGTCACCCTCGCCGACGGCAGCCAGGTGGAATTGAACCTCGGCACCCAGCTGACCTACAGCAACTACAAGAATCAACGACGGGTCACGCTGAAAAAGGGCGAGGCCTTTTTCGACGTCAGCCATGACACCGAACACCCCTTCGTGGTGAAGGCCGCCAAGGGCCAGATCCGGGTCACCGGGACCCGCTTCAATGTCTGGATGTACGAAGACCAGGTCCGCGTGACCCTGCTCCAGGGCTCGGTCCTGGTCAGCAGCGACACCAGCCAACCCGGCGGCTATCGCCTCGATCCGGGCATGCAGGCGCGCTACAAGGCTGGCGACTACGAGCCGCAGATCAGCCAGACCTACGCCAACGACGCCTCCCTGGCCTGGCGCAACGGCAAGCTGGTCCTCGACAACCTGAGCCTGAGCGACGCCCTGCCGCTGATCAACCGCTACCTGAGCAGCCCGGTATTGCTGGCGGACCCGGCCACCGGGGCGATCCGCATCGGTGGGATCTACAGCACCGGGGAGGTGAAAAAGCTGGTCACATCGCTGCCCAAGGTACTGCCGGTCTACCTGACCCAGAACAAGGACGGCAATCCGGTGCTCAATTCGATTCCCCGGGACAAGCCGCGGACCTGACAGTCGTTGATCGTTCCCACGCTCCGCGTGGGAATGCAGTCTGTGACGCTCTGCGTCACAACATCGGACGCAGAGCGTCCAGAGAGGCATTCCCACGCGGAGCGTGGGAACGATCGTCACACCAGCCTTTCGTCACAGGTGCTGTTACTCCCGCGCCAGCTTTCCGCCCACAGGCGCTGATTCATGCTTCTCGCTGATCACCTGCAAGCGATACTGCTTGTCGGCCTTGATCTGCTGCTCGGTAAACGGCAGCACGCTCCAGGCCTTCTTCGAGAACGCTTCGGTCTGGTCGCGGAAATGCGCCGAAGCCGGGTCGCTGGACAGTGAGAACGCCAGCAGGCCCTGGGCCTGCGGACCGTTGTCGTCGAAGCTGACCACCTGCAGGTAGCTGGTGCCGCTGACCACTTCGCGCTTGCCGTCCTCGCCGGGAACACTCTGGATCGCGTTGTACACCCCCAGCGTGGCCGGCCCGCCATGCACCGGTACCGGTTGCCCGCCCTGGCTGACCTGCTGCACATCGCCCCACTGCGTATCGGCCTTCAGCCCCGCCTTGTTCACGCTCTCGACCGACGCCAGCATCGCTTCGCGCACGGCCCTGGCCACGTCGGCCTGCTCGATGTCCAGTCCGCGCGGGGTGTGCTGCGGATCGGCCGGATCGAACTTGACCCGCCAGATATCGCCACTCTCGAACAACTGCCCCATGACATTCTGGAAATGCACAAAACCCAGGCCACTCTGCAGGTTGGCGTGCTGGTCCCAGCTCTTCAGGCTGTCGCACAGCGGTATCAGGGCCGTGGCGTCCGCGCCCAGGTCGGCGGCACAGAACTGCAGCAGGTCCGGCAGCACCTGGCCGGCGAGGTAGACCTGGTCGTCCATCACCATCCGCTGCAGATCCTCGACCTTGACCGGCCCGGCCTGGTTCAGGCGCGCCAGTTGATCGAGGGCAAAGCGCGCACGCTGGCCAAGGGGCTGGCCGTCACGGCTGATCACCGGCGAAAAACCCTTGAGCGGCGCCGCCGGATTGACCATCCAGGCCGAGTCATTGGAGTTCTGCACGTAATCGCCGCGCTCCAGTTGCGGCAGCCGGTCCGCCGGGAAGATCCCCTTCTGCGCGGCGTTCGCCGCCACGCTCCAGGCACAGCCGCGGCGCGATCCATCGAGCACGATCAGCTCGGTGCCGGCCCGCGGGTCACTGCATTCGCTCAGCTTGGCGGCGTCCACATAAGGCACCACCGACAGGTTCATGTACAGCGCCCGGCCCTGGTCATCCACCGCCAGGGTGTTGACCCAGGGAATCCCCTGGATCTTGTGCACCGCCGCCTGCAAGGCCTTGAGGCTGCCGGCCCGGTTCATCGCGTACCACTGCTGCAGCACGCGGTCGTTGTCCTGGTTGGCATCACGCAGGCTGAAGGCGACCTGACGGTTCCAATCGAGCTTGCCGGGCCATTGCACCACCGGTCCGAACACCGAGCTGTAGACCACCCGCGAGACCGCCTTGTGGCTGCCATCCGGCTGGCGAACCTGGACAGTCACCTGGCGCTTATCCATGGCCGTGGATTTTCCATCGAGCAGATAACGGGTCGGGTCCTTGGGGTCGAGTTGCAGTCGATAGAGGGTGAAATGCTTGGACGTGTCGACCGTGTGGGTCCAGGCCAGGTGCTGGCTGAAGCCGATATTGATCAGCGGCAGGCCGGGCAGCGCGGCGCCCATCACATCGAGCTGACCGGGAATGGTCAGGTGCATCTGATAGAAACGCATGCCGCCGACCCACGGAAAATGCGGGTTACCGAGCAGCAGGCCACGACCGTTGAACGAGCGCTCGCGTCCGACCGCCACGCCGTTGCTGCCGCGATCCAGGGCGAACCGTTGCATGCGTTCGGCAGCCAGCTCGAAGGCCATCGATGGCACCTGTGCGGTCTGTTCGGGCGGCGTTGCCGCCACCAGCGCTTCGGCGAACTGACCGACACCACCTTCGACCAGCAGGCGCCGGGTCAGCTTGACCTGGTCCAGCACGGTGATCGGTCGCACCCAGTCACCCTGGCACTGCGCCGGCAGGCCCTGGGCCTGGCGCTCGCGCAACTGCCGGTTGTAGCCGGCGACATACCCCTCGACCCGCTGCCTGATCTCCGGGCTCTGCGCCTGCCAGAACGCCGAAACCGCCGCCGGCGTGTTGAGCCAGTTGAAGAACAGGTCGCTGGTGAGGTTTTCCCGTTGTTCGACCGTCAGCGCCTCGGGGCCGAAATACTTCGAGCGCTCGCCGTTGACCGTGACGATCTCGTTGGCCAGCAGGCACAGGTTGTCCTGGGCATAGGCGTAACCGATGCCATAGCCCAGGCCCCGTTCATCGCTCGCCAGGATGTGCGGGACACCGAAGGTGGTGCGACGGATATCGGCGCTCAATTCGCTGTGTGCGGAACGGGCATGGGCGCCCAGGCTCAGGCCGATCAGCAACGTTGCAAGGCAGCACCTGGAAAATGGCCGGGAAGTGATCACGCAGACTCCTGATAGAACAATCGAGTACCAGGCAGCGCGAGACATGACACGAACGGGCGCCTGGAAAAACCGGCGCCCACGGGGAAAAGCAACGGGCAGCCGATGCCTGCCCATAAAGACGAATGCCGCACGCGGAATTTAGTCGACCGGACAGCTGCGGTTCAGCGCCTCGACATGCCTGCGACCTGATAGCGACAAATTTTCTACATTCGGGGCTTCATGATTTATCCGTCTCGTTCGTCTTAACAAGCGAGAGCAGACATCACTTTCCTGATCAGGCTCTGAAAAGGAGTTTTTGCATGTACGACCAGCACAGGCCAACGGACGGTATTTCCTTGCAACGCGATCCTACCTACAGCTCGGGCGCCATGTTTGCCAAACCCGCCGAGCGCAATGGCAACGAGCGTATTCGCCAACTGCTCAAGCACTTCGGCTTGCGCACCAGCCTGATCCGGCTGAAGGTGATCGATGCCCTGCTCGACGCCGGCAACGGCCAGCGCCGCCTGGGCGTGCGCGGCGTCCACAGTCATCTGCTGGAGCTGGACATTCCGTTGTCCTTCCTCAGCGTGCGCGAAGTGCTCAAGCGCTTGTGCAGCGAAGGTGTCGTGGTGCTCAACACGGACAAGAGCTACAGTCTGCATCCGGACGCCCTGGCGGCGCTGGAACAGCAGGATTGAGGGTCAGGGCTTGACCTTGCGACGCATCACGCCGTTGATGATCACCACGACCACCGCCACGCCGATGGCGATGTACTGGAACAGCTTCTCGCTGATCACGCCGGTGTTCTGCAGGTAGGTGAGGCCGAACATGATCCCCAGCACCACCAGGACGATCAGAATCGAGTATTTCAAACGTTGTGCCTGGGTCATTGCGTGCGTCCTGAAAAAAGCCTGAAACGGAAAATTGTATCGGGTTTGTATCGGCATTCATGCCAAGCGCCTACAGCGCTCGCCGAATAAGCCGGGCCAAACGCAGTCTCATGATACAGCCGGGCAAGAGTTTTCGCTTCCCGGCTTCAACCATGAGGATGTGTCCATGTTTCGTCGAATCACACTGCTGATTCCTGTGTTGCTCATGTTGTCCATGAGCGGTTGCATCATATTTCCCCACGGCGGTGGTGGCTGGCATGACCACCGTTATTACGGAGGCGGTCCCGGTTACTACCATCGCTGACATCCACGGGTGAGCCCTGCGGCTCACCCGTTTCGTTTCAGGCCCCTGCCCCTCAACGCTGGAAACCGATGCCCGGCCGGGCACACACCTCCACCAGCCAATCGACGAACACCCGCACCCGCTGGGACAACTGGCGATGCGGCGGGTAGAGGGCGGACAGCGGCAAGCCCGGCTGCGCTATCCCCGGCAGCACCTCGCACAGTCGACCATCGCGCAATTGCTCGACCACGTGGTAGTACGGAATCTGTGCCAGGCCGAATCCGGCTTCGCAGGCGGCCAGGTAGCCATCGGCGCTGCTGACCGCGACCTGCCTGGCCAGGTGTAGGGCCTGCAACTGACCGTCGTGGAGAAAATCCAGGCCATAGCGCTTGCCGCTGGCGCTGGAAAAGTACTCGACCATCCGATGGGCCGAGAGCGCCTCCAGCGAGTCGGGCACGCCGTGCTTGTGCAGATAGGCCGGGCTGGCGCAGATCACCTGTTCGACCGTCACCAGCGGCCTTGCCACCAGCGAGTCGTCCAGCACCCCGCCACCGCGCAACACGCAATCGATGCCTTCGCGAATCAGGTCCACGGGGCGGTCGTTGAGACCGATCTCCAGCTCGATCAGCGGATAACGCTCGGTGAACTCCGGCAGCACCGGGATCACGATCAGCCGCCCGATGGCCGCCGGCATGTCGACCCGCAAGGTGCCGCGCGGATTCAGGCGCGTGGCGCGAAACACCGCCTCGGTTTCTTCCAGGTCCGCCAGCAGGCGCACGCAGCGCTGGTAATAGGCCGCGCCGTCGAGGGTGGTGCTGACCTGGCGGGTGGTACGGCGCAGCAACTGCACTCCCAGGTGCGCCTCCAACTGCTTGACCAGGATCGTCACCGAGGCACGGGGCAGTTGCAGGCTGTCCGCAGCCTTGGCGAAACCGCCCAGCTCGACGATCCGGGTAAATACGCGCATGGCGTTGAAACGGTCCATCAGCGATCCATTATTTAGAAAATACGAACAGTGATAGCACTTTTAACGGGTTTATCGCGCTTTTGTCGAGGACCACAATGGGCAATCTTTCGTACAGGAGCGCCAACGATGCACACTCGTCAACTGGGCAGGAACGGCCCGCAGGTTTCCGCCATCGGCCTGGGCTGCATGGGCATGAGCGATTTCTATACCACCGGCGGCACCGGCGAAGCCGTCGCCACCCTGCACCGCGCCCTGGAGCTGGGCGTGACCCTGCTGGATACCGCCGATATCTATGGTCCCTACAGCAACGAAGAACTGATCGGCAAGGCGATCGCCGGCAAGCGCGACCAGGTATTCCTGGCGAGCAAGTTCGGCATCCTGCGCGACCCGGCCAATCCCTCCCTGCGCGGGGTCAACGGCCGGCCGGAGTATGTCCGCAGCTCCATCGACGGTACCCTCAAGCGCCTGGGCATCGAAACCCTGGACCTGTACTACCAGCACCGTATCGATCCGCACGTGGCCATCGAGGAAACCGTCGGTGCCATGGCCGAACTGGTCAAGGCCGGCAAGGTACGTTATCTGGGCCTGAGCGAAGCCTCGGCGGCGACCCTGGAACGCGCGCACAAGGTCCATCCGATCAGCGCGCTGCAAAGCGAATACTCGCTGTGGAGCCGCGACCAGGAGGACAACGGTTGCCTGCAGGCCTGCCAACGACTGGGCATTGCGTTCGTACCCTACAGCCCGCTGGGCCGGGGCTTCCTCACCGGAGCGCTGAAAACCCCGGACGACTTTGCCGCCGACGACTTCCGTCGCACCAGCCCGCGCTTCCAGGGCGAGAATTTCGCGAAGAACCTGCAACTGGTTGCGCAGGTGCAGGCACTGGCCGCGCAGAAAGGGGTCAGCGCCGGGCAACTGGCGCTGGCCTGGGTATTGGCCCAGGGCGACTACCTGATTCCGATTCCCGGGACCAAGCAGCGCAAGTACCTGGAAGAGAATGTCGGCGCACTGGACGTGCAGTTGAGCACGGCTGAACTGCAGGCGCTGGAGGCGGTTTTCCCGGCAAATGCGGCGGCGGGCACCCGTTACCCCGAGGCGGCGATGAGCAGCCTCAACCGCTGAGCAAACGGCTTGCCAGCGAAGAGGCCCCTGGGCCTTGCGGTGTCTGTCAGGGCGCCTTCGCCGGCAAGCCGACTCCCACAGATTCAATCAGTGGCGCGCCATAGCCCTTGTGGGAGCTGGCCCGGCGCTCCTGCGCCTGCCGGCTCCTCCCCTCAGAAATCCCGCTTGTAGAAGATATCCAGCGAACTCGCCACGCCACTCGCCGCCTCCAGGTACACGCGCTTGCTCAGCAGGTAGCGCAAGGCAATGGTATTGGCGGGTTCGAACACGCCTACGCCGTAACGCAGGCTGAGCTTTTCGGTGATCTTGCCGCTGGCCACCACCGCCGTGTTGTTGCCACTGCCCTGGGTATCCAGCTCGAAATCCTGGATGCCGAGGTTCTTCGCCAGGTCCGAGGTCACCGACGAACTGCCCATCAGGCCCAACCCCAGGGCGGCCTGGGCGAGCATGTTGTTGTCTTCCCCGGTGGTGCTCAACGGACGCCCCAGCACCAGGTAGGACAAGGCCTGTTCCTGGCTCATGGCCGGTTCCGAGAAAATCTGCGTGGTCGGTTGCTCGGCGCTGCCGCTCAGGCGGATCCCGGCGATCACATCGTCGGTCTGGCGGATCGCCTCGATATCCAGGTACGGCTGGTCGACCGGGCCGGCAAACAGCAGGCGCGCGCGGCGGATGGTCAGGCGCTGGCCGTAGGCCCGGTAACGTCCGTCATTGAGCCGCAACTCGCCACGGGTATCGAGGTTGTCACCGATATGCACCTGCCCCGCCAGGTTCGCAGTGAGGCCGAAGCCGCTGAAGCTCAGCTTGTCCTGGCCGACCACGACATCGATGTCCATGGCGATGGCCAGCGGGGTCTTGCCCTCTTCGGTCTGGTGTCCGACGATCACCGTGTCGTCCGACACCTTGACGGTCGACGGCGGTAACTCGCGCACAGTGATTTCGCCCTTGGGCACCAGGACCTTGCCCACGATCGCCAGCTTGTCGCCGCGCATGGAAATCTTCAGGTCCGGGGCGACTTCCAGAGTCGCGTAGGGTTCGACGGTCACTGGCAATTGCGCGCCCTTGACCGCGATATCCACCAGCAGCGCGTCAGCCCAGCCGATATGCCCGCCCAGGCTGCCCTGCCCCGACTCGCCGCCCTTCCAGGTGCCGTTGAGCTGCACGTTCTCGCCGGCGATCTGCGCCTGGATCTGCAGGTCGCTGATCGTGGTTGGCAGTTCCGGCCCCGAGATTTCCCCACCACTGAGGCTCAGGTTGCCGTTGACCTGCGGCGCCAGCAGGCCACCGGACAAACGTCCGCTGCCGTCCAGGCGCCCGGCCAGTTTCTCGACCATCGGCACGAAAGGCCGGATCACGGTGAGGTCGAGCCCGCCGAGACGAAAATCGCCACTCAGGGGTTTGTTCTTCGCCAGCGGATTGATCTGCGCCTGGAGGGTCAGTTCGCCCAGCTTGCCGCCGCGAAAATCCAGATGGGTATCGACCCGCCGAGGCGTCAGGTTGCTGGTCAGGCGGAGGGTTTCATAGGGGAAGTCCAGCCACTTGCGGCGCTTCTCGCGGATGCGCAAGGTGCCGCCACTGGCGTCGACCACGATCTGGCCTTTCGGCCCGCCCGCCGGCAGGTCCAGTTGCAGGTCGGCGTTGAGCCGGCCCTGCCAGGCGAAATCCCGGGGCATCCACTGCGCCAGGCTTTCCAGGGGGAATTGCTTGAGGTGATAACGCAATTTGGGCTCTGGCATCAGGCGCTGGTCCTCGCCGCACAGGCTGGCGTCGCCGGACATCCAGCAATGGGCACCAAAGGTCAACCGACCATCGGCCAGCCGCTCCAGTTTCGCCGGGTTCTGCAGTTTCCAGTCCTGGCCGCCGGTCTGCACGTCGCCCGAGGCCAGGCGGCCGCGCCAGTTGCCCTGGTCCAGCGTACCGTCCAGGCCCAGGGCCAGTTTCAGCAGGGGCCCCTGCAGATCCAGTTGCAGTTGCTGGCGCTTGAGATCGCCCTGACCATTGACCAGCAGGTTGCCCAGGTCGGTTTCCCCGAGCTTGATCGCGTTACCTTTGAGTTCGAGACGGGCGCGCTGGGCGTCGTCGAGGTTGGCTTCGAGGCTGAGGCTCTGCAGGCGGTTGTCGGCGAACACCAGTTGCTGCCCTTGCAGGCTGACCTTGCCCTGGGGCGCCCTGAGGCTGCCGGCGAGATCGACCCGCCCCTTGAACTGTCCGCGCAACTGCGGCCAGAGCTGGCCGAGACGCGGCATATCGAGGTCGAGCTGGCCGGCCAGGCGCTGTTGCAGGCTGCCGTTGCCGGTGATGCGGTTGTCCCCCAGGCGAATATCCAGGGCGCCGAGATTCCACTGCTCGCCGGTCCCGGCCGCCTTGGCCTGGAGCACCGCCGGTTGCCCGCGCAGCCGGCCCTTGAGATCGAGATCGGCCGCGAGGTCGAGTTGCCCGTTCTTGAACTGCCCCTTGCTGCGCAACGGCCCGGCCAGGGTGCCGGGCAGTTCCGCCAGCCAGTAAGCCGGGTTGAGCGCACTGAGGTCCAGCGCGGTATCCCAGGCCACGCCGTCGGCAAACTGCAACTTCAGGTAACCGCTGGCCTTGCCCTGCCCCGCCGTCAGTTCGAATTGCGGCAGGGCGATCTGCTGCAGGTCGCCGCTGAACGGGCTGAGCAGGTTGAAGCGGCCCGCTGGCCCGTCGAGGTCAGCCTTGAAATTGCCCAGGTAGTTGCCGTCGGTGTAATGCACTTCGCCGATAAAGGTCCGCGCCTTGACCGCCGGTTCATCGATCAGCGGATACAGCCGATGCCAGGGGAAATCCAGCCAGTCGACATTGGCGTCGGCACTGAAGCCCTGGTGCCAGTCCAGTTGCCCGCTGACCTTGAGGCGCTGGTCGGCACTGGCCGTCAGGTCCAGCGCGGCGATCTGCGCGCCGTTGGCATCGACCCGGCCTTGCAGCGCCAGGCCGATCGGCCCCTGCTCGGCCGGCAGGGTCGCCTGTCCCTGCAACTGGTAGCCGTTCTTCAGGTCGCCGTTGCCGGTCAGTTCCAGCTGATTGAGTTGCAGGGTATCCGGCAGGTCGGCGCTGGCCTTGAAGCCGTCGGCGGTGATCTTCACCCGCGCCGGCAGGTTTTCCGCCAGGGCCTGCAACTCCCCCGTCAGTTGCCCTTGCAGGTAACCGCTGCTGTCGGCCTTGAGTCGCAAGGTCTTGAGCAGGTCGCCCTGGATATCCAGGGCCAGCGACCACGGCGTGGCGCCGGGTGCCGGCAGCAGCAACTTGCCCCGCAGCGCCAGTGGCCAGTTACCGGTCGGCTGCAATTGCCCGTACAGTTCCAGGTTCAGGTCATCGCGTTGCAGGTGCAGGGTGTCGATCTGCAGACCGTTGTCCGCCCAGCGCGCCGCCAGTTGCAACGCCTTGAACTGCTCGCTGCCATCCAGCAGGAGACTGCCGATCCGCACCTGCCCCAGGCGAATCGCCACGGGCAATTTCAGCTCGGGCAAGGTCAGCGGCCCGCTGCTGGTTTGCTCGCCCGGCGCGAAGTGCAGCTCGACCCGCTCGACATCCAGTTGATCGATACACAGGTTCAACCGCGCCAGGCACGGCAGCGACCAGTCGAAGCGCGGCTGCAGCAGCTCGACCTTGCTGCCGTCCTGCTGCCAGAGCAGGTGATCGGCACTCCATTGCCCGCCGAGACGCCCCTGGAAATTCTCCACGCTCAAGCCCGGCACCTGGGCCAGCGCCCAACGGCTGCCGGACTGGGTCCCCAGCACCAGCCCCAGCAGCGCCGCCACGAGCAGCAGGACGGCGAGGAACACCAGGCCGGCGATTTTCAAACCACGCTTCACAGCTCAGGCCCCATTGAAAAGTGCAAACGGATACCGCCGGGATCATCCAGCGCATGGGCCAGGTCAAGACGGATCGGACCAACCGGCGAAACCCAGCGCACGCCGATGCCGACGCCGGTCTTGAGGCTGGGAAAGTCCAGGGTATTGAACGAATTGCCCTGGTCGACAAAGGTCGCGATGCGCCACTTGTCAGCCACGGAATACTGGTACTCGAGACTGCCGGCCACCATGTAGCGGCCACCGATCCGATCGCCCTGGTCGTTTTCCGGGGACAGGCTCTGGTATTCGTAGCCGCGCACGCTCTGGTCGCCACCGGCAAAGAAGCGCAAGGACGGTGGCACCGACTTGTAGCCGTTGGTGGCGCTGCCGCCGAATTGCACCCGACCGAGGAAACGGTGCTTGTCCAGGACCGTCGTCAGCCCCTTGAGCATGGCGGTGCCGTACAACAGGTTGTTGTCCGAGCCCAGGCCCTCCTTGGCGACCTTGGCATCGAACTGCAGGCGATAGCCGTCATGCGGGTCGATGCGGTTGTCGCTACGCAGGTACGAGTAGCTGACACCCGGCATCAGCAAGGTACTCAGGCCGGAGTCATCGCCCAGGCGATACTCTTCGCGCTGCCATTTCAACGAGATCACCCGCTGCCAGCCGCTGGGCAGCTTGCTGTGCCATTCCGGGCCGACGGTGAGCAGCTTGCTCAGGCTGTCGGTGTTGGCCAGTTCTTCATATTGATAGCCGGCCGCCCAGCGCAGCTTGTCGGTCAGTGGCGGATCCAGCGGATGGTCGTACCAGATGCCGACGTTCTGCCGCGGCGCGGAGATTTCGCTTTCGATACCGTAGCTGTCACCCTCGCCATTGACCCAGTGGCGGGTCCAGTTGGCCTTGCCCCGCGGGCCGACGTCGGTCGAATAGCCAAGGCCCAGGCCCATGGTGCGCGGCTTGCGGGTCTGCAACTGGACCTCCACCGGAATCACCCGGGCCGTGGCGGCGGTCGGTGCGGCGTCCACCCGCACACCCTCGAAGTAACCACTCGATTGCAGGGCCTGGTTGAGTTCGGCGATCAGCTCGGAGTCGTACGGGGTATCGGGCTTGAATGGCACCATGCGTTGCAACAGGTCATCGTCGAACGGCGTGTCACCGGCGAAATGCACATGGCCCAGGGCATAACGCGGGCCGCTGTCGTAGACCAGTTCGATATCGGCGACACCGGCCTGCGGGTCGACCAGGAGTTTCTGCGCGGTAAAGCGTCCGCTGAAGAAACCGTAGCGCGAGGCCTGGTTCTGGATCAGTCGCTTGGCGTCTTCGTAATGACCATGATTGAGCACGGCGCCGGGCTTGAGCGTATCGCTGCGCGGCACGCGGAATGCCTTCAGGCTGGTGGCCGGCCCCTCGATGCGCACGGTCACATTGCGCAGGCGCACCGGTTCGCCGGGGTCGATGGTGAGGATCAGGCGCGGCGTCTTGCCGCCCTCGACCTCGGTTTCTATCCGCGGCTGGTAGTAGCCCAGGGCCTGGGCGGCTTTTCGCGCCTGCTCCTCGGCCCCCCGGCTGAAACGCTCGAGCCCACGCTCGCCACGATTGCCGAGGCTACCGATGTAACCTTCCACATTGGACTTCAACTCATCGTTGGCCGGTTTGACCCGAACATCGAGTTCACTTTGTGCCAGCGCCGTCATGCTGCACAAAAGCAGGAGCAAGCCGCTGGTGAATCTTCCTGAAAACGTCATAAGCGCGGATGCTACCACGGGCTGGGGACCGTCATAGAACCCCGTCCGGGGTTAAAGTTCGCACTCAAGCCATTGCTGTTTGTAACACCTGCGGGTTGGCGTGATAGAACACATGTTCCAGGATCGGCCCTACCGCCACTTCGCCGATCTCCTCATAGCCCTGGCGCTTGTAGAACTCCAGGTAGCGCGGATTGCCGGTATCGAGGATGACGCCTTCGGAGTGTTCGTCCTCGGCACACCAGTTATGCACCGCCGTCAGCAGTTGCTCGCCGTAGTGCTGGCCCTGGAACTGCGGATGGATCCCCAGCAGCGGCAACACGTGCACCGAAGTGGAAGGCACGCAGGCCAGCACCGCCTGGTGATAATCCAGGTAACGCCGGGTGCATTTGAAACCGGTGCTGAGCAGCATGCGCATGCGCCAGGCCCAGCTCTCGGTGATCCCCAGCCGGCGTTGCGGCGGCGCGATCAGGGCAATACCGATCAGACGGTCGTTGACCAGCAGGCCGATGGCCGGCAGTTCCTGGAGAAAGTGCTGCTTGACCAGTTCCCGTACCGTGGCGCGGACCCGCTGTTCATAACCCGCGCGCTCGGACTCGAACAGGTAGCCGAAGGTCGGCTCGTGGCGGTAGGCCTGGTACAGCAAGGAACGGGCTTCGCGTGAATAACCACCGTCCAGCAGGTGAACCTGGGCGATGGTTTCTGAAGTGTCGGGCATGACGGTCGATCTCCCTGAACGCTGCGTGGACGCAGCTTGTTGTTATGTACGAGCGCTGGATGGGCGCGACAGTTCAAAGCGACTGCCGGCAACCTCTCGATAAAAGACGTTAGCAGCGCATTTGTCCTACCGCCATGCTGGCCGGGATCCGACTTGTCGGCTAGCATCGCTGTTTTGCCAGGACTGCCGCCCATGAAGATCGTCTCGTTCAACATCAACGGCCTGCGCGCCCGTCCCCATCAGCTGGCGGCGCTGATCGAAAAACACCAGCCGGACGTGATCGGCCTGCAGGAAACCAAGGTTTCCGACGACCAGTTCCCCCAGGCCGAAGTCGAAGCCCTGGGCTACCACGTGCACTTCCACGGCCAGAAAGGCCATTACGGCGTCGCCCTGCTCTCGCGCCAGGCGCCATTGAGCCTGCACAAGGGCTTCGAGAGCGACGACGAAGAATCGCAGAAACGCTTTATCTGGGGCACCTTCGCCGATGAAAACGGCACCCCGGTGACCATCATGAACGGCTATTTCCCCCAGGGCGAAAGCCGCGACCATCCGACCAAGTTCCCGGCCAAGGCGCGCTTCTACGAGGATCTGCAACAGTTGCTGGAGAGCCGTTTCAGCAATGACACGCCGCTGGTGGTGATGGGCGACATCAATATCTCCCCGGAAGACAACGATATCGGCATCGGTGCCGAGAACGCCAGGCGCTGGCTGAAAACCGGCAAGTGCAGCTTCCTCCCGGAAGAACGCGAATGGCTGGCGCGCCTGAAGAACTGGGGCCTGGTGGACAGCTTCCGGCACCTGCACCCCGAGGTGAACGATCGCTTCAGCTGGTTCGACTACCGCAGCCGCGGCTTCGAGGACGAGCCCAAGCGCGGCCTGCGCATCGACGTGATCATGGCCTCCAACGGCCTGCTGTCGCGGGTCAAGGCCGGGGGTGTCGACTACGAACTGCGCGCCATGGAGAAACCGTCGGATCACGCGCCGATCTGGCTGGAACTGGACTGATCCCCGTTCTCCCAGGCAGTACAAAACCCTGCAGGAGCCTGGCTTGCCAGCGATGGCGGCCGAATTGATGATGCAAATCTGACGGGCCTCATCGCCGGCAAGCCAGCTCCTACAGAGGTTACGGTGTTTTCAAGAAGGGGGGCCGGCCCCCGCCCCATGTCATTTAACTGAAACCTGACTGACTCATTCTCGCAGCACTTTTGTTGATAAAAGGTGCCGCCCTCATGCTGCGCGCGCTCTCCCTGCTGATATTTTGCGGTCTGACGCCCCTGGCGTCGGCCGCCCTGCCGCCGCCGCCCGATGACGGCCTGGTGCTGCGTATCCAGGGTTCCAACACCATCGGTGCCAGCCTCGGCCCGGCGCTGGTCAAGGGCTGGCTCGAAGAACAGGGCCTGCGCGGGGTGCATGACGCGGCCACCGGCAAGGACAACGAGCAACGGCTGCTCGCCACCACCGAGCAGGGTCGGCGGGTCAGCGTGGAAGTCGCCGCCCATGGCTCCAGCACCGGCTTCGCCGCCCTCAAGGCCGGCACCGCCGACCTCGCTGCCGCTTCCCGGCCGATCAAGGAATCCGAACGCCTGGCCCTGGAACACCTCGGTGACCTGAAAAGCCCCGAGGCCGAGCAAGTGATCGCCATCGACGGCGTGGCCATCATCCTGCATCCGCAGAACCCGCTGAACCAGCTCGATACCGGGCAACTGGCGAAGATCTTCGCCGGTGAAGTGAAAACCTGGGAAGAACTGGGCGGTATCGGCGGAGCGATCCACCTGTATGCCCGCGATGACCAGTCCGGGACCTGGGACACGTTCAAGGACCTGGTCCTCGCCCGGCGCGGCAAGTCCCTGGCCGTCGGGGCCCGGCGCTTCGAGTCCAGCGAACAGCTGTCGGACGCGGTGAGCCAGGATCCGGCCGGCATCGGTTTCATCGGCCTGCCCTATGTGCGCCGGGCCAAGGCCGTGGCCATTGTCGACGGTGATTCGCAACCGATGCTGCCGCTCAACAGCCTGATCGCCACCGAGGACTATCCGCTGTCACGCCGGCTGTTCTTCTACTTGCCGCCCGACCTGCCCAATCCCTGGGCCCAGTCGCTGGTGCGCTTTGCCCAGAGCAAGGCCGGACAGGCGATTGTCGCCCGCAGCGGCTTTATCGCCCAGACCGTCCAGGCGATACCGGTACAGGCCAGTGCGCAGATGCCGCCCGGCTACCAGCAACTGGCGAAACGGGCGCAGCGCCTGTCGGTGAATTTCCGCTTCGAAGAAGGCAGTGCCAGCCTCGACAACAAGGCCCGCCAGGACGTGCTGCGGGTGCTCGATTACCTGCGCGGCCAGAACAAGCTGCACAAGCGGGTGACACTGGTGGGCTTTGGCGATGCCAAGAACGATCCGCAACGGGCGGCGTTGCTGTCCAGGCTGCGGGCGATGGCGGTACGCCGGGAACTGCTCAAGGGCGGCGTGGTGTTTCGCGACATCCAGGGCTTCGGCGCACAGATGCCGGTGGCGGCGAATACCGCCGACGAAGGACGGATCAAGAACCGCCGGGTCGAGGTGTGGGTGTACTGAGGGATAGGTCCTTGCGGGAGGCGGACCTTGCAGGAGACTGACCTCATGGGAAGCCGACCTTGTGGGAAGCCGACCTTGTGGGAAGCCGACCTTACAGGAGACTGAGCTTGTGAGAAGCCCACCTTGTGGGAGCCGGCTTGCCGGCGATGAGGCCCTCAAGACAGGCCTTGCCCTCACGGACCTCATCGCTGGCAAGCCAGCTCCTGCAGGGGACCGGGCTCACCCCGGCAGCGGTGTGAGATTCAGCGCTCCGAACGCATCATCTCCCGTGGCACATACTTGCCGATCTCGAACTTGCCGATCGCCGCGCGGTGCACTTCGTCCGGACCGTCGGCCAGGCGCAGGGTGCGCTGCATCGCATACATGTAGGCCAGCGGGAAGTCATTCGAGACCCCGGCCCCGCCGTGGATCTGGATCGCGCGGTCGATCACCTTCAGGGCCACGTTCGGCGCCACCACCTTGATCTGGGCGATTTCGCTTTTCGCCACCTTGTTGCCGACGGTGTCCATCATGTACGCCGCCTTCAGGGTCAACAGGCGGGCCATGTCGATCTCCATCCGCGAGTCGGCGATCTTGTCGATATTGCCGCCCAGGCGCGCCAGCGGCTTGCCGAACGCGGTACGGTTGACCGAGCGCCTGCACATCAGCTCCAGCGCCCGCTCCGCCATGCCGATGGAACGCATGCAGTGGTGGATCCGGCCCGGGCCAAGGCGCCCCTGGGCAATCTCGAAGCCCCGCCCCTCGCCCAGCAGCACGTTCTCATAGGGCACCCGCACGTTCTCGAACAACACTTCGGCATGGCCGTGGGGGGCATCGTCGTAACCGAACACTGGCAGCGGACGGAGGATCTTCACACCCGGTGCATCCACCGGCACCAGGATCATCGAGTGCTGCTGGTGACGCGGCGCGTCCGGGTTGCTCAGGCCCATGAAGATCAGGATCTTGCAGCGCGGATCGCAGGCGCCGGAGGTCCACCATTTCTTGCCGTTGATCACCCACTCGTCGCCATCGCGCACGGCCCGGGCGGCCATGTTGGTGGCATCCGACGAGGCGACATCGGGCTCGGTCATGGCGAACGCCGAGCGGATCTCGCCGCGCAGCAGCGGTTCGAGCCAGCGCTGTTTCTGTTCTTCATTGGCATAGCGCACCAGCACTTCCATGTTGCCGGTATCCGGCGCCGAGCAGTTGAACGGCTCCGGGCCCAGCAAGGAGCGGCCCATGATTTCCGCCAGGGGCGCATATTCCAGGTTGGTCAGGCCGGCGCCCAGTTCGGACTCCGGCAGGAACAGGTTCCACAGGCCCTCGGCCTTGGCCCGTGCCTTGAGCTCTTCCATGATCGCGGTGGGCTGCCAGCGATCGCCTTCGGCGACCTGGCGTTCGAACACCGGTTCGGCCGGATACACATAAGCGTCCATGAACGCGGTCACACGTTCACGCAATTCCTGAACCTTGGGCGAATAGGCGAAATCCATGGGCAGCTACCTTCTTGAGCAGGTGGTCGGGGTCATGGAATCGATGCTAGATCAGCTACGAAAATTTACCAAAGCTATTCTCGGCGTGTATTAACATTCATCACCGATATATGATCGGCTGATCGAAACCCCATAATAAGAGCGCCGCGAAATGAATCTGAGCAAGGTCGACCTCAATCTTTTCATCGTCTTCGACGCCATCTACACCGAAGCCAACCTGACCCGTGCCGGGCAGATCGTCGGTATCACCCAGCCGGCGGTTTCCAACGCCCTGGCACGCCTGCGCGAAACCTTCAACGACCCGCTGTTCGTGCGCACCGCCCAAGGCATGGTGCCCACCCCGATGGCCCAGAATATCATCGGTCCGGTGCGCAACGCCCTGTCGCTGCTGCGAATCTCGGTCCAGGAAAGCCGAATCTTCAACCCGTTGCAGGCGAACAAGACCTACCGCATCAGCATGACCGACCTCACCGAGGCGGTGATCCTGCCGCCGCTGTTCCAGCGCCTGCGCCGCCTGGCGCCGACCGTGGCGATCGAGAGCTTTCTCTCCAAGCGCCGCGAAACCACCAAGGAACTGGCCGCCGGGCGGATCGACTTCGCCGTCGATGCACCGCTCAACACCGACCCGCAGGTGCGCCATGTCAAGCTGATGGAAGACCGCTATGTCTGTGCCATGCGCAAGGGGCATCCGCTGGCGGGCAAGGACAAGCTGACCCTGGACGATTACCTGGGGCTGACCCACATCCATATTTCCAGCCGCCGCAACGGCCTCGGCTACGTGGACCTGGCCCTGGGCAAGATGGGCATCCAGCGCAAGATCGCCCTGCGCTCCCAGCATTACCTGATGGCCTCGCAGGTATTGCAGCAGACCGATATGGTCATGACCGTGCCGGAGCGCTTCGCCCGCCGGCACGACCTGCATTACTTCCAGTTGCCGGTCAACGACGTGCCGCCGGTGGAAACCCACCTCTACTGGCACGAAAGCACCGACCAGGACCCGGCCAACCGCTGGATGCGCGAACAGATGATCGAGTTGTGCCAGCAGGTCACGGCCCACGAGAAGAAGCTCGACAAGGCCTGACCCCACACAAGGCCCGCGCGGATGCCGACATGCTTGACGTATACGTCAAGCAGCCCTTAGCTTAGCGCCAAGACCTTTGCCGAGCGCTTTCATGAGCAGCCAGACCTACAGCATCTCCGACCTCGCCCGCGAGCTCGACATCACCACCCGGGCCATTCGCTTCTATGAAGAGCAAGGCCTGCTCTGCCCCGAGCGTCGCGGCCTGGAACGCATCTATTCGGCCCGCGACAAAGTGACCCTGAAACTGATCCTGCGGGGCAAGCGCATCGGTTTTTCCCTCGCCGAATGCCGCGAGCTGATCGAACTCTACGACCCCACCAGCGGCAACCAGAAACAGCTCAACAGCATGCTGGCGAAAATCACCGAGCGCCGTGCGCAACTCGAACAGCAACTGCTGGATATCGAGCAGATGCAGCTCGAACTCGATACGGCCGAGGAACGCTGCCATCAGGCCCTGGCGCAGACCCTGGAAACCCAGGCCAGCCAGATCCTCTAGGCGCTCCATCGACAACAACCCCATTGCGCAAGGTATCCCCATGTCCCTACCTACCCACGTACGCCTGATCGAAGTCGGCCCCCGCGATGGCCTGCAGAACGAGGCCCAGCCCATCAGCGTCAACGACAAGGTCCGCCTGGTGGACCGCCTGACCGATGCCGGCCTGGGCTATATCGAGGTCGGCAGCTTCGTGTCACCCAAATGGGTCCCGCAGATGGCCGGCTCCGCCGAAGTCTTCGCGCGCATCCAGCGCAAGGCCGGGGTCACCTACGGCGCCCTGGCGCCCAACCTGCGCGGCTTCGAAGACGCCATGGCCGCCGGGGTCCGGGAGGTGGCGGTGTTCGCTGCCGCTTCCGAGGCCTTTTCCCAACGCAATATCAATTGTTCCATCAGCGAAAGCCTCGAGCGTTTCGTGCCGATCATGGATGCCGCCCGCCAGCACGGCGTGACCGTGCGCGGCTATGTGTCCTGCGTCCTCGGCTGTCCCTACGAGGGCCCGGTCGCCGCCGAGCAGGTCGCCGTGGTGGCCCGCGAGCTGTATGCCATGGGTTGCTACGAAGTGTCCCTGGGCGACACCATCGGCACCGGCACGCCGGGGGCCACCCGCCGGATGTTCGAGGTGGTCTCGGCCCAGGTGCCACGGGACAAACTCGCCGGGCACTTCCACGACACCTACGGCCAGGCCATGGCCAACCTCTACGCCAGCCTGCTCGAAGGCATCCAGGTCTTCGACAGTTCCATCGCCGGCCTGGGCGGTTGCCCCTATGCCAAGGGCGCCAGCGGCAATGTCGCCACCGAAGATGTGCTCTACATGCTCAACGGCCTGGGCATCGACACCGGTGTCGACCTGGATCGCCTGCTCCGGGCCGGCCAGGAAATCTGCGGCGTGCTGGGACGTGTTACGGGGTCGCGGGTCGCCAAGGCACGCCAGGCCGGTTGAATGTGTCCGGGTGTTACCGTCTGGAAACACAAACGAGTAACACGGAAACAGGTTCAGCGATTTTTCCTGCAACGATTGTCGGACAAAACTTTCAAGCCATTGATTTTAAAGGCTTTGCAAAAGTTGGCACGCCACCTGCTATATCTCCTGCATAACAAGAATAAAAAGCGGCAAACCAATAAAAACAAGACGTACCGACTCTGACATAACAAAAACAACACGGCAGAGACGCAGCTAACAGATTTTTTTGGAGAAGGTGTGCTTTCAGGGGACTTGACCGTCACCCGCAACCGGGCAGAGAAAAATAAAACTACCTCAAGGTAGCTCCCGAACTGGTTGGATCACCTGATAAAGCAGATCAGCGCTCAAAAAAATACGTTTGCTCTTTGACCCCGGATGGGGGTCAGCCAAAACAGCGGTAAAGGGCCACGGTTGACAAAAACAACAACAGACCGCCCCTCAATAATAAAAAAAGAGCATACAACAACGCATTCAAGGGGAGCTTCGGCTCCCCTTCGTGTTCCTGCCATTTGCTGACCCCCTCCCCGTCCATATCTATGTAACGCATCCGCGGATCCACCGACCGGATACTGAATCCGCCTGCGCCAGCGTCTACCTGCCCCCAGGTACAACACGTGGCGCCGTCCATTCAACCGTCAGGAAAATCGGCAGATATCACAGTGTCTCCAAGAATCCCGCTCAAGCCAGAAACGCCCACCCTTCGCGTGCCCGGATCAAAGACGCCGAGCCTCCCCGAATCCTCGCTACCCCACCGTGAGCCAACTATCAGCGGCTTGCGCGTAAACCGGCCGGACCACCCGGCGCTTGCCGTCGGCCAGGCCCACAGCCAGCCGCCCCGGGCACCGGCCGGCACGCCGGCGGCTGCGGACATACAACTGACGTCCTTGCCAGCTCAACCCGTGGCCGGAACCTCCCGTTCGCTGGACAACTACCGGGTCGCCGCGACCGCGGCATTGCCGCCACCCGACCCCCAGGGCCTGCGGATCGCCAGGAAACGGCACTATGTCGATCTCGACGAAGGCGGCACGGTGATGGTCGCGTATGACGCGCAACTCGAAACCTACCGGGCCAGGCGTGTCGATGAGTTGCTGCCCTCCGGCCCGCCGTTGTACCGGACAGGCCACGGCGGCACCTGGGGAACGCACCCCGTGCCAGCGTCCCCCGCCCAACCCGCCATCAGCCCGCCACCGCCCAAACGACCGCGCCCGGCCGAGGAGCCGGCACCCGCCGTGGTCGTCGCCAAGTTCAACTACACCCTCCGCAGCCGCTATACGCTGCTGGCGGGCCCCGATGGGCAAGGCTATTACCGCTTGCGAGATAATGATGCCGCCAGGCACCCTGGCGCCGCGGAGCGTGTGTTCGCCTTCAGCAAGGACGACGACCATTGGGCACTGGTCGATCCGCCGACAGGTCGCATGGACGCCAGCGGCCAGTCCCTTGCCCCCGACAAGCTGCCAGCCTGGACCGACCGCGATATCTGGGAGCACTACGGATTGCACGGCAACGCCATCGACCGTTTCCGGGCCGATGCCGCAGCGCTCGGCACACCACCGCAATGGGCCCGCCCCAGCCAGGAAGGTAGTACTCGCCAGCAACTGATACGGGCACTGAAATGGGCCCATCCGGACCAGACCGCGGAAGAACGCGGGGAGCTACTGCGACGCTACAACCTGCTGCCCAGCATGCTGCCGCGCCTGCAACAGGCGCTCCAGGAAAACGGCGCGATCCCGGAATGGGCCGAGTCGCACAAACGCCAGTCGATGGCCGAAACCCATCCACGGCGCTTTGACCTGCTGGAACAGGAGGTGATGCCGCAGATCCGCAAGGTGCGCAACTTCGAGCCGCACACCCTCGAAGCGGATTTCGACGCCTACTACACCGGGCCATTCCTGGAAGCCTTCCTGCTCCGGCTCGGCTACCGCAAAAACATCCATGGCTGCCTGTACCGGACGGACATTCCCGCGATGTTCAGGAGCGAAGACCGCACGCCGTTCGAGCTGGCCCGGGATGGCTGCATGCTCGCCCGCGAGCACCATGCAACCGGCTCGACCACGAAAAAAGCCCTGAGTGCCACCTTCAGCCTGAGCGACGCCAGAAACTACAGTGTCGGTGGCGGGCCGGGCGCCGGCCAGTTGCGTTACAACACGCAAACCAATAAATACCCCGGCAAGCGCCCGGAATCGGAGAGCAACTCCGACAGCGAAGCGAGCAGCCAGGGGCGTTCGTCGGATACCTCATCGGCAGCCTCCGGCAGCACCGGCCAGTCCGCTGGAACGGCATCCAGCGGTTCGGGCGCCGCGCTCTCACTCGACAGCGAACGCGGCTACACCACCTACCGGCACCGGCAGACCACCAGCTTCACCTATATGATCGATACACGTGAGATCGAAGTCGTGCCGGGTCAGGAAAATCGCCTGTTCAACCGCGACTCCCGCGACCGCCACTTCTTTCCCTACGACGATATCGAAGGGCATATTTCCGTTTCCCCCAGGGGCATCGCCGCCGGGCGGATCTGGCTGGTCAACTCCAGCCTGACCCGTGCCGCCAGTGTCCGTGCGATCCATGCGGCGGCGGGACAAAGCGCCGCCGACATCGAAAGTGCGACCTGGAGCGGCACCGATAACAGCGCGGTCTACGACCAGTTGATCGACCAGGTGGCCGAATCCGGCGGCACGGTACTGAACTGGCCGGCCGACGGGAAAATCTTCGCCGATGACGTGATCTGGCCGGTCCCGAAAAACTGACGTCACCTCCCGGCCGGGTGAATACCTACCGCAGCCCCGGCCGGCACGCCGAATACCCTGCCCCTTCGAACCACGAATCGGGCTTCACACCATGACCACCACCACGTCGGCGGACGCCGGTTCCGCCACTGTCCCCAGCCGCCCCCCCGCACTGCGCGGGCACCGGGGGGTTCACTATGAATTCATCAAGGGCAAGTTCCCCGAATGGCTGGTCCGGGCCGACACCCGGACCCACCTGGCCCTGGGCCAGCGCGCGTTGGGTAAACTGCCTCGGTTGAAAGACGCAGCGCAGGTCTTCACCCACCTGCACCAGAGCTATACCGCCTGCCGCTATTTCCAGCGCAAGGTCGAGGACATACTGCGCAACGTGAGCACGGTCGAGGCCTTTGCCAAACCGCTGCTGGAGCAGGCGCTCAAGGACGAATTCGGACTGACGCTGGACGTCGGCAAGACCTTTATCCTCCAGCCCACCAAAGGCAGCCCGGGGGACCTGCGCTCATCCGTCGCCACCTTGCTGCACGCCGCGCTGCACAACTACGAGGCCTGGGAAACCAGGGACGGCAAGCTGGACGCGCCCGGCCTGCCCGCGGCAATCTACAACAAACCGCCCCTCGATCCGGACGCACGGCGCCTGGCCCTGTCGCCAGCCGGTTTCGCCGCCCTGTGCCGCAAGCTGGACCTGGGCCGGCAGTACCAGAAACATCTCGCCGGGGTGTTCTTCCCCACCGCCAGGGCCGGCGAAGCGACGCTGGAAGCGCAACACGCCGTGCGCGGCCATTTCACCGTTTATGACGCCTATGCCCTCGAGACGCAGGTGCATATCGCCTTCCTGCAACGTCACCTGGACGACGCGGCCTATCGGCTGATGCTGGAAGTGGCCAGGGGCAAGCAGGTCCCCGTGCCAGCCGGACATCCACAGCGCTGCTTCACCCTGAGCCTGCTGCGGATCGCCCTCAACGGCATCCTGGTGGTGCGCACCGACGACCATGCCCGCAGTTGGGTGGTCTATCTACCGGACGATCCCTTCCATCCGGTCCGGCAATATCCATCCCGCGCGGCCTTCGAAGACCACCTGCGAGAGAAGCTGCGGGACTTCGAGTACCTGAAGTTCTTTACCCGTTTCATTCCCCAGCGCTCGCGAGCACGTTTTTTCGACAAGCTGCGTGAACGCCTCTCACCGCGCCAGTGGAACGGCTATTTCTATCAGCCGACCCCCGACCCGAAGGCCAGGCTCGATGTCGCCGGCGACCTGATCGACAGCTATGTGTTTCGCCAGCGCTACCAGCAGAAGGTCGAGACCTTCTTCGAGGATGCCCTGTTCATCGCCGTGCCCACCGCGGAAAAGGACCGGCAAAGTCTCACTGCCCGCCTGGAGCACTACCTCACGATTGCCCTCAATGTGCTCAATGTCGCGGCGTTTATCGTTCCCGGGCTCGGCGAAGTCATGCTCGGGGTGGTCGCGGTCCAGTTGGGCAGCAATATTTTCCACGGCATCGACAGCTTTGCCCTCGGCGAAAAAAAGCAGGCCTGGGCCTACCTGACCGGCGTGTTGCAGAACGTCGCGTTGATCGCCGCGCTGGGGGCCGCCGGAGCGTCGGCGGCCGCCGCCGAAAACGCGGCAATCGGCAGCGCCGGATTTGTCGACGGGCTGCGTCCGATAAAACTGCCCAATGGCGATATCCGCCTGTTCAACCCCGACCTGGCGCCCTTCGCCCACAAGCTGGTGCTGCCGGCAACCCTGGAACCCGATGCCGCGGGCCTCTACCACCACCTGGGACGCACCTACCTGCCGCTCGACGGCAAATTCTACGAGCTCAAGCCGCAGCCATCCTCCCCGCGCTACCAGGCCCTTCATCCAGGCAAAACCGACGGCTATGCACTGGCCTTCAGGCACAACGGCAGCGGTGCCTGGGTCCACGAATTCGAGCAACCACAGGCCTGGGATGACCTGCGGGCGTTTGCGCGTCTCGGCCCCGACGCCGCGGCCCTGGACGAAAGCGCCGCGCGCCGTGTCATGGGCACCAGTGGCGTCGGCGGCGATGTGCTGCGCCGCGTGCACCTGGACAACCTGCCACCCCCGGCGCTGCTGCGCGACACCCTGATCCGCTTCAAGCTCGATCAGGACCTCGGCAAGCTGATCGCCCGCCTGCAGCGCGGCGATGCGCTGGGCTATTCCCGGGACGAGTTGCACATGACCCTGCAACTGCTGACCAACCGCCCCGTGTGGCCGACCTCGAAAGTGCTGCGCCTGCTGGATGAGCAGAACGTCACGCTGAGCGAATACCCGCCCGGTATCGACAGCCGGGTGACGCGGCTGGACGCCACCTGGGACAGCCTGCACGCCAACGATCTGCTCGAACTCGTGCTCACCCGGCTGGGCGAGCGCGAGATCGCCAGCCTGCTCGACGAAGAATTCGGCCAAGGCCCGCTGAGCCTGACGGTGCGCACCCGCAGGCTGCGGCAGATGCTCGCCAGGGAGGCAGTGCAGCGGCGACACAGCCTGTTCGCCTCCCACTACGAGTTTCGCAGCCGCCCGGCCAATCCCTCGGCGCCGATAACGGTGATCCAGCGGGACTTCCCCGCGCTGCCGAGCCTGGTCGCCGGGGAACTGGTCGGCCAGGCCAACGGCGCCGAACTGCAACGACTCGCCGCCGGATCGGTGCCACTGCGCCTGGCCGAGGAAGCCCGCTACTACCTGCGCAATATCCGTATCGCCCGGCTCTGTGAACAGCTCTATCTCGACTCGGTGAACCAGGCCGAAGCCTACCGGGTCATCCTGCCCATGCTGGAAAAACTGCCGGGCTGGTCAAACAGCGTCCGCCTGGAAATCCGCGACGGCGCCTTCCGCGGCCCGCTGCTGGGTAGCATCGGCCCCGAGCGGGCCGCGGCGCGCAAGGTGCTGATCCGTCAGGGCAGCCGCTATGAGGCCCGCGACGCCCGGGAGCAGGAACTGCACGGCCCTGACGACCTGTATGCGGCGGTGCTGCATGCCCTGCCGGATGCCGAGCGGGCCGCCCTGGGTTTCCCCCATGTCGGCCAGGGCGCGCAACTGCGCCAGGCACTGCTCGACCTGCCGCTGCCACCCCGCGCCACGCTGCATGACAGCCTCGGCCTGCCACCGATCAAACCGGGCTTCGTTGCCCCGATGCGCCTGGCCGACGGCCGCCTCGGCTATCCGCTGAGCGGGCGCGGCACGGGCCGGGCGCTGCGCTCGTTCCAGTTCAACCGCCTCGCCCAGGAGCTGTACCCGACCCTGCGCCTCTCCGAGGTGGAAACCCTGCACGGCCTGCGCGACCTGAGCCTCGGTGCCGGCATCGAGCGACTGCGGGCCCTGGAACTCGAATACGCCACCCTGGAAGACGAACTCGACGCCTGGATCGGCGAGCCCCAGGCCAGCGCCGAAGCCAACGGCAAGCGCCGGATCGCCATCCAGATCAAGCGTTGCTGGCGCCATGAAACGGACCTGTCCACCGACGCCAGCGGCCAGCCCATCGGCGGCCGCCAGCTCAGCCTGGCCGGCTATGCCGTTGAACGCCTGCCGACGTTGTCGGCCAACTTCGACCATGTCACCGACCTGCACCTGCGCGGGCTGGCACTGACGGTCTCGCCGGAACTGGACGGTTTCCTGGGCACTTTCCGCCGCGTGCAACGCCTGGACCTGAGCCGCAACGCCCTGACCCGGTTGCCGTCCGCCCTGGAACGGCTGACCGAGCTCAGGCACCTGGACCTCAAGGCCAACCGGATCGTCATCACACCCGCCACCGGCGCGCCGCTGACCCACCTGACCCGCCTGGAAGTGCTGATCCTGGAAAACAACAATACCCTGTCGATGCTGCCCGACCTTAGCCCGTTGACCCGCCTCGCCTACCTGCACCTGCGCAATACCGGGCTGCGCCAGTGGCCGCCCGGTTATGACCAGCTTCGCGCCTTGCGCCGCCTGGACCTGAGCGATAACCAGATCAGCAACATTCCCGACGAAGTCTTCGCCAGCGACCCGCAACGCCAGCGCCTCAACCGCGCGATCAACCTGGAAGGCAACCCGATCCCCATCGCACTGCGCCGGCGCGTCGACCTCTACCGGCAGGAAACCGATCTCGACCTGGGACTCGATGTACTGGTCGAAAGCGACGATCAGTCGGAATGGAGCAGCGACTCGCGCCCGCAATCAGCGGTCAGCTCCCGCCACGGCCGCTGGGGCACGCCCTCGCCCGTACCGCGTGACAGCACGCCCTGGCTCGAAGGGCTGAGCCGGGCGGAACGACATGCCCGGCGCGACCTCTGGCTGCGCCTGGCGAGCGACGATATCGAAGCCTCCGAAGCCTTTTTCCGGGTGCTGGAAGACCTCAGGCTCTCCGCCGACTATCTCGACGCCGAATATCGCCCCGAACTGTCCAACCGGGTCTGGCACATGGTCAGGGCGGCCACGGAAAATAGCGAGTTGCGCGAGCAGTTGTTCAGGCGCGCCAGCGCGCCGGATCCGGACAGCTGTGAAGACGGGATCACCGTAGTGTTCAGCGACATGGGCTTCGATGTGCTGTTGCACGAAGCCAGGGCCCTGCCCCTCGAACAGCGGGAAGGCGAGCTGCTGCGCCTGGCCCTGGGCAAATTGCACCTGGAGTGGGTCAATCGCCATGCCCGCCGCCTGATCGACGCCCGCAAGGCCGTCGGAGGGAACCCCGATGAGGCGGAGGTCTACCTGGCCTTTCGCATCGGCCTGGCGCAACGGCTCGACTTGCCCTGGCAGGCCAGGACAATGAAGTACGAGCGGATCGCCGACGTCAGCAGCCGCAAGCTCGACGAGACCTACCAGCTGATCCTGGCCCGCAAGCGCCTGCCCGGCGAAACATCCAGGGGCCTGCTCGACCAGCCGTTCTGGAAGGACTATCTGGAAGAACGCTTTCATGACGGACCACTCCAGGCGCCACGGGAAGATCGCGACCATCTGATCGGCGCACTCGACGATCTGCTGTCCGCGCAACGCGAATGGTTTGACGGCAACCCCCTGGACGAGCGGCAGAACGCCGACCTGGCCAATACCCTCAGGCAATCGGCGCAGGCACTGGGGCTGATCGCCGATGCCACCTTCGCCGCGGCCCTGACGGACAGCGCCTACCTGAGACTGTCCGCCGATATCGCCAGACCCTATAACGACACCTTGAAGCAATTGACCGAACAGTTGCTGCGCCAATACGGCCTGTAGCCTCCCGGTCGCTCCCACGCTCCAGCGTGGGAGCGATCAGGGCCGCTTAACACGGGAGCCTGGCCAAAAGCCCATAACCGGCTACTTCAACGGTACAAATTATCGATCACAACCCACTGATAAAGCTCAATTTTTTCAACTTTTACGGGCCCACATTCAGCATAAGCTGAAGCCTCGTTCACGGAAGAAGTTGACCTACATGAGCAACCCGCAATCCACACCTGCCACGCCAACCGCAACGGTTCGATCGATCCGCAACCATCGCCTGCTGCTCAAGCAACTGCCCACCTGGCTGGCCCAGGCGCCCCTCGCCCGTCGCCGGGCATTCGCCACGCGCCTCAAGCAGAGCCAGAGCTCCAAGGCCCTGCTGGGGCGTTATCTGCAAGGTTTCAAAAGCCTCAAGGACTTTGCCGCCCCGCTCCTGTCCAGGGCCCTGGACGAGCACTACGGCCCGGGCCTGGACATCCACCACGACCAGCTCCGCCACGTGCATATCCTGGCCGCCGCCACCCTCGGCGCGCCGCGCCAGGAGAGCACCCTCGTGCAGAGCCTGCTGCAGGCCGCCCTGCAGAACTTCGAAAGCAGCGAAACCGGTCGCTTCGGTTTCGACAGCGGCTCGGCCATCCTGCGCAAAAGCACCGCGATGCTGAAGAAACCCATCACCCCGGCGGATTTCGCCGCCGTCTGCCGCCAGCTCGACCTCGGCGGCCAGTACAAGCAGCACGTCGAGCATTTTCTCCTGCCCACCCAGCATGGCCGCCCACTGCCGCTGTTCAAGGCCCTCTTCGAGCAACAACAACGCGACGAACTGGCGCTGGGAGCGGAAATCGCCCTGATCCAGGGCCACTTGGACCAGCCGGCCTACCAGATGCTGCAAAGCCTGCTCGACCCGGCGCAGCCCACCCGCTGGGACAATCGCCCGGTACACTGCCACTCCCTCAGCCTGCTGGACTTTCCCAACGTCGACAGCGGCTCCTGGGGCGCGTTGCTCAAGGGTGTGCTGCTGATCGAGCACAGCGTCCCGGCCAGCAACAGCGACCTGCCCTGCGTCGCCTACCTGGCAGGCGATCCGCAACAGGCCGTCAAGCGCTATCCGTCCGTCACGGCATTCCATGACGAGCTCAGGGAACGCCTGCGGGATAAAACCTACCAGGCGTTCTTCCAGCGGTATGTGCACCTGCGCACGCAACCGGCTTTCTTCCAGGCCCTCGACGATTGCCTGAACCCCCTCGACCCCGCCAGCGGACAGCGCAAGGCGGCCCCGCAAGCCAGCCTGAACCTGCAGAAAAGCTCGCTGGGCGACAGCCCTTTCGACGAGTTCTGCGACCTGCAAACCATCAAGAAACTCGACGACGCCCGCGTCAGCGCGGTGCCCACGGACGACGAGGACAAGAAGACCCGGCTGACGCGCCTGCACGCGTTGCTGAACTGGGGCATCAACCTACTGTTCCTGGTCCCCGGACTCGGCGAGGCGATGCTCGCGGTGGCCGCCGCGCAAATGATCGTGCAGCTCTACAACGGCATCGAAGAATGGCGCCATGACGAGAAAATGCAGGCGGTGCTCGGTTTTATCGGCGTGCTGCTGAATGTCGAGTTGCTGGGGGCGGGAACCGCGCTGACCCGCGAGGTCGAAGGGGCATCGTTTGTCGAAGGGCTCAAGCCGATCCAGTCGCCACAAGGCAAGCCGGCGCTGTGGAAACCCGACCTGGCCCCTTATGAACACCCCCTGCCCGACAAATCGGAACTGAAAGTCGATGCCAACGGGCTCTATCACCATCAGGACAAGACCTACCTGGGGCTCGACGGCCGCCACTACCGGATCCGCCCCGGCGCCAGCGCCAACCGCTTCCACTTGCAGCACCCGAGCAACCCCGATGCCTACGCGCCGCTGGTCTATCACAATGGCAAGGGCGCCTGGCTCCATCAGTTCGAGAACCCCTTGCAGTGGCAACAGCCGCAGCTGTTTTCCCGACTGGGGCCGGATGCGGCCAGCCTGGACCCGGCGGCGGCGCAAAGAATCATGCGACTGAGCGAAGTCGACGACGGCATCCTGCGCAGGCTGCACCTGGACCAGGCACCACCTCCGGCCCTGCTCGAAGACAGCGTGACCCGCTTCAAGCTCGACCAGGACCTCAAGGCCCTGGTGCAACGTCTGCAAAGCGGTGGCGCGGCCAACAGTTCACTGGATGAGCTGCACATGGAACTGCAATTGCTCACCAGCGAACCGGTCTGGCCGCCCTCGAAAGTGCTGCGCCTGCTGGACCGTCACGGCGCCCCGCTGAAGGAATACCCCGGCGGCCAGTTGCAATCGCTGCAGCGCATCGACCTGCAATGGCCCGGACTCAACGCCAACCAGTTGCTGCAAAAGGTCCTGGTCAATCTCGACGAGAGCGAGATCCGCAGCTTGCTGGGCGAAGACTTCGGCGCCGGCCCCATCAGCCTGGAGGCGCGTACCGTGGCGCTGCGGCGCAAGCTCGCGACCCAGGCCACCCGCCGCCGGGCAGCGCTGTTCGATTCACACTATCGCTATCGCACCCAGAGCAACGACCCCGCCGTCGCCTTGATCCGCCAGGCATTTCCCGAGCTGTCGACGCCGATCGCCGAGGAACTGTCCAGAAACGCCAGTCCGGCCGAGCAACGGCTGCTGCTCAAGTCCCGCCGCGTACCGTTGCGACTGGCCGAAGAAGCCCGCTACTACAGGCGCAACCTGCGCCTGGCGCGAACCCAGGAAGGGCTGTATCTGGACGCCACGAACAACCCCGATACCGACAGGCTGATCCTCAGCCAGATCGGCAAGTTGCCGGGCTGGTCGGACCAGGTCCGCCTGGAAATCCGCGAGCCGCACTTCGGCGGATCCCTGCTCGACAGCCTCGGCCAGGAGCAGGCGCCGATTCGCAAGGTCCTGGTCAAGACGGACGGCCAGTACGAAGCCTATGACGCCCTGGGCCAGGAACTGCACGGTCCGGACAATCTCTACAGCAGCGTCCTGCACGCCCTGCCCGACACCGAGCGCAAGGCCCTCGGCTTTCCCAGCCCCCATGAAGCGGCCAACCTCAAGCAGGCCGTGCTCGACCAGCCATTGCCGCCACGCAAGGAGATGGAGAAACTCCTCGGCGCGCCGCCCACCAAGCCCAACGCCACGCCGCCCATGCGCCTGGCCGGCCGCCGCGCCAGCGCTGCCGCTGCCGAAAGCGAGGCGACGCAGCGAATTCCCGGCACTCGCTCCCTGGCCTTTACCGAGCTGGCGCGACGCCTTTACCCCGAACATCCCTGGCGGGATGTCGAGACCTTTCTCGGCATGCGCGGCCTGAACGACGTCGCGGCGGTGCACCGCCTGGAAGAACTGGAGATCGAATACAACACCTTGTGCGCGGAGCTCGATGCCTGGATCGGTCTGACGCCACCGTCCGACGTGCAAAGGATGGTCAGAGAGTTCATGGCCCAGTCGGTCAAGCAATGCTGGCGCCGGGAGCTCACCCAGACGCCCTATGGGCAAGCCTACCGGCTCAGCTTCGTCCTCTATGAACCGACCGCCCGGCTGCCGGCGCTGTCGGCCAACTTCAGCCATGTCAGCGAAATGCTCCTGACCCTGGGCCATCCGGACATCACCCAGGGGCTGAACGCGTTCCTCGAGGGATTCCCGCAACTGAAGCGCCTGTATATCAGCGGCGGCGGGCTGACCGAGATCCCCGCGGCGCTGGGCTCGATGTCCGAACTCACCCACCTCAACCTGGGCGGCAACCAGATCGTCCTGACCGAGGAAAGCGCCACCCTGCTCGGCGGACTCACCCACCTGCGGGAATTCAACCTGAGCAATAATCCGACCCTGGGCCGTTCGCCGGATTTCAGCGCGATGCGCGAACTGACCCGGATCGGCCTGCGCAACACCGGGCTCACCCAATGGCCGACCGGTTTCACGGACCTGCCGGCCCTGACCCACCTGGACCTGAGCGAGAACGAACTGACCCTGATCCCGCAGTCAGTCCTGGATACCAGCGAGGACGGTCAACGGATCGCCCGCACCCTCAATCTCTACGGCAATCCCCTCGAACCCTATTACCTGAACGATGCCCTGGACTATCACACGGAAACCGGGATCGACCTGGGGCTGGACATACCGGCCGACTCGGATTCGGATGGCAACCTGAGCAGCGACGATTCGCCGGTGCACAGTCCGCAGGGCTCGCGCCCCCCCGCCTCCCGCGACGAAAGTCCCTGGTTGCAAGGACTCGACAGCCAGGAGCAGCAGGCCTTTCGCGCCACCTGGATGAGCCTGGCCAGCGAGGAGCCGGTGGAGCAGTCCGAAGCGTTTTTCCGGGTGATCGGCGACCTGGCACTATCGGCCGACTATAAAGAGGCAGACGCTCGTCCGGGGCTCTTGGACAAGGTCCGGCGCATGGTCCGTGGCGCCGCCGAGAACACCGAACTGCGCGAGAAGCTGTTTCTCAGGGCCACCGCGCCACAATCGGATGCCTGTGCCGACGGCATCGCCGTGGCGTTCAGCGACATGGGCTTCGATGTGCTGCTCCATGAAGCCTACGCCGAGCCGGATGCCCAGAAGATCGAGGCGAAACTGCTGCAACTGGCCAGGGCCAAGTCACGCCTGGATCGCACCAACGCCCAGGCCCGGGCCCTGATCCAGAAACGCCGGGATGCGGGTCGGCATCCCGATGAGGCGGAAATCTACCTGGCCTTTCGCATCGGTCTGGCGCAACGCCTGGAACTGCCCTGGCAGGCCTCGAAGATGCTTTTCGGCAGGATTACCGGGATCACCCCGGACCAGATCGAGGCCGTCTACCAGGCTATCCTCGAACAGGAACGGCAGCCCATGGACAGGATCCGGCAGATCATCGCGCAGGAGTTCTGGAGGGACTACCTGGAGGTCCAGTACCTGCAGGAGCTCAGCGCGAAGGAAGCGTTGCGCGAGGCCAAGAGCGATGCCCTGCTGGACCTGCAATCGGCACAGGAGCGCTGGTTCGGCGATGACGCTCTGCCCGAGGAGGAAAAGACCCGCCTGCAAGCCGTCATGAAAGCCTCGGCCGCCACCCTGGGCAAGCCCGAGACGGAAGTGTTCGCCCGCGTCATGACCGATGCCGAATACCAGAATCTCTACCAAGCCATCGCCCGTGAGCACAGCGACGAGATGGAGCGCCTGACCGCGGAGGCGCTGAAGGAGCACGGCATGGCGCGCTGACCCCGCCGGGGCTGCGCCGCCAGCCCCGAACCGACCCCTGATGGAGGGCGAGCGGGCCACCCCGCTCGCCCCGGAGCACTCCCTGAAGCGATCCCCCGCAGAAGGACCCACCCGTGGAAAAACAGCCCCGTGGAAATGTCCAATTGACAGCCGACGCCATCGGCTTTACGTTAACGTAAAGGTAAACAACCACTGACACTCCTGCCTTGCTCATTCCATAACAAAAGGTGCCTCATGAGCTATCCGACCCTGAACTTCGACCTCGGCGAAACCCTCGACATGCTCCGCGACCAGGTGCAGGGCTTCGTCGCCCGGGAGCTGGCGCCACGGGCGGCGCAAATCGACGTGGACAACCTGTTCCCCGCCGACATGTGGCGCAAGTTCGGCGACATGGGCCTGCTGGGCATCACCGTGCCGGAAGAGTACGGCGGTGCCGGCCTCGGCTACCTGGCCCATGTCGTGGCGATGGAAGAAATCAGTCGCGGTTCGGCCTCGGTGGCCCTCTCCTACGGCGCGCACTCCAACCTCTGCGTCAACCAGATCAACCGTAACGGCAACCACGCGCAGAAAACCCGCTACCTGCCGAAACTGATCAGCGGCGAACACATCGGCGCCCTGGCCATGAGCGAACCCAACGCCGGCTCCGACGTGGTCTCGATGAAGCTGCGCGCCGACCGTCGCGGCGACCACTACGTGCTCAACGGCAGCAAGACCTGGATCACCAACGGCCCCGACGCCAACACCTACGTGATCTACGCCAAGACCGACCTGGAAAAGGGCTCCCACGGCATCACCGCGTTTATCGTCGAGCGCGACTGGAAAGGCTTCAGCCGCGGCAACAAGTTCGACAAGCTCGGCATGCGCGGCTCCAACACCTGCGAGCTGTTCTTCGATGACGTCGAAGTGCCCGAAGAAAATATCCTCGGCACCCTCAACGGCGGCGTGAAAGTACTGATGAGCGGCCTCGACTACGAGCGCGTGGTGCTCTCCGGTGGCCCGACCGGGATCATGCAGGCCTGCCTGGACCTGGTGGTGCCCTATATCCACGACCGCAAGCAGTTCGGCCAGAGCATCGGCGAGTTCCAGCTGATCCAGGGCAAGATCGCCGACATGTACACCCAGCTCAACGCCAGCCGCGCCTATCTGTACGCCGTGGCCCGGGCCTGCGAACGCGGCGAGACCACGCGCAAGGACGCCGCCGGGGTGATTCTCTACAGCGCCGAGCGCGCGACCCAGATGGCCCTGGAAGCGATCCAGATCCTCGGCGGCAACGGCTATATCAACGAATTCCCCGCCGGACGCCTGCTGCGCGACGCCAAGCTGTATGAAATCGGTGCCGGCACCAGCGAGATCCGTCGCATGCTGATCGGCCGCGAACTGTTCAACGAAACCCGCTGAGGGGCGCGCACATGGCAATCCTGCACACGCAACTCAACCCGCGCTCGGCGGAGTTCGCCGACAACCGCGCGGCGATGCTCGAACAGGTGGTGGCCCTGCGCTCACTGCTGGCCCAGGTGCAACAGGGCGGCGGACCGAAGGCCCAGGAACGGCACACCTCGCGAGGCAAGCTGCTGCCACGCGAACGCATCAACCGCCTGCTCGATCCCGGTTCGCCGTTCCTGGAAATCAGCCAGCTGGCGGCGTATGAGGTGTATGGCGAAGAGGTGCCGGCGGCCGGGGTGATCGCCGGGATCGGTCGCGTCGAAGGTGTCGAATGCATGATCGTCGCCAACGATGCGACGGTCAAAGGCGGCTCCTATTACCCGCTGACCGTGAAAAAACACCTGCGGGCACAGACCATCGCCCAGCAGAACCGCCTGCCGTGCATCTACCTGGTGGACTCCGGCGGCGCCAACCTGCCGCGCCAGGATGAAGTGTTCCCGGACCGCGAGCACTTCGGGCGGATCTTCTTCAACCAGGCCAACATGAGCGCCATGGGCATCCCGCAGATCGCCGTGGTCATGGGCTCCTGCACCGCCGGCGGCGCCTATGTACCGGCCATGGCCGACGAAGCGATCATGGTCCGCCAGCAGGCGACCATCTTCCTCGCCGGCCCGCCGCTGGTGAAGGCCGCCACCGGTGAAGTGGTGAGCGCCGAGGACCTGGGTGGTGCCGATGTGCACTGCAGGATCTCCGGCGTGGCCGACCATTATGCCGACAGCGACGAACACGCCCTGGCCCTGGCCCGGCGCAGTGTCGCCAACCTCAACTGGCGCAAGCTCGGCGAGTTGCGGCAACGCGCGCCGATTGCCCCGCTGCATGGCGCCGACGAGCTGTACGGCGTGATCCCGGCCGATGCCAAGCAACCCTTCGACGTGCGTGAAGTGATCGCCCGGCTGGTGGACGGTTCGCTGTTCGATGAATTCAAGGCGCTGTTCGGCACCACCCTGGTCTGCGGTTTCGCCCACCTGCACGGTTATCCCGTGGCGATCCTGGCGAACAACGGCATCCTCTTCGCCGAGGCCGCGCAGAAAGGCGCGCACTTCATCGAACTGGCCTGCCAGCGCGGTATCCCGCTGCTGTTCCTGCAGAACATCACGGGTTTCATGGTCGGCCAGAAATACGAGGCCGGCGGTATCGCCAAGCATGGCGCCAAGCTGGTCACCGCCGTGGCCTGTGCGCGGGTGCCGAAGTTCACCGTGATCATCGGCGGCAGCTTCGGTGCCGGCAACTATGGCATGTGCGGGCGAGCCTACGACCCGCGCTTCCTGTGGATGTGGCCCAACGCGCGGATCGGCGTGATGGGCGCCGAGCAGGCGGCGGGCGTGCTGGTGCAGGTCAAGCGCGAACAGAGCGAGCGCACCGGCCAGGGCTTTTCGGCCGAGCAGGAGGCCGAGATCAAGCAACCGATCCTCGACCAGTACGAGCACCAGGGTCATCCGTACTACTCCAGCGCACGACTGTGGGACGACGGCGTGATCGATCCGGCGCAGACCCGCGAGATCCTCGGTCTGGCGCTCTCGGCCTCGCTCAACGCACCGATCGAACCGAGCCGCTTCGGCGTGTTCCGGATGTGATCCCCCTGACTGTGGGAGCGGGCTTGCCCGCTCCCACAGGGTTGGCATCGCCTGCACACATGGAATCTCCCGCCGGTCTGACTCCGGTCGACAAGGCAACAGACACCGCTGCACAGGACCCGACACCATGACCGATTTCAACACCCTGGAACTGCAGACCGACCCACGTGGCTTCGCCACCTTGTGGCTCAGTCGCGAGGACAAGAACAACGCCTTCAACGCCGAGATGATCCGCGAGCTGATCCTCGCGCTGGACAAGGTCCAGGCCAACCCGGCCCTGCGCTTCCTCGTGCTGCGGGCCCGCGGCCGGCACTTCAGCGCCGGTGCCGACCTGGCCTGGATGCAGCAGTCGGCCGAACTGGACTACCACACCAACCTCGATGACGCCCGCGAACTGGCCGAACTGATGTACAACCTGGCCCGTCTGAAGGTCCCGACCCTGGCCGTGGTGCAGGGCGCGGCCTATGGCGGAGCCCTCGGCCTGATCGGCTGTTGCGACATGGCCATCGGTGCCGACGATGCGCAGTTCTGCCTTTCGGAAGTGCGCATCGGCCTGGCCCCGGCGGTGATCAGCCCGTTCGTGGTCCAGGCCATCGGCGAACGCGCCGCCCGCCGCTACGCCCTGACCGCCGAGCGTTTCAGCGGCGTGCGCGCCCGTGAGCTGGGGCTGCTGGCCGAAAGCTACCCGGCGACCGAGCTGGATCGCCAGGTCGAGGCCTGGATCGACAACCTGCTGCTCAACAGTCCCCAGGCGATGCGGGTGAGCAAGGAACTGCTGCGCGAAGTCGGCAGCGGTGTCCTCACCCCCTCCCTGCGGCGTTACTGCGAAAACGCCATTGCCCGTATCCGGGTCAGCCCCGAAGGCCAGGAGGGCCTGCGCGCCTTCCTGCAAAAACGCCCGCCGGGCTGGCAAGCCGAACCGACTGCCAAGGAGCCCCGTTGATGAGCGCCCCCGTGATCACTTCCATCCTGGTCGCCAACCGTGGCGAAATCGCCTGCCGGGTGATGCGCACCGCCAAGGCCATGGGCCTGACCACCGTCGCCGTGCACAGTGCCATCGACCGGGATGCCCGCCACAGCCGTGAAGCCGACATCCGCGTCGACCTGGGCGGCAGCAAGGCCGCCGACAGCTATCTGCAGATCGACAAACTGATCGCCGCCGCCCAGGCCAGCGGTGCCCAGGCCATTCATCCCGGCTACGGTTTCCTCTCGGAAAACGCCGCGTTTGCCCGGGCCATCGAGGCCGCCGGACTGGTCTTCCTCGGCCCGCCCGCCGCCGCCATCGACGCCATGGGCAGCAAGTCCGCGGCCAAGGCGCTGATGACCACCGCCGGCGTGCCGCTGGTGCCCGGTTATCACGGCGAGGCCCAGGACCTGGACACCTTCCGCAGCGCCGCCGAACTGATCGGCTACCCGGTGCTGCTCAAGGCCACCGCCGGCGGTGGCGGCAAGGGCATGAAGGTGGTCGAGGACGTCAGCCAACTGGCCGAAGCCCTGGCCTCGGCGCAGCGCGAAGCCCAGTCGTCGTTCGGCGATTCGCGGATGCTGGTGGAAAAGTACCTGCTCAAGCCCCGTCATGTGGAAATCCAGGTGTTCGCCGACCAGCACGGCAACTGTCTGTACCTCAACGAACGCGACTGTTCGATCCAGCGCCGCCACCAGAAAGTCGTCGAGGAAGCGCCGGCACCCGGCCTGAGCCCGGAGTTGCGCCAGGCCATGGGCGAGGCGGCGGTACGCGCGGCCCAGGCCATCGGTTATGTCGGTGCTGGCACCGTCGAGTTCCTGCTGGATTCGCGCGGCGATTTTTTCTTCATGGAGATGAACACCCGCCTGCAGGTCGAGCATCCGGTCACGGAAGCCATCACCGGCCTCGACCTGGTGGCCTGGCAGATTCGCGTTGCCAGCGGCGAAGCCCTGCCGATCAGCCAGAAGCAGGTGCCGCTGCTGGGCCACGCCATCGAAGTGCGCCTGTACGCCGAGGATCCGGGCAACGACTTCCTCCCCGCCACCGGGCGTCTCGAGGTCTACCGTGAATCGGCCGCCGGACCGGGACGCCGGGTCGACAGCGGCGTGGCCGAAGGCGACAGTGTGTCGCCCTTCTACGACCCGATGCTCGGCAAGCTGATCGCCTGGGGCGAAACCCGTGAACAGGCGCGCTTGCGCCTGCTGGCGATGCTCGACGAATTCGCCGTTGGCGGGCTGAAGACCAACCTTGGTTTCCTCCGGCGGATCATCGGCCACCCGGCCTTTGCCGCGGCGGAACTGGATACCGGCTTTATCCCGCGTTATCAGGAACAACTGCTGCCGGCTGCCGGCGAACTCTGCGACGAGTTCTGGCAGGTGGCGGCCCGGGCCTGGTCCTGCGGCCTGGCGGCGACGCCACGCGCCGATGATCCCGGCTCGCCCTGGGCCAGTGGCAACGGCTTTCGCGGCGGGCTGCCGGCCGAAACCGCCCTGCACCTGAGTTGCAGGGGCGAAGACCGCGCCCTGACCCTGGTTCCGGACCAGGGTGTGGGAGTCGAGTGGCACGGCGAATCCCTGTCCATCGAACGCCAGGGTATTCGCCGCCGCTATCGGGCCATCCGCCAGGGCGATAACCTCTATCTGCAATGGCAAGGCGAGCTGCTGGCGATCAGCGCCTTCGACCCGATTGCCGCGGTCGAGGCCAGCCACGGCCATCAGGGGGGCCTGACGGCACCGATGAACGGCAATATCGTCCGGGTACTGGTGCAGGTCGGCCAGAGCGTCGAGGCCGGGACCCAACTGGTGGTGCTCGAAGCCATGAAGATGGAGCACAGCATTCGCGCGCCCCAGGCCGGCGTGGTCAAGGCGTTGTATTGCCAGGAAGGCGAGATGGTCAGCGAGGGCAGTGCGTTGGTGGAACTGCAGGAGTAACCGGCACCGCGACATGCAGGAGCCGGCTTGCCGGCGATGGCGTCCTTATCGGCACTGCAAGGCTTGCTGGCCCCATCGCTGGCAAGCCAGCTCCTACAGGGTTCCAGTCTGGACCATAGTCCATGGCGAGCCCCCATCCTGTGGGAGCGGGCTTGCCCGCGAAAGCGGCGGCGCGGCTGGCATCGTCATCGCTGGCAAGCCAGCTCCAATCGGTCACCTTTAGAACTTGGTGGTGGCCTGTACGACCACACCGATAATGCTGTAGTCCTCGGTAAACAAAATCTTCGGATAAGTCGGGTTCAGCGGTTTCAGGTAGCGCTGGCCGCCCTCTTCCACCCACTGCCGGAAAAACGCCTCCTCACTGTCCCGCAGGCGGGCAATCACCAGCTTGCCGGGTTCGGCGTCGAGGTCGGGGTCCACCAGGATCAGCATGCCCTCGGGGACGCTGGTGCCCACCGGCGCGGTCATCGCATCCCCCGCCACCTTCAGCCAGAACGCCGCTCCCGAGGCGTAATGATCGGTCACCTCATAGTGCGTCTTGCGGTAATCCCCCACATCCGTCTCCCGCGCCGGCACCACTGAATGCCAGTCGCTGACCGGGTAGCGGAACGCCGAGGTGATGTCATAGGCCTGCCCGTCCCGCTCCGACGGGTCCTGCGCCGCCACCGAACGGTCACGGATCACCAGCACGACCTCCAGATGCCCGAGTCCCAGGGCCTGGAGCACCTTGTTCATGCTTTCGAGATCCGGCTGGCGCCGTTTGTTCAGCCAATGACCGACACCGCCCTGGGATACCCCAACGCGTTCTCCGAGTTTCTCTTGCGTGAGGTCTAGCTCGCGCAGCTTGGCTCTCACCAAGGCAATCCATTTATCCATGGGCGGAACAATACGGGCTGTATTCCGCCGTTCAATACACAAACTGTATTATATGTGACAAACATAAAAATACGGTTAGTACTAGGCTTGTAACGCTGATGCGACTTCTTCCTCAAAGGCAGGTTTTCCATGACTTCCACACCCAAGCACATGACCGATTTCCACACCATGTCCCCCTGTAATTCGCTCAAGGGGAGGCACGCGGCCCAACGCGCGCTCGACTATTATTTGAAACCAAGCGTTTCCGGCCCCCTCTCCGACGAGGGTGCCTGCCGACCTGACGAAGACAAGCTGTTCGCCGTGCGCGAGAACCTCAGCGTCGAGGAGGCCATGGTCCATGCCTCGGACCTGCTGCGTTGCGCGGCCGCCACGGCCTATGAGGCCGCCGATGCCCTGCAGGGCTCATCCCGCGACCTGGCCTTTTCCGTGGTGTACATGGTCGACATGGCCAAGGCCATGGTCGACCGGGCCCTGAGCGCGGAATGCCCGGGAATGTGAAGGGCGCGCGAACGCACCGCCGGTGCAGGGCAGCCAGCGAAACAGAGTGGAGTCTGGAGAGAGGAGTGGAAAAATAATTTCCAGGAGAGACAGGAAAACATTTGACTTGCAAATGATAATGATTATTATTGCAAGCAGCTGGTCGCGAGATCAGTCGATAACCCGGAGACCTTAGGTCGGACTCTGGATTATCTCCTCATCAGGCTAATCACGGTTTTTGACCCGGCTTTTTGCCGGGTCTTTTTTTTGCACCCGTTTTACGGGCTTTGCTTCAGGCTAATGAAGACTTTGGCGCTGCCATCTCGATGGGGCAGTCGCGATGGCGCGGATGATAGCAAAGGAACATCGACGAGCGAAAGTCCGTCATCCCGGGTAGGAGAACGGAAAAACCATGGAAGTACTTGAGAATCAATATCACAAACACTAAGCTGGCGCGGCGTCATGGACGACGCCCCCTTCCCCGCTCCAGGCTTTCTGCGGCTCGGCCAACGACCGCCCGCCGTGTACAGTAGCAACCACAAGACATCATATTCAGGTACACAGACTATGACCGTGGTTCTGCCCTCACTCAAAATCAGCAGCGACTTCGACAGCGGCAATATCCAGGTACTGGATGCCAGCAACCCGCAGCACCTGCTGCTGGCCATCGAGCCAGACACCCGCAGCCACCATTTCCAGTGGTTCCATTTCAAGGTCGAAGGCCTGCAACCGGGACAGACCTATACCTTCGAACTGAGCAATGCCAGCCAGTCCTCGTACAACAAGGCCTGGACCGGCTATCGCGCCGCCGCGTCCCACGATCACCACGACTGGTTCCGCACCGACACGCGCTTCGACGGTGAAAGCTTGCATATCCAGTTCCAGGCCGAACAGCCCCAGGCCTGGTTCGCCTATTTCGAACCCTACAGCCGCGAACGGCACGACTGGCTGATCGAACAGGCCCTGAGCCATGCCGGTACCGAACTGCTGGCCACCGGCAAAAGCGCCGAGGGCCGGGATATCCCGCTGCTGCGCAAGGGCGACGGCGCGCCGGGTAAACGCAAGGTCTGGATCATCGCCCAGCAGCATCCGGGCGAACATATGGCCGAGTGGTTCATGGAGGGGGTGATCGAGCGCCTACAGGAACAGCACGATCCGCAACTGCAAGCCCTGCTGGCCGCTGCCGACCTGTACCTGGTGCCCAACATGAACCCCGACGGGGCGTTCCATGGACACCTGCGCACCAACGCCATGGGCCAGGACCTCAACCGTGCCTGGCAGAGCGCCAGTGCGGAGATCAGTCCGGAAGTGTTCTTTGTCCAGCAACAGATGGCCCAGTACGGCGTCGACCTGTTCCTCGATATCCATGGCGATGAGGAAATCCCCTATGTGTTCACCGCCGGCGGCGAAGGCAACCCGGGCTACACCCCGCGTATCGCCGACCTCGAACACCATTTCCGCAGCCACCTCAGTGCGCTTACCCGGGACTTCCAGACCACCCACGGCTACACCCGCGACCTGCCCGGCGCAGCCAATATGACCCTGGCCTGCAACAGCGTCGGCCAGCAGTACGACTGCCTGTCGCTGACCCTGGAAATGCCGTTCAAGGACAACGATGACGCACCGGATGCGCGCACCGGCTGGTCCGGCAAACGCTCCGCGCAACTGGGCAAGGACGTGCTGAGCAGCATTGCCGATATCGTCGGCCGCCTGCGCTGACCTCGTCTAGCGGACCGTACAGATGGGCGGCGTCTCGACCTGCGCCACCAGCCGTGCGATCAACCAGGACGCCGCCGGCCCCGGTGGCGTATCGGTGCGGTAGATCGCATCGAGGCCGTAGGGCCCGCCGCGCATATCCGGCAGGTCCAGGCGCACCAGACGCCCGCTGGCCAGATCCTCGGCGACCATCGGCGCGGGCATGTTGCCCCAGCCCACGCCCTCGCGCAGCAGCATCAGCTTCGACCCCAGGTCCGCCAGACGCCAGGTGCGGGTGCCGAGCACGCCGAACTCCTGGTTGCGGGTCAACGTCGAGCGGTCCGACAGTACCAGTTGCACGTGCTCGCGCCCGGCGCCGGGCAGGTTCAGGCCCTGGGCCAGCGGGTGATCGGGGGACGCCACTGAAATCAGCTCGACGCTACCCACCCCGACCCGTTCCAGCCCGGCCATGCCGCGACTGAAGAAACCACTGACACCGACACTCGCCCGCCCCTCCAGCACCAGTTGCGCCACCGCGCCCAGGGCTTCCACATGCAGATGCAGGAGTACCGTGGGAAACTCCGCGCGAAACCCCTTGAGCACATCCACCAGGCGCGCCGCCGGCAACATCACATCGACCACCAGATGGATTTCGCCCTCCAATCCCTGCAACAAGCCCTTGACCTTGGCCCGCAGGCCATCGATGCCGTTGTAGATGGTCCGGGCTTCGGCCAGCACCGTACGGCCGGCGTCGGTCAGTTGCGGCTTGCGGGTGGTGGTGCGATCGAACAGTTGCACCCCCAGTTGCAGCTCCAGGTTGGCGATGGTGTAGCTGATCACCGACGTGGCACGACTGAGCTTGCGCGCGGCACCGGCGAAGCTGCCGGTTTCGACGACCGTCAGCAGCACCCGTAGCTGGTCGAGGGTGGGGGTTCCGGGATTGGTGCTCATGACAAGGTCTCGGTGGGCGGAAGGACGAGAGCAATGTTCGATAAAATCGAATCTGATACTCGAAATTATTCGACTATTGCGTACGTTACGCCAATGGCAGACTGCTCACCAGTCCGACGCGCCATAGGGGTCGCGCCGCTTTTTATCAGGTACTTCTCATGTCTCAAAGCACCCTGTCTCAAAACACCACAGCTCATTCTGCCCTCGGCTCGCTGTCCGACAATACCTCCGCATCCGCCGGTGTCGCCCTGGCCGGGCGGATCCTGCTCAGCGTGATCTTCCTGCTCTCCGGTTTCTCGAAAGTCGCCGATCCCAGTGCCATGCTCGGCTACATCGGTTCGGCCGGCCTGCCGTTCCCGCAACTGGCGCTGATCGTGGCGATCGCCGTCGAAATCGGCGGCAGCCTGCTGCTGATCCTCGGCTACCGGACCCGCCTGGTCGCGCTGGTGATGGCCGTCTTCACCCTCGCCACCGCCCTGGCCTTCCACAATCACCTGGCCGACCAGAATCAGTTCATCCATTTCTTCAAGAACATCGCGATGACCGGTGGCCTGTTGCAGGTGGTGGCCTTCGGTGCCGGGCGTTTCAGCCTGGACGCCCGTCGCCGCGGTTGAGATCGGACTCCCCGCCCGGTTGAGCGGGAACCACACCTGCAGGCGCCGGCTTGCCGGCGATAGCGGCCGGTCAGGCGATGCAAGGCCCGCTGGCCTCATCGCCGGCTTGTCGGCGCCTGACAGACCTTGGCCTCGCCGTACCAGACATGATGTGCAAGGATAGTGCGCTGCACAGCGTTGTCTGCCGGATTGCCAAGGATGCTTCATGACTGCCCTCTCCTCCCACGCCCCGCCCAAACAGGCCCCGACCAAACCGGGCCGCCTGGAACAGATGTCGACCCGTATCGCCTTCTTTATCGCCGGTTTCGGTGTCGCCGCCTGGGCACCGCTGGTGCCCTACGCCAAGGCCCGCGCCGGACTCGATGAAGGCACCCTCGGTCTGCTGCTGTTATGCCTGGGCGTCGGCTCGATCATCGCCATGCCCGTGGCCGGTGCCCTGGCCTCGCGTTTCGGCTGCCGACGGGTGCTGACCGTCGGCACCCTGCTGATCTGCCTCGCCTTGCCCCTCCTGGCCACCGTCAGTTCCCTGCCCCTGCTGATCCTCGGCCTGTTCCTGTTCGGCGCCGGGCTCGGTTCGGTGGACTCCACGGTCAATCTGCAGGCGGTGATCGTCGAGCGGGCCAGCGGCAAGACCATGATGTCGGGTTTCCACGGTTTGTTCAGCCTTGGCGGGATTGCCGGCGCGGCCGGGGTCAGCGCCCTGCTCGGCCTGGGGCTGTCGCCACTGGCGGCGATCGGCGTGGTGATCGTGCTGCTGATCCTGGCCCTGCTCAAGGCCGCGCCGCACCTGCTGCCCTATGGCAGCGAAAGTTCCGGCCCGGCCTTTGCCGTGCCTCACGGCGTGGTGCTGTTTATCGGCCTGCTGTGCTTCGTGGTGTTTCTCGCCGAAGGCGCGATGCTCGACTGGAGCGCGGTATTCCTCAATGCCGAACGCCAGGTGCCGGATGCCTATGCCGGTCTCGGCTACGCCGCCTTTGCCCTGACCATGACCCTCGGCCGCCTGACCGGCGATGCCATCGTCCGGCGCCTGGGGGCGAAACGGGTGATCGTGATCGGCGGTATCACTGCCGCGGCCGGACTGGCGCTGTCCACCCTGGCACCGGCCTGGGAAGCGGCGTTGCTCGGCTATGCCCTGGTGGGCGCGGGCTGTTCGAATATCGTGCCGGTGCTGTACACCGCCGTGGGGAAACAGAAGGTCATGCCGGAAAGCATCGCCATACCGGCGATTACCACCCTGGGTTATGCGGGGATTCTGGCGGGGCCGGCGGCGATCGGCTTTATCGCCCATGCCAGCAGCTTGAGCTTGGCGTTCCTGCTGATCGCGCTGATGCTGGTGGGCGTGGCGATCGGCGGAAAGATCCTGCGGGTCTGAGTCGACACACGCTTTTGCAGGGGCCGGCTTGCTGGCGATCCAGGCAACGCGCAGTGACAGGACAGCGCGTCGATGCGATCGCCGGCAAGCCGGCTCCCACAGAGGTCAGGAAGGGTCGATCAGAACCCGACACTGGCCTGCACGAAGAAGGTCCGTGGTTCACCCACGTAGATCCCCGAGTTGTTATCGCTCGACCGCGTGAAGTAGCGCTGGTCGAACATGTTGCGCACCCCGGCGCCCAGCTTCAGGTTCGACAGCTGCGCACCGAAGTCATAGGCACCGCGCGCATCCCAGGTCATGTAGCCGGGAATGTTGCCGTACTGGCCATCGGCGGTCGGCTCGGTGATGTAGTTACCGTTGAAACTGCCATCAGCGTTGGTTCCGGTACCCGGCGCACGTTGGGCGGACTGGGCGAAACCGTCGAGGTTGTAGGTCCAGCGGTTGACCGCGTAACGCAGGCCGACATTCAGCACCTGACGGGAATACAGCGGCAGGTCGCGGTCCTTGAAGCCCGGGATATCGCCCTGGGAAGTCGCCTTGGTGTAGGTGTAGCCGGCGCTCGCGCTCAGGCCGTCGAGCACCGGGTTCAGCGCCGACAGGTCATAGTGCACGGACGTCTCGATCCCCTGGTGCTTGGTCGCGCCGAGGTTGGTCCAGCCCACATCGTTGCTGACGTATTGCAACTCGTCGGCGAAGTCGATGTAGAACAGGGTCATCTCGCCGCCCCAGGTGCCGTTGTCATACCGCGTACCCAGTTCGTAGGTCTTGGCCTTTTCCGGTTGCAGGCCGTTGGCGGTGCTGTTGCCGTTGCCGCCTTGCGCCACCTGGAAGTACTGCAGGCTGCCGAAGGAGGTCTCGTAGTTGGCGAACAGTTTCCAGGCATCGGAGATGTGGTACATCACACTCAGGGCCGGCAACGGCTCGTTGCTGTTGACGCTGCGGTTCTTCTCCTGGACCGGCACGCCATTGGTGCCCAGCACCGGCCGCTCATGCCAGTCGGTGTTGATGCGCTCGAAGCGGATGCCCGGGGTGATCGTCCACTTGCCCACATCGATCTTGTCGTCGATGTAGAAGGCGTTGGCCTCGGTGCCACCGGTACGGTCCTGGAAGATATGGCCGTCGGAAGTCGGGGTAATGGTCGGGATATTGTTGACCAGGGCCACCCGGCTGGACGACTCGTGCATCGCCTCACGCAGGTAGCGATAACCGACGCTGACTTCCTGGCTGGTGTCGCCCAGTTCGAATACCCGCGATGCACGCGGCTCGACACCCAGGGTGTAGTAGCTGCGCGGGAAGGAGCTGAGGGTCTTCTGGTCGCGGGCGGCGATGTTGCTGCCACGGAAGCTGTCGGTGTAGTAGGTCAGCACTTCGACCTGGGTCTGGTCATCCACCTGCCGCTTGTACTTGAAGGAAATGTCCTTGCGGCGACCGGTGAAGTTGTCGTAGTCGCGCACCGACTGATACGGGTTGTCCTTGTACTGCTGCTGGGTCAGGCCGCCCGGCATGTCCGCATTGGCATCGTAGTAATGCAGGTTGAGGGAGAAGTCGTCCTGGTCGGTCGGCGCCCAGTGGGTCTTGAGCAGGACATCGTTGATGTCGTTGTCGTTGTTGCTTTTGCGGTAGCCCTCGCCCTTGACGCCGGAGTACAGCAGCGCAGCGCCGAAACCGTTGTCGGCGGTGCCGCCGAGGAACGCCGTATCGAGATGCTTCACCCCGCCATAACGCGAGGTTTCCACGGTGCTGCCGATCTCACCGGAAAACTTCTGCGGGATCGCCCGGGTCACGAAGTTGATCACGCCACCGACGTTCTGTGGTCCATAACGTACCGAACCGGCACCGCGTACCACGTCGATGCTGTCCAGGTTACCCACCGAAACCGGGGCCATCGACAACTGCGGCTGGCCGTAAGGGGCGAATGCCGCCGGCACGCCGTCGATCAGCACGGTGGAGCGTGGCGACAGACGGGACGTCAGGCCGCGCACACCGACGTTGAGGGAAATATCGCTGCCGCCGGTGCCGTTGTTTTCCTGCACCTGCACGCCGGGAACGGTACGCAGCGCGTCTTTCACGTTCATCGCGCCCTGCTCGACCATGGCTTCTCGACGAACCACGGTCCGCGCGCCCGGGTGGTTCTGCACGATCGCCTGGTCGGCGTCGCCGAGCCAGTCGCCCACCACCTTGACGTCCAGCGGTGCCAGTTCCAGCGAACCGGCGGCGGCCGGGGCGGCTTCGCGCAGGGTCACCGAGCCGTCCTGGAGGTCATAGTCCAGGCCGCTGCCACGCAACAGCACGTTCAGGGCTTCTTCCGGCGACAGGTTGCCATCCACCGCGGGGGCCTGCTTGCCGGCCACCAGTTGCGGGCTGAAGAACACTTGCAGGGAGGTCTGCTGACCCAACTGGCTCAAGGCCGATGCCAGGGGCTGGGCCTGGATATGAATGGCCGAATCGGCCTGGGCCGCCTGGCTCAGGGGGACAACGGCACTGACCGCCAGCGCCAGGGCAAAGGCCTGGGAGCTGGGCAGCGCGTTGCGGATCGCCTGGTAAAGCGCGTTGGGTTTGTTGTTGTTCACGTCTGACCTTGTCCTGTTGTTCGCAAATGTATGCGGCTGTTAATGCAAACCAGTTGCAGTTGGACAAGAAGACGAAGAACTCGAAAAAAACCTGAATCTATTTTGCAATTATTTCCTGGGCACCGTCGGCGCGGCTCCTGACCGCGACCGGCAGGATGCTCGGCAGGGCCTTGAGCAGGGCGTCGGTATCGTTGACCTTGAACACGCTGGTCAGGCGCAGGTTGCCGACGGCCGGGGTGGCGACGCTCAACGGCTTGTCCCGGTAGCGCGAGACTTCCGCCACCACATCGGCGAGGCGGGCGTTGTTGAAGATCAGCTTGCCGCTGCGCCAGGCCGTCAGCTCCTCGGGGTTGACCGCCTGCGCCGCCGCGACCCGGCCCTGGGCATCGACCCGCGTACCGAGGCCGGCCGTCAGGGCGACGAACTCATCGTCGCGGGCATCGCGGCCCTGGACCTTGACCGTTCCCGCTTCCACTACCACGCGGGTTTGCGTCGGATCGCGGCGCACGTCGAAGCGTGTCCCGGTGACCGTCACCTTGCCGACCCCGGCCTGCACCACGAACGGCCGGCTGGTGTCGTGCTCGACGCTGAACATCGCCTCGCCCTCCTCCAGTTCGACATTGCGCCGGTCCTGCTGGTAACTCACGCGCACCCGGCTGCGGCTGTTGAGGTCGATGACCGAACCATCGGGCAAGGCCACATGGCGACGCTCACCGAGCACCGTGGCGAATGTCGCGCTGTAGGGCGCGGGATGGTTCAGGCCGCTGAACAGACCCAGTCCCAGGGCAACCGCGATCACCCCGGCCGCGATCGCATAGCGCAGCAACGGCCGGCGTCCGACCCGCGCCGGCGGCACCTCGCAGAGCGCCTGCAGACGCGCCTGGGGCACCAGGTCGGTGGCGCTCCAGAGCCCCTGGAGCACGTCGAACTCGTCCTGGTGCAGCGGATGCTCCTGGCGCCAGGCGTCGAACTCGGCCTGTTGCGCAGCGCTCAACGGCGCCTCCCGCACCCGCACGAACCAGGTGGCGGCCTCATCGCGAACCGTGGCTGGATCGCGTGTGCAATCGCGGGTATCCATCATGGAAAGTCCTGTCCGGGTGGAATGTGCATCGCCTTGTCCTTCATTGATCCGGTCCATCCAGGCGATCGCGCAGATGCCGCAGGGTGCGGATCATATACTTCTCCACCATGTTCTTGGACAACCCGAGGCGTTCGGCGATCTCCGCCTGGGTCAAACCCTCGATCTTCTGCCAGACAAAAGCCTTGCGACAGTTGACGGGCAACTCGCCCAGGGCCCGCTCGATGGAGTCGGCAAGCTGGATGGCGTGCATGAAATGCTCCGGGTCGCCGGTGGGCGGCGCGCTGTGATGAATCGCTTCCAGTTCCAGGGCACCGCGCCGGTCTTCGCGACGATAGGCATCCACCGCGATATTGCGCGCGGTCTGGTGCAGATAGGCCCGCGGCTGCTCGACGCTGCCGGCACGGCTTTCCAGCACCCGCACAAAGGTATCGTGGGCTAGGTCCTCGGCTTGCTGACGGTTTCTCAGGCGGCGGGTCCAGGTGCCGATCAACTCTTCGTAATGCTCGAAAAAACCGGGTCTGCGGGGTGGCTGGAGATTCATGGCGACGGGCTATGAAGGCGGGATGTTAATAGTAATGCTTCCTATTAATAGCCGCAATTCATTCCGCGAAACCCCGATGGCGGGTCGCCGCCCGATTATCGGCACGCTCATGAGAGCGCCTGATGACAACCGCTTCAACCGGATGGGCCGGTGCCATGATGAAGGACATCGATAGCTACTCCACGATCAGGCACACGCCTCGAACACCGGCAGGGTGAAGCGGAATTCAGCGCCTTTTCCAGGCTCGCTGTTGGCCACGATCTGTCCGCCATGGGCGTTGACGATCCCCTGGGTGATGTACAGGCCAAGGCCGGTACCGGTCGGATTGCCCTCTTTCAACGTCCAGTAGCGGCTGAACACATGCGGCAGGTGCTCCTGGGGAATGCCTTCGCCGCTATCGCGCACGGTGAAGACGATTTCACCACCGGACGACTGCGCCCGCACCCCGACCGACCCCATGCGCGGGGTGAACTTGATGGCATTGCCGACCAGGTTCGACAACACCTGGAACAGCCGCTCGGGATCGGCGTGGATGCGCAGGTCGGGGTCGGCCTCGAAGGAAATGCTGATGTCCTTGTCCAGCGCCAACGGTGCCAGCAGCGATTGCGCTTCCTGGAACATCTGTCCGACATCGAGTTGCTGTGGCTTGATGATGTAGCGTCCGGCGTCGATTTTCGAGGTATCGAGCAAGTCTTCCAGCAGCGTGTTCATACGCGCGGCCGCCTGTTGCATGGTGTCGATGGCCGTGGTGATGCGCCGCGAGGTGTGCGGGCCGTCCGAGCTGAACGTCTTCTGCATCATGCCGCAGAGCATGGAGATCACGGTCATGGGATTACGCAGGTCGTGCGAGACCACGGCCACCAGGTCATCGCGGGCGCGCACCGCTTCCTGCTCCCGGCGCACCTGGCGGGCCAGGTCGTTTTCCAGCGCCGAGCGGCGCAGGTCGTTCGCCGCGAACAGGTCGCCATGGCTCCACTTGATGGAAATCCCGGCCATCTCGACTTTCCAGATCTCGAATGAGGTGCGCGGGCGCAGGTGCAGGCCGGCGTCAGAGTTTTCCAGATCCAGCGGTTTGCGCGGATCACCGCTCCAGTTGATGCTCTCCTTGACCTCCGGCCGGAACCACAGCACGCCGTTCTCCACCGGCTTGGGCAGACTCATGGCGAGCACGCCGCTGGCCACCTGCTGATAATGCGCGGCCGGCGGGTAAACGCTGGCCAGATGATGACTGGCGAACACCGGTTCCCCCGACGCCTGCAACCATTTGTGCAACGCGCGGATCTCTTCAGGCTCCGGGCAGTTGCCGTGTCGGTGCAACTGCTGGTCTTCAATGATCGCGATGCCACCGGCATTGACCAGCGCCATCAGTACCTCTGGCTGATGGGCCAAACCGTCGAAGACATTTTGCGGCGAATCGATCATCGCCTGGTTGAGCACGGCCAGGGCTTCGACCTTTTCCTCGCGCTGGCGACTGACCTCCAGCGCCTCCATCGCACTGATCTGCAGTGAAAGCACCTGGCCTATGGTCTGGCAGGCGATGCGCAGCTCATGTGGCACGTGCAGCGGTTGACGGTTGCCGCAACTGATCAGGCCCCACAGCTTGTCGCCCTTGAGCAGGGAAATGCTCATCGATGACAGCACGCCCATGTTCTTCATGTACTGGCAGTGGATCGGCGAAACGCTGCGCAGGGTCGCGAAGCTCAAGTCCAATGGCGTTTGCGTGTCGGGGCGCAGTTTCGGCACCAAAGGCACTGGCTGGTAATCGGCATTGGGAATGATCCGCAGCCAATTGGTGCGATACAGCTCGCGGGCCTGCTCGGGAATGTCCGAGGCCGGGAAGAACAACCCGTTGAACAGCTCCATCGATGGCGCGGACGCCTCGGCGATGACCTGGCCGTGCCCCTCCTCCTCGAAACGATAGATCAACACCCGGTCGTAACCGGTCATGGCCTGCAGTTCCCTGACACTGATGTCGTACAGCGCCTGCAACGACGTGGCCGCTTGCAGACGCTGCAGCAGGCGCCCCAGATGGGTCTGGTGGCCGGCCACGTTCAGCGGCTGGAAGTGCTCGACGTGGATCTCCAGCTCCAGAATCAGCACGCCTGCGTGCCGATGCAGCAAGCCTTCGAACGCGGTGTCGTTGAGGTGGAAATGCAATGGTGGCGCATCGAAAAACGCCGGTTGCCGTAACGCCTCGCGCACGGCCTCGGTATACGCGGCGCCGATCAGGCTTTGCAATGGCTGGCCAATCAACGTCTGCGGCGCACGAGCGAGCAGGGTTTCAACGTTGGCGCTGATCTGCACGATTTCCAGCGCCGGCTCGCTCAGGGTCAACAACAGGCCGTGGGGCTGGATGGCGCCGGGAAAACGGATCGGTTCGTCGGCACAGTTGGCCAGCAACTCTTCAAACGCTTCCTTGTCCTGAGGGGTCATGCCAGTACCTCCCGGCTTTCGAGCCAATTTTCGAAACAGCCGAATGTCGATTGTGCCGCCGTGACGACAGCCTCGCGCTCGCCCGCCTCCATCGGGCGGCTGCCCAGGTATTCAATGAAATCGAGCCAGCGCCGTCCGGTGGCGGAGCCGTAAACCTGCAGAAACGCCGCGCCCGTGTCGGCATCAAGGCCCAGGCGCCTGGAGACCTCGCGGCGCAGGATCTGCCCGCCGAGCGTCGCCCCCTCCAGCACATACAACACGCCCAGGCATGCGGCGCCGGAGTCGATGGCCGGCAATGACGCACAGGTCGGCAAGCGGTCGATGGCTTCGAGCGGCAGCCCCAGGGTATGCAGGTCCGTGCGCAGGGTTGCCGCCTTGAGGCGCGGCGCCAGATCAAAATCGGCGGGAAGCAGACGACAGTCGAGCAAGGCCTGCTCCAGCGGCAGGTAGAAGCCGTAGTAAGCCTGCATCAGCCGTTGAAAGGCTTTCGAGTCGAGGGTATCGGAGAAAAAGGGAAGACGTTTTTCCAGTGCGACGTGCCGCTCAGCCGTGCCGGATCGCAGGTCTCGCAGAACCGGGGGTACATCAACTTCACGGGCCGCTGCTTGCATGTATATCGCTCTTGGTGGGGTTGGCCACAGCCATTCGGATGTGACGACGAATAGGATCAATCTATCACGATGAATATCGATACTGACTTGATGGTTAGTTTTCCCTTTCGGCGAAATGTTCCAACCTCATGGGATGAGTGACGCTCGCAGGCAAGAAAACCTGAACTGACATGTCAGGCAAAAGCGAGATTTTTGAACTCCTTTACCTACGTACAGCTCCATCGCTAAGAGACGCCGTCAGCGAACAGGAGTGACCATGACGACCCAGGCCCTGCAACATGCCGCCGACGCCCCAGCGGACGAGCGCTGCTACAGCACGGACATTCCCGCTCGCCTCGACCGCCTGCCGTGGACCCGTTTTCACACCCTGCTGGTGCTGGCGCTGGGCATCACCTGGTTGCTCGACGGCCTCGAAGTGACACTCGCAGGCGCCGTATCCGGAGCGCTCAAGGACAGCCCGGTCCTGGCCATGAGCAACACCGAGATCGGGCTGGCCGGCGCCACCTATATTGCCGGCGCGGTGCTGGGCGCGTTGTTCTTCGGCTGGCTGACCGATCGCCTGGGCCGGCGCAAGCTGTTTTTCATCACCCTGTTCCTGTACATCGGCGCCACGGCGGCCACGGCCTTTTCCTGGAGCCTGTGGAGCTTCCTGTTGTTCCGCTTCCTCACTGGCGCGGGTATCGGCGGCGAATACACAGCCATCAACTCCACCATCCAGGAGTTCACCCCGGCCCGCTATCGCGGTTGGGTCGACCTGACCATCAATGGCACCTTCTGGATCGGCGCCGCCCTGGGCGCGGTGGGCTCGGTGATCCTGCTCGACCCAGACGTGGCCGGCGGCGAACTGGGCTGGCGGCTGTGCTTCGGCATTGGCGCGGTGCTCGGGCTGATCATCATGCTGCTGCGCCTGTGGGTCCCGGAGAGCCCGCGCTGGCTGATGATCCACAACCACCCGGAAGAAGCGGAACGCATCGTCGCCGAGATCGAACGCCATTACCACGAACGCGGCATCGAGATACCTGCGATGCAGGAGCCGCCCCTACGTTTGCGGGCCCGCGACCATACGCCACTGCGGGAGGTGTTCCACAGCCTGTTCGTCGATCACCGCCGTCGAGCGATGGTCGGGCTGACCCTGCTCACCGCCCAGGCATTTTTCTACAACGCCATCTTCTTCACCTATGCGCTGGTGCTGACCAATTTCTATGACGTGCCTTCCGCGCATATCGGCTGGTACCTGCTGCCCTTCGCCCTCGGCAACTTCTGCGGGCCGCTGCTGCTGGGCCGCCTGTTCGACGTGATTGGCCGGCGCATCATGATCAGCAGCACCTACCTGATTTCCGGCGTGCTGCTCTGTTTCAGCGGCTATCTGTTCCAGCAGCAGATGATCGACGCCACCCAGCAAACCATCGCCTGGGTGGTGATTTTCTTCTTCGCCTCCGCGGCGGCCAGCTCGGCCTACCTCACCGTGGCCGAAACCTTCCCGCTGGAGATCCGCGCCCTGGCCATCGCCGTGTTCTACGCCTTCGGCACCGGCCTGGGCGGCCTGATCGGCCCGACCCTGTTCGGTGCCCTGATCGAAACCGGCGAGCGCACCAATGTGCTCTACGGCTACCTGATCGGCGCAGCACTGATGATTGCCGCGGCGGTGATCCAGGCGATCTGGGGTGTGGCGGCGGAACGGCGCTCGCTGGAGCATGTGGCCAGGCCGTTGTCGCAGGTGAGTGATTGAGCTGACGGGGTATTCCCGCAGAAGCGGCAATACCCCGTCTTGAGACATTGCTGGCGGTTTCTATCTGCGCAGGTAGCGGTAGGTCAGCAGTGCAAACAGCACGGTTGCCCCCGCCACCATGCCACTGGAAATAGCAACGCTCTCTCGAAATGCCGCATTGACAGCCTCCAACAACCCCACGGTCGCAGCGTCGGACCGGGTTTGGCTGATGGCATGCGCGCCGCCCAGCGTTTGCGCTGCTTTCACAACCTCTTCGGACACCCCCTCCGGCAAGGCCAGCGACAAACGATAGAGGGCCGCCACTGCCCCTCCGATCAAGGTGGTCCCCAGCACCACGCCAACCTCATAGGCCGTCTCGCTGACTGACGAAGCGCTGCCCGCGCTCTCGGCGGGCACCGAGCACAGCACCAGATCGTTGGATACGCTGGTGATGGCTGCCACGCTGACATTCAACAATATGAACGCTACGCACACCGTCAGCATCGTCGCCGGGAACAGAGCCATCACCGTAAAGGCCGCTGCCGCAACCAGCAGGCAGCCGCTGATGACCCGGTTCGGCGCGACCCGTTGCGCAACCGGCACAATGGCCATGCCGGCGACAATTGCCAGCGCCTGGCCGGGTACGAGAATCAGGCTGGCCATCAGCGGCGACATCCCGAACACCAGTTGCAGCAACTGGGTGGCGAAGAAAATGAAACCGATCAGCATTCCCAGGCTCACCAGGTTGACCGTGATCGATACGCTGAATACTGGCCAGGCGAACAGCCTGAGGTCCAGAAGGGGTTGCTCCAGCAGCAGTTGGCGACGGACGAAGAGCACACCCATCAGCACACCGGCCAACGCCCAGAGCAGCGCCTGGGTATCGGCTCCGACCGTCGCCAGATGCTTGAGAGCCAGCATGGTACCGGTCATGGCCCCCAGGCTCAGCAGAATGCTCAGGTAATCGGTCGGCGCCCCTTGCTGCCTTGACGATTCGGTGATCGACGAAGCCAGCAACAGCACCGGCAACAGGAAAGGCAAAGCCACCAGAAATACCGCTTGCCAGTCGAAATACTGCAACAACAAGCCTCCCAGCAGCGGCCCCAATGCCGAACCGATGGTCAGGCAGGTTGCCCAGACCGCCACCGCCAGGCGACGCTCTTCGCGGTCCTCGAAAGCCGTGCGAATCAGGGCCAGGGTTGCCGGCAGGATCATGGCCCCAAAGCAGCCCAGCAACACCCGGCCGGCGATCAAGTGCCAGGCTTGCTGGGAAAAGACTACCAGGACCGAAATGACGGCGAAGCCGCTGCAGCCCAGGCACAGCATCCGGCGATGCCCGACACGATCGCCGGTACTGCCCATGGTGACCAGCAAGCCGGCCAGCACCAGGGAATAAGCGTCGATCATCCACAACTGTTCGGCGGCCGAGGGCGCCAACGCCGTCACGATACGTGGTAGGGCGAAGCTGAGAATGGTGTTATCGATGGTCACCAGCAGTACCGGTAGCATGATGACGAGTAACGCCGCGCCCTTTGAGCGATCCTTGAGGATTGAAACCAGTGGACTTGCTGCTCCCTGCATCAGTCATTTCTCCCCGAAGGACTTAGAACATTGAATAGTGTTTCACAGGTTTTTCCGTATTCATCCACGTAGCCGCCCAGTTGCCGGCGCACCGCGACAATTTCCTCGGCGAAGCGCTCCGGAGTATCGAGCCCGCACAGCTGGTCCAGCATAGCCAGGCTGTCCGACAGTCGATCACGCTGCAACTGACCTGCACTGTTATGTTTCTGGATATCCCAGTAAGTGACAGGCGCATTGAGCAGGATCCGCGCCGACAGGCTCAGCAGAGTCCTCATTGGCGGCGGTGCCAGCGCCTGTATCGTTTCCAGGTCGCACTGGCTCCTCGACAATGCAAAAGTAAACGCAAGGATGGCGGCATGGGGCAATGCCTGGCATACAGCCATCGCCTGGTCATGCTCATCCGGCGACAGGCGCCTCACCTGCATGTCCTGTTCGTGCAACAGTGTCTCGAACCAGTCTCCCGCCTTGCTGGCCGTACGCTCACACACCACCACCGGACGCCCGCGACAGTCGAGCGTCGGGGAAAACATGGGATTGATGCCAACGCAAGGCACGTCGGGAAACAACGACTCGGCCCTGCGCTGGAAAGGTCCCTGCACCGAACAGGTATTGATGATGACCTGGATCGAGGCCAAGGCTCCCGCATAACGCTCAAGCACCTGTATCGCGACGTCTTCGGGCAAGGCGAGGACGATAGCGTCGGTGGACTCGAGCAACCCCGGTGCCTGCTCGGGCAAACCCAGCGCGTCCATTACCCGGTGATCGACTGCAAGGGTCGAGGGTACAAGGTCCACGATCGTCGGTTCGTATCCGCGCTCCTGCAACATCCTCGCAACAAAGCTGCCTACGATGCCGGCCCCACCCAGGATCAGAAAATTATTCAACGGCTATCTCCCTCGCGCTGATGCTATGGAATGGCACACTGGCCTTGACCAGCGTCTCATGCATCTCCTCTGCCGGATCGGAGGCGGCCACGATTGCCCCACCAATGCCGAAACGGGCCATGCCGTCCTTGATCACCGTCGTCCTGATGACAATGCTGAGGTCGATGTAACCATCCAGGCCGATCCAGCCCAGGGCCCCGGAATAGATGCCACGTGCGGAGGACTCCAGCTTGTCGATGATTTCCATGGTGCGTACTTTCGGCGCACCGGTCATCGAGCCGCCAGGGAAACAGGCCTTGATCGCCGCGAACGAATCGACCCCCGCACGCAACTGTCCTTCGACGGTCGAGACCAATTGATGTACCGATGAATAGCTTTCGATATCGAACGCTTTCGGCACTTTCACCGAGCCCGGCACACAGATACTGTTCAGGTCGTGACGCACCAGATCGACAATCATCAGGTTTTCTGCACGGTCCTTGGCCGAACTCGCCAGCTCGCGCTTGAGCTGATCATCCTGCTCCAGGTCAAGTCCCCGCGGACGTGTGCCCTTGATGGGGCGGGAGGCAATGCGGCCGCAGCCATCGATTGACAGGAACGTCTCGGGGGACGCGCTGAGGATGGAGAACTCCCCGGTGTCGATATAGGCACCATAGGGCACGGGACTGATGCTGCGCATGCGCAGATAGCCGTTTAGCGGATCATCCGTACACTCCAGGCTCGCACGGTTGGTCAGGCAGATTTCATATGACTCGCCATCGACGATCTGCTGCAGGCACAGATTGACCTTTTCGATGTAGGCCTTCGAGCAGTCGGCCAGTTGCAGCGCCGACTCGGCCACCGGCCCGGGAGCGAAGGGTTGGTAGCGCGGTTGCTCGGCATCGCCGGTGGGTCTTAGCACAAGACGCTCACCCCACAGGTGACAGAGATAGGTGAGTTCATTCCGGTGATCGAAGACCAGCATGTTCTGCGGTAGGTAGAACAGCGCATCGGGCAATTCGGACACATGCGTGTTGCACACGCCGGTAGCGGTCAGGGCCTTGAGTTCGTACCCCAGGTAGCCGATCAGGCCGGCACTGAAGGGAAACGGCGCCTCGGACTGGCGGGCCGCCCCGAGGTGCTCGACGATGCCGGCCATCAACTCGAAGAAATCCCCCTCGAGACTCGCCTGCCCCGTGGGCCCCTCGATCGACAGGCGCCGACGATTGACGTCATACCTGAATACCAGCGCCGAGTCGCGATCACAGGCGCCCATCACCGAGTACCTGGCTTGCGGCCGATCCGACAATTCGCTGTCGAGCCAGAAGGCCGCCGGCCGTTCTGCGAAATGGGCCTTGAACATCTGCGATGGCCCTGGAGCTTGCTCAATGAGTTGGAAGTCAAACGACAGCTCCATCGAACCACCCGCAACTTGCAATGCCCGTCGCACAGGATCGATCTCCTGTTCGCAATTCTGGCGACCTCGCGCATCAGCGACAAGACGCACGAAATTGCGGATAACCTGCAAGCCATATTCCGAGTCGATGGACTCCGGGTGGAACTGCACGCCCCAGATTGCCCGCTCACGATGAGCGAGCCCCATGATCAGGCCACAGTCGGAGCGTGCGGTCACTTCCAGGCAGGATGGAACCTGCGTGCACACCAGCGAGTGATAGCGGACCACCTCGAATGCCTGTGGAATTCCGGCAAACAGGCCGCTGCCCGAATGAATGATGCGGGTACGGTAGCCATGTACGGGTTCCGGTGCGTGCTCGACCGCACCACCGAAGAAGCAGTTGATCCCCTGGTGCCCCAGGCAAACCCCAAGCACCGGGATCCGGGCACGTGCCAGCACCTCCCGGCACACGCCAAAGTCGGCGTTGCGGGCAGGATGTCCGGGGCCCGGGGAGAGGATGACGGCATCGTAACCCTCCAGGTCGAGGTCCTCGAAAGCGGTGGAATTGGGCACGATCTCAGGCTGTTCGCCGCAAGCCTCGTAGATGTACTGGGCAATATTGTTGGTAAAGGAGTCGAAGTTATCGACAATCAGTGTACGCATGCCTCATTCCTCCACACGTGACTGATCGAGAGCATCCATGATGCGCAGTTCCTCATCGCAGGTTTCCTTGATGATCAACTCGAACACCCGCTCCAGGTATTCCGGACGCAGCTGACGAGATCGCGATAACGCCATCACCTGGTCCAGCGTCGAGGTGATCCGGTGCGGTTGCATCATCGGGATTCCGCTCACGTGCTTGATCCCGGCGATCGTCCGGCATACGTCCATGCGCTGGGCCAACAGATCAACAAGCGACTGGTTGATCCGGTCCAACTGCTGACGACACGGCTGAAGATCCCGCTCCGCCGACGCAGCATTCCTTTCTGCATTCATTGACATGGTCCTTGCTGTTTATCGTCGTCAGGCCGATGCCCGGCCCAGTTGCTGATTGAGCTGACAGGCCAGCGCGTTGATCTGTCCCGGTGTATGAACTGCCGAGACGGCGCAACGCAGCATGGCCTTGCCGGTCTCCACGATCGGATAGAACACTGGAAACACGATCAGCCCCGAGGCCCGCAGGGCACTGGCCGCCATGACCCCCTGCCGTTCCGACTCGAACAGGGCTCCACGGATGGGAGCACGCAAGGAGGCATTCATCATGCGCTGCGAGACCTGGGCGTCGAGACTCCGCACGTTCGCCCACAACGCGTCCTGCAGGGACGATATCTCGGAGGACAGGTGAATCTGCGCAGCTGCGACGTTTGCCGCCTGCAGTGGCACGGAAATGGTGTGACCGAACACCAGCGGATTGGCCAACGCCCGTAGCTGCGCCGCGTTGTAGCCGGGCTTGAGCACGATGAAACCGCCCGCACCACCAAATGCCTTGCTCAACGAGCCCGCGATGAGGGTATTGGCTGGCAACCGGTAGCTCAGATTCTCGAAGGCATAACCGGCACCATGCCTGCCGGTAATCGAAATGCCATGGGCGTCGTCGATATAGAGGTAGCCGCCATAGGCCTGCAGCAACTCGCTCAGCTCACCCACCGGGAGCAGATCCGACATCGAGCCGACCCCGTCAATCAGCAGGACGGGGGTAATCTGCTCCCTGTCACATTGCACCAGTGCCTGCCTGAGCGCATCGATGTCCTGGGTATCGACTCGCTTGACCGCGCCGAACTGCGACATGACCCCTCGCAGAACCTGCATCGAGGCGTGGGCGGTTCGATCGATCAGCCACATGACCGAGCGCCTGATCGGATAGCCTTCCATTGTGCCACTGCCCAGCAACGGCAATACACCGAGGTGGGCATTGCTGGTGGAGGTGAATACCGTCACGCTGGCTCCAAGATAGATCTCGCCCAGCAACTGTTCGAGCTGCCGCAGATAGACCGGGCTCATGGCGCTGCGACTGGCCGACAGGTGGATGCCGATTCGCTCGAGGGCCGACTGCGCCGCCATGATCAGCTTGGGATGGCTTTCAAGTCCCAGATAGGAGCATGAAATAAACTCCGTGCAGGTCGAGCCATCGGCCAACTCCACTTCCTTGCCTTTGCGTGAAACCACCTCGAAACCGGTCAGGCCATCATCCGACGCGCTACCGAGCGCCCCACTGGTGCGCTGCTGGCGAATCGTCATCCAGTTGTCATGGGTGGCTGCCGCCAGGCGTGAGTCCATGTTGTTCATGCCTTTCTCCCTACAGTCACGACGGCAGGTCCCGTCGAATCGCCAAAACGTCCATCGACACAAGTACGAACCGAGTCAAAACCATACTGTTCGAGCAGCGACCTGACCCGATGCCCCTGCGCTTCGCCATGCTCGATCAGCAGCGCCCCCTTCGGCTTGAGGATGAGGTCGGCCAGTCGCGCCGACGCCTCGATCAACTCGCCGCCCTGGTCACCCGCGTAAATGGCGCCGGAAGGATGATGAATGCCCCACTCGGGCAGAAGCTCGGTCCCCGCCGAGACATACGGAGGGTTGGACACGACTACGTCGACGCTGCCACGCGCCTGTTCGAACTTGTCGAGCCTGCTGATATCCCCCTCGCACAACGTCACGTCCGGACGCCCCTGGCAGAGCCGATGGATGTTGCGCCCGAGGTAAGCCTGGGCGATCGGGTCGTTTTCGACACAGACCACCCTGGCCCCGGATCTGGACCAGATCGACAGGCCGATTGCACCTACTCCCGAGCACAGGTCATACACCATCGAATGGCTATCGAGTGGCAGGTTCTCCTCGATCCACCGCACCATCGCCATGCTTTGCAAGCGCGGGATGAATGCGCCACTGCCCACGACGAAGCGCAGATCGGCAAAATCGGTGTATCCCAGGATGTGCCCCAGGGGCGTCCGGGCACAGCGCTCAGCCACATCCAGCTGAAACGCCGACAACCTGTGGCCATCGGGCTCGAGCCCGGAAGAAAAGTGCTTGCCCGCAATGGCCCGCAGATCACCCAGGGGGTCCCATACACCCGCTTTCGTCAGGTTCTCCAATGCCGTGACGTGCTCATGCTCAAGCTGTGAATGGATCATGACCAGGCCTCGTAGTAGCGCGCCAGACGCTCGTACATCGAACGGTACAGATAGGAAAAGGCAACCAGTTCGGGCGGCGGAGTGAAATGCGGGTGCAACGACTCGATCAATCTCGTGTAGTTGTCGGTCATGCCCTTGTCGAGCAGTGGCGTCCAGTAAGGCTTGATGTCCCAGCGGTACTCATAGCCCGTGGCGAACATCTGTTTCACCGTCTCGGCGACCGTACTGCTGCGCGCAAGCCCCTGAAGCGGCTTGCGTACCGGTGCGAAGGAGGACAGGTCGAGACCGTTGGGCACTCCCTGTATCTGGTCCGCCATCCAGGACGCCAGCAGCGGCGATTGATGCAGGCCATCCCGGTAGGTGCCGGTGGCCAGCCAGAGGCCCTCGTACTCGCATTGGCCGATCAGCGGAAAACCATCGGCTGGAATAGGCCGGTTCCCCACCTGGATATTGACGACCTCGGCATCATGCAAATCCAGGTTGAGCTGGTCGACCGCACAGTCGAGCAGGAACTGCACATCGGAAATCAACGCATGGGAACGAGGTTCTTCAGCCAGGATGTTGGTTGCGCCGATATACAGCAGGTCGGCCGAGCGCGGCACACAGTGCAAGCCACAGGCGAAGGCCCTGTTGGGCGTTCGAATAACGGTCGAGGGGGTAGTCTGCCCCGGCTTGAGCCTGGCCAGGATGGACACGCCGTAACCGGCGAACAGTGGGGGAATCCGCGTCTTAATATCGTCCAGGGCGTCGAACAGCTCCAACGATTGGACACCGGCCGCCACGACTACCTGCTTGCCGGCAATTTGCTGGCCATTCTCCAGCACCACTCCCGTGGCAACCCGACCTTCGGTTATCAGGCTGCGGGCATTGCTCGTGACAAGTTCACCGCCGCATCCCAACAGGGCGGCATCCAGTTTTTCAAGGAGCAGGTGCGAATCGAGCGCGTTTTCATCGGGGATCAGCAGTGCCTGCATCGGCCGGACCAGGTCGTTGGCCTTGATCCAATCCAGCCGCTCAGGAGCGACCTCGCGGTAGGGGACCTTGTGATCAACCAGGGATTTCTCGATAGCGGCATAGTTGACGCTGTCGATTTCCGCCATGCCGGCAGAGTTCAGGATGACGTGGGTACCACGGGCCGTCAGCAACTCCTCGCGATTGCCGGAGGCCTGGGCAAGACGCTCGGCCCATTGCCCCCACACGCCCTTGGCCTGGATATCCATCGCCAGTTTCAGGCGACCATGTTCGCTGGCCAACAGACCGTTGGTAATCTCGCCAAAACAGCCATTCATCGCGCCTGCCGCTCTGGATGCCGCATTGATCCTGTTTATTTCCCCCACCCGGCAGACTTTGAGTCCGCGACTTGCGAGTTCGAATGCAATGGAGCCACCAATAGCACCGCTACCGACCACAACAACATCGTAGATCATCTTTATCTCCGCAGAAAAACACTTAAAACTTAAACCGAAACCCGAACTTCAGGCCTGAAAAAAACTAGAGAGCAATAATCGACTTGTTATCGATATGCTCTTGCAATGTTTCATCCAGGTTCACCCTGTGAATGAAGTTCAGGAACTGATGAGTGGGAAAACACAATGCAACCAGCTTGTCCTTGCCCCTGCTCAGGGATCCACCCAGTCTGCGTAGCTCTACACCATGACGCAGAAAGTAACGCTCCAGCGATTGCGTGGTCACAGCCACCACATCACGAACGCCCTGCATGTGGGCGAACTGCATGGAGACCTTGAACAGGCTGATGCCGAGCGTCCCCGAGACCTCGGGAATAGCTGCATAGCGCGACAATTCCCAGATTTTCGCATCACGGGGAACGGGCTTGTCACAGAGTCGGGGAAAAACCTCGCCAAGCAGATAAGGCTGAGTTGTCGGCAACAGGCGAGTACAACCAACCACTTGCCCTTTATTATCCAGGGCAGTGATGAAAATTGTTCCATCCGTATCAAACTGATCAATTTCTATGCCTGGCAGCGGATGCAAGCTAACAACGTCCCAGCGCAACTTTCCGATGAACACCTCATGACGAAATCGGCCCAACTTTTCAAGTGCATCCTTATCCATATCGGCAAAACGCCTGCACACAAACCTGTACATCGGACAGCACCTCCTTTGCAGATCAGGCAGAACTTCCTGTAATTATTTAAACACTATGGATAAAGCCTGAAGACCGCAACTACCAAAATTAGTAGTCAGACATATCACGAAAAAATATGAAACACTTTTATCCTGTGCAAAAAACAGGAGAAGACGTACCAGTCAGAAGGAAAAGCATTGGGTGAGTCCACCACACATGAACGAAGAGTCGTTCAGGTCAGGCGACCCAAGAAAAGCGGCACACCGCCATCAGTCATGCCGACAACTCGGAGAACGGAAATCCAGGCAGAAGAAAAACACGAAATCCGCAAGATCAAATAACACCAAGCGCCGCCGCATATGCCGCCGTCAACACCCTGTTACTGGAGCCAAACTTTCGCTGAATGCTCTTTACATGATAATTTATGGTATGTTCTGAAAGACTCAATATTTCAGAAATACTCCTGGAGCATTTGCCATCGGCAATCCAACGCAGGATTTCGACCTCGCGCCCGCTCAATAACACCTCTGCCTGAACAAGATTGTCAGGACAGGACAGATTGTCCTCAAGCAGCTCCGTGATGCACCTCAACTTGAGCTTGAGCAGCAGGGCTTCATCAGCGCCAACAGAGTCTTCAGCCCTGGAGATCCCCAGCATGTGCAGCGTCTGGTCCCTCCCCCGGGCCACAAAGGTGGCGCCAATGTTCAGATTCCACTCGCGCGCCTCACGGAACAGTTCAGAGCCCAGCAATTCGCTATGCTCTTCCCAGATCACAAGCCCCTGACTACGGGCCTTGATCACCGAGAGGTCAATGGCCCCGTAGCCCTTATCGTTGTAGCGCTCGAGCCATTCCCCGGGATAGGTGCCCACGATATGCGTTTCGGCCTGGTTGAAGGGCACCGGGCGACGATAACCATAGGCAAAACAATCAAAACCCATGAGATGAACTTCATGTTCAATCTGGCGAAACAACTCCTCCGGCCGACTACAATTGGCGAAGCGCGAATTGACGTCGAACCACCACGTCATGAAATCAGCATTTTGCCTCATTGGCATCACCATACTATTCCTTTAGAAATTCAATCTACTCCAGAGTTAAATCTTGAAACAACAACTCGCCCCGGAATAAGTGTTGCAATATTTGAAAACAACCACCTGCTACCGGGAAGCCCAGTTATCCACGTAGTGTTCCGGTCGTACATCAGGGACAAGAGAACGAATAAATCCACTGGAGGGACTCACCCTGGCCGGCGAGCCCCGTGGACGCGGATCGACCCGACACCACCCCACTCGAGAAGAAGTCACGGTCGCCCGCCAGATTCGCCAGGGACTCGACGCGGAAATGATTCAGTACGGTGTGAGGGTCTGGTTTCTGACCACTACACCTCTCACGAAAACAACCCCAAACTATCATCCGTCGCAATCACCGCCCCCGTCACCGCCGCAGCCGTCACTCCCACCGCCACAGCGGCGGGCACCAACGAATCCGCCGCCGAAGACGACTGCGAAGAGCCTGCAGCCCCTGATTCCGTTGGCGCTCTCGATTCGTTCGGTTCGCTACTGAACTCCCGCCGCACCTCATCAACCTCCCGCCTTGCCCCTTCGACCGTATCGATCACCAGCGTGCGCAAGCTCGTGGACATATCCGTTGCCCAGTAGATCAGCAGGTCCAGCGGATTATCGCGCTGCTCCGGCCCCCGCTCGTCCACCGTCGTACGACTCGGGTCGTTGGCGTGGCGGGAGCTGTAATCACGATAATCCCGATCCATGAAATCCGTCCGGTCATCGTTCCTGCGCGCCGCCCGGGCCAGGGTCGCCAGGTGCCGGACCTGTTCCTGCACCTGCGGCGGCAACGGCGTGCCCTGCCGTCGCGCCTGTTGCAGCAATGCCAGCAGTTCGCCGGTCGCCTGGCGCTGGAACTGCAGCCCTTCGCGCTGCGCCGACACCTGGGCGATCTCGTCATTACGCTCGCGCAGGCCGGCATGCTGGAGTTGATCGAGATGGCTGGCCAACCGGGTCTGCAATAACGCCAGGGTATGGGCGTAGTCCTTGCTGGCAAACAGGCCGAGAAATTTGCGCTGGGTGTCGAAGCTTTCCTGCACCTGTAGCGTGACGAAGCCCGGCACCTGCTCGCGCAGCCTGGCCAGGACCACCGAAGACAGCTTGGGCAGCAGGTCGTAGGTCACCTGGCTCAGGTAGGCCTTGCGCTGGCGCGCCAGTTTGCCGAGGGCGCGTTCGCTGGCCTCGGCGCGCTGTTCGAGGGTTTCGAGCACATTGCCCAGCTCGGCAATGGCGTCGTCCAGGTCCGGGTTGGACAAATCGTTCATGCAGGATTCTCCTCGATCGCCTGGAGGCCGTCTTCGTGGCGGCTGGCAAAGTAGTTGGCGAAGTACTGGCGCAGTCCCGGCTTATCCATCCCTGCGGCCCACTCCAGCGGCGCGCCGGGGACGATCTGCAGGTCGGTCCAGGGATCGAAGCCAAGGTCGGTGATGTCGTGCATGCGCAGGAAGTAGCGGCGGTTCACGGCGTCGCCATGCCACAGGTGGCGAATGCGTCCTGGCACCACGCCGAGGCGACCCTGCACCCGTTGGTGGAAGCGCCGGCCCCAGGCCTTGAGGTGATCGATCTGCCGGGGGTCGTGCTTGAGGGCATTGCGGATGCAGAAGTTGTAGTCGCCGAAGATCGCATGGGCCATGAAGTGGTCGGCGCTGCCGGAGACGGCGCACTCGTAGAGCCCCACTTCGTCGAAGATCTCGCGGCGCATCGCCCAGCCGTAGCCGGTGTGGCCATGCAGGTCGTAGCGGCCGGCATCGAGGCTGTCGGGCTGGCGCCGCATTACCGCGGCAAAGGAATGCGCGACGTCGGCCACGGCGCCCTCGACGTTGCCGCGTTCCAGGCGCAGGCAGCTTTCGAAGACCTGCGCCACCGGGTACTCACGCAGCACACGGACCAGGTCGCCGACCCAGGAACGGTTGTCGAAGAGGATGTCGCAGTCGAGCCAGGCGACATAACGACAATTTCCCGGCAGCCAGGAGGCGGCCAGGTTGAGCAGACGCTCCTTCTGCCAGAGCAGCGTGCGCGCGCGGACCTGGATCACGTCCAGGCTCGCGGGCAATTCGAAGGGTTCCTCGCCGAACGCGCATTCGACGGTGATGCAGGTCACCCCGGCCCGGCGCATGCCGGCGATAAACAGGTCGTAGTTGTGCCGGCGGCTGCTATAGCCGCAGGGGTTGAAATAGGTGGTGATGACAACGAGTCCGTTCATCTCGACGATTATCTACCAACTCCGAGCGCCTGCAATCGCCGATACAAGGTCCGTTCGCTCATGCCCAGTTCCTTCGCCAGTTCGCTGCGCGAGCCCTCGAACATCTCCAGGGCATGGGCCAGCTGTTCCAGTTCGTTGCGCCCGCGCTGGCGCACCGGCGCCACTCGGGGAATATCGCCACGCAATTCCGCCGGCAGGTCCTGCACGCGAATCACCCCATCGTCGGTAAACAGCCGCGCCCGCTCCAGCACATTGCGCAGCTCACGGATATTGCCCGGCCAGGCGTACAACGTCAGTGCCCGCAGCGCCTGCGAATCAACGCGTGGCACGGCGCCCGGTGCCAGGCGCTGCAACAGGCTGTCGATCAGCAGCGGCAGGTCGTCGCCACGCTCGCGCAATGCCGGCAGGCGGATCGGGAAGGCGCTGATGCGGTAGAACAGGTCCTGGCGGAAACTGCCCGCCGCGACCATGTCCTTGAGCGGCTTGTGGGTCGCGCAGACCAGGCGGAAGTCCGAATGCACGGTGCGCAGGCTGCCCACCGGACGGAAGCTGCCGGACTCGATCAGGCGCAGCAGCTTGACCTGCATCGCCAGCGGCACTTCGCCGATCTCGTCGAGGAACAGCGTGCCGCCATGGGCCGCCTCGGCAAGGCCGATCTTGCGCTGCAAGGCACCGGTAAAGGCGCCCTTCTCGTAGCCGAACAGTTCGCTCTCCAGCAGCGTCTCGGTCAGGCCGGTGCAGTCGACCACCACCAATGGCCCGCCGGCCCGCGGGCTGCCTTCATGCAGGGCCCTGGCGAAAAGCTCCTTGCCGGTGCCCGATTCGCCCTGGAGCAATACCGGGATCGGCGACGGCGCGGCCCGCTGCAGTGCGGTCAAGGCTTCCTTGAACGCCACCGAACGCCCCACCAGCCCCTGGTGCTGGGGCTGCGCCGAGGCCACCGCGACACTGTTCAGGCGCTCGACATAACCGACCACCTCGCCCTGGCGGTCCAGCAGCGGGCGCAACTCCACATCGACATGCTCCGGCCCGCGTGGCGTGTGATGGATATGCAGCACCCGTTCCGGCAGGCGCGTATCAAAGGCCTTGCGCATCGGGCAGTGTTCGCCGGCCTGGTCACAGGGTACCGCGAACTGATGGGACACCCGATAACACTTGGCGCCGACATGAGGCCGGCCCTGCACGCCGAACTGGCGCTGGTAGGCAGTGTTGGCCGCGACAATGTTGTACTCGGTGTCGAGGACGATGGTCGGCTGCAGATCGTGTTCGAGGTAGGACACCAGTGCCTGCATGTCCGGGTGGGAAAGATCGGTGGCAAGGATGTTCATGGCGACTCCCGGGCGAAGGCCGGAGCTTAATACAGCCGGGGTGCTTCTGCCATCCTCTGCCATTGACTGCCACAATGACTGCCATTTTCTGCCAATTATTTATCTCACCCAGATAACTTCGGCAATTGCGCTGACAAAAGTCAATGAACAGGTAAAAAAATCGCAACCCGTGCTTGGCATGCTTATTGAACTCACTGACAGACAAGGGAAGGCACCCGGCTGGACAGGTGGGCCCCCTCTTTGCCTGGAGTACGCAATGATCATCGGCGACAAGCTCACCGTAGAAGCCTTTTTCGATCCCAATACCTGGACCATCAGTTACCTGGTGATGGACCGCGAGACCCGCCACTGCGCGCTGATCGACAGCGTGCTCGACTACGACCCCAAGTCCGGGCGCACCCGCACGGAGTCGGCGGACCGGATGATCGCGCGGATTCGCGAACTGGATGCCCGGGTCGAATGGATCCTGGAAACCCATGTACATGCCGATCACTTGTCGGCCGCCGCCTACCTCAAGGAACAGCTGGGCGCCAAGGTGGCGATCGGCAGCCGCATCACCCTGGTCCAGCAGGTGTTTGGCGAACTGTTCAACGAAGGCACTGACTTCAAGCGCGACGGCAGCCAGTTCGACGTCCTGCTGGGCGACAGCAGCGAATTCACCATCGGCAACCTCAAGGCCCTGGCCCTGCACACCCCGGGTCATACCCCGGCGTGCATGAGCTACCTGATCCGCGACAAGGACGAAACCGTGGCCTTTGTCGGCGACACCCTGTTCATGCCCGACTACGGCACCGCCCGCTGCGACTTCCCCGGCGCCGATGCGCGCACCCTGTATCGCTCGATCCGCAGTCTGCTGGCGTTGCCGCCGCAGACCCGGCTGTTCATGTGTCACGACTACCTGCCGGGCGGTCGCGAGTTGCAGTACATGACCACCGTCGCCGAACAGCGTGCACGCAATATCCATGTGCACGAAGGCATCGATGAAGACACCTTCGTCAGCATGCGCGAAGCCCGTGACGCCACCCTCGAGATGCCGGTGCTGATGCTGCCCTCGGTGCAGGTCAACATGCGCAGCGGCCACCTGCCCGAGCCGGAAGAAAACGGCATGCGCTACCTGAAGATCCCGCTCAATGCCCTCTGAACCAGGACCCGCCTCCATGAATTCGACACTCGAACAAGCCCCGATCCGGCACCAGGTCGTGATCGTCGGTGCCGGCGCCGCTGGCATCGCCACCGCGTCCAGCCTGCTGGCCCGCGCGCCCGGCCTGGATATCGCGATCATCGACCCGGCCGACAGCCATTACTACCAGCCCGGCTGGACCCTGGTCGGTGCCGGGGTGTTCAGCCCCGAATCCACCGCCCGGCCGCTGGCCTCGCTGATCCCCAGGGGCGTGCACTGGATCAAGGCCGCGGTCAGCGCCTTCGAACCGCAGTCCGATACGCTGGTGCTGGCCGACCAGCGCCGCATCGGCTATCAGCAGTTGATTGTCTGCCCCGGCCTGAAACTTGACTGGGCCGCCATCGATGGCCTGGAAGCGACCCTGGGCCGCAACGGCGTGACCTCCAACTACCGCTACGACCTGGCGCCCTACACCTGGAAACTGGTGCAGGAGCTGCAACACGGCCAGGCGCTGTTCAGCCAGCCGCCGATGCCGATCAAGTGCGCCGGTGCCCCGCAAAAAGCCCTGTACCTGTCCTGCGACCACTGGCTGCGCAACGGCCGCCTGGGGCAGATCCAGGCCCGCTTCTTCAACGCAGGCGCCGTCCTGTTCGGTGTCGCCGACTACGTCCCGGCGCTGATGGAGTACATCAACAAGTACGCGGTGGACCTGCAGTTCGGCCATAGCCTCGTAGCGGTCGACGGTCCGGCGAAACAGGCGACCTTCGCCCGCACCCTGGCCGACGGCAGCCGCGAAACCCTGGTCCGGCCTTTCGACATGCTGCACGTGGTGCCGCCACAGGTCGCCCCGGACTTCATTCGCACCAGCCCGCTGGCCGATGCCGCCGGCTGGGTCGATGTCGATCCCGGCACCTTGCAGCATCGCCAGTTCGCCAATATCCACGGCCTCGGCGATGTGACCAACACCAGCAACGCCAAGACCGCCGCCGCTGCGCGCAAGCAGGCGCCGGTGGTGGCCAACAATGTGCTGGTGGCCCTCGGACGCCTGCCGCGCCAGGCGGTCTACGACGGCTATGGTTCCTGCCCGTTGACGGTGGAGCGCGGGAAAATCGTCCTGGCCGAATTCACCTACGGCGGCAAGCTGGCGCCGACGTTCGCCCCATGGCTGCTCGACGGACGCAAACCGACCCGCCTGGCCTGGTGGCTGAAGGAACGCCTGCTGCCGCCGCTGTACTGGCGCGGCATGCTCAAGGGCCACGAATGGCTGGCCCGACCGACGCTGAAAGCGGACAAGCAGCCGGTATGAATGAACATATGCTGCTGGGCGCCGGACTCGGCACGCTGATCGGCGCGATCCTCGCCCTGACCGGAGCCGGTGGCGGCATCCTGGCGGTGCCGCTGCTGGTGTTCGGTCTCGGTCTGTCGATGGTCCAGGCGGCACCGATCGGCCTGCTGGCGGTGGGCCTGGCGGCCGCGGTCGGCGCCTTGCTCGGCCTGCGCCAGGGCATCGTCCGCTACCGGGCCGCCGGTTTTATCGCCGGGATCGGCATCCTGCTCACGCCGCTGGGTTTGTGGCTGGCCCACCGGCTGCCCAACGAACCGCTGGCACTGGGCTTTGCCGTGGTGATGGTCTATGCGTGCGCACGGATCTTCAACAAGGCCCGCCACGAGTTGCTGCATGGCCAGCCGGCGCCACGGGCCGATTTCCTGCCCTGTGTGCTCAACCCGTTGCAGGGTCGGCTGCGCTGGACCCTGCCCTGTGCCCGGGCGCTGACCGTGACCGGCATGCTGTCGGGGTTGTTGTCGGGACTGCTCGGGGTCGGCGGCGGCTTCGTGATCATCCCCGCTCTGACCCGCTATACCAACCTGGACAGCAAAAGCATCGTCGCCACGTCCCTGGCGGTGATTGCCCTGGTGTCCGTCGGCAGCGTGGTCACGGCGACGCTGTCCGGAGTGATGCACTGGTCGATCGGTGCGCCGTTCGCCGCCGGCGCGGTACTGGGGCTGGTGCTCGGTCGCCAGGTCGCCGGACGACTGGCCGGCCCGAGGCTGCAGCAGCTGTTTGCGCTGGTCGGGGTACTCGCGGCCCTGATGCTCGCCGCCGGTGCCGTTGGCCTGTCATAAGCCCGGGGCAGCGGCTCGATAGGGCTCCAGATAGGCGCAGCCGAGCAGTTCATGCAGGCGCCGGCCGTCGCTGAGCCGGCGGAAAAAACCCGGCGACTGCCAGGGTGCCCGGCCATCGACATTCGGCGCACCGCGACCGGCGAGGACATCGTCGATCCACAGCGTGCGGGTTTCGAAGGAGATCCGTGTCAACCCCGTGTGGTTGGGCACTCCGGCATGGGCGTGAGCCCCGGAGAATGCCAGCAGCGTGCCGGGGTCGATCACCACCGGTATGGCACTTTCGCCTTCGATGGACTCCAGCAGGTGCGCGATGGCCTGGTCGGCATCCACCGTATTGCGCCCGTCACGGTGTGAGCGCTGGAGAATCTGCTGCAGATCGAAGTCGGCGCTGCTGTTGGCCAGCGTCCGCTGCCAGAGCTGCGGATAGATCGCGAAGGTACGCCCGGCGCTGATGGGATAGATCGGGGCCCACCAGTTGGTCTGGGCGTAGAGGTTCGAGCCCCAGGTATCGCGGTGAAAGGCGATGGTCGCCGTCGCGCGGTCCCGGGGGGCCGTTCGACCGTGCTCGGACGGTGGCTGGAAGCGCAGGTGCAGGCGGTCACAGGCAATCCCGGAAGCCGCCAGCCCGAGACTGTCGAGCACCTGCCGCCAGCAGCGCCGTACGCCATCATGCTGATGGAACTGCGCCTGCAGGCGAGTAATACATTCCGCCTGCCGTGCATGGTCCAGATGCCGGTGAACAAGCGTCGGGTCATGGGGATACAGGGTTTCTTCCAGTAACCCGCGGGCCACGTCGACCAGTTCCTGCATAGCCGGCAACGCCAGGGCAAAGATCTCCCCGGCGTAGATCCGCGTGTGAAAGGCTTCCGGCAACGCCGGTGGCTGCAACAGGCTGTACATCCGCTCTCGCTCCCCAGGATGCTGGCTCACAGTTCCACACTGTAAAAGCCCGCGTCCGCCGGGAACAGCCTCAGTGGCGCGGAAAAACAGGCGCTCAGCCAGACGTGACCGCGATCACTCCACCGGCATCTTGCGAAAACCGATGGCCAGGCGATTCCAGCTGTTGATGGTGTTGATGGCCAGGGTCAGGTCGACCATTTCCGTCGGGCTGAACTCGGCACTGAGCAGCGCATAGTCTTCGTCCGAAGCGTGAGTCTCGGAGATCCGGGTCAGGGCTTCGGTCCAGGCCATCGCCGCGCGTTCGCGAGCGCTGAAGAACGGCGTTTCGCGCCAGGCCGAGAGCGTGTACAGGCGCCGTTCGGTTTCCCCGGCCTTGCGGGCGTCGGCGCTGTGCATGTCGAGACAGAAGGCGCAGCCGTTGATCTGCGAGGTGCGCATCTTCACCAGTTCCAGCAGGGACTTTTCCAGCGGCAGCTTGTTGACCGCGTTTTCCAGGGCCAGCATGGCTTTCATGGCATCCGGGGAAGCGGTGTAGAAATCGATACGAGGTTGCATAGTGTCGCTCCTGATAACGTTGGGGATGACGCTACGTTAAGCCCACCGGACGCCAGGCCAAATAGCCAATTCCGGCAAAGATCGGGAAGCCAATCGTCCGGACCCGGACAGCGGATGCCAGCCCGGCCACGGCAGGCTAAACTGCGCCCCACCGCGCACGGCTTTTCTCCTCTCAACGAGCCTTCCCATGGAATTGCATATCAACCTCGAGGGTCGTCGCGACCTGGCCAGGCAGATCACCGAACAACTGCGCACGGCCATCACCCAGGGCCAGTTGGTCGCCGGCACGCAGTTGCCACCCACCCGCCTGCTCGCCGAACAACTGGGGGTTTCGCGCAAGACCGTGGCCGATGCCTATGCCCAGTTGACCTATGACAACCTGCTGGTCGGCCGGGTCGGTGCCGGGACATTCGTCAACTCGCATATCCCCCAGGCCCGCGCCAAGGCCCAGGGCGAGGAACTGGCCGGCGCGGCGGTGATCCAGCAATGGCGCGAGGCGTCGATGCCGATGCATCACCCCATCGGTACCCTACGCTACGACTACCTCGGCGGGGCCACCAGCAAGAACCAGTTTCCCCATGACGAATGGCGCCGCAGCGTGCTGTTCGCCCTGCGCCAGACCGCCCAGGTGCGCGGCCTGTACAGCCAGCCGGAAGGCATCCCGATGCTGCGCGAGGCGATTGCCCGGCATATCGGGTTTTCCCGTGGCGTGCGCTGCAACAGCGATGACCTGCTGGTGACCAACGGCGCCCAGCAGGCCCTCGACCTGGTGGCCCGGGTGCTGGTCGAGCCCGGCTGCACCGTCGCCGTCGAGGACCCCGGCTATCCGCCGGCGCGGCTGCTGTTCGCCGCCCAGGGCGCCAGGGTGGTCGGCATCCCGGTGGATGACCAGGGCATCCGGGTCGAGCTGATTCCCGAGGGCACGCGGCTGATCTACGTGACCCCGGCGCACCAGTTTCCCCTCGGCATGCCCATGAGCCTGGAACGCCGCCTGGCCTTGCTGGAGCGCGCACGGGAGCTGGGAGCGATCATCATCGAGGACGACTACGACTGCGAATTCCGCTACGAAGGACGGCCCACCGACTGCCTGCAGAGCCTCGACCAGCATGGCCTGGTGGCCTATGTCGGGACCTTCTCCAAGACCCTGCTGCCGGAGCTGCGCCTGGGCTACCTGGTGGCCCCGCCCGGCCTGCTCAAGGCGCTGATCTCGGCCAAGCAGTTGACCGACTGGCACACCGCGACCCTGACCCAGTGGGCCCTGGCCAAGTTCATGGTCGACGGCTACCTGCTCAAGCATATCCGCCGCTGCCACCAGGCCTACGCCAGCCGCCGCGAACACCTCATCGAACGATTGGACGGCGACCTGTCGCCCTGGTTCCAGCGCATCCATTCCACCGCCGGCTTCCACCTGGCGATCCTCGACAAGGGCGAACTGAATATCCCGCTGCTGATCGACCTGGCGAAAAAGATCGAGGTCGGCCTGTACCCGCTGGCGCCCTTCTACCACACCGCCACCCCACGCACGGGCCTGCTGATGGGCTACGGCTCCATCGAAACCCTGGATATCCAGCCGTCGCTGGACCGGGTGCGCGAGGTGCTCAGACAGATCGCCTGATCCGACCGGCGGCATAACTACCGATTCACTCGCCCACACGGGACAATTGCCAGCTCGCGATGCGCACCGCTAGAATGCGATCAATTCTTAATTACATTCAGGCAGGATGCCGCGTAGCGAGCAGTCGGTCCCATGTCGTCAGCCCATCACCCCTATATTCATACGCTCTACAGCGAGCATCATGGCTGGTTGCAGGGCTGGCTCAACCGCAAGCTGGGCAACTCCTTCGATGCCGCGGACCTGGCCCACGATACCTTCCTGCGTCTGTTGACCCGCCCCGCCGCGCGTTCCCTGGGCAGCGAGCCACGGGCGCTGCTAACGCATATCGCCAAGGGCCTGCTGATCGACCGCTGGCGTCGCCAGGACGTCGAGCGGGCCTATCTGGACACCATCGCCCATCTGCCGCCGCAGGAAGTACCGTCGCCGGAAACCCGCCTGCTGATCCTTGAAACCCTGTGGCGCATCGAGGCACTGCTGCGAGAGATGCCGCGCAAGACCCGCGAGGCGTTCCTGCTGTCGCAGATCGAGGGACTGACCTATGCCCAGATCGCCGAGCGCCTCGGGGTCTCGCTGGTCAGCGTCAAGCGCTACATGCGCGAGGCATTTATCGCCTGCCTGAGCGTCGCCTGATGTCCACACCGGCCATCAACCCGCATATCCTCGGCGAAGCCGCCGACTGGCTGGTGCAATTGCATTCCGGCACCGCCACCGCGGCGGATCGCCAGGCCATCGAGCAGTGGCGCCAGCGCAGCACCGAACACGCCCAGGCCTGGCAACGGGCGCAGGCGATCCTCGGCGACTTTCGCAGCGTACCGGCGGGGATCGCCCTGCAGACCCTCAAGCAGGCCGAGCGCCAGCACGGCCTGGGCCGGCGCCAGGTGCTCACCCGTCTCGGCCTGTTGCTCCTGGCCGGGCCGATCGGCGTGGCCTGGCAGCATGCCTCGTGGGAACAATGGAGCGCCGACCAGCGCACCGCCGTCGGCGAGCAGAAAACCCTGACGCTGACAGACGGCACCCAGGTCGTGCTCAACACCGACAGTTCGCTGGATATCGCCTTCAGCGGCCATGAGCGCCGGCTGATCCTGCTGACCGGCGAGATCCTGATCAGCACCGCCAGGGACCCCGCCCCGGCTTACCGGCCATTTATCGTCGAGACGCCGCAAGGCACCGCGCGGGCTTTGGGGACTCGCTTCAATGTGCGGATCGATGGCCATCGCAGCGAAGTCGCGGTGCTCGAAGGCGCCGTGGAGCTCAAGGCCCAGGCTGGCGGACCGGGTTCGACACTGCAGGTCGGGCAACGCGCGGGCATGCGCCATAGTCGGGTCGAGCCGCCGGAGAGCTTCGATACGACGAGCCTGACCTGGGATCGCGGCATGTTGCTGGCGCGCAACCTGCGCCTGGCGCAGGTGCTGGATGAACTGGGGCGTTATCGCCCGGGGGTTTTGCGTTATCAGGCGGATGTCGCCGAGTTGCGGGTGTCGGGGGCCTTCTCCCTGAAGGACACCGACTCGAGCCTGCAACTGTTGCAGAACACCTTGCCGCTGAAGATCAGCCGGTTGACCCGGTACTGGGTGTCGGTCGAGAGCCGGGTGTGAGCTTCAGGAGTTCTTTGCGGCCCCCGCTGATTTGAAGATGTCTTTTTCAAAACCTGCCCCCTGGACAAAGACAATGCACAGTCCGCTTTTCCAGATAGAGCCTATTAAAAACCCAAGAAAAATCACACAAACAAAAAGAAATGTAACTCAACAACAAAAGAAAGCTCTTACATTAATATTTATAAAGCAAAAACACTAAGATCAAGCCCTAGTCAAACAACGCACCCTCCTCATAAAAAACAAATCATAAACCCCAAAAAATCAGCCACATCCAAGCACTTCTACAAAAACAGAAAAACAAACTTACAAACTACAGTTTGTTTTATACACAAAGCACACCTAACTTTCACTAACCCTAAGTAGATCAGGGTCACAACCCAACGCAAAACAACAAATAGAGAAAACTCATGAAATCTGCAATCAAACTTTTCAAAACCGACATCACTGACGTAACCACCAAGGGCGTCTGCAGGTGGTAATGCGTTGATCTATGCAGCGAGTTAAGAAAGAGCAATCGACATGCGAGCGTTGAGCCTGAATCGAGGTACGCGCACGCTCTCAGTGGGCTATTTTTTCTCCAAGTGCGGCGAGTTCGCATTCGAGACGGCCTTCGCTGTTGCCGTCTTCTCGATGGCCGAGGCGGATCTGTTGTTTATCGGTGTGGTTTATTTCTTCCGCTATTTACCGAGCGTAGTATGCTCCCCCATCGGAGGCTGGCTGGCGGATAACTGCGAGAAAAAGCACACTCTGGTGAGAGTGGAGTTGGCGAAAAGTCTTCTGGCGCTGGCCTTCTTTGCCTTGTTTACCCTGTCCACCCCGACACTAGGTGCAGTCATCGGATTGGCGATGCTGATGACCGCGCTAGATTGCTTGTATGTGCCGACGTTCCGTGCCTACTTTCCTGATATCGTCGAGAAGGATGAGCTTTCCTCAGTCAACAGCGGCGTGCAAGTAATCGAGGATATTTCCTCGATTCTCGGCCCTCTGGTTTTCTCGATACTGGCCCTGCTGCTGTCCAGTAATACGACATTTCTGTTCTTCGGCTTCAGTCTTTTGTTGTCCGCCGTCAGCATCACCCTGTTGGAACCCGGAAAGAGAAGCCCAAAAGTCGCTTTTGATGGCCTGATCCTGATACGTGATGCGGCCCGGTGCGTGGGCAAACTCAGGATCGATAACCCGCCACTGTTCGCAGTGATCTGCTGTACAACACTTTGTGCCTTATTCGCGACTTCGGTGATCCGCTTCATTCTTCCAGCCTCGATACTTGAACACTTCGCTTCCGAAGCAGCGGTTGGCTATGTGTTCTCCCTGTTGGCCGCGGGCACGGTGTTGGGCGGAGTGCTCTACACCTGGTTCAACAAACACACCACCGCACGCCTGGTGCTGCGCTACTGGGTCGTGTATGGCGCACTCTTCGCCACGGCCGCCGTGGCGCTCGAATTCAATAGCTGGTTATTCCTGCTGATTCTGTTCTTTGTCGGGTTCGTTGGCGCCTTTGTCGATATTGCCATCGTCACCAATATCCAGTGCCTGTCAAAAGATCATGAAGTCGGCAAGAACTTCTCGCTGTACTACTTTACAGCCGTTATCGGTGATGCCGCTTCGGGGCTGGTCGCCAGCCTGGTCTACATGCTGGCGGGGCCGGCTACTTTCATCTGGATGACGCTCATGCTGTTTGCCGCACCGTTACGCTGGAATATGAAAGGCAGCCTTGATGATAAGAATCGGGCATAGCATCTCAATCACCTTGGGTGACGACCTCAGCCACGAAGGATCGCAACAATCACAAGTCTGTGTTCATCGGGGCATTGGTGCATTGCCGGTCTATCTGGAAAACGCAACAGCTGGAACTATCGTGGTAGAGGGCCTCAGAAAATAATTGCTATTAACTGATACCTTTTCCGCTCTCGTCCGGTGTGTGGATAACCCCTTGCGTTTCCACGCGTCCGACAGGATTGTTCGATGACTTCCAGGCCTTCCTCCCCCCTCACTCCCCGCCTGCCACTCAAGGCCCTGACCCTGGCCGTCGGCCTGAGCCTCGGCGTGACGCTGCCGCCTGCCAGCGCCGCCGAAGTCGCCGCCGAAAACACCCCGCACCGCTACACCATCGGTGCCGGCCCGCTGCATCAGGTGCTGGCGCAGTTCGCCGTTGTCGCCGGCGTGCCCCTGTCCTTCGACCCGGCGTTGCTCGGCAACCGCCAGAGTCCCGGCCTCGACGGCAACTACAGCGTCCGGCAAGGTTTCCAGCAACTGCTGCAGGGCAGCGGCTTCGACCTGGTCAGCAGCGGCGGCAGCGGCTACACCCTCGCGCCCCACGTCGAGGCCAACGGCGCCCTGGAGCTGGGTGCGACCAACATCAACGGTCAGTCCGCCCAGGATGCCGAGGTCTACGCCGGCGGCCAGGTGGCCCGCAGCGCCCGCCTGGGCATGCTCGGCACCCAGTCGGTCAAGGATGTGCCGTTCAGCGTCACCAGTTTTACCGCCCAAACCATCCGCGATCAGCAGGCCCAGACCGTCGGCGATGTGCTGCTCAACGACGCCTCGGTGCGCCAGTCCGCCGGCTTCGGCAACTTCTCCCAGGTGTTCATGATTCGCGGTCTGCCGCTGAACGGCGACGATATTTCCTATAACGGTTTGTATGGCGTGCTGCCGCGGCAGATCATCGCCACCGAGGCCCTGGAGCGGGTCGAGCTGTTCAAGGGCCCGAACGCCTTTGTCAACGGCGTCACCCCCAGCGGCAGCGGGATCGGCGGCGGCGTCAACCTGCAGCCCAAGCGCGCCGAGGACACCCCGACCCGCAGCGTGACCCTCGATGCCGGCGGCTCCGGCCGTACCGGTGGGCATATCGACCTGGGCCAGCGTTTTGGCGAGGACAATCGCTTCGGCGCACGGGTCAACCTGCTGCAACGCGAAGGCGATACCGGTATCGACGACGAAGACCAGCGTTCGACCCTCGCCACCCTCGGCCTGGATTATCGCGGCGAGCGCCTGCGGTTGTCGGCGGACTTCGGTTACCAGAAGCAGGTGATCAACCAGGGCCGGCCGGTGGTCTACCTCGGCGCCGGCCTGAGCAAGGTGCCCCATGCCCCCTCGGCCAGGGACAACTACGCCCAGGACTGGAGCTACTCGCAACTGGAGGACACCTTCGGCATGGCCCGCGCCGAGTATGACTTCAGCGACAACTGGACCGGCTACGTCGCCGGAGGCGCCAAGTACACCCGGGAAAACGGCGTGTACTCTTCGCTGACCCTGACCGACCTGGCCGGCAACGGTCGCGGCGGCATGCTCTATTCGCCCCACGACGAGGAAAACAAGAGCCTGATGGCCGGGCTCAACGGCCGTCTGCAGACAGGACCGGTCAGCCATCAACTGAACTTCGGACTGGCCGGCATGTGGGGCGAACAGCGCTCGGCCTACGAAACCATAGCCACCAGCGCGCGCTACTTCAACAATCTCTACGATGTGGTCCCGCGCCCGCGGCCGGTCGCCACCTCGTTCGGCAGCGATATCCACGACCCGCGGATCGTCGGCAAGAACCAGATAAAAAGTACGGCGGTGGCCGATACCCTGGGCTTTCTCGACGACCGCGTGCTGCTGACCCTCGGCGTGCGGCGCCAGTCCATCGTGGTCGATGGCTGGAATACCGTCACCGGCGCGCGCAACGCCAGTTACGAAGAGTCCGTCACCACACCGGTCTACGGGCTGGTGATCAAGCCCTGGGAGCATGTGACGTTCTACGCCAACCGCATCGAAGGCCTGGCCAAGGGCCCGACGCCGCCGACCTCGGCGGTCAACCGCGACGCCACCTTCGCCCCGGTACGCAGCAAACAGGTCGAGGCCGGGGTGCGCCTGGACATGGACACCTACGGGGCGAGCCTGGGGGTCTACCGGATCGAGCAGCCGTCGAGCTACACCGGCTCCGACAACGTGTTCCGGGTCGATGGCGAGCAGATCAACAAGGGCGTCGAACTCAACCTCTACGGCGAGCCGCTGGATGGCCTGCGCCTGCTGGGTGGGGCGACGGTGATGAAGACCGAGCTGGATGGCACCCTCAACGGCAGCAATGACGGCAACCGCGCGGTCGGGGTGCCGAGCTTCCAGCTCAACCTGGGCGCCGACTGGGATATACCGGGGATCGAAGGAGCGGCGTTGAGCGCCCGGATGCTGCGGACCGGCGGGCAGTATGTAAACGCCGGCAACACCCTGAGCCTGCCGACCTGGAACCGCTTCGACCTGGGCTCGCGCTACCGTTTCAAGCTGGATGAAAAGGCAATCACCTTGCGCGCCAACCTGGAGAACGTCGCCAATACCGCCTACTGGGCCTCGGCCAACGGCGGCTACCTGACCCAGGGTACGCCGCGCACCCTGAAAGTCTCGGCCACCGTGGACTTCTGATAGCCCGCGTTATCGTTCTTCGCGGGCAAGCCCGGCTCCTGCGGGTGCGGCGTGGAACACTCAATGTGACACGCCAACCCGGGTCGATCACTCAGGTCAGACCCGGCTGCGCAACCACTGCATGAAGCCACTCTTCGGCACCACCTTGGGCACTTCGCGGGTCAGGTTCTGCGCCGCGTGCAGACGGTGATCGAGCAGGCTCTTCATTGCCTCGCTGATGTCGTGGCGGGCATCCAGGCAGGGCTTGAGGTATTCCTTCTCGATGCGGTACAGCATGCAATCGGTCTTGGCCGTGAAGTCCGCCGGCACGCCTTCTTCGGAGAGGATCCCGGCCTCGCCGATCACCTCCCCCGGTCCCATCCGCCCGGCTTCGATCGGCTTGTCGCCGCGCAGCAAGGTAACCGAGACCACCCCCGACTCGATGATGAACAGATGATCGCTGACCTCGCCCCGCGGCAGGATCATGCTGCCGGCGCGGAACAGTTGCGGGGTCATGTTCTGGCTGAAGGTGTCCTTTTCCTCCGAACGCAGGGTCGAGAAAATCACCGAGCTTTCCAGCAAGGCCCGCGAACGGGAAATGGTCGACGGCGACGTGCTCTCCCCCGTCGACAGCAGGCTCACGCCAGACGCCTGCAGATGCCGGAACGCCAGGTCATAGAGCTGGTTGCGCACCTCGCGCTTGAGCCCCATCGACACCACGAAACCGCTGATCTCGTATTCCACGCCCGCCGCACTGGAGCTTTTCAGCGCCACGCTCGGCGCGGGCGCCGCCAACAGCGCCCGACACCCGAGCATCGCCCGCTCCAGGGCCTCGATCACCACGTGCGGCCGGGCGTGGGGACTGACCTGCAGGCTGATGACCACGCCATGCATGTCGCGGGGCCGGCTGAAGTTGATGATCTTGGCCTTCGCCGCCAGGGAGTTGGGCACCACCGCCATGCTGCCCTGGGAGGTCTGCATGCGCGTGGCGCGCCAGTCGATATCGACCACCTTGCCTTCGATGCCGTCGATGGCGATCCAGTCGTCCACCTGGTAGGGCTTGGTGGTGTTGAGCACGATGCCGGAGAACACGTCGCTGAGGGTGCTCTGCAATGCCAGGCCGACAATGATCGCCAGTGCCCCGGAGGTCGCCAGCACGCCCTTGACCGGCAGATCGAGCACATAGGCTGCCGCCGCGACAATCGCGATCAGGAAAATGATCGCCCCCAGTACGTCCTGCAACAGCCGCCCGGCATGCCCGACCCGCTGCATCATCACCGTACCGAGCAGCACCGTCAGGGTTCGCGCGCCGAACAGCCACCAGCCGATCTGCAAGCCGGTGGCGGACAGGTGCCGGGGTATATCCTCGGGCCAGGGCGCGGTCTGCAGGGGGTTCATGCCCTCGTTGAACAGCACCAGGCTGTACAACGTAAACACCGACAGGCGCACCACCAGCTTCCAGGTGCTGCTGCGGCTGCCGAGCAGGCGCCAGAGCAACAGGTCGACCACCAGCAGCAGCAACGCACATAACAGGGGGTGTTCGGACAAGAGGGGGTGTTGAGTGAACAGGTCTGGCATCGCACGACTCCGGGAGCAGCTGGACAGCTGCAAGCTTCAAGCGCCAAGAATAGCCCGCTTTCACTTGCAGCTTACAGCTCGCCGTCAGCTGTGCATCGTTCCGAAGCGCCCGCTGTGGAAGTCGCTGAACGCCTGGTGGATTTCCGCCTCGCTGTTCATCACGAACGGACCATGGCCGACGATCGGCTCGTCGATGGGTTCGCCGCTGAGCAACAGCAATACCGCGTCATCGTTGGCCTCCAGGGACAACTGCGTGCCGTCCCGTTCGAACAGCACCAGTTGCCCCGGACGCGCGACGGCCTCGCCATTGACCCGCACCGTACCGTGCAGGAGCACCAGCGCCGTGTTGTGGCCGGCCTGCAGGTCCAGGTTCAACACCTTGCCGGCGTTCAGACGCAGGTCCCAGACATCGATGGGCGTGAAGGTCCGCGCCGGCCCCTTGTGCCCGTCGAACTCACCGGCAATCAGACGCAGGCTGCCGGCATCGTCCTTGAGGGCGATCCGCGGAATATCGCCGTCGAGGATGTTCTGGTAGCCGGCCGGAGCCGATTTGTCGCGTGCCGGCAGATTGACCCAGAGCTGGACCATTTCCAGCTTGCCGCCACGTCGGGCAAAGGCTTCGGAATGGAATTCCTCATGGATGATCCCCGCTGCCGCGGTCATCCACTGCACGTCGCCCGGTCCGATCACGCCGCCGGCACCGGTGGAATCACGGTGCTCGACTTCGCCGTCATAGACGATGGTCACGGTTTCGAAACCGCGATGGGGGTGCTGGCCGACCCCGCGGCGCTCGTCGGTCGGGGTGAATTCGGCCGGCCCGGCGTGATCCAGCAACAGGAACGGGCTGATCTGCCGGCCCAGGTTGTCGTAGGAAAACAGCGTGCGCACCGGAAATCCATCGCCGACCCAGTGGCCGCGCGGGCTGGTGTAGATACCAAGAATCTTTTTCATGGATGCCTCCATCAGGTGATGGAGCACAGCTTAGATTCGTTATGTTTTTGGCGGTAGTCGGCAAAAACCGATCTGATCGTTCCATCCATGGAACGACTGGCTTCCGGGTCCGATCCGGCGCATCCGCCCTGGGGCTAATGCTCACGAGTGGCGTGCGGGGGGCTGGATTAATTTATATTTCGACCATAATATAGAAAAATATTATACCCGTAATTTTTCTCTCTCACTGCTTTTCACCCATGGTCGAGGTGCCCCATGCAAAACCCAACCCGCGATGCCACGCTGGCTCAATGGATAGCCCAGGAACAGGCCATGCGCAGTCGCCTGCAAGCCCCCGGCAGTCTCACCATGGCCCAGGTCAGCGAACTGACGCCGGCGCAGTTCTTCGATGGCATCGGCAACGGCGAGCTGCCCGCGCCCCCTATCGGCGATCTGCTGGACTTCGTGCCCATCGAGTGGTCCGAGGGGCTGTTCGTGTTCCAGGGCACACCCGACAACCGCCACTACAACCCGCTGGGCATCGTCCATGGTGGATACGCCGCGACCTTGCTGGATTCGTGCATGGGTTGCTCGGTGCACACCCGCCTGCAGAAAGGCCAGGGCTACACCACCCTGGACCTGCGCATCAGTTATGTACGGGCACTGACCAACCGCAGTGGACCGGTCCGCGCCGAAGGCAAGGTCGTCCACCTTGGGCGCTCCACCGCCCTGGCCGAAGGTCGCATCTACGACGTCGACGGCCGGCTTTATGCGACGGGCACGACCACCTGCATGATCCTCGAACCCCGGGGCTGAGCCACGCCTGACTCGACACCACGCCCCCTGTAGGAGCCGGCTTGCCGGCGATCCGGGCGACGCGGAATGACAGGACACCGCGTCGATAGGATCGCCGGCAAGCCGGCTCCTACCAGAGCAGCGTTGTTTTCAGAATCGAATACATGAGAATCAAGCCATGAAGCCCTTCAACACCCACCTGGCACGCCTGACCCCGCTGGCCCTGCTGGTCCTTCTCGGCGGCTGCAACAGCCAGGCCGATACCGGCGTCACCGCCGCCCTGCCCCGGGCCGTCCTGGCGGTCCGGGTGGAACCGGCCAATCAGCAGCAGAATGCCTATACCGGGGTGGTCGCCGCCCGCACCGAAAGCGACCTGGGTTTCCGCGTCGGTGGCAAGGTGATCGAGCGCAAGGTCGATCCCGGCCAGCGCGTGCACAAGGGCGATACCCTGCTGGTGCTGGATATCCAGGACTTCGACCTGGCCCTCAAGGCCGCGAAAAACCGCGTGGTCGCCGCCCAGGCCCAGCTGCGCCAGCGCCGTGATGACGCCAACCGTTACCAGCGCCTGACGACCACCGGGGCGATCTCCCGGCAGATCTTCGACCAGGCCGCGACCAACCTGCGGGTCGCCGAAGCGGAAATGGCCTCGGCCGACTCCGACGCCCGGCAGATCGAAAACCGTCGGACCTACTCGGTGCTCAAGGCCGATGGTGACGGGGTGATCACCGAAGTCCGGGTCGATCGCGGCCAGGTCGTCGCCGAAGGCCAGGTCGTCGCCCGCCTGGCCCAGGACGGTGCCCGCGAAGCGGTGATCAACCTGCCGGAGAACCAGCGCCCACTGGCCGGCAATCCGGCCCAGGCCTTCCCCTTCGGTGCTCCGGACCAGGCCGTCGGTGCCCGCCTGCGCGAGTTGTCCGCGGCGGCCGACCCGAGCACCCGGACCTTCCGGGCGCGCTATGTGCTCGACGGCCAGGCCGAACGCTTCGCCATCGGCTCGACCATCACCGTGCGCCTGTCCGCCGCCGGCCAGGAACAGACCCGCGTGCCCATCGGCGCCCTGCATGATCCCGGCACCGGTACCGGCGTGTGGCTGATCGGCAGCGACAACCGGGTCAGCTTCGCCCCGGTCAAGGTCGCCAGCCTCGGCCAGGAATACGCGCTGCTCGACAGCGGCGTCAGCGCCGGTCAACTGATCGTCGCCCTCGGCGCGCACCTGTTGCATCCCGGCGACCCGATACGGGTCCCGGCCGCCCAGGCCCTGGCCTTGAACCGAACGCCTACCCCTGCCCAGGATCGTTGATATGCGCGGCCTCAATCTGTCCCAACTGGCGGTCAAGCACCGCGCGGTCACGCTGTTCCTGATTCTCGCCATCCTCGCCGCGGGCATCTTCGCCTTCGGCAAGCTGGGGCGTTCGGAAGACCCGCTGTTCACCGTCAAGATCATGACCGTGACCGCCGCCTGGCCCGGCGCCACGGCCCAGGAAATGCAGGAACAGGTGGCCGACCGCCTGGAAAAGCGCCTGCAGGAACTGGACTCCTACGACCGGGTCGAGACCATCGCCCAGCCCGGTTTTGTGTCGATGAAGGTCAGCTTCCTCGACTCCACCCGTCCCGGGGAAATCCAGGACCTGTTCTACCAGACCCGCAAGAAACTCGGCGACGAAGCCTCGAAACTGCCCAAGGGGGTGATCGGGCCGTTCTTCAACGACGAGTATTCCGATGTCTATTTCGCCCTGTATGCCCTCGAAGCCCAGGACCTGCCCCATCGCCAGCAGGTGCAGATGGCCGAGGACCTGCGCCAGGGCCTGCTCAACCTGCCCGGGGTGAAGAAGGTCAACATCCTCGGCGAACAGGCGCAACGGATCTTCGTCGAGTTTTCCTATGAGCGCCTGGCGACCCTGGGCATCAAGCCGGAGCAGATCTTCGCCGCCCTCGCCGCGCAGAACAGCGTCACCCCCTCGGGTTTTGTCGAGACCGCCGGCGCCCGCGCCTATATCCGTGTCGACGGGGCCTTCGACAGCCTGGCGCTGATCGAAAACGTGCCGCTGGTGGCCAATGGCAAGGTGCTGCGGATCGCCGATGTGGCGACCGTGACCCGTGGCTATGAAGACCCGCCCGGCTATCGTATCCGCCATCAGGGCGACCCGTCGCTGATGCTCGGCGTGATCATGGAAAAACACTGGAACGGCCTGGAACTGGACAAGGCCCTGCAGGCCGAGGAAGCGCGAATCCAGGCGGACCTGCCGCTGGGCATGCGTTTCGACAAGGTCGCGGACCAGGCGAAGAACATCCGCCTGGCGGTCAACGAGTTCATGCTGAAGTTCTTTGTCGCCCTCGCCGTGGTGATGGTGATCAGCCTGCTGGCCCTGGGTTTCCGGGTCGGCCTGGTGGTGGCCGCCGCCGTGCCGCTGACCCTGTCCATCGTCTTCGTGATCATGCTGATGACCGGGCGCGAGTTCGACCGCATCACCCTCGGCGCGCTGATCATTTCCCTCGGCCTGCTGGTGGACGATGCGATCATCGCCATTGAAATGATGGTGGTGAAACTCGAGGAAGGCTTCGACCGCATCCATGCCGCGACCTTTGCCTGGAGCTCCACCGCGGCGCCCATGCTCACCGGCACCCTGGTGACCATCATCGGTTTCCTGCCGGTGGGTTTCGCCCGCTCCAGTGCCGGGGAATACGCCGGGAACATCTTCTGGATCGTCGGCTTCGCGTTGATCGCCTCCTGGCTGGTGGCGGTGGTCTTCACCCCGTACCTGGGGGTCAAGCTGCTGCCGGACATCAAACCGGTCCCGGGTGGCCACGAGGCGATCTATGACGGTCGCTGGTATCGGCGTTTCCGCGCCCTGGTGGAACGCTGCATCGCCAACCGCTGGCTGGTCACCGGGCTGGTGGTGGCGGCCTTTGTCCTCTGCGGCCTGGGCATGGGCGTGGTGAAGAAGCAGTTCTTCCCCAACTCCGACCGTTCGGAACTGATCCTCGAGGTCTATATGCCGCCGGGCAGCGCCTTCAAGAGCACCGAGGCGGTAACCGCCCAGGTGGAGAAGGCCTTGCTGGAGGAACCGCAGACCCTGCTGGTGGACAGCTATGTCGGTGGCGGTGCGCCACGCTTCTTCCTGTCGCTGAACCCGGAACTGCCGGACCCGGCCTTCGCCAAGCTGATCGTGCAGACAGCCGATGCCCATGCTCGCGATGCGCTGAAACTGAAAATGCGTGAACGGATCGCCGCCGGCGAATTTCCCTCGGCGCGGGTACGGGTCACGCAGTTGCTGTTCGGTCCGCCGGTGCCCTTCCCCGTGGTCTTCCGGGTGTCCGGGCCGGATGCCGATGTGCTCCGTGGACTGGCCGAGCAGGTGCGCCAGGTGGTCGCGGCCAACAAGCTGACCCGCGACGCCTTCCTCGACTGGGGCGAGCGCACCAGCGGCTATCGCCTGGTCCTGGATCAGGATCGTCTGCGTCTGCTGGGCTTCACTCCGGACCAGGTGAAATCCCAGCTCAATGCCCTGCTCAGCGGCAACCCGATCACCGAAGTACGCGAAGGCACGCGGGTGGTGTCGGTGGTAGCGCGCTCCCGCGGCGACCAACGCGAAGACCTCGGCAACCTCGACAACATGACCCTGACCAACAACGCCGGGGAGTCGGTGCCGCTGTCCCAGGTCGGGCATTTCCAGCCGGTGATGGAGGATCCGATCCTCAAGCGCCGCGACCGTGCCACTACCTTTGAAGTGCGTGCCGACATTGTCGACGGCAGCCAGCCGCCGGATGTCGAGCTGGCGGTCTGGGCCGACCTGCAGCCGCTGCTGGCCAAGCTGCCGGGCGGCTACCGGGTGGTGATCGCCGGGCCCGTGGAAGAAAGCGTCAAGGCCAACGTCGCGCTGGCGGCGCTGTTCCCGATCATGATCCTGCTGACCCTGCTGGTGATCATGTTCCAGGTGCGTTCGTTCGGCGTGATGTTCATGGTCTTCGCCACCGCGCCCCTGGGCCTGATCGGCGCGGTGCCGACCCTGCTGCTGTTCAACCAGCCGTTCGGTTTCAATGCGATCCTCGGGCTGATCGGGATCGGCGGGATCCTGATGCGCAACACGCTGATCTTCACCGACCAGATCCGCCAGAACCAGGAACACGGCATGGCGATCCGCGAGGCGATCATCGAAGCCACGGTGCGTCGAGCGCGACCGGTGGTACTGACCGCGCTGGCGGCGGCACTGGCGTTTATCCCGCTGACGCTGTCGGTGTTCTGGTCGTCGCTGGCCTATGTGCTGATCGGCGGCGTCCTGGTGGGCACCTTGCTGACGCTGCTGTTCCTGCCGGCGTTGTGCAGCCTGGTACTGGACCGCGTCGCCCGCAAGGCCACGCAGCCAGTCCACGCCTGACGCCCCCGCGTGGGTTTGTGACGCGGAGCGTCACGGGCTGCGTTCCCACGCGGAGCGTGGGAACGATCGGGGCGCAGGGCCGCATCGACAGCTATGCAGAACGATCTGCTAACACTCTGCCGTACGAGCGCTCTGCGGCCCCGCCTAAACTCCAATGATCGTTCCCACGCTCCGCGTGGGAATGCCTCCATCGACGCTCCGCGTCGCCGGGCCACCACCGATTCAAGGATGAATCCATGGGCAGAAGCCGCTACACGATCACGGAACCGGATCAACCCCACTTCCTCACCCGCACGGTGCTGGAATGGCTCCCCCTGTTCACACGACCCTCCCTCGTCACTCTGTTGCTGGACTGCTGGCGTTATCAACAAGCCAATCAGGGACTGCGCCTGTATGGTTACGTTGTGCTGGAAAACCATCTGCATTTCGTCGCTCAGGCACCCGAGCTGAACACATGCCTGCGCAGCTTCAAGTCATTCACTGCACGTCAGATCATTGATCACCTTCATGAGAATAACGCTGAACGCGCACTACAACGCCTGCGCTTCAGCAAGCGCGCCCACAAACACGACCTGGTCTATCAGTTCTGGCAGGAAGGCTCACACGCCGAACTGGTGTGCAGCGAACAGGTCATGCGCGAAAAGCTCGACTACATCCATCACAACCCAGTGAAACGTGGCTATGTCGATCAGGCGGAGCACTGGCGATACTCCAGCGCTCGCAACTATGCAGGGCTGGAGGTGCTGATCGAAATTCAGCGATGGTGCTAGGTCATGACGTGCTGTGACGCGGAGCGTCACGGGCTGCGTTCCCACGCGGAGCGTGGGAACGCTCGGGGCGCAGGGCCGCATCGACAGCTGTGCAGAACGATCTGCTAACACTCTGCCGTACGAGCGCTCTGCGGCCCCGCCTAAACTCCAATGATCGTTCCCACGCTCCGCGTGGGAATGCCTCCATCGACGCTCCGCGTCGCCGGGCCACCACCGACTCAAGGATGAATCCATGGGCAGAAGCCGCTACACGATCACAGAACCGGATCAACCCCACTTCCTCACCCGCACGGTGCTGGAATGGCTCCCCCTGTTCACACGACCCTCCCTTGTCACTCTGCCACCCTGCGCGCGTTCGCGCGGCCTGAAAGGGCGACTTGGGAAGCACACGGTTACAAACACATAAAATTATCGTTTTACAGTAATTAATTACTGCAATATAGTCATTCAAACGCCCATCCTCTCGGGCGTTCTCCAGATCGCTCCCCGACAATAAGGACGTGTTATGACCTCCGATCGCCTGGCCCGCCACAGCCGCCTACTGGCCTCCGCCACCTTGCTGCTGATCATTGCCATGCTGCTCGTCAATATCGCCTGCTGGTTCTATCCCAGCCTGGTCAGTGACTACGGCGTGGGTTTCAACCTCGGCTCGATGGCCACCGAGTACAACGTGAAAGTCGATGACATGCCGTGGTGGCAGGTCGCGGGCTGCATCCTGCTGTCGAGCATTCCGCTATTGATCCTGGCCCGCGGGCTGTTTGCCTTGCGCAGCCTGTTCCAGGCCTATAGCCAGGGCGATTACTTTTCCCCGGACTCCGCCGAACGGCTGGGCAGGATCGGCAGGAGTGTCGGTTTCTGGGTACTCGCCACGTTCCTGCTGGAACCGGCCCTGAGCGTGTGGATGACCTTCCTGTTGCCCGAGGGCGAGCGCATGCTGACCCTCGGCTTCAGTTCGGCACAGGTGGTGGCCCTGTTTCTCGCGGCCTCGATCATGCTGATCGCCAGAATCCTCTACAACGCCTGCTCGCTGGCCCGTGAAAACCAGCAGTTCGTCTAGGACAGCACCATGCCGATCGAAATCAAGCTCGATGTCATGCTCGCCCAGCGCAAGGTCAGGTCCAAGGATCTCGCGGCAGCCATCGGCATCACCGAACAGAATCTCTCGCTGTTGAAGCAGGGCAAGGTCAAGGGCTTCCGCCTGTCGACCCTGGAAGCGATCTGCAGCTTCCTCGATTGCCAGCCAGGTGACCTGCTCGCCTATCGGGCCACCCCGGAAGAAGCCGTGGCCGCCGTCCCACGGGACTCTTGATTTTCGGTAAAGAGTCCTTTTCCCCATCACCTATTTTTCTCAAAGATAGCGATGGGGATACTCCTGGTCATTCCCACTGTCATTCCAGGAGTCACCCATGTCTGTTCCCGCCTTCGGCCTCGGCACGTTCCGCCTGCAGGGCCAGGTCGTCATCGATTCGGTCAGCACCGGCCTCGAACTGGGCTACCGGGTCATCGATACCGCACAGATCTACGAGAACGAAGCCGAAGTCGGCCAGGCCATCGCCGCCAGCGGCGTGGCCCGTGACGAGCTGTTCATCACCAGCAAGATCTGGGTCGCCAATTTCGCCAGGGACGCGCTGATCCCCAGCCTCAAGGAAAGCCTGCGCAAGCTGGGCACCAATTACCTGGACCTGACGCTGATCCACTGGCCCTCGCCCGAGGACCAGGTACCGGTCGAGGAATTCATGGGCGCGCTGCTGGAAGCCAAGCAACTGGGCCTGACCCGCCAGATCGGCATTTCCAACTTCACCATCGACCTGATGAAACAGGCCATCGCCGCCGTCGGTGCCGACAACATCGCCACCAACCAGATCGAACTGCACCCCTACCTGCAAAACCGCAAGGTGGTGGAGTTCGCCCAGAGCCAGGGCATCCAGATCACCTCCTACATGACCCTGGCCTATGGCGAGGTACTGAAGGACCCGGTGATCCAGCAGATCGCCGCGCAACATCAGGCCACTGCGGCCCAGGTCACCCTGGCCTGGGCGATGCAGATGGGTTATGCGGTGATTCCGTCCTCGACCAGACGGGACAACCTCGCCAGCAACCTCAAGGCCCGCGAACTGCGCCTGAGCGACGCCGAGATGACCTTGATCGCCGGCCTGGAGCGCGGCCAGCGCCTGACCAGCCCCAAGGGCATCGCGCCAGACTGGGACTGATCGCCCCGCCCCCTCAGATCAGGTGGTTGCGCTTGGCGAACTCCGCCAGCGCGACCACCGACTTGAGGTTCAGCTTGTCGATCAGACGGGTCTTGTAGGTGCTGACGGTCTTGTCGCTCAGCAGCATCAACTCGCTGATCTCCTTGTTCTTCATGCCACGGGCGATATACCGCAGGATGCTCAGTTCCCGGTTGCTCAGGTTCTCGATCTGCCGTGACTCGGATTCATTGACGCTGGCGGCCGTGCGCCCACGGTCCTCCAGACGCGGGAAGAAGCTCTTGTTGAGCATCACCGCCCGCACCGCCAATTGCAGCTCGTCGAGCTCGGCGGTCTTCGACACATAGCCCAGGGCGCCGGCGCGCATGCAGCGTTCCGAATAGAACTCCGGCGATTGTTCGGTCAACACCACGATCTTGCTCGACAACCCCAGCGTGGTGATCCGGGTGATCACCTCGAGGCCGTCGAGCCGGGGAATGTTCAGGTCCATCACGATCAACTGCGGTTCGAGTTCCCGGGCCCGCTGCACCGCATCGACGCCGTTATCGGCCTCGGCCAGCACTTCAAAACCGAGCTTCTCCAGCAATATCTTGATCGCCAGGCGAACGAACGGGTGATCATCCACAATCAGTGCGTTACGCATCCGCAAATCCTTGAGAAGTACGCCGGCCACTGCTTGAGACGGGAACGTGCTTGCATCGATCAGTAAGGGAAGACAATCCAACCCCATAGAGTGTAGGAAACTTCCTGGAACTTGCCTTGGCGCACGGGCTCGATACCTCAGCCGTCGGCCGGATGGGGCACGCACTTTAGCGGGCGGTCCCGGCGAGATATGTAGGAATAATCCCAAGACTGTCCCGCCGGAACGGAAGATCGCGGCCGCCCGGCAGGAAGCCGGCAGGCCACGCGGGTCAGTCGGTGGTGCTCGGGCTCCAGAACGCCTGCTGGACCAGGCTCGATGTCGACAGGCGCGCCACCAGCGCATCCAGCTCGTCGCCGTCCACCGAGGTGATCGCCAGGGTCGCCTCGATTTCCACATCCTCGTCGCCGAACGGCCGCACCTCGACGTCACTGGCCGGGAAGTTGCTGCGTTCCAGCTCCTTTTCCAGCAACGACATCACGGTCTTCTGCTGGTCGCGACCGGCGATCAGATAGAGGATATAGGTGACCTCCGCCGACACCACATCCAGCGGCTGGCGGTTGATGTAGTTGACGATCGGCCGCAGCAGGGTGTTCGCCGCCAGCACGAACAGGGTCCCCAGGAGCGCCTCGAGGATCAGGTCGGCACCGGCGCAGGCACCGACCGCCGCCGAGGCCCAGAGCGTCGCCGCGGTGTTCAGGCCGCGGACATTGCCCTCTTCGCGCATGATCACCCCGGCGCCGAGGAAACCGATGCCGGAGACCACGTAGGCCACCACCCGTACCGCGCCCTCGGCGCCGCCGAGGCGGTTGGCCATGTCGACAAAGATCGCCGCGCCCACCGCCACCAGCACATTGGTGCGCAAACCGGCGGTGCGCTGGCGGTACTGGCGCTCGAAACCGATCAGGCCGCCAAGGATAAACGCGGCGCTGAGGCTGACCAGGGTGTCGACCAGCGAGTCGAGGTTGATGTTGTCGAGGGCCTGCATTCACTCACTCCTTGATCATGCTCCTGATTATTGCCAGCCGAACCTGCGGATATAGAACCCCTTCACCGCCTGCGTCAGCGCCATGTACGCCAGCAGGATCACCGGCAGGAACACGAAGTACAGCGACGGCAACGCCTGCAGCTTGAAGTAGTGCGCCAGCGGGCCCATCGGCAGGAAGATCCCCACCGCCATGATGATTGCCGTCATCGCCATCAGCGGCAGCGCCGCGCGGCTTTGCAGGAACGGAATCTTCGGCGTGCGGATCATGTGCACGATCAGCGTCTGGGTCAGCAGGCCGACCACGAACCAGCCCGACTGGAACAGGGTCTGGTGGTCCGGGGTATTGGCATCGAAGACATACCACATCAAGGCGAACGTGGTGATGTCAAAGATCGAACTGATCGGCCCGAAGAAGAACATGAAGCGACCGACATCCGCCGGCTGCCAGCGTTGCGGCTTACTCAGCATTTCCTGGTCGACATGGTCGAACGGAATGACGATCTGCGAGATGTCATACAGCAGGTTCTGCACCAGCAGGTGCATCGGCAGCATCGGCAGGAACGGGATAAAGGCACTGGCCACCAGCACCGAGAACACATTGCCGAAGTTCGAGCTGGCGGTCATCTTGATGTACTTGAGCATGTTGGCAAAGGTCCGGCGGCCTTCCAGCACGCCCTCCTCCAGCACCATCAGGCTCTTTTCCAGGAGGATGATATCCGCCGCTTCTTTGGCGATATCCACCGCGCTGTCCACCGAGATACCGATATCCGCGGTGCGCAGGGCCGGCGCGTCGTTGATGCCGTCGCCCATGAAGCCGACCACATGGCCGTTGGCCTTGAGCAGGCGGACGATGCGTTCCTTGTGGGACGGAGTCAGCCTGGCGAACACGTTGGTGGTCTCGATCGCCTTGGCCAGCTGCTTGTCGCTCATGCGCTCGATATCGTTGCCCATCAGCAGGCCCTGCTGCTCCAGGCCGACCTCGCGGCAGATCTTCGCCGTCACCCGTTCGTTGTCGCCGGTCAGCACCTTCACCGCCACGCCGTGTTCGGCCAGGGCGCGCAGGGCCGGTGCGGTGCTGTCCTTGGGCGGGTCGAGAAAGGCCACGTAGCCGATCAGGGTCAGGTCCTGTTCATCCGCCAGGCTGTAGATATCGCCACCGGCCTCCATGGCGCGCGCGGCCACGGCCACCACCCGCAGGCCTTCTTCGTTGAGCGCCGCGGTGACCTGGCGGATCCGCGCCAGCAGCGCGTCGGTCAACGGCTCCTCGGCATCGCCATGGCGCACCCGCGTGCACACCGCCAGCACTTCCTCGACCGCGCCCTTGCAGATCAGCAGGTGCGGATGGTCCTGCTCGACCACCACCACCGACATGCGCCGGCGGTTGAAGTCGAACGGGATCTCGTCGACCTTCTGGAACGCGGTGCCGACCTGCAGCTCGCGGTGCACTTCGACGTGTTCGAGCACGGCAACGTCCAGCAGGTTTTTCAGGCCGGTCTGGTAGTAGCTGTTGAGGTAGGCCATTTCCAGCACGTCCTCGGACTCTTCGCCCCAGACGTCGACATGCCGGGCCAGGAAGATCTTGTCCTGGGTCAGGGTGCCGGTCTTGTCGGTGCACAGCACGTCCATGGCGCCGAAGTTCTGGATCGCGTCCAGGCGCTTGACGATGACTTTCTTGCGCGACAGGAACACCGCGCCCTTGGCCAGGGTCGAGGTGACGATCATCGGCAGCATTTCCGGGATCAGGCCGACGGCGATGGACAACGCGAACAGCAGCGCCTCCATCCAGTCGCCCTTGGTGAAACCGTTGATGAACAGCACCAGTGGCGCCATCACGAACATGAAGCGGATCAGCAGCCAGCTGACCTTGTTGACCCCGTGCTGGAACGAGGTCGGCGCCCGGTCGGTGGCGCTGACGCGCTGGGCCAGGGCACCGAAGTAGGTGTTGTTGCCGGTGGTCAGGATCACGGCCGTGGCCGCGCCCGAGACCACGTTGGTGCCCATGAACAGGATATTGTCGAGGTCCAGCGGGTTGGTGGTGCTGGGGTCGATCTGCCGCGGGAATTTTTCCACGGGCATCGATTCGCCGGTCATCGCCGCCTGGCTGACGAACAGGTCCTTGGCCGTCAGCACCCGGCAATCGGCGGGAATCATGTCGCCGGCCGAGAGCACGATCAGGTCGCCGGGCACCAGTTGCCTGATCGGCAGCTCGATGCGCTGGGCGCCCTGGATCTGCACCGCGGCCCCGTGGAACCTGCCGAACACCGGCGAGGTGTCGGCGGCGAAATCGCGGCGCATGACCGTCGCGGTGTTGCTGACCATCGCCTTGAGCGCATCGGCGGCCTTGTTCGACTTGGCCTCCTGCCAGAAACGCAGCAGGGTCGAGAGCACCACCATGGAGAAAATCACCGTAGCCGCCTTCAGGTCATCGGTCAGCCAGGAGATCAGCGCCAGTAGGGTCAGCAGCAGGTTGAACGGATTCTTGTAGCAGTGCCACAGGTGGTTCCACCACGCCAGCGGCTGCTCGTGCTCGATCTCGTTGAGGCCGAACTTCTCGCGCAGGGCCTGGGCCTGGGCCTCGCTCAGGCCATCGGCATGGGCACCGAGGCGTTCCATCAGCCCGAGCGGATGGTCGTTGGCCGCCGTCGCCAGGGTCTGCGCCAGGGTCGGCGGGACCTCACGGCTGACGCTGGCGTCGGTGATGCTCTCGAACAGGGCCAGACGGCGGAAATGCCGGGCGAAATGCCGGGTCCGCAGGAAGCCGGCAAAGAATTCTTTCAACAGGGTGAGTTTCATGAATATCGCTTCTCGCTTTCGGGCGAGACAACGACAGGGAAGCTGCGCGTTATCTTGCCGAGACTGTGCCGGTCATGGAGACCGACCGCCTACTGCCACTCGAACAAGTGCCCACATGGGCCTCCGCGGGGGATGAAAACGCGCGAAGCTTACACTTCGTCATTTGCACGGGTAAACGGTAACGGCGTGTTTCACGGCGCTACCGAAAGATTCTTCAGGAAGGGTTCAGGTTGAGGGCGCGGGCCGCGTCATTCACGGTCCCACTGACGCATGCGCACGCGACAGTGTTTCATGGCATTGACGATATGTTTTTCCACCAGGCTGCGGGAAATGCCCAGGCGTTCGGCGATCTGCGGATGCGACAGGCCGTCGAGCTTGCGCAACAGGAAACTGTCGCGGCACAGGCTCGGCAACTCCGCCAGGGCCCGCTGCAACATGTCCAGGCGCAAACCATGGTCCAGCGAGGTTTGCGGGGAAGGACTGAAAAACCGCTCATCGCTGTCGAGCACTTCCAGCGACTCGTTCTGGCGCACGGCGTTGCGCCGATAGTCATCGATCACCAGGTTCAATGCCGTGCGATAGAGAAAGGCCCGCGGCTGTTCGATCGGCGTATCGCTGGAACGCTCCAGGACCCGCACATAGGCGTCATGCACCACGTCTTCGACACCATGACGATTGCCCATCTTGGCATTGAGGAAACACACCAGTTCGCGGTAGTAGTTTTCCAACATGACTCCTGTCCGCACAGTCGGCGGGAGCTGTCCTTGAAACCATCGACAAGGTCCGCGGCAAGGACGTCCCGATGATGTCAGTTTGAGGGGTCGTAATTTATAGTAATTCTCATATAGATTTAAAGTACCCCTGGGCAAAAGCCCGAAATGTTTCGAAAAAAAGCCCTGGGCAAAGGCTTAAATTACCGCGGCGAGCCCTCGTCTATTGGACAGCTTCCGTGTTTGTCGCCCGGCGACAACAAGCGCCGCCGGGCGAAACAGCCCCACCGGCGTGGCAACGGACCGACCTTCCACCGGCTGGAACCCTGCATGAAACGTCCCCGACGCACCCGACGCGCGCTGCTTGTCTCACTGTGCCTGATCCCTGTCGTTGCCTTCGCCGCCTGGCAGATCCTGCCGCCAGGGCGGGACAGGTTCGCCACCGTCACGGTGAACCGCGGCGATATAGAAAGCAGCGTGACCGCCCTCGGCACTCTGCAACCGCGCCGCTACGTCGACGTCGGCGCCCAGGCCTCCGGGCAGATCCACAAGATCCACGTTGAAGTCGGCGACCAGGTCAAGGAAGGCCAGTTGCTGGTGGAAATCGATCCGTCCACCCAGAAGGCCAAGCTGGACGCCGGGCGCTACTCCATCGAGAACCTCAAGGCCCAGCTCCAGGAACAACGTGCCCTGCACGACCTGGCCCGGCAGAAATACCAGCGCCAGCAGCAGCTCAATGCCGGCGGCGCGACCCGGGTCGAAGACGTGCAGAGCGCCCAGGCCGAAATGCGCACCACCCAGGCCCGCATCGACATGTTCCAGGCGCAGATTCTCCAGGCGCAGGCCAGCCTGCGCAGTGACGAGGCGGAACTGGGCTACACCCGTATCTACGCGCCCATGGCCGGCACGGTGGTCGCCCTCGACGCCCGGGAAGGCCAGACCCTCAATGCCCAGCAGCAGACCCCGCTGATCCTGCGCATCGCCAAGCTGTCGCCGATGACGGTCTGGGCCGAGGTTTCCGAGGCCGATATCGGTCACGTCAAGCCGGGCATGAACGCCTACTTCACCACCCTCAGCGGCGGCAACCGGCGCTGGAACAGCAGCGTGCGGCAGATTCTGCCGGTACCGCCCAAGCCGCTGGAGCAGACCAGCCAGAGCGGTGGCAGCCCCAACAGCAGCAGTAAAAGCGGGGCCGCCCGCGTGGTGCTCTATACCGTCCTGCTGGATGTCGACAATGCCGACCAGGCGCTGATGGCCGAGATGACCACCCAGGTCTTCTTCGTCGCCGACCGTGCGCAAAACGTCCTGACCGCGCCCATCGCCGCCCTGCAGGGCGGTGCGCAGCCCCATGTGCAGAGCGCACGCGTGGTCAACGCCAAGGGCGAGATCCAGACCCGCGAAGTCCGTACCGGCATCAGCGACCGCCTGCGCATCCAGATACTCGACGGACTGGTCGAAGGTGACCACCTGCTGATCGGTCCGGCTGTCGGTAGCGGAGGCTGAATGCAAACGCCACTGATCGACCTGCAGGACATCCGCAAATCCTATGGGGGAGACGATAGCCCGCTGGTGGAGGTGCTGCGAGGTATCGACCTGTCGATCCATGCCGGGGAGTTCGTCGCCATTGTCGGCGCCTCCGGCTCGGGCAAATCGACGTTGATGAACATCCTCGGCTGCCTCGACCGCCCGACCTCCGGCAGCTATCGCTTCGCTGGCGAGAACGTCGCCGAACTCGACAGCGACGAACTGGCCTGGCTGCGCCGTGAAGCCTTCGGCTTCGTGTTCCAGGGCTATCACCTGATTCCTTCCGGCTCGGCCCAGGAAAACGTCGAGATGCCGGCGATCTATGCCGGCACGCCCGCCGCCGAACGCCATGCCCGGGCCGCCGCCCTGCTCGACCGGCTGGGCCTGGCGAGCCGCAGCGGCAATCGTCCGCACCAGCTGTCCGGCGGCCAGCAACAACGGGTATCGATCGCCCGGGCCCTGATGAACGGCGGCCATATCATTCTCGCCGACGAACCCACCGGCGCCCTCGACAGCCACAGCGGCGCGGAAGTGATGACGCTGCTCGACGAACTGGCGAGCCAGGGTCATGTGGTGATCCTGATCACCCACGACCGGGAAGTCGCCGCCCGCGCCAAGCGCATCATCGAGATCCGCGACGGCCTGATCATCAGCGACACCGCGCGGCACAACCCCGAAGTCCAGCGCAGCGCCAACCCTTCCGCCCTGCAGGCCGTGGACCTGCGCCAACGCCTGAGCGACGGCAGCGAATACAGCGGCGCCTGGAAGAGCGAGTTGCTGGAGGCCGTGCAGGCAGCCTGGCGGGTGATGTGGATCAATCGCTTCCGCACCGCCCTGACCCTGCTCGGCATCGTCATCGGCGTCGCCTCGGTGGTGGTCATGCTGGCGGTCGGCGAAGGCAGCAAGCGCCAGGTCATCGCCCAGATGGGCGCCTTCGGCTCGAACATCATCTACCTCAGCGGCGCGCCCTCCACCCCGCGCGCGCCCCTGGGCATCATCACCCTCGACGACGTGGCCGCGCTGTCGGCCCTGCCCCAGGTGAAAATGATCATGCCCGTCAATGGCAATGACGCGGTGGTGCGTTTCGGCAGCCTCGACCACACCGCCTATGTCGGCGGCAACGACACCCAGTTCCCGGCGATCTTCAACTGGCCGGTGGTCGAGGGCAGCTACTTCACCCAGGCCGACGCCAGCGCCGGGGCCGCCGTGGCGGTGATCGGCCACAAGATTCGCGAAAAGCTGTTCAAGGACATCCCCGATCCCATCGGCCAGTACATCCTCATCGAGAACGTGCCGTTCCAGGTAATCGGCGTGCTCCAGGAAAAAGGCGCCACCTCCGGCGAGACCGACAGTGACGAACGGGTCGCGATTCCCTACTCCGCCGCCAGCACACGCCTGTTCGGCACGCGCAATCCGGAATATGTGGCGATCGCCACCAGCGACGGACGCAACGTCAAGGAGGCCGAGCAGGCCATCGACCAGGTGATGCTGCGCATGCACAACGGCCGGCGGGATTTTCGCCTGACCAACAACGCCGCGATGATCCAGGCCGAAGCCCGCACCCAGAACACCCTGTCGTTGATGCTCGGCTCGATTGCCGCCATTTCCCTGCTGGTCGGCGGCATCGGCGTGATGAACATCATGCTCATGACCGTGCGCGAACGTACCCGGGAAATCGGCATCCGCATGGCCACCGGAGCCCGCCAGCGGGACATCCTGCGCCAGTTCCTGACCGAGGCGGTGATGCTCTCGGTGGTCGGCGGCCTCGCGGGCGTGGTATTGGCCCTGGGGGTTGGCGGCGTGCTGCTGCTGGGCAAGGTCGCGGTGGCGTTCTCCCTCGCCGCCGTGGTCGGAGCCTTTGCCTGTGCCCTGGTCACCGGTGTCATCTTCGGCTTCATGCCTGCCCGCAAAGCTGCCCGGCTCGACCCGGTTACAGCCCTTACCAGTGAATGATCGATCTATGAAGCCGCAACTCTCCCTGCTCACGGTCTGCCTGCTGCTCAACGCCTGCAGCGGCGCGCCGCCAGGTTCCAACAGCGGCCTGGTGCCGCCGGCCAACTGGCAGTTCGAACAACAACGCAGCACGCAACAGGACACCCGTCACTGGTGGCGGCAATTCGGCAGCCCGGAGCTCGACCAGTTGATCGAGCAGGCCCGCCTCGGCAGCTACGATGTCGCCGCCGCCGTGGCCCGGGTCCGCCAGGCACAGGCCTCGGCCGTGATCGCCGGCGCGCCCCTGCTGCCGGAAGCCAAGCTGAGCCTCAATGCCAGCCGCAGCAAACTGCTGCACGGCAACGACAATGCCGACAGTGACAACAACAGCAAGAGTTTCGGTGCCAGTCTCAGCGCTAGCTACGAAGTGGATTTCTGGGGCGGCCTGGCCGCCGCCCGCGACAGCGCCCTGCAGAGCCTGCGCGCCAGTGAATTCGACCAGGCCACGGTGGAGCTGACCCTGCTGGGCGGCGTCGCCGATCAATACGCCCGGACCCTGTCCGCCCGTGAACAGGAGCGGATTGCCGGGTTGAACCTGATCAACGCGCAAAGCGTGCTCAGGCTGGTCCAGACCCGCTATGACTCGGGCTCTACCACCGCCCTGGAGCTGGCCCAGCAGAAAAGCCTGGTGGCCGCCCAGCAACGCCAGCTGCCGCTGATCCGGCAACAGGCCCGGGAGTCGCTGATCACCCTCGCGGCGCTGCTCGGCCAGCCGGTGCAGAACCTGAAGATCGGCACCCAGGCCTTTTCCAGCCTGAACTGGCCGGTGATCGGTTCGGGGGTTCCCAGCGAACTGCTGAGCCGGCGTCCCGACATTGCCAGGGCCGAAGCCCAACTGGCGGCGGCGCAGGCCGATGTCACCGTGGCCCGGGCGGCGATGTTGCCGAAACTGACCCTGGGAGCCAGCCTGGGCTCGGAATCGACCATCGCCTCCGAGGCCCTGCGCACGCCGTTCTACAACCTGACCGCCGGCCTGGTGGCGCCCATCTTCAACAACGGCCGGTTGCGGGCCGAACGAGACAAGGCCACGGCCCGCCAGGAGGAATTGCTGGAAACCTATCGCGGCTCGATCGTCAATGGCTTCGCCGATGTCGAAAAGGCCCTGAACAGCATCAGCGGCCTGGACCAGCAACGACGCTGGCAGGATGAGGAACTGCAGCAGGCCAGGACGGCCTTCGAGATCTCCCAGAGCCGCTACCAGGCCGGCGCCGCCGACCTGCTCACCGTGCTGGAAACCCAGCGCACGCTCTACGCCGCCCAGGACCTCAACGTACAGCTGCGCCTGTCCCGACTGCAGGCCAGTATCGAGCTGTACAAGGCGCTCGGGGGCGGCTGGCAGGCGCCCTGACGGGCAAGCCCCCCGCAAGCTTGAAATACCCGCCTTTGAGGAGCCGGCCTGCCCCGACAAGCCGGTTCCGACAGCGCCGCGACTTAGAACAAGCGGTCCTTGAACGACAGGTGACGGGCATACCAGGGACGTCGCGGAACCCGCCGCAACAGGTCGCCGACGCTTTTCTCCTCGGTAAAGGTGATCCGCAGCGCCAGCTTCATGGTTTCCGGATCCATCTCCACCGACTTGCCGACACTCAGGCCCGGCGTGGTGCTGCAACCATGGGTGCTCGGGCCGAGCCAGGGATCATCCACCTCGACCCAGCGTCCTGGTGCGAACCAGGGCACGCCATTGACCTCCAGGCGTGACACCTCGCCCGGATGAAAGCGCTCGTGGGCCCGAAACCAGTCTTCGATACGGTCATCGATCCAGCCGTGGAACAGCCAGAACACCGGGTTCACATGGGACGAGAACGGGTCGCCGAGAAAGTCGTTTTCCGGCTCGTACCAGCGCGGGGCAAAGTCCATGAACTCACGTGCCATCGGCACCGGCGCACTGTTGGAAGGATCACGGGCCACGGACGCCCAGCGCATGTGCAACCAGTCATGCAGGCCCAGTTCCAGCTCGGAACCGAACTGGCCCAGGGTCAACTTCGACAGGTAGCGCGGATCGCCGTACTGCGATTCCCATACCTGGAAATTGCTGTGGTAGGTCTCGGCACTCTTGATGTCGCCGACCCACTTGCTGTAGTCATCGTCATCCTCGGCCAGCCAGGTCGGCGGTACCGACCAGCCGTCGTGGTTGTCGAAGTACCGGGCGAAACCGGCCCGATCGCGTTCCAGCTCGGGCTGGGGCTGCGGGAAGCGGGTCCACGAGGGCAGCGCCTGGTACTGGCGCGCCGCCCGCAGCATGTGCCGGTGCATGAAGAAGAAGTCGATGCCCGAACCGTTGCGGTCCTTGCGTGGCCCCCGGGCATCCCGCTCCTTGTCCCGCGGACCGGGCTGCCAGCCGATCCCGCGCAAGCCGTTGCGCTTGTCTTCGGACAAGGTGTGCCATTTGTCTCGGGTGGCGTGCCAGAGCTGGTGAAACAGGCGGTGCTCGGGCGACACCAGCGAGGCCAGCAACGGCGCCCCGAGGGCGATCCGCTCACGGGCCTCGGGGAAGACCTGCTTGCTGGCGACAAGACGATTATCCAGTTGCCGCGACGCCAGCGGGCGGTCGAGACGATCGATACGACCGCTGAGCGTGCCGGTGCCGGCATTGCCATAAGTGGCCCAGACTTCATCCAGGGTCAGGCTGAGCTCGTACTCGGGGATGTCCTGCCCGACACGGATCAGACGCCAGAACAGGCGAGCTCCGTCGGCGACCGCCAGATCGCCCAGCAGGCGAAAGCGCGGTTCGGCGTCACTACGCAGGGCCTCGGCGGTATCGATGAAACCGCGTACCCCCCGCCCCCGCGGGGCAATATCGACAAACAGTTCCAGGCCCTTGAGCGGCAAACCGTCAAGACCGCCATCGCGCCCCTCGAAACGCAGGTTCCAGACCCCGCGCAACTGGTTGGCCAGGCGCTGGCCGGCGGTGTCGGGCAGATCGACCGTGGCCTCGCCCGGGGTAATCGGGTCATCCTCCCGCGTCAGTTCACGGTGCGCATAATAAGCCGCGGGGATGGCGGCGCCGGTCAGCGCCAGGCCCGCTATGAACCCTCGTCGAGAAATCGTCATCGCCCTACCTGTGTCAGCCCTGAAGCAGGCTTTATCCAAGCTAGAACGTTGCACCCGCGGGGAAATTTAGCCCGCGACAGGCCACCCGGGGCCTAAATTGCGTGCCCCTCCACTCGTTCTTCCCAGATAGCGAAGGCCCTTGTGCCTGCCTGTGACCTGCGAACCAGAATGAGATGGCAATGACAAAACCGCGTTCGAAAAAGGCTCTCTATATCGGCCTGCCCCTGGCCCTGGCCATTTCCGCTGCGGCGGCCTACCTGACCTGGGACTACTGGCCCAATCCGGGTTACTCGCTCAAGGTCATGAAACAGGCGGACGAACTCCAGGACCGGATCATTTCCTTCGACAGCCACATCACCGTGCCCCTGACCTTCGGCACCGAAGGCCGCGAGGCCGACAAGGACGGTTCCGGCCAGTTCGACCTGGTGAAGGCCGCTCGCGGGCGCCTGTCGGGCGCGGCACTGACGGTGTTCGGCTGGCCGGAAATCTGGAACGGGCCGAATGCGCCACACCGTCCGACGGCGGGCTTCGTCGACGAGGCGCGCAAGCAGCAGGAAGTGCGCTACAAGATCATCACCGGCATGGTCCGCGATTTTCCCAACCAGGTAGGGATCGCCTATACCCCCGACGACATGCGGCGCCTGCACGGCGAAGGCAAGTTCGCGATATTCATCAGCATGCTCAATGCCTATCCGCTGGGCCATGACCTCGACCTGCTGGACACCTGGACCGCGCGCGGCATGCGCATGTTCGGCTTCAGTTATGTCGGCAATAACGACTGGGCCGATTCCTCGCGCCCGCTGCCGTTCCTCAACGATACCCCCGACGCCCTCGACGGCCTGTCCGATATCGGCAAGCAGGCCGTGCACCGCCTCAACGACCTCGGGGTGATCATCGATGTCTCGCAGATGTCGACCAGGGGCCTGGAGCAGGTCAGCCAGTTGAGCCGCACGCCGATGGTCGCCTCGCATTCGGCGCCACGGGCCCTGGTGGATATCCCGCGCAACCTCAGCGACAAGGAAATGCAACTGATCAAGAACAGCGGCGGCGTGGTCCAGATCGTCGCCTTCCCGGCCTATCTGCGCCCACTGAGCCAACCCACCCAGGACAAGCTCAATGCCCTGCGCAAGCGCTTCGACCTGCCGCCACTGCCCAACCTGGCCATGGCCCTGATGCCCGGCGATCCGATCATCACCGTCTGGCCCGAGCAACGCTTCGGCGAGTACGCCAGCGCGCTCTACGCCATTCTCGACCAGGAGCCCAAGGCTGACCTCAAGGACTTCGGCAATGCCATCGACTACGCCGTGAAGAAGATCGGCATCGACCATGTGGGCATCAGCTCCGACTTCAACGACGGCGGCGGCATCGACGGCTTCAAGGATGTCAGCGAGGCCCGCAACGTGACCGCCGAGCTGCTTGAGCGCGGCTACTCCGAGGCCGATATCGCCAAGCTCTGGGGCGGCAACTTCCTGCGGGTCTGGGACGAGGTGCAAAAGGCCGCCAGACGCTGATCTCGAGATCGCCGCAAAGGTGGCGGGCAGGCTTGCCCACCCGCCGCCCAACCACCCTGACAGCTCAAGTGAACGCTCCCATGACTGACCGCAGAACCTTTCTCAAACAGGCCGGTGTACTCGCCGCCAGCCTGCCACTCGGTGTGAGCCTGACAGCCCGGGCGGCCAGCACGCCGCCCCTGCCCCGAGACAAATGGGCACAGCTGCGCCTGCTGTTCGACCAGGATCCCGACTACCTGCACTTCTCCAACTTCCTGGTCACCTCCCACCCCAAGCCGGTGCGTGACGCCATCGAACTGCACCGCGCGGCACTCGACCGCAACCCCGGCCTGGCGATGGACTGGGACCTGGAGGAAACCTGGAAGCGCGAAGGCCAGGTCCGGCTCGCCGCCGGCCGCTACCTGAAGGCCAGGCCGGGGCAGATCGCCCTGACCGGCAGCACCACCGAAGGCCTGGCGATGATCTACGGCGGCATTCATGTGCGTCCCGACCAGGAAATCCTCACCACCGAGCACGAGCACTACTCGACCCGCAACATCCTGCGGTTGCGCACCGAACGCGAAGGCACCCAGGTGCGCAAGATCAGCCTGTTCAAGGACGCCCACCAGGTCTCGGCCGATGAAGTGCTCGGCAACATCGCCCGCGCGATCAAGCCGCAAACCCGTGTCCTGGGCATGACCTGGGTGCAGTCGGGCAGCGGCGTCAAGCTGCCGATCGGCGAGATCGGCAAGCTGGTGGCCGAACAGAACCGCAACCGCGACGACAAGGACAGAATCCTCTACGTGGTCGACGGCGTGCATGGCTTTGGCGTGGACAACCTCGACTTCCCGGACATGCACTGCGACTTCTTCATCGCCGGCACCCACAAGTGGATGTTCGGCCCGCGCGGTACCGGGATCGTCTGCGCCCGCTCGGAAGAAGTACGCGACGTCACGCCCCTGGAACCGACCTTCTCCGAAGACACCAACTTCGCCACCTCCATGAGCCCCGGCGGCTATCACGCCTTCGAACACCGCTGGGCCCTGGACAAGGCTTTCGACTTGCACATGGAACTGGGCAAGGCCGATGTCCAGGCGCGGATCCATGCCCTCAACAGCGACCTCAAGCAGCGCCTGCAAGCCGATTCGCGGATCGAGCTGGTGACGCCCATGAGCCCCGAACTGTCAGCCGGCTTCAGCTTCTTCCGGGTCAAGGGCCAGGACAGCGACAAGGTCGCCGCCTACCTGATGAAGAACAAGGTGGTGGTCGACGCGGTGGATCGCGATGTCGGGCCGGTCGTGCGCACGGCGCCGGGCCTGCTCAATACCGAAGCCGAGCTTGATCGCTTCATGACCCTGCTCGGCAAACAGTCATGAGCACCGCGCCCCCCCGACACCTTCAGACTTCTGTTCCTTGCCTGCGAGAAATCCGATGAAATCCAACCTGCTCACTGTCCGGCCTCGCGCCTGCCTCTGGTCCGCCCTGACCCTCGGTACCCTGCTCGGCGCCTGGCTGCCGGGCGTCACGCTCGCCGCCACCGCGCCACTGCCGGGCAAGGTGTTCAAGGACTGCAAGGACTGCCCGGAAATGGTCGTGCTGCCGGCCGGCACCTACACCATGGGCTCGCCCGAGGACGAACTCGGTCGCGAGCCGGACGAGGGGCCGATGCACGAAGTCACGTTCAAGAAGGCCTTCGCCATCAGCCGTTTCCAGGTGCTGAGCGGCGAGTGGAACGCCTACATCCGCAGTTCGGGCTACAAGATGCCCGACGGCGATGACCGGCCCGGCCGCGAATGCCTCGCCGGCCAGCCGCGCTATCCCATGAGCGACCGCCAGCCGGCGGTGTGCATGGATTTCCACGAAGCCCAGGCCTACACCGAGTGGCTCTCGAAAAAGACCGGCAAGGCCTATCACCTGGTCAGCGAAGCCGAGCGCGAATATGCCGTGCGCGGTGGCAGCACGGGGCCGTTCCCCTTCCCGTTCGATGAAGGCAAGGAATACAGCATCGCCAAGCACGCCAACACCTACGGTCCGGCGGACGGCTTCAGCTACACCTCGCCGGCCGGCAGCTTCCCGCCCAACGCCTTCGGTGTCTACGACGGCCACGGCAATGTCTGGGAATGGACCGCCGACTGCTATGTCGACACCTACAAAGGCGCCCCGACCGATGGCAGCCCGCGACTCGACAGCCAGGAATGCGAGGAGCGCCGTTCGATTCGCGGCAATGACTGGACCGAAGCGCCGATCTTTTCCCGTTCCGGCAACCGCAACGAACGCAGCGCGATCACCCGCGGCGACTGGCTGGGCTTTCGGGTTGCCCGCGAGCTCTGACGCTAAATCACGGCCAGACCCTCTCGTCCTTTAAGAGATCAAGGCGCCGCCCCACCCGGCGGCGCCGACGAACCATCACGAGTAGACCCCATGACCCTCCAAGCACAAAGCCTCGCCCAGGAAACCCTGAGGATCCTCAAGCCTTTCTGGCTACTGGTCGCGCTCTCGGCCGCGCTGGGGATTGTCAGTGGCCTCAGTGTCACGGCGCTGCTGGCGACCATCAACAGCGCCATGAACGCGGTCGGCGGCCCGGATACCCACACCGCCCTGCTGTTCGGCGGGCTGTGCCTCCTGACCCTGGCCTGCTCCACCGTCTCCAACCTGCTGACCAACTATGTCGGCCAGCGGGTGGTCGCCAAGCTGCGCCGCGAACTGGCCGCCAAGGTCCTGGTGGCACCCATCGAGCAACTGGAGCGCTATCGCGCCCACCGGCTGATCCCGGTGCTGCTCAATGATGTCGGCACCATCAGTTCCTTTGCCCTGTCGGTGGCTCCGATGGTGATTTCCTTCACCGTGACCATCGGCTGCCTGTCCTACCTGGCGATGCTGTCCTGGCAGATCCTGCTGCTGACCGTGCTGACCGTGATCATCGGGACCGGCGCGCAGTTCCTCGCCCACCGCTTCGGCATGCGCAGCATTCTCAAGGCCCGGGACGGCGAAGACGACCTGCAGAAGCATTACCAGGCGATTTCCGGCGGGGCCAAGGAACTGCGGATCCAGCGCAAGCGCCGCCAGCACATGCTCGACGAGCAGATTCACGGCACCACCGAACGCATCTGCAAGGCCAACATCCGCGCGGCGAACATCTTCGTCAGCGCGGAAACCTTCGGGTCGATGCTGTTCTTCGCCGTCATCGGTATCGCCATTGCCTTCCAGGCGCTCTGGCCCACCACCGACAAGACCGTGCTCGGCGGCTTCGTGCTGGTCATGCTGTACATGAAGGGTCCGCTGGAACAGCTGATCAACACCCTGCCGAGCATCAGCCGCGCCGAGATCGCCTTCCGCCGTATCGCCGAGCTGTCGTGGCGTTTTTCTTCCCCGGAACCGCACCTGCTGGTCAGCGACCGCGCCGTCGATCCGGCCCCGCTGCAAAGCATCGAACTGCACCAGCTGCGCTATGACTACCCGCAGGTCGAAGGCAGCCAGGCCTTCCACCTGGGGCCGGTGAGCCTGACCATCCAGCAAGGCGAAATCCTGTTCATCGTCGGCGAGAACGGTTGCGGCAAGACCACCCTGATCAAGCTGCTGCTGGGCCTGTATACCCCGCAACAGGGCGAGATCCGCCTCAACGGCAAGGCAGTCACCGCCGAGGGCCTGGACGACTACCGGCAGCTGTTCACCACCATCTTCGCCGACTACTACCTGTTCGACGAAGTGACCCAGGGCAGCAACCCGTTGCCGCCGGAATCGATCAAGTACCTGGAACGCCTGGATATCGCCCACAAGGTCAGCATCCGCGACGGCAGCTTCACCACCACCGACCTGTCCACCGGCCAGCGCAAGCGCCTGGCCCTGATCAACGCCTGGCTCGACCAGCGTCCGGTGCTGGTGTTCGACGAATGGGCCGCCGACCAGGACCCGGCCTTCCGCCGGGTGTTCTACACCGAGTTGCTGCCGGAGCTCAAACAGCAGGGCAAGACCATCATCGTGATCTCCCACGACGACCGCTACTTCTCGGTCGCCGACCAGCTGGTGCGGATGCAGGCCGGGCAGATCCAGGTCGAGCGCGTCGAGCGGCAAGCCCTGCCGGCCTGATCACCGAGTGCCCTCGCTCCCGTGCGTGCCACGCGGGAGCAACCCCGCCCTAAATTTCCCCGCGCCCGTTTCGTTCTTCCCTATAGCCAACGACCCGACAGTCCCCTCCGGCCCTGCGTCCACCGCGCAGGCGCCATGGAAGAAAGCCCCCTCAGCGAATTTTTTCTTCTTTTTTTTCCGATTTTGTCGAGCCGGTGCGTCTTCTTCTCAAGTGATAACAATTCCTACTCGCTTCTCCGACACTTTAAAAAGAGCTGAAACAATGCCGAAAACACACCGACTGACCCCTTTGAGCAAAGCGTTGCTGGTTCGCCAGCTCTTCTGCTCGCCTGTTTCGCTCAGCGCCATGGGGATGGCGCTGGCACTGCCGATGGCCGCCCAGGTCCAGGCCCAGGAGTTCGAGTTCAACATTCCGGCGCAGTCGCTGGCGAGCGCCCTGCAGGAACTGGGGCGCCAGGGCAATATCCAGGTGCTGTACAACCCGGAGCGGGTCAAGGGACTGCAAGGTGGCGCGGTAAAGGGCAAGCTGACTCCCGGCCAGGCGGCCAGTGAGCTGCTGAAGAACAGCGGTGTGAACTACAGCATGCAGGGCGATACGCTGACCCTGAGCAACGCCCCCGCCACCGGCGCCAGCTCGGGCGTGAACCTGGCGGCCACGACCATCGGCGGCCAGATGCTCGGCACCAGCACCGACGGCACCGGCTCCTACACCACGGGCGCGGTGACCATCGGCAAGACGCCCCACACCCTGCGCGAGATCCCGCAGTCGGTGACGGTGGTCACCCGCCAGCAGATGGACGACAAGAACCTCACCAAGCTCGATGAGGTGATGGCCCAGACCACCGGTATCACCCGCTCCAACCGCAACTTCGGCGGTAACGTATTCAACTCCCGGGGTTTCACCCTGGAAGACGACAGCTATCTGATCGATGGCGTCCCGGGGCTGGCCTACAACCTCACCGGCTGGATGCGTCCCGACATGGCGGTGTTCGACCGCGTCGAAGTCATCCGTGGCGCTACCGGCCTGCTGGTCGGTGCCGGCAACCCTGGCGGCGCGGTGAACCTGGTGCGCAAGCGCCCTACCGCCGATCCGCGCTTCTCGATCAGCACCAGCGCCGGTTCCTGGGACAACTACCGCATGGACCTGGACGGCAGCGGCCGGCTGAACGATCAAGGCACCCTGCGCGGTCGCGCCGTGGTCGCCTACGAGGATCGCGGTTACTTCCAGGACGGCCTCAACTCCCAGACCCCGTTGCTGTACGGGATCGTCGAAGCCGACCTGAACGACGCCACCACCCTGGCCGTCGGCCTGCGTCACCAGCGCACGCTCTACCAGGGCTACACGATCTTCGGCCTGCCTCGCTACAGCAATGGCCGCGAGATCGATGTCTCGCGCTCCACCTCGCTGGGCCAGGACTGGAACCGCCACGAGATCGAAGTCAACGAAGTCTTCGCCGACCTGGAACATCATCTCAACGACAACTGGACCAGCAAGGTCTCGGTAAGCCAGTCGGAGAGTATGTTCAACCAACGCGTGGCCTACTCCCAGGGCGCCCTGGACCCTGTGACCCAGAGCGGCACCTTCCTGTCCAACACACAGTTCCGCCGGGAATACGTCACCAGCAAGGGCATCGACGGCCATATCGCAGGCAACTTCGACGCCTTTGGCCTGACCCATGAGTTGATGGTGGGCGCCAACTGGTCGGAGCAACATATCCTGAGTAAACAGTCGCTGGTGCCGATCGATCTACCGATCGACGTCTTCAACCCCAATCACAACCTCATTCCCAAGCCGCAGCAGCCGGCCTGGCAGAGCCTGGACGATATCACCCAGCGCCAGTATGGCCTCTACAGCACCCTGCGCCTGCGCCTGACCGAGCCCCTGAGCCTGGTACTCGGCGGTCGTCTGAGTTGGTACAAGAACGACAATACGCGGTATGACTATCCTAGTGACTTCACGGGTGTAACAGCCACCAAAGTCACTCCCAACGACTATCGTGAAGACCACAAATTCACGCCATTCGCCGGGCTTATCTACGACCTGAACGAGCAGTGGTCGTGGTACGCCAGCTATGCCGATATCTTCCGTCCGCAAAGCAATTACCGGGACGCGTCAGGTAAAGGTCTGGAGCCGACTCTCGGCTCGAACTATGAAACCGGTATCAAGGGCGCGCTCTATGACGGTCGCCTGAACGTGTCTGCCGCCGTGTTCTACATCAAGCAGAAAGATCTGTTCCAGACAGACGACGCCGCTAACGACGTTCCCCTGAATAACTGCCAGCTGTACAACCCCAGCAGCGGCTCCTGCTACAAGAACGGCCCGCCCAGCATCAGCAAGGGCGTAGAACTCGAAGCCAGCGGCGAAGTCGCCACCGGCTGGCAGATGAGTGCCGGCTACACCTACAACATCACCCGCAACGAAGACGGCTCCTCAATCGACTCGGAAACCCCGAAGCACATGCTGCGCGTTTCCACCATGTACAACCTGCAAGGCGACCTGAACCGCCTGAGCGTGGGCGGCGGTGTGTCGACCCAGAGCGGCTACGTATCGCATTTCAACGATCAGGATATCCCCAACCCTGGCCGGGCAATCTGGGATGCACGCACGGCCTACAAGCTGGACGATCACTGGAAACTGTCGTTCGACCTGAAGAACGTCTTCGACAAGAAGTACTACGAAGCCACCGGCGAGTTGCGTCGCGGCAGCTACTACGGCGAACCGCGCAACTTCATGGTCACCCTGCGTGGCGACTTCTGACTGAAGGCGGCGCCTCTGCCACGGGGGCGCCGCACAGCTTGAACACAGAACCCAACCAAGGGGCGACCCTTGGTTTTTTTATGCCTGTTGCCGCCCCCCCCTGAACACCGCGCAAAAAAAAGCCAGGGAATACTCCCTGGCTTTTTTCATTCCGCCTCCGTCAGTTGCGCGTTTTCAAGCGTTCCAGCACTGCCGTCAACAACCCCTGGGAGAGAATGATGCTGTCATGGTTCTCCTCCAGCACCGTTGAAGCCGCCAGCCCGTCGGCTGAGCACTGCTCCACCAGCACCGCCTGCGCCGCGCTGATTTCCCCGGCGGTCTTGCTCGCCCCCGCCCACCAGCAGTCCGGCTTGACCCGCAACGGCTTGAGCGTAAAAGCCTCGCTCAGGAGCGCGTTGGTGCGCAGCAGGCGGTAGCCGGTCTCGATTTCGTCCTGCACCGCGATATCGCGGTAGACCTCACGCAAGCCCTCGGCACTGACACCACCGGCCAGCGCCACCTGATCGATGACCCAGTCGGCAATCGCCTGCTCATCGCTCGACTGCGCCCTGGCCTGTTCGATCAGCCCGACGATGGTCTGCTCCTCGACCCCGGGGACAAACGCCACGAGGCTGCCGACCAGATTGGCGAACAGACTCTGTTCCTCCTGCGCGGCATCCGCCACCGGCTCCTGCTCGGGGGCAAAGACCTCCAGCGCCGCCGGCAGGCTGGTGTCCACCAGGCCGAGGAAGTCCACCCGCTCACCGGCACTCTCCAGCACATGGGCCACTTCAAGCGCCAGGGCACCGCCCAGGGACCAACCCAGCAGGTTGTAAGGCCCTTCGGGTTGGGTATGCCTGATCTGCTGGACGTAGTAAGCGACCATTTCCTCCCAGGTGCGATCGAACCAGCCAGGCACCACGTAGCTTTTATTGACCAGGCCATAGACGCGCCGGCTGTCCTTCAGTTGCCCCGCCAACGGGTAGTAGGAGTAAGTCCCGCCACCACCCGGCGGCAGGCAGAACAACGGCGCGGCCTCCGTACGGCAGGCGTTCATGGCGATCACCGGCGTCTTCACTTTCGCCTCGCCTTCGCGCATGAAGTCCGCCAGGTCGGCCAGGGTTTCCATCAACAGGAAGTCATGCAGCTTGAGGGTCACATCGAAGGTTTCCCGCAGCCGGCCGACCAGCGAGATCACCAGCAGCGAGTGTCCGCCCAGCTCGAAGAAGTTGTCGTTCAAGCCGACGCTCTCGACCTTCAGCAACTCGGCCCAGATGGCTGCCAGGCGCTGTTCCAGCTCGGTACGCGGGGCCACATGGGTTTGCCCGCAAGCCGTGGCGACCGGTGTCGGCAGCGCCTTGCGGTCGAGCTTGCCGTTCGGCGTCAGCGGCATCCGCTCCAGCACCACCAGGTGCGCCGGCACCATATAGTCAGGCAACCCGGACTTCAGGTGGGCCTTGAGTTCGCCGCGCAGGACGTCCGGGGACAGCCCGGCCTCCGCTTCGGCCAATACCACATAGGCCGCCAGTTGCTTGCCCGCCGGCCCCTCGATATCGATGACACTGGCTGCGCGCACCGCTGCGTGTTCTTGCAAGCGTGCTTCGATTTCGCCCAGTTCGATGCGCAGGCCGCGAATCTTCACCTGGTGGTCGAGACGGCTGACGTACTCGATCACGCCCCCGGCGCGATAGCGCGTCAGGTCGCCGGTGCGATACAGGCGTGCCCCGCCCTGTTCGCTGAAGGGATCGGGAACGAAGCGTTCGGCGGTCAGCGCCGGACGCTGGTGATAACCACGGGCCAGGCCCTGGCCCCCGATCAGCAGCTCACCCCGCGCGCCCAACGGCAAGGTATCGAAATCCTCGCCGAGGATATGCAGCGTGGTATTGGCGATGGGGCGACCCAGCCAGACATCGTCGCTGGATGTCAGGTAATGGCAGGCCGACCAAATGGTGGTCTCGGTCGGGCCATAGACGTTCCATACATGCCCGGCCTGGGCGATCAGGCGCTGTGCCAGTTCGCCACTCAACGCCTCGCCGCCGCAGAGCACCTTGCGTCCGGCAAACGCTCGCGCCGGCGCACTGTCGAGCAACATGCGCCAGGTCGACGGCGTGGCCTGGATGACACTGACCGCCTGTTGTTCGATCACCGCCAGCAAGGCTTGCGGGTCCTTGTTCTCATCGGTGTGCAACAGCACCACCGCCGCCCCGCGCATCAATGGCAGGTACAGTTCCAGCCCGGCGATATCGAACGACAGCGAGGTCAGCGCCAGCACCCGGTCGCCAGCCTCGACACCGGGTTGCACGGCCATGCTGAAGAGGAAATTGCTCAAGCCTTCATGCCGCACGGCGACCCCCTTGGGCTTGCCGGTGGAGCCGGAGGTGTAGATCACATACGCCAGGTTTTCCGGCTGCGCGAGATTGACCAGCGGGGCGTCGCTGACCCCCTCCAGCCATTGCGCGGACAGGTCCAGGCACAGGCTGCGGATCCGCGCTGGAATCGGCAGGTGCGACACCAACTGGCTCTGCGTCAGCAGCAGCGCCAGCCCGCTGTCCTCCATCATGTAGGCCAGGCGATCCTCGGGGAAATCCGGGTCCAGCGGCACATAGGCACCGCCAGCCTTGAGGATCGCCAGCAGGCCGATCAGCATATCCGGCCCACGCTCCACCGCGACCCCCACCAGGACATCGGGACCGACCCCCTCTTCACTCAGGCGTCGGGCCAGCTGGTTGGAGCGCAGGTCCAACTGCCGGTAGTCCAGTTCGGTTTCCCCCCAGAGCAGCGCGGTCGCCTGGGGCGTCGCCCGGGCCTGCCGGGCAATCAGTTCGTGGATGCACTGCTGTACGGGCGCGTCGCTGCCGGTGCGGTTCCACTCCTGCTCGATCTGCTGCCGTTCGGCGTCGGCCAGCAACGGCATGTCGGCAACACGCCGGTCGACATTGACCGTGATCGCCTCCAGCAACGTGCGCCAGTGACGCGCCATGCGCTCGATGGTGTCGCGCTCGAACAAGGCGGTGGCATAGGTCAGCGTGGCACCGAGGCCGTCATCACCCTCGCTGGTGTCCAGGGTCAGGTCGAACTGCGCCGTGTGGCTGTCCGACGCCAGTCCCTGGACCTGCAGGCCCGGCAGCTGACGGCCCGGACCACGCACCTGGGTCTGGTGGTTGTACATCACCTGGAACAGCGGGCTGTGGCTCAGGCTGCGTTCCGGTTGCAGGGCTTCCACCAACTGTTCGAACGGCAGGTCCTGATGCCCCTGGGCCTGCAGGGCGGTCTTTTTCACCTGTTGCAGCAATTCACGGAAGCTCAGCTCGGGCGAAAAATCGGCCTTGAGCACCTGGGTATTGACGAAGAAACCTATAAGCAGCTCGGTCTCGACCCGGGCACGGTTGGCGATCGGCACGCCGACACGGATATCGGCTTGCCCGGAATAGCGCTGCAACAGGGTCTGGAACGACGCCAGCAGCAACATGAACAGGGTCACGCCCTGCTCGCGGGCCGTGGCCTTGAGCGCCTGGGTCAACCCGGCATCGAGTTCGACCGCCAGCCGCTCCCCGGCATAGCTCTGGTGCGTGGGACGCGGCCGGTCGAAGGGCAGCTCCAGCACCGGTTGCTCACCGCCCAATCGGGCCTGCCAGTAATCGAGCTGGCGACGCTGCTCCCCGGCCGCCATCCACTGGCGCTGCCAGACGGCGTAGTCGGCGTACTGGATCGGCAGTGCCGGCAATTCGACCTCGCGGCCCTGGCTGTAGCCTTCATACAACTGCACCAGCTCGTCGACCATGACCGGCATCGACCAGCCGTCGGCCACGATATGGTGCAGGGTCACCACCAGCACATGGGCTTGCGCCCCCAGGCGCAGCAGCCGGACCCGCAACAGCGGTCCTTGCTCCAGGTCGAACGGCCGGCGGATTTCCTCGTCGATGTACGCGGCGATGTCCGCCTCCGAGAGCACCCGGTCCGGCTGATCGACATCGAGCACGAAAGGCGCCGGCGGCCGGATGATCTGGCGGGCCTGCCCACCGTCCTGGCAGAACGTCGTGCGCAGGGTTTCATGGCGCGTGACCAGCGCCTCGAAGCTGCGACGCAAGGCCTCGACCTCCAGGACACCGTCGAGACGCAGGGCCGCCGGGATATTGTAGGCGGCGCTCTCAGGCTCCAGCTGCCAGAGAAACCATTGGCGCTGCTGGGCATAGGACAACCCCAGCGGCTGCTCGCGATTCACCCGGACAAAAGCCGGGGCCTGGCTGGCCGTGCCCTGCCCCGCCAGTTCGGCGAACTCGGCGAGGTTGCCGGTCTCGAACAGGCTGCGCAGGGACAGTTCGACCTGCAGGCCCTGGCGAACCCGGGAAATCACCTGGGTCGCCAGCAGCGAATGCCCGCCCAGGTCGAAGAAATTGTCCTCCAGGCCGACCCGCTCGACCTTCAGTACATCCGCCCAGATCGTCGCCAGTTGCTGCTCCAGCGCTGTCCGCGGCGCCACGTGCAGCGCTTGTGACAGGCTGGCCAGTGGCGCCGGCAGGGCCTTGCGATCGAGCTTGCCGTTGGGGGTCAGCGGCAGGCGCTCCAGCAGCACCAGGTGAGCCGGCACCATGTAGTCCGGCAGAGCGGCTTTCAGGACGTCCTTCAGCTCGCGCCGGAACTGCTCCTGCCGTGCCGCATCCCCCTGGACCAGCGTCGCATCCTCGGCCACCAGGTACGCGGCCAGTTGCTTGCCCGCCGCGCCGTCGATATCGACGACCAGCGCTTCACGCACACCGCCGTGCTCTTGCAGGCGTGCCTCGATCTCGCCCAGCTCGATGCGGAAACCGCGGATCTTCACCTGGTGATCCAGGCGCCCGGCGTACTCGATCACCCCCTCGGCGCGATAGCGGGTCAGGTCACCGGTTCGGTACAGCCGACCGCCGCCTTGCGGGTCGAACGGATCGGGAATGAAGCGCTCGGCCGTCAGGCCCGGACGCTGATGATAACCACGGGCCAGGCCCTGCCCGCCAATCAGCAATTCACCCCGGGCACCCGGCGGCAGCACGTCGAAATCGTCGCTGAGGATATGCAGGCGGGTGTTGGCGATCGGCCGGCCCAGCCAGATATCGTCGCTGGCGGTCAGGTAGTGTCGCGCCGACCAGATGGTGGTCTCGGTCGGACCATAGACGTTCCAGACATGCCCGGCCTGCTCGATCAGGCGCTGCGCCAGCTCGGCGCCCAGGGCCTCGCCACCGCAGAGAATCCTGCAGCCGGCGAAAGCCCGTGGCGGCGCGCTGTCGAGCAGCATGCGCCAGGTCGACGGCGTGGCCTGGATCACATTGACCGCCCGTTGCTCGATGACTGCCAGCAACGCCTGCGGGTCCTTGTTCTCCTGCTGGCGCAAGAGAACCAGTGCGGCTCCGCGCATCAGCGTCAGGTACAGCTCCAGCCCGGCGATATCGAACGACAGCGAGGTCAGCGCCAGCACCCGGTCCGACGGTTCGATCCCCGGCTGCTCGGCCATGCTGAAGAGGAAATTGACCAGGGCGCCATGGGACACGGCAACCCCCTTGGGCTTGCCGGTGGAACCGGAGGTATAGATCACATAGGCCAGGTTCTGCGGCTGGGCCAGATTGACCAGCGGCGCATCGCCGAGGCCCGCCAACTCGTCCGCCGAGGTGTCCAGGCAGAGGCTGCGCACCTGCTCGGGAATCGCCAGGCCGGGCACCAGGTGGCTGTGCGTCAAGAGCAGGGCCAGGCCGCTGTCTTCCATCATGTAGGCCAGGCGGTCCGCCGGGAAATCCGGGTCTAGCGGCACATAGGCGCCCCCGGCCTTGAGGATCGCCAGCAGGCCGACCACCATGTCCGGGCCACGCTCCAGCGCGACCCCGACCAGCACATCGGGGCCGACGCCCAGCTCGCGCAGCCTGCGCGCCAGGCGATTGGACTGGCGATCCAGCTGCTGGTAGTTCATCTGCCCATCGCCGAACAGCAGGGCCACGCCCTGCGGCGTCTCCAGGCTCTGTGCGGCGATCAGTTCGTGCACACAGTGCGTCGTCGAATACGAGGCTTCGCTGCGGTTCCACTCGCCCACGATGCGCTGCCGTTCCTCGTCGGCGAGCATCGACAGCTCGGCCACCCGCTGGTGGGCGCCGCCGGCGATGGCCAGCAACAGGTTGCGCCAGTGGCCGGCCATGCGCTCGATGGTCGAGGCGTCGAACAGCGCGCTCGACCAGGTCAGCGCGGCGCCCAGGCCGTCGGCGTGTTCATGGGTATCCAGGATCAGGTCGAACTGGGCGACATGGCTGTCCCAGGACAAGCCTTCCACCGTCAGTCCCGGCAATTGCCGGGCTTCACCCGGCGCCTCGCTCTGGTGGTTGTACATCACCTGGAACAACGGGCTGAGGCTCAGGCTGCGCTCCGGTTGCAGGGCTTCCACCAGTTGCTCGAACGGCAGGTCCTGATGGGCCTGGGCCTCCAGCGCCGCCTGCCGGGCCTGCTGCAGCAACTCGCTGAACGTCATGCCCTGCGTGAACCCGGCACGGACCACCTGGGTGTTGACGAAGAAACCTATAAGCCGCTCGGTCTCGACCCGGGTGCGGTTGGCGATCGGTACGCCGACGCGGATATCGGCCTGCCCGGAATAACGGTGCAGCAAGGTCTGGAACGAGGCCAGCAGCAACACGAACAGGGTCACGCCCTGCTGGCGCGCGACGGCCTTGAGCGAATCGGCCAGTGAAGGCGCCAGCTCGATGGCCAGGCGCTCGCCGACATGGCTCTGGATCGTCGGGCGTGGCCGGTCGGTGGGCAGCTCCAGCACCGGTTGTTCACCACCGAGTTGCCGGGTCCAGTAGGCCAGCTGGCGCTCCTGCTCACCGGCCGCCATCCACTGGCGCTGCCACTGGGCATAGTCGGCGTACTGCACCGGCAAGGCTTGCAGGTCGACCTCATGACCCTGGCTGTAGCCGGCGTACAGTTGCACCAGTTCATCGACCATGATCGGCATCGACCAGCCATCGGCGACGATATGGTGGAGCGTCAGCACCAGCACGTGCTCGGTCTCCCCCAGTTGCAGCAGCCGGACCCGCAGCAACGGGCCGCGGACCAGGTCGAACGGACGTCCGACCTCGGCTTCCACATACTCACGGATGGCGACTTCGCGTTCGCTCGCCAGCTCATCCGGCAGTCGCTCCACGGCCAAGGCAAATGCCGTGGCCGGATGGATGACTTGCACGGCCTGCTCGCCCTCCTCGCGGAAGGTGGTGCGCAGGGTTTCGTGCCGGGCGATCAGGGTCTCGAAGCTGCGCCGCAACGCCTGGCTGTCCAGGCTGCCGTTGAGGCGCAGGGCCGCCGGGATGTTATAGGCGGCGCTGTCCGGCTCCAGCTGCCAGAGGATCCACTGGCGTTGCTGGGCATAGGACAGCGCCAGCGGCTGGCTGCGATCCGCCAGGGCGAAAGTCGGTGTGGCCGCAGTGGCCGGCGGCTCCTGCAACGCACTGCGCACGAATGCCGCCAGGTCCTGGGACTCGAAGAGATCACGCAGCGACACGTCCAGCGACAGGGTCTGGCGAACCCGGGAAATCACCTGGGTCGCCAGCAACGAATGGCCTCCCAGTTCGAAGAAGTTGTCGCTCAGGCCGACCCGTTCGACTTTCAGCACCTGGGCCCAGATATCCGCCAGTTGCTGTTCCAGCTCGGTGCCGGGTGCCACATGGGTCTGCTGCAACTGGCTGACATCCGGTGCCGGCAGCGCCCGGCGGTCCAGCTTGCCGTTGGCGGTCAGCGGCATGCCTGCCAGCACGATCAGGTGCGCCGGAACCATATAGTCCGGAACCACGGACTTGAGGTACGCCTTCAGCTCGCGACGCCATTGGCCCTGGGTGTCGCCGCCGGCCCCGGCCAGCGCCGGATCGGTCGGCACCAGGTAGGCCGCCAGTTGCTTGCCTCCCGGCCCGTCGATGGCAATGACGATGACTTCGCGGACATCGGCATGCTCTTGCAACCGCGCTTCGATCTCGCCCAGTTCGATGCGGAAACCGCGAATCTTCACCTGGTGGTCGAGCCGCCCGGCGTACTCGATGACGCCTTCGGCGCGATAGCGGGCCAGGTCGCCGGCACGGTACAGGCGGCCGCCGCCCTCTTTATCGAACGGATCGGGAACGAAGCGTTCGGCGGTCAATGCCGCACGCCGGTGATAACCGCGCGCCAGGCCGGCACGGCCGATATGCAGTTCGCCGGTGCAGCCCCGGGCCACGGGATTGAAATCGGCATCCAGGACATACCACGACAAGTCATGGATCACCTCGCCGATCGGGCTGACGGTGGCCTGCGACAGGTCGTCGCGAGTGATCGGCCGATAGGTGACATGCACCGTGGTTTCGGTGATGCCGTACATGTTGATCAGTTGCGGCGAGCGGTCGCCGAAACGCTCGAACCAGGGTTGCAGGCTGCCGACATCCAGCGCCTCGCCGCCGAACACCACGTAGCGCAGCGCCAGGGCAGGTGTCGGCGGCGCCTCGCAGGCCACCCGCATCAGTTGCTTGAAGGCGGAGGGCGTCTGGTTCAGGACCGTGACCCCTTCGCTGACCAGCAATGGATAGAAATCCTGCGGCGAACGGCTGGTTTCACGCGGCACGATGACCAGCCGGCCGCCGTACAACAGCGCACCGAAGATCTCCCAGACCGAGAAGTCGAAGGCATAGGAGTGGAACATCGTCCAGACATCGCCCGCGTCGAACCCGAACTGCGCCCCGGTGGCCTCGAACAACCGCAGGATATTGCGGTGCGGCAGCAGCGTGCCCTTGGGCTTGCCGGTGGAACCCGAGGTGTAGATCACATAGGCCAGGTTATCGGGCCCGGCCAGCGTCGGCAGTTGCTCTTGCGGATAGCCTTCCAGCCAGTCGCCCTCCTGGTCCAGGCACAGGCTGTTGACCGTGGCCGGTACCGGCAACTGTCCGACAAAGCGGGTCTGCGTCAGCAACAGGCGGATCCGACTGTCCTCGATCATGTACGCCAGGCGGTCCTCGGGATAGTCCGGGTCCAGCGGGACATAGGCACCACCGGCCTTGAGGATCGCCAGCAGGCCGACCATCATCTCCAGGCCGCGGTCCACCGCCAGGCCGACCAGCACGTCCGGCCCCACCCCCGACTCGCGCAACTTGTGCGCCAGCTGGTTGGCGCGACCATTCAATTCACGGTAGCTCAGGCTCTGCCCGTCACAGGTCACGGCGAAGGCATCCGGCGTTTTCAACGCCTGCGCCTCGATCAACTCATGCACGCAACGGTCGCTGGCGTAGCTCGTCGTCGCCGGGTTCCAGGCCTTGAGGGTCTGCTCGTGCTCCGTGTCGCCCAGCATCGGCAAGGCGGCAATCTTCTGCCCGGCATCCGTGCCGATGGCCTGCAACAGGCAACGCCAATGCCCGGCCAGACGCTCGATGCTGGCGTGGTCGAACAGGTCGCTGGCATAGGTCAGCGCGGCCCCCAGGGCATCGTCGCTTTCGAAGGTGTCCAGGGTCAGGTCGAACTGTGCGGTGCGTTTCTCCCAGGCCAGCCCCTCGACCCGCAGCCCGGCCAGCTCGCGGGCTTCACCGCGGACCTGGGTCTGGTGGTTGTACATCACCTGGAACAGCGGCGTGCGGCTCAGGCTGCGCTCCGGCTGCAGGGCCTCGACCAGTTGCTCGAACGGCAGGTCCTGATGGGCCTGGGCCTCCAGCGCGGTTTTCTTCACCTGTTGCAGCAATTGGGCAAAGGGCGCTTGCGCGTCGATCTCGGCCTTGAGTACCTGGGTATTGACGAAGAAGCCGATCAAGCCTTCGGTTTCCACCCGGCTGCGGTTGGCAATGGCCACCCCGACGCGAATATCGGTCTGTCCGGAGTAACGGTGCAACAGCGTCTGGAACGACGCCAGCAGCAGCATGAACAGCGTCACGCCCTGCTGCCGGGCAACGGCCTTCAGGGAGCGGGCCAGTTCCGGCGCCAGGTCGATGGCAAGGCTTTGCCCCGCCAGGCTCTGATGACTCGGGCGCGGCCGATCGGTGGGCAGTTCCAGCACCGGCTGCTCGCCGCCCAGCTGGCTTTTCCAGTAGCCCAGTTGCCGCTCCTGCTCGCCCGCTTCCATCCAGTCGCGCTGCCACTGTGCATAGTCGGCATACTGGATCGGCAAGGCCGCGAGTTCTGCCTCGCGGCCCTGGCGATAACCGTCGTACAGGCGGACCAGCTCGTCGACCATGATCGGCATCGACCAGCCATCGGAAACGATGTGGTGCAGAGTCAGTACCAGGACATGATCGTCACGGCCGACCGCCACCAGGCGGACACGCAGCAACGGTCCGTTCTCCAGGTCGAAGGGGCGTTGTACTTCCGCCTCCACGCAACGCCGGATCTGCTCCTGCGGGTCGTCACGCTCCGCGACCGCCAGCTCCTCCACCGCCAGCGTGAACGCCTCGGGCGGATGCACCACCTGCACCACCTGCCCGCCTTCCTGGCGCAAGGTGGTACGCAAGGTTTCGTGACGCCGGATCAGCGTCTCGAAACTGCGCCGCAAGGCCTCGATATCCAGGCCACCCTTCAGGCGCAGCGCCGTCGGGATGTTGTAGGCGGCGCTGCCCGGCTCCAATTGCCAGAGAATCCATTGGCGCTGCTGGGCATAGGACAGCACCGACGACGCCTCGGACTCCCGCCTGAAAATCGGGGTCACCCCGTACAGGTTCACACCCTGTCGCTTGAGCAACGCCGAGAGTGCCTTGCGCTCCCGGACGGACAGAGATTTTACGGAGTCGAGCAGCTCTTGCACTTTGGTGTTCTCCCGCTAAGCGATCAAATTATCGATTTCCTCCGCAGTAAGACGTTTGAGGGCGGCCAGCGATTTAGCCAGTTCGTCCTGTGCATGGTCACTTTGGCCGTTTTTCTGCTGCACCGCGCGACTGAAGTCAGCCAGGACCGGCAGTTCGAACAGCTCATTGAGCGATACCTCGATGTGCAGCTGGTCACGGATCCGCACCATCACCTGCATCACCAGCAAGGAATGCCCGCCCAGTTCGAAGAAGTTGTCGTCCAGGCCGACCCGTTCGACTTTCAGCACATCGGCCCAGATCGCCGCCAGTTGCTGCTCCTGTTCGGTCTGCGGCGCCACATAGCGGTGCTGCAACAGGCTCGCGTCCGGCTTGGGCAGGGCCTTGCGGTCCAGCTTGCCGTTGGCGGTCAGGGGCATCCGTTCGAGCAGGACCAGATGCGCGGGTACCATGTAGTCCGGCAGGTGTTCGCGCAGGTGATCCTTGAGGTCATTGCGCAATACGCCCGAATCCTCACCCAGCCAGGCCGCATCCCTGGGCACCAGGTAGGCTGCCAGCTGCCGGCCACCGGGACCGTCGATATCGACCACCACCGCCTCGCGCACCGCCTCATGCTGTTGCAGGCGGACTTCGATCTCGCCCAGCTCGATGCGGAATCCGCGAATCTTCACCTGGTAATCGGTACGGCCGACGTATTCCAGGACACCATCGGCGGCCCGGCGCCGCACCAGGTCGCCGCTGCGGTAAAGACGCTCGCCCGGCGTCGTGCCGAACGGGTTGGGGACGAAGCTCAGGGCCGTGCGTTTCGGATCACCGAGATAACCACGACCGACGCCCATGCCGGCGATATGCAACTCGCCGGTGGCACGCTCCGGCATCGGTTCGAGCAGGTCATTGAGGACGCTCAGGCGGTTGTGGTCGGTCTCCAGGCCGATCGGCAGGTAGGCCCGCTCGCGGTCCTGCAACTGCACCCGGTGCAGCGCCACATCGTCCGAACACTCGGCCGGACCGTAGGCGTTGATCAGCGGGATATCCGGATACTGGCGCAGCCAGCGCTCGGCCAGGGCCGGGGCCATGGCCTCGCCGGTGGTCAACAGGTAGCGCAGGCTCGCCAAGCCGGCCGGCGGCCGGTCGAGCAACCCCTGGATCAGCGCTGGCACCACTTCGAGCACGGTGATACCGGTCTCTTCCACATGCCGCAGCAACGCCGCCGGATCCTGGACAATGGCCGCCGGGACGATCTCGACCCGGGCCCCGCACAGGCCGGCCGTCAGCAACTGCCAGACGGAAATATCGAAGCTCTGGGATGCGGTCTGGGCGATCACATCGGCCTCGGTCAGGCCCAGGTAGGGCAACTTGCTCAACTGGTTGTTGAGCATCCCCGCCTGCTCCACCATCACCCCTTTCGGCATGCCGGTGGAACCCGAGGTGAAGATCACATAGGCCAGGTGCTGCGCCGCATTCGCGGGTAACGCGGCCAGCGGCGTGAGCGACGGGGCCTGCTCCAGCACCTGCTCCCAGACCAGCAGCCGCGGACGAGCATCGACTGCGATGCGCTCCAGCAACTGAGCGGCCAGGGCCTGGCAGGCGGCGGTGCAGACCAGCACGCCACTGCCGCTGAGAGTGAGGATATCCGCCAGGCGCTGGGCCGGCAGCGCCGGGTCCAGTCCCAGGTAGCCGGCACCGGCCTTGAACGCCGAAACCACCATGCCCAGCAACGGCAAGCCGCGCTCGCCGAGGACCGCCACTAGGTCGTCGGCCTGCACGCCTTCGGCCTGCAGCGATTGCGCCAGGCGCCCGCTGTGTTCATCCAGTTCGCGATAACGCCAGCTCTGCCCCATGCAGGTGGCGGCCACCTGCTCCGGCAGCCGCCGCGCGGTGCGCTGGAACAACCGCGCATAGCCCTGGTGCAGGTCGTCACTGACCGCCGCCCCGGCACTCGCCGGCACGACCGGCCGCGGCTGTGGCACGGCGGCCAGTTGCTGGAAGTCCATCTCGACCCCGGCGGCAAACGTCAACAGCACCTCGCGCAGGTCCATCAGCAACTGCTCGACCGTCGCCACTTCGAACACCCGCTCGTCGTAGGACAGGTGCAGGCCCAGGCTCGCGCCCGGGTAGATCACCACAGTGATCGGGTAGTTGGTATGGGTCCGCGACGAACCGGACTCGATCTTCATGCTGTCGGCCTGTTCGCCGATGCTATCTTCGATCGGCGCGTTCTCGAACACGAACAGGCTGTCGAACAGCGCCTGGCCCTTGCCGACCTCGCTGCTGCCCTGGATGGTCACCAGGTGCAGGTGTTCATGTTCGCGCAGTTCCAGGTTGTGTTGCTGCAGCCCTTGCAGCCAGCCCTTGACCGTCTGCGCGCCCTCGGCGCCGGGGATACGGACCCGCAGTGGAATACTGTTGATGAACAGTCCCACCGTCGCCTGCATTTCGGGAAACTCCACCGGCCGACCGGCCACCGTGACGCCGAACAACACGTCGCGCTGGCCGCTGTAGCGATGCAGGACCACCGCCCAGGCCGCCTGCACCAGGGTGTTGAGGGTCAACTGGCTGGACTGGGCGACCTGGGAAAGCTTGCGCGTGTCGTCCAGGCTCAGGCGGCTCAGGCAGTCGCCGGTGGACGAAGTCCCGGCATCACGGCTGATCACCCGGTCGAACGGCAGTGCGGTCGGCTGTTCGAAGCCGGCCAGTTCGCGCTGCCAGAACGCCCGCGAGGCCTGCTCGTCGCGATCCTGCAACCAGGCAATGAAATCGCGGTAACGCGACGGCAACGGCAGTTGGCTGATGCGCCCGTCGACCAGGGCGCCGTAGAGTTCGAAGAATTCCGCGACGATGCCCATCCGGCACCAGGCATCGAGCAGGATATGGTGATTGCTCAGGACAAAGCCGTAGCGCTGCGGCCCGAGCTGGATCAGGCGCAGGCGGAACGGCACTTCGCCAGCCAGGTCGAAGCCCTGCTGCAACTCGGCACCCAGCTCGGCGCTCAGACGCGCTTCGTAGTCGGCGGCATCCACGCCTTGCCAGTCCATGAAACGGATATCCGGCGTCGCACTGCGATGGACGATCTGCACGATGGCATCGCTGACGTCCCAGCAGAACGAGGTGCGCAATACCTCATGGCGCTCGACCACGGTCTGCCAGGCGCGGGTAAAGGCGTCCCGGTCGATGGCGTGGTCGATCAGGTAGCAATACTGCATCAGGTAGATACCCGAGCCCGGCTCACGCAGGGTATGCAACAGCAAGCCTTCCTGCATCGGCGACAGCGGATAGATATCGGCGATGTCCTGCACGGCCACCGGCAGGCGCCCCAGTTGTTCCTGGGTCAGGCGGGTCAGCGGGAAGTCCGAAGGGGTCACGCCGGCGACACCCTCGGCGGTGCAATGGGCGATCAGCGCCTCGAGCTCGCGACGGTAGTCATCGGCCAGTCGCTGCAGGGTCGGGGTATCGAACACCTCGCGGCTGAAGCCCCAGTGCAGTTGCAGTTCACCGCCCTGGACCTGACCGTTGATGCTGATCAGGCTGCCCAGTGGCGCCTCGTCGTCCTGGCCCTGGCCGCTGCTCTCCCCGGACAGGAGGAACAGGCCGTCCGCGGCCTCAACACCCTGGTCGACCTGGCCCAGGTAGTTGAACACGATGCTGCCCTCGGCCAGGGCCTGCAAGGCCTGGCGGGCCGCCGGCGAACCGAGGTAACGCAGGACGCCATAACCGATGCCCTTGTTCGGCACCGCGCGCAATTGCTCCTTGATGGTCATGATCGAACCACCCAGCGAATCCGCGGGGCTGAGTTTCACCGGATAGAGCGTGCTGAACCAGCCGCTGGTGCGGCTCAGGTCGAGGTCGTCGAACAGGTCTTCGCGACCGTGGCCTTCGAGGCGGATCAGCACATCCGCTTGCCGCGTCCAGCGGCCGATCACCCGCGCCAGGGCGGTCAGCAGCAGGTCGTTGATCTGGGTCCGGTAGGCCGCCGGCGCCTCCTGGAGCAGGCGCCGGGTCAGGCCGGCATCCAGGTGCGTACGGACCGAGGCCGCGTGACGTTGTTGCCGGCCACCGTCAGGACGATCACAAGGCAGGGTGTCACTGACACCCTGCAACTGCGCCTGCCAGTAGCCCAGTTCCCGCGCCAGCTCCGGGCTGGCGGCATAACGATGCAGGTGTTCGGCCCAGGCCTTGAGCGATGTGCTCTTGGCCGCCAGTGCCGGGGCCTTGCCCTGGGCGACGGACTGGTAGGCGCCTTGCAGGTCTTCGAGCAGTACCCGCCAGGACACGGCGTCCACCACCAGGTGATGGATCACCAGCAGCAGGCGTTGCCCGCCCTCGGCCAGGTTGATCAGGACCGCGCGCAGTAACGAGCCCTTCTCTAGATCCAGGCTGCGCTGGGCCTCGTCGGCCAGGGCGGTGAGTTGCGTGGCGTCGTCCAGTTCGCGCAACCACAGCAGCTCGGCGCTGCGGGCCGTCGAATAGCGCGCTCGCCACTCACCGTCGTGCTGCGCGAAGCTCAGGCGCAGGCCGTCGTGGTGCTCCACCAGCGCCGACAACGCCACTTCCACGGCACCGGCGTCCAGCGGATCGCGGGCCTTGAGCATCACCGACTGGTTCCAGTGGTGCCGCTGGGGGATATCGCTCTCGAAGAATCGCGCCTGGATCGGCAGCAACGGTTGCTCGCCACTGATCTGCAACGGCGCTTCGGCCGGCGCTTTTCTCTCGATCAGCCTGGCCACCGCCGCCAGTTGGCCGATGGTCTGTTTCTCGAACAACTGCTTGGGACTCAGCTTGATCCCCTGGCGCTTGGCCCGGGCGATGATCTGCAGGCTGAGGATCGAGTCGCCGCCCAGTTCGAAGAAGTTGTCGGTGGTGCCGACCCGCTCCAGCTTGAGCACATCGGCCCAGACCGCCGCCAATTTCTCCTCGATCTCGCCCACCGGCGCGGTGTACTGCTGCTTGACCGCGCCCGGCCTGGGCAGGGCACGCTTGTCGAGCTTGCCGTTGGCGGTCAGCGGCAGGCGCTCCAGCAAGAGAATCTGCGCCGGCACCAGGTACTCCGGCAAGCCGGCCTGCAATTGCTGACGCAGGGCTTCGACCTGCAACGCGACACCCGTCGCCGCCACACAGTAGGCCACCAGTTGCAGGCGCGTCGCATCGCTCTCCAGGGGCAGGGCCAGGACCACCGCTTCTGCCACGCCGTCCAGGGCCAGCAACCACTGGGCGACCTCACCGGGTTCGACCCGATAGCCACGGATCTTCACCTGATCGTCGGCCCGGCCCAGGTACTCCAGGCGCCCCCCGACCCAGCGCGCCCGGTCGCCGGCCCGGTACAGGCGCTCGCCATGCACCGCGGCCGGGTCCGGGACAAAGCGCTCGGCGGTCATGGCCGCCCGCCCCAGGTATCCCTGGGCCAGGCCCGCGCCCCCCAGGTACAACTCACCGCTGACACGTTCGGCCACCGGGTTCAGGTAGGCATCCAGCACCCGCGCCTGGTCATTGTCCAGGGGTTGGCCGACCGGCACCGTGCGGCAGCCGTCCAGGCGCTGTTGCACCTCGTGGGTGAGGATGCCCACGGTGGTTTCCGTCGGCCCGTAGTGGTTGATGATCCGGCAGTCCGGCGCCAGCTTGCGCACCTGTTCGATCAGCGCCCAACTGCTGGCCTCGCCACCGAGAATCAGCAACTGCCGTGGCAGCACGTCCGCCGGGCGTGCCGCTTGCAACAGGCCCTGCAGATGGCTCGGGACGATTTTCAGCACATCGACCCGGTGCTCGGCCATGTAGCCCGCGAAGCTGTCCGGGTCGAATGCATGCTCATGGGCCATCAGGTGCAGCAACCGCCCGCCCGCCAGGGCACCGAACAGTTGGGTGTGACCCAGGTCGGCGGCAATGGTCGAGACCAGCGCCATGCTCGCCTCGGGAGTCAGTTGCAGGCGTTGCAACACCGCTTGTACATAGTTGGCCAGGGCACGATGAGTGATCAGCACGCCCTTGGGTTGCCCGGTCGAACCGGAGGTGTAGATGATATAGGCCGGTTGTTCGGGATCGACCCGGGTCGCCAGCGCGTCGACGCCGTGATCGGCCCACTGTTCCGGAGCATGGGCCAGCACCGGGCAGATCCCCAGGCCGGCACACTTGGCGTCGCCCGGGGCATGGATCAGCAGGACCGCGCCGCTGTCCTTCAACAATTGCTGCAGGCGTTCGGCCGGTTGCTGGGTGTCCAATGGCAGGTACACCGCCCCGGCCTTGAGCACGGCGAGCAACCCCACCACCCACTCGATGGAACGCTCCTGGCACAGGGCGACCACGTCCCCGGCAACGATGCCCTCAGCCTGCAGATAACGTGCGAGCTGATTGGAACGGTGCTCAAGCTCGTCGTAGTCGATCAGCTGTGCAGCGCAGCGCAGCGCCGATTTGCCGCGGCCGGCCTGCAGTCCCCGGGCCCACAGTGCAAGGAAATCGGCATGGGCAAAACCGGCGACCGCCGCTGGCGGCGCGACGGCAGCCGATAGCGGATGTTCCAGCAGGCGGCCGGCAGCGCCACCCGCCATCCACCCCAGTACCTGATGCCAGGCCGCCGCCAGGCGCTCGATGGTCGCGACCTCGAACAGGTCCGTGGCGTAGGTGAATTCAGCCTCGATTCCCTCCGGCGTATCGGTGAAGTCGAGGGCCAGGTCGAAGCGCGCATCGGCCACGCCGATCGGGAACGCCTCGACGCTCAGGGCCGTGTGCACCGGCGCAGCGTTGCTGCGCGAAGCGAGGACGTTCTGGTTGATCTTGACCTGGAACAACGGGTTGTGGCTCAGGTTGCGCTCCGGCGCCAGGGCGTCCACCAGCTGCTCGAAGGGCAGTTCCTGATGGGATTGCGCGCCGGTCACCACCTGCTTCACCTGTTCCAGCAACTGCTCCAGGCTGTCGCGCTCGTCCACCTGGATCCGCAGGACCTGGGTGTTGATGAAGAAACCGATCAACCCCTCCAGCTCTTCGCGGTTACGCCCGGCGTTCGGCGCACCGATACGGATATCGGCCTGGCCGCTGTAGCGCGCCAGCACCACGGCCAGGGCCGCCAGGGCCAGCATGAAGACGGTCTGGCCGTTCTGCCGGGCCAGGCTCTTGAGCTGCGCCGCCAACGGCGCGGGCAGATGGGCGTGGACAATGGCACCGCGATGACTGGCCGTGGCCGGACGCTCGTGGTCCAGGGGCAACTCCAGCACCGGCTGCTCCTCGCCCAGTTGCTGCTTCCAGTAGGCCAACTGCCGCTCGCCCTCCCCGGCTTCCAGCCAGGCACGTTGCCAGATCGCATAGTCAGCATACTGGATCGGCAGGGGCGGCGGGGTTGTACCGGTCCCGGCCACCTCGGCGAGGTAGAACCCGACGAACTCCCGGACCAGCAGTTCGCCCGACCAACCGTCCGACACACTGTGGTGCATGCACAGGGTCAGGACGTGCTCGGACTCACTCAGGTGCCAGAGCCTGACCCGCAGCAAGGGACCTTCCAGCAGGTCGAACGGTGCCGCCAGTTCGGCCCCGACCAGGGCCTGGAGCCGCGCCTCAAGGGTTTCGGCGGGCTGGGCCGCGACGTCGATCCGCTCCAGGACGACCGGCGACCGTGGCAGGATCTCCTGATGAAACTCGCCCTCCACCGAGACGAAGCGCGTACGCAAGGCCTCGTGGCGCTGGACCAGCAAGCCGAGGGCGCGGCCCATTGCCGCCTCATCCAGGGCACCCGCAAGGCGCACCGCCATCGGCACGTTATAGACGCTGTTGTCCGGGTCCAGTTGCCAGAGGATCAGCATCTGCTGCTGGGCGTAGGACAGTGGGATCCGTGCGACATCGTGACGGGTCACGGCAATCGGCAGCAGCTTGAAGCTCTGCCCGCTCTCGCTCATTTTCTGCAGGATCTGGCGCCGCTGTTCCAGCGGCAGGCCGACGAAGCGCTGGGCAATCCGTTGTGCTGTAGTCTTGTCCATCTCAAGCCTCCGCCATTTCGTTCATCATTCTTTCAATGTCGGACAGCCCGTCATCGGTCAGGGACAGGCCGGTGTCTGCAAAGGCCTGGGAAAATTCGTTCAATTGGGGTTTCTCGAAAATGAGCCGCAGCGGTATGTCGATACCGAGGCCCGAATGAATCCTGGAAATCGCCTGGGCCGCCAGCAACGAATGGCCGCCCAGCTCGAAGAAGTTGTCGTGCAGGCCGACCCGCTCGACCTGCAGCACCTCGGCCCAGATCGCCGCCACTTGCTGTTCCAGCTCGCTGCGTGGAGCCACATAGTCCTGCTGCCAGAGGCTCGGGTCGGGCTTGGGCAGGGCCTTGCGGTCGAGCTTGCCGTTGGGGGTCATGGGCATCCGCGCCAGGACCAGCAGATGCGCCGGGACCATGTAGTCCGGCAGGCTGGCCCTGAGGTAGTCGCGCAGTTGCCCGCTCAGGTGCTGTCGGGTGGCGGCATCGGCCTCGGCCAGCGCCGGGTCGTTCGGCACCAGGTAGGCCGCCAGTTGCTTGCCCGACGGGCCGTCGATATCGATGACCAGGGCCTCGCGGACCTGGTTGTGTTCCTGCAGGCGCGCCTCGATCTCGCCCAGCTCGATACGGAAACCACGGATCTTCACCTGGTGGTCGATCCGTCCCACGTACTCGATCAGGCCTTCGTCGCGGTAACGGGTGACGTCGCCGGTGCGGTACAGCCGGCCGCCGCCCTGCTCGTCGAACGGGTCGGGGATAAAACGCTCGGCGGTCAGCGCCGGACGGTGGTGGTAACCCCGCGCCAGCAGCGCGCCGCCGATCAGCAACTCGCCACTGCCGCCCTGGACCGCCGGATTGAAGGCGCCGTCGAGGATGTACATGCGCCGCCCGCCCAGCGGTCGGCCGATGGGCATCAGCACCGGCCTGGCGAGGTCGCCGCGCACATAGGGCGCACACTCCAGGTAGCTGGCGGTGATGGTGGTTTCGGTCGGGCCATAGGTGTTGAGCAGGCGGATGTGTTCCAGTCCCGCCTGTTTCCAGAACGCGATGCCTTCGGCCGGCATGGCCTCGCCCGTGGCGCTGACCTGGCGCAGCGGACCGAAGTCGCGGATGCCCAGGCGGTTGAAATCCTGGACCAGCAGGTACCAGTAGGCGGTACTCAGGTCGGCCACGGTGATGCCCGAACGCAACACCTCACGATGGAAGGTGGTGCTGTCCCAGACCTCGTTGCCTCGTATCACCACCCCCGCGCCGTGGCACAGCGCCGGGAACAGTTGCTCGACGAAACCGTCGAAGTTCAGGGTGGAGAACAGCAGGACGCGATCGCGGGGCTCCAGGCGGAAGTATTCGATGGCCACCTGGCAATGGGCACTCAGGGCCCCATGGTCGATAGCCACGCCCTTGGGTTTGCCGGTGGAACCCGAGGTGTAGATCACATAGGCCAGGTTGTCGCGTAGCGCGAGGTTCGGCAGCGCGGCTTCGCTGAACGCCTGCAGTTCGGCGCCGGCCCGATCCAGGCACAGGACCGGCAGCGCCGCCGTCAGCGGCAGGTGCGCCAGCAAGCGGCTGTGGGTCAGCAGCAGGCGGATGCCGCTGTCCTGCATCATGTAGGCCAGGCGATCTTCGGGGAACTCCGGGTCCAGCGGCACGTAGGCACCACCGGCCTTGAGGATCGCCAGCAGCCCGACCACCATCTCCAGCCCGCGATCCACCGCAATGCCCACCGGCACTTCCGGACCGACACCCATCGCCCGCAACTGGTGGGCCAGGCGATTGGCCTGGCCATCCAGCTCGCGGTACGTCAACGTCTGGTCGCCGAAGACCAGGGCGATGGCCTCCGGTGTGCGCCGTGCCTGGGCCTCGATCAGGACATGCACGCAGTGCTCGCCCGGATAGACCCCCTCGGTACGACTCCAGCGGCCGAGGATCAGTCGTTGTTCCTCGTCGCCCAGCAACGGCAGGTCGGCAACGGGCTGGTCCACGCCCTGGCTGGCAATCGCCCGCAGCAGGTTGCGCCAGTGACCGGCCAGGCGCTCGATGGTCCGCGCTTCGAACAGCGCGGTGGCGTAGGTCAATGCCGCCCGCAGGCCGTCCTCACCCTCGAAGGTATCCAGCGTCAGGTCGAACTGGGCGGTAGGGCTGCCGGTATCGATCGCCTCGACCTGCAACCCCGGCAACGGACGCACCGCCCCCTTGAGTTCGGTCTGGTGGTTGTACATCACCTGGAACAGCGGGCTGTGGCTCAGGCTGCGTTCCGGCTGCAGGGCCTGCACCAGATGCTCGAACGGCAGGTCCTGATGGGCCTGTGCCCCCAGCACCGCCTGCCTGACCTGTTGCAACAGCTGGCCGAAGGTGGTCCGTACATCGAACTCGGCCTTGAGCACCTGGGTGTTGACGAAGAAGCCGATCAGCCCTTCGGTTTCCACCCGCCCACGGTTCGCCACGGGGACGCCGACGCGGATGTCGCCCTGCCCCGAGTGGCGATGCAGCAAGGTCTGGAACGATGCCAGCAACAGCATGAACAGGGTCACGCCCTGCTGCCGGGCAACCCCCTTGAGTTGCCGCACCAGCCCGCTGTCCAGCTCGATGTTCGCCCGCGCCCCGGCATGACTTTGCAGCGATGGCCGCGGCCGGTCGGTCGGCAGTTCCAGCACCGGCTGTTCGCTGCCCAACTGCGCGGTCCAGTACGCCAGTTGCCTGGCCTGCTCGCCGGCCTCCATCCAGTCGCGCTGCCAGTGCGCATAGTCGACGTACTGGAACGGCAGGGCCTTGAGCCGCGACGCCTGGCCCTGGCTGCAGGCGACATAGCCTTCGATCAGTTCGTCGACCATGATCGGCATCGACCAGCCATCGGAGACGATATGGTGCAAGGTCACCACCAGCACATGCCGCTCTTCGCCCACGACCAGCAGCCGGGCCCGCAGCAGCGGCCCCTGTTGCAGGTCGAACGGGGTCAGGACTTCGCGGCTGATGCGCGCCATGATCGACTGCGCGTCGGCCTCGGCGCTGTCCAGCGTCTCGACCGCCAGCTCGAAGGTCGGTGCCGGGTGCACGATCTGCACAGCCTGGCCGTCCTGCTGGCGGAAGGTGGTGCGCAGGGTTTCGTGACGGGCGATCAGCGCTTCGAAGCTGCGCCGCAGCGCCTGCCGGTCAAGGCGACCGTTCAGGCTCAGGGCGGCCGGGATGTGGTAGGCCGTGTTATCCGGCTCCAGTTGCCAGAGGAACCATTGCCGTTGCTGGGCATAGGACAGGCGCAGCGGCCCGGTGCGATCCGCCGCGGTGAAAGCCGGTGCCCGGTCGGCGCCGGCCTGCCCGGCACTTTCGGCGAAACCGGCGAGGTCGCGGGTCTCGAACAGGCTGCGCAGCGTCAGCTCGATACCCAGTACCTGGCGCGCCCGGGAAATCACCTGGGTCGCCAGCAGCGAGTGTCCACCCAGTTCGAAAAAGTTGTCGCTCAAGCCCACCTGCCCGACCTTCAGCACCTCGCCCCAGATGGCCGCCAGTTGCTGTTCGAGGGGGCTGCGCGGCGCGACATAGGCTTGTTGCAACAACGCCGTATCGGCAGCCGGCAGGGCCTTGCGGTCGAGCTTGCCGTTGGCCGTCAGGGGCAGGGCTTCCAGGAGCATCAGGTGCGCCGGCACCATGTAGTCGGCCAGGTGCAGCTTGAGATAATCCCGCAGTTCGGCGCGCAACGCCGCCTGCTGTCCGGCGTCGTGCATGAGCGTCGCCCGGGCCGGCACCAGGTAGGCCACCAGCTGTGTGCCGGTCGCCCCGTCCACGGCCAGGACCGCGGCCTCGCGCACCTGTCCGTGGCCTTGCAGGCGGGATTCGATTTCCCCCAGTTCGATGCGGAAACCGCGGACCTTGACCTGATGATCGCGCCGCCCGATGTAGTCGATCACACCATCGGCACGCATCCGCGCCAGATCGCCGGTGCGGTAGAGTCGTCGGCCACCCGCGGGGTCGAATGGATCGGCCACGAACCGGCCGGCCGTCAGGCCCGGCTGGTTCAGGTAGCCGCGCGCCAGGCCGGCGCCGGCGACATACAGTTCGCCGATGCAACCCGGCGGGGTCAGGTTCAGGGCATCGTCCAGCAGGTACCAGGACAGATCGACGATCGGCTCGCCGATGGGACTGCCCGCCGCCTGCTCCAGGTCGGCCAGGGACAACGGCCGATAGGTCACGTGGACCGTGGTCTCGGTAATACCGTACATGTTGATCAGGGTCGGCGAGCGGTCGCCGAAGCGCTCGAACCACGGACGCAGGCCCTGCACTTCCAGGGCTTCGCCCCCAAACACGACATGGCGCAAGGCCAGCTCGCGCGGCGACTCGATCGCCACCGCCATCAGCGACTTGAAGGCCGAAGGCGTCTGGTTGAGCACGGTCACCCGCTCATCGCACAACAGGGCATGGAACGCCTGCGGCGAACGGCTGACATCGTGGGGCACCACCACCAGCCTGCCGCCATGGAGCAAGGCGCCGAAGATTTCCCAGACGGAAAAATCGAAGGCATAGGAATGGAACAGCGTCCAGGTATCGGCGCTGCCGAAATCGAACCAGTGATCGGTGGCGCTGAACAGGCGCAGCACGTTGCGATGGGGCAGCAACGCGCCCTTGGGGTTGCCGGTGGAGCCCGAGGTGTAGATCACGTAGGCCAGGTTATCGACACCGACCGCACACTCGGGGTTGCTCGCCCGCTCGTCCTCGGGCGGGCGGTTCAGGTCCAGGCATTCGACGCCGGCGGGGACCGGCAGTTGCGCCAGCAGATGCCCCTGGGCCAGCAGCAGCTTCAGGCCGCTGTCGCCGATCATGTAGCGCAGGCGCTCGTCGGGGTAGGCGGGATCCAGCGGCACATAGGCGCCGCCGGCCTTGAGCACCGCGACCAGGGCAACGATCATCTCCAGCGAACGTTCCGCCGCCACGCCCACCAGCACATCGGCCCCCACACCCCGGGCAATCAGCTGGTGCGCCCACTGGTTGGCCCGGGCATTGAGTTCGCCATAGGTCAACTGCCGGCCGGCACAGCTCACGGCGATGGCGTCCGGCTGCTGCGCGGCCCGTTCCTCGATCAGCTGGTGCAGGCAACGGCTGACCGGGTGTTCCAGCGGCGCCGGGTTCCACCGGGCGAGGACCTGTTGCTGCTCGGTCGCATCCAGCAACGGCAACTCGGCGATCCGCTGGCACGGGTCCTGGACAATCGCCCGCAGCAGGCTCGCCCAGTGCTGCGCCAGGCGCTCGACGGTGGCGGCGTCGAACAGGTCGGTGGCGTACTTCAACACGGCTTCGATACCGTGGGCCTGTTCGCTGGTGTTGAGCACCAGGTCGAACTGGGCGGTCTGGCTCTGCCATTGCAGCGGCTCGAGGTGCAGGCCGGCCACCCCCGTGGCGAGATTCAGGCGGCTTTCGGCCTGGTGGTTGAACATCACCTGGAACAGCGGGCTGTGGCTCAGGTTGCGGCCCGGCTCCAACGCCTCGACCAGTTGCTCGAACGGCAGGTCCTGGTGGGCCTGGGCCTGCTGCGCGGTCTGCCAGACCTGATGCAGCAGATCGACGAAGCGCTGCTGGCCGTCGACCTCGGCCTTGAGCACCTGGGTGTTGACGAAAAAGCCGATCAGGCGTTCGACTTCGGGGCGCTCGCGGTTGGCCACCGGTACACCGACACGGATATCGGACTGGCCGCTGTAGCGATGCAGCAAGGCCTGGAACGACGCCAGCAGCAGGGCGAACAAGGTGACGCTCTCGCGGCGGGCCAGGGCCTTGAGCCCTTCGCTCACGTCGCGTTCGAGGGTCAGGTTGCAGCTCGCCCCGGCAAAGCTCTGGGACACCGGGCGCGGATGATCCGTGGGCAACTCCAGCACCGGTTGCTCACCGCCCAGCTGCTGTTGCCAGTAGGCCAGCTGGCGCTCCTGCTCGCCGGCCTCCATCCAGTGGCGCTGCCACAGCGCATAGTCGGCATACTGGATCGGCAACGCCGGCAGGTCCACCGCGCGCCCCTGGCTGAGGCCAAGGTACAACTGCATCAGCTCTTCGATCATCACCTGCAGCGACCAGCCATCGGCAACGATATGGTGCAGCGTCAGCACCAGCACCTGTTCCTCGGCGGCCACCTGCAACAGGGCCGCACGCATCAGGGGGCCGCTGCGCAGGTCGAAGGGCGCCTGGCTGTGGTTCTGGACAAAGGCCTGGATCTGCGTGTCGCGATCCCCCGGCGACAGCGCCTCGACCGCCAGGCTGAACGGCCCGGCGGGCAGCACCACCTGCAAGGGCTGCTGCTCCACCTGGGTAAACACCGTGCGCAGGGTCTCGTGACGCGCCACCAGGGCCTGCAGACTGCCCTGCAACGCCGTCACATCGAGCTCGCCCTGCAAGCGCAACGCCACGGCGATGTTGTAGGCCGCGCTTTGCGGTGCCCATTGCCAGAGGAACCACTGGCGTTGTTGAGCGTAGGACAGGCGCAGCGGTTCTTCCGCCGCGCGCTTGAACACCGGCGCGATTTCGAACAGGTTGATGCCCTTCTGCTTGAGCAGAGTGGCCAGGCCTTTTCGCTGCATCGCCGAGAGCTGCCCTACCGACTCGATTAACTCCTGCACGCGTTGCACCCTCTCAAAAAGCCATTCGGAAAAATCAGCCGGGAAACCGGTCAGGAGACCAGTTTTTCCAGATCATCGAGGGATAGACGTTTGAGGGCCTCCAGTGATTTAGCCAATTCATCCTGAGCCGGTGACAAACCACCGCGCAGGGCCTCGATCCGCTCGCAGAACGCCAACAGCGTGTCGGCCTTGAACAACTCCTTGAGGGCGATCTTGTCGCCCAGGCGCTCGGCGATCCGGGTCACCACCAGGGTCGCCAGCAGCGAGTGGCCGCCGAGCTGGAAGAAGTTGTCGCTGAGGCCGACACGCTCGACCTCCAGCACTTCCTGCCAGAGGCTCGCGACCTCTTGCTGCAATGCCGTGCGCGGTGCTTCGTAGTGCTGCGAGTGCGGATTGCCGCCCAGGGCGATCAGAGCCTTGCGGTCGAGCTTGCCGTTGGGGGTCAACGGCAATGCGTCGATCAGGTGCACATGACCCGGCACCATGTGGGCCGGCAAGCGGCTCGCCAGTGTCGCGCGCAGACTGTCAGCAAAACCTCGCGTATCGCCGGGCAGCGCCTGCGCCACCACATAGGCGTGCAGGTGCTTGCCCGCCGCGCCGTCCTGGGCCAGGACCACGGCTTCACGCACCGCCGGTTGCTCCAGCAGTCGCGCCTCGACTTCGCTGAGCTCGATGCGGAACCCGCGGATCTTCACCTGATGGTCGGCCCGGCCGATGTATTCGATGCGTCCCGCGTCGCCCTGGCGCACCAGGTCGCCGGTGCGGTACAGGCGCTCGCCGTTGTCGCAGAACGGGTTCGGCACATAGCGCTCGGCGGTCAGCCCGGCCCGCAGCAGGTAGCCCCGGGAGACCCCGGCACCGCCCAGGTACAGCTCGCCGGCGACGCCTTCGGGGGATACGTGCAACTGGCCGTCGAGCAGATACGCGTCGGTATTGTCCAGCGGTCGGCCGATATTCGCCGAGCCCATCGCCGTGCGCAGGGTGAAGGTCGAATAAGTGGTGTCTTCCGATGGTCCGTACAGGTCGTAGACCCGTTGCACCGGGGTACTGGCGTAGAGCGTGTCCACCAGCGCCTGCTTGAGCGGTTCACCGGCCAGGTTGATGGTGGTGACCGATGGCGGGATCTGTCCGGCGCGCTGCAAGGCGGCAATCGCCGACGGCACGGTGTTGATCAGTTTGACCCGATGGCGCGCCGGCAGGTCCGCCAGGGCCAGGGCATTGTCCGCCAGCACCAGGTAGCCGCCTCCGGCCAGGGTCACGAAGATCTCCCAGACCGACAGGTCGAAACAGATCGAGGTCGAGGCCAGTACGCCCCGCAACTGGTCGCTGCCATAGACCCCCAGGGACCACTGGATCAGCGCCGCCAGGTTGGCATGGGTGATCGCCACGCCCTTGGGCTTGCCGGTGGAGCCCGAGGTGTAGATGACATAGGCCAGGTTCTGCCCGTCGATCAGCGACAGCGGCGCGCTGTCCGGACAGTCCGCCAGCCAGTCTTCCCGTTCCTCCACCAGCAGTACCTGCGACGGCAGTTCCCGGGGCAGGAATTCGAGCAGGCGCGACTCGCTCAGCAGGACCGCCGAGCGGCTGTCCTCGAGCATGTGCAGCAGACGTTCCTGCGGGTACTCGGGATCGAGGGGGACATAGGCGCCACCGGCCTTGAAGATCGCCAACAGGCTGACAATCATGTCCGGGGTGCGCCGCAGGCAGACGCCGACGCGGACTTCCGGCCCGACGCCCAGCTCGCGCAGCTTGTGGGCCAGGCGGTTGGCCCGACGATCCAGGCTGGTGTAATCGACTTGCCGCTCCTCGAACAGGATCGCCGCCGCATGGGGCTGGCGGGCCACCTGGGCGTCGATGCGCTCGAGGACATTGCGCGGATCGAGCGCGCTGACGGTGCCCCTGCCCCACGCCAGCGCGGCCTGGCGCGACTCGCCTTCGAGCAGTTCCAGGGCGCCCAGCGGCTGCTCCGGGTCAGCCATGAAGCGGCTCATCAGGCGTTCGAGTTCGCGACCCAGGCGCGCCACGGTCGCCGCGTCGAAGCAACCGCGGTCATAACTCAGGCCCAGGGTCAGTTCACGACCGGTGACCGCCACCAGCGTCAGCGGGTAGTTGGTCTGTTCCTGGCGGCTGATCGCGGCGAACTCCAGGCCGCTGCCCGAGGCCTGACCGAGCGCCTCGGCCATCGGGTAGTTCTCGAACACCAGCAGGCTGTCGAACAGCCCGCCGGCGCCGAGGCCGGCCCAGCGCTGGATGTCATAGAGCGGGGTGTGTTCGTGTTCACGCAGCGCCAGGTTGAGATCCTGCACCTGTTGCAGCCAGGCGGCGACGGGGATCTGCGCCTCGGGCGCGGCCACCACCGGCAAGGTGTTGATGAACAGGCCGATCTGTTGCTCGACCCCGGCCAGCTCCATCGGACGCCCGGCCACCGTGGCGCCGAAGGCGACGCCGGCCTGCCCGGTATAACGCTGCAACAGCACCAGCCAGGCCGCCTGCAACAGGGTGTTGAGGGTGACTTTCTGCTCCCGGGCGAAGCGATTCAGATCCGCCGTCAGAGCTTCGCCGAAGACGTGCTCATGGTCGGCATGACCGCTTGCCAGGGCCTGCCGGCTGCCCAGCGCACTCGCCAGGCGCGTCGGCTCCTGCAAACCGGCCAGGGCCTCGGTCCAGAACGCCTGGCTGGCCTGCGCATCGCGCTGGCCGAGCCACTCGATGTAGTCGCGATAACGCCCTGCCCCACGGGCCATGTCGACCCCGGCATAACGCTGCAGCACTTCACCGAACAACTGCGAAGTACTCCAGCCGTCCATCAGGATGTGATGGCTGGTGTAGATCAGGTGATAGTCGCTGGCCGAGGTGCGGACCAGCGTCACCCGCAGCAGGGGCGCGCGGTCCAGCTCGAAGCCGGTCGCCAGGTCTTCCCGGGCCAGCGTCTCGAGTGCCGACTCAAGGTCGCCGCGCTCGCGCCAGTCGTGCACCACCAGCGGCATCCGCACGCCGCGCAGGACGATCTGCAACGGCGCGGCCAGGTCCTGGGGCCAGACAAACACCGAACGCAGCACTTCGTGGGCGTCGAGGCTCTGTTGCCAGGCGGCGCGGAAACGTTCGGCGTCCAGCTGGCGCACATCGACCCGCAGCTGGTTGGTGTAGGCCGCGCCATCCGGCTCGTCGAGGGCATGGAAGAGAATGCCCTGTTGCATCGGCGACAGCGGGTAGATGTCCTCGATGTCGCTCATCGGCACCGACAGGCGTTCCAGTTGCTGCGGCTTGAGCGCCACCAGCGGGAAGTCGGACGGCGTCACGCCCAGTTGTCCGCCCTGGCTGCAATGCTCGACGATCCGCGTCAGTTCCCGCTCGTAGGCCCGGGCCAGGGTTTCGATGGTCGACGGCAGGTACAGCGCCTGGTCGAAGCTCCAGTCCAGTTCCAGTTCACCGTCGAACACCTGGCCGTTGAGGCTCAGCCAGTTGGCCGGCGGCGTATCTTCGGGCTGATTGAGACCGCTGCTGTCGCCACTCGGGACAAACAACGCGCCGTCGGCTTGAGCGAAGCTGCCGTCGAACTGGCCCAGGTAGTTGAAGGTCACGCGGGCCTCGGGCAAGGCCTGCAGGCGCCGGGCGAAATCCCTGTCCCCCAGGTAACGCAGGATGCCGTAGCCGACGCCCTTGTTCGGCACCGCCCGCAGTTGCTCCTTGATCGCCCGGATGGAGGCCCCCAGGTCCGCCTGCGGGGTGAGCCGCACCGGGAACAGGCTGCTGAACCAGCCCACCGTACGGCTCAGGTCGAGGTCATCGAACAGGTCTTCGCGTCCGTGACCCTCCAGCTGGATCAGCGCCGACGGCTGTCGGCTCCAGTCACACAGCACCCTGGCCAGGGCGCCGAGCAACAGGTCATTGATCTGGGTGCGATAGGCCGCTGGCGCGACGCTCAATAGTTGCCGGGTCAGCGTCTTGTCCAGGCGCGAGGTGGCATGACCGACGCCATGGGCGTCATTGTCGAGACGGTCCCGGGGCAGTTCCTCGAGATCCTGCGCCAGGTTGCCCAGCCAGTAATCCTGTTCCGCCGCCAGCGCCTCGCCCTGTGCATAAGTCTGCAGGCGTTCGCCCCAGGCCTTGAGCGAACTGCTCTTGGCCGCCAGTTCCGGGCGCTTCCCGGCAGCGATGGCCGCATAGGCGACTTGCAGGTCTTCGAGCAACACCCGCCAGGACACACCATCCACCACCAGGTGATGGATCACCAGCAGCAGGCGTTGCTCGTCGCCCGGCAGATCGACCAGCAGCGCCCGCAGCAACGGCCCCTTCTCGAGATCCAGGCTGCGCTGGGCCTCGTCGGCCAGGGCGGTGAGTTGCCTGGCGTCGTCCAGCTCGCGCAACCACAGCAGCTCGGCCGCCGGGGCCGAGCTGTAAGAGGCCCGCCATTGACCGTCATGCTCTGCGAAATGCAGGCGCAGGCCGTCGTGATGCGCCAGCAGGCTGGCCAATGCCGCCTGCAGGTGCACGGCATCCAGGCGGACCTGGGGCTTGAGCATCAGCGACTGGTTCCAGTGGTGCCGCCGGGGGATATCGCTCTCGAAGAATCGCGCCTGGATCGGCAGCAACGGTTGCTCGCCGCTGATCTGCGACGGCGCTTCGGCCGGCGCTTTTTTCTCGATCAGCCTGGCCACCGCCGCCAGTTGGCTGATGGTCTGTTTCTCGAACAACTGCTTGGGACTCAGCTTGATCCCCTGGCGCTTGGCCCGGGCGATGATCTGCAGGCTGAGGATCGAGTCGCCGCCCAGTTCGAAGAAGTTGTCGGTGGTGCCGACCCGCTCCAGCTTGAGCACATCGGCCCAGACCGCCGCCAGTTTCTCCTCGATCTCGCCCACCGGCGCGGTGTACTGCTGCTTGACCGCGCCCGGCCTGGGCAGGGCACGCTTGTCGAGCTTGCCGTTGGCGGTCAGCGGCAACTGCTCCAGCAACAGGATCTGCGCCGGGACCATGTAGTCGCTGAGCAACGCCTGCAACTGTCGACGCAGCACCTCGACCTGCAACACCGTGCCCACCACCGGCACGCAATAGGCCACCAGTTGCAGCCGACCGGCATCGTCGTCCATTGGCAGGGCCAACACCGCCGCCTGGGCCACCGACTGGAAACCCTGCAACACCCGCGCGACTTCCGTCGGCTCGACGCGATAACCACGGATTTTCACCTGGTCGTCGTTGCGCCCGATGAATTCCAGCAGTCCCTGGCGGTTGCCACGGACCCGGTCGCCGCTGCGGTAGCAGCGGGAGCCCGGCACGCCATGGGGATCCGGCAGGAAACGCTCGGCCGTCAGTCCCGGTTGCCCGAGATACCCCAGGGCGACACTCTCGCCACCGATGTACAACTCGCCCGGCACCTGTTCGGCGACGATATTGAGCACGTCATCCAGCACATAGGCCCGTGCGCCCGGCAACGGCCGGCCAACCGCAATCCCTCGCTCCAGCGTGTCGCCCGCCAGCACTTCGTGGCTCAGTACGCCCACGGTGGTTTCGCTGGGACCATAGTGGTTGATGAAGCGGCAGCCCGGCTTGAGCTCGCGCACCTGCCGCACCAACGCCAGCGCACAGGCTTCGCCGCCGACAATCAAGGCGTGGGCAGGCAATACATCCGCCGGGCGGGCCGCCTGCAACAGCGCCGACAGATGCCCGGGGACGATCTTCAGGACGCCGACGCGGTGCGTGGTCATGTAGTCGGCAAAACCGTCCGGGTCGAACCCGAGGGCTTCGGGCAGCACATGCAGGGTGCGCCCGGAACACAGGGCGCCGAACAGCATGGTATGCCCGAGGTCGGCGGCAATGGTCGAGACCAGCGCCATGCTGGCATCCGCTGCCAGCGCCAGGCGGCTCGACAGGCCATCGACATAACTGGCCAGCGCTCCATGGCTGACCAGGACGCCCTTGGGCTGACCGGTGGAGCCGGAGGTGTGAATCACATAGGCCGGGGACTCGCTCGACAGCGCCAGCAGCGGCGCGCTGTCCGGCTGGTCGAGCCACAGCGAAGGCACAAACGCCTGGCCGATGCATCCCGGCACGGCAAGGCTCACGGCCCGCGGGTCGCCTTCGGCACACAGCAGCAGCCGTGCCCGGGCACGCTCCAGCAGTTGCCGCAGGCGGGTGTCGGGCGCCTTGGTATCCAGCGGCATATACACCGCGCCGGCCTTGAGAATCCCCAGGACGCAGGTCAACCAGTCCAGCGAGCGCTCCATCAGCACCGCCACCGGTTCGCCACGGCCCACGCCCGCGTTACGCAAATGATGGGCCAGGCGATTGGCGGCCTGGTCCAGCTCGATAAAGCTCAGGGTCTGTTCGAGGCAGCGCGCGGCCACTGCCCGGGGCTGGCGCCGGACCTGGGCCTGCCACTGTTGCAGCACCGGCAGCGCCGGTTCGCGTACTTCGGCAAGCGCCGGCGACGGGCAGCCATGCAGGCTGAACAACGGCGCCTGCGGGGCTTGCAGGACCGCATCGAACAACTCGAGCAGCCGCGGGATAAACCCCTCGACGGTCGAATGCCGATACAAGTCGCTGGCGTAGGTCATCTCACCGTGGATCAGCGTGCCGTCATCGGTGATATCCAGGGCCAGGTCGAAGTGAGTACCGTCCTTGTGCAACGGGTATTCGGCCACGCTCAGGCCCGGCAACTGCATCGAACGCTGTTTCTGCATGCCGACGTTCTGGTTGAACTTGGCCTGGAACAGCGGGTTGTGATCCAGGTTGCGCTCCGGAGCCAGGGCGTCCACCAGTTGTTCGAAAGGCAACTCCTGGTGGGCCTGGGCGCCAAAACTGCTTTCGCGCAGGCGTCCCAGCAGGTCGAGGAAACTCTGGCGTTCGTCGACCTCACAGCGCAGGACCTGGGTATTGACGAAAAACCCGATCAGGCCCTCGACCTCCGAACGACCGCGGTTGGCATTCGGCACGCCGACGCGGATATCGCGCTGCCCGGCATGACGCGAGAGAAACAGCGAATAGCCGCCCAGCACCAGCATGAACAGGCTCACCCCCTGGCTGCGGGCAAAGGCCTGTAGTTGCCGGGAACGTTCGGCGCCGAAATCGAACCGCAGGGTCCGGCCTTCGAAGCTCTGCACCGGCGGGCGGGCAAAGTCGGCGGCGATATCCAGCAGGGGTTGCGCTTCGCCCGACGCCGCCAGTTGCCGGCGCCAGTAATCCAGTTGTCGCTCGCCCTCGCCGGCTTCCAGCCAGCTGCGTTGCCAGATCGCATAGTCGGCGTATTGCAACGGCAGTTCCGGCAAGCCGGGTGCGCGCCCCAGGCTGAAGGCCTGATAGGCCTGGACGAACTCCTTGACCATCACGTCCATCGACCAGCCGTCGGAGACAATATGGTGCATGCTCACCACCAATACCCACTCGTCCGCGGCGAGGCGGATCAGGCTGGCGCGCAGCAGCGGCCCCTTGAGCAGGTCGAACGGCTGCGCGGTGAAGGTCCGGACCCGCGCGGCCAGTTCGGCCTCACGCTGCCCGGCGGCGCAATCCGTCAGGTCGATGCGTTCCAGCGGCACGGCCTGGGTCGCGAGGATCACCTGCCGCGGCTGCTCGCCGTCGACCTGGAACAGGGTCCGCAGGACTTCATGGCGCTCGACGACATGCTCGAAGGCACGCAATAGCGCCGGCTCGTCGAGGTGCCCCTGCAGACGCAGGCCGGCGGCCATGTTGTAGGCGGCGCTGGCCGGGTCGAGCTGCCAGAGGAACAGCAGGCGCTGCTGGGCATAGGACAGCGGGATCGCCGTCACGTCATGCCGGCTGACCGGCATCGGCAGCAGGCTGAAGTCCTTGCCTTCCTGGCTCAGCTTCGCCAGGAACTGCCGGCGCTGCTCCAGGGGCAGGCTGATGAACCTTCTGGCGATACGTACCGCGGCATTGGCACTCATGCTCCAAACTCCTCCAACGAACTCATGAACTGCTCCATATCGGCCCAGTCGTTATCCCCACTGCCCCGCACCAGCGTCTCCAGCTCGGCGGCCAGGTCGCTCAGCAGGGGCTTTTCAAACAGGCTGCGCAACGGCAGGCTGACTTCCAGACGTCCCTTGATCCGGGCGATCACCTGGGCGGCGAGCAAGGAATGCCCGCCCAACTCGAAGAAATGGTCGTCGAGGCCGACCCTGGGCACCTGCAGGACCTCTTCCCAGATGCCCGCCAGGCAACGTTCGGTATCGGTCTGCGGTTCGCGGTAGCTGGCTTGCAGTTGGCTCGGATCGGGAATCGGCAAGGCCTTGCGGTCCAGCTTGCCGCTGGGCGTCAGGGGCAGGACCGGCAGCACCAGCAGGTGCGAGGGGACCATGTAGTCCGGCAACCGGCCTTGCAGGAAAGCCTTGATCTGCAGGCGCCAGACACTCTGCTGCGCCGGCTCCAGAGGTTGCTCGGCGACCACGTAGCCGACCAGTTGCGTACCGCCGGCCAGCGGCAGGGCCAGCACGGCAGCCTCGCGCACACCAGGGCATTGCAGCAGGCGCGCCTCGACTTCCCCCAACTCGAGGCGGAAGCCGCGGATCTTGACCTGGTGGTCGACGCGGCCGATGTACTCCACCGCGCCGTCCTCGCGCAGACGGGCGCGGTCACCGGTACGGTAGAGGCGCTCGCCGGGGCTGAAGGGGTCGGCGATAAAGCGCAGGGCGCTCAGGGCCGGTTGTCCCTGATAACCGCGGGCCAGGCCCGGGCCGCCGATGTACAGCTCACCCACGGCCCCCTGGGGCAACAGGTTGAGGTCGGCGTCGAGCACCCGCAGGCGCCGGGCCGACAGGCCGAAACCGATGGGCACGCCGCGCCAGGACACGGCTTCAGGCAACAGCTCGCTGCAATCGTAGGTGGTCGAGACCACCGTCGCTTCCGTCGGGCCGTAGGTGTTGATCAGGCGTACCGCCGCCAACCCCGCCTGCCGCCACAGGCGCAGGCCGTCGACTGCCATGGCCTCGCCGCCGATATGGATCTGCCGCAGCGCGCCGTAGCCGGCCGGTGGCCGGGCCGCCCAGTCCTGCACCAGCAAGTGCCAGTAGGCGGCCGGCAAATCGGCCAGGGTAATGCCGTGGCACAGGATCGCCTCGTGCAGCGTGGCGCTGTCCCACAGCCGCTCGTCGCGCAGCACCACGCAGGCACCGAGGCACAGCGGCGGGAAGAACTGCTCGACGAAACCATCGAAGCTGCTGGTGGCGAACTGCAGGACCCGGTCCGTTTCCACCAGCTCACTGTACTGCGTGGCCCGGGCGACGAACTCGGCCAGGGCATGGTGGCTGATCGCGACACCTTTCGGACGGCCGGTGGAGCCCGAGGTATAAATCACATAGGCCAGCGAGGCCGCCGCCGGTTGCGCCTGCGGGTCGCTTTCGCAATAGGTCGAATCGTTGATCCGGTCCAGGCACAGGGTTTCGATCCCCTCCAGCGAAGGCAGACTCTCCAGCCACCGGTCCTGGGTCAGCAACAGCTGCAGGCCACTGTCCTGCAGCACGTGGGCCAGGCGTTCGGCCGGGGTCTGCGGGTCCAGCGGGACATAGGCACCGCCGGCCTTGAGCACCGCGAGAATCGCCACGGCCATGTCCAGGGAGCGGCCGAGCGCCAGTCCCACCAGCACCTCCGGCCCGACGCCACGGCCGCGCAGCAGGTGCGCCAGGCGGTTGGCACTACGGTTCAGCTCGGCGTAGCTCAGGCTCTGGCGGTTATTGTGTGGGAGCCGGCTTGCCGGCGAAGGGGCCCTTGAATCCTGCATCGCCCCTTCGGACACCATCGCCGGCAAGCCGCCTCCCACAGGGTCGGGTCCGGCGAGAATCACGGCGATGGCCTCGGGGGTACGTCGGGCCTGGGCCTCGAACAACTGTGGCATCAGCAATGCCGTGTCCGCCGGCGTCGGCAGGGCGCTGCCGCTGTCCAGCAAGCGGGCGGTTTCGTCCGCCGCGAGCATCGGCAAATGACCGATCGGCTGTTGCGGGTCAAGACAGACCCCGCGCAACAGGTTGCGCCAGTGTGCGGCCAGGCGCGCAATGGTCTTGGCATCGAAAATATCGGTGGCGTAGGTGAAGGCCGCGAACAGTTGCTCGCCCTCCTCGCGGGTTTCCAGCATGAGGTCGCTGGTCGCGGCATGCTGCCGCGCTTCCCCGGCCGCCTGCTCCTCGCTCAGATGCGCCACCCGCAGCCCGCACGCCAACTGCTTGCCCTGCACGTCGGTGACCAGCGGCTGATGGTTGAACATCACCTGGAACAACGGGTTGTGGCTCTGGCTGCGAGCCGGTTGCAGGGCCTCGATCAGCGCATCGAACGGCAGTTCCTGGTGCGCCTGTGCTCCCGAGGAAGCCTGGCGCAGGCTCTGCAGCAGATCGGTGAAACGGGTCCGGGCCTGCACTTCGCTGCGCAGCACCTGGGTGTTGACGAAGAAACCGATCAGGCCCTCGGTCTCGCTGCGGGTACGGTTGGCGATCAGTCCGCCAACGCGGATATCGGTCTGCCCGCTGTAGCGGTGCAGCAGGCTCTTGAACGATGCCAGCAGGACCACGAAGAGCGACACGCCCTGGCGCTGGGCCAGGGCCTTGAGTGCCTGGCGCAGATCGCCATCGACCAGCACTTCCAGGCGCGCGCCCCGATGGCTGGCCTGGGCCGGATGGGGACGGTCGGTGGGCAGTTCGAGCACCGGGTGCTCTTCCCCCAGGTGGCCGCGCCAGTAGGCCAGTTGCCGTTCCTGCTCACCCGCCTCGAGCCAGCTGCGCTGCCACAGCGCATAGTCGCGATAGTGCACGGCCAGCGGACTCAACGAAACCGGCGCATGGGCGACGCAGGCATCGTAACAACGGGTGAATTCGTCGATGAGGATGTTCATCGACCAGCCATCGGCAATGATGTGGTGCAGGGTCAGCAGCAACACGTGCTCCTGCTCGGCCAGGCGCAGCAGGCGGATACTGAGCAAGGGGCCCTGCTGCAGGTCGAACGCCTGCGCCGCTTCCCCGGCCATGATCTGGCGCGCGCGGGGCCAACGCTGGTCCTCGGCCATGCCCGACAGGTCGCTGACGACGATATTCACCGCGCTCGGCTGCGCGACGCGCTGGAACGCCCGCTCGCCGTCCTGGCCGAAGGTGGTGCGCAGGCATTCGTGACGGGCCACCAGGGCGCTGAAGGCCTGCTCCAGCGCCGACAGGTCGAGCGACCCCTCCAGACGAACGGCCATGGGCAGGTTGTAGGCCGCGCTGTGCGGATCGAGCTGCCAGAGAAACCACATGCGCTGCTGCGCGTAGGACAGACCGTCACGTTCCGAAACCCCGTCGCAGGAGGCGATGGGCAGCAACGAGAAGTCGACACCCTCCCTGTCCATGGCTGCCAGGAAGATACGGCGTTTTTCCTGGGGCAGCTCGATGAAACGACGGGCGAGTTTCTGTGCGTCTTGGGGCTTCATGTGAGAGGGTCCTTGCTGATCGGCGGCACGGCCGGGGGGCCCGGCCGTATCAACAAGAACGAACCGCCCGGCTGGGGATTTAGCGTGGAAGCGAGTAACCTTCGGCCATCGCCACCACGACCTTGCGCTTGCCGGTGAATGGCGAGCGGGAATGGGCCGCCAGCATGTTGTCGAGCATCAGCACGTCGTTTTCCTGCCAGGGAAAGCTGATGGTGCAGCCATCGAGCACACCCCGGACCTCGTCGAGCAGATCGACCTCGATGGCCGAGCCGTCGCCGTAGTAGACATTGCGCGGCAGGTCTTCCTCATCCACCACATCGAGCAGGGTCTCGCGCACTTCCGGCTGCAGGTTGGACACATGGAACAGGTGCGCCTGGTTGAACCAGACCATCTCCTGGGTCACCGGGTGGCGGGCCACCGTCTGGCAGCGCTGGCGGGTGCGCAATTCGCCGTCGTCCTTCCATTCGCACTCGATGGCGTGGGCCCGGCAGTAGGCTTCGACCACCGCCTCGTCATCGGTGTTGAACACCTGGCTCCAGTCCACGTCCAGGCCGTTGCCGTAGTTGCGCACGTACATCAGGCCCTTGCTGATGAACCGCTCGCGGATAGATGCCGGCACCCGGCGATAGACTTCCCGACTGTCGCAGATCGGCGTTTCGCCGCCGGTCTGTGCCGCGATCATGCTGTAGAACCAGATCTTCATCGGCCATTCGAGGGTATAGGCCTGCTCGTTGTGCAACGGAATGCTCTGGTGCGCCGGGTATTCGGTCGAGGTGTACACCCCCTTGGTCACGTTGCTGCGCGGCGTCGAGCCGAACTCGTAATTGAGCAACGGATGGCCGAAGCCCGCCGCGAACTCACGGAAGGCTTCGGCGCCACCCACGTCGAAACCGCGCAGCAGAACGCCGCCGGCACGGTACAGGTGCGCGTCGATCAGCGGCTTGCATTCGCCGAACGCCTCCCTCAGGTCGAGCCCCGGCTCAGGCGCCTGGATCAGCATGGGCAAGGTGCCCGAACCGGTCAGCAGCGGCCGGATAGCCAAACTCAATGCGTTGTTCATGACGACTCTTCTCCCTTGATCTCGGATCGCAAGGGCTGGGCGCGCGAATGCGCCGTGCACCTGGCTGTGCTTCGGTTAACGGATGGCCGGACGGGGAAATTAGGCAGAGCGGGCAACGCCGGTCGGATGCCCGAACGATTTCGAAAACAGCACACACCTTGTGGGAGCCCGGCTTGCCGGCGATGGCGTCCGATCAGCCTATGCAAGGCTTGAGGGCCTCATCGCCGGCAAGCCGGCTCCTACCGGGACCGAGCAAGACCGGGACTTGCGGGCGCAGAAATATTTACTTTCATTTCCCTATACGTTTTTCCCCTGCTCATTCGTCTCATCTAGATGCAGTCGTCCGCGTAGGCAAAAGCCACGGCCGGCTTTTTCCGGGAGCGAGGCTCTTTCTCAAGCCTCGCTCCGTCCCCCGAAATCGAGAACCCGCTTTCCATGTCCAAGAAGTCCCGCTCGAAACTCTGGTTCCTGGTCCATAGCTGGCTGGCCCTGCCCATCTGGTTTTTTGTCCTGATCGTCTGTGTCACCGGCACGCTGGCGGTGGTCAGCCAGGAAATCGTCTGGCTGGCCAATCCGGAAATCCGCGCCAGCAAACCTTCGGATGACGCCCCGCTGCTGAGCTATGACCAGGTGCTGGCCGCCATCAAGAAAAACGAGCCCGATCTGATCGTGCAATTGATCCAGCGCCCGGACGAAAGCCATTTCGCCCTGCTGGCCGATATCAGCTATCCGGACGGGCGCTCGGTGACGGTCTACGTCAACCCGTACACCGGCGTCATCCAGGGCATCAGCCCGCAATTCAACTTCAAGAACTTCACCCGCGCCCTGCACGGCTGGTGGCTGGTGCCGTTCACCGACGGCTATAGCTGGGGCTGGTACCTGGTGTCGCTGCTGGGCATACCGATGCTCGCCTCGCTGGTGACCGGCCTGGTGGTGTACAAGCGCTTCTGGAAAGGTTTTTTCAAGCCGACCCTGCGTTTTCGCCATGGTGCACGGATCTTCTGGGGCGATTTCCACCGCTTGAGCGGCATCTGGTCGATCTGGTTCATCGCGGTGATTTCCATCACCGGCACCTGGTTCCTGATCCAGGCCATCCTCGCCGACAACCAGATCAGCATCGCCACCCGACCGATCCCGGCCATCATCTCCCACGACAGTGCGCCGCTGATGCCTGACGGCCGGCCGGCGCCGATGCTGGCCGCCGACGAGGCCCTGCGCATTGCCAGGGAACAGGTACCCGGACTCGACGCCAGCTTCATCAGCCTGCCGAGCAACGCCTACAGCCCGTTCGAAGTCGGCGGCCGCAGCTGGTACCCGTTGATGTACCAGACCCTGGAACTCAACCCCTACACCGGCAAGATCGAGCAGTCGCGCCTGCTTTCCGACCGCACGGGCCTGGAGTTCGTCACCGAGTCGATGCGACCGCTGCATACCGGCGACTTCGGTGGCCTGTGGATCAAGCTGATCTGGTTCTTCTTCGGCCTGCTGCTGAGCATGATGGTCCTCAGCGGCCTGTTGATCTGGAGCAAGCGCACCGCCCTGGCCACGGTCAACGCCCTCAAGCGCAGTGCCAAGGCCGAACGCCCCGGTACTGCCAGGCCCCGCGCCGTCCTGGGCGCCGAGACTTCGGAGGTCAACCCGTGAGCAAGACTGCCGTGGCACCCGCCACCTCGACCCTGGGCCGCCTCTGGCACAAGTGGCGCTTTCACCTGAACATCCTGCTGGTACTGATCCCGCTGGGCTTCATGCCCCGGTATTTTTCCGATGCGGCGCTGTTCCGTGGCGACACCGGCCTGGGCCAGCATGTGAACGAACTGCAGGTCGGTCCCTGGAGCCTGCAACTGGCCGAACTGTGGGACGAAGCACCGCGTCGTGACGGTCCCGCCGGCTACTTCAAAAGCTTCAACGCCAGTCTCTGCGCCGACTGTATCGACCAGGTCAAGGCCACTTACCTGCGCGTCGGCAAACCGCGCAGCCTGCGCGCCGCCGGCGTGATCTTCTTCGGCACGCCCTATCGCATGGGCGCCGTGGTGCCGATCCCGGACAACACCAGGGACGATGCCGAGCTCTGGGTCACCCTGGAAGGCTGGGATGGCTCGGTGCACCAGGCCTCCATTCCCCTGATCCAGGCCTCGCCGCTGACGATCGCCTGGCTGAAAAAACAAGGTAACCGCCCATGAGCCCATTGCATCGTCCCTTCCCTTCGCCAATCACCCGACGCCTGCTGGCCGGCGCCGCGCTGCTGGCGGCCAGCGGCCTGAGCCTGACCGCCCAGGCCCATAACCCGATGTGCGAATGCAAACAGATCGACGCCGAGCAGATCCAGTGCAAAGGGGGCTTTTCCGACGGCAGCGGCGCGCCGGGAGTGACCCTGGACGTGATCGGCTACGACGAGACCGTCCTGCTGCCCGGCAAGCTGGGGGCGGACTCGACGCTCACCTTCAAGAAACCGGGCAGCGATTTCTATGTCCTGTTCGACGCCGGTCCCGGTCACGTCGTGGAAGTCGACAAAGCGGATATCGAGGCACCATGAGCAACTTATCGACCACCCAGGTCGTGCGCCCCGCCGGCGCCGGCCACGAAACCCTCTATGTCCTGCTGTTCTGCCTGGTCGTGCTGCTGGTCGCCGGTTCCGTGGTGGCGTTGCATGGCGAGAAACAGCAGGCCAGCCAGGTCGATGCCCATCAACTGGATGCGCGCAGGGACCTCAGTCCCGGCGAACAGGGGATCTACGCCGACCTGCGGGTCACCCTCGATGAAATCCACCTGCTGCAGCAGGACCAGCAGGGCCTGCCCTCCCCCGGACAGCTCGGCGAGGAAGGCTTCGCCCCCTTCGCCCAGGACGCCAGTTCGGTCAGTCGTGGCGATCACGCCTGGCAGTTGCTGGGCCAGGCCTACTTCGGCCTGAGCCGGGCCACGGCCACCGCCGGTTCGTTCCTGATGCGGGTCGGCGGCGACAGCCATGCCGCGCCGGACATCTGGCTGAATCGCGGCAGCGCCCTGGCGGCCCCGACCGACCTGAGCGACAACGCCCTGATCGCCGGCGGCTGGCAGCAGGTGGTCGCGTAATTCGACGCCGGCGTGACCCGCCAGCATCGGCACTGAACCTTTCGACTCACACCAGGGAAACGTGTCCCCTCATGTCCATTTCAGCTCTGTTCGGCCGCCGTCGCCTGCTCCTGGCGCTGCTGCTTTCGCCCCTGCTGCTGACCTTCCAGGTCCAGGCCGATCCGGCCAAGCGCCTGCGCATCGGCATCACCCTGCACCCTTACTACAGCTACGTCGCCAATATCGTCGGCGACAAGGCCGATGTCGTGCCGCTGATCCCGGCCGGCTTCAACCCCCATGCCTACGAACCCCGGGCCGAGGACATCAAGCGCATCGGCACCCTGGACGTGATCGTGCTCAACGGCATCGGCCACGATGACTTCGCCGACCGCATGATCGAGGCCAGCGAAAAGCCGCGGATCGCGGTGATCGAGGCCAACGAAAACGTGCCGCTGCTGGCCGCCACCGGCACCGCCGCCCGGGGTGCCGGCAAAGTGGTCAACCCGCACACCTTCCTGTCCATCAGCGCCTCCATCGCCCAGGTCAACAATATCGCCCGGGAGCTGGGCAAGCTCGACCCGGACAACGCCAAGACCTACACCGCCAACGCGCGGGCCTACGGCAAGCGCCTGCGGCAACTGCGCGCCGACGCCCTGGCCAAGCTGACCCAGGCCCCCAACGCCGACCTGCGGGTCGCCACGGTGCATGCCGCCTATGACTACCTGCTGCGCGAGTTCGGCCTGGAAGTCACCGCCGTGGTCGAGCCGGCCCATGGCATCGAGCCGAGCCCGAGCCAACTGAAGAAGACCATCGACCAACTGCGCGAGCTGGACGTGAAGGTGATCTTCTCCGAGCTGGATTTCCCGTCCACCTATGTCGAGACCATCCAGCGTGAATCCGGGGTCAAGCTCTACCCGCTGTCGCATATTTCCTATGGCGACTACACCGCCGACAAGTACGAGAAGGAAATGACCAGCAACCTCGATACCGTGGTCCGGGCGATCCAGGAGGCCGGTGCATGACGGCCGCCGAAAGCATCGCCCGCGAGGCCATCGGACCTACCCTCGATTTCAGCGCGGTCAACCTGACCCTGGGTCGCACCACCATTCTCGACAACGTCACCTTCCAGGTCCGCCCCGGCCATGTGCATGCGCTGGTAGGGCCCAACGGCGGCGGCAAGAGTTCGCTGATCAAGACCCTGCTCGGGCAGATGCCGCATCAGGGCCGCCTGAGCCTGGAATGGCCGGGCACGCCCGGCACCATCGGCTACGTCCCGCAGGCCCTGGAGTTCGATCGCGGCCTGCCGATGACCGTCGACGACTTCATGGCCGCCATGTGCCAGCGGCGCCCGGCGTTTCTCGGCCTGTCGCGGCATTTCGCCGGGGCCATCGGCGCGGCGCTGGAGCGGGTCGGCATGCAGGACAAGCGCAAGCGCCGCATGGGCGCGCTGTCCGGCGGCGAACGGCAACGGGTGCTGCTGGCCCAGGGACTGATCCCGGCGCCACAGTTGCTGGTGCTCGACGAACCGATGTCGGCCCTGGACGAGGCCGGTATCCAGGTCTTCGAGCGTCTGCTCGGCGACTGGCGCCGCGCCGGCATCACCGTGTTGTGGATCGAGCACGACCTGGAAGCGGTCAAGCGCCTGGCCGATCGCGTCACCGGCCTCAATCGCCGGGTGCTGTTCGATGCCTCGCCGGCCGAGGCGCTGACGCCGGACCGCCTGCTGACGCTGTTCTCCACCCATCCGCGCAGTGTCGACACACCTACCCCGCGGAGCATCCAGCCATGACCTATGAAGCTTTTCGCCTGATGATCCAGGGCTGGGCCACGTCCGGTTTCCTGCCGGCGGCACTGGCCTACGGCTTCGTGGTCAACGCGCTGATTGCCGGCCTGCTGATCGGCCCGGTACTGGGCGGTCTCGGCACCCTGGTGGTGGTCAAGCGCTTCGCCTTCTTCTCCGAAGCGGTGGGCCACGCGGCCCTGACCGGCGTAGCCATCGGCATCCTGCTCGGCGAACCCTACACCGGCCCCTATGGCAGCCTGTTCGGCTACTGCCTGCTGTTCGGCGTGCTGCTCAACTACCTGCGCAACCGCACCGGACTGGCCCCCGACACGCTGATCGGGGTGTTCCTCTCGGTGTCCCTGGCCCTCGGCGCCAGCCTGCTGCTGGTGCTGGCCGGCAAGATCAACGTGCATATCCTCGAAAACGTACTGTTCGGCTCGGTACTGACGGTCAACGGCAACGACCTGCTGGTCCTGCTGATCGTCGGTTCGCTGGTGATGGGCCTGAGCCTGCCGCTGTACAACCGCATCATGCTCGCCAGCTTCAACCCGCAACTGGCGGCGGTGCGCGGGGTCGCGGTAAAGACCCTCGACTATCTGTTCGTGGTGCTGGTGACGCTGATCACCGTGGCCGCGGTCAAGGTCATCGGCGCGATCCTGGTGGGCGCCCTGCTGGTGATCCCGGCGGCGGCGGCGCGCCTGCTCAGCCAGTCGCTCAAGGGGTTCTTCTGGATCTCCGTGGCGATCGCCACCGTCAGCACCCTGTGCGGCATCCTCCTGCCGATCCTGTTCGACCTGCCCGTGCCGTCCGGCGCGGCGATCATCCTGGTGGCCGGTATCGCCTTCGCCCTGGCCGCGATCGCCCGTGGCACCGTGCCCAGCCTCAAAGGGAATATTGGATAAATGCCGAATCTACGCCCCCTGACACTCGCCCTCGTGCTGAGCGGCCTGTTCAGCAGCACGCTGTGTGCCAACCCGGCACCGCTGCCCGCCGCCCCCCAACAGGACCCGCAGGCCGGCACTTCCGCCCGGCCGGTGCGCATCCTCGCCAGCCTGCCGGTCACCCATGGCCTGGGCGAGATCCTGCTCAAGGACACTGGCGTGGTGCTGCAACGCGCCGCCGACGCCAATCTGCCGGGCAGCCGCCAGAGCGCCTACTTCAGCGGACGTGGCGCCGCGGCCCTGCAAAAGCTGGCGAGCAACGCCGATGCGGTGATCGGCCTGCGCTCGTTGTGGCCCGACGACCCGCTCTACCCCATGGCCCGTCGCAGCAATGTGCGCATCGTCGAAGTCGATGCCGCGCGCCCGGTGGACGGTAGCCTGCCAGGCATCGCGGTGCAGCCGGGCCAGGGCGTGGATGGCCTGAACAGCCAACCCTGGCTGTCGAGCAACAACCTGGGACGCATGGCCGACGTGATCGCCGCCGACCTGGTACGCCTGGCCCCCGAGGCCAAACCAAAGATCGAGAGCAACCTGGCGACACTCAAGCAGCGCCTGCTCAAGCTCAGCGCCGACAGCGAAACGCGGCTGGCGAAGGCCGACAACCTCAGTGTGGTCAGCCTCTCCGAACGCTTCAACTACCTGGTGGGCGGGCTCAACCTGGACCTGATCGAGGTCGATGCCCGCAGTGACGAGCAATGGACGCCCGAGGCCCTGGCCAAACTGGGTGAAACCCTCAAGGACGCCGAGGTGAAGGTGGTACTGGATCACCGCCAGCCGCCGGAGGCGGTGAAGTCGACAATCAGCCAGGCCGGCAGCACGCTGCTGGTGCTCGATACCGAGGGCAGCGACCCGCTGACCGGGCTGCAGGACTCGATCAACCAGGTGCTGGCGACACTGGCGCCATAACGGGGCGTGCATCGCCCGCCGAATGACACAAGCGTCGCCCCCTGCCGCGATAAACAAGTACCTCATCGACAAGGACACCGCCGGCGATACTCCTTCGTGCGTTTATTCAAAGCTCACGATAAAAGGACTTATCCATGGCAAACACACGCAGCCGGCATGAATGGGCCGCCGGGCCCATCGACGGCATTGTCATCTCGGACAGGCTTGCCGACCCTCTCATGCAGGGGATTCCCGCCAAGCCCGGCACCCTGCCGCCGACGATCGCCAGAGGAAGGGCCGGTCTCGCCGAACTGGACGCCCGCCTGGGACCGATCACCCTCGATACCTTCGTCATCAGTCGCGTGGAACTCTACGACATGGGCGCCAGACTGAGCGGGCGCCACCTCGACGGCAGCGACCGGCAACTCCAGGACAGTGGCCGGTCCCTGGTCGATGACGTGCAATTCGAACCGGCCGAATTGCAACGGCATCTGGAGACGGGAGACGCGGTCGACCAGCGCCCGGTCGACGTACTGTTTGAAATCGCCTCGCGACGCTCGTTGCAGGCCCCGCCCCTACTCGGGACAAACACCCCACCGCTGGCCGACAACCTGATGAAGCACCTCAACCAGTTGCTGGTGCGCCTGCAGAACATGCAAATCCTCGCGCACAAATATGTCACCTTCAGCCTGCCGGGCTGGATCGACGCCGCCAAGAGCCGCAGCATGCTCACCTCGGGGGCGGGCATGCAGGCCTACGGGATCTACAGCGGCCTGGTGGGCATCCGCGAAGCGCTGAAAAGCGGCGACGTCACGGAGGCCGCGGTGAACGGCGGCAGCATTGCCACCGAATTGACCTCCGTGCTGCTCGAACGCGGCTTGAGGAAAACCGGTGAGGCCCTGCTCGGCCAGGGCGGCCGGATCTTCCAGGGCTTTCGCGCCACCTCCGCCGGCCTGATGATCAGCCGCAGTGCCGGCCTGCTGGGCAATGTGCTGACCCTGCCGTTCGATATCCACAGTGCGGTCACCGCGTTCAAGAATGCCGCCCGGACCAGCGGCAAGGAGGCCATGGACCATTACGTCACGGCCGGGTTCAGCATTGCCAGCGCCACCTTGTCCCTGGCACTCGGCGCGGCCGCCGCGGCGGGTTTCAGCGCCGCCGGCCCGATCGGCCTGGTGGCCTGCGCGGTGCTGATCGTCGGCGCGAAGATCTATGGCGCCGTGCGCCAGGTCGACGATATCGACGACTACATCGAACTGACCGTCGCAGAGCGTTGGCGCTCGGGCTGGTTCGCCTTTACCGGCCAGGAACTGGACCGCTCGGTGATGGATCGCTATCTGGTCGAGCGCACCCGGGTCGAGCATGGCAAAGTCCTGGAAACCCGCGCCCGGGCGTTGCTCGATGTGGAAATGAAGGAAACCCTCGCGGGGGTGGTCAACGGCAGCTTTCAGGTCGAGCTGGAACCCGTCAGGCACTGGGCACACCGCTGGGAGGGCGAGGAACAACCCCATGCCACCGTCAACACACCGGTGGTCCGCGAGGGCGACGATAACATCGATGCCACCTCGGGCCTGGAGCAGGTGCCGGGCGCGTTCAGCGGCACGCCCGGGGAAAAGAAAGCCGTGCTCTGGCAGTTGGGCGGCGGCAACGACCGGGTCACCGGTGTGCGCGACCAACCCAACTATTTCGCCTTTTCCACCGGCCAGAAGACCCTGACCGGCGGCGACCACGATGACGCCTTCCTGTTCCAGGCCCAGGAGACCCTCGGCTCCACCAGCGTACCCGCCCTCGGTGCGCTGCACGGTGGCGACGGCCAGGATACGCTGTCGCTGCAAGGGCAGGTGCCACCCCGCCATCACCTCGCCTTCGTCGGCCACGAGGTCGACCTGGACAACGGCAAGCTGGGTTTGCGGCGCCATTCCACGGATGCCGCCCCCCTCGCCTACGCCTCGCTGGCCGCCATCGAACATGTCGAGACCCTGGCCGGCGGCAGCAGTCGCGTGACCGGCAACGCCCAGGCCAATCACGTGACCCTGCTGGGCCTGGATGACCAGGCGAGCGGTGGCGACGGCGACGACCGCTTCACCCTCAAGGGCACTACCAGCAGGGTCGCCGGAGGCGCCGGCAACGACCACTACCGGATCGCCGCGACAACCCGGACCGTGACGCTCGACGAGGACGGGCGCGAGCCCAGCACCGTCGTCCTGGACTGGCCCATGGAGCGGATCCAGAACTGGCGCATCGTCGGTACCGCGCTGGTCGTCACTTCGTTGCCCGACGACAATGGCCAACCGCCCGACCAGCAATTGACGATCAGGGGGGTCTACCGCGACGACGACGAACGACAACTGCAAAACCACCTGCTGCTGTTTGTCACCCGCGAAGGCTTCACGCTCAAACCCGATCTGCCAGCGACGCTGCCGGGCACCGCCGACCACGATGTGCGGATCACCGTGCTGAGCCTCGGCCAACTGCCGCCGGCGCCCCAGCCCGTCAATGGCGGCGACTACCCGCTGCCGGGGACATCGACGAGCGGCTACTTCCTCGCCAGGCAGACGCTCGACACCACTTTCCAGGTCGGCGCGGACGCCACGCGGCCGTCCACCACGCTGTACCTGGACTACGCCAGCGAGGAGATCGAGCAGGTCAGCGCGGTCTACCGGGTGGCGGCCAGGCGCATCGGCGCCTTCAACTACCTGGACTACAGCGATGCCCGCCTGATCCTGCGCTTCCATGACCAGACGCAACTGACGCTCAAGGACTGGCTGGTCCCGGGCGCGAGCAAACCGACGGATGTCGGCGCCTCCCTGCACAGCGCGGGGTTCGAACAGCAGCACGGGATTGTCCTGGTACTGCGCGACGGCAGTTCGTACCAGGTCGGCGCGCCGACCGCCAGCTACAGCGACGACTATCGCCACCCGGGCCTCAGGACCCTCGATGGCCGCGGGTCATTGCAGCGGCGTGCCGGCAACTACCTGTTCCGCTCGCCGGAAAACTGCAGCGCGCAGCTGAAAGACCACGCCCAGCGCGTCGACTTCAAAGCCGGCAGCGACTCGACGATCTATCACCTGGAGGGCATGAGTTCAACCTATGAACTCTACCCGTGCGCCGCCGCGACCATCCGCCTGTCGACGCCGGCCGCCCTGGCGAAAACCGCCAATGCCTCGACCTGGTACATCCATACCCGGGCCAGCACGCAGATCGTGACCCGCGGCGATATCAAGATCGCCCCCCAGCAGCTGTGGATCGGCAATATCCGTCTGCTGCTGCCGGCCGACGACGATCCCACGCAACCCCTGGACCTGATCTACATCGTCCTGAAGTCCGGCGAGCGCTATGAGGTCGACCGGATTTTCGATCAGCTCCTGTTGCATGAGCTGGATGCCCGCGCCCATGCCGATATCGACGCCATCAAACGCTGCATCGAACAGCATCAGGCGGACAACGAACTGGCCAGTCACCGCGTCAGGGTCAGGGGGCTGAGGGTGGTCACCCCGTCGGCTTCCAGTGCCCGGCTCCAGGCGGCCTTCGGCGCGCTGGTCTACGACACCCTGACGCAGCAGTGGCGCACGGACAACGACGAGTCGACCCTCGTCGACCCCGCCGACCTGTTTATCCATACCCCCCGCTGACCACGAAAGGATTCCAGCATGTCTCCCAAAACACCGATTCGTCCTGGCGTACCCGTTACCGGCCAGGTCGATACGCCAGCAATCAGGCATCCCGAGATCAGTCCCGCGACACGCCCGCGCCTCCCCGGCAGCGGCAGCCCGGTGCTGCCCGGCCCCCCCGGCCAGTTGCCCGCCGCCACACCGGCGGCGACTGCCGCCGCGCAGTTGCCCGGCGCGGCCCCGGTGGTCATCAGCAGCATCAGCGCTGCCGTTGCCAGTCTTCCCGCGCGGGGGCGCCCCTTGAGTGCTTACTCGAGGCCCGCGCCCAGGGGCCTGCCGGCCCCCGACAGCGATGGCTTTCGCGTGGTCCAGCAGCGCCAGTTCGTCAATCTCGAAGATGGCCGGGTCGTCATGGTCCGCTACGATGACAACGTCCGCTCCTACTGCGCCCAGACCCGGGAAGAACACCGGCCCTCGGGCCCGGCCCTGTACCGGGTCGAGGGCAGCGATATCTGGAAAGAAAACAGCGCGGCCAGCCTGTTGCGCCAGTATCAGTTGTCCGTGAGACACCTGGCAGCGACGCTGCCCGGCACAAGCCCCGCGACGGCGGGCGGACGTCCCGAGGCCGGCGCCAACGACCAGGCGCTGCGACATTGCCGGGCACTGCTGCTGGCCGATGCCGGACGTTTCTTCAGGAGTCACCCGGTGCCCGAGCGCCCGCCGTTGTCCGCACCGGGCGCCGCTGCGGGCCCGCGAGCGCTGATCGAGGCACTCTACCGAAACAGCGAAGGGGTGGTCCTCGGCGAAAACCTTACCGATGCGGGCAGCAAGCTGTTCCTGGTCACCCACATGGCGACGTTGGCTGAACAGGGCGTGCGTACGCTCTACCTGGAACGCCTGCGAACCGATGTCGAGCAGGTGCACCTGGATACCTTCCACAAATCCGGCACCCTGAGCAATGCCCTGGACGATCATCTGCGAACACTCGATGGCGACTACGGCAATGCGCCCTCGGGCACCTGCAGCTACCACAACCTGATCAGCACCGCACGCGTCCACGGTATCCGGGTCCAGGCACTGGATTGTGCCGCGAGCGACTCCCTGCGTGTACTCGAGCCTGAAATGCTCAACCGGGCCACCGCCCTGAACTACCATGCCTGCCAGGTCATCCTGGCGGATCAGGTCGGTGGCCGCCAGGGCAAATGGCTGGCCCTGGTGGACATTCATCACGCCAAGGGTTATTCCCCTCAAGGCACTCCGGGACTGGCCCGCCTGCAAGGGGTGACGGCAGTGGAGGTCAACGACACCGTGAAAGGCCCCGCGATAGAGGCGGTCCCTGTTCCGCGGCTCAAGGCGGACGATCCGATGCGCCTCGTCATGCCTGACCTGAGGCTGTCCGTGAAACTGCCCTGGCGAGAGGCGCTTGAAATACCCCCGGCCTACCGCAAAGCACTGCGGGAGCGGATTCGCAACCCGGAAGAAATCGTGCGCAGAACCCACGTCCGGATCGGCGAACGGGCTGGAAACGAGGAAGGTATCAGTGACTTTCTGCGCCGCGCGCAACACCTGGAAGAGGCCAGCGCCGATTTTTTCCAGTGGTACAGCGGCAATCGCCGCGGCCGACCGGAGATTCCCCAGCTACCGGCTGACAGCCCGTCGTCGCGGATCCTGGAAAGGCTCTATGAAAACAACACCGGGCTGGTACTGGGCGCTGAACGGGGGGCGACCACCGCGAGGAAGTTCCTGATCGACAACATGCAAACCCTGGCGGCACTGCAGGTGGAAAAACTCTACGTGCAGAGTCTGCTGACGGACCTCGATCAGCCTTTTATCGACAGCTTTCATACAACGGGCACCCTGCCCCGGGAGCTGGAAAATGCCCTTTTGTCCGAGGACCCGCTCTGGGCGCCTGGCGACAACGGCTACACACTGCGGCGCCTGCTGATCAGTGCCCGTGAGCACGGTATCAAGGTCCAGGCGCTCGACACGGCGACCAGCTACAGGAAAAGACTGGCGCCATACGACGCGCCCAGCTTCAACTACATTGCCCACAAGATTATCGACGACGATCAACAGCAGCAGGGTGATCACAAATGGCTGGCCCTGGTGCTGAATCTCTATGCCAGCAACGTCAGGGGAGTACCGGGCCTGGCGCAACTGCAAGGCGCACCGGGCCTGCGGATTGTCGCCATGGGACCAGGGGCCACCGCGCAGGTAAAAGCCGATCACGGCGAGATAGTGAGTGTGCATGATCGCCACGTCTACCTGCGTTCGGACCTGGTGCTGGAACTCGCCAGTGATGCCGCCCCCCCGGCACGGGCAGTGCAGAACCCCCGCAGTTGTCTGGGTTGGCGAGAAGGGAGTGGACGAGACTTCCTGATTGAAAAACAGGGCGCCAATTTCATCCTGGTGCAGAAAAGTTATCAGATCGGTGGGGATGCCTATTTCGAGAAGGTCATCGAAGTAAAGGATGGCAAATACCTGATGCCACCAGGCGCCATCCGGCTCCAGAGCCTGCCCTACGACAGCCTCGCGGATCTGGTCTGGGGGCTCAGGAGCGAGGGCTATGTCCAGGTCGCCGAAATCCCTGGCGTCATTCCCGCGGTGCCGAGGCTCGACACCCATCCGCAGCTCCATCGGCCAGGCATGTTCCTCTTCGACGAAACCGCGAACGGCACCGTGCTCGTCCATCGCTCAAGGAATCGTGCATTGAGCGTGACGCCCGTCAAACGCAACCCGGCCGGCAAGCTGTACATCAGCCACGCACGCTGGGGCTACGACGAAACCAACCTGTTTGACAGCCTGGACGAAATTGGCCGTCATTTGATCCGGGATAATGGCATGACGCGCTATATCGCCCCCGCCGAGCGTTGAGACCCGGCCCCCGTTCAGCCGTCTGCAACGGGGGCCATCGCTCAGCCAGCCAGGGCCTGGGCGTCCATCTTCTGGCGCAGGCTCAGTGGACGCATGTCGGTCCAGACCTCCTCGATGTATTCCAGGCACTCTTTCTTGAAGCCGCTCTTGCCCACGGTGCGCCAGCCGTTGGGGATGGCCTTGTAGTCCGGCCAGATGGAATATTGCTCCTCGTGGTTGACCACTACCTGAAAGAGGATGTCGTCGCGGTCAAATACTGAAGTCATTGCTGTTCTCCGTGAGAGTGGGGGTGAGGCTGCGCCCATCGCGCAGCCCCCGTGTAGATGAAAACGTGCGGAGCCGCCGGAAAATTAGACCGCGGCGACCGCCGCCGCCAGGGCGTTGCCAAAAATCCGCGCCACTTCGTCGACCTGGGCCGCGGTGATCACCAGCGGCGGCAGGAACCGCACCACGCCGCCGTGACGCCCGCCCAGTTCGAGGATCAGCCCGCGCTTGAGGCATTCGCGCTGGATCAGCGGAGCAAGACGTGGAAAGGCCGGCGGATGCCCCTGGGCATCCAGGGTGCCGCTCGGGTCGACCAGTTCGACGCCCATCATCAGGCCACGCCCGCGAATATCCCCCAGTTGCGGGAAGTCGCGCTGCAACAGGCGCAGGTGCTCGCCGAGGCGCTCGCCCATGGCCGCCGCGTGGGCCGGCAGATCGTGCTCCTTGAGATAACGCATCACCGCGGAACCGGCCGCCATGGCCATCTGATTGCCACGGAAGGTCCCGGCATGAGCGCCCGGGGCCCAGGTGTCGAGCCAGTCGCGATAGACCATGACCGCCAGCGGCAGGCTGCCACCAATGGCCTTGGACATCACCACCACGTCCGGGATGATGCCGGCGTGTTCAAAGGCGAACATCTTGCCGGTACGCCCGAAACCGCTCTGGATCTCGTCGACGATCAGCGCCACGCCGGCCTTTTCGGTGATCCGCCGCAGGCCGCGCAGCCAGTCCAGATCCGCCGGGATCATGCCGCCCTCGCCCTGCACCGCCTCGACGATGATCGCCGCCGGCAGTTGCACGCCGCCCTCGGGATCGTTCAGCAGGTTTTCCAGGTAGTGCAGGTTGACCTTCACCCCCTGCGCGCCGCCGAGACCGAACGGGCAGCGGTAATCGTAGGGATAAGGCAGGAACTGCACGCCATTGCCCAACAGGGCACCCAGCGGTTTTTTCGGCCCCAGGCTGCCCATCAGGCTCAACGCGCCCTGGCTCATGCCGTGATAGGCGCCCTGGAACGACAGGACGGTACTGCGGCCGGTGGCGGTACGCACCAGCTTGAGGGCCGCTTCCACCGCATCGGTGCCGGTCGGGCCGCAGAACTGGATCTTCGCTTCCTGGGCCAGGGCCTCGGGCAACAGGCCGAACAGGTCCTGGACGAACTGGTCCTTGACCGGCGTGGTCAGGTCGAGGGTGTGCAGAGGCAGCTCGTCGGCCAGCACCTGCTGGATCGCCTCGATCACCACCGGGTGGTTGTGCCCCAGCGCCAGGGTGCCGGCGCCGGCCAGGCAGTCGATGAACCGTCGTCCCTCGACGTCTTCGACATACAGCCCCTTGGCCCGCTTCAGTGCCAGCGGGATACGCCGGGGGTAGCTGCGAGCGTTGGACTCCTGGCGATTCTGCCGGGCCAGCAGCGGCGACTCCTCGAACTCATAGAGCGTTTCAACCGCTGACTGGCTGGGGCGGACCGGCGGCTTTTCGATAAGGCTGGTAGCGACTGACATCTCTCGATCCCTCAATACTCTGATGATATTGACCAAAACCCTGTTGCCGCACGCGCACGCGTGCAGACTTCGTGTTCAGGAAACGCACCAGCGTGTCGGGGATTTAGACCCGTCGGGCAGTTGGATGAGAAGTTTTTCCATCGGGTTCGCCAGCCTGGGCCGGCCGGCGGGATTTTTCGGGAGTTGCCCGTCACACCGCCTGCAAGGGCATGGTCAGCTCGACCCGCAGGCCATCCGGCCGGCTGTCGAAATGCAGGACGCAGCCGCAGCGCTGGACGATCGCCTGGACAATCGCCAGCCCCAGGCCACAGCCGGTACTCTTGCCGTTGCGCCAGAAGCGTTGCGTCAGGTGCTGCAGATCATCCTCGGCGATCCCCGGACCATGGTCGCGGACCTGGAAACGCACGCGGTTGCCGATGGTTTCCACGTTCAGCTCCACCGGTGCATCCCCCGGCGTATGGCGCAGGGCGTTGTCCAGCAGGTTGCGCAAGGCGGCGATGGACAGGGTCGAGGGCATTTCCAGCGGCGCGGCCGAGCAATGCTCCGGCAGATGCAGCTCGATCCGCCCGCGGTCGCCAGTGGCCGAATCCTGGATCGCCAGGCGCGCCACCTGTTCGGCAGTGCACTGCACGCCATCGTCGAACGACAGGCTGCCTTCGACCCGCGCCAGCAACAGCAACTGCTCCAGGGTCCGGTGCAGGCGGTCGGCGCCGGCCTCGGCATGGGCCAGGGATTGATCGCGGGCCGCGCCTTCGGTCATGCGCGCCACCTGCAGGTGGGTCTTGATCGCGGTCAGCGGGCTGCGCAACTCGTGGGCCGCGTCGCCGGTCAGCCGCCGCTCGCGCTCGATGGTCTTGCCGATGCGCTGGAGCAACTGGTTCTGGGTATCGAGCAACGGCTGCAACTCGCGGGGCAGCGGCTGCACCTGCAAGGGTTCGAGGGAATCCGGGCTGCGCCGCATCAGCGCGTCGCGCATCCGGTTGAGCGGTGTCAGGCCCTGGCCGAGTCCCAGCCAGAGCAGGCACAGGCAGCCGAGCAAGGCGACGCCGACCGGCACCGAGGCGGCTAGCAGGACCGACAGGTTCAAGGCCTCGCGCTCGACCTGGCGATCGGCGGTGGTGATATGGATATCGCCGCGGACCAGGGTGAAGGTGCGCCAGGGCGCGCCGTCGATCATCTGGTCATGGAAACCGACGTTCTGCGCTTCCAGGTCCTGTTCGGGGTTGTTGTGACTGCGCGCCAGCACTTCCCCGCGCAGGGAACTGACCTGGCAGGCCATGCCGCCGCTGATATTCAACTGTTCGGAGCTGAAATGCGTGCTCCCGTCCTGGCCCGACATCGGCGGCAACTGCTCCAGCAGCCCGGCCACCATGCGTGCCGACGCCACCAGGCGCTGGTCGAGGGAGAACATCATCTGATGGCGCAGGTCGCTGAGCATCCAGGTCGCGGCCAGGGCCCAGATCAGGATGAAGGCCGAGCCGATGGTCAGGCTCAGGCGCAGGCGCAGGCTCATCATGCTTACAGCTCTCCGTCACCCGCCGGGCCCAGGCGGTAACCCAGGCCGCGGACGGTCTCGACAATGCCGTTGCCCAGCTTGCGGCGCAAATGGTGGATATGCACGTTCAGGGCGTTGCTTTCCAGCTCGTCGCTGAAGCCATAGACGCTGTCTTTCAGCTGCTCGCTGGAAAGTACCCGGCCACGGTTGTGCAGCAGGGCCTGCAACAGCGCCTGCTCGCGCCGCGAGAGGTCCACCGACTGACCGTTGAGGGTGGTGACGCGGCTGCTCGGGTCGTAGCTCAACGGGCCGTGCTCGATCAGGTTGACACTGCGTCCGGCTACCCGGCGCAGCAGCGTCTGCAGGCGGGCGAAAAGTTCGCGCAGGTCGAACGGCTTGAGCAGGTAGTCGTCGGCACCGGCCTGCAGGCCGTCGACCCGGTCGGTCACCGAGTCGCGGGCGGTAAGGATCAGTACCGGCAGTTCCAGGCCCTTGCTGCGCAACTGGGTGAGTAGTTTCAGGCCGTCTTCGTCGGGCAGGCCGAGATCGAGGACCATCACGTCGAACTCCGCCGCGCGCAGCATGGCCCGCGCGGCGGATGCCGTGGCCACGTGCTCCACGGTCATGCCCTGGGCGGTCAGGCCGGCAACGATGCCGCTGGCAATCAACTCGTCGTCTTCGCAAACCAGTACGTGCATGGGAATACCTGTGCAAATGTGTCCATTGGGACACAGATGGATTAAGCCGCGATTATGCCGCCAACGGAACAAGGATAGGTAACCGCAGGTCCAGTGGTGAGCGGCGCGCCCCTACGTTGCCCAGGAAGCGCTTCAGCAGGCAGGCACTCGACGGGCGCATGGGTTAATGATCGGTTAATCGCTGCCCAGCAGTCTTGCCTGACAGGTTCCTGCATTAAGGTTTTTTCATGCGTTGGTTATTCACCCTGGTTTTTCTGCTGTTCGCCGGGCTGGCCCAGGCCGGCAATGACCCGTTCGCGGTCAAGAAGCCGGATTTCCCCCCTGCCGGCAAGGTCTTCATCTTCAGCTCCGAGAAGCTCGATTCCGGCCAGACCCGGCTGTACTGGCAGATCGCTGACGGTTATTACCTGTATCAGAAACGCCTGAAATTCGACGGCCTCGATCCGGCCCAGCGGCCTGCCCTGCCTGAGGCGCAGTCCCACAGCGACGAGTTCTTCGGCGAGCAGCCGGTCTATCGTGGCGAACTCGAACTGCTGGTGCCGGCCGGCGCCAGCGGCCAGGTCACGGTTGGCTGGCAAGGCTGTGCGGATGCCGGGCTGTGTTATCCACCGCAGAGCATGGTGGTCGACCTCGGCGGAAAAACCACCCAGGTGGCGGCCGGACAGGCGCAGGGGCTGGCACAGGATCAATCCCTGGCCAGCGGCCTGAGCCAGCATGCGCTGGGCTGGAGCCTGCTGGCGTTCTTCGGCCTGGGCCTGCTGCTGGCCTTTACCCCTTGCACCCTGCCGATGCTGCCGATCCTCGCCGGCCTGGTGGTCGGCAGCGGTGCCAGCCCACGGCGCGGCTTCGCCCTGGCGGGCAGCTATGTGATCAGTATGGCGCTGGTCTATGCCGCGCTGGGCGTGGTCGCGGCCCTGCTGGGCGGCAACCTGCAGGCCTTCCTGCAACAGCCCTGGCTGCTGGGCAGTTTCGCCGCGTTGTTCGTGGTGCTGGCCCTGCCGATGTTCGGTGTCTTCGAACTGCAACTGCCCGGCGCCCTGCGCGACCGCCTGGAACGTGCCGGCCAGGGCCGGCGCGGCGGCAGCCTGGTGGGTGCCGGGATCATCGGCGCGCTGTCCGGGCTGATGGTCGGGCCGTGCATGACCGCGCCGCTGGCCGGTGCCCTGCTGTATATCGCCCAGAGCGGCAACGTCCTGCTCGGCGGGCTGGTCCTGTTCAGCCTCGGCATCGGCATGGGCCTGCCGCTGTTGCTGCTGGTGACCGTGGGCAATCGCTTCCTGCCCAAGCCGGGGGCCTGGATGGACCGGGTCAAGGCGATATTCGGCTTCCTGTTCCTCGGCACCGCGATCCTGATGATTCGCCCGGTGGTCAACGAGTCGCTGTGGCTCGGCCTGTGGGGCGCCCTGGCCCTGATCGTCGCCTGCTGTGCCTGGCGGCTGTCCCGCGAACCCGGGCGCTGGGCGCTGCCGGCCAGTTGCCTGGGCCTGCTGCTGGGCCTCTGGGGCGGCCTGCTGGTGATCGGTGCCGCCGGCGGTGGCAGCGATCCGTGGCGCCCGTTGCAGGTATACACCGGCTCCGCGGCGGGTGCCGGCAACGCGGCGAGCCATGCAGCCTTCGTCACGGTCAAGGACCCGGCGGCCCTGCAACGCGAGCTGGACAGCGCCAGGTCCCAGGGCCAGTGGATACTGGTGGACTACTACGCGGACTGGTGCGTGTCGTGCAAGATCATGGAGAAAACGGTGTTCGGCAAGGCCGAGGTGATGAGCGCCCTGCGCGATGTACGGCTGGTGCGCCTGGACGTGACCGACGACAATGCCGCCAGCCGCGAACTGCTCGGCCGCTTCGAAGTGCCCGGTCCACCGACCCTGCTGTGGATAACCCCCGATGGCGTCGAGCACCGGGCCGGCCGCATCACCGGTGAAGTCGATGCCACCGGATTCCTGCAAAACTGGAACAGCACACGGGATGCCCGCTAAATGCTTACCCTGACCCTCGGTACTTTCGCCCTCTCGATCAACCACCTGCTGTTGCTGCTGGCCCTCGCCCTGGCGACGCTGGTCGGCTGGCGGGTGGCCAGGCGCGGCGGCGATAACCCGGAGTCGGTGCTGTTCAGCCTGTTCCTGCTGGCGATGCTGGCGGCCCGCGGTGGTTTCGTGATCGCCTACTGGAGCTACTTCCGCAACGATCCGCTGCAGGTCCTCGATATCCGCGATGGCGGTTTCCTGCTCTGGCCCGGCCTGCTGGCCCTGCTGGTCGGCGCCCTGGCCTGGTGCTGGCGGCGTCCGGCGCTGCGCAAGCCGCTGGGCTTCGGCCTCGGCAGCGGACTGGCCTTCTGGCTGCTGGCGACCCTGTCGACCACCCTCTACGAGCAGGGCTCGCGCCTGCCGGACATCACCCTGGTCAACGCCGAAGGGCAGACCGTGCACCTGACCGACTATCAGGGCGGGCCGCTGGTGATCAACCTCTGGGCTACCTGGTGCCCGCCGTGCCGGCGGGAAATGCCGGTGCTGCAAAAGGCCCAGCATGAACGCCAGGACGTGACCTTCCTGTTCGTCAACCAGGCCGAAAGCATGCAGAGCGTGACCACGTTCCTCATGACCCAGGGCCTGAACCTCAACAATGTGCTGTTCGACGGCAGCGGCCAACTGGCCCGCACCGTCGGTTCCATGGCCCTGCCCACCACCCTGTTGTACAGCGCCGACGGCCGCCTGCTCGGCAGCCACCTGGGCGAACTGTCCGAGGCCAGCCTGGCCCGGGTCCTGGAAAACTTCGGCCCACCCCACTCCAATACGGCCTCATCGGCCCCAGCAAGGAAACCGCTATGTCCTTCAACCGCCGCCTGCTGAACCTGAGCCTGAGCACCGCCCTCGGCGCGTTGCTGCTGCAGGTGCCCGTGTCCCAGGCCGAGGAATTGCCCGCGCCAATCAAGAGCATCGAGGCCAAGGGCGCCAGGATCGTCGGCAGCTTCGACGCCCCCGGTGGCCTGCGTGGCTATGCCGCCCAGTATCAGAACCGGGGCATGGCCCTGTACCTGACCCCCGATGGCAAGCATGTGATCGCCGGCAACCTGTACGACGCCGACGGCAAGGACCTGAGCCAGGCACCGTTGCAGAAACTGGTGTATGCGCCGATGTCCAAGCAGGTCTGGGGACAGATGGAACAGAGCAACTGGATCGAGGACGGCAAGAAGGATGCACCGCGCATCGTCTATCTGTTCAGCGACCCGAACTGCCCGTACTGCAACATGTTCTGGGAGCAGGCACGGCCTTGGGTCGATTCCGGCAAGGTGCAACTGCGGCACATCATGGTCGGGATCATCCGCGAAGACAGCGCGGCCAAGGCCGCCGCCCTGTTTACCGCCAAGGACCCGCAACAGGCCCTGCACGACCACGAGAAGGCCGGCAAGGGCAGTTCGCTCAAGCCGCTGGCGACGATTCCGAAAGAGATCCAGGCCAGGCTCGATGCCAACATGAAGCTGATGGAAGACCTGGAACTGGCGGCCACACCATCGATCTTCTACCTCGACGACAACGGTGACCTGCAACAGCAGCAGGGCGCACCGTCGGCGGACAAGCTGGTGAAGATCCTCGGGCCGAAGTAAGCGTCCCACGGGCCGGACGATCGCTCCCCTGCCCAGGTGGGAGCGATCGCCAGCAGGCCGCCTCGCGGTCGGTCTCTCCCACGCATTGCCTGTCCATTGTCCGGCCATGACTGTCGGCAAGGCACAAACGACAGTCAACGGCGCACTCCCTAAGCTGTGACTTCACTCAGTCGCAACGCTCAAGGAGAGCCATGTCGCTCAATATTTACCTGGCGCAGATACGCCATATCCCACGCTCCCGCGCCCCGTCGTTCGCCGATCACCTGGAACCCATCTGGGCAGAGGCCGGCCAGGTGCCGAGCATGGAGTCCAATGGCCCCCTCATCGTCATCAGCCAGGGCTGTATCGACTACTGGCCACTCAACAATCTCGAGAATCCCGGCGAGCTGCATCTGCTGGCCTACGGTCCGACGCGCGAACTGCTGGGCCAGAAGCTGCTGAAACTGGGCGACCAGAAGCTGGTTTCCCTGCACATCGAGAATACCGAGTGGCTGGTCTTCCTGGATGGACAACACGGCCGCCACACCCGGGGCCGCTCGATCCTGAAGGAAACCGCGGAAGATACCCACCAGTACTTCTGGATCATCAATACCCGCAGCGATGCCGCCCTGGCCTGGGACGACGCCAGCCCGACGGCGACCCTGGAACCCCTCGCCGCCAGCAGCCAGCAGATCTGGGTCGTCGACAATATCGGCGCCATCTTTACCGGCCGGGGCAATCGACGCCTGTCGGCGGTGCCGGACCCGGCCGGGATTCCGTCGCTGTGCCTGGTGGAAAGCGACGAAGCGGGCCATGACCAGTGGAACATCGACCGCCAGGGCAGCATCCGCTCGTTCAGCAATGACCTGGCCTGGACGCAGACCGGCGAACGGACCGTGGAACTCGCCGAGTACTCCGCGTCCCCGGCAGAACGCCAGGAATGGTTTTTCAAGCCCTACATCGTTTCGCCTTTCACTCACGACAATCAGCTGGCGCAGTTGCTGCCCGAGCAGCCCTTCTACCTCGGCAGCGACAAGCACGAGGGCTCCAGGCTGTTACTCAACGCCTCGCGTCTGCAACTGGTATCGCTGGAGGATCCCCGGGAGCTGGAAGGCGCCTGGCGATACGAACAGGAAAAACTGATCGATCTCGCCAGCGGGCTGGCCCTGACCGCCAGAGCCGGCAATATCCACCTCGCCGCTCCCGATCCGGCGGACGCCCATCAGAACTGGTACATGAGCACCGACGGTTACCTGATCCAGCCCCTGTCAGGAAAGGTACTCGAGTTCGAAAACGGGCGGATCGGGCTGGTGGAATATGACACGCTGCGTGCCGAACGCCTGTACTGGCGGATCCACCCTATCCGCCAGCGCCGCGCCACCGACGTGGTCTTTCAACCCAAGCCATTGGGCTACATCAGCAAGCTGTCGGTCACCGTCACTGTCGCCAACGTCTTCTGGGGCGGCACTTCGGACAAGATCATGATGACCCTGACCTCCCTCGACAAAGCCGTGCGCCTGTTCGACGCGCCCTGCGCGGGCGACTCGGTCACCGTCGATATCGATATCCAGGCGATGTTCGGCAAGCCCAGGATCCCGATGCGCGATGTGCATACGATCCTGTTCTACCAGGAGTCGAGAGCCGAATCGGGGGGCAACGACCAGTGGAAGCTGGAATCGATCCTGCTGAAAGCCAACGACCGCTACCTGAACGACTCGCTGCGCAGCATCAATCGCTGGGTTTCGCCGCCCTACCGTTCCGCCCATATTTCCTGGGGCAGTACGATTTCCTGGTGCAACTGGCGGGATATCCGCTACAACCGGCACATAGACTTCAACGGCCAGACCTACCCGGTGACGCTGATGCCCTATATCGGCGACCTGAAAGCCTGGCGCAACTACGATCCGGCCAGCATCGACGGCGTCGGGCAATTGATCGGCATGAACAATGGCCGGCTGATCGGCGAGATCCTGAAAACCCGCGACTGCGAAGCCCTCAGGCCCAATGACGACAACAACAGCTACACCTGGGTATTCACCCCGGAGGGGTCGATCATCTACCGGCTCTGGAACCACGACGACAGTGCCGGCTATGTCCGCCACAGCCAGTTGGGGAACGGCAGGCCGGTGATCTGCGCGGGCGAATTCAGGGTCGAGAGACGAGCGGATATCGATGGTGTGGTGGATGTCATCGCCATGGTGAACGACGCCTCGGGCCATTACAAACCCGATGGCGGCGCCTGCCTGGGCTCGGTCGAGGAGAAGCTCAAGGCATTGGGCATCCCCACCGACAGCATAAAGTGGTCCTACAAGGAGAAGTGACAAAGCGCGTTTGATCGTTCCCACGCGCAGCGTTGATCGTTCCCACGCTCCTGCGTGGGAATGCCTCACTGGACGCTCTGCGTCCGCTTTGGATCTGTGACGCGGAGCGCCACGGGCTGCATTCCCACGCGGAGCGTGGGAACGATCATCGGCCCTTCTACAAGTCTTCCAGCTCCGCCATCAGGTCGCTCAGGCGATCGACTTTCTCCTCGTTGATCTCATTGGCCGCCAGCCCGTCGATATAGCCAGCCAGTTCCTCCACCGTGCTGCATTCGAACATCGCCCGCAGCGGCACATTGCGTTGCAGGGTCTTCTGCACCCGTGAAGCAATCTGCGTCGCCAGCAACGAATGGCCGCCCAGTTCGAAGAAGTTGTCCAGCACCCCGACCCGCTCGACCTTCAGCACCTCGGCCCAGATCGCGGCAAGGGTATGCTCCAGCTCGTTGCGCGGCGCCAGGTAGTCCTGGCCGTGCAACTGGCCGATCTCCAGGTCCGGCAACGCCTTGCGGTCGAGCTTGCCGTTGGCGTTGAGCGGCAGGCGCTCCAGCCACAGCCAGTGCAACGGCACCATGTACTCCGGCAATGCCGCCCGCAGTCGCTGCTTGATCCGATCCAGGCCTTCACCCGGATTCAAAGCGGCGTCGGCCGCCACCAGATAGCCCACCAGATGCTTGCCGTTGACGCCTTCCTGAACGCTGACCGCCGCCTCGCGGACTTCCGGCTGCTCGTGCAGGCGGGCTTCGATTTCCCCCAGTTCGATGCGGTAACCGCGAATCTTCACCTGATGGTCGATCCGGCCGACGTACTCCAGCACGCCGTCGCTGCGCCGACGCGCCAGGTCGCCGGTGCGATACAGCCGCTCGCCCGCCGCGCCGAACGGATTGGGCACGAATACCTGGGCCGTGCGCAGCGGATCGCCGACATAACCACGACCGACACCGGTACCGGCCACGCACAACTCACCCACCGCGCCCAGCGGCACCAGTTCATCGGCCCCCGCGAGCAGGTACAGACGGTTGTTGTCGGTCGGCGTGCCGATCGGCAGGTAGCTGCCGCGGGTCGAGGCCAGGTCGACGCGGAAGAACGCCACATCGTCCGAACATTCCGCCGGGCCATAGGCGTTGACCAGGCCGACCTGTGGATAACGCAACAGCCACTGGTGCGCCAGCTCCGGCGGCATCGCCTCGCCGGTCGGCAGCATCCAGCGCAGGCCGTCGAGGCTGACCCGTTCCTGGGCCAGCATGCCCTGGATCAGCGACGGCACGCTCTCCAGCACCGTGATCCGCTGCTGCCGGACATGGGCCAGCAAGCCTTGCGGGTCATGGGCGATGGCATTCGGCACGATATCCACACGGGCCCCGAACAACGGTGCGGCGAGGAACTGCCAGACCGAAATATCGAAGCTCTGCGAGGCCGTCTGGGCAATCACATCGGTTTCGTCCAGTGTCAGGTACGGCACCTTGCTCAACTGGTTGTTGAGCATGCCGCGCTGCTCGACCATCACCCCCTTGGGCAGGCCGGTGGAACCGGAGGTGTAGATCACGTACGCGAGGTTGTCCGGCGCACTCTGGATTCCCGGGTTGGACAGCGGGTAGGCACCCTGCTGGACCTCTTCCCACACCAGCAGTTGCGGGCGCGCGCCGCTCAGTTCGTCAAGCAGCGCCGTGGCCTGGGCACGGCACGCGGCAGTGCAGACCAGCACGGGCGTGCGGCTCAGCTCGATGATCCGGCCCAGGCGCTGGCCCGGCAAGCCAGGGTCCAGTGGCAGGTAGCCGGCGCCGGCCTTGAAGCTGCCGACGATCATCGCCAGCAGGTCGAGGCCGCGCTCGGCCAGCAGGGCCACCGGCTGGTCGAAACCGACACCGGCCGCGACCAGGGCATGGCCCAGGCGGTTGCCGCACTGGTTCAACTGCTCATAGCTGTATTGCCGGTCCAGGCAGGTCGCGACGATCCGTTGCGGATGCGCGGCCACCCGTGCCTCGAACAATGCCGCGTAACTCTGTTCCAGCGGATAGTCACGGGCACTCTGGTTGCAGCTTTCGAGCAGGAAATCGCGTTCTTCGGCGCCGAGCAGCGGCAACTCATCCATGTCGCCATGGAAACCCTCCACCAGCGCCAGCAGCAGGCGCTTGAACTCGCCCAGCAGACGCTCGACGCTGCTCGCCTCGAAGTAACGCTGGTCATAGGACAGGTGCAGTCCCAGGTCATCGCCCGGATAACAGACCGCGGTCAGCGGGAAGTTGGTATGGGTGCGGCCCGAATCCGAGGTCGCATTGAGGCTCTGTGCCCGGTCCAGCACCGAGACTTCCACCGGGGCGTTCTCGAACACGAACAGGCTGTCGAACAGCGGCTGGCCCTTGGGCAGTTCGCTGTTTTCCTGGATCGTCACCAGCGGCAGGTACTCGTACTCGCGCAGCTCCATATTGCGTTCGAGCAAGCCGCTGAGCCAACTGCGCACGCTGCAGCCGGCGCCGTCTTCCGGCAGTTTCACCCGCAGCGCGATGCTGTTGATGAACAGCCCGACGGTACGCTGCATCTGCGGCATCTCCACCGGACGACCGGCCACGGTGACCCCGAACAGCACATCGCGATCACCGCTGAAACGGCGCAGGACCAGGGCCCAGGCCGCCTGGGCGAAGGTGTTGACGGTCAACTGGTGCTGCTGCGCCAGTTCCCGCAGCCGCGCGCCGTCACGGGGATCGAGACGGGTGTAGCGGTCGCCCACCACCATGCCGCCGCTTTCCCCGGCATGCTCACGCAGGAACGGCCGGTCGCTGGGGATATGGGTGGTGCGTTCGAAGCCTTGCAGGTTGTGTTTCCACCACTGCTTCGCCGCGGCCAGGTCCTGCCGTTGCAGCCAGCCGATATAGTCGCGGTAGCGCGGCGGCACGGCCAGTTGCGCTTCACGCCCTTCGCCGAGGGCGGTGTAGATCTCGAAGAAATCGTTCATCAGCAACGAGCGGCACCAGGCATCGATCAGGATGTGGTGGTTGCTCATCATGAACCAGTAGCGTGCCGCGCCAACCTTGATCAGGCGCAAGTGGAACGGCGCCTCGCGCAGCAGGTCGAAGCCGGCCTCGCGCTCGCTCTTGAGCAGGCTCTGCAGACGGGGCTCCTGCTGGTCCTCGGGCCCGGCGCTCCAGTCCAGGTATTCGATCGGCGTGCTGCCCGGCTTGTGGATAACTTGCAGCATGTCCTCGCCGACGTTCCAGCAGAACGACGCACGCAAGGCTTCATGGCGAGCGATCACCGCCTGCCAGGCCTGGGCGAAACGCTGCGGATCGAGCTCGCTGTTGATCCGGTAGCGGTCCTGCATGTAGTACAGGCCGGTGCCCGGCTCCAGCAGGGTGTGCAGCAACAGGCCCTCCTGCATCGGGGTCAGCGGATAGACGTCCTCGATCTGGCCGGCGGCCACCGGCAGCGCATCGAGTTGCCCCTGGGTCAGGCGCGCCAGCGGGAAGTCCGAGGGCGTCAGGCCACCGGCATCGTCGCGCAGGCAATGCTCGACCAGGCTGCTCAGTTCGCCCAGGTAGGCGTCCGCCAGCTCGGCCACGGTGCTGCTGTCGAAACGCTCGCGACTGAAGGTCCAGCGCAATACCAGCTCACCGCCATAGACCTGGCTGTCGATGCTCAACTCGTTGGGCAACGGCGCCTCGGCCGCATGGGCCTCGCCCGCCGACTCTTCCAGCGGACGGAACAGCGCGTCATCGCCGAAGCTCTGGTCGAACTGACCGAGGTAGTTGAAGGTGATCGGCGCCACCGGCAGGGCCGCCATGGCCGCGCGCAGCGACGGTTCGGCCAGGTAGCGCAGCACGCCATGGCCCAGGCCCTTGTGCGGCACCCCGCGCAGTTGCTCCTTGATGGCCTTGATCGAGTCGCCCTGCCCCGCGGCTTCCTCGATATTCAGCGGGGTCAGGCGCACCGGATAGGCGCTGGTGAACCAGCCGACGGTGCGGGTCAGGTCGATCTCGTCGAACAGGGTTTCCCGGCCGTGGCCTTCCAGTTGCACCAGCGCCGACGGCTGCCCGGTCCAGCGGCAGACCACCCGCGCCAGGGCGGTCAGCAACAGGTCGTTGACCTGGGTGCGATAGGCGCTCGGGGCCTGTTGCAACAAGGCACGGGTCCGGGACGCATCGAGACGGACGCTGAGGGTTTCGGCATGACGATTCTGCCGCCCGCCCTGCGGACGCTCGCAGGGCAGTTCGAGGTCCGGTCCGGCCAGTTGCGCCTGCCAGCCCGCCAGCTCTTCGCGCAGCGACTCGCTGCCGGCATAGGCCTGCAGGCGGTCCGCCCAGTCACGCAGGGAACTGGTCTTCGCCGGCAATTGCGGCGCCTGACCGGCCAGCAGTTGACGGTAGGCGGTCTGCAGGTCGTCCAGCAGGATGCGCCAGGACACCCCGTCCACCACCAGGTGATGAATCGCCAGCAGCAGGCGTTGTTCGCCCTGCGGCCCGTCCACCAGCAAGGCCCGGAGCAACGGCCCCTGTTGCAGGTCGAGGCTGCGCTGGGTCTCGCTGAACAGGGCCGGGCACTGCGTCATCGCCGCGACGCGTACCTGTTGCAGCAACGGCGTCGCGTCCGGCGCCCGGTATTCGGCTCGCCAGTTGCCCGCTTCGCCGGTGAAACTCAGGCGCAAGGCGTCGTGATGGACCAGCAGTGCCGCCAGGGCCTGCTCCAGCACGTGGGGCTCGAGGGCCCGCACCGGCGCCAGGACCAGCGCCTGGTTCCAGTGCTGGCGCTGGGGAATCTCGCTGTCGAGGAACCAGTGCTGGATCGGTGTCAGGCTGCTGGCACCGCTGAGCAGGCCTTGCTCGGCGCTGATCCGCTCGCTGCGGGTTGCCACCGCCGCCAGGCTCTGCACGGTCTGGTGCTGGAACAGGTCGCGGGGGCTGAAGTGAATACCCAGCTGGCGGGCCCGGCTGACCACCTGGATCGACAGGATCGAGTCGCCCCCCAGTTCGAAGAAATTATCGTTGAGCCCGACCTGGCCGACGTTCAGTACTTCACACCAGATCCCGGCCAGGCTTTGCTCCAGCTCGTTGCTCGGCGCCACATAGTGCTGGCGGTTGAGCTCCGGGTCCGGCGCCGGCAAGGCACGCCGGTCGAGCTTGCCGTTGGCGGTCAGCGGCATGCTCGCCAGCAGGATCAGGTGGGTGGGCACCATGTAGTCCGGCAGCTGGCTTTTCAGGTGTGCCTTGAGCGCTTCACGCAGCTCGACCTGCCGCCCTTCCTCCCGGGTCGCCACATCGCTGACCAGGTAAGCGGCCAGTTGCTTGCCACCGGGGGCATCCAACGCCAGGACCACGGCCTCGCGAATCGCCGGGTGGTCCAGCAGGCGGGTTTCGATTTCCCCCAGTTCGATGCGGAAACCGCGGATCTTCACCTGATGGTCGATGCGCCCGAGGTATTCCACCAGGCCGTCGGCGCCCTGGCGGACCAGGTCGCCGGTGCGGTACAGGCGGGCGCCATCGCCGGCAAACGGGTCGGCGACAAAACGCTCGGCGGTGATTCCCGGACGCTGGTGATAACCCTGGGCCAGGCCGGCGCCGCCGACATACAACTCGCCGGTGGCGCCTTGCGGCACCAAGGCCAGGTCGGCATCGAGGATATAGGCCACACGGGCACCGATCACCCGGCCGATCGGGACGCTGGCCGCGCCCTCTTCCAGTTGCTCGGGTGCCAGGCTGGCCAGTGGCATGACCACGGTTTCGGTCGGGCCATAGGCATTGAAGAACAGGCTCGGCTGGAAGGCCGCGCGAATCCGTTGCAGGTGCTCGCCGGTCAGCGCTTCGCCGCCGGTGATGCACATGCGTACCGGCAAGGTCTGCGCCTGGGTCGCCAGCCACTGGGCCAACTGGCTGCCGTAGCTTGGGGTAAAACCGAGGATATTGACCTGCTGCTCACGGATCAGCTGGCAGATTTCCTCGGCATCCCACTGCCCCTGGGCCCGCAGCACCACCCGGGCGCCGCTCAGCAACGGCACCAGCAGACGCTCGGTGGCGGCGTCGAAGTTGATCGAATAGAAATGCAGTTCGCAGTCATCGGGCTGCATGTCGAAGCGGCGGATCACCGCCTGGCAATGCATGGCGATCTCACCGTGGGAGACCACCACGCCCTTGGGCTTGCCGGTGGAACCGGAGGTGTAGATCAGGTACGCCTGGTGCTGGGGCAGGCTGATAAACGGCAGCTCGTCGCATGGGTACCCGGCCAGGGCCGGGCCGTCCTGCTCCAGGCACCACTGCGCGACACCCGCCGGCAACGGACCCAGGGCCTCGAGCAACGCGGCATTGCTCAGCAGCAAGCCGACGCCGCTGTCTTCGATCATGTAGTTGAGGCGATCCAGCGGGTATTCCGGGTCCAGCGGCACGTAGGCGCCGCCGGCCTTGAGAATCGCCAGCAGGCCGATAACCATCTCCAGCGACCGCTCCAGTGCCAGGCCGACCCGCACCTGCGGGCCCACGCCCTGCTCGCGCAGGCGCCAGGCCAGGCGATTGGCCCGGGCATCGAGTTCGGCATAGCTCAGGGTCTGGCCGGCAAAGGTCAGTGCCGGCGCCTCTGGCCGGGCTTCGGCCTGCTGGCTGAACAGGCGGTGGATGCACTGGTCGAGCCGCTGTTCGCCGTCTTCCGCCCCCAGGCTGGCAAACAGCGCCTGCTGTTCGTCGGCCTGCAACAACGGCAACTCGCTCAGGCGCTGTCGCTGGTCGCCGATCAGGGCCTCCAGCAGGTTGCGCCAGTGTCCGGCCATGCGCGCGATGCGCGGTTCGTCGAACAGGTCGGTACTGTAGGTCAGGCAGCAACCCAGGCGGTGGTCGAGGTCGGTGACTTCCAGGTTGAGGTCGAACTTGGTCGCCCGGGCATCGTTGACCAGGTATTCGACTTTCATCCCACCCAGGCTGCGGCTCTGCTGGAACTCCCAGCGCTGGACGTTGCACATCACCTGGAACAGCGGGTTGTAGGCGGCGCTGCGGGTCGGTTGCAGGGCCTCCACCAGATGATCGAACGGCAGGTCCTGATGGGACTGGCCTTCGATCACGGTGTGGCGTACCTGCTCGAACAACGCCTCGACACACATCTGCCCGTCGAGCTGGCAGCGCAGCACCTGGGTATTGAGGAAGGCGCCGATCAGGCCCTCGCTTTCCGGCCGGATCCGGTTGGCCACCGGCGCGCCGATACGCAGGTCGGTCTGGCCGCTGTAACGATAGAGCAGCACGGACAACGCGGCGGTCATGGTCATGAACAGGGTCAGGCCATGTTGCGCGTTGAACGCCCGAACCCGTGCCGCCAGCTTGTCGCTGAGGTCGAAGCGGTACAACTCGCCACGATGACTCTGCACCGCCGGCCGTGGGCGGTCGCCCGGCAATTCGAGCAACGGATGTTCGTTGCCCAGTTGCGCGGTCCAGTAGTCCAGCTGGCGCTGGCGCTCGCCGGACTCCAGCCACTGGCGCTGCCAGACGCTGTAGTCGAGGTACTGCACCGGCAACGGTGGCAGCGGCGACTCGCGCCCGTCGATAAACGCCTCGTAGAGCGCACTCAGTTCGCGGGCGAAGATATCCATCGCCCAGCCTTCGGTGACGATGTGGTGCAGGGTCAGGACAAAGTAATGCTCCTGCTCCCCGGCCTTGACCAGGCAGGCCCGCAGCAACGGTCCGCGTTCCAGGTCGAACGGCAGGTGCGCTTCGCTGTCGGCCAGTTGTTGCACACGTTGCTCGCGCGCCTCGCGATCAAGGGCCGAGAAATCCTTCCAGGCCAGGCGGATACCGGTCTCGGCGGCCACCCGCTGGTGAGCCACGCCATCGATGCTCGGGAAGGTCGTGCGCAGGGTTTCATGGCGCAGGATCAACGCCTGCAACGCGGCCTCGAAACAGGCCACATCGAGCACGCCGGTAAACCGCGCCATGCCGCCGACGTTATAGGCCGGACTGTCCGGCTCCATCTGCCAGAGGAACCACATGCGCTGCTGGGAATAGGACAACGGCACCAACTGGCTGCGGTCAACGGTGCCGATCGCCGATTGCGGGTTGCGCCGGCCAGAGAGCTGGATCAGGCGGACCTGCTCGGCGAACGCGCCCAGTTCCGGGGCCTCGAACAACACCCGCAACGGCAGCTCGACATCGCAGGCCTGGCGGGTGCGGGAAATGATCTGGGTCGCCAGCAACGAATGGCCGCCGAGGGCAAAGAAATCATCGCCCAGGCCGACGCGTGGCTGGCCCAGCACTTCACGCCAGATCGCGGCAATCTGCTGCTCCAGCGCCGTGCCCGGCTCGATATGCTCGCGCACCTGCCACTGCGGCTCGGGCAGGGCCTTGCGGTCCAGCTTGCCGCTGGGGCTCAGGGGCATGGCGTCCAGGCGCATCAGTTGCGCCGGCACCATGTATTCCGGCAACTCTGCCGCCAGGGCGGCCTTGAGCCGGGCAGCCTGGGCGTCATCGGTTTGCGTCGCCTCGGGACTGGTGTAGTAGCCGATCAGTTGCCCACCGGCAGCGGTCTGGCGCACCAGCACCACCGCCTGGGCGACACCGTCCAGGGCCAGCAGGCGCGCTTCGATTTCCTCCGGCTCGACCCGGAAGCCACGCAGCTTGACCTGCTGGTCCAGGCGACCGAGGTATTCCAGCACACCATCGGCACCCCAGCGAACACGGTCACCGGTGCGGTACAGGCGTTCGCCCGCCGCCCCCAGCGGATCGGCGACAAAACGCTCGGCGGTCAGCCCGGCACGTCCCAGGTAGCCACGGGCCAGACCGATGCCACCGATGCACAATTCACCCGGCACGCCGCTGGGCAGCGGGTTCAGGTCGGCGTCGAGGACCCGGCACAGCACGTTGCCCAGGGGCCGGCCGATCGGCGAACGCTCGCCGTCGGCCAACTGGCAATGCCAGTGGGTGACGTTGATCGCGGTTTCGGTCGGGCCGTAGCGGTTGTGCAACCGCACCTGCGGCAATTGCTCCAGCACCCGGTTGCGCAGCTCGGCGGGCAACGCCTCGCCACCGCAGAACAGCCGTCGCAGACTGGCACACTGCGCCACCTGTGGCTCATCGATAAACAGTTGCAGCAGCGGCGGCACGAAGTGCAGCGTGGTCACGCCAAAGGCCTGCACCAGTTGCGCGATGCGATAAGGATCGCGGTGTTCGCCGGGACCGGCGAGCACCAGCTTGCAACCGGTGATCAGCGGCCAGAAACACTCCCACACCGAAACGTCGAAACTGATCGGCGCCTTCTGCATCAGCACGTCGCTGGCGTCGAGGGCGTAAGTCGCCTGCATCCATTGCAGCCGCTCGGCCAGGGCCGCGTGGGTATTGCCGACGCCCTTGGGCTGGCCAGTGGAACCGGAGGTGTAGATCACATAGGCCAGGTTGTCGCCATGCAGGTGCAGGCCCGGGGCCTGGCTCGGCCAGTTGTCGAGCTTGAGCAGGTCCATCGCCACGGCACTGACGCCGGCGCTCACCGGCAGGTCGTCGAGCAGATGGCTCTGGGTCAACAGCAATTCGACACCGCTGTCGGCGAGCATATAGGCCAGGCGTTCGCGGGGATAATCCGGATCCAGCGGCACATAGGCACCGCCGGCCTTGATGATCGCCAGCAAGCCGATCAGCAACTGCGGTGAACGTTCGGCGGCAATCGCCACCGGCACATCCGGACCGACGCCCTTGTCGCGCAGATAGTGGGCCAGGCGGTTGGCCTGGGCATGCAGTTCGGCAAAGTCGAGGCTGCCGCCCTCCCACAACAGGGCAATGCGTTCCGGGGTCAGCAGCGCCTGCCGGTTCAACAGCTCGGGCAGCCACTGGCGGGCTTCGGTACATGGCGCGACGCTCCACTGGCGTTGCTGCTGCTGTTCAGCCGCGGTCAGCAACGACAGGTCGCCAATGGCCTGTTGCGGCTGGCTCGTGACCTGCTGCAACAGGCTGACGAAATGCCCGGCCAGGCGCGCGATGGTCGCCTCGTCGAACAATTCGTCGGCGTAGTCGAAAGCCAGGCTCAGGCGGCCATTGCGATCTTCCTCGCTGTGCAGTTGCAGGTCGAACTTGGCCTCGCGGCTGTGCCAGGGCAGTTCGTCGGCAAGCAGCCCCGGCAGGCGGCGCAAGGCACCGAGGTCGCGCTGCTGGTGGTTGAACATGACCTGGAACAGGCCCTGCTCGCGAGCCTCGGGGAAGGCTTCGAGCAGTTGTTCGAACGGCAGGTCCTGGTTGGCCTGGGCCTCCAGGGTCGCCTGGCGGGTTTGTGCCAGCAGGTCGGCGAACGGCAGGCGCGGGTCCAGCTCGGCACGTAGTACCAGGGTATTGATAAAGAAGCCGATCAGCCCCTGGGTTTCCAGGCGCGGGCGGTTGGCGCTCGGTACGCCGATGCGGATATCGCGCTGGCCGCTGTAGCGGTGCAGCAGGCTCTGGAACGTCGCCAGCAACAGCATGAACGGCGTCGCCTCGCAGGCCTGGGCGGCCTCGCGCACCGCCTGGCTGAGCGGGGCATCCAGGCGCAGGTTCAGGCGCGCCGCGCTGTGGCGTTGCTGTGCCGAACGCGGATGATCGGTAGCCAGATCGAGCGTCGGTTGCTCGGCGCCCAGGTGCGTTTTCCAGTACGCCAGCTGGCGCTGGCTTTCGCCCTGGGCCAGCCACTGGCGCTGCCAGCTGCCGTAGTCGGCGTACTGCAACGGCAACGGCGCCAGTTCGGCGACCTGGCCCTGGGCAGCCGCCGCGTACAGCCGGGAGAATTCGTCGATAAGGATATTCAGCGACCAGCCATCGGCAATGATGTGGTGCATCGTCACCAGCAACTGGTGTTCCTGGTCGTCCAGGCGCACCAGGGTCACCCACAGCAGCGGCCCCTTCTCCAGGTCGAACCGGGTGTGGGCTTCATCCTCGCGGATCTGCCGGGCGCGGGCCTCACGCTGCTCCGCCGGCAGGTCGCCGAGATCGATCAGTTGAAGTTCGAACGCGACATGGGCCTCGACCCGTTGCAGGGCCTGCCCATCGCGCTCGTGGAAACGCGTGCGCAGGGATTCGTGGCGTTCGATCAGTTGCTCGAAGCTGCTGCGCAGCGCCGCTTCGTCCAGCTCGCCGCGCAGGCGCAAGGCACCGGGAATCGTGTAGGCGCTGCTGTCGGGATCCAGTTGCCAGAGGAACCACAAGCGGTTCTGGGCCAGGGACTGCGGCAGATCTTCATGGCGCGACAAACGCGCGATAGCACCCTGGGCCAGCCCGCCGTCCTGTTGCTGGAGCGCCACCTGGGTGGCGAACGCGGCCAGGGTCGGCGCCTCGAACAACAACCGCAGGTTCAATTCGATGCCCAGCTCTTCACGCAACCGGGCAACCACCTGGGTCGCCAGGATCGAGTTGCCGCCCAGCAGGAAGAAATGGTCGTCGCCGGCAATCTGCCGCAGTTGCAACTGTTCGCACCAGATCCGTCCGATCAGGCCCTGCAGATCATCGACAACCGCCTCGGCCACCTCGCCTTGGGCAGTGGCCTGGTCGGGGAACAGCGCATAACTGTCGAGGCTGCCATCGGCCAGCCGGTTGCGGCAGGCGGAACGTTGCAACTTGCCGCTGGAGGTCTTCGGCAAGGCCCCCGGATTGAGCAGCACCACCACGCTGGGCGCTTCCTGGCAGGCCTCGGCCACGGCCTGGCGGATGGCCTTGATCAGGGCTTCGGCAGGCAGGATCTTCTGCACGCTGCGGCTGATCTCGGCGGCGATGCCGATGCCTTCCTGACCGTCGCGAGTGACGGCAAAGGCGGCAACCCGGCCCTTGCGCACCACTTCCACTTCGCGCTCGACGGTTTGCTCTATGTCCTGGGGGTAGAGGTTGTGCCCACGCACGATCAGCATGTCTTTCAGGCGCCCGGTGATGTACAGCTCACCCTCGCGCAGGAAGCCCAGGTCGCCGGTGCGCAGCCAGGTGCGGCCGTCATGCCGGACAAAGGTCTTGGCCGACGCCTCGGGGTTGCGCCAGTAACCCTGGGCAATGCTCGGGCCGGCGGCCCAGACCTCGCCGACGTGGTTGTCGCCGAGTACCTGCAAGGTGTTCGGCTCGACCACCCGCACCGCGTGCTCGGGCTGGCTGGTGCCACAACTCATGATCGGACTGCCCGCGCCCTGCTCCGCGCGGTTCTGCGCGAGCGCCGCCTCATCCAGGCGCAACGCCGCAATTCCCCGGCCACGCTGGCCACCGGCAACGAACAGGGTGGCTTCCGCCAGGCCATAGGACGCGAAATAGCTCTGCTCGCGGAAACCGCACGGCGCGAACTTCTCGGCGAAACGTTCGAGGGTGTCGAAGCGGATCGGCTCGGAACCGGAATAGGCCACGCGCCAGCCGCTCAGGTCGAGCCGGGCCAGGGCGCTTTCGCTGACCCGCTCGCTGCACAGCCGATAGGCGAAATCCGGCCCGCCGCTGATGGTTCCGCCGTACTCGCTGATCGCCTCCAGCCAGCGCAACGGGCGGCCGAGGAAATACGCCGGCGACATCAGCACACAAGGCACGCCACTGAAGATCGGTTGCAGCAGGCCGCCGATCAGGCCCATGTCGTGGTACAGCGGCAACCAGCTGACGATCACGTCGTCGGGATTGAGATCGATACCGAAGCCGTGGCGGATCAGCAATTCGTTGGCGACCAGGTTGCCGTGGCTGACCTGCACGCCCTTGGGCAACGCGGTGGAGCCGGAGGTGTATTGCAGGAAGGCGATGTCATCCGGCTGTACCCCGGGTTCCTGCCAGGCAGCGGCCAACCCGCTGTCGAGGGTATCGACACAGAGCAGTTGCGGCGCACCGGCGGCCGACAGTTCGTCCATCTGCAACAATGGCTCGCGCAGGTCGGCGCTGGTCAATACCAGGCGCGGCTCGGCATCGGCGATGATCGACAGCAGGCGTTCCTGGTGATGACGACGGGTCGACTCCGGCGGATAGGCCGGTACCGCGATCACCCCGGCGTATAGGCAACCGAAGAACGCCGCGACATAGTCCGGGCCGCTGGGGAACAACAGCACCGCACGGTCGCCCAGCCGCGCATCGGCCTGCAGGGCCGCGGCGATGGTGCGGGCCCGCAGGTCCAGATCCCGATAACTGAGGACCGCGCCCTGCTCCTTGTCTTCGGCGAGAAAACGCAGCGCCACCCGATCCGGAGTCTGCAGCGCACGGCGTTGAAGGGCCTGGGCCAGGGTATTGGGGAGTTCGAACGCGTCCATCATGGGGATTCCTGCCTGGAGTCGGCTAGCAAATTGAATTCTTGGATAGGGCTGCGCCCGCGGGCGCAACACGGGTGTCAGCTGGCGGCGCGGGTCAACTGACGGGCCTGGTCATTGCGCCAGCGCGCCAGGTGCTGGTCGGCATAACGACGCAGGTGGCGCAGCAGCGCGGCTTCCTGCTCGATCAGGTAGAAGTGATGGCCCTCGAACATGTCCAGGGAAAAACCGGTGGCGGTTTCTTCCTGCCAGTCGAGCAGTTCATCGACGCGGACACTGTCCTGCTTGCCGCCAAACACGTGGATCGGCACGGACAACGATGCGCGCTCGCCGTACTGGAAACTGCCGCAGAGCAGGAAGTCGGCACGCAGGATGGGCAGCATCATCTGCATCAGGTCGCTGTTGGCCAGGGCATCCGCCGGGGTGCCCTTGAGGTCGCGCAGGCGCTCCAGCAGTTGTTCGTCGGTTTTCGCCAGGGCGTACTCACTGACATCGCGCCTGGCCGGCCCGGCCGTGGCGGAAGCAAACAACGCCAGTGGCGCCGGCAACCCGCGGGCGCGCAGCACATGGGCCAGCTCGAACGCCAGCAAGCCGCCGAGGCTGTGGCCGAACAAGGCATAGGGACGGTCCAGCTCGGCGGCGATTTCATCCGCCAACTGCCGGGCCAGGCGCGCGATATCCACCTGCAGCGGCTCGTTCATCCGCATGCCGCGTCCCGGCAACTCCAGCGGGCGCACCTGCAGCCACTCCGGCAGCTTGCGCCGCCAGCGGCTGTAGACCATGGCGCTGGCGCCTGAATAGGGAAGGCAGAACAGGCGAAGGTTCAAAGAGGTGCTCATGCCCAGCCACCGTTGCGATTAACCATTGCGCCCTCCTCACGGGTATCGATCCTTGACCGGGTCGCTTACCCGGCCTGTCCACATGAGAACGGATGACGTTGGCAAATAATTAGTCCGGCGCAGCGCCACAAGTCAGCGGACAAACGCCCCAGGGCGGTGCGTCATGTCTCGGTAATGCATCAGCAGGTATCATTAATTCTACTTCTCAATTGACAATCATTATCATTCAACATAATTTGTCGCTCGATGTGTAGCCAGTCGCTGACAGACCCCGGCCTACAACCTATTCGCTACAAGGTGATTTCCATGACGGAACAAGTATCCACAAGCAGGTGTGATTCACCGTTACTCCAGGCCTTTGTCGACAATCGCCTGATCCTGGTCAAGATCGCCGCGCGCATCACCGGGTGCCGCTCGCGGGCCGAGGACGTGGTACAGGACGCGTTTTTCCGGCTGCAATCGGCGCCGCAGATCACCTCGTCGTTCAAGGCCCAGCTCAGCTATCTATTCCAGATCGTGCGTAACCTGGCGATTGATCACTATCGCAAGCAGGCCCTGGAACTGAAGTACTCGGGGCCGGAGGAGGAAGGGTTGAATGTGGTCATCCACGGTGCTTCGCCAGAAACCTCGCACATCAACTTCTCGACGCTGGAGCATATCGCCGACGCGCTGACCGAGTTGCCACAGCGCACCCGCTATGCCTTCGAGATGTATCGCCTGCACGGCGTGCCGCAAAAGGACATCGCCAAGGAACTGGGCGTATCGCCGACGCTGGTGAACTTCATGATCCGCGACGCACTGGTGCACTGCCGCAAGGTCTCGGGGACCCGCGGCGACACCTTCGCCCGGCGCTGAGCGCCGGCAGGCAGAAAGAGCGGGGACACCCGCTCATTGTCAGGACATGACCGGCAGGCGCGTCAGAGCGGCGCCCTGGTCGCATCGGCCACGGGCATGACCGTGATCCGATAAGGCTGGAAGATCTTCAGCAACTCGCCATTGTCGCGCAGGCGCTGCAACAGCTGAGCAAACACCTCCCCACTGATCGGCGCCTTCGGACTCAGCAGGGCGTAGTGGTGATAGACCTGATCGATCCGCTCGGAGATCAGCAACTCCTTGGCGGTTCCCGGATTGCGGCCCAGGTAGTCGAACAGATAGGAACGGGTGACCAGGGCGATATCCGCCCGACCGCGCAGCACCATCAGCAGGTTGCTGTCATGGGAATAGGTCAGCGTGGCGTTATAGGTCTCGGCGAGGAACTTGGGATCGGCATTGAACTGCGCGAACTCGTAGTGATAACCGCTGAACAGCGCCAGGCGCTTGCCTTTCAGGTCGGCAAAATAAGCCTGGCCACGATCCGGCTTGTGCTGGGCGACAAAGATCTCGGCATCTTCCAGGCCCATGTCGACATTGACGTGGGGAATCTCCTTCCAGCCCCACTCCGGGTTCTCGAAGATCGCCATGTCGGTGCGACCTTCTTCGAAATCGCGAAAACGTCGGGGAATCGAGGTCGGCACCAGGACAAAGCGGTAGTCGCTCTGCAAGGCGTTCAAGGCTTCGGCCAGTTGCGGCAGCACACCGGTATCGGCGCCCTGCTCGGGTCGAATGGTGTAGGGCGGAAAGTGCGCGGCACCAATCTTGACTTCTTGCGCGGCCGACACGGTTTGCACCGCCAGCACCCCCAGCGCCAACCCTAGAATTCGGAATGCCATCCGTACTGGCGAAAGGTTCAAGGCCACGCACCTCAGAAAATACCATCGATACCATTAAGCTAGGCGCTTTCGACCACTTAGACAACGCCGCGCCGATTAAATAATTACTTGCACAACGAGCACTTAGCGATCTTTGAGAACCAGCGTCAGGGCCTCATCGGCCAGTTGCTCCAGCGTCAGGCTGCCCTGGGGGCGAAACCAGGTGGTAGTCCATGACAAGGCCCCGGTCAGAAAGCGCCGGGTGATGAACACATCGCCCTTGATGTAGCCCGCGTCGCGGGCCTCGCCCAGCACCTGCAGCCAGATCTGCTCGTAGACGTCGCGCAGCGCCAGGACCTTGGCCTGCCCTTCCGGCGACAGCGAACGCCACTCATAGACCAGCACCGCCATGGCTTCGCCGGTGCCGCCCATGATCGACTGCAGCTCACAGCGGATCAGCGCCAGCACCCGCTCGCGCAAGCTGCCGGCCTCGGCCAGCGAGGCGCGCATCACGGCGGTGTTGTAGCGGATGGTTTCCTCCATCACGGCCCGCAGGATCTCGTCCTTGCTCTTGAAGTGATGAAAGATGCTTCCCGACTGGATGCCGATGGCGCTCGCCAGGTCACGCACGGTGGTGCGCTCGTAGCCCTTGTTGCGAAACAGGTGCGCGGCGGTCTGCAGCAGTTTGCCACGAGCGCTGTCCGGATCGGTCAACTGCCCTTCTTGCACCAGATCCCGCATCACCTGCTGGGCTTGTTGTTCGTTCACGGCATTCTCCTCTGGCTACGCTGTGCCGTTGCACCCCCGGAAACCGGGAGGTTGCGCGCGCAATTTAAGCCTACGGGCGGTCCCAAGCAAGCGCTTGGGCTAAACTTGCCCCCGGGATTTACAAACCAAGCGCTTGCTTGGTAGTCTCATTGCATCCCTTTCGGAGAGTGTGCGGATGAACAGGACGGTTCGTGTCGGTTGTGCCAGCGCCTTCTGGGGCGATACCTCTACCGCCGCCCGACCGCTGGTGGAAGCCGGACGCCTGGATTACCTGGTGTTCGACTACCTGGCGGAGATCACTCTGTCGATCCTCGCCGGAGCGCGCCTGAAAGATCCGGGGGCCGGCTACGCCACGGACTTCGTCGAAGTGCTCGAACCCCTGCTGGCGGATATCGCCCGGCAACGCATCCGCGTCATCAGCAATGCCGGCGGGGTCAACCCGCAGGCCTGCGCCGCCGTCCTGCAACGGGCCTGCGACAAGGCCGGGGTGGCCTTGAAGATCGCCGTGCTGCAAGGCGATGACCTGCAACCGCAGTTCAAGCAACTGGCCGCCAGCGGCATCCAGGAAATGTTCAGCGGCGCGCCATTGCCAGGGTTTTGCGTCTCCACCAACGCCTATCTCGGCGCTCCGGGTATCGTCGAAGCCCTGCGACTGGGCGCGGATATCGTGATCACCGGGCGGGTGGTGGACAGCGCAGTGGTCAGCGCCGCCCTGGTGCATGAATTCGGCTGGCCCTGGAGCGACTACGACAAGCTGGCCCAGGCGGCCCTGGCCGGACACATCATCGAGTGCGGCGCCCAGTGCACCGGTGGCAACTTCACCGACTGGCGCGATGTGCCGGACTACGAACATATCGGCTTCCCGATCGTCGAAGTCAGTGCCGACGGCAACTTCATCGTCAGCAAGCCCGACGGCAGCGGCGGCCTGGTCAGCCCGCTGAGCGTGGGCGAGCAGTTGCTCTACGAGATCGGCGACCCGCGGGCCTATCACCTGCCGGACGTGATCTGCGACTTCACCCGGGTGACACTCGCCCAACACGGCGAAAACGCCGTCAGCGTGCGCGGCGCCAGGGGCTTGCCGCCCACCGGGCAATACAAGGTCAGCGCCACCTGGCCGGAGGGTTTCCGCTGCACCGCCAGTTGCCTGATGGCCGGCATCGATGCCGTGGACAAGGCCCGGCGGGTCAGCCAGGCGATCATCGACAAGACCGGGGAAATGTTCCGCCTGCGCGGCTGGGCGCCCTACAGCGAAGTGAATATCGAACTGCTCGGCAGCGAGGCCACCTATGGTCCCCACGGCCTGCGCCAGGACAGCCGCGAGGTGGTGATCAAGCTCGCCGTGCGTCATCCGGACAAGCAGGCCCTGGTCCTGTTCTCCCGGGAAATCGCCCAGGCCGCCACCGGCATGGCGCCGGGCCTGACCGGCATTGTCGGCGGAAGGCCGACGGTGTACCCGCTGATCCGCCTGTTCTCCTTCCTGATCGACAAACAGCGCTGTGAACTCGGCGTGCACATCGACGGGCAAGTCCACCCCTGCGCCCTGCCCGCCCTCGCCTCGTTCGATCCGGCCGATGTCGCCGAAGACCTGCCACCACCACGACCGCAAGGCCGCGCCGAAGCCAGCGTGCCGTTGATCAAGCTGGCGGTGGCACGCTCCGGCGACAAGGGCAATCACAGCAATATCGGGGTCATGGCCCGGCGCCCGGAATACCTGCCCTGGATCGCCGAGGCCCTGACCGCGGCAGTGGTCGTCGACTGGATGGGCCATGTCCTCGACCCGCTGCACGGGCGCGTCGAACGCTGGTACCTGCCGGGCACCCACAGCCTCAACTTCCTCCTGGAAAACGCCCTGGGCGGCGGCGGTGTCGCCAGCCTGCGCATCGATCCCCAGGGCAAGGCCTTTGCCCAGCAACTGCTGGAGATACAGATTCCCGTGCCGCAACAGCTTGCCGATCAACTTGCCTGAAGGACCGTCACCGTGGCCTACGCTTCCGTGTTCAAACCCGATCTGTTCAACGGCCAGACCATCCTGGTGACGGGCGGTGGCAGCGGCATCGGCCGTTGCACCGCCCACGAACTGGCCGCGCTCGGGGCCCGGGTGCTGCTGGTGGGGCGCAAGACCGAGAAGCTGCAAACGGTCGCCGCCGAGATCCATGCCGATGGCGGTAGCGCCGCCTGGCAGGCCTGCGATATCCGCGACGAAGACGCGGTGAAACAGCTGGTGAGCCAACTGCTGGCCGAACACGGCCCGATCCACGGCCTGGTCAACAATGCCGGCGGCCAATACCCGGCGCCCCTGGCCTCGATCAACCAGAAAGGTTTCGAAACCGTGCTGCGCACCAATCTGGTGGGCGGTTTCCTGGTGGCCCGGGAAGTCTTCAACCAGTCCATGAGCCAGCACGGCGGGAGCATCGTCAATATGCTCGCCGACATGTGGGGCGGCATGCCTGGCATGGGGCACTCCGGCGCCGCCCGCGCCGGCATGGACAACTTCACCAAGACCGCCGCCTTCGAGTGGGGGCATGCCGGGGTCCGGGTCAATGCCGTGGCGCCGGGCTGGATCGCCTCCAGCGGCATGGACACCTACGAAGGCGCCTTCAGGAAAGTCATTCCCACCTTGCGCGAACACGTGCCGCTCAAGCGCATCGGCACCGAGTCCGAGGTCAGCGCGGCGATTGTCTTCCTGCTCAGCCCGGCGGCGGCCTTCGTCAGCGGCAGCACCCTGCGCATCGACGGCGCCGCCAGCCTCGGCAGCCGGGCCTGGCCGCTGCAACCGGCGCGGCACAGCGAGTCGTACAACGGTTTCCACCGGGCCTGCCAGCCGGACGTGCTCAAGGACAAGGAGTAAGCCATGCCGGTGATCGAATCCCAGCTCGACCGTCAATCCGCCGATTTCGCCCGCCATCGCGACGCCCTGCTCGCCAGTCTCGAACACCTTCGCCAACTGGAGCAGAACCTGCTGGACAAGGCCGAACAGGCCCGGGACAAGTTCACCCGGCGCGGCCAGTTGCTGCCCCGGGAACGCCTGAACCTGCTGCTGGACCCCGGTGCGCCGTTTCTCGAACTGGCCAGCCTGGCCGGCTACAAGTTGCACGACGACAAGGACGGCAGCCAGGCCGGCGGCGGCCTGATCGCCGGCATCGGCTACGTCTGCGGGGTACGCCTGCTGGTGGTGGCCAACAACAGTGCGATCAAGGGCGGGACCATCTCCCCCAGCGGCTTGAAAAAGTCCCTGCGCCTGCAACAGATCGCCATGGAAAACAAACTGCCGGTGATCACCCTGGCGGAAAGCGGCGGCGCCAACCTGAATTACGCGGCGGAGATTTTCGTCGAGGGCGCGCGCAGTTTCGCCAATCAGGCGCGGATGTCCGCCATGGGCCTGCCGCAGATCACCGTGGTCCACGGTTCGGCGACCGCCGGCGGTGCCTATCAGCCGGGGCTGTCGGATTATGTGGTGGTGGTGCGCGGCAAGGCCAAGCTGTTTCTCGCCGGACCGCCGCTGCTCAAGGCCGCCACGGGCGAAATCGCCACCGACGAAGAACTCGGTGGCGCCGAGATGCACGCACAGGTGGCCGGCACCGCCGAGTACCTGGCGGAAAACGACGCCGACGGGATTCGCCTGGCCCGCGAGATCGTCGCCAGCCTGCCGTGGAACGCGCGGCTGCCGCTCTCGGCGGCGCCGGACTTCGCCGAACCGCTGTACCCCATCGACGACTTGCTGGGACTGATTCCCGACGATCCGAAAAAGCCCTATGACGTGCGGGAAATCATCGCTCGCCTGGCCGATGGTTCGAGCTTCCTGGAGTTCAAGGGCGAGTTCGACCAGCAGACAATCTGCGGCCATCTGCAGATCCAGGGGCGCGCCTGCGGGCTGATCGGCAACAACGGTCCGATCACGCCCAGGGGCGCGAGCAAGGCCGCGCAATTCATCCAACTGTGCGACCAGAGCTGCACGCCGCTGCTGTTCCTGCACAACACCACCGGTTTCATGGTCGGTACCGAATCCGAGCAACAGGGGGTGATCAAGCACGGCGCGAAGATGATCCAGGCGGTGGCCAACGCCCGGGTGCCTAAACTGACCCTGGTCGTCGGTGGCTCCTACGGCGCCGGCAACTACGCCATGTGCGGCCGCGGCCTGGATCCGCGCTTCATCTTCGCCTGGCCCAACAGCCGCACCGCGGTGATGGGTGGCGCCCAGGCCGGCAAGGTGCTGCGCATTGTCACCGAGGCCCGGCAGGTCAAGGATGGCCAGGACGTCGACGAAAAAATGCTCGACATGCTGGAACAGGTGACCGCGCAAAAACTCGACAGCCAGTCCACCGCGCTCTATGGCACCGCGAGCCTGTGGGACGACGGCCTGATCGACCCACGGGATACCCGGACACTGCTGGGCTACCTGCTGGATATCTGCCACGAGGCCGAGGTACGCCCACTGCACGCCAACAGCTTCGGCGTGGCAAGGTCCTGAGAGTCGAGGCCATGGGATCGTTCCGACTCGGTGGGAGCGGGCTGGCCCGCGAAGCTTTGATCTGTGACGCGGAGCGTCACCGGCTGCATTCCCACGCAGAGCGTGGGAACGATCACATCACAGGAGAACAACAACAATGATCTTTACCCAGGAACATGAAGCGCTGCGCCGTACCGTTCGCCAGTTCGTCGAGCACGAGATCAATCCCCATGTCGAGGAATGGGAAAAGGCCGGGCGCTTCCCGATCCATGCGCTCTTCCGCAAGGCCGGCGAGCTGGGCCTGCTGGGCATATCCAAGCCGGAGCAGTTCGGTGGCATGGGCCTGGACTACAGCTATTCGATCGTCGCCGCCGAGGAATTCGGCAGCATCCACTGCGGTGGGATCCCGATGTCCATCGGCGTGCAGACCGACATGTGCACCCCGGCCCTGGCGCGCTTCGGCTCCGATGCCCTGCGCGAGGAATTCCTGCGTCCGGCCATCAGCGGCGAGCAGGTGGGCTGTATCGGGGTTTCCGAAGTCGGCGCCGGCTCGGATGTCGCCGGGCTCAAGACCCATGCGCGCAAGGACGGCGACGACTATGTGATCAATGGCAGCAAGATGTGGATCACCAACTCGCCGAGCGCCGACTTTATCTGCCTGCTGGCCAACACCTCGGACGACAAGCCGCACGTCAACAAGTCGCTGATCATGGTGCCGATGAACAGCCCGGGCATAACGCTCAGCCCGCACCTGGACAAGCTGGGCATGCGCAGTTCCGAGACCGCGCAGATCTTCTTCGACGACGTCCGCGTGCCGCAGCGCAACCGCATCGGCCAGGAAGGCGCGGGGTTCATGATGCAAATGCTGCAGTTCCAGGAGGAACGGCTGTTCGGCGCGGCGAACATGATCAAGGGCCTGGAGTATTGCGTCGACAGTACCATTGCCTACTGCAAGGAGCGCCAGACCTTCGGCAGCCCGCTGCTCGACAACCAGGTGATCCACTTCCGCCTCGCCGAACTGTCCACCGAGATCGAATGCCTGCGGGCGCTGGTCTACCAGGCCACCGAGCAGTACATCAAGGGCCAGGACGTCACCCGCCTGGCGTCCATGGCCAAGCTCAAGGCCGGACGACTGGGCCGCGAGGTCACCGACGGCTGCCTGCAATACTGGGGCGGCATGGGCTACATGTGGGACAACCCGGTGGCCCGGGCCTATCGCGATGTCCGGCTGGTGTCGATCGGCGGCGGTGCCGACGAAATCATGCTGGGCATCATCTGCAAGCTGATGGGCATCCTGCCGGGGAAAAAACGATGAACGCCCTGCCCGCCTGCCAGACCCTGCGCCTGGAAGCCCACAACGGCGTGCTGCATATCACCCTCGACCGCCCGGACAGCCGCAATGCCATGAGCCTGCAGATGGTCACCGAGTTGCGCGCGGTGCTCGCCGCCGTGCGTGACGATCGCGCCGTGCGGGCCCTGGTGCTGTGCGGTGCCGGCGGGCATTTCTGCGCCGGCGGCGATATCCGCGACATGGCCCAGGCCCGTACCCAGGGTGCCCAGGCCTATCAGGCGCTGAACCGGACGTTCGGCGCCCTGCTGGAGGAAACCCAGCAGCAACCCCAGGTGGTGATCGCCGTGCTGCAAGGCGCGGTACTCGGCGGCGGCTTTGGCCTGGCCTGTGTCAGCGATATCGCGATGGCCGCGCATGACGCGCAGTTCGGCCTGCCGGAAACCGGCCTGGGCCTGTTGCCGGCGCAGATCGCGCCCTTTGTGGTCCGCCGTATCGGCCTGACCCAGGCGCGCCGCCTGGCGTTGACGGCCGCGCGCTTCGATGGCGAAGAGGCCGCGCGCCTGGGGCTGGTGCATTTTGTCGAGCGCGATAGCCAGGGCCTGGCCGAGCGCCTCGGCGAAGTGCTCGGCCAGGTGCTGCGTTGTGCACCGGGAGCGAATGCCGCGACCAAGGCCCTGCTGCTGGATGAACAGCCGCTGGGGCCGTTGCTCGATCAGGCTGCCCTGCGCTTCGGCGAGGCGGTGACCGGGGCCGAAGGCGTCGAGGGGACCCTGGCCTTTGTGCAAAAGCGCGCGCCGCGCTGGGCCGGCTGAGCATTCGCGGGCAAGCCCGCTCCCACCGGTATCCGGGTGCTCTCGGATCCACCCGCGACTCTTGTACGAACAATTGCCTGGTGCATGCCGTTGTGCCTGCCCCTTGACTCAAAGCCAGCAGATATCACGACGCCGACAATATGGGCGCCTGATCCGATCACCGTGGGAGCGGGCTTGCCCGCGAAAGCTGCCTGATTTTCAACACCGAACCAGAGGAATGCCACCATGCCCGCCTTCAGCAAGATCCTGATCGCCAACCGCGGCGAGATCGCCTGCCGGGTGATTCGCACGGCCAAGGCACAAGGCTATCGGACCGTCGCCGTCTACAGCGAGGCCGACGCGGCTGCCCGCCATGTGCAACTGGCCGACGAAGCCGTGTGCATCGGCGCGCCACAGGTGGCCGAATCCTACCTCAACATCCCGGCCCTGCTCGACGCCGCGCGCCGCTGCGGCGCCGATGCCATTCACCCCGGCTACGGTTTTCTCTCGGAGAACGCCGCCTTTGCCCGGGCCTGCCAGGAGGCCGGCATGCTCTTTATCGGCCCCAGCCCCGAAGCCATCGAGCTGATGGGCAGCAAGCGCCGCTCGAAAATCGCCATGCTGGCCGCCGGCGTGCCCTGTATCGCCGGCTACCAGGGCGTCGAGCAGGACGATGCGACCCTCGCCCGCGAAGCCGAGCGGATCGGTTATCCATTGATGATCAAGGCCAGTGCCGGCGGCGGCGGGCGCGGCATGCGCCGGGTCGACGAGCCCGCGCAACTGGCCGGGCAACTGCGCACCGCCCGCTCCGAGGCGCTGCACGCCTTTGGCTACGACGAACTGATCCTCGAACAGGCGCTGGTCGAACCGCGCCATGTGGAAATCCAGCTGTTCGGCGACCAGCACGGCAACCTGCTGTACCTCGGCGAGCGCGATTGCTCGATCCAGCGCCGTCACCAGAAAATCATCGAGGAAGCACCCTGCCCGGTGATGACCGAGGCACTGCGCCAGGCCATGGGCGAAGCGGCCTTGCAGGCCGGGCGCGCGGTGAACTACGTGGGGGCCGGGACCGTGGAGTTCCTGCTGGACGCCCGCGGCCGCTTCTACTTCCTGGAAATGAATACGCGCCTGCAGGTCGAGCACCCGGTCACCGAGCTGATCACCGGCCTCGACCTGGTGGCCTGGCAGCTCGATGTCGCCGCCGGACTGCCGCTGCCCTTGCGCCAGGAGCAGGTCACCCTCCGGGGACATGCCATCGAGGTGCGCCTGTATGCCGAAGATCCGGCCCGCGACTTCCTCCCGCAAACCGGGCAGTTGCTGGGCTGGGAACCGGACTTGGCGCAAGGTGTGCGGATCGACCACGGCCTGCTCGAAGGCCAGGTGATCAGTCCGTTCTACGATCCCTTGCTGGGCAAGCTGATCGCCCATGGCGCGACACGCGAAGAAGCCCGGCGCAAGCTCCTGCGCGCGGTCGAGGACTGCGTCCTGCTGGGCCTGGCCAGCAACCAGCGCCTGCTGGCGAACCTGCTCGGGCATCCGTTGTTTGTCGCCGGCGATTTCAGCACCGCCTTTATCGGCGAACACTTCAGCGCCGATCCGAGCCTGCCGCCCTATCAGCCGTCCAGTGCCGAACTGGCGCTGGCGGCGGCGCTTTTCCATGACGCGCAGGCGGCGCAGCATGCTGGCCGACTCGTCAACTGGCGCAACAACCCCGGCATCCCCCGGCACTATCGCCTGGGCCTGGGCGAGACCACGGCTGACCTGCTCCTGCTGGCCCGTCCCGATACGACGCTGCAGATCCGCCACGCCGACCGTGAGATCGAAGTGCGCGTACTGGAGCGGAACAGCCGCTGGGTAACGGTTGAACTCGATGGCGTACGACGTCGGCACGCCTATCGCCTGGACGCCGATCAACTGTGGCTGTTCACCCGCCCCGGCAGCCTGCATCTGCGCGATCTGAGCCTGGCGCCGGTGGCAAGCCGGACCACGGCCAGTTCCGGCACGGTGAAGGCGCCCATGGACGGGGCGATCGTCGAGGTGCTGGTCAGCGAGGGCAGCCAGGTCCGCAAAGGCCAGCTGTTGATGGTGCTCGAAGCGATGAAAATGGAGCATCCGCTGAAGGCCGCTATCGACGGCGTGGTCAGCCGCGTCCAGGCGGCCCGCGGCGACCAGGTGAAAAACCGGCAGGTATTGCTGGTGGTCGAATAGGCACCCCGGCTCCGTACGACAACTCACCGGGCGCCGATCAGGCAGTTTTCACGCAGAGCCTAGGCGGATGCGTTGGCTTTGGCTACGCTGAGCCGACTAGGATGCTGTCTTCGGAGCTCGAGATGCCGCACTGGCTGGTGATTGATCTGGAAGCCACGACGGATGACGGGGGCTGGCCGCTGGCGGAGATGGAAATCATCGAAATCGGTGCGACCCTGGTCAACCGCGAGGGCCGCGAGCTGGACCACTTCCAGCGTTTCGTACGGCCCCTGCGCAGGCCGCTGCTGACGCCTTTTTGCCGTGAACTGACGCATATCACCCAGGCCAATATCGACGGCGCCGCGCCGCTGGCGGAGGTCTGGGAAGGATTCGAGCGCTGGCTCGGCCAACACCGGGACCGCCTGGAAGGCTGGGCCAGCTGGGGCGACTATGACCGTCGGCAACTGGAACAGGATTGGCGGCAGCTGCAACTGAACAGCCTGCTGAGCCAGATCCCCCACGCCAACCTCAAGCAGCGTTTCGCCAAGGCCCGCAAGCTGCAAAAGCCCCTGGGCCTGAACGGCGCCCTGCAACTGGCGGGCATGCAGTTCAGCGGGCAACAGCATCGGGCGCTGGAAGATGCGCGCAACACCGCACGGTTGCTACCGCTGATCCTGCCGGGCTGAATACAGTTTCTTCAACGCGTGACGAGGCAAAACCGCTTCGGCATACTGACCGGCCAAATTTTCCAGCTCATTTCGAGGAATCGCCCATGTTTAAAGTCAACGAGTACTTCGACGGCACCGTCAAGTCGATTGCCTTCGCACAAGCCGAAGGCGCGGCCACCATCGGCGTCATGGCTCCGGGCGAATACGAGTTCGGCACTGCCCAGCGTGAAATCATGCACGTGGTGTCCGGCGCCCTGACCGTCAAGCTGCCCGACAGCAGCGACTGGGAAACCTTCGCCAGCGGCAGCCAGTTCAACGTACCGGCCAACAGCAAGTTCCAGCTGAAAGTCGCCGTGGAAACCGCCTATCTGTGCGAATACCGCTGAGTCCGGGCGAGCAACACCAGAACGGCGCCCACGGGCGCCGTTTTTCATGAGGGCTACTGGTGCGGCAGGGGTGCTTCGGACTCTGCACTCCGGGCATTGAATTGCAACGCCGCCAATCGCGCATATAGCGGGTTGCTGGCGATCAACTGGGCGTGAGTGCCGATGGCGACCAGCCTGCCCTGATCCATCACCGCGATCCGGTCGGCGTTCTGTACCGTGGCCAGGCGGTGGGCGATCACCAGGGTGGTGCGCCCCTGCATCAGGCTCGGCAGGGCTTGCTGGATCAGGTGTTCGCTCTGTGCATCGAGGGCGCTGGTGGCTTCGTCGAGCAGCAGGATCGGCGCATCCACCAGCAACGCCCGGGCAATCGCCAAGCGTTGGCGCTGGCCACCGGACAGGCCGAGACCGCCATCGCCCAGGTGGGTCCGGTAGCCATCGGGCATCTGCATGATGAAGTCATGGGCATGGGCGATCCGCGCCGCCTCGCGCACCTGCTCGTCACTGGCCGTCGGGTTGCCGTAGCGGATGTTTTCCTCGACGCTGCCGAAAAACAGCGCCGGACTTTGCGACACCAGGGCAAAACAGCGTCGCAGATCGAGCGGGTCGAGTTGGGTCAGGGGTTGCCCGTCGAGTAGCAGGCGGCCCTGTTGCGGATCGTAGAAACGCAGCAGCAGGTCGAACAGGGTCGACTTGCCCGCTCCCGACGGCCCCACCAGCGCCAGGGTTTCACCGGCCCTGACGGTCAGGTCGAGGCCGTCGATGGCGTAGCTGTCCGGTCGCGACGGGTAGCTGAAACGCAGGTTCTCCAGCACCAGGTTGCCACTGACCCGTTCGGCCAGCCGCACCAGGCCGCTGCTCGGCGCGGTGATATCGTTGCTCGACTGCAGCAGCTCGCCGATACGCTCCGCCGCTCCCGCCGCCCGTTGCAGCTCGCCGATCACTTCGCTGAGGGTGCCGAAGGCACTGCCGACGATCAGGCTGTAGAAGACGAAGGCCGCCAGTTCGCCGCCGGAGATTTTCCCGGCGATCACGTCCATGCCGCCGACCCAGAGCATCACGCCCACCGCCCCGAGTACCAGCACGATCACCAGGGTGATCAGCCAGGCCCGCTGGACAATACGCTTGCGCGCGGTCTGGAAGGCCTCTTCGACGGTCACCGCAAAGCGCCTTTCGTCCTGCACCTGGTGGTTATAGGCCTGCACGGTCTTGATCTGGCCGAGGGTTTCGGACACATAGCTGCCGACGTCGGCGATACGGTCCTGGCTCAGGCGCGACAGGCTGCGCACCCGTCGCCCGAAAATCAGGATCGGCGCCAGCACCAGCGGCAAGGCGACCACCACGATGCTGGTCAGCTTGGGATTGGTGATAAACAGCAGCACCACGCCACCGATGACCATCAGCGCGTTGCGCAGGAACAGCGACAGGGAGGAGCCGATCACCGATTGCAGCAAGGTGGTGTCGGCGGTCAGCCGCGACTGGATTTCCGAGCTGCGGTTGTTCTCGTAGAACCCCGGATGCAGGTAGATCAGGTGGTTGAAGACCTGCCGGCGAATGTCGGCCACCACCCGTTCGCCGATCCACGACACCAGGTAGAAGCGCGCGAACGTCCCCACCGCCAGCCCCAGCACCAATAGCAGGAACAGGCCGATGGACTGGTTGAGCAGGTGCGGCGACTGGGTCATGAACCCCTTGTCCACCAGCAGGCGAATGCCCTGGCCCATGGACAAGGTGATGCCCGCGGTGACGATCAGCGCCAGCAAGGCACCGACGGCCTGCCAGCGATAAGGGGCGACAAAACGGCTGGCCAGGCGGATGGCCCGGCGTTGACGAGCTGAAAGCATGAAGGCGGATCCGTGATGGGATGCACAGAGCCTACACCGAAGTTCGAGGGAACTTCTGCAAAACGCAATCAGTCAGGTTGATTATGACCGCGAACGCTAGCGCCTAGAGAAGATCGGTCTAACGCCCGGCTGGCGACCCGCCTTTATTTCTGTTGCACTGGTCATGCGGCGCCACGCGACATGAGGCGTGCGACAGAAGGATGTGCGGTAGAAGGTTGTCACAGCCTGGTCATGCCGCGGTTATACACTTGCCAAGTACCTGATGAGGAGACAGGCCATGGACTTGCAACACAGCACTAACCAGATCCCGGTGATTCGTCATCCCAAGCCAGAAGCCCTGGGCTGCGCGATTATCGACGCAGCAGGACGCGAAGTTCCGATCACCGAAGAAATGATCCAGGACGCCTGCCGCGAACTGGAACAGCGATTGGTCAAGCCTGCGCAGCAAGACTGACAGCCCGAACTCTTTTATCGACCCGGCCCTGCTGCCGGGTTTTTTCTGTCCGCCGCGATCAGACCGGCACGGCCCCCAGGGCCAGGACCAGTTGCCGCAACGCCGCCGACTCGCCGTTGATCTTCACCGCCAGCCCCTCGATTTCACGCCGCTCGGGATAGTGCTTGCGCAGCAGGTCGAACGCCACCCGCTGTTCGGCCACATTGCCGGTCAGGCTGCGGCGAAAGTCCGCGTCGTCGCGGCGCGGGTCGTACACCGCGCGGCAGATCATCGCCATGGCCCAGGCCGGATCGCAGTCGGCATTGAGGATGATTTGCGCCAGCCCCGGCGCGGGCAGCAGGTCGTCGAGGCTGACCACCGGCGCCTGGCCGATAAAGGCACAGTAGGCCTGGTAGATCTGCGCCGTGCCGCGCTGCTTGCCGTCGAGGCTGTAGCCGCCGATATGCGGCGAACCGATCACGCAGAGTTCCGCCAGCTCGACATCCACCTGCGGCTCGGCTTCCCATACATCGAGCACGGCCTGCAGGTCTTCGCGCTCCAGCAAGACGTCGCGCAGGGCGGCGTTATCCACCACCGGGCCGCGGGCGGCATTGATCAGCCAGGTGCCGGGCCGGAGTCGCCCCAACCGCTGGCGATCCAGCAGGTGCCAGGTCGACAGCGCCCCGGAACGGGTCAGGGGCGTGTGCAGGCTGATCACGTCGCACTGCTCGATGATCTGCTCCAGGTCGACATAATCGCCGCCTTCGGCCGCCTGGCGCGGTGGGTCGCAGACCAGCACCTTCCAGCCCAGGCCGCGCAGGACCTTGATCAGGCGCCCGCCGACTTCGCCGGCCCCGATCACGCCATAGGTGCGTCGGGCCAGTTCGGCGCCCTCGATCTCGGCCAGGGTCAGCAGGCTGCCCAGCACGTAGTCGACCACGCCGCGAGCGTTGCAGCCGGGCGCGCTGGACCAGTGGATGCCGGCCTCCTGGAAGTAGTCCAGGTCCAGGTGATCGGTACCGATGGTGCAGGTGCCGACAAACCGCACCGCGCTGCCTTCGAGCAGTTCGCGGCTGACCGGAGTCACCGAGCGCACCAGCAGCACATCCGCCCCGGCCACCGCCGCGCGATCGATGGCGCGCCCCGGCAGGCGGCGGATCTCGCCGAAACCGGCAAAAAAGGCATCGATCAGGGGGATATTCTCGTCGGCAACAATCAGCATGGCAGGCTCCTTTCGCGGACCCGCAGTGTGGCGCAGATCGCCAGCCGCGGCCAGTCGGCGATTGGCCCCGGAGACAGAAAGCCCATTACAAATGCACTACAAGAGGAAATTTCCTGACCTTGGCGTCAATGCGTAGAATCCCCGGTTTTCTTCGCAACACTTGGATACATCACTGGTGAACACCGTTACTGCTCCCCTGGACGCCCAGCCCCTCAGCCGCCCGGCACGGGTGCGCCTGGAAGTGCGCAACCTGCTGGGCCTGGCCCTGCCGATCATCATTGCCCAGCTGGCACACACCGCCATGGGTTTTGTCGACGCGGTCATGGCCGGGCGCGTCGGCCCCCGGGACCTGGCGGCCGTGGCGCTGGGCAACTCGATCTGGGTGCCGGTGTTCCTGCTGATGACCGGCATCCTGCTGGCGACCACGCCGAAAGTCGCCCAGCGCCATGGTGCCGGCACGCCGGCCGAGATCGGCCCGCTGGTGCGCCAGGCCCTGTGGCTGGCGCTGGTGGTGGGCCTGGGCGCGGGCGTGATCCTCTACAACGCCGAGCCGGTCCTGCACCTGATGAAAGTCGATCCGCAACTGATCGGCCCGTGCATGGACTACCTGCGCGGCATCGGCACCGGCCTGCCGACGGTGGCGCTCTATCATGTGCTGCGCTGCTGCAGCGACGGCATGGGCCGCACCCGGCCGAGCATGGTCCTGGGCCTGTGCGGGCTGGCCCTGAACATTCCGTTGAACTACGTCTTTATCTACGGCCACCTCGGCGTACCGGCCATGGGCGGTCCCGGTTGCGGCTGGGCCACGGCGATCGTGATGTGGGTGATGCTGTTCGGCATGACCGGCTGGGTGCGCTGGGCCAAGGTCTATCAACCGAGCCAGGTGTTCAGCCATTTCGACTGGCCGCAATGGCCGGTGATCAAGCGTCTGCTGGGCATCGGCCTGCCCATCGGCATCGCGGTGTTCGCCGAGTCGAGCATCTTCGCGGTGATCGCCCTGCTGATCGGCAGCCTGGGTGCCCATGTGGTGGCCGGGCACCAGATCGCCCTGAACATGAGCGGGCTGGTGTTCATGGTCCCCTACTCCCTCGGCATGGCCATCACCGTGCGCGTCGGCCAGGCCCTGGGCCGCGGGCAACCACGGGAAGCACGCTTCACCGCCGGGGTCGGGGTGGCCACCGCGCTGGTCTATGGCTGTATTTCCGCCAGTCTGATGTTGCTGCTTCGCGAGCCTATCGCGACGGTCTACACCCGCGATCCGGTGGTGATCCAGGTGGCGAGCATGCTGATCGTGTATGCGGCGCTGTTCCAGATCTCGGATGTGATCCAGGTCACCGCCGCCGGGGCGTTGCGCGGCTACCAGGACACCCGGGTGACCATGATCCTGACCCTGTTCGCCTATTGGGGAATCGGCCTGCCGGTGGGCTACGCCCTTGGCCTGACCGACTGGTTCGGTGCACCGAGCGGCCCCAGCGGGCTGTGGGTGGGGTTGATCGTCGGGCTGTCGTGCGCGGCGGTAATGCTGTCGATCCGCCTGGCACGCAGTGCGCGCAAGCGGATCCGGATGAGCCGGGGCTAGGCTCCGGCAGGTCGTGGCCGTCTAGCCGAGCTTCTTGCGGATCCAGTACAGGTAAGTGCCGGACTCTTCCCGTTGCTCCACCAGTTCGTGATCGAGGAACACACAGAACTTGGGGATATCGCGACGGGTCGACGGGTCGGTGGCGATCACCTTGAGCAGGCCGCCGGGCTGCAGGTCGCGGATATGCTGGTGCAGCATCATCACCGGCTCGGGGCAGTTGAGGCCGGTGGCATCGAGGGTGCCGTCAACATTGGGGTCATGGGGCTGGGTCATGCTTAACTCCTGAAACCGGTTCGGCATTATCGCGGCTTTTTCATATCCAGTCGACGCAGATGGCAGGTGACTTCCTCACGGTCGTGATACAGCTGCTTGCAGCCGATCGCCACCCGGATGCCGCGGGCCTTGAAGCCTTCCTCGATCCGCTCCAGCAGGCGCCGGACCTCGGCATAACGCTGCTTCATCGGCAGCTTGAGGTTGACCACCGCTTCGCGGCAATGCCCCTCGCCGATCCAGGTTTCCAGCAAGGCGGCATTGCGCGCCGGCTTCTCGACGATGTCGCAGACCATCCAGTCCACCGGCTGTTTCGGCTTGAAGGTAAAGCCGTCGACCATGAGGTGCTGGACCAGCCCGGTGTCCATCAGGCTTTCGGCCATCGGGCCGTTGTCGATGGCGGTCACCAGCATGCCGCGATTGACCAGTTGCCAGGTCCAGCCACCAGGGGCCGCGCCGAGGTCGACGCCGGTCATGTCGCCATTGAGCCGCTCTTCCCACTGATCGCGGGGGATGAAGTGGTGCCAGGCCTCTTCCAGCTTGAGGGTGGAGCGGCTCGGCGCGTCCTTGGGAAACTTCAGGCGCGGGATACCCATCGGCCACATCGCCGAATTATCCGCCTCGGCCATGCCGAGAAAGACTTCCCTGCCGCTCTTGAAGGTCAGCAGCAAGCGCGGCTTGCCGGCATCCTCCACCAGCTTGCCGGCCTGGGTCAGGGCCTTGCGCAACGGCCCTTCGAATTTCTTGCAGAAGTTCGACAGTTCCTTGCCGTCATTGGTATCGACCACCTCCAGCCAGAGGCTGCCACAGAGCGGGAATGTCGCCAGTTGGGCAAGGATCACGCTGATGCGGTCGGTTTCCGGCAGGTCGATGAAGCTGCCCCGGGCCCACTGGCGCGGGAAGATCAGGTCGGCAAAGCGCAGGCCGGCCATCAGCCGCGCGGCGCCATCGTCCTCGGTGCAGACGAATTCGGCATAGGCGCTGCTGGCCTTGGCCTTGGCGTAACCGGCGACATTCAGGTTCGCGGCGTGCTCGGAGATCTCGGAACAGACTTCGCCTTCGAAACCTGGCCGGCAGTGCATAAAGAGGGTGTTCACAAAAAATTCCTGGGCTGGGCGACTGTGACGAGGAGGCTTGCACGGACTCTGCGACCTCATCGCCGGCAAGCCGGCTCCTGTAATCGAAGCCAAGCCTGTCATTTAAACCTGCGCATGATAGCCGAGTTCGGAACCTTGGACTGCCCCATAGAGTCCAGTGATTAGCCAGATCCCCCGAACGGAGCTAGATTCAAGGCTCTGTTCGTTCCACCCGGCCCGTGCCGTGCGGGCCTCAAGGAGTCATTTCATGTCATCGCTCGATAGCCTGAAAACCCTTAAAACCCTGAATGTAGGCACCAAGACCTACCACTACTTCAGCCTGCCGCAAGCCGCCCAGTCGCTCGGCGACCTGGACAAGTTGCCGATGTCGCTCAAGGTCCTGCTGGAAAACCTGCTGCGCTGGGAGGACGGCAAGACCGTCACCGGCACCGACCTCAAGGCACTCGCCACCTGGCTCAAGACACGCAGCTCCGACCGGGAAATCCAGTACCGCCCGGCCCGGGTCCTGATGCAGGACTTCACCGGCGTGCCGGCGGTGGTCGACCTGGCCGCCATGCGTGCCGCCGTGGCCAGGGCCGGCGGCGATCCGCAGCGGATCAACCCGCTGTCGCCGGTCGACCTGGTGATCGACCACTCGGTGATGGTCGACAAGTTCGCCACAGCGGCGGCGTTCGGCCAGAACGTCGATATCGAGATGGAGCGCAACGGCGAACGCTATGCCTTCCTGCGCTGGGGCCAGAGCGCCTTCGACAACTTCAGCGTGGTGCCTCCGGGCACCGGCATCTGCCATCAGGTCAACCTCGAGTACCTGGGGCGCACGGTCTGGACCAAGGACGAGGACGGCCGCACCTATGCCTTCCCCGACACCCTGGTCGGCACCGACTCCCACACCACCATGATCAACGGCCTCGGCGTGCTCGGCTGGGGCGTCGGCGGCATCGAGGCGGAAGCGGCGATGCTCGGCCAGCCGGTGTCGATGCTGATTCCCGAAGTGATCGGTTTCAAGCTCACCGGCAAGCTCAAGGAAGGCATCACCGCCACCGACCTGGTGCTGACCGTGACGCAGATGCTGCGCAAGAAAGGCGTGGTCGGCAAATTCGTCGAGTTCTACGGCGACGGCCTGGCCGAACTGCCCCTGGCGGACCGCGCGACCATCGCCAACATGGCCCCGGAATACGGCGCCACCTGCGGTTTCTTCCCGGTGGACGAGGTCACGCTGGATTATCTGCGCCTGTCCGGTCGGCCGGCAGCCACCGTGGAGCTGGTGGAGGCCTACAGCAAGACCCAGGGACTCTGGCGTCTGCCGGGCCAGGAGCCGTTGTTCAGCGACAGCCTGGCCCTCGACATGGGCAGCGTCGAGGCCAGCCTGGCCGGGCCGAAACGCCCGCAGGACCGGGTCTCGCTGCCGAATGTCGCCCAGGCCTTCAGTGACTTCATGGGCTTGCAGCTCAAACCCGCGAGCAAGGAAGAAGGTCGCCTGGAAAGCGAGGGCGGCGGCGGTGTCGCCGTCGGCAATGCGGATCAGGTAGGCGGCGTCGACTACAGCTATGAAGGCCATACCTACCGCCTGAAGGATGGCGCGGTGGTGATTGCCGCCATTACCTCCTGCACCAACACCTCCAACCCCAGCGTGATGATGGCCGCCGGACTGCTGGCGAAGAAGGCCGTGGAGAAAGGCCTGAAGCGCCAGCCCTGGGTCAAGAGCTCCCTGGCCCCCGGCTCCAAGGTGGTCACCGACTACTACAAGGCCGCCGGTCTCACCCGCTACCTCGATGAACTGGGTTTTGCCCTGGTCGGCTACGGTTGCACCACCTGCATCGGCAACTCCGGACCACTGCCGGAACCGATCGAGAAAGCCATTCAGCAATCGGACCTGACCGTCGCCTCGGTGCTGTCCGGCAACCGCAACTTCGAAGGCCGCGTCCATCCGCTGGTCAAGACCAACTGGCTGGCCTCGCCGCCGCTGGTGGTGGCCTACGCCCTGGCGGGCAGCGTGCGCCTCGATATCAGCCGCGAACCGCTGGGCACCGGCAGCGATGGCAAGCCGGTGTACCTGCGCGATATCTGGCCGAGCCAGAAGGAAATCGCCGACGCCGTGGCCCAGGTCAATACCGCGATGTTTCACAAGGAATACGCCGAGGTATTTGCCGGTGACGCCCAGTGGCAGGCGATTGAAGTCCCCCAGGCCGCCACCTATGTCTGGCAGAAGGACTCGACCTATATCCAGCACCCGCCGTTCTTCGACGATATCACCGGGCCCCTGCCGGTGGTCGAGGACATCAAGGGCGCCCGGGTACTGGCGTTGCTGGGGGATTCGGTGACCACCGACCACATCTCCCCCGCCGGCAATATCAAGGCCGACAGCCCGGCCGGACGCTATCTGCGCGAACAGGGCGTGGAACCACGGGACTTCAACTCCTACGGTTCACGCCGCGGCAACCATGAAGTGATGATGCGCGGCACCTTCGCCAATATCCGCATCCGCAACGAAATGCTCGGCGGCGAAGAAGGCGGCAATACCCTGCATGTGCCTTCGGGCGAAAAGCTGGCGATCTACGATGCGGCCATGCGTTATCAGACCGAAGGCACGCCGCTGGTGGTGATCGCCGGCCAGGAATACGGCACCGGCTCCAGCCGTGACTGGGCGGCCAAGGGCACCAACCTGCTGGGCGTCAAGGCGGTGATCGCCGAGAGCTTCGAACGTATCCACCGCTCCAACCTGGTGGGCATGGGCGTGCTGCCGCTGCAATTCAAGCTTGATCAGAATCGCAAGAGCCTGCGCCTGACCGGCAAGGAAACCCTGAGCATCAGCGGCTTGAGCGGCGCCGAACTGCAACCGCGGATGAACCTGCAACTGACCCTGACCCGTGAGGACGGCAGCCAGGAGAAAGTCGACGTGTTGTGTCGGATCGACACGCTCAATGAAGTGGAATACTTCAAGGCCGGGGGAATCCTGCACTATGTATTGCGGCAACTGATTGCTTCCTGAGTATTTCCTGTCATCCCGCGTGAAAGCGTACCGGCCCTGGCCGGTGCGCTTTCCACAGGGCGCAGGTTGCAGACCCGGCCTTTTATTGCCGAATATTATCCTACAGACAAACTGATAGTTTCCTTATTGCGCTGAAACTTCCTCCCGCACCGACAAGTAAGCCAGTAAACTTTCGAGCACTTTCAATTTAAATTCGAGCCTATCTAAACTGGAGGCAAGCCCCACAACTACAAAAAGACAACTTGCATGAACAAGAACTCAATACAATTTGAACAGGCTTTTCTGAAAACCGCTCAATCCCACGCAACTTCGCGCCCGCAACTTGTTCCCCCAGTCTCCGGATACACCGCAGAAACTTGCCTCGCCGCGGCAGCCGCCTCTTTCCTGGCGGTCGTCGACCAGGCCGGAGTTACGGGAGGGCTTTCAGCGTCGGTATTCGATGTCGCCCATTCGAAACTGCTGACGGCGAAAGATGAGTATCGCCACCCTTCGACCACTCTTCGCACGATTCTGGACAAGACCGACAGTTATCTCACCTACGCCTTTGACTTGTTCAGGACGGAAAACAACCTGCCGGACAATTTCTTGTCCGATGATCGCCATGAAGGCCCGAAGAGTTACTGGGCTGACATCAGCCAACCCCTGGTCAAGGTCGCCAGCCAGGCACGAGCCTTGCTGGACGGCACGGAGCAAGACAACTCACGCCCCCTGCCCGATGGACGCCGCTATACCGCGAACAATGTCGAAGTGCCCTGGTACTGCGCCGCGTGCAACCATCTCCTGTATTCATCGCCGGAGGTGTTCATGGATGCGGTCGATGCCGCCACGGCCAACGGAAATTACCGGGAACACTATTTACTGTTCAATGACTGGATCCGCGAAAACCTCGGCAGCATCGACAACAGCCCTTTCAAGGACGAAAAAGACCTGTTGCAGCGTTGCCTGCACTTTCTCGAACGGGCGGACGTGCAACTGTTCTGCGCCAGGCTGCTCAAGGAAATGCTTCCTGAATACGCGAGCCAGATCGGCAGTCGAAGCGACTTGCGACTGACTGCCTATGCCATGGCCCGCTGGTCATACGACGATACCCTGGCGCCTTTCGATATAAAGAGCGAACTCTGCCCGACCGCCATGGAAAACATCGAGGGTGCCGAACGCAAACCCTCAGGCGATGTACTGGGTTTGCCGATCCCGGCGGACGCGCAGCCGGTGGCTGTTCATTTCGCCCTGGGACTCCAGCGTATCGCGCTGGACACCCATACCGGAGGCCTACGCCAAGTCGAGAGCTCCCTGAAGGCATTGGCGGGGCCGGACGACGAAGCGGTTTTCTCCATCCTTCCCCAGGATCCTTGCGCCAGCGTGCTCGGCGAAGAACAACTGCGCACCCGGGCCAGCGAACGCTGGAGCCAGACCCGCAGCATTACCGAGGCTCTCTATCCCTACGCCTTCTACCCCTACGTGGCCATGCACCAGGATATGACGGGGATGACGCCGACACCGCTGATGGCGCTGAAACACGCATCGACTCTCGATGAGGCCAATCGCGCGCTTTCGTACCTCTGTCGCAAGGCGGATCTTCATGTCCTCCTGTCAGACTTCACCGGCATGCGGATCCGATCGGCGGCGGGCGCCTGGGCTATTCTCCGGCGACTGGTGCGCGGCCTTGCAGCCTCCGCGACGGTTATTGCCGACAACGGCTTTTCCTCGATACCGGCATTTATCGCGCCCTGGGTGGCCGCCGATCCGCAGATGGATCTGCTGGAACTGGTGTTCCGAAGCACACTGCTGACACGGCAGTACATCCCCGCCAGTGCCTGGAGGCCCGGGATCGAACCGGCAAAACCGGCTGAAATCCCCGTGGCGGAAACGGTGCTCCTGCTGGAGGACGCGGGCGCCACTTTCGCCGCCAACCGACAACAGCTACAGGACGCCAGCAAGGAAAGCGCGTCGGCACCGGCATTCGCCTCACGCGTGCTCGACAAGATCGGCTTGAGCGCCCCCTTTATCCAGGCGCTGCCGGCGTGGGGCGCGTTCGAACACTACCAGCTACTGCAAGGCTTGCCGAAATTCACGGAATGGGCCGCGCAAATGACCCAGGCCCCGGCATCCGCGACGCCAGCGGCACTGACCCCGGGCGAGCAGGCCTGCCTGCTCGTGGAAACGCTGCTGGATATCGCCTGGCCAGCGGTGAAGGACCTGTGGCAACTGGGCCCCGACCTTGGCGGTACGGTGCCGGGCCCCGAATTCCAGACATGGGGCCATCTCAGGGAACACTTGATCACGCCCATCCACGCACGCCTCATGGACCAGCAAGTGACCGACCAGAAAGGCCACGCCACCTTTCTCGCGGGCCTGCTGCTGCAACGCGCACGCCCGGAACTGTTCCTGCGGGACAGCGACGACCTGACCCTGGATTACCAGAGTGATCCTGCCGCGATCACCCTGCGCTGGGCGGCGCGACTGCTCAACGAAATCACGCCCCGTGCCTCGATGGCCTGTTCGATCGCCGAGGTGGTGGCAATGGCCAAGGGTATCGCCAGGCAGAACGATCTCGATATCGACTCGCAGGAAACAGGCGACGCCGAAAGGCTTTCTTCCGCCAGGGCCCCGGCGGAAAATCCACTCAGCGAGCTGAGCGGCCTCATCCTGGGCGAGCAGACCGCCGCCACCGCGCGCGCCTGGGGTTATGCCAACGCCATGGAATGGCTCGACCTGACCAGGGAGGCAGAAGAACGAAACCAGGCGCAGTTGCTGTCAGTGCAACATGAGCGGGCGCCGGATCTGCGTGCCATGGCGAGCGTGCAACTCTGGGCCCTGGGTGCCGATCCCGATGCGCGCTTCGGCGATCGGGACATCAGTACCCTCGACGCTTTCCTGTGCGGCATGAACATGGTGCAACACGACTATTTCCTGGCCCAGAGAAACGCGCTCCTGGCAAAGTTCACGGAGGACTCGACCCGCTACAGAGAGAAGTACCAGCCCATCGTCAAGTCGCAACTCGAACTGATCTTTCAGGGCCTGCCACTGCAGAAACTGCATGCCCTTGACCGCGGGCGCTGGCGTATCCTCGCCCCCTCGTCACGCCACTCGCTGTTCTACAAGGCCGGAACATTGGCCGTCGTCGAGTTCGAACCGCCGGAGGGCAGTCAAAGCCACTTCCTGAATATCCTGAAAGCGGATGACGGACTGGGCACCAGCTGGATTGATATCTGGAGCCGCTCCGCCATGCTGCTGCCCAAGCCGGCGTCGGTGGGAGGCCGACTGGTAAGAGCCGGTATTCCTGCCGGGGTCGGATTGGAAGCCGGCGAATGGCACGCCGGGCTCAACGCCGGCCGACTCTGCCCAGGCGACCCCGCCAGCACCGCCCGACAGGTCATCGACAAGCTGGTCACGTCGGTATGGGATACGCCCATGATCTGGGAGGTCAGTCATTCCAAGGAGCAAAACACCCTCCCGCCCCATAACCGGGGAGAACGCTTCAGCCTCCTGTCGCTGATTCCGTTCTACGACTACTTTGCCAAACCCGCCGCCGAGCGAAGCAACGAGGACCACCTCGGCCTGGTCATGGAGATTGCCCTCACGGCGCTTCCCGGTGCCAAAGGCGTGGGTTCCGCGGTCAAGACATTGGCCACGGCGGTTCGCGCGGGCCTGCAGACGTCCCTGGGCCAGCGGCTGAGAAACCAGGTGTTCGCCATCGGACAGCACGCGCTCACCAGCGCGGCGGGAGAGACTGTCCGCCGAACCGCCATCGGTGGCTTATGGCAGACCCTGAACAAAGTGGGCAGTGGCGTCAGCGCCGGCCTGGCCAATCAGGCATTCCGACAAGGCCTGCGCAAAAGCGGCCTGCAACTGACCCAAGCCGTGGGCGAGAGCCTTTTTTCCGTCTCGCCCCTTCCCTTGTACAGCCCGCGGACACTCACACGTACCGTCAATAAACTCTGGCACAACATACGCAATGCCAGGGGCCGGACGACGCAGGCACTGCACGACGCCCGGCAGGCGTTCGGACAGCAGCTTGACTCGGCAGGCGACCACATCACCGGCAGGTTCCGCAAGCACAACGGCTGCCCGCGACCTGTTCGCCAGCTCCCGGGCGCGGCCGGGCTGCCCTTCGATAAAATGCTTGCCGCGCCCGCACTGGGCTGCGCCGCCCTGGAAGACACGCTACCGATCAGGCCCCTTCCCAAGCTCGACTTCTTCATTGGCGCGGACACCCGGGTAATCCGGATAAAACGGCGGCCGGAAGCCAACTCGGTCGACGTACATGCCTTCTACAGTAAGACCAACAATCAGCCGGGCACGCTGCCCACGCAGAAGTTTCTGGTGAAGAGTCCGGACGAGACCTGGAGCATTGCCGTCCGTGATGGCGATAACGCCTGGGCGGCGCTCAGTTCCAGGCAACTCACTCAATACCACGGAAAAATAGAAAGCATCCTTCCCAGTCGTGCACTGCGGAACAAGTTCTATGTGCAAATGCAGGGAGACAGCCTTCAATCAACATCCTGGAAAAAACTCCATGAGACAACATTGCAGGAGGCAAAAACATCTACGCCTACGTCTGCACCTGCAACTTCCACGGATATCCTTTCACGGCAGAAACGCCCGGCGCCCGAGAGCGCCGAATCGCCGCCGGTGACCAGTCGACACTTCGAGAGTGTTCCCCATTGTCCGAACTTGAGAAGCCGGGAGATTCCAAGGTCGGAGTGGAGCGAGTTCATGTACAAGTACATGGGCCGGGACAAATACGCCGCCATTCGCGGAAGTGGCTACGGTACGGCCTTGCACATGCACCTGCCGGTCACCCGGCAAAGTCCGTTGGGCGACTTTACCCGTACCGACTATGGCATCTACGTGACCGACCTGGCACCGGGCAGCCTTGCACCGGAGAAACTCTCCCAGAATATCTTTGGCAAACTGCACGGGCGCACCCAGCAGAAGGCACGCGTCTCTCATTACTTCGAATTGAGAACATCCGAACTGCCGGAAGGCTGGACCTTGCACAAGATTTCCGGCGAAGGGCTCTCGGGCGACAATATCTTCCTGATCAAGGGTCCGCTGCAAAATGGCGTCATGCCCGACCTGCCCTTGAAAGGCTCGAAATTCAAGGAGCCGCTGAAGATCGTGTCCAGCCACGGCAAATACCCGCCTCCGGCACAGCCGTAATCGCCCTCGAGCGTGGTTGAAAAAACACCGGCCATGCCGGTGTTTTTCATTGGCCAGGCGCTCTGGACCGGACGTTATAATCCCTCGCCCAGACGACCGGGCTTTACTGTTCAACGACTCGAGGACCCTGCATGTCTGCTCTGCCCTGGGCTTACCTGGCCCTGCTTTCCCTTGGTTATGCCCTGGCACTGAGCGTGGGCCACCTGGGCCTGCCCAGCCTGATCGCCTTCGCCCTGCTGCTGGCCTCCGGCGCCGCGGCATTCCAGCAACGCAATCGCCCGCTGCGTTACCTGGGCCACGGCCTGTTCCTGCTGGTCGCCGCCGGCCTCGCTCTGCACTGGCTGCCGGGCTTCGGCAATGGCCGGATGATCAGCGCGGTGCGCTTCACCCCGGATGCCGTGCCATTCACCCTGTACCTCAATCTCGACAAGCCGCTGATCGGCTTCTGGTTGCTGCTGGTCTGCCCGTGGCTGGTCCGGCAGCGTCCGCCGGCACGGGTGCTGGGCACCACGGCGATTGCCGGGGCCGTGACATCGCTACTGGCCCTGGGCGGCGCCGTCATCCTGGGCATCGTCGACTGGGCGCCGAAATGGCCGGAACAGGGCTGGCTCTGGCTGCTGAACAACCTGCTGCTGGTGAGCCTGGTCGAGGAAATCCTGTTTCGCGGCTATATCCAGGGCGGCCTGGGTCGCTGCTTCAAGTCCTTGCCCCGTGGCGAGACCCTGGCGCTGCTGGGCGCCGCGCTGATCTTCGGGCTGGCGCACCTGGGTGCCGGCTGGCAATGGGTGTTACTGGCGACACTGGCCGGCGTCGGCTATGGTCTGGCCTACCGTTTTGGCGGTTTGGCCGCGGCCATCGCCACCCATGTCGCGCTTAATACGCTGCACTTCGTTTTCTTTACTTATCCGATGTTGCAACCGTGATAAATGGAACGGAAGTACTCGATGGGTATTTCCGTTCGGTCAAATCGCAAACGGAAAAATCAACGCGTTAACTTCACGCGTGTTCGACTCGTATTCAAGGACGAGTACGAGTGCGCAAGGGCGAAAATGTGAACCGGCGCTGAAAGTTGAAAAATATATTCAATATTTCCCCTGCCTTGCCGAAAACCTGTCAAAGCCTTGCGGATTGAAAAACCATGCGTAACAACCAACCCATTACCCAACGCGAACGCACCTTTCCCGCTCAGCAACGGTTGATTTCCACTACCGACGCCAAAGGCGTGATCACCTACTGCAACGACGCCTTCGTCGAAATCAGTGGGTTCTCCCGCGAAGAACTGATCCGCGCGCCACACAATCTGGTGCGGCATCCGGACGTCCCGGCGGCGGTGTTTGCGCACATGTGGAATACTCTGAAACAAGGCCTGCCATGGATGGGCATTGTCAAGAACCGCTGCAAGAGCGGCGACCATTACTGGGTCAACGCCTATGTGACGCCTGTTTTCGAAGGCAACCAGGTGATTGGCTACGAATCGGTGCGGGTCAAGCCCACCGCCGAGCAGATCCGCCGGGCCGAGGCGCTGTACCAGCGCATCAACCAGGGCAAGTCGGCCATTCCCCAGCGCGACAAGTGGCTGCCGGTGATGCAGGACTGGCTGCCATTCATCCTGGTCAGCCAGGTGAGCTTCCTGATCGGCGTCTGGCTCAACTCCCACTGGGGCTTCGCCCTCGCCGCCGCCGTCTCGGTGCCGCTGGGCCTGCTCGGCCTGAGCTGGCAGCAACGCGGTCTCAAGCGCCTGCTGCGCCTGGCCGAACAGACCACCTCGGACCCGCTGATCGCCCAGATGTACACCGACAGCCGTGGTGCCCAGGCGCGCCTGGAGATGTCCATCCTCAGCCAGGAAGCGCGCCTGAAGACCTGCCTGACCCGCCTGCAGGATACCGCCGAGCACCTCAATGCCCAGGCCCGGCAGTCCGACGAGCTGGCCCAGAAGAGTTCCAGCGGCCTGGATCGCCAGCGCCAGGAAACCGAACAGGTGGCCACCGCCGTCAACCAGATGGCCGCCACCACCCAGGAAGTCGCCAGCCATGTCCAGCGCACGGCCGACGCCACCCAGGAAGCCAATCGCCTGACCCGTCGTGGCCGCGACATCGCCGGGGAAACCCGCGAAGCCATCGAGCGGTTATCGGTGGTGGTCGGGGAAACCGGCGGTACCGTGACCCAGTTGGCCAAGGACAGCGACGAGATCGGTGGCGTGGTCGATGTGATCAAGGGCATCGCCGACCAGACCAACCTGCTGGCCCTGAACGCCGCCATCGAAGCGGCCCGCGCCGGGGAAATGGGCCGTGGCTTCGCGGTGGTTGCCGACGAAGTGCGCCAGCTGGCGCAGCGCACCAGCGAGTCCACCGGGCAGATCCATGCCCTGATCGCCAAGCTGCAACAGACCGCCGGCACCGCCGTGCAGACCATGGACGCCGGTCATCGCCAGGCCCAGGAAGGTGTGGCCCGGGTCCTCGAGGCCGATGCCGCGCTGGTGGGCATCAGCGAGGCGGTGGCCAATATCACCGACATGACCACCCAGATCGCCGCCGCCACCGAGGAACAGAGTTCCGTGGCCGAAGAGATCAGCCGCAATATCAGCACTATTGCGCAACTGGCTGACCAGACTTCGGAACAGGCGCACAACTCGGCCCAATTGAGTGAGGAACTGACCCATACGGCCAACACGCAATACTCTCTGGTGGAGCGTTTCAATCGCTGACAGAGCAACAAGCAACCCAACAAACCCGATGACTGATAATCATCGGGTTTTTTATTACACGGACGAAATCAGAAACTTTTCTTTTTAATAAGTAAGAATTTTCCTTATATATATAAACTTAAAACTTACATAAGCCAGACAAACAAACTTACTTACGCAAAACTCTTGACAACACATCGAACTTACTATTCGTTGAGCTCTTGGCACTATATCGCACAGACAGTTACCTTTCATCCAAGACTTGAATGCCTTATTTGCCAGATAAGCACGCGACGACACACAACACCGGCAATAAACGCCGACGTGTCCGAGTGTGAAAACGACTGACAACACTCAATTAGATTACAGGGATATCCTTATGAAGGATTTAGCGAGTCAAACCCAATCCGCTTTTCTGAAAGCCCCGTTTGTTGCCGTTGCCGCCCCGGAGGATGGGCTGTTGCAAGTGGCCGATCTGAACCAGCCCCTGGCTGTTACAGTCACCGTGTGGGACTACCTCAAGCCAACCGACACCTGCCAGTTGATCTGGAATGATGTCCTTGCGGGGCCTGTGGTTTCCATGGAGCAGTACCAATCCGGGGATCTACTCACATTGTTCCTGCCCGAGAATTTATTGTCCGAAGAAGGCATGCACAGTCTGCAGTACATTGCGGTCAATACTCTCAATGGGGAATCGAGTCACTCATACCGCACCCCGCTCATCATCGACCTCACCCCACCCGGCGGCACCCTCCTCGCCGCCCCGATCCTCCCGGAGCAGGCCCTGGACGGCCTGACCAACAGCGAGCTGATCGAACTGGGCAACCGGCTCACCGCCACCGTTCCCGGCTACTTCGAGATGAAATGGGGCGATGTCATCCAGAGCTACTGGGGTGAACAGTCCGGCCCCGCGTACACGGTACAGCCCGATGAACCCGGGACCGACAAAGTGCAGATCACCGTCGAGCGCGGCTTCCTCGAACAACTGGGCAACGGCGACTTCCCCGTCAGCTACAGCGTGCGCGATCGGGCCGGCAATACCTCGGTACGTTCGCAGCCGGTCACCCTCAAGCTGCAGTTGCAGCAACTGCCGGCCAACCTGCCGGCCCCGGTTGCCTTGCAGATCGAGGACGGCCAGGTGCACGATGTACACGCCCGCATCGGCGTGAAAATCGCCGTGCCCCGCTACGAGCATGTCGCCATTGGCGACGAGATCCGGGTGTTCTGGAACGGCGAGCAAGCCTCCGGCCGGCGTGTCGTCAGTGCCCATGAGCTGGAAAAACCCCTGCTGCTGAACGTGATGGTGCGCTACCTGGCCATCTCCCGCCATGGCGACGGTCCGGCCAAGGTGCACTACCAGGTGTGCCGCAATGGCGAGGTCTTCACGTCCCCGGACCTGGAACTCGAGGTTTTTTTGCAATTACCCGGGCCCCAGGACCCGACGCCGCAGACGGTGGTCAACGAAGCACTGGCCGCACCGGTGATCAAGGGCAAGAACCCGAACGCCCGGACGCTGGACAACTACCTCGACGAGGACCACGCACAGCTGTCGGCCGACGCTGTCATCGCCTGGCGCGACGCCTTCCGGGCCGGTGACCGGATCAATCTGTTCTGGGGCAAGTCGACGCAGCCGCTGGTACGCCCGATTACCCAGCAGGATGTCGACAGCGGTTGCTACCTGGTCATCAATGTCCCGAACAGCCTGATTACCGAACAGGGCTGCGGAGTGGACATCTGCGTACAGTACACCGTGACCCGCGAGGGCAACCCGAACACCTCCTATTCGCCCAAGCAGTCGGTGGCCGTGATCTTCCAGATGCAACTGCCGGGTGGTTCGGCGGGGTTGCTGGAACCGGTGTTCAGGGGGGCCAACGTGCTCAACGTGGTCGACCCGCGCCGGGACCCGGAGGGCACCGTGGTGCATGTGACGCCGTATCGCAACATGAAGGCCGGCGACCGCATCGTCCTGCAGTTCTTCGGCTTCGATGCCCTGACGGGGGGCAGCGAGATCGTTGAAGCGCAGTTCACCGCCGAGCGGCTGGTGACCGACCACGAGATCCGCCACGGCGTTCGCTTCCGGGTGCCGCTGGCACGCCTGATGGCCGTCGAGCACGGGCGTGGCCGGGCGCGCTACGAGGTCATCAGCGAGCTGGGACGGATCACTTCGTTGCCGGCCGACGTCTATATCTCATCGCGTGCGACCGTGACGGTGCGCTGATCCCCAGCCATAAAAAAACCCTCGACGAAGGATCGTCGAGGGTTCTGCAGAACGCCGGGGCAGTGCTGCCCGGCCATCAGAAACCGTAGCGCATACCGATATTCACACCCCAGGGCTGCTCGATGTGCTCGCCCTTCATATAGTCGAAGTTCGCATGCAGTTGCAGGTTCTTCGACAAGGCCGCCGAGATCCCGACGCCCAGTTCGGCACGGGTCCCGAACAGGTTGTTGTCAAAGGACACATCGTTGACCTTCACCGTATTGCCCCTGCGGGAGAACTCATGGACCATCGCCGCGCGCAGATAAGGCTGCAACAGGCCGCCATCGCTGAGTTCCAGGTTGCGTCCCAGCGTCGCGCCCGCCTTGCCGAGCACAGACAGCGTATGGTCGTTCTTCGCCCGCAGGCCATTGTCCAGGGTATAGCTGTCACCCTTGACGTTGACCGTGGACAGCTGGGCGTAGGGTTCGACAAACATCGAGTCCTGCAACCTGATGTGCTTGCCGAACTCCAGTGAACCGCCATAGGCAAAGTTGTCATAGCTGCCCTTGGCCTTGACGCCATTGGTCATCGAGACATCCGCCTTGTTGCGAAAGCGGTTCAGCTTGGCCACCGCATCCAAGTAGTAGCCCTCTTCCGTCAACCAGGTGCCGTAGGCCCCGACATAACCGCTGTCGACCTTGCCGACAGTACCGCGGCTCAGGCTCAGGTCGGACTCGCTATGACCGGCCATGACCCCGACCAACAGTTGCCCATTGCCCACCGGTACGGGCAGATCGACCCCGAGCGACAAGCCTTTCTGGCGTTGCTTGTAGGCAAACCCGGCGTCCGCGCTGACGTTGTACTGGTTGCCATAACCGCGAATCCAGCCACCGCCCTCGCCACTGGTACGTATTTCGCCCATGCGATTGCGCAAGGTCGCCAGTTCGCCATACCAGACGGTCGGCCCGACACTGAACAGGCCCAGCGCTGCCTGGGTCGAGGGGCTGATGGTCTTGCCGGCGCCAACGATAAACCAGTCATCCCCCTGCTTTTCCAGTTGATAGGAATAGACGCCGATATCGACACTGCCGCCGACCACGTCGAACACGGCACTGCCACCTTCGGTATGCACCACATGCAGCGGGGTGATCTCGGGGGAGTTAGGCTCCAGGCCGGTGTTCTGGATATTCAGCAGGAAGTCGCCATGGGCCTCGCCATTGATGTCCAGCAAATCGCCCGCGTTGTCCAACAGGTTGACATGCATATTGAACATCCCGGTCCCGGACAACTCGCCCAGGGACAGGGTGTAGAACTGCTCGGCCGAGCCCAGGGTCACACTGCCGCCGCCCATGGACAACGACTTGACCTCGGCATCGCCGACCATCGTCCAGTTCGCTCCACTGTTGATGGCCACACTATTGGTGTTGATCAGGTTACCGGTGAGTTGGGCATTGTTTTGCAGGGTGACATCCAGGCTGCTGGTGTCGTCGGCGACCAGATCGCCGGTGAGCGTGCTGTTATCCGCAGTGAAACCGATAACGCTCGCCTCCTTGACTTCCAACAGATTGCCGTTGCCAGCCAGCAGACGAGAGCCGTTCTGGATGGTGATATTTCCAATCGCAGCCTCTGCGGTTGAAATCGCCGGTCCGGTCAACCCCTCGATCGTGGAGTTGTCAACGACGACATCGGCCGGGGTCGGAATCACGGGGCCTCCTGGCATCGCTGTCCGACCATGGATCTCCAAGCCTGTCGAACCGCCCTGGACATAACTGTTGTTGGTCATCGTCAACGTAGCACCGAGAATCCGGATACCCAAGCCGCCCACACCCGCAAAATCATGTCCGAACACCTGCGTATTATCGAGGCTCAACTGGCCCAGCGCTGCAACCCCTATCCCCATCCCTGCCCCGGAAAGCGTGCTGTCCTTGATACTTGCCCGAGAAGGATCTCTTGAGGTGGACGTGCTCACTGTTTCCACCCGCAAGGCCGCCCCGGTGCTATTGCTGATGTTCCCTCGTTCGATAATGGCTCTGGAGGCCTCCAATGTTATACCTCCATCAACCCGGCCATTATTGATTCTGACCTGACCGGCTTCACTCACACGGATCGAATTCGCCGCTCCTCCTTCAATAATTTCCAGTATCCCTCGGTTCAGGACATTCCACGATTCGACGTTACTTTCGGCGGTCAAAATCTCCCATCTGTTGCTCACCGTTCCTCTCGTCTCATTTTCCACGTCTGTTTGCGCGTGGGCACTGCTCACTTGAAGCCCCAACAAAGTGCCCAGCAACAGGCAAATCTTCCCGGCTATGACATCTGCCTCTCTGGCGCTGGACAATCTGTCTTTCATACAAAACATCACTTCCTTCTCCGACATGAAATAAGAGGTGATCATTGGATGAAAAACATTTGCGCCTTAATATGAAAACAACCAGATAATAATGTAAGAAATATCCCAATCAACATAGGAATCTTCCTTTCGGAAAACTCCTTGGCGACTCTTGCAGAAAGAAAAAATAATTATAGAGCACCTCTTGACACATCCTCGAGATGGCGATTACGTGAACCCCAGATAGAGGATTTTCTATCTACGTTTCAAAAATGGCGGCCACCAACAACACCCTCATAACAGCCGCCAAAAACTTAAACAGCCATTATCTTAAGGATTAAAATATGTGTACAAAAAAAAGCTCGCTCATTCTAGATCGGAAAAAATACACGCGATCAATCCCAAAAGAAGCAAGCAAACCTGATGTGGAACTCGCATTCCCCGATGGACTACTGCCGATTTCCGCTCTGAATGAGCCTCTTGCCGTCACATTTGAGTTATGGGCTGACGCCAGCAAGGATCACCAATACAGATTGCTGTGGGAAGGTGAGCCATTTGACGAGTACGTCGATGTTACCGATGACGATCTTGCCAATCCGAATCGTCACTTGAAGTTATATGTTCCGCAAGAATTTCTCGTGGAAAAAAATGACCTTGAGAATCCTACCGATAAAAAATACAAACTCAGCTACGTGATCTATGACAAGGTCAGTATGGAGCCGACACCTTCTTTTGAATATTTACTGGAGATCGACACCACTCGTCCGGGATTGCCAAGCCACGGCCCGATAGCTTTCCCCGTGCAAGTCGATGATGGCCTGACTTCCGCCGAACTGACCGCGATGGGTGACAAACTCGACGTGATTGTCAGCAGCTATAGCACCATGGCCGTGGGCGATATCATTCAGACCTACTGGGGGGATATTGAAGGACCAGCCGAGGTCGTCCAGAAAGAAGACATGAAACCGCGGGAGGTTCCTATTTCCTTCAGTCGGGAATTTCTGGAAGGTGTCGAGTCCGAGGTCGGAAGCGCCGAATCGCCGGTGACCTATATCATCACCGATCGCTCGGGCAACGTTTCGCCTCGCTCCCTGGCTCGCCAGATCAAGTTGCTGTTGGCCGATATCCCCAACGACCTGCCCGTGCCGATCGTCGAACAGGCCAGCCCGGAACAGGGCGGGCTGATCGACTACGAAGACGCGCAAAGCGGTGTCACTGTCGATATTCCAAACTATCCGGGGGCAGCACCTGGGAACCGTATTACCGTCTATTGGGGAGATACAAACCCACTGCCCGAAATACCAGTCCAGGAAGGTGATGAAGATAAGGACCCAATCCTTTCCCCGGTCCTTCAATTCGACATTATCAATCAGTTCCCCGAGGCCACCGTCAACGTCAAGTACGAGGTTCGCCATAATGGACAACTGATCGGAACCTCGCAGTCTCTGCCTGTTGCTGTCTACCTGACCCTGCCCGTTCCAGAAGAGCGCCTTCAGCCTCTGACAATCCAAGGCACCAGCGACAATCCGAACGGGCAAGACAACCTCATTGATCCAGATGACTACGAACTGGACGCAAGGGCCATCTTCCGCTGGACCAATGGGCTGAGAGTCAATGACTATCTCAACCTTCACTGGGGCCAGCAATCACAGGAACAATGGTATCAAATCACACAGGCCGACTTTAATGCCGGCTCCGACCTCGATATTCCGGTTGAAAACTCGATTATCAAGACCCAAGGTACCGGGGCCGCAATTCCGGTTTACTACACGGTAACACGTGATACAAACCCCAATCCGGCCATGTCACCCACACAATCGGTAATCGTTCGTTCGAAAATGGAACAGCCCGGTGGAGAGATGGGTCTTCAGGAACCGGTATTCACACGTTTATCTGACACAGGCCATATCATTCCGGGGTTGAATCCCGAATATACCCCTGTGCTGATCAGGCCTTATGAAAATATCCGCCTTTACCACGATATCACTCTGACTTTCGAAGGCTTCGATGAAGCAGGCGCTCCTATCGAAGAGGCACGCTATGAAAAAACCGAAACAATCAATCCTACAAACATTGGTACCGGCCTGACCTTTCAAGTCCCACGTGCCAACCTGATGAGTATTTGCGTAGGGCGGGCACAGATTACCTATCGTGTTGAACCACGCCCCGAACATAACCAGGAACCTGCCAACTCTCTTATGGGATCAGCCCCCGTAAAAATGAGTCGTCCTGTCGTAGGGTGCGATTACCCCTGGTAACTCGCACCATTAATTTTAACTTCAATAGTTAACTTTCTCCGAGCGACTCTCCCTGCATGCGGTCTGCGCGGGAAGGCCGCATGCAAACAAGGAAAAAACCATGAACATGACAACCCAAAAAAACTTCCAAACAACTAAAGAATCGCAACCAGAACGGCCCGATATCCCATTGGCACTGGAAGATGGATTACTACCTGTAAGTGCTCTCGACAACCCGTTACCCGTTACCTTCAAGGTATGGAACAATGCTTCGGTCGACGAAACCTATCAATTGCTCTGGGAGGGGCAACTGATAGGTACCAGAGAATTCATCAAACCCACGGACAGCCCCGGGGATACATTGACACGGGATGTTCCTATCGAACTCCTTGTCGAAGGCAAATATCAACTGGCCTACCGAATTACAGACACCATCAGCCAGGAATTCGTTGATTCCCTCCCCTACCTTCTCGAAATCGACACCACCGCCCCCGGCCATCCCACAACCCTCGGCCCTCTCGATTTCCCGCCACAGGTCAACGACGGCCTCACCTCGGAAGAACTGACACAACTGGGCGATGTCCTGCCGGGCACCGTCCACGGCTATAGCGGTTTCGCCATCGGTGACAGGATCCGCACCTTCTGGGGCGATACCGAAGGGCCTGGCGGCAGGGTCGAAGAGGGTGACATAGAGCCCCGGGAGGTGATCATCGAGTTTTCCCGCGCCTTTCTCGAGTCGCTGGGCGATTTCAACGGACCGGTGCTCTACACCGTCACGGATCGGGCCGGCAACCGCTCACAGGACTCGACCGCTACAAACGTTCTCCTGCTGCTCAATGAACCGGTGCTCGACCTGCCCGCGCCAATCATCGATGGCTATGTCGAGCCGATCAGCCACGAACAGGCCCAGGCCGGTATCGAAGTCTGGATCCCCACTTCGGACCTGGTGGAAGACGGCGATCAGATTCTCCTGCACTGGGGCAGCGTGGCTCTGGGTCCCTTCGACCCGGCAACCATCGGCCAGCCGATCATCCTGCGTATCGACGTGGCCTTCGAAACCATCGAACAGGCCGGCGACGGTGACATCCGCCTGGGCTATGAGGTCAGACGCAACGGCCATGTCGTCGGTTACTCGTTGCCGCTGGATATCGTCGTCAGGGCCAGGCTGCCGGTGCCCGGCGACATGGCGCGACCGATCATTCGCGGCGCCTCGCCCGAAGCCGTGGACAACCTGATCGACGAGAACGACTTCGAACGGGACGCGAGCGCCATCATCGCCTGGAACCCCGCGTTCGTCGAAGGGCAGCTCATCCAGTTGACCTGGGGCGGCCAGCCGATGTTCGAACCACCCTATCGCATCACCGCAGGCGATGTCAGCGCCGCCCGCGACCTGAACCTGGCGGTGCCCAATAACCGTTTCCGCCCGGTGGGCACCGGCACCGATATACGCGTGCAGTACACCATCACTCTGGCCGGCAATCCGAATACTTCCAGGTCGCCGGAACAAGGCATCATCGTCCGCTCCCGGGATGAACTGCCCGGTGGTCCGAACGGACCGGAAGCCCCGGTCTTCACCGACCTGAACGAGCATGGTGCGATCAATACGATCAACGGCCAGGACGGCGCACCGGTCCATATCGCCCCGTATCTGAACATCAGGCCAGGCGATGTCATCCATTTCCTTTACGAAGGCTTCGACCAACTGGTGGGCGGCAATCCGAAAAACCAGTGGCCATACACGTCCGCTCCACTGACCGAGGAACAGGTTCGCGATGGCTACGACCTGAAGGTGCCGCGCGCGGTGCTGGATAGCAATTGCTATGGCCATGCCGAGGCCACGTTCAGCGTGGAAAGCCTCACCGGCATCGGTCGTTCAAAGCGGCGCAGCGCCTATGTGGATATGCGTGTGTCCGGCAGGTGCCCCGAGGCACGCGGGCAGTGACCACCTGTCTTTTCTCTTTCTGGAGCCTTCATCATGTCTGAATACATCAGCCCAAGAAACCTGGATCAACCGGTGATCCTCAGCGTCAATCCCGCCGGAGTCGGTGCCATTGACGTAGCCGACCCGGAAAAACCCCTGCCCGTGCTGGTGGGGCCGTTGGACCTCAAGCCCCTGGATCATATCGACCTGTACTGGGGGGCAATCGCGGACCCCGTCAGCAGCTACGATCACCCGAGGGACGCGCCACCGATCAATGACTTCGTCATCCTGGCGGTGGATACCGGAAACATCGAGTCGGCCAGGGATCCGGTACCGGTTCGCTATCGCTTCACCCCGTTTCCCGGCAGTACCTCGCAGGACTCCGACATCACCCACATCCGCGTCAAGCTGGAAGCCCCCGGCGGCATCGATATCGATCCGGCCACGCCTTACGAGAACGAAGCCCTGCGTCCGCCCCGGGTGCAACCGCCAGCAGTGATCGTCGACCCGCAGGGTGTGCGGGTGATCGTCACGCCCTACGAGCAGATGAGCGAAGGCGATCGGATCCGGGTCAGTTGGGCCGAATCGACGGTCGACCACCCGCCGCTGACAGCGGCGGAAGCCGGCACGGAGGTGGTTATCCCGATTCCGCCGCAGATCATCGAGGCCGTCGGCGACTCAAGCAAGCTGCCGGTGCGCTACGAGGTCCATGACGTGGTCGGCAACTGGTCGAAACGCTCGGCCGCCACCGAGGTCGTGGTCAGCATCGGTTCGCGCTGAGCCCAATCGCGCCGGTTGCCGCAGGCAGGGCAACCGGCGCTTCAACCGGCATGCCGGCCGATGAATTCAGCGATCTGCCGCGCCGCCGTGTCCAGGTGCTGCGCATGGTTGAAGCCACTGGCCTTCAATGGCTTGAGATCGTGATCGGCAGCCTGCAGCCAGCTCAGTTCGATCCGGGCCGACAGCGCATAGTCCGATACCGCCTGGCGATTGCCCAGGGCGTCGCGTTCACCCTGGACGATCAGCGTCGCTGTCGCGAGCCCGGCCAGGTGCGCCACCCGTGGTTTCTCCGGCTTGCCCGCGGCATAGAACGGGTAGCCCAGGCACACCAGTCCTTGCGCGCCAAGGTCGTCGGCCACCAGGCTGGCCATGCGCCCGCCCATGGACTTGCCGCCAATGAACAGCGGCCCGCGGACCTGCTGCCGGACCTGCTCGTACACCTCGCGCCAGCACTCCAGCAACCGGGCCTGCGGATTGGGCGGACGCTTGCCGCCATCCAGGCGTCGCTGGGCCATGTAGGGAAACTCGAAACGCAGCACGTCGATGCCTTCTGCCGCCAGGCGCGCGGCCATGGCGTTCATGAACTCACTGTCCATCGGCGCCCCGGCACCGTGGGCGAGGATCAGCGTGGCCCGCGGGCCTTCGTCCCCGGCGGCGTTGTACAGATAGGCGGGATTGGTCGGCCAGGGTGCCTGGAACCGGGTTGCTTGCTGCGTCGACATAAGACCTCTCACTTCACCACCCGCACCGACAGCGGGCCTCTAGATATGTAACGCATCGCTGCGCCGCTTTTCCTGAAAATGAATGCACCTTACCTGCCTGCGCAGACACTGCAAGGCCGGCGCTGCCGACACGGGATGCTTCCCGCGGTCATTTCCAGACGAGTATTGCCATGCCCCAAGACGCCCTTACCCACGCCGAACCACCCGCCCCCAGCCCCCTGCAAGGCGATCGTGCCATCGCTCACGGGCCCGGGAAAGCCACCTATCCCTCCCTCGGCCACGCCTTCGCCAGCCTCGAGGAAGCCGCCCGGCATGCCCACGCCCAGGCCGCGCTCAAAGGCCCGGAGCGACAGTCGTCGCTGCTCCTGAAGCATCCACAGAAGGACGAATTCACGGCGACACCACCACAGCCCGGCACGCAGGCCTATCTCGACCCGCAAGCCGTCTTCGGACACGACGCCGGGGGCGTACTGCAACTGCCCGAAGGTTTTGTCCTGGTCGGCCTATATGGCCAGGCCGAGGCCACTCACGAGCAACTGCCACCCCGGGAAAGCGGCGTCTACGAAAACTTCTTCAGCCCCCACGACCTGTTCGCCGGACTCCATCAGGCCCGCCGCTCGCGGCCATCGATACCAGGAGCGCAACCGCTGCCGCTGTTCTACGGCACGCCTGACGGCGCCCTGCTGTCCTATCACGCCGACGATAGCGACCTGGCGTTGGCCCTGTTGCCCGAAGGCGCGGACTGGTCGTCCCGGGCCAGGCACTATCAGGAACAACTGGCGAGCGGCGTACTGCCCCCCAGCCAGTTCGTGCGGACCCTCGCCGCCGCCGGGAAACTGCGGGTGATCGAGACCAGCCGCCTGTGGAACCCTGCCGGCGACGTGAACTCGATCACCTGGGCACCGTTCGCCGATGCCGTGCTCCCGGAACTGGGCCCGATCTTCCTCAGCGCGGACGACGCCGCCCGCCATGCCCAGCAGATCATCCAGGGCGGCACCGACAAGGAACTCGGCGGGCTGATCTTCCAGCGCGAGGACGGCAGCTTTGTCGCCACGCTGCCCACCAGCGGCAGTGGCAGCCGGTTCGACAGCGAGAGCCTGTATCCCGTCACGGAAACCGGTATCGCCGACTTCCCGCCAGGGCACAGGCTGCATGCGCTGTATCGCGCCAATATCAGTTTGTCGGCCATCCGGGAACAGACCAGCGGCGCCGTGGACAACCGGGCGACCGGCACCGAACAGGAGCGCCGCCTCAGGCTGAAAAGCATCACCCCCGAGGAAGTGCTCGCCACCCTCCTTCCCCGTCACCAGGGGATAAGAGCGTTTTATGTGCTGATGACCGACTTGAACATCATCAAGTACATGCCCAGCGGCTCGGCCGAGGAAGATGCCCTGATCCCGCGCCTGCTGCCCGGAAAGGACCTCGGCGATCTCGATCGGCTGGCACCGGCCGATTTCATCAAGGCCCTGGCAAAGGCCGGCGGGCTCCATATCGTGCGCGGCGATAGCTACTGGGGCCCGCCGGGCAAGGTGCCCGACGACTGGGCCCCCTACCCGCCAGCCACAATATCGGCCCCGACCCTGCCGGCCTTCGGGCCGGTGTTCGACACGGCGGATGCCGCCGCCCTGCATGCCAATCAGCGTATCGGCGGCCAGTACCGGGAACGGCGCATCGGCTTTATCGTCACCGACAGCCACGACCGCTACGTGGCGAGCGAGCCGGCCAGCGCCACGGAACCGCTGTTCGCCGCCAACCCGTTGCTGCGTGCCGGGCCTGACGGCTCCCTGGCCGCACTGCCCGGTTATCGCCTGGCCGGTCTTTACTACAGCGCCGAACTGTATCCGGAGCGCCTGCCCTGCAAGGACGTCTGGATGTACCGGAACTTCTTCCTGCCCGATGAGTTGCTGGCGGCGCTCAGCCTGATCGAAGGTTATCGCCCGACACCCGCCACGCCCCACATCCCGCTGTACCTGAGCACCCGCGATGGCGCACAGTTGAAATACCTCTCGCGTGATATCAGCTTCGACAAGGCCTTGCTCGCCGGTTCGAGCAACCTCGCCAGTTACGGTGAACGGCTGGTCCAGGGTGTTCTCGATCCGCTGGACTTCATCCATGCGCTGGCCGAGATCGGTGAACTGAGCGTGCTGCACCCCAGCGAACTGTGGGGCCCGCCCGCTCGCCTGAGCGGCGAATGGCGAGCCTATCAAGGGCAACGGCGACGAACGCTGGGGCCGATCTTCGCCAGCGCCGACGACGCCGCCCGCCACGCCCATGGGCAGATCGCCCGCCGCTACGACAAGGTCTATGGCGGGGTGATCCTGAAACGTCCGGACGGCCAGTTCGTGGCCTCCACGCCGCGGGTCTCGCCCACCGAAATCTTCGATCACACCCTGGTGTTCCCGACCCTCAATGGTTTTCCCCTTGAAGGCCACACCATTGTCGGCACCTACAATTCACGCCTGGGCACGCTGGACTTCCCCCTGCCGGAGAGCGAAGCACGGCTCTACCTGAACCTGTTCCCGACCTGGGACATCTACCGGGCCATCAAGGACCGCTCGATCCCGTTGCATTATTTCTCCTGCCAGGACGGCTCGCTGATCCGCTACAACAGCAAGCATTCGCCAGATGAAGTCGATGTGTTCAATGCCCTGGCGCCTTCATCGGCAAGTCCGCTGAACCTGATGGAAAACCCGACGGAGCAGTGTTTCAAGAGTGGCAGGGACGAGGACAGGGGAGCGGTACTGGCCTTCGCCCGCGACCTGGTCAAGGCCGGGGAACTGCGGGTGCTGGTCAGCGGCCGCGAAGTCTGGACGACGGCTGGCAAGGTCCTGGCCCTGCGCGACAGCGCCGACGGACTGCTGGTCGACACCGACCAGGGTGCCATCGCCACCTCCGCGCCCGCGTTCAGCCCGGTGTTCATGACACCGCTGGATGCCGTGCGCCATGGGCTTGCGCAGATCGGCCAGAGAGGCGGGCGCCGCTTCGGTTTCATTTTCCGCAAAACCGACAGGGAATATGTCGCCACCGAAGCCATCATCGATACCAGCGCGAACTTCGACAGGGCGCTCGTCCTGCCGCCGCAGATCGCCGTCCTCGCCCTGATTCCCGGCTATGTCATCGACGGCCTGTATGTCGCGACCGGCCATCAGGAGGCGCTGCCGGCGGACCCGGTCTACCCGCACTTCATCTCCGCGCGGGACTTCGCCCATGCCATCAAGACCGCTCGGGAAACCGCCATCGTGCCCGGCCACCAGGCCACCACCCACCTGTATCTGTCGACCGCCGACGGCGCCCTGTTGAGCTATACGGTGCCGCTGGTTCCGGATGCCGACGAAGTGATCCGCGGCAGCGTCTTCCACAACGACGGCATCGATACCCAGGGCCAGTTGGAGAACGGCTCGCTGACAGGCCGGGACTATGTCCGCCGCGTGGCGGCGAGCGGCAAGTTGAGCGTCCTGCAACCCGGCACGCTGTGGCGCCAGGGCGGCCCGGTCACGGCCACCTGGGAACCGGTCGATATCGCCACCACCACCGCGCAGCCCTATGCCCTCAGCCCGCTGTTCGCCCATGCGGACGATGCGGCGCTGCATACCCACGACAAGCTCGGCCGTGGCCGCGGCGCGCTGCTGGTCGACGCGATCTACCGCACCTCCGCCCCCGAGGGCTACGTCACCCTGGAACCTTTCGTCGATGGCCAGGCGATCAAGGTCACCCGTACCCTGGCCGACCTGAAGACCCAGGTGCTGGAGAAGGAACGCCTGGAACTGACCCTGGGCAGGACACCGCTCGACAGCATCCACTATGCCAAGCCGCTGGCCCCTACCCGCTACCAGACCGGCGACAGCCCTCACGTCGACTTCTTCTCCGTCGAGGACATCTGCTTCGTCACCCAGACCCTGCTGGCCGACAACCTCTTCCTCAATGGCATCTACTATTCCAGCCAGGACGGCGCCCTGTTCAAGTACGAGCCCAGGGCCTCGCACGCACAGGGCGAACTGTGCGCACCGGTAGATGCCGACAGCATCCGCAGCCTCACCCCGCCACAGTTCCGCCTGGTGAACGCGGTCGCCGCCGCCGGCAAGCTGAGTGTGCTGCACACCAGCCAGCTGTGGCCCACCCCGGGCCCGATCGATCCCACCTGGACACCGGCATGGACGCTCAGCGAGCGCCGCCCACGGGCCACGCGGGCGCTGATCCCGCCGCTGATCAACAGTTTCAATCTCGGCGGCGTCGGTGCCACCGACGTGATCGACCCGCTGCGGCCCCTGCCCGTGGTGATCGCGCCGTTGGACCTGAAGCCCAGGGACCGCGTCGACCTGTACTGGGGCAGCCATCCCGACCCCGTCGCCAGCCATACCCAGGATAGCGAACCCGGCGCCACTCACCTCACCCTGCGGGTCGATACGCGCTGGATCATGAGCGGCGAGGTGACGGTGCGCTATGTCCTCACGCCGTTCCCCGGCGGTGCGCCGGAAACCGCCGAGACCAGCCTGCGGGTCAAGCTGGACGTGCCCGGCGACCCCGACACCCAGTCGGCGACACCGACCCTCAACGACAAGCTGGAACTGCCCGTGGTGATACCTCCCGGGGTGATCGAGGATCCGGAAGGCGTCAGCGTGGTCATCAAGCGCTATGCGAACATGGCCGCCGGTGATGTGATCGTGGTGTCGTGGCATGGTCGCCTGGTGCAACACCCGCCGCTGAGCGCGCCGAGCGATGAAGTGGTGGTGCCGATCGATCCGCGGATCATCCGCGAGGCCGGCAACTCCGACGCGATCCTCGTGCGCTACGAGATCCGCGATGTGGTCAACAACTGGTCGCGCTGGTCACGCCCGGCCCTGGTCGAAGTCGGTATCGGCGATCCATCCCTGCCCGCCCCGGTGGTGCCACGGGCCCAGGGCATGCAGTTGGACCTCGACCTGCTCAATGGCGCCGACGTGCAGACCCTGGTGCTGCGCTACGATGGGATGAACAGCGCGCAGAACCTGCGCCTGCTGGTAGAACGGGAAACCGCCCTCGGCGTATCGCTGCCGGCGTACACCGCCACCCTGCCCGGCCATGACAGCGATCCCTTCGTATCCTTCGATGTGCCCAACGAGCAGTTCCCGCTGATCATCCAGGGCCAGGCTCGCTTCTACTATTATGTCGAGGCGCCCGAGCAACCCGTGCGCCGCTCCAAGAGCCTGCCGCTGAAGATCATCGGCCAGGCGCTGATACTCAAGCCGCCACGGGTGCCCGTGGCCGAAGCCAACGGCAATGTGCTCGACCCGGCGGCCACCGGGGTGATCGCGCGGGTGGAGCCCTACTCGCTGATCGCCGTGGGCCAGGCCGTGACGCTGGTCTGGATCGGCACGACCGCCAGCGGCATGGAAGTGTGCCATGAACAGACCCTGCCGGTGGTCGACACCGGCAGGGACATCGACTTCAGCATCCCGGACGACAAGGTCGGCGTGCTGGCCGGCGGCTCGGTGGTGGTGCGTTATGACGTCAAGACCGAAGCCCCCGATCCCCTGGTTTCGCAACCCTTGCTGCTGCCGGTCAGCGCCCTGCCGCTGGATCTGCCCCGCCCCGCCGTGGTGGAAGCCCATGACACCGTGCTGTTCCCGCTGCAGGCGCTGGATGGCGCGACGATCCGCGTCACTTATGCCATGGAAACCGGCGACAGCATCCAGGCCTACTGGCGCGGCACGCCCGGCAGCGGCACACCGGTGATCGACGCCAAACCCGGCAGCAGTTCCGGCAGCGTCGACTTCAGCGTCCCCGCCGGGGCCGTCAGCGCCAATATCGGCAAGCGCGTGGAAGTCGGCTACAACGTCACCCGCCGTGGGATCGCGGCACCGTCGAAAATCCTGCCGCTGGACATACTGCCCATCGCCCACGAAGACCTGCATCCGCCCTTCGTCCGCGAGGCGCCGGACAATCTCCTGCTGGACCTCAACACCTTTGCCGGCGACGCCCATATCGAAGTCAGGAAATGGCCGCATATCCAGGTCGGCCAGAGGATCTGGCTGAGGATCGAGGGCACCCTGGTCAGCGGCAGGCCGTTCAGCCTGGCGCTGTGGAACGGAGAGGAAGTCAGCACGATCTCGGATGTCATCGAAGGCCTGCTCTCACGCACCCACCTCGATCAGTTGCGCGACCTGAGCGGCCTGACCTTCACCTTCAAGGTGACCTTCGACGGCAGCAGCGATGAAGCCGGCGCCCTGACGTTCCCGCGACTGTCGTTGACGGTCAGGGCTCGCAAGCGGGTGCCGGAACTGGTCTTCGATACCCGGCCGGTCAACCTGTCCGGGAAAATCTACCTGATCCCCTGCCATCCGCAGGTGCTGCCGGAATTCGGCCCGGGCACGACCCTCCAGCGCGCGGCGGGCGGTGGCGTGCCCGGTTATCACTACAGCAGCGATAACCGCAACATCGCCGTGGTCGACAGCAATGGCCGGGTCACCGTGCGCGGCAACGGCAAGACCTTTATCCGTGTCAGCGACAGCGCCGGGCAGCGCAAAAGCTACGAGGTCACCGTCAGCGGCGTGGTGCAGTGCTACAACCTCGGCAAGGGCAGCAGCGCCGACACCCTGCGCAAGGCCCAGGCACAAGGGCTGAGCGTGCCGTCGCTGGAAGAGCTGATCAGCATCCGCTCGGCCTACGGCAAGCGTTGGCCGCTGCAATCGCCGCTGATACCGAAAACCTGGTCCTCGACCACGAAAACCCCGTTGGGGCTGGTGTATGCGGTACTGGACATGACCCTGGAGGTCATCGAGCCCGAGCGCCCCTATATCAAGATCAGCCCGGGCCTGAGCCTGATCTACGAGGCCAACGGGCTGGGGATCGGCCCCGTGCTGCTCGCCGCCTGCACGCCACGCGCCTGACCCCTGCGCCGGTGGCCCCGGGGCCACCGGCAACTCCCGCCCCATTGACCCCCGTCAATACCACCCGCTGGCTATTTGCCCATGCTTGGCTGGCTTTTAGTCTGCCTATAACTCCAGATCCCGCGAATGCAACAGCGCCGGCCGGGTCTGAACCGTGGATGGGGAACCATGAACACTTCAATCAGTACCGCCTACAACTACAGGGTGGTCCGCCAATTCGCCATTATGACGGTGGTGTGGGGCATCGTCGGGATGGGGCTCGGGGTCTTCCTCGCCGCCCAATTGGTCTGGCCCGAACTCAACTTCAACCTGCCGTGGACCAGCTTCGGCCGTCTGCGCCCGCTGCATACCAACGCGGTGATCTTCGCCTTCGGCGGTTGCGCGCTGTTCGCCAGTTCCTACTACTCGGTGCAACGCACCTGCCAGACCCAGCTGTTTTCGCCGAAGGTGGCCGCGTTCACCTTCTGGGGCTGGCAGCTGGTCATCCTGCTCGCGGCCATCAGCCTGCCACTGGGCTACACCAGTTCCAAGGAATACGCCGAGCTGGAATGGCCGATCGACATCCTGATCACCATCGTCTGGGTGGCCTACGCCTACGTGTTCTTCGGCACCGTGATGAAGCGCACCACCAAGCACATCTATGTGGGCAACTGGTTCTTCGGGGCGTTCATCATCACCGTGGCAATCCTGCATATCGTCAACAACCTGGAAATCCCGGTCAGCCTGACCAAGTCCTACTCTGTCTACGCCGGGGCCACCGACGCCATGGTCCAATGGTGGTACGGGCACAATGCGGTGGGCTTCTTCCTGACCGCCGGTTTCCTCGGGATGATGTACTACTTCGTGCCGAAACAGGCCGAACGCCCGGTGTATTCCTATCGCCTGTCCATCGTCCACTTCTGGGCGCTGATCACCCTGTACATCTGGGCCGGCCCGCACCATCTGCACTACACCGCGCTGCCGGACTGGGCGCAGTCGCTGGGCATGGTGATGTCGCTGATCCTCCTGGCCCCGAGCTGGGGCGGCATGATCAACGGCATGATGACCCTCTCGGGCGCCTGGCATAAGTTGCGCAGCGATCCGATCCTGCGCTTCCTGGTGGTGTCCCTGGCGTTCTACGGTATGTCGACCTTCGAAGGGCCGATGATGGCGATCAAGACCGTCAACGCCCTCTCCCACTACACCGACTGGACCATCGGCCACGTGCATGCCGGCGCCCTCGGCTGGGTGGCGATGATCTCCATCGGCGCGCTGTACCACATGATCCCGAAAGTCTTCGGCCGCACGCAGATGCACAGCCTCGGCCTGATCAACGCGCACTTCTGGCTCGCGACCATCGGCACCGTGCTCTACATCGCCTCGATGTGGGTCAACGGCATCGCCCAGGGCCTGATGTGGCGCGCGGTCAACGAGGACGGCACGCTGACCTACTCCTTCGTCGAAACCCTGGTGGCCAGCCATCCCGGCTTCGTCGTGCGGCTGATCGGCGGGGCGATCTTCCTCAGCGGCATGCTGCTGATGGCCTACAACACCTGGCGCACCGTGCGCGGCGCAGAGCCAGCCACCGTCACCGCCGCCGCGCAGACGGCCTGAGGAGTTCGCCATGAAACACGAAGTGATTGAAAAGAACGTCGGCCTGTTGATGCTGCTGATGGTCTTTGCCGTCAGCATCGGCGGCCTGACCCAGATCGTCCCGCTGTTCTTCCAGGATGTCACCAACAAGCCGGTGGAAGGCATGAAGCCCTACACCGCGCTGCAACTGGAAGGTCGCGATATCTACATCCGCGAAGGCTGCGTCGGTTGCCACTCGCAGATGATCCGGCCGTTCCGCGCCGAGACCGAACGCTACGGACACTACTCGGTGGCCGGCGAAAGCGTCTGGGACCATCCGTTCCTGTGGGGCTCCAAGCGCACCGGGCCGGACCTGGCACGGGTCGGCGGCCGCTACTCGGAAGACTGGCACCGCGCGCACCTGTACAACCCGCGCAACGTGGTCCCGGAGTCGAAGATGCCGGCCTACCCCTGGCTGGTGGCCAACGCCCTGGACAGCAGCCACACCGAAACCAAGCTGCGGGCCATGCGTACCCTCGGCGTGCCCTACACCGACGACGACATCAGCGGCGCGGTCGCCAGCCTCAAGGGCAAGACCGAGATGGACGCGCTGGTCGCCTACCTGCAAGTGCTCGGCACTGCGATCAAGAGCAAGAGGTGAGCCATGGAGATGAGTAGCGGAATGATCCGCGGCCTCGGCACCCTGGTGGTGATGATTGCCTTCGTCGGCCTCGCCATCTGGGTGTTCAACGCCAAGCGCAATCCGGAGTTCGCCCAGGCGCGCATGCTGCCGTTCGCCGACGAGCCCTTGCCCGAAACACCCGAACAAGACCCTGCTACAAGGAGCAACCGGCCATGACCACCTTCTGGAGTACGTACATCTGCGTACTGACCATCGGCAGCCTGATCGGCCTGACCTGGCTGTTGCTCGGCACCCGCAAGGGCGAAACCAAGGGCAGCGTCGACCAGACCATGGGCCACAGCTTCGACGGCATCGAGGAGTACGACAACCCGTTGCCGCAGTGGTGGTTCATGCTGTTCGCCGGGACCCTGGTGTTTGCCGTCGGCTACCTGATCCTCTATCCCGGCCTGGGCAACTGGAAAGGCATCCTGCCCGGCTATGAGAACGGCTGGACCGGCGTGCACGAGTGGGAAAAGGAGATGGACAAGGCCGACGCCAAGTTCGGGCCGATCTTCGCCAGATTCGCCGCCATGCCGGTGGAGGAAGTGGCCAAGGACCCGCAGGCGCTGAAAATGGGCGGTCGCCTGTTCGCCTCCAACTGCGCGGTCTGCCATGGTTCGGACGCCAAGGGCGCCTACGGCTTCCCCAACCTCGCCGACAACATCTGGCGCTGGGGCGGCAGCGCCGACACGATCAAGACCACCATCATGGGCGGACGCGTCGCGGCCATGCCGGCCTGGGGCGAAATCCTCGGTGAAGACGGAGTGAAGAACGTCGCCGCCTACGTCCGTCATGACCTGGCCAAGCTGCCGCTGCCACAGGACTCCACGGCGGACCTGGCGGCGGGCCGGCAATCGTTCAGCACCACCTGCATCGCCTGCCATGGTGCCACCGGCCAGGGCAGCCCGATCATGGGGGCTCCGGACCTGACCCAGCCCGCCGGCTTTATCTACGGCAGCAGCCTGGCGCAGTTGCAGCAGACCATCCGCCACGGGCGCCAGGGCCATATGCCGGCCCAGAACGAACTGCTCGGCAACGACAAGGTGCAACTGTTAGCGGCGTACGTATTCAGTCTCTCTCACGGCAGTCAAGGAGAAGATAAGGCTCAATAAATACCGGATATTTCCTGCCGCATCGATCAGGATGCGGCAGTTCCCTGCCTGTACGCGACCAAGTGTCGCACCTCTCTTTTAGTCCGCCTACCCACTCCCGGGAATCGGTACTAAGCTTTGCAAACCTCGATCAATCCGCAACCCCTCGCCTGCCGGTCAGTCCGGGTATCCGCGAGTGCGCGTTTTGACCTTACACCGAGCATGGAAAGGCCGCAGAATCAGCGTCGTAACGTATTGACCCAGGTCATGGCGCGTTGCAATGACCCTACACTTTATCCATACTTGCGGCCGATTTTCACCCCTAATAACTATACCCAAACCGTGGAACCTTAGAATGAGCACAGCAATCAGTCCGACTGCTTATAACTATAAGGTAGTCCGCCAGTTCGCCATCATGACGGTGGTCTGGGGGATCCTTGGCATGGGGCTCGGAGTATTCATCGCCTCTCAATTGGTCTGGCCGGAGCTGAATTTCGGTCTGCCGTGGACGAGTTTTGGACGCCTGCGCCCGTTGCACACCAACCTGGTGATCTTCGCCTTCGGTGGTTGTGCATTGTTTGCCACCTCCTACTACGTGGTGCAGCGTACCTGTCAGGTGCGACTGATCTCCGACAGCCTCGCGGCCTTCCACTTCTGGGGTTGGCAGGCGGTGATCATCGGCGCCCTCGTGACCCTGCCGCTGGGTTACACCACCACCAAGGAATACGCCGAGCTGGAGTGGCCGCTGGCTATCCTCCTGGCGATCGTCTGGGTGGTCTACGCACTGGTGTTCTTCGGCACCATCGTCAAGCGCAAGACCAAGCACATCTACGTCGGCAACTGGTTCTACGGTGCGTTCATCGTCGTCACCGCCATGCTGCACATCGTCAACCACGCCTCCCTGCCGGTGAGCTTCTTCAAGTCCTACTCGGCCTACGCCGGGGCGACGGATGCGATGATCCAGTGGTGGTACGGGCACAACGCGGTGGGTTTCTTCCTGACCACCGGCTTCCTCGGGATGATGTACTACTTCGTGCCGAAACAGGCCGAGCGCCCGATCTATTCCTATCGCCTGTCCATCGTGCACTTCTGGGCACTGATCACCCTGTACATCTGGGCCGGCCCGCACCACCTGCACTACACCGCCCTGCCGGACTGGGCGCAGTCGCTGGGCATGGCCATGTCGATCATCCTGCTGGCACCGAGCTGGGGCGGCATGATCAACGGCATGATGACCCTCTCGGGCGCCTGGCATAAGCTGCGCACCGACCCGATCCTGCGCTTCCTGGTGGTATCCCTGGCGTTCTACGGCATGTCGACCTTTGAAGGGCCGATGATGGCGATCAAGACCGTCAACTCGCTGTCCCACTACACCGACTGGACCATCGGCCACGTTCACGCCGGTGCCCTGGGCTGGGTGGCGATGATTTCCATCGGCGCGATCTACCACATGATTCCCAAGCTGTTCGGGCGTGCGCAGATGCACAGCGTCGGCCTGATCAATACCCACTTCTGGCTCGCGACCATCGGTACCGTGCTCTACATCGCCTCGATGTGGGTCAACGGCATCACCCAGGGCCTGATGTGGCGGGCAATCAACGACGACGGCACCCTGACCTACTCGTTCGTCGAAGCGCTGCAGGCCAGCCACCCCGGCTACATCGTTCGCGCCCTGGGCGGTGCGTTCTTCGCCAGTGGCATGCTGTTCATGGCCTACAACGTGTACCGCACCGTTCGTGCCTCGAACCCGGCTGAAGCTGAAGCCGCCGCTCAGATCGCTGTCGTTGGAGCTCACTGATGAAGCACGAAGTAGTCGAGAAGAATATCGGCCTGCTGGCCTTCTTCATGGTCATCGCCGTCAGTATCGGCGGCCTGACCCAGATCGTTCCGCTGTTCTTCCAGGACGTCACCAACAAGCCGGTCGAAGGCATGAAGCCGCGCTCGGCACTGGAACTGGAAGGCCGTGACATCTACATCGCCAACGGTTGTGTCGGCTGCCACTCGCAGATGATCCGGCCGTTCCGCGCTGAAACCGAACGCTACGGGCACTATTCGGTTGCCGGTGAAAGCGTCTGGGACCACCCGTTCCTGTGGGGTTCCAAGCGCACCGGTCCGGACCTGGCCCGTGTCGGCGGTCGTTACTCCGATGACTGGCACCGCGCGCACCTGTACAACCCGCGCAACGTGGTACCCGAGTCGAAAATGCCGGCGTACCCGTTCCTCGTGGAAAACAAGCTCGACGGCAAGGACACCGCGAAGAAAATGGAAGTCCTGCGCTCCCTCGGCGTGCCTTACACCGACGAAGACATCGCCGGTGCCAGGGACGCCGTGAAGGGCAAGACCGAAATGGACGCGCTGGTGGCCTACTTGCAGGGCCTGGGCACCATCATCAAAAGCAAACGGTGATCTGGATGGATATCGGGATGATTCGTGGCCTGGGCACCGTCGTGGTGATGGTGGCCTTTATCGGCCTGGCGTTGTGGGTATTCAGCCCCAAGCGCAAGTCGGAGTTTGAAGACGCGACCTTGCTGCCTTTCGCGGATGATCCCGAAGCCATCAAGCACGTCGAGCAAGCTTCTAGGAGTAACAAAGAATGACTACGTTCTGGAGTCTGTACGTCACAGTCCTCAGCCTGGGTACCATCTTCGCCCTGACCTGGCTGCTGCTGTCGACCCGCAAGGGCCAGCGCGCCGAGCAGACCGACGAGACGGTCGGCCACTCCTTCGACGGGATCGAGGAATACGACAACCCGTTGCCGAAATGGTGGTTCATGCTGTTCGTCGGCACCATCATCTTCGCCCTCGGCTACCTGGCGCTGTACCCGGGCCTGGGCAACTGGAAAGGCCTGCTGCCAGGTTATGGCTACCTGGACAACGAGAAGCAGACGCCCTTCGCCAACGGCCAGACCGGCTGGACCGGCGTGCATGAGTGGGAGAAGGAAATGGCCCGCTCGGACGCCAAGTTCGGACCGATCTTCGCCAAGTACGCGGCCATGCCGATCGAGGAAGTGGCCAAGGACCCGCAAGCCCTGAAAATGGGTGGCCGGCTGTTCGCGTCCAACTGCTCGGTCTGCCATGGCTCCGACGCCAAGGGTGCCTATGGCTTCCCGAACCTGACCGACGAAGACTGGCGCTGGGGCGGTGACCCGCAAACCATCAAGACCACCATCATGGGCGGTCGCCACGCGGTGATGCCGGCCTGGGCCGATGTGATCGGCGAGCAGGGCGTGGCCGATGTCGCCGCGTTCGTGCTGACCAATCTCGACGGCCGCAAGCTGCCGGAAGGCGCCAAGGCCGACCCGGCCAACGGGCAGAAGCTCTTCGCCGCCAACTGCGTGGCCTGCCACGGTCCGGAAGGCAAGGGCACCCCGGCCATGGGCGCCCCGAACCTGACGCACCCGGCTGCGTTCATCTACGGTTCGAGCTTCGCGCAACTGCAGCAGACCATCCGTTACGGCCGCCAGGGCCAGATGCCTGCCCAGGAACAGACCCAGGGCAACGACAAGGTCCACCTGCTGGCCGCCTACGTCTACAGCCTGTCCCACGGCGACAACAAGCCCGCGGAATAAATACCCGGCTTGCCGCGACACCCGAGGCCCCGCCCGTGCAGACTGGCGGGGCCTTTTTCATCCGCGGGCGCTCTGCCACGGCAGCAATCGGCCCGTCGCGCCACGCGGTTTCATCTATAGTCAATTGACCTGCATCATGCTTTGTTACATTTGCTACACCATCCAGGCCATTCCCCCAACGCGACCAAAGGTCGCACACTTGAGCCGGGGTGACAGGCGTATCATTGCGCCACTGCACTACCCTTTCTGATCGCGGTCGGCATGTACTGACCGAGGCATTTTCCCCCAGCCGTGGGATGCAATGATGAGCAACCAGATTCCGGTACACGACGTTACTCCGCCTGCCAAGCACTCGAACGACACCGTCGATCTCTACGCCTCACGCGAAAAAATCTACACCCGGGCCTTCACCGGCCTGTTCCGCAACCTGCGGATGACCGGCGGCGCCGCACTGTTCCTGCTGTATTTCGGCACCGTGTGGCTGGACTGGGGCGGCCACCAGGCGGTCTGGTGGAACCTGCCCGAGCGCAAGTTCTTCATCTTCGGCGCGACCTTCTGGCCCCAGGACTTCATCCTGCTCTCGGGCATGCTGATCATCGCCGCCTTCGGCCTGTTCTTCATCACCGTCTACGCCGGGCGCGTGTGGTGCGGCTACACCTGCCCGCAAAGCGTCTGGACCTGGATCTTCATGTGGTGCGAAAAGGTCACCGAAGGCGACCGCAACCAGCGCATCAAGCTGGACAAGGCGCCCATGAGCGCCAACAAGTTCCTGCGCAAGTTCGGCAAGCACAGCCTCTGGCTGCTGATCGGCTTCGTCACCGGCATGACCTTTGTCGGCTACTTCTCGCCGATCCGCGAACTGGTCGTCGACTTCTTCACCGGCCAGGCCGATGGCTGGTCGTACTTCTGGGTCGGTTTCTTCACCCTCGCCACCTATGGCAACGCCGGCTGGCTGCGCGAGCAGGTGTGCATCTACATGTGCCCGTACGCGCGCTTCCAGAGCGTGATGTTCGACAAGGACACGCTGATCGTCTCCTACGACCCGCGTCGTGGCGAAGCCCGTGGCCCCCGCAAGAAAGGCACCGACTACAAGGCCCAGGGCCTGGGCGACTGCATCGACTGCACGATGTGCGTGCAGGTCTGCCCCACCGGCATCGACATCCGCGATGGCCTGCAGATCGAATGCATCGGCTGCGCGGCCTGCATCGACGCCTGCGACAGCATCATGGACAAGATGGAATACCCGCGCGGCCTGATCAGCTACACCACCGAACACAACCTCTCCGGGCAGAAAACCCACAAGCTGCGCCCGCGCCTGATCGGTTACGCAGTGGTGCTGCTGGCGATGATCAGCCTGCTGGTGATGGCCTTCTTCATGCGCTCGCTGGTGGGCTTCGACGTCAGCAAGGACCGCGTGCTCTATCGCGAGAATGCGGAGGGCCGGATCGAAAACGTCTACAGCCTGAAGATCATGAACAAGGACCAGCGCGACCACACCTACGTCCTCGACGCCAGCGGCCTGCCCGACCTGAAACTGCAGGGCCGGCGCGAGATCAAGGTGCCGGCCGGGGAGATCTTCAGCATGCCGTTCGAACTGTCCAGCGCCCCCGAACAACTGCCGTCGAGCACCAACGAGGTGAAGTTCATCCTCCGCGACGCCGATGACGACAGCGTCCACATTGAAGCCAAGAGCCGGTTCATCGGCCCGCAAATTCGCTAAGGGAACCCACAATGTCCGTCGCAACCGCCACCAGCCCCTGGTACAAGCACCTCTGGCCCTGGATCATCATCGGCATCCTGGCCTGCTCGGTGACCCTGACCCTGTCGATGGTGACCATCGCGGTGAAGAACCCGGACAACCTGGTCAACGACAACTACTACGAGGCCGGCAAGGGCATCAATCGCTCGCTGGACCGCGAGTTGCTGGCCCAGACCCTGAAGATGCGCGCCAACGTGCACCTCGATGAAGTCACCGGCGAAGTCGATCTGCGCCTGAGCGGCGCGAGCCAGCCTGCGACCCTGGAACTGAACCTGATCTCGCCGACCCAGCCGGAGAAGGATCGGCGGATCACCCTGAACCGCAGCGAGACAGAGCAGGGACGTTATATCGGCCAGTTGAGCGACAAGATCGAAGGCCGGCGCTTCGTCGAGTTGCTGGGGATGCAGGGCGACAAGACCTGGCGTATGTTCGAGGAAGAGCAGGTCAGCCACGACAAGGACCTGCTGCTGGGCGATGAGCCGCTGCAAGGCGCCGAAGACCTGGACAAGTAACCACGATTCCGCTTCCGTAGGAGCCGGCTTGCTGGCGATAGCGGTCTACCTGGCGATAAAGAGGTCGACTGTGAAATCGCCATCGCCAGCAAGCCGGCTCCTACAGTGACCCATGGCGCCTATGACAATCCCTACCCCCTGCTACCACTGCGCCCTGCCCGTCCCCGCCGGCAGCCGCTTCACCGCGGCCGTACTCGGCGAAACCCGCGAATTCTGCTGCCCCGGCTGCCAGGCCGTGGCCGAAGCCATCGTCGCCGGTGGCCTGGAGCATTACTACAGCCACCGCAGCGAAGCCTCCGCCAACCCGGACGTGCTGCCCGTGCAACTGCCGGACGAACTGGCGTTGTACGACCGCGCCGATGTGCAGCAACCCTTCGTCCATCACGATGGCGAACTCGTCGAAGCCACCCTGTTGATGGAAGGCATCAGTTGCGCGGCCTGTGGCTGGCTGATCGAAAAACACCTGCGCAACCTGCCGGCCGTGGCCGAGGCACGGCTGAACCTGTCCAACCATCGCCTGCAGGTGCGCTGGATCGACAGCCAGCTGGCCCTGAGTACCCTGCTCGCCGAGTTGCGCCAGATCGGCTACGCCGCCCACCCCTACCAGCCCGACCGTGCCAGCGAACAACTGGCCAGCGAAAACCGCAAGTCCCTGCGCCAGCTGGGCCTGGCCGGCCTGCTGTGGTTCCAGGCGATGATGGCGACCATGGCCACCTGGCCGGAATTCAATATCGACCTGAGCCCCGAGTTGCACACCATCCTGCGCTGGGTCGCCCTGTTCCTCACCACGCCGATCGTGTTCTACAGTTGCGCGCCGTTCTTTCGCGGCGCCCTGCGCGACCTGCGGACCCGGCACCTGACCATGGACGTCTCGGTCTCGCTGGCGATCGGCAGTGCCTATTGCGCCGGGATCTGGACCTCGATCACCGGGGTCGGCGAGCTGTACTTCGATGCCGTGGGCATGTTCGCGCTGTTCCTGCTCGCCGGTCGCTACCTGGAGCGTCGCGCCCGCGAGCGCACGGCGGCGGCCACCGCGCAACTGGTCAACCTGCTGCCGGCCTCCTGCCTGCGCCTGCTGGCGGACGGCCAGAGCGAACGGATCCTGCTCGGCGAACTGCGCCTGGGCGATCGTGTCCTGGTGCATCCCGGCGCCGTCCTGCCGGCGGACGGCAGGATTGTCGAAGGCCAGTCGAGCATCGACGAATCGCTGCTGACCGGGGAATACCTGCCGCAACCGCGCACGCCGGGAGACGCGGTCACCGCCGGTACGCTGAACGTCGAAGGCGCACTGACGGTCGAGGTCCTGGCCCTCGGCCAGGACACCCGGCTGTCCGCCATCGTCCGCCTGCTGGAACGCGCCCAGAGCGAAAAACCGCGCCTGGCGGAAATCGCCGACCGCGCCTCGCAATGGTTCCTCCTGCTGTCGCTGATCGCTGCGGCGGCCATCGGCCTGCTCTGGTGGCAGCTCGACCCGGACCGGGCATTCTGGATCGTCCTGGCGATGCTGGTGGCGACCTGCCCATGCGCGCTGTCGCTGGCCACCCCGACGGCGCTGACCGCCGCCACCGGCACCCTGCACAAGCTCGGCCTGCTGCTGACCCGTGGCCATGTCCTCGAAGGCCTGAACCAGATCGACACGGTGATCTTCGACAAGACTGGCACCCTTACCGAAGGCCGCCTGGCCTTGCGCGCCATCCGCCCCCTGGGGGAACTGGACAGCGAGCGCTGCCTGGCCCTGGCCGCCGCCCTGGAAAACCGCTCCGAGCACCCGATCGCCAAGGCTTTCGGTCGTGCCCCGCAAGCCGCCGAAGAGGTCCAGGCCACTCCCGGGCGCGGCCTGCAGGGGCGGGTCGGCGAACAGCAACTGCGTATCGGCCAGGCAGCGTTCGTCTGTGAACTCAGCGGCTGCGCGATCCCCGCGCCACCGGACACCGCCGGACAATGGCTGCTGCTGGGCGACAGCCACGGCGCGCTGGCCTGGTTCGTCCTCGATGACCGCCTGCGCGGCGATGCCCCGGCCTTGCTCGCCGCCTGTCGCACACGGGGCTGGCGGACCCTGCTGCTGTCCGGCGACAGCTCGCCGATGGTCGCCAGCGTCGCCGCCGAACTGGGCATCGACGAGGCCCGTGGCGGGCTGCATCCGGATGACAAGTTGCAGGTCCTGAAGCAACTGCAGCAACAGGGACGCAAGGTGCTGATGCTCGGCGACGGCGTCAACGACGTGCCAGTACTAGCCGCCGCCGATATCAGCGTCGCCATGGGCTCGGCCACGGACCTGGCGAAAACCAGCGCCGACGCGGTACTGCTGTCCAATCGCCTGGACGCCCTGGTGCAGGCCTTCGACCTGGCCCGCCGCACCCGTCGGGTAATCATCGAGAACCTGGTCTGGGCGGCGCTGTACAATGGCCTCATGTTGCCGTTCGCCGCCCTCGGCTGGATCACGCCGGTGTGGGCGGCGGTCGGTATGTCCATCAGTTCGTTGACCGTGGTACTAAACGCCTTGCGCCTGACCCGCCTGCCGAGCGCACCGGCCGGCCACGCCCAACCCGATATCCGCCCGCTGCCGGCCTGAGCCGCGCGGGCCTGGAGCAAAGATGCCAGCTCTCTATGTGATGATCCCGGCGGCACTGCTGATCGTCGCCATCGCCGTCTACATCTTCTTCTGGGCGGTGGACAGCGGCCAGTACGACGATCTCGACGGTCCGGCCCACAGCATCCTGTTCGACGACCAGGACCCGAACCACAAGGCCGCCATCGACGAGGCCGACGGGACGCCGCGCGACCACGACCAGCAGGCCCCGCCCCATGCTTGAACTGGCACCCCTGCTGGCCTCGGCGGTGATCCTCGGCCTGCTCGGCGGCGGCCATTGCCTGGGCATGTGCGGCGGCCTGATGGGCGCCCTGACCCTGGCGATCCCCAAGGAACAACGGGCCCGCCGCCTGCACCTGCTGCTGGCCTACAACCTCGGGCGGATTCTCAGCTACGCCACCGCCGGCCTGTTGATCGGCCTCGCTGGCTGGGCCGTGGCCAGCAGCCCGGCGGCGATGCTGCTGCGGGTGCTGGCCGGCCTGCTGCTGATCGCCATGGGCCTGTACCTGGCCGGCTGGTGGAGCGGCCTGACCCGCGTGGAAAGCCTCGGACGCGGCCTGTGGCGGCATATCCAGCCCGTCGCCAGCCGCCTGCTGCCGGTGTCGAGCCTGCCCCGCGCCTTGCTGCTCGGCGCGCTGTGGGGCTGGCTGCCCTGCGGCCTGGTCTACAGCACACTGCTGTGGGCGGCGAGCCAGGGCAATGCCGTCGACAGCGCGCTGTTGATGCTGGCCTTCGGCCTCGGCACCTGGCCGGTGCTGCTGGCCACCGGGCTGGCGGCGGAGCGGGTCACGGCCGTGCTGCGCAAGCGCAGCGTGCGCCTGGGCGGTGGGCTGCTGGTCATGCTGTTCGGCCTGTGGACCCTGCCCGGCCCGCACCAGCATTGGCTGATGGGCCATTGAGGCGCTTGATACAGGTCAAGATGCGTTCCAGGTCCATCCCCTAGACTCCGGGCATTGCAGCCAATCCGGGGGAACGCCCGCATGCTCGACGCCATTCGTTGGGACTCTGATCTGATCCACCGCTACGACCTCGCGGGACCGCGCTACACCTCCTACCCCACCGCCGTGCAGTTCAACAGCCAGGTCGGCACCTTCGACCTGCTGCATGCCCTGCGCGACAGCCGCAAGGCCCTGCGACCGCTGTCGCTGTATGTGCATGTGCCGTTCTGCGCGAACATCTGCTACTACTGCGCCTGCAACAAGGTCATCACCAAGGACCGTGGCCGGGCCCAGCCCTACCTGCAACGCCTGGAGCAGGAAATCCAGCTGGTGGCCTGCCACCTGGACCCGAACCAGAAAGTCGAGCAGTTGCACTTCGGCGGCGGGACGCCGACCTTCCTCAGCCATGACGAACTGCGCCAATTGATGGGCAGCCTGCGCCGGCACTTCAACCTGCTGGACGACGACTCCGGCGACTACGGCATCGAGATCGACCCGCGGGAGGCCGACTGGTCGACCATGGGCCTGCTCCGCGAACTGGGCTTCAACCGGGTCAGTATCGGCCTGCAGGACCTCGACCCGAATGTGCAGCGGGCGGTCAATCGCCTGCAAAGCCTGGAGGAAACCCGCGCGGTGATCGAGGCGGCGCGGACCCTGCAGTTCCGCTCGATCAACATCGACCTGATCTACGGCCTGCCCAAGCAGACACCGGAACACTTTGCGCGCACGGTCGACGAAGTGATCAACCTGCAACCGGATCGCCTCTCGGTCTTCAACTACGCCCACCTGCCCGAGCGTTTCCTGCCCCAGCGGCGGATCAACGGCCATGAGCTGCCGGCCCCGGCCGACAAGCTGGAAATGCTCCATCGCACCATCGAGCAACTGACCGCCGCCGGTTATCGTTATATCGGCATGGACCATTTCGCCCTGCCCGATGACGAGTTGGCGATCGCCCAGGAAGAATCAACCCTGCAGCGCAATTTCCAGGGCTACACCACCCATGGTCATTGCGACCTGATCGGCCTGGGTGTCTCGGCCATCAGCCAGATCGGCGATCTGTACTGCCAGAACAGCAGCGACCTGAACCAGTACCAGAACACCCTCGCCAGCGCCCAGCTGGCCACCAGCCGTGGCCTGTTGTGCAACGCCGATGACCGCCTGCGCCGGGAAGTGATCCAGCAGATCATCTGCAATTTCAGCCTGGAGTTCGCCCGTATCGAACAGCAGTTCACCCTCGATTTCAGGGGTTACTTCGCAGCGCTCTGGCCGCAACTGACGGCCATGGCCGAGGATGGCCTGATCGAGCTGGACAACGAGCGACTCACTGTCCTGCCGGCGGGGCGCCTGCTGGTCCGGTCGGTATGCATGGTGTTCGATGCCTACCTGGGACAGCAGAATCGCCAACGCTTTTCCCGGGTGATCTAGGCCTCAGCTGGCTTTCGGCGGACTCGCCAGTTGTTGCGCCTGGGTCATCTGGTCGCTGTTCAGGCCATCCGCCTCCATGGCCTTGCCCAGGACGGTATTGGCCTTGGTCAGCGCGGCATTGAGGCCACTCATGGCCGAGGTCAGGTTGAAGATCTTGATCTCGGCGATTTTCGGGTCAAGCTCCTTGTCGTTGCGAATTTTCTCCAGCTCGGCACGCAACTGCGCCAGTTTCCGTTGCAGGTCGCGAATGTTCTTCAACGCGGACTGGGTCCTGGACGGCAGGTCACTGTCTTCGATATCGGCGTATTCGCCCGAGCCGGAGCCCTTGACCGCCTGCTGCTTGCCTGCCTCGGACAGGCTGACCTTGACCCCTTCGGGTGCCGTCGGCTGCTCCTGGTCGATTTCATCGGCCCTGCCGGTATTGCGCAGGATCTGCTCGCGGCCGGCCTTGATCGCGGCGGCGGACGCGGCGTCCATGGTGTCGGCGTTACGGGGGACTTCGGTGATGGCGAACAGCGGGACGGAATTGCCGATGGCGGTCATGTGGGGTGCTCCATGCGATAGAGGGTCAAGCTTTGTATCGACATTGGTACGAACAACTTTAGAAAGGTGCGCCATTTTGGCGCAGGCTGGCCTCGGCAACCCTCACTGGGTTACCCTTACGTCTTATGTGTGTTTTCCCACAAGGATTTAAGAAATGTCTGAGCCCGTGAAATTGCGCGCCCACAGCCAGGCCCATTGCAAGGATTGCAGCCTGGCTCCTCTCTGCCTGCCACTTTCACTGAATCTGGAAGACATGGATGCGCTGGACGAAATCGTCAAACGCGGGCGTCCGCTGAAAAAAGGCGAATTCCTGTTTCGCCAGGGCGACACCTTCGGCTCCGTCTATGCGGTACGTTCCGGGGCCTTGAAGACCTTCAGCCTGAGCGACGCCGGCGAAGAACAGATCACCGGCTTCCACTTGCCGAGCGAACTGGTCGGGCTGTCCGGCATGGACACCGAGACCTACCCGGTGTCGGCCCAGGCGCTGGAGACCACCTCGGTCTGCGAGATTCCCTTCGAGCGCCTGGACGAACTGGCCCTGCAACTGCCGCAATTGCGCCGGCAGTTGATGCGGGTGATGAGCCGGGAAATCCGTGACGACCAGCAGATGATGCTGTTGCTGTCGAAAAAGACCGCCGACGAGCGCATCGCCACCTTCCTGGTCAACCTCTCGGCGCGTTTCCGTGCCCGTGGCTTCTCCGCCAACCAGTTCCGCCTGAGCATGTCGCGCAACGAGATCGGCAACTACCTGGGGCTGGCGGTGGAAACCGTTTCCCGGGTATTCACCCGCTTCCAGGCCAGCGAACTGATCGTCGCCGAAGGCAAGGAAGTGCACATCCTCGACCCGATCCAGCTCTGCGCGCTCGCCGGGGGCTCGCTGGAAGGCTGATCCAGACACCCGTCGCGGGTATACTGCGGTGCTTACAGCCCCCCAGGACACCGCGACGATGGCCTTCGACAGCTTCGATATCAAATCCCTGATCCGCCCGGTTATCGACTTTCCGAAACCGGGAGTGATCTTCCGCGACATCACGCCGCTGTTTCAGTCGCCACGGGCGATCCGGCTGGTGGCCGATACCTTTATCCACCGCTATGTCGAAACCGACTTCAGCCATATCGGCGCCATGGATGCCCGCGGTTTCCTGATCGGCTCGATCATCGCCTACCAGTTGAACAAGCCGCTGATCCTGTTCCGCAAGCAGGGCAAGTTGCCGGCCGACGTGCTGTCCGAGAGCTATCAGACCGAATACGGCGAAGCCTTCCTCGAAGTCCATGCCGATAGCCTGTGCGAAGGCGACTCGGTGCTGATCTTCGATGACCTGATCGCCACCGGCGGCACGCTGATCGCCGCCGCCAACCTGGTGCGGCGCATGGGCGCCAAGGTCTTCGAGGCCGGCGCCATCATCGACCTGCCGGAACTCGGCGGCTCCCAGCGCCTGAACGACATGGGCATCCCGACCTACTGCCTGACCCGGTTCTCCCTGTCGGAGAAGTAATCCTTCACCACGGCTCAGAGGCCCATCTGCTTGCCGATGATTTCGTTCATCACTTCGCGGGTGCCGCCACCGATGGAAAGGATGCGGTTGTCGCGGTACAAGCGCTCCACCAGGCTCTCGCGCATATAACCGAGGCCGCCAAGGATCTGCACCGCATCGTGGGTGATGCGGTCGGCGGTGTCGGTGGCGAAATTCTTCGCCATCGACACCTCCTTGATCACGCTCTGGCCCGCGGCCATCCTCGCCGCCTGGCGGTAGGTGAACTCCCGGGAAACCTCCAGCGCGGTGGCCATCTCCGCCAGGCGATGCCTGATCACCTGGAATTTGCCGATGGGTTTGCCGAAGGCCTCGCGCTGCCGGGCCCATTTCAGGCTTTCTTCCAGGGCCAGTTGGGCGGTCATGTTGGCCATGATCGCCAGGGCCAGGCGCTCACTCTGGAAATTGCCCATGATGCAGGCAAAGCCCATGTTCTCGGCCCCGATCAGATTGCCTGCCGGGACCCGGCAATCGTCGAAGAACAGCTCGGCGGTATCCGATGCCCACCAGCCCATTTTCTTCAGCTGTCGGCCCACCGTGAAACCCGGCGTGCCCTTCTCGATCAGCAGCAGGCTGATCCCGCCAAAGCCCGGCGCGCCGGTGCGCACCGCCACGGTGTAGTAGTCGGCGCGGATGCCACTGGTAATGAAGGTCTTGCTGCCGCTGACCCGGTAGCAGTCGCCGTCGCGCACGGCGCGGGTCTGCAGGTTGGCGACGTCCGAGCCGCCGCCCGGTTCGGTCACCGCCAGGGCGCTGATCTTTTCCCCGGCGAGCACGGCCGGCACCACCCGCTCGCGAACCTCGGGACGCGCCCATTTGACGATGGGCGGCAGGCCGATATCCAGGGAACCGAGCCCTGCCACCAGTCCGCCGGAACCGCAGCGCATCAGTTCTTCGCTGGCCGCCACCTTGGCGAACAGGTCACCTTCGTGACTGCCGCCCAGCGCTTCGGGATAACCGATACCGAGGATGCCCGCCGCGCCGGCCTTGAGGTAGAGCTCGCGGGGAAAGCCTTCGGCCTCTTCCCACTGCTCGATGTCCGGAAGGATCTCACGTTCGACAAAACGCCTGACGCTGTCACGCACCAGTTGGTGGCTGGGATCGAAGTATTCCTGAAAGGCAGACATCGGCAAGCTCCCTGAGAAGACTCAGGAAACTTACCTAGCGCTTGCTTGGTTTTCAACCTATATCTGAGGGCTTGCCCGCGAAATGATCGTTCTTCGCGGGCAAGCCCGCTCCCACAAAAGCTCAGCGTCTAAGGGGTTTGCCAGTGCACCTAACCCAACACTTCACTCAGGGGAATGAAGTTGACCCAATCCCCTTCCACCAGCGTGCTGTCTTCCAGCACCTCCACCAGACCCTCGGCCCAGGCCGCACTGCGCAGCACGCCGGAGCTCTGGTTGCGGTAGATGATCGCCCGGCCGTTTTCCAGGCGCCCGCGCAGGTATTCCCGGCGATTACCCGGTTTCGGCCAGACAAAGCCGGCCGGAACCCTGAACTGCAGCGGCTGGACCTGCTGCACGCCCAGGCGACGCAGCAGGTAAGGCCGGGCCAGCAGTGCAAAGGTCACCAGTGTCGACGCCGGATTACCCGGCAGGCCGATCACCGGCACGCCACGAAAATGCCCGAAGGTCAGCGGCTTTCCGGGCTTGATCGCCAGCTTCCAGAGGTCCAGCTCGCCTTCTTCGCGCAGGGCGATGCCGAGGAAGTCCGCCTCACCGACCGATACTCCGCCGGTGGACAGGATCAGGTCCACATCCCCCAGCTCCGCCAGGCGCTGGCGGGTGGTCGGCAGGTCATCCGGGAGGATACCGGCGTCCACCACTTCGCAGCCCAGGCGCTTGAGCCAGCTGCACAGCAGGACACGGTTGCTGTTGTAGATCTGCCCCGGCCCCAGTGCCCGGCCCGGCTCGATCAGCTCATCGCCGGTCGATAGCACCGCTACGCGGACCCGGCGAATCACCGCCAGCCCGGCACACCCCAGGGACGCGGCCAGGCCCTGCTCGATCGGCCCCAGGCGGGTGCCCGCCGCCAGTACCTGTTCGCCGACCGTGGTTTCCTGGCCCTGGGGACGAATGTTCTGTTGCAGCACCAGCGGCTCGGTAAAGCGTATCCGCTGATCGGCCTGGACCTCGGCGTTTTCCTGCATTTCCACGCAGTCGGCGCCGGCCGGGACCGGGGCCCCGGTAAAGATCCGCGCACAGGTCCCGGGCAACAGCGGCGCCGGCGCCTGTCCGGCGAAAATCCGCTGGCTGACCGGCAACGGCTCGCCCTGCCAGTCGGCCAGGCGCAAGGCGTAACCGTCCATGGCGCTGTTGGGCCACGGCGGCAGGTCGAGGCTGGAAACCAGGTCTTCGGCCAGCACCCGGCCCTCGGTCTCTGCCAGCGGCAGGTATTCGGCCTCGCGGATCGGGGCCGCCTCGGCCAGTTCCAGCAGTCGGGCCAGGGCGACCTCGACCGGAATCAAGGCACCGGTCTTGCCCGGCTTACCCGCGGGATTCACAAGGTGCCGCCTGTTTCAGGTGAGGAACGAAATTGCACGGCCGATGGCGCGAGTCCAGTTGCTCGGCGAGGATCCCGTCCCAGCCGGTCCGAACCGCGTTGGTCGAGCCCGGCAGGCAGCAGACCAGGGTCCCGTTGGCGAGCCCGGCCAGGGCCCGGGACTGCACGGTGGACGTGCCGATATCGGCCACGGAAATCTGCCGGAACAGTTCGCCGAAGCCGTCGACCTGCTTGTCCAGCAGGCACGCGACGGCTTCCGGGGTGCTGTCACGACCGGTGAAGCCGGTCCCACCGGTGATCAGCACGACCTGGACCACGTCCTCGGCGATCCAGGTGGCGACTTGCGCGCGGATCCGGTACAGATCATCCTTGAGCAATACCCGCTCGGCGAGGCGATGACCGGCGGCGGTCAGGCGATCGACGAAGACCTGCCCGGAAGTATCGGTTTCAAAGGTGCGGGTGTCACTGACAGTCAAGACCGCGATATTCAGCGGTACGAAGGGTGTATCAGCCTTGGCTTTCATAGGCTTGGTCCAGTTGTTGTAGGAGAAAAAGGCCGGTGTTATATCACAGCGCCGCGGTTCATAGAGGCCGTCATACCGGCTCTGGCCGGCTCCGTCATCGTCCCCGTCGAGGCTTGCAATGTCGCTGATCAATGTCTCCATTCTGCTCCTGGCCGGCGGCCGTGGCCAACGCATGGGCGGCCAGGACAAGGGCCTGCTGGAATGGCGCGGCCAGCCGCTGATCGCCCATCTGCACGCGACGACACGGCCGCTGACCGATGACCTGATCATTTCCTGCAACCGCAATCGGCAACGCTACGCGGCCTACGCCGACCGCCTGGTATCCGACGACAGCGACGATTTCCCCGGGCCCCTGGCCGGGATTCGTGCCGGGTTGGCGGTGGCTCGCCACTCGCACCTGCTGGTCTTGCCCTGTGATGTGCCGCAGGTCGATCGCGACCTGCTCCAGGGCATGCTCGACGCGGCCGGCCAGCACCCGGACCGGCCGCTGATGGTGCGCCAGGGCGAACACTGGGAGCCGCTGCTGTGCGTGATTCCCGTGGCCCTGGTCGCAGCGTTCGCCAGTGCCTGGGCAACCGGCGAGCGCAGCCCGCGCAAGGTCATGCTGCCCTTGCAGGCCCAGGCCCTGCAGTGCCCGCCGGACGATCCGCGGCTGGCCAATCTCAACACTCCGCGTCTGCTTCAGCATTGCGACAGCCTGCCGGATGGACACGGGTGAGGAACTTGCTGAAAATGCTGTCGTCTCAGTAGTAATCAATCCGAATTCTTTCTGGAGAAACACCATGACTCAACGGACCCTCGCCGCACTCATGCTGACCATGGGCCTGGCGACCCTCGCCGGCTGTTCATCGCCGACCGTGATCACCCTGAACGACGGGCGTGAGATCCAGGCCGTGGACACTCCTAAATATGATTCCGAATCGGGCTTCTACGAGTTCAAGCAGCTGGACGGCAAGAACACCCGCATCAACAAGGATCAGGTGCGCACCGTCAAGGAGCTGTAAGCCCTTCGCAAGCCCCCTGCAAAGCCCGCCCTGTGCGGGCTTTGTCGTTTCCGACGACCAGAAGGCCGTCGGCAGGCGCAACCCGGCGCCGACGCCTATTCTATGGAGAACCCTGTCCAGGCCTTGTGTCCTTGCGCAAAGGGGCCCCTACGAGAGGCGAACCATGAAAGTCCTCATGCTCCACGGCATCAACCACAATCTGTTCGGCAAGCGCGAACCGATCCGCTATGGCGGGATCACGCTGGAGCAGATCGACGCCCGTTTGCTGAACCTGGCCAGGGAACTGCAGGTCGACGTCGCCAGCTACCAGACCAACAACGAAGGGGCGATGTGCGCCCGCATCGAACGAGGCGCCAGCGAGCATGTCGACGCCGTGCTGATCAATGCCGGGGCCTGGGCCCACAGCAGCTACGATATCCGCGATGCCCTGGCGCGCCTGAAGGTCCCGGTGGTGGAACTGCACATGGCGAATATCCACGGCCGCGAGACCCTGCACCATCCCTCGGTGCTGGCCGAAGTGAGCGTGGGGCAGATCTGCGGGTTCGGCGTCGACAGCTACCTGCTGGGCCTGCGCGCGGTGGTCGGCGCGGCCCACGCCATGCCGGACTGAACCCGGTTCACCCGCGCCGATTCACCAGTGCAGGATGATTTCGCTCTCGAAATGACGCTCCTGCCCACTGACCGGATCGATGAAACGCAAGGCCTGGGCCAGCAGCTTGAGCGGATTGGCGTAGTCGTCCTCGACGTCCTTGAGCACCTGTGGATAAAACGGGTCGTTGCAGATTCCCGCGCCCAGGGCAGCCATGTGCACCCGCAACTGGTGTTTCTTGCCGGTCACCGGGTACAGGGCATAACGCCACAGACCGTCGTTCCGCTCGACCACTTCGATGGCTGTCTCGGTGTTGCTGGCGCCCTCGCCTTCGCGCATGCGGAAGAATGGCTCGCCCTCCACCAGGCGACTCTTGTGGACCCGCGGAAAGGACAGTTCGGGCAAGGCACGGGCAATCGCCTCGTAGCGCTTCTCGATCCGGCGGGTCGGAAACAGCGACTGGTAAGCCGAACGGCTCTCGGGATTGGCCGAAAACAGCACCAGCCCGGCGGTATGCCGGTCGATCCGGTGCAGCGGCACCAGGTTGGGGTTGTCCAGCCGGCGGATCAGCCGGCGCAGCAAGGTTTGCTCGACATATTCGCCGGCCGGGGTCACCGGCAGGAAATGCGGTTTGTCGGCCACCACCAGGTGCTCGTCCGCGTAGAGGATCGTCTCCGTGACCGGAATCGGCGTCTCGTTCGGCACTTCGCGAAAGTAATGAATCTTCAGGCCTTCGCGATAGGCCAGCTGTGCCGTGATCGGCCGGCCCTCGGCATCGAGCACCCGGCCCCGGGCAATGCGGTCGAGCCACTGCTCGCGACCGATGGCCTGGAAGTGCTCGCACAGGCACTCCAGCACGGTGGACCAGGCACCCGGTGGCAGGTACAGGGTGCTGGCCTGGTTTTCGGCGGCGTTGAAAGGCAAAGCGGACATGACGGGGCTCGAACGGTTGGCTAGGCCGGCATTATCCGGCAAGACCCGGGCGCCCCGTCAATCAATCGCGCCGCCAGACCTCAGCCGGCCGCCAGCTGGCTCTTCACCAGGGTCGCGCCGGCCGCCTCGGTGTAGTCCTTCAGCCAGCGCAACACATCCACCGCTTCCCAGCGCCCCGGATCGTACAGCGCATAGAGCAATCCCTGGTACCCCACCACATCCAGCTGGCGGTGATAGCCCGCCCGCTGGAACAACGCCTCGATTTCCGCGAAGCAGGTGTTGAAATGCAGCTTGTTGAACGGCGTCTTGCCCTCCGTCACCAGCCCATCGAGGCGCAACTCCAGCACCGCTTCGCGGACGACATCCGCGGACATGCGGTTCACGCTGGCTTTCAATTGTTCGACGTTGACCATGCTTTTACCCTCTTGATCTTTCCTGGTTTCGTCCCTGGGTGCGCATGTCATGGTGGACATCCTGTCCCAACACCGAGACGAAAACTGTATGAATATACAGTAACTGAATTTTTCGTAATCCGCCAACGGATTACCGGCCGCACACTGCGGTCATGATTCCCTGGGATGGACCTTTCCATAGACGTTGCCGCCGATGAACGAACCCACCGTGCCCAGGATCACCATGGCATAGGTTGCACCATCAATCTTTCCATACCATGTCAAGGTCGCGGTGCTTACACCTACCACCAATGTCGCGAGAAATTTGCGTCCGCCCAATTGGTTGACCAGCAACACTTGCCTCCCTTTCATCTCACTTCCTCCCTGCACCACCGAACGTGCTGCATCAAAACGTCATGACGCGACGTAAGCACAGGCGTTTTGCGGGTGCAAGCTCAGGCAATTTGATGAAACAGAAGGGTCGGGACAGCGTTGATCGCGGGGATTCAGGGGAAGGATTCAGCGCACAAAGGCCACGACCTGCTCGGCATCGAAAGGCCAACCGAGCTCCGCGCCGTTATCCGCCCGGCGCAACACCGGAATCCGCAGGCTGTAGGTCTCGAACAGCTCTTCGCTGTCGGCGATGTCCACCAGTTCGACCATCAGGCCGTGTTCGACCAGCGGCATCAGCACCGCTTCGGCGACTTCACAGAGATGGCAACCCAGGGTGCCGAACAATTGGCATTCAGGAAGCATGGCAAAGGGTCCGGGACATGATGAAGGTTCATTCTAGGCCCGTCGCCCGGGGCAGTCGAGCCGGCCTCAGAGAATGAACCGCGCGCGCCGGCTGGCGAGGATCAGCAGCGGCGCCGCGAGGAAGGCCAGGACCAGGACCACGGCGGTCAGGGTGTTGCCGTACGCCAACCCCATCGACAGTGCCCCGTAGAGAAACAGCGGGTGCACGTAGTAGAGAGCCGAGGACAGCTTGGCGTTGAGAGTGCTGGTGGACGCCCGGAAAAACACGAACGGCAGCAGGAACAGTGCCGGTGTGGTCAAGGGCAACGACACCAGGAAATCGAAGTTCTGCCGGGCATCGGCCTGATGCGAGTAATTCAGCCAGGCCTCGCCCAGCACCAGCACCAGGCCGACGGTGAATGCCCCGCAGACCTGCCCCCGCGTGACCTTTTCCGGCACCCCGTGGCGGGCCAGCGCAAACCCCAGGGCCATGAACGGAAAGCCCATGAACAGGAAGTTGCGGGCGGTATAGTCGTTCTGGTTGAAGTGCTGGAGAAAGGCATTGGGCAATTCGAAATAGACCCGCGCATATTGCAGCACCAGGCCCACCGTGAATGCCCCCAGCGCCAGCACCATCAGCAGGCCCGTTGGCCGTTGGCGCAACAGGTAGAGGATCAGCCCGCCGCCGAGCATGCCCACCAGGTACCAGAGGTGGAAATAACCGATCACGAACTGCTTGAGGATCGCCAGCACCCCGCCGACACTGCCCAGGGCGGCGAAACTCGTGTAGGTCGGGCTGTAGACCAGCATCCAGAACAGGTACAGCAGCAGGCCGCGCTTGAACCAGAGCGCGAACGAGTGGCCGCGGGCAAGGGTCTGCCACAGGTAATAGCCGTTGATGACAAAAAAGGTCGGCACCGCCACCCGGAACAGGCCGTTGCACAGCACATAGCCCGGCGCCGTGTAGTTGCCGCCCATGAAATGGCAGTGCAGCACCACGACGAATACCGCCAGCAGGACTTTCAGCGCATCCAGGTTGCCGTTGAGGGCTTTAGCCATCGTTCTTCACCTGTCGTCCCGCGGCATCGGTCTGCTGGCGCGATGTCGCGCCGCGGAACCGGCGCTTGCAGTAGCTCGTCGCGCGGTCGAGTACCGGCTTTTCAAAGAACGAGTAGCCGACCCAGCCGTAGCACAGCACTGCGACCATCATCAGTATCAGGAACAGCAGGTTGTCCAGCAGGCTCCCCGGCCAGTTGCCGATCACCAGCCAGGCGCGGCCGATCACCCCGAGTACCAGCAAGTGCGACAGATAGATCGTGTAGGACATGTCGCCGGTAAACACCAGGGGCTGTGGAAAACGAATCAGCTGGCGTCGTTCCAGCAGCACCAGTGACAGGGTCAGGGCACCGAATACCAGGCCGACCGCGAGCATCCGCACCAGCCCTTCGCTGAAGAACAACTGGTAGTGGTAGATCAGCGGAAAACCCACCAGCAGGCTCGCGGCGAACATCAGCCAGACCACCGCCGTCGGCACCCGCGCGCTGTGCCGGCCATAGAAGAACAGGGCCAGCGCACTGCCGACGATGAATTCCAGCGCATAGGGATGCAGCACGATCTTCAGCGCCGGCGAATAGTCCTGCCAGGAGTCCAGCAGGTTGAACAGCACCAGCGCCAGCGCCCATATCGCCAGCAGGACGGGCAGCCAGCGCTCGCGCAAGGCCAGCAGCAGGCTGAACACCAGGTAGAACCACAATTCGAACACCAGCGACCAGGCCACCATCACCAGCAGCACGCGCTCGTTGGGCAGCAGCAGGAACGACATCAGCAGGTTCGAGCCGCCATGGGAGCTGTTGACCAGCGTCGGCGACAACAGATAGACCACCAGGGTGATAAAGAAATACAGCCAGTAGTTGGGGTAGATCCGCGACACCCGGTTGAACAGGAAACGCTGGACCTGGACCTTGTCCTGGAAGCGTCCACGGGTGACGATCACCATGACGAAACCGCTGATGACAAAAAACAGATCGACGCCCAACTGGAAGAAGTCCACCAGCGCCGGCAGCAACGCATCGCCACCGGAGTACTTGAGCTCCACCGCCGCCATGTGAAACAGCACCACCCCCAATACTGCCGCGCCCCTCAGGCCCTGCAGAGAATACAGACGCTCCATACTCCTCTCCGTCGTCTACTCGCTGAAAGGACGCCTCCCCCTGGCATTCCGAAGTTGAGCATAGCGAACCGTGCCAAATATGAGACATTGCTTTGAAACGATGACCGCCATCAATCGATGCCCTGCCCGCCTGCATGATGCTGGCGGCTTTTTTGTCGGTCCTGACCGGAGACGCTTGTGTTTGCCAATCTGTTGATCATCCTCGCCTCGTCACTGGTGGTGATTGCGCTGTTCCGGCGCCTGCAACTGCCACCGGTGCTGGGCTACCTGTGCGTCGGCCTGCTGGTCGGCCCAACCGCCTTCGGCTGGGTCAACGACAACGAGAACCTGCCGGACCTGGCCGAGCTGGGCGTGGTGTTCCTGCTGTTTTCCCTGGGGCTGGAGTTCTCCCTGTCGAAAATGCTCGCCCTGCGCCGCGTGGTATTCGGCCTCGGCAGCCTGCAGGTGGCCTGTACCGGTGCGGCGCTGGGCGGCCTGCTGGTGTTCTTCGGCATGCCGCTGGTGGCGGCGCTGATGCTCGGCGCCGGCCTCGCCCTGTCCTCAACGGCAATCGTCAGCAAGGAGCTGACCAGTCTCGGCGAGATCTTCAGCAGCCACGGTCAGAACGCGATCGGCGTGCTGCTGTTCCAGGATGTGATCGCGGTCCTGCTGCTGACCCTGGTCCCGGTGTTCGCCGGCAGCAGCGACCAGGCCTGGTACTGGGCGCTGCCGATCACCCTGGGGAAAACCCTGGTGCTGTTCGTCGGCCTGCTGCTGGCCAGCCGCTGGCTGCTGCCACGGCTGTTCCATGAGGTCGCCGCATCGCACTCGGCGGAACTGTTTGTCCTGCTGGCGCTGGTGATCGTCCTGCTGACCGCCTGGCTGACCCACCTGCTGGGGCTTTCGCCGGCCCTGGGGGCGTTCCTTGCCGGCATGCTGCTGGGGGAAAGCCACTACCGCCACCAGATCGAAGCCGATATCCGGCCGTTCCGCGACATCCTGCTGGGGGTGTTCTTCGTCAGCATCGGCATGCTGATCGACCTGCAACTGTTCGCCGACCACGGCCTGCTGATTCTCGGCCTGACCCTGGCCTTGCTGCTGATCAAGGGCGCGATCGTGGCGCTGCTGGTCAGGTTGCGCGGCAGCGATGCGGAAACCGCCTGGCGCAGCGGCCTGGCCCTGGCCCAGGGCGGTGAATTCTGCTTTGCGCTGATGGCCCAGATGCAGCAGAACAAGCTGATGCCGGCTGATATCAGCGGCCTGCTGCTGGCCGCGACCTTCTGCTCCATGGTCCTCACCCCACTGCTGCTGCGGGCCGCCCCGCGTATCGCCGCCCGGCTGCACCGCAAGCCGAACCAGGAGGCCCGGCTCGAGGAGATCAGCGCGCTGAACGCAGAACTGCACGGGCACGTGGTGATCTGCGGCTACGGGCGCGTCGGCCAGTCCATCGGGCGTTTCCTGCGCCGGGAACAGCAAAGCTTCGTCGCCCTCGACGACGACCCGGTACGGGTGCGCGAGGCGGCGGCCGGTGAAAGCTGCGTGCACTACGGCGACTCACGTCGTGGCGACCTGCTGGCCGCCGTCGGCCTCGAACGGGCGCGGCTGCTGGTGATCGCCGTGGACAAGACCGATATCGCCATGCTGGTCCTCAAGGCCGCCCGCCACTTGAATACGACAGTACCGATCCTGGTCAGGACCCGTGACGACAGTCAGCTCGCCGAGCTGAAGGCCGCCGGTGCCAACGAAGTGGTCCCGGAACTGCTGGAGTCGAGCCTGATGCTCGCCTCCCACGCGCTGATCATGCTCGGGGTTGCCGAGCCGCAGGTGCAGGCCCGGGTCAATGAGGTCCGGCACACCCGCTACAAGCTGCTGCGCGGTTTCTATCACGGCGCGCAGACCAACCTGCTCGGCACCCAGGGCCAGCCCAAGGTGCTGATGCACGCGGTGAACCTGGCCGTCGACGCCCATGCCTGCGGCCAGTCGATCAATACCCTGGAGCTCGAACAACTGGGCGTCGAGGTCCAGGGCCTGCAGCGCGCCGGCAAGGAACTCGAGGTGGACGGCGATACCGCCCTGCACGCCGGGGATACCGTGCTGATGTCCGGGACACTGGCCGCCATCGAAGCGTGCGAGGCACGCCTGCTCGGGGGCTGAATCAGTCCTGGCTGACCGCGCCGATCTTGTGTATCGACAGATCGGCGCCGTAGTACTCTTCTTCCTGGCTCAGGCGCAGGCCATGCACCGCCTTGATCGCGCCGTACACGGCAAAACCGCCGATCAGCGCGACCGCCACGCCCGACAGCGTGCCGATCAACTGGCTGATCAGGCTGACACCGCCCAACCCGCCCAACGCCTGCTGGCCGAAGATCCCGCAGGCCACCCCGCCCCACACGCCGCACAGGCCGTGCAGCGGCCAGACACCCAGGACATCGTCGATCTTCCACTTGCTCTGGGTGGCGATAAAGCACCAGACAAACAACCCGCCGGCCACCGCCCCCGTCACCAGCGCACCCACCGGATGCATCAGGTCGGAACCGGCACATATCGCCACCAGCCCGGCCAATGGCCCGTTGTGCAGGAAGCCCGGGTCGTTGCGACCGATGATCAGCGCCGCCACCGTGCCGCCGACCATCGCCATCAGCGAGTTGACCGCCACCAGGCCGCTGACGCCTTGCAGGGTCTGCGCACTCATCACGTTGAAGCCGAACCAGCCGACGATCAGGATCCATGACCCCAGGGCCAGGAACGGGATGCTCGATGGCGCGAACGCCACCAGTCGTCCATCGCGGTAACGCCCCTGGCGCGGCCCGAGCAGCAGGACCGCCGCCAGCGCCAGCCAGCCGCCCATGGCGTGCACCACCACCGAGCCGGCGAAGTCATGGAAGCTCGCCCCGAAGCGTTCCAGCAACCAGGCCTGCAGGCCGAAATTGCCATTCCAGACCACGCCCTCGAAGAAGGGATAGACGAATGCCACGATCAGCGCCGTGGCGCACAATTGCGGGGCAAACCGTGCACGCTCGGCGATCCCGCCGGAAATGATCGCGGGAATGGCCGCGGCGAACGTCAGCAGGAAGAAGAATTTCACCAGCCCATAGCCATGATCGCCACTGATCTGCGCCGCCGGGTGCAGAAAGCTCACGCCGTAGGAGATCCAGTAACCGATGAAGAAATAGGCCAGGGTCGAGATGGCGAAATCGCTGAGGATCTTCGACAGCGCATTCACCTGGTTTTTCTGGCGTACGGTGCCGACTTCGAGAAAGGCAAAACCGGCGTGCATGGCCAGGACCATGACCGCGCCGATCAGGATGAACAGGGTATTGGAGCCATGGACCAGAGTGTCCACAGCGCTTTGCAAATTTTCCATGGAGACGGCAGACCTGAAGTCAGGGAAAAGCACCAAAGCTGTTCAACGCGCCCGTTTTTCGCACTCTATTGGCGCAATCGGCGACTGGCGGCGAACCGCTTTGGCGCAGGGCGAAGAACAGGGTCAGGGACCACTTCGGTTTTTTCCGCGTATTTTGATTATTTAGGGTAAGGTTTTCGCGGGTTCCCGCCGATCGACGCCCAGATACGGCGCACGCATCGGCAACAACGCACCAGCACATAGCAAAACCTGTACCAGCCGATCGCAGTGAACCTTCGCCCACGGCCTGTACTCGAACCTGTCACACGCCTTTCACAACGCCTCTCAAGGAGAAGAACACCATGGTCAGCAAAACGGCAAAGACTGCTCAGGAAATACTGATGGCGGATTTTCAGACCCTGGTCAGCGACACGGAACGTCTGCTCGAACATACCGCGACCCTGGCCGGCGACCAGGCTGACGAGCTGCGCGCGCAGATTCACGACAGCCTGTTGAAGGCCCGGGAGACCCTGCAACTGACCGAGGCGTCCCTGCGCGAGCGCGGCCAGGCCGCCGTGGTGGCGACCGAGGACTATGTCCAGGCCAATCCCTGGCAGTCCGTCGGCATCGCCGCCGGGATCGGCTTCCTGATCGGCCTGCTGGCCACGCGGCGCTGATCATGGCGAGCGATGAAGCGGGCAGCACCCGCTCCTCCACGCGCCGCCTGGGCGCCGCCTTCCTCGGCCTGCTGCACAGCCATGTCGAGCTGTTCGGCATCGAACTGCAGGAACAGAAGGCCCGCACCGTCAGCCTGCTGCTGTTCGCCGGACTGGCGCTGGTGTTCGCCCTGCTGCTGTTGATCGGCCTTTCGGCACTGGTGCTGATCCTGGTCTGGGACACCTATCGCCTGACCGGCATCATCGGCCTGTGCGCCTTCTACACGCTGGCGGCACTGTTTTGTGGCCTGCGCCTGAAGGCGGCGATCTTCGATGAGTCCTCTCCCTTCCACGCCACGCTCGAAGAGCTGGCCAACGACCGCGAGCGACTGCTGCCATGAGTGCCCCCGAACTGAAACAGAACAGCTCGCGCCGGGAAATGCGCAAGGCGCTGATTCGCCTGCGCATGGAAATGCACCGCCAGGAAATCCGCCATGAGTCCGGGCAGTTGCTGCAACCACTGCAACGCATGCGCGGCCTGGGCCAGAACTGGCAGGACAATCTCGGTATCAAGCACGCCCCGCTATGGGGGATCGGCGTGGTCACCCTGCTGGGCTTTCTCGGCGGCAAGGGCGCCAAGGGCAGCGGCCTCAATGGCCTGTCCCGCCTGATCCGCCTGGGCACCAGCCTGCTTCCGCTGATCAGGCTGGCACTGCAAGGCTCATCCGGCAAACGCTGATCCCGGCGAATCTGGCTGCATTCTTGCAGTAGCAATGGATCGAACGCGAACCGACGGCGGTTTTCCGTGGTTCGCGCCATTCCACCCTGCCCGTGTGCCAGCCAGCCCCACAACACCGACCAAGGAGGCTCCGTGATCGACGGGCAACCGCTCGCCTGCTTTCAGCCCTTTATCGATACCGCCACCGGACGCATCGCCGGCGTCGAGGCGCTTGGCCGACTGCGCCAGGCCGATGGGCAACTGACCTCCGTGGGACCGCTGTTCGCCGACCCGCGCACGCCGTCCGCGGCCTTGCGTCGCCTCGACCGACAGATCCGCGACAACGCCCTGAGCCGCCTGCACGAAGCCCCCGCGGAGTGGTTCCTGAGTCTCAACATGTCCCCCCGCTGGATCAGCCGCCTGAGCAGTGGCCAGGCCCTGCCGAGCCTGAAACAACTGCAGCAGCACGGTGTCGACCCACGGCGTATCGTCTTTGAAATCACCGAATTGAGCGGTGACAGCTCGCGCCTCTCGGAAGCGGTCAGCCGCTATCGCGAAGCCGGCGCGCGGATCGCCATCGATGATTTCGGTGCCGGGTATTCGCAACTGGATCGGGTCCTGGCCCTGCAGCCGGATATTCTCAAGCTCGATATGCGCCTGTTCCAGGCGGCCGCCCGTGGCGGACCGAGCAGCGAAGTGGTCAAGGCCCTGGCGCAGATGGCGGAAAAGACCGGCTGCTGGATCATCGCCGAAGGGGTGGAAACCGAAGCCGAGCTGAATTTCGCCCTGGAGTGCGGTTCACGCTACGTGCAGGGCTATCTGTTTGCCAGGGCCGAACTGGACTTTTTCCCCAGCGATGCCTTCGTCGCGCGGTTCGCCGAATTGCGTGAACGCTATGTACAGAAAAAACTCGCCGAGCGGGCCCGACTGATGAGCCTGCGCCTGCAACTGGGCGAGCTGATGGGCATCCTCCAGGCCTGGGCCCAGGCCCAGGCGCCGATCAGCCAGTTGCCGCAACTCGACAGTTATCCCTGGCTGCTGCGCTTTTACCAATGCGACCGGCACGGCACGCAACTGACGCCGAACCTGGAGTGGCGCAACCATGCCTGGCACGCCGACAGCAGCTACCTGGGCCACAACTGGTCATGGCGCCCGTACTTCTATCACCTGCTGGCCGAAGGCTGGGATGAACGCCGCCTGACCCTGTCCAGCACCTACCGCGATGCCACCAGCAACCAGTATTGCCTGACCGCCGGACAGTTCTTCGACAACGGCCAGCGTCTGCTGCTGATCGATATCGACGCCGCCGGCTTGTAGTTTTTGCTTGCAGGCGCGCCGCCTAACCGGGAAGCTGGTGGTTCAATCACCCGACGGAGAGAACGCGCCTTGGATTGGCAAACCCTGCTCAACCGCGAACGCCTGGGAAAGCCCCTGCACAGCCCGCAAGAGCTGGGACGCAGCCCTTTCCACAAAGACCATGACCGTATCATCTTCTCCGGAGCCTTCCGGCGCCTGGGGCGCAAGACCCAGGTGCACCCGGTGTCGAGCAACGACCATATCCACACCCGCCTGACCCACTCGCTGGAAGTCAGTTGCGTCGGTCGCTCCCTCGGCATGCGCGTCGGCGAAACCCTGCGCGGCGCCCTGCCCGACTGGTGCGAGCCGAGCGACCTGGGCATGGTCGTGCAATCGGCCTGCCTGGCCCACGACATCGGCAACCCGCCCTTCGGCCATTCCGGCGAGGATGCGATCCGCCACTGGTTCCAGCAGGCGGCCGGGCGTGGCTGGCTGGACGACATGAGCGTCGCCGAGCGTGCCGACTTCCTCAATTTCGAAGGCAACGCCCAGGGTTTCCGGGTGCTGACCCAGCTGGAATACCACCAGTTCGACGGCGGTACCCGCCTGACCTACGCAACCCTCGGCACCTACCTCAAGTACCCCTGGACCGCCCGGCACGCCGATTCCCTGGGTTACAAGAAGCACAAGTTCGGCTGCTACCAGAGCGAATTGCCGATCCTCGAACAGATCACCCAGAAGCTCGGCCTGCCGCAGCTGGAAGAACAGCGCTGGGCGCGGCATCCGCTGGTCTACCTGATGGAGGCCGCCGATGACATCTGCTACGCCCTGATCGACCTCGAGGACGGCCTGGAGATGGATCTGCTGAACTACGCGGAAGTCGAGTCGCTGCTGCTCGGGCTGGTGGGCGACGACCTGCCGGAAACCTACCGGCAACTGGGTCCGCAGGACTCGCGGCGGCGCAAGCTGGCGATCCTGCGCGGCAAGGCCATCGAGCACCTGACCAACGCCGCTGCCAGGGCCTTTGTCGAACAGCAGGACGCCTTGCTCGCCGGGACCCTGTCGGGCGACCTGGTGGAACACATGCACGGGCCGGCCAAGCGCTGCGTGCTCAACGCGAAGGACATCGCGCGCAAGAAGATCTTCCAGGACAAGCGCAAGACGCTCCACGAGATCGGTGCCTACACCACCCTGGAAATCCTCCTGAACGCGTTCTGCGGCGCCGCGTTGGAGCAGCATGGCGGCCGTACGCCGTCGTTCAAGCACCGGCGGATCCTCGACCTGCTCGGCAACAATGCACCTCACCCGGACTGGCCGCTGCACACCTCGTTCCTGCGCATGATCGACTTCATCGCCGGGATGACCGACAGCTACGCCAGCGAAATGGCCCGGGAAATGACCGGCCGCTCCAGTCCCCAGTGATCCCGCGGGCCCGCTGGCGCCAAGCCGGCGGGCCCGCGAGCGAACAGCGATGCCCGCGTCCCACACGGAGAAAGCCTACATTTGCCCCGGAATCACCTGATGGAGACTATGTTGGACCCGCTGAAATAATCCATTCCCTCTTAGTCTGCCACCCGGACTCAATCCGACCCCTCGCTCAACAAGCGCCCGACTTCAGGCCCACCCCCCTGTTCCACGCCTGCTCCTGAAGCCTTGTTCGAAGTAGGTAGTTCGCCTGGAAAATCGCATGTCCAAACAAAACCTGCGTGTATTGCTGGTGGAGGATCATCCCTTTCAACTGGCCGCGACACAGAGCCTGCTCAACAGCTACGGCTACCATCTCCTCACCCCGACCTCAAACGCAGCCGAAGCCCTGACGGCCATGGAGGCCTCGCCGGCGCCCTTCGACCTCATGCTCTGCGACCAGTGCCTGCCCGACCTGCTGGGACTCGAATTGATCCAGACCGCCAATCAGCGCGGCAAGATCAAACAGGCGATCCTGCTCAGCAGTCTCAGCCTCGAAGAGCTCCAGGTGCTCAGCGAAGCGGCCGTGTCGCGCAATATCCCCTTGCTGGGCTGCCTGACCAAACCCCTCAATGGCCTCGCGCTGAAAAACATATTGGCGTTTGAAAGGCAGCGGATGACGAAAAATCATTCAGCGTGAGGAAAACACTTCAGTCATGCCGCCAAGGTACACAATCCAAGTACATAAATATTACAAATACCGATCCACCTATCTGTAGGATACTTCCTAAGAATCTATAAAAAACCACAAACACTAAACCAACATTCATAACCAAAAAATCTAAAAGGTCGCGCACTTCCACCTTTGGCTTGCCAAGAGCGTAAGTCAACAGCCTAATTAAAGTAGGAATATTCCTATACAGCTTCTGTAGGCGCCTCTATTCATGCGCCTCGGGGTGCAACTGAGCTAATGTGCGCGCTTTCTACGAAGCTCGTATGGGATTTTATTATGAACTCGGTTTTTATCGTCGACGACCACCCCGTTGTCCGCCTTGCCATCAGGATATTGTTGGAACAGGAAGATTGTTATGAAATAGTTGGCGAGACGGACAATGGCGTCGATGCGATGCAGATGGTGCGCGAATGCATGCCGGACCTGGTCATTCTCGATGTCAGCATTCCCAAGCTGGATGGGCTGGAAGTCCTGGCCCGCCTGGACGGAATGAACCTCTCGCTGAAAACGCTGGTATTGACCGGACAGTCGCCCTCGCTCTTTGCCATTCGCTGCATGCAATCGGGAGCCGCCGGGTATGTCTGCAAGACGGAAGACTTGAGCGAATTGATGAGCGCGGTGAAAGCGGTATTATCCGGCTACAATTACTTCCCTAGCCAGGCGTTGATCGGTGGACGAAAAGATGAAGCGACAAATCCGGAAATGGAACTTTTCAAACTGGTGAACGACCGGGAACTGATGGTATTGCAACTGTTCGCCCAAGGGCGGACGAACAAGGAAATCGCCAAGGGCATGTTCCTCAGTAACAAGACCGTCAGTACCTACAAGAAACGCCTGATGCAAAAACTGAAAGCCAAATCCCTGGTAGAGCTGATCGAAATGGCCAAACGCAACGCGGTAGTGTGAGAAAACGGATGCCCACGCGCTTAAAGGATTATCTGGCAATCATCACGGGAATGTTCCTGTGCCTGTCAGCGCTTGCAGAAACCGGCGATGTCACCCACTTCGCCCTGCTCAGCCGTTCGAGCAGCGGCCATCTCGAGGTACGGTTCGACAAGGAACAACGCCGCTGGATCGAGGACCACCGCACGCTGGTGCTGGGCACCTCGGCCCCGGACTATCCGCCGTTCGACATGACGGTCAGCGGGCGTGACTACGAGGGCATCACGGCGGACTACGCGGGTATTCTCGCCAGGGCCATGGGCCTGCCCGTCAAGGTACAGAGCTTTGCAACCCGCGAAGCGGCAATCCAGGCCCTCGAGGACGGCAAGATCGACCTGCTCGGGAGTGCCAATGGCTTCGAAGCCGTCAACAAGAACATCGCACTGTCCATCCCCTATGCCGTCGACCAGCCGGTACTGGTCACCCGCGAGGGCGAGACCCGCTCACTGACCGACGGCCTGGCCGGCATGCGCCTGAGCATGGTCTACCACTACCTGCCGCTGGATGAAATCAAGACGCTGTATCCCGACGCGATCATCCAGTTCTACCCCTCCTACCTGAATGCCATCAATGCGGTTGCCTTCGATCAGGCCGATGTCTTCCTGGGCGATACCATTTCCACCCACTACCTGATCAACAAGGGCTACCTGCGCAATGTGAAAATGGCCAATTTCGGCAAGCACGAAGCCTACGGCTTCAGTTTTGCCGTACGGGGCGACAACCCGCTGCTGCTGGGCATCCTCAACAGCATCCTGCAGGCCATCCCCACCGGCGAACGCGAGAGCATCGCCCAACGCTGGAGCGCTGGCAGCGATATCCTGCTGACCGACCACAAGCTGCAACTGACCAACCGCGAGGAACAGTGGCTCAAGGCCAATCCGCTGGTGCGGGTGGTGGTCAACGAGGCCCTCGCGCCCGTTACCTTCTTCGATGCCGATGGCAACTTTCGCGGGGTGACGGCCGACCTGCTGGAACTGATCCGCCTGCGCACCGGCTTGCGCTTCGAAATACAGAAGTCCCGCAGCCTGGACGACATGATCGGCCGCATCGGCAGCGGCAAGGCCGACGTCATTGCCGCCATCAGCCCGACCAATACGCGGGAAAACCTCCTGCACTTCAGCCGCCCCTACATGGAGAACTCCTTCGTCCTGCTCACGGCGAAAGGCAAGGACAGCCCCGGCAACCTCGACCAGATGCAAGGCAAGCGCCTGGCCATCACCCGCGGCAACCCGCTGACCGACTACCTGCGCAACGACTTCCCGCAGATCCGCCTGGTGGAAACCGATGACAGCCTCAAGGCGGTCGAACTGCTCGCCCAGGGTCAGGTGGAAGGCGCAGTGGGCTCGCTGGTGATCGCCAATTACCTGATTGCCTCGCAGGTGTTCGAAGACAAGCTGCAGATCAGCGCCACCATCGGCACCCAGCAGGCGGTCTTCGCCCTGGCCACCGCACGCGGCGCCACCGAACTGGGCTCGATCCTGGACAAGGCACTGCTGAGCATCGCGCCTGACGAACTGGGCATCGTCAACAGCCGCTGGCGCGGCTACACGCCGGCTTCCGACAGCTACTGGCGCAACTATCATCGCCTGATCATCCAGGTCGTCATCGGCGCCAGCGTGCTGTTGCTGCTGTCGCTGACCTGGAACGCCTACATGCGCCGCCAGATCCGCCAGCGCCAACTGGCGGAGCGGGCCCTGAGCGACCAGTTCGAATTCATGCGGGCCCTGGTCAATGGCACCCCGCACCCGATCTACGTGCGCGACCGCCAGGGCCTACTGCAGACCTGCAACGACAGCTACCTGGAGGCATTCTCGGCGAAGCTCGAAGATGTCGTCGGCAAAAGCGTGCAGGACGGCGCGCGGGCCCTTGGCAACGAGCAGGAGGCCGACGAGTACCAGGCCGACTACCTGCGGGTCATCGACGAAGGCACGCCGCTGATCTGTGATCGCACCCTGCATATCGGCGGGCGGGAACTGGCCATCTACCACTGGATCCTGCCCTACCGCAACTCCCTGGGTGACGTGCAGGGGATCATCGGCGGCTGGATCGATATCAGCGAACGACGCCAGTTGTTCGAGGAACTGCGCTCGGCCAAGGAACAGGCGGACGACGCCAACCGGGCCAAGAGCACCTTCCTGGCAACCATGAGCCATGAGATACGCACGCCGATGAATGCGGTGATCGGCATGCTCGAACTGACCCTCAGGCGCGCGGACCAGGGCCATCTCGACCGCCCCGCCATCGAGGTCGCCTACAACTCGGCCAAGGACCTGCTGGAACTGATCGGCGACATCCTCGATATCGCCCGCATCGAATCCGGCCGCCTCAGCCTGTCCCCGGAACGCGTCAACCTGACCGAACTGGTGGACTCGGTCGCCCGTGTGTTCGATGGCCTGGCCCGACAGAAAAGCCTGAGCCTGGTGATGCTGGCGCCGACACAGAACCGCCCGTGCGACGTGCTGGTCGATCCGCTGCGCTTCAAGCAGATCCTGTCCAACCTGATCAGCAACGCGATCAAGTTCACCGAGCAGGGACAGATCAGCATCGGCCTGAACATCCAGCCTGCCGCGGATCCGCAACAGGTCGACGTGCAACTGCGGGTCGAAGACACCGGCATCGGCATCAGCCACGCCGACCAGGTGCGTCTGTTCCAGCCGTTTGCCCAGGCCGACAACTCCGGGCACCTGGCCCGCAGCGGTGCCGGGCTTGGCCTGGTGATCTGTCGCAGTCTCTGTGAAATGATGGGCGGCACCCTGACCCTCTCCAGCGTCCCCGGCCAGGGCACCCAGGTCACGGTGTCACTCAAGCTCGGCTGCCTGGAGCCGATCCAGGGCGTGATCGAGCGTGAGCCGGAGATCCCTCCGGCCCTGCATGAACTGAATGTGCTGGTAGTCGACGATCATCCCGCCAATCGCTTGTTGATGTGCCAGCAACTGGGCTTTCTCGGGCATCGATTCAGCACCGAGCAGAACGGTGCGACCGGCTTGCAGGCCTGGAAGGACGGCCACTTCGACCTGGTCATCGTCGACTGCAACATGCCCGTGATGAACGGTTATGAGCTGACTCGTCGCCTGCGTGAACACGAAGCCGCACAGGCCCGGCCGCGTTGCACGGTGCTCGGCTTCACCGCCAATGCCCAGCCGGAAGAGCGCACCCGCTGCCTGCAGGCCGGGATGGATGATTGCCTGTTCAAGCCGATCAGCCTGACCGCACTGAACAAGAAGCTGGCCGACCTGCGCCCGCTGCCCTTCGATCCCCCCTTCAGCATCGAAGGCCTGAACGCCCTGACCGGCGGCGAACCGCTGCTGGTGCGACGGCTGATGGACGAATTGCTCAACAGTTGCCGCAACGATCGCGACGAATTGATCGCACTGCCGCTGCAGTCCGGCCCCGGCGCGTTCATGGACATGGCCCACAAGATCAGGGGCGCGGCCCGGATCATCCAGGCCCGGACCCTGGTCGAGCGTTGTGAACACCTGGAGAAAGCCTGCGAGCAGAACGTTTCCGCGAATGTGATCGACAACGCCAGGGCAGCGATCCTCGAAGCCATGTCAGCCCTGGAGGCTGCCTTGCAACAGCACCTGGCCCGACTGCCGGAAAAAAATCCCGGCCAGGAGAGTTCCCCCCACCAGACAAAACCCTCTGAAATGGAGTAAAAAACACCCAGGGCGGAGCATTGTCCGTGCACAGTCCCCCCCTCTCGGCAGGACCCACGACAAACGAGACCGCCCGATCTTCGGCGAACCGTTGCCCGCCTGGACGCTGAGCAAGTGCACCGCATCACCAAGGAGACAGTTGCGATGCCCAGTTCAATGCCCGCCCCCAGGCGCCGGTTCCCCCTGCACATCCACATCAGCATCCTGTTCACCTGCCTGCTCTTGCTCACCGGCGCGCTGCTGGGGGTGTTCAACTACCAGCAAACCACCCGCATCATCCTTTCCAGCAGCGACAAACTCTTCGGCAGGATCCAGGACGACGTCCAGCTGGACCTGCAAAACACCTACCAGCCGATTCGCCACCTGCTGAGCCTGCTGGCCATCGACAGCCGCAACCAGGCCTCCGACCTGCAACAGCGCCTGGCCTTGCTCAAGCCGTTCACCCAGGCCCTCAACGACAATCCCGACCTCGCCTCGCTGTACCTGGGTTACACCAGCGGCGACTTTTTCATGGTCCGGCCATTGCGCGATCCGCTCCTGCGCGCCTACGTCAAGGCCCCGGACACGGCGGCCTTCCAGGTCTGGAGCATCGAACGCAATACCGCGGACGGCAGCCTGCAATCGCAGTCGCTGTTCTACGACGCCAACCTCGCGCTGATCAGCCGTCAGGAGAATCCCGAGGAAATCTACGATCCCCGTACGCGCTCCTGGTTCGACAGCGCCCTGGAGGGCGAAGGCCAGATCACCACCGAACCCTATGTGTTTTTCTCGACGCACAACGTCGGTACCACCCTTGCCCGACGCAGCGCCTCGACCGTGGTGGTGGCCGCGGACCTGACCCTGGCGGAGTTGTCCGCGACCCTGGGCAAGCACAAGGTCACCCCCGACACCGAAATCGTCCTGTTCGATGACCAGGACAACGCGGTGGCCTACCCCGACTACAACCGCCTGACCCACCAGGGCGGCAGCCAACTGGCGAAAGTCGCGGACCTGAGCCCGGTGTTGCAGCGTTTCATGGACCCGGCGACCCGACCCGGCAATCACTTCAGCACCCTGGACCGACGCTGGATCGTGGCTCGCAGCAATCTCTCGGAGGGTGGTCCCAGCGGCCTGCACCTGGCCCTGCTGGTCCCGGAAGACCAACTGCTCGAAGACGCCTACCGGATCCGCTGGCAAGGGGCACTGCTGACCCTGGCCACGCTCCTGCTGTGCCTGCCACTGGGCTGGTTGACCTCCAGACTCCTGGTCAAGCCCCTGCGGGCGCTGGTGCGGGAGGCCGATGCGATCCGCAGCTTCGATTTCAACTACCCCGCCACTCCGAACTCGCCGGTCCTGGAAGTCGACCAACTGACGGTGTCGATGACCCGCATGAAAGGCACCCTGGCCAGTTTTTTCGAGATATCCGCCAGCCTCTCGGCGGAAACCCGCTTCGAACAGTTGTTGCAGCGTGTGCTCAACGAAACCATGAAGATCGGCCAGGCCCGCGCGGGCCTGTTGTACCTGCTCAACGCGGAGAACCAGCGACTTGAGCCGCAGGGCCTGATCATCGATGGCGAGCAGCACGACCCACGGCACTTCGCCATTCGCAGCGATGCCGTGACGGATAGCCGACGCGAAGCCTGGCTGAGTCGACTCGACAGCCACGACAGTACCGTCGCGACCCTGGGCTTCGAGCAGGCCGCCGACCTGCAGAAGGTCATGCTCGCCCTGGAAGCGCCGAGCGTCCACCTGATCGGCGTTCGCCTGCACAATCGCCACGGTGAAACCGTCGGGGTCCTGGCCTTGCTGCTGCCCGACAGCGGCACCGAGGCCGACCTGGAAAACCTCAAGCCCGACCGGATCGCCTTTATCAGCGCCGTCTCGGGCGCGGCGGCGGCCTGTATCGAGAGCCAGCATCTGCAGGTGCGGCAGAAACAGCTGCTCGACGCGTTCATCCAGTTGCTCGCGGGGGCCATCGACGCCAAGAGTCCCTACACCGGCGGTCATTGCCAGCGTGTGCCGGTCCTGACCCTGATGCTGGCCGAAGCCGCCGCGGCCAGCGAACAGGCGCCGTTCAAGGACTACCAGCCCTCACCGGACGAGTGGGAGGCGCTGCATGTGGCGTCCTGGCTGCACGATTGCGGCAAGGTCACCACGCCGGAGTACGTGGTCGACAAGGCCACCAAGCTGGAAACCCTCTACGACCGCATCCACGAAATACGCACCCGTTTCGAAGTGCTCAAGCGCGACGCCTGGATCGACTACTGGCAGGCCCGGGCAAACGGCGGCGACGAACAGGCGCTCGCCGCCACCCGCGATGCCAACCTGAGCAGCCTGGATGCCGACTTTGCCTTTGTCGCCCGCTGCAACCTGGGTGGCGAGGCCATGGCCGAGGCCGACCTGGAACGCCTGCGCGGCATCGCCCGACGTACCTGGACACGGACCCTGGACGATCGCCTGGGCGTGTCCTGGGAAGAAAACCGGCGCCAGGAAAACAGTCCCGCCGCGCCCTTGCCCGCCACCGAGCACCTGCTGGCCGACAAGCCCGAGCACCTGTTCGAACGCAGCGCCGCCGAACAGATGCCCGCCGACAACCCCTGGGGTTTCCAGCTGGATGTACCGGCCCACAAGTTCAACCGCGGCGAGCTGTACAACCTGAGCATTCCCCGCGGCACCCTGACCCGCGAGGAGCGCTATATCGTCAACCATCACATGGTGCAGACCATCATGATGCTCAGCCACCTGCCCTTTCCCCGCCATCTGTCCACGGTCGCGGAAATCGCCGGCGGCCATCACGAGAAGATGGACGGCAGCGGTTATCCGAAACGCTTGAGGCGCGAGCAGATGAGCCTGCCGGCAAGAATGATGGCGATTGCCGATATCTTCGAGGCACTGACTGCGGCGGACCGTCCCTACAAGAAGGCCAAGCCGCTGAGCGAGGCGCTGGGCATCATGGCCGGCATGTGCCGCGGTGCCCATATCGATCCGGAACTGTTCGAGCTGTTCATGCGCGAAGAAATCTACCTGCAGTACGCCAACCGCTACCTGCAACCCCAGCAGATCGATGAAATCGATGTCCCGGGGTTGCTGGCCAAGGCCGGGCTCACGGCGTGAGTGCGGTTCAGCAGTCGGTCAGGCGCAGGAAAATCGCCGCCAGTCCCTCGATGCCCGCCTGATCTTCCGGGGTGAAGCGGGCCAGGCGCGGGCTGTCGAGGTCGAGCACGCCGATCAGCTTGCCGTCCTTGACCAGCGGCACCACCAGTTCGCTGTTCGACGCGCTGTCACAGGCGATATGCCCGGCGAACGCGTGCACGTCCTCGACCCGCTGGGTCTGCAGGCTGGCCGCCGCCGCGCCGCAGACGCCACGACCGAAGGGAATCCGCACGCAGGCGATCTGCCCCTGGAACGGCCCGAGCACCAGTTCCTCGTTGCGATTGAGGTAGAAGCCGGCCCAGTTCAGGTCGTCCAGCTGGTTGAACAGGAACGCCGAGAACTGCGCCGCGTTGGCGATGAAATCGCGCTCGTCCGCCAGCAACGACTCCAGTTGCGCACAGAGCAGCCCGTAGCCGTCCAGACCCGCGCCGGCCTTTTGCAAATCGATCATGGTGCCTGCTCCAGTAATTTCAATCCGACCCAGTAACGCGCGAACTGATAGGCGCAACGACCGTTGCGGTTGCCGCGCCCGGTGGCCCAACGCACCGCCTGAATGTCCAGTTCCTCGTCACGCTGCCACTTCAGCCCGGCCTTGAGCGCCAGTTCGCCGATCCAGTGCTCGACCACACTGAGGAAATGCTCCTGGGTGAACGGGTAGAACGACAGCCACAAGCCGAACCGGTCGGAGAGCGCGATCTTGTCCTCGACCGCTTCGCTGGGGTGCAGCTCGCCGTCGACCCGCTTCCAGTTCTCGTTGTCGCTTTCCTTCTCCGGGACCAGGTGCCGGCGGTTCGATGTGGCGTACAGCAGCACATTGTCCGGGGCCTGCTCCAGCGAGCCGTCGAGCACGCTCTTGAGCACCCGGTAGTCGCCTTCGCCGGACTCGAACGAGAGGTCGTCGCAGAACAGCACGAAACGCTGTGGCAACTTCATCAGTTGTTCCACCACCCGCGGCAGGTCCGCCAGGTGATCGCGCTCGATCTCGATCAGGCGCAGGCCGGCACCGGCATGTTCTGCCAGCAAGGCGCGGACCAGCGATGACTTGCCAGTGCCCCGCGATCCCCAGAGCAGCGCATGGTTGGCCGGCAGGCCGTCGATGAACTGCCGGGTGTTGCGGGCCAGTTGCTCGCGTTGCTTGTCGACACCGATCAGGTCGGACAGGCGCATGTCCAGGCTGACCTCCAGCGGCAACAGGTAGCCGGTACGGCCTTCACGCTGCCAGCGGGCCGCCAGGCAACGATCCCAGTCGATCACCTGGCGCGTGGCGGGCAGCAGGGGTTCCAGGCGGGAGAGAAACGCATCGGCGCGTTCCAGAAAGGCATTCAATCGAGCATCCACGACTTTTCCTCAGGCAAGTTCACACTCATGATGTCGCGTCGGCGCCCTCGGGCGCGTCAAAACAACCAGCAATCTCGGTCGACAATGTTTCGGGGCGCCATCACCACCTGCCGGTGACCCCGAAGGATCAGCTATGCTTGCCCGGCGAAGGGAAACGAACGTGGTACACCACCCCATGGATATAAAATTCACCCAGCGCTTGTCCTACAAGCAGGCCCGGTTGACCGTGCTGGTCGGGTTTATCCTGGGGACACTGCTCAGCCTGGTACAGATCGGCCTCGATTATGCCAGCGAAAACGCCTCCATCAATCGTGAAATCCTTTCGCTGCTGGAAATCAGCCACAACCCGGCCTCCAGAATCGCCTACAACATCGATGCCGAACTGGCCCAGGAACTGACCCTCGGCCTGTTGCGTTCGCCGGCCGTGCTGCGGGCGCAGTTGATCGACAACAACAAATCGGTGCTGGCCAGCGTCGAGCGCCCCCGCCAGAGCGGCAACTACCGGATGATCAGCGATTATCTGTTCGGCGCCGACCGGCAATTCGAGGACCGGCTGTTTCTCAGCCACCTGCCGAACGAATCCCTCGGTATCCTGCACCTGGATGTCGACACCTACACCTTTGGCATCCGTTTCCTCAAGCGGGCCGAGGTCACCCTGCTCAACGGCTTCGCCCGCAGCCTGATCCTGACCGGCATCCTCCTCGGGCTGTTCTACGTGATGCTGACCAAGCCGCTGGTGCGGGTCATCCGCGCGCTGAGCAACACTCAACCGGGAACCGCCCGGCAATCGCGGCTGGAGTTTCCCCCCGGTCATGAGAGCGATGAGATCGGCGTCCTGGTCAAGGTCGCCAACCAGCAATTCGACACCATGGCCACCGAGATCCAGCAACGACGCAATGCCGAGAACCGCCTGACCGATTACCTCGGGCAACTGGAAAACATCGTCTCGGCCCGTACCACCGAGCTCAAGGCGATCAATGCCCGCCTGAGCCAGTCCAACGAAGAACTGGAAGTCGCCCGCAGCACCGCCCTCAACATGGCGCAGGCACGTTCGGCCTTCCTCGCCAACATGAGCCACGAGATCCGCACCCCCCTGAACGGCCTGCTGGGCATGATCGCACTGTCCCTCGACAGCTCGCTGAATGCCGAGCAACGCCAGCAGTTGTCGATTGCCCATGACTCCGGAAAAGTCCTGGTGGAACTGCTCAACGATATCCTCGATCTGTCGAAGTTCGACGCCGGGCAACTGGAACTGGAGAAAATCCCCTTCGACCTCGGCGCGCTGGTCGAGGATACCGCCAACCTGCTCTCGCAAAATGCCGCCCCGAGCGTCGAACTGGCCTGCCTGATCGACCCGCAGTTCCCGGCCCTGGTACTGGGCGACCCGACCCGGGTGCGGCAGATCGTCAGCAACCTGTTGTCCAACGCGCTGAAGTTCACCCGTTTCGGCCGCGTCGATGTGCGCCTGTCCGCCCGTGACGGCGGGGTACGGATCGAGGTCTGCGACACCGGCATCGGGATCGCCCAGGAAGCCCAGGCGAAGATTTTCCAGCCTTTCACCCAGGCCGGCGCCGGTATCACCCGCCAGTACGGCGGCACCGGGCTGGGGCTGACCCTGACCCATAACCTCTGCGAAGCCATGAAGGGCCGCCTGACCATCAACTCCGAAGTCGGCTTCGGCAGCCAGTTCTGCGCCGAACTGCCGTTGCCCAGCCATACACCGGCCGCCACGCCCAAGCAGCTCAAGGGCAAGATCATCGCCGTCAGCTCACCGGCCAGCGGCCTGAGCGAGTTGCTCGGCAACCAGTTGCCGGCCTGGGGCCTGGATTACCAGCGCTACGGACTCGACGACAGCCTCGCCGGCCTGCAGGCCGACCTGCTGATTACCGATTGCCCGGAATGCCTGTTCGGGCTGCGCCCGGCCATCACCGCACCGATCCTGCTGGTGACCGCCTACGGCAACTTCATGCCCAGCGAACAGGCCGCCGCCCTGGCCCCCTTGCAACAGCAGGCCCGCCCCCTGGCGCGCAACGCGCTGTATCAGATCCTGCAACGCACCCTGCAGGCGGACGATCCGACCGACCAGGCGGTGCAGGCCCAGGTCAACCAGCCACAACGCCGCGGGCGCATCCTGCTGGTGGAGGACAATCCGGTCAATCAACTGGTGGCCAAGGGCATGCTCGGCAAGCTGGGCTGCGAAGTGACCGTCGCCGCCCATGGCGGCGAGGCCCTCAGCCAGTTGGAACACAAGGATTTCGACATGGTGCTGATGGACTGCAACATGCCGGTCATGGACGGTTACGAAGCCAGCCGGCAGATCCGCCGCAGCGGACGCTGGCCGCATCTGCCGATCGTCGCGCTGACCGCCAACGCCATGCCCGAAGAACGTGAACGCTGCCGCGCGGCGGGCATGAACGACTACCTGGCAAAACCGTTCCGGCGCGAGGAGTTGATGGCGCTGCTGGAACTCTGGGTCCCGCCTACGGCTCCCTGATATACGCCAGCAACTGATCGAGGCCGTCACGCAGTTCATCGAGCCGACCCAGGTCGACACCGCTGTCACAGAGCAGGCGCGCCTTGAGCGGTGCAACCTGCTCACGCAGGGCCACGCCGGATGCCGTCAGGCTCAGGTGCACTTCACGTTCATCGCGGGGCGAACGCTGGCGCTGCACGAACCGCACCTGCTCCAGGCGCTTGAGCAACGGCGTGAGCGTCCCCGAGTCGAGCAACAGGCGCTCGCCCAGGGCCTTGACCGTCGGCTGCTCCGGCGCGGCTTCGTGCCATTCCCACAGCACCAGCATCACCAGGTACTGTGGATAAGTCAGGCCCAACTGCTCGAGCATGGGCTTGTAACCCCGGATAACCGCCCGCGAAGCCGCATACAGCTTGAAGCACAACTGACGATCGAGACGCAGGGAATCGAGGGACAGGTCATTCATTTGAGCAGGGCTTCAATCTCGCGGGTCAGGTCCTCGGGTTTGGTCAGCGGGGCAAAACGCTTCACCAGCTTGCCGTCCTTGCCGATCAGGAACTTGGTGAAGTTCCATTTGATGCGCTCGGAACCCAGCAGGCCCGGGGCGTCTTTCTTCAGTTGCACGAACAACGGGTGAGCGCCGTCGCCATTGACCTCGATCTTCTTGAACAGCGGGAAGCTGACGCCGTAGTTCAGCTCGCAGAACTCGGAAATCGCGCCTTCGTTGCCCGGCTCCTGCTTGCCGAACTGGTTGCAGGGAAAACCGAGAACCACCAGGCCCTGGTCCTTGTAGTTCTGCCAGAGCTGTTCAAGGCCCTTGTATTGCGGGGTGAAACCGCACTTGCTGGCGGTGTTGACCACCAGTACGGCCTTGCCGGCGAAATCGCCGAGGGTCTTTTGCTCACCCTTGATGGTGGTACACGGGATGTTCAGCAGGTTTGCGCTCATGACAGTTCCTCCATTGAATGCCAGATAAAATAGCGAGCAATTGAATTGCACACAATTCAATTTCCCGGACTGATGCCACACCATATCGCCATTTGATAACACCGCCCCCGCGGGGGCGGTGCCTGTGGCAGGACTCAGCCCCGGGGGACCAGGTCCAGGCACACGGAGTTGATGCAGTAACGCAGGCCGGTCGGCGGCGGACCGTCCGGGAACACATGGCCCAGGTGTGCATCGCACCTGGCGCAGACCACCTCGGTGCGAATCATGCCGTGGCTGATGTCACGGATCTCGACCATCGCGTTCTCGCCGATCGGTTCGTAGAAACTCGGCCAGCCGCAACCCGAATCGAATTTCGACTTCGAGTCGAACAGCGGCGCGTTGCAACAGATGCAATGATAGACACCATCTGTCCTGGTGCCATTGTACTTGCCCGAAAACGGCCGCTCCGTGCCCTTCAGGCGACAGACGTTGTACTGCTCCGGATCGAGCATGGCGCGCCATTCTTCCAGGGTTTTCTCAAGCTTTTCCATCGTTACACCTCGGCGACTGAAAAACCCCGATCTGTATCTTTTCCGCGGATCGGGTGGCACGTATGATTGCGCCTCGTTGAACGCCAGTCTGGCACCCGCGCCAGGCGCATTCAAATCGGATTTTCCGAGCGCTGGCCAGGGACCACGGGACGCGCTGAAAACGCAGTATTGCCAGGGCGCTCAGCGAGTCGCCCGGATCGTCCATTTTCGGGATCAAATCGCCATGCAGGTCAGCAAATCGAACAAGCTCGCCAACGTCTGTTATGACATTCGCGGCCCGGTGCTCAAGCACGCCAAACGCCTGGAAGAGGAAGGCCATCGCATCCTCAAGCTGAACATCGGCAACCCGGCGCCCTTTGGTTTCGAAGCGCCGGACGAAATTCTCCAGGACGTGATCCGCAACCTGCCGACCGCACAGGGCTACAGCGACTCCAAGGGCCTGTTCAGCGCCCGCAAGGCGGTCATGCAGTATTACCAGCAGAAGCAGGTCGAAGGTGTCGGTATCGAAGACATCTACCTGGGCAACGGCGTCTCCGAACTGATCGTGATGTCGATGCAGGCGCTGCTCAACAACGGCGACGAAGTGCTGGTCCCGGCACCGGACTACCCGCTGTGGACCGCCGCCGTCACCCTTTCCGGCGGCAACCCGGTGCACTACCTGTGCGACGAACAGGCCAACTGGTGGCCCGACCTGGCCGACATCAAGGCCAAGATCACCCCGAACACCAAGGCCCTGGTGATCATCAACCCGAACAACCCGACCGGCGCGGTGTATTCGAAGGAAGTGCTGCTGGGCATGCTGGAACTGGCCCGCCAACACAACCTGGTGGTGTTTTCCGACGAGATCTACGACAAGATCCTCTACGACGACGCCGTGCACATCTGCACCGCCTCGCTGGCCCCGGACCTGCTGTGCCTGACCTTCAACGGCCTGTCCAAGTCCTACCGGGTCGCGGGTTTCCGCTCCGGCTGGGTGGCGATTTCCGGTCCCAAGCACAATGCCCAGAGCTACATCGAGGGCATCGACATGCTGGCGAACATGCGCCTGTGCGCCAACGTGCCGAGCCAGCACGCGATCCAGACCGCCCTCGGCGGCTACCAGAGCATCAACGACCTGGTGCTGCCGCCCGGCCGCCTGCTGGAACAGCGCAACCGCACCTGGGAACTGCTCAACGACATTCCCGGTGTCAGTTGCGTGAAGCCCATGGGCGCGCTGTATGCCTTCCCACGGATCGATCCGAAGGTCTGCCCGATCCACAACGACGAGAAGTTCGTGCTGGACCTGCTGCTCTCGGAGAAGCTGCTGATCGTCCAGGGTACCGCGTTCAACTGGCCGTGGCCGGATCACTTCCGCGTCGTCACCCTGCCACGGGTCGACGACCTGGAACAGGCCATCGGTCGCATTGGCAACTTCCTGAAATCCTACCGCCAGTAATCTCCTACAACCCGCTGCGACTCCAGGAAAGAGTTGCAGCGTAGCCCCCCTCTCATCGGCTGTTTTTTGTATGCGCGTGCGTCACTCATCGAACTGTTCCGCAGGGAGCTGTCAAAGGCTCTGCGGCGCGGTTTCTGAAGTGACTGGAGGCGCTGCTGCAAGAAAAAATCGGCTTCCGCGCTTCGGAAATGACTGGCAGGATTCTAGAATCGAGCTGTAGGACACAGTTTGAAATAGTCACCCGGTTGAATAGGCGGTAGCGGCACCTTATATACCCCGCATGACGCTACATCTTTAGATGAGGAGAAACTTTCAACCATGATGCGCATCCTGCTGTTCTTGGCCACTAACCTGGCGGTCGTGCTGATTGCCAGCATCACCCTGAGCCTTTTCGGCTTCAACGGGTTCATGGCGGCCAACGGGGTTGATCTCAACCTCAATCAGCTGCTGATCTTCTGTGCGGTCTTTGGTTTCGCCGGCTCGCTGTTCTCGCTGTTCATCTCCAAGTGGATGGCGAAGATGAGCACCAGTACCCAAATCATCACCCAGCCACGCACCCGCCACGAACAATGGCTGCTGCAGACCGTCGAGCAACTGTCTCGCGAAGCCGGGATCAAGATGCCGGAAGTCGGTATCTTCCCCGCCTACGAGGCGAACGCCTTCGCCACCGGCTGGAACAAGAACGATGCCCTGGTTGCCGTCAGCCAGGGCCTGCTGGAGCGCTTTTCGCCCGATGAAGTGAAGGCCGTGCTGGCCCACGAGATCGGCCACGTGGCCAATGGCGACATGGTCACCCTGGCGCTGGTGCAAGGCGTGGTGAACACCTTCGTGATGTTCTTCGCGCGGATCATCGGCAACTTCGTCGACAAGGTCATCTTCAAGAACGAAGAAGGCCAGGGTATCGCCTACTACGTGGCGACCATCTTCGCCGAACTGGTCCTGGGCTTCCTGGCCAGCGCCATCGTCATGTGGTTCTCGCGCAAACGCGAATTCCGCGCCGACGAAGCCGGTGCCAGCCTGGCCGGTACCGCCGCGATGATCAGCGCCCTGCAGCGCCTGCGTTCCGAACAGGGCCTGCCGGTGCACATGCCCGACACCCTGAACGCCTTCGGCATCAACGGCGGCCTGAAGCAGGGCCTGGCGAAGATGTTCATGAGCCACCCCCCGCTGGAAGAGCGCATCGACGCCCTGCGTCGTCGCGGCTGACCTGACCCTGCCCCCGAGGCTATACGGGGGCATGGTTGTGTGGGAGCAGGCTCTTGTGGGAGCGGGCTTGCCCGCGAAGGCGTCATCAAGAGCGCCAAAAGCTTCGCGGGCAAGCCCGCTCCCACACAAGCCCTCCCACACAAGCCCACCACATAAAGCCCACACAGCCTCAACACCCACCAGCTACCAACCTACCCACACCCTCAAGCAATCTTCTCCAACCGGTACACCCGCTCTTCCAGTCGTGTGACACCCGCCTGGAGAAACTTCCAGCTCTCGCCGAGCACATCCCGCTCCTCCTCCATGCGCAATTGCCACTGCGGCTCCAGCAGACGCCGGACCTCACCATCGAGTACCGCGAACGGCGGGCCGTCGATCTGCGCCTGATCGTAATCAAGGGTGATCAGCAAACCCTGGCAGCCACCCGGCAGGATCCGTGTCAGATGCGCCGTGTAACGCGCGCGCATCTCCAGCGGCAAGGCGATCAGCGCCGCACGATCATAAAGCGCCGTGCAGTCGGCGACGTCCGCCGCGGTCAGGGCGAAGAAATCCCCGCACCAGAGCTCCAGCGGCCCGGCCTCGTAGATCCGCAAGGCACCGTGCTCGCGCACCTGCGGCTTGAGCTGCTGCTCGGCAAAAAAGGCCTCCACGGCCTTCTCCGACAGTTCCACGCCCAGTACCCGCAGCCCCTGGGCCGCCAGCCAGGCGAGGTCGAGGCTCTTGCCACAGAGCGGCACCAGCACCCGCGCCTCGGGCTCCAGCGCCAGGTCCGGCCAGAAGCGTTGCAGACAGGGATTGACCTGATCCAGATGAAAACCGATCTGGTTGAACTCCCAGCGTTTGTGCCAAAACTCGGGCTGCATGATTGACCTCAGGAAATTCGATTAAAACCTATCAAAACTTATATTAGATTTAGATCAATGATCTGACCGAAGATGATCTCATCTTAACGCTCAGGACCTTTATTATGCTCCCCAGCCTGTTTATCTCACACGGCTCGCCGATGCTGGCGCTGCAACCCGGTGCCAGTGGCCCGGCGCTGGCCCGGCTGGCCGCCGAACTGCCACGCCCGAAAGCCATCGTGATCGTCTCGGCCCACTGGGAAAGCCAGGAGTTGCTGGTCAGCAGCAACCCGCACCCGGAAACCTGGCACGACTTCGGCGGCTTCCCCCGCGAACTGTTCGCCGTGCAATACCCGGCGCCGGGCGAACCGCAACTGGCCGCCGAGGTAGCCCAGCGGTTGACGGCCAGCGGCCTGCCCGCCCGCCTGGATAACAACCGGCCGTTCGACCACGGCGTCTGGGTGCCGCTGTCGCTGATGTATCCGCAAGCCGATATCCCGGTGGTCCAGGTCTCCCTGCCCAGCCGCCAGGGCCCGGCGTTGCAGACCCAGGTCGGCCAGGCCCTGCGCAGCCTGCGGGACCAGGATATCCTGCTGATCGGTTCCGGCAGCATCACCCACAACCTCGGCGAACTGGACTGGCATGCCGGCCCGGAAACCATCGAGCCATGGGCCAAGGCGTTTCGCGACTGGATGGTCGACAAACTCGCCACCGATGACGAAGCCGCCCTGCACGACTACCGCAAACAGGCCCCCTACGCGGTGCGCAGCCACCCCAGCGACGAGCACCTGCTGCCGCTGTACTTCGCCCGTGGCGCCGGCGCCCGGATGAGCATCGCCCATCAGGGTTTCACCATGGGCGCGCTGGGCATGGACATCTATCGCTTCGCCTGACAGCGCTTTTGTGGGGCCGGCTTGCCGGCGATGGCGTCCGTCAGGTGAATGCCAACCTCACGGGCCTCATCGCCGGCAAGCCGGCTCCCACAAGGTTCCGGGTAGCGAGATATTTCGCGGTGAAACGTCAATCCTCCAGGAGCAGGCAAAAAAAATCCCCGAACCAGTCGGGGATTTTTTTATCGATCAATCAACGCAACGTCTGTCGACGCCTGTCGATCAATCCTCGCGATAGCGACGCAGCTTGAGCTGCTTGCCGGCAACGCGGGTGTCCTTCAGCTTGGTCAGCAGACGCTCCAGACCATCTTCCGGCAGTTCCACCAGGCTGAAGCTGTCGCGCACCTGGATGCGACCGATCGCTTCACGAGCCAGGCCACCTTCATTGAGGATGGCGCCCAGCAGGTTCTTGGCGGCGATACCGTCACGCGCGCCCAGCGCGGTACGGCAGCGGGCACGGCCTTCGGCCAGCGGGATCGGGGCACGACGCTCGCGATCGCTACGCTCGGGACGGTCGCCCGAACGCTCCGGACGATCGCCACGTGGTGCATTGTTCGGCACCAGTGGACGCTCTTTCTCGATAGCGGCCAGGTTCAGCGCTTGACCGTTGGTCGCCTTGCGCAGCAGGGCCGCGGCCAGGGCACGCGGGCTGCAACCGATATCGGCGGTCAGGCGATCGAGCAGATCACCGTGGGTCGATTCGGCATCGGCCACCAGTGGCGACAGGCTGTTGGTCAGCTTCTTGATGCGCGCATCGAGAACGGCCTGGGCATCCGGCAGGCGGACTTCAGCAACTTTCTGACCGGTCACACGCTCGATCACTTGCAGCATGCGGCGCTCGCGTGGAGTCACCAGCAGCAGCGCACGACCTTCGCGACCGGCACGGCCGGTACGGCCGATACGGTGAACGTAGGATTCCGGATCGTACGGCATGTCCACGTTGAATACGTGGGTGATGCGCGGAACGTCCAGGCCACGAGCAGCCACGTCGGTTGCCACAACGATGTCCAGGCGGCCATCCTTGAGGGAATCGATCACGCGCTCACGCTGGTTCTGGGCGATGTCGCCGTTCAGCGCGGCGGCCTTGTAGCCTTTGGCTTCCAGGGCGCTGGCCAGGTCCAGGGTCGCTTGCTTGGTGCGCACGAACATGATCAGGGCATCGAAGTCCTCGACTTCCAGCAGGCTCAGCACGGCCGAGGTCTTCTGGTCGGCGTGAACCAGCAGGTGGGCCTGCTCGATCGCGGTGACGGTCTGGGTCTTGCTCTGGATCTTCACGTGCTTCGGATCGCGCAGGTGGCGCTCGGCGATGGCACGGATCGATTGCGGCAGGGTGGCCGAGAACAGGACGGTCTGGCGGCTTTCCGGCATGGCCTTGAAGATGACTTCCAGGTCATCCATGAAGCCCAGCTTGAGCATTTCGTCGGCTTCGTCGAGAACCAGGTGGTTCACGGTCGCCAGGACTTTTTCGTCGCGACGCAGGTGGTCGCACAGACGGCCCGGGGTGGCGACAACGATCTGCGCGCCATTCCGGATTGCTTTCAATTGTGGGCCCATCGGCGCGCCGCCGTAGACAGCCACAACAGTCACGCCCGGCATCTGCTTGGCGTAGGTTTCGAAAGCGGTTGCAACTTGCAGCGCCAACTCACGGGTTGGGGCCAGGATCAGAGCTTGCGGCTCGCGCTTGGACGGATCGATGCGGTGAAGGATAGGCAGGGCGAAAGCGGCCGTTTTACCGGTACCGGTTTGTGCCTGACCAATCATGTCGTGACCGGCAAGGATGATCGGAATTGACTGCTGCTGAATGGCCGAAGGCTCTTCATAGCCGGTAGCGACTACTGCAGCGACAATATTGGGATGAAGTTCAAGAGCGGCGAAGCCGCCGATTTCCTGGGTCATGGGTCTGCCTCTAAGTGCATCCGCAAAGACCCATGCTCCAAAGCTGCACATGCCGTGTAAGACTCTGAGAGTCACCCTGGCAGCTTTGTCGGCGGGGATTTGCGAAAACGATTGAATGAAAGAATCGTCAAGGATAGTCCGCAGGGCGAACAGCAGCCGAAGCTGGCTTCGGGGAATTGCATTACCTAAACGCGGCCCGGTTAAAGGCCGGCGCGCACTATACCGGAATTGGCGAAAAAAGGGAGATTTATTTATCGGCAAAAGCCGGTAGACGCCCGTCTGTTTCAGGCTTTGCGGATCGGCGGCCAAAGCGTTATTTTCTACGGGCGTGCTTTGGTGCTTAAACGGTTCACCCATCAGGTCGGCTACGCCGGCCCGCGGCTTCGCTCCCCTACCCAGGAACTGCCCCATGAATCAGCCCGCCGCCAGTCGTGTCAGCCGTGAACAACGTGGTCATGTCCTGCTGCTCGGCCTGGACCGGGTCGCCAAGCGCAATGCCTTCGACCTCGACCTGCTCGACGAACTGAGCCTGGCCTATGGCGAGTTCGAGCGCGACGAACAGTCGCGGGTCGCCGTGGTCTTCGGCCATGGCGAACACTTCACCGCCGGCCTGGACCTGGCCAAGGTCGGCGCGACCATGGCCGAAGGCTGGAAGATACCGACCGGCGGTTGTGATCCCTGGGGCGTATTTGCCGGCCCCCGGGTCAGCAAACCGGTCATCGTCGCGGCGCAGGGCTACTGCCTGACCATCGGCATCGAGCTGATGCTCGCCGCGGATATCAACCTGTGCGCCAGCAACACCCGGTTTGCCCAGATGGAAGTGCAACGCGGGATCTTTCCCTTCGGCGGCGCGACCCTGCGCTTCCAGCAGATCGCCGGCTGGGGCAACGCGATGCGCTGGCTGCTGACCGGCGACGAGTTCGACGCCCACGAGGCGCTGCGCCTCGGGCTGGTGCAGGAAGTGATGGCCAGCGAAGACTTGCTGCCAAGAGCCCTGCAACTGGCCGAACGCATCGCGCGACAGGCGCCGCTGGGTGTCCAGGCGACACTGACCTCGGCGCGCCAGGCCCGCTACGAAGGGGAGACGGCCGCGGCGGCGAGCCTGCCGGCGCTGGTCAAGAAACTGCTGACCAGCGAGGACGCCGCGGAAGGCGTGCGCGCCATGCTGGAAAAACGCCCCAGCGAATTCAAGGGGCGCTGAACCTCAGGTCGCCGGGCGGATATCCCTGATCAACGACTGCAACGAATAGCCCAGGCGCGGCGCCAGCTCATCGGCGCGGCCGATCAGGGCGTCGCGGTCCAGCACCTGGTCCAGGTCCGCCGGGACGATGAGGATGACGTTGCCCTCCTTCACCGGCAGTTCCCAGTAATGCCGGTGGTACAACCCGCGCAACAGCGCCGCGCCCAGGGGCTTGCCATCGTCGGTGGCCCACTGGTTGATCACCAGCCAGCCGCCGGGATTGAGCTTCTTCTGGCAGTTCTCCAGGAAGGTCCAGGCCAGATGCCCCACCCCCGGGCCGACATCGGTATAGAGGTCGACGAAGATCAGGTCCGCCGACTCCGCGGTTTCCAGCAGTTCCAGGGCATCGCCGACCCGGATGTAGAGACGCGGGTCGTCGTCCAGCCCCAGGTACTCGATGGCCAGGCGCGGCACGTCCGGGCGCAGTTCGATGGCCTCGACATCTTCCAGCGGCAGGAACTTCAGGCAGGCCTGGGTCAGTGTCCCGGCCCCCAGCCCGAGGAACAGCGCGCTCTCGGGCAACTCGTGGCACAGCGCGCCGATGAGCATGGCCCGGGTATAGTCATATTCCAGCCAACTGGGATCAGCGGTGAACACGCAGCTCTGCTCGATCGCATCGCCAAATTCGAGAAAGCGGTAGTCGTCCACTTCCAGCACGCGAATCATGCCGAAGTCGTCGTGCACTTCAGCCAGCAGACGCTCGACGCGCTCCTCAGACATTTCATCTCCTTGCCGCGAGCGGCCCCTGCCGTCGCGATGAATCAAGCCGCTCGGCTACGAGCGGGAAAGCGCCGATTGTCGGCCAAGCCACGGGAGCAGGTCACGTACTAATTGCTGCTAACATGGGACTCCGACCGTCAACACTAGAGTTCATGATGAGCCACCCCTGGAGCCCTGACAGCTGGCGCGCCCTGCCGATCCAGCAACAACCTCATTACCCGGATGCCGCCCACCTGCTGCGCGTCGAGCAAAGCCTGGCCAGCTACCCGCCCCTGGTGTTTGCCGGCGAAGCCCGCGAACTGCGCCGGCAGTTCGCCGAAGTGACCCAGGGCCGGGCCTTCCTGCTCCAGGGCGGCGACTGCGCGGAGAGTTTCGCGGAATTCTCGGCCGCCAAGATCCGCGACACCTTCAAGGTGCTGCTGCAGATGGCCATTGTCATGACCTTCGCCGCCGGCTGCCCGGTGGTCAAGGTCGGACGCATGGCCGGCCAGTTCGCCAAGCCGCGCTCGGCCAACGACGAAACCATCAACGGCGTGACCCTCCCGGCCTACCGTGGCGATATCGTCAACGGCATCGGCTTCGATGAAAAAAGCCGCGTGCCCGACCCGGACCGCCTGCTGCAGTCCTATCACCAGGCCACCGCCACCCTGAACCTGCTGCGCGCCTTTGCCCAGGGCGGCTTCGCCGACCTGCACCAGGTACACAAATGGAACCTGGACTTTATCGCCAACTCGGCCCTGGCCGAGAAATACAGCCAGCTGGCCGACCGCATCGATGAAACCCTGGCGTTCATGCGCGCCTGCGGCATGGACAGCTCGCCGCAACTGCGCGAGACCAGTTTTTTCACCGCCCATGAAGCGCTGCTGCTGAACTACGAAGAAGCCTTTGTCCGCCGCGACAGCCTGACCAACGACTACTACGACTGCTCGGCCCATATGCTGTGGATCGGCGACCGTACCCGTCAGCTCGACGGCGCCCACGTCGAGTTCCTGCGCGGGGTGAACAACCCGATCGGGGTCAAGGTCGGCCCGAGCATGAACACCGACGACCTGATCCGCCTGATCGATATTCTCAACCCGGACAACGACCCTGGCCGCCTGAACCTGATCGTGCGCATGGGCGCGAACAAGGTCGGCGATCACCTGCCACAACTGATCCGCGCTGTGGAAAGCGAAGGCAAGAAGGTGCTGTGGAGTTCCGACCCGATGCACGGCAACACCATCAAGGCCAGCAGCGGCTACAAGACCCGCGACTTCGCACAGATCCTCAGTGAGGTGAAGCAGTTCTTCCAGGTGCACCAGGCCGAAGGCAGTTATGCCGGCGGGATTCATATCGAGATGACCGGGCAGAATGTCACCGAGTGCATCGGCGGCGCACGGCCGATCACCGAAGATGGCCTGTCGGACCGCTATCACACCCATTGCGATCCGCGGATGAACGCCGATCAGTCGCTGGAGCTGGCGTTCCTGATTGCCGAGACGTTGAAGCAGGTGCGGCGCTGATTCAGGCGGTTTTTCGTGGTTCGTCAGACCGCCTTCGCGGGCAAGCCCGGCTCCTGCAGACGACATAAGTCCGCAGGCGTCGGGCCTGCCCGCGAAGAGGCCCTTCCAGGCAGCGCCCTACCCGGGAGTCAGAGCAAACCGCGCAACCGCTGCGCACTGACCCGCTGGCAGTTGAGCTGAATATCCGGCAACCCCAGCCAGTCGGCCAGTTGCCGCAAACTGACGGCCAGCGCGGCCATCCCCGCCTCATCCAGCCCCTGCTCTTCCTCGTGCACGGCATGCACCGCCAGGCGCCCGAGCGCCCGCTCCGCACGCAGGTCGACCCGCGCGGCGATGCGTTCGCCATGCAGGAACGGCAGCACGTAGTAGCCATACACCCGCTTGTGCTGCGGCGTATAGATTTCCAGGCGGTAACGGAAGTCGAACAACCGCTCGGTACGGCTGCGCTCCCAGATCAGCGAGTCGAACGGCGACAGCAACGCGCTGGCCTCGACCTTGCGCGGCACCTTGATATCCGCCAGGCAGTACACCGGCTGGCGCCAGCCCTGCACCTCGCCCGCCCGCAACTCGCCGGCCTCGAGCAACTCCGCCAGGCGCGCCCGACTGTCGGCCGGGTCCAGGCGGAAGTAATCGCGCAGATCCTTCTCCGTCGCCACCCCGAGGGCCGCCGCGGCCTGGCGCAACAAACCGCGCTGGGCCTCGGCTTCGTCGATCAGCGGCTGCCCGAGCACTGCCGAAGGAATCACCCGCTCCGGCAGGTCATAGAGCCGTTCGAAACCCCGGCGCCCGGCCACCGTCACCTCACCGGCGGCGAACAGCCACTCCAGCGCATGCTTCTCGGCGCTCCAGTCCCACCAGGGCCCGGCCTTTTCCTCACGACTCGACAGGCTGCCGGCCCCCAGCGCACCGCGCTCCTCGACCAGCGCCAGGACCCGGCGAATGGTCGCCTGCTGCTCGCGGCCGAAGCGCGCCATCTGCTGATAGATGCCCTCGCCACGGGAAGCCCGCTCCATGCGCCAGCGCATCAGCGGATACAGCGCCATCGGCAACAGCGAAGCTTCGTGTCCCCAGTATTCGAACAGGGTACGACGCCGGCCCTGGCTCCAGGCCGCCTGGTCGAGCAGGTCGGAAGAGTAATTGCCGAGACGGGAAAACAACGGCAGGTAATGGGAACGCACCAGGGCATTGACCGAATCGATCTGCACGACCCCCAGGCGCTCGATCAGGCGATTGACGTGCAACGGCTTGATCGACGCCTGGGCCCTGCGACCCTGGAACCCCTGGGCGGCCAGCGCCAGGCGCCGGGCTTGCTTCAATGAAAACGACAGGTCTGCGGGCATGCACGCCTCCTTGTGAACCCGCACGCTACCGCAGTCGCCCCCTGCTTGTGTAGTCTCATCAACGGCCCTTGCCCAGCGGATCGTTCCAGAAGTGCTGGTGGGTTTCCCGGTCGACGTCGGCGCGGCTGAGGCCCATGTCCTTGAGCGCGTCGTCACTCATCGCCGCGAGCAGCTGGCGCTCGCGCGACAGATCGTGCCAACGGACCAGCCGCTGCCACAGGGCCCTTGGCGAAAACCCCGAGTGCGAGGCCGCGCCCACCAGCAGATAACCTTTTTGACCTTTCATCATCTTGCCCTCCAGTTGGGGATGACTAAAGTCTCCGCCCGGGGCTAAGATCAATCCAACGAATGTTTCTTATGCAATACATCTCGGAGATTGATGAGTTGTCCAGCTACCCGAGCATCGATACCGACGTCCTGCGCACCTTTGTCGCCATCGCCGAGCACGGTGGCTTCACCAAGGCCGGCGAACAGGTCAACCGCACGCAATCGGCCGTCAGCATGCAGATGAAGCGCCTGGAAGAAGATGTGGTCCAGCGCCAGTTGTTCGAACGCGATGGGCGCCAGATGCGCCTGACCGCCGAGGGCCAGGTGCTGCTCGGCTACGCCCGGCGCATCCTCAAACTGCAGAGCGAAGTCTTCAATACCCTGCGCGAGCCCCATATGGTCGGCCTGGTACGGATCGGTGTGCCGGATGACTACGTGATGCGCTTCATGCCGGGCATCCTGTCGCGTTTCGCGCAGTTCTATCCGCTGATCCAGCTCGAAGTGAACTGCGAATCCTCCACGCAGTTGCTGCAACGCCAGGACCTGGACCTGACCATCGTCACCCGCAAGCCGGGCAGCGAACTAGGCCAGTTGCTGCGCCAGGAGCGCCTGGTCTGGGCCGAGGCCCAGAATGCCGCGATCCACGAACAGAACCCCTTGCCACTGGCCATGGATGGGATGGACTGCTTCTGCACCCAATGGGCCTGCAACGCCCTCGATGCCCGCGGCCGCGACTATCGCCTGGCCTATGCCTGCCCGAGCCTGTCGACGATCATGGCGGTGGTCAACGCCGGACTGGCGATGACCGCCCAGTTGGAAAGCCTGATCCCCCAGGACTGGCGGATCCTCGGCGAAACCGAAGGCATGCCTCAGTTGCCCCTGCTGAACATCATGCTGATACGCAACCTGAACAAGCCTTCGCCGATCACCGAATGCCTGGCCGAGCACATCGTCGAAGGCTTCAAACCTTGAAGCCGAGCAGCAGCGCGCCGAGCACCAGGTAGGCGCAGAACAGGCCGCGCAGGACTTTCTCGGGCAAGGCGTAGGCCACTTTCACCCCCCAGCTGATACTCAGCAAGCCGCCGATGGCCATGGGGATGCCCATGCGCCAGTCCACCTCGCCATGCACCGCGTAAGTTACCAGGGTGACGCTGGTGCTCGGCAGTGCCAGGGCCAGCGACAGGCCCTGGGCCACCACCTGCGAAGTACCGAAGACACTGGTCAGGAACGGCGTGGCCACCACGGCCCCGCCCACCCCGAACAAGCCGCCCATGGTCCCCGACGCCGCCCCCAGTACCCCCAGCCATGGCCAGGGATAGCGCATGTGCGCCGACACCGGCGACTGTGCCATGAACAGACGCACCAGATAGAAAAGCGCCAGCACCAGGAGAAAACCGACAAAGCCCAGGCGCATGCTGCGCGGATCCAGTCCGACCGCCCAGAGCGCGCCGAACCAGGCAAAGCAGAAACTCATCAAGACCAGTGGCAACGCATGGCGCAGCTCGATGCGGTTGCGCTGGTTGTAGCGATGCAGCGCCAGCACCACATTCGGCACCACCATCACCAGCGCCGTACCCTGGGCCAACTGCTGGTCGAGGCCGAACAGGATGCCCAGCACCGGAATGGCGATCATGCCGCCCCCGATCCCGAATATCCCGCCCACGCCGCCCATCACGATGCCCAGCACCAGGTACTCAATCCACTCGATCACAGCTGTCTCCCCGCTCAATGCCCTCCATGCTACGCAGTCCGCTCTAGCGCGGAAACGCACAACAACGCACAATGGCTATGCCGATCTCGCACAAGCAAACACCATGAATCCCACCAGCCTTACGGATCAACTCGGCTTGTTTCTCGATGTCCTGGAAACCGGCAGCTTTTCCGCCGCCTCCCGGCGCCATCCGCTGACCCCATCGGCCGTGGCCCGGCGGATCGACAGCCTGGAAAGCTCGATCGGCAGCCGCCTGTTCATTCGCAGCACCCACGCGGTACGGGCCACGCCCGCCGGGCTGGCCTTTGCCGAGCGGGCCCGACGGATCGTCGCCGAACTGCGCCTGGCCCGGGCCGAGGCGGTGTCCCTGAGCAATGCGCCGGAAGGCTTGATCCGTATCGACGCCCCCGCGGCCTTCGGTCGTCGCCATCTGGCCCCGGCCATCGCCGACTTCCTGCTCGACTACCGCGGACTCGACGTGCAACTGCACCTGATCGACAGCTTCGTCGATATGCAGGGCTCCAACCTGGGCAAGGTCGACCTGGTCCTGCGCGCCGGGCAAATGGCCGATACCCGGCTGGTGGCAACGCCCCTGGCAAGCATCGTGCGGATCGCCTGCGCCAGTCCGGCCTACCTGAAAAGCCGCGGCACGCCGCTGCGTCCGGATGAGCTGGGCGGACACGACGGCCTCGACTGGGACGCCCTGGCCCCGCCGATGGCCTGGCGCTTCCACCAGGACGGACAGGTACAACTGCACCGTCCGTCGCGAATCCGCATGACCTCGAACAACGCCGAAGCCCTGCTGTCCGGCGCCCTCAGCGGCCTGGGCATCGCCCACCTGCCGACCTGGCTGATCAGCGAGTACCTGCTGCGCGGGGAGTTGTTGCCGCTGTTCTGTGAAAATGGCCTGCCGGCCCCCGAGACCGCCGGGGTCTACGCGCTGCGCCTGGAACAACCGGCCAACTCCCGCAGCCGCCTGTTGCTGGAGTTCCTCAAGAGTCGCTTCAGCCCCGTGCCCCCCTGGGACCTGGCACTGCAAAGCGGCCTGGGGCGCCACTAGGCAGAGAAAATTCCCTGGCGCATTAAAGATTCGCCCGCTAGATTCAACAGACGTAACGTACAAGGCTCTAGCGATGAACAGCACCACCGACCACTGTGACGACCTGCTTCTGGACAACCAGGTGTGCTTTGCCCTGCACTCCACCTCGTTGTTGATGACCAAGGTCTACAAGCCCCTGCTCCAGGCCCTGAACCTGACCTACCCGCAATACCTGGCGATGATCGTGCTGTGGGAACAGGACGGCCTGACCGTCGGTGAGATCAGCCACAAGCTGATGACCGATCCCGGCTCCCTGACCCCCCTGCTCAAGCGCCTCGAAAGCGAGGGGCTGCTGAGCCGGACCCGCAGCAAGGCCGACGAGCGGGTGGTGATCGTCGAACTGACCGACGCCGGGCGTGCCCTGCGTGACAAGGCCCGGGGTATTCCGCAATGCATCCTGGCCGCCGGTGGTGGTTCCATGGAGCGCCTGCGTGCCCTGCAGGCCGAACTGCTGACGCTGCGCGGGCACCTGCAAGACAGCCTCTGACAACGATCTTCCCCGGCCCTGCGCCTTGATCGCAGGCAAATCCGCATTGCCCGACCGCTCCTACAAAGACAACAGATCGCTCCTGGCCCCAGGGGCGATCCTGCGCGCAACCTTCCCTTCGGCTTACCGCTAACCTCCCTGGACGATCCAGCCAGAAAAGCCCGTTCGAAACTTTTTTGAAAATTTATCTTGCGCGCAAAACATTAGCACGATACATTTATCTCGCATTCACTTAGCGCGCAAATATTTAGCGCAAAACAAATTTCCGAAACGACGAGGCTCGCCATGCAAACTCTCTATACCGCAGTTGCAACTTCCACCGGTGGCCGTGATGGCCGCGCGATCTCCAGCGACAACATCCTGGACGTCAAGCTCGCCACTCCCAAAGAGCTCGGCGGTGCCGGTGGTGCAGCCACCAACCCTGAGCAACTGTTCGCCGCCGGCTACTCGGCCTGCTTTATCGGCGCGCTGAAATTCGTTGCCAGCCAGACCAAGCGCCAGATCCCGGCTGACGCCTCGATCACCGCCCACGTCGGCATCGGCCAGATCCCTGGTGGTTTCGGCCTGGATATCGACCTGCACATCAGCCTGCCGGGTCTGGAACAGGCCGATGCACAAAGCCTGGTCGACGCCGCCCACCAGGTCTGCCCGTACTCCAACGCCACCCGTGGCAACGTCGACGTCCGCCTGCACGTCACTGTCTAACCCATCTGCCACCTGAGGATCCGTACATGAACACTTTCAGCAAAGTCCTGACCGGTACCCTGCTCGCGTTGTCCGTCCACACGGCGTTCGCCGCCGAAAACACCGGTATCGAACACAACACCCAGGCATTTCTCGACGCCTTGAATGCCGGCACGGGCAAGCCGATGGAACAGATGACGCCAGCAGAAGCCCGCGCCGTGCTGTCTGGTGCGCAGTCAGGGGTCAAGCTGACATTGCCCAAGACCGACGTGAGCCAGAAGACCATCCAGGTCGACGGCAAGCCGCTGGAGTTGACCATCGTCCGCCCGGCCGGGGTCAAGGGCACGTTGCCGGTGTTCATGTTCTTCCACGGTGGCGGCTGGGTCCTGGGGGATTTCCCCACCCACGAGCGGCTGGTCCGTGACCTGGTGGTGGGTTCAGGGGCGGCGGCGGTGTTCGTCAACTACACGCCGTCACCCGAGGCCCATTACCCGACCGCGATCAACCAGGCCTACGCCGCAACCCGCTGGGTGGCCGAGCACGGCAAGGAAATCAATGTCGACGGCAAGCGCCTGGCCGTGGCCGGCAACAGCGTCGGCGGCAACATGGCGGCCGTGGTCAGCCTGATGGCCAAGGACAAGGGCACCCCGGCACTGAAGTTCCAGCTGCTGCTGTGGCCGGTGACCGATGCCAGTTTCGAGACGGCGTCCTACAACCAGTACGCCGAGGGTCACTTCCTCAGCAAGAACATGATGAAGTGGTTCTGGGACAACTACACCACCGATGCCAAGCAGCGCGGCGAGATCTACGCCTCACCGCTGCGGGCCACCACGGCACAGCTCAAGGGCCTGCCACCGGCGCTGATCCAGACCGCCGGGGCCGACGTCCTGCGGGATGAAGGCGAGGCCTACGGCCGCAAGCTGGATGAAGCCGGCGTACCGGTGACCAGCGTGCGCTACAACGGCATGATCCATGACTTCGGCCTGCTCAACGTGGTCAGCCAGGTGCCGGAGGTTCGTTCGGCTCTCCTGCAGGCTTCGCAGGAACTGAAGGAACACCTGAAATAAGCGGCTACGGGTGGCACGGTGAACGCTGCCCCCCTCTGTAGGAGCCGGCTTGCTGGCGATGGCGGTGAATCAGGCGACGACGATGTCGATTACCACACCGCATCGCCAGCAAGCCGGCTCCCACAAGGGGGTCGCGGCAGGCCACAGAAACAAACAGACACAAAAAAGCCCGGGGCATGCCCGGGCTTTTTTGTTCGTGTGGCGAAAAGCAGTGCTTATTTGGCACGGCCTTTGTAGGAACCGCCTTCACGGGTATCGATCTCGATCATGTCACCGATTTCGATGAAGTCAGCTACCGACAGCTCGGTACCGTTCTTCAGCTTGGCAGGCTTCATCACCTTGCCGGAAGTGTCACCGCGAGCGGAACCTTCGGTGTAGTCGACCTGACGCACGATAGTGGTCGGCAGTTCCACGGAAACCAGGCGGTCTTCGAAGAAGACGGCTTCACAGACGTCGGTCATGCCTTCTTCCACGAATGGCAGAACGGCCTCGATGTCTTCGGCGTTCAGCTCGTACATGGTGTAGTCGGTGGTGTCCATGAACGTGTAGGAATCGCCGCTGATGAAGGACAGGGTCGCTTCCTTACGGTCGAGGATCACATCGTCCAGCTTGTCATCGGCGCTGTAGACGGTTTCGGTCTTGTAGCCGGTCAGCAGGTTCTTCAGCTTGGTCTTCATGATCGCGCTGTTACGACCGGACTTGGTGAATTCAGCTTTCTGAACCAGCCAAGGATCGTTGTCGATACGGATCACGGTACCGGGTTTCAGTTCTTTACCAGTTTTCATTGCGAATATCCGAATTTGGATGGGATGTACATAAATCTAGGCCGCGTATCATATCCAATTTAGGTAAAGCTTCACCAGCGCCGTGGCAAGATCGGGCCGCGAAGCCTGTTCCAGACACCAGCGTTCGGCGTGTTCGGCCAGTTCCCGCTCGTTGCGCAGCACCTCCGACCAGCTTTCACCCACCCCGTTTCCACTGTTCCAGGCCCGCCACCAGCCACTGAAAGCGGCCAGGGCCGGCTCGGACAGGCCCCGGGTATACAGCGCGAGAAACGCTTCCAGCTTGTCCAGGTGGATATCGTCCTCCTGTCGGTAGATATGCCAGAGCAACGGCCGGCCGGCCCATTGCGCGCGAATGAACGAGTCTTCGCCGCGTACGGCGTTGAAATCGCAGCTCCAGAGCAGGCGGTCATAGGCTGGCTGGGGGACGAACGGCAGCACCTGCACCGTCAGGGCCCGACGTGTCTCGATGGCCCCGGCCCGCAGCTCACCGCTGCCCAGCCAGCGCTGGACATCCGCCAGTACCCGGCCTTCGGGCACCAATAGCCGGGTCGGGCGGCTGTCGGTCGCCAGGGCTTCGAGCCAACTGGCAACGCCCTCGTTCTCGTAGGCGAACAACGAGATCAACCGCTCGCCATCCGTCGGATCGACGCCCAGGCCACGCAGGAAATCCCGGCGTGCCGCAGGATCCGCCTGAAAGGCCCGACGCTGCTCCAGCAATCCCGCCTCACGGAGCAGGCCGCCGGTGCCCGCCTCAAACCCCGGGAAAAAGAAGAACTTCTGTACCTGCTTGTACTTGACCGAGGGCAGGCCATGGCAGCCGACAATCCAGTCCTCGGCGCTCAGGTAATCCAGGTTGAGCCACAGCGGCGTGGTCTCGCGCCGGGCCATCGCGTCCATATAGTCGTGGGGCAACTGGCAGGCAAAGGCACCGATCACCACATCCGCCGCCACCACCGGCTGCCAGTCGCCCGACCAGCGGCGCACCTCGACGCCCTCGCGGACCTGCTGTTCCTGTTCGATGTCGAGTTCCGGGCACAAGCGCTCGAAGGCCCGCAGATCGTCGACCCACAGGCGCACGGCCAGGCCATGCTCGGCCACCAGTTGCCGGGCCAGGCGCCAGGTCACGCCGATATCGCCATAGTTGTCGACGACGGTGCAGAAAATATCCCAGTTGGCCGGCATGCACGGGCTCCGTTTGGCAAAGGCGTCGATTGTCCGCATAAATCCTCCTGCGCAGAAGAGCCGACGTCGATTAATCTTCATGCGACAATCGCATCCTGCGAAGAACCGCCCGCCAGGAGGCCGCCATGCCTTATCGCCCACCACCGCGTCGCCGCTTGTATGTCACCCTCAATCCACTGCAGTTGACCGCCAGCATCGCGCTGGGCATCTGGCTCGGTTTCGTCGCGCTGGCCCTCACCGCCTGGCTGCTCGCCCGGCTGTTCATTGCCCAGCCGCTGGCCCCCGTCGCCGAGGCCGTCCGGCAGATCAGCCAGCCCGCCGCGCCGACCGCGCCACAAGCTCCCGGCGATTCGACGCAGATGTTCGAGCAGTACAAGGAGAATCTGCGCAAGAACGAAGAGCAGCAACGCCTGGACCAGGCCCGCAACAGCTATCGCAACCTGTCCAATCCGAAATGCCAGTTCTGGTTGCAGCAGGACCAGACCGCGCCCAGCGACAAGAGCCGGGCCAACGTGCTGCAGTTCTGCAATTGAACCGGTTGCACGACATGGACAAGCACGCGGTGCACCAGCGCATCATCGACACCCTGGCGGTCGATCTCGATGTCCTGCAACGGGCGGCACAAACCGCCTACGAAGCCGCGACCGACGAAGAGAACATCGCAGAGAACAAGTACGACACCCTGGGCCTGGAAGCCTCGTACCTGGCCACCGGGCAGGCCCGGCGTGTCGAGGAAATCCGTCAGGCCCTCAAGCAGTGCCGGGAACTGCCGCTGCGTCCCTACGACGATCAGGCGGGCATCCAGCTGGGCGCCCTGCTGACCCTCGAAGCCGAGAACGGCAACGAGCAGCAACTGTTCCTGGCCCCGGATGCCGCCGGCCTGAAGATCGAATGGGAGGGTCGGGCGATCACCGTGATCAGCCCGCGCTCACCGCTGGGCCAGGCCCTGCTGGGCAAGTTCGACGGTGACGAGGTGCAGATCAGCGTCGGCGCCGTGCGCCAGCGCTACACCGTGACCGCCGTCAGCTGACACCGACGCCCTACTTGGCTGCCGCCATCAGGCGGTTGACCTCGCTGCGCACCATGCTGGTGTATTCCGGTGGCGACAGGGTGTCGAGTTCCGCACGTACCCATTCCGCCCACTTGCCCTTGCGCTTGGCGCGCTCGCCGAACAGGCGTGCCGCCTCGCCCTTGGCCTTGCCCAGGTTGCTCTGCCAGAGGTCGAACAGACGGGACTTCTCATCCTCGATGGCGGCACGCTCGGCCAGGGACTTGTTAGCCAGATTGAAGCTCATTGGAAAATCCTGCGGTACAAATAGAGCCGTATCTTACACTGTCGCTACACACATCCGATCGAGGATTTTGGCTGGCCGATGTGCCCGGACGGAAAATTTTGCAACTTTCCCAGGTCCCCCCGACTCCCATTATTCAGAGCATCATTCACTTGAAAGGAATATCGCCATGGCCCGTAAATCCGCCGTACAAGCTGCCGAAGACCAGATCAAGGACCAGGCCTTCAGCGAGTTGCAAGCGCTGATCCAGGAATCGGAAAAACTCTTGAAGGACAGCGCCGCACTGGTGGGCGAGGAAGGCGAAAGCCTGCGCGCGCAGATCAGCCAGAAGCTCAAGCAGGCCCTGGACTCGGTCACCCATGTGCGCGAAAACACCAAGCCCGTGGTCGAAGCGACCGAAACCTACATCGGCGGCCATCCGTGGCAGACCGTGGCGATTTCCGCCGGCTTCGGCCTGGTGGTCGGCCTGCTGCTGGGCCGGCGCGACTGATCGCACAGCGTTCCCCCGGTCCCTTGTCAGCGCGACAAGGGACACGCCTGCCACAGAACTATCTACCACCCCGCGCCCCCGCCACCCGGTAGCGTTTTTGCCATTTCCCGCGAAGCCTGGCCTGCCAGCGCCCAGCGGTTCGTCAGTACGAACGAAGGCAAAAGCCATGACTACCGATTCCTTTCCCTATGAGTTCGCCGAAGCCCTGGAACTGCGCGACACGCCCAATGACCGGGAGCGGGCGCTGAACATTTCCAGCACCGACCGCGACTGGTTGCGCAACGTCTTCCTGCCCAACCAGCAAGCCCGCCAGGCCCTCGACGATCCGATGACCGTGGAAAAATTCACGGTCGAGGCCACCGGCATCGTGCCCGTGGACCTGGCGGGGGTGTTCCTGATGAACCCGGGAACGGACGATTGCTCGTACCTCTACAGCCCGGGCTTGGGCCTGGAACATTTCGATACGCGCAGCGAGGCCACCCAGAGCCTGCTCAGCCGTTTGAACAGCGAGACGCAGCGCGACGAACTGCTGCGCTTCGTGGCACTGGAGACCAGGAGCCGGATCCGCTTCGACGGCAACGTCCGGGTCAAGGCCGAGCCCATCGAAGGCGCGGTATTCTTCGACCGGCGTCGCTCCGTCGACCAGCAGCAACGGCAGAATCTCCAGACCTTGAACGAGCAACTGCTCAAGCTGCCGACCCTGGCGGCGCTGCTCAACAAGATGCTCAACGACGAACTGGGCCGACGGTTTGCCGGGGTCAACCTGGCGAGCGTCAACGTGACCTGTTACCACAGCGACACGCCAGACCAGGGTAACGCCCCGCAAAGGCGCCCCGTCGGCGTACACTCCCTGGCCGACGCGCTGCTGGCGCATTACCTCGCGCAAGCCTGGCCCGCCGACCAGACCCGCGAATTCAGCGCACCCGGGTACAACGCCGTACCCGCCGACACCGCGCAGTGGGAACGCGCCATCACGGACATCTCCGGCAGCCTGAAACTGCGCCTGCACAGCGAACTGGAAAGCTACTGGAACACCGTGCTGGACAACGGTCACTCCCGTCGCCGGTTGTTCAGCGACGTCATGGGCACCTGTTGGCGCACCGAACTGCTCAAGCAACTGCAATGGGAAAACATCAGCCCCAGGACCCACCACTGGCTGGCTGCCCTCTACCCCTACACGCCAGCGCGGCTGCGCCACACCCGCATCAGGAGCCTGGGCTACAACACCAGCAAGCCCTCCCAGGCCGCGCTCGCCAATGCCTTCGTGGTGAGCGACGAATCCGTCAATCCCGGCGCGTTGTTTGTCTATGCCTACGGCAGGCTCACGCGGCTCAACGACCAGGACGCCCTGGACAGCAGCCTTCTGCGGGAGTTGCACGATACCGGCGGCACCGACGAACTGACGGAAACCCTGTCCCTGAGCGAGCTCGACGACCTGCGGCAATTTCCCGCGCTGGCCACGCAACAAGCCGCCGTCGATCAGCCGGTGTTCGAAAACCGGCTGGACGCCATTATCGCCAAGCAACGGGACAACATCGACTACGTACTGGCCCGCTACCACAGGAGTAACGGACAACTGGCTCTCGGCGCAGCCCTGGATGCGGCCCTGGACATCCGCACGATGATCAGCCGGAAACTGCAGTCGCTCGATACCCGCGAGCGCTGGAGCACCCGCCTGGACCGGTCATCGGACAAGCCCGAGCCGCCACCCGCCAAACCCACCGATGCCCAGGCCACGACACAGGACACCGCCCAGGCACACGGGCACACCCTCGAGACCCTGAAAAAACGCCTCGGCGGCGAACTGGCCAAACGTCCCGACCTCCTGACTTTCGCGCAAAACGCCTTGCACGAGGCACTGATCGACACCCGCCGGGGCAACCTGGTACCGGCCACGCTCTACATCAACCAGTACCCAAGCGCCTCCGCCGAACAACAGGGGCTTGCCCTGAGTACGTCGATCAGCCTGGCCGAACATCTGCTGGAACGCTCGGTCGGCCTCGCCCCGCCCCTGGCCGACCGCGTCGATACGGGTCTGTTCAGCCGCGATCCCGACGGGCGCTGGTCAAGGATCGACAACCTCGATATTCCCACCGCCAACCCTCTCGTCGACGCCGCCCTGCAGGACTTCCTGCCGCGCTTGTTGCGCCGCCAGCGCACGTTCTATTCCCAGAACACCCCGTTGTTGCGTGAAGCCCTGAGCAGCGCACTGCGCTACGAAGCTCGCCAGCGAGTCCTGGCCGGCACGCTGGACGACAGCGCCCGGGAACTGCTCGAAGTACTCCTCGACAGCCCGGACAGTCCGCGGCGCAAGGGCCTGCGGGGATTTATCCCGGATGCCTTCGAACTCACCCTGAAAACCGCCGGGCCGTCGCTGCCACGCAAGCTGTTCAACTGTTTCCTGATCACCGAGCGGGGCGGGCTGGACCCGGTCAACTCCGGGCGCGCGCTGCTCTGGACCCCGGCCGGCGGGCTCGAAGCATTCGCCTCGTTGCCCAGGGCCGAAGTCGAACTCAACCGGCGCCTGCACACCCCGGTCCAAAGCCTATCGCTGCTGGAAAACCTGATCGCCGCCCCGCCCCCCGCACCGCTCTGGGCGAACAATCAGCACAATGGCATGAGCATCGGCTTCGAACGCATCCGCAACGACTTCCTGACCGACCTTACCGACTCCGTGGCCGACAAGGCCCTGGGCGACCTCGCCGAAGCGGCCTCCTCGCCACTGCCGGCCGCCATCCTGCAAGGCCACTTTCAGTCCTGCCTGCTCCGACACGCCTCACTGGCGTACCTGGAAAAAGCCCTCGACGCGACACGCCATACCCGCCTGCACAGCGCGCTGCCCGCCTGGCTGGCGAGTGCTCCCGCCAGCCAGCAACTGGCCCTGGCCGAGCTGCTGGATCGACACCGGCAACAGGTCGACGCCCCCCTCGACCACCATCACGACATCCCCGATATCCGCCACTTTGCCCGAACCAAGATCGCCAGCCTGCTGAGCCGCGACTACCCCGCAGCGCGCCTGGACCCGGATGACCTGTACCTGTCGCTGCCCGACCTGGACGCGCCGGGCAGCCACACGCTGACGGACTACACCCTGCGTCATTTCGACGAGATCGAAGGGGCGACGGCGACGCTGACCTCGGTCAACCCACTGCCGGCCGGCCTGACGGTCGCGCACCTCAATGCGCTGGTCAGGGAGGCGGGAATCGGCACCCATTACGCGGCACTGCTGGACTCCCACCTGTCCCACGGCGAGAAGGGCGTACCCGAGCGCCGCGAGCTGTTCAGCCTGCACCTGGTCTGGCAGGGCCTCGAACACGCCCTGCGCCAGTACCTGCAACACTCACTGTCCGCCGAGGCCCACGGTTTTATCCGGCACCTGCTGGGCATGCCCGACGGCGTTGCCCGTCTCCCGCTTGCCGGCAACGACATCGTCGTGTATCCGCTGGCGCTGCTGCGCCAGGCCTGGACGAGCGCGGACCGGGCCCTGGGCCTGTACCTGATCGGACGTTCCGATAACCGCGGCCCCCTGGTGCTCTTCAGCCCGTATGGCGAACAACCGGCCTTTCGCGAATATGGCAACGAAACGCAGCTCATGAGCGAGCTCGGCCGTCCCGGACCGCTGCGCCAGCTGGTGCTCGGCAGGCTTGCCAGCGGCGTGCGCCAGTTCTACGGCGAACAGGTCTTCAGTCGCCAGACCGTCAGTGCCGTCTGGAACGCCTTCAAGGGCAACTTCCTCCACCGGCTGTACCACGACATGACCGCGCTGCTGAAAGATCAACTGGGACTGCAAGACTCCCGAGGCCATCAGTCGGCCTGGAGCACGGTAGTCCACCTGCTCGGCAATCAGCTGCACCAGGACACCCGCTTCATGCTCGGCCGCTTGCGCATGCCCTGGTTGATCTGGCAAACCCTGCCACGGTTCAAGGAGGCCGCGGACAAGGCCTGGCAAGGTCACTGGACAGTGGCCCTGGAAGAGTTCACCCTTGCCCTGGCGCAACTGGCCCTGGCCCGCGAGGCGCCGACAGCCAGCGCCTTGGTCGAATTGCCGAAGCCCGCGCAGGAACCCGTCCCGGCAGCCGCCCCGGTCGAGTCCCCCTTCCCACGATGGCCGGGTTGGGGAGACATACCGTTGACCCGGGAACAGCAGGACCGTGTGCTCGGCTATGAAGCCCGGGATATCGCCCTGAACGACCTGGAGCATGACACCGTCCCAGGCATCCATACCGACCCGGGCACCCGGCGCCAGTACGCCGCCGTCGGCGGACGGGTGTTCCAGGTACGGAACGAGGACCGGCGCTGGCGCATCGTCAGCGATCAGGAACCCGGCCCCTGGCTCAGAAAGGACCAGCAGGGCCAGTGGGAACTGGACCTCAAGGGGCGCTTGCTCGGTGGCGGGGATGGCGGTCGCCTGGTGGACCGTATCAATACCCGGCAGACCGTGGGCCGTGAAATCAAGGTACTGGCCACGGGCATGAAAGCGATCAGGCTTCTTTACCCGGACAAGGCCCGGCAGATCAGGCAGGCCCATGCCTTGACCGTCACCTACCTGAGAAACGCCAGGCAACGCCTGCAATCACTGGCCACCAGCACGCGGCTCGACAGCCAGCGCCAGCTTTATCTCCAGGCGTTCTTTGGCCTCAAGAGTATCAGTCGGGGTCTGAACCAGAGAATCGGCAGGATGCTCGACAAGCTGCTCATGGAGCTGCTGTCCCCTGCCCGCTCTCCCGACCTCTCGGAGCTCTATGTCCTCGGCGCCGCACGGACACCGGAGCGGATGTGCGCGGCCTTCGTGGTGACCTGCGACCACACCCGCAAGATCTACCTGAACGAGCTGTTCTTCGAACCCGGCCTGGAGGTCTATGAGCCCATCCGGCCGAGGACCTTCAACAGCGTCCTGCACAACATGGCCACCATCCTGCTCCACGAGTTCAGCCATATCGTCTTCAATACCGTGGACATCGCCTACCTCGATGCCTTCCGCCCCTTCTACGACCTGATCGACACCACCACCATCGACGGGCGTGAACGACAGGACACATTGCGGGAGCTGCAGGAAACGGCCCTCTCTTCGCGGACTCCCAGCCAACAGCTGTTCAGGGTCGAAGACGAGATCACCGGCACCTGGCACGATATCGAGGATGAACCGTACAAGCGGGTCCTGGCACTGACCCGCAGCCCCGACCTGCACCACGCCCGGCGAAAATTCCAGGAAGACGACGCCAGGCGCATCGATGTCATCCTCGCCAACGCGGACTCCGTGGCGTTGTTCATCAGCTACCTGGGGCGTCCCACGGAGTTCTACCCGATCTTCAGCGGGACACCCCGCCAGGAGCAGGGCTCCACGCAAGCCAGCAGTATCTAACGCCGTCCGCCGACTCGCCGCCTGTAGCGTCGATACCCTTCAAGAGCGATGCCCGGCCCCTGCGGGCATCGCCCGTCGTCAACGCGAACGAAGGCACCGCACATGTCCGGCAATCCCCCTGTCTATTACCTGTCCCAGGCCCTGGAGCTGCGTGACACCTCCAGCGAACTGGAAACCTCCCTGCACATCCAGACCAGCGAGCGCGACTGGCTCAGAGACCTCTTCCTGCCCAGCCACGACGCCCGCCAGGCACTCGATATCCCCATGTCCGTCGATAAACTGTTCCTCGTCGCGCAGGGTTCTCCTCCCGCCGACCTGGCCGGCACCTTCCTGGTCAGCGGCCCATCCGGCCACTCGGTATTCCTCTGCACCCCGGCGTTCGGCCTGGAGCGCTTCGCCACCCGCCAACTGGCTTCCAGCAAGCTGCTCGAACGCTTGAAGGTGAGCGGACAACGCGACGAACTGCTGCGCTTCGTTCCCCTCGGCATCAGGACAGCGATCCGTCATGCAGCTTCACCTTCCCTGGTGGCCGAACCTATTCGCGGGGTGGTCCTGAGCGAACGGCGGCAATCCATCGAAAACTACCTCGACTACACCCGGACGGTCCTGAACAACGAATTGCTCAAGTTGCCCACTCTGAAAACCCTGCTCAACCAACTGCTCGAAAACAGGCTGGGCAAGCGCTTCGGCCAGGTCAGCCTGAGCGCCCTGCGGGTGATCAGCCATGTCGCGCCGCCCGCGGACAACCAGGCTGCGCCACTGCCGTCGCGGCCCCTGTCGACCCGCTCGCTGAGTGAAGCCCTGCTGGAACATTACCGCCGCGGCAGTTGGCCCGAAGACCAGACCCGGGAGTTCGTGGCCCCCGGCTACTCCGCCTCGGCAGCGGATACCCTGGACTGGGAAAATGCGCTGGCGAACATTGCCAATCACCTCGACAGTCACCTGAAAGACCCGGTGAAAGCCTTCTGGGAAGAGACCTGCGACGACGGAGTGCCACGCCGGGAACTGTTCATCGATGCCCTGGGCACCCGTTTCCGGGCCGAACTGCTTCAGCAGGAACAGGACTGGAACACCCTCGCCCCGGAAAACTTCTACTGGTTGAGCGGGCTCTACCCACGGGATGCCGCGAGGCTCAACCTGATCACCCACTACACCCTGGGCATCGAGACCGACCAGCGCTCGTCGGTGCTGGGCAACACCTTTGTCGTGCGCAACGACCGGGAATCCCCTCCCGGCTTTTTCCTCTATGGCGCGGGTCGCCTGCAGCCCTTCGAGAACGAAGCGTCACTGCGTGCCTGGGTCAAGGTACAGATCCAGGACCCGGGCCGGAACGCCGGTCTGCATGATGGCCTGGCCTTGCGCGAGGCCGCCGACCTGCAGGGCTCGACCATCGCCCGTATCAACCTGACAGCCACGGTCTCGTCAGCCTTCGAGGCGCTGTTCCAGACCATCATCGCCAAGCAACTGGACAACCTGGAATATATCCTCGCCCGCTATCGCGCCAGCGACGGTGCCCTGGCACTGGCGACGGCCTTCGAGAGTGCGCTGGACATCCGCGCGTTGCTCGACCCGCGCCTGACGACCCTCGCCTCCCAGGGGCGCTGGAGCCATCGACTGGACCTGGTCCCCAGCGAAAATGCCCAGGCAGCGCTCTCGCCACACGCCCTGACGCCTACCCTGGAGACCGTCAGGTACCAGTTGAAAACCCTGGGCGAGCTCAAGTCCACCCTCACCGAAGGCCTGAAGAAACGGCCGACACTGCGCGCCTTCGCGACCAGCGAGCTGTCCCGGGAACTGCTGCTTGCCCACCGGGTCACGCCGTCACCCGACACCCTGTACATCAATCACTATGCGTCCTCGCTCCCCGTGTTGGGGGATACGGAGCTGCAGCCCGAACGTTCGCAGAACCTCGTCGAGCATTTCCTAGAACGCCTGACCCGACAGGCCGGGGCGCTCCCCCCGGCGACGAACTCGGGACTGTTCAGCACGGACGCCGAGGGCAACTGGTCGCGTATCGCCAACCTGGATATCACGTCGCTCAACACCATCATCGACAGGACACTGGTGGATTTTTCCGCGCGTTACCTGCGCCAGCAACGCGCCGTGTATGGCGAACTCTCCGAACCCCTGAGGGAAGCCGTGACCTGCGGACTGCGTCGCGAGGCGCAATTCAAGGAACTGCGCGGCGACTTGGGCAGAAGCGACCTGGAACTGCTCGACCATCTCCTCGACAGCCAGCAACGCAGCTCCCGCGGCGGCTTGCGCGGCTTCATTCCGGATGCCTTTGCGCTGACCCTCAGGGCCGATGCCAGCGCCGTGCCGATCCCGTTGCACAACTGCTTCCTGCTGACCGAGCGCGGCGGCCTCAGCACCGAGCACTCCGGGGCCGCGCTGCTATGGACACCGGCCCAGGGCGCGGAAGCCTTTCATTCGGTCCATGATGCCGAGGTCGAACTGCAGCGGCGCCTGCATGATCCCGTGGAGCGCCTGTCCCTGCTGGAGAACATCGCCAGGGGCGAGCGGCCGCCGAAACTGGCCGTCGCGCCAAACCGCAACCCCCATCGCCGCGCTTACCCGGCCCTGGGCTTCGCGCTGATCGAGGACGCCTTGCGCGGCGATCGACAACACTCGCTGATCGACAAGGTGCTGGCGGACCTGACTCATGCGCTGACCGCCCCGTACTCGGGGGAAAACCTGCATCGGCACCTGCAGGCCTGTCTCGATGCCCACCTGACCATCGCCCCTCTCGAGAAAGCCCTGCAGGCCGCGGAAAGTACCGCGCTGCACCTGGCCCTGCCGCCCTGGCTGGCCGGCACCACGGAGCACCGCCAGTTCGCCCTGGCCAGCCTGCTCGACCGCTACCGCCAGCAGGCCGCCACGACCGGGGACTACCACCAGGACATCCCCGATATCCGCGACAACGCCAGGACCCGGATCATCAGCCTGCTCTCGCGGGACTTTCCGGCAACCCGCCTCGACCCCGACAAGATCAGGATCTCCCTGAAACGGCAGGATGTCACCACCTCCGAGTCGCTGACCGACTTCGCCTTGCGCCACTTCGACGATATCGACCAGAGCCTGCTCATCGTTCGTTCGCTGGACGGCCCCTTCCCGCCAGGCCTGACCGTCAACCACCTGAGGCCCCTGGTAAAGGAAACGGCCATTGGCAGTCACTTCGCCAATCTGCTCGACGCCTTCCTCAGCGGGGGTCGGGAGGCGCTGACCCGGCGTCGCCCGGCCTTTGCCCGGCACTGCTACTGGCAGGGGCTGATGCACGCCTTTACCCAGGTGATCGACAACAGCCTGTCCGCCGTCGCCCATGGCTTCATCAAACACCTGCTGGCGATGCCGGACGGCCTCGCCAGGGAGCCTCTGAACGGGCGCAGGATCGACCTTCGTCCGCTGGAACTGATCAGCACCACCCATGCGATTCCCGAGCCCGTCGCGGGTTTCTACATGATCGGCCCGCCCCCCGACGAGCCCGGCCCGCACATCCTGTTCAGCCCCCAGGGCACATTGCCGGTGTTCAAGGAGTATGCCGACAAGGCCACCTTTATCGACGACCTCAAGACCTCGGGCGAGCTGCAACAACGAGTCCTCGACAGGCTGGCCCACGACAAGCGCGACCATTACGCGCAGCACGTGTTCGCGGCACAGCGGGCCATCATGCAGATCAGTGACAACCCCGTGCGGGGCAATCTCTTCCACCGGCTCTACCAGGATACGAGCGCGCTGCTCAAGGACATGCTCGGCCAGCAGAACGTACAGGATCAGGGCACGGTCTGGAGCAACGTCCTGTCCTGGCTCAAAGGTGGTCTTTACCAGGGGCAGAGCCAATTGCTGGGGCGCTTGCGCCTGCCGCTGCTGATCTGGCAGACGCTGACACGCCTCAAGGATGCCGCAGACAAGGGCTGGCAAGGTCGCTGGAGCGAGGCGATCGAAGAATTCGTCGTCAGCCTGGCCCAACTGGCCGTGGCGCGCAAAGGGGCGCGCGGGCTGGAAGTGGCAAGCCTGACACCCACGAACGGCGCGGCGGTCGTCGAATCGCCCTTCCCCACGCCGCCCTGGGCAGACAGCCAACTGACGCCCGGGCAAAAGTCCGCGATCCTCGACCACGAAGCCCGCGAAGTGGCCTTGCAGGACATGACCCTCGACCCGGCCACGGGGCTCTACCGCGACGCGACGAGCCAGCGCGTATTCGTCGCGGTCGGCGGCAGGGTCTTCGAGGTACAGGGGGATCTTCGGCGCTGGCGCATCGTCAAGGACCAGGCCCTGGGCCCCTGGCTGAAACAGGGCGCGGACAAACGCTGGTCGTTCGATTTGGAAGGCCACTGCATCGAAGGATCGCGGCCATGAAACTGCTCGACTCTTGCCTCAATCGCCGCACCATCAGCCAGGAAATCCGTGTCCAGGCCATCGGCATTCCCTGTATCCGCAGGCTCTTTCCCAACCGCGCCCGGCTGATTCAGCGCGGCCATGAACAGGCGCTGGCCTATGTGACCGAAGCCCTCCTGAACCTGGACAAGCTCTTTTCCAGCGCCCGCCTCGACCGCCGACGCCGGCTCTTTGTCGAACAGTTCTTCGACATGCCCTCGGTGAGCGCCTTCACCCTGGGCAAGATCAGGGTCCTGGCGCACCGGCTGCTGGGAGAACTGCTCGATCCCTCGCTCAACCCCGAAACCTCGTCGCGTTATGTGGTCGGCACGGCCATCCATCCCGAACACAGCGTCCAGGCCTTCACCCTGCTCAACGAGCCCATCCGGAAAATCTACCTGACCGAGCGCTTCTTCGATCCCGGCTTCGATGCCTACCTGCCCCTGCGCCCCAGGACCTTCGACCTGCTGGGGCACAGCATGGCGACCGTCCTGCTGCATGAAATCAGCCACCTGGCCTTCGACACGCTCGACCTGGTCTACGTGGATGCCAACCGTCCCTTCCTCGATCTGCTGGAGACCGTCACGGCCGAGGGAAAACAGCGCTACAGCGCGCTGGAACAGATTCAGAAACACGCCCTGTCGAGCAGCACACCCGCCGCACAACTGTTCAGGGAACTCGACGACTACGACCTGCGCTGGTACGACCTGGTCGGAGCGCCGTTACAGCGGGTGCTGCAACTGACCGGCACGCGGGATCTGGACGAAGCCCGCCGGGTGTTCTTTTCCGATGCGGACAAGCGGGTCGACGTGATGCTGAGCAACGCCGACTCCCTGGCCCTGTTGCTCGCTCACCTGGGGCGGCCGCCCGAGTTTCATCCCTTGCACTAGGCGCCGTGTGGAAACTGGGCCGGTTGTGCGGCCAGCGCGCGCAGTTGTTGCAGGTCGCTCTGCGCCAGGGCGATCCCCTCGCGCAACGATTCGCCGCGCTGGCGGTGCCGCCGGTCGCCCGGCAGGCGTTGCAGGCCGACACCCTGCATCTGGCCGACCAGGGTCCGGGCGCGCTCGGCGAAATCCTGCCCCGCCGACTTGGCCGGGTCGATGACAATGATCAACTGCCCGGTCCATGGCGTCTTGGCACCAGGGTGTTGCGACCAGTCGAACTCGAAGGAGAAATTGCCCCCGGTGAGGGCGGCCGCCAGCAACTCGACCATCATCGACAACGCCGAGCCCTTGTGTCCGCCGAACGGCAGCAGCGCGCCACCATCGAGGATGGCCTTGGGATCGCGGGTCGGCTGGCCGTCACGGTCGACGCCGATGCCGTCCGGCAACTGCTCGCCCTTGCGCGCCGCGATCTGCACATCGCCATGGGCCATGGCACTGGTCGCCAGGTCGAAGACGATCGGATCGCTGCCGGCGCGGGGCGCGGCGAAAGCAATCGGGTTGGTGCCGAACAGCGGTCGCTCGGCGCCATGGGGGACCACGCACGTCATCGAGTTGACCACGCTCAAAGCCACCAGCCCGTCATAGGCGAACGGCTCGACATCCGGCCAGAGCGCCGCGAAATGGTGGGAATTGCGGATCGCCAGGACCGCGATCCCGGCACTGCGAGCCTTCTCCACCAGCAACTCGCGGGCCGCGGCCAATGCCGGCTGGGCAAAGCCATTGGCCGCATCGACGCGCACGAATCCCGAAGCCACATCCTCGACCACCGGGACCGCCTGGCCATCGACCCAGCCGCTGGCCAGCGTCGAAACATACCCCGGTATGCGGAAGATACCGTGGCTGTGGGCGCCATCGCGCTCGGCACTGGCGCAGTTCTCGGCCAGGACCCGCGCCACTTGTGCAGAAGTGCCATGACCCTGGAAGACCTGCTGCAGAAGCGCAACCAGATCATCGTAGGCAATGTGTTGAGTAGCCGTATCGCGAGGTGCAGACATCCGAAACTCCGATTCCGATTGGTTTTATTGGAAGAACGAGAGAAAGGCAGGGCCTGGGCAGCCGCAGGCACTATCGGGCGACCATCGGGGAACTGTCAAATCCTGCGGAAAAGCATCGGAAATAATGTACACATCACTGTAACCATAAGTGTCACATCAATGTGCACACTTACCATCCCCGCACCAAAAAGTGACAGCCCGGCGCCCGGCCTTGTCGAGGCAGGTTTTCTACAGTCGCAGCCCGTCGAATTGATAGCTGTTCAAACGGTCAAGTTATATCTCTTTAATTTCATGCGGCTAGTTTTAATCGATAAGAAAACGAAATTATCGACGAATTTTATAGATCGGAAACTGGCATAGAACTGGCTTAGCTCGACAAGCAGTTTGTATACAATTCAACTAAAACCTACATACATACGGATCACCGAGCGTTGTCCCGCCTGTTCGCCAGCGAGGTCGGCGTCCGGGGCCAGGAGCTAGCCGGAATGTCTACCAGTCTCTCCCCCCATGCCGCACTGGATCTGCCCGCCTCATCGCCCCACTCGCCCGGCCCGGATACTCCAGCGGGAGCCGTGGTCCTCAGCCCGCGCCTGCACAACCCGGACCTGGCGCCGACGCGGGTCGCGGGCCGGCGCTGGGGCGGCTACAGCCTCTTCGCCCTGTGGACCAACGATGTACACAATATCGCCAACTATTCCTTTGCCATCGGCCTCTACGCGCTGGGCCTGGGCGGCTGGCAGATCCTCTTGTCCCTGGGGATCGGCGCGGCACTGGTGTACTTCTTCATGAACCTCTCCGGCTATATGGGACAGAAGACCGGCGTGCCCTTTCCGGTGATCAGCCGTATCAGCTTCGGCATCCATGGCGCACAACTTCCCGCCTTGATCCGGGCGGTGATCGCCATTGCCTGGTTCGGCATCCAGACCTATCTCGCCTCGGTGGTTTTCCGGGTGCTGCTGACGGCCATCCACCCCGGTTTCGCCGACTATGACCACAACTCGATTCTCGGCCTGTCGACCCTCGGCTGGGCCTGCTTCGTGATCATCTGGTTCGTGCAGTTGCTGATCCTCGCCTATGGCATGGAGATGGTCCGCCGCTACGAGGGCTTCGCCGGGCCGGTGATCCTGTGCACCGTCGCCGCCCTGGCCGGGTGGATGTACACCCAGGCCGGCGCCACCATCGCCTGGTCGATCCGCGAGCCGCTGAGCGGTGCCGAGATGTGGCGCAATATCTTTGCCGGCGGCGCCTTGTGGCTGTCGATCTACGGCACGCTGATCCTTAACTTCTGTGACTTCGCACGGTCGTCGCCAAGCCGCCGGGCCATCCTGATCGGCAACTTCTGGGGGCTGCCGGTGAACATCCTGGTGTTTGCCAGCATCACCGTGCTGCTCTGCGGCGCGCAGTTCCAGATCAACGGCCATGTGATCCAGAGCCCGACCGAAATCATCGCCTCGATCCCCAACACCTTCTTCCTCGTGCTCGGCTGCCTGGCCTTCCTGATCGTCACTGTGGCGGTGAACATCATGGCCAACTTCGTCGCCCCGGCCTTTGTCCTCAGCAACCTCGCTCCGCGACTGCTGACCTTCCGCCGGGCCGGGCTGATCAGCGCCGCGATTGCCGTGCTGATCCTGCCGTGGAACCTCTATAACAGCCCGCTGGTGATCGTCTACTTCCTGTCCGGACTGGGAGCCCTGCTGGGGCCGCTGTACGGCGTGATCATGGTCGACTACTGGCTGCTGCGCAAAGGCCGGGTCAATGTGCCGGAACTCTACAGCGAAGATCCCAGCGGCACTTATTACTACAGCCACGGGGTCAACCTGCGGGCGGTGGCCGCGTTCATTCCGGCGGCGCTGATCGCCATTGTCCTGGCCCTGGTGCCAGGGTTCGCCGCCGTCTCGCCGTTTTCCTGGATGTTCGGTGCCGGAATCGCCGGCCTGCTCTACCTGATCATCGCCAAACGCCAGGCGCATTACGCCGATGTCAGCGGCGAAGCCATCGCGGTCGACAACCTCAGTCATTGAACCTCTGTCATTGAGACTGAGTTACTGAAAAAACACGGCCGGCCCGCTGCGGGCCGTGCCCACTGCCGAAGAAAAAAGGATTGCTGCATGCGGATTCTGATTGTCAACGTCAACACCACCGCCTCGATCACCGAAGCCATCGCCCGCCAGGCCCAGGCCGTCGCCGCGCCAGGCACCGAGATCGTCGGCCTGACCCCCTACTTCGGCGCCGACTCGGTGGAAGGCAATTTCGAAAGCTACCTGGCGGCCATTGCCGTGATGGACCGGGTGCTGTCCTACGACCAGCCCTATGACGCGGTGATTCAGGCCGGTTATGGCGAACACGGGCGCGAGGGCTTGCAGGAACTGCTCGATGTACCCGTGGTGGACATCACCGAAGCCGGTGCCAGCACCGCGATGTTTCTCGGCCATGCCTATTCGGTGGTCACCACCCTGGACCGCACCGTACCGCTGATCGAGGACCGGCTGAAGCTGGCCGGGCTCTATCAGCGGTGCGCCTCGGTGCGGGCCAGCGGCCTCGCGGTGCTGGAACTGGAGCAGGATCCGCAACGGGCCGTGGACGCCATCGTGCGCCAGGCCGAACGGGCGGTGCAGGACGACAAGGCAGAAGTGATCTGCCTGGGTTGCGGCGGCATGGCCGGCCTCGATGAACAGATTCGCCAACGTACCGGCGTGCCGGTGGTGGATGGCGTGACGGCGGCGGTGACCATCGCCGAATCCCTGGTGCGCCTGGGCTTGTCGACGTCCAAGGTGCGCACCTATGCCACGCCACGGCCCAAGACCTTTACCGGTTGGCCGTTGCCTTTGCGGGAGCGTCGCTAGCCGGCGGTTGAACGGCCGCCTTCGGCGGTTCGCGAGCAAGCTCGGCTCCTGCAACGGCAGCGCGGGTCACTGCCGGGCGTCGAAATGGGTCGCCCATTGCCGCTCGGTGAACTGTTCGATGATGAAGTCGACAAAGGCGCGGGTCTTGCCCGGCAGCAGTTTGTGTTCGGCGTAGTAGATCGAGATGTTGCCGTCGTCGACATACCAGTCGGGCAGCACCCGCTGCAAGGTGCCGACCCGCAGCCAGGCCAGGGCGAACGGCATGCTCACCAGGGCGATGCCCAGGCTCTGGGCGGCCACTGCACAGGCCGCTTCCGAGTCGCTCATGGTCATGCACGCCGTCAGGTTCAACGGCTGGTGTTCCCCATCGCGACCGGTCAGTTGCCAGGTGCGCACGCGACCGGTCTGGGGCGAGCGGATGAGGATGCCGGTGCAGCGGCGCAGGTCGTCGGGCGTAACGATCGGGGCCTGTTGCGCCAGGTATTCGGCGGACGCCACCAGGACCCGGTGGGCCACCGTCAGCTTGCGTGCCACCACGCCTTGGGGCAGTTCGAAGCCACCGCCGATCGCGGCATCGAAGCCCTGGCCGATCAGGTCCACCTGGCGGTTGTCGAAATTCCAGTCCGGACGGATATCCGGGAAGCGCCGCATGAACTCCCCCAGCAAAGGCACGATATACAGGCGCCCGAATACCGTGCCCATGCTGACCTTGAGCGTCCCCGCCGGCCGTCCCTTGGCGCTGGCGAGGTTGGCCACGGCATTCTGGATGGTGTGCAGGCTGGCACCGACTTCGCCGAGGAACAGCTGCCCGGCCTCGGTCAGGGTCAGGCTACGGGTACTGCGCTGGAACAGCCGCACACCCAGGCGCGCCTCGAGCTTGGCGACACTCTTGCCGACCGCCGCGGGGGTCAGGCTCAGACGCCGCGCCGCCTCGGCAAAGCTGCCGACTTCGGCGCTGCGGACAAAACATTCGATACTGCTGAAAGTTTCCATGATCGCCATTCACAACTTCTGGTTTACACAGACTATAACAATTACCGTCTACACAGGCAGTAATCCACAGTCGATACTCGCTTCCAACAACAAGGCCACTACCCTTTCCCTCTCACGGCCTTGAACTTTGGAGAACGACATGACCGACAACACCTTCAACAGCAACCTCAACGGCAAAGTGGCCCTGATCCAGGGTGGCTCCCGCGGCATCGGCGCCGCCATCGTCAAGCGCCTGGCAGCCCAGGGCGCCGCCGTGGCCTTCACCTACGTGAGCTCGGCGGCCAAGGCCGAGGAACTGCAGGACAGCATTATCGCCGACGGCGGCAAGGCCCTGGCCATCAAGGCCGACAGCGCCGACGCCGTGGCGATCCGCAACGCCGTGAACGCCACCGTAGAAGCCTTTGGCCGCGTCGATATCCTGGTCAACAACGCCGGCGTACTGGCCATGGGGCCACTGGAAGACTTCAGCCTGGAAGATTTCGACCGGACCCTGGCGATCAACGTGCGCAGCGTGTTTGTCGCGACCCAGGAAGCCGCCCGGCACATGGGCGACGGCGGGCGGATCATCAATATCGGCAGCACCAACGCCGAACGCATGCCGTTCGCCGGTGGCGCCACCTACGCCATGAGCAAGTCGGCGCTGGTGGGGCTGACCAAGGGCCTGGCCCGTGACCTCGGTCCGCGCGGCATCACCGTCAACAACGTGCAACCGGGCCCGGTGGACACCGACATGAACCCGGCCGACAGCGAGTTCGCCGACAGCCTGATCAGCCTGATGGCCGGCGGTCGTTATGGCCGCGTCGAAGAAATCGCCAGCTTTGTCGCCTACCTGGCGGGGCCGGAAGCCGGCTACATCACCGGGGCCAGCCTGACCATCGATGGCGGCTTCAGCGCCTGATTCGGATGATCCGCCAGCGGGTCTGACGTCTTCGCCGTGGTCCGGCGAGCCCGCGCTCATAATTGATCGTTCCCATGCTCTGCGTGGGAACGATCAAGTCACGCCAGCGCCTCCCGTTTCGCCAGCGCCTGCTCCAACAACACCAGGAACGCCGCGGCCGCCGGCGTCGGTCGATGGGACCAGACCACATACAGATGCCGCGACGGCGCGTCACACACCGGTACCGTCACCACCCCGCTGAAACCTTCGGCAATCTTGCTGGGCACCAGCCCCAGCGCCAGGCCACGCCGCACGAACTCCCCCACCAGCATCACGTTGCCCGCCTCGAACTGCACCCGATGGCGCAATCCCGCCGCGGCGAAGGCTTCATCGGTCTGCCGACGCCCGGCGGTCCCGGCCTGGAAATCCACCAGCGTCTGATCCTCCAGCTGTGCCAACGGCAAACGCTCCCACTTCGTCAGCGGATGACCGGGCGGCAGCACGGCGACCAGTTCCTCCTCGGCCAGCAAACGCATCGCCAAGCCCTCGATCCGCTCTCCCGGCCAGAGCCCGACAAAGGCCAGGTCCAGGCGCCGCTCGCGCACGTCAGCCATCAGCAGTTCGCTCTTGCTCATGTTCAGGTGGATATCCACCTGTGGATAAAGGCCGTGGAAGCGCGCCAGCAACTCCACCAGGTCGACTTCGGTCAACGAGGAAATCTTGCCGATGGACAGACTGCCGCGCACCTCCCCGGAAACCGCCGCGACTTCGGCGACGATCCGCCGTGTCGCTTCCAGTGCCGGCCGGGCACTGCGCACAAATGCCTCGCCGGCTGCGGTCAACCGGACCTTGCGCGAGCTGCGCTCGAACAGCGGCGTGCCCAGGTATTCCTCCAGGCGCGCGATCTGGTGACTGAGCGCCGACTGGACGATATGGCAGCGCTCCGCCGCCCGGGTAAAGCTGCCCTCGTCCGCCACCGCCAGGGCGTACTCGATCTGTTTCAGGTTCACCGCGTGTATCTCGTTTCAAGATGGATGAGATGAAAACAATGCATTGGCGTCATGTTAAGACATTCCCAATACTTCGCACATCGATACCCCACAACGAGACAGGCAATGTCCGACGCCCACGCCAACACACGACCTTTAAGCACTGCCCTGATCCTGCTGATGGCCACCGCCACCGGCCTTGCGGTGGCCAGCAACTACTACGCCCAGCCGCTGCTGCACACCATCGCCCAGCACCTGGGCCTGAGCATGGCCACCGCCGGGACCATCGTCATCACCGCCCAGTTGAGCTACGGCGCCGGGCTGTTGCTGTTGGTGCCCCTGGGGGACCTGTTCGAGCAGCGCCGGCTGATCGTGGTCATGACCCTGCTCAGCGCCCTCGGCCTGCTGATCAGCGCCTTCGCCCCCGGCTTGCCCTGGCTGCTGCTGGGCACCGCGCTGACCGGACTGTTCTCGGTGGTGGCCCAGGTCCTGGTGCCGATGGCCGCCAGCCTGACACCGCCGGAACAACGCGGGCGGGTGGTCGGAACCCTGATGAGCGGGCTGCTGCTGGGTATCCTGCTGGCGCGCACGGCGGCCGGGGCGCTGTCGTCGTTCGGCGACTGGCGGGCGATCTACCTGCTGGCGGCAGGCCTGATGTTCATCTGCGCCTTCGCCCTGTTTCGCGCCTTGCCGCAGCACCGGCAGAATGCCGGGCTGAGTTATCCGGCGCTGCTCGGTTCGGTCTTCCGCCTGTTTGTCGAAGAACCGGTGCTGCGCCTGCGGGCCGTGCTCGGCCTGCTGACCTTCTGCCTGTTCGCGCTGTTCTGGACACCGCTGGCATTCCTCCTGGCCAACCCGCCGTACCACTACTCCGATGCGGTGATCGGCCTGTTCGGCCTGGCCGGTGCCGTCGGCGCGATGGCCGCGAACCTCGCCGGGCGCATGGCGGATCGGGGCAAGGGCGAGTTCGCCACCACCATCGGGCTGCTGGCGTTGCTGCTGTCCTGGTTGCCGCTGGGTTTTGCCGGGCATTCGCTGGTGGCGCTGTTGATCGGCGTGCTGCTGCTCGACTTCGCCGTGCAACTGGTGCACGTGAGCAATCAGAACGCGGTGTTCAAGGTCCGGCCAACCGCGCGCAACCGCCTCAATGCAGGCTATATCACCTGCTATTTCATCGGCGGTGCACTGGGTTCACTGCTGGGTGCGCAGTTGTTCGGACCGTTTGGCTGGAGTGGCATAGTCGTCGCCGGCGGGCTGATTTCCGCGCTGGCGCTGGGCGTCTGGGCCACCGTGCAGCGGCGCCTGGGGATAACAGTGTCGGCCTGATCGGGCATAGCTGGGCCGACTTCTTCGCGGGCAAGCCCGCTCCCACAGTGTTCGAGTTGAAACGAAAGTTTGTGCCTGACTCGGAACTTGTGGGAGCGGGCTTGCCCGCGAAGAGGCCCGCAAAGACCACACGGCAACCCGCGTCTAGCGCAGTTCCCAGTCGATTGCCGGCAAGCCCATCGGCTCCAGGGCAAAGTGCTTGAGCGAGGTCACGATGCGGTCGGCATGGTGGTATTTCTCCGCCGCCATCGCCGGGTCGGGCACCGCCACCGCGTACATGCCGGCGGCCTTTGCCGCGGTCACGCCGAACGGCGAATCCTCGAACACCAGGCAATCCTCGGGCGCAACGCCCAGGCGGCTGGCCGCCAGCAGGAAAATGTCCGGCGCCGGCTTGGCCTGGCCCACCTGCGGATCGTCGGCGGTGACAATGGTATCGAACAACGCGAACCACTCGCGGTGCAGGGTGGTCTTGAGCTCGAACGATCCTCGCGACGAACTGGTGCCCACGGCAATCGGGATATTGTGGGCCGACAGGTGCCGCACCAGTGCCTCGGCGCCGGACATGGAACCGGCCTTGGGAAACCGCTCGCGCATCAGCGGCTCGCGCACCGCCAGGAACTCTTCTGCGCTGATCGGCAGTTCCATGGCCTCCACCACATACTGCGCCAGGTCGCCGGCGCCGCGCCCGATGATGTTCTGCTTGTGACTCCAGTCGAAGGTCCGGCCGTAACGCCCGACGATCATCTGCGTCACTTCGGAATAGATGCCCTCGGTGTCGAGCAGCAAGCCGTCCATATCGAAAATCACGGCCTTTATCGGGCCCGGGGAAGAGGCTTTCCAGGAAGAGTCTGCAGCAGTCATCGCATCCGATCCGTATACAAGGGGGTTGAGGTCAGGGCGGCTCAGGTGCGGCCAGCGAAGTGCTAGCCTCGCAGAGCCGCGCGATTCTTTCCATCGTTGAATGAACTCGCTAGCATGACCGCAGCTTTTTCCAGGTCGAAGCGCAGCCTGCAAGACAGGGCGCCGGACCATCGCATCGCACAGAGACTCCAGCATGATCCCCAAAGAATCCCGCAGCGAGGTCGCCCTCGCCAAGTTCCTCGACGCTCACCCGCACCTGCGTGAAGAAACCCGGGGCCTGAGCCCGACGGAACAACAGCAGCAATTCCAATGGGCTTTCGACGACGAAGCCGAGAACCAGGGCATCGAGCCGTGGGAGCTGACCCTGCAACTGGTCGCCGAGACACCCGCGCAACTGCAGGCCATGCGCCTGGAAGTCCACCGCGAAGTGGCCGAGGCACTGGGCATGGACTGGGACGAATACTGCTCGTTCAACGATATCGTCGAAGACTGAGCCACGACACCCTGGCCATTCGTCGCTCCATCGGCACCAACGCCCGGCACGCACAGACCAATATCAGGTAAGGACTCTCAAACAAGGAGACTCACCATGATTTCGTCAAAACTCGCGATGCTGGCGTTGACCGGCCTGCTGTCATCGGTGTCCCTGGCGACCTTCGCCGCGCAACCCACCACGGGGCCGACCAATCCGGTCCAGGAACCGAAGCCGCCGCAGCTTCCAGGCGGGATCAACCCCGACAATGACAGCGTCATCAAAAATGGCGCCCTGCCCCCCGGTAACGGCATCGACCCACGCAACCAGGGCAACGACACCGGTCGCCAGGGCGGCGTGAATACCGATGGCAACGGTCCCATCGGCAACGATACCGCGCCCGGCTCAAGCAAGGGCATGGGCTCGGGCGGCACCAGCGGTTCCCCGGTCAAGTAGATCCCCGGCGGCGGCACGGCGAGGTGCCGTCGCCTTCCTTGCAACGAGCGGAAGGAGTCTTCAGATGCCACGGGCAAGCAAAGCCAAATACACCGCCGCGCAAAAGCGCAAGGCGGCACATATCGAATCCAGTTATGAAGCCAGGGGCCTGTCCCGCGAGGAAGCCGAGGCACGGGCCTGGGCCACGGTCAACAAACAGTCGGGGGGCGGCGAGCGCGTTGGCGGCTCAGGTCGGGACAAGGCCCCCGCCGCCAAGGCGAAAGCCCGGTCGGACTCATCAAAGCGCGCCGCGGCCAGCCGCAAGGGCTACCCCCGTGACAGCCAGGCCTCGCTGCAAACCCAGAGCAAGGCCAGCCTGCTGCAGGAAGCCCGGACCCGCAACATCGCCGGGCGCTCCACCATGCGCAAGCAGGAGCTGATCGAGGCGCTGCAGAAAGCCGGCTGACTCGCTCCCGGACCCAGGCGGGCGCCTAGCCCGCCATCCGCTCCCGCCGCCCCGATAGCGCCTGGTTGGCCAACAATTCGCCGCGCAACTGGCCCATCAGGTTGGAGATCGCCCGGGCACTGGTCAGCGCACGGCTGGAGATTCCCGTCACCAGCAGATCCACCTTGCCCGTTTGCGAATCGAAGACCTTTACCGTCAACGAAGAATCGTGGTCCACCGTGCATTGGCAGCGCAGCGGCAGAAACCCGAGTTCGATGATATTGCGCAGTTCGAGAATGGAAATCACGTCGACACATCCCTAATAGAGGTGATGAAGCAGATGGAACAGCCAAGCAATCATTGCTTGTGAGTGAGCCTAGCAGGCCGTAACCGCCAGCAAGGGGTTTGTCCCCGCCGGCGGCCAAAACAGTGTTTCCAGACACGACAAATATTCTTGCGCCGCTGCGCACAGGAGCTTCTATTCTGCTGAATAAGCCCCCTCGTCGACCTGGAGCATCTGCAATGGAAACACTGAGCAAGTCGGAAATCGAGGCCGAACTGGCCTCCCGGTTGCCCAGCTACAAAGTCGAATGCACCTTGCATTCCGACGGCACGCTGTCGGCCCTCCTCAGCGGGCCGAATGCCGATCACTTTGCCGTGACCGGCATCGTCAGGGCCGACTACAAGGGCCGCGAATCCCTGTCCCGGCTGGCCCGCGAGATCCTCGAGGAGATGGTGCTGTCGCGCCAGGGCAGCCGGACCAGCCGCCTGCAGGCGCTGACGGACAAACCCGGTCAATCGCCCTTGTGATGAGTCATCTCGAGCTTCCTGGCCATGTCCAGGTGCATCTCCAGCTTCGGCAGGGTCTGCTGGGCAAAGGCCTTCAGCTCCGGCGACTGCGAGTCGCGGGCCTCGTCCTCGAACAACTTGATGACCTGCTCATGGGACTTGATCTGGTTGGCCACATACGCCACGTCGAACGACTCGCCCTCCTGCACCTGCAGCATCAGCTTCCTGGCCTGGTCCATGATTTGCGCATCGGAGGCCATGGGCAGGTTGTGCCGGGTGGCGATCGCCTTCAGGTCGCGGTTGGCGTCGGTGTGATCCTTGATCATTTCCACGGCGTAGCTGTTGATATCGGTGGCCGTGGTCTTCTGGATCGCCAGGCGACTGGTTTCAATCTCGGCGATCCCGGCCGCCGAGGCATTGTCGATAAACTCGGCGGGGGTTCCGGCCACGGCATGGGCGGTCAGGCTGGAGCCCAGGATCAGGCTGAAAAACATCGGGCGTAGTCGTTGGGCCTTGCGGCTCATGGCTGTCCTCCTGTGGGGAAAAAATCTGTCCTCTACAGGAATGGGAATGGCCTGGGCGGCAAAGGTTTAGAAAAACCGGGCCGGGACCGACGAACGGAGCCTGGGCCGCCGCCGCCCACCGCGCCAGCGGTGGAAAAAACGACAAAAAAAAGCCCGCGGGAGAGCGGGCTAAGGGAAGCTTTTGAACGAGCGAGGGCACTATAAAGGCTGGATGAACAGCTCACAGTGAAAGAATTTTCATCTTTGACCCGACGTGCTCCAGGTCATCATGGCCCCCTCTTGAATCGGCCTATCCCGAAACGAGCATCAGAGAGTCATTTTCATCAGTTGGATATCTACAGACTTACACAAGTCTTCATGAGGCTGTGCGCGGAAAATCGCTTATACAGGGCCTATACCCAGCGGATTTTCAGCCATGACGCCTCCAAGGTTCATCTTGACCTATCCCTCTTCGCCCCGACACTTCGCGCTGTTGGACCAGAACGGCATCTGCCTGGGTTTCAAGAGTTGCCGCACCCCGCCCGTGAACGGCAACTGGGTGAGCGTCAACGAGATCCGCCTGTGCTGGCTTCACCACCCGCTTCCCGCCAATGTCCGCAAAGACGCGGGGGAAACCGACAGCGCCCTGATCACGCCATAAGACAGCGCGGCCCCCGGACCGCTACCCGGCGCTCAAGCCATGCAGGGCGCAGTACTGCGACCATTCCATCCCGGCCATCTCCGCCACCTCCCTGTGCACCTCGAGTCGCCGGGTCTCGAATTCTTCGGCACTGCCGCTGGTCAGTTGCAACGTCAGCTCCCAGGCAAACAGCCCCTGGCGCTCGGCTTCGGCTTCGAATGCTTCATGCAGGCGTTCCTCGCGGTAGCGTTGCAGGCTCTCGCCCCTGGCCTGGGCGGCCAGCGGATTGAGATGGTCGAGGGTTTCACGCACGCTCGGATGTGCGGCAAGGAAGCGTTCAAGGGCCAGTTCATACTGCTGGGGATGCTGTTCGGGTGAGGACAACTGGAAACTCCGTGGTCGGGTAGCGTCGAAAGTAGCGCTTCGCTCAAGGGTAGAACGCCGCTCGCGTTAATCAATGCCTACAAAGATACCGCGATATTTCCGTATCATGGTCGGACGATTCACACCATCCGCCACGGAGTATCCGGACAATGAAAGTCAGCGCACGCAATGTTTTCAAAGGCATCGTCAGCCAGGTCAAGGAAGGTTCGGTCAATGCCGAGGTGGGCCTGACACTGCCAGGCGGCGAACAGCTGGTGGCGGTGGTCACCCTGGAAAGCCTGAAGAGCCTGGGGATTGCCGTGGGCAAGGAAGCGATCGCCCTGATCAAGGCACCCTGGGTGATGCTGATGACCGAAGCCGGCGATATCCGTCTGTCGGCGCGCAACTGCCTGGAGGGCAAAGTGGTCAGCGTCAACGACGGAGCGGTCAACGCCGAAGTGGTGATCCGGTTGGCCGGCGGGACCGAGGTCTACGCCATCGTCACCCGGCATGCCGTGGCCGAACTGGGATTGGCGCCCGGTGTGAGCGCCACTGCCGTGATCAAGGCCTCCCATATCATTCTCGGCGTACCGGCCTGATCGGCCACCCCCACTCCAGGCTCAGGAAGTGGCTCGGGCGTGGAGCTGCAACCACCTGATCAGCCGCCAGTACAGCCAGCCCAGCAGCATCAGGAAACAGGCGCCACCCAGGGTTGGCACCAGCAGGAAGGACCAGCCCGGCTGCATCATGAAGATGATCACCGGGTTGCCGCCCGCCGGCGGATGCACGGTGCGCGTGACCACCATCAATACCGTCGCCAGCCCACCGGCCAACGCCATCGGCACCAACCCGGGCCCCAGCAGCTGCAGGCAGAGCAGTGCCACCAGGGAGGTCAGGAAATGCCCGCCGATCACGTTGCGCACCTGCGAGAACGGTCCCTCGGGATAGGCGAAGAGCAACACCCCGGTAGCCCCGAACGAGCCGATCAGCCAGGGCTGGCCGGTCGCCATGACCAGCCCGCCCAATCCCGCCAGTCCGGCGAACGCCCCGAGACCGATCCACAGCAGCGAAACGATCTTCAGGCGCCGAACCGCTCCGCCCTTCTGGCCAACCTCGGTCGAAGAGGCCGTCATCGCTTGAAGCGTTCGGCTTCTTCGGAGCCCTTGGTCGCGTTGCCGGCACTGTAGGAATGCGCACCGACACCAGCCAGTTCACCCCCCTGGACAATCAGGTACTCGTCGCGAATCGGCCGGTTCTCGAAATAGCACTCGAGAATCTCGCGGGTGCCCGCGGCATAACGCGCCTGGGCCGACAGGCTGGTACCGGAGATATGCGGAGTCATGCCGTGGTGCGGCATGCTGCGCCATGGATGATCGGCCGGTGCCGGTTGCGGGAACCAGACATCCCCCGCATAACCCGCCAGTTGCCCGCTTTCCAGCGCGGCGGCAATCGCATCGCGGTCGCACAGCTTGCCCCGGGCCGTATTGATCAGGTAGGCACCGCGCTTGAAGTGCTTGAGCGACTGGGCGTTGATCATATGCTCGGTTTCCGGATGCAACGGGCAGTTCAGCGTCACCACGTCACAGGCCTTGGCCAGGCTCTCCAGGGTCGAGTGATAGGTCAGGTTCAGTTCTTTTTCCACCGCCTCGGGCAGGCGATGGCGATCCATGTAGTGCAGGTGCATATCGAACGGCTTGAGCAGGCGCAATACACGCAGGCCGATGCGCCCTGCCGCCACGGTGCCCACGTGCATGCCCTCGACATCATAGGAACGCGCCACGCAGTCGGCGATATTCCAGCCGCCCTTGAGCACCCAGTTGTGCGAAGGGATGAAGTTGCGCACCAGTGCCAGCACGCTCATCACCACATGTTCGGCGACGCTGTTGCTGTTGCAGTAGGTGACCTCGGCCACGGTGATGCCGCGGTCCATCGCACCTTGCAGGTCGGTGTGATCGGAGCCGATACCGGCGGTGACGATCATCTTCAGCTTCGGTGCCTTGTCCATCCGTTCGGCGGTCATGTAGGCCGGCCAGAATGGCTGCGAAATCACGATCTCGGCGTCATGCAGTTCCCGTTCGAGCACACTGTCGGCGCCGTCCTTGCTGGAGGTGACCACCAGTTGATGGCCGTTTGACTCCAGGTATTTGCGCAGTCCCAGCTCACCGGAAACGCTGCCCAGCAAGGTACCGGGCTGGAAGTCGATGGCCTTGGGCGTGGGCAGGGTCTGGCCGTCGGGGTAACGCTCCAGATGCGGCAGGTCGTCCCGTGCGTAGGTTTCGGGTTGGCCGGTGACGGGATCGTCGTAGAGCACGCAAATGATTTTCGCCATGGGGCACCTTCCTCTTCTTGGAATGGACCCGCGCCGCCGTCCTGGCGCGGGTGAGCAGATCATGCTGCTGCGCCACCGATAGTCCGCGAGGAGCCCGGCACTGGCTAATCGCTTGCGCTGATCTATAGATCAGCGCGGGTTATCAACAATGCAGGAAGGAGTCGACGCGGGCCTGCAGGTCCAGCGTGCGGAAAATCGCCAGCGCCGAGGCCAGCAGCAACGGTTGCGGGTCGCGCCGCAGCATCACCAGGCCAATTTCCCGTTGCAGCTCCGGGACGATGGGCAAGGCGGTGATCTCCTGGCGCATTTCGATCAGCGACAAGGCGCTGTGGGGCACGATGCTGTACAGACCGGAACAGCGTACATGGGCATACAGCACCATCATCGAGTCAGTCTCCACCCGTGGCACGACTCGCACGCCCGCGGCGTCGAAAGCGCTGTCGATCCCCTGGCGACACTGCATGTTGGCGGTCAGCAGACACAGCGGCAGCCGCGCAACCTCCTCCCAGGACAGACTGCTCGCCCCACCCAGGGCGCTGTCGTCGCGGGCTATGAGGACATAACGTTCCTTGAACAACGGCATCGTCTGGAACTCCCGCAGGCGCCCGTCCGACAGGTAGGTCATGCCCAGGTCCAGTTCGAAATCGGAGATTTTCTGCAGCATCTGCGAGGCCGGGAGGGTGTACACCTCGTGGCGCATGTTCGGATAGGGTTGCAGGCAGAAATCGGTCAGCAACGGCACCATCGACAGTGTGGTGGGAATCGCGCCGAAACGCAGGACACCGGCCGGATCCAGTTCCCGGGTGCCGACCTCCTGGCGCAACGAACCGCAATCGGAGAGGATCCGTCGAGCCCATACCAGCACGCGCTCGCCGTCAGCGGTGAAACCTTCGAAACGCCGGCTGCGCTGTACCACGGAGATCCCCAGTTCCTGCTCCAGGCTGCGAATCGCTCCGGACAGCGCTGGCTGCGACACATTGCATTTCTGCGCCGCCCGACCGAAATGCTGTTCCTGGGCCAGGGTCACAAGGTAGGTCAATTGACGAAGTAACATACGCGCTGGGCTGCTCTTATTAGAATGGGCGCCGAATCCGGTGTGGCGGCGAAAGCCGCCGATCGAATCGCTATATAGTAAATAACATAACGACCAGAGCACTGGAACCACGGGCCGGCGACTGCGCCAGCCCTTCAGCGAAAAGGAACGGCAATGTTGTGGGTGGTCATGCTCGGGGGCAAACACCCCCGCGCCAGAATCGAAGTGCACGATGTGACGTTCGTGCGCGGTGACAGTCTTGAAGCGACCTATGGGCAACTGCGCCAGGACTGGTTCGGCAGCCAGGCAGGCTTGCATATCGATGGCTGGATGCGGGTCGACGGCGTCGAGCGGTGGAAGGTCGGGTTCAGCGACCTGGCCCCGTCCCCCGGCTCGCCGCGATTGTTCTTCATCAACTTCGGCGGTTATGAAACGCAGGTCTTTGGCGAGGCCCATCGCTATCTGCTGGTGGTCGCCGAAGACCTCGTGCAGGCCAGGGCCAAGGCTAAACAACTGATGTTCCGCGGCTGGGAACAACCCCATACCGACGCGGTGCTCGACATCGACGACTGCCTGCCGATCGACCAGGTCGACGGTCGCTACATCGAACTGGTGGAAGCGCCCCATGGCGGCATCGTGCAGGACAATGACTACATCGTCCTGCCCTGAACCCACGATATGTCAGGGGGCATTCGACCCGTGAATGGTGATTAGCGCTGTCTTGCCCTTCTGCTACGGTCGATGGATGGGCCAAGGGAGCACACAGGATGAATGCATTCGAACAGCACGTGGTAGCGGTCAACGGGATCGAGTTGAGTGTGCACGTGGCCGGGCCGCCCGACGGCAAGCCGGTCTGGCTGTTGCACGGTTTCCCCGAGTGCTGGTATTCCTGGCGCAAGCAGGTGCCGGCGCTGGTCGCGGCCGGCTATCGGGTTTTCGTGCCGGAGATGCGCGGCTACGGCCGCAGCAGCGCTCCTGAAGATATCGCGGCCTACGACCTGCTGACCCTGTGCGGCGATATCCGCGGGGCGATGGAGGTCTTCGGCCATGAACAGGTCGCCATGGTCGGCCACGACTGGGGCGCGCTGGTGGCCTGGCACCTGGCGCTGCTGGAACCGCAACGGGTCAAGGCCCTGGTGACGCTGTCGGTGCCCTTCGCCGGCCGCGCCAAACGCCCGGCCATCGAAGGTATGCGCGAAGTGTTTGCCGATCGCTTCAACTACATCCTCTACTTCCAGCAGCCGGGCGTCGCGGAACAGGAACTCGACGCGGATGTCGAGCGGACCTTGAGGGCCTTCATGGGCGACACCGAAGTGTTTCTGCAAGCCAAGGCGGCCGATGCCAGACTGTTCGACGGCGTAAGCGTGCCGCCAGCCCTGCCGGACTGGTGTACGGAAGAAGACTTCGAGCCCTATCGCCAGACCTTCGCCGACAAGGGCTTTCGCGGCGCCTTGAACTGGTACCGCAACTTCGAGCGCAACTGGCAGCGAACCGGGTTCCTGGCCGGCGCCCAGGTGCAACAGCCGACGCTGTTCCTGATCGGCGACCGTGATCCGGTGGGGGCGCTGGAAGCCCATACCCTCAAACGCATGCCGGGCGTGGTGCCGCATCTGGAACAACAGGTGCTGAAGGATTGCGGGCACTGGATACAAAGCGAAAAACCCGACGAAGTGAACGCGGCGATGCTCGAGTTTTTTGCGCGGGTCTATGGTGCTGCGCAGAAAGCCTCCCGCACCATCAGATCCTGAAGGTATTGACCAGGTTCTGCAGGCGCAGCGCCTGGTTTTCCAGGTCGGTGCAAGCGGTCAGCGTCGACTGCAGGTTGTTCACCATCTGTTGGTTGAGGCCGTTGATATGGGTGATGTCCTTGTCGAGATTGCCCACCACGGCGGTCTGTTCTTCGGTCGCGGTGGCCATGGACAGGTTGATCTCGTCGATCTCGCCGATCCCCGCCATGACGGTGCTCAGGCGTTGCCCGGCGAGAATGCCCACCTTGACGTTATCATCGCTGTGACGCTGGCTGGCCAGCATGGCGTTCACCGCATTGCCGGCGCCGGCCTGGAGTTCTTCGATCATCGTATGGATTTCCAGGGTCGACTGCTGGGTCCGGTGGGCGAGCGTGCGCACCTCGTCGGAAACCACCGCGAATCCACGCCCCGCATCCCCCGCCCGGGCCGCTTCGATGGCGGCATTCAGCGCCAGCAGGTTGGTCTGATCGGAAATGCTCTTGATCACCTCCAGGATATGCCCGATCTTGAGGATCTTGCCATTGAGCGCCTCGATCTCATTGCGGGTCGAAACCACCTGTGCGGACAGCTCCGACATCGCCGCAATACTGCGCTCGACCACCTGGCGGCTGTCCTGGGTCTGCTCCCGCGCATCGGACGCACGCCTGGACGCATGCGCCGCGCTACGGGCAATCTCGTCCGCGGCGGCACCCAGCTGATTGATCGCTGTGGCGACGTTATGGGTCAGGGCCGCCTGCGTATCCGAGCTTTGCAACGAAGAATGCGAAGTCCGACTGACCTGTGCGGCCAATTCGGTGAGCTGGCTGCTGGACAACAACACTTCGCGGATCGACTGCTGAATGCGTTCGACGAACTGATTGAAAGAACCCGCCAGAATGCCGAACTCATCCCGCGACTGAACAGGCAGGCGCTGGGTCAGGTCGCCCTCGCCCTGCGCGATATCCCGCATCGCCAGGCCCATGCGCCGTAGCGGGCGCAGCAAGGCCTTGATCAGCAATCCCAGCAGCGCAATCGTCACCAGCACCGCACTCAGCGTTGCGATCAGCGCGGTCAGGCGAAACTCGTGGAGCGCCCCATAGGCCTTGTCCTTGTCCACCGACAAACCGATAAACCACTTCACCGAAGGCAGGCCGTCGATGGGCATGAAGGTCAGGAGGCGGGCCTTGCCGTTTTCCGTCACCTCGCTCAACCCGGTATTGATGGCGGGCGGCGATTGCGGGAACGCTTCGGCGAGGGTCCTGGTGACGAGCGCCTTGTCCGGGTGGGCCAGGATCCTGCCATCGGCGCTGACCAGAAAGGCGTAGCCGATACCGTTCATGTCCACGGCGTTGATGATCTGCGCCAGCTTGTCGAGATTCAGGTTGGCGCCCAGCACGCCCAGCGGTTGACCGTTCTTTTTGATCGGTACGGATTGGGTCATGACCAGGTAATCGGTTCCGGCACCGATATAGGGCTCGGTGAGTGTCGGACCACTGTTGTGGACGGCGTCCTTGTACCAGGCCCGCTGGCGGGCATCGAATCCCTCGGGCATCACCCGTGTCGGATGGATGCTGAAGGTGCCGTCTTCCTGCCCGACGTAGCTGGCAACGAACGTGGCGTTCAGCACATTCTGCGCCAGAACCCGATTGATGGCCTCCGGCGCGGGATCGGCAGCGATGGCCTCGGCGAGGCTTTCCAGCAGTAGGATACGGCCCGACAGCCAGCTGTTGATGTTGGCACCCAGGACCTTGCCGACATCCTGCATATTGCTGTGCAGGGTGTCGCGGGTGGTCGCGGTCTGCCGGTAGTCGTTGAACAGCGCAAAGCACAGAAACACCACGATCAGCACCGAACAGGCACCCAGGAGAATCTTGTGACCGAACTTCAAGGCGGTGCCCATGCTGAAAATCTCTCCTGGCGTACAAGCGCGCTGTTTTTATCGAAGTCGCGTGACCAGGGGACTGTCGCGAGGCATGGCCCAGGGGCGATGCGCACAGGTCGGATGATCAGCGGCTCGTCGCGTAAGGTAGGGGCAGGCGGAGGGGTTGTCGAACAAGAAAAGTTGAACGTAAAGGCAGGGTATTTGTTATGAGCGCGCGGTCCTTGACCGAACATCGAGGCGGACAATCTTCAGATATCAGAACGCATCGTCTTCCTCTGTGAACAGCTATCCGGCAAGACGATGCAGGATCGGAACTAGTCCAATGCCCCGCTGAGCACTTCGTAGATGATGCCGCTCGCAATGGCTACGAGGATCAGGTCCGTCCCCGCCTGCTGCCATTCATAACCCTCATAGTGAGGCAGGCGCCCCAACAGCCGGCCATCGAGCTTTTTCGCGATACCGGGAGGAAGAGGCTTGCCACGAGCCAGGTTTTTCTGGATACCGGGCGGCAACGCCGGTCCCGGACGCCAGTAATCCCGGTACCCGCCCAGCACACCGAGGACCACGCTGTGATCGACACTCGGCCCTTGTGCCCAGTTGCCGTCCGCCGATTTCTTCCCCTTGCCGTGGCCGCCTTGATGACCAGGGCCCTGATAGTCCTGCGAGTTTCCCTTGCCATTTCCCTGGCCTTTGCCATTACCCGGATCGGCCAACGCCGTAACGGAACCAGTCACCAGGGCGAAACAGGCAAACGCAGCAATAACCGAGCGCGACTTGAGCATCATCCGTTCCTCGAAAGAGGGAAACCTCCTTGCAATGTAGACGGTATAAGGCGAAGAAGTTGCAGAATCGCTCCCTACCCCTACACCCCTCCCCATCCCCCCCTCCCCGAACCGGCCCGGACTGGAACCTTGCCAGATCCCATATATGCTCACGATGGAACTGCCCTGCTCCAAAGCGGTTCGGCCGTATTCCCGCCAGCAGAGGAACCCCATGAGCACCGTCAAAGACCGTCTCAAACAGGGCAAGGACGCCCGCAAGGATTGCCCGCGCAGTTCCCAGGCCACGCCGGGACAGATCAAGCGCGACCCTATCCCGCTGATCGAAGCGTCCAGTGCCGGCCGGGTCGAATCCCTGGTGGCCCTGCGTTACGGACGCATGCTGGTCTCGCCCTTCACCTTTTATCGCGGCAACGCGATGCTGCAGGCCCACGACCTCGCCGGCACCCCGGACATGGGCCTGCAATCGATCATCTGCGGCGATTGCCACCTGATGAACTTCGGCGGTTTCGCCACCCCGGAGCGCAACCTGCTGTTCAGCGTCAATGACTTCGACGAGGTTCATCCCGGTCCCTGGGAATGGGATCTCAAGCGCCTGGTGGCAAGCTTCGTGGTGGCTGCCCGCGACCTGCGCCACGGCGCCGTTGTCGAAGAACAACTCTGCCGCCATGTGGTCGGCGCCTACCAGCGGGCCATGGCCGCCTGCACCGAACAGAGCGCCCTGGACATCTGGTACGAAGCCACCACCTACGAAGACCTGCTGGACCAGGCCCGCGGCAGCAGCACCCTGGAACATGTGCGACGAGCCATCGAAAAAGCCGAGCGGCGCACCCACGCCGAGTTGCTGCCCAAGATCTGCGAGCGTGATCAGCATGGCCGCCTGCTGATTCGCGACGACCTGCCGGAAATCTTCCACCTGCACGAAACCACCACCCTGCTCGATCCCGACGATGACTGGATGCGCCTGCAGGACTGGCGACCGCTGTATGACACCTTCATGCGCGACTATCGCGGCACCTTGCAGGCCGATCGCCGCGACCTGCTGGCCCGTTTCGAAGCCCAGGATCTGGCGTTCAAGGTAGTGGGCGTGGGCAGTGTCGGCACCCGTTGCCTGGTGGCCCTGCTGACCGATACCCAGGAACGACCGCTGTTCCTGCAGTTCAAGGAGGCCAGGCGCTCGGTGCTCGCCGATTACGTGCGTGGCAAGTCCCGGCCCCGGCACAACGGCCAGCGGGTGGTGGAAGGGCAAAGGTTGATGCAATCGGCCAGCGACCTGTTTCTCGGCTGGACCACCGGCCCCAACGGCCGGCACTTCTATGTCCGCCAGTTGCGTGACATGAAGATCTCCGCGGAACTGGAAACCTTCGACGCCGAAACCTTCGCCGCCTATGGACGCATCTGCGGCCGCGCCCTGGCCCAGGCCCACGCCAAATCATCCGGCCAGGCGGCGCTGATCAGCGGCTATATCGGCAAGAGCGAAACCCTGGCCGAAGCCCTGTTCAAATACGCCCAGACCTATGCGACGCAGAATGAACGGGACTTCGAACACTTCCAGCAGGCCTGCCGCAAGGGGCGCTTGCAGGCGCGCTCGGAGGCGGATTTTGCTGCGGATCATTTGCCTTGAGGTTCAATGTTCCCATATCGCCCTTTTTCAAACGCCAAAAACCACAAACCCCCGACTTTCTCTAGGAAAATCAGGGGTTTGTGTTTGCAGAATGTGGCGGTGAAGGAGAGATTCGAACTCTCGATACAGTTTCCTGTATACACACTTTCCAGGCGTGCTCCTTAAGCCACTCGGACACTTCACCGTATCTCGTCAAACCGATTCAGTCTGTCGAGGCGCGCTAATGTAGTCGAAAGCTTTTCCAATGGCAAAGGTTTTTTTCAGAATTTTCATGCGCTTAAGTCGGGTAGCCGACCTGGCGCCATCGCCCCGCCCACCCGTCAGGGCAAACCCGCCAATCTCCGGCCCGGCCCAACGCCTTGCATAAAGGCAGCGCGGGCAGTTGGCAAAGCCCGCAGCCACGGTCGCGGCGGCAAAAGCCTGACTCACCAGTCAGTCACGGCGCTTTACCTCATCCGTGCGGCTGGGTAACGTCTGTGCCACTTCTTTATAAGGAATTACGTCATGAGTGAATTGATCTCCTACCATCTCGAAGACGGTATCGCGACCCTGACCTTGAGCAATGGCAAGGTCAATGCCATTTCCCCGGACGTGATTGCCGCCTTCAACACCGCCCTGGACCAGGCCACCAGCGACCGCGCGGTGGTGATCATCACCGGCCAGCCCGGCATCCTCTCCGGTGGCTACGATCTGAAAGTGATGACCGCCGGCCCCAAGGAAGCCGTCAGCCTGGTGACCGCCGGTTCCACCCTCGCCCGTCGCCTGTTGTCCCACCCGTTCCCGGTGATCGTCGCCTGCCCCGGCCATGCCGTGGCCAAGGGCGCCTTCCTGCTGCTGTCGGCCGACTACCGCATCGGGGTCGACGGGCCGTTCAGCATCGGCCTGAATGAAGTGCAGATCGGCATGACCATGCATCACGCCGGAATCGAGATCGCCCGCGACCGCCTCGGCCGCGCCGCCTTTCACCGCTCGGTGATCAACGGCGAGATGTTCAACCCGCAGGACGCCGTGGCCGCCGGTTTCCTCGACAAGGTGGTGGCGCCGGAAGCCCTGCAGGAAGCCGCCCTGAACGCCGCCCGGCAGTTGAAGAAGATCAATATGAACGCCCACAAGAACACCAAGCTGAAAGTGCGCAAGGCGCTGCTGGAAACCCTGGATCACGCGATCATTCTCGATCAGGACCATATGGGCTGATCCTCCCAGCCATTGCCTGTGGAACAGCCCGACTTCGAGTCGGGCTTTTTCCTACAGGTACGTTCGTACCCGCTGCAACCGCTCTAGACCGCGCCTGACGCCGTAGCGCGAAACATGCGCTAAAACATCGCCCATCTCCGGCCTCTATCGGACTAATTGCCGAAAACAGTGCACATCCGTACACTGCGCCACCTTTTGTCCTGGCGGGCCCGTTCGATGCTGTTTCTGTTGCGTATGTTATTGATGGGGCTGCATTTTATCGTCGCTGGCGTGATCGGCGTGGTACTCGGGCTGTGCCGCCCGTTCAATCCGGATAACAGCCGGCTGTGTGCCCGCCTGTATGCCTGGCCAGCCATGTGCATCCTGCGCCTGCGGGTCAAGGCCGAGGTCGGGCCATTGATGGACAAGCCACAAAGCTGCGTGATCATCGCCAACCACCAGTCCAACTATGACCTGTTCGTGTTCGGTAACGTGGTGCCACGCCGCACCGTGTGCATCGGCAAGAAAAGCCTGAAGTGGGTGCCGCTGTTCGGCCAGTTGTTCTGGCTGGCGGGCAATGTGCTGATCGATCGCGGCAATGCCTTCAAGGCGCGCCAGTCGATGCTGACCACCACCGAGACCCTGCAACACAAGGACACCTCGATCTGGGTCTTTCCCGAAGGCACCCGCAATCTTGGCGAAGACCTGCTGCCGTTCAAGAAAGGCGCCTTCCAGATGGCAATCGCCGCCGGCGTGCCCATCGTGCCGGTGTGTGTCAGCAGCTATATCCGGCATATGCGCCTGAACCGCTGGCACGGCGGCAAGGTGATGATCCGCTCGCTGCCGGCGATCCCCACCGCCGGGCTGACGCTGGACGATATGCCGATGCTGATCGCCCAGTGCCGGGAACAGATGCGCGACTGTATCGCCGCGATGGATCGGCAGTTGCAGGCGGCCTGATCGAGCGCCCGCTCGCGCTGGCCCGGACCACCATGGCTCCCGCCCCGGGGAGCCGCGCGCCGCAACATGAAAGTTGCGGTTTTTCCACGAACTCCCGCTGCTTTGCCGACTCTGAAGAGCCTGGGCAGGCTAAGCTGCAGCCTGTCTTTCCCCTTTTAAAAGAAGAAGATCAGCATTATGGGTAGAGTCGTTGCCGCGGCGGTTTACAGTGCCGGTAGAAAGGTCACCAACATCACCCTCGACGAGGGCGCCGCCTGGGCGGCGAAACCCGATCACTTTGTCTGGATCGGTCTCGAAGAACCCAATGCCCAGGAACTCGCCAACCTGCAGAAACAGTTCAACCTGCATGAACTGGCCATTGAGGACGCCCTGGAAAAACACAGCCGGCCGAAGCTGGAAACCTTCGGCGATGCGCTGTTTATCGTCACCTATTCGCCGATTCGCCATGAGGGCAAGCTGGAGTTCATCGAGACCCATATCTTTGCCGGCAATGGCTACATCATCACCTGCCGCAACGGCCACTCGAAGTCCTACGCCCACGTCCGCCAGCGCTGCGAGGCGCGCCCGCTGCTGCTGGAGCATGGCGAGGACTTCGTGCTCTACGCCCTGCTGGACTTCGTCACCGAAAGCTATCAGCCGGTCAGCGAGGCCATCCATGCCGAAATCGACGAGCTGGAAAGGAACGTGCTCAGCAGTTCGCTGAACGAAGGCGATATCCAGCGCATCCACCACCTGCGCCGGGACGTGTTACGCCTGCGTCGCTACGTGGCGCCCATGGTGGAGATCAGCGAGGAAGTCTCGCGCCTGGACTTCCCGTTTATCGACAAGAACATGCGTCCGTATTTCCGTGACGTGCAGATCCATGTGACGCGGCAGATGGAAGACCTCTCGACCCTGCGCGATATCGCCAGCCAGACCATCGAGATCGGCGTGCTGCTGGAGGCCGCCCGGCAGAGCATCGTGCAGCGCAAGTTTGCCGCCTGGGCGGCGATCCTGGCGTTTCCGACAGCGGTGGCGGGAATCTACGGGATGAACTTCCAGAACATGCCGGAGCTGAGCTGGCATTACGGCTATTTTGCCGTGCTGGGATTTATCGCCGTGGGATGCACGGGCTTGTGGGCCAGCTTCAAGAAATCCGGATGGCTGTAGTCGATCGCGGATCGTTCCCACGCTCTGCGTGGGCATGCAGCCCGTGACGCTCCGCGTCACCCGCAGAGCGGACGCGGAGCGTCCAGCGAGGCATTCCCACGCGGAGCGTGGGAATGATCAGGTAGCCGTTGTCAGGCGGAGGTGGCCTGCGGCTTGTGGGCGACGAAACGCATCATCCACTCCGCCACCGTGGTGCCGTGGTGGTCGTGCTCCAGGCTGGCGATACCCTTGGAATAGATCTGCTCGCCGAGGTTCTGCTGGCGAATGTCCAGCAGGGCCCGCGAATAGTCGTGGATAAACTCCGGGTGCCCCTGGAAGCACAGCACCTGGTCGTTGATGTGATAGGCGGCATACGGACAGAAATCGCTGCTGGCGATCACGGTGGCGTTTTCCGGCAGTTCGGTGACCTGGTCCTGGTGGCTGATCAGCAGCGTCAGCTCTTCCATCACCGGGCTCATCCACGGCGCCTTGGCGGCCATCTTGTACTGGTGGGTGCCGACGCCCCAGCCCTGGCTGGCACGCTCGGTCTTGCCGCCCAGCAGCAGCGCCAGCAGTTGGTGGCCGAAGCAGATGCCCAGCAGCTTGTCGCCGCGCTGGTAACGATCGAGCAGATAGGTCTTGAGGGTCTGGATCCACGGGTCGCTGCCGAAGGAATCAGCCTTGCTGCCGGTTACCAGGTAGGCATCGAAGGTCAGCTCGTCACTCGGGTAGTCGCCCTGCATCACGTTGTAGACACTGAACTCGGCGGCAATCGGCTGACGGGAGAACAGACGCTCGAACATCTGCCCGTAGCCCTGATATTGATCGACCAGTTCCGGACGCAGGACATCGGTTTCCAGAATGCAGATGCGTAACGACATAAAAGTACCTGGCACAAAAGACAAAGAGTGAGGCCTGAGCCTGCCTTGAAACGGCCTTTCAAGGCAAGCACAGAACGCGCCATTGTCAGGCCTGATTCAGCGAAGAACAGGCCCGGCCAGGATCAGGCCCGGTCCCAGCCGTTCAGAACCGCTCGCCCCTGGCCGCCTTGTCCAACAGCAGCGCCGGCGGCGCGAAACGTTCGCCGTACTGCTCGGCCAGGTAACGGGCGCGGGCGATAAAGTCCGCCAGGCCGTACTGGTTGATGAACTGCAGGGCCCCGCCACTCCAGGCGGCAAAGCCGATGCCGAAGATCGAGCCGATATTGGCATCCGCCGTCGACTGCAAGACGCCCTCCTCCAGGCAGCGCACGGTTTCCAGGGCCTGCACGAAAAGCAGGCGGTCGCGCACATCCTGGGGCGAAATCTGCCGCCCGGATTGCTCGAAGCGGCTCTTCAACTCCGGCCACACGTGTTTCGGCGCCCCCGCCGGGTAGTCGTAGAAGCCAGCGCCGGCGGCCTTGCCCGGACGCTTGTATTCCAGCAACAGGTCGATCACCGCAAACGCCGGATGCCGCGGCATGGCCTTGCCTTCGGCTTGCAGGTCCCTGGCGGTCTGCTGGCGGATATGACTCATCAGGCTCAGCGACACTTCATCGGCAATCGCCAGCGGCCCCACCGGCATGCCAGCCTTGCGCGCCTCGGTTTCGATCATCGGCGCCGAGATGCCTTCGCCGAGCATGGCGATGCCTTCGTTGGTGAAGGTGCCGAAGACCCGCGAAGTGAAAAAGCCACGGCTGTCGTTGACCACGATGGGCGTCTTGCGGATCTGCCGGACAAAGTCGAAGCCACGGGCCAGGGTTGCGTCGCTGGTCTGCGCGCCCCGGATGATTTCCACCAGTTGCATCTTCTCCACCGGGCTGAAGAAGTGCAGGCCGATGAATCTGTCCTGTTGCGGCACCGCCGTGGCCAGGCCGGTGATGGGCAGGGTCGAGGTGTTGGAGGCAATCACCGCGGCGTCGCCGACGATACGCTGCGCGGCGGCCGAGACCCTGGCCTTGAGATCGCGGTCTTCGAACACCGCTTCGATGATCAGGTCGCAGCCGGCCAGGTCGCTGTCCTGCTCGGTCGGCTGGATACGCGCGAGGATGGCGTCACGCTGCTCGGCGGTCAGTTGACCACGGGCGATCTTCTGCTCCAGCAACGCTGCCGAGTGGGCCTTGCCCTTCTCGGCGGCGGCGAGGCTGATGTCCTTGAGCACCACTTCGATCCCGGCCACGGCGCTGACATGGGCGATGCCAGCCCCCATCATGCCGGCGCCGAGCACGCCGACCTTGCGCGTGGTGTATGGCGCGAAGCCCTTGGGCCGCGAACCGCCGGCGTTGATCTCGTTGAGCTGGAACCAGAAGGTGCCGATCATGTTCTTCGCCACCTGGCCGGTGGTCAGCTCGGTGAAGTAGCGGGTCTCGATCAGGTGCGCGGTGGCGAAATCGACCTGCGCGCCCTCCACCGCCGCACAGAGGATTTTCTCCGGCGCCGGGAAGCAGCCCTGGGTCTTGGCGCGCAGGATCGACGGGGCGATGGCGAGCATCTGCGCCACCTTGGGATCGGCCGGCGTGCCGCCCGGCAAGCGATAACCCGGCAGATCCCAGGGTTGCCTGGCCGTCGGATGCCCGATGATCCAGGCCCGGGCCTTGTCCAGCATGTCCCCGGTATCGCTCGCCAACTCGCCGATCAGGCCGGCCTGCAGGGCTTGTCGCGCCGAGACCTTCTTGCCTTCGAGCAGGTACGGCAGGGCCTTTTCCAGCCCGAGCAGGCGCACCATGCGCACCACCCCGCCACCGCCCGGCAGCAGGCCGAGGGTCACTTCCGGCAAGCCCAGTTGCACGGCCGGGTGATCGAGGGCGATGCGATGCTGGCAGGCCAGGCAGATCTCCCAGCCACCGCCCAGCGCGGCACCGTTGATCGCCGCGACTACGGGCCGCTCCAGGGTTTCCAGGGCGCGCAACTGGGCCTTCAGTTCGAGCACGCCGTCGTGGAAGCCTTGTGCCTGCGCCGGCGTGACCTTGATCAGTTCGTTGAGGTCGCCGCCGGCAAAGAAGGTCGGCTTGGCCGAGGTGATGATCACACCGGCCAGTTCATCGCGTTCGGCCTGCAGGCGCGCCACGCAGGCGGCCATGGCCTCGCGGTACGCCGCGTTCATGGTGTTGGCCGTCTGGCCGGGCATGTCCAGGGTCAGGACGACGATCCGGTCAGCACCCTTTTCGTAACGAATGGCATCAGTCATGGCAGGTTTCCCGATCGGTTCAAAGGCGTTCGATAACGGTGGCGATACCCATGCCGCCACCGACACACAAGGTTGCCAGGCCATAGCGCAACTGCCGGACCTCAAGCTCGTCGAGCAAGGTGCCGAGAATCGCGCAGCCGGTGGCGCCGAGGGGATGGCCCATGGCGATGGCGCCGCCATTGACATTGACCTTGTCCGGATCGATGGCCATGTCCCGAATGAACTTCAGCACCACCGAGGCAAAGGCTTCGTTGACTTCGAACAGATCGATGTCCTCGATCCGCAGGCCGGCCCTGGCCAGGGCCTTGCGCGTCGCCGGGGCCGGCCCGGTGAGCATGATGGTCGGGTCGGTGCTGGTCACGGCGGTGGCGACGATCCGCGCCCGTGGCCGCAGGCCCAGCTCGCGGCCCTTGGCTTCAGAGCCGAGCAACATCAGTGCCGCGCCGTCGACGATCCCGGAACTGTTGCCAGGGGTATGCACATGGTGGATACGCTCGACATGGCTGTAGACCCGCAAGGCCGTGGCGTCGAAGCCCAACTGGCCGATCATTTCGAAACTCGGCTTGAGCTTGCCCAGGCCTTCGAGGGTCGAATCGGCCCGAATGAACTCGTCATGGTCCAGCAGGACAATGCCGTTCTGATCCGCCACCGGCACCAGCGACTTGCAGAATGCCCCGGCCGCCCGGGCCCGTGCGGCCTTCTGCTGCGATTGCAGGGCAAAGCGGTCGACATCCTGGCGACTGAAGCCTTCCAGCGTGGCAATCAGGTCCGCACCGATGCCCTGCGGGGTGAAATGGCTGTGCATATTGGTTTGCGGATCGAGTACCCAGGCGCCGCCGTCGCTGCCCATCGGCACCCGCGACATGGACTCGACGCCGCCGACCACCACCAGGTCCTCGAAGCCCGAGCGGATCTTCATCGCCCCCAGGTTCACCGCCTCCAGGCCCGAGGCACAGAACCGGTTGATCTGCACCCCGGCGACACTGACATCCCAGTCCGCCACCAGCGCGGCGGTCTTGGCGATATCGGCGCCCTGGTCGCCCACCGGCGTCACGCATCCGAGCACGATATCGTCCACTTCACGGGTATCGAGCTCCTGGCGTTGCTGCAGCGCCGTCAGCAGCCCGGCCAGCAGGTTCACCGGCTTGACGCTGTACAAGGCGCCATCGGCCTTGCCTTTGCCCCGGGGCGTGCGCACCGCATCGAATATCAAAGCCTCTGTCATGACGTCCTCGAACCGCTCTGGTAGGAAAAAAAGCCCTGTTCCCACCTTAGGCTCCGCTCTCCAGGATTCAATGACCGAAGCGCTCACTGGCCTTGACCCTCACGCTCGGACGAACGGTAGTGTGCTAAGCGCTTAACCGTTTTAGTGGACGCACGCGTCTAGCAAACGGCCCGCTAGCCAGCTGGCCATATGCCTCATGCCTTTTTAAAAATAATTTCGCCGGCTTCCATATGAAATGGTTCTAAGACAAGTGTGACGCGGGCTCTAAGGTTATCCGTGTAGGAGTTGCCGCCGGGTTTTGCCGGGGTATCCGACACGGTTATTGAGCAGTCGTCTTCAGGAATAACAACAAAAGGCAGTCAGCCATGTTCAAGCACTCGAAAGTCCGCCAGGCCGGTTTGATCGTATTCGCCACCACGCTTCTGCTTATTCTGCCGAACCTCACCAAAGTGATCGGCTAGACGCTGTGGCGTTTTTTCAACATCACCACAAATTCTCATCCCGATTCCCTGTCGAGGTGCGTTTTTGTGTGCCAATCTTGAGCCATGACTTGATGGAGACAGGTTCATGCGCCACTGGATCGCCGCCGCAGCCGTCGCAACCACCTTGCTCGGCAGTTTCTCCGCCCGCGCGGGCATCATCGATGTAAACCGGGCGGTCGACGAGATCCGCGACGGCGCCCTGATCCTCGACCTGCGCAATAACAGCGACTTCGCCGCCGGCAATATCCACAACTCCCTGCAAGTCGACCTGACCCTGGAAGACGGCACCGGCATCAGCGCCGAAGGCCTGGCCTATCAGTTGCGCCAGGTCGTACTCGACCCCAATGCCACCGTGGTCATCTACAGCGACACCGACCAGCACGCCCTGGAAGCCGAGGACACGCTGGTCAAACGCGGGTATTTCGGTATCGTGAACGGTGGCAACTACAGCGAATTGCGCGATGCGCTGTTCGACCACGTCGAGGACACCCCGACCTGGGCCTTCGACAATGATGACGATATCGCCGACCAGGCCACCCCTACCGCCGTTCCCACGGAATAAAGCCAACGCATGAAACGATTGACCCTGCTGAGCACTTTCCTTCTGAGCATCGTCCCGCTGTGCGCTCCGCTGCACGCCGCCCAACTGACCCTCGACCTCGGCTCCGGCAGCCGCACCTGGGAAACCGAGGCGTTACTGGCCCATCCCCAGGCCCAGACCATCACCATCGATGACGATGTTTCCTACAAACGCCAGATGACCTATCGCGCTGTGCCGGTCGCGGCGCTGCTGGACGGCATCAAGGCCGACGATCATCTGCAGGCGGTGGCGCTGGACGGTTTCGCCGCCGAGCTGAGCGCCGGGCCCCTGCTCAACCAGAAAGGCGCGCAAGCGTGGCTGGCGGTGGAAGACCCGGCCAGGCCCTGGCCGCCGCTGGCGGAGGGCAAGCCCGGCGCCGGACCGTTCTACCTGGTGTGGACCCATCCGCAGGCCGGCCATATCAGCCCCGAGCAATGGCCTTTCCAGGTTGCCAGTATCAAGCGCCTGACGTCGGTGGCGGAACGTTTCCCGGCGCTGTTGCCCGATCCGAAACTGGCGGCCAACGATCCAGTGAACAAGGGCTTTGCGCTGTTCCAGAAGAACTGCCTGGCATGCCATAAGCTCAATGGCGCGGGGGATGCGCAGGTCGGTCCGGACCTGAACGTGCCGTACAGTCCGACGGAATACTTCGCCGAGGGTTTTCTCAAGCGCTATATCCGCGACCCACAGGGCCTGCGCCACTGGCCGCAGGCGAAGATGCCGGCGTTCGCCCCGGCCGTGCTACCGGAAGGCGAACTGGATCTGCTGGTGGGCTATCTCAAGCATATGGCCAAGCGCAAGGTGCCCGCGCAATAGATGATCATTCCCACGCGGAGCGTGGGAATGACTCTCTGGATGCTCTGCGTCCGCTCTTGTGACGCGAAGCGTCACGGGCTGCATTCCCACGCGGAGCGTGGGAACGATCGGTATGGCGTAGTTACTGCTGCTGTACCGACAACACCGGTGTCGGCGACACCAGCACCTTGGCGTGCATCTGCTCGAAACCGCCGCCACGGCGCATGCCGCGCACCGGACAGGCGTCCAGGTAATCCAGGCCCACGGCCAGCTTCAGGTGCCGTTCCGGCCTGGCCAGCTGGTTGGTCACGTCGAAACTGTACCAGGCGTCGTCCAGCCAGGCTTCCGCCCAGGCGTGGCTGGACAGGTGCTCGCTGTTTTCACTGTACAGGTACCCCGACACGTACCGCGCCGGAATCCCCAGGCTGCGGGCGCACGCCAGGAACGCATGGGTATGGTCCTGGCACACCCCGGCACGCTTGGCGAAAGCCTGGGCCGCGCTGGTGTCGACCTCGGTCACGCCCGGCGTATAGGCCATGTGCTGGTTCAGCGCCTGCATCAGGTCGATCAGCGCCGAACGGTCGCGGCGCTTGCGGCATTGCCGGTCGGCGAAGCCGCGCAGCGCGTCATCCGGTTCGGTCAGGCGGGTCATGCGCAGGAACGGCAGGGCCGACTGGCTCTCGTGTTCGGCCTCGCGCTGCTCGTCGATATCGACCTGCCCACGCGCACCGATGATGATCGCTTCGTGGGGCTCGTCGAGGGTCAGCACATGGAGGATATTGCCGAACGGATCGAGCTGCGCGCGCACCGGGCGCGGCAGGTTCAACTGCCAGCTGAGCACATGCTGGCGCTCGCTGTCATGGGGGGTCAGCCGCAGGTACTGGATGCTCGCCCGCACCTGGTCGGCGTAGTGATAGGTGGTCTCGTGGCTAATGGAAAGTCTCATGCAGCCTCCAGGTAGGAACTGTGGATGGCGTTGCCCAGTTCGGCAACCAGGGGAATGAACTCGGTCAGCCAGGCGTGCAGGCCTTCTTCGAGGATTTCATCGATACCGGTATAGCGCAGTCGCGCATCCATCTCGGCCGCCAGGCGTTGCGCCGGCCGGCCGTTGGTGCCGGGCAGGCTGGCGAGGATCTGGTCGATTTCTTCCGTGCAGGCCCGCAGCGAACGCGGCACATCGGCGCGCAGCAGCAGCAACTCGGCTACCTGGCGCGCACCGGGGGCGTCGCGGTAGATCTCGGTGTAGGCCTCGAACGACGACAGGGCCCGCAGCAAGGCGCTCCACTGGTAATACGCATGGGCGGTGTGGTCGCTGACGGCATCGGCCTGGTCGCCGGCCATGTCATAGCGGGCGTCGAGCAGGCGCAGGGTGTTGTCGGCCCGTTCGATAAAGGTCCCCAGGCGAATGAAGCGGAACGCATCGTTGCGCATGATGGTGCCGTAGGACGCGCCACGGAACAGGTGCGAACGCTCCTTGATCCATTCGCAGAAACGGCTCATGCCGTAGTTGCCCAGGCCCTGATCGGCGATGCCGCGGATCTCCAGCCAGGTGGCGTTGATGTTTTCCCACATGTCGGCGGTAATCCGCCCACGTACCGCATGGGCGCTGGCCCGCGCGGCACGCAGGCAACTGTAGATGCTGGCCGGGTTCTCGGCGTCCAGGGCGAAGAAGTGCAGCAGCCGTTCGGCGTGCAGATCGCCATGGCGCTCCAGGTAGTCATCCAGGGTGCCGGTGATCAACAGCGGCATGGCCATTTCGTGCAGGCCATCGCCACGGCCGTCCTGCGGCATCAGCGACAGCGAGTAACTCCCGTCGAGCATCCGCGCGAGGTTTTCCGCTCGCTCCAGGTAGCGCGACATCCAGTACAAATCCGAGGCAGTTCTACTTAACATGGCAGGCTTCCTTAATCCTCGACCACCCAGGTGTCCTTGGTTCCGCCCCCTTGGGACGAGTTGACCACCAGGGAGCCTTCGCGCAGCGCGACGCGGGTAAGCCCGCCTGGCACGACACGGGTTTCACGACCGGACAGGACAAATGGGCGCAGATCGATGTGGCGCGGAGCTATGCCGCTTTCAACAAAGGTCGGGCAGGTCGACAGTGACAACGTCGGCTGGGCGATATAGGCGTGGGGCTTGGCCTTGAGCCGGGCGCGGAAATTTTCGATTTCCGCGGCGCTCGCCGCCGGGCCGACCAGCATGCCGTAGCCACCGGAACCCTGGGTTTCCTTGACCACCAGTTCTGGTAGATGCGCCAGCACGTGGGAGAGTTCCTCGGGCTTGCGGCATTGCCAGGTCGGCACGTTCTTCAGGATCGGCTCTTCGTCCAGGTAGAAGCGGATCATGTCGGTGACGAAGGGATACACCGACTTGTCGTCGGCGACCCCGGTGCCGATGGCGTTCGCCAGTACGACATTGCCGGAACGATAGGACGACAGCAGGCCCGGTACGCCCAGCATCGAATCGGGATTGAACGCCAGTGGATCGAGGAAGGCATCGTCGAGCCGGCGATAGATCACGTCGACCTGCTTGGGGCCGTCGGTGGTGCGCATGAAGACCTTGTCGTCACGCACGAACAGGTCGGCACCCTCCACCAGTTCCACCCCCATTTCCCGGGCCAGGAACGCATGTTCGAAGAACGCACTGTTGAAGCGTCCGGGGGTCAATACCACGACGCTCGGGTTATCCAGCGGGCTGGAGCTTTTCAGGGTGTCGAGCAGCAGGTTCGGGTAATGGTCGATGGGGGCGATGCGCTGGGCGGCGAACAGCTCGGGGAACAGGCGCATCATCATCTTGCGGTCTTCGAGCATGTAGCTCACGCCGCTGGGGGTGCGCAGGTTGTCTTCGAGGACGTAGTAGGTACCGTCGCCATCGCGGACCAGGTCGACCCCGGAAATATGCGAATAGATATCACGGTGCAGGTTCAGGCCCTGCATCGCCAACTGGTACTGCTCGTTGGCCAGCACCTGTTCGGCGGGAATGATCCCGGCCTTGATGATGCGCTGCTCATGGTAGAGGTCGGCGAGAAACATGTTCAGCGCCTTGACCCGCTGGATGCAGCCGCGCTCGACGATCCGCCATTCGCTGGCGGGAATACTGCGGGGAATCGTGTCGAAGGGGATCAGGCGCTCGGTGCCCTGGTCGTCGCCATAAAGGGTGAAGGTAATCCCGGCGCGATGAAACAGCAGATCGGCCTCGCGTCGCCGTTGGGCCAGCAATTCCTGCGGAGTATCCGCCAGCCAACGAGCAAACTCCCGGTAATGCGGGCGGACCTGGCCGCCTGCATCGTACATCTCATCAAAATAGGTGCGGATCATGCCGTGCTCCTTGTCACCCGGTCACAAGAGCCTTCGCAAGGCCCGTGCCATCGGCATAAACGCTTAGATATCAATAAGTTGGATAAACATCCAACCTGCGCCGCACCATAGCTGTGCAGTAAACGCCCCAATGCGATCAGCCGCGCTTCATTGCGAAGCAAGCTTATGGCTATAACCAGCATAGCCCTCGTTCGGCCGCCTGCCCGGGCGGCCTTTTTTTGTGCGCGTTTTTTACAAACAAAAACGGCCGACCCCGAGGTCAGCCGCTGCCGTGTGGAGATCGATGCGTTCAGTTGAGCGCACGTATCGGATGTTTGACGCCCCAGCCTTCGATCACACCACCCAGGGGTTCGACCACCGCCCCGAAGTCGTGCTCGAAGTCATCGATGCCGCCATAGGTGGCGTACATCACCTTGCTCAGCTCCAGGTACCAGGCACCGTCGTCCCTGGCACTGACCTGGGCATTCAAGGATTCACCACGAAACTTGCCTGCTGCCCTGCGTGCCCGCTCCTCGTCCGGGAAAATGGCATAGAACTCGATGGGATGGATGCGTGCGAAATCAAAACCGCCTTCTTTCATGCGGCGCAGCACCTGGCTGCTGATGTCTTCTTGATAGGCTGTGCTCATGAAACGTCCTCCTCAGCAAGCGTTGGATAGACTTTCCGTACTCCCGAACCAGGCACCGGGCGGTGCTGGCAGTTCGACAGGTATCTGCCGACCGGGAAACAAGCATGTAGCTGACAAGATCAGACCACCTTAGCGAATCATTCGCTGATCTCGATTGCAGAGTAGCGCGATGCCAGCAGCTCTGCCAGAGGGTCCGAGAGGGAAAAATACAGTTTCATGAAGCCGGTGCGATGTGCAGGATCTGGATGCTGTTCTGGTCCTTGAGGCTCTTGACCGTTGGATCGGCCCGGCGTCCCTCCAGGTCGTTGAGGTCCAGCTCGGCCGGAACCGGCAGCAGCTTGGCGCGAATCAGCTGCGCGGCCTCCTCCATGCTGGGTTCGCGCTCACAATCGAAGTGCTCGACGGTCTGAACACCATGATCGTCCACGAAAGTGACTTCCCACATTTTCATCGGTGTCTCCTCGATAAAGCCCAAGCCGGGCTTACAACATCTGGACTGCTCGGCAGCGAGGATCGTTCAGAGATCTTGCGGAGGATGAACCTTGTGGGGAACCTTGTGGGAGCGGGCTTGCCCGCGAAGGCGCCCTCAAGGGCGCAAAAGCTTCGCGGGCAAGCCCGCTCCCACATAAGCCCACTCACACACCCCCTTCAACGCCTCACGGCTTCTCGGCGTGTTCCTTGAGGGCTTGCAGGGTGTTGTACGGCGCATCCACCACGAACTTGTTCGCCAGCCACGAAGGCACGCTGCCGCCTGGCTCGGTGTGCACCTGGTAGGTCACTTCGGTGAGGTTGTCCCCCTTGGGCACCAGCTTCCAGAAGCCCGCGACCTGGGCCACGCGCACATAACCCTTCTCTTCCGGCTTGTAGGTCGGCACGCCTTCCAGCTTGCGAGTCAGGGTGCCATCGGCGGCCTTGGTGGTGGTGATATGCAGGTAGGAGTCGCGATCCGTGACCGGGAACGGCGCCTTGAACTGGGTATAGGTCCAGCTCTCGTCACCTTTCTTGTCCACCAGCTTCTGCGACTTGCACTCGTGGATCCAGGAGCAGGCGCCGGCCACGTCTTCCTGCAAGGCGCGGATCCTGGCCACCGAAGCCTTGATCGTCGTCACGCCCTGATAGGCCTTGTACTTGGAACCGGCCACTTCGCTGAGTGAAACCTTGATCCCGTTTTCGTCCTTGGCCGTTTCCCAGGTTTCCGCGCAGGCAGTACCGGTCAACAGGACAGTCAAGCCACAAACCACAGCCATTCGATGCAGCGAACCCATTGTTTTATTCCTTATTGTCAAAGTTCCGTTCATTGAACACACCTCAAGCCGCCGTCATTTCCTCCCACCAGCCGATCAGGCGAATGGCTTCTTCACGGCTATCGCCACAGACCTCGGGATCGGCCTTGAAACCACCGCATACAGCCGGTCGCTCAGGCTTGCCGAACAATTCGCACAGGTGTTCGACCGAGAGATGCAGGCAACGTTCTCCCGCCGGCTTGCCGTCCGGCATGCCGGGCAGCGGCGAGCTGATGGAAGGCGCGATGCAACAGGCGCCACAACCTTCACGGCAGTTCATGACGACACGCTCCTCGCAACGGACCCGGGGTGTGGAAGACAGAGTAACCGCTAAAACGGCTGTTTAAAATTGGTCGCACAATTGTTTTTCAATGACAGGCTATATGACTGGTCAGTCACCGACGAAGTGTCATGACCGAACGAAGGGATCTACTGCTTGAACTCGAAATCCAGGGCCGCGCCTTCCACTTCCCGCCGGCTCTCGTTGCGCAATTGCAGGTCCATCTCATTGCTCAGCAAGCGACCGTTGAGCTGAAACGGCGTCTGGCCCGGAGGCTTCTCACCGAACATCTGCGGCAACAGCGGGCGGCTCTTGGACAGCGGCACCGTACCCACCGGTTGCATCTTGTTGACCAGGTCCTGGGGCAGGCTCAGGTCCAGCTTGGCCGGTGGCAGGCGGGTCTTCACCACCTCGCTGGCCGGCTTGGACCTGGACGCGACAGGCGCACGCTTTTTCACCGGGGCGGTGTTTTTCGGTACGGGTTTCTTTTGCGGCGCGGGGGTCTTGCCGGCCTTGCCTGTCGGCTTGGCGGTCGCCGTGGAGGTCTTTGTCGCCGTCGACGCCTTGGCCGAAGACGCTTCCTGGGCCTGAACCATTGCCGAACCGCCAACACTCAGGCTGGTCAGCAAGGCAATCAACAGCAGGCGCACAGGGAAAGTGGCGGTCATGGGCTCTACGGCGTAAACAACAGAGGGTCATATGCTCGCTTGTTGAGCAGTTGAAGACAAGTAAAGAGACGTAAAGAGTTCGGACAACCTCTCCCCGTGCCCGGAAACGGCCAATGGCGGCCGCCCGGACACAGGGGCTCAGAACAGCCCGGCGGCGGTTTCCTGGCAGAGCTGGCTGGCCAGCATGCCGAGGGTCATCAGCGCCCGGTCGGCCTCGCGATTCCACGGGATCCCGCAGTTGAGCCGGATGCAATGGTTGAACTGCTCGGTATTGCTGAAGATCAGTCCCGGCGCGATGCTGATGCCCTGTTGCAGCGCCCGCACATGCAGCTCCTGGGTATTGACCCTGCCTGGCAGGCTGACCCAGAGAATGAAACCACCGGTCGGCCGGGTCATCTGCGTACCTTCGGGGAAGTACTGCTGCACCGCCAGCTGGAAGGCGCTGAGATTCTTGCGGTATTCCTGGCGGATATAGCGCAGATGCCGGTCATAACCGCCGTTTTCCAGGTAGGCCGCCACGCCCATCTGCGTGACGCTGCACGCCGAATGGGTACTGAAGGTCTGCAGGCGCTGGATTTCCTGCTGGAACTTGCCGGCGATCATCCAGCCGATCCGCACCCCGGGCGACAGCGTCTTGGAAAAGCTCGAACAGTAGATCACCCGGTCCAGCCGATCGTAGGCCTTGAGGGCCTTGGTCCGCCCGACCTCGAACATCAGTTCGCCGTAGATATCGTCTTCGACGATCTGGATATCGAAGTCCGAGGCCAGGCGCAGCAATTGTTTCTGGCGTTCCTCGGGCATGGTCCCGCCCAGCGGGTTGCTCAGCCGCGTGGTCAGCACCAGGGCCTTGATCGACCACTGGTTGGCCGCCAGTTGCAGGGCCTCCAGGCTCATGCCGGTGGCCGGATCGCTGGGGATCTCGATGACCTTCAGGCCCAGCAGGTCGGCCAGTTGCAGCAGGCCGTAATAGGTCGGCGATTCGGCGGCGATCAGGTCGCCAGGGCGGGTCAGCACCCGCAGCGACATCTGCAGCGCATCCACGCAGCCGTGGGTGATCACCACTTCCGAGGGATCGACCACCACGCCGGCATCGCGCATGCGAATCGCCACCTGGCGCCGCAACGGCTCGAAGCCGGGGCTGAACATGTAGCTGAAGGCCCGCGGGCTATGAAACCGCGTGACCTTGGCCAGTTGCTGGTGCAGCGCCCGCACCGGCAGGTAATCCACCGACGGCACCGCGGCGCCAAAGGGGAACACCCCTTCGCGACGGGACTCGACCAGGACCTGCTGGATGATGCTGCTGCGGGTCACCAGCCCCGGGCGCTCGACCCGGGCGATATCCGGCGTCGGCGCGGTCAGCGCGGGGGTCTGGTGAACGTAGTAGCCCGATTGCGGACGTGCACGGATCAGCCCCTGGTCTTCCAGGTTGGCGTAGGCCTGCAACACCGTCGCATGGCTGACATTGAGCTGCGAGCTCATCTTGCGTACCGAAGGCACACGCTCGCCCGGCTGATAGACACCCCGCCGGATATCTTCGGCCAGCTGCTGCGCAATACGTTGGTAGAGCAATAGATTGGTCATGAAGCAGCACTCGGTTTCAACGGCATTTTTATTCTTGGAAGCAACGATACCGGAACAGTTTCAAAGTGTACTGGCACAGTTTCTACAATAGTCGACAATACAGTGACAAGAGAAGTAAAACTGTACGGGCACAGACAGGCGTCTCAATTGACTCGATCGTCCCCATGCCCGGCGTGGCAGCGCCTCCCTGGACGCTCCGCGCCCGCTCAGGTCTTTCGATTATCGAGGCATGAAAAAACCCGGCACCTTGCGGATACCGGGTTTGTCTCGAGAAGAACCTGGGCCTGCAGGTCAAGCCTCAGCGTGCGGCACCGAGCTGGCCCTTCTCGTCGGAGAAGACGATCTCCACCCGACGGTTCTGCGCCCTGCCCCGCTCGGTGGCGTTGACGTCGATCGGGTACTGGTCGCCATAACCCTCGACCTGGATGCGCTTCTCATCGATGCCCAGGTCCACCAGCACATCGGCCACCGACTGCGCGCGATCGCGGGACAACTGCAGGTTGAAGTCCTTGTCCCCGGTGTTGTCCGTATAACCTTCGATCCGCACCACGCGCCGGGGGTTGAGCTGGAGGAACTGCACCAGCTTGAGGACCGTGCGATTGGCCGAACTCTGCAGTTCCGCCTCGCCGGTGTCGAACAGCACGTCGCCCAGGGTCATGACCAGCCCGCGATCGGCCTGGATGCTGGTCAGGCTGTTGATCTGCTCTTCCACCCACTTGCCCTGCTGCTGCACGCTGAGCAACTTGGATTCACGCAAGGCCAATTGCAGGCGCTGGCGCTCCAGTTCCAGCTTGGCGGCACGTTCCTGGTTGAGCACCTGTTCGGTGTGCTCGCGAGCGATCTGCGAATAACGCTCGCTCAGGTAGGCGTAGTGCACCACGTCGGCGCTGCTGCCCCAGTAGCTGGACAGCCGATCGGCGCGGGCCAGCGACTCGCCGGCGCGGATCACGTCCTTGGGCGCGATGCGCAGCACATTGGTGTCTTCCTTGACCTTCTGGAAGCTGGCCGAAGCCTGCTGCAGGGCCGCATCACTGGATTGCTGGCCGGCACAGCCATACAGGCTGGCGCAGGCCGCCAGCAACAGGCCGCCGGCCATTTTGCCCGGAGAGATCATTGGGCGTCCCCCAATTGCTTGCGCAAGCGCGTGATACGGGTGTTGAGCACCTTCAGTTGTTCCTGGCTTTTCTCGGTCAATACCCGGGCTTCGGCCAGGCGGGCGTCCAGTTCGGCCTGCTCGGCACGCATGCGGGCTTTCTTGAAGGACTGGTCGGCCATGTCGGATTGGGCACGTTCGAACTTGCCCTCGGCCAGTTTCAGCTCGGCGACATCGTCGGCCTTGGCACCGACCGCCCGTGCCTGTTCGAGGGCTCGCTCGGTGAGACGCATTTGTTCATTCGGCGCCGGATCGGCTGCGCAGCCCGCCAGAGCCACAACGGCCAGGGCAGCGAATAGAGGTCGAATACTCAATGGAAATTCCTACTGTTTTGGGGCGCTGACCGGTTGGAGCTGCGCCTTCCAACGCTCCAGATTGCGTTGCAACACGGCCTCGGTCAGGCCGGAAGCGGGCAATTCTGTCATCTTTTTCGCCAACTGTCCGCGCAACCAGGCGTCATTGCAGGCCGAGTTGTGCGAGACCGCCAGGAACAGGCCGGGCTGATCCACCGGTCGCGCCCGCGGGCCGAGGTCCCCGGCCATGCCCAGGCTCTGGGTGGTGACCATACCGGCATAACGCCCGGCCAGCACATACTCCACCTCGCCCAGCAGCAGCTTGTGGAACGCCTGGGGCAAGGCCGGGGTGTATTGCAGCGTCAGCTGTTCCTTGGCGAACGCCACGAACGGCTGGGTCATCCGGGCCTTTTGCGACACAGCGCCGCGGTGACCGTGCAGGTCGGTGGCGGTGTCATAGATGAGTGTCGAATCGTTACGGGTCCAGACCAGATAGTCGTTCTGCACCAGCGCCGGGTGGATGTAATCCAGCGAATCCAGCTCGTCGAGGGCAATCGGCGCATCCACCAGCAGGTCCATGCGCCCGCTGCGCACTTCTTCCTGGGCCTGGGAGCGCTTGCCGCCATACAGCACCTCGACCTTGAGCCCCAGCTCGCTGCCCACCTGGCGCAACAGGTCGGCACTGGCGCCGATCAGATGCACCGGATCCTCGGGATCGCGCCACAGGTACGGCGGCGCATCCGGGCTGCCGGTGACGATCAGGCGCTCGCATTTGCCCACGGCAAACGCCGGCGCGGGCAGCGCAAACAGCCCCAACAGCAGTGATGACGTAACGACGCGAAGCACGTCCATGGCACAGTTCTCCTGTCCGCCCCTCCTGTGGGAGCCGGCAAGCCGGCTCCCACAAGGGAACGTTCGGCAAAAAAAATCGCAAAAAAAACCCGGCCAGAAGGCCGGGCTCTTTTATAAGTGAAGTGGCTGGATCAGACCAGCTTCTCCAGCTCGGGTACGGCTTCGAACAGGTCCGCGACCAGGCCGTAATCGGCCACCTGGAAGATCGGCGCCTCTTCGTCCTTGTTGATCGCGACGATCACCTTGGAGTCCTTCATGCCGGCCAGGTGTTGGATCGCGCCGGAGATACCGACGGCGATGTACAGCTGTGGCGCGACGATCTTGCCGGTCTGGCCGACCTGCATGTCGTTCGGCACGAAACCGGCGTCGACGGCAGCGCGGGAAGCGCCGACCGCGGCACCCAGCTTGTCGGCCAGGGCGTACAGGTGCTTGAAGTTGTCACCGTTCTGCATGCCACGGCCGCCGGAAACGACGATCTTGGCGGCGGTCAGCTCGGGACGGTCGGACTTGGCCAGTTCTTCGCCGACGAACGACGATTTGCCTGCATCGTGAGCCGCGGCAACGGCTTCAACCGCGGCCGAACCACCTTCAGCGGCAACCGGGTCGAAACCGGTGGCACGCACGGTGATGACCTTGACGGCGGCGTTCGATTGCACGGTGGCAATGGCGTTGCCGGCATAGATCGGACGCTTGAAGGTGTCGGCACTTTCCACCGAGATGATCTCGGAGATCTGGTCGACGTCCAGCTGCGCGGCAACGCGCGGCAGGATGTTCTTGCCGTTGGAAGTGGCGGCGGCCAGGATGTGGCTGTAGCCCTTGCCCAGCTCAGCGATCAGAGGAGCCACGTTTTCCGGCAGTTGATGCGCGTAGGCGGCGTTGTCGGCCAGCAGCACTTTCGACACACCGGCGATTTTCGCGGCGGCTTCGGCCACGGCGCCAGCGCCGGAGCCTGCGACCAGCACGTGAATGTCACCACCGATTTTGGCGGCGGCGGCAACGGTGTTCAGGGTGGCCGGAGCCACGACCTTGTTGTCGTGTTCGGCGATTACCAAGATAGTCATGATCAGATTACCTTCGCTTCGTTTTTCAGTTTCTCGACCAGTTCTGCAACCGACTTGACCTTGATGCCCGCGCTGCGAGCAGCCGGCGCTTCGACTTTCAGGGTCTTGTTGGTGGAGGCGGTGGAAACGCCCAAAGCATCCGGAGTCAGCGTCTCAAGCGGCTTCTTCTTGGCTTTCATGATGTTCGGCAGGGACGCATAGCGCGGCTCGTTCAAACGCAGGTCGGTGGTGACGATGGCCGGCAGGCTCAACGAAACGGTCTGCAGGCCGCCGTCGATTTCGCGGGTCACGGCAACCTTGTCGCCCGACACTTCGACTTTCGACGCGAAGGTGCCTTGGGCGTAGCCGCTCAGGGCCGCCAGCATCTGGCCGGTCTGGTTGTTGTCGCTGTCGATGGCCTGCTTGCCGAGGATCACCAACTGAGGCTGTTCCTTGTCGACGACAGCCTTGAGCAGCTTGGCCACGGCCAGGGAGGTCAGCTCTTCGGCCGATTCGACCAGGATGGCGCGGTCGGCACCCAGGGCCAGCGCGGTGCGCAGTTGCTCCTGGGCGGTGGACGGGCCGACGGAGACGACGACGATTTCAGTGGCCACGCCTTTTTCTTTCAGGCGTACCGCTTCTTCCACTGCGATTTCGCAGAAGGGGTTCATCGACATCTTGACGTTGGCGAGGTCTACGCCGGAATTGTCCGCCTTGACGCGAACCTTGACGTTGTAATCGACAACGCGTTTGACAGCTACAAGAACCTTCATGGATTCCTCACTCTCCGGTGAAAAGAAAGTCGCCTAGGCGAACCTGGCGGTTGATGCTCATTGGCCCAGGAGGACCTCCAAAAACGCCGACACGCTGAAAAGCGGATCCTTTTTCCCCGATAACTACCGTTCGTCCGACGTGACTATGCAGTCACGGGTCGTCGGGACGTGTAAACTCCGCGCCGAACCGGCGTGGTGCTTCACGTTCGGGTGCCTTCGCCCTGTCTTTGGACGTACTCCTGCGAGCCGCATTTAGCCTACGGCGAACGCAAAACCGCCCGTATCTTGACCGGAACGCCTATTCCGGTCAATACGGCAAAATGGCCAGTCATAAGCCGCGCTACTTTGATTTATCTGGCTTCCAGCGATTTCAAACAAACGTTTGTATTGGACGCTGGTGGTGGTGTAGATATAATGCGCCGCCTAGAGAGAAAGATGTCTCGCCGTGATCCTCTTCCCGACGTGGGGCAGGAATACTGGAGCGCGACACCAAACCTCCACCATTAGAAAAACTGTTGAGCCTTGAGTAGGAGAGAGTCTGTGGAACGCGAATACATGGAATTCGACGTGGTCATCGTCGGTGCCGGCCCCGCAGGCCTGTCCGCCGCTTGCCGGCTGAAACAGAAAGCGGCCGAAGCGGGTCAGGAAATCAGCGTCTGCGTGGTGGAAAAAGGCTCCGAAGTCGGTGCCCATATCCTTTCCGGCGCAGTGTTCGAACCACGGGCCCTGAACGAACTGTTCCCTGACTGGAAAGAACTCGGCGCGCCGCTGAACACCCCCGTCAAGCGTGACGACATCTATGTCCTGCGCAGCGGCGAGACCTCGACCAAGGTCCCCGACTTCTTTGTGCCCAAGACCATGCACAACGAAGGCAACTACATCATCTCCCTGGGCAACCTGTGCCGCTGGCTGGCCCAGCAGGCCGAGAACCTGGGCGTGGAGATCTACCCGGGCTTCGCCGCCCAGGAAGCGCTGTTCGACGAGAACGGCGTGGTCCGCGGGATCATCACCGGCGACCTCGGTGTCGACCGTGAAGGCAACCCGAAGGAAGGCCTGTACACCCCCGGCATGGAACTGCGCGGCAAGTACACGCTGTTCGCCGAAGGCTGCCGCGGGCATATCGGCAAGCAACTGATTTCGCGTTTCAAGCTCGACAGCGACGCCGATGCCCAGCACTACGGCATCGGCCTGAAGGAAATCTGGGAAATCGACCCGGCCAAGCATGAACCGGGCCTGGTGGTGCACACCGCCGGCTGGCCGCTGGACATCATGAGCGCCGAGAACACCGGCGGCTCGTTCCTCTATCACCTGGAAAACAACCAGGTGGTGGTCGGCCTGATCGTCGACCTGTCCTACAGCAACACCTTCCTGTCGCCGTTCGACGAGTTCCAGCGCCTCAAGCATCACCCGGTGCTCAAGCAGTACCTGGAAGGCGGCAAGCGCATCAGCTACGGCGCCCGCGCCATCTGCAAGGGCGGCCTGAACTCGCTGCCGAAGATGATCTTCAACGGCGGCGCGCTGATCGGCTGCGACCTGGGCACCCTGAACTTCGCCAAGATCAAGGGCAGCCACACTGCCATGAAGTCCGGCATGCTCGCCGCCGAAGCCGTGGCCGAGAAGCTGCTGGCCGGCGCCGAGGGTGGCGATCAGCTGACCGGCTACGTCGAGTCGTTCAAGGCCAGCTGGCTGTACGAAGAACTGTTCGCCAGCCGCAACTTCGGCCCGGCGATGCACAAGTTCGGGCCGATCATCGGCGCGGGCTTCAACTGGTTCGACCAGAACATCATGGGCGGCAAGCTGCCGTTCACCCTGCACGATACCAAGCCGGACTACGCCTGCCTGAAGCTGGCCAAGGACTCGACGAAAATCGATTATCCGAAGCCGGATGGCAAGCTGAGCTTCGACAAGCTGAGCTCAGTGTTCATCTCGGGTACCAACCATGAAGAAGAGCAGCCGTGCCACCTGAAGCTGAAGGATCCGAGCATCCCGATCAGCAAGAACCTGCCGATGTACGACGAGCCGGCACAGCGCTACTGCCCGGCCGGGGTCTACGAAGTGATCACCCGGGAAGACGGCGAGAAGCGTTTCCAGATCAACGCCCAGAACTGTGTGCACTGCAAGACCTGTGACATCAAGGACCCTGCGCAGAACATCACCTGGGTGACGCCGGAAGGCGCCGGCGGACCGACCTACCCGAACATGTAGTTCGCCCGCCCGTCACGAAAAGGCCCCCTGGGGGCCTTTTTTTATGATCGTTCCCACGCTCCGCGTGGGAATGCCTCACTGGACGCTCCGCGTCCGCTCTGCAGGTGACGCCTGCCCATGCAGCGCGTGGGAACGCTCACTGGACTGCCAGGCTCCCCTCTTCCACCGGGCTGTGTTCGAAGTAGCGCTTGTACTCCCGACTGAACTGCGACGTGCTCTGGTAGCCCACCCGATGCGCCACCTGGGCCACGCCCAGGCCATCACTGACCAGCAACCGCTGGGCCTTGATCAGGCGCAGGCGCTTGAGGTACTGCACCGGCGACAACAGGGTGCTGCGCTTGAAATGCTCGTGGAAGGTCGAGGTGCTCATGTTCGCGTAACCCGCCAGGGTATCGACGTTCAGCGGCTCGGCGAAATGCTCGTGCAGATGGCTGAGGGAGGCGGCCAGCCGGGCAAACTGCCCCTGCTGTTCCACCAGCGCCCGCAGTACATCGGCCTGGGGTCCGCGCAGCGCGGCGAACAGCACCTCGCGCAGGCGCGCCTGTCCCATGACCCGGCACTCCAGCGGATCATGCAGGCAACGCAACAAGCGTTCCACGCTCAGGCGCATCTCGTCGTCCAGTGCCACCGAGGTCATCGACTCCGGTGTCTGCGACGAAGCCCCGCGCTCCGTCGCCAGGCCCATGGCCAGCACCAGTTCGCTCAACATCGCCCGGTCGATACCGATGGACACGCCGAGCAACGGCTCGTCCTGCGTGGCAAAGGTCTCGTACTCGAAAGGCACCGGCAGCGCCTGGATCAGGTAATGCCCCGCCCCATACTCGAGGATGCGCGGCCCCAGGTAGGCGAGCTTGCTGCCCTGGGCGATGATCATCAGGCTCGGCTCGTAGATCTGCGGGCAGCGCGAGACATTGCCGTAGGCCGCCACGATGTTCACCTGGGGCAGCGGGGTCGGCAGGAAGCCCGAACGAGATGCCAGGGGCTGGAGCAATGAAACCAGGGTGGCATTGGCGTCGAGATGACGGGTCAACTGCATGGCAAAAACTTCACGGAAAAAGGGATGCAAACATCATCGCAGGTCCTGGGCGACATGAAAGTGGCCGGCCGCCGATGCCGGAGGATTAGGCATGACACTCGGAGGAATCGTCATGGCCGGCTCGCCGGGCGACGCAGAGAATGGCCCGCCTCAACCGTCACTGCCTTGCGAGGTTTTTCCATGTACACCGCCATCGGTTATGCCGCTCAATCGGCCACCACTCCCCTCGCCCCCATGACCTTCCAGCGTCGCGCGCCACGACCGGACGATGTCGCCATCGAGATTCTCTACTGCGGCGTCTGCCACTCAGATATCCACCAGGCCCGCAACGAATGGGGCATCGCCGTCTACCCGCTGATGCCGGGCCATGAAATCGTCGGCAAGGTCACCGCCGTCGGTGGCGATGTCACCCGCTACAAGGTCGGCGATCTGGTCGGCGTCGGCTGCATGGTCGACTCCTGCCGCCACTGCGAAGCCTGCCATGCCGACCTGGAACAATACTGCCTGGAAGGCATGACCATGACCTACGGCGGCGCCGACCGCGTGGACGGCAGTCTCACCATGGGCGGTTACTCCGACAGCGTGGTGGTCAGCGAACGCTTCGTCCTGCGTATCCCGGAAAAACTCGACCTGGCCAGCGCCGCCCCGCTGCTTTGCGCCGGCATCACCATGTACTCGCCGATCAAGCACTACGGCATCAAGGCCGGTGACAAGGTCGGCGTGCTCGGCATGGGTGGCCTGGGTCACATGGGCATCAAGCTGGCCAAGGCCGTGGGTGCCGAAGTCACCCTGTTCACCCGCTCCGCCAGCAAGGCCGAGGAAGCCCGTCGCCAGGGTGCCGATCATGTGATCGTGTCCACCGACGACAAACAGATGCAGGCCGCCGCCGGGCACTTCGATTTCCTGCTGGACACCATCCCGGTGCAGCACGACCTCAATCCCTACCTCGATACCCTGCGCTTTGACGGCGTGCATATCCTGGTGGGCCTGATCGAACCGGTGGACCCGGCACTGCATGCCGGCAAGCTGGTGATGAAGCGCCGCGTGCTGGCCGGCTCGCTGATCGGCGGTATCGCCGAAACCCAGGAAGTGCTGGATTTCTGCGCCGAGCACAACATCACCTGCGATATCGAAATGCTCGATATCCGCGATATCAACGAGGCCTACAGCCGCATGATCGCCGGGGATGTGAAATACCGCTTCGTCATCGATATGGCGACGCTGAAGGTCTGACACCCCGAGGGAGCTGGCCTGCCAGCGAAGAGGCCCGCAAGCCTTGCAGCGCCTGATCGGCCGCTATCGCCGGCAAGCCGGCTCCCACAGGGTTCGTGCCACACGCTCAATCCCACAGGTCACAGGGATGGTCAGCCGCCCAGTTCCGCCGAAATACCCGCCGCGGCTTTCTTGATCAGCGGAATCAGCTCGGCCATCTTCTCCAGCGGCATGTAAGGCACGGTACTGGCGATACTGATACCGGCGACAATGCGCCGGCCGGCATCGCGGATCGGCGCCGCCACGCAGCGGATCGACGGTTCGTTGTCTTCCAGGTCGAACGCATAACCGCCCGCCGCATACTCCTGCATACGCTGCAGGAACTGCTCCCAGGATGCTTCCCGGTGCTGCGGCCACAGCGCATTTTTCCCCGCCGCCGGCAGGCTCGCTTCATACAATCGTTGCCATTCCCGTGCCGTATCGTCGAGCAGCAGTGCCTTGCCGATCCCGGTGCGTGCCAACGGCATGCGATGACCGACCCGCGAACGCATCTCCGGGCCGTTGCGCCCCGGATTCTTGTGCAGGTACAGCACATCGTCATCCTCGCGGATCGCCAGGTGGATGGTGTCGCCGGTCAGGCTCGACAACTCGTCCAGGTACGGCACGGCCAGGGTCACCAGTGGCAGTTCTTCCCGTGCCTGGAAACCCAGTTCGATCAGCTTCGGTCCCAGCAGGTAGCCGACCTGCGGCACCACCCGCAGATAGCGTTCTTCCACCAGGCAGCTGGCCAGGCGATGGGTGGTGCTGCGCGTGGTGCCGATGCGCCGGGCGATCTCCTTGAGATCACGGGCACCAGCGGCCACCGCCTGCACCACGCCCAGGCCACGCAGCAGGGTCTGGGTGCCGGTGGGCGCGGCCTCCTTGGCCGTGTTCGTCGGGGAGATCGGAGCGTCTTCCTGCATATCCAGCCTATGAGAGGTGTACCAGAACGGCGGCCATTATGGCCTTTCGCTTGCCGGCTGTGGAGCACGACCAGCCGACTTCGGGAACAGGAGACGATGCCCTGCGCGTCAACGCTGTTTCAGCCGGTCGATGATCACCGCCACCAGCAGGATCGAACCGCGAATCACGTACTGGTAGAAGGTGTCGATATTCTTCAGGTTCATCGCGTTCTCGATGATCGCCAGGATCAGCACTCCGGCAATCACATGGCGGATCAGGCCGATCCCGCCACTGAGGGACACCCCGCCCAGCACACAGGCGGAAATCACCGTCAGCTCGAAGCCCTGGCCGATCATCGGTTGGCCGGAGGTCATGCGCGAGGCCAGGATCACCCCGGCCAGCGCGCCAATCAGGCCGTGCACGGCGAAGATGATGATCTTGGTCCGGTCCACCTGCACCCCTGCCAGCAACGCCGCTTCCTGGTTACCGCCAATGGCCATGGTGTTGCGCCCGTAGGTGGTGTAGTTGAGCAGCCAGCCGAAGAACAGGAAGCACAGCACGGTGATCACGATCGGCACCGGCACGCCGAACAGCTGGCCGTTGCCGAAGACAAAGAACCCTTCGTCCATCACGCCGACCGCCTTGCCGCTGGAAAAGATATAGGCCAGCCCGCGGACGATCTGCATGGTCGCCAGGGTGGCGATCAGCGCATTGATACGCAGCTTGGCGATCACGATCCCGTTGATCAGCCCCACGCACAGGCCCATCGCCAGGGCCGCCGAGACACCGAGAAAGACGCTGTCGGTATCGCGGATGACAATCCCCGCCACCACCCCCGCACAGGCGATCACCGAGCCCACCGACAGGTCGAAGTGACCCGAGGCCAGGCAGAACAGCATGGTGCAGGCGGCGATCCCGGTCGTCGAAATCGCCAGGCCGAGGCCGCGCATGTTCAGCGGGGAAAGAAAGTTGTCGATGAACAGCGTGCAGAACAGGAAGATCCCCAGCGCTGCCAGGAGCATCACCCAATCGTCGAAAAACTTGCGTTGATTCAGACCCAGCCAGAACGCGCCCGGCGTTTTTACCTGTGACATAGCCACCTCGTCAGTCTTCAATTCCACGAACACGGGAATGTCTCTTGGGGCCCGCTGCGCGGGAGTGGTTCATTCCCGGGTTCGCGGGAGTGCCTCTTTATTCCCGCGTTCGCGGGAGTGGTTCTTTATTCCCGCGTCCGCGGGAGTGCCAATTGCAACAGCCGGGCCTCATCGGCCTCACTGCGCGCCAGTTCGCCGGTGATCGCCCCTTCGCTCATCACCAGCAGCCGGTCGGCGATGCCCATGACTTCCATCAGGTCGCTGGACACCACGATCACCGCGATACCCCTGGCGGCCAGGTTGTGGATAATCTGGTAGATCTCCGCCTTGGCGCCGATATCGATGCCGCGGGTCGGTTCGTCGAGCAGCAGGACCTTCATCGGCATCGATAGCCAACGACCGAGAATGGCCTTCTGCTGGTTGCCGCCGGACAGATAGAGAATCGGCTGCGCCGCCGACGGCGTGCGGATATTCAGGGCGGCGATCTGCCGTTGTGCGTTGTCCCGTTCCCAACCGCCCTGGATCAGGCAGCCAAAGCCGGCGTGATGGGCGCGGGCACTGATATTGATGTTCTCCGCGACACTGGCGCGGGGCACGATGCCTTCCTTCTTGCGGTCCTCCGGGCACAGCAACACCCCCGCCGCGATGGCATCGCGAGGCGAGCGCAAGCGTACCTCCCGCCCTTCCAGCAACAACTGCCCGGCCTTGCCGCGGGCGAGCCCGGCCAGCAGTCGCAGCAGTTCCGTGCGCCCGGCACCGACCAGACCGAACAGGCCGAGCACCTCGCCCTTGGCGACGCTGAAGCTGACCGGTTCCTGCAAGCCAGGCCCCAGCAGCCCTTCGACCCGCAGGGCTTCGCCGAAGTGTTCGCGCGGCCGGTAGTTGTAGATATCCTGGATATCGCGGCCGACCATGCAGCTCACCAGTTGATCGACGCTCAGCTGGGCCATGTCCTCGAAGGTGCGCACAAAGCGCCCGTCCTTGAACACGGTCACCGCGTCGCAGATGCGGAACACCTCTTCCATCCGGTGCGAGACATACAGGATCACCCGCCCCTCGTCCCGCAGGCGCGCGATGATCACCATCAACCGTTCGATCTCCCGCGCCGACAGGCTGCTGGTGGGTTCGTCGAAGGCAATCACCCGGGCGTTGCGCGACATCGCCTTGGCGATTTCCACCAGTTGCCGCTGGCCCAGGGACAGGCTGCCGAGACGGGTATCGGGATCGATCTCGTCGGCCAGGCCCTTGAGCAACTCGCGGGCACGACGGACCATCGCCCGCCGGTTGACCACGCCCCAGCGCGTCGGCATATGCCCCAGCAGCAGGTTTTCGGCCACGCTCATTTCCGGCACCAGTTGCAGTTCCTGGTGAATCACCGCGATACCGCTGGCGATGCTGTCGGCGGCGGACCTGAAGTGCAGGGTCTGTCCGCCGATCTGCAGGTGGCCGCTGTTGGGCGCATAGAAGCCGCCCAGGATCTTCAGCAGGGTCGACTTGCCGGCACCGTTTTCCCCCATCAGCGCATGCACGCTGTGGGGCCGGGCCTCGAAGCTGATCTGCGCCAGGGCGCGGACACCGGGGAATTCCTTGCCGATGCCGTTGAAGCGCAGACTGGCGCCGCTGTTCTGTTGGTTCGACATGTTCATGTTCTCGCCTTGCGCTACTTGCACCCCCTCCGAGCCCGCCGCCGACCTGTAGGAGCCTGGCTTGCCGGCGAAGGCGTCCGTGAGGACGCAAAAAGCTTCGCGGGCAAGCCCGGCTCCTACAGGGGACAGCGGTACTCCGGGGAATTCATTTCCACAGGCCGATCTTGCTCAGTTCCGCCTGGAAATTGGCCCGGGTGATCAGGGTGACGTTGTCCAGCGCGGTGTACTTGGCCGGCTCCTTGCCGGTGGTGACCCAGGTGTACATCTGGCTGGCGGTTTCATAACCGGAGGTGTCCGGGCTCAGCAGCATCGAGCCGAAGAAACCGCTGTCGGTCTTTTTCAGTTCGCCGATGGCATCGGTACCGTTGATGCCGACACCGATCACATTGGCCGCCTTGAAGCCGGCGCTTTCGGTGGCGCGCACGCCGCCCAGCACCGCGCTGTCGTTCATCCCGCCGATCAGCAGGTTCTTCGCCGCGGCGGGCAGCTTGACCAGCGCCGAGTTGGTGGCGTCCATGCTGCCCGGTACGTCGAGGGTCTTGAGCGGGCTGAAGAGAATATGATCCGCCGGCAGGCCCGCCGCCTTGAGGCCGTCCACCGAACCGTCGGTGCGCTTCTTGCCGGTGTCCAGCTCGTCGAAGGTATTGATCACCGCGTAGGTGCTGCTCCAGTCCCAGCCGCGCCTTTTCGCTTCCTCGGCCATCGCCGCGCCCTGCTTCTGGCCGATCTTGAACGCCGCCAGGCCGACATAGGGCACGTCCTCCATCGGGTTGCCCTTGGCGTCGACGAAACGGTCGTCCACCGCCAGCACCTTCAGTCCGTTGAGCTTGGCCTTGGCCATGATCGCCGGGCCCAGCGAAGTGTCCGGCGGGCAGATGACAAAGCCCTTGGCGCCATTGGCGGCCAGGGTGTCGATGGCGGCGAGGGTCTTCTCGCCATCCGGCACGGCGATCTTGATCACCGTGAATCCCTTGTCCTTGCCGGCCTTCTCGGCGAAGGCCCACTCGGTCTGGAACCAGGGCTCCTCGGCCTGTTTGACGAGAAAGCCGATTTTCACTTCTTCGGCCGCTGCCAGATGGGTAAGACCACCGGCGGCGACTACCGCGACCGCACAGGCCAGGGAACGGAGCTTGCGTTGAATAAGCATGGGTAACCCTCTTGTTCTTGTTTGACCGGTTCTTGTTGAATCGCTGCGTGCAACAAACGTCGCCCCGAAGGCCGGCGCGCAGATCAGTCGTGGTACATCACCGAGCGCCCGCCATCGATCATCAGGCAGGTGGCGTTGATGAACGGCGCCTCGTCGGTGGCCAGGAACAAAGCCGTCATCGCCACCTCGACCGGCTGGCCGATACGTCGTGGCGGATGCAGGTCGAAGGCCCGCTGGCGTTCGGCCCCGGGATCGGCGAAACCGTTCCAGTAGTCGACATTGAGCTGGGTCTCGATATACCCCGGGGCAATCGCGTTGACCCGGATACCCTTGGGCGCGTACTCGATGCCCAGCGCCCGGGTCAGGCCGAGCAGGCCATGCTTGGCCACCGGATAAGGGAAGCAGCCGGGGATGATGTGGCTGGAATGGGTCGAGGCGATATTGATGATGTTGCCGATGCCCTGTTCGATCATGTGCGGCAACACGGTGCGACAGCCGAACCAGGCCCCGTCCAGGTCGATGGCGAAACAGCGCCGCCAATCCTCGTCGGTCATCTCCAGCGGATCGCGAAACACGTTCACGCCGGCGCAGTTGACCAGCACGTCGACCCGGCCAAAGCGTTCGATGGCCAGGTCGACCAGGGCGCGCCATTGCGTCTGCGAGGTGATGTCGATGGCCTGCGCGTGAATCTGCGCACCCTGCCCGCGCCAGCGCGCGGCGACCTGCTCGACCTTTTCGGCCTGGATATCGCCGATCACCAGCTTTGCCTGCTGCGCCTGGAAGCAGGCGACGATCGCCTCGCCAATGCCCTGGGCCGCGCCGGTGATCACCACTACCTTGTCTTTCAGGCGATCGCCGTACTTCGGCTCGGGGACTTCGGGTAACGACAGCGGTTTTGCCATTTCAAACACTCCTGAATGAAATCGAATGAACCCGTGACGCGCGCTACAGCTCGATCCGCTCGACCTTGCCCACCAACAGCCCGTAGGACAGCGCGCCGATCAACGCCAGCACGGCGATATAGGTAATGGCCGGGGCGAACGAGTCGCCGCTGGCGAGAAAACCGATGACGATCGGCGTGGTGATCGCCGACAGGTTGCCGATGAAATTGAACACCCCGCCGGTCAGCCCCAGCAGACGCGCCGGGGCCAGGGTCGAGACCAGCGACCAGGTAATGGAGGCCAGGCCGTTGCCGAAGAACGCCAGGGCGAGGAAGGCGATCACCAGGGCCGTGGAGTCGACGAAATTGGCGCCGATGATCGAGGTGGAAATCAGCAGCCCGCCGATGATCGGCAGCTTGCGCGCCAGGCCGATGCCGACACCGCGGCGGATCAGCCAGTCGGAGAACAGCCCGGAGCAGAGCACGCCGACAAAGGCCGCGAGAAACGGCAGCGAGGCGAGGAAACCGGACTTGATAAAGTCCATGCCGCGGTACTTCACCAGGTAGGTCGGGAACCAGGTGAGGAAGAACCACAGGGTCGAGTTCAGGCAGAACTGCCCCAGGTAGATGCCCCACAGCTTGCGCTTGCTGAGCACGATGCCCAGGTCCGTCCAGCTGAACGGCGCCTTGCGCCGGGCCGTTTGCGCCTGGATATCCACCAGGCCGCCGCCTTCGCGGATCAGTTCGATCTCGGCGACATTCGCCCCCTTGAAGTCCCGGGGTTCGCGATACACCGCGTACCAGACCACCGCCCAGAGAATCCCCACCACGCCGGTGCTGACAAACACCATGTGCCAGCCGTAGCGGTGCTGCAACCAGGCCAGGACCGGGGTGAGAAAGGCCAGGCCGACAAACTGTCCGGAGGTGTAGAAGCCGATGGCCGTCGCCCGCTCACGCTCCGGGAACCAGGTGGTGACGACCCGGCTGTTGATCGGATAGGCCGGGGCCTCCAGGGCGCCGACCGCCATGCGCAGGACGAACAGGGCGATAAAGCTGGCGGCGAAACCGAGCATCACCGTCGCCACCGACCACAGCAGCAGGGCCACGCTGTAGAGAATCCGCGGCGGCACCCGGTCCACCAGCCAGCCGCCGGGAATCTGCATGGCGGCGTAGGTCCAGCCGAAGGCCGAGAAGATCAGCCCGACATGGATCGGATCGATGCCCAGGTCGCTGGTCAGGGCCGGCGCGGCAATCGACAGGTTGCTGCGGTCCAGGTAGTTGATCACCACGGTGATGAACAACAGCACCATGATGAAGAATCGCTTGCGGCTGGGCGTCATCAGAGACGCCGCGGCCTGGGGCCGTTCGAATTGCATGGAGCGTGCCTCTTCTTATGATTATTGAGGACTGCTTGCCTATCCCTGATGATCGTTCCCACGCTCCGCGTCACCTCCAACAGCGGACGCAGAGCGTCCTGAGCGGCGTTACCACGCGGAGCGTGGGAACGATCAAGCAACGATCAGGTATCACCACTCGGCGAAGCTGCCATCGGCGTGGCGCCAGATCGGATTGCGCCAGCGATGGCCGATGGCGGCCCGTTCGATCACGTATTCCTCGTTGATCTCGATCCCCAGGCCCGGACCGTTGGGGATCTTCACGAAGCCTTTCTCATAGTCGAACACCCGTGGATCCTTGACGTAATCCAGCAGGTCGTTGCTTTCGTTGTAATGGATGCCCAGGCTCTGTTCCTGGATAAAGGCGTTGTAGCAAACCGCATCCAGTTGCAGGCAGGCCGCCAGGGCAATCGGCCCCAGCGGGCAATGCAGGGCCAGGGCGACGTCATAGGCCTCGGCCATGTTGGCGATCTTGCGGGTTTCGGTGATGCCGCCGGCATGGGAAGCATCCGGCTGGATGATGTCGACATAACCTTCACTGAGCACCCGCTTGAAATCCCAGCGCGAGAACAGCCGCTCGCCGAGGGCGATCGGCGTACTGGTCAACGGCGCCAGCTCCTTGAGGGCTTCGTAGTTCTCGCTGAGCACCGGCTCCTCGATAAACATCAGCTTGTAGGGGTCGAGTTCCTTCATCAGCACCTTGGCCATGGGCTTGTGCACCCGGCCATGGAAGTCCACGCCGATGCCGACATCCGGACCCACCGCATCGCGCACCGCGGCGACGTTCGCCAGCGCCAGGTCGACCTTGTCGTGGGTATCGAGAAATTGCAGTTCCTCGGTGCCGTTCATCTTCACCGCGGTGAAGCCACGGCTGACCGCTTCCTTCGCCGCCCGCGCGGTGTCGGCCGGACGATCGCCGCCGATCCACGAATACACACGGATCTTGTCCCGCACCTGACCGCCCAGCAGATCGCTGACCGATACCCCCAGGGCCTTGCCCTTGATATCCCAGAGCGCCTGGTCGATCCCGGCCAGGGCACTCATGTGGATCGCCCCGCCACGATAGAAGCCGCCGCGGTAGAGCACCGTCCAGATATCCTCGATATTGCGTGGGTCCTTGCCGATCAGGTAATCGGACAATTCCTCGACCGCCGCCGCCACCGTGTGGGCACGGCCTTCCACGACGGGCTCGCCCCAGCCGGTGACGCCCTCGTCGGTTTCGATCTTGAGGAAGCACCAGCGCGGTGGAACGATGTAGGTGGTGAGCTGGGTGATTTTCATCGCTTATCTCTCTTGTAATGGGGCTTGTCGATGGACGCCCTGGGCGTCGGCAGTCTTAACGAAAGGTGTTCCAGGCCGTCATGTAGGCCTTGGCGCGAACCGCCACCTCATCGGGGCTCAGGCCCGGCTTGAACAGCCCCGAGCCAAGGCCGAAGCCGCCGACGCCGGCCTCGAGGAATACCGCCATGTTGTCCGGCGTGATACCGCCCACCGGGAGCAACAGGGTCCCGGCCGGCAACACCGCGAGCCAGGCCTTGACCACGGCCGGGCCCATCTGCTCGGCGGGGAACATCTTCAGCACGTCGGCACCTTCGGCGAGGGCGGCAAAGGCTTCGGTGGGCGTGGCGACACCCGGCGACAGGTACAGGCCGGCGGCCTTGGCCGCGCGCAGGACCACAGGGTCGCTGTGGGGCATGACGATCACCTGACCGCCCGCCGCCTTCACCTGCCCGACCTGCGCCGGCGTCAGCACGGTACCGGCACCCACCAGGCAATCGGCGGGCAGGCTATCGCGCAGGATACGGATGCTGTCATAGGGTTGCGGGGAGTTGAGCGGCACTTCCAGGGTGCGGAACCCGGCGTCGTACAACACCCGGCCGATGACCTTCGCCTCCTCCGGGCGCAGGCCGCGAAGGATGGCGATCAGACCGTTTTTTGCCAGCGCTTGCTTGAGCATCTCAAACCTCTGAAAGGAATCGTCGAAAGCTTCAGTCGAGCAAGCCGGCCGCCTGGGCCAGTTGCCATAAACCCCGTTCGGTGGCCTGCTCGGCCAGGCTCACCGAGGCAAAGCCGCAGGCCTCCAGGGCCCGCCGGTAACGGACACAGAGTTGTTCGTTGCCGATCAGCAGGATCGCCGGCAGCTCGCTGCCGGTGTGGCGCTGGAGCAGCAACGCGCGCAGCGCCACCAGTTCATGGCCGATCAGCAGGCCGGACAGGTAGTTGGGTTGCTCGGCAGGACTCAGCTCGCCGGTCAGGCCCAGGGTGCGGGCACTGAACAGGGTCGACAAGGGGCCGATCTCGCCCTCGGCGGACAAGGCCACCTGCACGCCACGATCGAAGGCGTGCGCGTCGAACGGCGCATTGCGTTGCTGGGTGCGGCCGAGGATGGTGTGCTCGCTCAAGGCACCGAAGAGCTCGCCGGTCATGAAGGTGTCGAAGTGCACGAGGTTGCCGGCGACCACCTGGACCCATTTCGAATGGCTGCCGGGCAGGCCGATCAGCACCCGGCTGTCGTCGCCCAGCACATCGAGGGCACCGAGCACCTGGGTTTCCTCGCCGCGCATCACGTTGGGCAGGCGGGAGCGCTGGATGACCCCGGGAACGATATGCAGGTCGCTACCGCGCAAGGTGGCGACCCTTTGCAGACTGGAGCCCAGGCCCGCAAGGCTGGCCGGGGTTTCCCGATAGACCGCTTCGCGCCAGCCCTGAGCGCTGCCGACCATGCCACAGGCGATCACCGGCAGTTGCGGACAGGCATCGAGCCAGTCACCACAGGCCTCATCGAATGCCAGTTCAAAACCGTCGCTGCACCACTGGCCGGCTACCAGCCGTGGCACCTTGGGCAATTGCATGATGCCGCAAGCCAGCGCGCGCTGTTCCAGCACCAGGCCCTGGGGACCGAGCTTGTAGGCACGAAGGGAAGTGGTTCCCCAGTCGAGCGCGATCAATTGCGCCTGCATCGCTTCACCTGTTTTGTTTTTCTGGGCAGTGAGTGCGATGAACTATAAACCCGGCGCGTTTAAAATCTCAATATATAAATATCAATCCCATATAGTGGGAAAAACTAAACTCTTAAGAACAACACCGACCTGGTAGGAGCTGGCTTGCCAGCGATGGCTGCCGTACGGTCGGCGCCAGACAAGGAGGCCCCCCTTACCGGCAAGCCCGCTCCCACAAGGGGCCGTCACGGCAGCCGTGGTATATTCGCGCCCCACCCCGCCCTGTCGAAGGAATGCCCGACGGTGAACAAGAAAATCGGCATCAGAGCCCAGCAAGCCGACCAGACACGCGCCCGTATCCTCAAGGCGGCGGTCAAGGTTTTCACCCGCGACGGCTATTCCGGCGGTCGGGTGGAAAGCATTTCCCGCGAAGCCGAATCCAACGACCGCATGCTCTACTACTACTTCGGCAGCAAGGAGCGGCTGTTCATTTGCGTGCTGGAACACACCTACGAGCAGTTCAACAAGGCCGAAAGCAAACTGCGCCTGGACCTGGACCAGCCCCTGGAAGCCCTGCGGGAACTGGTGGCCTTCGTCTGGAACTACTACGTCAAGCACCCGGAATTCGTGGCCATCCTGAGCATCGAGAACCTGCACAAGGGCAGGCACGCCCAGCAGTCCGGGGAACTGCGGCGGCTGTCGGGGGAAGCGGTCGGCGTGTTGCGGCCGATCATCGAGGCGGGCCAGGCCCGGGGGATCTTTCGCGAGGACCTGGACCTCAAGCACGTGTACCTGATGATCGCCTCGCTCTGCTATTTCTATAATTCCAACCAGCACACCCTGAGTTCATTCCTCGGCGAGCCGCTGGCGGAGAAACACCAGCAGCAGGACTGGCTGGCGTTTATCAGCGACCTGGTGGTTCGCGGGGTATTGCGCCTGCCGTAAACGCAAAACCTGTAGGAGCCGGCTTGCCAGCGATAAGGCCATCAAGCCTTGCAGCGCCCACCCGGCCGCCTTCGCGGGCAAGCCCGCTCCCACAATCACCGGCTCAGCCGCGGATATACGGCCCCCCCCCTGTGGGAGTGGGCTTGCCCACGAAGAGGGCCTTGAGGCTTGCAGCACTCTTGTGGTCCTGCAGCGCCCACCCGGCCGCCATCGCTGGCAAGCCCGCTTCCACAATCACCGGCTCAGCCGCGGATATACGGCCAACACACCCCTGTGGGAGTGGGCTTGCCCACGAAGAGGGCCTTGAGGCTTGCAGCACTCTTGTGGTCCTGCAGCGCTCATCCGGCCGCCATCGCTGGCAAGCCAGCTCCTACAGGTTCGCGGTGCGGCAACGAACAGTGCCCATCAGTGGGTTCCCGGATTCGCGCGTACATGGGCCACGGTCTTTTCCAGCCCCTGCCATGGCGGCGCATCGCCGGCAAAGCGGCTGCGCAGGTACGCCGCCAGTTCCGCCACCTGGGTATTGGACAGGCTGTCCTTGAAGCCCGGCATATAGCCCAGGTCGCGGGTCGCCGGCGTCGCAATCCCTTGCAGGATCACCTTGATCAGATTGTCCGGCAGGTCGCTGTGCACATTGGTATTGCTCGCCAGCGACGGGCTGACCCCGAACAGCTTCGGCCCCAGGCCATCGGCATGGCAGCCCTGGCACGAGCCTTCGAACACCCGCTGCCCGTTGCTCAGGGACAACGCTTCAACCGCTGCCGGACGGGTTGCCCGTTCCACCACCCGTGCCTCGTCCTGCGCGCCGTTGAGCGAGGCCAGGTACACCGCCATCGCACGCACGTCTTCCTTCGGCAACTTCGCCAGTTCGCTGACCACCGGCCCCATCGGCCCCGCCGCCACGCCATGGGCATCGGAATAGCCGCTGCTCAGGTAGGTGAACAACTGGTCCTCGGTCCAGGGCGTCGGCGCCTTAGACAAGCCGGTGAGGGCCGGCGCCTCCCAGCCATCGACCAGCCCGCCGGACAGAAACGCCGCGCCGCCCTTCTCTGCGCCCATCAGGTTGCGCGGCGAATGACAGGCCGCGCAGTGCCCCAGGCCGTTGACCAGATAAGCCCCGCGATTCCACTGCTCGCTGCGTTGCGGCTGCACCTGGATTTCCCCCTTGCGCAGGAACAACGCATTCCACCCTGCCATCAACGGCCGCTGGTTGAACGGAAAGCGCATGGCGTTGGCCCTGGCCGGCTGACTGACCGGTGCCTGGGACATCAGGTAGGCGTACAGCGCCTGCATGTCGGCATCGTTGATATTGCGAAACGCCGTGTAGGGAAACGCCGGATACAGATTGCGCCCGTCGCGCCCGATCCCCTCGCGCATCGCCCGCTCGAAGGCCGGATACGACCAACTGCCAATGCCGGTCTGTACATCCGGGGTGATATTGCTGCTGTACAAGGTGCCGAACGGCGTCTCCATCGCCAGCCCTCCGGCATTGGTCGCCCCGCCCGGCGCCGTGTGGCAGACCGCGCAATCGCCGACCGCCGCCAACAGGCGTCCACGTTCCAGGGTAGCCGCCGACCAGGTGCCGGCGCTCGGTGGCGCGATGGGGGCGATCTCGCCATGCCAGGGCCAGGCAGTGGCCGCCATGCCCAGCAACGCGCCAAAGGCGGCGAACAAGGAACCGAACAACCATTTCGAGCGCTTGGCCGGGGACTTCGGCGGATCCTGCTCGGTACCGGCATTGAGCGCCTGCAACACCCGCTCCGGGGTGATCGGCAGTTCGCGAAAGCGGATCCCGGTGGCATCGAAGATCGCGTTGGCAATCGCCGCCGCGCTCGGCACCGAGGCCGATTCCCCCGCGCCCATGGGCGGCTCGCTCTGGCGCGGCATCATCAGCACGTCGATCTTCGGCACTTCGGGAAAGGTCAGGATCGGGTAGCCGCCCCACTCCTTGCTCGCCACCGTCGATTCCTCGAAGGTCACCCGCTCCTTGAGCACCCGGCTGGTGGACTGGATCACATTGCCGTGGATCTGGTGCCGCACGCCGTCGGGGTTGATCATCATCCCCGAGTCATGGCCGATCACCACCCGGGTCACCGAGACATCGCCGGTCTGCCGGTCGATCGCCACGTCCGCGACCCAGGCGGCCCAGGCCGCGCCGAACCCGGGAAACTTGCTGTGGATATAACGCGCGTAGGCAAAGCCACGCCCGCGCAACAGATGGTCGTCGTTGGGGGTCTGCATCGGCGCGGTGCGCGGGGTCCAGGCGGCGCGCTCGGCGGTGGATTTCACCAGGTCCACGGCGCGCTCGTCATGCAGGTAGCGCAGGCGGTATTCCACCGGATCGACGCCGGCGGCAAAGGCCAGTTCGTCGATATAGGATTCGTGGGCGAAGGTGTTGGGCAAGGCCGAGACCCCGCGCATCCACGAGGCCCGGACAATCGGCGACATATCATTGATGCTGACCCGCATATGTTCGTAGTCGTAGGGTGGGATCGAGGTCCGGTCGCCCATCTCGAACATCGCCGCCACCGGCTCGACGCGCCCGGTGAGCAACAGGGCCAGGGTCGGCGCGCCGTTGGACGGGTAGCTGGTCTGGAAGTCATAGCCGGCGACGCTGCCGTCGGCATTCAGGCCGCCATCGACATCCATCAGTTGCGCCGTGCCCTTGGGCTCCCAGACGTGTTCCTGGTCCCGGGTCAGTTGTACCCGCACCGGCTTGCCGACGGCCCGGGACAACAGCAGCGCGTCGGCGCAGACATCGTCGGCACAGTTGCGCCCGTAGCAGCCGGCGGCCTCCATGCGGATGATCTCGATATGTTCCTCGGGGCACTCCAGCAACCAGGCCAGGTCGGCCCGCAACAGGTGCGGGTTCTGGCTGCCGGACCAGACCCGGATGGCGCCCGCCTGGTAATCCGCCAGCCCGCAGGACGGGCCGATCGAGGCATGCATCTGGTAGGGCCACAGGTAGGTGCGCGGCATGCGCTGGCTGGCACCGGCCAGGGCTTCGTCGACCTGGCCCTGGTCATGCACCGTGCGCTTGATCCGCGGGTTGTCGCGGATCGCCTGCTCGACGTCGCTCAGGTCCGGCAGCTTCTGCCGCCAGTCCTTCCAGCGCACCCGCAGTTCCTGGGCCGCCTTCGCCGCCTGTTCCTCGCGCAACGCCACCACCCCGACAAAGTCGCGGATCACCACCACCCGGACAATCCCGGGAATATGGGCGATGGACGACTCATCCACCTCCAGCAGGCTGTTGCCGACAAAGTCGCCGCTATCGAACCCGGCATAGGGCGGCCGCACCACCCGGCCATGGAGCATGTCCGGCACGCGCATATCGTGGACATAGGTCAGCTCGCCGGTGGCCTTGGCCGGGATATCGACCCGCGCCGCGCCCTTGCCCACCAGCCGATAGTCGGCGGCCGGCTTGAGTGGCGCGTCACCGCTGATGCGCAATTGATCGTGTTCGCCCGCCACCAGTTCGGTGTAGCTCAGGGCCCGGCCGTCCGGCGCCTTGACGATACCGCGCTCGACCCGCAGTTCCTGCGCTGCCAGCCCCCAGCGCCGCGCCGCCCGCGCCAGCAGGAAACGCCGCGCCTCGGCCGCCGCGTTGCGCAGGGGCACCGCGGAAATCTGCAGGGTCGCACTGGCGATGGTCGCGCCCTGGTTCGGTGCCCGCTCGGTGTCGCCGAGCACCATGCGCACCTGCGCCACTTCCAGGTCCAACTCTTCGGCGACGATCTGCGACAGCGAGGTGCGGATGCCGGTGCCGAGGTCGACATGGCCGTTGAAGGCATAGACCCAGCCGTCATCGCTGATCGCGATGAACAGCCCCAGCTCCTTGGGCTTGACCACCGGCGAACCGCCCTTGGCCACCGGGCCGGAGGGCGGCAGGATATCGTCGACAATCAGCAGGACGCCGGTCTTGGCCAGCAATTGATCACGGGTGGGGATGGCATCGGTCATGGTCGTCGGTCCACGTTCAAGGCGTTTGACGGGCGGCACGCAGCACCGCGCGAAGGATTTCGATATGGGTGCCGCAGCGGCAGAGATTGGCGGACAGTTCGTTGCGGATCTGTGCCTCGCTGGGGTGCGGATTGCGGTCGAGCAGGGCCTTGGCGGTCATGATCATGCCGTTCAGGCAATAACCGCACTGGGCCGCCTGCTCATCGATAAAGGCCTGCTGCACCGGGTGCGGCGCCTCGCGGCTGCCGAGCCCCTCAAGGGTGACGATCTGCCGATCCACCGCACCGGCCAGGGGAAACACGCAGGAGCGCGCGGCCACCCCATCGATGATCACCGTGCACGCCCCGCATTCGCCGAGGCCACAGCCGTACTTGGGGCCGTTGAGCCGCAGGTCGTTGCGCAGGATCAGCAACAGCGGCGTGTCCGCCATGGCGGTGACCGAAGTGGTGCTGCCGTTGACCTCAAGGGCTACCGTGATTTCCTGCGTCGTCATGGGCTGCGCTCAGTTCATTTGATGAAGTGATCACTACATGAAAAAGCCATGGCTCTACGCCGTCAGTGTCTCCTGACGACACACTTTTTCTGATGAAGTGGTTACTACATGAACAGAGAGCAAGAAGGATGCCAGCGGCGTGGGTTCGGGTGATCACGATCATTCCCACGCTCCGCGTCACGGGTCCGCAGCGGACGCAGAGCGTCCGGAGAGGCGTTCCCACGCGGAGCGTGGGAACGATCAAACACCCCCCCTGTGGGAGTGGGCTTGCCCACGAAGAGGGCCTTGAGGCTTGCAGCGCTCTTGTGGTCCAGCAGCGGCTGCGCGGACGCCTTCGCGGGCAAGCCCGCTCCCACGGGGTTAGTGTTTGCGGTGCGATATTTGTGAGAGACAGCCAGGCGGCGCTGCGCTTGCTGGCGACGAGGTTGGCACAGGTAAGGCAGGACCCGTTGCCCGGCACCATGGGATCCCTCCCAAGCATCGGTGCAAGAGGGGTTATTCGTCGCGGTCGTCGATCATCTTGCGCAGCAGAAACAGCACCGCCACCTGCTCGGCGGGGTTGAGGTTGCTCATGGTCAGCTCGCTGATCCGCGCGGCACAGGGCACGGTCTGCTGCACCAGGCGGGCGCCTTCGTCGGTCAGGCCGACGATGACCTTGCGCCGGTCCTCGGGGTCAGGCTCCAGGCTGATCAGCTCGCGGGCCTTGAGTCGTTCGACGATGCCACGGATGGTGGCCTGGTCGACGGCGGTCGCCTTGACCAGCTCGGTCAGAGAACTGGGGCCGTGGTCACGCACCGCGCACAGGGTGACGAACTGCACGGCCGTCAGCTGCGAATCGCCGACATTCTGCTGGAAGATCGCCATATGTCGCTGGTAGGCCTTGCGCAGCAGGTGGCCGACCTGTTCGGAGAAGACGTAGGAGTTGGAATCAGGAGTATCCGGCACGGCAGGCTCGAAAAGGCAATGGAGAATGGGCTGGCATGATGGACAGGTTGCGAGGCGGACTCAAGTGTGAGGTCGTCCGGGCCGGCCCCTTTGCAGGCAAGCCCGGCTCCTGCAGTCCTCTGTCGCTCACCAGATCGTTCCCACGCTCCGCGTGGGAATGCCTCTCTGGACGCTCTGCGTCCGCTGTAGATCTGTGACGCGGAGCGTCACGGGGTGCATTCCCACGCGGAGCGTGGGAACGATCCACGTCGCCACTCAACGGGCCCGCGAGGCCTCGGGGGCCACCACGTCGCCGCCGATCACCACCGCCTGGTCATCCAGGTAGACATCGCAATTGCGCAGCGGAATGTCCATGTGGCACGGCGTCTTGCGGGTGCCGCCGACTTCGGTGTTGGGCCCGGTGGAGAACAGGAAGTTGCCGTAGAACGCCCGTGCATCCATGCACATGCCGTCGTTCTTGTCGTGCAGGCCCATGGCGGTCCACTGCGCCTTAGGCTGCAGGCCCCAGCCGATATGGGAGATGCCGTAGACCTCGGGATCGTTGAAGTATTTCATGTAGTCGCGCAGGTATTCGGCCTCGAAACCGCCATGGATCGAGGTAATGAAGCCCTTCTCGATCTCCAGGGTGATCTTCTCCCGGGTATAGGTCTTGAACGGCAGGAGGATGTCGCCGATATCCAGCACCAGCACGCCCTCGGCGGTTTCCTCGTTCGGCCAGGAAAACAGGAAGCCGCTCGGCCAGTGGTCCCAACGCCCCGGCTCATCGGCGAAACCGTACTCGGTCACCGACGGATACTGCCCCAGCGCCGCACGGAAATCGCTGCCGGCACGGGACTTCACATGGATCGAGCGCGCCCTCTTCAACAGTGCTTCTGCCGCCAGCACCCGCACCTTGTCGGCCTCGGTCGGCAGCATGCGCGCCAGTACTTCCGGCGGCTCGACCGCCAGCAGGATGCGCGTGCCGGTCTTGAGGATCTGCTCCTGCTCCGGCGAGTGCAGCAGCATCATGGTGTCGATGATCAGGTCCGCCGCCTCCAGCGCCCGCTGGGCGGCGATATTGCCCGTCAGCGCGGTGTCGCCGCAGTAGGCGGTCATGTCATTGCCCATGGCCATCGGGTGGTTGAAGGACGGCAATTCCACCGCGTACACCTTGGCCCCCAGGCGCTGCGAAGCCTCCATTGCCGAACGCACGGTGCGCGGGTCGGAGTAATGGCTCTTGAGCACCGCGACACTCTGGGTCGAGTCGACCTTCGACAGTTTCAACACGTGCTCGAACATCTGCGTCAGTTCGCAATCACTTACCGGCATTTCCTCTCTCCTCGATTCGCCCACGACGCACCAAGTAGAAGCGTCGCGCTTCACTCTAGTGCATTTTTATAGCGTATACGCCATTTAAATCCGATAAGACCCGAATTGAAGACATTCTGCAAGAGCCAGACAAAAACGTTACCAACCCACACAACCCCAATAAAATAAGGTTACTTAGCGTTACGACAGCCAAATATCGGCAAAATTTTAATTTTTACGGAGGATCTTCTCTTTTCAAAAAAAGAGCGTATACACTTTAAAAACCTTGCGGGTCGTCCCCGCCAACCTTCACTCGGAACGAGGAGCATGCCCATGGCAAGCACACAAAAAATCGCCATCGTCGGCGCGGGCCTGGGTGGCGCGGCCGCCGCCACCCTGTTGCAACAGGCGGGATTCGACGTGACGATCTACGAGCAGGCGCCGGAGTTTTCCCGCCTGGGTGCCGGGATCCACATGGGCCCGAATATCATGAAGATCTTCCGGCGCATGGGCATCGAGCAGCAGCTCGACCAGATGGGTTCGCACCCGGACCACTGGTTCAGCCGGGACGGCATGAGCGGCGACTACCTGTCGCGCATTCCCCTGGGCGAGTTTGCCCGCAAGGAATACGGCGCTTCCTATATCACTGTGCACCGTGGCGACCTGCACGCCTTGCAGATGTCCACCATCAAACCGGGCACCCTGCACTTCAACAAGCGCCTGGAAACCATCGAGGACCGCGGTGACCAGGTGCACCTGACGTTCACCGACGGCACCCACGCCAGCGCCGATATCGTCATCGGTGCCGACGGCATCAACTCGAAGATCCGTGAAGAGCTGCTGGGCCAGGAAGCACCGCTGTACAGCGGCTGGGTCGCCCACCGCGCGCTGATCACCCGCGACAAGCTGGCCCGCTACGACCTGAACTTCGAAGACTGCATCAAGTGGTGGAGCGAGGACCGGCACATGATGGTCTACTACACCACCGGCAAGCGCGACGAGTACTACTACGTCACCGGCGTGCCTCACCCGGAACTGGACTTCGACGGTCCGTTCGTCGACAGCAGCCGCGAAGAGATGTTCGCAGCCTTCCAGGGCTACCACCCCACCGTCCAGGCGCTGATCGAATCCACCGATACCGTGACCAAATGGCCGCTGCGCAACCGCAACCCACTGCCGCTGTGGAGCCGCGGGCGCCTGGTGCTGCTGGGCGATGCCTGCCACCCGATGAAGCCGCACATGGCCCAGGGCGCCGGCATGGCCATCGAAGACGCGGCGATGCTGACCCGCTGCCTGCAGGAAACCGGTCTGGGCGACTACCGCACCGCCTTCGAGCTCTATGAAGCCAACCGCAAGGACCGCGCGTCCCGCGTGCAATCGGTATCCAACGCCAACACCTGGCTGCGCACCCAGGAAGATCCGGCCTGGGTCTACGGCTACGACCTCTATGCCCAACAGCTGAAATCGGGGGTGGCGGCGTGAGCACCTTCGTCCATGGCGGCAACGTCCAGGCCAACGGCATTCGCCAGCACTACCTGCGCTACGGCGGCAAGGGCGCGGCGCTGATCCTGATCCCCGGCATCACCAGCCCGGCGATCACCTGGGGATTCGTCGCCGAGCGTTTCGGCAAGTATTTCGACACCTATGTGCTGGATGTGCGTGGCCGCGGCCTGTCCTCCAGCGGCCCGGAACTGGACTACAGCGCCGAGACCTGCGCCAGCGATATCGCCGCGTTTGCCGCGGCCCTGGGCCTGGACAGCTACCACCTGGTGGGCCACTCCATGGGCGCGCGCTTTGCCGTGCGCAGTGCGGTGCTCAGCCCCGCCGGAGTGAAAAGCCTGGTGCTGATCGACCCGCCGGTATCCGGCCCGGGCCGTCGCGAGTACCCGAGCAAGTTGCCGTGGTACGTCGACTCGATCCGCCAGTCGCTGGTCGGGATGGACGCCGAGGCGATGCGCGCCTTCTGCGCCACCTGGACCGAAGAACAACTGCAACTGCGCGCCGAATGGCTGCACACCTGCTACGAGCCAGCGATTGTCCGGGCCTTCAACGACTTCCATGACGTCGACTTCCACCAGGACCTGCCGCGCCTCGAGGCGCCGGCCCTGCTGCTGGTGGCCGGGCGCGGCGGCGTGATCCAGCCCGAGGACGAAGCCGAGATCCGCGAACTGCAACCGACGATCCGCATCGCCCATGTCGCCGATGCCGGGCACATGATTCCCTGGGATGACCTGGACGGCTTCTTCGCCGCCTTCGGTGATTTCCTCGGCGTGCACCTGACCTCTTGAATCTGTGGGAGCCGGCAAGCCAGCTCCCACAGGTTGATGTATCGGCTGAATTATCGATTTAAGGAGACAAGCATGCTCAAGCCTTACCGCATCGGTCAGATCGTACCGAGCTCGAACACCACCATGGAAACCGAGATCCCGGCGATGCTCAACGCCCGCCAGGCGATCCGTCCGGAACGCTTCACCTTTCACTCCAGCCGCATGCGCATGAAGCAGGTGCGCAAGGAAGAACTGGCGGCGATGGACGGCGAGTCCGATCGCTGCGCCGTCGAGCTGTCCGACGCCAAGGTCGATGTACTCGGCTACGCCTGCCTGGTAGCGATCATGGCCATGGGCCTGGGCTATCACCGCCAGTCCGAGGCGCGCCTGCGCAAGGCCACCGCCGACAACGACGGCAATGCCCCGGTGATCACCAGCGCCGGTGCCCTGATCGAGGGCCTGAAAGTCATGGGTGCCAAGCGCATCGCCATTGTCGCGCCCTACATGAAGCCGCTGACCGAACTGGTGGTGAACTACATCCGCGAGGAAGGTTTCGAGGTCGTCGACTGGCGCGCCCTGGAGATCCCCGACAACCTCGAAGTGGCCCGTCACGATCCGGCCAACCTGCCGGGCATCGTCGCCGGGATGAACCTCGAAGGCGTCGACGTGATCGTGCTCTCGGCCTGCGTGCAGATGCAGTCGCTGCCGGCCGTCGCCAAGGTCGAGGCACAGACCGGCAAGCCGGTGCTGACGGCCGCCATCGCCACCACCTACGCCATGCTCAAGGCCCTGGACCTGGAGCCGATCGTGCCCGGTGCCGGTGCCCTGTTGTCCGGCGCCTACTGAGCGGGGTCCGCGAGATGAGCGAACAAAGCGCCAATGACAATTACCAGGGAGTCTGGGGCCAGCGCATCGGCTTCGGACGCAAACCGGCACTGCTGATGATCGATTTCATGCAGGGCTACACCACCGAGGGTGCACCGCTGTTCGCTCCGGGCGTGGTCAGCGCGGTGGCCGAAAGCGTGGCCCTGCTCGACAGCGCCAGGCGTCACGGGATTGCGGTGGTGCACACCAATATTCGCTACCATCCGGGACACTTCGCCGACGGTGGCGTCTGGGTGCGCAAGGCCCCGGTGATGAAGGACATGGTCGAGGGCAATCCGCTCGCGGCCTTCTGCGAAGCGGTGCTGCCGCTGCCGTCGGAAGTGGTGATCAGCAAGCAGTACGCCAGTGCGTTTTTCGGCACCAGCCTGGCCTCGCAGTTGCACGCCCAGGGTATCGATACCGTGGTCCTGGCCGGCTGTTCCACCAGCGGCTGCATCCGCGCAACGGCGGTGGATGCCGTCCAGCATGGATTTCGCACCATCGTGGTACGCGAATGCGTGGGCGACCGGCATCCGGCGCCCCATGAAGCGAATCTGTTCGACATCGACAGCAAGTACGGCGATGTCGTCAGCAAACAGGAAGCGATCTCGAAGTTCAAGGAGCAATAAGGTTTTACGAAGAACCGCGCCATAGAGCGTGGTCTTGAAAAACTGAGAGCCCACTTTGGCATACGGCTTGTTGAATAAAGCCGGTCAACTATGGGAGCTCCCAGTCTTCTGACACTGCCTTTGGAAGTCGCTTTCACAGCACTCCGAAGTGCTGGAACAAAAGCGGCTGTAATAAAAACCAAAGAGGGCCGCGTGAAAACGTAGCGAGCGAAGTCAATACCAGGCGAAGACAGGCGAGGACGCGGAGTTTACACGTTGTAAATGAGCAGTCCGAACCTGTCTTCAATGCAGTATTTTCGAGCGCGGCAGTTTTCACGGGGCACGAATAAGTCACCGCCAGGAGACAACCAATGCCCATTGCGAATGCAACATCAGCGACTTCGGTCGCCGACCCGACCCAAGCGCTCTACCACAAGATCACCTGGAAACTGATCCCGTTCCTGTGCTTCTGCTATCTGGCCGCGTACCTCGACCGGATCAATATCGGTTTCGCCAAACTGCAGATGCTCGACCAGTTGCACTTCAGCGAAACCGCCTTCGGCCTCGGTGCCGGCCTGTTTTTCGTCGGTTATATCCTGTTCGAGGTGCCGAGCAACCTGGTGCTGGAACGGGTCGGGGCGAAAATCTGGATCGCGCGGATCATGATCACCTGGGGCCTGCTCTCGGCCTGCACCATGCTGGTCACGTCCACCACGCAGTTCTACATCCTGCGTTTCCTGCTCGGCGCCGCGGAGGCCGGTTTCCTGCCAGGCGTGCTGTTCTACCTGACCACCTGGTTCCCGACCCACCGACGGGGACGGATCATCGCTCTGTTCATGATCGGCCTGCCGCTCTCCAGCGTGATCGGCGGCCCGCTGTCCGGCTGGGTGATGGGCCATTTCGACCAGGTCAGCGGCCTGCGCGGCTGGCAGTGGCTGTTCCTGATCGAAGCGATTCCCAGCGTGCTGCTCGGCATCCTGACGTTCTGGGCGCTGCCGAACCACTTCCGCCAGGCCAAATGGCTGAGCGAAGACGAGAAAAATGTACTGGAAAACGAGCTGCGGGCCGATGAGGCCAGCAGCCCGGACAGCAAGCAGAATTTCCGCGACGGTTTCTTCAACCTGAAGGTGTGGATGCTCGGCGGCATCGATTTCTCGATCCTGCTCAGCGCCTATGCCATGGGTTTCTGGATGCCGACGTTCATTCGCAACGCGGGCATCACCGACACCTTCCATATCGGCGTACTGACCGCCTTGCCGAGTGTCGCCGCACTGCTGGGCATGCTGTTGATCGGCGCCAGTTCCGACCGCCACCGCGAGCGCCGCTGGCACATCATCGTGCCGTTCTTCATCGGTGCCGCCGCCATGGCCACCAGTACGTTCTTCACCCATAACGTGGTGGCGACCGTGGCGCTGTTCGCCATCGCCTCGGCGGCAATCATCGGCGCGGTGCCGGTGTTCTTCAGCCTGCCGGCGACCTTCCTCAAGGGCACCGCGGCGGCCACCGGCTTTGCCCTGGCCTGCTCGGTGGCGAACATCGCCGGACTGGTGAGCAACTCGCTGATGGGCGTGGCGATCGACCTGACCGGCAGCAGTGCCGGTGCGCTCTGGTTCTTCGCCGGCTGCCTGATCCTGAGCAGTTTCCTGGTGATCGCACTGCCGGCCAAACTGGTCAATCGTTAAGTAGTCACTTACCTGCCGATGGCGTTTCCAGGCATCGGCAGGCATGCTGGACTACCGCAAGACAACAACAACTCATTGGGGCAAATCAACATGCAACGCTTTCTCAAGGGCTGCGCGCTGGCGCTGGCTGTCGGCTTGTCGGCCGGTTCGCTGCAGGCGGCTGAAAAAGTCATTCTCGACACCGATTTCAACGTCCTCAACGACGACGGCCAGGCCTTTATCATGCTGGCGCAACTGCACGCGCAGAAGAAGATCGACCTGCTGGGGATGACCCTGGTCAGCGGCAATGCGTGGGTCGACCAGGAACAGGTCGATGCACTGAAGGCCGTCGAGCGCATGGGTGTGGAAAAGGAAATCGGCGTCTACTCCGGCGCGGCGTATCCGCTGCTGCATGACTTCGCGACTTATCCACAGGAGAAGGCGATGTTCGGCGCCGGCTGGCCCGGCGCGTTCAAGAACCCGCGACCGACCTCGGCCACGCAACTGGTGGCGCCACCCGATGGCATGGCGACCCACACCCAACTGCGCAGCGAAACCGCCCCGCAGTTCATTATCGACAGCGTGCGCAAGAATCCTCACGAAGTGACCCTGCTGGCCATCGGCCCGTTGACCAACCTGGCCCTGGCGATCCGCCAGGCGCCGGATATCGTGCCGCTGATCAAGCGCATCGTGTACATGGGCGGTGCCATCGAGATCCCGGGCAATACCACCCCAGCCGCCGAGTTCAACTGGTGGTTCGACCCGGAAGCGGCGCGGATCGTCCTGCGCTCGCCGATCGAACATGTGATATTCCCGAACGATGTCTGCGAGAAAGTCACCTTCGACGCCTCGGTCTACAAGCGGGTGATCGCCGCCAAGGGCGCAGTGCCGGAACTGTACAAGAGCGTGTTCGGGCCGGAGTTCGCCAAGGACCCGGGCTACCACAGCTTTACCTGGGACAGCCTGCCGGCGCTGTTCCTGACCGAGCCTGGAATCGTCACCGAATCGCGCGATATGTGGGTCGATGTCGACACCCATTTCGGTCCGGACTACGGGCGTGCCCTGGGTTACAAGAAGAACCCGCCGGTGGGGACGCAGAAAGCCAAGGTGGTGTTCGCGGTGGACCAGAAGAAATTCTGGAACGACTACGTGTCGCTGGTGACCCTGCCGACGCCGGTGAAAAAACCCTAGTCGACACACTCGTTCCCACGCACGGCGTGGGAACGGGCTTGCGCTCAGAAACGCAGACGCCAGCGTCCGTTGCGGCGCAGGTCGACCACTGACAAGGGCTCGATATCGATCGCGTTGAATGAGGCCGGGCCGGCCTGCAGTGCATGCAGGATGGCCGCGCGGATCACGAAGGGATGGGTCACGACGACAAAATGCCCGTCCTCGTGAAAACCGTCGAGCCAGGCTCCGACCCTCGCACACAGCGCCTCCACCGATTCGCCCGCCGGCGCTGCCACCTGCGGCTGGCTGACCCAGGCCGCCAGCGCCTCGGGATCGCTTTCCTGCAGATCCGCCAGGGCCAGGCCCTGCCATTCGCCAAAGTCGTAATCCCCCAGTTCCGGAACGATCTCGATCTCGCTGCCCAGGGCCTCGGCCGTCTGCCAGGCGCGGGTCTCCGGCGCACTGAGAATCCGCACCGGCTTTTTCAGCCGCGCCGCCAGCTCGGCAGCCTTGGCCAGGCCCTTGGGTTCCACCGGCTCATCCAGCGGAAAACGCCCCAGGCGCTGGGCCTCGGTGCGGGCATGGCAGACAACACTGAGCCGGATCGGCATATGGAATTTTCTCCCGTTACGCCTCGCGGGGGATTACACTCCGCGAGCACTTGTATCAATTTGTTACAAGGAAGGAAGCCGGTGGAAACCCGGCACGGTTGCGCCACTGTAATCGCATTCAAACGGCCTGTACGAGTACTCGCAAGGCGGCCTGAGGGTCGCACAGGCGATTATCGTACAGAGCATAGATGCCGAGAGTCAGACCCTTCCACGCACACTCCACTTCTCAGACCGGACGCACAATCCCTGGAGATTTTTCAGATGGCCAGTACCGCAACATACGATACTCCCGGCTCCATATCGACCCCCACCATTCCCCTCGGCGAACTGCTGCCCTGGGCAATCTTCGGCGGCCTGCTGCTGATGCTGGCGATTTACTTCGTCGGCGCGGAACAGGGCGCGACCTCGCTGATCTCCGGCATGTACGTGCATGAGTTCGTACACGATGGCCGTCATTTGCTCGGCTTTCCCTGCCACTGATCACGAGAACTCATCATGACTGGATCACTTCTGCTGCGCGGCATGCTCGTGGGGCTCGTAGCCGGCTTGCTGGCGTTTGGCTTTGCCAAGGTCTTTGGCGAGCCGCAGGTCGACAAGGCCATTGCCTTCGAAGAAAAAATGGACGCCATGAAGGGCGAGGCGCCTGAGCCCGAGCTGGTCAGCCGCGAAACCCAGAGCAGCATCGGCCTGCTGACCGGGGTGCTGGTCTACAGCGCGTCCATGGGTGGCCTGTTCGCCCTGGTGTTCGCCTATTCCCTGGGCCGCGTCGGTCGCATGGGGCCGCGTGGCCTGTCCGCCCTGCTGGCACTGGCCGCCTTTGTCGCGGTGATTTTCGTGCCGGAACTCAAGTACCCGGCCAACCCGCCGTCGGTGGGCGACCCGGATACCATCAAGCAGCGCACCAAGCTGTTCTTCCTGATGCTGGCGGTGTCGATCGCGGCGATGGTGATCGCGATCAACCTCGGTCGCAAACTGATCGCCCGTCACGGTGCCTGGACGGCCACCCTGGTCGGTGCCGCGCTGTATGTCATGATCGCCGCCGTGGCCCATTACGCGTTCCCGGAAATCAATGAAGTGCCGGCGGATTTCTCGGCCGTGGTGCTGTGGCAGTTCCGCGTCGCCGCCCTGGGTATCCAGCTGGTGCTGTGGACCACCCTCGGCCTGCTGTTCGGCTGGTTGACCGAACGCGCCCTCAAGCGCCAGGGCCACTACGTGCTCGGCTGATCGGACCAGGCGACTGCATTACAAAAAAGGAGCCGGCTGCCCCCGGCTCCTTCGTGCCAAACCCCTCTGTACCGGCTATTGTTGCCCCACGTCCTCTCGCATCATCCTCACCTGTTTCTGCCATCAAGGTACTGATCGATGTCATTTCACCACCTGAAAAAAGCCCTGAATACCCTTGTCCTGCTCGGCGCTTGCGTCGCGGCCGGTTCCGCGTTCGCCCATGCGCACCTGAAAAGCCAGACCCCGGCGGCGGACAGCACCGTCAGCGCCCCGAGCGAATTGCGCCTGGTGTTCAGCGAAGGGGTCGAAGCCGAATTCAGCAAAGTCGGGCTGAGCAGTGACGGCGTCCCGGTCGCAGTGAAAAGCATCGTCACCGATCCGGCCGACAAGAAAACCCTCATCGTGACCCCGGCCGCCCCGCTGAAGGCCGGCGACTACAAGGTCGAATGGCATGCGGTCTCGGTCGACACCCACAAGAGCGAAGGCAACTACGGCTTCAAGGTGGGCAACTGAATTCATGCAAAGCGCCATGGTCCTGTGCCGTTTCCTGCATTTCACCATGGTCCTGTCGCTGTTCGGGGCCTGTCTGTTCAGGCCCTTGCTGCTCGGCCCGGCACCCTGCGCGGTCCTCGACCTGCGCCTGTCGCGGGCCAAACGCTGGATGGCCGGCCTGGCCTCGCTCAGTGCGATCGCCTGGCTGCTGCTGACCACCGCCGGCATGACCGGCGATGGGGCCGACGCGTTCCACCTCGGCACCCTGCAGTTGGTGCTGGGCGGCACTTTCTTCGGCAAGGTCTGGAGCTGGCACCTGGGGTTCGGCCTGCTGCTGTTGATCGGGCTCCGGGCCAATACCTCTCCCCGGCTCAATCTTCTGCTCGCCTTCCTGCTGCTGGCGACCCTGGCTCCGGTCGGCCACGGCGCGATGCTCGACGGCCTGGGTGGCCGGCTGCTGATGTTCAACCAGTTGCTGCACCTGAGCGGTGTCGGTGCCTGGATCGGCGGACTGATGTTGCTCGCTCTGGTGCTGGGCAAACCGGCGGAACATGACATCGACCGGGTGCTGCGCCGGTTCAGCAACCTCGGCTACCTGCTGGTCGCCACGATCATCGTCACCGGGATGATCAACGTGCGCGTGCTCACCGGTGCCGTCTGGCCGACTCCGCTGTTCAGCGGCTTTGCCCTGATCCTGTTGATCAAGGTGCTGATGGTCGCGCTGATGCTGGGGCTGGCGCTGTTCAACCTGGTGATGAGCCGGCGCGGACACTTCAGCGTCCTGCGCCGCAGTGTGACGCTCGAATGGCTACTGGGGCTGGGGGCGATCCTCGCGGTATCGCTGCTGGGCACATTGCCGCCGATGCTGATGGACTGAAGCCGCTTCGGTTACTGCTCGCGACCAGCGCAAACCGTCCGGGACTTTCAGACGGCCGTTGGTAAAAAACCCGTGTCAAATAGTCATCTATATGAATTGATCAGGTATATTCCTTCCAACCGCGTAACAAGATATTACAAGAAGGGGTTTCCGTTGGATCTTTCACATGCCGCGTGGCTCGCCCACGACACCCGCCTGATCGTCTGCTGCCTGCTGGCCATCGCCACCATCATCGTGCTGATCAGCCTCACCAAGTTGCCGCCCTTCCTGTCCATCCTGATCGGCACTTTTGTCGCCGGGCTCGGCGCGTCCCTGCCGCCAGAGGAAGTGGCCAAGGCGTTCAGCAAAGGCGCTGGCAGCCTCCTGGGCGAAGCCGGGATCATCATTTCCCTGGGCGCCATGCTCGGCGCGCTGATGGCCGAATCCGGGGCCGCCGACCGCATCGCCTCGACGTTGCTGCGCCACGCCCGCGGCAAGTCGCTGCCCTGGGTGATGGCGCTGGTGGCAATGATCATCGGCCTGCCGCTGTTCTTCGAAGTCGGCCTGGTGCTGATGGTGCCGATCATCTTCGTGATCGCCCGGCAATCCGGCCAGCCGCTGCTCAAGGTGGCGATCCCGGCCCTCGCCGGCATGACCACCCTGCACGCGCTGATGCCACCTCATCCGGGGCCGCTGATCGCCGTCAGCGCCCTGCACGCCGACCTCGGCATGACCATGCTGCTGGGTTTGTGCATCGCCATTCCGGCGGTGATGCTCGCCGGCCCGGTGTATGGCATCTGGCTGTCGAAGCGCCTGGATGTGAAGGAACCAGCGGAACTCGGCGCCCTGTTCACGGCGAAGGTCGAGACCCGGCGCAAGCCGAGCTTTGCCGTCTCGCTGCTGATCATTCTGTTGCCGGTGCTGTTGATGCTCGGCAGCACCCTGGCGAAAGTCGCCATGGCGCCGCAAAGCAACCTGGCGATCACCCTGAAGTTTCTCGGTGAACCGCTGATCGCCCTGGGCCTCGCGGTGATCGCCGCGGTGATCTGCCTCGGCTGGTCGATCGGCATGGCCCGCGACCAGGTCGGCAACGTGCTGCGCAAGAGCCTCGCGCCGATTGCCGTGCTGTTGCTGACCATCGGCGCCGGCGGCGGGCTGAAGCAGACGCTGCTGGAAGCCGGGATCAGCGACACCATCAGCAAGGTCGCCACCGGCGCGAACATGTCCTACGTGCTGCTGGCCTGGCTGATCGCCGTGGCCTTGCGTCAGGCGACGGGTTCGGCCACCGTGGCGACCACCACCACCGCGGGCATCCTGGCCCCGCTGATGGCGGGCCTGGCAACCACCCAGAGCTCCCTGGTGGCGCTGGCCATCGGTGCCGGCTCGGTATTCTTCTGCCACGTCAACGATGCCGGCTTCTGGATGGTGCGCGAATACTTCGGCCTGCAACTCAAGCAGACCATCTGGGTCTGGTCGGTACTGCAGACCATCGTCTCGGTGGTCGGGCTGATCGGCACGCTGCTGTTGTGGCAGTGGTTGCAATAAACATCGGCCCAGGTTGAACCCGGTCCCTGCAGGAGCCGGCTTGCCAGCGATAGCGATGTCACATTCACCGCCGCCATCGCTGGCAAGCCAGCTCCTACAGGTTTCGCGGGGTTTTCAGGATCGCTGTTCAGTCCTGCGAATAGGCGAAGTTCTTCAACACTTCGCCGTCCATCCGGTAGCGCACCCATTCACTCTGGGGTTGCGCGCCGATGGACTCGTAGAAGCGGATCGCCGGCTCGTTCCAGTCCAGCACACTCCACTCCAGGCGTCCGCAGTCGTTGGCACAGGCGATCTTCGCCAGATGCCGCAAGAGCTTCCTCCCCGCCCCCGCTCCGCGTTGTTGTGGCGAGACATAGAGGTCTTCCAGGTACAGGCCATTGCGCCCGAGCCAGGTCGAGTAGCTGAAGAAAAACACCGCGAAACCGACCGGCTCGCCGTCCCGCAGGCAGATCAGGCCGTGGGCCGTGGCGCCTTCGCCGAACAGGCTGCGCTCGATGTCGACGACACTGGCGATCACTTCGTGACGCGCCCGTTCGTAGTCCGCCAGTTCGGTGATAAAGGCCAGGATCTGCGGCGCATCGCTGGGCCGGGCTTCGCGTATTTCGAGGGACATGGGCGCTTCCGGAATCAATGGAGACGCCCATGCTATTCGGATTGTGTTGCCGCTTGAATCATTTCAACGAAAATTCGTTCGCAACAGCAGGCAGGCCAGCAGCGTCAGGCCGAGGATCAGCCCTGCGCCCACGCCCATCCCCAGCAGATGGGCAAGCAGCGCGCGGCTGGCCTGCCCCTGCTCGTCACGCCCGTCCATGACGCCGGCTCTCGACACCGGGTTGGGCCAGGTACAGCACTTCGTAGGCCTCGCTGGCACGACTGCGGTCCGGATGACCTGACGACAGGGTGATGCGCACCAGCCGCCAGCTCGCGGTATCCAGTGCCAGGAAGACCGCGAAGGTATCTTCCTGGCGTAGAAGAGCCTGGTTGCGCTCGATCTCGCTTGCCAGCAACCGGGCGCGATCGGCTTCCGGGTCGACCGCCAGTTCTTCGCGGTACAGCGCCCGCGCCTCAAGCGCCGTGCCCAGCTGGAAATCCAGGGGCAACCAGGCCTCGATCTGCGGACGACCAAACGAATCGATCACCTTCTGGAACCGCTCATCCATCAGGAAGGCAGCGGCGGCGGCCGAATCCGACCACAGGTAGACCGACGCATACTGGTTGGCCGAGGCACCGAAGACGCCGCGCTCCCGGGCGATAAAAGCCTTGAACAGCAGGCCGCGGGCATCGTCCCAGAGCGGTCCGAGTTCAGCGGCACGGCGACGGATCAGATCCATGTCGTAGTTGGCGGGCAAGCGGTGGGAATACTGTTTGGCAAACATGATCGCGCTCCTTGGGAAAAACCGGTTGTGGAAAACCTGGAGCCAGCTTGCGCAAGGTCGATGATTACAACAAGATATCTACCGATATATGTGTGATAAGAGGTAGATATGACAGACATCAGCAGGCCTCTCGATATCGACACCGTCCAGGCCTTTGTCCTGATTGCCGACTTCGCCAGCTTCACCCGCGCCGCCCAGGCACTGGACACCTCCCAGGCGGCCATCAGCCTGAAGCTCAAGCGTCTCGAGGAGCGCCTCGGCTATCGCTTGCTCGAGCGCACGCCACGGCATGTGCGCCTGACGCCTTCCGGCGAGCAATTCATCCAGGCGGCGCGGACCCTGCTCCAGGCCCATGAACGCGCCCTCGGCGACATGAGCGCGCCGCCGAGCCGACGCTTGATCATCGGTATCAGCGATCATGTCGCCGGGCCCGACCTGCCGGTGCTCCTGAGCCGACTGGCCCATTACGATCCGTTGCTGATCATCGAGGTGCGCATCGCATCGTCCCGGGACCTGAGCGCGTCCTTCGACCGCGGCGAGCTGGACGCGGCCATCGTGCGCAGCGAGGGCGACCGCCACGACGGTGAAGTGCTGGTGGTCGAGCGCTTCGGCTGGTTCGCCGCGCCGACCTGGCAGCATGTGCCGGGTAGCGTACTGCGCCTGGCAACCATGGCCGCGCCGTGCGGCGTGCGCCACCTGGCGGTACGGGTGCTGGACGACGCCGCAATTGCCTGGACCGAAGTGTTTATCGGCGGCGGCGTCATGGCGGTGGGCGCGGCGGTCAGTGCCGGGCTCGGCGTCGCCGCGCTGGCAAGGCGGGTGGCTCCGGCCGGTGCTGTCGAAGTCGGCGAACAGCTGGGACTGCCGGCGTTGCCGGTGACCGAAATCATCCTGCATTCACGGCCCACGGACGCCCGCTCCCAGGAGACACTGCGGGCCTTGAGCGCGGCGTTCCGGGGTGTGCTGGAGCGTTGACCGCGCGGCAAGGGTTGATGTGGGTCCGGCAACTTCCCGAATCCAGGTCACTACATCAATCCGACGTATACGAGGCCCGTACAGACAGGGAAAATTCCTTCCCGGAGAAAATCGAAAACACTTGATAGCCAAATGCCTTCATGGTTTAAAGGCCGGGCCTGAAAGATGTCCGGAGCGGCGAACACGTCTTTGCCGCGGCGCACCTGAGTAGGGAATAACTCGAGTTCAAGACCAAGGAGCATTCAATGCGCTTTATCCATTTGTGGCTGCTGGCCGCCGCTGCACTGCTGGGCGGCTGTGCCGGCAACCCGATGCAGGTAGCCCCCACGCAAACCATCCCAACCGCCGAACCGACCGCCGCCCAGGTGGTGTTCATGCGCTCGTCGTTCGTCGGCAAGATCATCGATGCCTCGCTGTATGACGTCACCTGCGGCCAGACCCGGTTTATCGGAATCATGGCCAACGGCAGCAAGATCAACTACCCGACCACCCCGGGCAAGCACACCTTCATGGTGGTCTCCGAAGCCGCCGACTTCCTCGAGGCCGACCTGGCCCCGGGCAAGACCTACTACAGCGTCGTGACGCCACGCATGGGTGCCTGGAAAGCCCGCTTCTCGCTGTGGCCGGTCAGTAGCGACAGCAAGGCCGAGTTCAGCGCCGGCAGCAAGGACGTCACCGATCTGATCAAGAACACCGAACTGGTCGACAACTCGCCGAAATCGCTGTCGTGGTTCGAGAGCAACAAGGGCAGCGTGGAAGAAAAACGCGCCGATTACTGGCCGGTCTGGCAGCAGAAGAGTCCCGAGGACCTGGCCAAGCGTACATTGCACCCGCAGGATGGCATCTAGTTGATCGCCCCTGGCGACCCATTGCGGAACGCTTGAAAAAAATCGGCCGGACTCCCGTTGGGAGCCCGGCCGATTCATTGCTGCAATCGATCGCGGAAATGGCGCTAGATCAGCAGGAACAACGCCAGCAGGCCACCGAAGATCGCCCACTTTTCCAGATAATAGCGGGTGCGATTGGTCTTCTTCAGCGCCTTGCCGCGCAGGCGGATGCCGTACAGTTTGGTGAAGGCCTTGTTGATCCCGCCGGTCTTGTCGCCGTCGCCATTGGGCGCCGCGGCCGCCGCCATCACGTTGCGGCTGAACCAGCGGTTGAACGCCGCCGCCCAGCGATATTTCATTGGCCGTTCGATATCGCAGAACAGGATCACGCGGTCCTTGTCGGTGGTGTTTTCCGCGTAGTGGATAAAGGTCTCGTCGAACATCACCGGCTCGCCGTCGCGCCAGTGGTAGTTCTGGCCGTCGACGTTGATGTAGCAACCCGCGTCGTTCGGCGTTTCCAGCCCCAGGTGGTAGCGCAGCGAACCGGCATACGGATCGCGGTGACGGACCAGCTTCGAACCCGGCGGCAATTCGGCGAACATCGCCGCCTTGACCGTGCCGATGCCGTTGAGCAGCTCGGTGGTACGCGGGCAGAGCTCCAGGGCGGAGGGATGATTGTCGCCATACCACTTCAGGTAGAAGCGTTTCCAGCCGGTCTTGAAGAAGGAGTTGAAACCGACATCGTCGGGCCGCTCGGATTTCTTGATTTCACCCGCCCGCAGCAAGGCCAGGGCCTCCTCGCGGATCGCCTGCCAGTTGTCCTGCAACGGCTTGAGTTCGGGGAAGTCCGTCGTCTGCAGGTACGGTCGGCTGGGGATCTTCGAAAACAGGTAGAGGAAGCAGTTGATCGGTGCCAGGAAGCTGGAGTGGTCGCTCAGTTGGCGGCCCAGCTTGTGCCGGACTTTACCGCGCAGGTGTACATACGCGATGGACAATACGTAAACAGCAATGATGATGAGTTTCACGGGCGTCGTCACAGAAGTCGGAGAATACGCTGACTTCACCCGACCACCAGCCTTGGAGCAGAGCCTCCGGAGGCTGGGTATCGAGAAAAGTAGCCAACGTACTAGGGTAGAACAGCCGCTGCCGTGGTTTCCAGCACTTCCTACTTAAGCAGAAGACAAAAGCGCAATCTATTACAGATTTTTCTTACATCCTTACGACTTCAGCCCCGCGACCAGGACATCCACTTCGTCAGCACCCGGCGAGGTTGCCGGCCCCCAGCGGGTCACCGCCAGGGCCGCCGCCGCATTGGCGCGAAGGGCTGCCTGGGCAGCATCGAGCCCCGCCGCCAGCCCGGCGAGGAACACGCCGGAATGAGCGTCGCCGGCACCATTGGTATCCACCGCCGTCACCTTGAAGCCGGGGATATGCCGGCGCTCCCCGTGCCGGCTGATCCAGCAACCGTCCGGGCCGTCGCGCACCAGCAGCAGGGCACCGTCGGACAGACGCCGCGTCAGGCTGTCCAGAGAGCCGGCAATATCCACGGCGCCGGTAAAGCGCAGGGATTCGACACTGTTGCTGGTCCAGATATCGATACGCGGCAGCAGAGCCGCCATGGGTGCCGAGTCCGGCGCGTTGACCAGCGGCCCCGGATCGAACACCACCGCCACTTCCCTCGGCAAGGCCAGCACCCAGTCCAGCAGCGCCTGCACCTTGTCCGGGTATTGCAGGCTGTAGCCGCTGACGTAGACATAGTCGTCGGCCTGCACCGCAACCCGCGCCAGATCGGCGGCCGAGAGCCCGCCTTCGGCGCCGATATGGGAAATGAAGGTGCGCTCGGCACTGGCTTCGGTCAGGGACACGCAGAGCCCGGTGTCCTTTTCCTTGTCGCTGTCGAGGGCGATCTCGACCCCTTCCGCCACCATCGCCTGACGGGCCAGTTCGCCGAAGCGGCCGTTGCCGTGACGACCGAGGTAGACCACCGCCAGGCCGTTGCGCCGGGCGGCGGCCATCACATTGAAACCGGCACCGGCTTCGAAGCTGGCGGCATTGGCCAGGGCGTCACCACCACTGACCGGCAACTGGTCGAGGGAAATGACCAGGTCAACCATGACCTGGCCGGTATGCAGCAATCTAGCCATTGGCATTCTCTACAAAGGCCGCACGACGATCCGCCGCGCCGCCGAGCAGGCCATAGATACCGCCTGCCACGAGGAAGGTGACGATCCAGCCCAGGCCGTTGTGACCCAGCCAGGAATCGGACAGGAAACCACGGAACCAGATGTTCTCCGCCGTGGTGCCGATGGTGGTGAAACTGAAACCCAGCACGATGGCTACGGCCCAGGCACCGAACGCACGCCATTCCACACCCCCGCGATACCAGTAGGCGCTGGTCGGACTGACGTCCAGCAGGTCCTTGGCGCTGTAGACATGGCGATGCAGCAGGTCGACCACGAAGATCCCGACCCAGGCGGTGATCGGCACGGCCAGCAGCGAGATAAAGGTGATGAACGGGCCGTAGAAGCTGTCGGCGATCAGCATGAAGTAGATGGAGCCGGCGAAGATCGCCACGATATCGACGATCACCGCATGCACGCGCTTGACCCTCAGGCCGAGGGTCAGGGTGGTCAGGCCGGCCGAATACACCGAGAGGTTGTTCGACAGCAGCAGGCCGCCGAATGCGGTGATCAGGTACGGCACCGCCATCCAGGTCGGCAGCATGTCGCGGATCGCGATGATCGGGTCGGTGGCTTGTGCCAGGTCATGGTTGCCCACCGACAGCAGGCCGCCGAGGGTGATCAGCAGCACCAGCGGGATACCCGCACCGAAGGCCGCCGAAGCGACGAGACGCGCAGCCTTGACGCTCTTGTGCTGGTAGCGCGACATATCCGCCCCGGCGTTGGCCCAGCCGATGCCGGTGCCCGCCGCCATGGTACCGATACCGATGATCATCGCGCTCATCGGCGCCGGCGTGGCGTTGAACACCGCGCTCCAGTCGATGGTGGCGCAGAGGAAGCCGCCGACCAGGATATTCAGGGCGCCGAAGACGTAGGTCGCCCACTTCTGGATCACCAGCAAGGTGGCGTGGCCCAGGCCGGAAACCGACAGGGTCAGCAACACGAAGATGGCGATGAACAGCAACGTCAGCGCGGGTGCGCTCTTGGCTTCGACCGGCGAGTGGAACAGGATCGAACACAGCGACAGCAGCACAAAGGCCGCCGTGGTCGTATTGACCGTTTCCCAGCCCAGACGCGACATCAGCGAAACGATGGTCGGACCGATATTGCCACGCACCCCGAAGATCGCCCGCGACAGCGTCAGGCTCGGTGCCCGGCCGCGGCGACCGGCGATGGAGATGACCCCCACCACGGCGAAGGAGCCCGCCGCGCCGATGATGGCGACAATGATCGCCTGCCAGATCGCCAGGCCGCGAAAGGCCACCAGGGTCGCCCCCAGCGGCAAGCCGAGAATACTGATGTTGGCGGCGAACCAGACCCAGAACAGCTGCAGGGGATGGCCGTTGCACTCCGCTTCGGGAGCCGGTTCGATACCGCGGGTTTCCAGTTGCCCGGCACTTTGCCCGGCGTTTGATGAGGTCATGGTGTTCAGCTCCTGATGCCATTGTTGTGGTTGTGGGCAGTGCGGAAGGCGTAGTGAAACCCGGGCCACTCCGGCCCCCTTCTTCTGCAGTCCGTTGCGTTTTGTTTATTCAGGCGGTGCGCAGGGCGATCAGCCCTTGAACCAGTGGAACCAGTTCCAGCCCGTTGACTTCGATGATCTGTGCGATCAGCTCGGGCGGCCAGCACTCCAGGCCGTCGCAGGCGCCGAGCATGGCGCCGAGAATCCCGGCGATGGTGTCGGTGTCGCCGCCGATACCGGCGGCCAGGCAGGTCGCGTCGAAGGCGCTCAGGCGCCCCTCGGCCACGCGCTGGGCCAGGGCAAAGGCGACCACCACCGACTCCTGGCTGGCGACGGAAGTACCGACCACGTCATAGAGCAGATCGGCGAGATCGGCATCGGCACAGTCGGCGCTCAGTTGCCGGGCCCAGCGGATGCGCGGACCGATGCGACCACCGGCAACCCAGTGGCCATGCTGTTCGGCGGCGAAGGCGATCTCGGTGCCGACCTCCAGCGCCTGCGCCAGGCTCTTGCCGTTGATCCCGCTGGAGATCACCGCGGCCACGGCGGCGGCGCTGGCGATGCCCAGGTTAGTGTTGTGGGTGACCTGGCAAGCCTGCACCACGGCCTTGAGAAAACGCCCGGGCTCGGCGATATCGGCGGCAATCCCCACCGGCGTGATACGCATCGCCGCACCATTGGTGGTGCCGTAGCGTCCGGCCTCTTCAGGGCTGTGACCGGCGAGGATCATTTCGATCGCGCGCTTGGTCGACGGCCCCAGCAGGTCCTGGGAACCCTTGGCCTGCATCACCGCTTCCCAGGCGATCAGGCGCTCGGCGAGCACGGCCGGCTCGATATGGCCCTGCCCGTCGATCAGCAACTGGCCGACCAGGATCGCCTGTTCCGTGTCGTCGGTAATGGAACCGGCGGGCATGTTCGGCGCAATCGGCTGGTCCGGACCGGCGTCCACCAGGGTGCGGATGCTGCCGAAGCGCGCCTGGATCTGGCTACGACTCAATGACTGGGTCGGCATGCCGAGGGCGTCGCCCAGGGCCAGGCCATAGAATGCGCCGAGGGCGCGGTGCGTCGGGGTCATGTCGGGTTTCCAAAAGCCAGGTGCAGGCGGAAATGCAAGGGATCGAGCAGGCTTTCGACCTGTTCCATGAAACGGCCCTGTTTGTCATAGGTGGTGCGCAGGGCCTTGAGGAACACGGTGCCCACGGGACGCCCGAGCAGCTCGGCGTCCTCTGCGCCGAGGGGTTCGGCACCGATCCACTGGTCGCCACGCTCGCCGATAAAGCCGTGGGCGGCCAGGGTGATGGTCAGGGAGTTATCGATCAGGCCGGTTTCGGGCAGGCTTTCCAGGCCGCCGCTGGCCGGCATCAGGGAATGTTCGAGGGAGACCACGACGCCTTCGGTGTTGCGCCGCCGCCGGTCGAGGGCGATGAACCGGTCAGTGCCGTAGCGACTGAGCAGGTCCGGACGCTGCACGGCCTCGAAACGCAACACTTCGGTGTTGATCAGCGCACCGGTGTCGGCCAGGGCCTGGGCCCAGCCCGCGCGCTGGTCGAGCACGATGCCGTCATAGGTGACGATCGAGCCGACGCCGCTCTGGGTGGCGATGTAGTTGCGCCGCTTGAGCTCGGCCAGGGCCTCGCGCAGCGTGCCACGGCTCACCGAGAATTCTTCGGCCAACTGATGCTCGCCCGGCAGCAGAAAGCCGTCTTCGAGAAGACCGCTTTCGATGCGCCGGATCAGCTCATCGACCACCCGTTTTTTCTTGTCAAATCGAACATGTCTAATCATGTACAAATTGATAACCGAAACAGGCTTGTCGGTGCAAGGGATTTATTTTTCCAGGGGATGAATGGTGGAGCCCGATATCAGGGTTCGAGGCCGATGGGGAAAAACTCGCCGCCACTCCACACGCCGAGCCAGGACTGGCCGTCGATCTGCCGGGTCACCGCCAGCTCCACCAGTTGGTAGAACACATTGCGGTGGATCAGCGCCTCGAGATTGCTGCGTACGTGGACATAAGGCGTCGGCTCCTGGCTGACGGGATCGATCAGCACCCGGATCGGATGCTCGGCCCCAGCCGTCACCTGTTCATCGACGTAGGTGGTAAAACGCAGTTGCTGCGTCTCGCCCTGCCCTTCGACCTCCAGGGTTACCGCGACAAAAGGCGCGTCATCGACCTTGATGCCGACCTTTTCCACCGGAGTGATGAGGAAATAATCGTCGCCGTCACGACGCAGGATGGTGGAGAACAGCTTGACCATCGGCTTGCGCCCGATGGGCGTGCCCAGGTAATACCAGGTGCCGTCGCGGGCGATGCGCATGTCGATATCGCCGCAGAAGTCCGGGTTCCACAGGTGCACCGGCGGCAGGCCCTTTTCCGTGCCCTTCCCGATCAGAGAAATTTGCGCCAACAGATCATCGGCCTTGCCTGGCTCACTCATGCTCACTCCGAAATGACTTACTGATCGCTCAAGCCCAATAGACTACGCGCATATTCTGCCAGTGGCTTGGCGATCAGGTCCTGCGGCTTGTTGTCGTGGAACGTCAGTAAACCGCCACGACTCTTGATCCGGGCGGTATCGATCAGGTACTGGGTGCTGGTCTCGATCAGCATGATCTGGATAACGCCACTGTCGATCCCCAGGCGATCGACGGCTTCCTGGTCGGCCCACTCGTCGTAGTTGCCGATCCGGTCGTCAGCCTTGGCGAAGCGGGTGTACAGCAGGTAGTGGGCACCGGCGGAGCGGGCTTCGGCCATGGCCTCGTCGAGACCGACCGGGGCACGGGCGCGGCGAACCATCGGGAAGTATTCGACAAAACCGTTGAAGGCCTCTTCGGCCACCACGTTCGGCCGTGGATAGGCGCTGCCAGGCGGGGCGAATGCGCCCTGGGCAATGTAGATGAAGGAGTCCGGCTGAATGCGGAACGAGTGGATCCGGCGCGTATCGCTATGATCGAGCAATCCCGCATCGCTCATCTGATAACGAGCACCTTCTCCCAGATCGCTGACTTTCATGCAGCCGCCCAGCACCAAAAACGCCAGCAGCATAACCAGGCTACGCATCCTATCCTCCAAAGGCCGGTGACGGAAAACCGGCGAATAGCCGCGTGATGCAGCTTCCGCGCCAGATCGGCCTGGCAAGCGGGTTGAGCCTGTGGGAGCGGGGTTTGTGTGAGACAGTGGAACTGCGGGAGCACTGTGGCAACTGTGGCGAGCTCTGTGGCATCGAAGCTCTGTGGCAACTGTTAGCTCTGTGGCATCGAAGCTCTGTGGCAACTGTGAGCTCTGTGGCATCGAAGCTCTGTGGCAACTGTGGGAGCGGGCTTGCCCGCGAAGAGGCCCTTGAGGTCGCTAGAAGCTTCGCGGGCAAGCCCGCTCCCACATAGCCCACTCCCCCATAGCTCACTCCCCCATAGCTCACTCCCCCATAGCTCACTCCCCCATAGCTCACTCCTGCATAGCCCGCCCTGCAGTAAGTCCGCTCCCAGCAAGGCACCGCGACATGACTAGCCGCCGATGATTTTCATCACCGTCGCACCGCCGGAGAAGGCCACTTCCTGCTTGTCGCCCAGGGCCTTGACCAGCAGCCGCTGCAACGCCGGCAGGGCTTCGTGACGCGGCTTGTCCAGCAGATCGCCGACGTAGTGCCGGTTGCTCGACGACAGGCAACCATGCAGCCAGCCAGTCGAGGACAGGCGCAAGCGCGAACAGGTCCGGCAGAACGGCACGCTTTCGTTGGCAATCACGCCAAAATAGCCTTGCCCCGGAATTTCGTAGCGCACCGCGGTCGCGTCGACCGGCGCATTGGCCTGCAGGTATTCATAGCGCTCGCCGATCAATCCCAGCAACTGCTGGAGGCTGACGAACTGCTGGAGGAAGGCATTGTTGTCGCTGGCCAAGTGGCCCATGCGCATCAACTCGATGAAACGCAGCTCGTAACCCCGCTCCAGGCAGTAGTCGAGCAGCGGCATCACCTGGTCCAGGTTCTGCCCGCGCAGCGGCACCATATTGACCTTGATCTTCAGCCCCGCGGCCCGCGCCTGATCCATACCGTCGAGCACGCTGGCCAGATCGCCGCCACGGGCAATGCCGCGGAAAGCCTCGGGATCGAGCGTATCGAGGGAAACGTTGATCCGCCGGATCCCGGCATCCACCAGCAACGGCAGCTTGCGCGCCAGCAACTGGCCGTTGGTGGTCAGGCTGATATCACTCAGGCCCAACTGGCCCACCGCGCCCATGAAGGTTTCCAGCTTGGGACTGACCAGCGGTTCGCCGCCGGTAATACGCAAGCGTTCGATTCCGGCCGCCTCGATCAGGTAGGCAACACCCCGCGCCATGGCCTCGGCCGACAATTCATCCTGGGCAGCCACCAGCCGCTTGCCGTTGGGCACGCAGTAGGTACAGGCATAGTTGCAGGCGGATGTCAGGCTGATGCGCAGATTGCGAAAACGCCTGCCTTGACGGTCAACGATCATGGAACACTCCGGCGATGGACTCTGGCACAAGCTAAAAGTTGACTTGAAAATCAAGTTTTAGCAAGTCCTATCCGTAGGAGCCGGCTTGCCGGCGATTCAAGCGACGCGGAATTCAAGCCGCACCGCGCTATCGTTCTTCGCCGGCAAGCCGGCTCCTACAGGACCGTCACCAGTATACCGCGCCGGTCAGGCTACCGGCGTATCGGTGTCGCGCTTGCGCTTGTTGCCCATGCGCACGCCGATGTCCATCAGGAACTGGAAGAAACCCTCCTGATCCTCCAGCACATTGCTCCAGAACGGCGAGTGGTACAACGCGACCGCGCCATGCACCAATGCCCAGGCCGCGCAATAGTGGAAGTACGGTGGCACGTCCTCGAGCTTGCCTTCGCTGATGCGGCCCTTGATCAACAGGGTCAGGCGTTCGAAGTTGGAGGCGCGGATCTTGTGCAGTTCCTCGACCATTTCCGGAACCTGGTGGCCCTTGACCACCTTCTCTTCCAGGCGATCGAACAGCCGATAACGCTGCGGGTCGCGCATGCGGAATTCGAAGTAGGCGCGGGACAGTGCTTCCTTGTCCTTGTCGACATCGGCCGAGTGCAGCAATTCGTTCAGGTCGCGCTCGTAGTCGAGCATCAGGCGCAGGTAGATCTCCGCCTTGGACTTGAAGTGCTTGTAGATGGTGCCTTTGCCGATACCGACGGCATCCGCGATCATCTCGACGGTGACACTGTCTTCACCCTGTTCGAGGAACAGCTTTAGCGCGGTATCGAGAATTTCTTGCTCGCGGCGACGAAACTCACGGACCTTACGGGGTTCTTTATGCATAAGAAAAGGTCTGTAGGGGCAAAATCGAAGCCAACTATTATGCCTGAGCCGCGCCAAATTGCACGAATCATCCGAAGCTTTTCGTTTTCACTGTCGACGAATCAGGCCGTACTGGTCAAAAAATCTTCGCCCAGGTCACGGAGCGTCGCACTCAGACAAGCCCCGCAGCCCGTGACAAGCAATGAGAACTCAACCGAAGCGGCGGTATTCCAAATCTGTTTAAAAAATGAGCAGGGCTGACTGGACGTGACGCGATACTGGCCAATACTTGAAGTGTCGGCGCGACATCTCCCCCAAGTGACGCGCTGATAAAGGTGCCAAGGGACCGCGCGCCTTTGTTTTACTCCTAATGGTCTTAACCCGGATTCACCCCCCCAGAACCCGGGTTTTTTTTGCCTGCGATTTGACCCCTCCCCCGCAAGCCCCTTGAGCCTTGCGAGGCCGGCGGCGACGGCATTGCCGGCAAGCCAGCGCCCACAGCCCGGCTCAGGAACTCACATGCGCCAGCGGGAACAGCCGCTTGAAGTTCTCGGTGGTCTGCCGGGCGAACTGCTCGTAGGGCACTCCGCGCAGCATCGCCAGGTAGCCCGCCACATCGCGCACGTATTGCGGCAGGTTCGGCTTGCCCCGGTGGGGAATCGGCGCGAGGTAAGGCGAATCGGTTTCCACCAGCAGCCGATCGGCCGGCACCTGCCGGGCCACATCGCGCAAGGCATCGGCGTTGCGGAAGGTCACGATCCCCGACAGCGAGATATAGAACCCGAGGTCCAGCGCCGCGCGGGCCATGTCCCAATCCTCGGTGAAACAGTGCAGCACGCCGGCCTGGGGCAGCTGTGCTTCGCGCAACAGGCTCAGGGTATCGGCGCGGGCGCCACGGGTGTGGACGATCACCGGCTTGCCGGTCTTCTGCGCCGCCTGCAGGTGCAGGCGGAAAGATGCCTGCTGCACCTCGGCCGCTTCCGGCTCGTAGTGATAGTCCAGGCCGGTTTCGCCGATGGCCACCACGCGCGGATGATCGAGCTCGCGCAACAACCAGTCGAGGGCCGGCGTCGCCTCAGGCTTGACGTCCAGCGGGTGCACACCGACCGAACAGTCGACATCGGCATAACGCTCGGCCAGCGCCTTCACGTCGGCGGCGTTATCGGCGCTGACACCGATGCACAGGAAGTGCCCGACCCCGCGCTGGCGCGCCGCTTCGAGGGCGGCATCCAGGGAGCCCTGGTGTTCGGCGAGATCAAGACGGTCGAGGTGGCAATGGGAATCTACAAGCATGGGATAAAGTGACAACTACATCGTATGGGTGGGACGGTCGGACTTGAGGGCGCCGGCCAGATGGGTTTCGATCTTGCTGCGGGCGGTGTTGTCGCCGTCGTTGAACTGTACGCCGATACCTGCCGCGCGATTGCCCTGGGCGCCCTTGGGGGTGATCCAGGTAACCTTGCCGGCGACCGGGATTTTCTCCGGCTCATCCATCAGGTTGAGCAGCATGAACACCTCGTCACCCAACCTGTAGCTCTTGTTGGTGGGGATGAACAGGCCGCCGTTCTTGATAAAGGGCATATAGGCCGCGTACAGCACCGACTTGTCCTTGATGGTCAGGGACAGGATACCGTTGCGCGGGCCTGGACCAATGGGTTCGTTCATGCGGACTCCCGAAATGCAGATAACCCGATTCTAGGCGCTTGGTGGCCTGTACGGCTAGCTCGCCGGCAAAGCCGCCCACTGCACCAGCAAGGCTTCGAGCAACAGCACCCGATTGAGGTTGGCCTTGCTCAGTACCTTCTGGCGCTGGGCGAGGATCCAGTCCTGAATATTCAGGACCTTTTCCTGCGAGGTTTTCTGCGCCAGGTACTGCACCACCTTGCGCATGTCGGGCAGCCCCAGGCCGGCTTCATCCTGGGTCAGTTGATAGCGCAGGATCAGGCTCGACCAGTCGCAGAACCAGTCGAACAGCAGCAGCAGTGGAATGGCGTTCCAGCCCTCGGCCAGTTGCGTGGCCGACTGCTGTTGCTTGAGCAGTTTCTTCACACCGTCCACCACCAGCGCCCGCTGTTCGCGCACGCCCTGGGCCTGCAGGCTGACCGCCGCCAGGGGCGAACCGGCCGCCAGGGTCAGCAGCTCGACGCGCTCCTCCTCGCTGCAATCGGGCAAGGCCCCGGCCAGCCACTCCAGGCTCATGGCCTCGCCCGGCAGCGGACAGGCCTGCTGCACGCAACGGCTGCGAATGGTCGGCAGCAGGCGACTGGACTGGTGGCTGACCAGCAGCAGCACGGTATCGCCGGAGGGTTCTTCGAGGCTCTTGAGCAAGGCGTTGGCGGCGTTGATGTTCATCGCCTCCACCGGCTCGATCAACACCACCTTGCGCCCGCCCAGTTGCGCGGTCTGGACCACGAAGCTGACCAGATCGCGGACCTGATCGACCTTGATCGCCTTGTCCGCCTCTTCCGGCTCGAGGATGTAGTTGTCCGGGTGACTGCCCGCCGCCAGCAACAGGCAGGACTTGCAGTGACCGCAGGCATTGAGGCCGTCCGGGCTCTTGCACAGCAACAGCGCCATCAGGCGCTCGGCCAGGGCCCGCTTGCCGATCCCCACCGGACCATGGAGCAGATAGGCATGGGCATGCTGCGTGCGACCGGCCAGTTGCTGCCAGAGAGCGTCCTGCCAGGGGTAGGCTTCAGCCACGATGCCGCTCCAGGATCAGTGGCAGCAGGCTGTCCAGCGCTTGCTGGACTTGCGCCAGCGGCAAGGCGGCATCGACCAGGCGATAGCGCGCCGGGTCGGCTTCGGCACGCTTCAGGTAGGTGCTGCGTACCGCGTCGAAGAACACCCGCCCTTCCTGCTCGAAGCGATCCAGTCGACCCCGCGCACTGGCGCGGGCCAGGCCGATTTCCACCGGCAGGTCGAAGACCAGGGTAAGGTCCGGGCGCAGTTCGCCCTGGACGAAGGTTTCCAGGGTGGCGATGCGCTCCCGGGACAAGCCACGACCGCCGCCCTGGTAGGCATAAGTGGCATCGGTAAAGCGATCGCACAACACCACCGCCCCTCGGGCCAACGCCGGACGAATCACCTCGGCCAGGTGCTGGGCACGGGCGGCGAACACCAGCAACAGCTCGGTGTCGGCACACATGCGTTCATCGCTCGGTGCCAGCAACAGCTCGCGAATGCGTTCGGCCAGGGGCGTGCCGCCCGGCTCGCGGGTCAGCAGCACATCGATGCCACGGGCACGCAACTGCTCGGCCAGGTATTCGCGATTGGTACTCTTGCCGGCGCCTTCCGGGCCTTCCAGGGTAATAAACAAGCCGGTCACAGGCAGTCCTTAATCAGAGTCATTGCGCGTCCTTCGTCTCGGGGGCGACGGAGTCCGGCGCGGGCGGCGCTTCGGTCGGTGCGCCGAGGGGCGCCGCCGCGGGTTCGGTGGTATCCGGAGCCGGCTTCGACTCGGCGCTGGGAACATCGGCACCGGGAACAACAGCCGGCGCGCCGGCGGGTGTCGTCGCGGGTGCGGTAGCCGGCGCCGGGCTGGAACGATAATCCGCGCGGCGCTTGAGCTGGAACTCGCGCACCGCGTTGTTATGGGCGTCCAGGTCATCGGAGAAGACATGGCTGCCATCGCCCCGGGCGACAAAATACAGGCTGTTGCCCGCCACCGGGTTCAATGCGGCATGAATCGCCTCGCGCCCGACCATGGCGATCGGTGTCGGCGGCAAGCCGACGTTCATATAGGTATTGTAGGGATTGGCTTCGCGCAGGTGGGCGCGGGTCAGCTTGCCGGTGTAGCGCTCGCCCAGGCCATAGATCACCGTCGGGTCGGTCTGCAACAGCATGCCGAGCTGCATGCGCCGTACAAAAACCCCGGCGATCTGGCCACGCTCCTGGGGCACGCCGGTTTCCTTTTCCACCAGCGAGGCCATGATCAGGGCCTGGTAAGGGTCGGTATAAGGCGCATCGGCCGAACGCTTTTCCCACTCCTGGGCCAAAACGTTCTGCAGGCGGTCGTAGGCTTTTTCCAGCAGTTCGGCGTCGGTCATGCCGCGCACGAAACGGTAGGTATCAGGAAAGAAGCGCCCTTCCGGGAATACGTCCTTGTGGCCCAGCTTGCTCATGACTTCACTATCGCTGAGCCCGGCCAGGGTCTGCTGGAGTTTGTCGTTCTTGGCCAGGGCGCTGCGCACCTGGCGAAAATTCCAGCCCTCGACCAGGGTCAGGCTGTACTGCACCACTTCGCCACGCTGCCACAAGCCCAGCAGTGTGCGTATGTTCATGCCCGGGGTCAGGCGGTATTCGCCGCTGTGCAGTTGCACGCCGGCCAGGTTGAAGCGCCAGTACAGGCGCAGCCAGAACGCATCGCGCAGGGTGCCATCGGCCTCCATGCGATTGAAGGTTCCGGTAGGCGTCGCACCGGCCGGCACGTCGAGCAATTGTTCCTGCCTCAGGTCGAGGGTCTGCTCCAGCGCCGAATGGATCTTCCAGGCCGATCCGCCCAGCACCAATCCCGCCAGCACCAGACCCGTCTGCAGCAGCACCAAGAATTTACGTCTCAATTCAAACATCCAATAACGCGCGGGCAATGCCTTGCAGTTTACGGGTGAGCGGACCCACCGACCAGCTCAGATCGGTAAAAGCCCGAACCGGCCAGACACCGTAGACGCTGTTACAGAGAAAGACTTCATCGGCCTGTCGGAGTTGCTCCAGGCTGATGTCTGAAATATCCACCGGGATAGCCAGGGCACGAGCCTGGTCCAGCAGTTCGGCACGCATGACGCCGGCCACGCCGCAACGACTCAGGTCTGCGGTGAACAGCACGCCATCGCGCACCAGGAACAGGTTGCTGAAGACGCCTTCGATCACCCGCCCGGCGCCATCGAGCATCAGCCCCTCCGCATACCTGGCATCCTGCCACTCGCCGCGGGCGAGCACCTGCTCCAGCCGGTTGAGATGCTTGAGGCCGGCCAGCAAGGGTTGCTCGGACAAGCGGGTGGCACAGGGAAAAAGACGAATGCCTTCGTTCTGCAGGGCCGGCGGGTACACCGTCGACGGACTGCCCTGGAGAATCCTGCGGGGCACGGCATCAGCCACCGCGGCGTAACCGCGCTGGCTGTCGCCACGGGTGAGGATCAGCTTGAGCACGCCCTCGCCCATGGCGGCACTGTAGACCAGCAACTCGCTGCGAATCAGCGGGTGATTGGCCGCCATGCCCAGGCGTCGACAACCGTCGAGCAGGCGTTGCAGGTGCCGCTCCAGCAAGAGCGGGCGCCCGGCTTTCACGGCAATGGTCTCGAACAGACCATCACCGTAGGCCAGGCCGCGGTCCTTGAGCGGCAACGAATCAGCCGGCTGACCGTCGACCCAGCTTTGCATCACTCGGCGAACCGGCGGAACACCAGGGATCCGTTGGTGCCGCCAAAACCGAAGGAGTTGGACAGCACCACGTCGATCGGCATGCGCCGCGCTTCGTGCGGTACGAAGTCGAGGTCGCAGCCTTCGTCCGGCTCGTCGAGGTTGATGGTCGGCGGAGCCACCTGGTCGTTGATCGCCAGGACGCTGAAGATCGCCTCGATCGCCCCGGCGGCACCCAGCAGGTGACCGGTCATCGACTTGGTCGAGCTGACCGCCAGCTTGTAGGCATGCTCGCCGAACACCGTCTTGATCGCCTGGGCTTCGGCGAGGTCGCCGGCCGCGGTGGAGGTGCCGTGGGCATTGACGTACTGCACCTGCTCGACATTCAGTTTCGCGTCACGCAGGGCGTTGGCGATGCAACGCGCCGCACCGGCGCCGTCGGCGGGTGGCGAGGTCATGTGATAGGCATCGCCGCTGGTGCCGAAGCCGATCAGCTCGGCGTAGATAGTGGCACCACGCGCCTTGGCGTGTTCCAACTCTTCCAGCACCAGCGCACCGGCACCGTCGGACAGCACGAAGCCGTCGCGGCCCTTGTCCCACGGACGGCTGGCACGGGTCGGCTCGTCGTTGCGGGTCGACAGCGCGCGCGAAGCACCGAAGCCGCCCATGCCGAGGCCGCAGGCGGCCATTTCGGCCCCGCCGGCAATCATCACGTCGGCTTCGCCGTAGGCAATGTTGCGCGCCGCCATGCCAATGCAGTGGGTACCGGTGGTACAGGCGGTGGAGATGGCGTAGTTCGGCCCCTGGGCACCCAGGTGGATGGACAGGAAGCCGGAAATCATATTGATGATCGAGCCAGGCACGAAGAACGGCGAAATGCGCCGAGGCCCGGAATCATGCAGGGTGCGGCTGGTTTCCTCGATATTGGTCAGACCACCAATACCCGAGCCCATGGCCACGCCGATACGTTCACGGTTGGCGTCGGTGACTTCCAGGCCGGCATTGCGCACCGCCTGAAAACCGGCTGCCAGGCCGTACTGAATGAACAGGTCGAGTTTGCGGGCTTCTTTGACCGACAAATATTCTTCGACGTTGAAGCCTTTTACCGAGCCGCCAAAACGGGTGGTATAGGCAGAAAGGTCTGTGTGTTCGATCAGACCAATGCCACTGCGGCCAGCCAGAATGCCCTGCCAGGTACTCGGAACATCCGTACCCAATGGCGACAACATCCCCATACCGGTGACTACGACGCGTCTACGCGACACAGCACTCTCCTTTATCCTGTTGACCACGCTTTGCCTCACGCCTAAAGAAAAAACCGCACGCCATGATGGCAGTGCGGTTTTTCCATGACAGCGGGCAACGATTACAAACTATTACGCCTGGTGGGCAGTAACGTAATCGATAGCAGCTTGTACGGTGGTGATTTTTTCAGCTTCTTCGTCAGGGATTTCGGTCTCGAATTCCTCTTCCAGAGCCATCACCAGCTCAACGGTGTCAAGGGAGTCGGCACCCAGGTCTTCAACGAAGGAAGCAGTGTTGACCACTTCTTCTTCCTTGACGCCCAGTTGCTCGGCAACGATTTTCTTGACGCGTTCTTCGATGGTGCTCATACCTTGTTTTCACTCCTAATGGAAAAATTCAGGCAGCTGGCCGGTGGGTAAGTGTATAGAAAGGCTTTTCAGCTTTTCAACCGAAAGCTTCAGCCTTCGTCCCCCTTTGCCCTCTGCCCATCAATAAGTTGCAGCTTTATAACGGATTTTAGACAGCTGGTATGACATTTTTTTGAAGCAATCCGTCACATTTGAATTACATGTACATCCCGCCGTTCACCGGGATTGTAGCCCCAGTAACGTAAGCCGCACCGTCCGAAGCCAGAAAAGCGACCACTTGCGCGATCTCCTGGGCCTGGCCCAGACGGCCCAGCGGAATCTGCGTCAGCAGGGCTTCACGCTGTGCCTCAGGCAGTTCGCGGGTCATATCGGTGTCGATGAAGCCTGGAGCAACCGAGTTTACCGTAATCGACCGCGAGCCGACTTCACGCGCGAGCGCGCGACTGAAACCTTCGAGGCCGGCCTTGGCTGCCGCGTAGTTTACTTGGCCTGCGTTGCCCATGGCACCCACAACCGAGCCAATATTGATAATTCGGCCCCAGCGCGCCTTGGTCATGCCGCGCAGGACGCCCTTGGACAGGCGGAACAGACTGTTGAGGTTGGTATCGACCACGTCGTACCACTCATCGTCTTTCATGCGCATCATCAGGTTATCGCGGGTGATACCGGCATTATTGACCAGGATCGCCGGCGCACCGAACTGCTCGGTAATGCTGGCCAGGACCGCGGCCACGGACTCGTCGCTGGTGACATTGAGTTCCAGGCCGGTGCCTTGAATACCATTTTCCTTGAGGGTCGCGGCAATGCGCTCGGCACCCGAGGCGGATGTCGCGGTACCGACGACCACAGCCCCCAGGCGACCCAGCTCGAGGGCGATGGCTTGGCCGATACCACGGCTGGCGCCGGTGACCAGTGCAACTTTACCTTGCAGACTCATGCAGGCTTCTCCTAATTCAGGCCTGCGCCGCGCGCGTGGCGGCGAAGGCATCCGGGGTATTCAGGTTGGAGGTGTTCACGCCGTCGGCGCAACGCTTGTTCAGGCCGGCGAGGACCTTGCCCGGGCCGCACTCGACCAGTTCGGTCGCGCCCTGGGCCGCCAGGTACTGCACGGACTCGACCCAGCGGACCGGCTTGTAGAGCTGTTCCAGCAGGTCGCGCTTGAGGGTGGCGAGATCGGCGGCGACGCCGGCGCTGACATTCTGCACCAACGGGATCTGCGGTGCCTGCCAGTCGATGGCGGCCACCGATTCGGCGAAGCGCTCGGCCGCCGGACGCATCAGCTCGCAATGCGACGGCACGCTGACCGGCAGCGGCAGCGCGCGCTTGGCGCCCTTGGCCTTGCAGGCTTCCATGGCGCGTTCGACAGCGGCCTTGGCCCCGGCGATCACCACCTGGCCCGGCGAGTTGAAGTTTACCGCGCTGACCACTTCGCCCTGGGCGGAGTCGGCACAGGCGGCAACCACGTCGGCATCTTCCAGGCCGAGGATCGCCGCCATGGCGCCCTGCCCGGCCGGCACCGCTTCCTGCATGAGCTGACCGCGGCGCTCGACCAGACGAACGGCGTCGGCCAGGCTCAGGCTGCCGGCGGCAACCAGTGCGCTGTATTCACCCAGACTGTGGCCGGCGACATAGGCCGGGCGCTTGCCGCCTTCGGCCAGCCACAGGCGCCACAGGGCCACCGAAGCGGTGAGGATCGCCGGCTGGGTCTTGTCGGTCTGATTGAGCTGCTCTTCCGGCCCCTGCTGGGTCAGTGCCCAGAGGTCATAGCCCAGGGCCTCGGAGGCCTCGGCGAAGGTTTCCAGGATCAGCGGGTACTGCGCGCCCAGCTCGGCCAGCATGCCGAGGGACTGCGAGCCCTGTCCTGGAAAGACGAATGCGAGGGAGGTAGACATGAAACGAGCCCCTAATGATCTTGTCGTCGGAGAGTTGAGGTCCCACCATGGGAACGCCAGAAATTCTTGATTGAATGCCTCAGTTGGATGGCTCGTTGAACCGAGCGGTCACATTTAAGCATTTGCCGGGCAAAACGCCTAAAGCAACAGATCCTCCAGGCGCCCATGCAGGCGTTCAGGGAGGTTTTCCTGAATCTCGATCAGGGCCCGCTGGATGGCGCTCTGCAAGCCCTGCACACCCGCCGAGCCGTGACTCTTGACGACAATGCCCTGCAAGCCGAGGAAACTCGCGCCATTGTGACGCGCCGGTGCCAGGTCGGCCTGCAGGCGCTTGAGCAACGGCAAGGCCAGGACACCGACCACCCGCGAAGCCAGGTTGCGACGGAACAACGCCTCGATCCGTGCCGCGATCATGGTCGCCAGGCCTTCGCTGGACTTGAGCAGGATATTGCCGACGAAGCCGTCGCAAACCACCACATCGGCCTCGCCGCGGTACAGTCCGTCACCCTCGACGAAACCGATATAGTTCAGCCCGCGGGCCTCCTGCAGCAGGCCGGCCGCCAGCTTGACCTGCTGGTTGCCCTTGATGTCTTCGGTGCCGACATTCAGCAAGGCCACCCTCGGCCGCACGACACCGAGGGCCTCGGCGGCCACCGAACCCATCACGGCGAACTGGAACAGGTGCTCGGCACTGCAGTCGACGTTCGCCCCGAGGTCGAGCAACTGGCAATAACCACGCCGGGTCGGGATCGCCGCCACCATCGCCGGCCGATCGATGCCCGGCAAGGTCTTGAGCACATGACGCGACAGGGCCATCAGCGCACCGGTATTGCCGGCACTGACCACCGCCTGGACCTTGTCGTCACGCAGCAACTGCAGCGCCACCCGCATCGACGAGTCCGGCTTGCCACGCAAGGCCTGGGACGGCCGCTCATCCATGGTGATGACCTCGGCCGCCGGGACAATCGTCAGGCGCGCGCGATCAACAGCCGGATAGCCAGCAATCAATTCATCAAGGAGGGAGGGTTGACCGACAAGGGTCAGGTGCAGCGAGGGTGTAGCGGACAGGCAGGCAATACTGGCCTGGACAATGCTGCGGGGACCGAAGTCCCCGCCCATTGCGTCGATCGCGATGATCTGAGCGGACAAGATTTACTCGTCAGCGCCCTTGTCGATCACTTTACGGCCACGGTATACGCCTTCTGGCGATACGTGGTGACGCAGGTGAACTTCACCGGTGGTCTTTTCCACGGACAGGGTGCTAGCCTCGAGAGCATCGTGGGAACGACGCATGTCACGGGCGGAGCGGGATTTTTTGTTCTGCTGAACAGCCATAATTGATTAACTCCTAAACGTTTGGGTCACGCTTTAACTGCGCCAATACACTGAACGGGTTGGACCGCGTTACCTCGTCCTCGCTCGGCTCAGGCTCTTCGAGCCCGTCCGGCTGCTGGCATTCTTCCGGATGATGAGCAGGCACAATGGGCAAGGCGAGCAGAAGCTCTTCCTCGATCAACGCCTGCAGATCCAAAGGATCTTCGCCCAGTTCCAGCACGTCATAACCTTTCGGCAACGACTGGGTATTCGCACCCTCCTTCACCACAGCATAACTGCATTCGCTGTGAATCGGCAGGGTGACCAGCTCAAGACAACGCTGGCAAACCATCTTGACTTCGGTGTCGATAAAGCTGTGGATAACCACAGACTTACGTTCATCTCGTTCAAAAACGAATTTGGCCTGCACCGTACCGACGTTGTCGGAAAGCGGGTCGCAGAGTCTCTCCAAATCAGCCAGCAGCAGTTCACCTTGAAGGGTGGTGCCACGGTCAGCTAATTTGCGCGGGTCAACGTGAGGTGGAATCGGGTCATTCAACATAGGCGCAGCATTATAGGGATGCACCCGCCCATGTCAAAGGAAATTCAGCCCTGTCCGTCAGCTTCGCCTCTGGATAGAATCGCCGGCTACCCTCAGGAGAAGCCCATGCTGCCGTTGTTACTCGCCTCCAGCTCGGTTTACCGCCGGGAATTGCTCGACCGCCTGCGCCTGCCTTTTACCTGCAGCTCGCCCGATATCGACGAGAGCCACCAGCCCGGCGAATCCGCCGAGGCCCTGGTCAGGCGCCTGGCCGAAGAAAAGGCCCGCGCCCTGTCCGCCAGCCATCCACGACACCTGATCATCGGCTCGGACCAGGTCGCCGTGCTCGACGGGCGCATCATCGGCAAACCCCACTCCTTCGACAAAGCCCGCGAGCAACTGCTGGCGGCCAGCGGCGCCCGCGTGACCTTCCTCACCGGCCTGGCCCTGCTCAACAGCCAGAGCGGCCACTGCCAGGTCGACTGCGTGCCCTTTACCGTACACATGCGTCGGCTCGACCCGGCACGCATCGAACGCTACCTGCGGGCCGAACAACCCTACGACTGCGCCGGCAGCTTCAAGGCCGAGGGCCTGGGCGTCAGCCTGTTCCAGCGCACCGAGGGGCCCGATGCCACCAGCCTGGTCGGCCTGCCATTGATCCGCCTGGTGGATATGTTGCTGGCCGAAGGGGTCGAGATTCCCTGAGGCGGGACGCGGAGCGTCCAGGGCGGCATTCCCACGCGGAGCGTGGGAACGATCGAAAGCGGACGGGGAGCGTGGGAACGATCGAAACGCCCAATAAAAAACCGGCCCTCACAGGCCGGTTTTTTCATGTCGCGCAAATCATCAGCGCAAGGTCGGCCCCTGGAAGCCCATCCACATGGCCAACTGCTCGGCCACGCTGGCACCGAGCTTTTTCGAGAAGCGGTCGAAAGGCGACTCCTGGACCGTGAAGTCCACCAACTCCTTCTCGCCGATCACGTCACGGGCCACGGAACTGGCGCTGCCCAGGCCGTCGATCAGCCCCAGGGGCAAGGCTTGCTCGCCAGACCAGACCAGACCGGAGAACAGCTCGGGATGCTCCTTGTCCTTAAGACGATCGCCACGCCCTTTCTTGACGCTGTCGATGAACTGGTTGTGGGTGGTATCCAGCACACCCTGCCAGAACCGGGTTTCATCGGCTTTCTGCGGCTGGAACGGATCGAGGAACGACTTGTGCTCACCCGAAGAGTAGGCACGACGCTCGACGCCGAGCTTCTCCATGGTGCCGACAAAGCCATAGCCCGCCGCTGTCACACCGATGGAACCGACCAGGCTGGCCTTGTCCGCGTAGATCTGGTCAGCCGCGCTAGCGATGTAGTACGCCCCCGAGGCACCGAGATCGGAAATCACCGCATAGAGCTTGGTATCCGGGTGCAGGCCACGCAGGCGACGGATTTCGTCATAGACATAACCCGACTGCACCGGACTGCCGCCCGGGCTGTTGATACGCAGGATGATCGCCTTGACCTTGGGATCCTTGAAAGCCTCGCGCAGGCTGCTGACGATATTGTCGGCACTGGCCGACTCCTTGTCCGCGATCACCCCGCGCACCTCGATCAGGGCGGTGTAGTGGGCACCGCGACCGGCGCTCTTCTCCATGTCCATCAGCGGCGAGAACATCAGCAGCGCGACCAGCAGGTAGGCAAAGGTCAGCAACTTGAAGAAAATCCCCCAGCGCCGCGCCCGACGCTGCTCCTGGACGCCCGCCAGCAGCGTTTTTTCCAGCAGTTTCCAGCTTTTATCGTCGCCCTCGGCGGCACTCGCCTTGGGCGGTGCGCTCCACTCATCTGCCATGCGTGCTCACCCCAATAGACTCAATGGGCCTGGCGATTCAGCCAGGCATGCAATTCAGGAAAACCATCGATCGCCAAACGCGGCTCGAACACTCGCAACTCATCCAGCGACAAGGCGCCGTAGCCGACCGCCACGCTGTCCATGCCAGCATTGCGCGCCATCTGCAGGTCAAACGCCGAATCGCCGACCATCAGCGCCTGGGACGCCGGCACGCCACAGTGGGCAAGAATCTCTTCGAGCATCAACGGATGCGGCTTGCTCGCGGTTTCGTCAGCGGCCCGGGTGATATCGAAGTAATCCAGCCAGCCATGGGCCTTCAGCACCCGATCCAGCCCGCGACGGGCCTTGCCGGTCGCCACGGCCAACTGGTAGCCCGCGGCGCGAAATGCCTCCATGGACTCCACCACGCCCGGGAACAACGGCGAAGGCACCGCCTCCAGGGCAATGTAACTGTCGGCATAGTGCTGGCGAAAAATGACCAGCTCTTCGTCGGAAATACTCGGATAGAGGGTACGGATGGCTTCCGGCAAGCCCAGGCCGATAATCCCCTTGACCGCCGGATCATCGCGCTTGGGCCAGCCGGCCCGTTCGGCCGCCTCGCCCATCGCCTGGACAATCCGACCAATGGAATCGGCCAGGGTGCCGTCCCAATCGAAAATCAGCAGCTTGTAATCAGACCGCACTCAACCGCTCCACCGTCTTGGCCCACATTTCATCCACCGGCGCCTGCAACTTCAGCTCGCCGCCATCGGGCAACGGCACGGTCAGCATGTAGGCGTGCAGGAACAGGCGCTTGCCACCCAGGTCGCGAATCTCCTTGGTGAAACCCTCCTCGCCGTACTTGCTGTCACCGGCGATGCAATGGCCGGCGTGCAAGGTGTGTACGCGAATCTGGTGGGTCCGGCCGGTCACCGGCTTGGCTTCGACCATCGTGGCGAAGTCGCCGAAGCGGCGCAGGACCTTGAACACCGTCAAGGCCTCCTTGCCTTCCTCGTTGACCTCGACCATGCGCTCGCCGGAACGCAGGTTGCTCTTGAGCAACGGCGCCCGCACCTGCTTGAGGGCGGTGTCCCAGCGGCCACGGACCAGCGCCATGTAACGCTTGTCCACGCCATCGCCGCGCAATTGCTCGTGCAGATGGCGCAGCATGCTGCGTTTCTTGGCGATCATCAGCAGGCCGGACGTGTCACGGTCCAGGCGGTGCACCAGTTCCAGCTCCTTGGCGTCCGGGCGCAACTGGCGAAAGGCTTCGATCACGCCGAAATTCAGGCCGCTGCCGCCATGCACGGCAATGCCGGCCGGCTTGTTGATCACGATCAGCGCCTTGTCCTCGAACACGATCGAGGCCTCCAGGCGCTGCAACAGGCCCTGGGCCAGCGGCACGGGCTCGTCGCGCTCGGGAACGCGCACGGGAGGAACTCGAACGATATCTCCGGCCTGCAGCTTGTACTCGGGCTTGATCCGCCCCTTGTTCACTCGCACTTCGCCTTTACGCAAGATGCGGTAGATCAAGGTCTTGGGCACGCCTTTGAGCCGGGCGAGAAGAAAATTATCGATGCGTTGGCCGGCATATTCCGGCGAGACCTCAAGCAGTTGGACGCCTGGGGTCGGGGGGGTAGTCGTCGTCATGCCGCGAATGATAACAATTTTTTATGGAATTGAAGCACTTAATCATTGCTGCTATAGTCGCGAACGCCGCCAAAAGCGGCCGGACAGAGGAACAACGGCAAACAGCCGACCCTGACCAACGCAATTCATCAGGACGCGAGGCCGTCCTACGGGGCTTTCGCTACACATGGCAGGTTCGTGATTGTAACGAGCGCAGGTGACATGAGGCCTGAAGCGAGCCGGGAAACTGAGTAACCACTCGTCATCCCGAGCCGATATTCACGGCCAGTTCACAAAGTGCAGTCAGTCGCAGGACAAGCCCGAGCGAGAGTGCCGGAAACAACGCCTGATTAGCCATGATGCGTGAACTCCCCTTTCGGCGTTCACGGTAAATGCCAACCCGCTGCGGATTCTGCGCGCGGCAGCACCCGAATTATCAGGGATACGTGTAGGGTGGAGATGCACAACCGTCGGACTGTGTAGCATTAGGCTTGTTCAAGACGCTTCATATCGTCCACACCCGCGGTTGATTCCTCCTCCTGACTCAGTTTTGCTTAAGCGGTGCTTATGCCACCACAGCAAGCAGGAAGCGTCAGTCGCGACTTCGCCTGAAGGTCGAAATCTCGCTAGACACTGGAGTGGCCAACCACTCCTGACGCACCTGACACCGACCGTGAGAAGTCGTGTGTGCCGAACGCCGTTTCCGGCAGCCCGGAAACCGACGGTACTACATGAAAAGAATGCTGATTAACGCAACTCAACCCGAAGAGTTGCGTGTTGCACTGGTAGACGGCCAGCGCCTCTACGACCTGGATATCGAATCCGGTGCACGCGAGCAGAAGAAGGCCAACATCTATAAAGGCCGGATTACTCGCATCGAACCAAGCCTCGAGGCTGCCTTTGTCGATTTCGGCTCTGAGCGCCACGGCTTCCTGCCGCTGAAAGAAATCTCCCGCGAATACTTCAAGAAGTCCCCTGAAGGCCGCGTCAATATCAAGGACGTCCTGAGCGAAGGCCAGGAAGTCATCGTCCAGGTCGAAAAAGAAGAACGTGGCAACAAGGGCGCCGCCCTGACCACCTTCATCAGCCTGGCCGGTCGTTACCTGGTCCTGATGCCGAACAACCCGCGTGCCGGCGGCATTTCCCGTCGCATCGAAGGCGAAGAACGCAACGAACTGCGTGAAGCGCTGAACGGCCTGGTGGCACCTGCCGACATGGGCCTGATCGTGCGCACTGCCGGCCTGGGCCGCAGCAGCGAAGAAATGCAGTGGGACCTCGACTACCTGCTGCAACTCTGGACCGCAATCAAGGAAGCGTCCCTGGATCGTTCCGCACCTTTCCTGATCTACCAGGAAAGCAACGTGATCATCCGCGCCATCCGCGACTACCTGCGCCAGGACATCGGCGAAGTGCTGATCGACAGCGTCGAGGCCCAGGACGAAGCCCTGACCTTCATCCGCCAGGTGATGCCGCAGTACGCCAGCAAGATCAAGCTGTACGAAGACAGCGTCCCGCTGTTCAACCGCTTCCAGATCGAAAGCCAGATCGAGACCGCCTTCCAGCGCGTCGTCGAACTGCCTTCCGGCGGCTCCATCGTGATCGATCCGACCGAAGCCCTGGTGTCCATCGACATCAACTCGGCACGCGCCACCAAAGGCAGCGACATCGAAGAAACCGCGCTGCAGACCAACCTGGAAGCCGCTGAAGAAATCGCCCGCCAGCTGCGCCTGCGCGACATCGGCGGCCTGATCGTGATCGACTTCATCGACATGACCCCGGCCAAGAACCAGCGCGCCGTGGAAGAAAAAGTCCGCGAATGCCTGGAAGCCGACCGTGCCCGCGTGCAAGTCGGTCGCATCTCGCGCTTCGGCCTGCTGGAAATGTCCCGTCAGCGCCTGCGTCCGTCCCTGGGCGAAAGCAGCGGCATCGTCTGCCCACGCTGCAACGGCACCGGCATCATCCGTGACGTCGAGTCGTTGTCCCTGGCGATCCTGCGCCTGATCGAAGAAGAGGCCCTGAAGGACCGCACCGCCGAGGTCCGCGCCCAGGTGCCGATCCCGGTTGCCGCGTTCCTGCTCAACGAAAAACGCAACTCGATCACCAAGATCGAACTGCGCACCCGTGCCCGTATCGTGATCCTGCCGAACGATCACCTCGAGACGCCGCACTTCGAAGTGCAACGTCTGCGCGACGACAGCCCGGAAGCCCACACCAACCAGTCCAGCTACGAAATCGCCGCCGCCGCCGCCGAAGTCGAGGAAATCCAGCCGGCCGCCGCGACCCGCACCCTGGTTCGCCAGGAAGCCGCGGTCAAGACCGCCCCGGCCCGCGCCAACGCGCCGGTGCCGACCGAAGTGGTCGCCCCGGTGGCTGCCGCCCCGGCTCCGGTTGCCGAGCCAAGCCTATTCAAGGGCCTGGTGAAGTCCCTGGTCAGCCTGTTCGCCACCAAGGAAGAGCCGGTCGCGCCGGTCGTGGTCGAGAAACCGGCCGCCGAGCGCCCAGCCCGCAACGAAGAGCGTCGCAACGGTCGTCAGCAGAGCCGCAACCGTAATGGTCGCCGCGATGAGGAACGCAAGCCGCGCGAAGAGCGTGCGCCACGTGAAGAACGTGCACCGCGTGAACCACGCGAGGAACGCGCACCACGCGAAGAGCGTGTCCCACGTGAAGCCCGTGAAGAACGTGCACCACGCGAAGCCCGTGAAGAAACCCCGGCCGTAGCCCGTGAGGAACGCGCACCGCGCGCTCCACGCGAAGAACGTGCACCGCGTGCTCCACGTGAAGATCGCAAGCCACGTGGCGAGCGTGAAGAACGCGTGCGTGAACTGCGCGAACCGCTGGATGCCACTCCGGCAGTCGGCGCTGTCGCCGGTGCCGCTGCCGCGGTTGTCGCTGAAGAGCGTCCGGCCCGTGCCCCACGTGAAGAGCGCCAGCCACGTGCACCGCGCGAAGAACGCCAGCCACGCGCCGAACAGGCCGCCGCGGTCGGTGAAGAAGAGGAAGTGCTGCAGGGCGAAGAGCAACTGCAGGACGATGGCCAGGACAACGCCGAAGGTGGTGATCGTCCACGTCGTCGCTCCCGCGGCCAGCGTCGTCGCAGCAACCGTCGCGAGCGTCAGCGTGATGCCAACGGCAATGTGATCGAAGGCTCCGAAGAAGGCAGCGAAGGCAATCAGGGCGAAGCCAGCACTGACGAACTGGCTGCCGGCCTGGCCGTGACCGCCGCTGTCGCCAGCAGCGTGATCAGCGCACCGGCTGAAGCCGAAGCGCACCAGCAGGCTGAACGCGCTACCGCCGCCATCGAAGAGGCCCCGGCCGTCGAAGCACCGGTGGTGGAAGCGACGACTCCGGTAGAAGCGGTTGTCGCCCCGGAAGTGGAAGTGGCTCCGGTTGTCGAGGCCGCCCCGGTGGTCGAAGCGCCGGCTGAGCCCGCCGTTGCTGCCGAACTGCCAGTGTTCGTGGCACCTGAGCCAGCAGTCGAAACCCCGGTTGCTGAAACATCCGTTGTCGAAGCGCCTGTGGTCGCCGCACCGATCATTGAAGCAGCAGTCGTTGAAGCCGCGGTCGAGAAGGCTCCGGAGCCCGCCCAGGAGGTCCAGGCGACCTTCGAATGGTCCGCTGAACCAGCCGTCGTCGAAGCCGCTCCGGCGCCAGTCGCCGAACCTGTGGTTGCCGAACCGGTTGCCGCCGAGCCTGTAGTGGCTCAACCGGCTCCGGTCGAAGCGCCTGTGGTTGCCGAAGTCGCCGCGCCAGTGGTGGAAGAAGCACCGGCAGTGGTCGTGTCCAGCAATGGCCGCGCGCCGAACGACCCGCGTGAAGTGCGTCGCCGCAAGCGTGAAGAAGAAGCCCGCAAGGCTGCCGAACTGGCTGCCGCAGCTGCGGCTCCTGCCGTGGAAGCGCAGGTGGCTGCCGAACCGGTTGCCGAGGTTGTCCAGGAGACCGCTCCGGCGCCTGCTGTACACGCTGAAAGCGAACCGGCTGCGCCGACCATCGACGAGAACCTGCAATCCGTCGAAGAAGTGATCGAGCACACGCCAAAAGCCCTGGAAGAAGCCCACGAGCCTAAACCCCTCGCCTGACTCCGACGGTAATTGAGAAGCCCCGCCTGCAGCGATGCAGGCGGGGCTTTTTTATGCGTCGGGAACGTGATGCGCCGAGGACGTGGAAACGATCAGGTGTCCGTGTCGGAAAGGGGAAACACCAGGGCCGAGGGCAGATCGACATCCCAGGTGATCCCGGGGTCCTCGACCGCTACTGATTGAACCCTGGCCGTCGCGAACAGGGACTTGGCCCCACGATCCCCGGACAATCCCCGCAACGCAGCCCCGAAACCGCTCCCGAAGCCCACCGGATGGCCATATCGACCGGACAGCGTCGGCACCCGGATCAGGTCGCTGGCCATGCCTTCCAGTACCCGTACGAACGTCTGCGGCAGGATAAACGGCATATCGCCGAGCACCACCAGCCAACCGCCGGCACCGGAGGTGGCGGCGACTCCTGCGGCGATGCTCTCGCCCATCCCGGAGGAATCCAGCAACACCACCCGACAGACATGGGCGCGCGCCAGGCGAATCACTTCGGCACGATCAGGCGTGGTGACCACGATCCGCTCGCCAAGACCGCCAGGCAGGCTGCCCAGCACCTGTTCCAGCACAGGGCGCACGATCCCGTCACGCCCACGACAAGGCGCCAGCAACTTGTCCTGGTCCGCCCCGGCGACCTGCCGAAAACGGCTGCCCTGCCCCGCCGCCAGGATAATCGCCGCCGCCCGGTCACTCACTGACCGCAAGCTCCGGTTTCTTTTGCCGCAATTCCACGCCGTTCTTGATCGCGACGATCTCCGCCAGCAACGACAAGGCGATCTCCGAAGGCGTGTGACTGCCGATATGCAAGCCGATCGGCCCATGCAGGCGGGCGATGGCTTCCTCGCTCAAGCCCAGCGCCGCGAGATTGTCCCGGCGTTTGCGGCTGTTGACCCGCGAGCCCAGGGCACCAATGTAGAAGGCCCTGGAGTTCAAGGCCGTGAGCAATGCCATGTCGTCCAGCCGCGGGTCGTGCGTCAGGGCAACGATGGCGGTGCGTTCGTCGGTCTGGATATTCAGCACGGCCTCATCCGGCATGCCCGGCACAAAGCGCCCGTGGTGCTCCTCCCAGCCATGGACGAACTCCTCCCGCGGATCGCAGATCAGTACTTCGAAATCCAGCATCCGGGCCATTTCCGCCACGTACCGCGACAACTGGCCGGCGCCGATCAACAACAGGCGCCACCGGGGGCCGTAGATGGCCCGCAGGGTCTGCTCGTCGAAGACCAGGGTGTCGTGCCTGCTCGCCTCGTGCAGGGTCACCGCGCCGCTGCTCAGGTCCAGTTCCCGGGCAACGATTTCGTGAGCCTCGCAACGCCGCAGCAGTTGCGCGACCCAGTCGGGATCGTCGATCCGCTCCTCGGTCAGGCGCAGGGTTCCACCGCACGGCAGGCCGAAACGCGCCGCCTCCTCACGGGTCAGCCCGTAGGTCACCAGTTGCACCGGCGGCCCGTCCGCGGTCAGGCGGCCATCGTGCAGCCGGGCAATCAGGTCGTCCTCAATGCAGCCACCCGAGACCGAGCCGATCACCACGCCATCGCCGCGCAGGGCCAGCATCGCCCCCGGCTGCCGGGGCGCACTGCCCCAGGTCTGGACCACGCTGTACAAGACCACCCGCTGGCCGGCGCGGCGCCATTGCAGGACGCTGCGCAGGACATTCAGATCGACGCTGTCCATCAGGCCTTCGCCTTGTTCCAGCCTTGCAGCTGGTAACGCACGGGCAGGCTGCGGATCCGCTGGCCGGTGGCGGCGAAGATCGCATTGCACAGCGCCGGCGCGATCGGCGGCACGCCCGGCTCGCCGACACCACCGAGCGGCACCTCTCCCGGCGGAGTGACCAGGTGTACCGCCACCTCTTTCGGTGCCAGGGACATGCGCGCCACTTCATACATATGGAAGTTGTCCTGCTGGACCTTGCCTTCCTTGAAGCTGATTTCCCCCAGTACCGCATTGCCCAGGCCCATCACACAGGCGCCCTCGAACTGCGAGCGGATCCGCTCGGGGTTGATCTGCGGCCCGCAATCCACGGCGATATCGGCCTTGTGCACGATCAGCGTGCCATCGTCCTTGACCTCGACCTCGATGGCCGCCGCCACATAGGTGACAAAGCTGTAGTGCACCGCCAGGCCCAGCCCGCGCCCCTTGGGCAGCTTGCGTCCCCACCCCGCCGCCTTGGCCGCGGTTTCCAGCACGCCGCGCAGGCGGGCGGTGTCGATCGGGTAACGCTCGGGGGATTCGCCGTAGTTCCACTGGTCGCTCAGGGTATGCGGATCGATCTTGCGATCCGGCCCCAGCAACTTGAGCTGATAGGCCAACGGATCCTGCCCGGCCTTGTGGGCGAGTTCGTCGACAAAACTCTGGATGGCGAAACCATGGGGAATGTTCGACACCGAACGGTACCAGCCGACGCGGGTATGCACCTTCGCCTCGGGGTTTTCCAGGCGCACATTGGGAATGTCGTAGGCCATGTTGGTGAAACCCATGCCCAGCTCGAATGCCGCTTCGTTGTTCATGTTGGGCGCGAACAACGCGGTGATGCTCGGCGCCACCGTGCGGTGCAGCCAGCCGGAAGGCGTACCGTCCTTGTTCAGGCTGGCGCGCAGATACTCCGCCGAGACGGTATGGAAATAGGAATAGTGGATGTCGTCTTCGCGGGTCCATTGCACCCGCACCGCCTGGCCCGGCATCGCCTTGGCCAGGATCGCCGCCTCGATGACGTAGTCCGGCTTGGACTTGCGGCCGAACCCGCCGCCGAGCAGGGTGACATTGACGGTGACCTTGTCGAAGCCGATGCCCAGCCGCTCGGCAATCCGCTCACGGGTGACCTGCGGCGCCTGGGTCGGTGCCCAGGCTTCGCACTGGCCATCGTTGAAACGGGCGATGGCGACCATCGGCTCCATGGGTGATTGCGACAGGTGGGGCAGGTAGTAGCCGGCCTCGAAATGACTGGCGGCACGTTTCAGCGCTTCGTCGACATTGCCGGTGTTGCGCACCACCTTGCCCGGCTTGCGTGACGAGTCCTCCAGTTCCTGGCGATAGGCGATGGAGTCGTAGCTGACGTTATCGCCATTGTCCCAGACGATATTCAACGCCTCGCGCCCCTTGATCGCCGCCCAGGTATTGCTGGCGATCACCGCCACGCCGCCCAGCGGCTGGAATTCCGAAGGCAGCGGACGCGCTTCGATCTCCAGCACCTTGAGCACACCCGGGACCTTGAGCGCGGCCGCCGAATCGAAGGACTTGAGCTTGCCGCCATACACCGGCGGCCGCGCCACGGTGGCATAGAGCATGCCGTCGAAATGAATGTCGGCACCGTACAGGGCCCGGCCATTGACGATATCCGCCCCATCGATGGCCCGCGTCGACTCCTTGCCAATGTAGCGAAATTCCGCCGGCTGCTTGAGTCTCAGGCTGTCCCGGGCCGGCACCGCCAACGCGCCGGCGGCTGCCGCCAGGGCACCGTAGCCGAGTTCGCGCCCGCTCGGGCTGTGGATAACCTTGTGCAAGCGGGCCTGGCACTCGCCCACCGGGACTTTCCACTGCTGCGCCGCCGCCTGTTCGAGCATGGTCCGCGCCGCCGCGCCGCAACGTCGCATCGGCTCGTACCAATGGCGCATGCTGCGCGAGCCATCGGTATCCTGGTTGCCGAAACGCACTTCGTCCGCCGGCGCCTGGCGGACCTTGACCAGCGCCCAGTCGGCCTCCAGTTCATCGGCCACCACCATGCTCAGGCTGGTTCGCACGCCCTGGCCCATCTCGGAGCGGTTGCAGGTCACTGTCACGCTGCCATCGGCGTCGATGCTGACATAGACCTTGGGATCGTCGATCCAGCCATTGGGCATGCCATCGGCGCCGTACTTCTTCTCACCCTCGGCAAAGGCCTCGGGCAAGCCCCAGGTCGCTGCCAGCACCAGGGCACCGGTGACCCCGACCCCCTTGAGAAAGCCGCGCCGGCTGAGGTTGCTCAGGGCGAAATCGTTCAGGGACTGGCTCATGCCTTGGCCTCCTGCAGGTGCGCGGCGGCATTGTGGATCGCCGTCTTGATGCGGTTGTAGGTACCGCAGCGGCAGATATTGCCGACCATCGCTTCTTCGATCTGCTCGTCGCTGGGCTGGGGGTTGACCTTGAGCAGTGCCGTGGCGGACATGATCTGCCCGCCCTGGCAGAAGCCGCACTGCGCCACCCCGCCGTCCAGCCAGGCCTGCTGCACCGCCTGGCCGACCGGGTCGCGGTGCAAGCCGTCGATGGTGTTCACGCTCTTGCCCGCCACCGCACCGAGCGGAGTGATGCAGGAACGCGCCGGCAGGCCGTCGATGTGCACGGTGCAGGCACCGCACAGGCCCATGCCGCAGCCGAACTTGGTCCCGGTATAACCCGCCACGTCACGTATCGCCCACAGCAGCGGCATGTCCTCGGTAGCGTCCAGGGGATGGTCTTGACCATTGAGTTTCAGGGTAATCATGGGCACGCCCGCATTATTCAGGTCATGGGGGTCGAGCCATCTGCGCAGGCGCCGCACGGACGGCAGCAGATCGACTCAGGCTAATCGGCTCTTTCATGAAGTGAGTACTTCATCGGCCGTTCTTGAAAGCATTATTTACAGCGTTAACCGGCCAAGGGAAAGCCGTTTTCACAAAAAAGCCCTATGTAGTCTGACTACATAGGGCTTGGCATGGCAGCCATCAGCATAGCTTCAGTACAGGTTCGGTTCCATTTCCAGCTCGACGGCAAAGCGCTCGGCGATATCGGCCTGGATCCTGCGGGCCAGGGCGAGCAACTGCCCGCCACTGGCGCTGCCGTAATTGACCAGCACCAGCGACTGCAAGCGGTGCACACCGGCATCGCCCTCACGGAAACCTTTCCAGCCGGCAGCCTCGATCAGCCAGCCCGCCGCCAGCTTCACCTGCCCGTCAGCCTGTGGATAACCCACCAGCCCGGGATGCGCCTGCTTCAGTTCGGCGGCGTGGACCGCCGATACCAGCGGGTTCTTGAAGAAACTCCCGGCATTGCCGAGGACCGCCGGGTCGGGCAGTTTTTCGCTGCGGATACTGCAGATGGCCCGGCTGACATCACTGGCGTTCGGCTGTCTGATGCCCTGCTCGCTCAGGCGCTCGGCCACCGGACCATAGCCCAGGTGCAGGTGCTCGACCCGGCTCAGGGCGAAGCGCACACGCAGGATCAACCAGCGTCCGGCGGCATGCTTGAACAGGCTGTCGCGATAACCGAACTGGCACTCTTCCAGGGAGAACTCGCGCAACTCGCCGGTGTGCCGGTCCAGGGCGGTCAGGCCGGCGAACACGTCCTTGATCTCGACCCCGTAGGCGCCGATGTTCTGCATCGGTGCCGCGCCGACCGTGCCGGGAATCAGGCTGAGGTTTTCCAGGCCGGACCAGCCCTGGGCCAGGGTCGACAGCACGAACGGATGCCAGGGTTCACCCGCCTCCGCTTCAATGACCACCCGTTCGCCGTCATCGCTCAGCAGGCGGATGCCACGGCTGCCCATGCGCAATACCAGCGCCGGGACATCCGCCGTCAACAGCAGGTTGCTGCCACCGCCGATCACCAGCAGCGGCAGTTGCTGTTGCGCCGCATAAGCCAGGGCCTCGCGTACGTCATCGTCGTTGTGGGCCTCGGCGAACCACTGCGCGCGGACATCGACACCAAAGCTGTTATACGGCTTGAGGGAGACCCCGGCTTGCAGTTGCAGGCTCATAGACGCCCCTTGAGTTCGACGACCAGGCGGTCGCTGGCCTGTTCGATCAGGTCCAGCACCTGCTCGAAACCGTGTTCTTCGTCATAGTACGGATCCGGCACTTCCTCCACCGCACCGTCATAACGACGCAGGAACAGGTCCAGCTCGGCCTTGCCCTGGGCCGGTTGCAGCAGCTTGAGGTTGCGCAGGTTGCTCTGGTCCATGGCCAGGATCAGGTCGAAGCGGTTGAAATCCGCCGCGCTGACCTGCCGCGCGCGCTGCGCCGACAGGTCATAACCGCGCATCCGTGCCGCGCGCTGGCTGCGGCTGTCCGGCGCCTTGCCGACATGCCATTGGCCGGTCCCGGCGGAATCGACTTCGATATGCTCGGCCAGGCCGGCCTCGCGCAACTTGTGGCGCAATACACCTTCGGCCGTGGGCGAACGACAGATGTTGCCCAGGCAGACAAACAGAACCCGCATCAGGCCTCCAGCAAGCGACGAACGCGATCGAGATCCTGCTCCGTGTCGACACCGGTAGGCGGTGCCTCCAGGGCATCGGCCACATGGATCCGCACGCCGTGCCACAAGGCACGCAGCTGTTCCAGGCGCTCGGTGGTTTCCAGCCAGCACGGGCCCCAGCCGACAAAGTCATGCAGGAAGCCGGCGCGGTAGGCATAGATGCCGATATGCCGACGGAACGGCACGCCTTCGGGCATCGTCTCGCGGCTCCTGGCGAATTCATCCCGGGCCCAGGGCAAGGTGGCGCGACTGAACGTCAGGGCCAGGCCGTTGATGTCGCTGACCACCTTGACCACGTTCGGATTGAACAGGGTCTCGACGTCTTCGATCGGCTCGGCCAGCGTGGCCATGCGCGCCTCGGTGTGCGCCGCCAGGTTGGCCGCGACCTGATCGATCACCACGGGCGGGATCAGCGGCTCGTCGCCCTGGACATTCACCACAATGGCATCCGCCGCCAGTCCCAGCAGGCTGGCGACTTCGGCCAGGCGATCGGTCCCGGATTCATGATCTTCGCGGGTCAACAGCACTTCGGCGCCGAAGGCCTTGCAGGCCTCGACGATCCGCGCGTCATCTGTCGCCACTACCACCCGCTGGGCGCTGCTTTTACAGGCCTGCTCCCAGGTGTGCTGGATCATCGGCTTGCCGGCGATCAATTGCAGCGGCTTGGCTGGCAGACGCGTGGAGGAAAAACGCGCCGGAATCACGACGATGAACGGGGTGCTCATTTGTCCAGGCGCTCATCGGTGCTCAGGGTGCGGGCTTCGCTTTCGAGCATCACCGGGATGCCGTCGCGAATCGGGAATGCCAGGCCGGCGCCCTTGCTGATCAGCTCGGTCTTGTCGGCGCTGAGCTTGAGCGGCCCCTTGCAGATCGGGCAGGCGAGGATATCGAGCAGTTTGGTGTCCATGAGGGATTCCCTGGATAAAAACGGGTTTAGGGCAAAAGACGATCGGGCAACAGGCGCAGCAGTTGCGTGTCGAACCAGGCCGCGAAAGCCTCGGAAGGCAGCGCATCGACCGCCAGGTACCACCAATCGGGTGCCGCGAACGCCTGGCACTTCACCGCATCCTTTTCGGTCATGACCAGTGGTAGCGACGGCGTGAAACTCAAGGCTGCAGCGCTGTATTCGGCATGGTCGGCAAAAGCGTGGGGCACTGGCTGCCAGTGTAGCGTTTCGAGGGTGCCGAAGAAACGTTGCGGGTTGCCGATCCCGGCCACCGCGTGCAACGCCTGTCCGGGCGGAAAATGGTCGAGCGGCCGGCGTTCGCCGCTCAGCAGATTGACCAGGGCGGTCGGTCGCAGGTGGAAGGCGAAGCCGTTGTCACCATCCTCGGTGGCCCCGTTGTACAGCAGCGCATCGACACTTTGCAGGCGTTCGAGAGGTTCGCGCAACGGTCCGGCAGGCAGGCACCGGCCATTGCCCAGGCCACGGGCGGCATCGATCAGCACCAGTTCCAGGTCGCGGGCCAGGCGGTAATGCTGCAAGCCGTCATCGGAAAGGATCAGATCGAGGGTTTCGGTGGCCAGCAGGGCCTGCACCGCACGGCTGCGATCCGGGTCGATCATCAGCGGCACATCGTTGCGCCGGACGATCAGCAAGGGTTCATCGCCGGCCACCGCCGCGTCCTGGTCGGCGCGCACCCGCCACGGCAGGCTCGGCGGCCTGGCGCCATAACCCCGGCTGACCACGCCGACGCGCAGGCCACGGCGCCGGCAATGCTCGACCAGCCAGAGAATCATCGGCGTCTTGCCGGTGCCGCCGACGGTGATATTGCCGACCACGATCAACGGAACAGGAGGCTGGTAGATAGTCCCCGAGCCCGCGACAAAGCGCGCCCGCTTGCCGTCGACCACCCGGCGATACAGCCACTCCAGCGGACGCAGCAGAACCAGGGCTGGATGGCCGCTGTACCAGGCGCGCAACAGACGATCGGAAAGTGCCATCAGGGAGCCGGCGCCGCCTCGACGGTGGTCATGCGCAAATGGCTGAAGCCGAGCTTGCCGGCGGCGTCCATGGCGGTGATCACGGCCTGATGCTGGGTCTTGCCATCGGCGCTGATGGAAAGCGGCAGGTTGGTATCGCCGCCGGACTCTTTCTGCAGGGCCTCCATCAGGCTCGCCAGGTCATTTTTCGGCAACAACTGGTTGTTCACCGAGAACACCCCGTCGGCGCTGATGGCGATATCCAGTTGCTTGACCAACTGGTCTTCGGCGGGCGAGCCGCTGACCGCCTGCGGCAGGTCCACGCGCAGCTGGGTTTCGCGGGTGAAGGTGGTGGTGACCACGAAAAACAGGAGCAGGACGAAGACCACGTCGATCAGCGACGCGAGGTTGATATCGATGGTTTCCCGGGGCTTGCGGCGGAATTTCACGCTCTGCCCTCGGGCATTTCCACATCACGGTCGCCCTGTACCACCTCGACCAGCTTGATCGCCTGCTGCTCCATGCCGACCACCAGCTCGTCGATCCGGCGTTGCAGGAAGCGGTGGAAGAACACCGCCGGAATCCCCACGATCAGGCCGGAAGCCGTGGTGATCAGGGCCTTGGAGATACCACCGGCGAGGACCGCCGCGTTGGTGGTCATGCCCGAGCCCATGAACGAACTGAAAATATCGATCATGCCCAGCACCGTGCCCAGCAGGCCGAGCAACGGTGACATGGCGGCAATGGTGCCGAGGGCATTGATATAGCGCTCCAGCTCATGAATCACCCGAGCGGCGGCTTCTTCGATGCACTCCTTCATGATCTCGCGACCGTGCTTGGAGTTCGCCAGGCCCGCCGCGAGAATCTCGCCCAGGGGGGAGTCGGCCCGCAGTTGCTTGAGTTTTTCCTTGTCCAGTTGCTTATCCTTGATCCAGACCCAGACCTGCCCGAGCAGATGCTCCGGGGTCACACGACTGGCGCGCAAGGTCCACAGCCGTTCGGCAATGATGCCCAAAGCCGCGATGGAACTCAGAATGATCGGCAACATCATCCAGCCGCCGGATTTGACCAATTCCCACACAGTGACAGTCCCCTCGAAAAAGTGCGCCACTCTAACATAGGGGTCGGTCTGGCCGAAGAACGTGATGTCGCATGCTGCTGCGCTTTAATAACCCCCGGTTATTTAAATCTTGAAGCCCCCCAAGGCTCCACTGTGCCCCGCCCTCCCGCGGGAGCTGGCTTGCCTGCGAAGCGGTCTTCAACAGCGTCACCTGCCTCCAGGGCCCCTTCGCGGGCAAGCCCGCTCCTACAGTCTCCGCTCCGGGTCGCCATTCTGTGCCGGCTCAATCCTCCGCAGCCCAGCGCCAGAAGCGCCTCTGCTCACGCTGCGACCGGGCGGCGCCGAAGGCTCCCAGTTGCAGGCGCACGGCGCCCTGCTCCGCGCTGTCATGGACCTGCATGCCCAGGGCCTGGTAGCGCGCCATGACCTGCGGGTGCGGATGGCCGAAGGCATTGCCATGCCCCCGCGAGATCAACACGGCCTGGGGCGCCAGCCGCTGAAGGAAGGCCATCGAGGACGAACTGCGACTGCCGTGATGGGGCGCCTGCAGCCAGTCGCCGGCGACGGCCAGCGGACTCTGCAGGAACGCCTGTTCGGCCTGGATATCGATATCGCCGGTGAGCAGCAACCGCTCGCCACTCGCCTCGATCTGCAGGACACAGGAACGCTGGTTGCTGTCCGTGGCATCCGGCCATTGCCACAGGGCAAAGCTCACGCCGTCCCATTCCCAGCGTTCGCCGCCGACACACGACTCGGCGAACAACTGCGCCGGCAGGCCCGCGGCGTCACCGCTGAGCACCCGGCCCACCGGCAAGCCGTTGCGCACCGCCAAGGCGCCACCGGCATGGTCGGCATCGGCGTGGCTGATCAGCATCAGGTCGAGCGCCCGCACACCCAGCTTGCGCAAGGACGGCAGCACCACGCGCTGGCCCAGGTCGAAATCGCCAAAGCGTGGCCCCGCGTCATACAGCAGGTTGTGGTGCCGGGTACGCACCAGGATCGCCAGTCCCTGTCCGACATCCAGTTGCCAGACCTCGGCCTGGCCTTCTGGCATCCGGGAGGGCGGTGCCAGTACCATCAGTGCCGCCAGTGGCCAGCCCAGGGGCCGCAGCGGCACACCCGCGGGCAGCAACAGCAGCAGGATGCCCAGGCTGCCCAGCAACCAGGCCCACGGCGGGATGGCCTCCGGCAACCAGGCCGGAATCCGCAGCGCCACCTGGGCAAGCCCGAGGAACAGCAGCTCCAGCAAGCCGCCGGCCAGCCACAGCAATGCTTCACCCACCCAGGGCAGTGGCAGCAGCAAGGTGCCAAGCAAGGCCAGCGGCAACACCATGAGGCTGATCCAGGGCACCGCGATCAGGTTGACCCACGGTCCGCTGAGGCTGACGGGCAGGCCCAATACCAGCAGGAACGGCACCAGCCCGAGGGCAATGGTCCATTGCGCGCGGGTCCAGGTCTGCCAGATCCCCCAGGCACCGAGACGCCGGCTGAAGGTGAAGACCAGCACCGCCACGGCGGCAAAGGACAGCCAGAAACCCGGTCGCAGGCTCGCCAGCGGCTCGAACAGCAGGACCAGGTTCAGCGCCAGCAGCAACGGCCAGGTAGCCCCCAGGTGGCGAAAACGCAGGCGCCACAGCAGCACCAGGCCGATCATCGCGCAGGCCCGCTGCACCGGAACGCCGAACCCCGCCAGCAGGCCGTAGCCCAACGCGGCCACGAAGGCCAGGCCACAGGCCCATGGCAGCCAGGGCCGGCGCTGCGGCCACAGGCCATAACGCGCCAGCCCGGCAATCAACCCATAGACCAGGGCGGCGAAGAGCCCGATATGCTGCCCGGAAATCACCAGCAGATGGACGGTCCCGGTGTCCTGCAGGATGCGCCAGGTCTCGGCCGACAGTCCCGAGCCATCCCCCAGGACCAATGCCACCAGGGTCGCCGCCTGGCCCCGGGCCTCGACCTGCAGCATCCGCTGGCGAATCGCATCGCGCCAGGAACCCGTGGAGGGCGCCAGCAATTGCCCGTCCTTGACCGTCCCCGTGGCGCCGATCCGTTGCGCCAGCAGCCAGGCCTCACGATCGAAACCATGGGGATTGAGCAGCCCCCGCGGCGACTTGAGCTTGACCGCCAGCCGCCAGCGTTCACCACTGCCGACCGGTGGCCCGCCATACCAGGCCAGGCGGATCCGCCGCGGCAGCACGCCTCGCCGCGCCGTCGCGTCCGCCAGCTCAAAGCGCTGCACGGCATCGCCCGGCTGCGGCAAGCCGACCACTCGCCCTTCGAGCCACAGCGTCTGGCCGTCGAGGGCCGGCGCCAGACGATCAGCCAGGGCCCAGTGCGCCTGCAGGCAGGCCCAACTGAAACCGAACAGGAACAAGGCGACGGGATAGCTGCGAAACGGCAACAGCATCAGGCCGACCAGCGACAGCACCGGCAGCATTCCGACAGGCGGCAACTGCGGCAAAAACCGCAAGGCCAGCAATCCAGCCGCCAGCGCCAGCATCCCTGTGCGCATTCCCCACTCCTTGAACCGGTCCCCAGTTCTCGGAATAGCCCGCCTGCCCGGCAGGTGCTTTATTAATTGTCACAAAGTCTGAATTGGCCGTACGTAGAATCCGGGCATACTGCCCGCTTGAACCGACCGAGAAGCCTTATGCCGCGTCGCTTATTCAAACGCTACATGCCCGACCCGGACAGCATCCGGGAACACAGGCACTTACGATTCTTCGGCAAACTGCTTCACGATCCGAACCTCTGGCACCTCAATCGGCACTCGGTGGCCCGGGCCATGGCGGTCGGTCTGTTCGCCGCGTTGATGCCGATCCCGTTGCAGATGTTGCTGGCGGCGTGCCTGGCGATCTGGGTGCGCGGCAACTTGCCGATTGCAGTCAGCCTGGTGTGGCTGACCAATCCGCTGACCATGCCGCCGATCTTCTACTGCACCTACCAGATCGGTGCCTGGGTCATGGCGGTGCCCCCGCGCAGCCTGCCGGACGAACTGACCTGGGACTGGATCAGCGGCCAGCTGGCGACGCTGTGGCAACCCTTCTTGCTCGGATCGGTGATTCTCGGGCTGTTGCTGGCCGCATTGGGCTACTGCGTAACCATGGGTTACTGGCGGTGGTGGGTGGCGCGGCAGTGGAAGAGGCGTCGGGAACAACGCCGCAAGGGATAACGCACGTTCTGCGTCACAACAGAGGACGCGGAGCGTCCTGCGCGGCATTCCCACGCGGAGCGTGGGAACGATCATCAGGCCAGTGCTACTGGCGCATGCCGCGGCCGCTGACCAGCAACCGCGCACAACCGACATACAACACCACCGTAGCCACCAGCATGAAGGTGATCGCCACGCTGATGCGGATATCCGATACGCCGAGGATGCCGTAGCGGAAGGCGTTGACCATATGCAGCACCGGGTTGGCCAGCGAAACGCTCTGCCAGAACGGTGGCAGCAAGGTGATCGAGTAGAACACCCCGCCCAGGTAGGTCAACGGCGTCAGCACGAAAGTCGGGATAATCGAGATATCGTCGAAGTTGCGTGCAAAGACCGCGTTGATGAAGCCCAGGAGCGAGAAGATCGTCGCGGTCAGCACCACCACCAGCACGGTCACGCCCAGGTGATGGACCTGCAGATGGGTGAAGAACAGCGACAGCAGGGTCACGATGATCCCCACCATAAGGCCGCGCAACACACCGCCGAGGGTGTAGCCGATCAGGATCGTATGGGGTGAAACCGGCGATACCATCAGCTCTTCGATCGAACGCTGGAACTTGCTGCCGAAGAAGCTCGAGACCACGTTGCCGTAGGAGTTGGTGATCACCGACATCATGATCAGCCCCGGCACGATGTACTCCATATAGGTGAACCCGCCCATATCGCCGATCTGCCGGCCGATCAGGTTCCCGAAGATCACGAAGTACAGGACCATGGTGATCGCCGGGGGCAGCAGGGTCTGCGGCCAGATCCGGGTAAAACGCTTCACCTCGCGGTAAACGATGGTGTTGAGGGCGACCAGGTTGGGTTGCAGCTCCGAACTCATACCGCCACCTTCGACAGGTTTTTTTCCACCAGGGACACGAACAACTCCTCGAGGCGATTGGTTTTGTTACGCAGGCTGAGGACTTCGATCTGCTGCGTGGCCAATTGGCTGAACAGCGCGGTGATGCCCACCGCCTTGTCGACCTGCACTTCCAGGGTGTGGCTGTCGAGCAGCTTGCTCGGGTAGCCGATCAACGCCGGCGCGACCGTCTGGGCATGCTTGAGGTCGAGCAGGAAGGTCTCGACATGCAGTTGGCTGAGCAACTGGCGCATGCTGGTGTTTTCGACAATGGTGCCGTGGTCGATGATGCCGATGTTACGGCACAGCTGCTCAGCCTCTTCCAGGTAATGGGTGGTGAGGATGATGGTGATGCCTTTCTCGTTCAGTTCGGTGAGGAAGGTCCACATCGAGCGACGCAGCTCGATGTCCACCCCGGCCGTCGGTTCGTCGAGGATCAGCAGGCGCGGTTCGTGAACCAGGGCGCGGGCGATCATCAGCCGGCGCTTCATGCCGCCGGACAACGAACGCGACGGCACATCGCGCTTGTCCCACAGGCCCAGCTGGGTCAGGTACTGCTCGGCGCGTTCCTTGGCGATCTTCGCCGGAATGCCGTAGTAGCCGGCCTGGGTCACGACGATATCGAAGGTTTTCTCGAACTGGTTGAAGTTGAACTCCTGGGGCACCACGCCGATGCTGCGCTTGAGCGCCGCCGGGGATTTGTCCAGGTCGTTGCCAAAGATATTCACCGTGCCGCTGGTCTTGTTCACCAGGGTCGAGAGAATGCCGATGGTCGTGGATTTGCCGGCACCGTTGGGGCCGAGCAAGGCGAAAAAGTCACCTTCGGCGACATCCAGATCGATACCACTCAGGGCCTGGAAACCGTTGCCGTAGGTTTTGGTTAGCTGCCGGATGGACAGAGCGGAACTCATATCGGATTCATGCACCAAGAAGGGAAGAAAGTTCTAAATAAGGGCAAGCCTGCTCGAAAACAATAGCGGCGCGCCAGCACTATGGTGCTTGGCAGCGCCGCACAAGTACAGCAACCCGCGTTAATAGTGGGTATTAAGTCAACGCTGTCATGACTGCCCGCTGGTAGGCCGGACGTTGTTTCAGACGCTCGTACCAGGCACTCAAATGGGGCAGCGACGGGCGCTCGATGGGCATTTCGAACCAGGCATAGATAAAGCTGCCGAGGGGAATATCACCCATGCCGATCTCGTTGCCGGACAGGTACGGTTGCCCGGCCAGCGCCTGATCGACCGTGGCCAGCAGTTCGCTGCAGGTTTTCAACGAGGCATTGATGGCCGTCCAGTCCTGTTGCTCGGCCGGGGTGCGCAACACGCCCCAGAACACCCCGCGAAACGGCGTGGCAAAGGATGAGGTGGTCCAGTCCATCCATTTCTCGGCGCTGGCCCGCGCCTGCAGGTCATCGACATACCAGGCGGAACCGGCGGCATGCCTGGCGGCCAGGTAACGCACGATGGTATTGGACTCCCACAGGACAAAATCGCCGTCCTCGATCATGGGGACCAGGCCGTTGGGATTTTTCTCGCGGTACTGCGGCGTGCCAACGACCCCGAAGGCACCACCGGCATCGATGGCCTCGTAGGACAGGCCCAGTTCTTCGGCAATCCACAGCGCCTTTCTGACATTCGACGAATTTTTCCGACCCCAGATCTTCAGCATGACGGCCTCTCGTTGGATAAATGCCGAGGCAGTCTACGCCCGATCAGCCACGACTCAAATCGTTGCGCATGTCGCCACGCAGGGAAATCGCGTCGGGGGCGAACAGATGCGGATAACACTCGGCCAGGTGCCCGTAGAACAGCGATTCGGGCACATCGGCAAACTGCCCGTGGTCGCGCAGGTATTCCATATGCCGCTGGCCACCCTGGGTGTAGGGGTGGAACACACTGTCGCTCAGGCCGTCGAATTCCAGCGGTATCACCCCGAAGGTTTCGCACAGGCCGCGGTCGAAGGCCGGCGTGGCCTTGACCCAGCGTCCGTCCAGATAGAACTCGGTGTAGCCGTGCATGGCGAACACCTCGCTCTTGAGCAACTCCAGCACCCGTGGCGTCGACAAGTGATTGCGCACATCCGCCAGGCCGATCCGCGCCGGTATCCCGCAATGCCGGGCGCTGGCGGCGAGCAAGGTGGCCTTGGGCACGCAGTAGCTCTGCCCCACCGCCAGGGCATGACTGCCGCGCAGGGTGTCGGGATTGCGGCTGAAGGCGTAGATGTTGTAGCGGATCTCGTCGCGCACCGCGTAATACAGGCGAATGGCCTGCTCCCGAGGATCGCGACCGGCGCCCCGGCGACTTTCGGCGAACTCCACCACCGCCGGGTGGTCACTATCGATGAAGCGTCCTGGATTCAGATACTCGTGCATGGCCGCAGTCTCCCCTGGGAAGCCTCGAGTCTAGCCCTCGACCTGGCGCGCCGATAACGACGATTCGGCCAAGTCACAGACCAACCGGGGGTTTCCTGCAACGACTCGAAGGCTTTGGACGTTCAGGGATTACCGCCATTCAAATGATTTTTCCCACAGATTTAGACATACAGCTCTGACACCCCGCCTAGCAGATGCCGACTAAGCTCTGGGATGTTTTTGCCCTGTCTTCACGGAGGATTGAATATGTTGCTGTTGTGGATACTGGTTCTGCTGCTTGGCGTCGCCTACCTGGCGCACCGGCGCATCGCCCCGCTTCCCGCGCTTGGCGTGGTGGCCGTGTACCTCGTCGCACTGGGTATTTTTGTCCACGGCCATGGCTGGCTGAAGCTGGTCCTGTGGCTCATCCTCGCCGCCGTGGCGCTGCCGCTGTTGCTGCCCGACCTGCGGCGCCGGCTCTTCACCGCCCCGCTGTTCGCCTGGTTCCAGAAAGTCCTGCCACCGATGTCCGAGACCGAGCGCGACGCCATCGACGCCGGCACGGTCTGGTGGGACGGCGAACTGTTCAGCGGTCGTCCAGACTGGAACAAACTGCTGGCCTATCCCAAGGCGCAGTTGAGCGAAGAAGAACAGGCCTTTATCGATGGCCCGACCGAAGAGCTCTGCGCCATGGTCAGCGACTGGCAGATCGGCCAGGCCATGGACCTGCCGCCCGCCGCCTGGGAACACATCAAGCAGCACGGTTTCTTTGCCCTGATCATTCCCAAGGAGTTTGGCGGCAAGGGCTTTTCCGCCTATGCCCACTCCCAGGTGGCGATGAAGCTGGCGACCCGCAGCGGCGACCTCGCTTCCACCGTCATGGTCCCCAACTCCCTGGGGCCGGCGGAATTGCTGCTGCATTACGGCACCGACGAACAACGCAATCACTACCTGCCGCGGTTGGCCCGTGGCGACGATATCCCGTGTTTTGCCCTGACCGGTCCGCTGGCCGGCTCCGACGCCGGCTCGATGCCGGACACCGGGGTGATCTGCAAGGGTGAGTGGCAAGGCCAGGAAGTCCTCGGCCTGCGCCTGAACTGGGAAAAACGCTATATCACCCTCGGCCCGGTCGCGACCTTGCTCGGCCTGGCCTTCAAGGCCCATGACCCGGATCACCTGCTGGGCGAGGAAGAGGACCTGGGCATCAGCCTGGCGTTGATTCCCACCGATACCCCCGGTGTCGAGATCGGTCGTCGCCACCTGCCCCTGGGCGCCGCCTTCATGAACGGTCCGAACTCCGGCAAGGATGTGTTCATTCCCCTGGAATTCCTTATCGGCGGCCAGGAAATGCTCGGCAAAGGCTGGATGATGCTGATGAACTGCCTGTCGGTGGGCCGTTCGATCTCCCTGCCGGCGGTCGGTACCGGCGCGGCCAAGTTCACCAGCCTGGTCACCGGCCAGTACGCCCAGGTTCGCGAACAGTTCAATGTGCCGCTGTCGGCCTTCGAGGGGATCCAGGAAGCCCTGGCGCGAATCGGCGGCAATGCCTGGCTGATGGACAGCGCGCGGATGCTCACCGCCAACGCCGTGGACCTGGGGGAAAAACCCTCGGTGCTGTCGGCGATCCTCAAGTACCACCTGACCGAGCGCGGTCGCGAGTGCATCAGCCACGCCATGGACGTCCACGGCGGCAAGGGCATCATCATGGGCCCGAACAATTACCTGGGCCGCAGTTGGCAAGGCGCGCCGATCTTCATCACCGTGGAGGGCGCGAACATCCTCTCGCGCAACCTGATGATCTTCGGCCAGGGCGCCATCCGCTGCCATCCGTTCGTGCTCAAGGAAATGGCCCTGGCCGGACGCGAAGACCGTGACCAGGCGCTGCTGGAGTTCGACGGCCTGCTGCTCAGGCATATCGGCTTTGCCGTGAGCAATGCCGCCAGCACCCTGGTCCTGAACCTCGGGCTCGGCCACTTCGAGTCGACCCCGGGCAACCGCCTCAGCCAGGGCTATTTCCGCGCGCTGAATCGCCAGGCGGCGGCCTTCGCCCTGCTCGCGGACCTGAGCATGATGCTGCTCGGCGGCGAATTGAAACGTCGCGAGCGCCTGTCGGCCCGCCTGGGCGATGTGCTCAGCCATCTGTACCTGGCCTCGGCGGCGCTCAAGCGCTACCACGACCTGGATTCGCCGGAGTACCTCGAGCCGCTGTTCACCTGGGCCATGGAAGAAAGCCTCGGCCACTCGGAGCGGGCGCTGGACGAACTGCTGCGCAACTTCCCCAGCCGGCTGTTCGGCTGCCTGTTGCGGGTCATCGTGTTCCCGTTCGGCCGTCGCCATACCGGACCGTCGGATGCCCTCGATGCCGCGGTCGCCGCGGTACTCGGCCGGGCCAAGGGCGATCCGGCCCTGGAAGCGGTGCTTGCCGGCTGCTATCGCCCGCAATCGGCGGACGATCCGGTCGGCGCGTTGCAGCAGGCCTATGACCTGCTGGGTGCCAGCCACGAGTTGCAGAAGAAACTGCACGCCGGGCTCAAGGCCGGCCAGGTCAGGCCGGCGGCCGGCGAATCGGCCATCGACGCGGCCCTGGAAGCCGGGGTGCTGCAACCGGCCGAGGCCGAGGCCCTGCGCAAGGCCGAAGCCGCGCGACGCAAGGTCATCGATGTGGATGACTTCAGCAAGGAGGAACTGAGCCAGAGCGCCGGCAAGGTGCGCTAGCGGGACAACACGGGCGCGGGGCCTTATACTCTCGCGCCTGTTTTACTCTTGAGGCCCCTTGTCATGTCCAACGTCGTTGCCGATCACCTGGTCCTGCTCGACCACCTGCGCAGTATTCTGGTTGCCGTCGGTGAAGCCGAACAGGTCCCCGAAGAAAGCCATGCGCTGTTCCTGGAACGTTTCGACGAACTGCGGGCGCAACTGCCGGTCGAGCCCATCGAAAGCCAGTACCTGGGCCAGGACCTGCTGTGCCAGGTCATCCAGCGTTATCCACAGATCGCCCATCTGGTCCCGCGCGACCTGCTGTGGTTCTTTGGCGGCGATTGCCTGCACTACATGCCGGACGAAGAGCTGGAGCTGTACCAGGCGCTGGAAGAACGTCGCTACGAAGCCGAACAGAACGACGAACCGTTCGACTGGAACCAGGAAAAGCAGCTGCTGGCCCTGTCCAACCAGGACAGCAAGCACTGATGCCGAGCATCACCCGCCCCCTGTGGGAGCGGGCTTGCCCGCGAAGAACGATAACGCGCATCACCCGAAAGACCTCGGAACGCCCTTCGGGGGCAAGCCCCCTCCCACCGGTTCTTCCGCGCAGCAGTGTCCAGGCCCCGCCCCTCAAGGCCTAAGGCGACATTGATCCCTGCGCCGATTTCAACGTCGGCTCCCGCGCCAGGCACTCCACCAGATAGTCGATGAACACCCGCAACTTCGGTGACAGATAGGGCGTTGGCGTATACAGCAGCCACAGGCCGCCGTGATACGAAGCCAGGAACGTCCACGCCGGCAGCACCTGCACGATCAGACCCTGCTCCAGCGCATGCCGCGCGGTGAAATACGGCAGGCTGCCAATGCCGATATGCTGCAGCACCGCATCCAGTCGCACGCCGGTGTGATTGGCCGCATAACGCCCGCGCACCCCGACCGTGACCGACTTGCCGCCCCGGCGGAATTTCCAGCGGGCATCGTTGGGCGTATCCCCCAGATAGATGCAACTGTGTTCCAGCAGGTCATGGGGGTGCTGCGGCGTGCCATGCTCGGCGAGGTACTGCGGGGTCGCGCAGAGCAAATGCTCGATGGGCATCAACTGGCGCCCCACCAGGCCGACCGGCGGGTGATCGGTGATACGCAGGATCAGGTCGACATTGTCCTCGATCAGATCCACCGGCCGGTCTTCGAGAATCATCTGCACATCCACCTGTGGATAACGTCGCAGGAATTCCGGCATGTGCGGATGCACGACGAAGCGCCCCACCGCTTTGGGCACACTCACTCGCACCAGCCCCTGGGCCTCCTGGGTGTACTGGCCACTGATCTCCATCACCGAACGGGCGGCGCTGACCATGTCGCGACAACGCTTGAAGGTCTCCTCGCCGCTGTCGCTCAGGCGTAACTTGCGCGTGGTGCGCTGCAACAGGCGGGTCGCCAGGGCCTTTTCCAGACGGGAAATCGAGCGGCTGACGGCGGACGGTGAAGAGCCCAACTGACGGGCCGCCTCGGAAAAGCTGCCGGTCTCGACCACCTTGACGAAGATCGCCATTTCGCCGAGCAGTGCAAGGGGAGGATTTATGCTCATGACGCACAGGTCCATTGAGATTTGATCGGATTATCACACGCCCCGGCCATTTTTATACTGGTCGCCGACAAACCTGATCACCTCCCCTTCTGCCCAGGAACCGCTCATGTATTCCCAGTACCTCCACGAATTCATCGCCCTGGCGACCATCCACTTTCTCGCCGTGGTCGCTCCCGGCCCGGACTTCGCCGTCACCATCCGCCAGAGCGTGCGGTTCGGCAGGATGGTCGGCCTGTTCACGGCCGTCGGTATTGGTGCGGGTATTTCCGTGCATGTGCTGTACACCCTGCTCGGCGTCGGCGCACTGATGAACAGCGCGCCCTGGTTGCTGAACGTCGCCAAGGTCATCGGTGCCGGCTACATCCTTTACCTGGGCATCAACCTGCTCAGGAGCAAGCCGCAGGCTGCGCGGCCGGACATCGCCGCGCAACAAGCGGACAACGCGCCCCGGCAAGGTTTGCTCAAGGCCTTCTCGACCGGCTTCCTGACCAACGCCACCAATCCCAAGGCCACGCTGTTCTTCCTGGCGATCTTCACCACGGTGGTCAGCGCCTCGACGCCGTTGAAGATCCAGGCGCTGTATGGCCTGTGGATGTGCAGCATCAATGCGCTGTGGTTCATCCTGGTCAGCCTGCTGTTTTCCAGCGAACGGGTACGCCAGGCGTTCCTGAAGATGGGGCACTGGTTCGAGCGCAGCATGGGTGTGGTGCTGATTCTGTTTGCCGGGCGGTTGATGCTTTCTTTATAGTCCAAGGATGTTTCTGTCTGCTTGATCAGATATTTCTCACCAACAGTCTGCAAAGGAATGCCTCCCGCAATGAATTTCGCCCTCAAACACCTGGCCACCACCACATTGATGCTGGCCAGTCTTTCGGCCTTCACCGTCCACGCAGAAGCCAACATCACCCCGCAACAGAGCGCGGCCATCCTCAAGACCTTCAGTGACAGCTCGGTCACGGATTTCCGTCAGTTCCTGGGAAGCCTGGGCAAGAGCGACCTGGCCAAGGCCGGCAACCTCGGCCCGGCCATCAGCGCCTTTCTCGACAACAAGAACCTGTCCGCCGACCAGCAGAACGAGATCTACCGTCTGCTCGGCATCTACGCCCGGGTGAAGTACGGCAGCGTCGCCATGGAAACCCTGCGTGAACTGGTGGAAATCCCGACCTTCAACGTCGACGGCGTTGCCCAGCACGACAACCCCGAGTTCATCAAGATCGCCGACAAGATCAAGGGCCTTGCCCAATCCTTCAACCTGAACTTTCGCAACATCGACAACCGCGTCTACGAGATCTCCCTTGAAGGCACTGGCGATGAAGTCGTCGGTATTCACGCCCATGCCGACGTGGTGCCGGTAACCCCGGAAAACTGGGTACTGAAGGACGGCACCAGACTCGATCCGTTCAAGGTCACCCTGATCGGCGACCGCATGTATGGCCGCGGGACCGAGGATGACAAGAACGGTATCGTCGTCGCGCTCTACGCCATGAAGATCATCAAGGAAGAAAAACTGCCGCTGGCGCGCAATTTCAAGCTGCTGGTGGACACCACCGAGGAAACCAGCGGTGACGCCATCCCCTATTACTTCGAACACAACCCGACGCCCACCTACAACCTGGCGCTGGACGGCGGCTACCCGGTGGTGATTGCCGAGAAAGGCTATGGCACTGTGATGGCCAGCTTTGGCCGGCGTGAGGCCCAGGGCAAGGGCGCGGAAATCACCGCGATGACCGGCGGCATGGCGACCAACCAGATCCCGTCGACTTCCGTCGCCACCCTGGTGACCGACAAGCCCGCCGAACTGGTCGCCAGCCTGCAGAAAGCCGGCGCGGAGTATGCCAAGCGCCATGGCGGTAACTTCGAAGTGAGCGCCAAGGTCGTCGGCAAGGATGTCGCGCTGACGGTCACCGGCGTGTCCGCCCACTCCTCCGAGCCCGAGTCGGGAGTCAACCCGGTGGCGAGGATGCTGGACTTCATCCATGGCATCGACGGCAAGATCGCGCTCAAGCACAACCACATCACCGACGCCGCCCGCTATGCCGCCGACAACTGGGGCCTGGACTACCTGGGCAAAAAGTTGGGCGTGGGCTTCTCCGACGACTTCATGGGACCGCTGACCGCTTCGCTGACCTATGTCGGCCTGGATGACAAGGTCTTCAAGCTCGCGGTCAACCTGCGGGTACCGAAGGGCAAGACCCCGGAAGTGCTCAAGCGTGAAATCGCCGACAAACTGGCCGCCTGGAGCAAGAAGAGCCACGTGGCAGTGGCCTTCGACTACAAGATCGCCGAACCGATGTACCGCAATCCCGAGGGTGAATGGGTCAAGGCCCTGCTGGCCGTGGCCAGCGAAAACCTGGGCATGGCCCACAAGTTCGGCACTTCCGCCGGCGCCACCTCGGTCCATGAACTGCCCAACGGCGTACAGTTCGGCCTGGCTCGCCCCGAGGTCAAGTACACCGGCCACACCGACAATGAGTTCAAGACCGTGGAGCAGTTCCTGCTGGACCTGCAGATCGTTACCGAAATGATGGGACGGATCGGGCAGTTGCCCAAGCTCTAAATCTGTTCAGGGCCCGCCGTCGCGGCGGGTCCACCGTCTCGATCCGCCATGAAATCAACCGGCAGTTGACAAAATCACGCACAAACAAAAACGCCGCTCATCACTAAGCGGCGTTTTCATTGAATTTGGAGCGGGAAACGAGACTCGAACTCGCGACCCCGACCTTGGCAAGGTCGTGCTCTACCAACTGAGCTATTCCCGCAAATGGCGTCCCCTAGGGGACTCGAACCCCTGTTACCGCCGTGAAAGGGCGGTGTCCTAGGCCACTAGACGAAGGGGACACGCTACCCGGAACACATGGTGTGTGTTTCGGTGTCCAGCATCATGTCCGAAGACGTGACCCTGGTTTCACTCAGCCCCGCCCGAAGGCAAGACCGTTTAAAATTGGAGCGGGAAACGAGACTCGAACTCGCGACCCCGACCTTGGCAAGGTCGTGCTCTACCAACTGAGCTATTCCCGCATTGGCGTCCCCTAGGGGACTCGAACCCCTGTTACCGCCGTGAAAGGGCGGTGTCCTAGGCCACTAGACGAAGGGGACACACTACAACATTCACTCCCTGCCGCGTTTCGCTGTGTGCTTTACGCTGCAAGTGGCGCGCATTCTATGGATGGATCGAAGGGTCGTCAACCCCCAACTATAAATTTATTTAAATCAATGACTTCGCCCCGCTTTACGGCCCTTTCGGGGCTTTCGCCGCGTCCGACGATTGGCGCCTATATTCTGGCACTCGACAAGACGCTATAGTCCACCTGCGCAAATAGTGGCAATGTGCGTCTATCTATAGAGAAGCGCTCTGGCACCGTGCTACACGTCGTTCAACGCTATCAGCGACAACGCCAAGCCACTACACTCGCTCGCATTCCACCTTGAAGAGGTCTTAACGGTGACACCACTCATGATCGCCCTGCTGGTTGCAGCCGGGATCTTTCTCTTGATCGCCATTGGCTTCCTCAACCACATGGCCGAGAACAAAAAGCTGGAAAGGGCTCGCCTCAAGGTTGAACTCAATGATCGCCTGCGCCGTTGCGGCGAAATCACCGAGACCTTTCCCGGCCAGTACATGAGCCCCGCGCTCAAGTTGCTGTTGACCCGCCTGGAACTCAACGTCCATCAACGCTTGCTGAACATGAGCAAGACCGACGCCGTGCTCAAGTCGCGCATCGCCGAACTCAACGGCCTGGTCAACCAGGGCGAATCGATTCCGGTCAACAATCCGCCCAGCCCGATCCAGACCGAAGCCAAGGCCAAGGACGTGCGTTTCCTGCTCGAAGCCCTGCACGGCCAGATCACCCGCGCGGCCCAGGATGGTTTCCTGCAACCCACCGAAGCCAAGCACTGGATCCGCGAAGTGCGGCACATCCTGGTCCTGCTGCATATCGAGTTCTTCAACAACCTCGGCCAGCATGCCTTGCAACAGAACCAGCCGGGGCAGGCACGCCTGGCATTCGAGCGCGGCGTGCAATACCTGCGCAAGCAACCGGAGCCGGCGGTCTATACCGAACAGCTGCTGTTCCTGGAAAAACTCCTGGCGCGCGCCAACGCCATGGTCCTGGCCACCACCCAGCCGGCCGAAGATGACGTCAACGAACTGACCCAGGGCCTCAAGGATGTGGAAGCCGACGCCGACTGGAAGAAGAAGGCGATCTACGACTGATTGGCAGCGGGCATGCCCATGCCGGCGCCCACATAATTGCAGGGCACAACGAAAAACGGACACGCCATGGCGTGTCCGTTTTTCGTTGTGCCTCGGGAAAGTCGCCTGGACGGCGCCCTGCCCGAACGACATCAGGCTACCGGATTGATCGGCTTTTCCGGGTACCAGACGTCCAGCAGCGGGCTGACTTCGGCCGAGGTCAGTTCGCTGCGAGCCTTGAGCCAGGCTTCAACGGCAGCGCGCTGCTCTTCGGAAACCGAGCCACGCTTGATCAGGCAGACCAGACCGTAGTCGTCACCGCCGACATAACCCAGGCCATTGGCTTCCATTGCTTCTTTCAGGAAAGCCTCGAGGAAAGCGTCGATAGCCTCTTCACTCAGGTCTTCTTTGAAATCCAGGTTCAGCTCGAAACCCAACTCCTGAAATTCATCAACGCACAGTTTTTTGCGCAGACGCTGGGAACGGTTAGTCGCCATGAAACAATCCTCAAAAGTAATAACGGGCGGCACTTTAGCAGTTTAAGGCTGCAATTGCCCGAGTCTCTGGGCACAGCTGGTCGATCGACCGGAAAAAATTGGCGCACCACTCCACCGGCAAGGCCCCAGTGACGCCTGCTTGGGGCATAATGCCGACACTTTCATGACCATTGAGGGATTTTTGTCGATATGCCCTCGTATTTTCCCCCTCGGCTGTAGGGTCCTATTTTATATGATCAAATCTTTGCGCCCTTTCGTACTCGCCAGTCTTCTTTTCCCCCTGGCACTGCCCGTCTCCGCCGCTCCGGTCAACACCACCCTCTCTCCCAAGGTCCAACAGGCGATCAAGGCCAGCAAGCTGCAGAACGATGCCCTGTCGCTGGTCATGCTGCCGCTCAACGGTCCGGGCACCCCGACGATGTTCAATGCCGATGTGTCGGTGAATCCGGCCTCGACCATGAAGCTCATCACCACCTTCGCCGCCCTGGAAATGCTCGGGCCGAATCACCAGTGGAAGACCGAGTTCTACACCGACGGCACCCTGAGCAACGGCATCCTGCAGGGCAACCTGTACCTCAAGGGCGGCGGCGACCCCAAGCTGAACATGGAAAAACTCTGGCTGCTGATGCGCGACCTGCGGGCCAATGGCGTGACCCAGGTGACCGGCGACCTGGTGCTCGATCGCAGCTTCTTCGTGCAACCGCAGTTGCCGGAGTTCAATGACGACGGCAATGACGAGAACAAGCCGTTCCTGGTCAAGCCCGATGCGCTGCTGGTCAACCTCAAGGCCCTGCGTTTTGTCGCCCGCAACGACTCAGGCAAAGTGATGGTCTCGGTCGAGCCGCCCATCGCCAATATCCGCATCGACAACCAGATCAAGGTGGTCAATGCCAAGCAATGCGCCGGCGACGTGCGCTACAACCCGGTGACCCAGGCCGACGGTACGACCCTGGTCACGGTCAGTGGCCAACTGGCCGAGGGCTGCAGCTCCCAGACCTATCTTTCGCTGCTCGACCATCCGACCTACACCGCCGGTGCCGTACGCGCCATCTGGCAGGAACTGGGCGGCAGCATCCATGGCAAGGACCGCCAGGACGTGGTGCCCAAGGGCGCCAAGCTCCTGGCCCGGGCGTTCTCGCCGGACCTGACGGAAATCATCCGCGACATCAACAAGTACAGTAACAACACCATGGCCCAGCAGCTGTTCCTCAGCCTGGGGGCCAAGTTCCGCAATGACGCCGACGGCGACGATGCCAAGGCCGCGCAACGGGTCGTGCGCCAGTGGCTGGCACAGAAAGGCATCACCGCACCGCACCTGGTGATGGAGAACGGTTCCGGCCTGTCCCGCGCCGAACGGGTCAGCGCCCGGGAAATGGCGACCATGCTGCAGGCGGCCTGGAAGAGCCCCTACGCCGCCGAGTACATCAGTTCAATGCCGATCACCGGCATGGACGGCACCATGCGCAAGCGCCTGAAACATACGGCGATGTCGGGTGAGGCGCATATCAAGACCGGTACGTTGAACACCGTGCGGGCGATCGCCGGTTTCAGTCGCGACAGCAACGGTACGACCTGGGCGGTGGTGGCGATCCTCAACGATCCGAAGCCATGGGGCGCCTCGTCGGTGCTCGACCAGGTGTTGCTGGACCTGTACCGCCAGCCGCGGCCGGCCGATTCGGACGAGTAGGCCTGGCAGGATTCGATGAGCGTTCCCACGCTCTGCGTGGGAATGCATGTGGGAGCGGGCTTGCCCGCGAAGCTGTTGAGCGGCGGAGCGCAGGAACGATCAGCTCGACCCGCCTCAGTCGAGCTCCGCCATCACCCGGTCCCGGCCCTTCTGCTTGGCCGAGTAGACGCCCGAATCCGCCCGCAGCAATAACGCATCCGCGCCTTCATCGGCGCGCCAGCTGGCAATGCCGAAGCTGGCCGTGACCCGCCCGACCCCGTCGAACGGCATATTGCGCAGCCCATGCCACAGCTCCAGCGCCAGGTTGCAGGCCTGTTCGGCGTCGGTATCGGGGCACAGGACCATGAATTCCTCGCCGCCCAGCCGACAGAAGACGTCGGTGCGGCGCAGGCGATGACTGACCCGCACACACAACTCCTTGAGCACCCGGTCCCCTTCGGCATGACCGTAGCGGTCGTTGATGCACTTGAAGTGATCGATATCGAGCATGATCACCGCCAGGCTGCCCGGCCCGCGCTGGGCCCGCGCCAGTTCGGTCTTGAGCCGCTCCTGGAAGTAACGCCGGTTGTAGATGCCGGTCAGCGAGTCGGTGACCGACAGGGCCCGCAGTTCCTCCTCGACCCGCTTGAGATCGGAGATATCCGAAAGATAACCGTGCCAGAGGATCTCGCCGCCGGGCAGGCGCTCCGGCGTGGCCTCGCCGCGCAACCAGCGCAGGCCGCGCACCGGCAGTATCACGCGGAACTCTTCACGCCAGGGACTGAGCCGCTCGGCCGAGACCTGGATCGAGGCCCGCAGCGGCCCCAGGTCGTCCGGATGAACCCGGTCGAATGCCGGCTCGGCGCTCTCCTGCAAGCGTTGGGTATCGACTTCGAAAATACCTCCCGTACCGGCACTGGCGTAGACGAAGTGCGCACCGCCATCGAGGTTGAGCTTGTACTGATAGATGCCGCCGGGAACGTTCGCCCCCAGTTTTTCCAGCAGGCGATCGCGCACCTGCAACTGCGAGGTGCGCTGTTCCACCAGCTTGAGGGCTCGCTGGCGCTGGCTGACGAGGTTGTACAGCAAGGCACTGAGCAGCACGCTGAGCAGGGCGCCGAGCACGGCCAGGCTGGCCTCCGAGGAATGGTTGGCCTGGATGAAGGCATCGCTGGGGCGGATATCCACCTGATAGTCATGATCGGCCAGGCGCAACAGGCGAATCGCGGCCAGTGAGTTTTCAACCGGCAGATTGAGGGACTGATACAACACCTCATGCTCGCCTTCCGTCGACAGATCGAGGATGCGCACCGAGAGGTTGTCGTGGTTCTGTTCCGGCAGGCCGTCGGCCACCAGCTGGCGCATGCTGATCACCGCCATCACGTAGCCATAGGGTGGCGGCCGGGGTTGCCCGGCACTCGCCAGTGGGGCGACCGGCGCCACCAGCAGCACGCCCCGGGCGTAGGCCGGCTCGACCCCCACCAGGTTCAACGGTTGCGAGATCGCCAGGGCGCCCGAAGCACGGGCCCGCTCAAGGGTCGAGCGGCGCAAGGGTTGCGCCAGCAGGTCGTAACCCAGGGGCGACCCCAGGGCACTCTGCGTCGCGCTGTACAACACCGGTACATATTCGTCACGCACTGCTGCCCGTTGCAGGTGACCTTCGGCGTCGAGCTCACGAATGGAAAAGCCGCTGGCGCCCTGGGCCCGGGCCTGCTGCTCGAATCGCTCGCGCTCGCTGCCCTTGACCCGTGGCGCCCAGGCATAGGCCTGGGTGCGCAGCAGCAACGGCCTGGCGTAACCCGAGAATTCCTGGGGAGTCACCGAATCGGAGTTGACGAAAAACCGCCGCAGACTGTCGAGCCGCTGCGCCTGGTCTTCGAAGCGCTCCTCGATACGGCTGAAGCGTTCACTGGCCAACAGTTCGAAACGCTGCTGCAACTGACGCTGGTTGAGGTCACGTGTCGCCACGGACAGCAGCAGCGTGAGCAACCCGCCTGCCACCAGGACCAGTACCGCAACCAGCCACGCAGAAACATCCTCACTGATAAAGCCAAGAATCTTGGGGCGTACGGCATGCGACGACATAGGCGACAACTCATCACGCCGGCGTGTTTTGCATCACATTGGCTTTGACTGAGTTATAGCCATTCGCTAGTAGATTAGCCAGTCCCAAAAGCCCCGGAGCCTATAAAAATCAAGACTCTGGGGCTTTGTCACGGCTTAGCGCGCGGTGATCTTCCAGGCACGATGGATCTTGCTGTTGCGGGCGAAGTCCGGATCCAGGGTCTGGGTGGTGATTTCCTCGACGGCATAACGCGCCACCAGGTTGTCCTCCAGCTGGAACTTGCGGAAGTTGTTGGAGAAGTACAGCACGCCGCCGGGCGCCAGGCGCGCCATGGCCAGGTCGAGCAGTTGCACATGGTCACGCTGGACGTCGAACACGCCTTCCATGCGCTTGGAGTTGGAGAAGGTCGGCGGGTCGATGAAGATCAGGTCGAACTCATCGCGATTGCCTTCCAGCCAGGTCATCACATCGCCCTGCTCCAGGCGGTTCTTGTCGGAGAAACCGTTCAGCGACAGGTTGCGCCGGGCCCAGTCGAGGTAGGTCTTGGACAGGTCGACACTGGTGGTCGTGCGCGCCCCGCCCTTGGCCGCATGCACACTGGCGGTCGCGGTGTAGCAATACAGGTTGAGGAAACGCTTGCCGGCGGCCTCCTTCTGGATCCGCATGCGCATCGGCCGGTGGTCGAGGAACAGCCCGGTATCGAGGTAGTCGGTCAGGTTGACCAGCAGTTGCACCCCGCCTTCGCTGACTTCGGTGAACTTGCCCTGGGCACTCTGGCGTTCGTACTGCTTGGTCCCGCTCTGGCGCTCGCGGCGCTTGATGATCACCCGGCTCTTGTCGACGTTCAGCGCCTGGGGAATCGCGGCCAGCGCATCGAACAGGCGGGCCTGGGCCTTTTCCGGGTCGATGGACTTGGGCGCGGCATATTCCTGGACGTGTACCCAGTCGTGGTAGAGGTCGATGGCCAAGGAGTACTCCGGCATGTCGGCGTCATAGACCCGGTAGCAATCCACACCTTCGCGCTTGGCCCACTTGCCCAGTTGCTTGAGGTTTTTCTGCAGGCGGTTGGCGAACATCTGCCCACCTTCGCTCAGGCGTGCCTGCTCGACCACCGGTGCCGGTACTGGCGCGGGCTTGATCGGGTTGCCGTTCTTGTTGAACTTCGGCGCTTCGGCGGCGATCTGCGCCTGCTCTTCGGCCTGGGCCCGCTCGACCTGGCGTTGCTCCGGAGTACGTCGCTCGCCGGTGACGAACTGATCCGGGACCACCTTGATCAGCAGCAGCTTGCACGGCAGCGCGCCGTTCCAGAACGAGTACTGCTTGTGGCTGCGAATGCCCATGCGCTTGCCCAGGTCCGGGGCACCGGTGAACACCGCCGCCTCCCAGTTCAGGCAGGCCTGGCGCAGGCGCTCGCCGAGGTTCTGGTAGAGGTAGAGCAGGCTCGCCTCGTCGCCCAGGCGCTCGCCGTAGGGTGGGTTGCAGATCACCAGGCCTTTCTGGTTCTGGTCCGGGCGCGGTTCGAAAGTGCCGACCTCACCCTGGTAGATCTTGATCCAGTCGCTCAGGCCGGCACGCTCGACGTTGTTGCGGCCCGGCTGGATCAGACGCGGATCGGCTTCATAACCGCGAATCCACAGCGGCGGCCTGGCCAGGCCGGCTTCGGCGCGGGCCGTGGCTTCTTCATGGAGTTTTTTCCACAGGGCCGGCACGTGGCCGAGCCAGGCATCGAAGCCCCAGTGGATGCGATTGAGGTTGGGGGCGATATCGGCGGCAATCATCGCCGCTTCCACCAGGAAGGTGCCCACGCCGCACATCGGGTCGGCCAGGGCACCGCCTTCGGCGGCGATGCGCGGCCAGCCGGAACGGATCAGGATCGCTGCCGCGAGGTTTTCCTTCAGCGGTGCCGCGCCCTGCTGCAGGCGATAGCCACGCTGGTGCAGGCTGTGGCCGGACAGGTCGAGGGAAAGAATCGCCTCACCACGGTCCAGGCGCAGGTGAATGCGCAGGTCAGGACTGATCTTGTCGATGGACGGACGTTCGCCCGACGGGGTGCGCAGCTTGTCGACGATGGCGTCCTTGACCTTCAGGGCGCCGAAGTGGGTGTTGTCGATGCCCGAGCCATGACCGCTGAATTCGACGGCCAGGGTGCCGTCGGCGACCATATGGTCCTGCCAGTCGATATCCAGCACACCGTGGTAGAGGTCCTCGGCGTCCTTCATCGGGAAACGCTTGAGCACCAGCAGTACCCGGTTGGCCAGGCGCGACCAGAGACACAGCCGATAAGCAGTCTCCATGTCGGCCACGCCGCGAATGGCCGAGGTGTGCTCGCGCGCCTCCTCAAGGCCAAGCCCGACGGCTTCCTCCAGAAGCAGGCCTTCGAGGCCTTTGGGACAAGTGAGGAAGAGTTCGTAACGATCCGACATGGGAATTCCAGGGCCTTGAGCAGTCAATGAACGGGCGACGCATCGCCCGCTCGGTTTCGATCGAGCACTTTTCTTGAAGAGTGCCCGTGTGGCGCACCATTGCGCCGTTCCATCCCGGCAGATGCTTTTGCCCCCTGAAATCGGGGGACAAAAGAACTTGGACGCCGGGACAGTTCATTCTTTCCGTAACAAAAAGTCACATCGTGACCCTTCGTCGAATAATACCTGAGTACGAAGGGTCAGTATTTTCAACAGAGAATTAAACGCATCATTCATGCAAGGGCTGATGATAGCTGGATTTTCTCCGGATAACCGAGCAAACGACCGAGCTATCTTATGGCCTTAACACCCATATCGTTACGTCCTTATGACAAAACGATCATTCACACGCCCCTGCGCATTGGTTAGAACTCAACACAGGTTGACGTCGCAATGGCGTCAACATCCCCGCTCGCGAAGCTATTCGCGGTGCGGAGCTCGCCACGCCGGCAGCGAGCGCTTGCAGATGCATTCTGCCCGGCCTCGACAAGAGGTCGACGGGACATATAACAGTCAACCAGTGAGGGCAACACCCTATGAGAAGACTTAAGCGTGATCCGTTGGAAAGAGCATTTTTACGCGGATATCAATACGGCGTTCATGGCAAATCCCGTGAGCTTTGCCCCTTTACTCTACCGTCGGTACGCCAAGCCTGGATCAACGGCTGGCGAGAAGGACGTGGCGACAACTGGGACGGTATGACCGGCACTGCGGGAATCCACAGACTCAACGAACTTCACGCTGTCGGCTGATCAGGGCACATTCCGACACCACAATCTGAGCATCACCGAGACAGCAACGACTTAACCACGCACGCCCCATCCGGGCGGCGGGCTTCGGCCCAGGGGCTCCCCAGAGGAGCCCTTTTTAATGCGCCGCCTTTAATGGGTTCAGCGGCGCAAAGCGGCGATGGCATCCACCGACTGGCGAATCAGTGCCGGCCCCTTGTAGATAAAGCCCGAATACAACTGCACCAGGCTCGCGCCGGCCGCGATCTTCTCGGCCGCATGTTCGCCCTCGGTGATCCCGCCCGCGGCGATGATCGGCAAACGTCCGGCCAGTTCGGCCGCCAGGACCTTGACCGTGTGGGTGCTCTTCTCGCGTACCGGCGCGCCGGACAGGCCGCCGGCTTCATCGCCATGGGCAAGACCTTCGACACCGACACGGCTGAGGGTGGTATTGGTGGCGATCACCGCATCCATGCCCGACTCCACCAGCGCCTGGGCCACCAGCACGGTTTCTTCATCGGTCATGTCCGGGGCGATCTTGATCGCCAGAGGCACGCGCTTGCCATGCTGCCCGGCCAGTTCCGCCTGACGCTGGCTCAGGGCTTCGAGCAACTGCTTGAGCGAGTCGCCGAACTGCAGGCTGCGCAGGCCCGGGGTGTTCGGCGAGCTGACGTTGACCGTGACATAGCTGGCGTGGGCGTAGACCTTGTCCAGGCAGATCAGGTAGTCGTCAACGGCACGCTCCACCGGGGTATCGAAGTTCTTGCCGATATTGATCCCGAGGATGCCGTCGTAGCGAGCGGCGCGAACCCGGGAAATCAGGTTATCCACACCCAGGTTGTTGAAGCCCATGCGATTGATGATCGCCTCGGCCTCGGGCAGGCGGAAGATCCGCGGCTTCGGGTTGCCCGGCTGTGGCCGTGGCGTCACCGTGCCGATCTCGACAAAGCCGAAGCCCAGCTGGGAAAAACCGTCGATGGCCGCGCCATTCTTGTCCAGGCCCGCGGCCAGCCCCACCGGGTTGGGAAACTCCAGCCCCATGACGGTCACCGGGTTCGACGCCGGCGTCTTGCACAACAGGCCGTTGAGCCCCAGGCGGCCGCCCGCACCGATCAGGTCCAGGGACAAATCGTGGGAGGTTTCCGGGGAAAGTTTGAACAACAGCTGGCGGGCCAGGTTATACATGGGCGGGCTTGACTCGGATGGCGGCGAATTGAAGGGGCGATTATAGCCGGGCAGTCACCTGACAAGCGAGTTTACCAATCGGCCTTTTCCCGACTGTCCTCGTCCATCACCGGGTTGAAGATTTCCTGCAGGTACTGGCTGATGAACATACTGGTGCCGAACAGCCGTGCCATGACCCCGCGCAGTTCCCTGTCCTGCTCGGAGCCTTCCAGCCCCTCATCCTTGAGCCGCGACAAGGCCTGGCCGACGACCTTCATCTGCGCGCCGACGGTACGGTAGTCCCGTGGCCCGTCGTCACTGCTGCGATAGGTGCCGATAAACCGCAGGAGTTCTTTTTCGCCCGCCCCGAACAGCGCCGCCAGGCGCTGATAAAAAGCTTCGAACCCGGGATCGGCCGACTGTACAGCGTCATCCGGCCGGGCCAGGTGCCGCTCCAGGGCGCGCGCCGGGAGATCTTCCGGCGCCGAAGTGGCAGCGACTGCCGTTGGCCTTTCAATGTACATCCTCGACTCCTTGCGCCGGACCGTCGCCGGCCTCGACAAACCTGGATACCAGTTGCACCAGGGCCTGCCGCGCCTGCTGGTCGAGCTGGCGTACGCCATCGGGCAAGCCCGCCAATTGATTCAGCACCCGCGGGGCCAGTTGTTCCCGGGCCGACTCCAGGTCGAACTCGAAGAGCTGGTCGGCCAGCCGGACGACATAACGCTCCTGTGCCGCGAATTCGAACTTGACCGAGGACACCCCCAGGCGCCCCAGGTGCTCGCGCAGAGCGCCGGCCCGATCGCGGCAGCGCGCCGGCAGGAGGATCTGCAAGGTCAGCTGCGCGGTATCGGCCTGGCCTGCCAACCAATGTTCGAGCATCTCCTCGAACCAGCGCGCATCATCCAGTAGATGCCCGAGCAGTTGCCTCACCGCGGCGGCCATCTGCCCATGCAACTGACCGGCCAGGCGCTGGGACTCGCACACCCCCCGGGCCAGGTCGACCGCCGCCTGGATCATGCCCTCGGAATACCCCTCGGCAAACGCCGAGGCCTGGATCGCCTCGACCTGCGCCTGGGCCTGGTCGATCAACTGCCGCGCCCGGCGTTGCGCCTCTCGCTCCAATGCCCGGCAGCGACGGGCGCTCGCCAGTTCCTGGCGAGTGATATGCACCGCATCGCTGCCCGGCAGCGGCAACTCATCAATCCTGCGGATGGCGTCGAGCATGCTGTACCGCCAGGAAAAACAGCGCCGGGTCAGGCGAAAAGACAGGCAGGCAGGCCAGGCCATCGACCACCGCCTCGGGGAACTGTAACAGCAGCCGTTCGCGCAGGGCCGTGGGCAGGGCGCCCTCGAACGCCAGCAACTGCGCCAGGCCGACGCTGTCCACCTGTTGCAGCACGGGACTTTCGGGCCGCCATTCCACGACCAGTCGGGGCCCGATGGCACACCGCGCGAAGTCCCGCACGCTGGCGGACAACAAGCCCATGCGCGCGCCTCGCGCCAGCTCCGGCCACAAGCGCTGGGCCCCGATCAGCCGGGCGATATGCGGTAAACGCCGCCACTCCCGTACCCACAGCGCCGCGAGCGGGGACGACAGCGAACAGGAGGCTGGCCGCTCCAGGTCCTCCAGCAGCATGCGATTGAGCACCTCTCGCACCGTCGTGCCTGCAAGCGCCTCCGGCAGGGTCAGGCGCCGGGCATGCAGGTAGTCCAGCGGCTGCCAGAGAATCTGTCGCAGAGACTCTTCCGGGACACTCATGCCCGCCTGCCTGTCGCACGCATCTGATAGAACCAGCCGGCGGCGGCCAACAGTCCCACGAGCAGTACCAGGCCACCGACCGGAAGCCACCAGGCAGTGGTATCCGGCTCGATCGGCAGCGGCGCCGCATGCTGGGTGGGAGAACGCCGGGTGAGGATCACCGAGATGTTTTCGTACTCGACCGCCGTGAAACTGTTCTTCAGGAAGCGCTTGATATCGTTGACCAGCAGTCCCGGCTCGACATCGCGCTCATGCACGGCCAGCGCGGCCAGATGCACGGCCGGCGCCTTGCGCCCGCCCTCCCCGGCATCCACGTCATAGCTGACATGCACCCGTGCCGAGACGACGCCTTCCAGCACCCCCAGGGTCTGCTCCAGGCGCTGCTCCAGCGCCGAATAGAGCCGGGCCTTTTCCGCCCGGGGCGAGGCGACCAGGGAGTCGGCGGGAAACATCTGGGCCACTTCCAGGCGCGGTTTCGACGGCAACGCATAGAGATTCAGCAGGTCCACCGCCGCCGGGAAATCCACCCGCGCCACCTTGACGCTGTAGCCGGCCTTGCCGTTGTCCTGTTTTGCCGCACCGATATTGTTGCGCTGCAGCACCGACACCACTTCGTTGGCCTGCTGCTGGTCAAGCCCGTCGAGCAGCGTCGGTTGCCGACATCCCGCCAGGGCGAGGCACAGGAAGATAAGCCAGAGGCCCGGCTTCATGATGAACGCAGCAGGGTTTCTGCCGTGCCCACGGCCTTGCGCACCAGGGTGTTGAGCAGGTTGATATCGACGTTGTACTGCCCGAGCTGTTCCTGCAGCACCGCCAGCTTCTCGGGGTGGGTGATGTCCGGGCTGTCCAGCAAGCGCCGCACGCCATCGACCTGCCGGGCCGAGTCCACGGCGGAACCGGCAAAGGCCTCGATCAGGCGGGCTTCCAGCGACACCGCCGCGCCTTCGCCGGGGCTGCGCAACTCGACCATCGCCACCTGGTCGAGCAGGCTGACAGGACTGCTTTGATAGGGCATGGGCACAGCTCTCAGCGCGCGGACTGGATGATCGACATGTCGATATCCTTGAAGCCCTTGATGGTGTTGGTCTGGGCGTTGCGGAACACGGTGTAGGAGGAGAAGGCCGACTGATAGCTGGCCAGCAGCCCGGGATCGGAGACATCTTTCTTGAGGGCCTCCAGGGCAACGTCCAGTGCCGACTTCAGGCTCTTGGCCCCCTCTTCGAAAGCCGCCGCCTGCTTACCCAGGAAGTCATCGGAAAACTCAACGGATCTTGAGACATCTACCATGCGTCACCTCGTTTATTGCGTCGTCGAAAAATGCCAGGAAGAACTGCTCATCTTGATGTAGCCCTGCGGCCCTGCCTGGAACGAGCGGCCCTTGAACAGGTCATCGCGCAGATCGATGGTGAATCGCACATGGCGATTGCCCCAGCGCCGGTAAAACTCATCGACAAAACGCCGGGCGCCCTCGCGGTCCGCATCCTGAAGATCGCCGGCGACGTTGAACGTGACGCCGTCCGCGCGCTCGATCCGCTCGAAGGGCAAGGACAGACGCTGCAAGCCCTCCTGGGCCAGGCTGCCCAGCAATTCGTCGTCCTGTTCCTCGAAGTGCACGTACTGCACATAGGCGGCCTCATCGAGCAACAGTTGCAACACCTGCTGTTTCAGCCCGGCATCGGGCGGACCACCACGGGAGCCATGGAAAACCCGCACACTGGAAGGCCGCGACAGGTCGATACGGCGGACCTTCAACGCCGTTGCCCGCTCGCTCAACAACGACTCCAGCCGCCGCCGCTCCTCCATCACCTCCAGCACCTGGCTGGGAATGCGATGACGCATCAGCACCTGGCGACTCCAGCCCGCATCCCGTTCGGAACTGACAAAGACATAGACATGATCATCCCGTCCCTGGAGCACCTGGACGGGCTCGCGGGTACCGGCGATCAGGCTCGATACATCCGGCCGGGACGTCACCATCGGTCCCGACCACCCCGCCGCGCACACCGCCAGCAAGGCGAAAACCAGCGCCATGACCACCAGCTTCTTGAACCGTGACCCCGGGCGACGGGGCACTGGCGGCTCGACACCCACCGAATCCGTGAACACCTGCGGTGCCCAGGGTTCGTGCTCGGGCCGCAGGGCAATCAGCAACCCGGCGATCCGCTCGCAGCGCTGGAAGGCAACCTCGCGTTCCTCGATTTCGTCACCCAGTATCCGCAGGGTCGCCTGCTTCTGGTCGAGCAGAACTTCGAAGTTGCAGTTGCCCCGTTCCAGCGGGACGAAGACCGCGTCCTCCGGTATGGCGGCGACCAGACCATCGTCTCCCAGCACCTCGGGCGCACCGACAATGAACAGGGTCCGGCTGCTGCGCAGGTTGAACTCGCAGCCCTGCAACAGGCCGCTGCCAATTCTCAGGACACAGGGTAAAAAGGGGTTATCCGGCATCGTCACCCTCTTCGATCGGTAAAGCGTGCGGCGATACTAGCGAGGCCTGCGGGGACGATCCTGATCGCCGCCGGCATCAGTCCGGAAGATTTCAATCAGAATCCGCGGGGCCGCCGCGCTCACGGCACCAGTACCCGATAAAGGCGCCAGACCTTGCGCGCATACCGCTCGCGGGCGGCCTGGCGATCCTCGCCGCTGCCGGCGTTGTAGGCCCCCACGGCGGTCCAGCCGTAGCCATGACGTTCAATGAACTCCGCCAGGATCGTCGCGCCGACCTGCACACTGAGGCAGGGGTCCTCCAGCAACTGCTGCTCGGTAATCCCCCGTGCGGCCAGACGGGGCAGGTGCAGGCTGTTGATCTGCATCAGGCCGATATCCCGGCTGCCATTGCTGTTGTGGCCCACGGCCTGCGCACGCAGGTCGCTTTCCACCTGGGCAATGGCATACAACAGTTCCGGTTCGATGCCATGGCGCCGTCCGGCGGAGTCCCAGCAAAACGCCGGCAGCGGCCCGGCCCACAACAGCATCAGCCAGGCGCCACAGAGGTATCGCCTGCTCATGCCCGGCTTCGCTGTTCCTCGGCGATCCGCACGCGCATCCGCTGGGCCGCCATGAAAGACGGATCGCGCCGCAGCGACGACTCCAGGTACTCCAGCGCGCGATCATCACGCCCACCGGACCAGTGGTGCCAGGCATACAGGTAATGGATATCGGCCCGGTCGGAGGCCAGCAGGCAGCGCTGGAACAACACCTGGGCCGCATCGCCGCAACCTTGCAGGCTGGTGATCAAGGCCAGCCGCGCCAGCGCATCGGTATTGCCCGGTTCCAGCAGCAAGGCCTGGGCAATGGCCTCGCGGGCCTGCTCGACGGCCTGTTCGCGATCGGCCAGCCCGAGCATCGACAGGGCCAGGTGGGCGTCGGCCAGGCCGCACCAGGGCGGAACATAGCTGGCATCCATGTGCAGGCACTGGCGAAAATACAGCAGGGCCTCCTGCACGCTTTGCGCGGTGTGCCGTTGCAAGCCGTAGATCCCCTTCAGGAAAGCCAGCGCCAGGGGATAGGAGGAGCAACCGCGCACGCAGGGGCGAACATCGGGGAGATGCTGCGCCACCATCGACACCATCGACCGCAGCACCTCTTCGAGCGGGCCCTTGATGGCCACGGGGCCGCGCACCAGATAGTGGTCGTTGCCACGGATCAGTTCGACCGACAGTTCCATCCGGTCGCCACGGGCATAAAAGCGTCCGCTGATGTAGTAGTCCGGCGCCAGCCGCTCCAGCAATTGCCGGGTATCGCCCGGGCCGGGGCCAGGCACCATGAGCCCCGCCGGGAGGATCCTGAGCGTGCCGTCGAACGCCGCCTTGAGTTGCCGGATCGTCGCATCCTGCAGATCCAGCGCCGCCATGTCGTCGGCGTGGCGAAACGGCAATACCGCCAGCGAGGAGGCCGTCGGGCATTCGGCCAGCGACGCTTCCAGGGGCGCTACCGCCCCGACAAAGCGATAACCCTTGCCATAGACGGTGGCGATGTAGCCCCGCCCTTCCCCCAGCAATTTGCGCAGGGCATAGATACAGCGCGTCAACGATTCCTCGGCCGCATCACAACCGCGCCACACGCAATCGAGCAACGAGTCCTTGGTGACCAGGCGGCCGGCCGACCCCAGCAGCAACCGCAGGACCTGTAGCTCCTTGGGCGGCAGATGAACTCCTTTTCCGTTTCGCAACAGCGTTCCATCGCTTTGCAGTATCCACTCGCCAAAGGCGAATGATTGTTTCAAGACGTTATCAGTGACTCGGTCCATAAATCAGCTTGAGACCTCTACAGAAATGTACTGACATTCAAGACAGGCCCTGGACAACCCCGGCCTATCAACGAGGAACGGCAGCGACTATAGAAACTTGGTCTCCAGCAGTCCGTAGGACTTTTCCCTCATGAAACAAGAAAAAAACTACGCACTCAGAGGAATATCAAACACCCCGGCAATGAGCGCCACGCAGCAATGGAAAGGGCCCTATGTTATGTCAGCCATTTCCCTGGTCAGTCTTTGCTGCCGGGTTATCCCTACAAGCCGACACACATCCGCCACCGTCCGCCATCGCGCCACGCCCGACTCGGGCAGCTCGATGTCGAAGGCTTCGTTGAGCAACACCGCCATCTCGACGATATTCATCGAATCGACATACAGGTCCTCGACAAGCCGTAATTCGAACAGGATCCTGCGACGCGCCACCTGGAAGTAATCGGCCAGCAACACCATCACTTGCTGTTCGATAAAGTCATCGCAATAGCCCGGTGTCAGATAGGTCATCTGTTGTTTCTCCAGAGCAGGACGAAGCCCGGGAGGTGCCCCCCTGGGATCCGTCTTCGAAGGGTAGTGATACAAGACCGGCAGGCCACGGATCAGAAGTTGAGCATCGACTTCAACATGTCCGTGAACTGGCTCAGGTGGGAAGACAAGGTCTTGATGAAGTTGTCGTGCGTGGAGTTGGCACTGGAATACTTCTGCGTGAGCTTCTGCAGTTCATTCTTGAACTGCTCGCCTTGCGCGTTGAAACCGGTTTGCCAGGCCTGGAACTGGGCACTGTTCCAGGTCACCCGGCCGTCCGTGATTTCGCCCGCCGGGATATCGTCGAGCCGCTTGATCATCGAATCCAGCGCGGAGAGGTCGATCATCACGCTATAGGTGCCATCGCCATTGTCAACGAGACGCCCGGAGCCCATGGCATCGATCCAGCGCTGCGCCTCCTCCTGGCTGGCGGTGTTGGGCGGGGCGCCCGGTGCGGCCGGAACGGGAAACAGGACGCCTGCGGGGGCCTGGCCGAACTGCTGTTTCAGGTCATCGAGGGCCTTTCTCAACTCATCCACATTGAGCTCGACGTCCTTGCCCTCGTTGGCCCCCTTTATCCACTCGTGCAGTTTCGAAGTGATCTGCTCGTTGAACGCTTTGAAAAACTCCGAATACGTCGCCACGATGTGTTCATAGACACTCAGGTAGCCGCTTCCGATCAAGCCGATCAGTTCGATCAGCTTGTCAAAGAAATCCGGGATGCCTTGCGTTCTTTGTGTCCCCTGCCCGCGGATTTCCGGCACGGCATCGAGCTGCTCGGTCAGCTCGGTGAGGGTCTGCTCCTGCCACTGCTGCAGTTCCTCGCTCAGGGTCAAACCGGCGATCTGCTCCGACAGCTCATGCCACGCCCTGATCTGCCCCTGCTCCTTGCGCCTGGCCAGCTCGCCCAGGTCCTTCAGGGTCAGGTCGTACTTGTAGCGCCTGAACTCACGCTCCTCTGCGTCCCTGGCATTGATCAGCTCTTCGACCGCTGCTTCAAGCCTTCTGCGGCCATCCTCGGACAAGTCGGCGACCGTCTGCCGAGCCTGGCCCGTCGTCACCGGCTCACGCCGCGCGGGCGCCTGCGGACTCTCGACTTCCTCAAGGCTCGAGAAGGTCGAAGCCACCGGGCCCCTGATACCCAAATCGTTCATCTGCTCACCTCACGCCCTGCTGCCCGTGGTTTCGATCACGCGGATACGCGACTCACTGACCTGCAGCATGATCTCCAGTATTTTCTGCAACAGCGCGGCGGTACTGGCATCGATCTGCGCCTCTTCCTCGCCCAGGCTCTTCTGCACACCCTGGTTGCTCTGCTGCTGGACCTCCCGCTCTTTTTGGGTGATCTCGGCGACCCGCACGGAGCTGCTCACCATGTTGCTGATGACCGTCGCCAGCCCGCTCACGCTGCCGCCCATGTTCAGCAGGCGATCCCACTTCACCGCGGCCAGCTCACTCTCTTTCACGGCCGACTTCTGGAGTTGCCGGGCATCCCTCATGATGTCCTTCACCACCTTGATCTCGCCCGGGGCCACCTGCTTCAGGTAGTTGTCGCGCATGTCCCTTTCCAGCTCCAGAGCCTCCATGGTCGTTTGCTTCTGGGTGGTCAGGCCGGCTTGCTTGTGCTTGTAGCCATCGAGGGTCATGACGGTACCGCCCAGGACCATGGCACCGGCGATCACCGCGCCACCGATGGCGCTGTACAACGCCGCGTTGCCGCCTTCGCGAATCGCCTTGCCCTGCTCCAGCGCGGCATTGCCGGTCATCACGCTGAAATGCCCGCGCAACTCGGCGGTGGCTATCCGGGCAACGTTCAGGGCGATGATCGCGGCGATCAGCACGCCGGTGTGTTTTTCCCAGGCTGCCGGATTGAAAGCCAGCTCCCTGAGGTCGTTGTCGCTGAGCAGCTTTTTCGCCTCGCCCAGCACTGCCGTCCATTCGGCCTCGCTGAAGTCACTGGGATCGGTCAGCTTTTCAAACTCATCCAGCGTGGGCGGACGCAGGTCCCAGGTCACCACGACCTGGTCCTCGACGATCCGGCTCAGGCTTTCCCCGCTCAGCGGTCCCAGGCTTTGCCGGACGGCCTGGACAGCCTCCTGCTCCGCCAGGGATGCGGGAATCGACAGGGGTGCTGCATGAAGAGAAATCTCGCGCATCGGTATCACCTTCTCTCAACGGTCAGATATGACGGGCGATATGCAGGCTGGCACCGTGACGGTGCTGCATATCGGCCATGAGTTGCTTGAGCTGGTTATCCTTCTGCTCGATCGCCTTGGCGAAAGTCTCCAGCGACTCCTTGAGGTAGTCGCCCAGCGAATCGACCACCGCCATGCTCACGCGGACATCGGCCAGGTGCTCGGCCCCCTTTTTCTGGTGCAGGCCGCTCTGGACCTGGAACCCCGACTGCGTCGCGACCCCGGTCGTCGAGAGCACCGCCAGGAACATCTCCAGGCGGTTCTTCAACTGGCTCATGGCGATATCGTCGCTCTTGGAGGCCACCAGCTCGCTCAGTTGCTTCATCAGGCCGGCCAGGGTCTTGCCTATCGCGCCCGCCATCTGCTTGAGCAGCGACGGCAGTATCTTGGAGAAAACCTCACCGAGCTTTTCCATGACCTTGTTCAGCACCGGGCCGAGCATCGGTCCTGCTGCCTGGACACCGACGACCGCCGCGGCGATGACCATCGCCACGGCAGCGATGGCACCGCTGACCGAACCGATGATTTTCGCGACGTCCTCGGAAACCTTCAGTACGTCCGTCAGGAACTGCGTGACCAGGTCACCCAGCAGCTTGACCAGTTTCTGGAACTCCTCCATCAGCGGCTTCATCGCGCTTTCCATGTACGAGGTTCCGGTCGCCTCCTTGACGATCATGTCCGTCATCGACGCCAGCACCCCGACGATGCCGACCGCCGCGGACACCAGTGCACCGGCGGCGGGCGCGGCGGCCCCCAGGGTCGCGACCGTGCCGACCACCGCCACCACCGCGCTGACGGCCATCACCAGCCAGCCGAAGATCTTGCCGACGCAGCCCATGGCCTTCTGGGCCGCCTCGGCCTTGCGGACCTCCTCCTGGTACTCTTCGGACTTGACCTTCATGAACTCCTGGCGCGCGACCTGCATCGAGCGGAACAACTCCTGGTCGGCCTCCATCTGCTTGTCGGCCGCCTCCCCCAGCAAGGTGATCAATTGCGCCATCGCCAACGCCAAGGCACCCGCGGCGTTCAAATGTTCCTGGCCGAGCTGATCGGCCACCTTGCCATCGATTCCGGCGGCCTGGGCCTGCACCGCCAGGGCCTCGGCCCTGATCGCCACGGACCTGGCCGTGGCCAGCAAGCCGGCATGTGCGTTCAACGCCGTGTCGAAGCCCTGTTGCAAGCCACCCAGGGCCGCCCTGGCGGCATCGCGCCGGGACAAGGCATCGGCGTATCCGGGCGAAGACGGTTGCAGCGACGCCAGGTGCGACTCGGCGGCTTCGAGTTCGACCTGGGCCTGGTCGAGCCGGGCCTTCAGGCTTTCCAGCTGTTCCTGGCTGGTGTCCACCGCCCCCTGGGCCGCGGCCAGCTCACCGAGGGCCAGGGTGTAATCGGCGGACAACCGATCCAGGCCCTGCTGGGACGATTGCGCCATGCTGCGCAGCATCGACAGGCGGTTCTTCAGGCTCTCCAGGCTGGCATTGCCCAACAGCTCGATCAGCGAGGCGATCAGCCGTACGAACTCACCCTCGGTGTTGGCCTGATCGCCATTGACCCGCGCGGGTGGCGGTTGCAACCGGGGCCGGCCATCGTTCCTGGCACCCTCGGCGGACTCGTAGCCCACTGACTCGATACCGGCCAGCACCTCATGACTGAGCCGCTGGAAATCGGCGCTCCTGACGGCTGTCCGGGCGGCCTCGGCATAGGGGCTGTCAGCGGCGGGAGCCATCACCCCGGCGCCCGGGACACTGTTGATCGTTGTCATTGCTGATCCTCCGGACCTTGGCTATCGATATGGCGCAAGGCGTCCAGGTACACCTGGGCCTGCTTGCGCAAATCGTCATGGGTGGCACGTTCGAGCACATACTCGAAACACAGCCTGGCCTTGCCGCCCTGCCCCAGGGCGAGCTGGCATTGGCCGGTGTAGAACATCGGACGGTAATCGTCCTTGCCCTGGGCAAAGGCCACGGCATACAGCTCGATAGCCTTCTGGTAGTTTTTCCTGAGCTGGTGCACCGCAGCCAGGCCCATCCAGTACTGGCTGTTGTAAAAATCGTAGATGCACAGGAAGTGGAAAAATTTCTCGGCGTCATCCAGTCGCCCCTGTTCGTAGAACTGGTAGGCGTAGGCATACAGGCCGTCCATCTGCTCATCGCTGATCCCGCGCACGTCCTTGAGCGGCATGCCTTCGAGGACGGCTTGCACCGCCTCGAACGCTATCTGTTCGTCCTCTTGCGTGTCTCTGCGACTCATCGGCCACACTCCTGAAGATGGCGCCAGACGGGCTGACGCGTTGCATTGAGCCAAAATCCCCGACGGCCCACCGCAAAAATGCGCTCATGCAGGCCCCCGGCGAATCGGGCGGGTTCAGGCCTGCTCGACCTGTTCGAGCCAGATCAGCAGGCGCAGGACGTCCTCGATCTCCTGCAGCTTGATGAAGCTGTAGCGCTGGTGCGTCTTGAAGATCCGCCGGGCCAGGCGGATATCGCTGACCACCGGCACCCCGACCTCACGGGCATAGGCGCGTACCGCGAGGGCGCGCTGGTTGGTCTCGATCACGCTGACCAGGGGGATGAAGCTGATGTCCGGCCTGAAGTAGATGCCGATGGCGATATGGGTCGGGTTGGCGATGATCACCCGCGAGCCGCGGATATCGGAGCGGACCTGCTCGGACAGCAGTTCCATGTGCAGGTCGCGGCGCTTCTGCTTGATATGCGGATCGCCGTCCTGCTCCTTGTGCTCGCGCTTGACCGAGTGCAGGTCCATCTTCAGGTCCTTGATGTACAGCCAGTACTCGCACAAGGCATCGAGCACGACAATCAACAGGGCACAGGCCATGAAGGTCAGCAGCAGGGTCAGCAGCATCCGTCCCCAGGCCGGGAACAGGTCCAGGGGCTGGGCGAACAACTGCGCGAACAGCAACTGGCGCTCGGACTGCCAGACCATCCACAAGGCCACGGCAAAGCTGCCCAGGTAGAGCAACGCCTTCACGCTGTCCTTGACCGTGCGCAGGCTGAACAGCTTCTTGAACCCGTTGATCGGGTTCAACGCCCCCAGGTTCAGCTTCAACGCCTCGGTGGCCAGCGCGAAACCGCTCTGCAACAACGCCGGCAGCGCGCTGCTCAACACGCAGACGAGGAACAGCGGCAGCACGCAGAGCAACCCCAGCTTCAGCAGGAGCGCGGAATACTGCTGGGTGTTGCCGTCGAAGCCGGCGGCGATGATCCGCCGATAGACCTCCATCACGTCCACCAGCGAGACGGTGAAGACGAGGAAGACGATCGCGCACAGGCTCATGCAACTGATGACAAGGTCCTTGGCCTTGAACGTCTGTCCCTTGCGTGCGGAGTCGCGCAGGCGCTTGGGGGTCGGGTCTTCGGTTTTCGAGGCACTGGAGGACATCTCAGGGCGCCCCCGCGGGCTGCATATGGACGGCCAGATCCGCCAGCCCCATGCGCAGGACTTCATCCGGAAGATGGACGCCGAAGTACAGCATCAGCACCACCAGGGCCACCAGGCTCTTGACCGTCAGCGAGACGGAGAACGCATTCATCTGCGGTGCGTATCGCGACAGCAGCCCCAGCAGGGCTTCGCTGATCAACAGGGCGGCCACCACCGGCGCGCTGATCACCAGGATCTTGCCGACCAGGCCGTCCAGCAGCGGGAACAAGGTCGCCAGGCCGATCTCGCAGGTGGGTGTCGGCGGGCACAGCTGGTAGCTGCGGGCCACGGTTTCGACCATCAGCAGCATGCCCCCGCCTTCGAGATACACCGCCGCGGCAAACAACTGGAGGAAGTTCGCCAGCTCCGAGGTATCCACGCCGTTGGCCGGGTCGACCGTGTTGCTGAGCATCGCCCCGCGCTGGTTGTCGATCAGGTTGCCCATGCCGTGCAGGACCCAGAACGGCCAGCACAACAGGCTGCCCAGCAGCACGCCGATCCCCGCCTCGCGCAACAACAGGCCGAAGAACGCCAGGCTGTCCAGCGCCGGCAACGGCAAGCCCACGCCGGGCCAGAAACCCAGCGCGACCAGGATGATCACCGCCTGGCGTGGCGCCCCCGTCAACACGCCACCGTTGAGAAATGGCAGCATGAAAAAAATCGGCGCCAGCCGGGCGAACGCCAGGATCGCCGCCGCCAGCCAGCTGTGCAGTTCGAAAAACAGCGCTATCGACATCCGCCGCTCAATCCAGCGCCAGGCGCATGACTTCCCGGCTGAAATCGAGCAGCGTCTCGCCGTACCAGCCCGACAGCAGGAACAGGCAGACGGACACCGCCAGCAGTTTGAAGCCGAACGGCAGGGTCTGCTCCTGCAACTGGGTGACCGTCTGGATCAGGCCGACCAGCAGGCCGACCACGGTCGCGACGATGATTGGCCAGGCCACCATCAGCAGGATCAGGTACAGGGTCTTGTTGCCGGCATACACCAGGTCATTCATGCCATGGGCCTCATTCCAGCAGCGTCAGGTATTGCCTGACCAGCCCGGTGGACAGCAGCGCCCAGCCGTCCAGGGCGACGAACAGCACCAGCTTGATCGGCACGGAAATGATCACCGGGCTCATCATCATCATGCCCAGGGCCAGCAGGATGCTGGAGATCACCAGGTCGACGATGACAAAGGGCAGGTAGAGGTAGAAGCCGATCTTGAAGGCGCTCTTGATTTCGCTCAGCGCGTAGGCCGGCAGCAGCGCGAACAAGGACGGCTCGACGTCCTCCCGGGACGACGGCGGCGCTTCATCCGGCTCGACCTGCTGGGCCCGCTCGAAGAAGAACGCCAGCTCGGGATCGGTGTAGCGGCGCAGGTAATCCTTGTAACTGCCCAGGCCGTTTTCGCCGAACTCGACGACCGCCTCGACGCTGTCGAAACGCACCTGGTTGTCCTTGTAGTAGCCGTAGCCCTGCTTCACCACCGGGGTCATGACAAACAGCGCCAGCAGCAGGGCGATCGCATTGAGGCTCATGTTCGACGGTACCTGCTGCAGGCCCAGGGCATTGCGCACGATCACGAAGACGATGGAGAACTTGATGTAGCAGGTGCCCGCCGCGACCAGGAACGGCAGCAACGAGGCGAATGCCAGCAAGGCGATCAGCGAGACGTCATTGTTCATCCAGAGCCTCTCGACCGACCTGGCGCAATTCCACGCCCAGTTCCTCGCCCAGGTGCACCAGTTCGCCCCGCGCAACCGCCCGACCGTTGGCCCGCACTTCGATATCGCCCAGCACCGCCGGATCGAGCACCAGGACCTGCCCCTCGAGCAACGCTGCCAGCTCGGCCAGGCTGACGGCTTGCTCGGCCAGGACGAATTCCAGGCGTACGGGCAGCCGGCCGAGCGACGGCGTGTGTTCGGCGTTCTGTTCTGCCGACGTATCGGGTTCAGCGGGTGACAAGCTCATATGCAGGCCTTCTTCGGTAAAGGTGAACTCGCCGACCGGCTGGCCCACGAGATGCCACAGCCGCGCAGGCCGGCTGATACGCAGGACATCGCCCGCGGCGAGGGTGGACAAGGCCGCGCCGGCCAGTTCGCTGCTGCCGAGGGTCGCCCGCACAGGGTGCGGCACCCTCGCCAACCAGGAACCCGACACGCATGGGCCGGGCAGCCAAGGTTCCGCTGCTGGCGGTGCCACGGGCAGACGGACCACCCACAGCGAGCCCCGCGCCGTGGCGATTCGGGGCAACAGGCGATGCTCCAGGGTTGCCAGGGTGACGGGCTCGACCATCGACAGGCGCTCGTAGCGCAGCTCGTCCAACGTGATATCCAGCGGCCGTGGCACGGCCTGGAACAACTCGGCGAGCAGCTCGATGGAACACGGGGCCTTCAGCAGCGAACGCAGTTGCGGGAGGATGCCGTCGAGCCATTCGCGGGCATCGACCAGCCCCTGCCAGCCAGGGCCCTGGCCTTCGGCGCAAAATCCCAGGTAATCGCCGGGGACAACCAGCGGGCTGAGTTCGGCCTGGTGTCCGCCGCGCCGCCAACGTTCGATCGCACACTGCCGTGCGTGAAGCAGCGGCTCGATCCGGCGCAGCCCCAGGGAGTGTCCCGTCGCGCGGGCCGCTGCGCGGCTCAAGATCCTCGGCCGCCATCATCCGGTGCCGGCGATAGCGGCCCGTCGTCCAGCCACCAGTGCGGCTGCCGGTTCCTGTCGAAATTGACCTGCAACTGTTCGAACACCTGCCGGTCGCTCGCACGGATCAGCAGGCCGGTCGAGCCAGCGCCTTCACGGGTGATCAGCACCTCGCCCCGGGCCCGCTCATTGCTGAAAGGCACCTGCAGGAAATGCTGTCCGGTGCCATCGTCCTCCTGCTCGGCTGGCTCCGGTGGCGCACCGTCATGCCGCTCAGGTGTCGCGTCCCGTTCGCCGCTCGTCCCTTCGGCCAGGACCTGTCCGGCCAAGGCCTGGGGTTCCGACCTGACCAGCAGGCTGCCGGGCAGCAGTTCGGAAGGACTTCCAGGCTCGGTTTCCGGAGCTGGCGCCCCTGTCTCCGGGGGCATGGACGAAGCATTTCCCCCGGGAACTGTCAGTATCACCTCACCGTCGGCAGGCAGCGCCTGTGTCCTGGCGTCCAGGCCATCGCCAGGTTGTCCATCGACTCCAGCCGTTCCCCGCGCCCAGCCGACCCGCTCTTCTGCGGCCGCGACTGTGGATATCCGCGCCCCCTCGACATCGCCCTGGTTCAGCGGCCCCTCTGCCGGCGCCAGACCCGGCCCCGCCCTGTCCCCGAGCGGTTCCTGCGGCCTGTCGACCGAGCCGGCGCCGACCTCTGCCCTGCGCGAACCACCCGGACTCACGGTAGCCCTGCCGGGACCACTCCCCGGCAATTGCACTTGCTGCAACACTGCGAACAATGTCGCGGCCCCTGCGAGAATCACTTCCTCCTCAAGCCCCTCAAGACCCTGCCCGATGCCGTCCGGCACTTCATCCGGAAAGTCCGGCACAGGCTCAACGGTCGGCGATACCCGGGAAATGCCGTTCATCCTTTCATTCCAATCAGATCCTCGATTTCACCCTCGTCGCGACGCAGATGCCCAAGCCGATGCTCCCGCCGCAGACGCTGGCGCAAGCCGACGTACTTGGCATGCTTGCGGCGCAACAGCAGCAGTTGCTGCTGCTCTCTGTGTACCGCCTGGTCCAGCTCTGTCCGTTGCTCATGCAGGGGGCCGCGTTCGAGCGCCAACAGCAGGATCTGCCGGCGAATCACCGCCTGGCGCCGCAGCGTCTCGAGCAACTGCCAGTGATCGAGCACAAGGTTCTCGGCGCGATGACTGGCGAGCAACGTCCGCAACGAATCCTCATGCTCATCCAGTGCGCCCAGCTCCCGCTGCAACAGCGCCAGGCGTTGCCGGGCCGCCTGCAGTTCGCGCTCGCCCTGGTGCTGGCGCCAGGCACTCAAGTCCAGCAGGCGCTCGATATCAGCCAATGAGCTCATGCAGGCTCCGCAAGGTTTCATCCGGTCGGCTCGGCTCGGTGGCATCCTGGCGCAGCCAGTGGTTCAGGCCGTCCCGGCAGGCCATGGCGCGATCATTGGTCGGATCGACACCCGGCGTGTACTCGCCGAGATCGAGGAACACCTGCAACGCCTCCAGCCGCGCCAGCACCTCGCGGGTTCTGGTCGCCAACTGCCGGGCCCGCGCATCGGTCACTTGGTGCGCCACCCGACTGGCGCTGCGCAACACGTCGATGGCTGGGAAATGCCCCTTGGCGGCCAGGTTGCGGCTCAGGTAGATATGCCCGTCGAGAATCGAACGAATCTCCTCGGCGATGGGGTCCGGTTCGTCATCGCTCTCGAGCAATACGGTGTAGCAGGCGGTGATACTGCCCAGCGCCGTGATACCGGGGCGCTCCAGCAGGCGCGGCAGCGCATCGAACACCGAGGCCGGATAACCCCTGCGCGCCGGCACCTCGCCGGCGGCCAGGGCCAGGTCGCGACGGGCGCGGGCGTAACGGGTCAGCGAGTCGAGCAGCAGCACCACGCACTGGCCCTGGTCGCGAAAATATTCGGCGATGGCCGTCGCTTGCAGCGCCGCGTTGCAGCGATCCACCGACGACACATCGGAGGTGGCATAGACCACCACGCAACTCGCACGCTTATGCGACTGGCGCAAATGATCGATGAACTCGGTCACCTCGCGCCCGCGCTCGCCGATCAGGCCGATGACAAAGACGTCGGCATCGGTATGGTTGATCAGCATGTTGAGCAGCGAGGTCTTGCCCGACCCGGCGCTGGCGAAGATGCCCAGGCGCTGGCCGATGCCGACGGTCAACAGGCCGTCTATGGCACGGATACCGGTCATCAGCGGCTCGGCCACCGGACGTCGTTGCTGATAGGACGGCGGGTCGGCATCCACCGGATAATCGCGGCCGTTGAACGCCGGTGCCGGCGCCAGGCGCTCGACGATCGTGCCGCGCGGGTCGACCACACTGCCGAGCATCTCGGCACTGCAATACAGGCGCAGCGACGAGCCGGTCGGCACGATCATCGACTCGCGCGACAGGCCGCGGGCTTCCCCCAGGAGACTGAGCACCACCGCATCGGGCTTGAAACCGATCACCTGGGCCCTGGCCAGCAGCTCGACCGATGTCCAGTGCCGGCGGATCTCGCAGACCTCGCCAATCGACACCCCCTCCAGCGCCGCCTCGATCAGCGGCCCGCTCAAGCGCCGCGGATGGGCACCGCGCCGTTCGAGGCGCAGAGCACTCATTGGCGAATGAGGCCGCAGAGTTCCTCGATGGCCTCCATGAAGCCATCGAGCGCCTCGGCAAAGGCCCGGTCACTGTCCAGCGCCTGCTCGGCGAGCATCAACCGCACTTCCAGCTGCCCTTCGTTCTCGAACAACTGCAATTGGCCGGTGCGGGCGTGGGCATTGCCCTTGAGCAGGAACTGCATCAGGTTCTCGGCGCAGTAGGCGAACGTCGCGGGCGTCACCTGCGCGACCACACTCCATAGCCAGACATCTTCACCGATGACGTTGAGGCTGATGTTCGGCTGCTCGATCATCTCCATTTCGATCGTACTATGGCTGTCGAACTGCCCCAGTTGCGCCTCGCTGCAGCCGCTGTAGCGCAGTGCACCGCGCAAGCGTTCGGCAATGTCCATATCCCGCATGGGTATTTCTCCTTATAGAGTCTTGATGACATTCACTGAAATGGTCTCGCTGAGCTCACCGAAGGACATGACATCCAGTTCGCGAAAGCGCCCCTCGACCAGTTTTTTGATGTAGCGCCGCACGTCCACCGAACACAGCAGCACCAGGTCCTTCTGCGGCACGTGCAGGCTTTCGAGGCCCAGGCTCAGGCGATCGATCAGGTCTTCGGACTGCGCCGGTTCCAGGTTGAGAAAGCTGCCGCCGGAGGTCTGGCGGATGCCACCACGCACCACCTCCTCGAACTCCGGCGACAGCAGCAGCACGCGCAGGTCGTTGCCATGGGCGAACTTGTTGCTGATGTAACGCCCCAGGCCGCCACGCACGTGTTCGACCAGGGTGATCGTGTCCTTCTCGCGGGAAGCCCAGTGGGCCAGGGACTCGAGAATCAGCTTCATGTTGCGCACCGAGATGCGCTCGCCGACCAGGCGTTGCAGGACTTCGGTGATCTTCTGCACGGTGACGTGGCGATAGACTTCCTTGAGCAGGTCCGGGTAGCGCCCTTCCATTTCGTCCAGCAGCGCCTTGGTTTCCTGCACGCCGAAGAACTCGTTGATATTGCGCGCCAGCAGACTCACCAGGCAGCGGTAGCATTCGTCGTAGGCCGCGCGCAGCTGGTAGCCCAGGTTCGTTGCCGTGCCCTTGCCCTCGGCACCGATCCAGACGCTTTCGAGCTTGTTGCTGTCGCGCCCGCGCACCAGCGGCAAGCCCATGGCGGCCAGCTCCGGCGAATAGTCGAGGACCCGCCAGTGGTCGAAATGGATATCGAACTGATCGGCCCGCACCTCGTTGATCAGCACCGCCACCTGATGCCCCGGCAAGGACTCGGAACCGCGCAATTGCGGCAGCGGGATCTTCAGGCCGTAGTCGACGAAAAACTGGCTGCGAAAACGCTCGGCGAGCCTCGCCCCGCGCAGTTCCTGCAGGCGCGCCGCGGGCACCAGGAACATCAGCGCGACCGTCTCGGTGGCGATATCGTCGACGCTATCGAGCATCCCCAGCTCGCCCTCCGTCACGGTGTCGGACGCTGCCGGCGGCGCGGCCTCCCGCGACTCCGGCGCTGGCGCCCGGGTCTTGCGCCAGCGCAGGAACACCACCAGGGCCAGGACGCCGGCAATCAGCATGAAGGTCGCCAGCGGAAACCCCGGCAGCGTGCCGACCGCCACCGCCAGCAGGGCGCTGACGCCGATGACGAAAGGGTTGCCGAACATCTGGGTGAGCATGTTGCGCCCCAGGTTGGCTTCGTCGCCGTTGACCCGGGTGACGATGAAACCCGCGCCGATGGCGATCAGCAGCGCCGGAATCTGCGCGACCAGGCCATCGCCGATGGTCAACAGGGTGTAGGTCGACAGGGCCGTCGAGAAATCCATGCCCAGCTGGCCGACACCGATGGCGATCCCGCCGAGGAAGTTGACGAAGATGATGATGATCCCGGCGATGGCATCGCCCTTGATGAATTTCATCGCCCCGTCGAAGGAGCCATAGAGCTGGCTTTCCCGCTCCAGCACACTGCGTTTCTCGCGGGCCTGCGCGGCGTCGATGGCGCCGGCCTTGAGGTCGCCGTCGATGCTCATCTGCTTGCCCGGCATGCCGTCCAGGGAAAACCGCGCCGCGACCTCGGCCACCCGCTCCGAGCCCTTGGTGATCACGATGAACTGGACCACGGTGACAATGGCGAAGATCACGAAGCCCACCACCAGGTTCTCGCCGATCACGAACTCACCGAACGAAGCGATGATCTCGCCGGCATCTGCCTGGGTCAGGATCAGGCGGCTGGTACTGATGGACAACGCCAGCCGGAACAGCGTGGTCAACAGCAGCAGGGCCGGGAACGTCGAGAAGGCAAGAATGCTTTCGATGTAGAACGAGCCCATGAAGATCAGCAGCGAGATGACGATGTTCAGGCCGATCAGAAAGTCGACCAGGGGCGTTGGCAAGGGAATGATCAACATCGCGATGATCATCACCATCAACGACAGGATCAGCAGTTCGGGGCGTGCCGAGACACTGCGCAGGAGTCGATCGAGCATGGCTTTCCCTACTCCCCCGGCCAGTTCGCGCCGGTCATGGCGCGCCGTTGCTCGATCTGCTCATGGCCACGGGCGATCTGCGCCAGGGCCGCGAACTGCTCGGCCAATCGCTCCCCCGCGTCGCTGTCGGCAAACAGCTCCTGGGGCAATTGCAGGCAGGCGCGCCGGACCGCCTGCAGCAAGCTCGAACGCTCGCGATGCAACGCCAGCAAAATCTGCTCCCCGAGGACACCGGACAACAGTTGGTCGAGTTCATCGGGGTGCTTCAGCACGCCGAAGAAGAACACCAGCCAGTCGAGTTCCTGCGGGTTGTATTGACGGACCAGGGCATTGTCCAGCAGGCCACCGACAAACATCGCGTCCGCCGAGCGCAGGCGTTTCAGATCGGCGAGACGGGACAGCAATGAGCCGAATTCGCTGCGCGAGCAGCTGGGGTCCTGGGCATCGATGTCCGTCAGCAAGGCGGCCTCGATAAAGGCCAGCACCGCGACCCGCCGGCCCGGCCCGAACAGTGCCACCCAGTCTTCGTAGCTACTGACGGCACCGGCATCGCTTTCGAGGAAATCCCGATAGGCTTCCCGCAGGAACGTCGCCCGCAAGGCCATCGCGTTGCCAAACAGCCGGGCTTTCAGGGCACTGTTGATACCGGCCTTGAGACGCCGCGGCGAAGCCTGGGCGATCACCTGTTCCAGCAGGCTCTCCAGCCGCTGGCGCACCGGGGCTTGCAGTTGCCGGCGCCGGAGCAGTTCGCGCAGCACCAGCGCCAGGTCGCTGTCATCGGGGAACAGGCTGCGGGCCATCTGCAACAACCATTCGACCGGTTTGTCCGCGACCTTGCCCAACGCCAGCACCTGGCGGGCCTTGGGTACCACGTCCTCGTCGAGCACCGACTCGAAACTCTCGGGCCGGCTCTCGGTCTTGAGCTCGAACAGGCGGCGATTGCGAAACTGCGTCAGGGCCGCCGACATCTCATCGCTGCTCTGGATAAACCGCTGGAGCAGCGCCGCCGGGCTGGCGTCCTGGTCGGCCGGGTCGGCATCGGGCTGGGCCTGCGCCTCCTGCCTGGCCAGGTCGAGACGGGCCAGGGAAGCACGGGTCAGGGCTGGATTGATCAACACCCCGTCAGCGCTCCGCCGCTCGCATGAAGGCGCGGCGCACCGCGTCCTGCTGCTCCGCGGTCATCAACCCCTTGCCCAGGTCGCGGGTGCTCTCCTGCAGGGCACCGAGGATTTCCTTGGGCTGGATCAGGAACACCCGCGCAGTGTTGGCCGAGCTGCTGACCCGGTAGCGGAACAGCCCGCCAATCAGCGGAATCGAGCCCAGCAACGGGATGCGCGCCACCTGCTCGCGATGATCGTCACGGGTAAAACCGCCGACCAGCAGGCTCTTGCCCTGGGGCACCCGGGCAACGGTGCTGATCCGCGTACGGCCGACCGTCGGCAGCGGCTGCACCGTGGTGTCATTCGTGGCACGTTCCACTTCGCTGCCGTCCTCGATATTCAGCGACATCTCGATTTCATCGGCGATGGCAAAGCGCGGCAGCACGCTGATCAGCGTGCCGTAGGTCACGCTCTGCAGATCGACACTGCGCTCACCCAGCAACTGCGTGTAGAAGGTGCGGTTGTTGTCGAACAGTGCCGGGACGTTTTCCTGGGTCAGGATCACCGGGCGCGCCACCACGTTGGCGCGGTTCTTCTGCGCCAGGGCCATGACCCGGGCCATGAAGGACACGCCATCGAGGGTCGTCGCCGAGCCGCTGTTGAGCGACACGCCCAACTGGCCGCCGACATCGATCCCGCCCTGCCAGCTCACCCCGAGCTGGTTCAGTTCGTCCTTGTTCAAGTCGATGATCCACAACGACAGCTCGACATGACGCTTGGGCACATCCAGGGCGGCCACCAGGTTCTCGATGAAACGCACCTGCTCGGGCAGGCCCTTGACCAGCAGGCTGTTGGTGTCCGGATACGCCACCACGCGAATGTTCCCCGCGGCGGTTTCCCGCGCCAGCACCCGCGGGGCGGTGGGATCGTCCGGGGAGATCGGCGTGGCCAGTCCTTCGAGGGGAAACTGCGGCATGCGCAACGGATTGCCGGCCACGGTCGAGACTTCCACCCGCGGCTCGACCCCGCCCTGCTCGCCCTTGAGCAGGCTCTCGATCACCGTGGCCATGCCCGGGATCGAGATCTTCTGCTCCCGTTGTTCGTAGCTGCGGTCGCCGACAAAGGTGTTGAGCAGGTGGATCACGCCGATCCGCTGCTGCCCGAGCAACAGTTCGGAGGGCTGGTTGTCCATCAACTGCGCCGCCTGCATGACCAGGTCGACATAGATCGGCGGGCCGGACACGTAAAAGGTCCGGCGCCCGTCATTGCGCAAGGGGTAACGCGAGTCCTCCAGGCCCGACTGGCGCAGGAACTGCTTCAGGGTGTCGACGCTGATCACCCGCAGCGCCACCACCGAGCTTTTCACCTCGGAAGCGTCATACAGGTAGATGGCCTGTCCGTCGCTGTACCAGATCAGCCCCATCTGGGCGACGATGCGGTCGAAGGTCTGCCGTGCCGAATGCAGCGGGAATTCGCCACTGATGCGTTTGCCGGCGGCGGCCTTGCTGACGATGATCGGCTTGCCCAGGGGCGCCGACAACGCGGAAAAGAAGCTGCGCAGGCCTTCCTCGCGGGCCACGTAACCGTCGGTTTTCGCCGGTGCGGCAACCGCCGGCGAGAGCGGCAGGCAGGCCAGCAGCCAAATGCCGAGCCAGTGACGCGAGGCACGCAACGGCGCAGGTTTCAACCCCGCTGCTCCATGAGATCGAGCAGCCGGCTCGGCGCGACCCCGAGCAGTTCGCGAACTTCCTTGGAGAAATGCGACGAGGAGGCATAACCGTATTCCAGCGCCACGTCGGTGAGCGAGCCGCCGCCGCGGATCATCCGCAACAGCGCCTTGGCCGTGCGCCAGTCCCGCAGTTCCGGCTTGGCCGCCCCGCCCAGGGCCTGATGACACAGGCGGCGGAAATGCGAGACCGACACGCCATAACGCCGTGCCAGGCCGATCAGCTTTTCGCTGGCGGTGCCCTGCTCCAGCAGAAACTGCACCAGCCAGTAGCTCGCGCTTTGCCGCAACATCCCGGCAAACCGTCGATAGTCGGCGTCACCGCGCAACGCCCGCTCGATATACCAGCGTTCCAGACCCTCCTTGCTGGCGGCGATCGCCGCGGTCACCGGCAAGGCGGCCCAGGGCTCCGCGCAAGGCCGCCGCTGGGCGAAACCGCCGCCCATGTCGATGAACACCTGCAACTTCATCAGGCAGGTCCCGGACAAGCTCTCGCAGAGCAACCCGCCGGAAACCACCCGCATCGCCGCCCGCCCCACCAGCAGGCCCTGCCAGCCGGCGGGCAGCCACCAGCCGACCCTGAGGTCATCGTGGCACAGGCACACGCCGGCCTCGCCGGCCCGTACGTACAAGATCCGCTCTGCGGATAGAACCCCCGGACACGTTATCGCGAAGCGTTCGTCAACCTGCACCCTGCATCCCACCTGTCTGTCGATGAATCGTCAGCGATCATCGCGTGATCGCCGCGGCAGATCATGATGAGAAGCTGATGAGCCGTCGGCGCGAACCGGGACACTGGCATATGCCTTGCTACATCGGTGAAAACCCTCACCAACGGCGGTTCGGGTGCAAGGACAAAGACGTCGCAACCCGTCAGTGCATAGGCCACGGACCGGGTGCGGCGTTTTTTTATGAAGAGTGAAAAGCCGATGAACGAATTTCCAGCCAATCCCCTGGCCTGGGTCAATGGCAGCGATGCCCCGGAAAAGAATGCCCTCGACCTGGGCTTCATGCCCCTGAGCGATTGCGCCTCGCTGGTGGTCGCCGCCACCCAGGGCTTTGCCCAGCCCTATGGCCTGACCCTCAATCTCAAGCGCCAGCCATCCTGGGCCAGCCTGCGTGACAAGCTGGTCAGCGGCGAACTGGACGCCGCCCACAGCCTCTACGGGCTGGTCTATGCGGTGCACCTGGGCATCGGCGGCAGCCCGGCCACCGACATGGCGGTGCTGATGGGCCTGAACCAGAACGGCCAGAGCATCAACCTCTCGTCAGCCTTGCAAGAGGCCGGTGTGACCAGCCCTGAGGCACTGGACCGACGCGCGCACCAAAACAAGGCAAAGCTCACCTTCGCCCAGACGTTCCCCACCGGCACCCACGCCATGTGGTTGTACTACTGGCTGGCCAGCCAGGGCATTCACCCGTTGCAGGACGTCAACAGCGTGGTCGTCCCGCCGCCGCAGATGGTCGCCCACCTGCAGGCCGGGCGCATCGACGGCTTCTGTGTCGGCGAGCCATGGTGCGACAGCGCGGTCAAGCAGGGCCTGGGCTTTACCCTCGCCACCAGCCAGGCGATCTGGCCCGATCACCCGGAAAAGGTCCTCGGCTGCACCCGCGCCTTTGTCGAGCAGTACCCCAATACCGCCCGCGCCCTGGTGATGGCCGTCCTCGAGGCCAGCCGCTTTATCGAGCAGAGCCCGGAAAACCGCCGGAGCACCGCCCAGTTGCTCAGCGGCAGCGACTACCTCGATGCACCGGTGGAACATATCCAGCCACGCCTGCTCGGCGACTATGAAGACGGCCTCGGCCATCGCTGGCAGGATCCCCACGCGTTGCGCTTCCACGGCAACGGCGAGGTGAACCTGCCCTACCTTTCCGACGGCATGTGGTTCATGACCCAGTTCCGCCGCTGGGGCCTGCTGCGCGAGGACCCCGACTACCTTGGCGTCGCCCGCCAGGTACAACAACTGGCGCTCTATCGCCAGGCGGCGGCGGACCTGGGCATCGAGCATGGCCCCGAAGTGATGCGCAGCAGCCAGTTGATCGACGGCAAGGTCTGGGACGGCTCCGACCCCGCCGCCTACGCCCGCGGCTTCACGCTGCATGCCCTGCACGACGAGCCGGCCGCGCTCGCCCGCCGCTGACAGGAGATCCGAACATGTTGCGTATCCTGCTGATCAACGACACGGCAAAAAAGGTCGGACGGCTCAAGGCCGCCCTGATCGAGGCGGGTTTCGAGGTCATCGATGAATCGGGACTGACCATCGACCTGCCGGCCCGGGTCGAAACCGTGCGCCCGGACGTGATCCTGATCGACACCGAATCCCCCAGCCGCGACGTCATGGAGCAGGTCGTGCTGGTCAGCCGCGACCAGCCCCGGCCCATCGTGATGTTCACCGACGAACATGATCCCGACGTGATGCGCCAGGCCATCAAGTCCGGCGTCAGCGCCTATATCGTCGAAGGTATCCAGGCCCAGCGCCTGCAACCGATCCTCGATGTCGCCATGGCCCGGTTCGAGAGCGACCAGGCCTTGCGTGCCCAGTTGCAGGCACGGGACCAGCAACTGGCGGAGCGCAAGCGCATCGAACAGGCCAAGGGCCTGCTGATGAAGATGAAGAACTGCAAGGAAGAAGAGGCCTATACGCTGATGCGGCGCCAGGCCATGAGCCGCCAGCAGAAGCTGATCCAGGTCGCTGAGCAGATCATTGCCATGAGCGAGCTGCTCGGCTGAGCCGACGGCAGCGATGGCGAATCTGGCCCGCCTCTTGCTAAGTCAATCCTGCAGGTAACCAACGGCGGTTGCCCCACTGTACGACAAAGACGTCGCCCACCCCTTTCGCGCAAGCAGAGCGGGTAGCGGCGTTTTTTGCGTTTTGGCTCCGCAAACGCGGGCCGGTGGTGCAGCCGTGCAGGCGCACCACCCGATGCCCCTTGCTGTAGCCCCTCCCCTGAGACTCTTACCGCTGAGGTGCGTCATGAATGCAAGTTTCTGGAAGTCCGGCCATACGCCGACCCTGTTTTCGGCCTTTCTGTATTTCGACCTGAGCTTCATGGTCTGGTACCTGCTCGGCCCCCTGGCGGTGCAGATCGCCGCCGACCTGCACCTGACCACCCAGCAACGCGGGCTGGTGGTGGCCACGCCGATCCTGGCCGGGGCGTTCCTGCGCTTCCTGATGGGCCTGCTGGCCGACCAGCTGTCGCCCAAGACCGCCGGGATCATCGGCCAGGTCATCGTTATCGGTGCACTGTTCGGTGCCTGGCAACTGGGCATCCACAGTTATGAGCAGGCCCTGCTGCTGGGACTGTTCCTCGGCATGGCCGGCGCTTCGTTCGCCGTCGCCCTGCCCCTTGCCTCGCAATGGTATCCGCCGCAACACCAGGGCAAGGCCATGGGCATCGCCGGGGCCGGTAACTCGGGGACCGTGTTCGCCGCACTGATCGCCCCGCTGCTCGCGGCCTCCTTCGGCTGGAGCAATGTCTTCGGTTTCGCCCTGATCCCGCTGGTGCTCACCCTGGTCCTGTTTGCCTGGCTGGCGCGCAATGCACCGCAACGGCCCAAGGCCAAGTCCATGACCGACTACATGAAGGCCCTGGGCGATCGTGACAGCTGGTGGTTCATGTTTTTCTACAGCGTGACCTTCGGCGGCTTCATCGGCCTGGCCAGCGCCCTGCCCGGCTACTTCAACGACCAGTACGCCCTGAGCCCGGTGACCGCCGGCTACTACACCGCCGCCTGCGTGTTCGGCGGCAGCCTGATGCGTCCCCTGGGTGGTGCCCTGGCCGACCGTTTCGGCGGCATCCGCACCTTGCTCGGCATGTACACCGTGGCGGCGATCTGCATTGCCGCGGTCGGCTTCAACCTGCCCAGTTCCTATGCCGCCCTGGCCCTGTTTGTCCTGGCGATGCTCGGTCTGGGTGCCGGTAATGGCGCGGTGTTCCAATTGGTGCCGCAGCGTTTCCGCCTGGAAATCGGCGTGATGACCGGGCTGATCGGCATGGCCGGTGGCATCGGCGGCTTCGCCCTGGCGGCCGGCATGGGCGCGATCAAGCAGAGCACCGGCAGCTATCAGCTGGCCTTGTGGTTGTTCGCCAGCCTTGGCGTTCTCGCCTGGTTCGGCCTGCACGGGGTCAAGCGGCGCTGGAGAACCACCTGGGGCTCGGCCGCCGTCACCGCCGCACGGGTCTGAGCGCCCAGTGGGCCTGCAACTGAGTTTCGCCCAGGCCACGGCCACCGGCCCGCGCGCGGAAAACCAGGACGCCCTGCGCCTGGTCACCCCGGCGCCAGAGCTGGCAGCCAGCAAGGGTTATCTGTTCGCCATTGCCGACGGCGTCAGCCAGTGCGCCGATGGCGCCCTGGCGGCGCAGTCGACCCTGCAGGCGCTGGCCCTCGACTATTACGCCACGCCGCAGACCTGGGGCGTGGCCCAGGCCCTGGACCGGCTGTTGCTGGCGCAGAACCGCTGGCTGCAAGCCAATGGCGGCGGCCAGCCGCTGCTGACCACCTTGAGCGCCGTGGTCCTGCGTGGCCGCCGCTTTACCCTCGCCCATGTCGGCGATTGCCGGGTCTATCGCTGGCACGCCGGCCAGTTGCAACGCATCAGCCAGGAGCATGTCTGGGAACAACCGGACATGCGGCACGTGCTCAAGCGGGCCATGGGCCTGGATCAGCACCTGGTGGTCGACTACCTCGATGGCGAACTGCGCCAGGGCGAGAGCTTCCTGCTGCTCAGCGACGGGGTCTGGGCCACCCTCGGCGACCCGGCGATCACGGCCATCCTGCGCGAACAGCCGGAACTCGAAAGCGCCGTGGCGACCCTGGTCAGCGCCGCCCACCTGGCCGGCAGCCAGGACAACGCCAGTGCCCTGCTGGTGCGGGTCGACCAGCCGGGGGAAAACAGCCTCGGCGATACCCTGATCCAATTGCAGCAATGGCCCCTGCCGCCCTTGCTGAAGCCCGGCCAGGCGTTCGAAAACTGGCAGGTCGAGAGCCTCCTCGGACAGAGCCGGCAATCGCTTCTCTATCGTGTCCGCGACGCCCAGCAACAGCCCTGGCTGCTCAAGACCCTGCCACCAGGCCGCCACGCGGAGCCTGGTGCCGGGCAGGAACTGCTCCAGGAGGAATGGTTTCTGCGCCGGGTCGCCGGCCGCTGCTTCCCCGAGGTGCATCCCGCGCCGCAACGTCAGCACCTGTATTACCTGATGCGCGAATACCCGGGGCTGACCCTCGCCGAGCTGTTCCAGCAGATCGGCCCGCTGCCCCTGGCGCAATGGCAGGAACTGGCCCGGCGCACCTTGCAGGCGGTCGGCATGCTGCACCGGCGCAATATCCTCCATCGCGATATCAAGCCGGAAAACCTCCACCTGGGCTCCGACGGCGAGCTGCGCCTGCTGGATTTCGGCCTGGCCTATTGTCCGGGGCTGAGCGAGGAACCGCGCCAGGAACTGCCGGGAACACCCGGCTATATCGCACCGGAGGCGTTCGACGGACAGGCCCCGGATATTCGCCAGGACCTCTACAGCGTCGGCGTCAGCCTGTTCTACCTGCTGACGGGGCACTATCCCCATGGGGAAATCGAAGCCTTCCAGCGCCCGCGTTTTGGCGCACCGGTCAGTGCCGGGCGTTATCGTCCCGATCTTCCCGACTGGCTCGCGCAGAGCCTGACTCGCGCCGTCGCGGTCGATCCCGGACAACGCTACGAGACGGCCGAGGAATGGCTGCTGGTCCTGGAAAAAGGTGAACGCAATGTCTTGGGCATTCGCCCGCGCCCCTTGCTGGAACGCGAGCCCCTGAAAGTCTGGCGCACCGTGGCGCTGGTATCGCTGCTGATCAACCTGGCCCTGCTGCTCTGGGCACTGAAGCCCTGAACGCAGCGGGTGCCGGGCAAATCGCAGGCAAAGAAAAGCCCGGCCTGAGCCGGGCTTTTCCGTACAACCAAGCTAATTACTGAGCTTGGGCTTCAACAGACGCTTCTACGCGACGGTTGACAGCGCGACCAGCTTCAGTGGCGTTGTCGGCCACTGGGCGGGATTCGCCGTAACCAACTGCAGTCACACGGCTAGGAGCAACGCCATCCTTGACCAGGACTTGCTTGACAGCGTCAGCACGACGCTGCGACAGCTTCTGGTTGTAGGCATCAGGACCGATGCTGTCAGTGTGACCAGCAACTTCAACGTTGGTAGCTGGGTACTGTTTCATGAAGTCAGCGAGGTTTTTCACGTCGCCGTAGCTGTTAGGCTTGACTACCGACTTGTCGAAGTCGAATTTCACGTCCAGCTCAACCTTGACCACTTGAGCGATTGGAGCTTCTGGAGCCGGTGCTGGCTCTTCGGCAACTGGAGCTGGAGCAGGTGCTGGAGCAACCTTGCCACCGCTACCGCCGAAGTTCACGCCCAGACCAACCAGAGCCTGGTAGTCCCACTTGCCGTTGTCCAGCTTGTAGTCAGCTTCAACGCCGGCACGAGCGTACAGGTTGTCGGTGATGTACCACTTGGCGCCAGCGCCGGTGGTCAGGAAAGTCGACTGGTCACGACCGGTGTGGCCGTCAGCAGCAACGTTGGTCTGGCTGCCGTGAGCAACGCCACCTTCAACGTATGGACGGATTGCATCGCCAACGGTACCGAAGTGGTACTGGCTTTTCAGACCGAACTGATCGCCGCGGATCTTCTGGTTGCCAGTGCCGTCGTTCGAACGGGTGTAGTCCAGTTTGCCGTAAGTGGCATTGACCGACACGTCGTCGGTGATGAAGTAGCCGATCGAAGCGCCTGGGCTACGGCCGTCTTCTACGTGGTTGACGCTGTCGTTGAACTTCTTGCTGTAGAACAGCTCACCCTCGACAGCGCCTTGGCCTTGTGCCAGAGCGCCGAACGAAGTTGCGGCAACAAGTGTACCAACGGCAACGCCCAAGGTGTTTTTCAGTTTCATCCGTTAAATCCCCATCTGGTGATTGTGAATCAGTCCCCAAACCGGGGGACAACTCGGCGACAAGTCTAGCAGAACTTGCCTGAACGTAAGAGATATTTGCGTTGAACTAAGTTTCAGCAATACCCGCAAATTTCTCACGCAATTTATCTAAAGCCCTTTTGTAGCGCATTTTCGTCGCACTCAACCCCATGTGCATGATGTCCGCGATCTCCTGGAACTCCAGCTCTGCGACAAAACGTAGCACCAGAATCTCCCGATCGATCGGGTTCACATGCACCAGCCAGCGATCAAGTCCGGCCTTTTCCTCAGGTACCGGCGCCTTCTCTTCAGACGCCTCCTCGAGCGGGTCGAGACTCAAAGCGTCCATCAGGCGACGCTTTCGCCGTTCTTTTCGGTACTGCGTAATGCACTCGTTGTACGTGATGCTATAAAGCCATGTCTTGAACTTCGATTTGCCCTCGAAGTTCTTGAGGCCATACAAGACCTTCAACATCACTTCCTGACAGACATCGTCAGCATCACGATCGTTCCCTAAATACCTTGAACAAACGCTGAACAAAGTTCGTTGATAGCGGCGCATCAACTCTTCGTAGGCCCGCGTCACATGAAAAAGCTCCACATGCGAACGCGCGACCAGCTCCTCATCAGAGAGCTCGCGGGGGTCGTAGCGCATGGATAGCGATTGGGTTTTATTCAAAACGAGTCGTGCCGACAGTCAGGTCAATGTCCGCCGCAGCCCAGGGTTGCGGGCTTTTCGCGGCGGCATACATTAGCAGGGTTTGCCGGATTAGCGGCTACTCACATGCTGTTCCAGCAGGATCCGATTGGAGAGAGAGACTAGCTCACCCTCATCGGTCAGCAATGTGGTTTTAACCGTGCCGATCTCTTCGATCTGGCCTTCGACCTCGCCAACTCGCACTTGTTGCCCAACCTGATACAACTCACGCACATAGATTCCCGCAAGAATCTGCCCCGCGATCTCCCGGCTGCCCAGGCCCATGGCCAGGGCAACGGCCAGACCGACGGTAATCAACACGATCACGATCACATGGTTCAGCAGGTCGGTCTTGACCTCCAGCTGACTGATCGCCACCGAAATACTGATGATCACCACCAGCCCCTGGGCCACCCGCCCCAGGCCGCTGGCATAGTCCAGGCCCACGCCTTCGGCGGCACCGCGCACCAGGCCATTGACCAGTTGCGCCAGCAACACCCCCACCAGCAGCACCAGGGCCGCGCCGAATACTTTCGGCAAATACAGCGCCAGCATGTCGAGCGTAGCCGAAACTCGCTCAAGTCCAAGGGATTCGGCGGCGGAAACCAGGAAAATCAGCAATATGAACCAGTAGACGATCTTGCCGATCAGGGTCGAGATCGGTACCTGGATGCCCGCGCGACTCAACAACTTGGTCAGCCCGGTGCCCCCCATGAGGCGATCCAGCCCCAGTTTGGCGAGCAATTTGGACAGCAGGGTATCGAGCAGCTTGGCCACGACAAACCCCAGCAGCACCACGACCAGGGCGCCAAACAGGTTCGGAATGAAGTTCGCGACCTTCGTCCACAACGCTGTCATCGCCGCCACCAGACTCCGGGTCCAGAGATCAAGTTCCATATTCAATCAGCCTTATCCGCAGAGCGAGCAGTAGGGGTACGACGAGAAACCGGCATGACATGGGCCGATCCATTGTTCAGGGCGATCATCAGGGCTTGCAGCCAACGCCCCAGCAGACTGAAGAGATCACCCGCGCCGACCTGGCGGTTGGCGGTTTTCAGCACACGCCCCAGGCACGCATCGTCGTCACGGGTGGACGGCGAGGCCTTGAGCATGTCGCGCAGAGACTGTTCAAACGGATCGTGCATACGCACCTCTCGGAATGTCTTGGAAAGACGCGATCAGAATTTTCCGGGTCACATCAAACATGTTTCACAGCCAGCGCAAACGGCGGAACAGCCACCATTGCCCGAGCGCCACGGCGACGATCAGCAGGCAGGCGATGGCAAATCCATAGGGGTCCTGGGACCACGGAATACCGCCGACGTTGATCCCCAGCAAACCGGTGAGAAAGCTCATCGGCAGGAAGATCCCGGTGATGATCCCGAAGCGGTACATGGTCTTGTTCATGCGCACGCTCAGACGCCGGTCTTCGGCCTCCAGCACAAGCCCCACGCGCTCCCGGGTCAATTCGAGCTCCTCGAGATAGCGGGTCAGGCTGTTGTTCAATTCGTTCCAGTAGTCGGCATCATCGCTGGCAAACCAGGGCAGCCTGATACGCGTCAGCTGGCCAAAGATATCCCGCTGCGGAGCCAGGAAACGTTTCAGCCCGGCAGCTCGACGACGTATCTGCACAATGGCCCCATGTTCGGGACTATACCGTTCGTCGGCATCTATCTTTTCTTCCTCTTCATCGACCACTTCCGAGAGGTCGCTGACCAGATCCTGGACTTTCAGCGTCAGGTACTGCGCCATGTAGAGGATCAGTTCCGAGGCGGTTTTCGGCCCCTTGCCCTCATCCAGTTGCACCAGCAACTCATCGGTCGCGCGCAACGGCCGCAGGCGCAGGGAAATCACCCGCTGGGCCGAGGCGAAGATCCGCACCGAGACCATGTCCTCGGGCTCGGCACCCGGGTTGAGGTTGACCCCGCGCAGAAACAGCAGCAGTTCGCTCTCCGGCAACGGCAGCAGGCGTGGACGGGTGTTTTCCTCCAGCAGCAGGTCGCAGCTGAATTCGCTGAGGCCACTGGAGGCGCGCAACCAGGTACGGGTTTGCGGATGGCTGCGATCCCAGTGCAGCCAGAGACTTTCCTCGGGCCGCAACTGCAGATCGTCCAGCTCCGTCCGAGCAATCGAGCGCGCACCACCCTTTCCATCGAGAATCAGGGCATGGACCAGCCCCCATTGCGCGTTGTCTTCCTCGAACATCCTTACCCCTGTGAATTGATTGCGAAAAATTACTCAGGCATCTGCAACGGGCTGGGCGAGACGATCACCCCGTTGTTGTCCGCATAGACATATTCGCCCGGACGGAACGTGACGCCGGCAAAGGTCACCGGCACGTTCAGGTCGCCGATGCCGCGCTTGTCGGTCTTCATCGGATGACTGGCGAGCGCCTGCACGCCCAGGTCGGTTTGCGCGATCACATCGACATCGCGGATGCAGCCGTAGATCACCAGCCCTTCCCAGCCGTTCTTCGCAGCCTTCTCGGCGAGCAGGTCACCGAGCAATGCCCGCCGCAGCGAACCACCACCGTCCACCACCAGCACCTTGCCGGCACCCTTGAGTTCGACCTGGTCCTTGACCAGCGAGTTGTCCTCGAAGCACTTGATGGTCACGATCTCGCCACCAAAGGAGTCTCGCCCACCGAAGTTGCTGAACATCGGTTCAAGCACCTGCACCAGCTCCGGATAGGCATCGCACAGGTCGGGAGTGACGTAATGGTTCATGGGTAAACTCCTGTAGGTGAGAGAACACGATCGGTGTGCCGACAATCCAGGGCGGCTTGCTTGAAGAAACGCTCCGCCCCGGTGAATGTTTAGACAATGACCAGAAACGCTCAATGCGTCATATCTTAGCCGCTACCACTTCGAAGCGAAATGCCCTTCTTAGAGCGCTTGCTGAACCTCGGCTGACTCAGCCCGCAGAAAAGACGGCTGATCGCGCAGCCAGTCGGCCACCAACGGCCACACTTCGGCTTGCGCGGGTTTGCTCACCAGCATCTCCACGTGCCCGAAATCCGAGCCGAATCCCGCCTTGCGGCCCAGGCAGATAAAGCGCTTGAGCGGCGAGCCGATCTGGTCGAACAGCTTGCGGCAGGCCCAGTCCGGATCCTGATGATCACCGGCGGCACTCACCGCCAGCAGCGGAACCTCGACTTGCGCCAGGCCCTCCCACCAATTGCGTTCCTTGTCGCCGAAGCGCCCGAACAGGCCATGCCAACGCAGGCTTTCCAGGGCCAGGCCGATCGGCTCATCCTCCGGGCCGCGCTTGAGACGTGAGCCGGACAGGTGGGCGAAGCGCTTGAGCAGCAGGCGCCCGCTCCATTCCACCGGTGGAATCTTCAAAGGCCAATAGGTACGACTGACCTGGCAGCCGAACAGGGCCGCCGAGGCCACGGCCGGCGCCCCCAGATACTGGCCGCCGAGGGCCGCCGCCAGGGTCGTGCCGCCCAGGGAATGCCCGATCCAGTGGGGAACCTGCCCACTCTGCTCGCGGACAAAGGCGGCGATGGCCGGCAGGTCGTAGCGCGCATAGTCGGCGACGCGGTTCTTGCGATAGTCCTGGTTGCGTGCGGACAACCCGTGACCGCGCATTTCCGCGATCCACACATCGAATCCGGCCCGCGCCAGATAGGCGCCCAGGCCGATGCCCTTGGGGGAATACCAGAAACGCCGGTTGGAAAAGCTGCCATGCAGGAGAATGACCGGCACGCCACGCACTTCGGGTTCATCGGCCAGACCCAGGCGGGTGACCGCCAGTTCGACCGTGCCATCGGGACTGTTGCCCGGTTTCAAACGATAGACGTCTTCGCTCAGATCGCCACGACGCTCGGCGCTGAGCAAAGCCACCGGAAAAAGACTGCTGCTGCTTTGCATAATGCTCTTGCACAAAAAAGGGCGACTCCTGTGTGGCTTCGCCCTTGTAGGAGCTGGCTTGCCAGCGATGGCGGTGTCAGATTCACCGATGCTGTCGCTGTGTGGCTTCGCCCTGAAAAGTAGTTGATAAACACGACCCATGCAGGAACCGGCTTGCCAGCGATGGGCCAGAGGGTCTTGTATCGACCTTCCGGACGCCATCGCTGGCAAGCCAGCGCCTGCAAAGGGGGGGTCAGGCCTGGGCCTGGCCTTCAGCCAGGAAGAACCAGGTTTCCAGCACGGTATCGGGATTCAGGGAAACGCTTTCGATGCCCTGCTCCATCAGCCACAGCGCCAGGTCCGGGTGATCGGAAGGTCCCTGGCCACAGATGCCGATGTACTTGCCGGCCTTGTTGCACGCCTGGATGGCGTTGGACAGCAGCTTCTTGACCGCCGGGTTACGCTCGTCGAACAGGTGCGCGATGATCCCGGAGTCGCGGTCCAGCCCCAGGGTCAGCTGGGTCAGGTCGTTGGAACCGATGGAGAAGCCGTCGAAGTATTCGAGGAACTCATCGGCCAGGATCGCGTTGGAAGGCAGTTCGCACATCATGATCACGCGCAGGCCGCCCTGGCCGCGGGCCAGGCCATTGGCGGCCAGCAGGTCGACCACCTGGCTGGCTTCGCCGAGGGTACGGACGAACGGCACCATGATCTCGACGTTGGTCAGGCCCATTTCGTTGCGCACGCGCTTGAGCGCACGGCACTCGAGTTCGAAGCAGTCGCGGAACGATTCGCTGATGTAGCGCGAGGCACCACGGAAACCCAGCATCGGGTTTTCTTCTTCCGGCTCGTAGAGCTTGCCGCCGATCAGGTTGGCGTATTCGTTGGACTTGAAGTCCGACAGGCGCACGATGACCTTTTTCGGCCAGAACGCGGCAGCCAGGGTGCTGATGCCCTCGACCAGCTTCTCGACATAGAAACCGACCGGATCGTCGTAGCCGGCGATGCGCTTGTCGACGCTTTCCTTGATTTCCAGCGGCAGCCCGGCGTAGTTCAACAGCGCCTTGGGGTGCACGCCGATCATGCGGTTGATGATGAATTCCAGGCGGGCCAGGCCCACACCGGCGTTCGGCAACTGCGCGAAGTCGAAGGCGCGGTCCGGGTTGCCGACGTTCATCATGATCTTGAACGGCAGCTCCGGCATGGCATCGACGGAGTTCTTCTTGATATCGAAGCCCAGTTCGCCTTCGAAGATATAGCCGGTATCGCCTTCGGCACAGGAAACGGTCACGCCCTGGCCGTCTTTCAGCAACTCGGTGGCATTGCCACACCCCACGACCGCGGGGATCCCCAGTTCACGGGCGATGATCGCCGCGTGACAGGTACGCCCGCCACGGTTGGTGACGATGGCGCTGGCGCGTTTCATCACCGGTTCCCAGTCCGGATCGGTCATGTCGGAGACCAGTACGTCACCGGCCTGGACCTTGTCCATCTCGGACACGTCCTTGATGATCCGTACCTTGCCGGCGCCGATGCGCTGGCCGATGGCGCGACCTTCCACCAGCACGGTGCCGGTTTCCTTGAGCAGGTAGCGCTCCATGACGTTCGCCTGGGTACGGCTCTTCACGGTTTCCGGACGGGCCTGGACGATGTACAGCTTGCCGTCGTCACCGTCCTTGGCCCACTCGATGTCCATCGGGCACTGGTAGTGCTTCTCGATGATCATCGCCTGCTTGGCCAGCTCGCTGACTTCGGCATCGCTCAGGCAGAAACGCGCGCGATCGGCCTTGTCGACGTCGACGGTCTTGACCGAACGACCGGCCTTGGCCTCGTCGCCGTAGATCATCTTGATCGCCTTGCTGCCCAGGTTGCGGCGCAGGATGGCTGGCCGGCCGGCTTCGAGGGTTCCCTTGTGGACGTAGAACTCATCCGGGTTCACCGCGCCCTGGACGACGGTTTCACCCAGGCCGTAGGCGCCGGTGATGAACACCACGTCACGGAAGCCCGACTCGGTATCGAGGGTGAACATCACGCCGGCAGTGCCGGTTTCCGAACGCACCATGCGCTGCACGCCGGCGGACAGGGCCACCAGCTTGTGGTCGAAGCCCTGGTGCACGCGGTAGGAAATGGCGCGGTCGTTGAACAGCGAGGCAAACACTTCCTTGGCCGCGCGAATGACGTTTTCCACGCCGCGGATGTTCAGGAAGGTTTCCTGCTGGCCGGCGAAGGAGGCGTCCGGCAGGTCTTCGGCGGTGGCCGAGGAACGCACGGCCACGGCCATGTCCGGATTGCCCGCCGACAGCGTGGCGAAGGCGGTACGGATCTCGGCGTTGAGCTTCTCGGGGAACTCGGCCTCCATGATCCACTGGCGGATCTGTGCACCGGTTTTCGCCAGGGCGTTGACGTCGTCCACATCCAGCGCATCCAGCGCGGCATGGATCTGGTCGTTCAGGCCACTGAGTTCGAGAAAATCACGATACGCCTGAGCCGTAGTGGCAAAGCCGCCGGGGACCGACACACCGGCACCCGCGAGGTTACTGATCATCTCGCCCAGGGATGCGTTCTTGCCCCCTACGTGCTCCACATCATGGACGCCGAGCTTATCGAGGGAAACTACGTACTCTACCAAGGTGATCTCTCCACTAACTGTGTTGGAAAAGCTCAGGAGCGGGCTGCTCTGTGGCAGGTTGATCCGCTATGTGGCCTGGACCTGGAAAATAAGTGAGAATGCCCGTCATTCCAGATGGGCAAATCGCGCCTATCATATCCAAGAATCGTCATCAGCTTAAGGCCCAAGGTGCAAATGAAACGATCTGCGTTCTTTATCTCCGATGGCACCGGCATCACCGCCGAAACCCTGGGTCAAAGCCTGCTGGCGCAGTTCGAAAACATTACCTTCGCCAAATCCACGCAACCTTATATCGACAGCGTGGAAAAAGCCCGGGCCATGGTCCAGAAGATCAACAATGCCGCCGAAAAGGACGGATTTCGCCCGATCATCTTCGATACCATCGTCAACCAGGACATTCGTGAGATCCTCGCAACGTCCAATGGTTTCATGATCGACATCTTTTCCACCTTCCTCGCCCCGCTGGAACAGGAGTTGAGCGAACACTCCTCCTACTCCGTGGGCAAGTCCCACTCCATCGGCGGCAACTCCAACTACATGGAGCGGATCGAGGCGGTGAACTTCGCCCTCGACAACGACGACGGCGCCCGCACCCACTACTACGACAAGGCCGACCTGATCCTGGTGGGCGTGTCGCGCTGCGGCAAAACCCCGACCTGCCTGTACATGGCGATGCAGTTCGGCATCCGTGCGGCCAACTATCCGCTGACCGAAGACGACATGGAGCGCCTGCAACTGCCGGCCGCCCTGCGCGCCCATCAGCACAAGCTGTTCGGCCTGACCATCGACCCGGATCGCCTCACCGCCATCCGCAACGAACGCAAGCCCAACAGCCGCTATTCGAGCTACGCCCAGTGCGAATTCGAAGTGCGCGAAGTGGAAAACCTGTTCCGCCGGGAAAATATCCCGCACATCAACTCCACGCATTTTTCCGTGGAAGAGATCTCGGCGAAAATCCTCGTGGAAAAAGGCGTGGAGCGGCGCTTCAAATAACCTGGCCGGGCAGGCGATCCTGCTCGAGTACCTGGGCCAGCGCCGCGAACCCGGCCTGCAATTGCCGGTCGTCCCCCGTGGTATTGCACACGCTGGCCCGCACGCACTGGGCCGCCGCGCCATGACCGACGGCAAAGAGTTCCGCCGTGGCGATCAGATAACCGCGCTCCTTGAGCGCCGACTCCACTTCCGAGGCGCGCAGCGATTGCGGCACGCTGATCCAGAAATGCGGACTGTTGGCGTGAGTGCGGTACTCCAGCCCCGCCAGCAAGCCCTCGACCAGTGCCTTGCGCCGGCTGATCTCCACCACTTGCCGCGCCAGCAACGCCTGCGCATCGCCGTCTTCGATCCACTGCGCCGCCAGCTCATGCATCAACGGCGTGGCCATCCAGCAACTGGCCCGCAGGCCACCGGCCAGCCGTGCGATCAGCGCCTGCGGCCCATGCACGTAGCCGACCCGCAGTCCGGCGGCCACCGCCTTGCTCAGGCTGCCGATCAGGATGGTGCGCTCCGGGGCGAAAAAGCTCAGCGGCTCCGGCCGGTCCTGCACCAGCACACCATGGGTTTCATCCTCGATAATCAGCAGATTGTGCCGGCGACAGACCTCGACCAGTGCCTGGCGCCGCTCGAACGATTGCACGCTGGCGATCGGATTCTGCAAGGTCGGCGTGCAATACAACGCCGAAATCCGATGGCCGCGGCAGGCCTCTTCGACGGCTTGCGGCAACAGGCCCTCGGCATCCATTTCGACGCCGATCAGGCGGATGCCCAGCAAGCGCGCCGCACTGATCAGGCCCGGATAACTCAGGTTTTCCGTGACCAGCGTATCCCCCGATTTCAATAACCCGAGCATCGCACTGAGCAGGCCGTGCTGGCCGCCGTTGACGCACACCACCTGCTGCGCACTGGCGACAAAGCCGCCATGGCTCAACCACCGGGCACCGGCCTGGCGATGCCGCTCGAATCCGACCTCCGGGGCATAGTTGGCCAACGCGGCGAGCACCTGCGGATCACTCGCCAGGGCCTGCAGGCTGCGGGCAAAACACTCGGCCTCGGCACCGGGAATATGCGTGTTGCGGCTCATGTCGAAATACGCGTGGACGCCCTCGCCGGGATGGCGAAAACCCCGGTCGCGCTGCTGCTCGCGGGCACGATCACGAACAAAGGTGCCGTCGCCGATCCGCGCCACCACCCTGCCCAGGCGTTCCAGTTCGCCATAGGCACGACTGACGGTAGCCACCGTGACCCCCAGTTGATCGGACAGCCGTCGATGGGGCGGCAGCTTGGTGCCGGGGGCAATGACGCCTTCCTCGATGCCCCGCTCGATCACATCGCTGATGCGCTTGTACTTGAGGCCCTGGCCGTCCAGCAATCCGGCGCGCAACATTGGCACCATGTCATTATAGTTTTTGACAGTCATTGGCGACCTCAATACTGTGAATTTACCCATTCAATGACTCATTCTAGCCGATTGAACAGTTTATTCACGCTGTTTTTGGGAGAAATGACACCATGTCAATTTCAGCCAGCCTTGCCACCCCTCGCCCCGAACGGCACCGCTACCTCACCGCCCTGCTGACCAGCGTGCTGTTCCTGGTTGTCTGCCTGTGCTGGGGCACCACCTGGCTGGGAATCAAGATCGCCGTGGAAAGCGTCCCGCCCCTGACCGCCGCCGGACTGCGCTTCCTGATCGCCTTCCCGCTGTTCCTCGGCTTTGCCGCCTGGCGCCGGGAACCGCTGTGGTTTCCCCGGGAACGCCGTGGCTTCTTCGTGTTCGTCACCCTCGGCTATTTCAGCCTGCCGTATTACCTGCTGAACTACGGCGAACTGCATGTTTCTTCGGGCCTGACCGCACTGCTGTTCAGTTGCATGCCGGTGTTCATCCTGATTTTCTCGGCGTTGTTCCTGCGGGAAAAGATCTACCTGTCCCAGGTCTGCGGAATTGTCGTGGGGTTTGCCAGCCTGTTCATGATCCTGCGCAGCCAGGGCCTGCGCCTGGATCACGCCGAACTGTTCGGGGTACTGGCGATCCTGGCGACGGCGGTGATGCACGCCTTGTGCTACGTGATCACCAAGCAGAAGGGCCAGGCCATCAGCGTGATCACCTACAACACCCTGCCCATCGGCATTGCCGGCCTGATGCTGTTTGTCGCGGGGCTCGCGCTCGAATCGCCGCAGTTCGGCACCATCACCCCACGTTCCTGGGGCGCGCTGCTCTACCTGGGGCTGGTCGCCTCGGTCGGGGGATTTCTCGTCTACTTCCTGCTGCTCAAGCGGCTGAGCCCGGTGATCCTGTCGTTCGTCTTCATCATCTTCCCGGTGTTCGCCGTGCTGATCGGCGCCTGGTACGAAAACCTGCCGGTGTCCCGGGACCTGATGCTGTATTCGGCGACCCTGCTGATCGGCTTTGCGATCACCAAGTTGCCGCTGGAGAAATACCTGGCAGCCCGGTGAGGTCCTTGGGCCTTGCGGCGCTTTCCAGGGCCTCATCGCCGGCAAGCCGGCTCCTACAAAGTAGCGTCATGCTCGAATCCTGTAGGAGCTGGCTTGCCAGCGATGAGGCCCTTGAGGCTTGCGATGCCTGTACGAACGCCATCGCCAGCAAGCCGGCTCCTACAAAGTAGCGTCGCGCTCGAATCCTGTAGGAGCTGGCTTGCCGGCGATGAAGCCCTTGAGGCTTGCGGTGCCGGTACGAACGCCATCGCCGGCAAGCCGACGCCTAGATCACGAACAGATCGACAAAGCGCTGTACCGGCGTGGCCTCCAGCCGCGCCTGGTCCTTGCACAGGGCGAGGATTTCAGCACTGCGCCGGGCGGTGAAGCGCGTCGCCAGGTTGGCCTTGAACTTGTCTTCCAGCAACGGTATGCCCTCGGCCCGGCGCCGACGATGGCCGATCGGGTACTCCACCGCCACCTGCCCGGTGGCGCTGCCATCCTTGAAGAACACCTGCACGGCATTGGCGATCGAACGCTTGTCCGGCTCCAGGTATTCGCGGGTATAACGCGGATCCTCGACTATCACCATCTTCTCGCGCAACACATCGATGATCGGATGGGCCGCGTGGAAATCATCCTCGTAGTGCTCGGCCACCAGGTTGCCGAAAGCCAACGGCACCGCCGTCATGTACTGGAGACAGTGGTCACGGTCGGCGGCATTGGCCAGCTGGCCGACCTTGGAAATGATGCGGATCGCCGACTCATGGGTGGTGATGACGATCCGGTCGATCTCATGCAGCCGGTTCCTGACCAGCGGATGCAGGATCACCGCCGCCTCGCAGGCGGTCTGGGCATGGAACTCGGCCGGGAAGCTGATCTTGAACAGCACGTTTTCCATGACGTAGCTGCCGTACCCCTGGGACAGGCTGAAACCGCGCTTGTCCGCGGGCTTGAGCGCCAGGTCCTTGTTGGTGTGGCTGAACAGCACGTCGTAGAACCCCCATTGCGGCGCGCTCAATACCCCGGGAATGCCCATTTCCCCACGCAGGGCGATATCCGCCAGGCGTACGCCACGACTGGTGGCATCGCCCGCCGCCCAGGATTTGCGCGAGCCGGCATTCGGCGCATGACGATAGGTACGCAGTGCCTGGCCATCGACAAAGGCATGGGACAGCGCCGCCAGCAACTGCTCACGGCTGGCGCCCATCAACCTGGCGGTGACGGCGGTAGAGGCGACTTTCACCAGCAACACATGATCGAGGCCGACCCGGTTGAACGAGTTTTCCAGAGCGATCACCCCCTGGATTTCATGAGCCATGATCATCGCTTCCAGCACCGTGCGCACGGTCAGCGGCGCCTCGCCACTGGCCAGGCGCTTCTGCGACAGATGATCGGCCACCGCGAGAATCCCGCCGAGATTATCCGAAGGATGGCCCCACTCGGCCGCCAGCCAGGTGTCGTTGTAGTCGAGCCAACGGACGATGCAACCGATATCCCAGGCGGCCTTGACCGGGTCCAGGCAAAAGCGGGTGCCGGGAACCCTGGCCCCGAACGGTACCACGGTGCCCTCCACCAGCGGCCCCAGGTGCTTGGTGCACTCGGGAAAGCGCAGGGCCAGGAGGCCGCAACCCAAAGTATCCATCAGGCAGTTGCGGGCGGTATCCAGCGCCTCCGGCGACTCGATGCGGTAATCGAGCACATAGTCGGCGATGTCCTGCAGGACCTGGTCGTAGTCGGGACGGTTGTTCAGATCAACGTTGGCGCTCATCTTCGATTCACTCCGCTAGCGGTGTATGGGGTCGGTTCGGGCCTCGGGTTCAAGACTGATAACGGTTTATCAAACGACTTATTATTCTGGACGGTGCGCTTTCATGTAGGAGCCGGCTCGCTGGCGATGAGGCCCGCGAGCCTTGCATTGCCTGATCGGCCATCATCGCCGGCAAGCCGGCTCCCACGGGTTTTGTGCTTCACCACAAAATCCCGAGCCCTCAGAAGGCATCACCGGGCACACGTACCCAGCCTTCCATCAGCACCCGCGCACTGCGACTCATGATGGCCTTGACCACGCTCCATTCACCGTCGACCAGGGTCGCCTCGGCACCGACACGCAAGGCGCCCGACGGATGCCCGAAGCGCACCGAACTGCGCGCGCCACCGCCCGCCGCCAGGTTGACCAGGGTGCCGGGGATCGCCGCGGCCGTACCGATGGCCACGGCCGCCGTGCCCATCATGGCGTGATGCAGCTTGCCCATGGACAACGCCCGCACCAGCAGGTCGAGGTCGCCCGCCGCCACCGGCTTGCCACTCGACGCGGTATAGCTGGCCGGCGGGGCGACAAAGGCCACCTTCGGTGTGTGCTGACGCTTGGCCGCCTCGTCGATATGCTCGATCAACCCCATGCGTACCGCACCGTAGGCGCGGATCGTCTCGAACATCGCCAGGGCCTTGGGATCGCCATTGATATCGCCCTGCAACTCGCTGCCGGTGTAGCCGATATCCGCCGCATTGACGAAGATGGTCGGGATACCGGCGTTGATCAGGGTCGCCTTGAAGGTGCCGACACCCGGCACTTCGAGGTCGTCCACCAGATTGCCGGTGGGAAACATCGAACCGCCCGCGCCCTCTTCCTCGGCCGCCGGGTCCATGAATTCGAGTTGCACCTCAGCGGCGGGAAAGGTCACGCCGTCGAGTTCGAAATCGCCGGTTTCCTGGACCTGCCCCTCGGTGATCGGTACATGGGCAATGATGGTCTTGCCGATATTCACCTGCCAGATCCTCACCACCGCCACGCCGTTGCGCGGAATACGCGCGGCATCCACCAGGCCGGCGCTGATGGCGAACGAACCGACCGCCGCCGACAGGTTGCCGCAGTTGCCGCTCCAGTCGATAAACGGTTTGTCGATCGATACCTGGCCGAACAGGTAGTCGACATCGTGGCCGGCCTTGATGCTCCTGGACAGGATCACCGTCTTGCTGGTGCTGGAGGTGGCTCCGCCCATGCCGTCGATCTGCTTTTCATACGGGTCGGGGCTGCCGATCACCCGCAACAGCAAAGCATCCCGTGCCGCACCGGGCAGTTGTGCCGCTTCCGGCAGGTCGTCGAGGTTGAAGAACACCCCTTTGCTGGTACCGCCACGCATATAGGTGGCGGGAATCCTGATTTGCGCTGCATGGGCCATGAAATCTCCTGTTGGGGTCTGGACGTGGCGCGATTTCGCGACGCCCCCCTCTGTAGGAGCCGGCTTGCTGGCGATGGCGGCGCTGAATCCTGCATCGCCATCACTGACAGACCGACCCGTCATGAACAAGGCCGGGGCTTCGTTCGCCGCCCCGGCAACACCTTCAACCCGCAGTGGCCGATTGGAGGAAGTCCTGGGCAAAACGCTGCAGGACACCGCCGGCCTCGTAGATCGAGACTTCTTCGGCGGTATCCAGGCGGCAGGTCACCGGCACGTCGACCCGCTCGCCGTTGCGGCGCTGGATCACCAGGGTCAGGATCGCCCGTGGCGTCCGCTCGCCGATCACATCGAAGGTCTCGGTACCGTCGATACCGAGGGTCTTGCGATCGGTTCCCGGCATGAACTCCAGCGGCAACACGCCCATGCCCACCAGGTTGGTGCGATGGATCCGTTCGAAGCCTTCGGCGGCAATCGCCTCGACCCCGGCCAGCCGCACGCCCTTGGCCGCCCAGTCACGGGACGAACCCTGGCCGTAGTCGGCGCCGGCGATGATGATCAGCGGCTGCTTGCGTTCCATGTAGGTTTCGATGGCTTCCCACATGCGCATGACCTGGCCTTCCGGCTCGACCCGCGCCAGGGAACCCTGCTTGACCTTGCCGTTTTCCACGACCATTTCGTTGAACAGCTTCGGGTTGGCGAACGTCGCCCGTTGCGCGGTGAGGTGATCGCCGCGGTGGGTCGCGTAGGAGTTGAAGTCCTCTTCCGGCAGGCCCATTTTCGCCAGGTACTCGCCGGCCGCGCTGTCGAGCATGATGGCGTTGGACGGCGACAGGTGATCGGTGGTGATGTTGTCCGGCAGCACCGCCAGCGGGCGCATGCCCTTGAGCGGTCGCGCACCGGCCAGGGCGCCTTCCCAGTACGGCGGACGACGGATATAGGTGCTCATCGGCCGCCAGTCGTACAGCGGCGTGACCTTGGGTCCGGTGTCTTCGTGGATGGCGAACATCGGGATGTACACCTGGCGGAACTGCTCCGGCTTCACCGACGCCTTGACCACCGCGTCGATCTCCTCGTCGCTCGGCCAGATGTCCTTGAGGCGGATCTCCTTGCCCTCGGCATCCAGGCCCAGCACATCCTTCTCGATGTCGAAGCGGATGGTGCCGGCAATCGCATAGGCCACCACCAGCGGCGGCGACGCGAGGAAGGCCTGCTTGGCGTACGGATGGATACGTCCGTCGAAGTTGCGGTTACCGGACAGCACGGCGGTTGCGTAAAGATCGCGGTCGATGATTTCCTGCTGGATCACCGGATCCAGCGCACCGGACATGCCGTTGCAGGTGGTGCAGGCAAAGGCCACCACGCCAAAGCCCAGTCGCTCCAGTTCGCCGGTCAGCCCGGCTTCGTCCAGGTACAGCGCCACGGTCTTGGAGCCCGGCGCCAGCGATGACTTGACCCACGGCTTGCGACTCAGGCCCAGCCTGTTGGCATTGCGCGCCAGCAGGCCGGCGGCGATCACGTTGCGTGGGTTGCTGGTGTTGGTGCAACTGGTGATGGCGGCGATGATCACCGCGCCGTCGGGCATTTGCCCCGGTACGTCGCTCCACTGGCCGGCAATGCCCTTGGCCGCCAGGTCGCTGGTGGCGACACGGGCATGAGGGTTGCTCGGGCCGGCCATGTTGCGCACCACCGAGGACAGGTCGAACCGCAGGCCGCGCTCGTACTGCGCATCCTTGAGGCTGTCGGCCCACAGGCCGGTATGCCTGGCGTAGTTTTCGACCAGTTGCACCTGCGCGTCTTCACGGCCGGTGAGTTTCAGGTAGTCGATGGTCTGCCGGTCGATATAGAACATCGCCGCCGTGGCGCCGTACTCCGGGGCCATGTTGGAGATGGTCGCGCGGTCGCCCAGGGTCAGTGCCGAGGCACCTTCACCAAAGAATTCCAGCCAGGCCCCGACGACCTTCTGCTTGCGCAGGAACTCGGTCAGCGCCAGCACCATGTCGGTGGCGGTGATGCCCGGTTGCAACTTGCCCGTCAGTTCGACGCCGACGCTTTCCGGCAGGCGCATCCACGACGCCCGGCCGAGCATCACGCTCTCGGCTTCAAGGCCGCCGACGCCGATGGCGATCACCCCCAGCGCATCGACGTGGGGCGTATGGCTGTCGGTGCCGACACAGGTATCGGGAAAGGCCACGCCGTCACGCGCCTGGATCACCGGCGACATCTTCTCCAGGTTGATCTGGTGCATGATGCCGTTGCCCGGCGGGATCACATCGACGTTCTTGAACGCCTTCTTGGTCCAGTCGATGAAATGGAAGCGGTCTTCGTTGCGACGGTCTTCGATGGCGCGGTTCCTGGTAAAGGCGTCCGGATCGAAACCGCCGCATTCCACGGCCAGGGAGTGGTCGACGATCAACTGCGTCGGCACCACCGGGTTGACCTGGGCCGGATCGCCACCCTGGGAGGCGATGGCGTCGCGCAGGCCGGCCAGGTCGACCAGGGCGGTCTGGCCGAGAATGTCATGGCAGACCACGCGGGCCGGGAACCAGGGAAAGTCGAGGTCGCGCTTGCGCTCGATCAGTTGCTTCAGGGAATCGGTGAGCGTCGCTGGATCGCAGCGCCGTACCAGGTTTTCGGCAAGCACCCGGGACGTATACGGCAGGCTGTCGTAGGCCCCGGGCTGGATGGCATCGACCGCCGCGCGGGCGTCGAAGAAATCCAGCGGGCTGCCAGGCAGCGATTTACGGTATTGAGTGTTCATCGTCAGGACTCGATCACGGTAGTTACAAAGGGTGGGGCCTGGCACCAGACCTGAAGTGAACACAACCCACTGTGGGAGCGGGCTCGCCCGCGATAGCGCCAGGTCAGTCGACATCACGGTCGGATGTGACTCGGTCATCGCGGGCAAGCCCGCTCCCACAGGAATCCTGGTGAACTTCAGACCCCTGTGTCAGCCCTCGCCATTCAGCGTTGTTCGATTGGCACGAACTTGCGCTGCTCGACGCCGGTGTACTCGGCGCTCGGACGGATGATGCGGTTGTTGGCACGCTGCTCGAATACATGCGCCGCCCAGCCGGTCAGGCGCGAGCAGACGAAGATCGGGGTGAACAGCTTGGTCGGGATGCCCATGAAGTGATACGCCGAGGCATGGTAGAAGTCGGCGTTGGGGAACAGCTTCTTCTGTTCCCACATGGTCTTGTCGATGGCTTCGGAGACCGGGAACAGCACGGTATCGCCGACCTCGTCAGCGAGTTTTTTCGACCAGCCCTTGATCACTTCATTGCGCGGATCGCTGTCTTTGTAGATCGCGTGACCGAAGCCCATGATCTTGTCCTTGCGCGCCAGCATGCCGAGGGTGCCTTCGACGGCTTCCTGCGGCGAGCTGAACCGCTCGATCATTTCCATCGCCGCCTCGTTCGCGCCGCCGTGCAGCGGTCCGCGCAGGGAACCGATGGCCGCGGTGACACAGGAGAACAGGTCGGACAGGGTCGAAGCACAGACCCGCGCGGTAAAGGTCGAGGCGTTGAATTCGTGCTCGGCGTAGAGGATCAGCGACACGTTCATCACCTTGACGTGCAGTTCGCTCGGCTTCCTGCCGTGCAACAAGTGCAGGAAATGGCCGCCAATCGATGGCTCGTCGCTGACGCAGTCGATGCGCTTGCCGTCGTGGCTGAAGCGATACCAGTAGCACATGATCGCCGGGAATGCGGCGAGCAGGCGGTCGGTCTTGTCGTGCTGTTCGGAGAAGTCCTTCTCCGGCTCGATGTTGCCCAGGAACGAGCAACCGGTGCGCATCACGTCCATCGGGTGGGCATCGGCGGGGATGCGCTCCAGTACTTCCTTGAGCGCTTGCGGCAGGTCGCGCAGCTTGCCCAGCCTGTTCTGGTAGTCGGCGAGTTGCGCCCGGGTCGGCAGTTCGCCGTACAGCAGCAGGTACGCCACCTCTTCGAATTGCGCATCGGCGGCCAGTTCACGCACGTCATAACCGCGATAGGTCAGGCCGGCACCGGCCTGGCCCACGGTGGACAAGGCCGTCTGCCCGGCCACCTGGCCACGCAGACCGGCGCCGCTCAGTACTTTTGCTTCAGCCATTGCTCTCTCCAATTCTTGAATTTATTCGGGACCCGGCAAGTGGGGGTGATCAGGCTTCAGCCCTTCTTCTGGGCAAACAACGCATCGAGCTTCTGCTCGAAGGTGTGGTAGTCGATGCGATCGTACAACTCCATGCGCGTCTGCATGGTGTCGATCACATTGGCCTGGGTGCCGTCTCGGCGAATCGCGGTGTAGACGTTTTCCGCCGCCTTGTTCATGGCGCGGAACGCCGACAGCGGGTACAGCACCAGCGACACATCGGCGCCCGCCAGTTGCTCGACGGTGTACAGCGGCGTCGCGCCGAACTCGGTGATATTGGCCAGGATCGGCGCCCTCACCCGGCTGGCGAACAGCTTGTACATGTCCAGCTCGGTGATGGCTTCCGGGAAGATCATGTCGGCGCCGGCCTCGATGCAGGCGGCAGCGCGATCCAGGGCCGATTCCAGCCCTTCCACGGCCAGCGCATCGGTGCGCGCCATGATCACGAAGCTGTCATCGGTGCGCGCATCGACGGCGGCCTTGATGCGGTCGACCATTTCCTGCTGGGAGACGATTTCCTTGTTCGGCCGATGACCGCAGCGCTTGGCGCCGACCTGGTCTTCGATATGGATCGCCGCCGCGCCGAACTTGCTCATCGACTTGACGGTACGGGCGACGTTGAACGCCGAGGAACCGAAGCCGGTGTCGACATCCACCAGCAACGGCAGGTCGCAGACATCGGTGATGCGACGGACATCGGTCAGCACGTCATCCAGCCCGGTGATGCCCAGGTCCGGTACGCCGAGGGAACCGGCGGCGACACCGCCACCCGACAGGTAGATCGCCTTGAAGCCGGCGCGCTTGGCCAGCAGTGCATGGTTGGCGTTGATCGCACCGACCACTTGCAACGGATGCTCGCTGGCGACCGCATCGCGGAAACGCTGACCGGGCGTGTTTTTCTGACTCATGACTCACCTCGTGGAGTGGCTGTCGGTTTCGCGCTGTCCTGGTAGTGACGCGCAATATTGCGTTTCGACGCGCCGATATGGCGGCGCATCAACAACTCGGCCAGTTCGCCGTCGCGATCGGCAATGGCATCGAGAATCCGGTGGTGTTCGGCAAAGGCCTGCCGTGGCCGGTTGGGCGTGGCGGAAAACTGGATGCGGTACATGCGCACCAACTGGTACAGCTCGCCGCAGAGCATCTGGGTCAGGGTGCGGTTGCCGGCCCCCTGGATGATCCGGTAGTGGAAATCGAAGTCGCCCTCCTGCTGGTAGTAACCGACCCCCGCCTGGAACGCCGCGTCGCGCTCGTGGGTGTGCAGCACCTGGCGCAGTTCCTCGATCTCTTCGCTGGTCATGCGCTCGGCCGCCAGGCGACAGGCCATGCCTTCGAGGGACTCGCGGATTTCATAGAGTTCGACCAGCTCGGCATGGCTCAGGGACACCACCCGCGCCCCGACATGGGGCACGCGCACCAGCAGGCGCTGGCCTTCCAGGCGATGGATGGCTTCGCGCAGCGGACCGCGGCTGATGCCATAGGTGCGCGCCAGCTCCGGCTCGGAAATCTTGCTGCCGGGGGCGATCTCACCCTTGACGATAGCCGCCTGGATGCGCCGGAAGACGTTCTCGGAGAGTGTCTCCGAATCTTCCTGGACAGTCACGACCGGCTCCAGCTCATCCAGCATATTGTCGACACCTTTTAAATCAATGATGCCAAAACTAGCCAATACAGCCGTCTCAGTCAAAGAATTAATTGGTATTGTCGACAATAGTCTAAGAGCGCCAACAAACGCCCCCCGGTGGCAGAGACAGCCGACACCCAGCTTCCCCGGCGCTGGCGCCATAAAACCAGCATGCTAGAATGCCGCGCGCATCAAACGATGCCATGCCTGTCATCTTTATCTGACAGACGCACGAGGAAGCTTGCGCTGTATTGCCAGTCACCTTGAATCAAGATTGCCCGATACGCGCCAGGATTTATGAGACTCAAGCCCTTCCCCCTACTGCTTTTGTTCCTGCTCGGTCTGCCCGGCCTCGGCCTCGCCACCGAAAAGACCGTGTATGGCCTGAACGAGTATGCCAACCTGGTCGGGATCGACCTGGAAGTCGCGGCCAAGCTCGACACCGGGGCCAAGACCGCCTCTCTCAGCGCCCGCGACATCAAGCGCTTCAAGCGCGACGGCGAAAGCTGGGTACGCTTCTACCTGGCCATCGACGCGGCCCATTCGCATCCCATCGAACTGCCGCTGGCCCGTGTCAGCAAGATCAAGCGGCGCTCCGGCGACTACGACCCGGACGAGGACAAGGCCTATACCGCCCGCCCGGTGATTGCCCTGAATGTTTGCATGGGTACGGCTTTACGCAGTATTGAAGTGAACTTGACCGACCGAAGTGCATTCCAATACCCGCTTCTGATTGGCTCAGAGGCGCTCAAGCGCTTCGATGCGCTGGTCGACCCCAGCCTTAAATACGCTGCCGGCAAACCCGCCTGCACCGCCGACGCTCAAACCGCCGAGTAATTCGCATGCGTTCTCTTACCCTCCATCTGAAAATCCTCATCGCCGTCCTGGTGGCGCTGGGTATTTCGGTCACGGCCTATCAGATTTTCGTGCTGGGGATTCCGGTCACCGAGGATGCCACGGACGACCTGTGGAACATCGACGCCAAGGTGGAGTTCATCGCCGCGAGCAAGGACCCGGTGAAGATCCAGATGTTCGTGCCACCGCTGAGCCGCGACTACGTCAGCCTCAACGAGAGCTTCATTTCCAACAACTACGGCGTGAGCGTCAATCGCACCGACGGCAACCGCAAGGTCACCTGGTCGGCACGGCGGGTCAGCGGCAAGCAGACCCTGTATTACCGCCTGGTGCTGACCAAGCGCTACACCGGTGAAAAACCCAAGGTCAAGGGGCCGACCTTCCGCGACAGCATGGCCATCGAAGGCCCGGAAAAGATCGCCGCCGAAGCCCTGCTCGCGCCCATCCGCCAGCACTCGGCGGATGTCGAGACCTTCATCGGCGAAACCATCAAGCGGGTCAACAACCTCAACGACGACAACGTCAAGCTGCTGCTGGCGGGCGATCCGTCGACGCCGCACAAGGCGCAGATCATCGAACTGCTGCTGTCCATCGCCCACGTCCCGCTGGAAAAGGTCCACACCATCCGCCTGGTGGCCGACCAGCCGCAGACCCCGGAACTGTGGTTGCGCAGCTTCAATGGCAACGACTGGCTGTACTTCAACCCGGACACCGGCGAACAGGGCCTGCCCAGCGACCGCCTGCTGTGGTGGACCGGCGATGACAACCTGATCACCGTCGAAGGCGGCAAGAAGGCCAGCGTCAATTTCAGCCTGAACAACAGCGAGATGAACGCCATCCGCCTGGCCAAGCTGACCGACGAGAACTCCGACGCCAACTTCCTCGAATACTCGCTCTACGGCCTGCCGCTGCAAACCCAGCAGACCTTCATGATCATGGTGATGATCCCGATCGGCGTACTGGTGATCCTGATCCTGCGCAACCTGATCGGCCTGCAGACCCTCGGCACCTTCACCCCGGTGCTGATCGCCCTGGCCTTCCGCGAAACCCAGCTGGGCTTCGGCATCGTCCTGTTCACCATCATCACCGCCCTGGGCCTGTCGCTGCGTTCCTACCTGGAGCACCTGAAGCTGCAGATGCTGCCGCGGCTGTCGGTGGTGCTGACCTTCGTCGTGGTGCTGATCGCCGCCATCAGCCTGTTCAGCCACAAGCTCGGCCTGGAACGCGGCCTGTCGGTGGCGCTGTTCCCGATGGTGATCCTGACCATGACCATCGAACGCCTGTCCATTACCTGGGAAGAGCGTGGCGGCGGCCATGCGATGAAAGTCGCGATCGGCACCCTGTTCGCCGCCTCCCTGGCGCACCTGATCATGAGCGTGCCGGAGCTGGTGTACTTCGTCTTCACCTTCCCGGCGATCCTGCTGATCCTGGTGGGCTTCATGCTGGCCATGGGTCGCTATCGTGGTTATCGCCTGACCGAACTGGTGCGCTTCAAGGCCTTCCTCAAGGACGACGCCTGATGTTCGGCCTGTGGAAAACCTGGAAGGCCCTGGAAGCCAAGGGCATCATGGGGATCAACCGGCGTAACGCCGACTATGTGCTCAAGTACAACAAGCGCAGCCTGTACCCGATCGTCGATGACAAGATCATCACCAAGGAACGGGCGATCAAGGCCGGTATCCATGTGCCGGAAATGTACGGCGTGATCTCCACGGAAAAGGATATCGACAAGCTCGGCGAGATCATCGGCGGGCGCAGCGACTTCGTCATCAAGCCGGCCCAGGGCGCCGGCGGCGATGGCATCCTGGTGATCGCCGACCGTTTCGAAGGCCGCTACCGGACGATTTCCGGACGGATCATCAGCCATGAGGAAATCGAGCACCAGGTTTCCAGTATCCTCACCGGCCTCTACTCCCTGGGCGGCCACCGCGATCGGGCGCTGATCGAATACCGGGTGACCCCCGACCAGATCTTCAGGAGCATCAGCTACGAAGGCGTGCCGGACATCCGCATCATCGTGCTGATGGGCTACCCGGTGATGGCCATGCTGCGCCTGCCGACGCGCCAGTCCAACGGCAAGGCCAACCTGCACCAGGGCGCCATCGGCGTCGGCGTCGACCTGGCAACGGGCCTGACCCTGCGCGGCACCTGGCTGAACAACATCATTCGCAAGCACCCCGACACCACCAATGCGGTGGACGGCGTGCAACTGCCGAACTGGGACGGTTTCATGAAGCTGGCCGCCGGTTGCTACGAGCTGTGCGGTCTGGGGTACATCGGTGTGGACATGGTCCTGGACCAGGACAAGGGCCCGCTGATCCTCGAACTCAACGCCCGCCCCGGGCTGAATATCCAGATCGCCAACGACTGCGGCCTGACCACTCGCGCCCATGCCGTGGAAGCCCACCTGGAGCAGCTGGCCGCCGCCGGGATCAGCGAAACCCCGGAAGAGCGGGTGCGCTTCGTCCAGGACATGTTCGGCCACGTGCCGCCCAAGGGTGCCTGAACCCATGACTTTGCGGGAGCGGGCTTGCCCGCTCCCACACCAGCAGCATTGCCACATCATGCCCTTCCACAAAGCCACATAAGCCCTTCCCCAAAAAATGTGCGGCCATCGATATGCCCATCACCGACACCCCTCTAGGAGCGACGCCTGCAGGGGACTACAATCGCCGTCCGCGCGCCAAAGGCTGATCCGCCCCGCATGTTGACCTGCTCCGTACACCCGCTGCCCTATTCCCCCGATCCCGCCCGTTATTTCGCGGCGATTCGCCACGCCCCCGGCGCGGTGCTGCTCGACAGCGGCCGGCCGGCCGCCGAGCGCGGGCGTTATGACCTGCTCAGTGCCTGGCCGCTGGAGCAACTGGCGGTCCTGCCGAACGAGCCGGGCCAGGCCTTCCTGCGACGCCTGCGGGACAACCTCGATCGCCTCGGCGAAGCGACCCTGCCCGAGCCTTATGAGCTGCCGTTCGTCGGCGGGCTGATCGGTTATCTCAGCTACGATTTCGGTCGTCATCTCGAAGCGCTGCCCAGCAACGCCCGGGACGACCTGCAACTGCCCGATGCGCGCTTTGGCCTGTACGCCTGGGCGCTGATCAGCGATCACCAGCAGGGCAGCAGCCAACTGGTCTTCCACCCCAGCGTGGCAACGGCCGAGCGTGAACGCCTGATCGATCTGTTCAGCCAGGCTCCGGCGGACGGACACGAGGGGTTCCGGCTGACCACGCCGATGGCCGCGGACCTCGACGCCGAGACCTATCGTCAGGCCTTCGAGCGTATCCAGCAGTACATCCAGGCGGGCGATTGCTATCAGGTGAACTTTGCCCAGCGCTTTCGCGCGACCTGCCAGGGCGACCCGTGGATCGCCTACCGGGCCTTGCGGGCCGCCTGCCCGACACCGTTCTCCGGATTCCAGAGCCTGCCCGACCATGGCGCGATACTGAGCCTGTCACCGGAGCGTTTTGTCCGGGTCAGCGCCGGCCAGGTGGAAACCCGGCCGATCAAGGGTACCCGGCCACGGGGCAAGGATGCCGCCGAGGATGCGGCCAATGCCGCCGAACTGCTGGCCAGTGCCAAGGACCGTGCGGAAAACCTGATGATCGTCGATCTGCTGCGCAACGACCTCGGTCGCACCTGCCGGATCGGCAGCGTGCGGGTGCCGGAGCTGTTCAGCCTGGAGAGCTATCCGAACGTGCACCACCTGGTCAGCAGCGTGACCGGCGAACTGGCCGCCGGCCACGATGCCCTGGACCTGATCGCCGGCAGCTTCCCCGGCGGCTCGATCACCGGTGCGCCGAAGATCCGCGCCATGCAGATCATCGACGAACTCGAACCGACACGGCGCGCGCTGTACTGCGGCTCGCTGCTGTACCTGGACGTACGCGGCGAGATGGACAGCTCGATCGCCATCCGCAGCCTGCTGGTCAAGGATGGCCAGGTCTGCTGCTGGGGCGGCGGCGGGATTGTCGCCGACTCCGACTGGCAGGCGGAGTACCAGGAATCGATCACCAAGGTGAAGGTGCTGCTCGACACCCTGCAGGGCCTCTAGGCTACTAAAGACTCAGGGCGCGGTTCGACGCCTTGAGGAACTCCTGCTTCAAGTCGGCAAAGCTGTGCACCGCCGGGAACTGCGGGAACTCGCGGATTACATTGGCCGGTGCATGGAACAGGATGCCCACGTCCGCCTCGCCGAGCATGCTGGTGTCGTTGTACGAATCACCGGCGGCGATCACCCGGTAGTACAGGCTCTTGAACGCCAGCACCGACTGGCGCTTGGGGTCTTTCTGGCGCAGCTGGTAATTCACCACCCGCCCCGTGTCATCGGTGACCAGGCGGTGGCACAACAAGGTGGGGAAACCCAACTGGCGCATCAACGGCTGGGAAAACTCATAGAAGGTGTCCGAGAGGATCACCACCTGGAACCGCTCACGCAGCCAGTCGACGAACTCGACTGCGCCGTCCAGCGGCTCGAGGGTGCCGATCACTTCCTGGATATCCGCCAGCTTGAGGCCGTGCTCGTCGAGAATCCGCAGGCGCTGCTTCATCAGGACGTCGTAGTCGGGAATATCCCGGGTGGTGGCCCTGAGCGATTCAATACCGGTTTTTTCAGCGAAGGCGATCCAGATTTCCGGAACCAGGACACCTTCCAGGTCGAGACAGGCAATTTCCACAGCACACTCCTTGATTGGGCAAACAGCCGGTTGCGCCAGCGGATCGGCGCAACCGGCACTCTAGCGGCTCATTCCCGGCGCCGCAACGCAGCGCAGCCGGCCCGCGTCCGCAGGATTTTGTTACTATTGCCGTCTATATGAGCGCAAAGCGCCACTGACTGTAGGAACCGCCTGATGAGCCAACCGTTCGACGTCGCTGAACTTGCCGCGACATACGCCAACAAATCCGCCCAGGACATCCTCAAGCTGGCCTTTGCCCAGTTTGGCGACGACCTGTGGATATCTTTCAGCGGTGCCGAGGACGTGGTGCTGGTGGACATGGCCTGGAAGCTGAACAAGAACGTCAAGGTCTTCAGCCTCGACACCGGTCGCCTGCACCCGGAGACCTATCGTTTTATCGATCAGGTCCGCGAGTTCTACAAGATCGACATCGAGCTGGTGTCCCCCGACCACAGCCAGCTCGAACCCTTCGTCAAGGAAAAGGGCCTGTTCAGCTTCTACAAGGACGGTCATGGCGAGTGCTGCGGCATCCGCAAGATCGAACCGCTGCGGCGCAAGCTGTCCGGCGTGACGGCCTGGGCCACCGGCCAGCGTCGCGACCAGAGTCCGGGCACCCGCAGCCAGGTGGCGGTGCTGGAAATCGACAGCGCCTTCTCGACCGCGGAACGTACCCTGTACAAGTTCAACCCGCTGGCACAGATGAGCAGCGAGGAAATCTGGGGCTACATCCGCATGCTCGAACTGCCGTACAACAGCCTGCACGAACGCGGCTTCATCAGCATCGGTTGCGAGCCCTGCACCCGCCCGGTACTGCCCAACCAGCACGAGCGCGAAGGTCGCTGGTGGTGGGAAGAAGCCACCCAGAAGGAATGTGGCCTGCACGCCGGCAACCTGATCGCCAAGAACTGAAGCGCAGCTTCAGGATCGTATCCCGCACCCATGAAAAAGCCCCGAACCAGTCGGGGCTTTTTCCTGTCCGGGTGACTCAGTGCACCGGCAGCTCGACGCCGTCGAACAGCTCTTCGAGTTCCTGCTTGTTGTGGCACTGGATGGCCTTGGCCATGACTTCGCGGGTCAGGTGCGGCGCGAACTTCTCGATGAAGTCGCACATGAAGCCGCGCAGGAAGGTGCCGCGACGGAAGCCGATCTTGGTCACGCTGGACTCGAACAGCTCGCTGGCGTCGAGTACCACCAGGTCCTTGTCGAGCACCGTGTCGACCGCCATTTTCGCGACGATCCCGACACCCAGGCCCAGGCGCACGTAGGTCTTGATCACGTCGGCGTCGGCGGCGGTGAACACCACTTTCGGGGTCAGGCCACGATGGCTGAAAGCCTCGTCCAGCTTGGAACGCCCGGTGAAACCGAACACGTAGGTCACGATCGGGTATTCGGCCAGGGTTTCCAGGGTCAGCTTCGGCAGCTTGGTCAGCGGATGCCCCTGGGGCACCACCACGCAGCGGTTCCAGCGATAGCACGGCATCATCACCAGGTCGCCGAACAGTTCCAGCGCCTCGGTGGCAATCGCGAAATCCACGGTACCGTCAGCGGCCATCTCGGCGATCTGCATCGGCGAACCCTGGTGCATGTGCAACGCGACGTCCGGGTACTGCTTGATGAAATTGCTGATCACCGGCGGCAAGGCATAACGCGCCTGGGTGTGGGTGGTGGCGATCGACAGGGTGCCCTTCTTTTCGTTGGAGAATTCCTGGGCGATCTGCTTGATGCTCTCGACCTTGCGCAGGATCTCGCCGGCGGTGGTGATGATCCGCTCACCGGCCGGCGTGACGCGGGTCAGGTGCTTGCCGCTGCGGGCGAAAACCTCGACGCCCAACTCGTCTTCGAGCAGGCGGATCTGCTTGCTGATACCCGGCTGTGAGGTGTAGAGGCTTTGGGCCGTCGCGGAGACGTTGAGGTCGTGGTGCGCCACTTCCCAGATGTAGCGCAGTTGTTGAAGCTTCATATGTATCCCTCAAAGCAGGTAGACGCCACAGGCAGCAGCGGCGATATATAACTATATGAATGGTTTGAAGAATAAATCTAGAACTTTTTTATCAATTCGTCGAATTTCCGGCTCAGCTATCGCTGTGCCGACGACGCTGCAACAGCGGCACGAGATAGACCGGCACCTGGGACAACTGCAGGACCCGCGCGGCGGTACGCCCCAAGTGTGCCTCCGCCCCGGTGCCATGACTGTGACTTCCGACAATCAACAGATCGACCGCCAGCTTTTGCGCCTGGGCAAGAATGACTTGTGAAGGATCCCCCTGGATCACCTGGACCGACTGGATCATCGCCAGGTCCTGCTGCCCTTCCCCCAACTCCTCGCGAAAGCTGTCCAATACCCGTTGCTCGATATTGGCCATCACGGTGTTAAGACCCTGGCTGTGCAATTCGTTCAATGCCTGCTCATCCAGGTAACTCTGCAACACCGACTCCGCGAACAAACCCATGGGTTCGACAGCATGCACTACATATAAGTCAGCCTTGAACGTTCGTGCCAGCCCGAGCGCATGCTGCATGACGTAAGGCGCATACAGGCCGAGGTCGGTGGCATACAGCATCGAACGAATCATGGGGGCCTCCTCGAGTGCCAGGATGGCGGAGATGGATTGAGCTTAGCAGCGCGTCGGGGAGTTCGGCGCCCTGCTGGTCGGGCTAATCCGGCAGCCGTTGCTCGTTGCTGATGCCATGGGGTACATGCCCGGTCGCGACCACTTCGCGGGCCTTCTCGCAATGCCCGGCCTGGTCGTCGAAAAACACATCGGCGGCGAACGCTTCGAGGAACGCCGACTTTTCCAGGCCACCGAGGAACAGCGATTCGTCGAGGCGGATATCCCATTCGCGCAACGTACGGATCACCCGTTCATGGGCCGGCGCGGAACGAGCCGTGACCAGGGCGGTACGGATCGGACAGGTCTCGTCGGGGAACTCGCGCTGCAACAGATTGAGCGCCGCCAGGAAGCCCTTGAACGGGCCGCCGCGCAACGGCTCGCGCGCCGATTCGCGCTCGCTGGCCTGGAACGCCTCCAGGCCACCCAACTGATAGATCCGCTCCGACTCATCGGAGAACAGCACCGCGTCACCGTCGAAGGCGATCCGCAGTTCGCCGCTGGCGGCACGCCGGGCGCCGCCGGAAAGGATGGTCGCCGCGGCGAAACCGGCGTCGAGGGCACTGCGCACATCCTCGGCGTGGGTCGACAGGAACAGGTGACAGCCAAAGGCCGCCAGGTACGGATAAGGGCTGCGGCCACCGACAAACGCCGCCCGGGAAATATCCAGGGCGTAATGCTGGATCGAGTTGAAGACCCGCAAGCCGGTGTCCGCGCTGTTGCGCGACACCAGCACCACCTCGACCCGGGCGCGACCGAGGCTGGCATTCAGGCTCAGGAGTTTCTTCACCAGGGGAAAGGCATCGCCCGGTTCGAGGATCTCTTCCTCATGCTCGATCTGGTATTTGCGATAGGCCTCGACCCCCTGCGCCAGATAGACCTTGTGGCTTTCACTCAGGTCGAACAGCGCCCGCGACGAAATCGCCAACACCAGCTTGTCACCCAGGCCCTTTGCCATGCTTTCTCTCCTGGCCGTTTCAGCCGTTGTGCGCGTCGATGAAATCCAGGGCCTGGTAGAGCGCGCGGATCCTGGGCAGCTCGCACCCGGCTTCCCGGGCGGCGGCCAGTGGCCGGGCATACACCGCCTCCAGTTCCAGCGGGCGCTTGTGCAGGAAATCGTGGTACATGCTCGGCCAGTAGTCCGGCATCTTTTCCGTGACCTTGAACAGGTGCTCGGCATAACCGCCGGGCAGGACATGACCGCAGGCCTCGGCGCCCTGCACCACTTCCGCCATCAGTGCCTGGATCAGCTCGCGGCTGCTGGCATCGCTCATCAAGGGCGTGGTGCTGGCCCGCAGCAACACCGACAGGCCGTTGTAAGGCACGTTCCACACCAGCTTCTGCCAGCGCGCCTGCTGCAGGTTGGCCATGGCCTGGGACTCGATGCCGGCCTCGCGGAACAACCGCGCGCCCTCCTCGACCAGTGCCTGGCGAGCGCTTTCATCCTCGCGCAACGGACCGCTGTGATAACCGATGTTCACGGCGCCGAGGGCCTGGTGCACGACAGCGCCGGGGCCGCTGCGGTGTACACAGATGAAACACAGGCCGCCGAGCAGATGCAGCGAATCGGGCAACAACGGGCGCAACTCCTCCTCGACTTCCAGGCCGTTCTGCAACAGCAGGACCCTGGCGTCCGGTGCCGCGGCCTTGGCGATCAGCGGGGCGAGACTGGCATTGCTGGTGGTCTTGGCCCCCACCAGCAACCAGTCGCAGGGCGGCATGTCGTCGGCCGAGGCGTAGGCCTGGACCGGATCCAGGTGCAGCGGGCCATGGACGGCGCTGTCGATATGCAGGCCGCCGTCGGCCACCGCCGAGAACTCGCTGCGCAACAGAAAGTGCACGTCGAAGCCGGCACGCGCCAGCATCACACCGTAGAACCCGCCGATGGCGCCGGTCCCGATAATGCCGACCCGCGGCCTGGTCACTGAAACTGTCATGGCGACTCCTTACTGGGAAAGCTGTCGTGATTCGAGAAAACTCAATGCCTGGAGCAGTGTCTGCGTCCGCGGCATTTCGCAGCCGGCCTGCCGCGCGGCGGCCAGCGGGCGCGCGTAGATCGCCTCCAGCTCCATGGGTCGACGGCGCCGATAATCGTGGTACATGCTCGGATGATAATCCGGGACCCTGGCCGCCATGTACATCAACTGCTCGATGAATCCCGGCGGCAACGGATAGCCGCAAGCACTGGCGGCCTCGGCCACTTCCTCCATCAGGCCCTGTACCAGGGCCCGGCTGTCGGGGTCGGCCATCATCCGTTCGGTGCCGCTGTCGAGCAGGACCGACAGGCCGTTGGTGGCAATATTGAGCACCAGTTTCTGCCAGCGCGCCTGCTGCAGGTCATCGATCACCCATGACTCCAGCCCGGCCCGGCGAAACAGCCCTGCCGCGGCTTCCACCACCGCTCGCCGTGCCGGCTCGTCCGCCGCCGGACCGCTGTGATAGGCAATGTTGACCCCGCCCATGGCCTGATGCACCACCACGCCGGGGGACTCGCGATGCACGCAGTTGAGGCACAGGCCGCCCAGCAGGTGCAACTCGTCGGGCAGTGCCAGGCGCAACCGCTCCTCGACCTCCAGGCCGTTCTGCATCAGCAGGATGCCCGCTCCGGGCGCGGCGATATCGGCCAGCGATGCCAGCAACCGCGGATCGTCCAGCGCCTTGGTGCAGATCAACAGCCAGTCGCAGCGCGGCAGGTCCTGCGCGGCGACATAGGCCTGGACCGGATTGAGGATCAACCGGCCATGGATCAGGCTGTCGAGGAACAGGCCATGGGCAGCCACCTGTTGAAATTCGCTGCGCAGCAGAAAGTGCACATCGAAACCGGCGCGGGCCAGCATCACCCCGTAGAAAGTACCGATGGCCCCCGTACCGATAATACCGATGCGCGGGGAAGCCACGTGCTCTGTCATGGCAACTCCTCTGGAATGCCGGCCAATGCCCGTTCCAGGCCTTCGGCAAGCGCGTTCAAGGTCAACCGGCAACGCAAGGCGCCGTAGAACTCGCCATCCCTGACCACGAACAGCGCCGGCAGGTGAAACACTTCATAACGCTGGACCAGCCCGCCGTTGTCACCGGCATCGATCCAGCACAGGCGCTCCACCGCCAGTCCCAGGCCCGGCAATACTTCGCGGGCGAAACGGCAGGAAGCGCAGCCGACACTGGTGAAGATAACCAGGGAAACACCTGGCAGGGCCAATAAATTCCGGTCCGCGTCAAAATCGGACAACTCCAGTCCCTTCACTATACTGGGGGGAAGTTTTTGCGGTGACCCGCACAGGGAGTCGTTTGTCATGGTGCGTTTTCTACCTCATCCCGTAGACGTTCCAGTAAAACTGACCTTGCTTGAACATTCCTGCATTTCCCGCCATCGGTTGCGAACCCTCAGCCTCGGCGGCATCGCCTGCCCCTCTCCGCGGGCCTGGCGGCATGGCTCGGCCCTGGAAATGTGCATTCCGAGCCTGGGCGAAGCCGCATGTTACTCCGGCTACGTGGCCTGGTGCCTGAAACGCAAGCATGCGTTTCTGGTGGGCATCGCCTTTGTCGACGAACAGACCCTGTTCGGCGCCCGCATGAGCGAACAGATCTGCCAGATCGAACGCTACCGGCGGGTGCGCGAACAGCAGAATGCCCAGCCGCAGAATATCGAGGCGATTGCCCAGGAATGGGTGCAGCAGCATGCCAGCGATTTCTCCCACGCCAGCCTCGAACAGCCATTTATAAGGGCTTTACTGGATTAAACAGGCCGCTGCCCATTGCCCGGCCACGGTCTAACGCGCTAAGGTTCCGCTCCCCGACACGCTCAATCGCTGTGCTCCGCCGCGCGGGGCTGGCGGCCGGCACCTGTGACCTGACGAGTAACACGATGGCTGATTTACCGATCAACGACCTTAACGTCGCCTCCAACGAGACGCTGATCACGCCCGATCAGCTCAAGCGTGACATTCCCTTGAGCGAGGCTGCCCTGCGCACCGTGACCAAGGGCCGCGAGGTGATTCGCAATATTCTCGATGGCACGGACCATCGCCTGTTCGTCGTTATCGGGCCCTGCTCGATCCACGACATCAAGGCCGCCCACGAGTACGCCGAGCGCCTCAAGGTGCTGGCCGCCGAAGTCTCCGACAGTCTGTACCTGGTGATGCGTGTCTATTTCGAGAAGCCGCGGACCACGGTCGGCTGGAAAGGCCTGATCAACGACCCTTACCTGGATGACTCGTTCAAGATCCAGGACGGCCTGCACATCGGTCGCCAGTTGCTCCTGGACCTGGCCGAGATGGGCCTGCCCACCGCCACCGAAGCCCTTGACCCGATCTCGCCGCAGTACCTGCAGGACCTGATCAGCTGGTCGGCCATCGGCGCGCGCACCACCGAATCCCAGACCCACCGTGAAATGGCCTCCGGCCTGTCCTCGGCAGTCGGTTTCAAGAACGGCACCGACGGCGGCCTGACCGTGGCGATCAACGCCCTGCAGTCGGTTTCCAGCCCGCATCGCTTCCTCGGCATCAACCAGGAAGGTGGCGTGTCGATCGTCACCACCAAGGGCAATGCCTACGGTCACGTGGTCCTGCGCGGTGGCAACGGCAAGCCGAACTACGACTCGGTGAGCGTCGCGGTCTGCGAACAGGCCCTGGCCAAGGCCAAGATCAAGGCCAACATCATGGTCGATTGCAGCCACGCCAACTCCAACAAGGACCCGGCCCTGCAGCCGCTGGTGATGGAGAACGTCGCCAACCAGATCCTCGAAGGCAACCAGTCGATTATCGGCCTGATGGTCGAAAGTCATCTGAACTGGGGCTGTCAGGCCATTCCGAAAGACCTCGCCGACCTGCAATACGGCGTGTCCATCACCGATGCCTGCATCGACTGGGAAAGCACCGAGAAAACCTTGCGCAGCATGCATGCCAAGCTCAAGGATGTGCTGCCCAAGCGCACACGCAGCTGATGGCGGATTGATCTGCCGCACACAAAAACGCCGGGCAATGCCCGGCGTTTTTGCAGGTGTTCGATTGACTCAGATCTTCGCGGCGTGCCGCTGATGACGTTCCATGTAGCGCTCTACATAAGAGCAGGAAGGAATCACCGTATACCCCATGCGATCGGCGTACTCGAGCGCCTGTTCGGTCAGGGCCGCCGCAATGCCTCGGCCACGCAACGCGTTGGGCACGAACGTGCGGTAGATATCCAGGGTCTGCTTACCCAGGTCCATATAGGTCAGGTAGGCACGATGACCGTCCACATTGGTCTCGAACTGATGACCAGCCTGGTCATGGTGGATGGACAACGCCTCGCTCATCACTACTCCTCGCGGGTCTTGGTATTCGACCCTACCTTACCGATCTTTTTCCGGCGAAGGAACCACTACGCCACCCCGTGCCGATTTGGACAACGAGAAAAGCCGACCGCTCCCTGAAAAACCGAGCACGTATCAAATAGTAGGCACCCTTGGCCCAAATGCTCAAGACACGCTCGTCACGTGCTCTATCACCGCTTCGATGATAGCGCGGCCGAACACACCCTTTGGGTGGAAAACCTGAACACGGGCTGAAGATTGCCGGAATGTTGTGCTGTTATGACGAGCGCCCTTGGTTAAAGTCACTTTTCATTTAGCAAAAGAGCCTCCCCCGCCGCGACGACGGTAGAGAGCAAGAGTCATCCGCTACTGTTAGAACGACTCTTAGATGCACACTGGCGACACGTCACTGATGGCACACTAGTGCACTTGAAGATCGCACAATGCGCTCAGAACAGGGTCTACAGCTGCATATTTTTTATACAGGATCATGAAAAGTTAGCTGAAAAATATTCAGCATCAAGAATTTTTTTTGCTTCTTGCGTTACGTCAGTTTACTTACTACAAGTAATGGGTAGTATGTACGCCGGCTATTTCCTCACTCTGGGGTTATGGTCATTAATAGAAAGTCCTTGAAGGGGAACACGATGAACAACGTTCTGAAATTCTCGGCTCTGGCCCTGGCCGCTGTTCTGGCTACCGGTTGCAGCAGCGTATCCAAAGAAACCGAAGCTCGTCTGACTGCTACTGAAGACGCTGCTGCTCGTGCTCAGGCTCGTGCTGACGAAGCCTACCGCAAAGCTGATGAAGCTCTGGCTGCTGCTCAAAAAGCACAACAGACTGCTGACGAAGCTAACGAGCGCGCTCTGCGCATGCTGGAAAAAGCAAGCCGCAAATAATAGTCCCTCGGGGCTGTTATCAAGCCGATCCATCTTTGGATCGGCTTTTTTATGCCCGTGTGTTTTCCATGGCGCATAAAAAACCCGCCCGGACAGCAGTGCCCGGGCGGGTCGATTGAAACCGTTACTGCTGCAGGTCGATCGGCGCGTTCGACACCAGCGGCGCCGCACCCGGCACGGCGATTTCGGTCGGCAGGCCATCTTCGGCAGCGACCACGTCACGCACCTCGTCCCAGTTCACCCGCAGGTTCTTCGCCAGGTCGTCACGCTTGAGCAGGGCGTTGATCACCGCGGTGTGCTTGTCGACCACCGACGGGTTGCCGTTGTCATCCAGCGGCGTGTGCGCCTCCAGGTAGACCTTGCCGCCACTGATGCCGAACTTGTAGGCCTCGTTGATGATCCGTACCGAAGTACCGACCGGCACCATGCCGGCCATTTCCAGCACGTTGTTGTTGAACATGCGGAAGCAGCCGTGGCTGGTCCGGGTACCGATACCGAACTTCATGTTCGAACCATGGATCAGGTAGCCCGGCGTACCGAGGGTGAACTTGAACGGCCCCAGCGGGTTGTCCGGACCGGCCGGCACCACGTTGGGCAGCGGATCGCCGTTGGCGGCGTGTTCGGCCTTGATCGAGGCCGGCGGCGTCCAGGTCGGGTTCGGCGTCTTGGCGGTAATGGTGGTGTGGGCGATCGGCGAGCCCCAGCCCTCGCGCCCGATCCCCAGCGGGAAGGTGTAGACCACGTTCCGGCCTTTCGGGAAGTAGTACAGGCGATACTCGGCCAGGTTGATCACGATGCCTTCGCGCGGCCCCGGCGGCAGGATGAAGCGGGTCGGCAGGACGATATCGGTGCCCGCCCCCGGCAACCAGGCATCGACGCCCGGGTTGGCCGCGACCATCTCTGAATAGCCCAGGTCGTAGGTGGTGCCCAGGTCGGCAAAGGTATCTTCATACTTGGCCTTGATCACCTGGACCTGGCCGACGATGTCCTCGCCCGGTGGTGGCAGCGGCAATTCCAGCGCGCTAACGGGACCCGCCGCGCACAGGGCGGCAATGGACAGGCAACGGGTGACGGCAGGAAAGCGCGACAACATCCGGGAAATCCTTCGCATGATCAACGGAAAAATAAAACGCGATTGTACACCGACGCCGCCCCGCAGCGGGAGGTCGTCCCCGAGGACATTAGCAGCGCTTCAGCTGGCAGACAGGCAGGTTTTACAGTTCGAAACGCAATTCCGGCCAGATCGGCGGCGTACCACGCTTCTGCGATTCGAGAATCGCCCGGCACAGCGGGCACAGGCGCTGGTCGCGGAAGATCGACTTGTCCACCCCCGACCAGCGTGGCTGCGCGGGCAACAAGGTGCCGCAGAGCGTCCGATCGGCGGAGCCGCCCAGCTCCAGCTGACGCGTGACCAGGTGCACCCGCACTTCCTGGCAGGCGAACAGATCCAGCTGTTCGTCGGGTTCGATCAGTTGATAGGCAAATAGGGACCAGGCGGGACGCTGCATCGGGGGCTCCAGATCGGGGGCGCCACCTTAGCCGAAAAACCGTCGCTAAAAAAGCTCAAAGCAGCGGTTTCAGGGTCGGCCAGACGTTATCGAGCAACTTGCCCTGACCGGCGGGCGCCGGGTGGATGCCGTCGGCCTGCATCAGCTCCGGATGACCGCCCACGCCGTCGAGGAAAAACGGCACCAGCGGGATGTTCTTCTCCTGGGCCAGGGTCGGATACACCTCGGCAAACGCCTTGACGTAGCGCGCGCCATAGTTGGGAGGCAGTTGCATGCCCAGCAGCAGGACCTTGGCACCACTGGCCCGGGACTGGTCGATCATCGATGCAAGATTTTGTTTCAATTGCGTTGGCAGTTGTCCGCGCAGGCCGTCGTTGCCCCCCAGTTCGAGAATCACCAGGTCCGGCTTGTGCTCTGCAAGCAGCGCCGGCAGCCGCGCCTGGCCTCCGGCACTGGTGTCGCCACTGATCGAGGCATTGACCACCTTGTCCTGGAAACCCTCGTCCCTGAGGCGCTTTTCCAGCAGCGACACCCAACCGACACGGGTATCCAGGCCGAAAGCCGCGCTGATACTATCGCCAACGATCAGGACTGTACCCGCCGCCGCGTTCTGGGCCATGCACATCAAGGCCAGGCCGGCACTCAAAAACCACACTCGCATCGGATTCTCCATGGGCGAAAGCATTCTCACCGCGCAGAACCTTAGCAAAGTGGTTCCCAGCGCGGAAGGTGAACTGACCATCCTGCACCCTTTGAGCCTGACATTGAACAAGGGCGACAGCCTCGCCATCGTCGGCGCCTCCGGTTCCGGCAAATCCACCCTGCTCGGCCTGCTGGCCGGCCTCGACCTGCCCAGCAGCGGCGAAGTGACCCTGGCCGGGCGTGCCCTGAGCAGCCTGGACGAGGACCAGCGTGCACGCGTGCGCGCCGAACACGTCGGTTTCGTGTTCCAGAGCTTCCAGTTGCTCGACAGCCTCAACGCCCTGGAAAACGTCATGCTGCCGCTGGAACTGGACGGCCGCAGCGACGCCCGCGAGCGCGCGCGCCACCTGCTGGAACGGGTCGGCCTGGGCCAGCGCCTGACCCATTCGCCGCGCCAGTTGTCCGGGGGCGAGCAGCAACGGGTGGCCATCGCCCGGGCCTTTGCCGCCGAACCGGATGTACTGTTCGCCGACGAGCCGACCGGCAACCTCGACAGCCACACCGGCGAACGCATCAGCGACCTGCTGTTCGAATTGAACAAGGAGCGCGGCACCACCCTGGTGCTGGTGACCCACGACGAACGCCTGGCCCACCGTTGCCGGCGCCTGATCCGCCTTGAAGCCGGCCAGCTGGTCGGCCCCCTGGAGCCTTGATGGCACGCCTGCCGCTGTTGCGCCTGTTCAGCCTCGCCACCCGCCAGCTCCTGCGCGATGCCCGTGCCGGCGAGTTGCGGGTACTGTTCTTCGCCCTGCTGGTCGCCGTGGCGGCCAGCACCGCCATCGGCTATTTCGGCGCCCGCCTGAACGGCGCGATGATGCTGCGCGCCACCGAATTCCTCGCCGCCGACCTGGTGCTCGACGGCACCTCGACAGCCCGCCCGGAGCAGATCCAGAGCGGCCGCGACCTCGGCCTGGAGCATGCGCGGATCGTCGAATTCTCCAGCGTGATCGCCACCGACAACGGCATCCAGCTGTCGAGCATCAAGGCCGCCGACGACCGCTACCCCCTGCGTGGCGAACTGAAAAGCGCCGCCGAGCCGTTTGGCGCCGAAACCGCCGGCGGCGGCCCGCGGCCCGGCGAGGCCTGGGTCGAAGCCCGGCTGATGACCGCGCTGGACCTGAAGATCGGCGACAGCATCGATGTCGGCATGAAGACCGTGCGCCTGGCCCGGGTGCTCACCTATGAGCCGGACCGGGCCGGCAACTTCTACAGCCTGACCCCACGCGTGCTGATCAACCTCGCGGACCTGGAAGCCACCGGCGTGGTGCAGCCCGGCAGCCGGGTCAACTACCGGGAGCTCTGGCGCGGCCCGGCCAGCGCCCTGGTCACCTACCGCGACCTGATCAAGCCGGGACTGGCGGCGAACCAGCGCCTGCTCGATGCCCGCGACGGCAACCAGCAGATCGGCGGGGCCCTGGGCAAGGCCGAGCGTTACCTGAACATGGCGAGCCTGGTGGCGGTGCTGTTGTCCGGGGTGGCCGTGGCCCTCAGCGCGACCCGCTTCGCCGCCCGCCGCTTCGATGCCAGCGCCCTGCTGCGCTGCCTCGGGCTGTCGCGCCGGGAAACCATGGCCCTGTTCAGCCTGCAACTGGCGATCCTCGGCCTGCTCGCCAGCATCAGCGGCGCCCTGCTCGGCTGGCTCGCGCAGTTGGGACTGTTCTATCTGCTGCACGACCTGTTGCCCGCCGATGTGCCGCCCGGCGGCCTGATCCCGGCCATCGCCGGGATCGGCACAGGCCTGGTGGCCCTGGCCGGTTTCGCCCTGCCGCCACTGGCCGCGCTGGGCCGGGTGCCGCCGCTGCGGGTATTGCGCCGCGACCTGTTGCCGATCCCGGCCAGCACCTGGCTGGTCTACGGCACCGCGCTGCTGGCCCTCGGCCTGATCATGTGGCGCCTGAGCCTCGACCTGGTGCTGACTTTCGCCCTCCTCGGCGGCGGCGTGATTGCCGCGCTGGTGCTCGGCGGCCTGCTGCTCCTTGGCCTGCAGAGCCTGCGCCGGCTGCTGGCCGGGGCGGCGCTGCCCTGGCGCCTGGGACTGGGCCAGTTGCTGCGCCATCCACTGGCCGCCGCCGGCCAATCCCTGGCCTTCGGCCTGATCCTGCTGTCCATGGCACTGATCGCGCTGCTGCGTGGCGAGTTGCTGGACACCTGGCAGAACCAGTTGCCCAAGGACGCACCGAACTATTTCGCCCTGAATATCCTGCCGGCGGACAAGGACGGCTTCCGTGACCACCTGATCAAGCTGTCGGCCCAGTCGGCGCCGATCTACCCGGTGGTGCCGGGCCGCCTGATCAGCATCAACGGCGAGCCGGTGCAGGAGATCGTCAGCAAGGACTCCAGCGGCGACCGCGCGATCCAGCGCGACCTGAGCCTGACCTGGGCCGCCGACCTGCCGCCGGGCAACCTCCTGACCGCCGGCAGTTGGTGGTCGGGCCAGCCGGACACCGATATCCCCGGTGTCTCGGTGGAAGCCAAGGTCGCTGACAGCCTGAAACTCAAGCTCGGCGATCACCTGGTCTTCACCGTCGGGGGGGCCAACCGCGAGGCGCGGGTGACCAGCCTGCGCAGCATCAACTGGGACAACTTCCAGCCGAACTTCTTCATGATCTTCCAGCCCGGCACCTTGCAGGACCTGCCGGCCACCTACCTGACCAGCTTCTATCTGGCGCCAGGACATGACAAGGATATCGTCGAGCTGTCCCGGGCCTTCCCGGCGGTGACCATCCTGCAGGTCGAAGCCCTGCTCGAACAGCTGCGCAGCATCCTCGCGCAGGTCACCATCGCCGTCGAATACGTGTTGCTGTTCGTCCTCGCGGCGGGCATGGCAGTGCTGTTCTCCGGCCTGCAGGCGACCCTCGACGAACGCATTCGCCAGGGTGCGCTGTTGCGCGCGCTGGGGGCGGAGCGGCGCCTGCTGGTCAAGGCCCGGCGGATCGAGTTCGGCCTGCTCGGCGCGGCCAGCGGCCTGCTGGCGGCACTGGGCGCGGAACTGGTGAGCCTGGTGTTGTACCGGTTTGCCTTCGACCTGCCCTGGCACCCTCATCCGTGGCTGTTGCTGCTGCCGCTGATCGGTGCGTTGATGGTCGGTGGCGCGGGTGTCTTCGGCACCCGCCGGGCGCTGAATGCCAGCCCGCTGACAGTGCTGCGCGAGGGCTGATAGACTCGCGCCCCCGTTAACCTGATGGATCGACGATGAGCCGTTACCGCCCGCCCCGCACCGCCGGCACCGCCCTGATCACCCCCGAGGGCGAGGCCCGCATGCGTGCCGAACTGCACGAGTTGTGGCACGTGCGGCGGCCACAGGTCACGCAGTCGGTCAGCGAGGCGGCCGCCCAGGGCGATCGTTCGGAGAACGCCGAATACACCTATGGCAAGAAGATGCTGCGCGAGATCGACAGCCGCGTGCGCTTCCTGACCAAGCGCCTGGAAAACCTCAAGGTGGTCGGCGAGCGCCCGAGCGACCCGAACAAGGTGTACTTCGGGGCCTGGGTGACCATCGAGAACGAGGACGGCAAGGAATCGCGCTACCGCATCGTCGGTCCCGACGAACTGGATCTCAAGCTGAACCTGATCAGCATCGACTCGCCCCTGGCCCGCGCCCTGATCGGCAAGGCGCTGGATGCAGAAGTCCGGGTCATGACACCGACTGGCGAGCAGTTGGTGTACATCACCGCCATCGACTATCCCTGAAGACACACTGATCGATCCCCCGAAACTGTCGATCGTTCCCACGCTCCGCGTGGGAATACAACCCGTGACGCTCCGCGTCACAGATCTACAGCGGACGCAGAGCGTCCCGAGAGGCATTCCCACGCGGAGCATGGGAACGATCATCACCTAGTCTTTGTTCAGCGCCGGGTAATCAGGCCCTGGCGCGCCACCCGGGTCAACTGCCGGATGACCGCTTCGGCCTGCTCGGCCGCAGGCGACTGGATCACCGCGAGGTCGAAACTGTTATCGGCAAAACGCTCCAGGGAATCACCGTCTTCGACGAACTGGATCAGGAACGCCGAGGCACGGCCCTTGCGCCGTGGCCAGCCATCAAGATAACGCAGCAGCGTCGGCTGGTGTTTGCCGCCCAGGAGGATTTTCGGATTGCGATCGGGAAGGTTGGCCGTGATCGGCGCCAGACGTACAACGGGGCGTGGGTTGTTCAAAGTGCGTGTCTCCGCCTCAACGATCTGCCGGGCAGGTGTGAGGCAACACCGAACCAGCGCTTTAGCGGTATTTCGAAGCCTGGATCAGGCTTCTGTCGGAGATCGTTCGACTCCCCTGGCGCCCCGCAAGTAGCTGTTTAAATCGGCGCATAATCAATATCCTAGAGAACCGTGCGGGCCGCTGTCAAGAATCGTGCCCAACGAAAAAGGCCCGCTGCTGCGGGCCTCATCGAACCATCCTCGCGCTTACCTGGCGATGGCCGCGTCGGCCGAGAGCTTGCCGGCCCCTTCGAACAGTACCGCGATCGTGCCGCCGAGCAGGGCCAGGGCGAACTCGTAGCCGTTGTTGGCCATGAACAGGCCGTTGTGGATATGCACCGAGAAGATCGCCACCAGCGAGAGAAACGCCAGGCCCAGTGCCGCCGGGCGCGCCAGCAGGCCGATGATCAGGGCCAGGCCGCCGAAGAACTCGGTGCCGCCGGCCAACAGGGCCATCAGGTGACCTGGTGCCAGGCCGATGCTTTCCATCCATTGCGCGGTGCCCGCCAGGCCGTAGCCGCCGAACAGGCCGAAGAGTTTCTGCGAGCCGTGGGCGGCGAAGATGATGCCGACGAAGATCCGCAGGACAGTCAGGCCGTAGCCGGCACGGGTGCTCAGAACGCGTTGGGTCAGTGTGCTCATGGGATGAATCCTTATTCAAATGTCGGGTTGATGGGCGTCATATTAATCAGTTTATAAAATGACAAAAGCGCAAAAACCGCTGCATAACCATCGAATTTATCGATTACTTCCGTGAGGCAATTTTTCGCCCGTTGCCTTCCAGCGCATGGCCTTCCAGGGAGCCGCGCTCCCGGTCGAATGCCAGGTAGTACTTGTTCACACTGTTAACATAGTTGACCGAAGCCATTCCTACCTGCTCCATCGCCACCCGTTCGACCTGGAAGAACCACTGGTTGGGATTCAGGCCACGCCGCCGGGCTTCGGCCCGCATGCCCTGGACCCGCTCCGGCCCCATGTTGTAGGCCGCGAGGACAAAGGCCATGCGTTCGCGCTCGTTGAGCTTGGGACTGGAGAAGAACTTGCGCCGGATCATCGCCAGGTACTTGGCCCCGGCCTGCACATTGTTATCGACATTCTGGATATTGCCGACGCCGACCCGCTGCGCCGCCGACGGAGTGATCTGCAACAGCCCGGTGGCACCGCTCGCGCCACGGGCATTGGGGTCCAGCGTCGATTCCTTGAACGCCAGCGCCGCCAGGTTCAGCCAGTCGATACCCTGGGCCTGGGCATGGCGTTGCAACACTGGCCGCAGCTTCTCGAGCTTTTGCCGATCGGACCTGGCCAGCGGGTAATGCACCTGATACAGGCGCCGGTAGATCCGCAGGAATGCCACATCCTGGTCGGAAGGCGATTTGTAGGTCTTGAAAAAGCGGTCGACGCTGGCCAGCAGCATCGACGCGTCGCGTCGCACGAACCAGTGCATCTCCCCCGGCTCGCTGACCAGCACCTGCTTGTCGAAGCGCAACTTGGGCATGATCTTGGCCCAGCGCTCGGCAATCGGCTGTTCGACGATGGTCAGGTGGAAAATGCCGCCCTGGACCATCTCCAGCACATCCTCCACGGCCAGGCTCGGGTCGACCCACTCGATCTTCACCGGCGGCAACTTGCGCAGCGCCAGCTTCTGGTTGATCTGGTTCACGGCATCGCCGGCGGCGCTGCCGGTGGTCAGGGCCAGGGTCCGGCCGGAAAGCTGTTCGAGATGGCTGAAGCGTTTTTCGCCCTTGAGCCCCACCAGCAGCAAGGGCACCGGATTGCCGATCGGCTCGCTGGCACTCACCGCATGCCCGGGCTGCGCCTCGAGCAATTCACCGGGCGCGACCAGGTCCCCTTCCCCACGCTGCAACGCAGCGAGCAACTGGTCCTTGGCCTTGGGAATGATCTTGAAGGTGATTTCCTGATTGTCGCGGGCGTGCCCGTTGAGATACAGCTCGAAGGCGCGCAGCCGGTGGTACTCGACGCCGATCGCTTCGCCCTGGACTTCCCCGGAACTGTTGCGGCTCTGGTTGACCAGCACCCGCAGGACCCGGCTGCCGCGGATCTCCGCCAGGTCGCGGACCTTGCCCGGCTGGCCGATTTCCAGGGGACCGGCCAGGCGCGCGACCGCCGGCAGCGGCAGCAGCAAGGACAGGCACAGCAGGAGCAACAGCGAGGGTCGCTTCATCCGTTCTCCGGAAAGAATACTGTCCCGTCTCAAGCGTCATGACGTGACGTCATTGCTTGATAGGGAGCGACAGAAATCGAGCGTCTTTGAACGCAAAAAAGTGCGGAAGACTGGCACAGCAACGGAGGTGGTGCCAACCGATGCTTTCTTCCGGCTTTAAAAGACAGTCATAACTCGTTGTAGTTCTTGGTTTTTATTATAAATCTACAGCTCTGATATGCTTTCCGGCCTGTGGCCTGAGGTAGCACCATGCAACTCATCGATATCGGCGTCAACCTGACCAACCCCAGTTTTGCCGGAAAACACCAGGAAATACTGGACCGCGCCCATGCCGCCGGGGTCTGCCAACTGGTCCTCACCGGCACCAGCATCGAGGGCAGCGAGCAGGCCCTGGAGCTGTGCCGAACCCTGGATGAAAGCGGTCGCCAGTTGTTCGCCACCGCCGGTATCCACCCCCACTCCGCCAGTGACTGGAGCGCCGACAGCGCCGCTCGTCTGAAAGCCCTGCTCAAGGAGCCGAACGTCTGTGCGGTGGGTGAGTGCGGGCTGGACTTCAACCGGGATTTCTCCCCGCGCCCGCAGCAGGAGAAGGTCCTCGAAGAACACCTGGCCCTGGCGGTGGAGCTGCAGTTGCCGGTGTTCCTCCATGAGCGCGACGCCAACCCGCGCCTGCTGGAGATCCTGCGCGACTATCGCGACCGCCTGCCCGCCGCCGTGGTGCATTGTTTCACCGGCGAGCAACGGGCCTTGTTCAGCTACCTCGATCTCGACATGCATATCGGCATCACTGGCTGGATCTGCGACGAACGCCGTGGCACCCACCTGCATCCGCTGGTGAAGGAAATTCCCCGCGGGCGCCTGATGCTCGAAAGCGACGCACCGTACCTGTTGCCCCGCAGCCTGCGGCCGAAACCGAAAAACGGTCGCAACGAACCGGCCTACCTGACCGAAGTGCTGCGGGAAGTCGCGCTGCATCGCGGCGAAAGCGAAGCCGACCTGGCCGCCCATAGCACCGCCTGCGCCCGGGCGTTCTTCGGCTTGCCGTCGATTGCTTGATCCATATCAAGAAGCCTCTTCCTGAGTAGCGGCACAATAATGGCACCTTGCCAAAACTGTTTCCGCTCAATCAGAGAAGACCTTCCATGGGTGCCTGGCTCAGCAACATCTCATTGAAATACAAATTCTGGGCCGTCAACGCGGTGGCCTTCGTCACCACGCTGCTGCTGGTGCTGTACGCGGTACAGCTCGAACAGCAGGCCCGCACCGACGCTTCGCGCAGCGCCGCCCAGGCCCAGGCTCGCCTGCTGGCCGCCTGGCCCGCCACCCAGGCCCTGCCCGAGGGCGACAACCTGTTGCTGTTCCAGGCTGGCCAGACCCCGACCCTGAACGGCCAGATGCTGCCGCGCCTGAGCGACGCCCAGGGCTGGGTCGCCTACGACTACATGCCGCTGTTCGGCGAGAACCCGTTGCTCGGTGCCGAGGTCGTCAACCACGGCAGCCAGCGGGTAGCCGTGTTCGCCCATGCGCCGAGCCTGGCGCAGGTGTTCAGCGAGCGCTTCGCCAACTACGCCATCGCCGTGTTCATCCTGATGCTGGCGATGCTCGGCGCCTCGCAGTTGCTGATCCGCTTTCTGCTCAGCCAGCTCAATACCCTCAAGGACGTGATGCTCCACGTCGAGAAAACCGGCGACCTGTCGGCCCGCGTGCCGCTGGCCTGCAAGGATGAAGTCGGACAGATGGCCAGCGCCTTCAATGCCATGCAGGCCGGCTACCAGCGTGTGGTCGGCACCGTCGCCCGCACCGCCGCGCAACTGGACGTCGGTGCCGCGCGGCTGGCCTCGAGCATGAACGATGTGCGCCACGGCATGCTCGGCCAGCAGAGCGAGACCGACCAGGCCGCCACCGCGATCAACGAGATGTCGGCGACGGTCTATCACATCGCCCAGCACGCCGGCGCCACCCGCGATCTCTCGCAGACCGCCGACACCCTGGCCGGCAGCGGCCAGGCGGTGGTCAGCCGGGTGCAGCAATCGATCGCCGGACTGTCCAGCGGCGTGCAGCAGACCGCCGAGATGATCCAGCGCCTGGCCGAGGACAGCCAGAAGATCAACGGCGTGGTCAGCGTGATCCACAGCATCGCCGAACAGACCAACCTGCTGGCCCTGAATGCCGCCATCGAAGCGGCCCGGGCCGGGGAAATGGGTCGCGGTTTCGCGGTGGTGGCCGATGAAGTGCGCAACCTGGCCAAGCGCGTGCAGACCTCCACCGACGAAATCACCACCATGGTTTCAGCCCTGCAGTCCGGCACCCGCGATGCCGTGGACTTCATGCAGGAGAGCTCGTACAAGGCCGATGACTGTGTGCAACAGGCCCAGGAAGCCGGCGCGGCCCTGGCCGAGATCACCGGTGCGGTGGCACAGATGCGTGAAAGCAACACCCAGATCGCCGTGGCCGCCGAGCAGCAGAGCCAGGTCGCGGAGGAAATGAACCGGGCGGTGGTGAGCATCCGCGACGTCACCGAGAACACCGTGCAGCAGACGGTGGACTCGGCCACCACCAGCAATGAACTGGCGACCCTGGCCGGTGAACTGAGCAAAGCCATTGGCCAGCTCAAGCTATAGAATCGATAGCAAGAGTTGATTCGCCGCCGAGGTTTGCCCGGCCTATCCTTGGTTCATCGAAAACATGAACCAAGGAGCATAACCATGGGCAAACGTCACCCCCACCTTCCTGCCTGGCAATGGCGCGTTGCGCCGAACACTTCGAACGACGGCACTCGCGAAGGCATGCATCTGCTCTCGGTGATCCTGTTTGCCCTGGCCTTCCTGCTGGTCGCCTCGGGCGTGTTCAGCGAAGACCCGACCAACGTGGCCATCGGTGTGATCGGCCTGGTGGCGGCCTACAGCCTCAGGCGCAAAGGGCATACGCTCGAAGCCTGAACCTTTCCTTGGGCAGGGCTCCCCTGGAGTGGACCTCTGTGGGAGTAGGCTTCTGGGAAAGTAGATCCCTGTGGGAGTGGGCTTGCCCACGAAGAGGCCAGTACATCCGCCACATTTCCCGTGGCACGGACATCGCCTTCGCGGGCAAGCCCGCTCCCACAACAAGCCCGAGCATGGGAACGATCTGGTGGTGTGGGAGTGGGCTTGCCCACGAAGAGGCCAGTACCCCGTCACATTTCCTGTGGCACGAACATCGTCTTCGCGGGCAAGCCCGCTCCCACATTCAGCCGAAAACGGTCACGGTCTGCCGGCTCAGGGCGATCAGCCGATCGTCCGGGCTCCACAGCGCCGCCGCCACATGCCCGTAGCCGTCGCGGGCGTGTTCGATCACCGCCAGGTATTTGCACCAGTCCAGGGTATCGAGCGCCAGCAACGGCTGGACGAACTCCACGGTCCAGGTCAGGGTGCTGCCCGCCGCCAGTTTGTTAAGGTGCGGCAACAGCGCCGGCGGCCAGGCGTCCACCAGGGCCAGCAAGTGGGCTTCGGTCAGGGGTTCCTGCTTGACGTCGCCGCGCAGGCGGACCCAGCCGCCCATTTCCCGGGATGTGTTGCCGGTGAACGGAAAGCCACCGACACCCCAGCGCATGGCCAGGTGGCGCATGAACTCCGGTGTCACGCCCTTGACGTAGGGCAGTTCCTGGCACTTGTCCCAGTGCTTCATTTCCGGGGCCGGCTCGGCGCCCACGTCCACCGCCGATTCACGGGACGCACCGAAACTGCCCTGGACCAGGGTCACCACCTGGCCCTTCTGCACCGCCCGCCCGAGCACCTGGCTGACCGCCTTGCCTTCGCGCAGCACCTCGACTTCGAAGGTCACCGGGACTTCCGGTTCGACCGGACCGACAAAAGTCACCGCCAGTGAGCGCAAGGGACGCTCGGCCGGCACGCGGGCACGCAGGGCTTCGTACTGCAGGGCCACCACCAGGCCGCCGAACGTGGCGCGCCCCTGCCCCCATTCGGCCGGAATGGTCAAACCCTGCGGGTCGCGACGGACCTCATCAAGCAAATCTGAAAAGCGCATGCACACCTCGGCTGGCGAAAAATTCCCTGGGCCCTGGCGCGAGCCCTGCGGCTCGAAACCAGGACAGGGATGAATCTTAACCAGCCCGTCCGCGGGATACAGCGCTCATACCGGCCAAACAGCCTGTCAAACAAGTCAGTTGCAGCCGGTCAGTTGAAACAGGTCTCGCTCAGCCGATCGAGTACCCGGTCGGCCTTGCCCTCGGCCCGCGCCATGGCGCTGCGCCAGCCACTCACGCAAGGCTGCAGGTCCGGCTGCTGCTCGGCCTGCAACAACCATTGCCAGCAATCGTGCCAGTCGCCAAGCGCCTCCTGGGCCGCCTTGAGCTGCTTCAACGCCGGCGCCGGCAGGCGATCCAGTTCCGGGTAGGCCTCGGCGGCGTAACGCACCCGCTTGATCAGCAGGCGTAGGCGATGGCGGTCGTGCATCGGATCATGCAGCGCCTGGTCGAGAGCGTCCCACTGTTTCGCCAGGCGCTTTTCGATGCGCTTGCGCAACCCCCTGAGCAGCCCCTGATACTGCGAGGCACGCAAGAAACGCGGGAAGGCATCGAGGGTGCTGAAGAGGTTCTTCAGCTCATCGCTGCCCGCCACTTTCCAGTAATCCTCGGACAACTGCGCGGTCCGCCGGGCCGCCGCGACATGATGCCCCTGCCGGTGCAGATAGGCCGCCAGCACCTCGCGATCGCGGATCGGCGTGGTCAGCCGCCCCACCTCGGCCGCCACCTGCTCCAGTTGCTCGACACCCGGCAACCCGCGCAACGGCCGCAACAGGCTGCGCAGGCGTCGGACGGTGGTGCGCAGGTCATGCAGCCCCTCGTCATCGGTCAGCGCATCCACCCGCGCATGACAGGCCAACAGGCGTACTTCCAGGCTCAGCACCTGAGCCACCAAGCGATCTACCAGGACCGACATCGACACTCACTCCCAAATCGAACTTCCAAGACTGCGACGCAATGACCGCAACACCTGTTGCAATGCATCCATCGACGGGATCTGTTCAGCATAGCGCTGCCTGATGAACAACCGGGTGAACTCGCGGATAAGCTCGGCCTGGCGAGGCAACTGCCGGGCCGCGCGCTCGGCGAACGCCGCCGGGCCCTCGCCCGGCTCGCGCACTAGGCCGCGGCGCGCCAGCAGTTTTTCAAAGGCCGCGAATAGCCGTAGCTGCGGGTCGGCCTTGGCCTGCCAGGGACGCAACAACCACAACGCCAGCAGCGCCAGGATCAACACCAGGCCGACCGGCAGCATCAGCCCGGCGAGATCGCCGAACCAGCGTCCCATCAGTTTGAACTGCTGCTCGCCCTGATACCCCAGGACCCAGCGCTGCCAGCCGTAATTGAGATTATCCCAGCCCAGGCGCAACTCATTGAGCCAGGTCAGATGGCGGTAGCGCAGCGGCGAGAAAACCGAAGCCCCGGGCGCACCTTCATCCGCGGCCAGGGCCTGCTCCAGGCCCTGGTCGATCCGTTCCGGCGCCACCGCGTAGGTCGGATCGACACTGCGCCAGCCCTGTCCGGCCTGCCAGTATTCGACCCAGGCATGGGCGTCGTACTGGCGCACGGTGAGGAAATTGCCCGCCGGGTTCAACTCACCGCCCTGGTAACCGGCCACCACTCGCGCGGGGATACCCGCCGCGCGCAACACGTAGGTCATGGCACCGGCAAAATGCGCGCAGAAGCCCTGGCGGCTGTCGAACAGGAAGGCATCGATACTGTCCGCGCCCAGCGTCGGCGGCTTGAGGGTGTAGTGATAGGGCTCGTCGTGAAAATGCGTGAGCAGTGCCGCCACCAGGTCCCGAGGCTGTGGATAACGTTGCCGCAGTTCCGTGGCCCACTGCCGGGTGCGCGGGTCGCCCTGGGCGGGCAGTTGCAGATCCTGGCGCCGGGCCCGCTCGTTGAGCTGGAGATCGCGCGCGACCTGCGGCCAGGAACTGGCCCGGTACAGCAGCGCCTGTTGCACCGGGCGCTGGTGCTGCAGGCGATAGTCCGCCAGTTGGCGCACATCGCCCTGGTCGCTGCTGGCGACATCCAGGGTCGGCAGCCAGGGCTTGCCGCTCGGCTGCAGGATCACGCTGTAGCGCCAGGGCTCGCCACTGGCCTGCCATTTCGGCGCGGGACTGAAAGACACGCCCGGCGACTGGCTCCAGCGCTGGCCATCGAACTGCTCCAGGGTCAGGGCGCGCCAGTACAGTGCCCGACGCGGCGGCAGCGGCCCCTCGAAACTGGCGCGGAACGCCAGTTCGGCGGAACGGCCGAGCTCGGCCACCTCGCCGGGCGACATGCTCTCCGCAAGCCCGGTCATGCCCTTGTCGCTCGGCAGCGGCAAGGACCACAACGGCGCAATGCGCGGGAAAAACAGGAACAGCAGGAGCATCAGCGGTAACGCCTGCGCCAACAGGACCGCGGCCAGCTTCAGCGTGGCCGCCGGGCGGGTGCCGGGGCCCTGCTGCAAACCGATCAGGGCCGCCAGCAAGGCACCGACCGGCAAGAGGCTGTAGGCCGCCCACGGCAGGCTGTCTTCGAACAGGTAGGCCACCGCCACGCAAAACAGCCCGAGGAAGATCAGCACCAGCGCATCGCGACGGGTCCGGGTCTCCACCAGCTTGAGGATAAACATCGCCACCAGCAGCACGGCACCGGCATCCAGGCCGATCAGGCTCTTGCGCGAGAGCCAGATGCCGGCGATGGTCGCAACCAGCAACAGGACTTCCAGCACCTTGCCGGGAAACCGCGCCCGCATGCGGTAGACCTGGATGCGCCAGATCGTGCAACCGAGCCAGAACGCGACCATCCACACCGGCACATGCAACCAGAACGGCAGCATCACCAGGGCCTGGGCCACCAGCAGCCAGACCAGGCTGGCCCGGGAAATCAGCGGCGCACTGCTCATGGGTTTTTCCCGAACAGCGCCAGGGCCCGCAGGCACGCCTCGCAATGGGCCGCGCCGGAATCCGTGGCGAACCGCTGCCCGGGCAACTGCAAGGCGAACGGCTCCTGGCGCCGGGACAACTCCAGAACCCAGTAGCACAGACGCGACAGGCGCTGCTCGACATCACCACCCAGCGCGAGGAAATCCAGGCAGCGCTCGCGCCCCTCAAGGCGGGCGAAGTCCTTGATCAGCAGCCCCTGGCCTCGGGAATAGGCCTTCCAGTGCAAGCGTCGCCAGGAATCGCCGGGCTGGTAGGACTTCAAGCCCTGGTAGTCATCAACACCCTGGCCGTGGGCCCGCACGCCCTCCTCCTGCTCATCGTCGGGCACGCTGGCGAGGGTCGGCAGCTCGCCTTCCAGGGGCTGTGGATAAACCAGCACCTGCTGGCCGAGATCGACCCAGCTCCAGGTCCGCAGGATGCCCAGGGGGAAGCTGCTGCGCACGCCGATACGCGGAGCCGACAACCAGCCGCGGACCTGGGTCGCATGCGTCAGTTCCAGTTCGCAGAATCCCGCCGGCGGTACATCGACGACCTGTGTCGGCGGATTCGACCAGCCGAGCTGGATCGCCTGGTGACTTCTCCCGGCACTTTCCAGGCGCACGACAAAACGCGCTTCTTCACCGACAAACACCGCCGGACCGACCCCGGCGCTCAGCACCAGCCCCCGCAGGTTGCGGTAGGTGTGCAGGATCGCCACGACGAACAGCGACAGCAGCAGGAAACACAAGCCGTAGGCCAGGCTGTTCTGGTAATTGATCGCCACCAGCAGGATCAGCAGCAACAACGCCGCAAAGACACCGCCGGCGCGGTTGGGCATGATGAAGATGCGTCGCTGGGTCAGTTCGATCCGTGCCGAGGGCGGCAGGCGCCGGCCCAGCCAGGCCTGCCAGGCGGCCCGCAGTCGGCCGGTCAAAGCGCCGGCACCTCGCGCAACAACCATTGCACCAGCGCACCACCGCCCAGCCCGGCCGGATCGGCGCGCTCGCGCAGGCGATGGCTGACCACCGACGGCAGCACCGCCTGGACATCTTCCGGAATCACATAGTCACGCCCGGCCAACAACGCCCAGGCCCGGGCCGCGGCGAGGATCGCCAGGCTCGCCCGCGGCGAGAGGCCCCAGGCGAACTGCGCTTCACTGCGGGTCGCGCCGACCAGGCGCAACACATAGTCCACCAGGGCATCGCTGGCCCGGACCTGCTTGACCTCCTGCTGCAACGCCGCCAGTTCGTGGTGACTGAGGATCGGTTGCAATTGCGGCAACAGGTCGCGGCGCGAGGCCCCGAGCAGCAGTGCCTTTTCCGCCGCCCGGGCCGGATAGCCGAGGGACACGCGCATCAGGAAACGGTCCAGCTGCGACTCGGGCAAGGCAAAGGTGCCGCCCTGGCTGGTGGGGTTCTGCGTGGCGATGACAAAGAATGGCGAGGGCAACGGGCGGGTGGCGCCTTCGATGGTCACCTGCCCCTCCTCCATCGCTTCGAGCAACGCGCTCTGGCTCTTGGGCGTGGCGCGGTTGATTTCATCGGCCAGCACCAGCTCGGCGAAGATCGGCCCCGGGTGAAAGACGAAACGCCCGCTGTCCTTGTCGAACACCGAGGTGCCGAGGATATCGCTGGGCAGCAGGTCGGAGGTGAACTGGATACGCTGGAAGCTCAGGCCAAGCACCTTGGCCAGGGTGTGACTGAGGGTGGTCTTGCCCATGCCGGGCAGGTCCTCGATAAGCAGATGGCCGTCGGCCAGAAGACAGGTGAGGGCCAGGCGAACCTGGGCATCCTTGCCCAATACCACCTGGTTGACAGCCTGCAGGCAGGCTTCCAGTTTACTGCGCATAGGCAGACATCCAAACGCGGGGAGACGCCGGGAATACTACATCCTTTGCCCGCTCAATGATCGTTCCCATGCTCTGCGTCGCAGAGCGGACGCGGAGCATCCGGCGAGGCATTCCCACGCAGAGCGTGGGAACGATCCTCGACCATCCTCAGAGACTCAACGCCCGGCGCGCGACTCGCGGATGTAGAAACGCGCCTTCTCGGCCTTGGCCGAACAGCCCTCGTAGGCTTCGAACTGTTGCTGGGTCTTGGCCCCGGTCAACAGCGACAGGGCCTTGGAGTAACTCACGGTGCCGGCAAAGCCTTCGGCCTTGGCCAGGTCAAGCTCACGCCAGGCGGCATCCAGCTGGGTTCCGCAGCTCTCGCGGTAGGCCGTCTTGCCCGCGCAACCCGCCAACGCCAACGCAATCAATGGCACACAGATCCAGGCTTTCATCGATGACACCTCAAGATAAAGAAACAGTCGTGCAGATTATGACGGTGCGCCGGGCAAAAAGTGCCTTGCCCTGCTCTACAAGCTTAGCTAATCAATATGAAGATAAGGCGCATTCGCCTGATCGGGCACACGTGGCGATTGTACCCCGGTGCCGGGTAAGCGCATTGTTAGCAACCGGCCGTTAAGGAATCCATGATGAAGAAGCGTGTCGCATTGGTGTTGGGCTCGGGTGGGGCCCGGGGTTATGCCCATATCGGGGTGATCGAGGAAATCGAACGACGTGGTTATGAAATCGCCTGCATCGCCGGTTGCTCCATGGGCGCGGTGGTCGGTGGCATCTACGCCGCCGGCAAGCTCGACGAGTACCGCAACTGGATCGAAAGCCTGGACTACCTCGACGTCCTGCGCCTGGTGGACGTGAGTTTCCGCCTGGGGGCGATCCGTGGCGAAAAGGTCTTCGGCCAGATCCGCAAGATCGTCGGCGAGATCAATATCGAAGACCTGCGCATTCCCTACACGGCCGTCGCCACCGACCTGACCAACCAGCAGGAAATCTGGTTCCAGGAAGGTTGCCTGCATCAGGCCATGCGCGCTTCGGCGGCGATCCCCAGCCTGTTCACACCGGTCATGCAGGGCAATCGCATGCTGGTCGACGGCGGCATCCTCAACCCGCTGCCCATCGTGCCGGTGGTGTCCAGCCACTGCGACCTGATCATCGCCGTCAACCTCAACTCGACCAACCAGAAGCACTATCAACTGCCGGTGATCCAGCGCCCGCCGGCCTTCAAGAGCCGCTTCAACAGCCTGCTCAGTTCCATGGGCTCGCGCCTGCCGTTCCGACGCAAGCAGGCAGAGGAACTGCTGCGCCTCGAACAACAGACCCTGGCCGCCGAATCCGCGGATATCGCCAATCCCTGGCTGGAATCGGCGGAACCCGAGGCCCAGCAACCGGCGGCGGCACCACAGGCCGCCGGCGCGCCGAAGTCCGCCACCGGTTCGTTCATCATCGACAATGTCGGCCCGGCTTCGCTGCTGGACCTGATCAACCAGAGTTTCGAGGTGATGCAGACCTCGTTGGCGCAATACAAGATCGCCGGCTATCCACCGGATATCCTGATCAACGTGCCCAAGCGCGTGTGCCGCTTCTTCGAGTTCTACAAGGCGCCGGAACTGATCGCCCTGGGTCGCGAGATTGCCCGCGACACCATGGATCGTTACGAGGAAGACCGGCGCTGAGGCTGCACAATCTGTGTTGGGGGTTGAGCAGGCCCGCTCCCACACAAGCCGATTCCTACACAAGCCGATTCCTGTACAAGCCCTGTACACATCAGCCGATTCCCGGCAGGAAAGCGCCGTTCAACCCTGGCTATCGAGCAGGCGATAGCCGACACCGGCCTCGGTGACGATAAAGCGTGGCTGGGTCGGATCGTCCGCCAGCTTCTGGCGCAGGTGCCCGACCACGATCCGCAGGTAGTGACTGTCCTCGGTATGGGTCGGCCCCCAGATATCCTTGAGCAGTTGCTGCTGGGTGATCACCCGTCCGGGATGGCGCGCCAACTGGGCGAGCACCGCGTACTCCTTGCGCGTCAACGCCACCTCGGCACCGTCCAGCAGCACCCGCCGATAGGCCAGGTCCACGGTCAGCGGACCGAACTTCAAGGCTGCTTCCTGGGTTTCACCGCTGGGCGCCTGGCGCAGCAAGGCGCGGATTCGCGCGAGGAACTCCTGGATACCGAAGGGCTTGGTCACATAGTCATTGGCGCCGCCGTCCAGGGCCTGGACCTTCTGCCCTTCGCTGGCCCGCACCGACAGCACCAGCACCGGCGCCGTGGACCATTCGCGAAACTCGCGCAGCACCTGCTGGCCGTCCATGTCCGGCAGGCCGAGGTCGAGTACCAGCAGGTCGGGCTTGTTCAGCGCGGCATGGGCCAGGCCTTCGGTCCCCGTGCCGGCCTCCAGCACCTTGTAGCCCTGGGAGGCGAGGCTGATGCGCAGGAACTTGCGGATCTGCGGTTCGTCGTCGATGACCAGGATGGTCGCGGTCTGGCTCATGGTTGCAACATCGTGGCGAGGGTTCGCCAAAGCATATCAGGCTTCACTTTCAAATCCCGGTTGCTCCTGCAAGGGAAGGAATAACGTAATACAGGTGCCACGGCCGTCGATACCGTCATCCACGCCGATATGCCCGCCGTGGGCGCCGACCATGCCCTGGCAGATCGCCAGGCCCAGGCCGGTGCCCTGGCCGCCGCGATCGCCACGGGCGGCGGTGTAGAACATGTCGAAGATCTTCGCCCGCTCCTCTTCCGGGATCCCCGGGCCTTCGTCGCTGACGGCAAAGAACAGCTCGCTGTCGGTGGCCCCGGCACGCACCTGCAGGCGACCATGCTGCGCGGAAAAACGCGCGGCGTTTTCCATGACATTGATCAGCGCCTGTTCGATCAGTGCCGCATGCACGTAGAGCAACGGCAATTCCGCCGGCACCTCGGTGCTCACCTGCAACGGCGCGAGGACCGCCCGCAGGCGGTTCAGCGCGCTACCGACGATGTCCGCCGGCGACACCCAGTCCCGCGCCAGCTTCAGCGCGCCATGGCCCAGGCGCGTCATGTCCAGCAGGTTCTGGATATAGCGGTCCAGCCGCTCGGCCTCGTCGCGGGTGCCCTCCAGCAGTTCCTGGCGATCGGCCAGGGGAATCGCTTCGCCCAACGCCAGCAGGCTGTCGATACTGCCGCGCATCGAGGTCAGCGGTGTGCGCAGGTCGTGGGACACCGACGCCAGCAAGGCACTGCGCAACTGCTCGGTTTCGCCATGCAGGCGCGCCGCCTCGAGGTCGTCGGCCAGTTGTGCCCGGGCCAGGGCCTGGGCCAGCGGCTGGCTGAGGGCGGTCAGCAGGCGACGGCGCTGGCCGGTGAGCTGCTGGCCTTCCCGCGGACGCACGCCAAGCAACGCCAGCGGCCCCTCTTCCACCGACAACGGCCACCACCACCAACTGCCGGAGGGCAAGGTGCCGGTGCCCATCCCCGCCGCCTGATCGTGCTGCCAGGCCCAGTCGGCCGCCGCCCGTTCGAATTCGGAAAACTGCAACGGTCCGCCGGTCTCGACCTTCCAGCCGCCCTGGCCATCGCGGTTGAGCAGGCACAGCTCCAGCTCCTCCCAGCCACTGAGATGCTGCGACGCGGCACTGATCACCGCCTGGCGGTCGGTGGCGGCGGTCAGCTTGCGCGACAGGTCGAGCAGCTCGGTGGTTTCTTCCTGGGTATCGCGCAGGGCCTGCAATTGCCGGCGCTGGCGTGCCGCCAGGTTACCGGTGAGTGCCGCCATCATCAGGAAGAACAGCAGGGTCAGCACATCCTCTTCACGCTGGATGGCGAAGGAGAAGTTCGGCGGGATGAACAGGAAGTCATAGGTCAGGAAGGACAGCACCGCGCAGGCCAGGGACGGGCCGAGACTGCTGCGCACAGCCACCAGCAGCACGGCGGCGAGAAACACCAGCGAGATATTCGGTAACGGCAACACACTGGCCACGCCCCAGGCCAGGGCGCTGGCCAGCACCGTCGCCAGCAGCGCCAGCAGGTAGTCGAGCCAGACCACGCTCTGCGGCTCGCGCACGCGCGGCTGGCGTTGCTCTTCCTGGCTGTCGAGGACGTTGATTTCCAGGCCCCGGGCATTGCGCAACAGCCGCGCCGCCAGGCCACCGCCGAACAGCCGACGACGCAGGCGCCGGCGCGACTGGCCGACCAGCACCAGGCTGGCCCGGCGTTCGGCGGCATGCTGGATCAGGGTCTTGGCCACTTCCCCGGCCCGCAGCAGCACTACTTCGCCGCCCAGCCGTTCCGCCAGTTGCTGGGCACTCTGCAGGCGCAGTCGCGATTGTTCGTCGCGGGCCCTGCCGTTATCCACATGCACCAGGCTCCAGGGCAGGTGCCGGCGTTGCGCGACCCGGCTGGCGTGGCGCACCAGGCGCTCGGCCTGGGCATCGCCGTCGACCCCCACCAGCAGGCGTCCACGAATGGCCGGCGCGGCCTGGCCGAGGGTCCGGTAGCCCTGGGCCAGATCGTTGTCGACCTGGGCCGCGGCGGTCTGCATCGCCAGTTCGCGCAGGGCGGTGAGGTTGGTCTGGGTGAAAAACGCATCGATCGCCGCCCGCGCCTGTTCCGGCACATAGACCTTGCCGTCGCGCAGGCGCTCCAGCAGTTCCCGGGGCGGCAGGTCGATCAGCAGCAGTTCGTCGGCCTCCTGCAGGACCCAGTCGGGCAGGGTCTCGCGCACCTGCACCCCGGTGATCCCGCGCACCTGGTCATTGAGGCTTTCCAGGTGCTGGACATTGACCGTGGTGAACACGTCGATACCGGCGGCCAGCAGTTCCTGGACATCCTGCCAGCGCTTCACATGGCGGCTGTCGGGGGCATTGCTGTGGGCCAGCTCATCGACCAGCACCAGTTTCGGCCTGGCCTTGAGCAGACCGTCGAGGTCCATTTCCTCCAGCACCACGCCACGGTACTCGGAGCGCACCAGGGGTTGTTGCGGCAAACCACCGAGCAGGGCCTCGGTTTCGGCCCGGCCGTGGGTTTCCACCACCCCGGCGATCAGTTTCACGCCCTGGCGCAACTGCGTATGGGCGGCCTGCAACATTGCGTAGGTCTTGCCCACGCCCGGGGCGGCACCGAGGAACACCTTGAGCCGGCCACGACCGTCGCGGGGCAGTTCTGCTAACAGCGCGTCGGCGCGACCGGAATCACTCATCTCTTGGGGTCTCACTTGTGGAGCCGAGCCCCCTTTGTAGGAGCCGGCTTGCCGGCGATGCGATCATCTGGCCAACATTATTGTCGCCTGGAAAATCGCCATCGCCGGCAAGCCGGCTCCTACAAGGGAGGTTGTGCTTGTCAGGTTACTTGGCGATATCAGCCAGCGCCGCATTCAATGCAAGCACATTGACCACTGGCGGGCCAATCAGCGGTTGTTCGATATGCGCTTCCAGCAATTTCTCGACGGTCGCCGCCGGCAGGTTGCGCGCCTGCGCCACCCGCGCCAGTTGATAGCGAACCGCCGCCGGTGGCAAGTGCGGATCGAGGCCGCTGCCAGAGGTGGTCAGCGAAGCCAGCGGCACCGGGCCCTGGCCGGGCACGGCCTGCTTGGCCGCGTCATCGAAAATCCGCGTGGCCAGCGCCGGGTTGCTCGGCGACAGGTTGCTCGCGCCACTGGACACCGTGGCAAAGGCCCCCGCCGAAGGACGCGGGTGAAACCAGGCATCACCGGTGAAATCCTGGGCGATCAGGGCAGAGCCGCGCACCTTGCCATCGGCATCGCGCACCAGGCTGCCATTGGCCTGTCCCGGGAAAACCGCCTGGGCCACGCCGGTGACCACCAGGGGATAGGCGACACCGGTAATCAGGGTCATCAACACCAACAGGCTCAAGGCCGGACGCCATACAGTAGACATGTTCAATTCCTCGAATTCAGGGAGATGATCGTTCCCACGCTCTGCGGGAGAACGATCGACTGCAGGAGCCAGGGGCCTCATCGCCGGCAAGCCGGCTCCCACAGTTTTCATACGCGGGCAAACCCGCAAACTCACACCAGATGCAACGCCGTCAGCAGCAGGTCGATGGCCTTGATGCCCACGAACGGCACCAGGATCCCGCCCAGGCCATAGATCAGCAGGTTGCGCCGCAGCAGGTGCGCGGCACTCGCCGCCTGCACCCGCACACCGCGCAGCGCCAGCGGGATCAGCACGACGATGATCAGGGCGTTGAACACGATCGCCGAGAGAATCGCGCTCTGCGGACTGGCCAGTTGCATGATGTTGAGCACGCCGAGCTGTGGATAAATCGCCGCGAACAGGGCCGGCAGGATCGCGAAGTACTTGGCCACGTCGTTGGCAATCGAGAAGGTGGTCAGTGCACCGCGGGTCACCAGCAACTCCTTGCCGATCTGCACCACGTCCAGCAGCTTGGTCGGGTCGCTGTCGAGGTCGACCATGTTGGCCGCTTCCCGCGCGGCCTGGGTGCCGTCATTCATCGCCATGCCGACGTCGGCCTGGGCCAGCGCCGGGGCGTCGTTGGCGCCGTCGCCGCACATCGCCACCAGGCGGCCGTCGTTCTGCTCCAGGCGGATGCGCGCCAGTTTCTTCTCCGGCGTCGCCTCGGCCAGCACGTCGTCCACCCCGGCTTCCGCGGCAATCGCCGCCGCCGTCAGCGGGTTGTCGCCGGTCACCATGACGGTGCGGATCCCCAGCTTGCGCAGTTCGGCAAAGCGGTCGCGGATCCCCGGCTTGACCACGTCCTTGAGGTGGATGGCGCCAAGCAGCTTGCCATTGGCGCAGACCAGCAACGGGGTACCGCCGCTCTGGGCGATCTTGTCGATCTCCCGGGACAGCGCCGGTTGCAGGTCGCCGCGTTTCTGGCCGATGAAGCTCAACAGTGAATCCACCGCGCCCTTGCGATAGATCCGGCCTTGATGGTCGACACCCGACAGGCGTGTCTCGGCGCTGAACGGCACCGCGATCAGTTCCGTCGCGGCCGGTTCCTGTTGTGGATAAAGGTCGCGCAGGTATTCGACGATCGACTTGCCTTCGGCGGTGTCGTCGGCCAGCGAGGCCAGCAAGGCCCCCTCGGCCAGTTCGCGGACATGCACGCCCGGGGCCGGGTGGATCGCGGTGCAGCGACGGTTGCCGAAGGTGATGGTGCCGGTCTTGTCCAGCAGCAGCACATGCACGTCACCGGCGGCTTCCACCGCCCGGCCGGACTTGGCGATCACGTTCAGGCGGACCAGGCGGTCCATCCCGGCGATACCGATGGCCGACAGCAGGCCGCCGATGGTGGTCGGGATCAGGGTCACCAGCAGCGCCACCAGGAACACCAGCGGCAGATTGCCGCCGGCGAAGTGGGCGAACGGCTGCAGGGTCACCACCACCAGCAGGAAGATCAGCGTCAGGCCGATCAGCAGGATGTCCAGCGCGACTTCGTTGGGGGTCTTCTGGCGCTTGGCGCCTTCCACCAGGGCGATCATGCGGTCCAGGGTCGATTCACCGGGGTTGGCGGTGATACGCACCAGCAACCAGTCGGACACCAGCCGGGTGTTGCCGGTCACCGCCGAACGATCACCACCGGACTCGCGAATCACCGGAGCCGATTCACCGGTAATCGCCGCCTCGTTGACCGCCGCGATACCTTCGATCACCTCGCCGTCACCGGGAAGCATTTCCCCGGCTTCGACCCGGACCACGTCGCCTTTGCGCAGGCTGGCGGCAGGCACCACCTGGAAGCTGCCGTCGGCCTTCTTGCGCCGTGCGCTGAGACCTTCGCTGCCGGCCTTGAGGCTGTCGGCGCGGGCCTTGCCACGACCTTCGGCAAGGGCCTCGGCGAAGTTGGCGAAGAGCACGGTGAACCACAGCCAGAGGGCAATCTGCGCGGACACGTAGGTCGGTACGGCCGTATCGGGCACAACGCAGAGGATCGTGGTCAGGATCGCGGTCAGTTCCACCACCAGCATGACCGGCGCACGTTGCAACTGACGCGGATCGAGCTTGACGAAGGCTTGCACCAGCGCCGGACGCCACAGATCGGCGATCGCGGTCTTGGGCTGTTCGACGACAGCAGGTTTTGTTGCGGGAAGAGGCATGTTCATCATCAGGTCCTCAGCTCTTGAATCCAAGGGCAGCCATACTCAAATGTTCTGCAATCGGCCCAAGGGCCAGGGTCGGCAGGAACGTCAGGCCACCCACCAGCAGGATGGTCACGGTCAGCAGGGTGACAAACAGCGGGCCATGGGTCGGGAAGCTGTTCTGGCCGATCGGTGCGGTCTTCTTCATCGCCAGGCTGCCGGCCAGGGCCAGTACCGGGAGGATGTAGCCGAAGCGACCGAGCAGCATGCTCAGACTCAGCATCAGGTTGTGGAACGGGGTGTTGGCACTGAAGCCACCGAACGCCGAACCGTTGTTGGCACTGGCCGAGGTGTAGGCATAGAGCAACTGGCTGAAACCATGGGCGCCGGGGTTGCTGATCGCGCCGGCCGGGCCTGGCAGGCTGGCGGCAATCGCGCCGAGCACCAGGGTGCCCACCGGCATCACCAGCAAGGTCACCACCAGCAGTTGCACTTCCTTGGCCTGGAGCTTCTTGCCCAGGTATTCCGGAGTACGACCGATCATCAGGCCGGCAAGGAACACCGCGATCAGGACGTTCAGCAGCATGCCGTAGAGGCCCGCGCCGACACCGCCGAAGATCACCTCGCCGACCATCATGTTGGCCAGCGCGACCATCCCGCTCAGCGGGCTGAGGCTGTCGTGCATGGCGTTGACCGAACCGTTGGACGCCGCCGTGGTGGCCACTGCCCAGAGTACGGTGCCGGTGGTGCCGAAACGGCTTTCCTTGCCTTCCATCGGCGCGCTCTGTTCCACCACCGGGTTGTTCAGGGTCGGGTTCGGCTGGTACTCGGCGTACAGCGAGACCGCGCCACCGATCAGCAGCAGGGCCATCATGCAGGCCATGATCGCGCGGCTCTGGCGCAGGTCCTTGACGTAGTGGCCGAAGGTGAATACCAGGGCCGCCGGGATCAGGATGATCGAGACCAGTTCGAACAGGTCGCTCCAGGCCGTCGGGTTCTCGAACGGATGCGCCGAGTTGACCCCGAAGAAGCCACCGCCGTTGGTACCCAGTTGCTTGATCGCGATCTGGCTGGCCGCCGGGCCGAGGGGGATCACCTGGTCAGCGCCCTGCAGGGTCACGGCGTTGACGTAGTGGGCAAAGGTCTGCGGTACGCCCTGCCAGACCAGGAACAGCGCCAGCACCAGGCACAGGGGCAGCAGGCCATAGAGGGTGGCGCGGGTCATGTCGACCCAGAAGTTGCCCAGGGTCGCCGCCGAACGCCGACCGATACCACGGCACAGCGCGACCAGCACGGCCAGACCGGTGGCGGCGCTGACGAAGTTCTGCACGGTCAGGCCGACCATCTGGCTCAGGTAGCTCAGGGATGCCTCACCGCTGTAGCTCTGCCAGTTGGTATTGGTCATGAAGCTGATGGCGGTGTTGAACGACAAAGTCCACTCCAGACCCGGCAGGTTCTGCGGGTTGAGTGGCAGGTACTGCTGGAACAGCAGGATCGCGAACAACAGGAGGAAACCCGCCAGGTTGAAGACGAGCAAGGCCAGGGCATATTTCTGCCAGCTCTGCTCGGCCTTTTCATCGACCCCGGACAGGCGATAGCAAGCCCGCTCCACCGGCCCGAGCACCGGGCTCAGCCAGGTACGCTGACCTTCCATCACCTTGTAATAGAAGCGCCCCAGGAAAGGGGCCGGGACCAATACCAGCGCCAGGAAGGCCAGGATCAGCAAATAGTCATAACTGTGCATAACCGCCGCTCCTAGTTCCGATCCGCGCGCAACAGCGCAACCAGTAGATAAATGAACAGTGCCACTGCCAGCAGCAGTGACACCCCGTCCAGAATGCTCATGGGATTTCTCCGTGGTACGGCGATTGCCGCGTGTGGAGTCATTGTCGGAAGGAAGGCTGTAAAGGAACGAGAGCGACGCCCGGGGCGATGCGTAAAGAAGGCGTAAAGACTGAGTTTACGTAGGCATTACGCCCTAGAATCCGCAGGACGCCGACGCTGCCCCGCTCCCGACAAGGCTGCTGGCGTCCCCGGCTTTGTATCGACGCCGATACACAACCGACAACCGGCCAACACCCGGCGCCTGTAGCTTCTGGCGCAGCTACACTTGAAATGGACTCCCCGCCTTCGGGCCGGGGCTCTATCGTGCAACAATCTCGCGAGGGCCTCTGGTGCTTCGCGGCTTTACCGGCAGATAACCACACGCATGCAGAACACTCCCGCTCCTCTGGCTGATGTCAACAAGCCGCTCTCTCCGGGCGATGACAGGCGCTGGAATGTCCGCGCGCTGATCGTCGACGACGATATCCCGATCCGTGAACTGCTGATCGACTACCTGGCCCGCTTCAGCATCCAGGCCATCGGTGTCACCGACGGCGCCGCGATGCGCCAGGCGCTGCAGCTGGAAACCTTCGACGTGGTGGTCCTCGACCTGATGCTTCCGGGCGAAGACGGTTTGTCGTTGTGCCGCTGGCTGCGTGCCGAATCGGATATCCCGATCCTGATGCTGACCGCCCGCTGCGAACCCACCGACCGCATCATCGGCCTGGAACTGGGCGCCGACGACTACATGGCCAAGCCCTTCGAGCCGCGCGAGCTGGTGGCGCGGATCCAGACCATCCTGCGTCGGGTGCGCGACGACCGCACCGAACAGCGGGCCAATATCCGCTTCGACAACTGGCGCCTGAACAGTGTGCTGCGCCAGTTGATCGCCGACGATGGCCTGGTGGTGCCGCTGTCGAATGCCGAGTTCCGCCTGCTCTGGGTCTTTATCGAACGCCCGCGCCGGGTGCTCAGCCGCGAGCAGTTGCTCGACGCCGCCCGCGGTCGCTCGATCGAAGCCTTCGATCGCAGCATCGACCTGCTGGTCTCGCGTCTGCGACAGAAACTCGGTGACGATCCGAAATCGCCGCAGTTGATCAAGACCGTGCGCGGCGAAGGCTATCTGTTCGACGCGAGAGACATCGGCTGATGCGCCCACGCTTCAACACGCTGTTCGGTCGTTTGTTCGGCGTGTTGTTGCTGGCCATTGTCCTGGCCCACCTGCTGGCCTTCCTCTGGTTCCGTCATTACGGTGGCGGCCCGCCGCCACCGCCGCCTCGTCCCCCGGCGGGCATGTCGGAAAACTTCGACCCACGCTTCCCGCCGCCGCACATGCGCGGTCATCGACCGCCACGGCCGTGGTTTGGCGGGCCGGTGGTGCCCCTTACGTTCCAGTTGATCGCCCTGGTGATTGCCGCCTGGTACGGGGCCAAGCTGCTCGCCCGGCCGATCCAGCGCCTGAGCGATGCGGCCGAGCGCCTGAGCGAAGACCTCAACAGCCCGCCGCTTGACGAAACCGGTCCGCGGGAAGCCCGGCAGGCAGCCGCGACGTTCAACCTGATGCAACAACGCATCCGCGAACAGGTACAGCAACGCGGGCGGATGCTCGGGGCGGTGTCCCATGACCTGCGCACGCCGTTGTCGCGCCTCAAGCTGCGCCTGGAGCAGATCGACGACGCCAGGCTGCAGGGCCAGATGCGCCAGGACCTGAACGACATGATCGGCATGCTCGACGCCACCCTGAGCTACCTGCACGAACAACGCACCAGTGAAGCCATGCAATGGATGGACGTGCAGGCGCTGGTGGAGTCGATTTGCGAAAACGCCCAGGACCAGGGCGCCCAGGTCCGTGCCAGCGGCCATTGCGCGCCGCTGCTGGTCCAACCCATGGCCCTGCGTTCCTGCCTGAACAATCTGATGGACAACGCCCTGCGTTATGCCGGCGATGCGTTGATCACGCTGGAGGACAGCCGGCGGCAGTTGATCATCCGGGTCATCGACCACGGCCCCGGCATCGCCGCCGAAAAACGCGAGGCGGTGTTCGAACCCTTCTATCGCCTGGAGGGCTCGCGCAACCGCAACTCCGGTGGTGTCGGCCTGGGCATGACCATCGCCCGCGAGGCCGCCCAGCGCCTGGGTGGCGAATTGACCCTGGAAGAAACCCCTGGCGGCGGCCTGACCGCCGTGGTCGCCCTGCCCCGCGCCTGATCGCTGTGTGTACCAGCCGGTACAAAGCCCACATACCCTCGACACCTGCCATTGGGAGTCTGCACAAGCCGGTGCACCGCCACCGGCTTTGCCAACACTTAGGGAGTGAGCACCATGATCGGTAGCGTCAGTAGTTTATTGAGCTACGTCGGCTCCAGCAGCACGACGACGGCCACCCAGCGCCAGCAACAATTCCAGAAGCAACTGCTTGCCAAGCTCGATACCAACGGCGACGGCGCCATCAGCCAGGATGAGCTGAAAACCGCCCTGGCGAACAAGCCCGACAGCAAGCTGCTGAATAACCTGAGCCAGGACTTCGCCTCGCTGGACACCGATGGCAACGGCAGCATCAGCACCGATGAACTATCGGCGATGAAGCGTCCGGAACATGGGCACCACGCCCCCGACACCCAACTGGCCGACGCCCTGCTCAAGTCCCTCGACAGCAATGGCGACGGCTCCGTCAGTAGCGACGAACTGGCGGCCGGCCTGACCAATGCCGGCAGCACCGCCGACAGCGCTTCGCTGTTCTCGGCGCTGGACAAGGATGCCAGCGGCAGCATCAGCACCGACGAACTGGCCGCAGCTCTGGCCCCACCGCCGCCACCGCCACAACAGTTGTCCGGCAGCGATCTGTTCACTCAACTGGACAGCAACGGCGATGGCAGCATCAGCCAGGCTGAACTGACCAGCGCACTACAGGGCACTGACAGCAGCACCACCACCGCCAGCACCCGCGAAACCACCAGCGCCCTGCTGCTCAAGGCCCTGGCCAATACCGGCGGCACCACCAGCACCAGCCAGACGGCCCAGGACAATATTGCCGAAGCCCTCAGCCGCCTGATGGTTGGTCTCAACAGCCAGTATCAGCAGCGTGGCGCGACGGCGACCGGCAGCACCGCTGCCGCGGCGTGATCCCCCTGTAGAAAAGGACTTGTGGGAAGCGGTGTTTGTGTGGCCGCGGGCTTCTGTGGGAGCAGGCTTCTGTGGGAGCGGGCTTGCCCGCGAAGAGGCCCGCGAGATCACCAAAGACCTCGCGGGCAAGCCCGCTCCCACAAGTTCTGCATGCGCATGCTCAGGGCTTTTCTTCCCGCCGCCCCTGGCTCGCGCTCCAGTCGAGCAGCAGGCTGTAGGCCACCGCCAACAGGGTCGGGCCGATAAACAGGCCGATAAAGCCGAAGGCGATCAATCCGCCGAATACCCCCAGCAGCACGATCACCAGAGGCAGGTTGCCGCCGCGGCTGATCAGGTAAGGCTTGAGCACGTTGTCCACGCCACTGATGATGAACGTGCCCCAGATCCCCAGGAATATCGCCATGCCGTACTCGCCTTTCCAGGCCAGCCAGGCCGTGGCCGGGATCCACACCAGCGGCGGGCCCATGGGAATCAGGCTGAGCAGGAAGGTGGCGATGCCCAGCACCAGCGCCCCGGGCACCCCGGCGATGAGGAAGCCGATCAGCGCCAGCACGGCCTGGGCCGCCGCCGTACCGATCACGCCGTTGACCACCCGCTGCACCGTACCGGCCACCAGTTCCTGGTAATAATCGGCGCGCTCGCCGATCAGCCGTTCCAGCAGGCCATGGACAAAGGCCGCCAGGCGCGGGCCGTCGCGATAGAAGAAGAACACGAAGAGAATGCTCAGGGTCAGTTCGAGAATGCCGCCGCCGATCTGCGCGCTGCGGGCCAGCAGCCAGTTGCCGACCTGCCCCAGGTAAGGCTTGATCGCCAGCATCAGCGCCGCGCCCTGCTGATCGATGGTGTTCCAGGCGCCCACCAGCCGCTCGCCGACAATCGGCACCGAGGCCAGCCAGGTCGGCGCTTCCGGCAGGCCATCGACCTGGACATCCTTGATAAAGGCCACCGCATCGCGCACATGGTCCGCCAGGTTGAGCCCCAGCCACACCAAGGGCGCGGCCACCAGCAACATCCAGCCCAGGGTCAACAGGCCGGCGGCCAGCGACTCGCGGCCACCGAGCAGGCGCGTCAGCAGGCGCATCAGCGGCCAACTGGCAAAGGCCAGCACCGCGCCCCAGAACAGCGCCGACCAGAACGGCGCCATCACCCACAGGCTGGCGCCGAACAGCACCAGGAGCAGTATCTGCACCAACAGCCGATCATTATTGAGCATGGGGATTCCACGAAAGAGATCAGAAAGGAAAGTCTAGGCGAACACACGGGCGTGTGTCCGCCACTCCTGCCGCTACCGCAACAGTTCGAGGTGCAGGCCGCCGGTGCCGCTGTCGCCCAGTTCCAGCCGCGCGGCCCTGACGCCCTTGGCCACCAGGGCCTGGCGCCAGGCTTCGGCGGCAGCCCCGGACAGGCTGACCCGCGACGTGGTATCCAGGTTCAGGCCACGGGAAATCAGGGTGACCCAGGTGTCCTGCGGCTCCCCGGCGAGTTTGGGGAAATCGAGCTTGCCGGTGTCACGCAACTCGCGCAACAGGGTCGCCGAGGTCGGCAGCAGCTCACCCAAGGGGGCGCTCGCGGCAAACTGCTCGACGTGCAGGTACGCACGGCGATTGCCCCGGGTAATGCTGTACAGCGCCACCAGCGAGTTGTCCTGCGGCGCGGCCAGGCGCAACAGCAGGTAGGCCTGCTGGTCGTCGGCGCCGGACAGCACCGCATTGCCGAAGACCTCGTTGGCCCACAGGCTGTTTTCGCCACAATCCCGTGCCTGGCACCAGAACAGCAACTGCGCGCCCTCTTTCTGCAAGGCTTCGCGGGCCGCGGTGAAGGCTTCGTTGGCGGTCCGTTCCGGCGGCAACTCGTAGGTCACCGAGGTCATCTGCCCACGGGCATTGACCTGGCCGTCGCTGCGCAAGCGGTTGCTGATCTTGCGGATCGAGCTCTGTGGATAAATCCGCTCCAGCTCGGTCGGCGCGCGGTAGTCGACGATCTGCGCGTCGGGCAGGCGCGGCACGGGCGGCAGGTCATGGCTGCCCGGAACATCAGCGGCCAGGAGCACGGAACTGAAACACGCCAGGCCCAGGGCGCTGGCAAGGGCTGTGGATAACTTCATCAAATCGGCGGCGCCTGAATGCTGGGCACTGATGCCGGAGCGTGGTGACACGAGGTCGCGGTGGTGTCGAGATCTGGCATGGTTGTCTCCCTTTCAACCCGCCAAGCCTCGACAGTTGCCGGGCGCAAGTCAAGGAATGGCGAAGAAGCGATTGAAACAGTCTGCAACAAGGACCGCCCCGGCCTCGTCGTTCAGGTGCAGATGATGGCCGCCGGGCAGCACTTGCTGGTTGAAGGGTAGCTGCTCCAGCAGACTCCGGTGCTGGGCCAGCATGCCTTGTTCGGCCACCACCAGTTGGGTCGGGCACGCCACCCGGTGGACAAAGGCCATGGCCTGTTCTTCGGTCAGGCGCAGGGGCGAGGCCAGGGTCAGGCGATTGTCGCTGCGCCAGGTGTAGCCGCCGGGCACCGGCATCAGACCGCGCTGGGCCAGCAGTTCGGCGGCTTCGCGGCTGACCGCCACCAGGCCTTTCATGCGCGCCTCGACGGCCAGGTCGAGGGTCTTGTGCAGCGACTTGCGCTTGTCCTGCAGTTTCAGTTGCGCCTGCAGGGCCATGCCCAGGCGCTCGGCGGCATTCTCGCCCTTGGCCGTCGGCGGGATCACCCCGTCGATCAGCGCCAGGTGCGTGACCCGCTCGGGCAATGCGCCGGCCAACACCACCGAGACGATCGCCCCGAGGGAATGCCCGAGCAGGCCGAAACGCTGCCAACCCAGTTGTTCCGCCACCTGCAACACATCATGGACGTAGTCCCACAGGGCATAGCCGGCACCGACCGGACGGTGCCCGGAATGCCCGTGACCGGCCATGTCCAGGGCGATGATGCGCAGCCCCTTGAGCCGGGGTGCCAGGCGCGCAAAGCTGTTGGCGTTGTCCAGCCAGCCGTGCAGGGCGATCACCGGCAGGCCGTCTTCCGGACCGAACAGGTGGGCCGCCAGCTCGATATGCGGCAGGCTCAGGCGGACTTCCTCGACCGCCGTGCTCATGCCCGGCGTCCTTCGGCGGCACGCCGCTGCCAGCGGGTGAAAATGTCCTTGAGCAACTGGGCGGTGTCCTGCGGGCGTTCCAGGGGAAACATGTGACCTCCGGGCATGCTCAGGGATTCGCCCAGGGGCAGGCGTCCCACGGAACGGGTGTGATGACGCATCACCACGCGGCTCGAACGGCCACGCACCACCGCCAGCGGCACCTTCAGGTGCCGGGCCAGGCCCGGGCTGGTATGGGGCACGCCGCGGTAGATACTGATTTCGGTGGCCGGGTCGAAGCTCAACCGCAGGCGATCGCCCTCGGGGCGCAAGCCATGTTGAAGGTAGGCATCGAAGCATTCCGGGTCGAAACCGCGAAACAGGGTCTTGCCGGAAAAATACTGGCGGGCCGCTTCCAGGTCGGCGAACTCCTCGCGTCGCCCCAGGGTACGCCCGGCCGGGGTCAGGCGGTCGATAAAGCCCAGGCGCTTGGCCGCGCGGATCACCCACTGGTCGGCGCGGGTCAGCACCGGCGAATCGAGCATCACCAGGCCTTTGTAGAGTTGCGGGCAGCGCAGGGCCGCGTGCAGGTGCAGGACCCCGCCCAGGGAATGGCCGACGCCCCAGACCGGTTCGGGCTGCTGTTCGAGGTGATGGATCAGTTCGTCGACCAGGTTGCGCCAGTTGTCGTCCACCGGGAAACGCGGGTCATGGGCATGCTGTTGCAGGTGTGCAACCTCATACTCCGGCGACAGGGCGGCGAACAGCTTGCCATAGGTGCCCGAAGGAAACCCGTTGGCGTGGGCGAAGAACACATGTTGCGACATACCGGAACCACTTCATGGAAAACAGGTGTTCATTGTCGGCAGGACGTCCGCCGCCAGCAATGACCGTAACTGCCAGGAATGATGACAGTCCGGCCATGGCCATGGCGCCTGTCAGCGGTTCGGCGGCGTCTGTCCCAGCGGCACCACCGCCATGGTCAGGCGCGAGACGCAGTTGGTCTTGCCCTCGTCGCTGCTCAGGCGGATATCCCAGACATGGGTGGTGCGGCCGATATGGACCGGCGTCGCCACCGCCGTCACCCGTCCGCTGCGCACGCCGCGCAGATGGTTGGCATTGATTTCCAGGCCGACGCAGTAGTACTGGCTGGTGTCGACACACAGGTAGCTGGCCATCGAGCCGACGGTTTCCGCCAGCACCACCGAGGCGCCGCCATGCAGCAGGCCGAACGGCTGGTGAGTACGGTGGTCGACCACCATGCTGGCGGTCAGTGACTGCTCGTCAAAGGCTTCGAAGCGAATGTCCAGCACTTCGCTGATGGTGTTCTTCGCCGAGGCATTGAGTTGGTCGATATTCGGAACAGTGCGCCACAGGGCCATCTTGCAATCCTCAGTTTTTATTTGTCATTCCTGCCACAACACGGACTGCCCGTGCTCGCTCCACGCCTGGAACCGTGCGCCGTAGCACTGCTCGATCACCGGGCGCTTGAGCTTCAGGGTCGGCGTCAGAAAGCTGTTTTCAACCGCCCAACTATCTTTCACCACCACCAGCGCACGCAAGCGCTGATGTTTGTCGAGGGCCTGGTTGACCTCCTCCAGCAAGGTTTCCAGCCCTGCCTGCAAGCTCGCCCGGGGAACCTGGGCAGCTGCGGCCGAGAGCACGCAGAGGCCCAGCGGGGCCGGCAAGCCGTCACCGACGACGCAGACCTGTTCGAGCCAGGTATTGGCCGCCAGGAGGTTCTCGATGGGCGCCGGGGCCACGTACTTGCCCTTGCTGGTCTTGAAGATTTCCTTGAGCCGCCCGGTCAGTCGCAGATTGCCCAGGGCATCCTGTTCCCCCTTGTCGCCGGTGCGCAGGAAACCCTCCTCGGTCAGGGCTTCGGCCGTCTTGAGCGGATCCTTGTAATAACCGAGCATGGTCGCGCCGCTGCGAACCAGCACCTCGCCCTGCTCGTCAATCCGCACCTCCACGCCCGGACAGGGCTGGCCGATCCACCCCGACACATGCTGGCCGCCCCGGCAGACATGGGAGTAGCCGCTGTTTTCGGTCATGCCATAGACCTCGCGCACCTCCAGCCCGAGGCGCCGATACCAGTGCAGCAGCTCCCGCGTCACCGGTGCCGCGCCGGACAGCGCGACGTGCAGGGCATCCAGCCCCAGCCCGGCGAGAACCTTGCGGCCGACCTGCCGCCCGAGCAGCGGCAGGCGCAGGAGCAGGTCCAGTCGCGCCGGCGCGATCCTTTCATGGACGCCCATCTGGAATTTGCTCCAGATCCGCGGCACGCCGAACATCGCCGTCGGCCGCGCACGCCTGAGATCGACCAGGAAAGTGTCCAGGCTTTCGGCGAAAAACACCGTCTGCCCGGTGAAGAGCGACGCCAGCTCGACAAACATCCGTTCGGCCACATGGCACAGCGGCAGGTATGACAGCAGCCGGTCTTTTTCCCCCAGGCCGAACAGCCCAATCGCATGATTGGCGGCAAACGACAGGGTCGCGAAGCTGTGCATCACGCCTTTGGGCTGGCCGGTGGTGCCGGAGGTATAGATCACCGTCGCCAGTTGCTGCGCGGCGGGCAGCGGGTCGTCCTGGATCGGCGAACAGGCTTGCAGGTCGGCCCAGCGGAAATCGAAATCCCCCGCCGGGCACAGGGGCAGGCTGATGGTCGGCAGGCCGGCGGGAAGCCCCGGCTGCATGGCCGGCCAGTCATCGAGCTTGCCGATAAAGGCCAGCGCGGCCTCGGCGTGCCCGAGCACCTGGGCGACGGAGTCGGCCGTCAGGTTGGGGTACAGCGGCACCGAGACATGGCCGGCCATCCAGATCGCCAGGTCGGCAATGATCCAGTGGGCACAATTCTTCGAGATGATCGCCACATGGCTGCCCTGGGGCAACTCCCGGGCCCGCAGCCAGTGGGCCGCGCAACGTGCCTGGTGACCGACCTCGGACCAGCTCAGGGTCTGCACCTCGCCTCCGCCCAGCGGCTGGACCAGGTAAGCCTGGCGGGGATGGCGAGCTTCGCGCTCGTAGAAGACTTCCAGGGGCAAACGAAAAGCGGCAGACATAAGACTCCCTCCCTTGTTCTTATTCCGGATAACAACCAACCAAGCACTTGCTTGGCCGACTATTTCACGGGCACGCCGACACCGCAAGCCCGGCGATATCGTTCCCGGTCGGGAAAAACGGGTGGAATCTGATAGCAGGCCGACGGCGGATCGCGTCGAATTTCCGGTTTCCCAGCCCCTTACGAGACGTTCATGTCAACGATAGGCAGCCTTTTTCGAAGCTTGATCCCTGTCCGCAGCCCACGAACACAGCAGGCACAGCAGCCGGTATCGCCCGCATCGCCGGCGCACGCGCACCGGCAGCCCATGCCGGGAGCCTTTGCGGCAGCCCCCCTCGAACAGCACATGGCCGTGCTGGGACTCAAGGACTGTCTGTCGTCGGCGCAGGCGTTCCTCGGCGGCGTTCCCGACCTGCGCCGTTACCCCCTGGGTGGGCTGCTGGAATTGATGGTGGCCTGCACCGGCCGTTTTCCCGGCATCCTGCAAAGCTGGGACGGTGTGCCGCTGGAAGGCGGCGGACGGGTGTCCCTGCATGTGGAAAAGAAGCTGTTCGACCTGCGGGTGCCGTCCACGCTGTCGCCGTCACTGACCCGGGCGATGAAGCTGTGCGCCTTGAATATCGCGGCAAGCGGCCGATATCCGGGGGACGCGCTGCCCTTCCACGACGTCGATACCCGGCTGCCGTTGAGGAACTGGCACAAGGACGCCATCTGCCAGGTGCTGCGCACGCTGCAGGTGACCAACGTCAACATGATCGGGGTCGACCTGAGTGGCGGCGACCTGGCGGGAGTGCGTTTTTTCGGCCAGTACCACGGAGCGAACTTCATGGCCGCCAATCTCAAGGGCGCCCTGTTGTCGAGTGGCTTCAAGGGCAACAACTTCGATCATAGCGACCTGCGCCACGCGATGTTCTCGGGGTACTTCGAGCACTGCACCTTCAAAGGCGCCAAGGTCAATACGGTGACCTTGAAACAGGCCAGGACCGAGCTGATCGGCGCGGTACTGACGCCATGAGGTAACGGACGGCGCCCGCTTCCGGCGCCGTCCACGAGCCTGTCAGGGGTGACGGACGCTGTTGAGGGTCATGCCACCGGCCAGCGGCCAGTCGCCTTCCAGCTCCGCCAGGCTGGCGGTGCTCATCGGCTGGGCAGTGCGCAGGTGGCCGTCTTCGAGCAATCCGATCAGGCTGCCCACCAGCGGTTGATGGCTGACCAGCAGCAGGTTGTCGGGCGTATCCAGGTGCTCCAGCACCCTCGACGGATGGGTCTCGGGGGTCAGCCAGGGCACCGTGATGATCTCCGGCTCGAACCCCAGGGCTTCGCGTACCAGTTGCGCGGTCTGCTGGGCCCGGACATAGGGGCTGGCATAGATTGCCGTCAGTGGCTGACCGATCAGGTGCGCAGCACTGCGCAGCACTTCCTTGCGGCCATGGGCGGTGAGGTTGCGCTCGGCATCGCTGCGCACCTGCGGCTCGGCTTCACCATGACGCAGCACCCATAACTTCATAGCTTGGGTTCCTCGTCACGGGCCGGGTGGGCAGCCGGCGGCACGCTGTGCGGGGCTTCGCCCTCGGGCGCGCGGGGTGTCGGCCAGTCGGCGAACGGCCAGGGTTTCTGGTCGCTGTGGAAGCTGCCGAAACGGCCGATCTGGGCGAGGTACTGGCTCAGGCTGTCACCGAAGTTCATCAGGTTGCCGCTTGGCGCGCCATAGACCAGCCGGTAGATCAGTTGCACCAGCACCAGGGCGCCGAGGATGAATTGCGTGACCTGCCAGACCAGCAGGAACAGCAGCATCCACACCACGCGCAACACAATGGATTCGTACTTGGCTTCGTTCATGTCTTGCTCCTGTCCCGTGGATCAGTTGAAACCGCTGGTGGAAATGAAATCGACATCGGTCTTCGGCTCACCGCGCATCAGCAAGGCGATCACCTGGTCGAGGGTACGCCCTTCGAACAGAATCGCGTGCAACCCGGCCACCAGCGGCATATAGACCCCCAGTTCCTGGGCCTTGGCCTTGAGCACCTTGAGCGTATTGACCCCTTCGGCCACTTCTCCCAGGCGGGTCACCGCGTCTTCCAGGCTCAGGCCCTGGCCCAGGGCGAAACCGACCTGGTAGTTGCGGCTCTTGGGCGAGGAACAGGTGACGATCAGGTCGCCGACCCCGGCCAGGCCGAGGAAAGTCATCGGGTTGGCGCCCTGGCTCACGGCAAACCGGGTCATTTCCGCCAGGGCCCGGGTAATCAGCATGCTCTTGGTGTTCTCGCCCATGCCCAGCGCCACCGCCATGCCGGCAATGATCGCGTAGACGTTCTTCAATGCCCCGCCCAATTCGACGCCAAACCGGTCGGCGCTGGCATAGACGCGGAAAGTCCGCCCGTGCAGCGCGGCCTGGACCCGGGTGCAGAGTTCTTCGTCTTCACTGGCGACCACGGTGGCGGTCAACGCATGCTCGGCCACTTCACGGGCCAGGTTCGGCCCCGACAACACGCCGATCCGCGCCTGCGGGGCAATGTCTTCGAGGATTTCGCTCATCAGCTTGAAGGTCTGCGCCTCGATGCCCTTGGTCAGGCTCACCAGCAACTTGCCGCTCAGTTGCCTGGCATGGGGCGCCAGCACGCTGCGCAAGGCGCTGGATGGCAGGGCGACAAAGAACAGCTCGCAGCTTTCGAGGGTCGCGGCCAGGTCGGTGACCGGCTCGACCGCCGGATGAATCTTGATGCCCTTGAGGTAACGCGGATTCTCGCGATTGACACGAATGGCCTCGGCCTGTTCAGGGTCGCGCATCCATTGGCGGACCCGATGCCCGTTCTCGGCCAGCAGATTGGCCACGGCGGTCCCAAAGCTCCCGCCTCCCAGGACCGCGATAGGGTGCTGTTCAGTCATATGCAATCCGTTTATACCAATGGCGATGGCCGCATTATACGGAGCCACCCGGCGGCAGCCAGTCCCAAACGCATTCGGCGCAAAGGGCTCTGACACAAGGATTTGTCCGAATTTGCAGACAGAATGCAGGCCCTGTGCCATGGCAAACCCGCCCGGCTCGGTTAACATGCGCGGCTATTATCTGTTATCAAGGCTGAGCCGTGTACTTTGGCCCTCCCCTCACGCGTTCCCCCATGCTCCTGGCGCTGTTGTTCAGCAGCCCGGTGCTGGCCGACGACCTGTTCCTGGAAAACCAGCCGCTGCCCGAGGTATTGACCGCCACGCGCCTGAAACAATCCCCGGCCTCGGTGCCCGGCAGCATGACCGTGATCGACAACGAACTGATCAAGGCCAGTGGCGCCCGGGATATCGCCGAACTGCTACGCCTGGTGCCGGGCATGATGGTCGGCTACACCAACGGCAACCAGGCGGCGATCAACTACCACGGGACCGACGCCGCCAACGCCCGGCGCATGCAGGTGCTGATCGACGGGCGCTCGGTCTACCGGGCCGGGCTGGCGACGGTGGACTGGAGCGATATCCCGGTGGCCATGGAGGATATCGAGCGCATCGAAGTCTTCCGGGGCCCGAACACCGTCAGCTACGGCGCGAACGCGCTGATGGCGGTGGTCAACATCCTGACCAAGTCCCCCGGCAGCACCCACGGCTCGCGCATCAAGGTCACCCGCGGCGAACGCGGCATCAATGACTGGTACGCCAGCGAGGGCACCGGCTGGGAAACCGGCGACCTGCGCCTGTCGATGTCCGGCCAGCAGGACGACGGTTTCGACAGCGACCGTGTCGGCGCCGACTACCGCGACAGCCGGCGGCTGAACCGCTTCAACCTGTCGGTCAGCCAGATGCTCAATGAAAGCCAGAGCATCGACTGGCAGTTGAACGCCAAGGAAGGTACCAACCAGCGGCCGTATACCTACCAGGCGGTGTTCCCGGGGATCCAGGAAGCCGGCGACAACTCCGATGTGGTGGCCAAGGATTACGCCGGTTCCCTGCGCTGGAACCTGGATATCAGTCCACAGCACAGCCTCTATATCCAGGGCTCGGCCCAGCACTGGGATCGCCAGCAGGTCTGGCGCGCCTGTGACGCCAAGGTATCGTTCAGCCCGCAGTTGACCCAGCTGTGGCAGCTCAATCCCAACTATGCGGAAAAGCTGGCGCGTGGCATGACCAACTACAACGTGGGCAGCCCGCCGGCGGGGAGTACTTCGGAGCAGGCACTGGCCAACCAGGTCCTCGACCAGTGGTACAACCAGGGCGGCAAGGACACCGTCTGCGGCGATATCGACCAGAGCACCCGCGAGACCCGCTACGACCTGGAACTGCAGGACACCCTGAGCCTGTCGGACAGCCTGCGCCTGGTCAGCGGCATGAACTATCGTTATGACCGGGCAGACTCCGAGACCTACTTCAATGGCACCGTCGACGACAACACCTGGCGCCTGTTCGGGCAGTTGGAGTGGCGCGCCAGCGAACACTGGTTGCTCCAGGGCGGCGCCATGTACGAAAACGCGCAACTGACCGGTGACTCATTGACCCCGCGGTTTGCCGTCAACTACCTGATCAATCCGCGACACGGCTTGCGTGCCGTGTATTCCGAGGCCATCCGTTCGCCGGACATGTTCGAGAACAACGTCAACTGGAGCTACCGGGTGACCAACCTCGACTCACCGACCTACGGCCAGACCAGCGGCCAGTATTTCGTCAAGACCCGCGGCCCGGGCAACCTCGACAAGGAGCGGATGCGCTCGCGGGAACTGGGTTACAACGGTTTCTTCACGGATATCGGGCTGAGCCTCGACGTGAAACTGTTCTACGACGAAATCACCTCGATGGTCAGTTCGCCGCTGCGCAACAACCAGTACATCGCCAGCAATGCCAACAGCGCCCGCTTCAGCGGTACTGAAACCCAGCTCGACTGGCACCTGAGCGCCGCCGACCGGCTACGCCTGACCTATGCCTATGTCGATACCCAGGCCAGCAACCCCACCGACGAACAGTTCACCGCCCGCAACAGCGGCTCCGCCGGCTGGATGCGCGACTGGGGCGCGGGCTGGTCGAGCGCGCTGTTCTATTACGGCGACGACGCGATCAACCAGTATCGTTTCCAACGGGTCGACCTGCGGGTCGCCAAGCGCATCCCCTTGCGCAAGGCCAGCCTGGAGCTGTCGGGGGTCGTGCAGCAACGCCTGGATGACCAGCCCGTCACCTGGCCCGACAACAACTACGACCAGCGCCAGGTGTTCTACTTCAGCGCCGAGCTGGAATTCTGAGCATGGACGACCGTCAGTCAAGGATGACATCAGCCTGCGGAGCCTGGCTCGGCAAGCTGGCCAGCGGCCTGCTGGTGCTGCTTGTACTGATAGTCCAGGCCCGGGCCGCCGATGTGCTGCTCACCGGCGCCGAGGACAGTTCCGGGGTACAGGCCTTTACCAGCGCCCTGGCGCAGCAGCGCCCCGAGGACCGGGTACGCTTCGTGCCTTTCGGGCAACTGCCGCCGCCGAGCCAACTGCCGCCAGGGACACGCCTGATCCTGCTCGACCCGCCCAGCCTCGACTGGCGCCTGGGCGATCGCCAGGGTCCGGCCACCCTGGTCTTGCGCATCAGCCGCCTGCAAGCGCGCCAGCGCCTCGGCGAACAGTTGCCGAACCAGCTCAGCCTGCTCTGGAGCGATCCACCGCCCTCGCGACAATTGCACCTGATCAACGCAGTGTTGCCGCAGGCGCGACGGGTCGGCGTGCTGTATGACGATGACAGCGAGTTCCTCCTCGCGGAACTGCGTCAGGCGGCCCAGCCGCTGGGACTGGAAATCGTCCCCCAGCGCTGGGACGACACCGCCGACAGCCGTCCCCTGCAGAACCTGTTGCGCGGCAGCGACGTGTTGCTGGGGATCGACGATGCGACGCTGTACAACCCGAAGACCGCGAAAAACCTGCTGCTCAGCAGCTATTCCCGGCAGTTGGCGCTGATCGGGCCGAACGCCGGCTTCGTCAAGGCCGGCAGCCTGGCCAGCAGCTACAGCGACCAGAACGACTGGCTGGCGATCCTCGACAAGCTGCTCGACCAATCCCCCAACAGCTGGCCGCGTACGCTCTACCCCCCGCGTTTCAAAATACTGAGCAATCCGCAGGTTGCCCGCTCGCTGAGCCTGGAGCCGATCGACGAAGTCTCGGTCGCCACCCGGCTGGCCGAAGGAGAATCCCACCCATGAACCTGCGCCGGCACTGGGGCATCAACGCCCGTACCCAGATGATCAGCCTCGGCCCGGCCCTGCTGCTGACCCTGTTACTGATCAGCTTCTTCACTTTCGTGCGGATCCAGGACCTGCGCCAGGAACTCAATCACACCGGCCAGTTGATCGCCAACCAGTTGGCACCGGCCACGGAGTACGGCGTCATATCTGGTAACAATGAAGTGCTCGAAAGCCTGATGAAGGCCAGCCTGACCACTCCGCATGTACGCTTCCTCGAAGTCCAGGACCGCAGCAACAACATCCTGGTCTATGTCGAGCAACCCTCGGAAAGCCATAGCCGCGCGCAACAGGTCGAAGTGTTCCAGGCCCCGGTGCGCCTGCAACGCATCCAGCTCGACAGCGATTTCCTGCAAGGCACCAGTGGCGCCGCCGTGGCCGCGGGCGAGGATTACCTGGGGCGGGTGATCGTCGGCATGTCCAACGACGCCTTCAACCAGCGCCAGCAGGAAATCCTGCTCAAGGCCGGGATCCTGGCGCTGTTCGCCCTGCTCTTCACCTTCCTGCTGGCCCGCCGCCTGGCGGCCAACCTGTCGCAGCCGATCAGCGCCATGGGCCACGCGGTCAAGGCCATCCAGCAGGGTGACTACAAGACCCCGCTACCGGTGCCGGATGACACCGAGCTCGGCGACCTGGCGCGGCATATCAACAACCTCGCCACCGGCCTCGAACAAGCCAGTCGCGAACAGCACCAGGCCATCGCGCAACTGATCCAGACCCGCGAGGAAGCGGAACGGGCCAACAATGCCAAGTCCGACTTCCTGGCCATGATGAGCCACGAGCTGCGCACCCCGATGAACGGCGTACTGGGCATGCTGCAACTGCTCGAAACGACGGAGATGACCGACGAACAGGCCGAGTACGCGACCCTCGCCTCGGAGTCCACCGAGCACCTGCTCAAGGTCATCAATGACATCCTCGATTTCTCGCGGATCGAGCGCTCGGCCCTGGAACTGGAACATATTCCTTTCGGCCTCGGCGAGCTGATCAGCAGCTGTGCCCAGGCCTTCCAGCACAGTGCCGTGCAACGCGGGCTGCAACTGAACCTGCAGTTCCCGCCGGGCCTGCACAACCTGCAGGTCAAGGGCGACCCGACACGGATCCGGCAGATCCTGGTCAACCTGGTCGGCAATGCGCTGAAATTCACCGAGCACGGCAGCGTCAGTATCGAGCCGGCCTGGCAGGGCCTGGACGATGAGGTGATCTGGTTCAGTTGCACGGTGCGCGACAGCGGCATCGGCATTTCCGCCGAACGGCTGGAACTGATGTTCAATGCCTTCCAGCAGGCCGACAGCTCGATCTCCCGGCGTTATGGCGGCACCGGCCTCGGCCTGCCGATTGCACGGACCCTGGCCGAGCGCATGGGCGGCACCCTGCATGCGCGCAGCGAAGAGGGCCAGGGTTCGGTGTTCACCCTGGAAATCCCCCTCGCCCTGTACCGCCAGGTCGAGCCCGAGGCCTTGCCGCAGCTGCTGGCCGGCCACGGCGAAGGGCGCAAGGTCCTGCTGGTGGAGGACAACCCGGTGAACCAGACCGTCATCGAAGCCATGCTGCGCAGCCTGGGCTTCGAGGTCAGCCTGGCCCATGACGGCATCGAGGCGGTCGAGCTGGCGAAAACCGGCGATTTCGCGGCAATCCTGATGGACTGCCGGCTGCCGCTCGTCGACGGCTACGAGGCCACCCGGCAGATCCGCCAATTGCCCGACGGCGCGCAGTTGCCGATCATCGCCCTGACCGCCAACGCCTTGCAGGGCGACCGCGAGCAGTGCCTGGTGGCGGGCATGAACGATTACCTGGCCAAGCCCTTCAAACGCACTGATCTGCAACAGATTCTGCAGCGTTGGGTACCCTGAATACGATGTGCGACTGGCGTGAAAGGCGAAAGTGCGGCAGTCTTAGGCACCCAAACGAGCCATGAAACCGGCTTGAATAATAATTTCAGTGCACAAGTGTACATTCATGTCCCTTGTGCTGTGACTTTCACTACAACGCAATAGTCTATGAGTAGGCTGTCGATTCGAGGCATGAAGGCTTCGATCGGCCGGGAAGATTTGCCCCACCCTGCCGCATGGGATTATTGAGGAGCTCGCATGACCAAACAAAACGCCTTTACCCGGGAAGATCTGCTTCGCTGCAGTCGCGGTGAGCTGTTCGGCCCAGGTAACGCGCAACTGCCCGCCCCGAACATGCTGATGGTGGATCGCATCACCCATATCAGCGAAGAGGGTGGCAAGTACGGCAAAGGTGAATTGGTCGCCGAGCTGGATATCACCCCGGACCTGTGGTTCTTCGCCTGCCACTTCGAAGGCGATCCGGTGATGCCGGGCTGCCTGGGCCTCGATGCCATGTGGCAACTGGTCGGCTTCTTCCTCGGCTGGCAGGGCCTGCCGGGCCGCGGCCGCGCGCTGGGTTCGGGCGAAGTGAAATTCTTCGGCCAGGTCCTGCCGACCGCCAAGAAGGTCACCTATAACATTCAGATCAAGCGCGTCCTCAAGGGCAAGCTGAACCTGGCCATCGCCGACGGTTCGGTGACGGTCGACGGTCGCGAGATCTACACCGCCGAAGGCCTCCGGGTCGGCGTTTTCACCTCCACTGACAACTTCTAAGGGTTATCCGCATGCGCCGCGTCGTTATCACTGGTCTGGGCATCGTTTCGTGCCTGGGCAATGACAAAGAGACCGTCTCCGCTAACCTGCGTGCAAGCCGCCCTGGCATCCGCTTCAACCCGGAATATGCCGAAATGGGTCTGCGTAGCCAGGTTTCCGGCTCCATCGACCTCAACCTCGAAGAACTGATCGATCGCAAGATCTATCGCTTCGTCGGCCACGCGGCGGCTTATGCCTACCTGGCCATGAAGGACGCGATCGCCGACTCCGGCCTGACCGACGAGCAGGTTTCCAACCCGCGTACCGGCCTGGTGGCCGGCTCCGGCGGCGCATCGACCCTGAACCAGATGGAAGCGCTGGATATCCTGCGCGAAAAAGGCGTGAAGCGCGTCGGTCCATACCGCGTGACCCGCACCATGGGCAGCACTGTTTCCGCGTGCCTGGCCACGCCGTTCAAGATCAAGGGCCTGAACTACTCGATCTCCTCCGCCTGCGCCACCAGTGCCCACTGCATCGGTACCGCGCTGGAGCAGATCCAGATGGGCAAGCAGGACATCGTCTTCGCCGGCGGCGGTGAAGAAGAGCACTGGAGCCAGTCGTTCCTGTTCGACGCCATGGGCGCCCTGTCCACCCAGTACAACGACACGCCGGAAAAGGCCTCCCGTGCCTACGACGCCAAGCGTGACGGTTTTGTCATCGCCGGCGGCGGCGGCATGGTCGTGGTCGAGGAGCTGGAACACGCCCTGGCCCGTGGCGCGAAGATCTACGCCGAAATCGTTGGCTACGGCGCGACGTCCGATGGCTACGACATGGTCGCGCCAAGCGGCGAAGGCGCCGTGCGCTGCATGCAGATGGCAATGGCCACCGTTGACGGTCCGATCGACTACCTGAACACCCACGGCACCTCGACTCCGGTCGGCGACGTCGCGGAAATGAAGGGCGTGCGTGAAGTCTTCGGCGACAAGGCCCCGGCCATCAGTTCGACCAAGAGCCTGTCCGGTCACTCCCTGGGCGCCGCCGGCGTTCACGAAGCGATCTACTGCCTGCTGATGATGGAAGGCAAGTTCATTGCCGGTTCCGCCAACATCGACGAGCTGGATCCGGAAGTCGCCGACCTGCCGGTACTGACCAAGACCCGCGAAAACGTCGAGCTGAACAACGTGATGAGCAACAGCTTCGGCTTCGGTGGCACCAACGCCACCCTGGTCCTGAAGCGCTGGCAGGGCAAGTAAGCCCGGCCTGATCGCGAGATGAAAAACGCCCCGACCGGTTCGGGGCGTTTTTTTTTGCCTGAAATATCAGCCCCGCTTGTGTGGAAGCCGGCTTGCCCGCGAATGGCGCGACGCGGTGTTGCAGATACAGCGCATTATCGTTCTTCGTGGGCAAGCCCACTCCTACAAGTCTGTGCCACAGGCCACGGCGCTCCTTACACCGAGAAGCGTGCCACCAGGCCATTGAGGTCCACCGCCAGCCGTGACAGCTCCTGGCTCGCCGCACTGGTCTGGTTGGCCCCGGCCGAGGTCTGCAGGGCCAGGTCGCGGATATTCATCAGGTTGCGGTCCACCTCCCGCGCCACCGCCGCCTGCTCCTCCGAGGCGCTGGCAATCACGATATTGCGCTCGTTGATCAGGGTGATCGCCGTGGCGATCTCATCCAGGGCATCGCCTGCGGCCTTGGCCACTTCCAGGGTCGAACGGGCCCGGCCATTGCTTTTCTGCATGGCGCTGACCGCCTGCTCGGTGCCCTGCTGGATCGCCCCGATCATCTGCTCGATTTCCTGGGTCGATTGCTGGGTACGATGGGCCAGCCCGCGCACCTCATCGGCCACCACGGCGAAACCGCGCCCGGCCTCCCCGGCCCGGGCCGCCTCGATGGCCGCGTTCAACGCCAGCAGGTTGGTCTGCTCGGCCACCGAACGGATCACCTCCAGCACCTTGCTGATGCCATAAACCTTCTGCGCCAGGTCCTCGACCTGCAGCACATTGCCGCTGACGTCATCGGCCAGCGACTCGATGGACAGCACCGCCTGGCGTACCTGTTCGCGACCATGCTGGGCAATCCGGTCGGACTCGCGCGAGGCCTCGGACGTCGCCACCGCGTTGCTCGCCACTTCCTCCACCGCCGCAGTCATCTGGTTGACCGCGGTGGCCGCCTGCTCGATCTCCAGGCTCTGCTGGTGCAAGCCACGGGTGGCATCCTCGGTGACGCAACTGAGCTCTTCGGAAGCGGAGGCCAACTGGCTGGAAGAATCGGAAATCTGCCGGATCGTCTCCCGCAGGCGCTGCTGCATGTCCTTGAGCGCCGCCTGCAGGCGCGCCGGCTCGTCGTGGCCGTCGACATCGATCACCGCGGTCAGGTCGCCGGAGGCCACCACCTCGGCCACTCCCAGCGACTGCGCCAGCGGCAGGACGATGCTGCGGGTCAGCAGCAACGCGAGGCCGACGGTGATGAGCGCGGTCAGGGCAATCATCCCGGCGACCCAGATCCGCGAGCGACTGAACACGGCCTGGGCCAAGTCCGTGGCCTGGGTGGCATGGTGCTTATTGAGTTCCACCAGCTCATGCAGGGTCGTGGCCATTTCATCGGCCAATTGGTTCATCTCGCCGTTGACGATACGTACCGCGTCTTCGAGCCGCCCTTCCCCGGACAAGGCCATGACCTGCTGCTGGCGCTGGAGGTATTGCTGCTCGACGCCCTTGAAACGCTCGAACATCTCCTGCTCCCGAGGCAACGACATCAGCGCCTCATAACGCCCCTGCGCCTTGTCCAGGCCGCTTTTCAGGTGATTGAGCTTGGCTTCGTTCTCCGCCAGGACCTGGGGATCGCGGTTGAGCAGCAGGCGCAGGGTCAACGCCCGGACCCGCAGCAGATCCTGGCTGATCTCGCCGACCGCCATCACACTGGGCAACCAGTTGGTTTCCACCGCTTCGGACTGCTGGCGCATATTGCCCATCTGCAACAGGGCAAAGCCGCCCAGCAGGCACACCATCAACGCCAGCAAGCCAAACCCCAGGCCCGCTCGTGGCGCTATGTTCAAACTCCGGATACTGCTCATCGCTTCGGCTCCCTCCGCAAGACTTCATGTAAAAAACTTCGCTCACAACGGTTTCGTGGCAAAACTTCGGCAAAAAACGCGGCATCCACCCGCTATCACGCTGTCTTCAACGGTAGAGGCATTTGCAACATTTGCGTTAGACGAAAGCGTGATATCAAAGCGCCCAAGAAGTCCGATATGCGCTCCACGAGGGCGCGCGGACGCGAAAAAAGCTGAACACCGCCCCGGTGGAGTGTTCTATAAGGTTCAGGGTCTTTTCCCGTCACTCTCTGCCTGAGGTATGTCATGACCATCACCATCAACACCGAATCGAGCGAAGGTTTTCTTCACAGCGTGCAGATCGATGATCACCAGTTGTTCGCCGATGTGCCCAGAACCGCCGGTGGCGAGGGCTCCGCGCCGGAACCCCACGACTACTTCGACGCGGCCCTGGGTGCATGCAAGGCCCTGACCCTGAAGCTCTACGCGCAGAAGAAAGGCATCCCGCTGACCGGCGTCACGGTCGAGGTCAAGCGCGACAATAGCCAGGAGCAGAAGGGCAAATACGGCCTGCTGGTCAAGCTCACCCTCAAGGGCGTGCTGAGCGATGCCCAGCGCGATGAACTGCACAAGGTCGCCGACCGCTGCCCGATCCACAAATTGATGACCACCAGCGAAGTCAGCATCGAAACCCTGCTGTCCGAAGGCGCCTTCAGTCAGTAACGGCAGCGGCGAAAAAGCGGGTTATGCTCTGCGCATTGCCCGCCGAGCCTGGAAGCCCCATGAACACACCGTTGGTGATTCGTCCTCGCGCCGAGGATGTCGAAGGTCAACCGATCCTGCGTCCCCTGCCCTCGGCCCAGTGCCGCAGCGTCGGGCCTTTCGTGTTTTTCGACCATATGCTGGAAACCCGCTATCCACCGGGCAGCGGCATGAATATCCGGCAGCACCCGCATATCGGCCTGTCGACCCTGACCTACCTGTTCGAAGGCGAACTGCTGCACAAGGACAGCCTCGGTTCCGAGCAGCGGGTAGGCCCCGGCGAAGTCAGCTGGATGACCGCCGGCAGCGCCATTGCCCACGTCGAGCGGACGCCGGCCGAACTGATGGCCAGCGGTTCCGCCCTGCATGGCCTGCAGGTCTGGCTGGCATCGCCCAGGGAGCATGAACAGGGACCGGGGCACTACAGCCATCACCCCGCCGCCAGCCTGCCCACCAGCGACAACCTGGGGGTAAGGATCCGCCTGATCGCCGGCAGCGGCTTCTGTCTGACGTCACCCGTGCCGGTGCTGTCGCCCACGGTCTATGCCGAGGTGTGGATGGACACGGCAACCACCCTGCTGATCCCCGATGAACACGAGGAACGGGCGTTGTATGTGCTGGACGGCGAGGTCGAGCTGGACGGTGAGCCGTTAGTGCCGCGCAGCCTGGTGGTGCTGCCGGGCGGGGAAAGTCCCACGCTGTTCGCCGCGGGCGAGTGTCATCTGGTGATGATTGGCGGGGCGCCGCTGGATGGACCACGGCGGATGAACTGGAACTTCGTCGCCAGCGATCCGGCCTTGATCGATCAGGCGCGGGCACGCTGGGCGGCCGGGGACTGGCCGACGGTCCCGGGGGAAAGCGAGCGGATCGCACTGCCGCGGTAGGCCGGGAGACCGCGTTATCGTTCTTCGCGGGCAAGCCCGCTCCCACAGGGACCCCGCCTGGCACGAAATTGTGGGAGCCGACTTGCTGGCGATGGCGTCCGGATGGGCGCCATGGGGCTCAAGGGCCTCATCGCTGGCAAGCCCGCTCCCACAGGGACACCGTCTGGCGCAGAACTGTGGGAGCCGGCTTGCTGGCGATGGCGTCCGGATGGGCGCCGTAGGGCTCAAGGGCCTCATCGCTGGCAAGCCAGCTCCTACAAGGGATCGCGCCGCGATTCAGCGACCAAACACAAAACCCGTGGGAGCCGGCTTGCTGGCGATGGCGTCCGGATGGGCGCCATGGTGCTCAAGGGCCTCATCGCTGGCAAGCCAGCTCCCACAAGGGATCACGCCGCGCCGCGATTCAGTAACCAAACACAAACCCCGTGGGAGCCGGGCTTGCCCGCGAAGAGGTCGTCAGGGCTGTGACAAGAGTCAGCCCTTGAACACTTCTTCCAGCAGGTTATGCATCGAGACGAAGGCGCGGCTGGCGGTCTTCGCGTCGTACATCATCTTGCCCGGTACGTTGGCATGCGGATCGGTGAAGGAGTGCACCGCACCGCCGTAGCTCAACAGTTGCCAATCGACACCGGCGGCGTTCATCTCGTCCTCGAATGCCGGCAGTTGTTCCTTCGGCACCAACGGGTCGGACGCGCCGTGCAGCACCAGGACCGCGCCCTTGATGTTCCGCGCATCCGCCGGGTTCGGCGTATCCAGGGTGCCGTGGAACGACACCGCCGCTTTCAACGGCGCGCCGGTACGGGCCAGTTCCAGCGAGCAGCAACCGCCGAAGCAGAAACCGAAAGTCGCCAGTTTCGACTTGTCGACCGCCGCCAGGCCCTGCCCCTGCAACGCCTCGAACGCCGCCTGCATGCGCTTGCGCAATTCGGCCCGGTCGTTCTTCAGCGGCATCATCGCCGCACCCGCCTCGTCGCCGTTCTGCGGGCGAACCGACTGCCCATAGAGGTCAGCGATCAGCACCACATAACCCTTGGCAGCCACGGCCTCGGCAATCTTTTCCGCGCCGGCGCTGACACCCATCCAGTTGGGTGCCATCAACAGCCCCGGGCGGGCGCCCTGGTGGCTGGCATCGAAGGCCAGGCGACCCTCGTAGGACTGGCCATCAATCTGATAGGCCACAGAACTCACAGTGATTTGGCTCATTGCACACTCCGCAAGGACATCTGGAAATTAAAAAACCCGCCGAAGCGGGTTTTTCTACAGCGTGATCAAACCGACAGTTCAACCAGCAGCTTGTTCAGTCGGCGCACGTAGGCCGCCGGGTCCTTCAAGCTGTCGCCGGCCGCCAGGGCCGCCTGGTCGAGCAGGATATGGGACAGGTCGCCGAAGCGGTCTTCGTCCGGCTCGGCATCGAGCTTCTCGATCAACGGGTGGGTCGGGTTGAATTCGAAGATCGGCTTGGAGTCCGGCACCTTCTGCCCGCTGGCTTCGAGGATCTGGCGCATTTGCAGGCCCAGGTCCTGCTCACCAATGGCCAGGATCGCCGGCGAGTCGGTCAGGCGGTGGGAAACCCGCACTTCGCTGACAGCGTCGCCCAGGGCGGTCTTGAGGCGCTCAACCAGGCCTTCCTTGGTCTTGGCGACTTCCTCGGCAGCCTTCTTGTCCTCTTCCGAGTCCAGGTTGCCCAGGTCCAAGTCACCCCGTGCCACGTCGACAAAGCTCTTGCCGTCGAATTCGTTGAGGTAGCTCATCAGCCACTCGTCGATGCGATCGGTCAGCAGCAGCACTTCGATGCCTTTCTTGCGGAAGACTTCCAGGTGCGGGCTGTTCTTGACCTGGGCGTAGGTTTCGCCGGTCAGGAAGTAGATCTTGTCCTGGCCTTCCTTGGCGCGTGCCAGGTACTCGGCCAGGGACACCACCTGCTCGCCTTCTTCGCCCTGGGTAGAGGCGAAACGCAGCAGGCCGGCGATTTTTTCCTTGTTGGCGAAATCTTCGGCCGGGCCTTCTTTCATGACCTGGCCGAAGTTCTTCCAGAAGCCCTTGTATTGCTCGGGCTCGTTCTTCGCCAGTTTTTCCAGCATGTCGAGGACACGCTTGGTCAGCGCCGATTTCATCGAGTCGATGATCGGGTCTTTCTGCAGGATTTCTCGCGATACGTTCAGGGACAGGTCGTTGGAGTCGACCACGCCCTTGATGAAGCGCAGGTACAGCGGCAGGAAGGACTCGGCCTGGTCCATGACAAAGACGCGCTGGACGTACAGCTTGAGACCTTTCGGTGCCTCGCGCTGGTACAGGTCGAACGGCGCACGGGCCGGCACGTAGAGCAGCGAGCTGTATTCCAGCTTGCCTTCGACCTTGTTGTGGCTCCAGCTCAGCGGGTTCTCATAGTCATGGGCGATGTGCTTGTAGAACTCCTGGTACTCCTCGTCCTTCACCTCGGTGCGCGGACGGGTCCACAGGGCACTGGCACGGTTGACGGTTTCCCATTCCAGCGCCGGTTTCTCTTCGCCTTCGGCGGCCGCGGTTTCTTTCGGCAGTTCGATCGGCAGGGCGATATGGTCGGAGTACTTCTTGATGATATTGCGCAGGCGCCAGCCATCGGCGAACTCGTCTTCACCGGACTTCAGGTGCAGGACGATGCGGGTGCCGCGATCAGCTTTCTCCACGGTGGCGACTTCGAACTCGCCCTCGCCCCTGGAAGACCAGTGCACGCCTTCGCTGGCCGACAGGCCGGCACGGCGGCTGAACACTTCGACCTGGTCGGCGACGATAAAGGCCGAGTAGAAGCCCACGCCGAACTGGCCGATCAGGTGCGAATCCTTCTTCTGGTCGCCCGAGAGGTTCTTCATGAAATCGGCGGTGCCCGACTTGGCGATGGTCCCCAGGTGGGTGATCACATCGTCGCGGCTCATGCCGATACCGTTGTCTTCGAGGGTGACGGTCTTGGCGTCCTTGTCGAAGCTCACGCGGATTTTCAGTTCGGCGCCACCTTCCAGCAACTCAGGCTTGGACAGGGCTTCGAAACGTAATTTGTCGACGGCGTCGGAGGCGTTGGAGATCAATTCGCGAAGGAAGATTTCCTTGTTGGAATACAGCGAATGGATCATGAGGTGCAGCAGTTGCTTCACCTCGGTCTGGAAGCCCAGGGTTTCCTTTTGAGTTTCCACACTCATGGTCATCAAACTCCAATTGGATGGCAGTGGCCGCCCCCCTGAGGGTTGGCGGCGGGTTGTCATCAAAGTTGGGGGCTATGGTGGGGATTTCAAGTGCTGGGGAGTGTTTCCTCGATCTTGAAGTGGGCCCGGGCGGTGGCAATCGGCTCGGCCTCGGTGCTCTGCCAGGCGGTAATGGCGACATTCGCCACCCGTCGGCCCTGGCGACATACCTGGCATTTGGCATAGGTATCGCGAAACTGCCCGGCACGCAGGTAGTCGAGGGAGAAGTCGATGACCTTGGGCACCCCGGGCGAACCGGTGAAGACCAGCAGGTGCAGGGCGGCCGCCAGTTCCATGAAGCCGGCGATGACACCACCATGGATCGCCGGCAACAAAGGGTTACCAATATTGTCCTTGTTCGCCGGCAGGCGGAACAGCAACTCGTCCCCCAAGCGGGAGCATTCGATGCCGATCAGCTTGGCGTAGGGAATCCGTTGCAGGAGCTGGCCATAGTCGCCTTGCTGGTGTGCCTGCTGGAGCAGGTCCTTGAAGTCGTTGCTCATGCCGCTCCTCCGTTGATCGAGCCACCGAAGCGCTGGCTGCCCTTGATACCCTTGCCCATGCGCATGAAGGTCCCGACCACATGGGCGATGGGGTTTGCCGGATCATCCTGGTAGGCAACACCGCGGGCAAAAATGATGTCGCGGGTGACCCGGTAGCATTCGGCGAAGCCATAGACGTCCTGGCCCGGCTGCGCGGGGTGCATGTAGTCGATCCGCAGGTCGAGGGTCGGACAGACTTCGAACTCGGGCAGGACGCACAGGGTCGCCATGCCACAGGCGGTGTCCATCAGCGACGTCAGGGCACCGCCATGGATCACGCCGCTCTGGGGATCACCGACGATCTGCGGGCTGTAGGGCAGGATCAAGGTCAATCCACGGGTATCGGCACTGTGCAGGGACAGGCCGAGAACCTGGCAATGCCGCAGTGCACCGAGAAAACGCGTGGCGCGCTCAAAAACGGGGTTCTCACTCATGGAATGAACATCTCATATCAATATCGGCGACGATAAAATCTGCACAATTGGTAAAAGTTCCGCACCGGGAATAGTTATATATCTTTGCAAATCAAGGAACTTAACCCTTGGGCTCGGGTTCGAAAGGCCAGTAGTAACTATTTCCACAAAGGAGCAATACCCCATGCGTAAGACTTTAGCTATTGCCTTGATGCTGACCGCTTCTCTGGGTCTCGCTGCCTGCGATAAAAAATCAGAGGACAAAGCTCAAGACGCAAACCAGCACGCCGAGCAAGCTCAGCAAAAAATGAACGAAGCCCAGGATAAGGTGAACGACGCGGCGAAGGAAAACGCCGAAGCTGCCAAAGCTCAGGCTGAATCCAACAAGGCGGCTGCCGAAGAGGCCAATAAAGAAGCCACCGGTTCTTGAGTCATTGGAGTTTCTTCCTTTGCGGAAGAACTCAGGTTGCAAAAGAAAGCCCGCCTTGTGCGGGCTTTACTTTGTCCGTCGGCTAACTTTCCTACAGATTATTCCAATATCCTGGGATGCAACTACTGAAGTCCTGTGGATAACAGTCCACCGGGACAAGAAGCAAAGCAAAAGCCCCCGGTCGTTATCCGACACGGGGGCTTTTTTCACTTATCCACAACCCGTTCGTGACGGGCGCAGACCTCAGGCCAGCGCTTCGCTGCGTTTTCCGAGCAGACGGTCAATCACCACGACCACCACCAGCATGATCACCGAAGGCACCAGCCAGGCCAGCCCCTGCTCGCTCAGCGGCAGGTGGGACAGTTGCGTCGGCATCCAGTCGGCCAGGCCCGCACCCTTCAGCGCATCGACCATCCCGAACAGGAACGACACCAGCATCACCGGCCCGACGATACGTCCCTGAGCGTGCCAGAACGACTGGCAGAAGCTCAGCGCCACCAGGGCGATGCAGGGCGGATAGATCGCCGTCAGCACCGGAATCGAGAACGCGATCAGCTTGGTCAGCCCCAGATTCGACACCAGCAGCGAAAACGCCGCCAGGATGATCACCAGGGTCTTGTACGACAGCGGCAGCACCCGGCTGAAGTACTCGGCACAGGCACAGGTCAGGCCGACTGCCGTCACCAGGCAGGCCAGGGAAATCAGCACCGCCAGGAAACCGCTGCCCAGGGAGCCGAAGGTGTGTTGCACGTAGGCATGCAACACCGCCGCCCCGTTGGTGGCACCGACCGCCACTTCATGGCTGCCCGAGCCCAGGCGGAACAGGCTGATATACACCAGCGCCAGGCCGACACCGGCGATCAGACCGGCGATGATCGCGTAGCGGGTGATCAACCGTGGCGACTCGACACCGCGCGAGCGGATGGCGTTGACGATGACGATGCCGAACACCAGGGCACCGAGGGTATCCATGGTCAGGTAGCCATTGATAAAGCCCTGGGAAAACGGCGCGGCCACGTATTCAGGCGTGGCGGTACCGATATCCCCCGCCGGCAGGGCAAACGCCGCGATGCCCAGGACCGCCAGGGCAATGATCTTCAACGGGGCGAGAAAGCGCCCGACGGTATCCAGCAGGCGCCCCGGGTAGAGGGAGATGAAGAACACCAGCAGGAAATACACCGAACTGTAGAGGAACAGCGCCAGCGGGCTTTCACCGGTCAAGGGCGCCAGGCCGACTTCAAAGGACACGGTCGCGGTACGTGGCGTGGCGAACAACGGGCCAACCGCCAGGTAGCAGACCGCGGCCAGCAGGCCACCGGCAAGCTTGCCGATCGGGCTGCTCAAGGCGTCCATGGCGCCGCCGACCTTGGCCAGGGCAACGACAGTGACGACCGGCAGGCCAACCGCGGTAATCAGGAAACCCAGCGCCGCCATCCAGACATGGGGTCCGGACTGCAGGCCGACGATGGGGGGGAAGATGATGTTACCGGCCCCGACGAACAGGGCAAAGGTCATAAAACCAAGTGCCAGGATGTCCTGGCCTTTCAACACTTTCATTTAAGGAAATACCACACTGCTGAATCGGAATTTAGAGAGGGATTTCCCGTGGGGTGGGGGAAATGCTGTCGACCCGTTTGAGGTTGACCCGTTTAGCGCGCCGCTCCCTTTTGGGGAGCAAACGCAAAATGGCTGCCAGACTAACGAATTTGCGCGGCAAACGCACTGTTAGAGGGCATGTTGTCCGATAAGCGACACTTCACTGTCGCGTTTTCGTATGAAATCGGTACAGCCTGTAGTGACACCTTCGCGGGCAAGCCCGCTCCCACAGTGTCCGCGTCGTACACCTGGAATCTGTGGGAGCGGGCTTGCCCGCGAAGAGGCCAGCACAAACGACACAGGCCTTTCCCCTACCCACAAAGCACAAAGGCCACCCGAAGGTGGCCTTTGCTGGTGGAGCGTCAGCTAAGCGCGAGGCTTACTTGACAGCCCAACCGGTCAGCTCGGCCAGGGCCTTGCCGATGTCTGCCAGCGAACGCACGGTTTTCACGCCTGCGTCTTGCAGAGCAGCGAACTTCTCGTCTGCAGTGCCTTTGCCGCCAGAGATGATTGCGCCAGCATGGCCCATGCGCTTGCCCGGAGGAGCAGTCACACCAGCGATGTAGGAAACAACCGGCTTGGTCACGTGAGCCTTGATGTAGGCAGCCGCTTCTTCTTCAGCCGAACCGCCGATCTCGCCGATCATGACGATCGCTTCGGTCTTCGGGTCTTCCTGGAACAGCTTCAGGATGTCGATGAAGTTCGAACCCGGGATCGGGTCACCGCCGATGCCGACGCAGGTCGACTGACCGAAACCGGCGTCAGTGGTCTGCTTCACAGCTTCGTAGGTCAGGGTGCCGGAACGGGAAACGATACCGACCTTGCCTGGCAAGTGAATGTGACCTGGCATGATGCCGATCTTGCATTCGCCTGGAGTGATCACGCCTGGGCAGTTAGGGCCGATCAGGATCACGCCCAGTTCGTCGCACTTGACCTTGGCGTCCAGCATGTCCAGGGTAGGAATGCCTTCGGTGATGCAGACGATCAGCTTGATGCCGCCGAATGCCGCTTCCAGGATCGAGTCCTTGCAGAAAGGAGCCGGAACGTAGATCACGCTGGCGGTGGCGCCAGTGGCTGCTACAGCGTCTTTCACGGTGTTGAACACTGGCAGGCCCAGGTGCTCGGTGCCGCCTTTGCCCGGTGTTACGCCACCGACCATCTTGGTGCCGTATTCGATGGCTTGCTGGGTGTGGAAACTACCTTGCGAACCGGTAATACCCTGGCAGATAACTTTGGTGTCTTTATTGATCAGGACGCTCATTATTTGCCCTCCGCAGCTTTGACAACTTGTTGAGCAGCGTCGGTCAGGCTGGTAGCAGCGATGATATTCAAGCCGCTTTCTGCCAGTACTTTAGCGCCCAGTTCAGCGTTGTTGCCTTCAAGGCGCACAACAACCGGGATTTTCACGCCGACTTCTTTCACTGCACCGATGATGCCTTCGGCAATCATGTCGCAACGAACGATGCCGCCGAAGATGTTGACCAGTACTGCAGCGACGTTGGTGTCGGACAGGATGATCTTGAACGCTTCGGTTACGCGTTCCTTGGTAGCACCACCGCCCACGTCGAGGAAGTTGGCTGGCTTGCCGCCATGCAGGTTGACGATGTCCATGGTACCCATGGCCAGGCCGGCACCGTTGACCATGCAGCCGATGTTGCCTTCCAGGGCCACGTAGTTCAGTTCGAACTTGGCAGCGTGCGCTTCGCGCGGATCGTCCTGGGACGGATCGTGGAAGGTTTTCAGCTTAGGCTGACGGTACATGGCGTTGGCGTCGATGTTGATCTTGGCATCGAGGCAATGCAGATCGCCGTCGGCCTTGATCACCAGCGGGTTCACTTCCAGCAGTGCCAGGTCGTGATCCTTGAACAGCTTGGCCAGGCCAACGAAGATCTTGGCGAACTGGGCAACCTGCTTGCCTTCCAGACCCAGCTGGAATGCCAGCTCGCGACCCTGGAATGGCTGAGCGCCAACCAGTGGATCGATAGTGGCCTTGAGGATTTTCTCAGGGGTGTCGTGAGCGATTTTCTCGATGTCCACGCCACCTTCGGTGGAAGCCATGAACACGATGCGACGGCTCGAACGGTCAACGACAGCGCCCAGGTACAGCTCTTTAGCGATATCAGTGCACGATTCAACCAGGATCTTGGTGACAGGCTGGCCATTGGCGTCAGTCTGATAGGTCACCAGACGCTTGCCCAGCCACTGCTGTGCGAAGGCCTTAGCGTCTTCTTTGCTGCGAACCAGCTTGACGCCGCCCGCTTTACCGCGACCACCGGCGTGAACCTGGGCTTTTACAACCCACTCGGAACCACCGATCTTGTCGCAAGCTTCTGCTGCTTCTTCCGGGGTGTCTACCGCGTAGCCTTTGGATACTGGCAGGCCGTATTCAGCGAACAGCTGCTTACCCTGATACTCGTGAAGATTCATGCTTTTTACCGTCTTCGTTAGGTACTGCGCGTTCGGTGCTGCACTGATTGCAGTGCCGCACCACCTGTGACTGCTGCTTGCGTCGTTATCCGGTCGCCCGGCGAAACAACGCAAGACTGCGTCCAGCGGATGTTCCGCGGTGAGTCTTGCGCGCAAGGCTCACGACGGGCGATCCGCCGTGGTTTCTTATTATTCGCTTAGCGTTTTTTCTTGTTGGCAATGTGGATGGCGCCGCCATTCACTGCCAATGCCGCTTCGTGCAACGCTTCGGACAGGGTCGGATGGGAGAAGACCATCATGCCCAGGTCTTCGGCGCTGGTGCCGAATTCCATACCGATTGCGCCTTGCTGTACCAGCTCGGCCGCGCTTGGGCCAATCACGTGGACGCCCAGGACGCGGTCGGTCTTGGCATCAGCGATGACCTTGACGAAACCACCGGTATCGTTGGCTGCCATGGCACGGCCACTGGCGGCAAACGGGAAGGTGCCGACGTTAACTTCAACGCCTTCAGCTTTCAAGGCCTGTTCGGTTTTACCGACCCACGCGATTTCCGGGTGTGTGTAGATAACCGACGGGATCAGGTCGTAGTTCATCTGGGCCTTGTGGCCCTTGATGCGCTCGACGACCATGATGCCTTCTTCCGAAGCCTTGTGAGCCAGCATCATGCCGCGAACCACGTCACCGATGGCGTAGACGCCTGGAACGGTGGTCGCACAGTGATCGTCGACGTGGATGAAGCCACGCTCGTCGAGGGTCACGCCGCTGTCGGCGGCCAGCAGGTCGGTGGTCACCGGACGACGACCAACGGCTACGATCAGCTTGTCGAAAGTGATGGTCTGTTCGCCATCCTTGTCGGTATAGGTCACGACCACTTCTTCGCCGTTGACCTTGGAGCCGGTCACGCGAGCGCCCAGCTTGATGTCCAGACCTTGTTTGGTCAGGGTTTTCAGCGCTTCCTTGGACACCGCGGTGTCAGCGGCCAGCAGGAACGTGTCCAGGGCTTCCAGGACAGTCACCTGAGCGCCCAGGCGGGACCAGACGGAACCCAGTTCCAGGCCGATCACGCCAGCACCGATCACGCCAAGGCGCTTCGGTACGGCTTGGAATTCCAGGGCGCCGGTCGAATCGACGATCACCTTCTGGTCAACCGGAGCAGGCGGGATGTCGATCGGACGCGAACCTGGAGCCAGGATCACGTTCTCGGCTTCGATGACCTGGACAACGCCATCCGGACCGGTCACTTCGACTTTCTTGCCGGCCAGCAGCTTGCCGTGGCCTTCGATCGAAGTCACGCCGTTGGCCTTGAACAGGGTGGCAACACCGCTGGTCAGACCCTTGACGATGTTGGCCTTGCGACCGACCATCGCCGGGACGTCCATCTTCACGTCACCGGTGGTGATACCGTGGATGGCGAAGGCATCCTTGGCTTCGTGGTACTTCCAGGAGCTGTCCAGCAGCGCCTTGGAGGGAATGCAGCCCACGTTCAGGCAAGTACCGCCGAGGGCCAGCTTGCCCTCTTTGTCCTGGTACTTCTCGATGCAGGCAGTCTTGAGGCCAAGTTGCGCGGCCTTGATGGCGGCTACATAGCCGCCAGGACCCGCGCCGATCACTACCACGTCGAATTTCTGAGTCATGTGTCATTCCTTATCGAATCAAACCGGACGGCCGCTTTTGGCGACCGTCGTGGGACGAAGCTGGTCATTTACACGGCGGGCAAGGCGCCAGGCGCCCTGCCCTTTGGGCAAAATCAGATATCCAGCAGCAAACGAGCCGGGTCTTCCAGCAGGTTCTTGATGGTAACCAGGAAGGTCACAGCTTCTTTACCGTCGATCAAACGGTGATCGTAGGACAGAGCCAGGTACATCATCGGACGGATCACGACCTGACCGTTGATTGCCATCGGACGCTGGATGATGTTGTGCATACCCAGGATCGCCGCTTGTGGCGGGTTGACGATCGGGGTCGACATCATCGAGCCGAATGTACCACCGTTGGTGATGGTGAACGTACCGCCGGTCATTTCGTCGATGGACAGCTTGCCGTCACGGGCCTTCTTGCCGAAGGTGGCGATGCCGCCTTCGATTTCGGCCAGGCTCATCAGTTCGGCGTTACGCAGTACCGGTACCACCAGGCCACGGTCGCTGGAAACGGCGACACCGACGTCGGCGTAGCCGTGGTAGACGATGTCCGCGCCGTCGATCGAGGCGTTGACAGCCGGGAAGCGCTTCAGCGCCTCGGTGGCCGCTTTCACGAAGAACGACATGAAGCCCAGGCGTACGCCGTTGTGGGACTTCTCGAACAGGTCCTTGTACTTCGAACGCAGGGCCATGACTTCGGTCATGTCGACTTCGTTGAAGGTGGTCAGCATCGCCATGTTCGACTGGGCTTCGACCAGACGCTTGGCCACGGTGGCACGTACGCGGGTCATCGGTACACGCTTCTCGGTGCGGTCGCCGGCGGCGAACACAGGAGCAGCGGCAGCCGGGGCGGCAGCCTTGGCCGGAGCAGCAGCCGGAGCGGCTTTCTTCGCGGCGACGGCAGCGACCACGTCTTCCTTGGTCACACGACCACCCTTGCCGGTGCCGGCAACGGAAGCGATGTTGATGCCGTTTTCTTCAGCCAGCTTGCGCGCGGCCGGAGCAGCAACCGGATCGTCTTCACCACCGGCGGCAGCCGGGGCAGCAGCTTGGGCGGCGGCAGGCGCGGCAGCCGGAGCAGCGGCGGCAGCACCGCCCTCTTCGATGGAGCCCAGTACCTGTGCGGAAAGAACGGTGTCGCCTTCGTTGGCAACGATAGCGCCCAGAACGCCGTCGGCTTCAGCCAGGACTTCCAGTACCACCTTGTCGGTCTCGATGTCGACGATCAGGTCGTCGCGCTTGACCGCATCGCCCGGCTGCTTGTGCCAGGTGGCAACGGTGCCATCGGCAACCGATTCCGGAAATTGGGGGGCTTTGATCTCGATAGCCATTATCTGTGGTTCCTTAAATTCGGTTTCAGGTGCGCGAGGCGTTAAACAGTAAAGGCATCTTGCAACAGTTTTTCCTGCTGCTCGGCGTGCATCGATGCATAACCACAAGCAGGAGCAGCAGAAGCGTCACGACCGGCGTACTCGAGTGCGAGCGACTTGTCGTGGCCGCTGATGATGCGACGCATGTGATGCTGGCTGCTGTACCAGGCACCCTGGTTCATCGGCTCTTCCTGACACCAAACGATATGTTTGAGGTTCTTGTACGGAGCCAGGACTTCGATCAGGTCGTCCTCAGGGAATGGGTACAACTGCTCGATACGCACGATGGCGATATCGTCACGCTCTTCGGCACGGCGTTTTTCCAGCAGGTCGTAGTAGACCTTGCCGCTGCACAGAACCAGGCGCTGGACCTTTTTCGGATCCTGGGCGTCGATTTCCGGGATAACGGTCTGGAACGAGCCTTCGGCCAGATCTTCCAGCGTGGAGATCGCCAGCTTGTGACGCAGCAGCGACTTCGGTGTCAGCACGATCAGCGGCTTGCGCAGCGGACGGATGACCTGACGACGCAGCAGGTGGTAGATCTGAGCCGGGGTGGTCGGCACGCAAACCTGGACGTTGTGCTCGGCGCACAGTTGCAGGTAGCGCTCCAGACGGGCCGAGGAGTGCTCCGGACCCTGACCTTCATAACCGTGCGGCAGCAGCATGGTCAGGCCGCACAGACGACCCCACTTGTGCTCGCCACTGGTGATGAACTGGTCGACAACCACCTGGGCACCGTTGGCGAAGTCGCCGAACTGGGCTTCCCAGATAACCAGGGCATTCGGCGTGGTGGTCGAGTAACCGTACTCGAACGCCAGGACCGCTTCTTCCGACAGGAACGAGTCGTACAGGTCGAAGCGTGGCTGACCCTCGTACAGGTTCTGCAGCGGAATGTAGGTGCCCGCGTCCTTCTGGTTGTGCAGCACGGCATGACGGTGCGAGAACGTACCACGGCCGATGTCCTGGCCGGTCATGCGGATCGGGTGGCCTTCGAACGCCAGGGTCGCGTACGCCATGGTTTCGGCGTAACCCCAGTTGATCGGCAAGCCGCCGGCCTGCATTTTCTGACGATCTTCGTAGATCTTCGCGACCTGGCGCTGAACCACGAAGCCTTCCGGAATTTCCAGCAGCTTGGCGGACAGTTCCTGCAGGGTCTTCAGATCGAAGCGGGTATCGTGACGTGCAGTCCACGCGTGACCCAGGTAAGGGCGCCAGTCGACGAACAACTCCTTGTTCGGTTCCTTGACCAGGCTCTTGACCACGTGCAGACCGTTGTCCAGGGCGTTGCGGTATTCGTCGACCTTCGCCTGCACGCGCGCGTCATCCAGCACCTTGGCCTGAACCAGGCGCTCGGCGTACAGCTCACGGGTGGTGCGCTGCTTGGTGATCTGCTGGTACATCAGCGGCTGGGTGCCACTTGGCTCGTCAGCCTCGTTGTGACCACGACGACGGTAGCAGACCAGGTCGATCACCACGTCGCGCTTGTACTGCATGCGGTAGTCGACAGCCAGCTGGGTCACGAACAGCACGGCTTCCGGATCATCACCATTCACATGGAGGATCGGCGCCTGGATCATCTTCGCGACGTCGGTGGCGTACTCGGTGGAACGCGAGTCCAGCGGGTTGCTGATGGTGAAACCGACCTGGTTGTTGATCACGATGTGGATCGTGCCGCCCGTCTTGAAGCCGCGGGTCTGCGACATCTGGAAGGTTTCCATGACCACGCCCTGACCTGCGAACGCAGCGTCACCGTGGAGGGAAATCGGCAGAACCTTGTCACCGGTCGCATCGTTGCGACGGTCCTGGCGGGCACGAACCGAACCCTCGACCACCGGGGAAACGATTTCCAGGTGGGACGGGTTGAACGCCATGGCCAGGTGAACTTCGCCACCGGTGGTCATCACGTTGGACGAGAAGCCCTGGTGGTACTTGACGTCACCGGAACCCAGCTCGACCTTCTTCTTGCCTTCGAACTCGTCGAACAACTCGCGCGGGTTCTTGCCGAAGGTGTTGACCAGCACGTTGAGACGGCCGCGGTGGGCCATGCCGATAACGATTTCCTTGGTGCCGTAGGAGCCGGAACGCTGGATCATCTCGTCCAGCATCGGAATCAGGCTCTCGCCACCTTCCAGGCCGAAACGCTTGGTGCCCGGGTATTTGGTACCCAGGTATTTTTCCAGGCCTTCCGCGGCGGTGACGCGCTCGAGCAGGTGGCTCTTGATATCGGCGGAGAAGGTTGGACGGCCGCGCACGCTTTCCAGGCGCTGCTGGAACCAGTGGCGCTGCTCGGAATCGACGATGTGCGTGAACTCGGCGCCGATGGTGCGGCAATATGTCTGCTGCAACGCTTCGTGAATTTCGCGTAGGCTCGCTTCCTCTTTGCCGATGAACAGGTCGCCGGCACGGAAGATCGTATCAAGATCGGCATTGGTCAAGCCGTAATGATTGATCGACAGGTCTGCAGGTGCAGGACGCTGCCACAGTCCCAGCGGGTCAAGCTGGGCTGCCTGGTGGCCACGCATCCGATAGGCCTGGATCAATCGCAGCACTTCAACCTGCTTCTTCTCGTGCTCACTGCTCACGCTGCCGGCAGATACCGGTTGGGCGCGGCGCTGGTTCTTTGCCAGCAACACGAAATGCTCGCGGATTGTCGAGTGCGATACATCGGTGGCAGCGTTGCCGTCAGCGGGCAACGTCTGAAATTTGGTGCGCCATTCTTCTGGCACAGCGTTAGGGTCGTGCAGGTAGAGCTCATAAAGCTCTTCCACATAGGCAGCGTTACCACCTGAAAGATAGCCGCTGTTCCACATGCGCTGCATCACGCTTTCTTGCATGCTTGGTCACCCTCGGTTAGGGGACACCACCGGCGAAAACACCGAGCAAGCTTGCAAAAGTCCGAATGCCGCGACCTGAACAAGCCACCTAGGATCACGCTGATAGTCCGGGTACCAGCCCGGATGCCCCTGCTGGTCTCATTTCTTCAAAATAAGAGCCACAGCTTTGTGAGCCGTCGCTCAGGTTAAAACCACGGCGCGGGTTGAAGCCTGCGCCGCAGCTCTCTACGGGTACAGCGATGCCACTCTTTACAACACCGGTTCTACAACAGCCGGGTTACAGCAGCTGAGTCACACGCCGCTCTGCAGCAGCATGTTACGGATGTGACCGATGGCCTTAGTCGGGTTCAGGCCTTTCGGACATACGTTGACGCAGTTCATGATCCCGCGGCAGCGGAAGACGCTGAACGGGTCATCCAGCGAAGCCAGGCGCTCGGTCGTCTTGGTGTCGCGGCTGTCTGCCAGGAAGCGGTAGGCTTGCAGCAGGGCGGCCGGGCCCAGGAACTTGTCCGGGTTCCACCAGAAGGACGGGCAGGACGTCGAGCAGCAAGCGCACAGGATGCACTCGTACAGGCCGTCGAGCTTTTCACGCTCTTCAGGGGACTGCAGACGCTCGATGGCCGGAGCCGGCGTGTCGTTCTGCAGGAATGGCTTAACCTTCTCGTATTGCTTGTAGAAGATGCTCATATCGACGACCAGGTCACGGATAACCGGCAAACCAGGCAGAGGACGAACAACCAGCTTGTTACCCTTGACCACGGCGGACAGCGGCGTGATGCACGCCAGGCCGTTCTTGCCGTTGATGTTCATGCCGTCGGAACCGCAAACGCCTTCACGGCAGGAGCGACGGTAGGAGAACCCTTCGTCCTGCTCCTTGATCAGCGCCAGCACGTCCAGCACCATCAGGTCCTTGCCACCGGTATCGACCTGGAAAACCTGGGTTTTCGGGGCTGAGTCGGTGTCAGGGTTGTAACGATAAACTTCGACTTGCAACATGGCGGTCACCCTTAATAAGTCCGGACTTTAGGTTCGAAAGTCGGAACGGTCTTCGGCGAGAAGTTCACGGCTCGCTTGGTGACGCGCTTGTCACCCGGGAAGTACAGGGTGTGGCACAGCCAGTTTTCGTCGTCACGATCTTCGAAGTCTTCACGGGCATGGGCACCGCGGGACTCTTTGCGCACTTCGGCGGCGATAGCGGTTGCTTCGGCCACTTCCAGCAGGTTTTGCAGTTCCAGCGCTTCGATACGGGCAGTGTTGAACGCCTGCGACTTATCGTTGATCTTCACGTTGGCGATACGCTTGCGCAGGTCGGCCAGTTGCGCGATACCCTTCTGCATGTATTCGCCAGTACGGAATACACCGAAGTAGTTCTGCATGCAGCTTTGCAGCTCGCGACGCAGGGTTGCCACGTCTTCGCCATCGGTACGCTCGTTCAGGGCGGACAGACGCGCCAGGGCAGCTTCGATGTCAGCGTCGGTGGCGTCATCGTATTCGATGCCGTCGGTCAGGGCTTTTTCCAGGTGCAGGCCGGCCGCACGGCCGAAGACCACCAGGTCGAGCAGCGAGTTGCCGCCCAGGCGGTTGGCGCCGTGAACCGATACGCAAGCCACTTCACCTACCGCGAACAGGCCAGGAATGATCTGGTCCACGCCTTCGGCGTTCTGGGTGATGGCCTGGCCATGAATGTTGGTGGCAACGCCGCCCATCATATAGTGGCAGGTCGGTACGACCGGAACCGGGGCAACAACCGGGTCGACGTGCGCGAAAGTCTTCGACAGTTCGCAGATGCCTGGCAGACGGCTGTGCAGCACTTCCTCGCCCAGGTGGTCGAGCTTGAGCATCACATGGTCGCCATTCGGACCGCAACCGTTGCCGGCGATGATTTCCTTCACCATCGAACGGGCAACCACGTCGCGACCAGCCAGGTCCTTCGCGTTCGGAGCATAACGCTCCATGAAACGCTCGCCGTGCTTGTTGATCAGGTAACCACCTTCACCACGGCAACCTTCGGTCACCAGGACGCCGGCGCCGGCGATGCCGGTCGGGTGGAACTGCCACATTTCGATGTCTTGTACCGGTACGCCGGCACGCAGGGCCATGCCGACGCCGTCACCGGTGTTGATCAGGGCGTTGGTGGTCGAAGCGTAGATGCGCCCCGCACCGCCGGTGGCCAATACGGTGGCTTTCGAGCGGATGTAGGAGGTTTCACCGGTTTCGATGCAGATGGCGATCACACCGACGAACGCGCCGTCCTGGTTCTTCACCAGGTCAACGGCGTAGTACTCGTTCAGGAAGGTGGTGCCGGCTTTCAGGTTACCCTGGTAGAGGGTGTGCAGCAGCGCGTGACCGGTACGGTCAGAGGCTGCGCAGGTACGTGCCGCCTGGCCGCCCTTGCCGAAGTCCTTGGACTGGCCGCCGAACGGACGCTGGTAGATGCGGCCGGATTCGGTACGGGAGAACGGCAGGCCCATGTGGTCCAGTTCGAACACCGCAGCCGGGCCTTCCTGACACATGTACTCGATAGCGTCCTGGTCACCGATGTAGTCGGAACCCTTGACGGTATCGTACATGTGCCAGCGCCAGTCGTCGTTCGGGTCGGCCGAAGCGATGGCGCAGGTGATGCCACCCTGGGCGGACACGGTGTGCGAACGGGTCGGGAACACCTTGGTGATCACGGCCGTCTTGTGACCGCCCTGAGCCAGCTGCAGGGCGGCACGCATACCCGCGCCGCCGCCGCCGATGATGATGGCGTCGAAAGAAATCGTTGGAATGTTAGCCATGAATCAGATACCCCAGAGAATCTGCACACCCCAGACGAAGTACGCGAACATCGCAACGCCGCATACCACCTGGAAAAGGAAACGCACTACAGTCGCGGACTTGCCGAACGCCATCGGCGTCAGGTAGTCGGTCGCGATGGTCCACATGCCGACCCAGGCGTGAGCGCCCAGGGCCACCAGGGCCAGCAGACTGAAGATGCGCATCCAGCCGTGAGAGAACAGCTCATGCCACTGGGCATAGCCCAGGCCTGGGTTCGCAATGATGTATCCGATCAGGAACAGGAAATAAGCCGCGAGAACGACCGCCGACACGCGCTGTGCCATCCAGTCATAGAGGCCCGAACGCGAGAGGTTCGTGACGTTAGTTACCATATCCAGACTCCTGCCAGAACGATTACCACCACGGAAACGGCGATAACGATTTTCGAGCCCAGCTTGCCGCCTTCCAGCGTCTCACCGATGCCCATGTCCATGATCAGATGGCGCACGCCGGCAACCAGGTGATACAGCAAGGCGGACAGGATGCCCCAAATCACTAGCTTGGCTAGCGGACTGGTCAGACACGCTTTCACCTGACCGAAGCCTTCCTCGGAGCTCAGCGACTTGTCCAATGCGTAGAGCATGATGGCCAGGCTGACAAAGAGGATGACACCGGAGATACGGTGAAGAATGGACGTGTAAGCAGTGACTGGGAGTTTGATGGTCCTTAGGTCTAGGTTTACAGGTCGTTGGCTTTTCACGGCTTTTTTCACACTGAAGAGCCCCTAACAATCAGGGCAAAGTTGTTGGGCAAGTGCACTGGTCAGGTACCCACCACCCAGGGAGTGACGACCCCCAATGAAAACAGGCCCAAAAGCCCCTGGCGGTCGGACGCCGAGTATAGACAGTTAGGCTACTAATGACAACGCAAAGGACTACCCCTAATGGTGCATTGCGTTAGTGGGATAAAAGGCGTAAATAGCCGTCAATTTCGAGGAAAAATAGCGCTCAAAGCCCTCTGGCGCATGACTTTTGGCAAATTGACTTTCGAATTTATCTCACTATAGTGGTGCGGGCCCTGCGTGGGGGGCCTGTCTGATGATTTCAAGCATAAATAGGAGGCCACATGGCTGACAAAAAAGCGCAGTTGATCATCGAGGGCGCAGCCCCCGTCGAGCTGCCCATTTTAACCGGCACCGTTGGTCCCGATGTAATCGACGTGCGGGGCCTGACGGCCACGGGCCGGTTCACGTTCGACCCTGGCTTCATGTCGACTGCGTCCTGCGAGTCGAAAATCACCTATATCGACGGCGATAACGGCATTTTGCTGCATCGCGGCTACCCGATCGAGCAACTTGCCGAGAAATCGGACTACCTGGAAACCTGCTACCTGCTGCTCAACGGCGAACTGCCGACCGCAGAGCAGAAAGCCAAGTTCGTCAGCACCGTGAAGAACCACACCATGGTGCACGAGCAGTTGAAGACTTTCTTCAACGGCTTCCGTCGCGACGCCCACCCGATGGCCGTCATGTGCGGCGTGGTCGGCGCCCTGTCGGCCTTCTACCACGACTCCCTGGACATCAATAACCCCCAGCACCGCGAAATTTCCGCGGTCCGCCTGGTGGCCAAGATGCCGACCCTGGCAGCGATGGTTTACAAGTACTCCATGGGTCAACCCATGATGTACCCGCGCAACGACCTGTCGTACGCGGAAAACTTCCTGCACATGATGTTCAACACTCCGTGCGAGATCAAACCGATCAGCCCGGTGCTCGCCAAGGCCATGGACCGGATCTTCATCCTCCATGCCGACCACGAGCAGAACGCATCGACCTCCACCGTTCGTCTGGCGGGCTCCTCGGGTGCCAACCCGTTCGCCTGTATCGCCGCCGGTATCGCCGCACTGTGGGGCCCTGCCCACGGCGGTGCGAACGAAGCGGTACTGACCATGCTCGATGAAATCGGCGATGTCTCGAACATCGACAAGTTCATCGCCAAGGCCAAGGACAAGAACGATCCGTTCAAGCTGATGGGCTTCGGTCACCGGGTCTACAAGAACCGCGACCCACGTGCCACCGTGATGAAGCAGACCTGCGACGAAGTCCTCAAGGAACTGGGCATCAACAACGATCCTCAGCTGGAACTGGCCATGCGCCTCGAAGAGATCGCCCTGACCGATCCGTACTTCATCGAGCGCTCGCTGTACCCGAACGTCGACTTCTACTCGGGGATCATCCTCAAGGCGATCGGCATTCCAACCAGCATGTTCACCGTGATCTTCGCCCTGGCGCGGACCGTCGGCTGGATCTCCCACTGGAAGGAAATGCTCTCCAGCCCGTACAAGATCGGCCGTCCACGCCAGCTGTACACCGGCTACGAGTCACGTGACATCACCAAGCTGGAAGACCGCAAGTAAGGTCTGCCTCACGGTAGCTCCTTGACTGCACCCGACAGGGCCTCCATCTGGAGGCCCTGTTCGTTTCTGCCCGCGGACACTCCTGGCGCCCACACTGCCGCCTTCGCGGGCAAGCCCGCTCCCACAAGGTGTGCCACCGCCCCGTGGGAGCAGGGCTTGCCCGCGATGAACGGTAACGCGGCGTACCTGATCCACCCCGGTACTCCCATCGCCAGCAAGCCGGCTCCTACAGGTTCGTGTCTTACACCGGCTTGTGGTCGACACCCAACCGTGGGAGCGGGCTTGCCCGCGAAGAGGCCCTGACAGGCAGCACGAGATTCAAGGCCGCCACCTGCGCCCCCATAAAAAAGCCCCGGTCTCTCGACCGGGGCTTTTCGTTTCGGCACAACTTATATAGGGAAGCCGGTACTCCCTCAGTGGGAAACCGCCCCACTCGCCCCCAGACCAGTCTGCGAACGCACGAACTGCGGGAAGAACAGCGCCCGCTCGTTCTCGGCTGCAGCCGACTTGTCGGTGATGGAGAAGAACCAGATCCCGACAAACGCAATGATCATCGAGAACAGCGCCGGGTACTCATACGGGAAGATAGCCTTCTCGTGATGCATGATCTGCACCCAGATGGTCGGGCCGAGGATCATCAGGCCCACCGCGCTGACCAGGCCCATCCAGCCGCCGATCATGGCGCCACGGGTGGTCAGCTTCTTCCAGTACATGGAGAGCAGCAGCACCGGGAAGTTGCAACTGGCGGCAATGGAGAACGCCAGGCCGACCATGAACGCGATGTTCTGGCTTTCGAAGAGAATGCCCAGGCCGATCGCCAGCACGCCAAGGGCGATGGTGGTGATCTTCGACACCCGGATCTCATCCTTCTCGTTGGCCTTGCCCTTCTTGATCACGCTGGCATACAGGTCATGGGACACCGCCGAAGCGCCGGCCAGGGTCAGACCCGCCACTACCGCGAGGATGGTCGCGAACGCCACCGCCGAGATGAAGCCGAGGAAGACGCTGCCACCCACCGCGTTGGCCAGGTGTACCGCCGCCATGTTGTTACCGCCCAGCAAGGCACCCGCGGCATCCTTGAACGCCGGATTGGTGCTGACCAGCAGGATCGCGCCAAAGCCGATGATAAAGGTCAGGATGTAGAAGTAGCCGATGAAACCGGTGGCATACAGCACGCTCTTGCGCGCTTCCTTGGCGTCGCTCACGGTGAAGAAGCGCATCAGGATATGCGGCAGGCCAGCGGTACCGAACATCAGCGCCAGGCCGAGGGAGAACGCCGAGATCGGATCTTTCACCAGGCCGCCCGGGCTCATGATCGCCTCACCCTTGGGGTGAACCTTGATCGCTTCGGAGAACAGCGTGTTGAAGTCGAAGTTGACGTGCTTCATCACCATCAGCGCCATGAACGAGGCACCCGACAGCAGCAGCACCGCCTTGATGATCTGTACCCAGGTGGTGGCCAGCATGCCGCCGAACAACACATAGAGGCACATCAGGATGCCTACCAGGATCACCGCCACATAGTAGTCGAGGCCGAACAGCAGCTGGATCAGCTTGCCGGCACCGACCATCTGCGCGATCAGGTAGAACGCCACCACCACCAGCGAACCGCAGGCCGACAGCGAACGGATCTGGGTTTGCCCGAGGCGGTAGGACGCCACGTCGGCAAAGGTGTACTTGCCCAGGTTGCGCAGGCGCTCGGCGATCAGGAACAGGATGATCGGCCAGCCCACCAGGAAGCCGATGGAGTAGATCAGGCCATCGTAGCCGGAGGTGAACACCAGCGCGGAAATCCCCAGGAAGGACGCCGCCGACATGTAGTCGCCGGCAATCGCCAGGCCGTTCTGGAAACCGGTGATCTTGCCGCCCGCCGCATAATAGTCGGCAGCCGACTTGTTGCGCTTGGAGGCCCAGTAGGTGATGCACAGGGTGGCACCGACAAACGCGATGAACATCACGATCGCCGAGACGTTGAGGGGTTGCTTGTGCACTTCGCCGGCCAACGCATCGGCGGCCCACAGGGTGGGAGCGAAGGCCATGACGCCCAAGGCAGCTAGAAGACGCCGGATCATTGCTGAGCCTCCTTGAGAATCGCATTGTTCAGGTCGTCGAATTCGCCATTGGCGCGACGCACGTAGATTGCCGTGAGAATAAAGGCCGAAACAATCAGCCCGACACCAATCGGTATCCCCCAGGTAACGGAAGACGTGGGACTGAGCTTGGCGCCCAGCACCTGTGGCCCGTACGCAATCAGAAGAATGAAGCCCGAATACAACCCAAGCATGATCGCCGAAAGAATCCAGGCGAATCGTTCCCTTTTTCTGACCAGCTCCTTGAAACGCGGGCTGTTCTGAATCGAGAGGTAAATGCTGTCGTTCATTGTTTTTATCCTCGCAGCACAGATGAGATGAAACATTTTTCACTTTAGGCGGCTGTGGAAGCGAAACCAGACGACCTTAGTATTAGAACGACACTAGTCCAGATTCGGGGCGACGGCAGGCTGCGAGGCAAATCTTCAACAAACGGAAACACGAAGGCCGCCGGGCAGGACTGCCGGGCGGCCTTCGATACAGCGGTCTAGAGCCTTCGGGGTATTATTTGGTCCACTCGGCGACGCGGTCGGGGTGCTTGGCAACCCAGTCCTTGGCCGCCACTTCAGGCTTGGCACCGTCCTGGATCGCCAGCATGACTTCGCCGATTTCGTCTTTCGAGGCCCACTGGAATTTTTTCAGGAAAGCCGCCACTTCCGGCGCTTTCTTGTCCAGGCCCTTGCTGCCGATGCTGTTCACGGTTTCAGCCGCGCCGTACACGCCCTTCGGATCGTCGAGGAAACGCAGTTTCCACTTGGCGAACATCCAGTGCGGTACCCAGCCGGTCACGGCGATGGATTCGTTCTTCTCTTCGGCACGGGTCAGTTCGGCGATCATCGCCGCGCCCGAGCTGGCTTGCAGCTTGTAGGCGTCGAGGCCGTAGTCCTTGATGGCCTGGTCGGTCTTGAGCATCACACCCGAGCCGGCATCGATACCGACGATCTTGTTCTTGAAGGTCGTATCGTCCTTGAGGTCGGCGATGGATTTGGCCTTGACGTACTCCGGCACGATCAGCCCGATCTTGGCGTCCTTGAAGTTGGGGCCGTAGTCGACCACCTTGTCCTTGTTCTTGGCCCAGTACTCGCCATGGGTGACCGGCAGCCAGGCCGACAGCATCGCATCGAGCTTGCCGGTGGCGACGCCCTGCCACATGATCCCGGTGGCGACAGCCTGCAACTTCACGTCGTAACCCAACTTCTGCTTGATCACTTCAGCCGCCACGTTGGTGGTGGCAACGCTATCGGACCAGCCATCGACGTAACCAATGGTCACGGTCTTGGCATCGGCACTGGCCAGGTTGGAGCTGACCGCAAGCACCAGAGCGGCACCTGCGCCTAAGAGTCGTCGCATCTTCATCGTTACTTCCCCGAAAGTGCTGCGCCCGACGGCTGTCGAGCGGCATCAACGTATAGTTATGGTGCACGGCGCCCCCTTCACGCCTCACGGCCAAACCCGTTCGATCATCAGCGGAGTACTGACGCCCTGATCATCAACCCGACCCGCCAATCGACCTGCTCTGGCAGCGACCTCAAGGCAGCGAGAAACGACATCAGAACGCCAGCAATCAACGCTTCGGAAAAGTCCCACATTTATTGCGCCCGAACTTTGCATGACAAAATACTGCACAGGCCCAAGGCCCGGGTAATTCCGGGTAATATGCGCGGCTTTGTTCCCAGACGGCCTGACCATGCCCGCCACCGCCCGCTTCCCGCTCCTGCCCTATCTGTTCGCCTGCCTGCTGGGCATTTTCGCCCTCTGTGGTTTCTGGTACGGCCTCGGCCAGCCGGTGATCCTGCCGGATGCCGCGACCCCGACGCACAAGCTGCAATGCGCGTCCTACACACCGTTCGACAAGGATCAATCGCCCTTCGACCAGCCGTTCAAGCCGCGCCCGGAGCGCATGGATGCCGACCTGGCCCTGCTGGCGACCCGCTTCGAGTGCATTCGCACCTACTCCATGACCGGCCTGGAGGCCCTGCCGGAGCTGGCGCGCAAGCACGGCCTGAAGCTGATGATCGGCGCCTGGGTCAACAGCAACCCGGTGGACACGGAAAAGGAAGTCGATGCCCTGATCGCCTCGGCCAACGCCAACGCCGACGTGGTCACCGCGGTGATCGTCGGCAACGAAGCCCTGCTGCGCAAGGAAGTCACGGCGCCACAGCTGGTCAGGCTGATCCACAAGGTCAAGGCGCATGTGAAACAGCCGGTGACCTATGCCGACGTCTGGGAATTCTGGCTCAGCCACCCGGACGTCGCGCCGGCGGTGGACTTCCTGACCATTCACCTGCTGCCCTACTGGGAAGACGATCCGGCGGGAATCGACGCGGCCATCGATCATGTGGCGCAGATTCGCCAGACCTTCGGCAACCGCTTCGCGCCCAAGGATATCCTGATCGGTGAAACCGGCTGGCCGAGCGAAGGGCGCCAGCGCGAAACCGCGCTGCCGAGCCGGGTCAACGAAGCCCGTTTCATTCGCGGCTTTGTCACCCTGGCCGAACAGAACGGTTGGCACTACAACCTGATCGAAGCCTTCGACCAGCCCTGGAAGCGCGGCAGCGAAGGTGCGGTCGGCGGCTACTGGGGACTGTTCGACGCCGACCGCCAGGACAAGGGCATCCTCGCCGGGCCGGTATCGAACCTGCCGTACTGGCCGCAGTGGCTGGTGTTTGGTGGCCTGGTCCTGCTCGGCACCCTGCTCATCGGTGGGCGCGTGCGCAGTACCCGGGCCGCCCTGGTCCTGCCGCTGCTCGGCGCACTGGCCGCCTGTTCCATCGGCGCCTGGGGTGAATTGGTGCGGGTGACCAGCCGCTTTGCCAGCGAATGGATCTGGGCAGCCTTGCTGCTGGGCCTGAACCTGCTGGTGCTGAGCCACGCCACCCTGGCCCTGGGCAGCCGGGCCGGCTGGCGCGCGGGCGCCTTCGAATGGCTGGAGCGACGTGCCGGCTGGCTGCTGGCGAGCGCCGGGTTCGCCGGCGCGGTAATGATGCTGGAACTGGTCCTGGACCCGCGCTATCGCAGCTTCCCGAGTGCGGCGCTGCTGTTGCCGGCGCTGGCCTTCCTGGTTCGCCCGGTCCGCGCCCCGCGCGGGGAAACCGCCCTACTGGCCTTTATCATCGGCGCCGGGATCGCCCCGCAACTGTATCGCGAAGGCCTGGAAAACCCGCAGGCCTGGGGCTGGGCGGCGGTCAGCGTACTGATGGTCGCCGCGCTATGGCGCAGCCTGCGCGTGCGCCCCTGATCTGCGGGAGCCGGCTTGCTGGCGATTGCGATGTCGCAGTCAACTACCTTGTTGCCTGACACACCACAATCGCCAGCAGGCCGCCCCCTACAGGTCGAGACCTGCGCTCAGGCCGACCTGACCAGGCGCAACCCGCCAATCACCACCGCAAATACCGCCAGGCTGGTGTTGTACAACGCCAGCGCCGGAAAACCGACCAGCAGTGCCAGCACCGCCAGCACCCGACCGGCACGCCCCGGCACCAGGAACGCCAGCACCGCCGCGCCCAGGGCAGCCCAGCCCAGCACCTTGAAATGAATCAGCCAGCCCAGGTTCGAACGCGCCTGGCACTCCCAGCGCAGCGCCTCATCGACGCAGATACCGACCCACTGCCCGTCCTCCATCAACCCGTAGCGCACGCCGTAACTGGCAGCCAGCCACAGGGGCAGGACGATAAACAGCAGGATCAGCGGCAGACGGCGGGACATGAACAACTCCGATAGGCGAAAACGGCGCCCAGCATAATCGCCAAGACGGCGCATGCAAGCGTAAACAACGCCTGGCTGGTCAGCAAAATGAGGCAAAGTGTATCGTCTGTAGGCTATGGTCTGAATGAATACACGCCGATTGCATTATTTATGCAATGGGACATGGCACTTCGGCACTAGCGTAGTGGTCATAGCCTGCGACCCCCATTCAGCATTCTCCTTTAAAGGGATGTAGTCATGCTCCGTTCTCTGCGCCTCGCTGCTTTCATCGGCGGCCTCATTTTGAGTGCGTCCGCGCTGGCGGTCGATGTCGACGCCGCCAGCTATGGCTATCCGTTGACCAACCCGTTCGAAGCGACCATCGCCACGACCCCGCCGGAACTGCGCCCGCAACTGCCCAGCAACGAGGACATCGACCAGTCCGACTACCAGTTGAAACTGCGACCGGAACGCGAGTTCACCCTCCCGGACAACTTCTGGGCGGTCAAGAAGCTCACCTACCGCATCGCCCGGCAGGACCACGCCGCGCCGCTGATCTTCCTGATCGCCGGCACCGGCGCACGCTATGACAGCAGCATCAACGAGTACCTGAAAAAGCTCTATTACAAGGCCGGCTACCACGTCGTCCAGCTGTCGTCGCCCACCAGCTTCGACTTCATGAGCGCCGCCTCGCGCTTCGCCACGCCCGGGGTGAGCAAGGAAGACGCCGAAGACATGTACCGGGTGATGCAGGCGGTACGGGCGCAGAACCCGAAACTGCCGGTGACCGACTTCTACCTCACCGGCTACAGCCTCGGCGCCCTGGATGCGGCCTTTGTCAGCAAGCTGGACGAGACCCGCCGCAGCTTCAACTTCAAGAAAGTCCTGCTGCTCAATCCGCCGGTCAACCTCTATACCTCGATCACCAACCTCGACAAGCTGGTCCAGACCGAGGTCAAGGGCATCAACAACACCACGACTTTCTATGAACTGGTCCTGGCCAAGCTGACCCGCTACTTCCAACAGAAAGGCTATATCGACCTCAACGACGCCCTGCTCTACGACTTCCAGCAGTCCAGGCAGCACCTGACCAACGAACAGATGGCCATGCTGATCGGCACGTCCTTCCGGTTCTCGGCCGCGGACATCGCCTTTACCTCGGACCTGATCAACCGCCGCGGCCTGATCACCCCGCCCAAGTACCCGATCACCGAGGGCACCAGCCTGACGCCCATGCTCAAGCGTGCCCTGCAATGCGACTTCGACTGCTACCTGACCGAACAGGTGATTCCGATGTGGCGCGCCCGTACCGACGGCGGCAGCTTGCTGCAACTGGTGGACCAGGTCAGCCTCTATGCCCTCAAGGACTACCTGCATGACAGCCCGAAAATCGCCGTCATGCACAACGCCGACGACGTCATCCTCGGTCCGGGCGACCTGGGCTTCCTGCGCAGCACCTTTGGCGACCGCCTGACCGTCTACCCTCACGGCGGCCACTGCGGCAACCTCAATTACCGCGTCAACGCAGACGCCATGCTGGAGTTTTTCCGTGGCTAAACATCTGATGCTTATCGCTGCCCTGCTCTGCGCAGGCTACGCCCAGGCGGACAACAGCAAGGCCCACGACACCGTGGCACCCGACCCGGATGGCTTCACCGAGCCGTTGAAGAAACTCAAGTTCAACCCGGGCCTGGACCAGCGCGAATTCGAACGCTCGACGCTCAACGCGCTGAACGTCTACGACCCGCTGGAGTCCTGGAACCGCCGCGTCTACCACTTCAACTACCGCTTCGACGAGTGGGTGTTCCTGCCGGTGGTCGACGGTTACCGCTATGTCACGCCGACCTTCCTGCGCGAAGGGGTGAGCAATTTCTTCGGCAACCTGGGGGATATTTCCAACCTGCTCAACAGCCTGTTCCAGCTCAAGGGCAAGCGCTCGCTGGAAACCACCGGGCGGCTGCTGCTCAACACCACCATCGGCGTCGCCGGCCTGTGGGATCCGGCGACGAAGATGGGCCTGCCGCGCCAGAGCGAAGACTTCGGCCAGACCCTGGGCTTCTATGGCGTGCCGGGCGGTGCCTACCTGGTGCTGCCGTTCTTCGGCCCGTCGAACCTGCGTGATACCGGCGGCCTGGTCTTCGACTTCACCGCCGAATCCCAGATCAACTTCCTCAACGTCGCCGAGGTCAGCGAAAACCATCCGGAAATCTACGCCCTGCGGGCCATCGACAAGCGCTACACCACCAGTTTCCGCTACGGCCAGCTGAACTCGCCGTTCGAATACGAGAAGGTGCGCTACGTGTATACCGAGGCGCGCAAGCTGCAGATCGCCGAGTAATCGCCCCGCCCCGGACAGCGGCCCGCTCCGTCCGGGGCGGGTCGCTGTCAACCGAACGACACAATTGATCTCTACCGTCCTGCCGGGCAGACTCCTGCTACTCCCCACGGTCAAGGACACCACCATGTACAGCCTCATCGCCTCCGATCTGGACGGAACCCTGCTGCTTGCGGACGACCGCATCGGCGAGTTTTCCCGGTCGGTCCTGACCCGGCTCGTCGAATCCGGCAGGCACGTGGTGATCGCCACCGGTCGCAGCCAACCCGACGTCGAGTCGATCCTGCGCGACTACTCGCTGCCGGTGCACCTGATCACTTCCAACGGCGCCCGCATCACCAGCGCCTGCAAGAACCTGACGGCCAGCGAGCACCTGGCGGAACCCGTGGTCCGGGCATTGCTCGACGCGACCAGGGCCGACCCGGACCTGGTGATCAACGCCTACTGCGACTCGCGCTGGATCACCAACGCCGACAGCCAGTTGCTCGAGGACTTCAACCATAACGATGACTTCCAGCCCACGGTCCTGGCTGTCGATGCGTTTCCGGTCGAGGCGATCGAGAAAGTGTTCTTTATCCACAGGAACAAGGACCACGACGCGCTGGTGCTGCTCGACGGACGACTCAAGGCCCTGGTGGGCGACGCGGTGCACAGCACCTTTTCGGCGCCCTGGTGCCTGGAAATGATGGCCAGCACCGTGTCCAAGGGCAACGCCCTGAAAAAGCTCGCCGAATTCCTCGATGTGCCCATGAGCCAATGCATCGCCTTCGGCGACGGCATGAACGATGTCGAAATGCTCACGATGGCCGGCAAGGGCCTGATCATGGGCACCGCCCATCACAAGGTGATGCAGGCCCTGCCGGAACACGAAACCATCGGTGCCTGCACCGAGGAGTCGGTCGCCCGCTACCTGTCGGAGCACCTGCTGTAGAAGCCGGCTTGCCGGCGATGAGGCCCTTGCAGTGATGTTGTAGACGCTATCGCCGACAAGCCAGCGCCTACAGTGCGGAAGCTGTCTGTAACATCACCGAAGCCTGGGGCAGGCCGAGGAAGCGACACAGCTCGTCCCGCTTGGCCATCGCATCGCGGCGGCCGAGCTCGATCAACTCGCTGCAGTAACCGGCCTCGAACAACAGGTAGCTGAGCACGCCGGCACCACTGGTCTTGGTGGCGCCCGGCCCGCGCAGGAACAGGCGCAACGCCGGCGGCAGCTCATGGCGATGGCGCGCGGCGATCTCATCGATCGGCTGGCTCGGCGCGATCACCAGCACGTCCACCGGTGCCAGGCCCAGGCTGCGCGGTTGCGGCGGCAGCAACTGACTGAACTGGTTCAGTCGCTGCAACAACTCGATGTCGCTTTCCAGGCTGTCAATAAAGGTGCTGTTGAGCATATGCCCGCCGATCTGCGCCAGGCTCGGCTGCTGCCCGCCATAGATGCGTTCGGTGGTGGCCTGGGTATCGACCCCGCGCGGGTTGCCGCTGACCCCGACCACCAGCACACGGCTGGCCCCCAGGTGCAGTGCCGGACTGATCGGCGCCGACTGCCGCACGGCGCCGTCGCCGAAATACTCCTGGTCGAGCTTGACCGGTGCGAACAGCAATGGAATGGCCGAGCTGGCCAGCAGATGATCGACGGTCAACTGGGTCGGCAGGCCGATGCGGCGATGGCGCAACCAGGAGTCGATGGTGCCCTTGCCCTGGTAGAAGGTCACCGCCTGGCCCGACTCATAACCAAAGGCGGTCACCGCGACGGCACGCAATTGCTGGTGCTCGATGGCCTGCTCGATGCCCGGCAGATGGATCTTTTCGTTGAGCAGATCGCGCAGTGGAGAGCTGTTGAGCAGGGCCACCGGCACTTGCGCACCGAGGCCGAGCAGGCTGTGGCCGACAAAACGGGTCGCCTGGTGGATCACCCCTGGCCAGTCGCTGCGCAATACCCGGTGACTGCGAAAGTTCTGCCAGAAGGCGGTCAGGCGCTCGATGGCGGCAGTGAAGTTCATCGCCCCGCTGGCGAGGCTGACCGCATTGATCGCCCCCGCCGACGTGCCGACGATCACCGGAAACGGGTTGGCCGCCCCGGCCGGCAACAGCTCGGCAATCGCCGCCAGCACTCCCACCTGATACGCGGCTCGTGCGCCCCCACCCGAGAGAATCAGGCCGGTAACCGGTTCAGCTGGACTCATCGCGACACTCCGTCAATCAGGTAGCTCGTCATCATGAGCTACCTGATACACCAGGGCCTTCCCTTGCAGCAAGGGCAGGCGACGGTTTAGCGGCGTTTTTTATCGTAGAGCCTGGGCTCTCCCGGCGGCCGGCTCTTGAAGCGGCGATGGGTCCACAGGTACTGCTCGGGGCATTCGCGCAACGACACTTCGACCCAGCGGTTGATGCGCAGGCAATCGGCCTCTTCGGAGTCGGCGGGGAAATCCGCCAGCGGCGGATGGATCACCAGCCGATAGCCGCTGCCATCGGCCAGGCGCTCCTGGGTAAATGGCACCACCAGCGCCTTGCCCAGGCGGGCAAACTTGCTGGTCGCGGTGACGGTCGCCGCCTGGATGCCGAACAGTGGTACGAAGATGCTCTGCTTGATGCCATAGTCCTGGTCGGGGGCGTACCAGATCGCCCGGCCGGAGCGCAGCAACTTGAGCATGCCGCGCACGTCGTCGCGCTCGACGGCCAGGGAATCGAGGTTGTGCCGCTCACGCCCACGGCGCTGGATAAAATCGAACAGCGCGTTCTTGTGCTCGCGATACATGCCGTCGATGGTGTGTTGCTGGCCGAGCAGGGCCGCACCGATCTCCAGGGTGGTGAAATGCAGGGCCATGAGGATCACGCCCTTGCCCTCGAGCTGGGCCTGCTTCAGATGCTCGATTCCCTCGATATGGGCCAGGCGCGCCAGGCGCGGCTTGGCCCACCACCAGCTCATGGCCATTTCGAAGAAGGCGATACCGGTGGAGGCGAAGTTCTCCTTGAGCAGACGGCTGCGCTCGGCGGCGGACTTCTCCGGAAAACACAGCTCGAGGTTGCGCGCGGCGATCCGCCGGCGCTCACCGGCCACCCGATACATCAACGCCCCCAGCACACGGCCGATCCACAGCAGCGCGCCATAAGGCAACTGGACAATCAACCACAACAGCCCCAGCCCCAACCAGAGCAACCAGTAGCGCGGGTGAAAAAAAGCGGCTCGAAAACGCGGGCGATCCATTAATGATTCCGGACAGACACAGGGCCGCGCATTCTACAACGGTTCGACCCGGCTTGCGGGGCGCGGGCGTTCTCGTTATAAGTCTCGGCACTTTTAGTGACAAGCCGCGTTATGCCGACCATGAGCCAAACCGAACCGCTAGACCAGGATCCCGTGTTCCAGCTGAAGGGCAGCATGCTCGCCATCACGGTGCTGGAACTGTCGCAGAACAACCTCGATGTCCTCGACCGCCAACTGGCCGCCAAGGTTGCCCAGGCCCCCAACTTCTTCAGCAACACCCCGCTGGTCCTGGCGCTGGACAAGCTGCCCGCCGACCAGGGCGCCATCGACCTGCCCGGCCTGATGCGCGTCTGCCGGCAACACGGCCTGCGGACCCTGGCGATCCGCGCCAACCGCATCGAAGACATTGCCGCCGCCATTGCCATCGACCTGCCCGTCCTGCCGCCGTCCGGTGCCCGCGAACGTCCGGTCGATCCGACGGAAGGCGAAGTGAAGAAAAAACCGGAAAAACCGCCGGAGCCGACCATCAAGCCGACGAAAATCATCACCACCCCGGTACGCGGCGGCCAGCAGGTCTACGCCCAGGGCGGCGACCTGGTGGTGGTGTCTTCCGTCAGCCCCGGCGCGGAACTTCTGGCCGATGGCAACATCCATGTTTACGGGCCGATGCGTGGTCGTGCCCTGGCCGGCGTCAAGGGCGACACCAAGGCGCGGATTTTCTGCCAGCAGTTGAGTGCCGAACTGATCTCGATTGCCGGCCAGTACAAGGTTTCCGAGGATTTGCGTCGCGATCCGCTATGGGGGTCGGGCGTTCAGATCAGCTTGTCCGGCGACGTGTTGAACATCATCCGTCTTTAACGGATACTTGCCGCCATTTCCAAAACGTCGCCTTCTCGTAGCGAAAACAGCTTCAACGACGTAAGAAAACACGAAATGTAAACATTTACCCCCGGTACTTTGAACATTTCGTCGTCTCCCAGTTGAAGCTGCACGACTACAGTTGTTTTTCAGTGACGTTCTTCAGGGACTGGAAAGTCCTTTTTCCTTAGGGGTGAAACACCTTGGCCAAGATTCTCGTGGTTACATCCGGCAAGGGTGGTGTGGGTAAGACCACCACCAGCGCCGCCATCGGTACCGGCCTCGCGCTGCGCGGCCACAAGACAGTGATCGTCGACTTCGACGTCGGCCTGCGTAACCTCGACCTCATCATGGGCTGCGAACGCCGCGTGGTGTATGACTTCGTCAACGTCGTCAACGGCGAAGCCAACCTGCAGCAAGCCCTGATCAAGGACAAGCGCCTGGAGAACCTGTACGTGCTGGCGGCCAGCCAGACCCGTGACAAGGACGCGCTGACCAAGGAAGGCGTGGAAAAAGTCCTGATGGAACTCAAGGAAACCTTCGAGTTCGTGGTCTGCGACTCCCCGGCCGGTATCGAGACCGGTGCCCACCTGGCGATGTACTTCGCCGACGAAGCGATTGTCGTGACCAACCCGGAAGTCTCTTCGGTACGTGACTCCGACCGCATGCTCGGCCTGCTGGCCAGCAAGTCGCGTCGTGCCGAGAAAGGCGAAGAGCCGATCAAGGAACACCTGCTGCTGACCCGCTACAACCCGGAGCGCGTGAGCAAGGGCGAAATGCTCGGCGTCGAAGACGTCAAGGAAATCCTGGCAGTGACCCTGCTGGGCGTGATCCCGGAATCCCAGGCGGTGCTCAAGGCCTCCAACCAGGGCGTACCGGTGATCCTCGACGACCAGAGCGATGCTGGCCAGGCCTACAGCGACGCGGTTGACCGTCTGCTGGGCAAGACCGTCGAGCATCGTTTCCTCGATGCACAGAAGAAGGGATTCTTCGAGCGCCTGTTTGGAGGCAACTAAGCAATGAACCTTTTTGACTTCTTTCGTGCCAGCAAAAAAGTAAGCACCGCGTCGGTCGCGAAAGAGCGTCTGCAGATCATCGTGGCGCACGAACGCGGCCAACGCAGTACCCCGGATTACCTGCCCGCCCTGCAAAAGGAGTTGGTGGAAGTGATCCGCAAGTACGTCAATATCGGGTCCGATGACGTGCACGTTGCCCTGGAAAACCAGGGCAGCTGCTCGATCCTGGAACTCAATATCACCCTGCCTGATCGTTGATCGATCCGGTCGGAGCCACGGCGGCTCGGTGATATTCACCCTTAACTGTCGTGGGAGCCGGCTTGCTGGCGATAGAATCAACTCGGTTTATCAGGTAAACCGCGTCGATGCGATCGCCAGCAAGCCGGCTCCTACAGTCGGGTGAATATCATCGGGCCGCCGTTGGCGTTTGTTACGAGACTGTTTTAATGCCGCTGTCCAATATCCGCATCATCCACCAGGACGCCGCCGTACTGGTGGTGGACAAACCGACCCTGCTGCTCTCCGTCCCGGGCCGGGCCGATGACAACAAGGACTGCCTGATCACCCGCCTGCAGGAAAACGGCTACCCCGAAGCCCGTATCGTGCACCGGCTGGACTGGGAAACCTCGGGCATCATCCTGCTGGCCCGCGATGCCGATAGCCACCGCGAACTGTCGCGGCAGTTCCATGACCGCGAAACCGAAAAGGCCTACACCGCGCTGTGCTGGGGCCAGCCGGAACTGGACAGCGGCAGCATCGACCTGCCTTTGCGCTACGACCCGCCGACCAAGCCCCGCCATGTGGTCGACCACGAGTTCGGCAAGCACGCGCTGACCTTCTGGAAAGTGCTGGAACGTCAGGGTGACTGGTGCCGTGTCGAGTTGACTCCGATCACCGGACGCTCGCACCAGTTGCGCGTGCACATGCTCTCCATTGGCCATCCGCTGCTCGGTGACGGCCTGTACGCCCATCCGCAGGCACTGGCGGCCTGGCCACGGCTGTGCCTGCACGCGAGCATGCTGAGCTTCACCCACCCGCAGAGTGGCGAACGCCTGCGCTTCGAGTGCCCCGCCCCCTTCTGATATCGCGCAAACGCTACCAGGACAAACCGGCTTCGCTTTCGCCACTGCCAAGCTCCCCACAGGAGCCGGCCTGCCGGCGATAGAGCCCGTGAGAACGGCACAAACCTCAAGGCCGCCATCGCCGGCAAGCCGGCTCCCACAAGATACGGTAAACTTCCGGCACTGCTGTCTGGAGCTACTTATGCGCGAAGAGTTGAACCAAGGCCTGATCGACTTCCTCAAGGCCTCCCCCACCCCCTTTCATGCCACTGCCAGCCTGGTCCAGCGCCTGGAAGCGGCGGGTTACCAGCGTCTCGACGAACGCGAGACCTGGAACACCGAAGCCAACGGTCGCTACTACGTCACCCGGAACGACTCCTCCATCGTCGCCATCAAGCTCGGCCGCGCTTCGCCACTGCTCGATGGCATTCGCATGGTCGGCGCCCACACCGACAGCCCGTGCCTGCGCGTCAAGCCGCAACCCGAACTGCAGCGCCAGGGCTTCTGGCAACTGGGCGTCGAAGTCTATGGCGGTGCCCTGCTCGCCCCCTGGTTCGACCGCGACCTGTCCCTGGCCGGCCGTGTCACCTTCCGCCGCGACGGCAAGGTCGAAAGCCAGTTGATCGACTTCAAGGCCCCCATCGCGACCATTCCCAACCTGGCGATTCACCTCAACCGTGAAGCCAACCAGGGCTGGGCGATCAATGCGCAGAACGAACTGCCGCCGATCCTCGCGCAGTTCGCCGGTGACGAGCGGGTGGATTTCCGCGCCGTGCTCACCGAGCAACTGGCCCGCGAACATGGCCTCAACGCCGATGTGGTGCTCGACTACGAGCTGAGTTTCTACGACACCCAGGCCGCCGCCGTGATCGGCCTCAACGGCGACTTCATCGCCGGCGCCCGCCTGGACAACCTGCTGTCCTGCTACGCCGGCCTGCAAGCATTGCTCACCGCCGACACCGAGGAAACCTGCGTCCTGGTCTGCAACGACCATGAGGAAGTCGGTTCCTGTTCCGCCTGCGGCGCCGACGGCCCGATGCTCGAACAGACCCTGCGCCGCCTGCTGCCCGAAGGCGACGAGTTCGTCCGGACGATCCAGAAATCCCTGCTGGTCTCGGCCGACAATGCCCATGGCGTACACCCGAACTACGCCGACAAGCACGACGCCAACCATGGCCCGAAACTCAACGCCGGCCCGGTGATCAAGGTCAACAGCAACCAGCGCTACGCCACCAACAGCGAAACCGCCGGTTTCTTCCGCCACCTGTGCATGGCCGAAGAAGTCCCGGTGCAGAGCTTCGTGGTCCGCAGCGACATGGGTTGCGGCTCGACCATCGGCCCGATCACCGCCAGCCACCTGGGCGTGCGCACGGTGGATATCGGCCTGCCGACCTTCGCCATGCACTCGATCCGCGAACTCGCGGGCAGCCATGACCTGGCGCACCTGGTCAAGGTCCTCAGCGCCTTCTTCGCCAGCCGCGAACTGCCGTAGTCCCCGACGCAACACCGCACCTGCGGGAGCGGGCTTGCCCGCGAAGCTTTTGTTGATCGTTCCCACGCCCTGCGTGGGAATGCAGCCCGTGACGCTCCACGTCACAAGAGCCTCCAGCGAGACATTCAAATAGCCCGCCCCCACACAAACCCGATCAGGGTGTGCAATCACCGATACACATCAATACACATCCCGCCAAAGCGACCTAGACTCAAGGTATCCCCCTCGACAAGGCCGTCGCGATGATCAGCCCACTTGCGTTTCACTCGATGCTTATCCCGATCCTGGCAGGCATGTTGATGCTGGCCGTCGGCTTCAACTTCCGTGAGCGCAATGCCGGTCCCGTGCTGATCTGGCTGGGCATGTTGTGCATCCTCGGCACCGTGGTCTACAAGATCCTCGCCAAACTGGCTGAAGCTGAATAAATGCGCGACGCCTGAGGCTGGCGTACACTCGGTCGATCCGTATCCCGTATGGTTGACTGCCTAGTGTTCGCCCGTCTTTTCGCTCTGCCCGCCTGCCTGTTCATCTGCCTGCTGACGCTGATGCCGTTGGCCCCCGCCCAGGCGGTCGGCCTGCCCAGCCTGTTGAACAGCGCCGACAAAAACCAGCCGCAACCGACCGAGCCCCTGGCCCAGTCGCTGGACGAAGTGATCAAGAACCTGGAAAACGACCAGCAGCGCAGCAAGCTGCTGAGCGATCTGAAAAAGCTCCGGGACAGCACCAAGAAGGCCCAGCCGGTCACCGAGGAAGGCGTGCTCGGCCTGATCGGCAGCACCCTGTCCAACCTCGAGAAACAGTTCACCGGCACTGACAGTCCGCTCAATCGCTGGTCACAGGAGTTCGACCTGGCCCAGGAGGAAATGCTCGCGCTGATGCTTCCGGCCAGCGAATGGCTGCCGATCATCTTCGCCTTCGCACTGATCCTGCTGCTGTGGAGCTTCCTCGCCTGGACCATGATCTGGCTCAGCCACCGGGTCCGCCTGCGCTTCGGCCTGACCGAGGAACTGCCCCAGCATCCGCGCACGGTCGACCTGCTGCGCTTTGCCCTGCGCAAGCTCGGTCCCTGGATGATCGCCCTGCTGATTACCGTGTACATGGGCTACGCCCTGCCCTCGTCCCTGGGCAAGGACCTGGCGATGGTGCTGGCCTATGCACTGGTGGTCGGCACCTGTTTCTCGGCGATCTGCGTGATCGCCTTCTCCGTGCTCGACGGACCGCACCGCCACCAGGCCCTGCACATCCTGCGGCACCGGGCTTTCCGGCCGCTGTGGCTGATCGGCAGTTTTGCCGCGTTCGGCGAGGCCCTCGGCGATCCGCGCCTGGTCGCCAGCCTCGGCAGCCACCTGGCGCACACCGCCGCGACCTTCGCCAATGTCATGGCGGCGCTGTCCACCGGACTGTTCATCCTGCGGTTCCGCCGGCCCATCGCCCACCTGATCCGCAACCAGCCGCTGTCCCGACGCCTGACCCGGCGCGCCCTCAGCGATACCATCGAGATCCTCGGCACCTTCTGGTTCGTCCCCGCCCTGATCCTGGTGGCGATCTCGCTGTTCGCCACCTTCGTCTCCGCCGGCGATACCAGCACCGCCCTGCGCCAGTCGCTGATCTGCACCGTGCTGGTGGTGCTGTGCATGGTGATCAACGGCCTGGTCCGGCGCCATGCCCTCAAGCCGCAACGCGGACACAAGCGCCACGCGCTGTATTCCGAGCGATTGAAGAGTTTTTGCTACACCCTGGTGCACCTGTTTGTCTGGCTGGTCTTTATCGAACTGGGCCTGCGGGTCTGGGGCATGTCGCTGATCCGCTTTACCGAAGGCGAAGGCCACGAGGTCAGCGTCAGGCTGTTCAGCCTGGGCGGCACGCTGATTTTCGCCTGGCTGGTGTGGATTCTCAGCGACACCGCCGTGCATCACGCCCTGACCCGCTCGCGCAAGGGCCTGGCCAATGCCCGGGCGCAGACCATGATGCCGCTGATCCGCAACGTGCTGTTCGTGGCGATCTTCATCATCGCGTTGATCGTCGCCCTGGCGAACATGGGCATGAACGTCACGCCGCTGCTGGCCGGTGCCGGCGTGATCGGCCTGGCGATCGGTTTTGGTGCGCAGTCACTGGTGGCGGACCTGATCACCGGGTTGTTCATCATCATCGAGGACTCCCTGGCCATCGACGACTACGTGGATGTCGGCGGCCACCTCGGCACCGTCGAAGGCCTGACCATCCGCACCGTGCGGCTGCGGGACATCGACGGCATCGTGCATACCATCCCGTTCAGCGAGATCAAGAGCATCAAGAACTACTCGCGGGAGTTCGGCTATGCGATCTTCCGGGTGGCGATCCCCTACAACATGCCGATTGACGATGCGATCAAGCTGATGCGCGATGTCGGCCAGAAGATGCGCACCGACCCGCTGCAGCGGCGCAATATCTGGTCGCCGCTGGAGATCCAGGGCGTCGAGAGCTTCGAGTCGGGCAGCGCGATCCTGCGCGCCCGGTTCAAGACCGCGCCGATCAAGCAGTGGGAAGTCTCACGGGCGTTCAACCTGTCGTTGAAACGCACCATGGACGAGGCCGGGCTGGACCTGGCGACCCCGCGTCTGAGCGTGCAGGTGGTCACCGCCGGCGGCGGTCCGGAAACGGAATCCACGCCAAAATCTTGAACACACCACTGAATTGTAGGAGCCGGCTTGCTGGCGATGCCATCTGATGGCCACATCGCTGCCGCCTGGAAAGCCGCTATCGCCAGCAAGCCGGCTCCCACAAAATCCGCGTCGCCTGCCAATCCAGGAGTGACCGCTAAACCACATCCACGCCGACATGAATCGCATCATGCCGCCAGAACTCCAGGTCACAGTCGATCAGCCGTTCATGCTGGTCGTAGTTGACCCGGGCAATCCGCAGGCCCGGACTGCCCACCGATACCCGCAACGCGGCGGCCGCCTCGACCTGCAATGAGGTCGGCACGATTTCGAAGCGCACCCGCCCGTAATGCAGGTCGTAGTGGCGGGCATACAGCTCGGTTATCGACTGGTTCAGGTCGAACTCCAGGATGCCCGGGAAGTACTGCGGGTTGAGGTAGTGCTCGACATACAGCACCAGCCGCTCATCGATCCGCCGCGCCCGGCAGATCTGGATCACGCTGGACAAGGCCGGCAACTGCAACCAGTCACACACCGCCGCCGAAGCCGGTTGCAGGCGCGCGCAAATCACCTGGGTGGACGGCACCCGCCCCTGGGCACTGACCATCGCGTGAAAGTGGCTACGCTGCATAAGGTTGTAGGCCAGCCGTGGTGGCGAGATGAACCAGCCACGACGCTCCTCCCGATAGATCAGCCCCTGGGCCTCCAGTTGCAGCAAGGCCTCGCGCACGGTGATCCGGGTGGTGCTGAACAGCTCGCTGAGCTTGCGCTCGGCCGGCAGCTTGCTTCCCGGTGGCAACAGCCCGTGTTCGATCTGCTCATGGAGCGCCTGACCGATGGCTGTCACCGCTTTTGGTGCCTCTTCGCGCATCAACGTTACCTATCTGGACTAGTCCAGCACTGTTTGAGGGCAGAACCGCACAGGATCGCGGTCCCCAGTTGTAGCGCTCAGCCTAGGCAATGCATATGACTGATATGTGACAAAGCGACGAAACGGTGCACGTGGACGGCCGTTCCAGAACATCAATTCGCATAAATATCAGTTAGTTACAAATGGTCTACGCTTAATTCGACGGTCATGAGCACTACGGGCAAAAAACCTTGCAGGACTGATGCCGACATCAAAGTGTCATCCTGCTGGCTTAAATTGGCTCAGGTATTGCTGACCTAGACCAAACGATGCACTGCACCACGTTATAAAAACCGTCATAGAAACTGTTGATAAAAAATCTCTGCGTTGAAAACGCCCAAAGGAGCTTCGGATGAAACAGCTTTTCCTGGCATCACTGTTAGGCTCGACCATTGCCCTGTGCACCTCCGCCATGGCCGCTGACACCGATTTGCAAACACTTGAAAACGCCGCCAAGAAAGAAGGCGCCGTGAACAGCGTCGGCATGCCCGATGACTGGGCGAACTGGGCTGGCACCTGGAAAGACCTGAGCGACAAGTACGGCCTCAAGCACATCGACACCGACATGAGCTCGGCCCAGGAAATCGCCAAGTTCGATGCGGAGAAAGACAACGCCAGCGCCGATATCGGCGACGTCGGCGCGGCCTTCGGTCCGATCGCGGTGAAAAAGGGCGTCGCCCAGCCGTACAAGCCAAGCACCTGGGCCCAGGTCCCGGATTGGGCCAAGGACAAGGACGGCAACTGGGCACTGGCCTACACAGGTACCATCGCCTTCATCGTCAACAAGAAGCTGCTGCACGGTTCCGAAGCACCGAAAAGCTGGGCTGACCTCAAGACCGGCAAGTACAAGGTTTCCATCGGTGACGTGAGCACCGCCGCCCAGGCCGCCAACGGCGTACTGGCCGCTGCCCTGGCCAACGGTGGCGACGAGAAGAACCTGCAACCGGCCCTGCTGATGTTTGCCGATATCGCCAAGCAGGGTCGCCTGTCGCTCGCCAACCCGACCATCGCCACCATGGAAAAAGGCGAAGTCGAAGTCGGCGTGGTCTGGGACTTCAACGGCCTGAGCTACAAGGCCAAGATGGCCAACCCGGATGACTACGTCGTGCTGATCCCATCGGACGGTTCGGTGATTTCCGGCTACACCACCATCATCAACAAGTACGCCAAGCACCCGAACGCCGCCAAGCTGACCCGCGAATACATCTTCAGCGATGCGGGCCAGATCAACCTGGCGCGCGGCAATGCCCGTCCGATCCGTGCCGAGCACCTGACCCTGCCGGCAGACGTGAAAGCCAAGCTGCTGCCTAACGAGCAGTACAAGAAAGTCACGCCGATCAAAGACGCCGATGCCTGGGAAAAGACTTCCAAGGCGCTGCCGCAGAAGTGGAACGAAGAAGTCATCATCAACATGCAATAACCCGACAGCCTTGGCCCGGGGCTCGTCCCCGGGTCAACGCGATCATTGCAGGAGCCGGCTTGCCGACGATAAGGACCGAGAGAACAATATTAGTCTCAAGGCCCTCGTCGCCGGCAGGCCGGCTCCCACATCAGATTCTGTTCGTTCCCCAACATGGAGGCCCGGCTTATGCAGCACAACGTCATCCTGGTCGTGCTCGATGGCCTGAACTACGAGGTCGCCCGGCATGCCATGGGCCATCTCCAGGCTTACGCAGGCGCAGGACGCGCGGCGCTGTACAAACTGGAATGCGAGTTGCCCTCGCTCTCAAGACCGCTCTACGAATGCATTCTCACCGGTGTGGCCCCGATCCGGAGCGGCATCGTGCACAACCACGTCTCGCGCCTGTCCAACCAGCGCAGCGTGTTCCATTACGCCCGCGACGCTGGTCTGAGCACCGCCGCGGCGGCCTATCACTGGGTCAGCGAACTGTACAACCGCTCGCCCTTCGTCGCGGCCCGTGACCGCCATACCCGCAATGAAAGCCTGCCGATCCAGCACGGGCATTTCTATTGGGTCGATCACTACCCCGACTCCCATCTGTTCGCCGATGCCGAAAACCTGCGCCTGCAACACGCGCCGAACTTCCTGCTGGTGCACCCGATGAATATCGATGACGCCGGCCACAAGCATGGCCTCGATACCGCGCAATACCGCAACAGCGCGCGTTCGGCCGACATCATCCTGGCCGACTACCTGCAAGGCTGGCTCGACGCCGGCTACCAGGTACTGGTGACCGCCGACCACGGCATGAACAACGACCGCTCGCACAACGGCCTGCTGGCCGAGGAACGGGAAGTGCCGCTGTTCGTCCTCGGCGATGCCTTCAGTTTCGATCCCGACGCCACGCCCCAACAGACGCAACTGTGCGGCACGATCTGCGAGCTGCTGGGCGTCCCCCATGACAAACCTGTATGCCGGGAGCTGCTGAAGTGAATTCACTCACCCGTGGCAAATGGCTCGCCGTGCTCTGCCTGGTGCCCTTTGCCCTGTTCTTCATCGTGTTCGAGATCGCGCCGCTGGTGTGGGTGCTGATCAACAGCCTGCAATCGGAAGACGATGGCTGGGGTCTGGCCAACTTCAGCAAGATCTTCAGTTCGAAGTTCTACCTGCAGGCGATCCAGTACAGCCTGGAGATCAGCTTCTGGTCGAGCGTGTTCGGCATGATCATCGCGGTGCTCGGTGCCTACTCGCTACGCCGGGTCGACTCGCGCCTGCGGGATTTCGTCAATGCCTTCGCCAACATGACCAGCAACTTCGCCGGCGTGCCCCTGGCCTTCGCGTTCATCATCCTGCTGGGCTTCAACGGCACCATCACCATCATGCTGAAGCAGGCGGGGATCATCCAGGACTTCAACCTGTACTCGAAGACCGGCCTGATCATCCTCTACACCTACTTCCAGATTCCCCTGGGCGTGCTGCTGCTCTACCCGGCCTTCGACGCCCTGCGCGAAGACTGGCGCGAGTCCGCCGCGCTGCTCGGTGCCGAAGGCTGGCAGTTCTGGCGCCATATCGGCCTGCCGGTGCTGACCCCGGCGCTGCTGGGGACCTTCGTGATCCTGCTGGCCAACGCCCTCGGCGCCTACGCCACGGTCTATGCCCTGACCACCGGCAACTTCAACGTGTTGCCGATCCGTATCGCCGCCATGGTCTCCGGCGACATCAGCCTCGACCCGAACATGGCCAGTGCCCTGGCCGTAGTGCTGGTGGGCCTGATGACCTTCGTGACCGTGATCCACCAGTGGCTGTTGAAGAGGAGCTACCATGTCGCGCGCTGAACCCGGCTCCGCCGCCCTGTACCACCGCCTGGTGGTGTACCTGTTGTTCCTGATCCTGTTGCTGCCCCTGGCCGGCACCCTGGTCTATTCGATTGCCAGCAGTTGGTCGGCGACCGTCCTGCCCAGCGGTTTCACCTTCAAGTGGTACCTGCAACTGTGGAGCGACCCACGCTTCCTCAATGCCTTCGGCCAGTCGCTGATCGTCTGCGTCGGCTCGCTGGTGTTGTCGGTGGTGCTGATCCTGCCGCTGCTGTTCGTGGTGCACTACCACTTCCCGCGGCTCGACGCGCTGATGAACATCCTGATCCTGCTGCCCTTCGCGGTGCCGCCGGTGGTGTCCTCGGTGGGACTGTTGCAACTGTACGGCTCCGGGCCGTTCGCCATGGTCGGTACGCCGTGGATCCTGATCGGCTGCTACTTCACCGTGGCCTTGCCGTTCATGTACCGGGCCATCACCAACAACCTGCAGGCGATCAACCTGCGCGACCTGATGGACGCCGCCCACCTGCTCGGCGCCAGCACCTGGCAGGCGGCGTTCCTGGTGGTCCTGCCCAACCTGCGCAAGGGCCTGATGGTCGCGTTGCTGCTGTCGTTCTCCTTCCTGTTCGGCGAGTTCGTGTTCGCCAACATCCTGGTGGGCACCCGCTATGAAACCCTGCAGGTGTACCTGAACAACATGCGCAACAGCAGCGGTCACTTCACCAGTGCCCTGGTGATCTCCTACTTCCTCTTTGTTTTGGTACTCACCTGGGTCGCCAATCGCCTGAGCTCTTCACCAAAAGAGAAGGACAAAAGCCAATGAGCTTCATCAGTGTCCAGAGCCTGAAAAAAACCTACGCCGGCACCACGGTGTTCAGCGACATCAACTGCGAAATCGCCAAGGGCGAGTTCGTCACCCTGCTCGGCCCGTCCGGTTGCGGCAAGTCCACCCTGCTGCGCTGCATCGCCGGCCTGACCCCGGTGGACAGCGGCAAGATCCTCCTCGACGGCCAGGACATCGTGCCCCTCAGCCCGCAGAAGCGTGCGATCGGCATGGTGTTCCAGAGCTACGCGCTGTTCCCCAACATGACCGTGGAACAGAACGTCGCCTTCGGCCTGAAAATGCAGAAGGTCAATGCCGACGACAGCCACAAGCGCGTGATGGAAGCCCTCAAGCTGGTGGAACTGCACGACTTCGCCGCGCGCTACCCCCACCAGCTGTCCGGCGGCCAATGCCAGCGCGTGGCCCTGGCCCGTTCGCTGGTCACCCGCCCGCGCCTGCTGCTGCTCGACGAGCCGCTGTCGGCCCTCGATGCGCGGATTCGCAAGCACTTGCGCGAACAGATCCGGGCAATCCAGCGCGAGCTGGGCCTGACCACCATCTTCGTCACCCACGACCAGGAAGAAGCCCTGACCATGAGTGACCGGATCTTCCTGATGAACCAGGGCAAGATCGTCCAGAGCGGCGACGCCGAATCGCTCTACACCGCCCCGGTGGATGTGTTTGCCGCCGGTTTTATCGGCAACTACAACCTGCTCGAAGCCGACGCCGCCAGCCGCCTGCTGCAGCGTCCGATCAACGGTCGTATCGCCATCCGCCCGGAAGCCATCGAACTGAGTACCGACGGCGAGCTGGATGCGCTGATCCGCAGCCACAGCCTGCTGGGCAACGTCATCCGCTATCGGGTCGAGGCGCGGGGCGTGGAACTGGTGGTGGATGTGCTCAACCGTTCGGCCGCCGATCTGCACCCCGATGGTCGGCGCCTGGCGTTGTCCATCGATCCGACGGCCCTGTGTGAGGTAGCCTGATGTCTTTGACGCGTTTGAAGAGTGTTCCCTTGACGAGAGAATCCCGCTGATGGCCCTGGCAATTTTTGATCTGGATGAAACCCTGATCCACGGTGACTGCGCGACGCTCTGGAGCGAGCAGATGGGTCGCCTGGGCTGGGTCGACCCGGAGTCGTTCATGCGCCGCAACAACGAACTGATGGCCGCCTACAGCAAGGGCGAGCTGGCCATGGAAGACTTCATGCTGTTCAGCCTGGAGCCCATGGCCGGACGCACCCCGGAAGAGGTCGAGCACCTGGTCGAACCCTGGGTCGAGGATGTGATCGAGCCGCTGATCTACAGCGATGCCTGTAAGGCGATTGCCGCCCATCGGGCGGCGGGTGACCGGATCCTGGTGATTTCCGCCTCCGGCACCCACCTGGTGAAACCGATTGCCGAACGCCTGGGCATCGACGAAGTGCTGGGCATCGAGCTGGAGGTCATGCACGGCGTCTACAGCGGGCATACCGTCGGCACCCTGACCTACCGCGAAGGCAAGATCACCCGTCTGCTGGAATGGCTGGATGCCGAAGAGGAAAACCTCGAGGACGCGAGCTTCTATTCCGACTCACGCAACGACTTGCCGTTGCTGCTGAAGGTCGACCATCCCCATGCGGTCAACCCGGACCCGGTGCTGCGCGAGCAGGCGGAAAAGGCCGGCTGGCCTGTCCATCACTGGAAATAGCCGGCCCTTATCGGAGCCGGCTTCTGTGAAAGCCGGCTTCTGTAGGAACCGGCTTCCGTGGGATCGGACTTCTGTGGGAGCGGGCTTGCCCGCGAAGAGGCCCGTCAGACCGCCAAAGACCTCACAGGCAAGCCCACTCCCACACAGGCGCCGCCCCTGCATTCACACCAGCGTTTCGTCGATCACCAGCACCAGCTTGCCCGCCACCTGGTTGCCGGCCAGCTCGGTGAACGCCACTTCGGCATCGCGGATCGGGAACACCTTGGCCAACTGCGGACTGAGGCGTTTCTCGGCGAACAGCGGCCAGACGTGCTGATGCAGGTCACTGAGCAGATCCGCCTTGAATTGCGCGTCGCGACTGCGCAAGGTCGACCCCAGCAACTGGATGCGCTTGGCCAGGATCTTCGCCAGGTCCAGCCGGGTTTCCCGCCCGCCCATCAGGCCGATCAGCAGCCACCGCCCGTCAGCTGACAAAAGTTTCACGTTCAGCTCGGCGTAGTTCGCCCCCACCGGATCGAGGATCACATCAAAGGGCGCGAAGTCGCTCAACCCTTCGATATCGTCGCTGCGGATCGCCCCGCCCTGGGCGCCCAGCGCCTCGCAATAGGCCAGCCGATCCGCCGAACCGACGCTTACCCAGCAGGGATTGCCGAACGCCTTGCACAGCTGGATGGCGGCCGAACCAACGCCACTGGCACCGGCATGCAACAGCACTTTTTCACCCGGCTTGAGTCCGGCCAACTGGAACAGATTCAGCCACGCCGTGGCGTAGACCTCAGGCAACGCGGCCGCCTCGACCAGGCTCAGGCCCTCCGGCACCGGCAGCACATGACGCCCGTCGACCACCACTTCCTCGGCCATGCCGCCGCCGGCCAGCAGCGCACAGACACGGTCGCCGACCTGCCAGGCGGATCCCGGGCCCACTTCACTGATCACCCCGGAGCACTCCAGGCCCAGCACCTCGCTGGCCCCCGGCGGTGGCGGATAGAGCCCGGCCTTCTGCAACAGATCGGCGCGATTGAGTCCCGCAGCCGCCACGCGAATCCGTACCTGTCCGACATCACAGGCCGGACTTGGCTCCTCAACCCACTCCACTTGACCTTCAACGCCTTGCAATGCTTTCACAGTGCCTCCATAGTGAGTCTGGACTGAGCCCGGAGCTGTAGCACCGGGCTTTTTGCATTATGCGACCGGTCCGAGGGTCGTACGAAAACCTGCCAATGCAGTTTTGGTACGCAGTCCCGCGGAACCGGCGACTTTAAAGACGGCCTAATATGCGTGATCAATTGTCCCCGCGTCGACTCAGCATGAAGCATTTGTTCCCCAGCACCGCTCTTGCCCTTTTCATTGGCCTTGGCGTTTCCACGTTCTCGGCCAATACGTTCGCAGCCAATAGCTGGGACAACCTTCAGCCCGACCGTGACGAGGTGATTGCCAGCCTGAACGTCGTCGAGTTGCTCAAGCGTCATCACTACAGCAAGCCGCCGCTCGACGACGCGCGCTCGGTGATCATCTACGACAGTTACCTCAAGTTGCTCGATCCGTCGCGCAGCTACTTCCTCGCCAGCGACATCAGCGAATTCGACAAATGGAAAACCCAGTTTGACGACTTCCTCAAGAGCGGCGACCTGAATGCCGGCTTCACCATCTACAAGCGCTACCTGGACCGGGTCAAGGCCCGCCTCGACTTCGCCCTCGCCGAGTTGAACAAGGGCGTGGACAAGATGGACTTCACCACCAAGGAGACCTTGCTGATCGATCGCAAGGACGCTCCATGGCTCAAGAGCACCGCCGAGCTCGACGACCTGTGGCGCAAGCGCGTCAAGGACGAAGTGTTGCGCCTGAAGATCGCCGGCAAGGATCCCAAGGCGATCCAGGAACTGCTGGTCAAGCGCTACAAGAACCAGCTGGCGCGCCTGGACCAGACCCGGGCCGAAGATATCTTCCAGGCCTACATCAATACCTTTGCGATGTCCTACGACCCGCACACCAACTATCTGTCACCCGATAGCGCGGAAAACTTCGACATCAACATGAGCCTGTCCCTCGAGGGGATCGGCGCCGTGCTGCAAAGCGACAACGACCAGGTCAAGGTCGTGCGCCTGGTGCCGTCGGGCCCGGCGGACAAGACCAAACAGGTCGCCCCGGCCGACAAGATCATCGGTGTCGCCCAGGGCGACAAGGAAATGGTCGACGTGGTCGGCTGGCGCCTGGACGAAGTGGTCAAGCTGATCCGTGGCCCGAAAGGCTCCGTGGTCCGCCTGGAAGTGATTCCGGCGAGCAACGCGCCGAACGACCAGACCAGCAAGATCGTCTCCATCACCCGTGAATCGGTGAAACTGGAAGACCAGGCCGCGAACAAGTCGATCCTGCACCTCAAGCAGGATGGCAAGGACTACAAGCTCGGCGTCATCGACATCCCGGCGTTCTACCTGGACTTCAAGGCCTTCCGTGCCGGCGATCCGGACTACAAGAGCACCACCCGCGACGTCAAGAAGCTGCTGGGCGAATTGCAGAAGGAAGGCGTCGACGGCGTGGTCATCGACCTGCGCAACAACGGCGGCGGTTCCCTGCAGGAAGCCACCGAGCTGACCAGCCTGTTTATCGACAAGGGCCCGACCGTACTGGTGCGTAACGCCGACGGCAAGGTCGATGTGCTCGAGGACGAAAACCCCGGCGCCTTCTACAAGGGCCCGATGGCGTTGCTGGTCAACCGCCTGTCCGCCTCGGCCTCGGAGATTTTCGCCGGCGCCATGCAGGACTATCACCGGGCGCTGATCATCGGTGGCCAGACCTTCGGCAAAGGCACCGTGCAGACCATCCAGCCGCTGAACCATGGTGAGCTGAAGCTGACCCTGGCCAAGTTCTACCGGGTTTCCGGGCAGAGCACCCAGCACCAGGGCGTGTTGCCCGACGTGGATTTCCCGTCGATCATCGACACCAAGGAAATCGGCGAGAGCGCACTGCCGGAAGCCATGCCATGGGACACCATTCGCCCGTCGATCAAGCCGGCGGTGGATCCGTTCAAGCCGTTCCTGGCGCAGCTCAAGTCTGACCACGATGCCCGCGCGTCGAAGGATGCCGAGTTCATCTTCATTCGCGACAAGCTGGCCCTGGCCGAGAAGCTGATGAAGGAAAAGACCGTGAGCCTGAACGAGGCCGACCGTCGCGCCCAGCGCGCCGATATCGATGCCAAGCAACTGGCCATGGAAAACGCCCGCCGCAAGGCCAAGGGCGAAGACGCCCTCAAGGAACTGAAGAAAGAGGACGAAGACGCCCTGCCGCCTGATCCAGACAAGAAAACCAAGCCGGAAGACGACGCCTACCTGAGCGAAACCGGGCGGATCCTCCTGGATTACCTGCGCCTGAATACCGCGGTGGCCAAGCACTGACAGATAATGGCAATTTAATGTGATCGCTCTTCGGAGCGTCATCAAACAGTCATCATTCTGTCGTGAAATAAGGACTGGATGCGGCTCTTGGATCAAGAGTCTCTTCCGGTCCTTTTTTATTATCAGAGACTGCCATGACCATGACCGAACAGCTGAAGGCCTTGAGTTCAATCCTGGCTCAGAGTGGTCTGCACAGTCTGTTCCAGCCGATCATTTCGCTCTCCGAAAGGCGTATCGTCGGTTATGAAGCCCTCAGTCGCGGGCCCTCCAACAGCCCCCTGCACTCGCCGATCAGCCTGTTCGCCGTGGCCCGCCAGGCCGGACGCCTGAGCGAACTGGAAATGGCCTGCCGGCTCAGCGCCTGCCGCCGCTTCAGCGAGCAGAAACTGCCGGGCAAGCTGTTCCTCAACGTTTCCCCAGAATCCCTGCTGGAGCCGACCCACCAACCGGGCCGGACCCTTACGCTGCTCCAGGACTTCGGCATCGACCCCAGCAACGTGGTCATCGAACTCACCGAACAAACCCCGACCGACGACTTCCAGTTGCTGCAGAACGCGCTGCACCACTACCGCGCCATGGGCTTCTCGATCGCCCTGGATGACCTGGGCGCCGGTTATTCCAGCCTGCGCCTGTGGTCGGAGCTGCGCCCGGACTACGTGAAGATCGACCGGCACTTTATCGACGGCATCCACCAGGACGGCCTCAAGCGCGAATTCGTCGGCTCCATCCTGCAGATCGCCAAGGCTTCGCGGGCCCAGGTGATCGCCGAAGGCATCGAATTGCCGGAGGAACTGGCAGTGCTCACCGAGATGGGGGTCGACCTGGTCCAGGGCTACCTGCTCTGCCGGCCCCAGGAACAGCCACCGCAGGACGCCCGCAGCCTGCTGCCGAAACTGGAAAACACCTCGATTGCCCTGAGCGAGGAAGCCAGTGACCTCAGCGCACTGCTGATCGAACAGCCGGCAGTGACCCAGGGCACCCCCACGGCAACCGTGCTGGAAGCTTTCCGCCGCCAGGCCAACCTCAACTCCCTGGCGGTGCTGGACGAGCAGGAACGGCCCTGTGGCATCGTCCACCGGCACTCGCTGTCGGATGCCCTGCTCAAGCCGTTCGCCACCGACCTGTTCGCCCGCAAGCCCATCAGCCGGCTGATGAGCGATGACTTCCTCGCGGTGGAGCTGAGCCAGTCGCTGCAGCAGGTCAGCCGGCTGCTGACCAGTCGCGCCCGGCAACGCATAGAGGAAGACTTCATCATCACCCTCAATGGCTGCTACCTGGGCCTGGGACGGGTGATCGACGTGCTCAAACTGATCACCGAACTGAAGATCCAGCAGGCCCGCTACGCCAACCCGCTGACCCTGCTGCCCGGCAACGTGCCGATCCAGCAGTGCCTGACGCGCCTGTTGCAGCAACAGCGCGAGTCGCTGATCTGCTACGTGGATATCGACAGTTTCAAGCCCTTCAACGATATCTACGGCTACGGCCGGGGCGACGAGGTGTTGCTGTGCCTGGCGCAATGCCTGAACGATCGTGTCGATCCGAGCCGGGATTTCGTCGGCCATATCGGCGGCGACGACTTCCTGCTGGTGCTGGGTTCGGAGGACTGGCGCAAGCGCCTGAATCAGTTGCTGGAAGACTTCCAGCACCAGTGCCGGCGTTTCTACCGCGCCGAGCACCTGGAGGCGGGTTGCTTCATCGCCTCGAACCGCCAGGGCCAGCGCCAGGAGTTTCCACTGCTGTCGCTGTCGATAGGGGTGGTGCACCTGCAACCGCAGTCATGCGGCCTGCTGGATGCCAGCCAGTTGGCGGAACTCGCCTCCCAGGCCAAGCACCACGCCAAGAACGTCCCTGGCTACAGCATCCATGTGATCGATAGCCGGGAACTGGTCACCGCGGCATCGCAGAGCAGCCTGCCGACCGATGAGCCACCCGCCGACAACGCCACGCCGGCCTGGGCCCGCCCCTAGCGGCCTGTGTGGCCCGCCTCAGGCCTCCGCGGACTCGGGATAATCGTACTCGAACACCCGCACCACTTCCGAAGCATGCCAGGACGCCGCCGCTACGCCATCGGACGGGCCGGAGAAACGCCCCAGGCGCTCGACGCACTCGAAGAAGCCGGTACGCGGCAGGCGACTGGCGCCCTGGCTGATCACCAGTGAACTGCGCAGCGGCTGTTCGGCCTTGGCATCGAGGGCCGCCAGGTGCTCCAGGGCCGCCGTCAGGGTCTGCATCGCCGGGCTCGGCAACTGCAGGCGCTCGAGCAGCGCGCGGTAGGTCAGCAAATGGCGCTGGCGGCGGGCCTGATCGAGTTCACCAAGCAAACCATCCCAATGCTGGCGACTGATCCGCACGCTCACGATGCGTCCCTCCAGCCGGCCACACCCAGTTCCCAGGCGAGGCTGCGGCGAATCGCGGCATCCGGCTGGCGCTCACCGCTTTCGATCAGGCCCAGGTACGACGGGCTGATGCCGACGGTCCGGGCCAGGCTTTCAATGGCCAGTCCCTTGGCTTCGCGCAGGCTGCGCAACTGATCGAACGCCGGCAATGCCGGGTCCGCCGCGACAGGCGTATCGGAGGGTTTGGGAGAGGGTTGTTGGCTGCGCAAACCGGCAGCTTCAAGCAAGGCCTGGTACTGAGCCCAGGGGAGAACCGCATACTCCGGTTCGCCGTCACGTGTAATTATTTGAAGATCCATTACCACACCCCGTAGGACGATTACACATAGCGAGTCAGCGCTTTCCCTGTAGCTTAATATTAACAGCCGCCAAGGTCGCTAGTGTGCTTGTTCTTCGTACAACAGGATTTGGATCAATTTTTTTCGTCGTGCTCGAGCTGCAACTGCTCCGGCGTGTCCGGCAGGCGCTCGACGACCTGCAATTGCGCGGGTACCTGACGCTCGCGCCAGGCCCTGAAGGCATTCAACTCCTGGTCCAGGGTATTCATCACCCAGGCCAGCACCGCGATATCGTCGAGCATGCCGAATACCGGGATGAAGTCCGGAATCGCGTCGATCGGGCTGAGGAAATACATCAGGCCCGCCACCACGATGATCATCGACTTGTAGCTGATCTCCCGGTACTCGCCCCGCCAGTACGCCAGGCACAGCACCTGCAGCAGTTTCAGGTCTTCCTTGAGCTTGCCCAACCGTCCACCTTGCCGGGCACTCTTGCTCGCCACCGCGAACAACAGCGTCGGCAAACGACCACGAACCAGCAAGCGTTGGGCCAATGGCAGGAAGCGCGCGAAATTCCAGGGTGCTTTCATCATCACTCCAGCAGGCAGACGCACAAGGTTATCCACACAAATTGTGGATAACCTTGTGAACAGAGCCACTTTTTACAGCTGAGAGCCCCGTCATACAAGGCCCCGGCTCAGATCGGGCGTTTTTTACTCACTAAAAAAAACCCATAATTTCATTGACTTGACGCCAGTCTACGACTAGGTCGATTAGCTCAATGTTAAGACTACGCTGACCAGTCTGCGTTCGATTTCTTACAGCTTATCAAGACGCAGAAACGACAACGCCCCGTCAGACGGGGCGTTGTCACAAGCACGACCAGATTACTTGGCGGCTTCGTCAGCCTTGGCCGGATCCTTGATCGCCAACAGCTCCAGATCGAACACCAGCACCGAGTTGGCCGGGATTGCCGGGCTCGGGCTCTGTGCGCCGTAAGCCAGGTCTGCCGGGATGTACAGCTTGTACTTCTCGCCAACGTGCATCAGTTGCAGGCCTTCGACCCAACCCGGAATCACGCCGCTCACCGGCAGGTCGATCGGGCTGCCGCGATCCACGGAGCTGTCGAAGGTGGTGCCGTTGGTCAGCTTGCCGGTGTAGTGAACAGTCACTACGTCGGTAGGCTTGGGCTGAGGACCGTCGGCTTTCTTGACGACTTCATACTGCAGGCCGGAAGCGGTGGTCACGACACCAGGCTTCTTGCCGTTTTCCTCGAGGAATTTCTTGCCGGCGGCTGCCGATTCTTCGCTCAGCTTGGCCATGCGCTCTTCGGCACGTTTCTGCAGGGCGGCAAAGGCTTCGACCAGTTCGTCGTCTTTCAGCTTCTGCTCTTTCTTGCCGATGGCATCTTCGATGCCCTGGGCAACAGCCTTGGAATCCAGATCATCCATGCCTTCCTGAGCCAGGCTCTTGCCCATGTTCAGGCCGATACCATAGGAAGCTTTTTGCGCCGGGGTTTTCAGCTCTACGCTGGAATGCGAGTCGCAGCCCGCAAGTACCAGGCTTACCAGGGCAACCGCCGCCGCCAACCGATGCTGTTTCATGCTATTTCCTTGTTCATGCGCCTAAAGGGCAATCGAGTAAAGCCGCGAGCTTATCAGGCGGCCACGACCAATGGCTACGGGGATGAGAGGGGTAAAGCGCCAATAAGTTCAGTCATTTCGGGCATTTTACAAAGCCCTGACGTTCAGTTTACGTACCGCTCCGACGCCATCCCCCGACAGGGGGCCAGCATAGACGGCCATCACGGCCACTTGCTGCCTGACAACGGCTCAGGCATAAGAGCATGACAACTCGACAAGGATCGTTATCTTGCGCATATTTTACCGTGTGTTACTGGCTCTGATACTCCTGCTTGGCCTAGGCCTCGCGGTGATTCTGTACTACATCGCCAATCCGAAATTGCCGACATACGTGCCGGCAGAACAGGTCCGCTACCTGGAGCAGTGGAGCCCGGCCGACCGCCAGACCTTCTACTACACGCCGCAGGGCACCCAGGTGAAAGGCCTGCGGTATGAATGGTTCACCGCCCTGGAGCTACCTTTCTCCGAGCAACGCTTCGCGGCCCCGGAATACCTGGCGCGTTTCGGTTTCCTGGTGGACCCCGGGCAACAGGCCACGCCGGACAATCCCGGCAACCTGCCAGTAGGCTTCACCCGTCACCAGAACCCCGGCAGCGACGCCCGCTACCTGGATATCACCTGCGCCGCCTGCCATACCGGCGAACTGCGCTATAAAGGACAGGCACTACGGATCGACGGCGGCTCGGCCCAGCATGTGCTGCCCTCGAGCGTGCCGACGGTACGCGGTGGCAGCTTTGGCCAGGCGCTGGTCGCCAGCCTCGCCGCCACCTATTACAACCCCTGGAAGTTCAAGCGTTTCGCCCGGCAGGTCCTCGGTGACGAATACGAAGCCCGCCACGACGAGCTACGCGCCGCCGTCAAACAGTCCCTGGACACCTTCCTCCACGTCGCCTGGAACGATACCCATCGCGGCCTGTATCCGACCCTGGAAGGCCCCGGCCGCACGGATGCCTTCGGCCGGATCGCCAACGCCAGCTTCGGCGATGCCATCTCCGAGAAGAACTACCGGGTCGCCAATGCCCCCGTGGACTACCCGCAACTGTGGGATATCTGGACCTTCGACTGGGTCCAGTGGACCGCATCGGCCCAGCAACCCATGGCGCGCAATATCGGCGAGGCCCTGGGCGTCGGCGCCACCCTGAACTTCTTCGATGACAACGGCCAGCCGCTGCAGGGCGACGCTCGCTACCCCTCCAGCGTGCGGGTGCGCGACCTGCACAAGATCGAGGAAACCCTGCAACGCCTGAAGCCGCCGACCTGGCCCGAGGACCTGTTCGGCAAGGTCGACCTGGCCCGCGCCGCCCAGGGTCGCGCGCTGTTCGCCGAGAACTGCGCCGGCTGCCACGTGCCGGCGACCAGCGAGGAAAACGGCCGGCCGGTGCAGCACCTGAAAGCGATTCCGCTCGCGGCGATCGGTACCGATCCCAACACCGCCAGCAATATCGCCGACCAGCGCTACGACCTGAGCGCCTTGCAGTGGGACCCGGCGGAGCTGGCAAGACTGCCGGTGGAACTGCACCCAAAGCCGGACCAGCCGCTGGACATGACGCAACTGTCGGTCGCCAAGGGCCTGGCCTATGTCACTGCCTTCGTCGAAGAACGCGCCTACCGCGACGCCAAGGTCACCCCCGCCGAGCGCGCGCAACTGGACGGTTTCGGCCTGCCCATCGGCGTCCTCGAACAGCGCGCCTACAAGGCACGCCCGCTGGCCGGTGTCTGGGCCACGCCGCCCTATCTGCACAACGGCTCGGTACCCAGCCTCTATCAACTGCTTTCCCCCCAGGACGAGCGCGCCACCACCTTCTACAGAGGCACCTTCGAATACGATCCGCGCCACCTGGGCTATCGCCAGAAAGCCTTCGAGAACGGCTTCCTGTTCGATACCCGGATCAGCGGCAACCACAACAGCGGCCACGAATTCCGTGCCGGCAAGCGTGGCAACGGGGTCATCGGCCGCCTGCTGCAACCGGAAGAGCGCTGGGCCCTGCTCGAATACCTGAAAGTGCTGGGCGGACCGCTGGAGCAGCAACTGCCATGAGCCTGCAATCCCACGATCACGTCAAAAGGATGACCCCATGTTGAAGCGACTCTGGCTGCGCCTCGGCGCCTTTCTCGGCAAGAGCCTGCTGGTCCTGATCGGACTCGGCCTGCTCGGCTGGGGGTTGTCGACCGGCTGGTATGCCTGGCGCCACAGCGGGCCGGTCTCGGCGGAGGAACAGGTGCCGCCCGGTGAGTCGGCCATGACCCAGGACATCATCCAGACCGCCGTGCGCATCGTCGACCAGCACCGCGAGGGCACGCGCTTTCTGCGTGACGCCCATGCCAAGGCCCACGGCTGCGTGAAGGCCGAAGTCCGGGTACTCGATGGCCTGGGCGGCGATCTGCGCCAGGGTGTGTTCGCCGAGCCGGGCAAGACCTGGCAGGCCTTGATCCGCCTGTCCAATGGCAACGCCTACCCGCAGTTCGACAGTATCCGCGATGCCCGCGGCATGGCGATCAAGCTGATGGATGTCCCCGGCAAGCAGTTGCTGGCGGGGCAACAGGGTCGTCACGAGCAGGATTTCGTGATGTTCAGCCACCCGAACTTTTTCGTCAGCGACGTTGCCGAGTACCAGCAGAACATCGGGGCCCAGGCCGATGGCAAGAAGGTCCTGGCGTTTTTCCCGAGCTGGAATCCCACCGGCTGGCAGATCCGCCATCTGTTCATTGCCCTGGCAACCCTGGCGCCGGCACCGAAAAGCCCGACCCGGACGACCTACTTCTCCGTATCGCCGTACAAGTTCGGCAGCGCCAACGCCAAGTTCCGTGTAGCGCCCGATCCACAGAGCTGCCCGGAATACGAATTGCCGAAGCAGAACGAGGACCTGCCGAACTTCCTGCGCAGCGCCCTGGTCCAGCAGTTATCCACAGACCGCGTGCCGGCCTGCTTCGTCCTGCAGATCCAGCGCCAGAACGCCAACAAGTACATGCCGATCGAAGACACCAGCATCGAATGGAAGGAAAGCGATGCGCCATACGAGACCGTGGCGAGCGTGCGCATCCCGGCCCAGGACTTCGATACGCTGGAACAGAACATCGCCTGTGACAACCAGTCGTTCAGTCCCTGGCACGGCCTGGAGGCCCATCGACCGATTGGCGGGATCAACCGCTTGCGCAAGGCGGTATACGACGCGGTCAGCGATTACCGGCATAGCCGCAACGCCGAGCAATAGCACCGTCCTTTATCCTTGTGGCGCCTGCGCGGGCGCCATCGCCGGCAAGCCGGCTCCCACAATAGCCCGTGCTGAACGCTGGATTGGCGTACGACAAAAAACTTGTGGGAGCCGGCTTGCTGCCAAGACAACATCAGGCCCGCTCCACCATCACTGACAAACCGGCTCCTGCAATAGCCCGTGCTGAAAACTGGATTGGCGTGCGACAAAAATCTTGTGGGAGCCGGCTTGCTGGCGATCGCGATATGAGCCTCACCGCCGCAACCACTGAACGGCGCCAGAAGAGACGGACGAAAAAAAGCCCGCACAAGGCGGGCTTTCCGTGATGTCCTGGCGTTCAGTGGTCCAGAACATCGAATATGGCGCAGCGGACGGGACTCGAACCCGCGACCCCCGGCGTGACAGGCCGGTATTCTAACCGACTGAACTACCGCTGCGCGTAACACTGATATCGAATGGTGGGTGATGACGGGATCGAACCGCCGACCCTCTGCTTGTAAGGCAGATGCTCTCCCGGCTGAGCTAATCACCCTTCGCTTTCGGTGTGGGCGCATTATGCCACAAAAAATCCATAACGCACTGATTTAAATAATCTTTTTTTAAATCCAGGATTTTTTGCAAACAGCAGACAGCAAAAAGCCCGCACTAGGCGGGCTTCCTGTGATGTCCTGGCGTTCAGTGGTCCAGAACATCGAATATGGCGCAGCGGACGGGACTCGAACCCGCGACCCCCGGCGTGACAGGCCGGTATTCTAACCGACTGAACTACCGCTGCGCGTAACACTGTTGACGAATGGTGGGTGATGACGGGATCGAACCGCCGACCCTCTGCTTGTAAGGCAGATGCTCTCCCGGCTGAGCTAATCACCCTTCGCTTTCGGTGTGGCGCGCATTCTACGGAGCACTCCACACTCTGGCAAGCACTTTCTTTAATATTTTTCTCAGGCCTTCCAAAGACTTAGCAGAGGGTTGGCCTATCGGGCCACGAAGAGAATAATGCCCTCCTTTGTATAAAGGAGAGATTCACCCCATGTGGTTCAAAAACCTGCTTATCTATCGCCTGACCCAAGATCTGCCTTTTGATGCCGAGGCGTTGGAAACCGCACTGGCGACCAAACCGGCCCGCCCCTGTGCAAGCCAGGAGTTGACCACCTATGGCTTCGTCGCTCCGTTCGGCAAGGGTGAAGACGCCCCGCTGGTCCACGTCAGCGGCGACTTCCTGCTGGTCGCAGCACGCAAGGAAGAGCGCATCCTGCCCGGCAGCGTGGTGCGTGACGCACTGAAGGAAAAGGTCGAGGAGATCGAGGCCGAGCAAATGCGCAAGGTCTACAAGAAGGAACGCGATCAACTCAAGGATGAAATCATCCAGGCGTTCCTGCCCCGTGCCTTTATCCGTCGCTCGGCGACCTTTGCCGCGATCGCGCCGAAACAGGGCCTGATCCTGGTCAACTCGGCCAGCCCGAAACGCGCCGAAGACCTGCTGTCGACCCTGCGTGAAGTACTCGGCACCCTGCCGGTTCGTCCGCTGACCGTGAAGACCGCGCCGACCGCGGTGATGACCGACTGGGTCAAGACCCTGAAAGCCGCCGAGCACTTCTTTGTACTCGACGAGTGCGAGCTGCGCGACACCCAGGAAGATGGCGGCATCGTCCGCTGCAAGCGCCAGGACCTGACCGGCGAGGAAATCCAGCTGCACCTGAGCACCGGCAAGATGGTCACCCAGCTGGCATTGGCCTGGCAAGACAAGCTGTCCTTCGTGCTCGATGACAAGATGGTGGTCAAGCGCCTGAAGTTCGAAGACCTGCTGCAGGACCAGGCGGAACAGGACGGTGGCGAAGAAGCCCTGGGCCAGCTGGACGCCAGCTTCACCCTGATGATGCTGACCTTCGGCGAGTTCCTGCCGGAACTGTTCGACGCCCTGGGTGGCGAGGAAATGCCGCAGGGCATCTGATGCCGGACGCGGGCCCTGTGCAGGAGCCGACTTGCCGGCGATAGCGTCCGCCTCATCGCTGGTAAGCCAGCTACAAGGGCCATGTCGGACACGGAACGGGCGTACGACATCCATTCCCTGTGGGAGCCGGCTTGCTGGCGATAGCGTCCGCACAGCCACCACAAGGCTGCGAGGCGGCGTCCCGACAAACCGGCTCCTGCAAGGGGCCGGGTCAAGATGACGAACTCAAATAACAAGGAAATCCCATGCGCGCACTGGCCGCACTCAGCCGTTTTGTCGGTAACACCTTCGCCTACTGGGTGCTGATTTTCGCCGTGCTGGCGTTTCTGCAACCTGCCTGGTTCATCAGCCTGAAAGTCGCCATCGTGCCCCTGCTCGGCCTGGTGATGTTCGGCATGGGCCTGACCCTCAAACTCGAAGACTTCGCCGAAGTCGCCCGCCATCCCTGGCGCGTGGCCCTGGGCGTGGTCGCCCACTTCATTATCATGCCGGGCGTCGCCTGGCTGCTCTGCCGAGCCTTCCAGCTGCCAGCGGAAATCGCCGTCGGAGTGATCCTGGTCGGTTGCTGCCCGAGCGGCACTTCGTCCAATGTGATGACCTGGCTGGCCCGTGGCGACCTGGCGCTGTCGGTGGCGATTGCCGCGGTCACCACCCTGCTCGCCCCGTTGCTGACCCCGGCGCTGATCTGGCTGCTGGCCTCGGCCTGGTTGCCGGTGTCGTTCATGGAGCTGTTCTGGTCGATCCTGCAAGTGGTGCTGCTGCCCATCGTGCTCGGCGTGGTTGCCCAACGCCTGCTGGGGGAACGGGTACGCCATGCGGTGGAAGTCCTGCCGCTGATCTCGGTGGTGAGCATCGTGATCATCGTCACCGCAGTGGTCGCCGCCAGCCAGGCGAAGATCGCCGAGTCGGGACTGCTGATCATGGCCGTGGTCATGCTGCATAACAGCTTCGGTTATCTGCTCGGCTATTTCACCGGCCGCCTGTTCAAGCTGCCGCTGGCCCAGCGCAAGTCGCTGGCCCTGGAAGTCGGCATGCAGAACTCCGGGCTGGGCGCCGCCCTGGCCAGCGCGCATTTCTCGCCATTGGCGGCGGTGCCCAGCGCGCTGTTCAGTGTCTGGCACAATATTTCCGGGGCCCTGCTCTCGACCTGGTTCCGCCGGATGAGTGACAGGCAGGACCGCGAACTGGCCGCCCAGGGCACGGCCGACTGAGTGACAGCTTGATCCCCAGGTTGAGAATGGGCAATATAGTGCGCAACGCAGGGACGACCTTGCGGCTCGATCGAGTTATCAATCTGGGGACGACCCCGTCAATCGATGGAGGTCATCATGTCCTGGATCATTCTGTTTTTCGCCGGTCTGTTTGAAGTCGGTTGGGCCGTCGGCCTGAAATACACCGATGGCTTCAGCCGCCCGCTGCCCACCGCCCTGACCGTTGCCGCCATGGCCATCAGCCTCGGCCTGCTGGGCCTTGCCATGAAGGAATTGCCGCTGGGGACCGCCTACGCGATCTGGACCGGTGTCGGCGCGGTGGGCACGGTGATCGCCGGCATCATCCTGTTCGGCGAGTCCATGGCCCTGTTCCGGCTGGCGAGCGTGGCGCTGATCATCGCCGGACTGATCGGCCTGAAGGTCTCGGCGGCCTGACAGTGTCTCTTGTGGGAGCTGGCTTGCCGGCGATGAGGCCAACAAGCCTTGCGTCGCCTGATCGGACGCCATCGCCGGCAAGCCAGCTCCTACAAGGACCGTGTTCAACCATGAGGAATGGTTGAACACGAAACGCTCTATCGGTGCACCATCCCCCGCAACTGCAACACCTGCTCACGCAACCGCGCCGGCACTGCCTCCTCGGCCACCACCGTCGGCCCGGCCACCAGGGTCACCCGTGACCAGAGGCGACGGAACAGGCCCTTCTGCGGATCGCGGCTGAAGAAGCTGCCCCACAAGCCTTGCAGCGCCAGAGGAATCACCGGCACCGGGGTTTCCTCCAGCACGCGGGTCATGCCGCCCTTGAACTCGCTGATCTCGCCATCGGTGGTCAGCTTGCCCTCGGGAAAAATGCACACCAGCTCGCCGTCCTTCAGGTACTCGGCAATCTTGCGGAACGCACGCTCGTAGATCTCCAGGTCTTCACCGCGCCCGGCAATCGGAATCGCCCCGGCAGTGCGGAAGATGAAGTTGAGCACCGGCAAACGGTAGATCTTGTAATACATCACGAAGCGGATCGGCCGACGTACCGCCCCGCCGATCAGCAGCGCATCGACGAACGATACGTGGTTGCACACCAGCAACGCCGGCCCTTCATCGGGGATCAGCTCAAGGTTCCTGTGTTCGACCCGGTACATGGAATGGCTGAGGAGCCAGATCATGAAACGCATGCTGAACTCGGGGACGATCTTGAAGATGTAGGCGTTGACCGCGATGTTCATCAGCGACACCACCAGGAACAACTCCGGGATCGACAGCTTCGCCACGCTCAGCAGCAGAATCGAGACGATTGCCGAGACCACCATGAACAACGCATTGAGAATATTGTTCGCGGCGATCACCCGGGCCCGCTCGTTCTCGGCGGTGCGCGACTGGATCAAGGCATACAGCGGCACGATATAGAAGCCGCCGAACACCCCCAGCCCGAGGATATCGAGCAACACCCACCAGGCCTGGTGGTAGCCCAGCACATTCAGCCAGTCATTGGCCTGGATGTTCTGCGGCAAGTTGCCCGAATGCCACCACAACAGCAGGCCGAACAGTGTCAGGCCGAAAGAGCCGAACGGCACCAGGCCGATTTCCACCTTGCGTCCGGACAGGCGCTCGCAAAGCATCGAACCCACCGCGATGCCTACCGAGAACACGGTGAGAATCAGGGTCACCACGGTTTCATCGCCGTACATCCATTCCTTGGCGTAGGCGGGAATCTGCGTCAGGTAGATCGCCCCGACAAACCAGAACCATGAGTTGCCGACAATCGAGCGCGAGACCGCCGGCGTCTGTCCCAGGCCCAGGCGCAAGGTGGCCCAGGACTGGCTGAAGATATTCCAGTTCAACCGCAACTGTGGACTGGACGCCGCCGCCCGGGGAATGCCGCGGCTGGCGAGATAGCCCAGGACCGCCACGCCGATGATGGCGGCGGAGACAACCGGTGCGTAATGACTGGAGGACATCATGATCCCGGCACCGATGGTCCCGGCCAGGATCGCCAGGAAGGTACCCATTTCCACCAGGCCGTTGCCACCCACCAGTTCCTCTTCGCGCAGGGCCTGGGGCAGGATCGAATATTTCACCGGGCCGAACAGCGCCGAATGGGTGCCCATGGCGAACAACGCCACCAGCATCAGGGACAGGTGGTCGAACAGGAAGCCGGTGGCCCCGACCGCCATGATGGCGATTTCCCCCAGCTTGATCAGCCGGATCAGCGCGTCCTTGGCGAACTTCTCGCCAAACTGCCCGGCCAGGGCCGAAAACAGGAAGAACGGCAGGATGAACAGCAGGGCGCAGAGGTTGACCCAGATGCCGCGATCACCGTCGATGCTCAACTTGTAGAGGATGGCGAGGATCAACGACTGCTTGAAGATATTGTCGTTGAACGCTCCGAGCGACTGGGTCACGAAGAACGGCAGGAAGCGCCGCGTACGCAGTAGGCTGAACTGTGAGGGGTGACTCATCTTCCATGGTCCTGAGTGGCGCCGAGAGCGGCTTTCTTGTTGGAATGCGGATCACCGCTCCAGGCCACAACCTTACCTAATCCTGAAGATTTATTTCGCGATTCCTGCAAGGCAGGGCGAAACAAACAGCTCGCCTTTATACGCGCCCCGCAGCGTACGACTGCCGACGATCAGCCACAAGACCGCCAGCAAGGCCACCAGCACCAGGCCAAAGCCGCTGAAAAAGCCCAGGTGCAAGGTGCTGCCCAGTTTCAGGGTCGCCAGGGAGTAGACGCCCAGGGGGAAAGTGAAGCCCCACCAGCCGAGGTTGAAGGGAATGCCGCGACGCAGGTAACGCAGGGTGATCAGCACCGCCATCAGCATCCACCACAGGCCGAAGCCCCAGAGGATGATGCCGGCGACCAGGCCCAGGCCACTGGCGATCTCGCCGATCCCCGCCAACCCATTGGCGGCGAAGATCGCCGGCGAATCCGCCCCCAGCACCAGCATGCCCAAGGCCCCGGTACCGATCGGCCCCAGCGCCAGCCAGCTCGAGGCCGCCATGTTTTCATGGGGCAACTTGTGCAAGGCCATGCGCAACAGCAGGATCACCAGGATGCTGAACGCCACAGGCACCGAGAACGCCCAGAGCACATAGCTGGTGATCAGCACATTGAACTGCATGTGCGCATCCAGCAGGTGCGGCGCCAGCAGGCCACCACTGGCCGCCGCCACTTCCGCGGCCACCACCGGCAACAGCCAGACCGCGGTCATCTGGTCGATGCTGTGCTGCTGGCGGGTGAACATCATGAAGGGAATCAGCACGCCGCAGGCCAGGGACATCGCCACATCGATCCACCACAGCACCTCGGCGACCTGCACCGCACCGTCGCCCCAGCGCGCCACGCCAAACAGCAGGAAGCCATTGATGATGGTCGCCAGCCCCATGGGAATGGTGCCGAAGAACATCGAGACCGTGGAATGGCCGAAAATCCGCCGGGCCTCGTCGAAAAACAATACCCAGCGTGCGCCGTAGAGCAGGCTGAACACGGCGAACAGCAGGATATTGAACAACCATAAGCCCTCGGCGAAGGCACGCTGGCCCGGTACTTCAACCGGCAACTGGGCCAGGGCCAGCGCCAGGACTCCGGTGCCCATGGTGGCGGCGAACCAGTTCGGGGTGAACTGGCGGATGGCTTCCCGGGGGTGCTGCAAATGGCTCAAGGGCCGCAGTCCGGGTTTGATGCTGTTGGGGCACGTTTGCATGGCTGACTCCTGTCCTCGGGTGAGGTTGCAGTCATCATAGAACCGTATCGAATATCCATATAACGGGTAATTTCTCTATCTGTTATCTATTTTACAGATATAAATCTATACACTACCTTCGGTTTCGATCACCAGCACCCGCGCCTCTCCCTGGGGTTCGGCCAGGTGCTCGCAACCGATGGCAGCGTAAAAAATATCACCGACTTCCAGCATCACGGCCTGCTCGACGCCGTCCCGGCGATAACGCATGCGAACCTGGCCGTCGAGCACCACAAAGACCTCCTGCCCATCATTGACGTGCCAGACATATGGCTGGTCAGTCCAGTGCAATCGGGTACTGATGCCGTTCATGCTGGCGATATCCAGCGCGGCCCAGGGCCGGCTGCCGGTAAAGTCACGGCTCCGAATGAGGCTCATGAACGTTGCACCGCCTGTTGATTGGAGGCCGGGATCGAAGAGCGGGACAAGGCTACGCCGTCACTCACGGCAGACTGCCATTGCGCCGTGCTGACCACCGCGGCAAAACGCGTATGGAACACCACGCTGAACACCCGGTGGATCTCCTCGGCGCTGGCCTGCCCGGCTTCGTTGGCATAGGGCAGCGAACCGGTGGCGTCACTGAGGAACTCGACCGCCAGGCCACGATGGGTGGCTTCGAAAATCGTCGAGGCATCGCAATTGTGGGTCATATAGCCGACCACGCTCAACGTATCGATCTCGCGCTGCGCCAGCCACTGGCCGAGGTCGGTGTCGGCAAAGGCACTGGGCAGTGTCTTGTGGATCAGATGATCGCGGGCACGCGCGCCGACCACCGGATGCAACGCCCAACCCGGCGAACCGATGGCAAACAGCGGCGATCCCGCCGGGCTGTCGTTCTGCACGACAACCACCGGAATACCCGCGGCATGCGCGGCATCGATGGCCTTGCCGATATTGGCCAGCGATTCCTCGACGGGCGGGTACTCGATCAGCAGGTTGCCGCTGACGTATTCGTTCTGCACATCGATCACGATCAGGGCACGACGGGGGGCGCGGGACATGGTTCAACTCCTCGGTAAACAGGCTTGAGCACGCATGATTGCCTGCCGCCCGAAAATCCATAAGTGGCCCGAAAGACAATATTCGATAAAATCAGGCCAAACCCAGCAACAGCGAGCGCGCCACGATGAGCACGATCCATATCGCCGTGATCGCCTTCAACGGCATCAGCCCCTTTCACCTGTCAGTGCCGACCCTGGTCTTCGCCGAACAGCGCGAAGGCATCGACATGCCGCGCTTTGCCCTGAAGGTCTGCGGTTTCGAACCCGGCCCGCTCGCTACCTGCGCCGGCTTCGATATCCAGACCCACCATGGACTGGAGATCCTCGACCAGGCCGATGTGATCATCATGCCGTCCTGGCGGGACACCGCGGAGCGGCCACCCGAGTCGCTGCTGCACGCCTTGCGCCAGGCGCACGACAAGGGCACCCGGATCGTCGGCCTGTGCCTGGGCGCCTTTGTGCTGGCCGAGGCCGGGCTGCTGGACGGCCGCAAGGCCACCACCCACTGGAACTGGGCGGCGGACTTCGCCCGTCGATATCCGCAGGTGCTGCTGGATGCCGATGTGCTGTATGCCGAGTCCGACCACCTGCTGACCTCGGCCGGCACCGCTGCCGGCCTGGACTGCTGCCTGTACCTGATGCAGCAGTTGTGTGGCGCCGAAGTCGCGCACAAGGTCGCCCGGCGACTGGTGGTCGCACCCCATCGCTCGGGCGGGCAGGCACAGTTCATCGAGCGGCCGATTCCCCTCGCCGGCGAGCAGGATCGCATGGGGCAACTGCTGCAATGGCTCGGGCAGAATTTCACCCGTAGCCATTCCCTTGATGAACTGGCCGACCGTGTGGCAATGAGTCGCCGATCATTTACCCGGCACTTCCGGCAACTGACCGGCACCACCGTCGGCCAGTGGCTGCTGGGACAACGCCTGAGCCATGCCCAGCGCCTGCTGGAAAGCAGCCCCCACAGCATAGAAACCATTGCCCAGGAAGCCGGATTCGGCACGGCGCTGTCGTTGCGCCAGCACTTCAACGCCTCGCTGCAGATTTCTCCATCGGCTTATCGGGCCCAGTTCATCGGGCGCTGAATCGACGGCGGCGAATCATTCGGGAAACAGGCGCAAGCCATTGAACGGCGCACGCACCTCGGGCTCGGGCTCGTCCCGCCGGGCATCCCGTTGAAACTCCCTGCGCAGCCAGGCGGCATCCAGCACCGGCTCCAGGCCCGGTGCCGGTCGCTTGATTTCGTCGCCACGCAGCAGGTCATTGCGCAGGATCGCAAAGCGCGCCCTGCTGATATGTCCGCCGGAACCGTAGAAGCCGGCCCGACCCAGCCTGGCGGCGACACCGGTTTCCCCGCCGAACCAGCCGGCACCGATACCCAGACGAGCCATGACAAAGTCCCGGTCCCTGAGGATCGACGCACAGACCTCCACCAGCGCGATAAAGCCCTGGACCGCCATGTCCATGGCTTCCAGGCCGTGCAGGACAGCGATACGCCGGCCAATGCAACGCCAGCCTTTCCTCACCAGCAGGCTGTCGATGACTTCATGGGCATGCACCACCCGTCGCCGCGCGTCGCGCTCGCGCAGCAGGGCTTCCTTGAGGGCGTACAACGCAAAGGCCAGGGGCGCGGCCCCCTGGGGACGCATCGAGTCCGAAGGCAGGACATGCCGCAGTTGTCGATGAAGAGCGAACAGGACGCCGGGGCTCAACAGCAGGTCGGCCTGGCGCGCCAAGGGTTGTGCGGCGACCTCGAGGACCAGGGCGAAGGCCTCGGGCAGGTCCGCGATGGCGAGTTGTTGTACAAGAGCAGCAGCGTTCAGGGGGGATGCCGGGGATGTGCGGGCGGGCATGATCGACCTAGGAAAATCGGATGTGGGATCCGTACCAGACTGACCTGCCCCCCCTCCCCGCAGCTTTCAATTAGCGCTCGCCGGCCGGCCCGCCGTCTGCCCGGCCCCTCAGGCGGGGCAGGTCTTTGCCGGGCGCTGCAGCCGCAACGCCAACAGCGCGGCCACCGACAGCACGATCAAGATCCCGCCGTAGCCCTGGGTCGTGGCGATCAGGCCGAAGGTGCGGCTCAGGCTCCCGGCCAGAAACGCCGGCAGGCAGAAGGCCAGGTAACTCAGCACATAGAACGCCGACATCAGGCCCGCCCGTTCATGGGGCAATGCCAGGGGTACCACGCTGCGCAAGGCGCCAAGGAAACCGGCACCGAAACCGCTGCCCGCCACCAGCGTGCCGACAAAGAACAGCGCCAGGCTCGCCTCGTGCACAGCCATCAGGATCAGGCTGACCCCCACCGCCAGCAAGCCGGCCCCCAGTTGCAGGACCTTGTCCGCCGGACGCTCGCGCAAGCTGAAAATGGCCGCCGCCCCGCTCAAGGTGAGGATCGCCACCAGGCCACCGCCGATCAGGTTCGAGGTCGAGCCCGTTGCGGCGCGTACCAATGACGGCGCCAGCGAAGAGTAGAAGCCACCCACCGCCCAGACCGCGATATCCACCGGCAACGACAACCACAGCGCCCGCCGGGCCTGTGGCGGGACATGCAAGGTCGGGCGCAGCGACGCCAGCGCACCCGGCTGCGCGCTGACACTTTCCGGCAGGCGCCAGACATACAGGGCCTGGAGCACCAGCAACGCCAGGAGCAACTCGTACACCAACTGCGTGGGCCGTGGACAGAACTCGGCCAGCACGCTGGCGCCAAAGGCACCGCAGGCCATGCCCAGCAACGGCGCCAGGCTGTTGACCAACGGCCCCTTGCGATTGTCGCGATCCAGCAGGGCCGCACTCAGTACGCTGGTGGCCATCCCGGTGGCGAAGCCTTGCAGGATGCGGGCGGCAATCAGCAGCGATATGCTGTCGGCGCCGATGAACAAGCCCATGGCGACGATTTCCAGCAGCAGCGCGCCGAAGATCACCGGCTTGCGTCCCAGGTGATCCGACAACGAACCGACCGTCAGCAAGGCTGCCAGCAGGCTCAGGGCATAGACGCCGAAGATCAGGGTCAGGGTCGCGGCGGAAAATGCCATCGTCTCCTGGTACAGGTGGTACAACGGCGTCGGCGCACTGGATGCCGCGAGAAAGGTCAGCAAGGTGATCGACAGGAACACCAGGCCGGAACGGCTTGAAACGGGCATTTCGGCACGGCTGGACATAAGCATTCTCCACAAAAGCTAATGTTTTGCTTTTGCGCAGTGTGCTACCGACTTTCGCTTAAAGCAAATTCTTTGTGTTAAGGTTTTACCCATGGCAATCAAAGAAAGTATCCGCCCCGGTGGCCGCAGTGCCCGGGTGCAGGAATCGATTCATGCGGCGGTCCGCGCGCTCCTTGAAGAGCAGGACCGCTCGACCCTCACCGTCCCGCAAATCGCCGCGCGGGCCGGTGTCACGCCGTCGACCATCTACCGGCGCTGGGGCGATCTCTCGGAGTTGCTGGCGGACGTGGCCCTCGCGCGCCTGCAACCGGATCGCGAACCGCTCGACACCGGCAGCCTGCCGGGCGACCTGCGCGCCTGGGCCGAGCAGTACCTGGATGAGATCAGCTCGGAGCCGGGACGCAACCTGATGCGCGACGTCCAGAACAGCGCCTCCAGGCCCTGTTATTGCGTGGAGATCCTCGGCGGGCAATTGCAGATCATCCTCGATCGCTACCGCCAGGCCGTCGTGCCGCTGCCCAGCGTCGATCACCTGATCAACCTGATCGTCGCCCCGACGGTGTTCCGCGTCCTGTTCTCCAGCGCACCGTTGAGTGTCGAGGAGTTGCACCAGCAGATCGACATCGCCCTGCGCGGCTGAACCATCGACTGCGACACCCGGCCACGCTCGACCTTGGTCGACACTGACGCCGCCCGGCCATCGTGCGAGACTGTAGCGCCAGGGCCGGACTGCCCTCGGGATATCTTTTGCCGGGAGTTTCCATGTCGCTGTCCAGCGGGCTGATCGCCGCCGTCGCCCTGGCCTATATGGCCATCATGTTCGCCATCGCCTTCTACGGCGACCGCCGCAGCGCGCCCCTGCCGCCGCGGGTGCGCGCCTGGGTCTACAGCCTGTCACTGGCGGTCTACTGCACCAGCTGGACCTTCTTCGGCGCGGTCGGCCAGGCCGCCGACCAGCTCTGGGCATTCCTGCCGATCTACCTGGGCCCGGTGCTGTTGCTGGTGTTCGCACCCTGGGTCCTGCAGAAGATGGTGCTGATCAGCAAACAGGAAAACATCACCTCGATCGCCGACTTCATCGCCGCCCGCTACGGCAAGTCGCAATCCCTGGCGGTGGTGGTCGCGCTGATCTGCCTGGTCGGGGTACTGCCCTATATTGCCTTGCAGCTCAAGGGCATCGTGCTCGGGGTCAACCTGCTGATCGGCGCCGGGGCCGACGCCATGGGCGTGCGGGCCCAGGACACGGCGCTGATCGTCTCCCTGGTGCTGGCGCTGTTCACCATCGTCTTCGGTACCCGCAACCTCGACGCCACCGAGCACCACCGCGGCATGGTGCTGGCGATTGCCTTCGAGTCCCTGGTCAAGCTGTTCGCCTTTCTCGCGGTGGGTGCCTTTGTCACCTACGGCCTCTACGACGGCTTCGACGATCTGTTCGACCAGGCCAGGACCTCGGAACTGCTGGCCGAGTACTGGAAGGAAACGGTCAACTGGCCCTCCATGGTGGTGCAGACCGGTGTGGCGATGATGGCAATCATCTGCCTGCCACGACAATTCCACGTCACAGTGGTGGAGAACATCGAGCCCCAGGACCTGCGACTGGCCAAATGGGTGTTCCCCGCCTACCTGATCCTCGCGGCCCTGTTCGTGGTGCCGATTGCCCTCGCCGGGCGGATGATGCTGCCCGCCGAGGTCCTGCGCGACTCTTACGTCATCAGCCTGCCACTGGCCCAGGCGCATCCGGCACTGGCCGTGCTGGCCTTTATCGGCGGCGCCTCGGCGGCCACCGGGATGGTGATCGTCGCCAGCGTCGCCTTGTCGACCATGGTTTCCAACGACATGCTGCTGCCCTGGCTGCTGCGCCGGACCAATTCCGAGCGGCCATTCGAAGTGTTCCGCCACTGGATGCTGTCGGTGCGTCGCATCAGCATCGTGGTGATTCTGCTGCTGGCCTATGTCAGCTATCGCCTGCTCGGCTCCACCGCCAGCCTGGCGACCATCGGCCAGATCGCCTTTGCCGCCGTGACCCAGCTGGCCCCGGCGATGCTCGGGGCGCTGTACTGGAAACAGGCCAACCGCCGCGGCGTGTTTGCCGGTATCGCCGCAGGCACCTTCCTCTGGTTCTATACCCTGATCCTGCCGATCGCCGCCCATAGCCTGGGCTGGTCGCTCAGCAGTTTCCCCGGCCTGGCCTGGCTGCACGGCAACCCGCTGAACCTGCCCATCACGCCCCTTACCCAGGGCGTGGTGCTGTCGCTGGCCGGTAACTTCACCCTGTTCGCCTGGGTCTCGGTACTGTCGCGGACCCGCGTCTCGGAGCACTGGCAGGCCGGGCGTTTCATCGGCCAGGAAATCAGCGCCCGCCCCAGCGCGCGCTCGATGCTGGCGGTACAGATCGAAGACCTGCTGACCCTCGCCGCGCGGTTTGTCGGCGACGAGCGCGCGCGCCAGAGCTTTATCCGTTTCGCCTATCGACAGGGCAAGGGCTTCAACCCGAACCAGAACGCCGACAGCGACTGGATCGCCCACACCGAGCGCCTGCTGGCCGGTGTCCTCGGCGCGTCCTCGACCCGGGCGGTGGTGAAAGCCGCCATCGAAGGCCGGGAAATGCAACTGGAGGACGTGGTCCGGATCGCCGACGAAGCCTCCGAGGTGCTGCAGTTCAATCGCGCCCTGCTGCAGGGCGCCATCGAGAACATCACCCAGGGCATCAGCGTGGTCGATCAGTCACTGAAACTGGTGGCCTGGAACCGTCGCTACCTGGAGCTGTTCAACTATCCCGACGGCCTGATCAGCGTCGGCCGGCCGATTGCCGACATCATCCGCTACAACGCCGAGCGCGGCCTCTGCGGCCCCGGCGAGGCCGAGGTCCACGTCGCCCGGCGCCTGCACTGGATGCGCCAGGGCCGGGCGCACACCTCCGAACGACTGTTCCCCAATGGCCGGGTGATCGAATTGATCGGCAACCCGATGCCGGGCGGCGGTTTTGTCATGAGCTTCACCGACATCACCGCGTTCCGCGAGGCCGAGCAGGCCCTCACCGAAGCCAATGAAGGCCTGGAGCAACGGGTCGCCGAGCGTACCCATGAACTGTCGCAACTCAACGTCGCGCTGACCGAGGCCAAGGGCACCGCCGAATCGGCCAACCAGTCCAAGACCCGCTTTCTCGCGGCGGTCAGTCACGACCTGATGCAACCCCTGAACGCCGCGCGACTGTTTTCCGCGGCACTCTCCCATCAGGAAGACGGCCTGTCCGGCGAGGCCCAGCAACTGGTGCAGCACCTGGACAGTTCACTGCGCTCGGCCGAAGACCTGATCAGCGACCTGCTGGATATCTCGCGCCTGGAAAACGGCAAGATCACCCCGGACGCGAAACCCTTTGCCCTCAACGAACTGTTCGACACCCTGGGCGCGGAGTTCAAGGCCCTGGCCCAGGAACAGGGCCTGAAATTCCGCGTGCGGGGCAGCCGCCTGCAGATCCACAGCGATATCAAGCTGCTGCGAAGGATCCTGCAGAACTTCCTCACCAATGCCTTCCGCTACGCCAGGGGACCGGTGCTGCTGGGTGTGCGGCGGCGCGGCGAACAACTGCTGCTGGAGGTGTGGGATCGCGGTCCGGGCATTCCCGAAGACAAGCGCCAGGTGATTTTTGAGGAATTCAAGCGCCTCGACAGCCATCAGACCCGCGCCGAGAAGGGCCTGGGACTCGGACTGGCGATTGCCGACGGCTTGTGTCGGGTGCTCGGGCACCAGTTGCAGGTACGCTCCTGGCCGGGACGGGGCAGCGTCTTCAGCGTCAGCGTGCCCCTGGCCCGTGGCCGCGTGGCGACAGCCACCAAGGCGGCGACCCACAACGGCCAAGTCATGAGCGGGGCGCAGGTGCTGTGTGTCGACAACGAAGACAGCATCCTGATCGGCATGCACAGCCTGCTGACCCGTTGGGGCTGCCAGGTCTGGACCGCGCGCAATCGCCAGGAATGCACGGCACTGCTGGAACAGGGTATTCGCCCGCAATTGGCGCTGGTGGACTATCACCTCGATGACGGCGAGACCGGCACCGGATTGATGGCCTGGCTGCGCACGCGATTGAACGAACCGCTGCCCGGCGTCGTGATCAGCGCCGACGGTCGCCCGGAGACGGTGGCCCAGGTACACGGGGCCGGGCTCGACTACCTGGCCAAGCCGGTGAAGCCGGCGGCGCTACGGGCCTTGCTGAGCCGGCATCTGCCGCTTTGAAAGCTTCACCGACGCTATCGCTGGCAAGCCAGTTCCTACAGGGTTCCAGGCTGGACGACAGTTCGTGGTGAGCCCCCATCCTGTGGGAGCGGGCTGGCTCGCGAAAGCGGCGGTACGGCTGGCATCGTTATCGCTGGCAAGCCAGCGCCCCAGAATCGTGCCCGCGCTGGCGGTCTACTCCGGTAATTGCAATGCACCTTCCTCATCGGTCATGGCCCGCTCCAGCAGGTCAGCCGGCAGGCTCTTGCTGGCGCGGGCACCAAGCAGTTTCAGCTGCTCGCTGCGACTGATCAGGTTACCGCGCCCTTCCGTCAGCTTGTTGCGGGCCGCGGCGTAAGCCTTGTCCAGTTGCTGGAGACGACCGCCGATCTCATCCAGATCCTGGATAAACAGCACGAACTTGTCATACAGCCATCCGGCCCGCTCGGCGATTTCCCGGGCATTCTGGCTCTGGCGCTCCTGCTTCCACAGGCTGTCGATAACCCGCAGGGTGGCGAGCAGCGTGGTCGGACTGACAATCACGATATTACGATCGAAAGCCTCCTGGAACAGATTCGGTTCCGCCTGCAGGGCTGCCGAGAAGGCCGCCTCGATCGGCACGAACAGCAGCACGAAATCGAGGCTGTGCAGGCCCTCCAGGCGCTTGTAGTCCTTGCCGGCCAGACCTTTGACATGATTGCGCAGCGACAGCACATGCTGCTTGAGCGCCGCCTGACCGATCACCTCGTCGTCCGCGCCGACGTACTGCTGATAGGCGGTCAGGCTGACCTTGGAGTCCACCACCACCTGCTTGTCGCCCGGCAACAGGATCAGCACATCCGGCTGGAAACGCTCGCCATCGGGCCCCTTCAGGCTGACCTGGGTCTGGTACTCGCGCCCCTTCTCCAGTCCCGCATGTTCCAGGACCCGTTCGAGAATCAGCTCACCCCAGTTACCCTGGGTCTTCTGGCCCTTGAGCGCGCGGGTCAGGTTGGTTGCTTCATCGCTCAGGCGCAGGTTCAGTTGCTGCAGGCGCTCCAGCTCCTTGCCCAGGGAGAAGCGTTCGCGAGCTTCGGCCTGGTAGCTTTCCTCGACCCGTTTTTCGAAAGACTGGATGCGCTCCTTCAGCGGGTCGAGCAATTGCCCGAGACGCTCCTGGCTGTTTTGGGCGAACCGCGCCTCGCGCTCGTCGAAGATCTTCCCGGCCAGTTCGGCAAACTGCGCGCGCAGCTCGTCCCGCGAACCTTGCAGGTCGTCCAGGCGTTGTTGATGGCTGTCCTGCTGTTCACGCAGTTCGGCACTCAGCGAGGCGGCCTGGGCGTCCAGGCGACGCAATTCGGCTTCCTTGTTGCTGCGTTCGAGATTCCAGGCATGGGCCGCATCACGGGCATTGTCGCGTTCGATCTGCAACAACTCGACTTCCCGTCGTGTTGCCGCCAGCTCCGCCTGCCTCGCGGCATTGGCCTGGCCCAGGTCACTGACCTCGTCGCGACAGGCATCCAGCTGGGCATTGAGACCGTCCTGGGCCAGCTGCGCGGTGCTCAGGCGCTCGTCCAGCAAGGCCAGTTCCGCCTGCGCCGCACTGCCACGGCGCTGCAACTGCCAGACGAATGCCAGCAACGGCAGCGCCGCCCCCGCCATACCCAGCAACAGACTGGTCAGATCCAACGCCATAAGCACTCCCGTTAGCCGCCGACACCAGGGCCGGACTCAAAGGGTCAAGGGTAGCGAACCCACTCCGCCAGGGACAGCTCAGTCTTCGAGCAGGTCCAGTTCGCGCCGTGCCACCGGGTCACCGGCGCGCGCGGCCTGGCGCAGCAACTCATGGCCGATACGCTGGTCCCGGGCACTCCCGCAATCACGGCACATCAGTTGCCCCAATCGGCGCTGGGCCAGCACCACACCCTCGCGAGCCGGCTGTTTCAGCAAGCGCCCGGCGAAGTGCTTGACGCTGGGGTTGTGACCCAGGCTCGGGCTGTCCAGCAACCAGAGCGCGACACGCAGGGAAAAACGCTTCGGTTCGGTTGAAATAGTATTGGAGGAAGATAGGGTTGGTGAGCTTGAGCGAAACTTCATATCTGACAGTAGGGTAGATCGCAGGGCGCGCCACTCTACTCTTTTTTCCGCTCAGGTAAAGTCGAAAAAACGTCATATGCCCGTGCTAGAGCAAGCGCTTGGGACAATCCACAGAAGCTGTGGATAACTCAGTGGACAACCACTCTTTAATCCCCGCAAACCCCCATGGAATGGGGCTCGCAGTCAAACTGTCGATTTTTTCACCAATAAAAAAATACGATATTTTTCATTGACTTGTATTTCCGATACAGGCATTCGAGGGCCTGAACCGGAAGATGACAACGAGGTGACAAGGCGGGCCAATAATGTGCACAAGTCATACTTTGACGGTTATATCGACGCACCTTTTTTGCACAAGCGGGCAAAATCGGGCGCGGCACCGCGGCAAACGTCTCGACAAGCGGTCGAGGCAGGGGCTAGAGCCCCGTTGCCCGGCCCTCTGCGCGGGGCCCGAGTTTTTTCATCATCCCCCTTCCATTCCCCGACTCGATGCGATAGTATCCGCACCGTTAGTACCAAGCTGAAAGTCAATTCTGGTCGAACACATCCCCCGGCAAGCGTCCTGCAAAGGAATCAGCGGCTGAAAAAAGGGACCGACCACCTCGATGGTTTCCAGGTAAAACTTGCGACAACACAGCCTTTGAATCGAAAGCAAAGGGTGTTGCCAGGTGTTATTACTCTGACCGAACCAACCTGCAAATTGATCAGGATCTTCACCCCGGGCCCAGAACCTTTGCCCCTGTTGTGATTGCCTGCCCTCCTAAGTACCTACCTGCCAGCCCAAGCGCCACTTATTTCAAGCGCTGCAAACTGGCTGCTTTGTTCCAGTCAGGTTCTTCGTCCGACCAATGGTGGTTCGGCGTTACTGGAACGTTTTAACGTTGCGCGGTTCAGATACCGTGTCATTTGTAGGAACACCTAATAACTATGTCCACTCAAATCCATGCTCAGGATGCCATTCGCACCCTAACCAATGCCTTTGCACCGATGAACTGCCTGATCATGGCCGCTCGCAAAGGTTGCTTCAGCTTCACCCTGGTCAACGAACACGGCATCGCCCGTCACAGCGAACGCCTGTATCCGGATCAGTATTCCAGCGCCGAGCCGCTGCAGGCCGTGATCGAACGCACCCGTCAGGCACTGGTTGCCTGAAGTTCGAACCCGCCGCACTCCAGAAGCCCTGCCCATGAAGCAGGGCTTTTTATTGCCTGAAGTTTCGCGATTTTGCTCGCCGTCCTAATCACGAATAAATATATAAGCTCCGGCTGCACGTTTTAAATATTTTAAAAACAGTCCTTTACAGCAAAGATATGACACTACACTTCAACTCAAGCGGTCTGAGCCGCTTCCGGCAGACCTGATCGATCCACCGCTGCCAAGCGCCAGGTCTCGCCGGCCAATAATAAGTTTGAGGGTGTTATGGGTATTGCCGCGAGGGAACTGCGCCTTTATGTGATTCGCCCGACCTTGCAGTACCTGGGCCGTCACAGCCAGACCGCAGAAGCATTGCTGCTGGGCATCGCCGCCAGCCAATCGGACCTGGGCTCGGCCCTGCACAACCGTCGCGGCCACGGCCTGTACCGCATCGGTGAAAACCGTCATGCCGCACTCTGGGACCACTACCTGGCCCTCGACCCCGAACTCGCCAGCCTGGTTCGCGGCCTCGCCAGCCAACATGCCTTCCTCAGCAGCCCCCACCTCGAACTCACCGTGAACCTGCGTTACGCCACGGCCATTGCCTGGCTGTTGATCGAGGAGCAACAACTGCGCCTTCCTGCCGCCGACGACCTGCTCGGCATGGCGCGAATCTGGCGACAGATCTTCCAGCCACAGGGACGTTTGCGCGACTTCACCCGCGCCTGGAAAAATTGTGACTCATCGGTCAGTTTTGTCGCCTGTTAATCGTCCTCCTTCGATATCGGCAAAATACTACCGATTTTGGTCGGATTGTCCTACAAAACCGCTCTATCTCCTGCGATACAGCCTATAGCGCCGAAGCGAAAATGTTGGTAATTTCCGCCTCGGTGATCACCACGGAGTTCTAATAATGAAAAAAGTAATGCTCAAGACCACACTCAGCCTCGCCGTTACCCTGGCATCCACCCAGCTTTTCGCGAGTGGCTTTGCCCTCAACGAGCAGAGCATCAGCGGGATGGGTACTGGTTTTGCGGGTCGATCCTCTTCTGCCGATGATGCAAGCACTGTCTATGGCAACCCTGCCGGTATGTCATTCCTCAAACGCGATCAGATCACAGGTGGCGTTGCTGCCATTGATGCTTCGACCGATATCCGCGATGCCAGCGGTAGCCGTACCGGTACCAACAAAGGTGACATGGTGCCGTTCACGGCCGTCCCCATGCTGTTCGCCGTGAAGAAACTGGATGATCAATGGGCTTTCGGCCTTGGCGTGTACGCGCCATTCGGTCTGATTACCAACTACGAAAGCAGCTTCCAGGGTCGAAATCAGGCCGACAAGAGCGAAGTGAAGGTTGTCACCTTCCAGCCAACTGTCAGCTACGCCTTCAATGACAAGGTATCGATCGGTTTCGGTCCGACCATCAACCGTATTTCCGGTACTTTGTCGTCCGCACTGAAAACGCCTTTTTCGCCAAATGACGGCGAAGTCGAGATCAAGGGTGACGATGTCGGTTATGGCTACAATATCGGCGTCCTGGTTCAAGCCACCGACACCACTCGTGTCGGCCTGACCTACCACTCGAAGGTCAACTACAAGCTTGAAGGCCATACCACCGTGACACCTGGTGCAGGCACACCATCTCCAGTGTTGAAACCCAATCGTTATGATGCCTCGCTGAAAATCGAGACACCTGAATCGTACGACCTGTCGGTAACACAAGACCTGAGCGATGCCTGGAAACTCTACGCTGGTACCACCTGGACCCGCTGGAGCCGCCTGAAAGACATCACGGTCAACAACGAAGGTGTAACGGTGGCCGCCGGCGGTGCTGCTGCTCCGACTTCGTTTACCAGCATCAAGGAAGAGCAGAACTGGCACGACACCTGGGCTTACGCCGTGGGTACCTCCTATCAGTTGAACAAGCAATGGGTCCTGCGTACCGGCCTGACATTCGACCAGGCACCGACCAACAACACCGACCGCTCGCCACGTATTCCGACAGGCGACCGTACGATTTTCAGCCTGGGTGCCGGTTATGCCGTCACTGACGACCTGACAATCGACGTGGCCTACTCCTACCTCAAAGAGGAAAAGGTCAAAGTCAGCGGCGACAATGGCAACCAGACCTATAACTCTGAATTCAAAAACAGCGCGAACGGCTTTGGTGTAGGCGCGACCTACAAGTTCTGATCCCCCGCCAGCCTGAACGGCTGATCGGTTGAACAGAAAAAACCCCGCACTCGCGGGGTTTTTTATTGGCCGGTTGTCTCACGGCTTCGACGCAATGGCCTTTTCCACCGCCTCGATCAGTTCCGGGTTATCCGGCTTGGTCAGGCTGGAAAAATGCGCGATCACCTTGCCCTGGCGATCCACCACGTACTTGTAGAAATTCCACTTCGGCGCCCCAGCCTGTTCGGCCAGCACCTTGAACAGGTGCGTCGCATCACTGCCCCGGACCGCCTGCGGCTCGGTCATGGTGAAGGTGACGCCGTAGTTCACATAACAGACCTTGGCCGTCTCGGCACCGTCCTTGGACTCCTGCTTGAAGTCATCCGACGGCACACCGATCAACTCCAGGCCCTGCCCCTTGTAGCGCTGATACAGCGCTTCCAGGCCCTTAAACTGCGGGGCGAAACCGCAAAAGCTCGCCGTGTTGACGATCACCAGCGGTTTGCCGGCAAACTTCTGGCACAAGTCGATGGACTCCTTGGCCCGCAGCTTCGGCAATTGCCCCTGCAGCAACTCGGGGCAATCGGCCGCCAGTGCCACTCCCGACACCGCCATCAACATCGCAGGTACCACCAGCCAGCGCATCGCCATATCCAGCGTCCTTGAAAAAGATCAGATTTCGACGTTACTCGTCCCTGCGTGCACCTAGCAAGCACCCATGCCCAATTGCATCAAGGCCAGGCCACCCTGATGCCAGCCCCACCAGGCCAACGCCAGCAGCAACGCCACGGCAGCCAGGGTCAGCAGCCGCGGCCACAAGGTATTCATGCCACCCCCAACTGCGTCTGCAGGCGTGCCACGGGCCGCTCACGCACCGGCCAGTTCAAGGCTGCCGCCAACAGGCTGAGGAGAATCGCCACCTGCCAGATCAAGTCATAGCTGCCCATCTGGTCATACACCACGCCACCCAGCCAACCGCCGAGGAAGGAACCGATCTGGTGGAACAGGAAAACGATCCCACCCAGCATGGACAGATTGCGCACCCCGAACAGGGTCGCCACGGTGCCATTGGTCAGGGGCACCGTCGATAGCCAGAGGAAGCCCATGGCCATGCCGAACAGATAGGCGCTGGTCTGCGTCACCGGCAGCCAGAGGAACAGCCCGATCACCACGGCCCGGGCCAGGTACAAAGCCGTCAACAGGCGCGGCTTGGACATGCGTCCGCCCAGCCAGCCGGCGGTGTAGGTGCCGAAGATATTGAACAAGCCGATCAACGCCAGCACGGTGGTGCCGACACTGGCCGGCAGATGCTGGTCCACCAGGTAGGCCGGCAGATGCACGCCGATAAACACCACCTGGAAGCCGCAGACGAAGAAGCCGAATGCCAGGAGCCAGAACCCGGAGTGGGAGCAGGCCTCGCGCAGCGCCTCGCCCAGGGTCTGCTCACCGGCCAGTACCGGCAGCGGCTTGTCCTTGAGCATCGCCACCAGCGGCACGATCAGCGCCACCAGCAGGCCCAGCACCAGCAAGGCGGTCGACCAACCCAGCCAGCCAATCAGCCCCAGGGTACCCGGCAACATCGCGAACTGCCCGAACGAGCCGGCGGCGCTGGCGATCCCCATTGCCATGCTGCGCTGCTCCGGCGCGACAGCACGTCCGACCACACCGAGAATCACCGAGAAGGAGGTGCCCGAGAGGCCGATCCCGATCAACAGGCCGGCACTCAGGGACAGGCTCAGGGCCGAATCGGAAAGCCCCATGAAGACCAGGCCGACGGCGTACAGCAGGCCACCGACCAGTACCACTTTCGCCGCGCCGAAACGGTCGGCCAGGGCGCCGGTGAAGGGTTGTGCCAGGCCCCAGATCAGGTTCTGCAAGGCGATGGCAAAGGCAAAGACTTCCCGTCCCCAGCCGAACTGCGCACTCATCGGTGGCAGGAACAGGCCGAAGCCATGGCGCACTCCCAGCGACAAGGCGAGAATCAACGCGCCCCCGAGAAGAATCCAGCCACTGGTACGCCAGAGCGATGTCATTATTGTTCTCCAATAGCGGGTATATACCCACTTTTATTCAAATTAAAGGCGATTACTCGCCACACGCCAGTTCATCCAGCAACGCCAGCAGGGCAGCGCGCTTTTCATCTCCCAACCGCTCGGCCAGGCGCAACTGCGCCGCCTCCCAGGCCGGAAACGCCGCCTCCAGCCGTTCGGCTCCGGCAGCGGTCAGGCACACCAGGCGATTGCGCTGGTCGGCCCCCTCGCTCAACTTCACCAGGCCCTCGCCTTCGAGGACCCGCAGATTACGCCCCAGGGTGCTGCGATCCAGGCCCATGGCTTCAGCCAGGCTGGAAATGCTCGGCTTGTCCAGGCGTTGCAGATTACACAGCAGAGAATACTGCGCGACGTTGATCCCGAAGCCATCGAGAGCGCCGTCATAATGTCTGCTGACGCCACGTGCGGCGCGACGCAGGCTGATGCATAAACAGTCGGTGGACAACATGATAGGTGTATATACCCGCGAAACACGTGTAACCAGTTTATCGATAAAACGGCAGCGTGTCAGATCAACGCCAACCCCACCAGTACCGCCATTTCCAGCAACTCCAGCAAGGCCCCTGCCGTATCACCGGTGGTGCCCCCCAGGCGCCGCATCATCAACCGCCGCAACCAGAAGAAACACCCCGCCGCCAGCAGCACGGCAAACGCCCCCTTGAGGCCCGCGAGGACCAGGCAACCCAGGATGCTCGCCAGCAACACATGACGCCCGGTGCGCCGTGGCAGATGATCGGCCAGTGCCTGGCCCAGGCCGCCGGCGCGGACGTAAGGCGTCACCAGGAACAAGCCCAGCAGGGCACCGCGCCCGATCAGTGGGGCCAGGATCAGGGCCACCGTCTGCTGCTGTTCGATCAGGGCCAGCAAGGCACCGAACTTCAACAGCAACACCAGGACCAGGGTCACCACCGCGATCGGTCCGCTGCGCGGGTCCTTCATGATCAGCAGGGTCCGTTCGCGATCGCCGAAGCCGCCCAACCAGGCGTCGGCACTGTCGGCCAGGCCATCGAGGTGCAGGCCGCCGCTGAACAACACCCACACCGTCAGCAACAACGCACCGTGCAAGAACAGCGGTGCCCCGCCCAGCAATCCGTCGACGCCATACAGCACCGCCCCCAGCAGCAACCCCACCAGCGGATACCACAGCAGCGACCGCCCCAGTTCCTCGGGTTGCGGCATGCCCGGCAGGCGAATCGGCAGGCTGCTGAGAAACTGCAGGGCAATCCACAAGGGCAACAGGTTCACCGCCCTTCCCTCAGCACGCCATCGGCCGGCACCCGCAAGGTGAACAAGGCACCATGGGCGACCTCGACCTGCAGCAGTTGTTCGCGCGGCAGGCCCCGTGCCCGGGCCAGCAGCAACTTCATGACGCCACCATGACTGACCAGCAACACCCGCTGGCCGGCATGGCGCTGTTGCAAACGCCCGACCGCTCCCAGCACGCGCTCGGAAAACCGTGACACAGGCTCCCCCTCGGGTGGGGTAAAGCCATATGGGTCGGACCAGAATCGCCCCAGGGCATCGGCGTCCGTCTCCATCAACGCCGCCGCGCTCTGTCCTTCCCAGGCACCGAAATGCAGCTCCTGCAGATCCTTTTCCAGTTCGACCGGCAATCCCAGTCGCCCCCCCAGCTCTTCGGCAAACCGCGCACAACGCTGCAAGGGCGAACTGACCAGCCGATCCCAGGGCCCCTGCCCCAGCACCGCGCTGCGCATCTGCGCCCAGCCCTTGTCGGTCAGCGCGTCATCCAGACTGCCGCGCAAGCCGCCACCCAGCTCGGTCTCGCCATGACGCAGCAGATCCAGATGCAGGGCGGTCATGCCGGACGGTCCGCCACGGCCGCTTCGGCAAAGGTCGCCATCTGTCCGTGCAGATCGCAGGCCAGGCGCAGCAATGGCACCGCCAGCGCCGCGCCGCTGCCTTCGCCCAGGCGCAGGCCCAGCTCCAGCAGCGGTTCGGCCAGCAGGCTTTCCAGCACATGCCGATGCCCCAGCTCCGCGCCACGGTGGCCGAAAATCAGCCAGTCCCGGCAGCCGGGGTTCAAGCGCACCGCCACCATCGCCGCCACGGTACAGATAAAACCGTCGACCAATACCGCCACACCTTCCTGGGCACAGGCCAGGTAAGCCCCGGCCAACGCCGCGATCTCGAAACCGCCGAGGCGGAACAGGGCCTGCAGCGGATCGCTGGTGTGCCCGGCATGCAATGCCAGGGCCCGTTCAATGACCTGCGCCTTGTGGCTGACACCCGCCGGGTCCAGGCCGGTGCCCGGACCGGCGAGCAGATTGGCCGGGCAGCCGAGCAAGGCACAGGCCACGGCACTGGCGGCGGCGGTATTGCCGATGCCCATCTCGCCACCGATAAACAATTCGCTCCCGGCCGCGACGGCGCGGCGCACACTGTCACGTCCGGCTTCCAGCGCCAGTCGGCCCTGGGCCTCGGTCATTGCCGGCGCCTGGACAAAGTTCGCCGTGCCCGCGCCGATCTGCAGGTGACGCACACCCGGCAGGTTGAGCATCGGCGTAACGGTACCGAGGTCATTCACATCCAACTGCGCACCCAGTTGCCGCGCCAGGACGCTGATCGCCGCGCCGCCGCCGACAAAGTTGGCGAGCATCTGCCCGGTGACTTCCTGGGGATAGGCCGATACCCCCTCGGCCACCACGCCATGGTCACCGGCGAAAATCGCGATCCACAGATGATCGACCCGCGGCTTGAGCCGCCCCTGCAGACCGGCCAGTTGCACCGCCACCTGCTCCAGCAGGCCCAGGGAGCCGGCGGGCTTGGTCAACTGTTGCTGGCGCTCGAACGCCGCCTCCCGGGCTTGCAGATCGATTGTCTTGCACGGATTCAGCCACCACGATTCACTCATAACGCAGGTCCTTTCAAAGTCAGGGGCAGGCCGGCCACGGTCAGTACGACACGCTGGCAGCGCTCGGCCAGGGCTTGATGCAGCCAACCGGCTTCATCGACATAACGGCGAGTCAATTCGCCCAGCGGCACGACACCGAGTCCGGTTTCGTTGCTGACAAAAATGATTTCCCCCGGCAGCTCGGCCAGGCAGTCCAGCAGGGCATCACGCTCGGCCTGCAGGCGGGCCGGATCCTCCAGCATCAACAGGTTGGTCAGCCACAGGGTCAGGCAGTCCACCAGCAGGCAGGCGTCTGTCGCGGCGTTGTCACGCAGGACCCGCGCCAGTTGCAACGGTTCCTCGATCAGCCGCCAATGGGCCGGCCGACGCTGGCGGTGCAAGGCGATCCGCTCGCTCAGTTCGCCGTCCAGTGGCTGGCTGGTGGCGATGTAGGTCACCGGCAAGCGGCTCTCGTCGGCCAGGCGCTCGGCCAGACGGCTTTTGCCGGAACGCGCGCCCCCCAGAATCAGTTGCTGCATATTCAATAGACCCGCTTAGCCAAGACCGCACAGCTCGCGCAGGCGATCGGTGTCCAGATGCCGCTCGACCAGATCGGCCAGGCGCTCGATATCCCGTTCGCGCAGGGCGTGGTAGTCCACCTCCTGCACCGCCTCCAGGCCCGCCCAGCGCAACAGCGCGGCACAGGATCGGGGCGACTCGAACAGGCCATGCAGATACGTGCCGAGGATCTGCCCGTCGGCACTCTGGGCGCCATCGTGGCGCCCGTCATCCAGTCGTACCGCCGGGTGCTCCAGCGCCGCGCCGGTGGTCACGCCGGCGTGAATCTCGTAGCCGCTGACCTCGGCGTTCTCCAGCAAGAGGTGCCCGCGCACATTGCGCAGTTGCTTCTCCTGCTCGAGCTCGGTGCTGAAGGCCAGCAGGCCCAGGCCGGCGCTGGACCCCGCCGGACCTTCCAGGCCCAACGGATCGTGCACCTGCTCGCCGAGCATCTGCAGCCCGCCGCAGATACCCAGCACCTTGCCGCCGTAGCGCAAATGCCGGTTGATCGCGGCCTCCCAGCCGTTGCCGCGCAGGTAGGCGAGGTCGCTGCGCACGCTTTTCGAGCCGGGCAGGATGATCAGGTCCGCCGCCGGAATCGCCTGGCCGGGCCCGACGAACTGCAGGTCGACCTGCGGATGCAGGCGCAGCGGATCGAAATCGGTATGGTTGCTGATGCGCGGCAGGACCGGCACCACCACCTTCAGGACCTTTTCGACCTTGTCGGCCTGGCGTCGGTCAAGGCCGTCCTCGGCTTCCAGGTGCAGGTCCATGACGTAGGGCAGCACGCCGATCACCGGCTTGCCGGTGCGCGCTTCCAGCCAGTCGAGTCCCGGCTGCAGCAAGGCGATATCGCCGCGAAAGCGATTGATGATGAAACCCTTGACCCGCGCCTGCTCACTGGCCGACAGCAGCTCCAGGGTGCCCACCAGATGGGCGAACACGCCGCCGCGGTTGATATCGGCGATCAGCAGCACCGGGCAGTCCACCGCCTCGGCAAACCCCATGTTGGCGATATCGCCGGCGCGCAGGTTGATCTCCGCCGGCGAACCCGCGCCCTCGACCATCACCACCGGGTACCCGGCACTCAGGCGTTGATGGGAGGCCAGCACCGCCTGCATGGCGATGGCCTTGTAGTCGTGGTAGGCGACGGCGTTCATGGTGGTCACGGCGCGCCCATGGATGATCACCTGGGCACCGGTATCGCTGTTGGGCTTGAGCAGCACCGGATTCATATCGGTGTGCGGCTGCAGGCCACAGGCCTGGGCCTGGACCGCCTGCGCCCGGCCGATCTCGCCACCGTCGGCGGTCACCGCGCTGTTGAGGGCCATGTTCTGCGGCTTGAACGGCACCACCCGCACGCCCTGGCGGGTCAGCCAGCGGCACAGGGCTGTCACCAGGGTGCTCTTGCCGGCATCGGACGTGGTGCCCTGGACCATCAGGGTGCTCATGGGTGTTCCTCGGTATAGGCCTTGAACGCCAGTTCCAGCCGCTGCCAATCGGCCTCGTCGACCGGCAGGCCAAAGCGCAGGCTGCTGTTCTGGGTGAACAGCCGCAGCAGGATCCCGCGCCGGGCCATGAATTCATGCAGGTGCTCGGCCCGCGACGTGATAAACCACTGGAACAGCGCACAGCCGCCCTGGGGCGCAAACCCGTACCGGCCCAACAGGGCAACCAGGCGCTGGCTCGCCTGTTCCGTGCGCAGCCGCTGGCGGGCATGGCCGGCATCGTCGGCAAGACAAGCCTGCCCCAGCACCCTGGTCGGCCCGGCCACCGACCAGGGGCCGACCTGCTCGGCCAGCAACTTGAGCAACTTGCGCTCGGCCAGGACAAAACCCAGGCGAACACCGGCCAGGCCGAAAAACTTGCCGAACGAGCGCAACACGATCAACCCGACGTTGTGGGTATGCGCCGCCAGGCTCAGTTGCGGCGTGTTGTCCATGAAGGCCTCGTCCACCACCAGCCAGCCGCCGCGCTGGGCCAGCCGGCCATGCCACTCCAGCAACTGCTCCGGCGGCAGGCTCAGGCCCGTGGGGTTGTTCGGATTGACCACCACCAGGACATCGAGGCTGTCGATAAAGAAATCGACTTCATGCTCCAGCACTTCGCGCACGATATAGCCGTTGCGGCGCCAGGCCTCGGCGTGTTCGGCGTAGCACGGCGACAGCACCCCGACCTTGCCCACCCGGCGCAGCCGCGGCAGCAGCTGGATGGCCGCCTGGGAACCGGGCACCGGCAGCACCAGCGGCGCACCGTAGTAGGCGCAGGCGGCCTGCTCCAGGCCGTCGTCGGTTTCCGGCAGGCGGGCCCAGGCGCGCTCGGGAATCGGCGGGATCGGCCAGGGCCACGGCGCGATGCCACTGGACAGATCCAGCCAATCGGCCTCGGCAATGCCGTACTGCTCCACCGCCTTGCGCAACCGCCCGCCGTGCTCAAGCATAAAACTCAGCTCCCAGACAGAGAATCAGCAACCACAACCACACGCCACGCTGCACCAACTGCCAGCCGCGATCGATCGCATCGGCATCGGCGGCCGGACCTTCGCCCAGTTGCGGGCGCTGGTGCAGCTCGCCGTGATAGATCGCCGCACCGCCCAATTCGACCCCCAGGGCACCGGCCCCGGCAGCCATCACCGGCCCGGCATTCGGACTGTCCCAGGTCGGGCCCTGGTCGCGCCAGCATTTCAGCGCCAGCCGGGTCTTGCCCAGCAATGCATAGGTCAGTGCCACCAGTCGGGCGGGAATATAGTTGAGCAGGTCGTCGATCTTCGCCGCCGCCCAGCCGAACCGCTCGAAGCGCTCGTTACGATAGCCCCACATGGCATCGAGGGTGTTGCTCAGGCGGTACAGCACCACACCGGGCACACCGGCGACGGCAAACCAGAACAGTGCGGCGAAGACCGCATCGCTGCCGTTCTCCAGCACCGACTCGGTTGCCGCGCGGGCCACGGCGGTCTCATCCAGCTCAGAGGTCTGGCGACTGACCAGGTAGCCCACGCGCTCGCGGGCCAACTCCAGGTTGCCGCCACGCAGCGCCTGGGCCACAGGGGCCACGTGCTCGCCCAGGCTGCGCATGCCGAGGGCACAATAGAGAAACAGGATTTCAATCACCCAGCCGATATAAGGCGCCCAGGACAAGGCCGTGGCCAACAGTGTCAGCGGCACCACGGCCAGCACCCAGGCGGTCACGCCATGGCTGCGCCAGCCGCGGCCACCGGCGTTGAAACGTTGCTCGATGCGATCGGCGATTCGGCCGAACGCCACCAGCGGATGCCAGCGTTTGGGCTCGCCCAGCAGCGCATCCAGCGCAACCCCGGCGACACTCAACAACGCCACACTCATTGACTCACTCCCCAATAATTTTCGTACAACAATTCACTCAAGGGGCGCTGTTGCGCCCAGCCTTCCAGCACCAGCATCGGCGCCGGATAGAATTCCTTGACCGGCCCCAGGCACAACACCGCCAGCGGCTTGGCCCCCGCCGGTAAACCTAGCAGCTCCGCCAGCGCCTGCGGCTCGAACAGCGATACCCAGCCCATGCCCAGGCCTTCCGCGCGCGAGGCCAGCCAGAGGTTCTGGATCGCGCAGGACAGGGACGCCATGTCCATCTCCGGCAAGGTCCGGCGTCCGAAGATATGCCGTTCGCGATCGTCCATCAGCGCTGCCACCAACACTTCGGCGCAGTCGTTGATCCCCTCGACCTTCAACTTCATGAATTCATCGGAGCGCTCGCCCAGGGCTTCGGCGGTGCGGATCCGTTCTTCTTCGACCAGTTGCCGGATCCGCCCACGCAGTACGCGGTCGCTGATCCGGATAAACCGCCATGGCTGCATCAGGCCGACACTCGGTGCCTGGTGCGCAGCTTCCAGCAGGCGCGCCAGGAGTTGCGGGGGCACCGTGCCACCGACGAAGTGGCGCATGTCACGGCGCTCGGCGATGGCGCGGTAGATTGCATTTCGCTCTTCAATAGAGAATGTGTTGTCTGTCATGGCCTGTTCGCGGCGGTCCGGCGAGCCGGCAAGCCCGCTCCCATTGGAAGAGCGCCGGCCCTGGCAGAATTGATCGCGGCATCAGGTGCCAGCAACGCGGCAACCGCCCCCGGATTGGACGGAAAGTAGAAGTGCACGTAGGAGGCGGTCATGCGTCCCTCGCGATACACCGCTTCCGCGCCGCGCCCGCCATTGGGGCTCAACCCGCGGGCAATCGGTGCCCGTTCGGTGGTGGTCAGCGAATGGTGATAGGTGTGTCCGCGCAGCAAGCCTTCCGGCAACTCCACCGCCTGCAGGGCCAGGGCCGCCAGGCGTTTCTGCATCACCGCCTCCCCCGCCAGCAGGCCCAGCAACTCGGCGCGTTGACCGTCGACATCGGTCAGCGCATCGAGCAGGTAGAGCATCCCGCCGCACTCGGCGAGCAAGGGCTTGCCCGCGGCATGATGCTCGCGGATCGCCGTGAGCATGCCGCGGTTGCCGGCCAGGGCCAGGTGATGCAATTCCGGGTAGCCACCCGGCAGGTAAAGACTGTCGGCGTCCGGCAAGCCGGTATCGTGAATCGGCGAGAAGAAGCGCAACTCGGCGCCCATCGCCCGCAGCAGGTCGAGGTTGGCGCCGTAGATGAATGCAAAGGCTTCGTCATGGGCGACCGCAATCCGCACGCCAGCCAACAGCGGCTCGGCAGCAACCGGTGTCGGTGCGGCGAATTCGACCGGAGGCGGCAGCGCGACTTCGCAACTGCCCCCCAGGGCCTCGGCCGCGGCGTCGAGGCGCCGGTCGAGGTCGTTCAATTCGCTGGCCTGGACCAACCCGAGGTGGCGGCTCGGCAGCTCGATCCCGGTCTCCCGGGAGAGCGCACCGTACCAGCGCAGGCCTTCGGTCAGACTGCCTTCGAGCAATTGCGCATGGCGCAGGGTGCCCACGCGATTGGCCAACACCCCGGCAAACGGCAGGTCCGGTTGATAACGCGCGAGGCCCAGGGCCAGGGCCCCAAAGGTCTGCGCCATGGCTGTGCCGTCGATCACCGCCAGCACCGGCACGCCGAAATGCCGCGCCAGATCGGCGCTGGACGGCGTCCCGTCGAACAAGCCCATGACCCCTTCGATCAGGATCAGATCGGCTTCACCCGCCGCCTCCCACAACAGGCGACGACTTTCCTCGGCGCCGACCATCCACAGGTCCAGCTGATACACCGGCGCGCCACTGGCCCGCTCATGAATCATCGGGTCGAGAAAGTCCGGGCCACACTTGAACACCCGGACCTTGCGTCCCTGGTTGCGGTGCAGGCGCGCCAGGGCCGCCGTCACCGTGGTCTTGCCCTGGCCGGAAGCCGGCGCGGCGATCAGCACCGCCGGGCAATGACGCGGCTGACTCATAATTCGATGCCTTTCTGCGCCTTGATCCCGGCCTGGAACGCGTGCTTGAGCAGGCCCATTTCGGTCACGGTGTCCGCCAGGTCGATCATTTCCTGCCTGGCGCCGCGGCCGGTCACCAGCACGTGCTGCATCGGCGGCCGGGACTGCAGGTCGCTCAGTACCTGGTCGAGATCCAGGTAACCGTGCTTGAGGGCGATATTCAGCTCATCGAGCACCACCAGGCCGATATCCGGATTGCCGAGCATTTCCCGGGACACGGCCCAGGCGGCTTCGGCGGCCGCGATATCACGCTGGCGATCCTGGGTTTCCCAGGTGAACCCCTCGCCCATCACATGGAACCGCACCTGCTCGGGGAAACGCCGGAAGAACAGCTCTTCACCGGTGCTGTTGCGGCCCTTGATAAATTGCACCACGCCACACTGCATGCCGTGGCCCATGGCCCGGGCGAGCATGCCGAAGGCGGAACTGCTCTTGCCCTTGCCATTGCCGGTCAGGACCAGCAGCAACCCGCATTCGTTGGGGGCACTGGCGATACGTTCGTCGATCACCGCCTTTTTGCGCAGCATGCGCGCCAGGTGACGTTCGTCGCGATCGGGGGATTCGTTCATGGCAGCTCTCCGTTGGGGCTGGATAAGGCAAACGGGGGGCAGGAAAAAGCACAGCCGAGGCAGTCCGGCATCGCCCGCCGTGATGCCGTGGGATGGATCAGGCCGGTCTCCGGACTCATGAGCTGCGCAAGCGCGGGACTGCGCGCCTTCCCATGCCGCGGCACAGTGGCGAAAAGCGCAGTCTTGACTCATTTACCGTTGCGGGGGCAGCGCCGGAATCGCGCCTGTCGAAAGGGCTCACCGGCTTCCCTGTTTCACCCTGTCGACGGATCGCCACAGAGCACCTGAAACAAGCCGCGAAGGTTAGAGGGTTGGGGGTGGAGCGTCAATTAAAGCCGAGGAGTGCCCCGTTGATCGAAAGACGACACGGATCAATAAACCGGCGCCAGAATTTGTGCCACACTGCAAGAAGTGATATCAAATAGCCATAACCCAACCAACAATAACAAGGGTGAGCAACATGCAAGGCTTGACGATCAGCAACCCGAAACTGGAATTCCTGCGCCCGGCCCTGGAACGCTGGTTTGATTGCATCGACCGCTACAACCAGGTGCTCGGTGACGGCCAGGCGCCCTACTGGTTCAACGAGCGCGCCAACCTGGGACTGCTGTCGGCCGCTGCCTGGGCGGCGGAGATGGTGACTCTGGAGCATTTCCAGACAAAAAAACAGGCCGAGGAAGACGACCGCAACGGGCGCTGCGACCTGCACATCGCCACGCCGGAGGCCTCGGTGTTTATCCGCGCCAACCAGCGCTGGCCGCGGTTCAACAACCTGAATCTGATGCCGGCACTGCTCGACGCGGTCGGCGATGCCAGGAAGGTCAGCCATCCCCATCACCTCAAGCTCGGCTGCCTGTTCGTCTCGCCATTCAAGCCCCAGCAGAGCCCGAGCCCGGAAGACCTGCAGGACATGGTCGACGACCTGCAAAAAGCCAACAGTTGCGCCGTCGCCTGGTACTTCCCCTACCCCTACCGCAAGCTGCACAACGAAGCCGGCCACTACCATCCCGGCATCGCCCTGCTGTTCAAGGAGGCCTGAGCAAAAGGATTGAACCTGCGCCGACTACGCTTCTCTACTTCTAGACCAGCGTAAGCCTCGACGGAGATTCAGCATGTTCCAGCAGAAACACGCCCTGATCATTCTGCTCGCCAGCGGATTGGCTGCTTGCGGCGAAAGCTCCACCCTGTCGGTGTCCGATGGCACCGGCCCCTCGCCCAAGCTCCCGGAACCGAACAAGACCCTCTTTCCCACGGTCAATATCGCACCCGCCATCGGCTGGCCCCAGGGCACCAGGCCGGTGGCCGCTCCCGGCACCCAGGTCGGCGCCTTCGCCGAGGGCCTGGATCATCCACGGTGGTTGTATGTCCTGCCCAACGGCGATGTGCTGGTGGCCGAGACCAACTCGCCCCCCAAGCCCGATGACAGCCAGGGGATCAAGGGCTGGATCACGGGCAAGGTGATGGGCAAGGCCGGGGCCGGGGTGCCCAGCGCGAATCGCATCACCCTGCTGCGCGACAGCAATCACGACGGGGTCGCGGAAACCCGCACGACCTTTATCGAGCGACTCAACTCGCCCTTCGGCATGACGCTGGTGGGCAATGACCTGTATGTCGCCGACACCGATGCCTTGCTGCGCTTTCACTACGAGCCCGGCGCAACCACGATCAAGGAACAACCGGAAAAGGTCATCGACTTGCCTGGCGGCACCCTCAATCACCACTGGACCAAGAATGTCATCGCCAGCCAGGACGGGAAAAAGCTCTACGTCACCGTCGGTTCCAACAGCAATGTCGGCGAAAACGGCCTGGACAAGGAAGAAGGTCGCGCCGCGATCTGGGAAGTCGATCCGGCCACCCACAGCCACCGGATCTTCGCCTCCGGCCTGCGCAATCCCAACGGCCTGGCCTGGGAGCCACAGAGCGGCAAACTGTGGACCGCGGTGAACGAGCGGGACGAGATCGGCAGCGATCTGGTGCCGGACTACATCACCTCGGTGAAGGACGGCGGGTTCTATGGCTGGCCCTACAGCTACTATGGCCAGCACGTGGATGTGCGGGTATCGCCTTCGGACCCGGCGATGATCGCCAAGGCCATCGCCCCGGATTACGCCGTCGGGCCGCATACGGCGTCCCTGGGACTGACCTTTGCCGAAGGCAGCAGACTCCCGGCGCCGTTCACCCAGGGTGCCTTTATCGGCCAGCACGGCTCCTGGAACCGCAAGCCCCACAGCGGCTACAAGGTGATCTTCGTACCTTTTGCCGCTGGCAAGCCCAATGGGCAGCCCGTGGATGTGCTGACAGGCTTTCTCGACAAGGATGAAAACGCCATGGGCCGCCCGGTCGGGGTCGTGATCGACCAGCAAGGCGGCTTGCTGGTGGCGGACGATGTCGGCAACAAGATCTGGCGGGTGTCCGCCAGCAAATGAGCCATCGCCACCCAACCTCAGGGGCGGGAACGACCGGGGAATACTTGCCCTGGACTGCGGCGGGAGGTCAGACCACCTCGTGGATGCCTCCCGTCCTGATGCCCTTGTTCCATAGCTGGCTGGTCAGCCAGCCGTCCTTCGCGCCCCTCGACCTCGGGTCTGCCGCCACCGCCCCCAGGTCGATGATGCCGCCGAAGTTGGCCTTGTCGAGGAAATAGGTGGCGCCCAGCATGCGAGGCCCCTTCTGGTCCTCGTTCACATAATCGATGGCACTGCTCATGTAATGGTGGGCGGCATTTTTCAGCGAGCTCGAGTTGTTCATGAGCCCGTTGAGCTGCTCCATCTCTTCATGGCTGAGCGAACCGTGGGTATCGAGGACCCGCAACAGGCCATCCGCCCCGACCGTAAAACCGAAGGACTTGCCTGCCAGGTTCTCGCCCAGCGAGCTCTTGAAGTCATTGAACACCGAGCGCAGGCCGATAGTGGCCGCGCCCAGTTGTTCCTGCGCCTGCAAGAACGCCTCGGAGTGGGTATTGAGCTGCGCCAGCCGTGTATCGACATTGGCTTTGATCCGCGCCTGGGTCTCGGCCTCTTCCGCAGCCGTAGGCGCCACGTGCGCAATCGTGACGGACTGGCCCGGCACGTCAGCGGGGGTGAGGGGTTTCGCAGCCAACGAGGGCAGAGAAGCGAACGAGCTGCCCGGGATACTGATACCCATGAGTCACATCCATGTTGTCGGGTGGTACTCCTTGTAACGGCAACGATACAAATAACTTGAACGTGGGGCCTATCGCTTGCGACACAGGGTCAGGCCATCGCCTACGGGCAACAACGACAGATCTACTCGCGAGTCGTCCTTCAAGGCCAGGTTCAATGCCTGGATAGCCCGGGTGTCCTCGCTTTGCGCATCCACCTCCAGCACCCGGCCACTCCACAGGGTGTTGTCGAAAATCGCCAGGCCGCCGCTGCGCAACAGGCGCAAGGCGCTCTCCAGATAACGCGGATAGTTCGCCTTGTCGGCGTCGATGAACATGAGGTCGAAGGTCTCGCCCAGCCCTTGCCGCTCCAGTTCGGCCAGGGTATCGAGCGCCGGTGCCAGGCGCAGCTCGATCCGCCCGGACACACCCGCTTCCTGCCAGTAGCGCAAAGCCGTGGCATTGTAGTCGCCGGGAATGTCGCAGCAGAGCAACGAGCCGCCCTCCGGCAGCGCCGACGCCATGCACAGGGCGCTGTAGCCCGTAAAGGTGCCGACCTCGAGCAGGCGCCGGGCGCCGGTCAGCCTGACCAGCAAGGCGAGGAACTGGCCCTGCTCGGGAGCCACCTGCCAGCGCGCCATGGGCAAGGCCTGGGTTTCATCGCGCAGGCGCTTGAGCAGCGGCGTCTCGCGCAGGGAAACGTCCAGCAGGTAGCCGTAGAGGGCATCGTCGAGCTTGAGGGTGCGAGCGGTCATGACAACCTCACAGAATCAGCGACCAGAGGCCTGTACGGCCAGTTCGTCAGTTCACATTCGGATGCCGGAAGTTCCTGGCCAAGGCGCTGTGACGAGTCATAGCCGCCATGGCCAGGAACAGCAACGCGGGACAGGGGCTTATGGCGCCGAAGTTGACCAGCAGAGCTGGCCGTACAGGGCCATTAGGGATTGCGCGCCAGGTGTTCGGCCGGCAGCACGCGCTTGGCATTCAGGTAAGCCCGCTGCCAGTAGGCCTTGGACAGGCTGTCCAGCTTGACGGTGCCGCCGGTGGCGGGCGCATGGACAAAACGACCTTCGCCGACATAGATCCCCGCGTGGCTGACCTGGGAGCCGCCATTGGTCGCGAAAAAGATCAGGTCGCCGGTCTGCAGGGCATTCTGCGGCACATTCGGCGCACGCATCACGATCATCTCACGGGTCGAGCGTGGCAGGTTGATACCCGCCATGTCACGGTACACATAGCTGATCAGGCCGCTGCAATCGAAACCCGAATCCGGCGTATTGCCGCCCCAGCGATAAGGCGTGCCGACCAGACCCAATGCCCGGAACAGGACGTCTTCGGCCTCCGGTGACGAAGGTTGCGGGGACGCGAAGACCACCGGACGGGCCACCGGCGCGGGCGGCGGCGGCGCATGGCTGGCACAGGCACCGAGCAACGCGGTGAGGGCGATAAGGGCGATACGGGCCGAGGTCGACATGTGCAGAAATCCTGACTGAATGCGGCTTGCTCTGCCGTGGCGTAAAGAAATCAAAACCGCGCAAGCAGGCTTGCGCGGTCAGACACTCAACAATATGTCAGGATTCTAGCGGCTATGGGCCAAACTTCAAGTATCACTTTAACTTCGGACATTTTTTGTACAGTCCTGCCAACCCTGCTGATTGGCATTTGGCCATCAGCGATGGCCGATGGCACTGAAACGTCCGAACGATTACTTGTTGCTGGCCGTGACCGTGGTAGGAGCCATTGCCAGGGCGCGCTTGGCTTCAATGAAGGTCTTGCTCCAGTAGCTGTCGCCCAGGCTATCGACCCGGACGCCACCGCTGCGGCGGCTGCTGGAATGGATGAACTGGTCATCGCCCAGGTAGATCCCGGCGTGGCTGACACGACCGCGACGACCATTGGTGGCGAAGAACAACAGGTCACCCGGCTTGAGCTTGTTGCGAGCAACCAGAGGCGCCTTCACGTTGATCATCTCACGGGTGGAACGCGGCAGATCCAGGCCCGCTTCCTCACGGAACAGATAACCGATGAAGCCGCTGCAGTCAAAACCGGAACTCTCGTTGGTACCGCCGAAACGGTAGCGGGTGCCGATCAGGGACATGCCGCGCTCGAGAATGCTGTCGGCCAGGACTGGCAACTGATAAGGCTTGCTGTCGGCGAACTCGGCGAGCTCTTTCTCGGTGGCCAGCTCATCGTCCAGTACGGCCGAGGATTTGACGCCAGAAACCGAAGCAACCTTGACTGAATTTTCTACCTGCTGTTGCGAAACCGGCGTATGTGCCGCGCAACCAAAAAGCAGGGTAACAAGTGCGAGAGGCACGAGGGGTGCGAAGCGATTTAGCATGGGCACGACCGTGGCTGAATTGTTAGAAGCCGTGACTATGCCCTCTATCACCCTCATTTGCAAATTTTATGGGACAAGATGTGACTCGCTCACATCCTGAAAACATCTAAGGACTTAATACCCGAACGGATCGCGCGCGCCAGAAAAATGCTTTTGGCGTGGGTTTCGTGGCGTCTGGAATTTGGCGAAAAATCGCTTGCAGCCCGCAATATTAGGGGCTTTACCTGTCGTTTACCAGCCCAGGGTTTCTTTCAGGAAGGGAATGGTCAGCTTGCGCTGAGCCTGCAAAGAGGCCTGGTCGAGACGCTCGAGCAGTTCGAACAGCGCACTCATGCTGCGGGTACCACGAGTCAGGATGAAATGTCCTACTTCGTCGGTCAGGTGCAGGCCGCGTCTTGAAGCACGCAGTTGCAAAGCACGCAATTTATCTTCGTCGGAGAGGGGACGCATCTGGAAGATCAGGGCCAGGGTCAGGCGCGATTTCAGGTCCGCCAGCTTCACCGGCAATTCACGCGGCGAGGTCGACGCGGCAATCAGCAGGCGCCGACCGCTGTCGCGCAGGCGGTTGAACAGGTGGAACAGCGCCTCTTCCCAGTCCGCTCGCCCGGCGACCACTTGCAGGTCATCCAGGCAGACCAGTTCGTATTGCTCGAGGTTATCCAGCAACTCGACGCCGCGATCCATCAACTCGGCCAGCGGCAGGTAGACCGCCGGTTCGCCCAACTGCTCGAAACGCAGGCACGCCGCCTGCAACAGGTGGGTACGCCCCACGCCGTCCTTGCCCCAGAGATAAATCAGGCTTTCGGTCCATCCGGCGTCGGCTTCGCATAGCCGCTCGACATAGCCGAGTGCAGCGGCATTGGCGCCTGGATAGTAGTTGATGAAGGTAGCGTCATCACGCAGACGCACACCTAGGGGCAGCTGAATCGGTTTCATGCTGACTGAACAGTTCTAGGGAACCGTTAGTGGCCTCTGTGTAAAGTTTGCAAAGTTTATACCCGTGACGCCGGGCGCACAATGCAACAGACCACAAGCAAAATCAAAGGTTTGCGTTGACCGATGGGATTAGCGGGATAACCGCGTGGTCAAAAATGACACAAATCACCACGGGAGCGCGGCTTGCCTGCAATGGCCCGACAGGGCCATTGAACGCTTCGCGGGCAAGCCCGGCTCCTACAGGGGAACCGCGTCAGAGGTCAGGATCTTCCTGCCCGCCGTACATATCCGACTCCTTGTACAGGTCATGGACATGCCGCACCAGCACCATGATCACCGCCGCCACGGGCAACGCCAGCAGCACACCGGTAAAGCCGAACAGCTCGCCCCCGGCGAGGATGGCGAAAATCACCGCGACCGGATGCAGGCCGATACGATCGCCCACCAGCAACGGCGTCAGCACCATGCCCTCCAGGGCCTGGCCGATCATGAACACCGCGACGATGCCGATCATTGGATACAGGTCGCCGCCGAACTGGAACAGGCCGGCAATGATCGCCGCACCAATCCCGATGACGAATCCCATGTACGGCACGATGGCCGCCAGGCCGGCGAGCAGGCCGATCAACAACCCCAGTTCCAGGCCGACCAGCATCAATCCGCCGGCGTAGATCACCCCGAGTGCCAGCATCACCAGCAACTGGCCGCGCACGAAAGCGCCGAGCACGCCATGACACTCATCGGCCAAAGCGACGATATGCCCCTCCTGCTGACGCGGCAGCAGGCTGCGGATCTTGGCCATCATCAGGTCCCAGTCCCGCAGCAGGTAGAAGCTCACCACCGGGATCAGCACCAGGTTGGCCAGCCAGCCCATCAACGCCAGGCTCGAGGCCGTCGCCTGGGACAGGACCACGCCGACGATATCGGTGGTCTGGCCCATGTGCTCGCTGATGGCGGCCTTGACCTTGTCGAACTTCCAGAAACCGTCCGCCAGGCCGAACTTGTGCTGCGCCCAGGGCATGGCCGTGTGCTGCAGCCAGTCGAGCATCTGCGGCGCCAGCTCATAGAGCCGGAACAGCTGCTTGGCCAGCATCGGCACCAGCACCAGCAACAGGGTCATCAGGATCAGGCTGAACAGGGCGAAGACCGCCACCACGCCCCAGGTCCGCGACAGGCCGAACTTCTCCAGCCGGTCGACCACGGGATCGAACATGTAGGCCAGCAGGATGCCCACCAGGAATGGCGACAATATCGGGTGCAGCAAGTACACAAGCACGCACAGCAGGATCGCCGCGCCAAGCCAAATCCATCGACGGGTGTCGGTCATGGACGATTCCAGCCTTATATATAGAAGGAAAGATGAACTACCAACGGAAACGCAACTGCGGTGTCGGTGCCGGCGGCACCGCGGGAGTCGCGGGAGTCGCCGCGGGATCGCTGACCGCCGCAGGCGCCGGCGCTTCACCCGGCGGTACCTCCAGCAACTTCGCCAGCCCCAGTTGTGCCCGTAGCTGCTGCGCGCTGCCGCTGACCTGATAGACGATCCGGTCGCCATCCACGCTCAGCGGCCGACCGCCAAAAGGTTCGAGCAGATGCCCCAGCGCCGCATAGCGCTCCAGGTTCATGCCCTGCACTTCCAGCAACTGCTCCGTCGCCGTACCGGGCTTGGCGGCAAAGCGCGGAGCCAGGCGCTCGCTCACCGCCAGCAGCACGGCATCGGCCAGGGCCGCGGTGTCCGCGCCCTGGGCCGTGCCCTGCTCCTTCTGGTCGCCCAGCCAGAGGCGCCATTTCGCCTCCCACTGCGTGCCATTCTGATGGGCGTGCACGGCGAGCAGGGCGTCGGCGCCATAACGCTCGGACGCCGCATGCAATGGCGAGGAATCGGAGCCTTCGAGGTTCTTGGCGGTCGCGACGATCTGTTCATCCAGGTCGGCCAGGGGCAGGCGCAGTGGCAGGCCACGATGCTGCGCGGCACGGCGTAGCGGCTCGGCGGCCGACTGCCCATCGCCCACCAGGCTCGAACCCTCGGTGGAATCGCTCAGCCACCAGCCGAGAATCGACGGTCGATTGCTGCCCCACAGGGCCAGCCCGGCACCACGCAAGGCGCGATCGGTACTCACCGGATCGAAATCCACCTGCAGGCTCTGCGGCGGCCCGGCGTCGTAGCCGTACTGGCTGATGATCTGCTGCGGATCCTTGCGCACCTCGGCCAGCCCCGGGCTCTGCGCCGCCTTGGGATCGCCGGTGAGGCGCAGCACCAGGGTTTCCAGCGCGCGCTGGGTGGCCTGGTTACGCTCATCGGGGGTCTGGCTGCTGACCGGCTCGCGGACCTGGTACAGACCGTTCAGGGTTTCGGCATGAATCGCCAGGCTCAGCAGGGAAAGACAACCGACACTCAGTAATTTGAACAAACGCATGGAAAATTCCCGACAGGCAGAAAACGGCGTGAAAGACCGCATGAATACAAAGGGACAGGCGTGTGACCACAGCGCAGTGCCATCATTCATACCGGCATTGAAAGTTTTTCCGCCGTCATAAAGACAGCGATTGATAAAGCTATACCTTATACAGCCGTGCCCGATGCGGCCAGCGCCACCGTTCAGGGATTTTTTAACGGATATCGCCCTGCCCGTCGGCCCGAGGATGGCCGCTGCTGCTCAAGCCTGATAAAATCGCGCGCCTTCGCAGACCGGCAATGACCGGACACCCGGAAAGAACGATTTGTGCCGTTCCTTCCCGTGGTCCCGTCGCTCCCGGTCGATACCCCTGAATCCCCCCTAAAGGCCTGGATCATGAGCAAGCAACCCTCCCTGAGCTACAAGGACGCCGGTGTAGACATCGACGCCGGTGAAGCATTGGTCGAACGCATCAAGAGCGTGGCCAAGCGCACTGCGCGCCCGGAAGTCATGGGCGGCCTGGGCGGTTTTGGCGCCCTCTGCGAGATCCCGGCCGGTTACAAGCAGCCGGTCCTGGTCTCCGGCACCGACGGTGTCGGCACCAAGCTGCGCCTGGCTCTGAACCTGAACAAGCACGACAGCATCGGCATCGACCTGGTCGCCATGTGCGTGAATGACCTGGTGGTCTGCGGCGCCGAGCCGCTGTTCTTCCTCGACTACTACGCCACCGGCAAGCTCAACGTCGATACCGCCGCCCAGGTGGTCACCGGCATCGGCGCCGGTTGCGAACTGTCCGGCTGCTCCCTGGTCGGCGGCGAAACCGCTGAAATGCCGGGCATGTACGAAGGCGAAGACTACGACCTGGCCGGCTTCTGCGTCGGCGTCGTGGAAAAAGCCGAGATCATCGACGGCTCGAAAGTCGCCACCGGGGACGCCCTGCTCGCCCTGCCATCGTCCGGACCGCACTCAAACGGCTACTCGCTGATCCGCAAGATCATCGAAGTCTCCGGTGCCGACATCGAAAACACCCAGCTCGACGGCAAGCCGCTGGCCGACCTGCTGATGGCGCCAACCCGGATCTACGTCAAGCCATTGCTCAAGCTGATCAAGGACACCGGCGCGGTCAAGGCCATGGCCCACATCACCGGCGGCGGCCTGCTGGACAACATCCCGCGCGTCCTGCCAAAAGGCGCCCAGGCCGTGGTCGACGTGGCCAGCTGGCAGCGTCCGGCGGTCTTCGACTGGCTGCAGGAAAAAGGCAACGTCGACGAAACCGAAATGCACCGCGTGCTGAACTGCGGCGTCGGCATGGTCATCTGCGTCGCCCAGGAACACGTTGAAACCGCCCTGAAGGTCCTGCGTGAAGCCGGCGAACAGCCATGGGTCATCGGCCAGATCGCCACTGCCGCCGAAGGCGCTGCCCAGGTCGAGCTGAAGAACCTCAAGGCTCACTGATGTCCGAGCCGATAACCCCGACCTGTAACGTCGTGGTGTTGCTGTCGGGCACCGGCAGCAACTTGCAGGCCCTGATCGATGACGTACGGACCGGGGGCAACCCGGCCCGCATCGCCGCGGTGATCTCCAACCGCGCCGATGCCTACGGCCTGCAACGCGCCAGGGACGCGGGTATCGACACCCGCTCCCTGGATCACAAGGCCTTCGAAGGCCGCGAAGCCTTCGATGCCGCCCTGATCGAACTGATCGACGCCTTCAACCCGCAACTGGTGGTCCTGGCCGGCTTCATGCGCATCCTCAGCGCGAATTTCGTCCGGCACTACCAGGGACGCCTGCTCAATATCCACCCCTCGCTCCTGCCCAAGTACAAAGGCCTGCACACCCATCAGCGGGCGCTGGACGCCGGCGACGCCGAACACGGCTGCAGCGTGCACTTCGTCACCGAGGAACTCGACGGCGGCCCTCTGGTCGTACAGGCTGTGGTTACGGTAGAGTCTGATGATTCGGCGCAGAGTCTGGCGCAACGGGTTCATACCCAGGAACACAGGATTTACCCGCTGGCGGTACGCTGGTTCGCCGAAGGGCGCTTGAGCCTTGGCGACCGGGGTGCTTTATTGGACGGTCAATTACTCGCGGCCAGCGGCCATTCGATTCGAACCTAGGAGATTTTATGCGTCGCGCCCTGCTCTTCGCTCTTACTCTGCTTGCCTTGCCGGTTGTGCAGGCGGCGGATCTTCAGCCTTTCTCCGCCAGTTACACCGCCGACTGGAAACAGCTCCCCATGAGCGGTTCGGCCGAACGTAGCCTGACGAAAAACGACAATGGCAGCTGGACCCTGAATTTCAAGGCTTCCATGATGATCGCCAGCCTGACCGAGGAAAGCACCCTGCGCCTCGAGAAGGACAAGCTGCTGCCACAGACCTACACCTTCGAACGTGGCGGGCTGGGCAAGGCCAAGAAGATCAACCTGGACTTCGACTGGGCGACCAACAAGGTCACCGGCTTCGAAGGCAAGGATTCGGTCAACCTGCCCCTCGAAAGCGGCATGCTCGACAAGTCGACCTATCAGCTGGCCCTGCAGCGTGATGTCGCCGCCGGCAAGAAAAGCATGAGCTACCGGGTGGCCGAAGGCACCGATACCGACACCTACGACTTCCGCGTGATCGGCCCGGAAAAGGTCCAGACCAAGGCCGGCACGATCGACGCGATCAAGGTCGAGCGCGTCCGCGACCCGACACAGAGCAAGCGCATCACGCAAATGTGGTTCGCCAAGGACTGGGGCTACATCCTGGTTGCCCTGCGCCAGGTCGAAACCGACGGCAAGGAGTACAACATCATGCTCCAGGACGGCACCGTCGACGGCAAGGCTGTCAAAGGCAGCTGATACCCTCCACGGCAACAAAAAAGCCCCGCCTGATGCGGGGCTTTTTCATGGGCGATACCACATCGGCTCAGACAGCGGCACCCGATCCACTTTCATCGAAGGTCTGCTTGTCGAGACCCAGGACCTTGTCCATCACCTCCTGCGCACTGCCCTGGCCTTCGGCGGTGTGGGTCTTGTAGTTGAAGTCGAGGGCTATCCAGGCCTGCAACTTCGCCTCGTAGCTGTTCGGGTACTGGGCCTGCTCGATCGCGGGCAGGTCCTTGTAATGCTCCAGCGCCGCGGTGAAGAACTTGCTCAGCTTGCCCGTTCCGTCGTACTCGGCGATCGAACTGGCCACGACTTTCTGCCGCCAGGCATATTCCTGGTCCGATGATTCGCTCCAGGCCGCCCGCCGCTCGTTTGCGGTGAAATTGCCGCTATCGTCGTAGATAATCAACGAAAGCTGGTCTTTCGACATACCGGCGAAGGGGTTCTTCCCGCTGCCATTGACAAAATCCGTGGCATTGCGGGCACGTGCCAGCAAGTCAGGATCCTGGGTATCGGGAACCTCGGCATCATTGGCCGCCTTGTTGGCAAAATAACCGTCGCCGGAAATCTTGCCCAACAGCTCGTTGGCCTTGGCCCCCAGCTCCTTCCTGCTCAGGCTCGCATCCCGCGCCGCCGCACGCGCGGCGCTTTCGCTCAACTGACGGGAGAGCGAGGAAATGCTGCTGGTGTCTTTCGCGGGCTCGGCTGCGGGACTTGGCGCCGTGGAGCCGGCCTTGGCGAGCGGCTCGCCCGGAGTCGCGGCCACGCCGGAAACCTGCGCGCCGGATACTGAATTCGAATTGATTGAACCTACCAAGATGACGTCCTCCCTGTTAGTGGCCACTCCCGAATCCCTGGCCCATCAACCGTTATCGGCAACCGCCGGGGAAACTGTAAGGTCCCACGATGAACGGCAGGACCACGAACCTCGCACGGCATGACCCTGCGAGGCCCGTCATGGCCTTACTTCATCGTGAATTCAACCGTCCACGAATAGGTCGAGATGTTGGTCGAGGTCACTTTCGCGGTACAGACCGCGCCGCCACTCGGAGTCGCGGTGTTGTTCCACTTGGGAATGATCGAGCCCAATGGGCCCAGGGTCCCTACGTAGGTCGCCAGGAAGGTGCAGGTCTTGCCGCCCATGGTGTAACGCAGGTTGGCGTAGTTGGCATTGGGCGAAATATTGCTTTGCACGGTATAGGTATCGGCCCCGCCCGCCCGGACCGTCGCCACGGGCTTTGGCACCGCGTTGACGTTGGTGCTGGCTTCGTTACTGGTGATGATCGTGTACGCCGCATCGGTCGTGCCCAGGTTCTTGAAGGTGACCGCTACCGGAGGACCGGCAAAGGCCGATCCGGCGGTCAGCGTGGCCAGGGCCAGTACCGAAATAACAGACTTGAACATCTTCATGCTTTTGCTCCTTTTGGTTTGATTTCCTGTCCACGGCTTTTCCGGTCGAGCGGAAAGAACCTGTCTCCTGGCACAACCAGGCCGACGGCAAAAGTTCGAAAGCATGGAAAACACAGAACCCGAGGCACGACTTTCCCCACGAATCAGGTCAGGCCTGTCGTCTGGCGGGAAGAGAGATCGGGAGAGCGCCGCAGGGGCAGCAGGACGCTGTCGAGCGAGCGCAGGTATCGACTGTGGCTTCCATGCCGAACTTCTTTTATCCATGGTTCCAGCCACCTGGCTGGAAATCCGAGGCGAGGTATTTACCACAGAACGTCGGAAAGTGGAAAGCGCCCTGACGGATCGCCGACTGCTTTCGTGCGCTCACCGCCGGCTGGGCGAATCACCGTCAGGCATCGCTCTAATCCGCGCTTTGCATCCCATCGAACATGAAACTTTTGTCAGGAAACTCCGCAGAAATCGCCTCATCCCCAACGAATCCGGGCCTTTGTCGATTACTGCAGTTTTTGCAACGGTGAATTTCTTCTGCGAACGATTTACGTAGGAGGCTAATGAATCATATAAAAGAGGCCTGCGACGCGTTGCCGCAGTTCAACAGAGACTGGAGCTTGCAGATGACCGTAAAAGTGACCGAACGCGATGATGCACATATGTCCCATGAAGGCGTAGCCAATGGCATTCGAATCTGGGATGTACACCAACAGGACCTGCTGGTAGGCATGTTTCACAACGAGGCCGATGCTCATAATTACAAGAACGAGCTGGAAACCCTCGAGATGAAACGCCAGGCACAAAGCTCCTGAAGTCTTGAGCACCCTGGGCGCCCCCGGCCCACGCAGCCGGCGATGACCCACAAGCACAAACCCCGCCTTTCGAGCGGGGTTTGTCGTTTCAGGGGTGCCGCCAGGGGCTTACCACATCAGATCGTCAGGGATCTGGTAGGCCGCGTACGGATCGTCCTCGTCCGGCACCTGGCTCTCGGTGAGGATATTGAGCTGGACGATCCGCTCGGGAGCCCGCTCCTGGATCTTCAGCGCCGCTTCACGGGGAATCACTTCATAACCGCCGCCGTGGTGCACGATCGCCAGGGAGCCATTGCTGAGCTTGTTGCGCATCAGCGTGTTGACCGACAAGCGCTTGACCTTCTTGTCGTCGACGAAGTTGTAGTAGTCCTCGGTGGTCAGCTTGGGCAGGCGCGAGGTTTCGATCAATTGCTTGACCTGGGCCGCCCGCGCCTTGGCCTCGGCTTTCTCCTGCTGCTGGCGGTTCAGTTCCTGGTCGCGCTTGACCTTTTCGGCCTGCGCTTCCTGGGCCAGGCGGGCCTGGGTGTCGTCAACCTCGGCCTGGCCTTTATGGACCAGCCGCTGCTGTTTCTGTTTGTCTTTGCTGACCTGCTTGGCCTGCTTTTGATTGACCAGACCTGCTTTGAGCAACTGGTCGCGAAGGGAAAGGCTCATGGTGCTTACTCACTTGGGTCAACGACTCAGCCGCAGCTGGGTGCATTCTTTTCCTGACGTTTGGCTTCGCCCCACAAGGCGTCCAACTCTTCGAGGGTGCAATCTTCCATGGGACGGTGGGTGTCGCGCAATGCCTGTTCGACAAATCGGAAGCGCCTGTCGAATTTGCCGTTGGCGCCACGCAGGGCATTTTCCGGGTCGACCTGGAGGTGACGGGCCAGGTTGACCACACTGAACAACAGGTCGCCGATCTCATCGGCGATGGCCGCCGGGTCGTTGTCGGCCATGGCCTCGAGCACCTCATCAAGCTCCTCGCGGACCTTGTCCACCACCGGCAGGGCGGCCGGCCAGTCAAAACCGACCTGGGCCGCGCGCTTCTGCAACTTGGCCGCCCGGGACAAGGCCGGCAGGGCCGCGGGGACATCGTCGAGCAGGGACAACTGCTCGGGCGCGCGGTGGTTTTCCGCACGCTCCTCGGCCTTGATCTGCTCCCAGCGCAGCTTGACCTGTTCTTCGCTGAGGCGCGGCAGGTCGACGGGGGCATAGAGATCGCCGGTGGGGAAAACATGGGGGTGTCGGCGAATCAGCTTGCGGGTGATGCTGTCGACCACGCCATCAAATTCGAAGCGCCCTTCTTCACGGGCCAGCTGGCTGTAGTAGACCACCTGGAAAAGCAGGTCGCCCAGTTCGCCCTGCAGGTGCTCGAAGTCGCCGCGCTCGATGGCATCGGCCACCTCGTAGGCTTCCTCCAGCGTGTAGGGAACAATCGTCGCGTAGCTTTGCTTGATATCCCACGGGCAGCCGTATTGCGGGTCGCGCAAGCGGGCCATCAGGTGAAGCAGGTCTTGGAGGCTGTACATCGGTTGTCCCGTTCGTTTCTGTCACACGCTGGAAACAGCGCAAACCTTGTAAGGGGCGTGCCGGACGGCGCTTCGCTTGTCCACGAAGCTCATGTCGACTTCAAGGGCCTCTTCGGGGGCAAGCCCCCTCCCACAAAGCCCGGTGGGAGCGGGCTTGCCCGCGAAGCTCTTGGCGACCTCAAGGCCCCCTTCGGCCCCCCGCACACAAGCCCGCTACGCCCCCGCCATCATCAAGGGGTGCGATTGCGTCGGGTCTCGATGATATTCGGCAACTGGGAAATCCGCCCCAGCAACCGCCCCAACGCGTCCAGCCCCGGAATCTCGATGGTCAGGGACATCAACGCGGTGTTGTCCTCCTTGTTCGAGCGGGTGTTGACCGCCAGCACGTTGATGCGCTCGTTGAGCAGCACCTGGGACACGTCACGCAGCAGACCGGAACGGTCGTAGGCACGGATCACGATATCCACCGGATAGGTCGACACCGGCACCGGCCCCCAGCTGACCTGGATGATCCGCTCCGGCTCGCGCCCGCTCAGTTGCAGCACCGAGGCACAGTCCTGGCGGTGGATGCTCACACCACGGCCCTGGGTGATATAGCCGACGATGGCATCCCCCGGCAGCGGCTGGCAGCAGCCGGCCATCTGGGTCATCAGGTTGCCGACGCCCTGGATCTGGATATCGCCGCGCTTGCCGGGCTTGTAGCCGGTGGCCTTGCGCGGGATCAGTTCCAGTTGTTCGTTGCCGCGCTCCGGCTCGACCAGTTGCTGGGCCTGGTTGACCAGTTGCGCCAGGCGCAGGTCGCCGGCACCGAGGGCGGCGAACATATCCTCGGCGGTTTTCATGTTGGCCTTGTCGGCCAGTTTGTCGAAGTCCACCTGCGGCAGGCCAAGACGGGTCAGCTCGCGTTCGAGCAGGGTCTTGCCGGCGGCGACGTTCTGGTCACGGGCCTGCAGCTTGAACCAGTGGACGATCTTCGCCCGCGCCCGGGAGGTGGTGACATACCCCAGGTTCGAGTTCAGCCAGTCACGGCTCGGCGTGCCGTGCTTGCTGGTGATGATCTCCACCTGCTCGCCGGTCTGCAGGCTGTAGTTGAGCGGGACGATCCGCCCGTTGATCTTCGCGCCACGGCAGTTGTGACCGATCTCGGTGTGCACCCGATAGGCGAAGTCCAGCGGCGTCGCGCCCTTGGGCAAGTCGATGGCATGGCCGTCCGGGGTGAAGATATAGACCCGGTCCGGCTCGATATCGACCCGCAACTGCTCCGCCAGGCCACCGATATCGCCCAGTTCCTCGTGCCATTCCAGCACCTGGCGCAACCAGGAGATTTTCTCTTCGTAGTGATTGGAACCGGACTTGACGTCGGTGCCCTTGTACTTCCAGTGCGCACAAACCCCCAGCTCGGCTTCTTCGTGCATGGCGTGGGTGCGGATCTGCACTTCCAGCACCTTGCCTTCCGGACCGATCACCGCCGTGTGCAACGAGCGGTAGCCGTTCTCCTTGGGGTTGGCGATGTAGTCGTCGAATTCTTTCGGGATATGCCGCCACAGGGTGTGGACGATCCCCAGCGCGGTGTAGCAGTCGCGCATTTCCGGCACCAGCACACGCACGGCGCGCACATCGTAGATCTGGCTGAACTCCAGGCCCTTGCGCTGCATTTTGCGCCAGATCGAATAGATGTGCTTGGCCCGGCCGCTGATATCGGCCTTGACCCCGGTGGCCAGCAGTTCGTTTTCCAGCTGGCTCATCACGTCGCTGATGAAACGCTCGCGATCCAGTCGCCGCTCATGCAGCAACTTGGCGATCTGCTTGTACTGGTCGGGCTCCAGGTAACGGAAGGACAGGTCCTCCAGCTCCCACTTGATATGACCGATACCCAGGCGATGGGCCAGCGGCGCGTAGATGTCGAACACCTCGCGGGCCACCCGGTTGCGCTTCTCGTCGTCGGCGTTCTTGACCGCACGAATGGCACAGGTGCGCTCGGCCAGCTTGATCAGCGCGACACGCACGTCGTCGACCATCGCCACCAGCATCTTGCGCAGGTTTTCCACCTGCACCTGGGTGCCGAGGACCTGGGACTGGCGCGGACTGAGGCTGGCGCTGATCGCGGCCATGCGCAGCACGCCGTCGATCAGCTTGGCCACCACCGGGCCGAATTTCTGGCTGACCGCCGGCAGGGCGATCTGCCCTTCGCGCACGCCACGGTACAGCACGGCCGCGACCAGGGAGTCCTGGTCGAGCTTGAGGTCGGCGAGGATCTCGGCGATCTCCAGGCCGGTGCTGAAACTGGAACCGCCTTCGGGCCACAGGTTCTGGGCCGCGTTGGTCTGTTGTTCGGCAAGCCGTGCGTATTCGCAGGCTTCCTTCAAGGCTTCACGATCCAGCGCCAGGTCGACGCTGACCGTATGATCGAGCCATGCCTCGAGATTGATACTGCCGTCAGTGTTGATCGGCTGGTGTGCTCTCACCTGTACCATCTTGCTTACCTTCCCTACGACGCAGATTCATGCGTCAAAATCGCTGGCCGTTCATCGCCCCCGCATTCCGGCAAGGCTGGTCGGAATACGGAGGCGGCCAGTCGGACTAGACGAGCATCCTAGCTCGCTTCAAATAACGCCATGGCCTCGACATGCGCGGTCTGCGGAAACATATCGAGGATCCCGGCACGTTTTAACCGGTAGCCCTGCTTGATCAATTCGACCGTGTCGCGCGCCAGGGTTGCCGGGTTGCACGACACATACACCAGGCGTTCGGCACCCAATGCGGCGAGCTTGCCCACCACCTCGAAAGCACCGTCACGTGGTGGGTCCAAGAGTACCGCAGAAAAGCCTGCTTTGGCCCAGCTGGCATCGCTCAGGGGCTGGGATAAATCGGCCTGAAAAAAAGCCACGTTATGCAGATTGTTGCTAGCGGCATTGGCCGCGGCCCGCTCGACCATGGTCTGCACGCCCTCCACCGCCACCACTTCGCGGACCTGACGGGCCAGCGGCAAGGCAAAGTTGCCCAGCCCGCAGAACAGGTCAAGCACCCGCTCGCCAGCCGTCGGTTGCAGCCAGTCGAGCGCCTGGGCCACCATCGCTTCATTGACCCCGGCATTGACCTGGACAAAATCCCCCGGCCGATACGCCAGTTCCAGGTCCCACGCTTCCAGGCGGTAGCCCAGGGGCTGCGTCGGATCGACCGGCTGCGGACCGTCCTCGCCATGCAGCCAGAGCTGGGCGCCATGCCCTGCGCAAAAATCTTGCAGGACCCGCAGGTCATCGGCCGACAACGGCGACATATGCCGCAACAACACCGCCAGCGCCGAACCGCTGAACAACTCGACATGCCCCAGAGCCTGGGGTTTGCCCAGGCGCCGGAGCATTGCCGGCAAGCCACTCATGATCGGTTGCAAGGCCTGTACCAGCACCGGGCAATCATCGATACCGACGATGTCCTGGCTGGAGGCCGCACGGAAACCCACCTCGAGTTTTTTCGCCTTGGCATCCCAGCGCACCGCCACCCGCGCCCGGCGGCGATAGCCGAACTCCGGACCGGTCAGGGGCGCCGCCCACGCCTCGGGCTCGACACCGGCCACCCGCGACAGCTGCTCGGCGAGCATGCGCTGTTTCAGGGCCAGTTGGTCATCATGGGGCATATGTTGCACGCTGCAGCCACCGCAACGCCCCGCATGGGCGCAAGGGGCCGGGCGCCGCCGCTCGCTGGCGAGCAATACCCGTTCGGTACGAGCCTCGACCACCTTGCCATGGGCCCCCAGAACACGGGCCTCGACCTCTTCACCGGCGAGGGCGCCGGCGACAAACCAGGTACGGCCTTCGATAAACGCGATCCCGCGGCCATCGTTGGCCAGCCGCTCGATCGTCAGGCGTTGCTTCTTGCCCACAGGCACTTGCGGGGCCCGGCTGCCGCCACTCGGTTGGAAGCGCAGGCCTCTCTCATGCTTGGCCATCAGTTGGGCGCGTCGTAGATGCCGGTCGACAGGTAGCGGTCGCCGCGGTCACAGATGATCGCGACCATCACCGCGTTCTCGACTTCCCGGGACAGGCGCAACATCGCCGCCACCGCACCGCCCGAAGACACGCCGCAGAAAATCCCTTCCTCGCGGGCCAGGCGACGCATCACGTCCTCGGCTTCCTCCTGGCCCATGTCGACGATACGGTCGACCCGTTCGGCCTGGAAAATCTTCGGCAGGTATTCGTGGGGCCAGCGGCGGATGCCGGGAATCGACGCGCCTTCCATCGGTTGCAGGCCGACGATCTGCACGTCAGGGCTCTGCTCCTTGAGATAGCGCGACACACCCATGATGGTCCCGGTGGTGCCCATGGAACTGACGAAATGAGTGATGGTGCCCTGGGTCTGCCGCCAGATTTCCGGGCCGGTGCTGGTGTAGTGCGCCTCGGGGTTGTCGCCGTTGGCGAACTGGTCGAGCACCTTGCCACGGCCTTCGGCCTGCATCCGCTCGGCCAGGTCACGGGCCCCTTCCATGCCTTCTTCGCGGCTGACCAGGATCAGCTCGGCGCCATAGGCGGTCATCGCCGCCTTGCGTTCGGCGGTGGAGTTGTCGGGCATGATCAGGATCATCCTGTAGCCCTTGATCGCCGCGGCCATGGCCAGGGCGATCCCGGTATTGCCCGAAGTCGCTTCGATCAGCGTGTCGCCGGCCTGGATCTGCCCGCGCAACTCGGCACGGGTGATCATCGACAGTGCCGGACGGTCCTTCACGGACCCCGCAGGATTGTTCCCTTCAAGCTTGAGCAGCAGGGTGTTGCTGGTCGCTCCGGGCAAGCGTTGCAGGCGAACCAGGGGCGTGTTGCCGATGCAATCGGCGATAGTAGGGTACTGCAAGGTCATGGCGTATTCGCAATCCAGACTGCGGGGGCGACTATCATACCGGCAAACGCCTGCGGCCCATATCACGCAAAGTGCGGATGTTATTCGCTTCGGCTATAAGCTTAACGTGCCGGCCTGTGGCTTGTGGTTTGAGGCTCCCCTACACTGCGCAGGTGGAGCGGGCGCAGGAAGCGCGCGCCAAGAATCGAAGATCGCCGTGTCTGCCGGACGCCGTATCTGATGGAGAGAATTGCGTGCTTAAAAACCTGGGCATCAAAGGCCGCGTCCTGCTGCTCACCCTGTTGCCGACCACACTGATGGCCCTGGTGCTGGGCGGCTATTTCACCTGGCTGCAACAATCGGACCTGCAAACCCAGTTGCTGCAACGCGGGGAAATGATCGCCGAACAACTGGCCCCGCTGGTGGCTCCGGCGCTGGGCCGCAATGACAGCGAGCAACTGGAGCGCGTCGCCACCCAGGCGCTGGAACAGACCGACGTACGCGCCGTATCGTTCCTCGGCGCCAACCGCGAACAGCTGGCCCATGCCGGCCCCAGCATGCTCAACCAGCCGCCCACCGGCAACAGCAGCCATATGCTGCAACGCAGCGGCAATGACGCGACCCGCTACCTGCTGCCGGTCTTCGGCCGCCACCGCAACATGGCCGGCGAACCGCTCCCCGACGAAGCCGACCGGCTGCTCGGCTGGGTCGAGCTGGAGCTGTCCCACAATGGCATGTTGCTGCGCGGCTATCGCAGCCTGTTCGCCAGCCTGCTGCTGATCGCCACGGGCCTGCTCGGCACCGCGCTGCTGGCCGTGCGCATGAGCCGCACCATCAATACGCCGATCAGCAAGATCAAGCTGGCCGTGGCCCAGCTCAAGGACGGCAACCTGGAAACCCGCCTGCCGCCCCTCGGCAGCCAGGAGCTGGACGAACTGGCCTCGGGCATCAACCGCATGGCCGAAACCCTGCAGAACGCCCAGGAAGAATTGCAGCACAGCATCGACCAGGCCACCGAGGACGTCCGGCAGAACCTGGAGACCATCGAGATCCAGAACATCGAGCTGGACCTGGCCCGCAAGGAAGCACTGGAAGCCAGCCGGATCAAGTCCGAATTCCTCGCCAACATGAGCCACGAAATCCGTACGCCGCTCAATGGCATCCTCGGTTTCACCCACCTGTTGCAGAAAAGCGAACTGACCCCGCGCCAGCTGGACTACCTGGGCACCATCGAGAAATCCGCCGACAGCCTGCTGGGGATCATCAACGAGATCCTCGATTTCTCGAAAATCGAAGCCGGCAAGCTGGTCCTCGACAGTATCCCGTTCAACCTGCGCGACCTGTTGCAGGACACCCTGACCATCCTCGCCCCGGCCGCCCACGCCAAGCAGCTGGAACTGGTCAGCCTGGTCTACCGCGATACGCCGCTGTCGTTGATCGGCGATCCACTGCGACTCAAGCAGATCCTTACCAACCTGGTGAGCAACGCGATCAAGTTCACCCGCGAAGGCACCATCGTCGCCCGGGCCATGCTCGAGGAAGAACACGAGGACAGTGTGCAATTGCGCATCAGCGTGCAGGACACCGGCATCGGCCTGTCGAGCCAGGACGTGCGGGCGCTGTTCCAGGCCTTCAGCCAGGCCGACAACTCGCTGTCGCGGCAACCCGGCGGCACCGGCCTGGGCCTGGTGATCTCCAAGCGCCTGATCGAACAGATGGGCGGCGAAATCGGCGTGGACAGCACGCCGGGCGAAGGCTCCGAGTTCTGGATCAGCCTGAGCCTGCCCAAGACCCGCGACGACATCGAAGACCTGCCCGCCGCGCCGCTGCTCGGCCGGCGCGTCGCCGTGCTGGAAAACCACGAACTGGCCCGCCAGGCCCTGCAGCACCAGCTGGAAGATTGCGGGCTGGAAGTGATTCCGTTCAACACCCTGCAGAACCTCGCCAATGGCGTGACCGGCGCGCACCAGACCGAACAGGCCATCGATCTGGCGGTCCTCGGGGTCACCGCCCAGGACATGCCGCCCGAACGCCTGAACCAGCATATCTGGGACCTGGAACATCTGGGCTGCCATGTGATGGTGCTCTGCCCGACCACCGAACAGACGCTGTTCCATCTGTCGGTGCCCAATCCCCACAGCCAGCTCCAGGCCAAGCCGGCCTGCACCCGCAAGTTGCGCCGTGCCCTGTCGGACCTGATCACGCCACGGCCGATGCGCATCGAGCCCATCGAACCCTTGAGCAGCCGCGCGCCCCAGGTGCTGTGCGTGGATGACAACCCGGCCAACCTGCTGCTGGTGCAGACCCTGCTCGAAGACATGGGGGCCGAGGTCGTGGCGGTGGAAAGCGGTTACTCGGCGATCGATGCCGTGCAACAGGCCCGTTTCGACCTGGTGCTGATGGACGTGCAGATGCCCGGCATGGACGGCCGGCAGACCACCGAAGCGATTCGCCAGTGGGAAAACGAACGGCAGAGCACGCCGCTGCCGATCGTCGCCCTCACGGCCCATGCCATGGCCAACGAGAAACGTGCCCTGCTGCAAAGCGGCATGGATGACTACCTGACCAAACCCATCAGCGAACGCCAGTTGGCCCAGGTGGTGCTGAAGTGGACCGGCCTGGCCCTGCGCAACCAGGGCCAGGAGCGCAGTAGCGAAGTCTGGAACAGCGGCAGCGACCTGCTGGTCCTTGATCCGGACGAAGGCCTGCGCCTGGCCGCCGGCAAGGCCGACCTCGCCGCCGATATGCTGGCGATGCTGCTGGCCTCGCTGGATGCCGACCGCGAAGCGATTCGCGCAGCCCGTGAGGCCCATGACAACAACGGGCTGATCGAACGGGTCCATCGCCTCCATGGCGCCACCCGCTACTGTGGCGTACCGCAATTGCGCGCGGCCTGCCAACGCAGCGAGACCCTGCTCAAGCAGGACGATCCCAACGCCCAGAAGGCCCTCGACGAACTGGACATGGCCATCGCCCGTCTCGCCATCGAGGCCCGCGTCAGCGCCTGATCCACGACAACACGCCCTCAGGAGACCGGCGCCAGACTGCCGGTCTGTCTTACAACAAGGAAGTCCGATATGCGTGGAATTCTATTCAGCAGCCAGACCTACGATCGCGACAGCTTCCTGGCCGTCGCCCCGATGGCCGACCTGGAGCTGCACTTCCAGCCCGCCCGCCTGAGCCTGGACACCGCCGCACTGGCCGAACGACATGAAGTGGTCTGCGCCTTTATCAACGATGACCTGAGTGCCCCGGTACTGGAGCAACTGGCTGCCGGCGGCACCCGCCTGATCGCCCTGCGGTCGGCCGGCTACAACCATGTCGACCTGAACGCCGCCAGCCGCCTGGGGCTCAGCGTGGTGCGTGTGCCGGCCTACTCGCCCCACGCCGTGGCCGAACATGCCGTGGCCTTGATCCTCGCGCTCAACCGTCGCCTGCACCGCGCCTACAACCGGACCCGCGAGGGCGACTTCAGCCTGCACGGGCTGACCGGCTTCGACCTGGTGGGGAAAACCGTCGGCGTGGTCGGCACCGGCCAGATCGGCGCGACCTTCGCCCGCATCATGGCCGGGTTCGGCTGCCAACTGCTGGCGTACGACCCCTGCCCCAATCCCGAGGTCGAAGCCCTGGGCGCCCGCTACCTGGAACTGCCGGAGTTGCTCGGCCAGTCGCGGATCATCAGCCTGCATTGCCCGCTGAACAGTCATACCCGGCACCTGATCAACCGCGACACCCTCGCCCACCTGCAACCCGGCGCCATGCTGATCAACACCGGACGCGGCGGCCTGGTGGATACCCCGGCGCTGATCGACGCCCTCAAGGAGGGCCAGCTCGGCTATCTCGGCCTGGATGTCTACGAGGAAGAGGCACAACTGTTCTTCGAGGATCGCTCCGACCTGCCGTTGCAGGACGATGTCCTGGCACGGTTGCTGACCTTTCCCAACGTGATCGTCACCGCCCACCAGGCGTTCCTCACCCACGAGGCACTGGCGGCGATCGCCACCACCACCCTGGACAACATCGCCGCCTGGAAATCCGGCCACGCCCGCAACCTGGTGCAGCCCTGAGCCAACAGAAGCGCCGTGAACCGGATCGAAGGTCGCATCCCGGCGCTATCCGGTTCGCATCTGCGTGCTAGCATACCGGCCATATTTGGAGGACCCATGGTCGAACACGATTTCCGCTACAGCCTGATGAACCCGCAACACACCCTGACCGAATGCCGCGCCCTGGTGCCGGGTCGTTATCAGGTCACCGGCAACGGTGGCTCGATCCGCATCGACGACGTGCTGCTGGTCACCCTCAAGGGCAGCAAGGACCTGTCCATGCGCCTGACCGTCGAAACCGTGCGGCACCTGATCAACCCACCGGGCCAGTGGACCGCCATGGCCCGCGGTCCGGTGTTCGGTGAGCTGGCGATTCACCAGTGGCAGGTCAACTGCGACAGCTGCGCCAAAGAGCTGAACTTCGAATTCGCGGTGGATGCCAAGCTCGGCGTCCCCGCCCAGAAACCCGCAGCCACGGCCCGCATCGCCGAGCTGGGTTGGACCACACAGGGCGAGAAGCACCTCTGCCCGAAATGCCAGGAGGCAACATAATGAAACAAGCAGTGATTCTGGGGATGCTGGCGACCAGCCTGTTGGGCTGTGCCGGCGACCGTGTGCAGTTGCAGCAGGATCACAGCTACGTGCTGGAGTGGATCGGCGAACGTCCGCTGATCGACAACAGCCATCTGACCATCACCCTCGGCGATGACGGTCGGGCCTACGGCACCGGCGGCTGCAACCACTGGTTCGCGCCCTACACCCTGGACGGCGACACCCTGAGCTTCGGCAAGGTCGGCAGCACCCGCAAGCTCTGTGCCCCAGCGTTGATGGAGCAGGAAAAACGCTTCCTGCAGGCCCTGGAAACTGTCCAGCGCTGGGATATTTCCCCGGTGGAACAGGTGCGTTTCTGGCCGGCGCAAGGCCAACCCCTGCGCCTGTGGTCGGAAGAAGGCTGAAGCGCTTTCAACCGCACAGCCGAGGCGCCGTGGCCTGAAACGCACGGCGCCCGCATGGCCTTTCACTCCTCCTTCATTTCCTCCGCCAGCTCCAGCCAGGCGCGTGCCGCTGGCGGCAGGTGCGCACTACGGCGCCAGGCCAGGGCGATATGCCAATCGGTCTGCGGCTCATCCAGCGCAATCTGCGCGATCCCTTCATGCCGATGCTTCTGCGCCAGCATGCGCGGCAGGAACGCCACGCCCAACCCTGCCGCCACCAGATCGACGATAAAGTCGACCTGGGCACTGCGGGCGGTGATCCGCGGCACCACGCCGCGACGCTCACAGGCGGTGAGAATGATCCGGTTGAGGGCGAATCCGGCCTCGAACAGAATGAACGGCGATGGCGCCAGCTGGGCGAAGTCCACCGTCTTGTTCCCGGCCAGCGGATGGCTGCGAGGCATCAGGACCATCAGCGGCTCCGAGCGCACCTCCTGATATTCGAATTCCTCATCGATGGGCACCAGCAACGCCGCCAGATCGACCTCCCCCGCCTGCAGGCATTCGTTCAACTTCTTGCTGCCATGCTCGACCAGCTCGATGTCGATAGCCGGGTAACGGCTGCGATAGGCGGCAAACATCGCGGCGAACAGGGCACCGCTGCCCACCGGCGGCAAGCCGATGCGCAACACCCCACGCTTGAGCCCGCGCAACTCGTCGAGCTCGGCGATCAGGTCGTTGCGCTCGGCCAACAGCACCAGCGCCCGGCGATAGGCGATCTCCCCGGCGGCGGTCAGCTCGCTGCGATGGCCGATACGATTGAGCAACGGCGTACCCAGCTCATCCTCCAGGGTCTTGACCGCCTTGCTGACGGTCGACTGGGTCAACGACACCACTTCCGCTGCCTGGGAAAACCCGCCCTGACGTACCACTTCGACAAATGCGCGCAATGTCCGCAGGTTCATGACTATTCCCTTTGCGACTTAATTCAAGTTGAAAAAGTTGTTTTTATCATACACGGGTTTTCCCTACTCTGACCCCGTCGGCCACCCCGCGGCGATATCCCCCCGGATCAGCGCTCGGGCACGCCAGCCCCGTCACTCAGAGGAATTGCTCCCATGATCATTTCATCGGCCACCGACTACCGCGAAGCCGCACGCCGCAAGTTGCCCCGTTTTCTGTTCGACTACATCGACGGCGGTGCCTACGCCGAACATACCCTCAGGAAAAACGGTTCGGACCTGGCGGACGTCAGCCTGCGCCAGCGGATCCTGAAAAACGTCGACAGCCTCAGCCTGAAGACCAGCCTGTTCGACCAGCCGATGGCGATGCCCATCACCCTGAGCCCGGTGGGGCTGACCGGCATGTATGCCCGTCGTGGCGAAGTCCAGGCGGCCAAGGCGGCCGCCAGCAAGGGCATCCCCTACTGCCTGTCGACGGTCTCCGTGTGCTCTATCGAGGAAGTCGCTTCGCAAAGCCCGCAGGCCATCTGGTTCCAGCTCTATGTGCTCAAGGACCGTGGTTTCATGCGCAACGCCCTGGAACGGGCGCAGGCCGCCGGCGTCAAGACCCTGGTATTCACCGTGGACATGCCGACCCCCGGGGCACGTTATCGTGATGCGCATTCGGGCATGTCCGGCCCCTATGCCGCGACCCGCCGGATCCTCCAGGCGACGATGAAACCGGACTGGGCACTCAATGTCGGCGTCCTCGGACGCCCTCACGACCTGGGCAATATCTCCCGCTACCTGGGCAAGGCCACCACCCTGGAAGACTACGTCGGCTGGCTGGGCAACAACTTCGATCCGTCCATCAGCTGGAAGGACCTGGAATGGATCCGCGAATTCTGGAAGGGCCCGATGATCATCAAGGGCATCCTCGACCCGCAGGACGCCAAGGATGCCGTCAGCTTCGGCGCCGACGGGATAGTGGTCTCCAACCATGGCGGCCGGCAGCTCGACGGCGTGCTCTCCACCGCCCGGGCCCTGCCACCGATTGCCCAGGCCGTGGGCAGCGACCTGAGCGTGCTGGTCGACTCGGGCATCCGCTCGGGGCTGGATGTGGTGCGGATGCTGGCCCTGGGGGCGAAAAGCGTGCTGCTCGGACGCTCGACGGTGTACGCCCTGGCGGCGGAAGGGCAACACGGCGTGGAAAACATGCTGGATATCTTCGCCCAGGAAATGCGCGTGGCCATGACCCTGACCGGCGTGACGTCGATAGACCAGATCAACGAATCCATCCTCGCCCGCGCTCCAGCCTGTTGAGTCCATCATGCCACAGCCCATGACCTCGAAAGTGGCGGCGATCCTGCGTCGGTTGGCAGACGCAGGATCGCCCCATCGGATCCCTCTGGCCGACCTCGCCCGCGGCGGGGTCGTATGCGCGGCCCCGGCGATCCTCGCCGCGTACTGTCACAATCCACTGCTCGGCTGGTCGGCCATCGCCGCGTTCTGGACCCACATCAGCCTGCCCGGCGGGCCCCTGGGCAAGCGCTGCCGGTTCGCCCTGGTATTTGGCCTGGCGGGCGCGTTCGCTTCGGGTCTGGGTGTCTGGAGCACCGCCTGCGCGCCACTGATGATCGTCCTGGCGGCGCTGATCGGTTTCTGTGGCGCCTTCGCCAGCGTGGCGGGCAAGCGCATCGGCTTCCCGGCGTTGCTGGTTGCCACGGCCTTCGCGGTATCGACGGCCTTTGCCGGAAACAACCTCGAGCATGCCCTCGGCTATGCCCGTTACTTTCTCTCCGGCAGCCTCTGGGCAAGCGCTATCACCCTGCTGTCGTGGCGTCCCCGTGAGCAGGCGCTGGTCCCGGGCGAGCTGCCCGCAGTTCTTTCCAGCACGCTGCGACAACACTTCAACCCGGGCTCACAGGGTTTTCTGCACGGCGTGTGTGTGGCCCTGGCCACGGCGATTGCAGTGGCCACCGTGCACTACTGTGAACTGGATCACGGCTACTGGATGATCCTGACGGTGCTGCTGATCAGCCAGCCCGGTTTTGCCGCCACCTTGAAAGTGTCTGTCGAACGGGTGGCGGGCACCTTGCTCGGCGCGTTGATCGCCATGCTGCTGGGCCATTTCGTCCACGCGCCGTTGCTGATGGCGTGGCTGATCCTGCCCATCTCGATCGGAACGCTGGCCTGCCGCAACATCAGCTACCTGGCCTATATGCTGTTTCTGACACCGCACTTCATCCTGGTTGCCCAGTTGGGCCGACCCGACGAAGGCGAAATCGGCCTCACCTACCTGCGCGTGTTCAACAGCCTCGCCGCCGCGCTACTGGTGATCATGATCGCCCTGGTCGCCCGACCGCTCTGGAGAAAGCCACAGTCGAGCGGAGCCGTCGGCAGGCTCGGGGACTCGTAGTCAGCCCTTCAGCCCTTGAGCGCCTTCAGCCGCTCCAGCACACCGGCCGCGGTCTGCTCGCCCATCAGTTGCTCGCGGACCTTGCCCTTGTCGTCGATGATGTAGGTCACCGGCAAGGCCTCGCTGCGTGGCAGGTCGAAGAAATCCGCCGGATCCTGTGCAAGTACGGTGAACCTGATCCCCAGCGCCTCGCTGGCCTTGACCAGGTCATCGCCCTGCAAGCCATCGAAATTCACCCCGAACACCCCCACCGACTGGCCCTTGAGCTGTTCGGACAAGGCATTCAACTCGGGAATTTCAGTGCGGCACGGACCGCACCATTCAGCCCAGTAGTTGACCACTTTCCACTGTTTGTCCAGCCGCTCGGACGCGACCTTCTGGCCGTGCTGGTCAACCCCGTAATCGTTGCCGCAGCCGCTCAGCAGCAGCGCGCCCATCATCGCCAATGCGGCGGCCAATCGCCTCGCCATGTGCACCATCCCCCGTCAATTGAGTCATCGACTGCGACCATTTACCTCGTACGGTTCAGGAGCGCTCGCCAGGCAGGTAGAATACCCGCCACCTTACGCAAGATGCGACCCGCACATGACCGATCTGACGCTTTATCACAACCCGCGCTGCTCGAAATCCCGCGGTGCGCTGGAACTGCTCGAAGCCCGTGGCCTGGCCCCGACCGTGGTGCGCTACCTGGAAACCCCGCTCGACGCTACCCAATTGCGCGCCTTGCTCGACAAGCTCGGCCTCAGCGCCCGGCAACTGCTGCGCAGCGGCGAAGACGAATACAAGAGCCTGAACCTGGCCGACGACCAGCTCGGTGAAGCACAACTGATCGCCGCCATCGCCGCCCACCCGAAACTCATGGAGCGACCGATCCTGGTGGCCGGGGACAAGGCCATCATCGGCCGTCCGCCGGAAAAAGTGCTGGAGATCCTGCCGTGAGCGAACCGTACGTACTGGTGCTGTTCTACAGCCGCAACGGTTCCACCCGCGAAATGGCCCGCCAGATTGCCCGGGGTGTCGAGCAGGCCGGCATGGAGGCGCGCCTGCGCACCGTGCCGGCGATCTCCAGCGAATGCGAGGCCGTGGCCCCGGCCATTCCCGACGAAGGCGCGCTGTATGCCAGCCTCGACGACCTGAAGCACTGTTCGGCCCTGGCCCTCGGCAGCCCGACCCGCTTCGGCAACATGGCCGCGCCGTTGAAGTACTTTATCGACGGCACCAGCAACCTCTGGCTGACCGGCGCCCTGGTGGGCAAGCCGGGTGCGGTCTTCACCTCGACCTCCAGCCTGCACGGCGGTCAGGAAAGCACCCTGCTGTCGATGCTGCTGCCCTTGCTGCACCACGGCATGCTGGTCACCGGCCTGCCCTACAGCGAATCGGCCCTGCTCGACACCCGCGGTGGCGGCACGCCCTACGGCGCCAGCCATCACACCGGCAGCGACGGCAAGCGCGCCCTGGACGAACACGAGATCGCCCTGTGCCGCGCCCTCGGCCTGCGCCTGGCGAACACCGCGCTGAAACTGGAGAACGGCCGTGGCTAGGAAGCCCAAGGTTCTACCCAGCCAGGACTGGCTGGAGCCACGGGTAAGTCTCGGCCGGGTGCTGGCCCTGGTGTGCTTTCTCGGGCTGATCGGCCTGCTTTGCGTGTATTACCTGATGTTTGCCGACCTGCACGGCGCCCGACCGTGGGTGATCCTGCTGGTCGAACTGGTGCCCTTGTTGCCGCTGCTGCCGGGGATGTTGCTGGGCAGCGCGCGGGGCCATTCGTTCACCTGCTATGTGGTGAACCTGTATTTCCTCAAGGGCGCGCTGGCGGCCTTCGACCCCAACCGGCAACTGTTCGGGGTACTGGAAATGGGCGCGAGCCTGGCGGTGTTCTGCAGCGCCATGCTGTATGTGCGCTGGCGTCATCAACTGGACCGGCGACTGGCGGGAGAAGGCCAGGCCCAACCGGCCTGACCCCACCTGCAGGTTGTGACTGGCAGCCCCCGTGGGAGCCGGCTTGTCGGCGATGGCATTGACGCGGGGTGTCTGCTGGAACGCGGTGCCTGCATCGCCAGCAAGCCGGCTCCTACAAGGTCTGCGGGTACGACCGACAGCCCCATTGTGAAGACCGGCTTGCCAGCGAAAAGGCCCTGGTCCTGCGACGATCAGTAGCCGACCGCGAACCGCTGGCGCGAGTGAGCAGGCTGTTCGACCTCATCCAGCAGGGCAATCGCATAGTCGGCGAAGGTGATCCAGCTGCGGCCTTCGGCGCTCACCAGCAGGTCATCCTTGCCCAGGCGGAATTTGCCGGTGCGCTCGCCTTCGACGAACTCCGCCGAAGGCGACAGGAAGCTCCAGTCCAGCTCCTTTTCCTGACGCAGGCTTTCGAGGAAGGCCGCCCCGGCACTGGCCTCGGCCTTGTATTCCGCCGGGAAACCCCGACTGTCGATCACCCGCCCGCCACCGGGCAGCAACAACGAGCCGGCCCCACCGACCACCAGCAGGCGCTTGACTCCGGCCTTCTTCACCGGACCGATCACCGCTGCGGCCGGCAGGGTGGCGAAATGCGCGGCGCTGATCACCACATCGTGACCGGCCACGGCTGCTTCCAGCGCAGCCGCATCGAGGGCATCGACCGCCTTGCTGACGACACCGGGGCGTGCCTCGATCTTCGCCGGATTGCGGGCGATGGCGGTGACGCTGTGGCCGCGACGCAGGGCTTCTTCCAGCAACTGGCTACCGGCACGACCGGTGGCACCAATGATTGCAATCTTGCTCATGACGCTCTCCAAGTGGATTGTTGACGATCAATCAGGCGGTGAACGGACTCACCATTTCATTTCGCCCTTGGCGACCTTGGCGCTGAGTTCCAGGGAGGACTCCTCGCCCAGGTCCGGGTAACGCTGTTTCATGGCGGCGATCAGCTGTGCGGAATCCCTGGCCTTGGCGGTCTCTTCGTCGAAGGCCTTGATGTAGTCCGCCGTGAACTGCGCCGCCGCCACGGAATGCGCGGCATCGCCGAGGTAATGGCCCGGCACCAGGATCTGCGGTTGCAGTGCCTGGATACGTTGCAGCGTAGCCAGCCAATCCTTGTGGGACTGGGCGGACTGGGTGTCGGCCATCCACACATGGATATTGCCTGCGACCACCACGCCGCCCACCACCGCCTTGAGCGACGGGATCCAGACAAAGCTGCGATCCGGCTGCGCGCCATCCAGGCCGATAATGTCCAGCTCGCGTCCCTCAAGGATCAGTCGATGGCCCTTGAGCACCTGCGGCACGACGGTCCGGGCGGGAACATCGGCACCCATTTTCGGGCCCCAGAACGCCAGCTTGCCCTCGACGGTGGCCCTGATATGCGCCACGGTCGGTGCCGAGGCCAGTACCTTGGCCTTGGGGAACGCGCGGGTGAGGGTGTCCAGGCCGAAGTAGTAGTCCGGGTCACCGTGACTGATATAGATGGTGGTCAGTTGCTTGCCGCTGGCCCGGATCTTTTCCACCACCTGCTCGGCCTGGGACTTGCCGAACTGGGCATCCACCAGGATCGCCTCCTTCTCGCCACTGACCAGCACCGAAGTCACCGGAAAAATCGCCGCCGTTCCCGGGTTGTAGACGTCCAGGGTCAGGGCCGGCTGGGCCGCCGCCTGGCCGGCAAAACCGAGGGCCGCAACGCCAAGGGTCGCGCCAGCGAGCAAGAGGCGACGAAATGAAGAGAGTCCGATCATGTACAGCTCCAGGGTCTGTTTGCCGTGATTGGCAGTGAACAGAGCTTAGTTGCCCGATCCGATACAAAAAATGCGATGCTGGGACATAGTTTGTTTCTGAAATCGGGCAAATCATGGATCGTCTTACAGCAATGCGGGTGTTCGTGACGGTGGTGGACCTGGGCAGCCAATCGGCGGCGGCCGACCACCTGGAGCTGTCGCGACCGGTGGTGTCGCGTTATCTGGCGGAACTGGAAGACTGGGTCGGCGCGCGCCTGATGCACCGCACCACGCGCAAGCTGAGCCTGACCGCGGCGGGCAGCGAAACCCTGCCGCGTTGCCGGCAGTTGCTGGAGTTGTCCGGCGACCTGCAGGCCGCCGTCAGCACCCCGGACGAAGCACCGCGAGGCCTGCTGCGGATCAGCGTCAGCACCTCCTTCGGCCAGGCCCAGTTGGCCGATGCCATGGCGGAGTACGTCCGGCGCTTCCCCGGCGTCAGCATCGACCTGCAGATGCTCGACCGCACCGTGAACCTGGTGGACGAACGCATCGACCTGGCGATCCGCACCAGCAACGACCTCGACCCGAACCTGATCGCCCGGCGGCTGACGGTCTGTCGCTCGGTGATCTGCGCGTCACCGGCCTACCTGCGCGAACACCCGGCGCCGCGGCGGGTCGAGGAACTGAGCCAGCACAACTGCCTGACGCACTCCTACTTCGGCAAGAGCCTCTGGCATTTCGAGCAGGATGGCGAACAGGTTTCGGTGCCGGTCCAGGGCAATATCAGTGCGAACGAAGCCAGCACCCTGCTGCGCGCGGTCATGGCCGGGGCCGGTATCTCGATGCTGCCCACCTACCAGGCCGGGGTGCATATCCACCGCGGCGAACTGGTGCGCCTGCTGCCCCACGCCGAACCTCGGCTGATGAACATCTATGCGGTCTACGCCTCGCGCAAGCACATGCCGGCGACCTTGCGCAGCATGCTGGACTTCCTGGTGCAGCGTTTTCCCGAGACGCCGGCCTGGGACAGGGGCCTCTGACTTCATGGATCGCTACGGGGCGCGGCGCGTCCACGCTGGTGGCGCTCGAAAAGCTGGCAAGTCGGCGCAACTGACCTAATCTTCAACTCAGTACCTTCTAGCGAACCCGGTTCGACTGAGTCAGAGGTCAGCACCATGAATATCCTCAAAACAAGAAAATGTGCCGCCGTTCTTGCTGTCTGCGCCGTTGTCGCGCTGTATGCCACCGCCGCCTGGCGGGTCGAGCAGCTCAGGCAGACACCGCGCAACCTCTCCACCTGCAACCTTGAGCATTGCGTGCCGCACACGGCCAGCCTGAGCGCGCTACGTTAGGCCGGTATCGGCGCGAAAGGCACTCGGCGAAAGTCCGGTCAGGCGCCGGAAGAACCGCGAAAAATAGGCCGGGTCCGCAAATCCCAGGTCGTCCGCGACCTGGTTGATGGTCATGCGCGTGTAGATCAGGTTGCGCTTGGCCTCCAGCAACAGGCGCTGGTGAATCATCTGCAGCGCCGACTGCCCCGCCCATTCCCGGCAGATACTGTTCAGGTGGGCGACGGAGATGCCGACCTTGTGGGCCAACTGCTCGACACTCGGCTGCTGGCGAAAATGCGCCTCCACCAAGCCGTTGAAACGACTCAGGTACTCCCGGCCGCGCTCGGGTAGCTGTCCGGCTGCCTGACGGCGGATCACCTGGCGGCTGACCCATACCAGCAATACGCTGACCAGCGAACGCAGGAGCATGTCCCGCGCCGGCTGGTTCGCCGCGTACTCACTCTGCAAGGCGCTGAACAAGCGGTTGAGATAGACGCGGTCCCTGCCCGCCGGATAACTCGCGGCAAGCGCCAGGGCATCCGGCGAACTGCCCAGTTGCTGCTGAAGCTGCGCCACCAGCGGCGCGGCCAGGGTCAGCACGTAGCCATCGATGTTCTCGGAAAAATGAAAGCCGTGCACACACAGGGGCGGCACCACCTGGATCGCCGACTCGCGCAAGGTGGTGCGCTGCCCTTCGATATCGACCTGGGCCTGGCCCTTGTTGAGGAACAGCAACTGGCACAGGTCGGCGTGCCGGTGCGGCTGGATCTCCCAGTGATGCAGGCGGCTGCGCTTGGGAATGGTCTCGCAGTGCAGCAGGTCGGGGGTGATCCAGTCCTGGTTTTCACCATAGAGCTTGAAGACCGGAATCGACGCGGTGGCGGGCTTGTTCATCGACGTGGCGGACCTGGGCGATAATCGCCCGTATTGTTGGAAAGTACCGGCAAAGGCGCAGTTTTCACCTTCTAAAGCCACTACTGCAAGCGAAAAATGCAGGCACTCGATACCAGAGTCCTTATAAGAACCGACTCACCGGCACGCCGCGTGAAGCTTGCAGAGAGAACAACAATGAAAACTCAAGTCGCTATTATCGGTGCCGGCCCCTCCGGCCTGCTGCTCGGCCAACTGCTGCACAATGCCGGGATCGACACGGTGATCATCGAACGCCAGGCACCGGACTACGTGCTCGGGCGGATCCGCGCCGGCGTCCTGGAACAGGGCATGGTCGAGTTGTTGCGCCAGGCCGGGGTCAGCGCGCGCATGGATGCCGAAGGACTGGTGCATGACGGCTTCGAACTCGCCTTCAACGACCGGCGGGTGCATATCGACCTGAAGACCCTGACCGGCGGCAAGAGCGTGATGATCTACGGCCAGACCGAGGTCACCCGCGACCTGATGGCCGCCCGCGAGGCCGCCGGGGCGCCGACGATCTACAGCGCCGGCAACGTCCAGCCCCACGGCATGAAAACCGACGCGCCCTGGCTGACCTTCGAGAAGGACGGCCAGACCCACCGCCTGGACTGCGACTACATCGCCGGCTGCGACGGTTTCCACGGGGTCGCCCGGCAGTCGATTCCGGCCGACGCGCTGCAGACCTTCGAACGGGTCTACCCCTTCGGCTGGCTGGGCATTCTTGCCGACACGCCGCCGGTCAGCGAAGAACTGGTGTATGCCAGCCACGAACGCGGTTTTGCCCTGTGCAGCATGCGCTCGCCCACGCGCACCCGTTACTACGTGCAGGTGCCGGCGCAGGAAAAGGTCGAGGACTGGTCCGACGCGCGCTTCTGGCAAGAACTCAAGGCGCGCCTGCCGGCCAGCCTGGCCGAGCGCCTGATCACCGGACCGTCCATCGAGAAGAGCATCGCGCCGCTGCGCAGCTTCGTGGTCGAACCGATGCAGTACGGGCGGATGTTCCTGGTCGGCGACGCCGCCCATATCGTCCCGCCCACCGGCGCCAAGGGCCTGAACCTGGCGGCCAGCGATGTCAGCACCCTGTTCGACATCCTGCTCAAGGTCTACCGCGAGGGCCGTCACGAACTGCTGGAGCAATACTCGTCGATCTGCCTGCGCCGGGTCTGGAAAGCCGAGCGCTTTTCCTGGTGGATGACCTCGATCCTCCATCGCTTTCCCGACAGCGATGCCTTCAGCCAACGCCTGCAACAGACCGAACTGGACTACTTCGTCGGCTCCGAAGCCGGGCGCAAGACCATCGCGGAAAATTACGTCGGCCTCCCTTATGAGACTATCCAATAGCAAGCTATCTAGTACACTGGCAGGCACTCCCGTGCTTGTCCCGATAACCGTCGGTCCGCAACTGATGCCTATCTGTGGTAGCCGGGCTTGGCCGCGAAGCGTTCAGAGGTCCTGAGGGGCACTTCGCGGGCAAGCCCGGCATCTGCTGAGGACTGCGGCGCTCAAGACAGATCACGGGTCAACCTCTGTGTGCAGGTTCTAACGTGACCAATCTTCATCAGCCCGGCCAGACGAAGCCGGCGATTCGCAGCATATTGATCGCCCTGATGCTGGCGATCTTCCTCGGCGCCCTGGACCAGACCATTGTCGCCGTCTCGATCCCAGCCATTTCCGCCCAGTTCAAGGATGTCGGCCTGCTGGCCTGGGTGATTTCCGGCTACATGGTCGCCATGACGGTGGCGGTGCCGATCTACGGCAAGCTGGGCGACCTCTACGGTCGACGCAAGCTGATGCTGTTCGGCATGGGTCTGTTCACCCTGGCCTCGCTGTTCTGCGGCATGGCCCAGAGCATGGAACAACTGGTGATTGCGCGAATCATCCAGGGCATCGGTGCCGGCGGGATGATTTCGGTCAGCCAGGCGATCATCGGCGACATCATCCCGCCGCGCGAACGCGGTCGTTACCAGGGTTATTTCAGCAGCATGTACGCGGTGGCAAGCGTCGCCGGGCCGGTACTCGGCGGCTACATGACCGAATACCTGTCGTGGCGCTGGGTGTTCCTGATCAACCTGCCGCTGGGAGTGGGTGCCTGGTGGGTGGCGCACCGGACGCTGGTGGGCCTGCCGGTACCACAGCGCAAACCGGTCATCGATTACCTCGGTACGCTACTGATGATCGTCGGCCTGACCGCCCTGCTGCTGGGCATCACCCAGATCGGCCAGGGCCATCGCTGGAATGACAGCGATGTACTGGGACTGCTGGCCACGGCAGTGATCGCCCTGGCGCTGTTCGTATTGCATGAACGGCGCACCGCCGAACCGCTGCTGCCGATGCACCTGTTCCTCAACCACAATGCCCTGCTGTGCTGGTGCACGATCTTCTTCACCAGTTTCCAGGCGATTTCGCTGACCGTGCTGATGCCGCTGCGCTTCCAGAGCGTGACCGGAGCCGGGGCCGACAGCGCGGCGCTGCACCTGTTGCCGCTGGCGATGGGCCTGCCCATGGGGGCCTACTTCGCCGGGCGCATGACTTCGGTGACCGGCTACTACAAACCGATGATTCTCAGCGGTGCGCTGCTGATGCCCCTGGCCATTGTCGGCATGGCCTTCACCGCGCCCCAGGCGGTGGTCTTGAGCAGCCTGCTCATGCTGCTGTGCGGGATCGCCGGCGGCCTGCAGTTCCCGACCTCGCTGGTGGGCACGCAGAACTCGGTGGAGCAACGGGATATCGGCGTCGCCACCAGTACCACCAACCTGTTCCGCTCCCTCGGCGGGGCGGTGGGTGTCGCCTTGATGTCGGCCCTGTTGCTGGCGTTGTTGCAGGACTCGAGCCTGACCCACCTGGCCGGCACCGCGGTGATCGCCGAAGGCAGTTCGGGCAACGCCCTGCTCGACGGCCTCAACGCCGCCCCGGGCCCGGCACAGGAGGCCCTGCGGGCGGAGTTGCTGCTGACCTTCCGGCATCTGCTGCTGATCAGCGCCGGCGTCGCCCTGCTGGGGTTGGCCGCGGCCATCGCCATGCCGAACAGGGTGCTGCGCGGACGAGAGGACAAGGCCGGCTGATCCGGCTCACGCCATTCCCACACCCGCGTGGGAATGGCATGAACCCGGTCAGGGACTGTAGTAGCCGACCGCGACCAGAAGCGACCCGACCTTGCGCAAGTAGGCATGCTTGTCCTCGACCTTGCCGGTCACCGGGTTCTTCCAGCGATACGCGTACTCGCCCTGCTCCTGCTTGCCCATCATCGCCAGGATCGGCTCGCCCACCGGCTTGCCGTCAGGGTCCCTGACCTTGCCGAAATCGGTATTGACCATGCGCAGGTTGGTACCGTGGGCCAGGTAACGATGGCTCTTCAGGTCCACGACAAAGACATACAGGTCATCCTGCAGGAACCCGCCCCGCAGCCCGTTGATCGCGTCAAGCGTGCCCTTGCGATCCTTGCCCAGATCGGTCGCCGCCCTTGCCAGCAAAGCCCTGGCCTGATCCGCCGAAGCCCGTGGCAGGTAATAACCGACCGCCAGGATGCGCTCGCCGACCCGCTGGAAAAACACCCGCTTGCGCTCGACCTTGCCGTCGCTCCAGTTCTGCCAGCGATACTCGGCCTCCTGGATCCCGCTGCCCTCGGGGGTCTTGAGCACGTCCTTGAAAGCCTTGCGCAAATCCGCACCGAGCACCTCGGACACGTCACGCCCGATCAGCGCCGAAGACGGGCCGCCGCTGGCCAGCATCACCCCCCGGGTGTCGACCACGAATACATAACGATCCTGATCGACGAACTCGCCCTGGCGACTGAACGCGGCGAACGCCTTGTCGCCCTGCTCGTGGTAATAGGCCAGGGCCTTTTCCAGCAACGCCCTGGCGGCCGGCGCCTCATCGCTGGGCGCAGCCGCCGCCAGCGCCATCCCCCCGCACAGCAACATCAGGCAACCGGCCAAGGCCCGTAGCAAGCCAGACTTCATGGTGCATCCCTCGTTCTTGTTGGTCTTCCAAGAGCGTAGACCGCCACGGCCTATACGGAATCATTCAGCAAGCCTCGGTGGTGGACCGTTCCCCTGCAAAATGTGCAGGCATTTTTCAGCCGCGCCACTAGAATGCGTCCATCGGGAACCGCCTACGGAATCGTCATGCCGCTTCGCTCTGTGCTCTATTCACAACGTTCGCTGGTGGTGACGCTGGTCGCCCTGCTCGGCTGCGGTTTCCTGGCCACGTCCCTGCTCAGCTACTACGCCTCGCGCGCCTCGATCCGCGACGGCATCATCAATACCGAACTGCCTCTGACGTCCGACACGGTCTATTCGGAAATCCAGAAGGACCTGGTGCGACCGATCCTGATTTCCTCGATGATGGCCCGCGATACCTTCATGCGCGACTGGGTGGTGGCCGGCGAGCGCGATCCGGACCAGATGACCCGCTACCTCAACGAGGTCATGACCCACTATGGCGCCTACACCGCCTTCTTCGTCTCCAACAGCAACCTGACCTACTACCAGGCCAAGGGCGTATTGAAGAAAGTCCGCATCGATGAACCCAACGATCTCTGGTACTTCCGCGTGCGGGACATGCAGCCCCCCTACGAGATCAACGTCGACCCGGACACCGCCAACAACAACCGCCTGACCTTCTTCATCAACTACAAGGTCTTCGACTACGAAGAACACTTCATCGGCGCGGCCGGGGTCGGCCTCACCGTGGATGCGGTGATCAAGCTGATCGACAAGTACCAGCAGCGCTACCAGCGCAGCGTGTACTTCGTCGACACCTTCGGCCGCCTGGTCCTGACCGGTGCCGACGGTGGCCCTGAAGGCGCCCGGGCCGGCACGTCGCTCAACGACCTGGCGAGCATGAAGAACCTGCTGGCCAAGCTGCCCAAGCCCCACGATGGCAGCTACGACTATGCGGAGACGGACGGCCAGCGGCACTTCCTCAACGTACGCTTCATTCCGGAACTGAACTGGTACCTGTTCGTCGACAAGCGCGAAGACAGCGCCCTCAGCGGGATCCGCCAGTCGCTGTACCTGAACCTGCTGATCTGCCTGGTGGTGACCCTGATCGTACTGGCCCTGCTCAACCGCGTGGTCCACCGCTACCAGCGCAAGATCCAGGCCCTGGCGACCCTCGACAGCCTGACCGACCTGCCCAACCGCCGGGGCTTCGACCTGCTGGCGGCCCAGGCCCTGCACGAAGCCCAGCGCGAACCCAAGCCGCTGACCGCGCTGCTGCTGGACCTGGATCACTTCAAGCAACTCAACGACAGCCATGGTCACCTCGCGGGCGATGTCGTGCTGAGCGGTTTTGCCCGGGACCTGGAAAGCTGCCTGCGCCAGTCGGAAATCATCTGCCGCTGGGGTGGCGAGGAATTCATCGTGCTGCTCAAGGACACCGACAGCAGCAATGCCCTGCTGGTGGCCGAGAAGATCCGCCAGCACATCGAGCAACAGCGCTACAGCTATAACGGCAAGAGCCTGCAACTGACTGTCAGTATCGGCCTGACCTCACTGCAACAGGACGACACCCTGCATAGCCTGCTGGCCCGTGCCGACCACGCGCTGTACCGCGCCAAACAGAGCGGGCGCAACCGCGTGTGCAGCGACCTGGCGAAGTCCGCCCATGAATGATCCCAGCCTCTGCCCGGCCTGTGGTGCCCGCAACGACTGCGCCCTGGCCGACCCGCGAACCGTCGACCGGCCCTGCTGGTGCTACAGCGTCAGCATCGACCCGGCGGTACTCGAAGCCCTGCCCACGGAACTGCGCAACGCCGCCTGCCTGTGTCCGCGTTGCGCGCGGGTGGACGAACAACTGAAGCAGGCCCCATCTTCGACGCCATGACGTAAAATACCCACCCGCTTCCCCATGAACATCCCGCCATGCGCCTCGACCGTTTCCTCAGCAACCTGCCCCGCTTCAACCGCCAGCAGGTACGCCTGTTGCTGGTGGAAAAACGGGTCAGGGTCGACGGCCTGATCGCCACCGATCCGCACCATGAAGTGCGTGAGTTCAGCCAGGTCGAAGTCGACGACGAAGTGCTGCAGGCAAGTCGCCCGCCGCGCTACTTCATGCTGCACAAACCCCAGGGCTGCGTCAGCGCCACGCGCGACCCGCAGTACCGGACCGTCCTCGACCTGCTCGAGGAACCGGACGTCCACGAACTGCATATCGCCGGGCGCCTGGACTTCAACACCACCGGCCTGATGCTGCTGACCAACGACGGGCAGTGGTCGCGGCGCCTGACGCAACCGCTGACCAGGCTGCCCAAGGTCTACTACGTGGAGACCGAGCAGGTGATCGGCGCCGACTATGCCGCGACCTTTGCCGAAGGCCTGTACTTCGCCTTCGAAGACCTCACCACCCAACCGGCCGAACTGGAACTGCTGGGCCCGCGCAGCGCCCGGTTGAGCATCGTCGAGGGTCGATATCACCAGGTCAAACGCATGTTCGGCCACTTCGACAACAAGGTCCTGCGCCTGCATCGCGAACGCATGGGCCCGCTGGTGCTCGACGAACGCCTCGCGCCCGGGCAATACCGACCGCTGACGGACGAAGAAATCCGCCAGATCTGAGCGGATGACCGTTGGGCAGAAGTGATCGGCTTATGCCAAATCGCTCCTTGCACAATCACCGCGTGCCTGCTTGAATCAAACCGTCAGCCAGATTGTGACTGACAAGTCACCCCACAACTCCAAGAAACTCTTTGTCGGCTGCAGGGCTTGCCAGCTCTCGCTCTCCGGCAGATTGCCCGCCTATAAAAACACCCGTCGGCCAGGCTTTTACCGGACCGGCATGGGCTTCAAATTCCAGGCGAATGCCTACCTGTCATATAGCTCGTGCACAGTCAGTTGCGCGCATACCCGCTTGCCAGGAGTCTTTTGACATGAGGCCAGAAATCGCTGTGTTGGATATACAGGGTCAATATCGGGTTTACACGGAGTTCTATCGCGCAGATGCCGCAGAAAAGACCATTATCCTGGTCAACGGCTCGATGGCCACCACTGCGTCATTTGCACAGACCGTGAAAAACCTGCATCCGCAGTACAACGTCGTGTGCTACGACCAGCCCTACGCGGGCAAGTCCAAGGCCCACAACCGTCACGAGAAAATGCTGACCAAGGAAGTCGAGGGGCAGATCCTCCTGGAACTGATCGACCACTTCGCCGCCGAGCATGTGATGTCGTTTTCCTGGGGCGGCGCCGCAGCGCTGGTCGCCCTGGCCAAGCGTCCGCGGCGGGTGGAAAAGGCGGTGATCAGTTCGTTCTCGCCGGTGATCAACGAACCGATGCGGGACTACCTGGAGCGCGGCGTCGACTATCTCGGTGCCTGCGACCGCGACCGTGTCGGCAACCTGGTCAACAGCACCATCGGCAAGCACCTACCGTCATTGTTCAAGCGCTTCAACTACCGGCACGTCAGCAGCCTGGCGGAGCATGAATACGGGCAGATGCATTTCCATATCAGCGAAATACTCGCCAGCGATCGCCTGTGCTACCTGAAGGCCGCGGACAGGATCGACGTACCGGTGCTGTTCATGAATGGCGAATGGGACGAATACACCGCCGCCGAGGACGCGCAGAAGTTCGGCAATCACGTCCGCCATAGCCACTTCAGCACCATTCGCAGCACCGGGCACTTCCTCGACATGGAACACAAGTCCGCTTGCCGGGACAGTCGTCACGCCTTGCTCGACTTCCTCAAACCCACCCACCAGGAAAGCCGGGCACGTTATTACCGACACGTCCAGGAACACCATGCGCAAGCCATGTGATCGACCGTCGTCGCGGGCAACGGCATTCTCGGGGAGCCCCTGGCCGATGCTTGAATGCCCGCGATGACGCCTGGCGAAAATCCGCTCTGCGATCTGCGCTAAAATACAGATTCCCAAAGAAAAACTTCAAATCCGCGACAACATCTGGTACAAAGTCAGCCGTTCGAGCGGGTATAGTTTAGTGGCAAAACGAAAGCTTCCCAAGCTTTAGTTGAGGGTTCGATTCCCTCTACCCGCTCCAGATCGAACCCGCTCCGACGCTGCTCAAGCTAGCGACGAAGACCAGAAACCGGCTCTCAGAGGCCGGTTTTTTATGGGTGGAATTTGGGTGATCGCGCCTACGTGATCAGGAATCGAAGAAGCTCGCGAATTTCTCCAGCGAGCAGGAGTTGAGCTATGAACAGCATGACCTACAAGGGCTATACCGCCCGAGTCGAGTTTGACGATCGAGATGATATTTTCGTCGGTCGGGTACTGGGCGTGCGCGACATCATCAGCTTTCATGCCGATTCAGTGACGCAGCTGCGCGCCGAGTTCGCCGGCGCTATCGAGGATTATCTGGCGGATTGTGCCGAGCAAGGCGTCAGCCCCGAGAAGCCCGCCTCCGGGAAAGTGATGCTGCGCATTCGTCCTGAAGTTCATGCCGCCGCGACCATTGCCGCCAAAGCCGCCGGCAAGAGCCTGAACCAATGGGCTGACGAAGTATTCGAGCGTGCTGCGCACGCGTGATCGTAGATGGCAGCCTGCCTCCCCCTGCATTGAAGACAAGAAACCGGCGCTCAGAGGCCGGTTTTTTCATGGGTTTGATTTGGCTGATGCTCCAGCCGCTCTCACGCTCTGAGGGACGCCCTCAACAGGGTGCTGACGTTCAGGTTGTGATTGACCGCAGGACGCGAGTTTCCCGCCATGACCCGGGGCGGCTCGAACGACTTGCGAAAATCGCGCGTTGAATGGCCGGCCATCACGTCAAACTCGATCAGGTCCACGCCACGCCTGCCCGCCTGCTCCAGCCGGTGCCGGGTATCGCGCTGCTGCTTGTCGATCTGCTGCTGAACGCTGTGTTCGAGGAAGCTCATGTCGCTCGGGATCGCTTCGAACTTGTCGAACACATAACGTGTTGTCTCTGGCGAGCGCGCCTGCACCACCTCGGGCAGGAACCGCTGAAACATCGGCGAGACCGCGATGGAGGCCATCAGGTCCTGCCTGGACCTGAACTCCTTGAGCCCCCACCCCGGCAGATAAAGCACGAAGAGACTGCCATCGTCTTCCCCGGAAGAAGGCTGATCATTGGCAGGCCTGACCATGACAAACGGCCCCTGCAGCGTCAGAGAGGGGTTGCAATCGTTGTCATTGCCGTCGTGGGCAGCCTCCCGGACCGACAGGCTGTAGACCCTCGCGCGCCGGCTCTGATCGAGACAGGCAGGTTCGAGATCGGTCGCGGATGGAGTCTTCACGATCGATTCGACAAACGCCTTGCCTTCCTCGCTGAGAATGTCCTGGTCATCCTGCTGCTGCGCCTCAATCAGGATCTGGTCCCTGCGAATTTCCGCCAGTGCTTCGCGCGGCGTCTTGCCATCCAGGCCAGGCGTGACGAAATGGCGAGCCTGCTGCCCGGCCACCTCCCTGGCTTTGTCCGCCGGGAGTTTGCCGATGAAGCCGAGGGCGTCTTGGGTGTTGACCGACCAGATTCTTCGTGGACTCTCGTGAGCGCTGCCATCGCCCAAGCAGTAAGCGTCGCCATGGCCATAGTACAAAATGCCAGGGAACGGGTAACGACCATAGGGCGTGGATACATCGCTGCCGTTGTAGTGCGCCACGATCAAATCGGCCAGGCTGGGCGAGGCCACCAGTGTATGTTCGGACATCTCGTCGCCAGGTGGGGAACCCGTCATCTGATAGACGTGCACCTGGATCCTGTGCAGATCCACGGGTCGCGGCGCATGGGGAAACTTCCGTTCGAATGCCTGCTGCGCGTCTTGTAGAGGGCTCGACCGCGGCATTCCGTTGAACACCGCGCTGGCCTGTTTCCACGACGCCACGAATGCCTCGATCTTCTCCTCGCGGCTCGAAGGAGGAGCTTGCCTGCCCAAGACCGTGCCCGTGCCCGTGCCGCCGGGTGCCGAAAGCATCGCACGAAATCCCGAATGTTCGGCTCGGCCTGGTGCCGACGATAGGGCGGCAAGCCTTTGCCCGGTCGAGTCCTCCTCCGTGGCCGCCGCCAGCATTTGCAACGGCTCGAATTCTGCTCCCGCCGGCTCCGGGCCATACACCCTCCGCGTGTCCTGGATGGACGATCCGCTCCCCTGCAACGGCCTGGGTGCCAACGAGATACTGATACCTACATTCACATGATATTCCCGAACAAAATGCGCCAAAGGACATGTCAGGTCAGCTGTGCGGCGCCTGTCATGCCGGTCGGCAAGGTATCGGTACGGGATCGCAGCGGCTATCGGATACATCCGATTGGCGAGGGAGAATCAGGCTGCTGCTTCGTGTGTGCGATGCACCGGGCGTCCTTGCGATTGACGCCCGGTCTTTCGTCGAGCGGATGAGAGGGTAGAACACATGAACAAGCATACCGCTTCCGATTTCGATGATTTCCTGGAAGAGAAAATCTGCGTAGCAGCACTCAAGCGTGTTATTGCCTGGCAGCCTGACGAGCTCATGCAAGCGTAACGGGCCACCAGCTTGCAGCTTATTGGTAATATTCCACTGTTTTCTTCAGTCGATCCGAAAATTCATAAATGTCGTCGACGGAGTTTATCGGGTGTCGCGTTTCGTTTTTTCCTTCGTCAAAAATCCCGATATATTTCTGTGAGCGGTTGAAATGCAAGCGACAGATTGGCTTGCGGTTGTTGTCATCTAGCAGAATTCCGAAGTAACTCTGGGTATCCCGTTGCACGATTCTCTTCGCATCGACCACCGAACGCACTACGGCGCGAACGATGTGGTAACCCTCAAGCTCCTCCAGCGTCGTCAATATTTTATCGTCTGAGTCCTCACGCGTATCAAGGTTCTCTGTCTGCCCAGACGAAGGTGGAGGGGAACTGATCGTCGGCTGAAGTGCTCCGCTCATCGCAGATTTCAGTCGGTCATTGATCTGGTCATTGAGGAATTGCCCAAGGGCCTTTCGGGTCAACTCATAGAACTGCTCACGAACCTTTTGCGTAATCACCCCATCGTAGACTCTTGAGGCAAACACTTTGACGAAGTCATCATCGGGCTTGCTGACCTGGGCGCCAATCACCTTCTTGATCTGGCTCACGTACTTCAGCTCGCCAGCAGCGTTGATAATCGAATCGACATCAAAAGCGGACTTGGTGAGTTTGGTCAGCTCTGGAACCGAGTACTCATCGATATCGAGCAAATCAAGTTCAAGAAAAGGCTTTTCGTCCATTTTGTTGGGCGCATCCAGATCAGTAAAAAACTTGTAGACCTGCCCATTGGTGAGAATGGAAATCCTGGCACTCGTGACATGAAAATAGCGGAACAACTGCGAGGCATGATTAATATTGAGCGGTTCACCGATCTTCTTGCATTCGATCAGTATCTGAACTTCACCGTCTTTCATGATCGCGTAATCAATCTTTTCCCCTTTCTTCGTCCCTACATCGCAGACGAACTCTGGGGTTACCTCAAGCGGATCGAAAACATCGTAGCCGAGCACAGTGTTGATAAACGGCATGACAAACGCGTTTTTGGTGGCCTCCTCCGTTTGAATCGCAGCCCCTTGCAGGCGAACCTTTGCGGCGAGGCTGGCAAGCTTTTCAAAGAACTCCATAAACGACTCCTTATCTGTTCAGGTCCGTGCATCGGCATACTGGCAAAATGACTGCCCTTGAGCGTAGACACAAAATTGAACAAAGGAAGGAAGAGCTGCAAAGCGTCCAGAAACAGCTGTAGCTAGACAGATCGAACAGTCCCGACGACTGTCACAACTCGCTACCATCAGTCAGTGATTTTGCCGAGCAGGCAAGACAAGTCCCTTTCCTTTGACTGAAACTTCCTAGAAAATCCTGAGCGCTTGTGCCTGCCAATCCAGGTGGCTATCTTCAGTCCATCACTGCACATCAGTGATCGGGTTTGGTAGCCCGGTATAGATTGGCGCACAGCGCCTCCTTGGATTCAGGCGTTTTTTATTGCCTGCAATTTACGGTGGCTGTGCGCAGGGCACCCTCGGGTGCGCCGGTTTTTCCAATCTTCCGGTCTACCAACCTGTGTACAGCCGCCACCCAGAATCGTTTGGTAGCGATGGCGTGACGGCTCCAACCATTGGATTGGAGATTTGCCATGTTCAAGGTCACACCGAACCCGCCAGGTTCACCGAATCTCGAAACGATTGACCCCAAGGTCGCTGATCGCGCCCTGGCGCACTACGACCTACCGCCGCCCCATAGGCGAAAACATCTCGGCGCTGTACCAACACCCGAGCCCTTGCCCGACTTCCAGAGCACCGAAGAAACCTTGGTAAGTGCCAGCTCTGTCCTGGAATCCGCAGCCGCCACGGCCTACGAAAACGCCGACAACCTCACAGGCCCCAATCGCAAGGTAGCGATGGGCGTGGTGCATCTGATTGAACTGGCGCAGAGGATGGTGGATTCAGTGCTGGAGCGTGAACCGGTGATCGCGACAAGCTAAAAGAAGCAGCGACGAAAGGGAGGGGAGCAAAGCCAATAAAGGAAAAGCCGCCCCTCCCGGCTTATCCCTCCGCGAACAACGGGGTTGTCAGCCCTCCAGTGGCGCCATTTCCGCCGGAGCATCGTCCGACTTCACTGTCGCCGTCACCGGAATCGGTTCGGTCGAAAGCGCCGGCGTCGGTTTCTGTTTCATCAGGTTGAACAGGGTCGCGGTGGCGCTGGTCAGGGACGCGCTGAGGGTCGCCATTTCGGTGTTCAAGGCCTCGACCTTGCTGGCCTTCTCCGCATCGCTCGACTGGCTGTTGGCAACCGCCTGGATCTGCGCCTGCTTCTCGGCGATCTGCTTTTGCAGCTCGGCCATCATCTTGCGCAGTTTTTCGATCTGCTGGGCCTGGGCGGTCGCCGGACTCTTGGCCGTCGGCTTGGCAGCATTCGATGCCGCCAGTCCTTCGGCCGAAATCTTTACCTGAATCCCTTCGACCGGCTGGGTCGAAGCGGTGGCAGGCTTGTCTTTCGACGCGGCAGCAGTGCCCTGGGTGGCCGGCAAGGCCGGGTTGTGGATGGTGACACTGCTGATGGAAACCATGGTCGATGCTCGCTCAAGCGCTACAGAAGTCCTTGTATCGACTTATCGGCACCCGCCGGGCGGACTTGAGCACAGAGTAAGCAAATGGATACACAGCCCACTCCGTTGCACTCAAGCAAAACTGCTTTCGAACTGATTCAATGGTTGCCTGAATGCCTGTCGGTCGTAACGGAATACGTAGTGCTTTGCAGGGTCGGAAAAAAAAAGATCGCCGGCAAAGCCGGAAGGCGTCACCACTTCAAGAGACAAAGGGTTATTCATTGAAGATGCCCTGCAGCTCTTCCAGCGTCGGACGCGTGGCCGGCTTGATTTCAACAGTGCATCCCAAGGCGGCGATGACCTTGCTATAGAACTCGAAAGACACGCTGCCCAAGCCTTTCTCGACCAGGATCACCTGCTTGCGGTCAATCATCGCCAGTGCGGCAACCTGCGCCTGGGTCAGGCCGCGACGTTTACGCAAGGCCCGAAGCTGCTGGGCGAATTGATCTTGAACCAGAAGATCGTTCATGTCGGCTATAAATCACTTTTCAAAGAGTAAGTGACTTATAGAGCACTTTTTAAGCAACGTCAAAACCCATAAAGTGATCTATAAATCACACAGCAATAGGAATGTGACTTATAGATCACTTTATCAAGACATCTCCCGATTCTTGCCTCAATGGGTCACCAGCACTCCGCGCTTCACCCCATACATCGCCTCATCCGCATGCTTGAACAACTGGTGCGCCTCCTCGCCGTTTTCCGGATACAGGGCGATCCCGATGCTGGGCATGATGCTCAGCTCGCAATCCTCCCAGATCATCGGTTCGTTGAGCAGGCGACGGATCTTGTCGGCGACCTGGACGGCATGTTCACGCAGGTGCAGTTGCTCCAGCAGAATGACGAATTCGTCCCCGCCGATACGGGCCACGGTATCGGTTTCGCGCACGCATTGCTGCAGGCGCCGGGCCACTTCCTGCAGGAGCAGGTCGCCCACGCCATGGCCGAAGTTGTCGTTGACCTGCTTGAATTTGTCCAGGTCGACATACAGCAGCGCCAACTGCCCACGCTCCCGTCGTGCCCTGGCCAGCGCCGCCTTCAGGCGCTCCTGCAGAAACACCCGGTTGGGCAGGTGGGTCAACTGGTCATAACGCGCCATGTATTGCAGGCGCGCGTGCAGTTGCTTGCGCTCGATGGCCGCCGCGACCTGGGCCGAGACGAACTGCAACAGATCCTGGTCGTGCTCGGTGTAGCGCTCGCCATCCGAACTCTTTGCCAGCAACGCGCCAATGATGCCGTTCTGCGAGGTCAGGGGCACGCCCAGACAAGGCGCTTCCTCGTCGTTCAGCAGCAACGGCAGGCCACTGCGCACGATCTGCGCACAATGGCCGTCGGCGTTGCACCGGGCCCGGTGGTCGTCGATGTGATAGGGGAAACTCAACTGGTCCCGTGGCGCGTCATACAACGCCACGCAGAAGTTCTGCGCCGGCAGCCACTCGCCGATGATCCGGTGTACCCGCTGAAACAGGGTCAGCAGGTCTTCAGTCGCGTGGGCCGCTTCGGAAATCGCGTAGAGCGCCGTCTGTTTCGCCTCGGCAAGCTTGCGCTCGGTAATGTCACGGGCCACGGCGATACGCAGTTGATCGGCCTCGGACCAGCGCGCCGACCACATGATATGGACCACCTGGCCGTCCTTGCGCACATAGCGGTTTTCGAAATGCGGCTTGGGCTCGCCGGCCATGATTTCACTGGCGGCCTTGAGGGTCCGCTCGCGGTCGGCGGGCAGGACCAGGTCGATCATCGAGGTGCCGATCAGTTCGTCCGGCGTATAACCGAAGATGCGCTCGCAGGCGGCACTGACAAAAACAAAACGTCCTTCGACATCAACGGCACACACCGCATCAAGCAGCAGGTCGATATAGCTGGCCAGCGGTGTGACAGTCTTCGTTTCCATCAGAAAGAGATCGCCCGAAAAATTAAGCGTCAGTATCGATCCATGGAAAACAGCGGCTCCCTGCCCCCCTCGCCGTCGACTCAAGCCTTGTTCGGCAACAACCCCGGCAGCGCATGAGTCAGCGCATTTATGGCAAAGCCGATGAACATCACACCGCACAAACGCGTAATCATCAATTCGTGGCGCTGATACAGCACCCGCACCCGCTGGGCGCCGACAACACCGATGAGAATAGCGTATGCCAGCACGCCGCCAAGGAAACTGAGAAAAATCAGCGCCGGCAGCATCGACCAGCTCAACAGCTCGGCACGGCTGGAGAGCAAGGCGGTAAAGGTCGCGACCGCCACCGGGTAGGCCTTGGGGTTGGTCAGGCCGAACAGGATGCCGTGCCAGAACGGTTGCCGGGCCGCGCCCTGGGGTGATTCACCGTTGGCGCGACGGCTGCGCAGTGCCCGCCAGCCCAGCCAGAACAGGTAGAGGCCACTGATGACGCCCAGTACATCGAAGGCGGTGCTGCCGATTTCCCGCGCGCCGACAATCGCGATCAGCGCGGTACTGCACCAGATCACATCCCCCAGCAGGTGACCGCAGAGAAACCCCGCGCCTGCCCGTCGTCCGCGCGCCGCGCCGATGCCGAACACCGCCAGCACACCGGGGCCGGGGGTGATGCCATAGATAAAGCCTGACGCAAGGACAGCCATAAGCAACGATGGAGTCATGGGGGGTTCCCGGACATATGACGAATTGACGGGAGTCTATCCCAGGCTAACAGGTCGCAATACCCTGAATGCGACCTGCGGGACACGGTCGCGCAATGAATCAGTTCCGGCGGTCCAGCAGGTTCACCACCAGGCGGTCGACCCAGCCCCACAGCCGCTGCTTCACCCGGCGCCACAACGGCCGTGCCTTCCAGGCTTCGAGGCTGACCGGCTGGCTGAGGGCGAAGTCGGCGATAAAGCTGGCCGTCACCGCCTCGGTCAACGACGGATCAAGCGCCTCGAGGTTGGCTTCCAGGTTGAAGCGCAGGTTCCAGTGATCGAAATTGCACGAGCCGATGCTGACCCAATCGTCCACCAGCACCATCTTCAAGTGCAGGAAACACGGCTGGTATTCGAAGATCTGCACCCCCGCCCTGAGCAGGCGCGGGTAATAGCGATGGCCGGCATAACGGACCGAAGGATGATCGGTACGCGGCCCGGTCAGCAGGAGCCGCACGTCCACCCCGCGCTGGGCGGCCCGACGCAGCGAGCGTCGGACCTTCCAGGTCGGCAGGAAGTACGGGGTCGCCAGCCAGATCCGTTGCTTGCCGCTGCTCAACGCGCGAACCAGCGATTGCAGGATATCGCGATGTTGCCGGGCGTCGGCGTAGGCCACCCGGCCCATGCCCTGCCCCGCCACCGGCAGCCGTGGCAGGCGCGGCAGACCGAAATGGGCGACGGGCTTCCAGGCGGTGCGCTGTTCGTTGGCCAGCCATTGGCGGTCGAACAGCAACTGCCAGTCGAGCACCAGCGGACCGCGGATCTGCACCATGACCTCGTGCCATTCGAAACGGTCGTTGCCGGGCGTCCAGAACTCGTCGGTGACGCCCGTGCCCCCGACCACCGCCATGGACTTGTCCACCAGCAGCAGCTTGCGGTGATCGCGGTACAGGTTGCGCATGCCGCGCCGCCAGCGCAGGCGGTTATAGAAACGCAGCTCGACCCCGGCCTCGGTCAGTTGCCGGCGCAGCCCCAGGGTAAAGGCCAGGCTGCCATAGTCATCGAACAGGCAACGCACCCGCACCCCGCGCTCGGCCGCCTGGACCAGCGCCTGGACCATGGCTTCGGCGCACTCGCCGGCTTCCACCAGGTAAAGCTCCAACTCGACCTGGCATTCGGCGCGGGCGATCGCCACCAGCATCCGCGGAAAGAAATCCGGGCCGTCGATCAGCAGCTCGAAGGCATTGTCGCTGCGCCAGGGAAAGACCGCGCCGGCCATCTCAGCGCGCCGTGAAAATCAGCACCGCGCCCACCGGTACCGAAAGACTGATCGCCGACAGGCCGGCCACCTTGCGCAACGTCGTGAGGCCCGGCAGCAGGTCGAAATCCTCGGCATGCACCACCAGCGGTTCCAGGGTCACGACCTGGAAGCGCCGGTCATCCAGACGGGTCGCCAACAGCTCGGCGTTGTAGCTGTGCTCCTGGCCATGCAGCCTGACCACCAGGGGCAGGCGCAGTTCGAGCTGGGCACCGGGCGCAAGGTCGTTGATCGGCTGGACATTGATCTGCGCGGTGACCCGCGCCTCGGGGTAGGTCTTGATCTCGAACAGATCACGACGCAGGCGCTCATCGCGCAAGGGAATGCCGGTATTGACCGACTCCAGCTCGACCTCGAGGGTCGCCACCCCCTGGCTATCGACCTTGCCATGCAGGGTCAGGAAGCGGTGGACTTCGGAGATATCGGCGTTCTTGGTGGTGACAAACGACAGGCGCGAAGACTCGTTGTCCAGGTACCAGTTGGCCTGGGCCGGCAGGGCCAGCACCCCGAGCAGGGCCAGAAGAAGGCGGGATCGGTGCATGCAAGCTCCTGATTGAACGTAGGCGTCACCTTAACCGGCGGCGGTTGAGGTGGCAAACGACGTCTCAGGGCTCCAGCCGACAGCCTTCCCGCTCACCGACCCAGACCGCCGTGCTGCTGCGCCCCAGGCCCTCGGCGCTGACCCGGCGCTGGTTCGGATCGTCGACAAAACGACTGGTTGGCACCGACTGCTTCACATACCCGAGGCAATAGTCGGCGGCGTTGTGCATGACATACCGGCAGGAGCAGTACTCTTTGGCGGTATAGGCGCTGATGATCTGCGGGAAGGCCCGCAGGGCGACGCGCTCATGCCAGACCCAGGCAAACAGCGCCAACAGCAGCAACGCCAGCAGGCTGATGATCGGGTGGCGACGCACAAGACTGGCGGACTTCATGGCAGCACCTTCGGCGCGAAGACCACCAGGGCACGCTTGAGCAGTTCGTTGTGACGATAGCTGCCGTCGCGGTCATCGCCGTAGCGCACGATCACCAGGCCGGCACTGGGGACCACATACAATACCTGTCCCCAGTGCCCCAGGGCGGCGAAGGTGTCTGACGGCGCATCGGGCCATGGCTTGGGCGCCCCGTCGATGGAGCGATTGAGCCACCACTGGCCGCCCGCCACGGCTTCATCCTGCCCCGGCTTGTACCCGGAAAACGGGCGTCGGTTGAAATCGACCCAGGCCTTGGGCAGCAACTGCCGATCCTGCCAGCGACCGTTGCGCTCCATCAGCAGGCCGATCCGGGCCAGGTCGCGGGCGGTCATGTAGGCATAGGACGAAGCCACGAAGGTGCCGCTGCCATCGCGTTCCCAGACCGCGCCACGAATGCCCAGCGGGTCGAACAGCGCCGTCCAGGGGAAGTCCGGGTAACGCTGGGCACCGACGATCTGGCGCAGCGCCGCCGCCAGGACGTTGCTGTCCCCGCTGGAGTAACGGAAGGCCCGGCCGGCCGGGCTGTATTCGCCATGGCCGGCGGTGTAGCCGGCCATGTCGGCGTGGCCGAGGGTGTAGAGCATCGCCACCACCGAGGATTTCAATGGCGCATATTCATAGTCTTCCTGCCAGTCGATGCCCGACGACCAGTTCAGCAGGTGCTCCAGGGTGACCTTGGGGTGTGCCTGGAAAGGCGGGTAGAACTTCGCCACCGGATCGTGCAGTTGAAACAGGCCTTCGCCATAAGCCACGCCCAGGACCGTCGCCATGATGCTCTTGCTGATCGACCAGGTGAGGTGCGGGGTATCGACGCGGGTCGGGCCGGCATACTGCTCGTAGACGATCCGCCCCTGGTGGATCACCAACAGGGCATCGGTGCGCACCCCCTTGCGGGTTTCGTCGTCGCGCGGTGGAAAGGCATAGGCCTGCAGGGCTTCGACGGCAGGACCGGCGACCTTTGGACCTTCGGCCCATTCGGCACCGGGCCAGCTTTCGGCACGGACGGTGGAGGTGACCAGCAGCAGGAAAACCGCGAAAAAAGACGAACCCTTGGGCATGGGGCAAGCTCGGAGAAATAACTTTGACGAGTGTAACGAGATTTGATGACAGTTCTGCTCAGCGCCCTGCCTGCTCAGGGTTGGGCCAGGGCCTTTGCCAGGCGCCTGGCCCGTGCACCGGCGGCGATATCCAGCACTGCGCGATCACGCAGCCACATATCCCGCCACGCCACCGGGCCCTGGGCGAATGCCGCTTCCAGCTCGGTCTTGAGGGCCTCGAACTGGGCAAACAGGCCACCCAGCACGACATGCGCCGCCACTGAAGACGGGTTTTGTCGACTGGCCTCCGCGCATCCGGCCAACAGGCCCAGCAGGCGCAATTGCAGCGCTTGCGGCCAGTCGCTGTCCTGGCCGATCCCCTGCAGCCAGGCCGTCAGGGCGCTGAGGACATAAATGTCTTCCAGGGTGCGGAACGGCTTGATATAGGCATCCCAGCCATCACCGGCCAGGCGCTCACAGGCGGCGTTATCGAAGGATGCCTGGCCATGGCCGATATCCGGTATCAGCGGCAATGGCGGCAGGCGCTCCAGGCGGATACCCGGCTCCCCCGGATAGACGATCACCAGGCTCAGGCGCGGCGCATCACCTTCTTCTTCACTGCGCGCGGCCACCAGCAGCCAGTCGGCGGCATCGCCTCCGGTGACGAAATCCTTGTGCCCGGTCAGGCGCAGGTCGGCGAGGCGGGTCCGCATATCGGCCGGGCGCAGGCTGCGCTGCTCGGTCGCGCATAACGCGCCGAGACTGGCCGGGGCGCTGGGCCAGAGCATGCGCAAGGCCGCCTGATAACCCACCAGGAAGGCCAGCCCCGGCGAGGCCATGAGCCGTCCCCCGCGCACCGCCAGTTCGAACGGCGTCACCGCCCCCAGCGTTTCGAGCAGAACCGCATAGCCCTCCGCCAGATCGGTCGACGCAGGCAGGCGTTGGGGCGGATCGAGCAGGAATGACCAGGGCATGGCGGGCTCCTTGGGGGCTGTCATATAAGCATCACCAAAGCTTCATGGCGATGACACCGGGGCTACATAGCCTGACTTTGCACAACAAAGTCGACTGGCCGCAACCCTGGCCGGCAACCGGAGACGCGTCATGACTCAGATCGCCCGCATCAGCGACACCGGCAATGAACGCCGCCTGCAAGCCGAACGCCTGTTGGGCGCCGCGGCCTTGCAAGAAGCCCAGGCCTTGCGCTTCAACGTTTTCAGCGGCGAGTTCAATGCCAAGCTGAAAGGCGCTGAGCTCGGCCTGGATATGGATGATTATGATGTGCACTGCAGCCACATCGGCGTGCGCGACCTGAACAGCGGCCGCCTGGTGGCGACCACCCGCCTGCTCGACCACAAGGCCGCCAACACCCTGGGCCGTTTCTACAGCGAAGAAGAATTCAGCCTGCATGGCCTGCGCCACCTGCAAGGCCCGATCCTGGAAATCGGCCGCACCTGCGTCGACCCGGCCTACCGCAACGGTGGCACCATCGCCGTGCTCTGGGGCGAACTGGCCGAAGTGCTCAACGAAGGCGGCTACAGCTACCTGATGGGCTGCGCGAGCATCCCGATGCAGGATGGCGGGATCCAGGCCCAGGCGATCATGCAGCGTCTGCGTGAACGCTACCTGAGCACCGAACACCTGCGCGCCGAACCGAAGAATCCGCTGCCGTCGCTGGATATCCCCGGCAACGTCATCGCCGAGATGCCGCCGCTGCTCAAGGCCTACATGCGCCTGGGCGCGAAGATCTGCGGCGAACCGTGCTGGGACGAAGACTTCCAGGTGGCCGATGTGTTCATCCTGCTCAAGCGCGACGAGCTGTGCCCGCGTTACGCCCGCCACTTCAAGGCGGCCGTGTAATGAGCCGGCTGCGGGTGTATGCGCGGATAGCGCGGGTGCTGGTGGTGGTCGCCCTGGGCTTGAGCATGGCCAGTGTGTTCGGCGTGTTCGAACGCCTGGGTGTCGCCAACTCGATGGTCCGACGCCAGCGCTGGTCGCGGTTCTTCATGGCCCGGTTGAGCAATGCCCTGCCCTTTCGCGTAACGGTCCGTGGCACCTTGCCGACCCGGCCGATGCTCTGGGTCAGCAATCACGTGTCCTGGACCGATATCGCCCTGCTGGGAGCACTGACGCCGCTGTCCTTCCTGTCCAAGGCCGAAGTGCGTACCTGGCCGGTGGCCGGCTGGTTGGCGGCCAAGGCCGGCAGCCTGTTTATCCGCCGTGGCTCGGGTGACAGCCAGTTGATCCGCAAGCAGATGACCCGTCACCTGGAGCAACAGCATCCCTTGCTGATGTTCCCCGAAGGCACCACCACAGATGGCCGTTCGCTGCGCACCTTCCACGGTCGCCTACTGTCGGCGGCCATCGATGCGGACGTCTCCTTGCAACCGGTGGCGATCCGTTACCTGCGCGACGGACAGCCGGACATGCTCGCGCCCTTCATTGGCGACGACGATCTGCTCTCGCACCTGATGCGGCTGTTTTCCAACGATCAGGCCGAGGTGGAAATCCAGGTACTGGCGCCGATTGCCTGCAACGGCCAGGAACGCGCGGCCCTGGCCTTCCAGGCCCAGCAGGCGGTGCACATGGCCCTGTTTGGCGAAGTCGCCGAACCGAAGCGCACCACGCCCCGCCAGGTCGCCGAAGCCGAAGCGGCATAAACCCCTGTAGGAGCCGGCTTGCCGGCGATAGCGATCGTACGGATATCGCCGGACCGCAGCGCATGACCGCCTGCGGCGGATCGCCGGCAAGCCGGCTCCTACAGGACCTGCAACTGCTCCCGGGAAAACGCCTGCAACTCGGGATAGAAACGCCGGAAATCCTCACCCAGGGGCTCATACAGCAGCTCCAGCTCGTGCATCGCATGGGCCAGTTCCTCGGGCCGCGACAGGCGCCGGGAAATCCCCCGCAAGACCTGCCGCAACACGTCGAACTGCCGGTACGAACCCAACCAGTCATCCGCCGCCATATAGGGCGCGACCTGCGCCAGGCGCCCCGGCAGCCGCGGTTCGCTCGCCAGGAGCCGGTAGACCCCGGCGGTAAAGCTGTCCAGCGAACCCTCGGCGTACAAGCCCCAGTCCCGCGCCAGGCAATGATCGAAGAACACATCCAGGACGATCCCGGCATAACGCCGGCGGGTCAGGCTGAAACGCGAGAGCGCCTGGTCCACCAGGGGATGTCGGTCGGTGAATACATCGATCCGCCGATGCAGCTGGATCGCCGCCTCGATGGACGGGGTGAATTGCCCGTCCACACGCCCCTTGACGAAATCGCCGTAGAGGCTGCCGAGCAGTTGTTCCGGGCGCTGGCCGCCCAGATGGAGATGTGCGAGATAGTTCATGCCACGCAGCTTAGCACCTTCGCTACCTATATCGTTATAACCCGATATAGCGATTTACGCTGAGGTCAGATCGAAATCATATTGGTATATCGCGAAATAGCGATTTATATTTCGCCCCATCGCGATATACCGTTTTACCACCCTGAGACACTGCCATGACCATTGACCTCGACGAAATAATAAAAGCGCTGGCACACCCAGTACGCCGAGACATCCTCAACTGGCTGAAAGATCCGGAAACCCAGTTCCCGGACCAGCAGCACCACCATGAATACGGCATCTGCGCCGGACAGATCGACCAACGCTGCGGCTTGTCGCAGTCGACCGTGTCCGCCCACCTGGCGACGCTGCAACGGGCTGGCCTGATCAGCAGCCAGAAAGCAGGCCAGTGGCACTTCTTCAAACGCAACGAGGAAACCATCCAGGAATTCCTCCGCATCATGAGCCAAGAGCTCTAAAAGGACCGTACCCGATGCCCCTCTCGCTACTTATCCTGGCCCTGAGCGCCTTCGCCATCGGCACGACCGAGTTCGTCATCATGGGCCTGTTGCCCGATGTCGCGGCGGACCTCGGGGTCTCGATCCCCGGCGCCGGCTGGCTGGTGACCGGCTACGCCCTGGGCGTGGCCATCGGCGCGCCATTCATGGCCATGGCCACTGCCCGGCTGCCACGCAAGGCGGCCCTGGTGGCCCTGATGGGCATCTTTATCATCGGCAACCTGCTCTGCGCGGTGGCCAGCGACTACAACGTGCTGATGCTCGCGCGCATTGTCACCGCCCTGTGCCATGGCGCCTTCTTCGGCATCGGCTCGGTGGTGGCGGCCAACCTGGTCAGCCCGGACAAGCGTGCCTCGGCCGTGGCCCTGATGTTCACCGGCCTGACCCTGGCCAACGTGCTCGGCGTGCCCCTGGGCACCGCCCTGGGCCAACAGGCCGGCTGGCGCTCGACCTTCTGGGCGGTGACCGTCATCGGCGTGATCGCGCTGATCGGCCTGATCCGCTTCCTGCCGGCCAAGCGCGATGAAGAAAAACTCGACATGCGTGCCGAACTCGCGGCCCTCAAGGGTGCCGGCCTGTGGCTGTCCCTGAGCATGACCGCGCTGTTCTCCGCTTCGGTATTCGCCCTGTTCACCTACATCGCGCCGTTGCTCGGCGAAGTCACCGGCGTTTCGCCGCGGGGCGTGACCTGGACCCTGGTACTGATGGGCCTGGGCCTGACCGCCGGCAATATCATCGGCGGCAAGCTGGCGGACAAGAGCCTGTCGGCGACGCTGATCGGGGTGTTCATCGCCATGGCCGTGCTGGCCACCGTACTGACCTGGACCAGCCTGATTGTCGTTCCGGCTGAAATCACCCTGTTCCTCTGGGCCACCGCCTGTTTCGCCGCCGTCCCCGCGTTGCAGGTCAACGTGGTGACCTATGGCCAGGCCGCGCCGAACCTGGTCTCGACCCTGAATATCGGCGCCTTCAACATCGGCAACGCCCTCGGTGCCTGGATCGGCGGCAGCGTCATCGCCCACGGTTTCGGCCTGACCAGCGTGCCCCTGGCCGCTGCGGCACTGGCAGTGCTCGCACTGCTGGTGACCCTGATCACCTTTCGCCAGGGCGGCAATGCCGACCTGGCTCCCGCTACCCACTAATCAGCAAAAAGGTTTGTGCACATGACTACTATTTTCGATCCGATCAAGCTGGGCGACCTCGAACTGCCGAACCGCATCATCATGGCGCCGCTGACCCGCTGCCGTGCCGATGAAGGCCGGGTACCGAACGCCCTGATGGCCGAGTACTACGTCCAGCGCGCCTCCGCCGGCCTGATCCTCAGCGAAGCGACCTCGGTCACCCCGATGGGCGTCGGCTACCCGGACACCCCGGGCATCTGGTCCAACGACCAGGTGCGCGGCTGGAGCAACGTCACCAAGGCCGTCCACGCCGCCGGTGGCCGGATCTTCCTGCAACTGTGGCACGTCGGCCGGGTTTCCCACACGTCGTACCTGAACGGCGAACTGCCGGTCGCACCGAGCGCCATCCAGCCCAAGGGCCACGTCAGCCTGGTCCGTCCGCTGTCCGACTACCCGACACCACGGGCACTGGAAACCGCTGAAATCGCCGATATCGTCGAGGCCTACCGCGTCGGCGCGGAAAACGCCAAGGCTGCCGGTTTCGACGGCGTGGAAATCCACGGGGCCAACGGCTACCTGCTCGACCAGTTCCTGCAAAGCAGCACCAACCAGCGCACCGACAACTACGGCGGTTCCCTGGAAAACCGTGCCCGCCTGTTGCTCGAAGTCACCGACGCCGTGGTGGAAATCTGGGGCGCCGGCCGTGTCGGCATGCACCTGGCGCCACGTGCCGACTCCCACGACATGGGCGACGAGAACCTCTCGGAGACCTTCACCTACGTCGCCCGCGAGCTGGGCAAGCGCGGTATCGCCTTCATCTGCTCCCGCGAGAAGGAAGCCGCTGACAGCCTCGGTCCACAGTTGAAAGCCGCTTTCGGCGGTCCCTACATCGCCAACGAACGCTTCACCAAGGACAGCGCCAATGCCTGGCTGTCCAGCGGCAAGGCCGACGCAGTGGCCTTCGGTGTACCGTTCATTGCCAACCCGGACCTGCCGGCCCGCCTGAAGGCCGACGCCCCGTTGAACGATCCCCACCCTGAAACCTTCTACGGCAAGGGCCCGGTCGGCTACATCGACTACCCGACGCTCTGAGCCGCCAGTGACGCACTGAAGGCCGCAAGAAAAAGCCCCGGTTCGCCAGAGCCGGGGCTTTTTTGTCTCTACCGAATTCAACTACATCACTATCGGAAAACACTCACAGGACAAAGGGGGCTTTGTCGCGGGTATTCCTCGCCACAGTCCGCATACTTACCCGGCGCTTTTCCTCCCCTCTTCGGAAAAGCGTGCAACGCCACGGAATGGCGTTGCTTCCAAGATCCGACCTAAAAGGAATTAACATGACTCTCCTGCTGCAATCCTTCAGCATCGCGCTGTTCTGCGGTGCCCTGTCCGCCCTGCTTTCATTTGCCGCCTATGCCTCAGGCATCGTCACCGCGGTGGAAATCCACAACGACTCCTCCCAACCCCTGGAGTTGCTGGGCACCGGCATCGACCTGAATGGCGCCTCGCCTTCGAGCTTTTCCATTGCCGGCGGCGAGCGGCGGGAACTGAAGCTCGCCGGACCACGGGCCTGGTTCATCTACGGCTCGGGGCCCCGCAAGTGCCGCTTCGTGGCCCAGCACTCCCTGCAGCAGCGTTTCGCCCAGGCGCCCCGCCACAGCTACCTGCCGGTGTGGACACGGGAAGCCGAGTCGATCGGCGAACGCCGGGCATCCTGCAAGGCCCGGCTGAACAAGACGCTCAAGGCCCCGCCCTACAGCTATAGCGTGAAATTCAGCATGAGCTGAGTCACCGGGCGTCCGCTGAGACGCGCTTCAGCGGGCGCCCGATGTCGCTCAACTCGCTGCCTGCAATAGAAAATTCCCACACAACAAGCGGAAACCATTCCTATTTAGCCCCCCTTCCAACGGCCGACTCTTATGAGGCATCTGCGCTACGCAGTGATCGGTCCAAAGGAGGAGTGCGGCATGATCCATCTCGAACATTACGGCCCCCTCCCGCGCCAGGTACTCGCCGAGGCTATCGCCAACCTGTGGCTGGCCGGCCGACGCACCTGGCTGAGCCTGTTGGGCCTGGTGGTCGGCAGCGGCTCGATCGTCGCCCTGCTGAACATCGGCAACAGTGCGCAAGCCGAAGCCTTGCGTTCGTTCCAGGCCATGGGGACGGACATGCTGGTCGTCAGCTTCCCGCCGAGCGGCAAGACCTCCCGGACACCCACCACGACGTTCGATCCGGCCACCTTGCGCAACGCCCTGCCTCATCTGATCGATATTGCCCCCGTCAGCCTGCATTCCACGCGTTTGCGCCGCTCTGCAATCGAGGTCGACAGTGCCCTGCTCGGCACCACCAGCGATCTGGCGGCGGCCCTGGGCCTGCAGATGCGCGACGGTCGCTTCCTGAGCGTATTCGACCGCAGGGAAACCTTTGCCGTGGTCGGCGCAGAGGTCGCACGACAATTGTCGGAACAGGGCCATCCCCTGCGCCCGGGTGACCAATTGCCTGTCGAAGGCTATCTGTTCGATGTCATCGGCATCGCGGCTCGCCAGCCCAACAACCCATTGCTGCCACTGGATATCAATCACTCGATCGTGATCCCCGTGCACAGTCTGCGACGCTTGTTTACCGAGCCGAAAATCGACGGCCTGATTATCAGGATCGCGCCGGATGCCGACCCGCACGCCATGGCGCAAGCACTGAAGGTCCATTTGCGGGCCCTGCTCCAGGGCCGGGACGTCGAGGTGCGGATACCGCAGCAACTGCTCGACGGTCTGAAGCACCAGGCCGCCACCTTCTCCCGACTGCTGGGCGGACTCGGCGGCATTGTCCTGCTGGTGGCGGGCGTCGGGGTGATGAACGTGATGCTGATGAACCTCGCCGAACGTCGACGGGAAATCGGCCTGCGCCTGGCACTCGGTGCCCGCCCCCGGGATATCCGCGATGCCTTTCTCTGCGAGGCGCTGTGCATGTCGCTGCTCGGTGCCCTGCTGGGAGCGGTCCTGGGAAGCCTGGTCGCGCTGATCTTCAGTCATCTTGCCGGCTGGTCCCTGCATCTGGCCCCCGAAGCGTTGCTGCTCGGGATCGGCAGTTCGCTGTTGACCGGGCTGTTCTTTGGCCTGCATCCGGCGCTGAAAGCCTCTCGCCTGCAACCGGTGGAGGCACTTCGTGATGACTGATCCGATAGCGCTCTCCTGCAGCTCCCTTCCGGGTCCTGGCCTCCCTCAGTACAGCCACGCGCCCCGGGGACCGCCCACGGAAACCCGGAGCCGGCATGCCCCATAAAACATAAACAACACTCTCTTTTTCCAGGAATACCCTCATGAAAAAGCTGCTTTCGCTCGCCTTGCTTTTGGCAAGTACCCCAACTTTCGCCACCGACGCGAGTATTACCAAATCGGCAAAACCGCCGAGCATGTTCAGCTATATCAATACAGGCACTTCAACACATCGGATATTACTCGCCGATTTCGCTCACCCTACAAACGTTACGATGAAGCTGAAAAATATTCGCTGGAGCACGACGTTTTTTCCAGACGCAATAAATGAAAGGGTCCGACTTTGTTATTTCGAGCCTTACTCCAATACAGAAGTAGAAACAGACTGCCAATTCATTAATCCAAACTCGACCGGAAGCATCAATCGCTTTAACGGAAAAAAATTTGGACATGGCGCAAAGATCCACATCACCCACATTTCGGAAGACCTGGAAAAGCCCGCCCATGCGCTGGGGGAAGACGCTATTACTTTTGAATACAGCTACCAGTGACAAAGTTTCTCCGTCAGCACATAGGTGCTGACGGATTTTTACTATACCCAGAGAACTGAAAACATGAAAATCACCCAGTCAGAAAATCCATACAATTTCCCTTCCGCCCGAATGAAAGCGGCACCAGCTCCACCCACTACAGAGAAAAGTGTACCAGCCACCACGTCAAACTCTATTTCCCTAAGCGGCGAGGCATTACTGATCACCCATCTCTACGGCGGGGAACTCAACCCACCCTTTGAAACAGTTCTGGACACCACCAAGAGCGGAAAATACTACCTGACCAAAGCCGACAGAGATCTACTGGCGCGCATCTATGAGTTTGCTCAAGAACAAGGCGCCGCGCCAAGATACGTCACCTCCCTCGCGAGGGAGTTGGCCGATTACCGTCAATTCAAGAATGGTGCCCTGCTAGGAAGTTTGAACAGTGGCGACATATACGATATTGAAGGACACCAGTTGAGCTACAGCTTTATCGACAAGGACGCTGCAACGGCTGCACGTATTCTCAATGGCGAAGCCATAAAAGGCAGCGCTCTGGACCAAGGCTTCCTGCGTTATCTCCTTGATCCCGGTTACAGTGCTTTCAATATCTGCGACTTCGATTTTCTGGAAAAGGTCGTCACCCGATTTTCCACCACAGGCGACCCGGAGGTGGCGCTTGCGCCACACTTCCAGACTTATCAGAGGCACCAAAGCTACATCGAACATAAATCCCGCGAGATTCTGAACCCCCTGGCCTTGGAACGCCTGGCAAAACAGAAGCAGGAGGCCACGGGGCAAAATCCTGCGACGTCCCCCTCGGCACCGCGCGCGGAAAAATCCGAAACCCTGCAGGACATCTGGCGCAGAAGCCTGCTCCAGATGGTCCGCAATGGCGGCTGGCAATCATCGCTGGCGACCTTTCTCAGCCGAAACCGCAATGGCTGAATGCCGGCCCGGGGTCACGCGCGCTTGCGTTGCCCCCAGGCCACCGCCAGTCCGCTCAGGCAGATCACCGCGATCCCGGCCACGGCGAACATGTCCGGCGTGTGATCGAAAATCAGGTAGCCGTACATGCCCGCGAACAGGATCTGCCCGTAGCTGAACGGCGCCAGCATCGCCGGCGCGGCATGGCGGAAGGCCTGGGTCAGGAACATGTGGCCGAGCATGCCGCAGGTGCCCAGGCCGATCATGAACAGGCCATGGACCAGAGTCGGGGTGCTCCAGAAAAACGGCAGCAACGCACTCATGATCAGGCTGTTGAGGATGCCGGTGAGGAAGTTGCTGGTGGTCGGGCTGTCGACGCCACTGAGCATCCGGGTCAGCAACTGATAGAAGCCGAAACACAGCGCCGAACACAACGGCAGCAGGATCGCCGGGGTGAACAAGGCCCCGCCCGGTCGCACCACGATCAGCACCCCGACAAAACCGGCGATCACCGCCGCCCATTGCCCTCGGCTCACCCGCTCGCCCAGCAGCGGCACCGACAAGGCGGTGACCAGCAAGGGCGCGAGAAAGTTGACCGAGGTGGCTTCCGCCAGCGGGATATAGCGCAAGCCGGTGGTGAAAAACAGGCTGGTGCCGATCAGGCACAAGGCACGCAGCAGCTGCAGGCCGGGCCGCCGGGTGCGGACCACCGCCGAAAAACCGCTGCGGGGCACGAAGACCACCAGCATCAACAGCGTGTGGACCACATAACGGGCCCAGACCACCATCACGATCGGGTAAAAACCCGACAGGTACTTGGACAGGGCATCATGGCTGGCGAACAACAGTACCGCCACGCCGATCAGGGCAATGCCCTTGAGTGGCTGCTCGGCGCTCTTGTGCAGCAGGTTCGATACATTCATTCACACGCTCGCAACAAATTTGCTACAAAATACTTAGCACACTAACTACCAAGTTTCAGCCCACAGGTATATAAATGTGGCCCGCTGTCGGTAACCGCGCTGCTTTTGTTACTAGCGTTAAATGTTGACACAACTAGACTCAATTACGCATTTTGACTCAATTGCGCAGGCTGGGGCTCAGGAGCAGCATATCCAATCCTGTATCGACCCAGCGTTCGGCATCGTCAGCCAGGTTGAAGCTGTCGGGTGCCAGCAACCACTGATAGAGAATGCCATCAATCCAGGCATGGATGCTGATGGCCGCGCGGGCCGTATCGAGATTTTCGGGAAGTTGTCCTCGGCTCACCGCATTACGCAAGGCCAGTTCGATGTGCACGTTGCAGTCCAGGCTGGCGGCACGTCTCTGGCGACGCAAATCACACATTTCATCGGTGAACTCGCACTTATGAAACAGAATTTCATTGATGCGTCGGACTTTCGGATCAAGGGCCACCTGCTGGAAGTAATGCACCAGCAGCTGGCGCATGCAGCCCAGCGGATCAAGTTCATCCTGGTCTTCACTGGCCTTGGCCATGTCATCCAGCGGCTCGCGCAGCGAGTCGAGCATCGCCTGCACCAGGTCGGCCTTGTTGCTGAAATGCCAGTAGATGGCGCCCCGTGTCACCCCCGCCAGGGTCGCGATATCGGCCAGGGTCGTGCGCGCCACACCACGCTCGTAGAACGCCTTTTCGGCAGCTTCGAGTATCTGGCTCCGGGTTTCCTGAGCTTCCTCTTTGGTGCGACGGACCATGGCAGTACAACCTCAATCAGGGGGCCTCGGATGGCCCCTGGGCTTGATCCGAGATTAACGACGGGCGGCGATTCTTGTGCCTTTTCCCGAAATGAATTCAATGCTTTGTCACTACTTTCACGAAAAGTGCAAGTATTTACAAACAACCATGAATGTAAGTATATTCATTAGCAACCTATTTATCCAGTCGGATCACCTTTAATACCCTTCCACTTTTCTTGTGCGCATCGTGCGCGCCTGACCCGAGGATCTTCATGCAACTCAAGCCAGCTGTTACCGCTCTGGTCACCGCCGTCGCCCTGGCATCGCTGCTCAGCGGATGTAAAGAGGAAAAGGCCGCCCCGGCAGCCCCTCCCGCGCCTCAGGTCGGCGTCGTCACCCTGCAACCCCAGACCTTTACCCTGACCTCCGATCTTCCGGGCCGGACCACGGCCTATCGCATCGCGGAAGTCCGTCCCCAGGTCAACGGCATCATTCTCAAGCGCCTGTTCAAGGAAGGCGGCGATGTCAAAGCCGGCCAGCAGCTCTATCAGATCGATCCGTCGGTCTATGAAGCGACCCTGAAGAGTGCCGAGGCGAACCTGCAATCGACCAAGTCGATCGCCGACCGCTACAAGCAGTTGGTCAACGAGCAGGCCGTCAGCCGCCAGGAATACGACACCGCCGTCGCCAACCGCCTGCAATCGGAAGCGGCCCTGCAAAGCGCCCAGATCAACGTGCGCTACACCAAGGTGTATGCCCCGCTGTCCGGACGTATCGGCCGTTCTTCGGTGACCGAGGGCGCGCTGGTCAGCTCCGGGCAGGCCGATGCCATGGCAACGATCTCGCAACTCGACCCGATCTACGTCGACGTCACGCAATCCACCGCGGAGCTGCTGCAACTGCGCCGCGACCTGGAAAGCGGTCGCCTGCAAAAGGCTGGCGACAACGCCGCGACGGTCAAGCTGACCCTCGAAGACGGCAGCCAGTACCAGCAGGACGGCAAGCTGGAGTTCTCGGAAGTCACCGTGGATGAAACCACCGGTTCCGTGACCCTGCGAGCAGTGTTCCCCAACCCCGATCACACCCTGCTGCCCGGCATGTTCGTGCACGCCCGCTTGCAGGCCGGTGTGAAGAGCGCGGCGATCCTCGCCCCGCAACAGGGCGTGACCCGCGACCTCAAGGGCGTGCCGACCGCGATGGTCGTCGGGCCCGACAACAAGGTCGAGCTGCGCCAGCTCAAGGCCACCCGTACCGTCGGCAGCCAATGGCTGATCGAAGACGGCCTGAACGCCGGCGATCGCGTGATCACCGAAGGTCTCCAGTTCGTGCGTCCTGGCATTGAAGTCAAGGCCACCGAAGCCACCAACGTGAAGGCAGCCAACCCGGCACCTGCCCCGGCCACAGAAAAAGCCGCAGGCAGCAAAGGGGAGTAAACCATGTCGAAATTTTTTATCGACCGTCCGATCTTCGCCTGGGTTATCGCCCTGGTGATCATGTTGGTCGGGGCTCTATCGATCCTCAAGTTGCCGATCAACCAGTACCCGGCCATTGCTCCACCGGCCATCGCGATCGCCGTGACCTACCCGGGCGCCTCGGCGCAGACCGTGCAGGACACCGTGGTCCAGGTGATCGAGCAACAGCTCAACGGTATCGACAACCTGCGCTACATCGAGTCGTCGAGTAACTCCGACGGCAGCATGACCATCACCGCGACCTTCAACCAGGGCACCAGCCCCGATACCGCCCAGGTCCAGGTGCAGAACAAGCTGAACCTGGCCACCCCGCTGCTGCCACAGGAAGTGCAGCAACAGGGTATCCGCGTGACCAAGTCGGTGAAGAACTTCCTGCTGGTCATCGGTGTGGTGTCGACCGACGGCAGCATGGTCAAGGAAGACCTGGCGAACTACATCGTCTCCAACATGCAGGATCCGATCTCGCGGACCCCGGGTGTCGGTGACTTCCAGGTGTTCGGTGCCCAGTACGCGATGCGCATCTGGCTCGACCCGGCCAAGCTGAACAACTTCAAGCTGACCCCGGTTGACGTGAAGAACGCCATTGCCGCACAGAACGTCCAGGTGTCCTCCGGGCAACTGGGTGGCCTGCCGGCCATGCCCGGCCAGCAGTTGAACGCCACCATCATCGGCAAGACCCGCCTGCAGACCGCCGAGCAGTTCAAGGCGATCCTGCTCAAGGTCAACCAGGACGGCTCGCAAGTACGCCTGGGCGATGTCGCCGATGTCGGCCTCGGGGGCGAAAACTACAGCGTCAACGCCCAGTACAACGGCAAGCCGGCCTCCGGCCTGGCGGTGAAACTCGCGGCCGGTGCCAACGCCCTGGACACCGCCAAGGCCCTGCGCCAGACCATTGCCAAGTTGCAGCCGTTCTTCCCGCCTGGCATGGAAGTCGTGTTCCCGTACGACACCACGCCGGTGGTGACCGAATCGATCAAGGGCGTGGTTGAAACCCTGGTCGAGGCGATCGTGCTGGTGTTCCTGGTGATGTTCCTGTTCCTGCAGAACTTCCGCGCCACCATCATCACCACCATGACCGTACCGGTGGTATTGCTCGGGACCTTCGGGATCCTCGCGGCGGCCGGTTTCAGCATCAACACCCTGACCATGTTCGGCATGGTGCTCGCCATCGGCTTGCTGGTGGACGATGCCATCGTTGTGGTGGAAAACGTCGAGCGGGTGATGAGCGAGGAAGGCCTGTCACCCAAGGAGGCCACCAAGAAATCCATGGGGCAGATCCAGGGCGCACTGGTGGGTATCGCCCTCGTGCTCTCGGCGGTACTCCTGCCGATGGCGTTCTTCGGCGGCTCGACCGGGGTGATCTACAAGCAGTTCTCGATCACCATCGTCTCGGCCATGGCCCTGTCGGTGATGGTTGCCCTGATCTTCACCCCGGCGCTCTGCGCCACCATGCTCAAGCCGATTGCCAAGGGTGACCACGGCACCGCCAAGCGCGGTTTCTTCGGCTGGTTCAACCGCAACTTCGACCGCAGTGTGCGCGGCTACGAACGTACTGTGGGCAGCATCCTGCGTCACAAGGCGCCGTACCTGCTGGTCTACGTGATCATCTTTGCCGGCATGCTCTGGCTGTTCACCCGTATCCCCACCTCCTTCCTGCCGGAAGAAGACCAGGGTGTACTGTTCGCCCAGGTCCAGACGCCATCGGGCTCCAGCGCCGAGCGCACCCAGGTGGTGCTCGACGAGATGCGTTCGTACCTGTTGGACCAGGAAGGCGACACCGTCAACTCGGTCTTCACCGTGAACGGTTTCAACTTCGCCGGTAACGGCCAGAGCTCGGGCCTGGCGTTCATCATGCTCAAGCCATGGCACGAACGCTCCACGGCCAACAACGTGTTCGCCCTGGCGGCCCGTGCGCAACAGCACTTCTTCTCGTTCCGCGACGCGATGGTGTTTGCCTTCGCCCCGCCCGCGGTACTGGAACTGGGTAACGCCATCGGTTTCGACGTCTACCTGCAGGACCAGGCCGGTATCGGTCACGAGAAGCTGATGGCCGCTCGTAACCAGTTCCTCGGCATGGCGGCACAGAGCAAGGTGCTCACCCAGGTGCGTCCGAACGGCCTGAACGATGAACCGCAGTACCAGCTGAGCATCGACGACGAGCGCGCCAGTGCCCTGGGCGTATCGCTCGCGGACATCAACAGCAGCCTGTCGATTGCGCTGGGCGGCAGCTACGTCAACGACTTCATCGACCGTGGTCGGGTGAAGAAGGTGTTCGTGCAGGGCAAGCCGAGTTCGCGGATGAGCCCTGAGGACCTGCAGAAATGGTACGTGCGCAACAGCGCCGGGATCATGGTGCCGTTCTCCGCGTTCGCCAAGGGCGAGTGGGTCTACGGTTCGCCGAAACTGTCGCGCTTCAACGGTGTTTCCGCCGTGGAAGTACTGGGTGCCCCGGCGCCTGGCTACAGTACCGGCCAGGCCCTGGCGGAAGTCGAGGCCCTCGCCGAGAAACTGCCGGCGGGTGTGGGGATTTCCTGGGTCGGCCTGTCGTATGAGGAAAAGCAGTCGGGTTCCCAGGCGCCGGCGCTGTTCGCCCTGTCGCTGCTGATGGTGTTCCTGTGTCTGGCCGCCTTGTACGAAAGCTGGTCGATTCCGATCGCGGTGGTACTGGTGGTGCCGCTGGGGATTATCGGTGCGCTGCTGGCAACCACCTTCCGCGGGCTGTCCAACGACGTGTACTTCCAGGTGGGCCTGTTGACCACCATCGGCCTGGCGGCGAAAAACGCCATCCTGATCGTGGAGTTCGCCAAGGAACTGCATGAACAGGGCCGCACCCTGGTCGAGGCCGCCGTCGAGGCTTGCCGCATGCGTCTGCGTCCGATCATCATGACGTCCCTGGCATTCATCCTCGGCGTAGTGCCGCTGGCGATTTCCACCGGCGCCGGCTCGGGCAGCCAACATGCCATCGGTACCGGCGTAATTGGCGGTATGATCACCGCAACGATCCTGGCGATCTTCTGGGTGCCGCTGTTCTTCGTATCGGTGTCGTCCATCGGCGGCGAGAAGCAGCACAAGAAGCCAGACACTACTGAAACTCCAAGCAACGAGGCTGGCCAATGAGCAAGTCCCTTCTCTCCGTAGCGGTCGCAGCCTTCGTGCTCAGCGGTTGCTCGTTGATTCCCGACTACCAGCGCCCGGAAGCGCCGGTAGCGGCACAGTACCCGCAAGGACCGGCCTACTCGCCGGCCCAGGCGGCGAATGTCGCGGCAGCCGAACAGGGCTGGCGCCAGTTCTTCAGCGACCCGGCCCTGCAACAGCTGATCCAGGTCGCGCTGGAAAACAACCGCGACCTGCGTGTCGCGGCGCTGAACATCGAAGCCTACCGCGCCCAGTACCAGATCCAGCGTGCAGACCTGTTCCCGGCGGTCAGCGCCGACGGCAGCGGCAGCCGCCAACGCCTGCCGGCCGACGCCTCGGCCAGCGGCAAGGCGGGGATCAGCAGCCAGTACTCGGCCACCCTCGGGGTCAGCTCCTATGAGCTGGACCTGTTCGGGCGGATCCGCAGCCTGAGCGAGCAGGCGCTGCAGACTTACTTCGCCAGCGAAGAAGCCCGCCGCACCACGCAGATCAGCCTGGTGGCCAGCGTCGCCAACGCCTACCTGACCTGGCAGGCCGACAAGGAACTGCTCAAGCTGACCCAGGACACCCTGGCGGCCTACGAGGAAAGCTACAAGCTGACCTCGCGCAGCAACGAAGTCGGCGTGGCGTCTGCCCTGGACCTGAGCCAGTCGCGGACCTCGGTGGAAGGCGCACGGGTCAAGCTGGCGCAGTTCACCCGCCAGGTCGCCGAAGACCAGAACAACCTGACGCTGCTGCTGGGCACCGGCCTGCCGGCCAACCTGCCGGCCGCTCAACCGCTGTCGGCCAAGCTGCTCAGCGACATGCCCGCCGGCCTGCCGTCGGACCTGCTGCAACGGCGTCCGGACATTCTCGGTGCCGAGCACCAGTTGATGGCGGCCAATGCCAATATCGGTGCCGCACGCGCGGCGTTCTTCCCGAGCATCAGCCTGACCGCCAACGCCGGGACCTTGAGCCCGGACCTGGGCGGCCTGTTCAAGGGCGGTTCGGGGACCTGGTTGTTCGCGCCGAAGATCAGCATTCCGATCTTCAACGCCGGCAGCCTGAGGGCCAGCCTGGACTACTCGAAGATCCAGAAGGACATCAGCGTCGCCAACTACGAGAAAGCGATCCAGACCGGCTTCCAGGAAGTCTCCGATGGCCTGGCCGCGCGCCAGACCTTCAACCAGCAGTTGCAGGCCCAGCGTGACCTGGTCGCCGCCAACCAGGACTACTACCGCCTGGCCGAGCGTCGCTACCGCATCGGTGTCGACAGCAACCTGACGTTCCTCGATGCCCAGCGCCAGCTGTTCACGGCCCAGCAATCGCTGATCAGCGATCGCCTGTCGCAGCTCACCAGCGAGGTCAACCTGTACAAGGCCCTCGGCGGTGGCTGGAACGAGCAGACCGGTCAGGCCCGCCCGATCGACGAAACACCACCGAAGGGCTGAAGCCTTTCACGCGACACAAAAAACCCGCCATCGGCGGGTTTTTTCATGCCTGCGCTGTTCCGTTCGGTAATCGCCCAGAACCGCCAAAGCGCGATTGAACCCGGCGGTGGGTCCAACGCAACATTCCTTCCCACAGACCCATACCAATAACAACAGGTTCATCCACCATGCCTCGACGCCCTGCCCTCAGCGGCTGATCGCACCCGCCCGTTTCCCTGTCCACGCCTTTTGTCTGCAACCCCTGGTTGCGGCTGCGCCCTGCTTCATCCCTAACAATTAGAGAGACCGATCCATGAAGCCACTGAACACGAGCAAGCTTCCCTCCCCCGCCCTGCTGGCCCTCGTCATGGCCGGTGCGACCCTGCCGGCCATGGCCGAGGAACATGGCTTCGTGGAGGATGCCCAGGCCAACCTGAACCTGCGTAATTTCTACATCAATCGCAACTACACCAACCCGGCCTATCCCCAGGGCAAGGCCGAGGAATGGACGCAGAACTTCATCCTCGATGCGAAATCCGGCTTCACCCAGGGCACGGTCGGCTTCGGTCTCGACGTGCTCGGCAGCTTTTCCCAGAAGCTCGACGGCGGCAAAGGCACCGGCGGTACCCAGTTGCTGCCGCTGGACCGTGACGG
>NZ_JACAOR010000008.1:0-199127 GCF_013386115.1 Pseudomonas gingeri
TGGGGTTTTGTTTTTGCGCTGCCGAACGGTCCTGTGGCAGCCCGACAAATTTGCACAGTTATTTTCGAGCCGGCCCACTAGAATAGGCTCAATCTTTTACAGAGCCTGAGCCTCTATTTATGCCGGATCCGGTTGACACTCCCCAGGTGTCTGAACTGCCCCTGGAGGAGCTGGTGGCTTGTCACGAATGTGATCTGCTGATGCGCAAGCCCCAGCTCGGACTGGGTGAAAAAGCCCAATGCCCGCGCTGTGGTTATGAGCTGTACGCCCACCGCCACAATGTCGTCGAGCGCAGCCTGGCCCTGGTGATCGCGGCCCTGTTGCTGTACGTCCCCGCGAACTTTCTGCCGATCATGCAACTCAATCTTCTGGGACGCTCTTCCGAGGACACGGTGTGGAGCGGCGTGCTGGGCCTGCATAACACCGGCATGACCGGCATCGCCGTCGTGGTGTTCCTGTGCAGCATGGGCATTCCGCTGCTCAAGTTGCTGTGCCAGCTGGCGGTGTTGCTGAGCATCCGCTGGGACATCGGGCGCAGCTACGGCCTGCTGCTTTATCGCATTTATCACCATCTGCGTGATTGGGGCATGCTCGAGGTCTATCTCATGGGTGTGCTGGTCGCCATCGTCAAGCTGGCGGATCTCGCGGAGTTGAGCCTGGGCCTTGGCCTGGCCTGTTTTGTCAGTCTGTTGTTGGTCCAGGTACTGCTGGAGGTGGTGATGTCACCTCATCAGATCTGGCAGGCGTTGTCGGGAGAAGATGAACATGCGGGCGATTGATGCGGGCATCCTGATCTGCACGGAATGCCACGAGCTGAACCGGCAGGAGCCGGACGCCGACGAACAGGCCTGCACCCGTTGTGGTGCGCTGGTACACCCGCGCCGCCCGAACAGCCTGATGCGCACCTGGGCACTGCTGCTGACCTCGGCCATTCTCTACATTCCGGCCAACGTCCTGCCGATCATGACCGTCAGTTCCCTGGGCAAGGGCGACCCGGACACTATCATGTCCGGGGTCATCACCCTGGTGCAGCACGGCATGTTCCCGATCGCCGCCGTGGTGTTTGTCGCCAGTATTCTGGTACCCACGTTCAAACTGGTGGGCATTGCCCTGCTATTGTTCTCGGTGCAGCGCCATCAGCCGCTGTCGGCCCGGCAGCGGATCATCATGTACCGTTTCATCGAATTCATTGGCCGTTGGTCAATGTTGGATATTTTCGTGATCGCCATCCTGGTGGCGGTCGTGAACTTCGGAAGAATTGCCAGCGTCGAGGCCAATCTCGGCGCGGTGGCCTTTGCCAGTGTGGTGGTGTTGACGATGCTTGCTGCAGTAACTTTTGATCCCCGACTGATTTGGGACAACACGGAGTCGGACGACGACCATGAGTGATTTGCCAAAAGCCAAAACCCGTCCGGCCTCGAACTGGTCGGCCATCTGGGTCCTGCCGCTGATCGCCCTGATCATTGGCGGCTGGCTCGGCTGGCGGGCCTATAACCAGACCGGTATCGAAATCCAGGTACGTTTCGAGAGTGGCGAAGGCATCCAGGCCAACAAGACCGAAATCGTCTACAAGGGCATGCCGATCGGCAAGGTCAAGGCGCTGACCCTGGACACCGAAGGCTCCACCAAAGGCGTGGTGGCCACCGTCGAGATGAACAAGGATGTCGAATCGTCCCTGCGCACCAATACCCGCTTCTGGCTGGTCAAGCCAAGCGTCACCCTGGCCGGTATCACCGGCCTGGAAACCCTGGTCTCCGGCAACTACATCGCCGTCAGCCCCGGCGATGGCGAGCCCTCGCGCAAGTTCAAGGCCCTGTCCCAGGAGCCGCCGCTGTCGGATCTCAAGCCAGGCCTGCACATCACCATCAAGGCCGAACGCCTGGGCTCGCTGAACCGTGGCAGCCCGGTGTTCTACAAGCAGATCCAGGTCGGCCAGATCAAGAGCTTCGCGTTGTCCCCGGACCAGAACATGGTTGAGCTCAAGGTCTTCATCGAGCCCGCCTACGCCAACCTGGTGCGCAAACACACACGTTTCTGGAATGCCAGCGGCATCAGCATCGACGCCAACCTGTCCGGCGTGAAGGTCCGTAGCGAATCGCTGGCCAGTATCGTTGCCGGAGGTATCGCCTTCGCCACCCCGGAGAACCGCAAAGACAGTCCGCCCACCGATCCGAGCCTGCCGTTCCGTCTCTACGAGGACTTCGACGCCGCCCAGGCCGGGATCCGCGTGAAAGTGAAGCTCAGTGACTTCGAAGGCTTGCAGGCCGGGCGCACCCCGGTCATGTACAAGGGGATCCAGGTCGGTAGCCTGAAGACCCTGAAGATCGATCCCGACCTGACCAGCGCCAACGCCGAACTGACCCTCGATCCCCTGGCCGAGGACTACCTGGTGGATGGCACCCAGTTCTGGGTGGTCAAGCCGTCGATCTCCCTGGCCGGCATCACCGGCCTGGAGGCCCTGGTCAAGGGTAACTACATCGCCATTCGCCCCGGCGACAAAGGCGGCCATCCACAGCGGGAGTTCGAGGCCCGGGCCAAGGCGCCGCCGCTGGACCTGCGTTCCCCCGGCCTGCACCTGGTGCTGTTCACCGACAACCTCAGCTCCCTGGAGGTCGGCAGCCCGATCCTCTACAAGCAGGTCAAGGTCGGTTCGGTGCAGAGCTACCAGTTCTCCCGTGACCGCAAGCAGGTGGTCATCGGCGTGCATATCGAGAAAGAGTACGAGGGCCTGGTCAACGCCTCGACCCGTTTCTGGAACGTCAGTGGCATCACCCTTACCGGCGGGCTGACCGGCGGCATCCAGGTGAAAAGCGAGTCATTGCAGACTCTGATCGCCGGGGGCATCGCCTTCGAGACGCCGCAGGAGAAAGCCCCGCTGAAGAGACGCATCCCGCGTTTCCGCCTGTTCGCCAACCATGACGACGCCCAGCAACAAGGCACCGTGATCACCATCCGGGTCGATCGTGCCGACGGCCTGCGCAGTGGCACGCCGGTCCGCTTCAAGGGGCTGGATGTGGGCAAGATCGAAAGCGTCGACCTCAGCGACGATCTGCAATCGGTGCTGCTGTCGGCACGGATTACCGAAGTGCCGGACAGGATCGCCCGGGTCGGTAGCCAGTTCTGGGTGGTCAAGCCGGAGCTGGGGCTGATCAAGACCGCCAATCTCGAAACCCTGGTGAGCGGGCAATACATTGAAGTGCAGCCGGCGGCCAGGAAGCAGGGCCCGCAGAAGGACTTCGTCGCGCTGAAGCAGGCACCGGAGGCGGTAGCCGCGGAAGCCGGCCTGAGCCTGACCCTGAGTGCCGCCCGCCGCGGCTCGCTGAAGGAAGGCGTGCCGGTGACCTATCGCGAAGTGACCGTGGGCAAGGTCACGGGGTACGAACTGGGCGCCACGGCGGACCGGGTGCTGATCCATATCCTGATCGAGCCGCGTTATGCGCCGCTGGTGCGCACTGGCAGCCGGTTCTGGAACACCAGCGGGTTCGGTGCCGATTTCGGCCTGTTCAAGGGCGTGACGGTGCGTACCGAGTCGCTGGAGACGCTGATCCAGGGCGGGATTGCCTTCGCCACGCCGGACGGCGAGCGGATGGGCAGCGCGGCGCGACCGCAGCAGACCTTCCCGTTGTTCGACAAGTTCGAGGACGAGTGGCTGACCTGGGCGCCGAAGATCACTCTCGGTAAATAACCCCGCCTGTGGGAGCGGGCTTGCCCGCGAAGCAGGCAACGCGGTGCTATCTGGCAAACCGCGTCATCGTTCTTCGCGGGCAAGCCCGCTCCCACAGCAGAGACGAAGGCCTGTGGGATCAGGCTTCGTCCAGCTCCGGTTCCGAGGCCTCGCGGTTCAGCGTGGCCCTGACCTGATCGTGGCGACGGATGTACTTCCAGTCCGCCTCGTCGATATAGATCCCGTTGGGTCCGCTGCCGCCTTCCAGGTCGATGGCCACATGGGCCGAGACCTGCGGCTTGACGCTCGCCAGGATCGGCACGAAGCCCAGTTGCAGGCTGGTTTCCAGCAGCGCCGCCTGGTTCTTCTCGTCGATATCCGCGGCCTCGTCGAGGTAGTACGGCAAGCGCACGCGCCCGGCCTGGTCGCGGTCCATCAGGTGCAGCAACAGGTACATGTTGGTCAGCGCCTTGATGGTCATGGTGGTGCCGTTGGAAGCGGCGCCGTCGATATCGGTGTGGATCACCGGCTGGCCATGCACCTTGGTGATCTCGAACGCCAGTTCGAACAGGTCCTTCAGGCCCAGCTGGTTGTGGTTGGCCGCCACCAGCCGCGCCAGGTATTCCTTGGCCTCTTCGTTCTTGTTGTCCTGCTCGGCGCTCTGGCTCAGGTCGAACACCGACAGCGTCTCGCCTTCTTCGTACTGGCCGGCGCTGTGGATGATCTGGTCGATATGCTTGAGCGCTTCCTTGTTCGGGGCCAGGACGATGCGGAAGCTCTGCAGGTTGGAGACCTGGCGCTTGTTGATCTCGCGGTTGAACAACGCCAACTGGTGCTCGAGGCTGTCGTAGTCGCTGCGGATATTGCGCAGGGTCCGGGCGATGTCGGTTACCGCCGCGCGGCGGGCCTTGCCCAGGGTCAGGGCTTCGTCGGTGCGGTGGTCATAGGCGTTGATCAGCAGTTGCAGGCGCCGCTCGACATCGTCCTCGCTGTCGAACTTGGCCACGCCCTTGAGGCGGACCTGGGCATACAGCGCTTCAATCTGCCCGTCGACCCGCTGCAGGCCCTGCCAGCTGTCCTGATAGTCGTTGAGCAGCGGCAGCAGGTTGTCCATGGAGTCGTCGACCGGGTCCATGAACGGCGTGCCGAACGGCAGGTCCGCCGGCAGCAACTGACGACGGCGCAGGGCATCGTCGAGGGTGCGTTGCTTGGCCTCCATGTCGCCGATCTGCCGACCGACCAGTTGCAGCTTGGCCGAGAGCTGCTGGACGCGCTCGGTAAAGGCGTCGCTGGAGCGCTTCAGTTCGTCCTGGGCGGCTTCCATCTGTGCCAGCTGTTCCAGCTTGTCGCCTTCCTCGGCTCCGAGGGTTTCGGCGCGACGGAAGTCTTCCAGGGCCTTCTGCGCATCCAGCACCTGCTGGTACAGCGCTTCGGTCTGCGTCTTGCTCGCCGCGCGGTCGGCGGCCACGGCCTGCTGGGTCTTCAGTTGCTTGAGCTCCTTGTCCAGGCGCTCCTTCTGATCGCGCAACGCGGCGCGATCCGCCAGGGCCTGGAGCGCCGGCGGCTCGATATGCGACAGGTCGATGGACAGGCCCGGCACTTCGAAGCGCTCGCCCTTGAAGCCGTCGAGGATCAGTTCCAGCGACTTGACCCACTCGCCGTCGTCGTCCAGCGCAATGCCGTGCTCGCCCAGCGGCAGGCTGAACAGGGCGCTGTTGAACAGGCGCATCAGGCGCTCGACATCCTGCTGCGAGAACTCTTCGCGCAAGCGTGCGTAGCTGTTGTTGTCCGCGTGGTCGAGCTGCTGCTTGACCGACTTCAGGCGTTTTTCCAGATCGCGCAGGCGCTCTTCCAGATCCTCGGCACTGAACTGCCGGGACTGGGCCAGGGCACCGGCCAGTTCGTCGTGAGCATCCTTGGCGGCCAGCAGTTGCTGTTCCAGGACCTTCACGTCGTCGACCAGGGCAAAGCGATGCCTGAGCACCGACAACTCGCCGAGCCAGCGCTGGATACCGCTGATTTCCCGCTCCAGGCGCATCAGCTCCTGGGTGCTGCCGCGCTGGTCGTTCTGCAGCGCGTCCTGTTCGTTGCGGTAATGCTCGGACTGGATCAGCAGCTCTTCCTTGCGCGCACTGGCGTAGTCCGACCAGGTACCCAGCAACGAGTCCAGCAACGGCGAGATCCGATGCAGCTTGCCGCGCAGGACATCGCGCGAACGCACCCCGGCGGCCAGTGCCTCGACCAGCGGGCCGGCGGCCACCAGCGAGTTGTAGTCCTGCTCCATGCGCCGCACATCGCGGAAGGCCTCTTCGCAGGCGGCGATATAGTCGACGCTGCCGGAGCGCAGGCTGTGCTCGAAGGCATCGAGGAACAGCTGCTTGAGCTTGGCCGCGGTGATTTCGCGCATGTGCAACAGGTTGATGAACAGGGCGCGGAAGGTCTTCAGGCTCTGTTCGCTGGTGGAGCGCAGCGGGATCAGGGTCAGGTCCAGCGGGATCGACGTGTGCCCGCCGACCAGCAGGCGGCGCAGTTCATCGGGCTTGAGTTCGTAGGCTTTCAGGCCGTTGCGCTCAAGGTTGTTGAACAGCTCTTTCTGGCGCAGGCAGGTGTCGTCTTTCTGGTAGTGGGCCAGGTCCAGTTGTCCGGCATAGGCGAAGAACTGGTGACCGAAGCCACCGCCCGGCCCGCGGCCGACCACACCGATGACGTGGGGGCCGTGGGGCAGGGCGACCTCCACGAGGATGTAGCTGGTGTCGCTGGCGAAGTAGAAACGGCGCGACTGTTCCAGGCTGTATTTGCCGAAGCTCATGTCCGACATGCGGGCCAGGATCGGGAACTGCAAGGCGTTGATCGAAGCCGATTTGCCGAGGTTGTTCGCCCCGTAGACCGACAGCGGGTGTTCGAGGGGAAACAGCCCGAGGCTGTAGCCGGCCGTGTTCAGCAGGGCGAAGCGGCGAATACCGTAGCGTTCCTGGCTCATGCGTCCATCTCCTGTTGCTCGGCGGCGATGGCACGGGCCAGCGCCTGCTCTTCACTTTCTTCCTGCGGTTCGGCGAATTCGCTGAGGTCCAGCGGATCATCGGTTTCCAGCAGCTTCTCGTCGCTGTCGTCATCCACCAGTACCGGCGTCGGCAACGGCAGCACGCTGTGCAGGCTGGCGGCCATATCGCGGTCCTGCTGGACCGACAGGCAGACATCGAGGAAACGGTGCATCGGCGGCAGGAAGCGGTACAGGCCGGGCTCTTCGAGGGCAAAACCGAGCTGGGTCATGCGGCGCATGATCTTTTCTTCCAGCTCGTCCTGGGTGGTGACTTCGGCCTGGACGAACAGGTCGCGGTACTTGTCCAGCAGCGATGGCAGTTCGTCACGACCGAGGCTGCCACCGTCGAGCACGGCGATCGGGTCGCGACCCTGGTCGGCCAGGTGTTCCACCAGGATGAAGGTGAACAGTGCCAGGCGCTGGGCGGTCTTGTTCACCTGGGCGGCGGCATTGTCCGGGACGAAGTAGTAGAAACCACGGGTATCGCAGACCAGTTCGAAGCCCAGGGCCTTGAACAGCGTGCGGTACTGGTCCTGGAAGTTCGACAGTTGCGCGTACAGCTCCGGGTCGCGGCGGCTGACGTGGTAACCCTTGAACAGCTCGCGAAAGATTGGCGCCAGCTGGGACAGTTCGGAAAGATCAAGATGCATGGGGTGTGCTCGCGGAATTCTCGGCGGTTTCTTCAACACGCGAGAGCAGGGCGAAGGAGCGCAGGCTGACCTGATGCTCCTGTGTGTAGTAGTCGCGGCGTTCGAGACGTTCGCGCTGGAAACGCTTTTCCCGCGACAGGCGCGAGAACCAGTACAGCAATTCGTCGGTGGCGCCGTCCGGCTCCTGTTCCAGCAGCCAGCTCATCAGGTCCGGCATCGGCAGGGCGTCGGTGCAGCGTTCGAGCATTTCCTTGACCGTGCGCGGTGCCCGTGGCGACTCGCCGCCCTTGGACGACTTGTGTGCCTTGGGGAAGCGCGACGGCTTGGCCTCGAAGCGGGCGAGGGCATAGACATAGGCTTCGACCTGCCCGGAGCTGCCGAGAAAGGTGCTCTGCGGCCGGGTGAACATCGGCATGGCCGCTTGCGGCACGGCGTCCAGGCCCTTGCGGCGGATCACCGACAGCGCCAGGGCCGCGCCACGGGTCACGGCATTGTGCCGACGCGCTTCTTCACGCAGCGGCAGCAGCAGTTCGCGGGCATGACGCAGGGTCAGCTGGGCGCTGGTCTGCATCTCCAGGATCCGCGCGTGGGTGCGCAGCAGCATGTCGTCGTCCACCAGGTGGCCGAGGCGCTGCTGTTCGCTGAGCATGCGCAGCAGGACGTTCTCGACCTTGCGCACGCCCTGTTCGAAGGCGCCGTCGGCATTCACCAGCTGGATCATCGGCTCGACGTATTCGTCCCAGGTCGCCAGGACCTCGGCGTAGCGCTGGCGCAGCGGTATCTGCCGGTCGCTGGTCTTGGCCCGCTCGGCGACGGCCACCAGGGCCTGTTCGTCGTTGGCGAGTTTTTTCAGGACGTCGCGCACGCGCATGTCGAGCAGGCGCAGCTGGCGGGCCAGGTCGTTGCCGTCGCGGATATCGAAGGCGTCCTGGATATACCCGGCCAGGCGCTCGAGGTGGCGCAGGTAGGCTTCGATCTCCAGGCACAGGCCCAGGCGGTGCTCGCGGCGCAGGTAGGCCAGGAAGTCATGGATCTGCGCGTTCAGCTCGAAACGGTTCGGGCTTTTCGCCACCGGGACCAGGATGTCGAGGCGAATCCATACGTCCAGCAGGCTGGTGATGTCCTGGGGTGTGCTGTCCAGTTGCTGGGCGGCCAATTGTTGACGCAGCTCACCGAGGCTCAGGGTGCCTTGGTCGAAGTGTTCGCACAGGGGCTCCAGAAGGGCCCAGTGCTCGGCGAGGGCGCGCAAGACGCGCTTGGGTTCGATCATGGGAGAGGCCGGCTGGTTGGCAAATTAAAAGGAGCGATTGTACTGCATGACGCGCCCGATTTATCCCCAGGTGATCAGAGGACAGGTGTTGTTGCGATCAACAGCGGGCGATCTTCGCCGAAGAACGGTAGAATCCCGGTCTTCAACTTATCCACAGATGGCCGCCCCTTGCTTATCGAGTCCCGCCGCCGCGCTTATCTGACCGCCATGCAGGTGGTCCATTGGCTGCCCCGTACCGAACTGCCGTTCGCCGCGCCGTCGCGCCCGGAGCTGTTTGTCGAGCCGGAGCCGTTGGTCGAGGCGCCGCCGGCGGTGCCGGAGGTGCGAACCGTCGCCGAACCCGCGGCCAGGCCGGCCGAACGGCCGAAAATCGAAGTGCCGCGGCCATCGCCGGCCAACCGGGCGGAAAGCAAGCCGGCGGTCGTTGCCGAAGAGGCGCCGGCACCGGCCAAGGTGGCCCAGCTCCCGCCACCGCGTTTCTCCCTGCAATTGCTGCGGGCGGGGCGTTGCCTGCTGCTGGTGGAGCTGGTGACCGGCCAGGCCTTCCAGAGCCGCGATCCGTCCTACCTGTTGCTCAAGGACATGTTGCGCGCCGCCGGCCTGCCGGATGCGCCGCAGATCATCGGCGAGCCGGTGCGCTGGCCGTTGCTGGCGCGCGGCAACCTCGACCAGGGCCCGGACCGTGCCCGAGAGTTCGTCCAGGGCTTTGTCCAGGCGCGCCTGGAAGAAGGCGAATGCGCCTGCCTGTGGCTGATCGGCCTGCCGGCGGTGCGTTTTGCCGGGGAGGCCAACGCCGAATCGTACAACCGCGAACTCCAGGTCGAAGGCCTGGGTTCGGCCTGGGCGCTGCCCGGCCTGGAATTATTAATGGAAGAGCCACAGCGTAAGGCTGATGTCTGGCAAGCCATGCGTCGGCTGATGGCGCGTTGGAAAAGCGTTGATGAGTGATGCAATCAGTTTTCGCCTGGCCACCGAGGCCGACCTGGAGGCGATCCTCAAGGTCGAATATGCGGCGTTCAGTCATCCCTGGACCCGTGGCATCTTTACCGACGCCCTCAAGTCCTACAAGGTCTGGCTGATGTTCGAAGGCAGCCAGCAGGTGGGGCACGGGGTGATCCAGGTGATCATCGACGAGGCGCATCTGCTCAATATCACCGTCAAGCCGGAAAGCCAGGGCCGTGGCCTGGGGCTGCGACTGCTCGAAGAGCTGATGAAGCAGGCCTATGACATGGGGGCCCGCGAATGCTTCCTGGAGGTTCGCGACAGCAACCAGACGGCGTATCGTCTGTACGAGCGCTACGGTTTCAATGAAGTCGGGCGACGGCGCGACTATTACCCGGCGGTCGGTGGGCGCGAGGATGCATTGGTCATGGCCGCCACCCTGGTCGACTGAGCCCGGTCGAATGGCATTTGTCGCGATCGCGGGCGTGACCCCGACCGACGGTCGGTTGTCACAGCTGTGCATCATTCTCGAGGCCTTACAGCATGAACGAACTACAAGACCTGATTGATAACAACGAGCGCTGGGCCGCTGCGATCAAGGAAGAGGACCCGGAGTTCTTCGCCAAGCTGGCACGCCAACAGACTCCGGAGTTCCTCTGGATCGGCTGTTCCGACGCGCGGGTGCCGGCCAACGAAATCGTCGGCATGTTGCCGGGCGACCTGTTTGTCCACCGCAACGTGGCCAACGTGGTGCTGCACACCGACCTCAATTGCCTGTCGGTGATCCAGTACGCGGTGGATGTACTCAAGGTCAAGCATATCCTGGTCACCGGCCACTATGGTTGTGGCGGTGTGCGCGCGTCGATGCAGGACCGCCAGTTCGGCCTGATCGATGGCTGGCTGCGCTCGATTCGCGATCTTTATTACGAGAATCGCAAGGCGCTGGCGCAGTTACCGACCGAGGAAGAGCAGGTCGACCGCCTGTGCGAGCTGAACGTCATCCAGCAGGTGGCCAACGTCGCCCACACCAGCATTGTCCAGAACGCCTGGCATCGCGGGCAGAGCCTGTCGGTGCATGGTTGCATCTACGGGATCAAGGATGGTCGCTGGAAGAGCCTGGACACTACCATCAGCGGCTTCGAGCAATTGCCGCCGCAGTATCGGCTGCGGCCTGTCGACGCGCCCTAGGCCGATCGCCGGAGCCGGCTTGCGGGCGATGCAGGCGACGTGGTCTGACAGAACACCGCGTCGATACCATCGCCGGCAAGCCAGCTCCCACACAGGACGGGGTCTCGCCAAGCACTATCGTCAAGCCTGGGACCTTGTAGGAGCCTGGCTTGCCAGCGATAGCGGTGCAAGCCGCGCCGCCGCTTTCGCTGCGATGCGGCTTCCCTGGAAGCCGGCTCCCACAGGGTAATCTCCCGCAGGACCCGGCGTTGTTTGCTTTGCTCAGATATGCGGCACCGCGGTCATCGGCGTTGGCGCCGGTGCCCGCAGTTGCTGGAGCTCGGTCTTGATCGACGGCGTCGCGCATTTCTTCTCGGCGTCGGCTTCGCTCAGGTTGCGCACCGAGACATAGAACAGCTCACAGGTTTTTTCCTTGTTGGTCACCTGCCAGTTCTCGGTACAGCTCTTGAGCTGGGCCGATGGATCGCTGCCCGGCTTCTGGCCCATTCCCGCCTGCCAGCAGGCGGCGCTCAGGTCCTGGCCCATGACCTTCAGGCCCGCGGCATCGGCCTTGGCCTGGTCGCCGCCATAGCTGGCCGGATCCGCCGCATACCAGATATAGCTCGGATGGTTGGAGCCCAGGACCGGCACCTTGACGCCGGCGCTCGGACTGATCTCGGCCAGGCCGAGCACCGCGACCGTCGCGCCATACTGCTGCTTGATCCAGTTCCGTACCGGTGCGCCGAAGGCCACCATCGGTAGCGCGGTGCCCTTGGCGGTCACGCTGACTTCCTTGACCATGGTGGTCTGGTAGTCGGTGAAATACCCGTAGACCCCTTCCAGGGTACTGCCGGCGTTGGACGGCGCGGCAATCGGCGCGATGTCGACGATGGTCTGGTAAGCCGGTGTCTGGTCGGCGGGGATGCCGTTGTCGGTCAGCAGCTCGGCCCAGCGGTCGGTGGTTTTCGACTCCAGGTAGTCCTGGGCCTGGGTCAGCGAGTAATCCGGCGGGAAATGCAGCAGTTCGACGCTCTTGCGGTTGTCCAGGGCCATGCCCAACGGCAGGAACAGGTACCAGCTGTATTCCCACTTGCCGTCGGCATTGAGTTTCGAGGCGCCCTTGTAGGCCAGGTCACCGGCATCCAGCAGGGCCGCCAGCGGTTTGTCGTAGCCGTTCGGAACGCCGCTGAAGTGGGCGTACAACTGGCCGTTGTCAGTTTTCACCGTCACCTTGGCGTCCTTGTAGCCATCGCGTTGCACGCTCTGGTTCAGGTAGTGCTCGGCGGTCTGCTCCAGGGTCCAGTTACGGTAGCAGATGACGTTGCAGTTGTTGGGGTAGGCGAACAGTTGGGTGACCCGTTCGGTGCTGCCCAGCTTCAGGTCGACATCGGCGTGGGCGCTGGCCATGCCCAGGGTCAGCGCGGCGAGGGTGGACGACAGTACTGCGAGTTTCGACATGCTCAGATCCTTTTCAGCGTGGGCCCCATGGTGGGGGTAGGTACATACTGGTACAGATTTGTCCTGGATGCCTCTTTTGCCGTCCCCACCCGGCGCTAGCTCGGGCGGGTCAGCGGAAAACCGGGGTAGCTGAAGATGCAGGTCACCGTCACGCCCAGCATGATCAGGAAGAAGCCCAGTTGCGCCGGGCTCCACTGGGTCCAGTGCAGGACGGCCTGCAGGGGCCGCTGCCAGCCCGATGCCGGTCGTTCGGCATCACGCCGTGAGTGATCGAACAGACCGATCAGGCCGACGCCGACAAAGGTCCCGAGCCCCAGGGCGCCCAGCGCGGCCCAGAAACACAGGGCCAGGACCGCCTGCGGCACGCCGTGGCGCAGCACCAGCCAGTAGCCGTTCGGGTTGATCCGCCGGGGTAGCAGGCGCTGGCTCAATTGCACATCCTGGACGATGAACCTCGAACTCAGGGTCAACCAGCGCGGCATCAGGAACCGTCCGACCCAGACCGGAATCAGCGCCCAGGTGCCGGCCAGCATCAGCGTGACCCAGCTCGACTCGCCGTGGAGGACTTTCTGCGCCAGCAGGGGCAGGAAATGCAGGAGCAGGGCCAGTGCCGAGGCCGCCCACAGCCAGCTCCAGCTATTGCCCGGCACGGGCCGCGGGGTGAACTCGCGCCAGAAGAACACGTCCGGGTCGGGCAGGCGTTCGAGCAGCGCCGGGTACTGGTAGGCCAGGGTTTCGGCCAGTTGCTGGCAGGCTTGCCATTCCGCCGCCTCGAAACGCTGGTACAGCGCCATCTGCTGGGCGCGGGTCAGGGGCATCAGCAGCAGGTGCGCGGCCAACTGGTTGGCGTTCCAGGGTTGTGGGTTCTGTGCCTTGGCCAGGAGCTGTTGATAAAAACCTTCCTGTTCGCAGCGCTGGATCAGCGCGCGCCAGACCCAGACCGGCTCCGGCGTGACGCCCGTGCGCTCATCCCAGCCGAACAGCTGACAGACCCGTTCGAACAGTGGCAGGCTCCATCGGGTTTCGTGGAGCAGTTGCAGGATGAGGTGTTGCCACTCCTGGCGGTGGTCGAAGACCTGCAGCCAGGGTAGCCCGCTGTAGAGTTTCAGCTGATTGACGAATTCACGCTCGCGCCCGGCTTGCAGGTGATCCTGGAGCACCTGGCGGTATTCCTGCATCAGTCTCGCCGCCTGCCCGGGCGTCAGCCATTCCTGCTGCTGCACGACCTCGGTGGGCAAGGTGTCGTGGCGGGATACTTCGCTGACAGCGACGGGCGCTGCCACCGACAGCTCGGCAACGTCTTCGTCATCATCCCGCCAGCGGGCAATTTCCAATGCGTCTTCGTACGCTTCGCGCAAGCGCTGGAAACCTTCGGCGTCATCATCCGGCCGGGTGGTTTTCAGCAGCCGCGCATAGCTGCGCTTGATGCTGCGCTGATCGGCGTCGTCGGGCAGTTGCAGTATCGACCAACAGTCCATGTCACCGTCCCCTCAATGCCAGATGCCGCTGTCGAGTCGGTCCAGGTGTTCGCTCAGCTCGCTGCGGGCCTCGCGGATCCGTCGTTCGTCCTGGGTCTCGAGTACCTGCTGGAAGTGCCCGGCCCACTGGCCGATACGCTCGCGCAACTCGCCCAGGCTTTCCTGGTAGAGCCGCTCCAGGCGTGCGGTCAGCACAGTGTTCACCTGCTGATCGCGTGGGTGCACCTTGAGCAGGGCGAGGGCCTGCAGGCGCTGCTGGATTTCCTCCGGCGTGAGTACCCCGGGGTTGTTCTCGATGATCAGCGAATGCTGTTCGCCGGTCAGCGGGACACTGACCTGGGCTTCGAGCAGACCGTTGTTGTCATAGGTGAAACGCACGTCCAGGGCGACATCGCCGGCCTTGCGCTTGGGCACCGGCATTTCCAGCTCGCCAAGGAACACGTTGTCGCGCACCAGGCGGCTTTCGCCCTGGTAGATCTTCAGCTTCACCACTTCCTGGTTGTCGTGCAGGGTGTACACGCTCTTGACCCGGCTGACCGGGACAATGCTGTTGCGCTCGATGATCGGCAGATAGTGCCCGCTTTCGATCTGCTGGCCGTATTGCTGGGACGTCTCGATACCCAGGGTGTAGGAGCAGACATCGGTCAGCACCACCTCTTCCAGGGCCGCCGAGCGGGCCTTGAGCGCGGCCTGGATCGCCGCGCCATGGGCCACCACTTCGTCGGGGTTGAGGCTGATGGACGGGAAGCGTCCGAACAGTCCGGCCGCCAGCTTGCGCACCAGCGGCATGCGCGTGGTGCCGCCGACCAGGAGGATTTCATCGAGGTCGCTGACACGGATCCGGGCATCGCGCAGGGCCCGCTCGATCGGGCCGCGCAGGCGTTCCAGCAGCGGTGCGTAGAGATCGGCCAACTGCGGCTGGGTGAAGGTATGGCTCCACTGCCGGCCATCCACCCGCAGGGTGAACTCGGCGCTGGCGTCCTGGCCCAGGGCCTTGCGCACCCGTTCGGCTTCACGGCGCAGCGGCTGGAGCACGCTGGTCCGTTCCGGGAAGTCCGCTGCGCTGCGCTGGCTGTCGACAAAGCGTTCGAGCAGGACCGCGTCGAAATCCTCGCCGCCGAGAAAGTTGTCACCGGCGCTGGCGCGAACTTCCATGACGCCGTCGAACAGTTCGAGGATCGAGACGTCGAAGGTCCCGCCGCCGAGGTCGAAGACCAGGAACGAGGTTTCCTTGTCCCGCTGGTGCAGGCCGTAGGCGAGGGCGGCGGCGGTGGGTTCGTTGATCAGCTTTTCGACTTTCAGCCCGGCCAGTTCGCCGGCGATCCGCGTGGCCTTGCGCTGGGCATCGCTGAAGTAGGCCGGAACACTGATCACCGCTTCGTGCACGGTCTCGCCGTAGGCGCGTTCGACGTCTTCCTTGAGGCTCTTGAGCACCAGTGCGGAAAGCTCTTCCGGGCGGAACAGACGATCACCCAGGCGCACTTCCTGGGCGCTGCCCATATGCCGCTTGAACAACGCGGTGGTGCTGCGCGCATGGGTGTGCAGGCGCTCCTTTGCCGCCTGGCCGACCAGCACCCGGCCTTCATCATCGAGACCGACCACGCTCGGGGTCAGGAACTGGCCGAGGGCATTGGGCACCAACTCACTGGCTTCCCCGCGCCAGACGGCGACGAGGCTGTTGGTGGTCCCCAGGTCAATCCCTACGATCATTGCGGCGAACTCCCTTTACGGTCGGTAAAAAGCGGAAACAGAATAATATCCAGTCAGGATATTACCGGAGTGATGAAGGGGTAAAGGAGATAGTGGCGCAAGGCCATTATTTGCGACGAGATGGGAAGCGTTGCTGTCGGTGGGTGATCGTTCCCACGCTTTGCGTGGGCCTGCAGCCGTGATGCAGAGCGTCACGACCGCGGACGCGGAGCGTCCAATGAGGCATTCCCACGCGGAGCGTGGGAACGATCATCGGGCCAGGCGCTTGCGTCAGGCGGTAAAGCGCAACGCGTTGGTCAGGTCGCCCATCGGTTTCTGGCCACGGGCAGTCATCGCCGCGTCCCGCTCCTTGAGGCCATCGAGTTTTTCCAGCTGGAAGACCCGGGTGATCAGGCGCAGGATCGAGGCGGTGTCATACACCGTATGGTCCACCGTGCCCTTGCGGGCGAACGGCGACACCACCAGGGCCGGAACCCGGGTGCCCGGGCCCCAGCGATCGCCTTGCGGCGGTGCCACGTGGTCCCACCAGCCGCCGTTCTCGTCGACCGTGACTACCACCACCATGTTTTTCCATTGCGGGCTTTCGCGCAGCACTTTCAGGGCCCGCACGATATGCCGGTCACCGGCCGCCACGTCGGCATAACCGGCGTGCATGTTCAGGTTGCCCTGGGGTTTGTAGAAGGTCACCGCTGGCAGTTTGCCCGCTGCGGCGTCGGCGAGAAACTTGTTGGTGCTGGTCTCGTCGCCCAGGCCGCCATCGCGCAGGCGCCTGGCCCGCTCGCCCGGATTTTCCGGGCCCTGGCGGGTGAAGTAGTTGAACGGCTGGTGGTGATACTGGAAGTTCGGGATCTTCGGAATGCCGCCCGAGTCCTTGAATTGCTCCAGGGTCACCTGCCAGGCACCGGCGTACCAGGCCCAGTCGATATTCTTCTTCGACAGCTTGTCGCCGATATGGTCGTGGTTCTGCGGCACCAGTACGGTCGGCAGGTCCGGCTTGGCGTAGTCGGGGCGCTCGGGGTCGCGGATCCAGGTCGGCCAGTACGGCGGAGCCATGGTGTTCACCGCATAACCATCGGGTGTCAGCGCGCTCGGCCCGAATTGCGGCGGGCCGCTCATGGCGCTGGCGGGGGATTTTTCCAGCGGCATCAGGCGCGGGTCGGTCGGATCGTCGCTCTGTACCTTGGCGATCTGTGGCTTGGCTACCGAATTGGCGGCGTCCGGATAGAACGGCACCTTGGCGCTGATCAGGTACTGGTGGTTGAGGAACGAACCGCCAAAGGCTCCCTGGAAGAAGTTGTCGCAGAGCACGAACTCCTTCGCCACGTCCCACAGGCGCAACGAATAGCGGGTCTGGGCGTAGTAACCCATGGTCAGGCCACCGGAGTCGGCCCAGGCGACGAAACGGTCGTTCTTGCCGCCATTGATCTGCATCTGGTTCTGGTAGAACACGTGCCACAGGTCGCGGGTCACCACACCCAGGGGCAGGTCTTCGCCGCTCGGGCCCTTGAGCGCGTAAGGCGCGTTGGGCAGGTTTTCCTGGTACTGGGTTTCCACCGGGTAGGTCACGCCATCGAGGCTTTGCGGGCCGACCTGGACCACGCCACCCCAGGCCGGCGGCAAGGTCTGCAGCAGGCTGCCGTCGCGGTCGTATTGCTGATAGTCCGCGGGCTTGAGGGATGACAGAGGCTTCTCGACACCCGGAAAGTCACCGAACAGGTTGTTGAAGCTGCGGTTCTCGGCATAGATCACCACCACGGTCTTCACCTGGTCCTGCAGGGCCTTGTCCAGCGCCGCGCCCGACAACTCCTCGGCCGGCGGCTGCTTGCCCGGATCACTCGACGAGCCGCAGGCACTCAGGGTCGCGCCCACGCCCAGCACGGCGACACCGCCGAGAAAGCGGCGGCGACTGGTATCGGTGGGGGTATCGGTGGCGTCGGTCTGCGACTGCTCGAGGTCTTTCTCGTCACTCATCCTGGGTTCCTGCTGGCTGGGTTAGACGTAACAAAATATTTCGCATCGCACGCTAGCAACGCAATGTGACAGAACGGCGATGGCCGTCCAGCCGGCCAGTATGCCGATTGTGGTGGGGGGAGGGCAGTCGTGGCATTTTGCTTCGGCCAGACGATCTGCCCTGGCAGGAGATTGCGACTAAGGCATTACCGGCCCGCTATAGGCCAGGGTTGTTCCCAGCGCCCAGAGCAGGAACAGCACCAGCGGCGCATGCACCAGCAACTGCACGAACGAGAAGCCGATCAGGTCCCGCGCCTTCAAGCCCAGCACGCCCAGCAGCGGCAGCATGTAGAACGGGTTGATCAGGTTCGGCAGGGCTTCGGCCGCGTTGTAGATCTGCACCGCCCAGCCCAGGTGATACTTCAGTTCGTTGGCGACCTGCATCACATACGGCGCCTCGATGATCCACTTGCCGCCGCCGGACGGGATGAAGAAGCCCAGTACCGCCGAGTAGACGCCCATCAGCAGGGCGTAGGTATCGTGGGACGCGATCTGGGTGAAGAAGGTCGAGATGTGATGGGCCAGGGTCTGGGCGTCGGCCCCCTTGACCGTGGTCATCAGCGCCGCGATCGAGCCGTACAGCGGGAACTGGATCAGTACCCCGGTGGTGGTCGGCACCGCCCGCGACACCGCGTCGAGGAAGCTGCGCGGCCGCCAGTGCAGCAGGGCACCGACCATCAGGAACAGGAAGTTGTAGGTGTTCAGGCCCGAGATGGCGCTGATCGCCGGCTTGGTCGAGAACTCATGGAACAGCCAACCGGCGGCCAGCAAGGCCAGCAGGATGGTCAGCAACGGACTGTGTTCCAGCCACTCGCCGGGACGTGTGCGCGGGCTCAGCGGCGGCAGGTTGAAGCTCGGATCGACCCCGCAGGCCTTGGCATCGCGGGCCGAATTCGGGCCGGGGGCGGTGGCGTAGGCGACGGCCAGCGAGACCACGATCAGGGCCAGCAACAGGGCCCCGGACTGCCAGAGGAAAATGGTCTGGGTGAACGGAATCACCCCGGTGATCGACAGGATCGACGGCGGCAGGCTGGCCGGGTTGGCCTGCAACTGCGCGGCGGACGACGACAGGCCCAGGGCCCATACCGCACCGAGACCGAGGTAGGCGGCGGCGCCGGCGGCGCGGTAGTCCATGCGCAGGTCGGTACGGCGGGCGAGGGCACGTACCAGCAGGCCGCCGAACACCAGCGACAGGCCCCAGTTCAGCAGCGAGGCGACCATGGAAATCAGCGCCACCCAGGCCACGGCGGAACGACCGTTCTTCGGGATCCGCGCCAGGCGGTCGATCAGTTTCACCGCGGGCGGCGAACTGGCGACCACATAACCGCCGATGACCACGAAGGCCATCTGCATGGTGAACGGGATCAGGCTCCAGAAACCGTCGCCGAAGGCCATGGCGGCATCGGTCGGCTTGGCGCCCATGGCCAGGGTGCCGAGGGCGACGATGATCACCGCCAGCGCGGCGAACACCCAGGAGTCGGGAAACCAGCGCTCGGCCCAGTTCGAGCAGCGCAGGGCAAAGCGGGCATAGCGGCTTTCATCAATGACAGCGGCCACGGAAGTACCTCGTTTTTTTTATGGTTGTCAGGAGGTCGAGCGCTCCAGGTGGAGGCACTCGAGAACTGCGCAAGAATGCGTCAATCGGGGCCCGCTGCAAAGCGGTACAGGTTCCGGTACCCGTTGGTTTCGGTTGTCGAAAAACGGAACCGGGCACGCAGTTTTCTGCTAAAAAGTGACCCGCAGGCAGGTTTGAGGTTGTGGTTGCAGGCAACTGCACTAACCTTGGCCGGTCGCGAGCCGCGTAATAACGGGCTTGCCTGAGTGTTTTTCGTACAGTCCCGGACAGCCGGTAGTGCTGCTTCCGAATACGGTATCCAGAGTCCTTTTATGACCGTTGATTCTTATCCGCGAAATCGCCGCTTTTCCCGGTCCGACTACCAGACCCTGGGCCTGGCCGCGCTGGGCGGTGCGCTGGAAATCTACGATTTCATCATCTTCGTGTTTTTCGCCCTGACCCTCAGTCAGTTGTTCTTCCCGCCGGAAATGCCCGAGTGGCTGCGACTGCTGCAAAGCTTCGGGATCTTTGTCACCGGTTACCTGGCCCGGCCGCTGGGCGGCATCCTGATGGCGCACTTTGCCGACCGCCTGGGGCGCAAGCGCGTGTTCAGCCTGAGCATCCTGATGATGGCCTTGCCCTGCCTGTTGATCGGGGTGATGCCGACCTATGCCCAGATCGGTTACTGGGCACCGCTGTTGCTGTTGTTCCTGCGGGTGCTACAAGGCGCGGCGGTGGGCGGCGAGGTGCCCAGCGCCTGGGTCTTCGTGGCCGAGCATGCGCCGCCGGGACATCGCGGTTATGCCCTTGGCGTGCTGCAGGCGGGGCTGACCTTCGGTTATCTGCTCGGCGCGCTGACGGCCACCTTGCTGGCGCGGGTCTACAGCCCGGCGGAGATTCTCGATTTCGCCTGGCGCCTGCCCTTCCTGCTCGGCGGTGTGTTCGGGGTGATCGGCGTCTGGTTGCGCCGCTGGCTCAGCGAGACTCCGGTATTCATGGCCCTGCAGGCCCAGCGTGCGGCCGGCGGCGAACTGCCGTTGCGGGCGGTGCTGCGCGATCATCGTCGTTCGATCTTCCCGGCGATGCTGCTGACCTGCGTGCTGACTTCGGCGGTGGTGGTACTGGTGGTGATCACTCCGACCGTCATGCAGAAAACCTTCGGCATGAGCGCCAGCCACACCTTTGCCCTGAGCAGCCTGGGTATCGTGTTCCTGAATATCGGTTGTGTCCTCGCCGGTCTGCTGGTGGACCGTATCGGCGCCTGGCGCGCGGTGCTGTTCTACAGCCTGCTGCTGCCGGTGGGCGTGGCACTGCTGTACGCCTGCCTGATCAGTGGCGGTGCCTGGATCAACCTGGCCTATGCCCTGGCCGGACTGGCCTGTGGCGTGGTGGGGGCGGTCCCGTCGGTGATGGTGGGGTTGTTTCCGAGCCGGATCCGCGTGTCCGGCATTTCGTTTACCTACAATATTGCCTACGCTCTCTGGGCGAGCACCACGCCGTTGCTGCTGATCGGCCTGATGCCCTGGAGCCCCTGGGTCTGCGTGGGGTATTGCCTGGTGATGGGCATGGTCGGGGTCCTGACGGCGCTGTTTTTTGGTGGACGGATCGCCATGAGCGCCGATTCGCAGCCCTGCACCGGGCATTGAAGATCAGCCGGTGGAATCCGGTTTTTTCGAGGAGGTTGACGTTCTGACATTCTGGACAGGACAACGCACGGAGTGGCGGCGTCGGTTCAGGCATTTTCCCGCAAGAGGCATTTCGAAATGGATTTTCGTGTACTGCTGCTGGCCGTGGGCATCGCCCTCGGCACTTCCTTGGCGGCACCGTTGGCAGGATCAGCCGGCGGGCCGTTTCCCGGATACCTGTTGCCTGGGGCAGGGGCATGGCGTTCGCCGGTCTTGCCCCCTTGTCCACAGGCGCAAACGCCGCACTGTGTCAGTCCGATTGTCCAGGCAGAGTTCGTGCGGCAGTCTTCTTCGCTGAAAAATGCGGTGTTTCGCAGCGTGCTCCATAACCCGCGCGCCGAAGCCAACCGGCAGGCCGAAGGCGTGCGATTCAGTGGCCATATCGATGAACTGCCACTGAAGGAGCATTTGCCGGTGTGGGTGTTCTGAGCCGGATCAACGGGTTTCCGTGACTTTCTTGAGAAAGCGCGGCTGATCGGGATTGCGCCCACGCAACTCGGCCAGTTTCGCCGCCATCAGATAGAACCCCTGGATCATGGTGAAGGGCTCCAGCAGCGGATGGGCGGTGGCAACGCTGGGCAACTCCACGCCGGGCGTGCCAGGCGGTGCCACGACCATGACCTGGGCCCCGCGCAGGCGCATATCCTCGGCGAATGCCAGGGTCCCGGCCTGTTCCGGTCCGGAGGGGGCGAACACCAGCACCGGATAACCGGCCTCGATGATTTCCATCGGGCCATGGCGCACTTCGGCGCTGGAAAAGGCTTCGGCCTGGATGCCCGAGGTCTCCTTGAGTTTCAGCGCCGCTTCCTGGGCAATCGGCAGCGCCGGGCCGCGCCCGATGACGATCATCTTGTCGGCGGTCTGCAACACCTTCAGCGCCAGTGACCATTCTTCATTGGCCACTGCGGCCAGGGCCGCGGGCAGGCTGTGCAGGGCGGCGCGCAAACCGCTGTCGTGGCCTCGTCGGGCGCCCAGGGCGGCCACGGTCTGGACACCGGCCATCAGCATCGCGACATAACTCTTGGTCGCCGCCACGCTCTGTTCCAGCCCGGCCGGCAACAGCACCTCGGCATCGCTGGCGGCGGCCAGCGGCGAACCGGCGGTGTTGACGAAGGCCGCGACGCTGGCGCCCAACTGCTTGAGATAGGCCGCGCTGGCGATCAGGTCCGGGCTCTTGCCCGACTGGGACAGCGCCGCCACCCAGCATTTCTTCAAGCGCAGCGGTGGTTGTTGCAGGCTGACCAGCGACAGCGGGATCGACAGCCAGGGAATCCCCAGCTGGCTCATCATCGCGTAGCCGAAGAAAGCGGCGGCGTGATCCGAACTGCCACGGGCGACACTGATGATCAGTTCCGGCAGGTCGGCGGCCAAGCGGTCCGCCAGGGCGTTGATCGCGGTATCGTCGTCGAGCATGTGCTGCACGATGGCGGGGATCGACAGGGTTTCTTGGCGCATCAGCGACATAACAGGGTTACCTGGGTGCTTCAGCCACGCGGGCTGTCGGGTAGGGAAAGAAGGTCGCCGGGGATAAAACTCAGTCCGGCGGCGTCCATGGCCATGCTCAACGCGCCCCAGAGCGGCGCATCGTGAGTGAAATGGGCGGCGACGATCTGCGGTGGAAACGGCACCACCTGGCGGATCAGCTGCTCGATCACCGGGGCCAGGGTCGATGCCTGGTGGAACAGGCCACCACCAATCGCGATCCGACCGACGTCCAGCGCCACCGCGAGGTTGGCGACCTGCACCGCCATGCCGGCGATGCGTTGTTCCAGGGCCTCGCGCACGGCGCGGTCGTCACTGGCGAACAGGTCCAGGGCGCGGTGGCCGTGGCCGAGCATTTCGTTCGCCAGCTGGGTCAGGGCGGTGCCCGAGAAGAACTCCTCCAGGGGCGCGGCGCCTTTTTCGTGGGTTCGCCACTGGTCGGCGCGCAGCGGATCGAGAAAGGGTTCCAGCATATAGCCGATCTCCATGGCCGCACCGTTACGGCCGCGAATCAGGCGACCGTTGGCGATGGCGGCGGCGGCGAGCCCGGTGCCGAGGTTGAGGTAGATCGCGTCATCGATGCCCACCAGCGAGCCCCAGCGTGCTTCCGCCAGGGCCCCGGCCTTGACATCGTTGTCGAGCATCACCGCCTCGGTGCCCAGGCCGCTGCCGAGCAGGGCCGGCAGGTCGAGGTCTTCGAAGCCCGGCGTATTTGGCGCCATCAACAGCCGGCTGCCGCGCACCACGCCGGGAAACACGGCGGCCACGCTGGCCACCGGCACGTCGCCAAAGTCGGCGACGCAGGCCCGGGCGGCCTGGAGGATGCGCTCCAGCGCCGGCTCGCCGCGCAGGCCGTCGGCATGGGTCGCCAGCCTGCGGGTGCTCAGGTGCTGGCTCGCCGGGTCATAACAGGCGACCTGGGTCTTGGTCCCGCCGACATCGATCGCCAGCAGCACGCCTTGGGTGGGCGCCGTGGCGCCCGGGGTATTCAACGGCTCGAACATCGTTGCTATCACTTATTGAAAGGCCAGAGCCGGTGTGCCCGGGCCCAGAACAGATAGGCCACGCAACCCGCCGCGACCCACACCAGCGACCACTGGATCGGATAGGCGCCGGGGGCGTTGTGGTTGGAAGCGAAGTAGATATAGATCCAGCCTACCAGTGCGATGACGGCCGGGACCGGATACAGCCACATCTTGTAGGGACGCTCCAGGTGCGGCTTGGTCTTGCGCAGCACGAACAGCGAAATGATCTGGGCCACCGACTGCACCAGGATCATCACCGTGGTCAGCAGCTGGATCAGTGTGGTGAGGTCGGTGAGGCGCCCGATCATGAAGCCGACCGAGGTCAGCACACCCATGCTGAGGATGCCGTAGACGGGGAAGTCATGCTTGGGATGGGTGACGCTGAAAGCATTGAAAAACACCTTGTCCTTCGCCGCTTCGAACGGCACCCGCGAACCGCCCAGCAAGCCGGCGAACACCGAAGCCACGGCGGTGATCAGGATCAGCACGGTGACCACGCCCGCTGCCGTATTGCCCCAGGTTTCGCTCAGCACCACCGAGGCGACGGACTTGTAGGCCGCCGATTCCGGGTCGAGCATGCGGTGCCAGTCCACCACGCCCAGCACGCCGACCTGCATCAGCAGGTAGACCGCGAGAATGCCGACGATCGACAGCACGATGGATTTGGGAATCACCCGGCCCGGCTGTTCCACTTCACCAGCCAGGTAGGCCGAGGTGTTGTAGCCCAGGTAGTCGTAGATGCCGATGGTCAGGCCGCCGGCCATGCCGAGCCAGAAACTGCTGTCACCGAGGTTGAAGGCGCCTTCCGGAAAACTGAAGGCCAGGTCGGCGTGGAAGTTGCTCAGGGCGGCGACAATCAATGCGCCGATACTGATCAGCATGATCACCCAGAGCACGATGGTCAGTTTGGCGATCGACTCGATCTTGCGCCAGAGCATGAAGGTGATGGCCCAGATCAGGACCAGGCCGATCAGGTTGCCGGCGGTCTGGCTCATGTCCGGCCAGAACCAGGTCAGGTATTGCACGAAGCCGATGATCCCGGTGGACATGATCAGCGGGATGAACAGCATCGCGGTCCACACGAACAGGAAGGGCAGCAGCTTGCCGGTGCGCTTGCCGAAGGCTTCGCGCAGGTACACGTAGGTCCCGCCGGCACCGGGCAGCGAGGCGCCGAGTTCGGCCCAGACCAGGCCATCGCACAGCGCCAGCAGCGCGCCGAGGATCCAGCCGAGATAAGCCTGCGGGCCGCCCATGATGACGATCATGGTGGGAATGGTGATAAAGGGACCCACGCCGCACATCTGGCTCATGTTCAGGGCCGTGGCGGGAAACAGACCGATTTTTCGCTTGATGCCGGACGAACCCTGCCCGGTGGGGGTACTTGTGCTCATGCTGTGACGACCTCTTGTGCGAGTGACGGAAGGTGGAGGGCAGGTGGCAAGGGTGCTGCGCGCCGGCGAGGGCTTCCATCGACTCGGTATCGTTATTGTTATGGGTTGCGGTCGCCCGAGGAGCTACTGCGACCGAGGTGTAGAAAAACACGTCACGACTATTAATTCAACTTGATTTAATTAATCGGCGGCGACGATCATCGGCGCATGAAAAATCCCCAGCACACCCGTACGGTAACCACCGGCACCAACGCCGAACATGCCCGCCTGCACAACCGCCGGGTGATTCTCGAGGCCATCCGCCTGGGCGGGCGCCTGACCCGCGCCGACCTCACGCGCCTGACTTCGCTGACGGCGCAGACGGTCTCGAACATCGTCACCGAGCTGCAGGAAGAGGGCGTGCTATTGGCCCATGCGGCGGAGAAGATCGGTCGCGGCCAGCCGCCGGTGCCGTTGTCGATCAACCCGCAAGGGGGCTATTCCATCGGTTTCCATGTCGAGCAGCATTCGATCATCGGCGTGTTGCTCGACCTGCTCGGGGACGCCCAGGCCCAGGTCACCCTGGCGGTCAGCTACCCGAGCTTCGACGACGCGCTGCCGCTGCTGCTCGACACCGTTGGGCAGTTTCGTGCGCTCCGGCCCGAGGGGCGTTTTCTCGGGGTCGGGGTGGCGCTGCCGGGCCCGTTCAGTGTCGAAGGTATGACTTCGGTGGGGCCGACGGCGATGTCCGGCTGGGATGACCCGCAGATTCCGGCGCGCCTGCACCAGGCCGTCGGCCTGCCGGTGCTGATCGAGAACGATGCCACGGCGGCGACCATGGGCGAGCGGTTATACGGCATCGCCAGCGACCTGCACAACTTCGTCCACCTGTTTATCGGCAGCGGCCTCGGGGCCGGCCTGTACCTGGGCAATCGCTTGTACTCCGGGCACTGGCACAACGCCGGGGAGATCGGCCACATGACGGTAGTACCCGGGGGCAAGAGCTGCCATTGCGGCAACCGGGGCTGCCTGGAGCGCTATATTTCGATTGCCGCGCTGCTGGAGCACCTGGGGCAATCCGGCGATCAGGACCTGGCGGCCTGGAATCTTGACGATCCGCGCTTCAAGGCCGGCGTCGAGTCCTGGCTGGACGAAGCCGCACCGGCATTGCGCCAGGCGATCAACATCCTCGAATCGCTGCTCGATCCGCAGACCATCCTGATCAGCGGTTTCCTCCCCGAGGCGATCCTGGCCCGCCTGGTGGCGCGGCTGGAGCCCTTGCACCGCTCCATCAGCAGTCGCTCGGATCGCGAGTATCCACGTATCCAGCTCGGCACCGCCGGGCACGATGCGGTGGCCCTGGGGGCGGCGGCGCTGATGATCCTCGCGGAGATCAGTCCGGACTATGAAGCGTTGCTCAAACCGGAGTGAGAGGGTTTATATCGGCTTTACTCAATGGAGGGTGTCAGGACTCGCCGATTCCGGCGCTGCCCTGCTGACACAGGAGTAACGGGTCATGGCGCGGTTTGTTCACTACCCCCTCAATACCCGGGGCCGGGATTTCGCCGTCGGTGATATCCATGGTCATTTCAGCCGCTTGCAGGCAGCGCTGGATCGGCTCGGGTTCGATCCGGAGTGTGACCGGCTGTTCAGCGTCGGAGACCTGGTCGACCGCGGCCCCCAGAGCGAAGAGGCCCTGGAGTGGCTGGAGCGTTCCTGGTTCGCGGCGGTGCAGGGCAATCACGAAGCCTTGGCGATCCAGCATGTCGAGGGCCTGCCCCTGGACTACGGGATGTATCGTGCCAGCGGTGGCGGCTGGTTTCTCGACAGCAGCGCGCAGAAGCAACGATTGTTCGCCACGCGCTTTGCGCAAATGCCGATTGCCCTGGAAGTCGAGACCCGACTCGGCCTGGTGGGGCTGGTGCATGCCGACAGTCCTTTCGCTACCTGGAGTGCCTTGCGTGACTATCTGCTGGGCCATTCCCAGGTGCGGATCGCTGTCGAAGAGGTCTGCCAGTGGTCACGTATGCGCCTGAAAAACCATGACACCAGTGGCATTCGCGAGGTACGGGCGGTGATGGTCGGGCATACGCCGCAGCACCAGCCCACCGTATTGGGCAATATCTATCACATCGATACGGCAGGCTGGGGCAGCGGTCATTTCACCCTGATGGAGCTGGACACCTTGAGCTAGTCCCGCTCTTTCAGGCCTGGCGCCAGCTCACCGCCTCAATACCGAATTTCTCGGCCATGGGCTTGCTGGTCTTTTTCACCCGTTCGCGACCGAACTTGCCGATGCGGCCGACGCCGGCATCGCAGCTTGCCCAATGCCAGGCTTCGGCATTATCCATGTGCTCGGAGCGAATGATGAAGGACTTGGGACTGCCGTGAAGGGTGTAGTCGATAACGAAAAGTTTTGCCGTACTCATGGATCTGAAACTCCTCCCTGTTGTTGTAGAGGTGATCCCCGGGCAGCGGAAAAATTCCGTCGAACAGCCAGACGGTTGGCTGTAACAAATAACTCGGAAATGTCCTTCAGAAAATATATCGGTAGCCGATGCCAATGGCAGATCGCCGCATTTCCCTTTTGCCCATCGGTGCCCACCATGTTCAACAAACGCTTGAAGCAGGAGCTGTCGGCTCTTCGCGAAGAACTGTCCAGCCTCCAGCAAGTCAAGGAAAGCCTTGAACTGGAGATGCTGGTGCTCAATCTGGACCCCGATGGCCGTATCGAGTCAGTCAACCAGAATTTCATCCAGGAAATGCTCTACCAGAGCAGCGCCCTGGTGGGTCGTCATATCGACGAATTCGTCCCTGCCTACCTGAAGAACTCGGATTTTCACCAGCGCTTCAAGAACGCCCTGACCCGTGGCGAGCACTTCAGCGGCGCGGTACGCCTGCTGCGGGGCAACGGCCAGGAGGCCTGGCTGCGTTCGATCGTGCAGCCGGTGCGCAACTCCGATGGCCGCATCAAGCATTTTTCGATCTACTCCAACGATCTGACCCGGACCATCGAGAGTTCCCGCGAGCACGAGAACCTGATCGGCGCGCTGTTGCGTTCCACGGCGGTGATCGAGTTCAACCTGGCCGGCGAGGTATTGACCGCCAATGATCGTTTCCTCGATGGCATGGGCTATAGCCTGGCGCAGATCAAGGGCAAGCATCACCGTATCTTCTGCGATGCGGCGGAAGCCGGCAGCGCGGACTACCAGGCATTCTGGAAGCGCCTGAACGCCGGTGAGTTCATCGCCGGGCGTTTCAAGCGTGTGGACAGCCATGGTCGCGTGGTCTGGCTGGAGGCTTCCTATAACCCTGTCCTCGATGCCAACGAGCGCCTCTACAAGGTGGTGAAGTTCGCCACCGTGATCACCGAGCAGGTGAATCAGGAGCAGGCCGTGGCCGAGGCGGCGAACATCGCCTACAGCACCTCGCTGCAAACCGATGCCAGTGCCCAGCGCGGTACCACCGTGGTGACCCAGGCGGTCGAAGTGATGCGCGACCTGGCCCAGCACATGCAGCATGCCGGTGACGGGATCGAGGCGCTCAATGCCCAGTCCCAGGTGATTGGCACCATCGTCAAGACCATCAGCGGCATTGCCGAACAGACCAACCTGCTGGCGCTGAACGCGGCCATCGAAGCGGCACGCGCCGGTGAGCAGGGGCGCGGTTTCGCGGTGGTGGCCGACGAGGTCCGGCAACTGGCTTCGCGCACCAGCCAGGCGACCGATGAGATCGTCCTGGTGGTACGCCAGAACCAGGACATGGCGCGCGATGCGGTGTCGCTGATGAGCAGCGGCAAGACCCAGGCCGAGGAAGGCCTGGCGCTGGCGGCTGAGGCGGGGACGGTGATCGTCGAGATCCAGGACGGTGCGCAGCGCGTGGTCAGTGCGGTCGGGCAGTTCGCCAACCAGTTGAGCACCTGACGCGACTTTTGCGCACCGGTGCGGGTTTGCCGGTGGTCCAGGCGACGCGGGTTGATCAGACTGCGCGTCGCGGCCATCGCCAGCAAGCCGGCTCCTACGGTTTGAGCGCCACCACCACGTCGACTTCGACCGAAGCATTCTTCGGCAGCTGGAACACACCCACCGATGTACGGGTGTGCACCCCGGCCTCGCCGAACACCGTGTAGAGCACTTCCGAGGCGCCATCGGCGACTTCGCTCTGTTGCGTGAAGTCCGAAGCGCTTTGCACATACACGTTGATGCGCAACACCTTCTTGATCCGTCCCAGGTCGCCTTCGAGCATCTGCCGCAGAATCGCCAGCGCGCGCATGGTGCTGATCTGCGCCCCGTGCCGGGCCTGTTCCAGGGTGGTTTCGGCGCCGACGCGACCGGTCACCATCACGGTATTGTCGACACGCGGGATCTGCCCGCTGACATAGATTTCGAGATCGTTCTGCACCGCCGGTACGTAATTGCCGCCGATCTTCATTTCACCATCGAAGTTGTAGCCAAGCTGCTGGGCAATATGGGCGAACTGTTCGTTTCTGGACTGCGGCATCGTTCTCTTCCTGATAATTGAGGGCGCTGGAGATCGGGGGCCTGCCATTCAGGCCGGGTCCCGGCAGTGCATCAAATCACACGGCTCTCAGACGCTCAATCATGTCGGGAAAGCGCTCCACGAGTTTGATCAGCAGCGCTGCCTGAGCGTTGGGCCGGGATTTGGCTTGCTCCCAGTTCTTGAGCGTATCGGGACTGGTTCGAATCCGGTGGGCAAAAACCGGTTGTGACATGTGCAGCTTTTCTCGCAAAGCGACAATTTCCTGCGCTGTGACGACTGGGGGCGGTAGCTCTTCCAGCTCACAGTGACGAAGGGTGATTTTACCTTCGCGATGTTCGGCCATTTCTGTGACGCCTTGCATCAGTTCGGCAAACAGATCGCGCTTTTTCATGTTTTACCTCGTCGCTTCAATTCGGCATCAATCGCCGTTTTCAGCATGTTTTCCTGGTGTGGTGTCAGGTTTTCCAGCTCGCCTTTGTCATAGATAGCGAACATCCAGAACTGGCCACACTCCAGCAGCCAGTAATAGATGATCCGCAAGCCACCACGCTTGCCCTTGCCTCTTCGAACATCGGGCCAGCGTATTTTGCGAAAACCTCCTGTGCGAGGCATGACATCTCCTGCATGAGGATTGGCCTGCATCTCGAGTTGGAGTTGTCGATATTCGTCATCGGTAAGGTAATGACTCACCGTGGCAGTGAACTGTGATGTTTCGAAGAATACGGATTTCATGATGAAAAACATAGGTGATTTGCCTATGTTTTATGAAGCGGGCGTTTTCTCGCAAAAGCTGGCGTATTTCTCGGTTTTTTGTAGGAGGGATCATCACCCTATCACTGGCTCCCTGCAGCACTCGCGTCGCAACACAGGTAAACTCCCGCCTTTCACAAAGGAGTTCCCATGAGTCACTACCAGCCCGGCATCCTCGCCAAGCCTGTGCCCTTGCAGGCACGCCACCTGTTTTTCGCCCTGGAATCGGCCGAAGCATTGCCGGCAGCACTCGACAATCTTTCCCGGCTGGTGGATGGGAAAAACGCCGTGGTCGGCTTCGGCGAGTCGCTGGTGCAGGCGCTGGGTGCCCGGGTGGAAGGCCTGCGGGTATTCCCGGCCATCAGTGGCGCGGGTGTGGATAACCCGTCGACCCAGCACTCGCTGTGGTGCTGGTTGCATGGTGACGACCGTGGCGAGTTGCTGCACCGCAGTCGCGAACTGGAAGCCGCCCTGGCGCCGGCGTTGAGGCTGGTGCAGATGACCGAAGCCTTCCGCTACAAGACCGGCCATGACCTGACCGGCTACGAAGACGGCACCGAGAACCCGGTAGACCAGGCTGCCGTCGAGGCGGGTATCGCCGCGGGTGATGTCGCCGGCCTGCACGGTGGCAGTTTTGCCGCGATCCAGCAGTGGCAGCACGACCTGGACGGTTTTGCCGCCATGCCGTCCCATGAGCAGGACAACATCATGGGGCGCCGCAAGAGCGATAACGAAGAGCTGGACGACGCGCCGGAATCGGCCCACGTCAAGCGCACGGCCCAGGAAAGCTTCGCCCCGGAGGCGTTTGTCGTGCGCCGTTCCATGCCCTGGTCGAACGAGCAGGGCGCCGGCCTGATGTTCCTGGCGTTCGGTTGCAGCTTCGATGCCTTCGAGGCCCAACTGCGGCGCATGAGCGGGCTGGATGACGGCATCGCCGATGCCCTCTATCGCTTCAGCCGGCCGATCACCGGCGGTTACTACTGGTGCCCGCCATTGAAGGACGGTCACCTGGACCTGAGTGCGCTACTGGCCGGCTAAACGAAAACATTTCCAGTTCTGCGGAAAAAACGCCCGATGTCCTGCATCGGGCGTTTTTTTCATGACAGAAACTAAACTCAAGACGTAGCACTCACGCAGCTGCATCCCGTTGGTGGCGCACTCGCACCCTTGGCCCGCCGGCAGGGCTGCGTAGGCGGCCGCGGCAAAAGCAGGCGGTATTCCTCCAGGCGCCGGTTTGCCCTTGTCCAAGGGTGAGACTCGGGCTCTAAAAGGGCCGGGGAGTGTCTGTCATGATCTCTGTTCGTTACTGCCGGCTCACGGTGCTGGCCGGTATCCTGTTGGCCGTGACCATTGCGAGGGTGCTGGCTGCGCCCGTCGTCAACGAACCGATTAACATGGAGGCGGTGCAACTGGCGCCGCAACAGCAAAATGGCGTGGAGTACCTGACGGGGGGGATTGGCCTGGACGAGTCCCAGGCGTTGATCCAGACCCGCGGCTACAACCTGCATATCGTTTCCTCCACCGGGCCCAAGGACGAGTACCTGCCCGATGTGAACATCACCATCAACAAGGCCGGCGGTGAGCCGGTGTTGAGCCTGATTCAGGTCGGGCCGATGGTCTACGTCAAGCTGCCGGCGGGCAAATACCAGATTGTCAGCAGCCGTGAAGGGCACGAGAACCGGCAAAGTATCGTGGTCGACGGCAAGGGTACGCAGACGGTGAATGTCCACTGGAATGATGGCTACTGATTCCAGGGCACATAAATCGGGGGGCTGCGGGCAGGCTCAGATCCGTTGGATCCAGGAGTACTGGAAGGCCTTTTTCTCGTCCGCCTCGTGGGTTCGGCGGCGGTAGCTGCCAAACGCCGGTGACGAGCAATAGGTACAGACCGGACTGACTTCGACCTGTGCGTCCGTGATGCCTGCTGCGCGTAGGAGCAGCAGTGCATAGGCCTGCAGGTCGAACCAGTAGCTGCCCGATTGTCTCGCCGCGGGAGGTGCGATGGCGGGCGATGAAAGCGGTGTCGGCTGCTCGCGCGTCCAGGGGGCGACAGCGGTTTGCCAGAGATGCCCCTGGGCCGCCTGCAACTCATTCACGAACTGCTCGCTGACTTCATAACAGCACGGCTTGATCGACGGGCCGATGGCGATGCGCAGCGTCTGCCGGGGAATCTCCAGCGCCTCGAAGCGCGCGATGGCATTGCCGATGATGCCACCCTGCAGGCCTTTCCAGCCGCCATGGAGCGCCGCCACCAGCGAACCGTCCGTGGCGGCCACCAGCAACGGCAGGCAATCGGCGGTGATCACCGCGATCGGTCGTTCGCCGTCGGTGTATACCGCATCGCCTTGCAGCGATCCGGCCGGCAGATTGTCCGGCGCCTCGATCAGCGTCGCGCTGTGAATCTGCTTGCAGGTGAACACCTCGGCGGGCAGGCCGTCGTTGCCCAGGGTCAGGAAAGCGTGGCGGATACCGGCGATCTGACTGAGGTTGCTGGCGTATTCACTCACTATGGCTGCTCCATCCATCGCTCGAATCGCCAGCAGCATACCCGGATTGATGATTTTGGGGATGCGCAATCGGTGCCTTGCGCATAGGCTGCGCACAGAGGGAGATGGCTCCCGGAAACACACTTTGGACACGAGGCCGGATGATGGGCAAGTTGCGAGTCGGGATTATTTTCGGTGGGCTGGGCGCGGAGCATGAGGTGTCGCTGCAATCGGCAAAAAATGTGGTCGACGCGCTGGATCGCGAGCGCTTCGAACCGATCCTGATCGGTATCGACAAGCAGGGCGGCTGGCATCTCAACGACAGCTCCAACTACCTGCTCAACGCGCAGAACCCGGCGCTGATTGCCCTCAACCAATCCAATCGGGAACTGGCGGTGGTGCCGGGCAAGGCCGGCGGACAACTGGTCGAGACCGGCAGCCAGGCCCTGCTGGAACAGGTCGATGTGATCTTCCCGATTGTCCACGGCACCCTCGGTGAAGACGGCTGCCTGCAAGGCCTGTTGCGCATGGCGGACCTGCCCTTTGTCGGCTCCGACGTACTCGGTTCTGCGGTGTGCATGGACAAGGATGTCAGCAAGCGCCTGCTGCGCGATGCCGGCCTGGCGGTGACCCCGTTTATCACGGTGAACCGGGTCACGGCCGCGCGGCTGGATTTCGAGAAGGCGCAGGCGACGCTGGGCCTGCCGATGTTCGTCAAGCCGGCGAACCAGGGTTCCTCGGTGGGTGTGAGCAAGGTCGAGACCGCCAGCGAATACCAGGAGGCGCTGGCACTGGCCCTGGGTTTCGATGAGAAGGTCCTGGTCGAGTCGGCGGTCAGCGGCCGGGAAATCGAGTGCGCGATCCTGGGTAACGATCAGCCGGTGGCCAGCGGCTGCGGCGAGATCGTCGTACGCAGCGGTTTCTATTCCTATGACAGCAAATACATCGACGCCCAGGCCGCCGAAGTGGTGGTGCCGGCGGCGATCAGCGAGGAGGCCAGCGAGCGGATCCGCGCGCGGGCGATCGAGGCGTTCCAGGTGCTCGGCTGTTCCGGGCTGGCGCGTGTCGACGTGTTCCTGACCGACAGCGGCGAAGTGCTGATCAACGAGGTCAACTCGCTGCCGGGGTTCACCCGCATCAGCATGTACCCCAAGTTGTGGCAGGCGGCGGGAATGAGCTACAGCGAGCTGGTCAGCCGATTGATCGAGCTGGCGCTGGAGCGCCACGAGGCACGGCGCGGATTGAAGAACAGTCGCTGAACGGTGCGACGATTCGATTGATCAGGTGCCGCCGGCGCCATGATTATCCCCATTACGACAAAGGTCCTTTCCGATGAAACCGAGCATGCTCTACGCATTGGCCGCTGCCGCCCTGTTCGGCGCCAGTACTCCGCTCGCCAAGTGGCTGGGAGTGGGCATGTCCCCCGTCCTGCTGGCGGGACTCTTGTACCTCGGCAGCGGCCTCGGCCTGGCCGTTGTCCGTGTTGTCCGGGATCGCGGCTGGCAGAAGAGCGGGCTGACCCGCGGGGAGTGGCCATGGTTGATCAGCGCCATTGCCTTTGGCGGCGTGCTGGGGCCGGTGGCGTTGATGTTCGGCCTGGGCCATACCAGCGGGGCGACCGCTTCCCTGATGCTCAACCTGGAGTCGGTGCTCACTGCCGTGCTGGCCTGGGTCGTGTTCAGGGAGAACGCGGACCGGCGGATCGTGATCGGCATGATCGCCATTGTCTCGGGTAGCCTGGTCCTGTCATGGCCGCAGCAGGCCGCGACCGTCCAGGACTGGACGGGACCGCTGGCGGTGGCGTTCGCCTGTCTGTGCTGGGCCATCGACAATAACCTGACCCGTAAAGTCTCGGCCTCGGATGCGCTGTTTATCGCCGGGCTCAAGGGCCTGGCGGCGGGCGGCGTCAACTGTGCCCTGGCCCTGGTCATCGGGGCGCAGTTGCCGGCGTTGCCGGTACTGGCGCCGACCCTGCTGCTGGGCTTTCTCGGCTATGGTGTCAGTCTGGTGCTGTTTGTGCTGGCATTGCGTGGGCTCGGCAGTGCCCGCACCGGGGCGTACTTTTCCACGGCGCCGTTTCTGGGGGCGCTGATCGCCATCGTGCTGTTGGGCGAGTCGGTGTCGCTGCTGTTCTGGATTGCGGCGCTGCTGATGGCCGTGGGCGTCTGGATCCACCTGATGGAGAACCATGTCCACGAGCATCAGCACGATCCGCTCCAGCACAGCCATCGTCATGTGCATGACGAGCACCACCAGCACACCCATGACTTTGCGTGGGAGGCCGGGGAGCCCCACAGTCATGCCCATGAACATGCGCCGATCCGCCACAGCCATGCGCATTTCCCGGATATCCACCACCGGCACAGCCACTGAGAGAAGCACGCGCCCGTGGCGGGCGCGTCAGCTTATTCCGTCGGCGCGTATTGCATCTCGCCGTTGCCAAACGACCAGTCCTCGCGTTTCACGTCGACCAGGCTGATCCACACGTCCTCCTTGCGCAGTCCGGTCCTGGCGTGAATGCCCACGGCGATCGCCTTGTAAAAGGCCTTCTTGACCTCGATCGTGCGGCCGGCATTCCAGGTCACCTGGATAAAGACGATGTTCGGCGTGTAGGTCACGCCGAGATAGCCGGCCGCGGGATAGACCAGTTCATCGCCGGCATGGCGATTGATGATCTGGAATTTGTCGTGCTCGGGGACATTGGCGGTCTGCAGCATGGCCTGGTAGACCACATCGCTGATGGCCGCAACGGTTTCAGGGGTGGTGTCGGCAGCAACATCGATTCTGACTAACGGCATGGTTCGATCCTTTTCGCGTAGGTAAGGGAGCGCCCGGCATTCAAGGGCGCGCACCCGGAAACCAGGCCGGGGTTTTGCTCATCAAGCGTCTTGCGAAACCCCGGACCCGGTTTCTGCATAATAGATGTTAATTAACATTTATTGAATAGATGTTTTTCATCATGTATTGTTCGAGGCGAATACCTGATCAGCAGATCCTGACCATCCATGTGAAGCCGGAGTTTTTCATGAGTCTCAAAGACAAGATCATCGGCCAGTTGGGCTTTGGCACCGCGCCGCTGGGCAACATGTTTCGCGCGATCAGCGAGGAGGAAGCCGCGGCCACCGTCGAAGCCGCCTGGAGCCATGGCATCCGCTTTTTCGACACCGCGCCGCTGTACGGCGCCGGCCTGTCCGAAAGCCGCCTCGGCAGTGCCCTGGCCCACTACGCACGCGACGAGTACACCCTGAGCACAAAGGTGGGGCGGCCGATCTCCGACGAAGTCCATGACGCGTCCCGTTCGGGGCCGTTCAGCCTGGGCAATCCCAACAAGATGCTCACGGACTATTCCGCGGATGCGACCCTGCGTTCGATCGAGGGCAGCCTGCAACGGCTCGGCACTGATCGCCTGGATATCGTGTTTGTCCACGATGTCGCGCAGGACGCCCATGGCGACCAATGGATCGAGCACTTCAATATTGCCCGCACGGGGGCATTCCGCGTACTCGCCAGCCTCAAGGAACAAGGCGTCATCAAGGCCTGGGGACTGGGTGTGAACCGTGTCGAACCCTGTGAACTGACCCTGGATCTCGACGAGTTCCGTCCGGACGGTTTCCTGCTGGCCGGTCGTTATACCCTGCTCGATCACGAACAGCCTCTGCAGCGGCTGTTTGCCAAGGCCAGCGCCAAAGGCGCCGAGTTCATCAGCGGCGGCCCCTACAGTTCGGGCGTGCTGGTGGGCGGTACGCACTTCGAGTATCAGCCGGCGTCTGCCGAGATGCTGGAGAAGGTCCGGCGCATCCATGAGCTCGCTCGACAGTACGACGTCGACATCAAGGCGGCGGCGTTGCAGTTCGTATTGGCCAACCCGTTGGTGGCCGCGGTCATTCCCGGGGCCAGCCGCCCTTCGCGGATTGCCGAGGATGCGCGGGCCATCGAAGCCGTGATCGCGCCGCAGTTCTGGCAGGCGATGAAGGCACAAGGCTTTATTTGCGCGAATGCACCCACGCCTGCCGAAAAGTGAGTCGAGAGGGGAGAGGTCGTAGCGGCCTCTCTCTTTTCTGAATCATGAAGGTGGACATCGATTTCAGAGAGGTCGCCATGCCCAGAGTTTCCCGTGCCCAGTCCGAGCTCAATCGGGTCAAGATCACGCAGACGGCGACGCGGTTGTTCCGCGAGCGCGGTTTCCAGAGTGTCAGCCTGTCTGAAGTGATGCATGAATCAGGGCTGACCCATGGCGGTTTCTATGGTCACTTCGCTTCGAAGGAGGCCTTGGCCAATGAGGCCTGTGCCCAGGCATTCGAGCAGTCGGTCAATGGCTGGCGCGAGAAGATGGCCGCGCACCCGCAAAGGCACCAGGCCCGCCAGAGCCTGATCGACCACTACCTGGCGGACAGCAAGCTAGAACAGCATCAGGACACTTGTCCGGTGGTCGCGTTCTCCGCGGAGATGGCCCATGAAGATTCGCGGTCCGCGGTTCACCAGACCTTTCTGCGCGGGCTGGAGGCGCTGATCTCGACTTACGCCGCTGCGGTCGAGGGGGATGGCTCCGCCGAAAGCGAAGCCGCCGGCCGGCAAACCGCGTTGGTGGAATACGCGCTGATGGTCGGAGCGATGACCATGGCCCGGGCCGCCGGCGAGGCGCCCCTGTCGGCGGAAGTGCTCGCCGCGGTGAGGGCGTTTCTGCGCAAGGCGTCGTGATCACGGCTGGTCGACCTGGCTGCCGGAGGCACTCAGCCATGCATGTTCGGCATAGGTGATATCACCGCCAGCTCTCTACTCCCACGCCTGGCTTGTCTTTACTCTCGCTCGTCCCCTTCTTCGCTTTTGTGAGAAAGCCATGAGCGCCATTCCACAAGCAACAGGCATGACCCGGGGCAGGGTGATGCTGTTCGCGTTCTGCTGCGGCGCCATCGTCGCCAACATCTACTACACGCAACCGATCATCGACCTGATCGCCCCGGATGTCGGCTTGACTGCGACCCTGGCCAGCCTGATCGTGTCCCTGACCCAGATCGGCTACGCCCTGGGTCTGTTCTTCCTGGTGCCGCTGGGCGACCTGCTGGAAAATCGCCGCCTGATGATCGTCACCAACCTGGTGGCCATCGTCAGCCTGCTGGGGGCGGCATTCACCGAGCAGCCGAACCTGTTCCTGCTGGTGTCGTTGCTGATCGGTTTCAGTTCGGTTGCCGTGCAGATCCTGATCCCGCTGGCGGCGCACCTGGCGCCTGCCGAGTCCCGCGGTCGTGTGCTCGGCAGCATCATGAGCGGCCTGCTGCTGGGCATCCTGCTGGCGCGGCCGGTGTCCAGCGTGGTGGCCGACCACTTCGGCTGGCGCGCGATGTTCATGGCGGCCGCGGTGCTGATGATGGTTATCAGCCTGGTGCTGTGGCTGACCATCGCCAGGCGCCAACCGGATCACTCGGCCAGCTATGGCCAGTTGCTGTGTTCCCTAGGCACGCTGCTGCGTCGGCAGCCGGTGCTGCGCCAGCGCGCGTTCTATCACGGCTGCATGTTTGCCACCTTCAGTCTGTTCTGGACCGCCGTGCCGCTGGAGCTGATCCGCAACCATGGCCTGAGCCAGACCCAGATCGCGATTTTTGCCCTGGTCGGCGCCATCGGCGCGGTGGCCGCTCCCATCGCCGGACGGCTGGCGGATGCGGGCCACACGCACAGGGCTTCGCTGCTGGCGATGATTTTTGCCGCGCTGAGTTTCCTTCCGGCCCTGGTACATCCGTTGTACAGCGTGATCGGCCTGGCGGTGAGCGGTGTGGTCCTGGATTTCTGCGTGCAGATGAACATGGTCCTCGGCCAACGGGCGATCTACGCCCTCGATGCCAACAGTCGCGGCCGGTTGAACGCGTTGTACATGACCAGCATTTTCGTCGGCGGCGCCTTTGGTTCGGCGATCGCCAGCAGCGTGTACGAACGCGGCGGCTGGCTGGGGGTGATGCTGGTGGGCAGCGCACTGCCGCTGGTGGCATTGTTGCGGTTCTTGCGTGTGCCCAGGCAGACCGCCGGGATTACACTCGATAGCCAGGCCCCTTGAGGCCGTTCGCCCGGCAAACCCAAAGGACTCCCGATGGACCGTCTCACCGCCATGGAAACCTTCGTCCACGTCGTGGAAACCGGCTCGTTCTCGGCGGCTGCCAGACGCCTGGGCATCGGTCAGCCCGCGGTGTCGAAAAGTGTTGCGCAACTGGAGGCCCACCTGAACGTGCGCCTGGTATTGCGCTCCACCCGGGGCCTGACCCCCACTGAGGCGGGCCTGGCATTCTACGAACAGGCCAGGCACGCCATCGACCATGCCAACGAAGCCGAGGATGCCGCCCGCGGTGTCGGCGCGGGCCTGTCGGGCAACCTGCGCGTCAGCGCCGGCGTGACCTTTGCCCGGATGTACATCATTCCCCATCTCGGCCCTTTTCTTGAGCGACACCCGGGCCTGAATGTCGACGTCGTACTCGACGACCGCATTCTCAACCTGATGGAAGCCGGCATCGACGTGGCCCTGCGTATCGGCAACGGCAAACTGGGCGACTCCGCTCTCACCGCTCGCCGGATCGGCCAAAGCCCCAGCCGGGTGTTCGGCACTCCCGCTTATTTCGAGCGTTTCGGCGAGCCGAAAACACCCTTGGACATCCTGCGCCACCAGGCCGTGATCTATAGCCTGGGGGAAAGCACGCAATGGACCTTCACCCAGGGCGGGCGACAACAACCCATCCTCGCCCAAGGGCGCCTGCGGGTCAGTTCCTCGGAAGGCATACGCGCCGGTGTCCTCGCCCATCACGGCCTGGCGATGACCGCCGAATGGATGTTCATGCCGGAGTTGGCCACGGGCGAGATCAAGGCGGTGCTGAACGACTGGCAACTGCCGCCCCGAGAGTTATGGGCGGTGACACCGACGGGAAGAATGGCCAGTGCCAAGGCGCGGGCATTTATCGCGCACATGGAGGGTGTTCTGAACGATCTGCCTTCGACAGTGCAGTCCTGAGCAGAGGGCAGTGGTTCCGATGCCGATCGGCCTGGCCGGAAAACTCCCCATCCCTGTGGGAGCTGGCTGGCCAGCGAAGGCGTCTGGACGGGCGTAACAGGACCCAAGGGCCTCATCGCCGGCAAGCCAGCTCCCACAAGGTCTGTATTTCAGGCTGAATTGATCGTCATCAGGCACCGGCCTTGTCTCATGCCTGCCCGGCGATTCGTCAATGGCTATCGTCTTGCTGGCCGCTGCCAATCACGGGCGAAAACAAAAGCCTTTGTTGCGGGCCGCTTCGGTACTTTTCTCGAGGCATAAAAAAACGGCCTACCTTGCGGTAAGCCGTTTTTAGTACTTGGTGGCTACACAGGGACTTGAACCCCGGACCCCAGCATTATGAATGCTATGCTCTAACCAACTGAGCTATGTAGCCAAGTGGCGCGCATTATTCGCTTGGAACGATCTTGTGTCAAGCAAATATCTGAAAATTTTCTCTACGCTATCAAAAGCTTAAGGCCCGACGGCGGAATCCGAGGGCCTTGGCCGTTTCAACTCAGGCGGAATCGCCCGGTATTGTCGCTCAGGGCCCTGCTGCCTTCGCTCAGGGTGTCCGCCGCGCGGTTCACCGCGCGAGCCCCTTCGAGCAGCCGGACCGCCGCCTGGTCGACCTGCTGGATATTGCCGCTGACCTCGTCCGCGGTGCTCGCCTGTTCATCCACCGCCGTGGCGATCTGCGCCAGGGTATCGGTCACGCTCTGCACCGCGCTGGCGATTTCCACCAGGCGCTCGCCCAGCCCGGTCACCGATTGCGCGTCGGTTTCCGCCTGGCCGCAGGCCGCTTCCATCAGTGCCACCGCTTGGCTGACGGTGGCGCGCAGGCTGTCGACGGTGCTGGCGATCTGCGCGGTGGAACTCTGGGTGCGCTGCGACAGGCTGCGTACTTCGTCCGCCACCACGGCAAAGCCGCGGCCCTGTTCACCGGCCCGTGCCGCTTCGATGGCGGCGTTGAGGGCGAGCAGGTTGGTCTGTTCGGCGACCCCCCGAATGGTGTCGACCACCGATTGAATCTGCTGGCCCTGCTCGCTGACCCGGCCCAGCGCGGCAGCGGTTTCGTTCAGGCGCTGGTTGAGCTGCTGGATGCTGGCGGTGGTGCGCTGGCTGTCGCGGCTGCTGTCCGAGGCAATGCGCTGGGTGTTCTGGGCACTGCCGGAGGCCTGTTCGCAGCTCTGCGCGACCCCCAGGGACGTGGCCGCCAGTTGCGTGGCCGCCGCGGCGATCTGGCTGATCTGTTGCTGCTGCGCCTCGACCTCGTTGAGGGCGCCGCTGGAATGGTTGTTGAGCGTGCGTACGGCGTCGCTCAACTGCAGGGTCTCGTGGTCCACGCCCTGCAGGCTGGTGCGCAGTTGCACCACGGCGACGTTCAGCGCGGTGCTGATGGCCGCCAGTTCGTCGCGGCCTTCCACCGGTACTTGCAGGCACAGGTTGCCGTCACGCAGGGATTCGGCCAGCAGGGTGATGCCGCTGGCGCTGCGCCGGATCGAAGCCTGCAGGCAGATGAACAGGTACAGCGCCGCCAGCAGCAGGCAGCCGAAGATCACCGCGACCAGGGTGAACTGGCGGATGGCCTGGGCGTGGTAGTAGTCCAGGCGGCTGTCGAGGGTGGTCAGGGAGTCCTGGCGCAAGCCGGCCAACTGGTCGAGCAAGGTGTCGAGGGTTTTCTCGAAACCTTCGGGCTTGAGGGTGATGCTGCCGCCGAACATGCCGTCGTCCAGCGCCTTGAGGCCCTCGTCCAGGTGATTCAGGCTTTCCCGGTAACGTCCGGCCCAGTTCTGCAGTTCCGCCGGCAGGCGGGTTTCCAGTTGCGCGCCGGTCTTGGTCAACTGGTCGCGGGCATCACCGATGCGGCTGCGCAGGTCCTTGAGTTGCAGGCGGCTCTGCAGGCTGAACTGGCCCGACACCACCGAGGCCTGGCCGACGCTGGCGAGACGGCCGACACGTTCGATCAGGTCGGGAGCGTGCTGGGTGGAAATCTGCGTCAGCAGGTAGGTTTCCATCCAGGGCGCGAGGATCAGTCGGCTGTCCATAGCGATCTGTTCCCGCAGGCCTTGCAGGGCACTGAGGGCGGAGGTGAAGCGGTCATAGCCGTCCGGCCACCAGCCGACCTTGCTCAGGCTGCCCGAGTCGAGGCCTTCGAGCGTGGCTTGCAGGACCTGGTAACGCTTCATGGTCTCGCCGTTGGCGCCTTCGTTTTGCAGGGCCTGGCCCAGTTGCTCGATAGCCTGCTTGACCTCGGGCTGGGCCTTGTCGAGCACGGCCATGGCGGCGAGGGTGGCGGGTGTCGGTTGGCGGTTGGTTTCCGTGGCGCGCCAGCGCGCGGCGCGGTCGCGTTGGGCGGCCAGCAGGCTGTCGAGGGAGTCCAGGGCCAGCAATTGGCGGACACCGGCACGTTCCTCGGAGATCAGCGCCAGTTTGCTGCGGTAATCCTGGCCGATCATGTACAGGCTACCCATCAGCGGCACGATGAACAGCAGGAACAGCACCTGAAATTTACGGGCGAAACCGAATCGCCCCAACAGTCGCATCCCTGGTGATAAAAAAGCGTGCATGCCTGACCACTCCTCAAGGCATCCAGCACTGTTTGAGTGCGGTCATGACGGGTTGGTCATGACGGATGCCATCGTTAAAGACCTCGGAAGAGTCGCCAGTGAGGGCGTTGTTGGCCGGCCGCTGTAGCGAAACTTCCCATTCTCGGGCCCCTTTGTAAGGGGCCGCGCTGTAGGAGCTAAGGTAGGCAAGATTCAGACCAGTAGCAAAGAGCTATCAGGCATTTCTTTGCACTTGGATGGATCGTTAGCTCATCAAGCATCTGGTATTGCCGCACTAAAAAATGGCACATTGACGCACCTGCAATCATGCACCCATCCGTGTGACGGAATTCCCTCATGGCTCTCACTGAAACGTCCGCTGGCGCGACCGTCGCATCGACGACACCGCAATCCAGCCCCCTGGTGATGCGCATCATCGGCGCGGTAGCGCTGGCGCACCTGATCAACGATCTGATCCAGTCGGTCCTGCCGTCGATCTACCCGATGCTCAAGGCCAACTACGGGCTGACCTTTACCCAGGTCGGGCTGATCACCCTGACCTTCCAGGTCACCGCGTCGCTGTTGCAGCCATGGGTGGGTTTCTACACCGACCGCCATCCGAAACCGCTGCTGTTACCGGCAGGCATGATCTGCACCCTGATCGGCATCCTGATGTTGTCCCAGGTCGGCAGTTTCCCGCTGATCCTGCTGGCCTCTGCCCTGATCGGCGTGGGCTCCTCGACGTTCCACCCGGAAGCCTCGCGCGTGGCGCGGCTGGCCTCGGGTGGTCGTTACGGCCTGGCGCAGTCGAGTTTTCAGGTGGGCGGTAACGCCGGCTCGGCCTTTGGTCCGCTGCTGGCGGCGGCAATCATCATTCCGTTCGGCCAGGGTCATGTCGCCTGGTTCGGGTTGTTCGCCTTGTTCGCCCTGGGCGTGCTCTACGGCATCAGCCGCTGGTATCGCGCGCACCTGAACCTGTTCAAGCTCAAGCAGGGCCAGAAGGCCACCCACGGGCTGTCGAAGAATCGCGTGCTGGGGGCGTTGGTGGTGCTCGGCCTGCTGGTGTTCTCCAAGTACTTCTACATGGCCAGTTTCACCAGCTACTTCACCTTCTACCTGATCGAGAAATTCCAGCTGTCGGTGGCCAGCTCGCAGCTGCACCTGTTCCTGTTTCTCGGCGCGGTGGCGGCGGGGACCTTTGCCGGTGGACCGATCGGCGACAAGATCGGGCGCAAGGCGGTGATCTGGTTCTCGATCCTCGGTGTGGCGCCATTCACCCTGATGTTGCCCTATGTGGACCTGTTCTGGACCACGGTACTCAGCGTGGTGATCGGCTTCATCCTGGCGTCGGCCTTCTCGGCCATCGTGGTGTTTGCCCAGGAGCTGGTACCGGGCAATGTCGGCATGATCGCCGGGGTGTTCTTCGGCCTGATGTTCGGTTTCGGCGGTATCGGCGCGGCGCTGCTGGGGCACCTGGCGGATATCCACGGTATCGAGTACGTGTACACGATGTGCTCGTTCCTGCCGTTGTTCGGGGTGTTGGCGGTGTTGTTGCCGAAGACGAAAAAGGCCTGAGACTTCAGGAGCAGGTTCGATCCCTCCCGGCTCAGATCAGCGCGGTAGCCCGCTGATTCGAGCTGATGCGGGAAGCCGCTCGGCAAAGCGGTAGCGGCTGAAGCGAGGTCGAACGCTCGTTGATATTTTTGTATACAAAAATATGGCGAACATGCCTCTTGCCAAATCGATCCTGGCGTGGTGGCAAATCGCTATTTGTCCGTGTAGTCTGGCCATTCGCAGCTCATTTCTTCGAATGGCGATCGCTACAATGAAAATAAAAAACAAGCTTGTCCTGGCCTTTGTCCTGGTCGCCTTCATCCCGGTAAGCCTTGTGGCAGTGATATCGGTGCTGAATATACGAGCTCAGGCGGTCGATCAGTTCATCGATGGCAGTACCCGCGAAATACGCCAGATCGACGGCAACATTCGACAGTTTTTCGACGGCACTCAGCAAAATGTCGATCAAATGGCGACCGATTCTGTATACACATCGGTGAGCAGTCTAAAACACTACGAGGCTGCCGATGCGGCCAGCAAGCCGTTGCCGGCAGAAGCCCGCCAGGTCATCGATAGATTCGCCCGTTATGGCGCGACCCACCCGGCCGCGGCCATCCTCTCCATCGGCCTGGAAGACGGCAGCTACGCGAAATGGCCGGATGACCCGCAACTGTCGAGCTACGATCCGCGTACGCGTCCCTGGTACAAGGCCGCCATGGCCAGCCCCGGCAAGGCGGTACGAACTCCCGCCTATTACTATGACAAGGACGCCGTGGCGCTGGTCGGCAGTGCCAGGGCAATGCTGGATGACACGGGCAAGGCCAAGGGGGTCTTCGTCGTCAGTGTTTCGCTGAAAAACCTCACCGAGCTGGTCAAGAGCATCAAGCTCGGTGAAAGCGGCTACGTGATGCTGATCGAGGATGGCACCGTGCTGGTCGATCCGCGTGACGTCGGCCACAGCTTCAAGCCGCTCAAGGACCTGGGCGAGCCCTACGCCAAACTGGCCGCTACGCCGCAAGGCTCCACCGAAGTGCAAATCGACGGGGTCCGCTACATGGCCAATATCTGGACCTCGCCCGGCCTGGGCTGGCGCTATGTCGGTCTGATCAGGTACGACGAAGTCATGGGCACGGCCACGCACATGACCTACGTGACAGGGGGAATCGTGGTCGTGCTGGTGCTGCTCTTCGCGCTGCTTGCCGCGGCGTTCGCCAGGCTCATCGTCAAGCCGATCGGCCAGGTCAGCACCGGCTTGCAATCGATCGCCGAGGGCGAGGGCGATCTGCGCCGTGATCTCGAGGTGCAGGGCAGGGATGAAACCGCTGAGCTGGCAGGCTGGTTCAACAAGTTTCTCGCGGCGATACGCCAGCTGATCCAGCGGATTGGCGCGGCATCCACCAATCTGCAGGACGCCTCGCGGGTCAACAGCGAGGTGGCCAGCAACATGAACCAGGCGGCCGGTCGCCAGCGTGAAGCGGTGGAACTGGTGTCCACGGCCTTCAACGAAATGGTCGCGACCGCCAACGAGGTCGCGCGTTCCTGTAGCGCGGCCGCCGACTCCGCCGAGAGCGGGCACCACCGGGTGGCCGAGGGCAAGCAGCAGATCGAGCTGACCACCCAGAACGTCGGTCGCCTGGGGCGTCGCCTGACCGAGTCTTCCCAGGCCATGGTCGAGCTGGAGGAGGGCAGTCGCAACATCAACCAGATCCTCGGCACCATCCGTGCTATCGCCGAGCAGACCAACCTGCTGGCGCTGAACGCGGCGATCGAAGCGGCCAGGGCGGGTGACCAGGGGCGCGGTTTTGCCGTGGTCGCGGATGAGGTGAGGGCCCTGGCCAAGCGCACGTCCGACTCCACCGGGGAAATCGACCAGTTGCTCAACGCCCTCGGCAGCAAGACCCAGGAAGTGTCGCAGAAGATGGAAAGCTGCCTGGACCTGTCGCGGGCCAGTGTGTCCTCGATCGAGAGTGCACGGGACAGCTTTGAAGGCATCCAGTTGTCGGTCAATGAAATCAGGGACCAGAACCTGCAGATCTCGGCGGCGGCGGAAGAGCAGCACAGCGTGGCCGAAGAGATCAATCGGCATATCCGGCAGATCTACGATGAGGCGCAACTGGTGGAAAGCCTGGCCAACTCCGCGCAGAAAGACTCGGGCCGGCTTTCGCACCTTTCGGATGAACTGAGCGGGTTGGTAGGGCGTTTCAGGTCTTAGGAAGAAGAGTGGTGCCGGCCGGCTCCATCACAAAGGACGGCCGGCGTCGATCCAGCTCTCGGTCTGTTTCATCGTCAATCTGTAGCGGGCGCAGTTGAACACCCCCAGCACCTTGAGCTCGTCCATCAGCAAGGGGCGTAACAACTGCGCCTGATCGGCGCCCAGCGACAAGTCGGCCATCGCCTCTTCGCAGGTCTTGCGGTCACGCACGATGGCGCCGATGGCCTCGTTCAGGGCCTCCCTGAATTGCACGCGAACCGGGTCGGGTCTGCCCATCGCCTCCAGGGTCACTTCGTACTTCCTGATCGAACGGCGATAGGCCCATTCGAAAAGGTCCGCGGCCAACGACACATCCAGATGTTCATAGATGCCCATCATGGCGTGCGCATAATCCCTTACATCCATATCCAGAAAGGACAACGGTGCGCTGTTGTACAGCATCAGGGGGATGTTGGCGGCCAGTCGGCTCGTGCGTTTGTTGCCGTCATCGAAAGGTTGCAGATAGGCCAGGTTGACCCACAGGAAGAAGGCGGACTCAACCGGGTTCTTGATCTGCCGGGCTTTCTCCAGAATGCATTCGAGCATTTCGCCCAGCAGGGAAGGAACCTGGCTGGGCAGGTAGGTCGTATCGCTGATATTGACGACTTTCTGGCGAATGGTGCCCAAACCGCTGGGGTCGGCCAACAGGTCCTGCATCAGCAGCGCATGCAGGTTCTGGATCACTGGCGTGGTCAGGCCATAGCTGGGGACGGCATCGACCATGAACTCGATGGCTGCCTTGTGGTTGAGCAGCATCACTGCATCCAGATCGCCGCCGGTGACTCCGCTCTTGAACAACTCCTCGGTGGCGAGCAACGAGTAACGGTTGCCTTCCAGGCGCGAGGAGGACCAGGACAGGTCGATAAGCAGTGGCTCCAGCACCTTGCGTGCATAGGTGCCCGCAGGTTGTTGGCCGCGCATGCGCCCTTCTTCCATCAGGGTTGTGGCGAGCGAGGTTGGCAGCAGCGAGGACTGGTTGGGAATGTAGTTTTCCACGAAGGTGCGTTGGTAGGTCACGGCGTGGCGCATGGCCAGCGGCTGTTCCAGGCGCCTGCGCAACGACAGGCTTTGAGCCGACCATACAGGGCCTGTACTGACTGGGGCGGGCTGGGATTCCCAGGTATCGACAAGCCTGTAACGTGTCGAACGTGTTCGACCTTCCTGAATCACGTGGCCGGAATTGACCAGTGCTTCAAGGTGTCGTTTTACTGTGGCCAAACTTGCGGAAACGTTGCTCTTCAGCTCGGTCGAGCTGGCCCAGGGTTGACCATTCCGAGCTCGCTGAGCCAGTGCGGCCAGAAGATGATCAGACGTATTGGCCATGACATTTTCCCTATTACGGCTCATTTACAGCTCAATATAGCCGGATACGGCTCATTATAGTCACTTATGGCTCATTTCAGCCTATTACAGCTCATTTTCCTGCCCTGGTTGTTTCTTGCTATCCTGATCGCCCTCTTTCATGGACGAATATAGAGACAGGCCATGGCTAACCAGACCCCGTCACGCCTCGGGAAGATACTCCAGGGGCTGCTTTTTGCCCTGATTGGCATCGGCCTGTTGGGCATTGCCGTCAACCTCACGCTTGATCGACGCGAATTCCTCGCTCGCGCGCAGACCGCCGATGGCGTCGTCAGCCACTTGAATGCCGGCGGTTCGCATCCCGAGATTGCCTTCACCACCCGCAGCGGTGAACAGATTTCCTACCCCCAGGGCGGCTTTATCTTCGGTTATCAGAAGGATCAGCCGGTACGGGTCCATTACCTGCCCGAGCAGCCGGCCGTCAGCGCCATCGTCGATGACCTGGCCGCACTGTGGGCCACTCCCGGCGTACTGGGGCTTATCGGTCTGGTGTTCTTCATTGCCGGTCTGGCAAGGGGCATCGGTCGCGGTGCGGTTCATTCACTCAAAGGACTATGAACGTATGAGCTACAACATCCCTATCCCGGTCAATGAAAGTCACTGGCAGTACCAGACTGCCAGCGGAGGCGGTTTGAGTGTGGCTTTGCTGGCGGGCAGTGGCGGGTCGATCATCTTGCGTTCGCCCCAGGGCGAGAACGTCAGCTACCGCTACGGCGGTGTCGGGGTAGGTGTCGGATTTGGCGCGCGGTTGCCGCGTTTCGGCAAGATCAATATCCAGGTCAAGGGCAAGAGCGTGGGCGGGGTCGGTGCGGCGGAGGCCTTTCCCAGTACCGGCAAGGTGTTTGTCAGCGACGCCCTGGTCAGTCGTGACCTGACCGGCGACGACATCACCGGGCCTTGCCTGTATACCGAAGTGGGCCTGGGACTGGTGGTCGGCGGTTCAGCCACGGCCCTGTTGTTCGGCCTTGATCCCAAGCTGCTGGCGTTGGCGGCGGCAGTCAGCTCCAATCCGGCGACCTCGGTCATTGCCTCCGCCACGGTCAACCGGCAGTTATTGCAGTCGGCCCGGGGCGCGGTGGTCATGGCGGGCATGAACGCGGGTGTGCAGGCCGGTGGCGCTGCCGCGATCTACATGGGGTACCTGTTCTAGCCACGCCTGGCGGGTCGATACCACGCACCCATGAAAAAGCCGCGAATCAACGCGGCTTTTTTGTTTCCGGCAACGCTTACACGTTGAAACGGAAGTGCATCACGTCACCGTCCTTGACGATGTAGTCCTTGCCTTCCAGGCGCCATTTGCCGGCTTCCTTGGTCCCGGCTTCGCCCTTGTACTGGATGAAGTCGTTGTAGGCGATCACTTCGGCGCGGATAAAGCCTTTTTCGAAGTCGGTGTGGATCACGCCGGCTGCCTGTGGGGCAGTGGCGCCGACCTTGACGGTCCAGGCCCGGACTTCTTCGACACCGGCGGTGAAATAGGTCTGCAGGTGAAGCATTTCGTAACCGGCACGGATCACGCGGTTCAGGCCAGGTTCTTCAAGGCCCAGGGCCTCGAGGAACATGTCTTTCTCTTCACCGTCGTCGAGTTCGGCGATTTCCGCTTCGATCTTGTTGCACACCGGGACCACGACCGCGCCTTCTTCCTCGGCGATGGCCTTGACCACATCCAGGTGCGGGTTGTTCTCGAAGCCGTCTTCAGCCACGTTGGCGATGTACATCACCGGCTTGGTGGTCAGCAGGTGGAAGCCCTTGATCACCGCCTTTTCGTCGGTGCCCATGTTCTTCATCAGGCTGCGCGCCGGCTTGCCTTCGGTGAAGTGGGCGATCAGCTGTTCCAGCAGGCCCTTCTGCACCACGGCGTCCTTGTCGCCGCCCTTGGCGTTGCGCGCGACTTTCTGCAGTTGCTTCTCGCAGCTGTCGAGGTCGGCGAAGATCAGTTCCAGGTCGATGATCTCGATGTCGCGTTTCGGGTCGACGCTGTTGGAGACGTGAATCACGTTCTCGTCTTCGAAGCAGCGGACCACGTGGGCGATGGCATCGGTTTCACGGATGTTGGCCAGGAACTTGTTGCCCAGGCCTTCACCTTTCGACGCACCGGCCACCAGGCCCGCGATATCGACGAATTCCATGGTGGTCGGCAGGATGCGCTTGGGATTGACGATCTCGGCCAGGGCCTGCAGGCGTGGATCGGGCATCGGCACGATGCCGCTGTTCGGCTCGATGGTGCAGAAGGGGAAGTTCTCCGCCGCGATGCCGGATTTGGTCAGGGCGTTGAACAGGGTGGATTTGCCGACGTTGGGAAGGCCGACGATGCCGCAGTTGAATCCCATGGTGTTTCCCCTAGGAGTTAGAGTCAGGCCTTCTGGGTGTGCAGGTTTTTCATCGCGCGGTTCCATTCACCGGCGAGGATATCCGGCAGCACGCCGAGGGCAAAGTCGATGCTGGCATCGAGTTTTTCCTGTTCGGCGCGTGGCGCACGACCCAGGACGAAGTTTGAAACCATACTTGCAACGCCTGGGTGGCCAATGCCGAGTCGCAGGCGGTGAAAGGTATTCTGGTTGCCGAGCTGCGCGATGATGTCCCGCAGACCGTTGTGACCGCCATGGCCGCCGCCTTGCTTGAGCTTGGCAACGCCGGGTGGCAGGTCGAGTTCGTCATGCGCCACCAGGATTTCTTCGGGCGTGATGCGGAAGAATCCAGCCAATGCCGAGACGGCCTGGCCGCTACGGTTCATGTAGGTGGTGGGAATCAGCAGGCGAACATCCTGACCCTGGTGACTGAAGCGCCCGGTCAGGCCGAAATATTTGCGGTCGGCGACGAGATTGATGCCTTGTGCCGAGGCTACGCGTTCAACAAAAAGGGCCCCCGCGTTATGCCGGGTCTGTTCGTATTCGGTGCCTGGATTTCCCAGGCCAACGATCAGTTTGATGGCAGTCACGACAGGGGCCCTTCTGTGGAGTGGTGGATAACATCGCCGCAATGCTTGGGGACGGCGAAAAAAGTGGACGAAAAAAGCTCATTTACCATGACGTAAACTTCGCATTCTCGCCCGCTTTCTCGCTACGTTCCAGTCCGCGATGTTTCCAGTCACTCCGGCGTCAGAGTGAAATTACTCTGCAGCGCCTTCTGCTTCTGGAGCAACACGTGGAGCGTGAACGTTGGCAACAGCCTTGTCGTCACCGTGTGCCAGAGCAACAAACTCAACGCCTTTAGGAGCCTTGAGGTCGGACAGGTGAATGATCGAACCGACTTCGGCGTCAGCCAGGTCGACTTCGATGAACTCAGGCAGGTCCTTGGCTTCGCAGGAAACCTCGATCTCGTTGACAACGTGGGAGATCTCGCCGCCTTTCTTCACTGGAGCAGCTTCGTTGATGAAGTGCACAGGAACAACAGCGGTCAGTTTCTTGCCAGCGACAACGCGAACGAAGTCGGCGTGCATGATGAACTGCTTGGCCGGGTGACGCTGCATCGCTTTAACGATCACGTCTTGCTTGACGCCGCCGATGTTCAGTTGGATGACGTGGCTGAAAGCAGCCTCGTCTTCGAACAGCTTGGCAACTTCTTTAGCCAGCATCATGATGGACTCAGGAGCCTTGTCGCCACCGTAGACAACGGCAGGAACCTGGCTGGCGAGACGACGCAGGCGGCGGCTCGCACCTTTCCCCAGGTCGGTACGCGCTTCGGCGTTCAGGATGAAATCAGTCATTTTGTATCTCCAAAATAGCCATGTCCGGGTGACGCCTGCGACCGACGTCAAAGCGGCATGGGCAAAAAAGCCCCGCCCCAACATGAGTGTTGGGGCGGGGCGCTTTACGTCAACGAGGTGTCTGCCGGGCAGGGCCCTTAGCGGAACATCGCGCTGATCGATTCTTCGTTGCTGATGCGGCGAACCGCTTCGGCGACTACCGGTGCGATATCCAGTTGGCGGATACGCGCACAGGCTTGTGCGGCGGCGGACAGCGGGATGGTGTTGGTCACCACCAGCTCGTCCAGCACGGAATTTTCAATGTTCTCGATCGCCCGACCCGACAGCACAGGGTGTGTGCAGTAGGCAAAGACCTTGGCAGCGCCATGTTCCTTGAGGGCTTTCGCCGCGTGGCACAGGGTGCCGGCGGTGTCGACCATGTCATCGACGAGAATGCAGGTGCGGCCTTCGACGTCACCGATGATGTGCATCACTTCGGAGTGGTTGGCCTTCTCACGACGTTTGTCGATGATGCCAAGATCCACGCCCAGCGACTTGGCGACAGCCCGTGCACGCACGACGCCACCAATGTCCGGAGACACGATCATCAGGTTTTCGAAGCGTTGGTCTTCGATGTCATCCACCAGAACGGGGGAGCCGTAGATGTTATCTACCGGAATATCGAAGAAACCCTGGATCTGGTCAGCGTGCAGGTCAACCGTGAGAACACGGTCGATGCCTACCACGGTGAGCATGTCAGCCACGACTTTCGCGCTGATAGCCACGCGTGCGGAACGCGGACGGCGATCCTGACGGGCGTAACCAAAGTAAGGGATCACCGCAGTGATTCGAGTCGCTGAGGAACGGCGGAAGGCATCAGCCATCACGACGAGTTCCATCAGGTTATCGTTGGTCGGAGCGCAGGTCGGCTGAATAATGAAGACGTCTTTACCGCGGACGTTTTCATTGATCTCAGCGGTAATCTCGCCGTCGGAAAACTTGCCGACAGAGATGTCACCGAGAGGGATATGCAGCTGACGTACGACACGTCGAGCCAGATCGGGGTTAGCGTTCCCCGTAAAGACCATCATCTTGGACACGCGCAGTACCTAGAGGCTGAGGGTAACCTGGATGAGTATTAGAAAATGGCAGGGGCGGCTGGATTCGAACCAACGCATGGCAGGATCAAAACCTGCTGCCTTACCGCTTGGCGACGCCCCTGTATCTGTTGCAACGAGTACCCAGTACCCGAATTCCTAGAGCAGACTTTGCAACTTGCGATGCAACATCGAGATGTTGCTTCCCTTTGCCACAAACCCTGTGTGGGTCTCTGTAAGAAGGGCCGAGACTTTATCAGCTTCAGCTTTGCTTGGGAAGGCCCCAAACACACAACTTCCAGTTCCGGTTAATTTTGCTTCGGTAAATTTACCTAGCAAATTCAAGGCGTTACGTACTTCTGGATAACGTCTTGCGACAACCGGCAAGCAGTCATTTCGACTGTTTCCCTTGGGAACGGGGCGCACTTTAATGGGCGCGGAGTCACGTGTCAACAGCGGATCGGAAAAAATTTCTGCTGTACTTACAGATACTTGCGGAACAAGCACAACGTACCACGGTTCTTCGGGGTCCACCGGGGTGAGTTTTTCCCCCACGCCTTCGGCAAAAGCCGCGTGGCCGCGGACGAAAACCGGGACGTCGGCACCCAGGGTCAGGCCCAGGGTGGCCAGGCGATCTTCATCCCAGGCCAGTTGCCAGAGGTGGTTCAGGGCGAGCAGGGTGGTCGCGGCATTCGAGCTGCCGCCACCGATACCGCCGCCCATGGGCAGGATCTTGTCGATCCAGATGTCCATGCCGAGGGCGCAGCCGGATTGTTCCTGGAGTTTTTTCGCCGCGCGCACGATCAGGTTGCTGTCGTGGGGCACACCGTCGAATTCGGTGTGCAGGCGGATCACGCCGTCGTCGCGCACGGCGAAACTCAGTTCATCGCCGTAATCGAGAAACTGGAACAGCGTCTGCAGCTCGTGATAACCGTCGGCGCGGCGACCGATGATGTGCAGCATCAGGTTCAGCTTGGCGGGGGCGGGCAGGGTCAAGCGGCTGGCCGGCATGTCACTGGCCCAGCTGGCGCGGCTGCCAGTCCTTGATCACCAGGGTCACGTCGAGGTCGCGACCGTGCAGCTTGATGCGCTCGGGCAGCCAGTAGCCGTTCTGCTCGGTGTAGCTGAGGTACTCGACCTGCCAGTCGTCCTGTTCGAGGGTGGCGAGGCGGCTGTCGTTGTCCAGGCTCAGGCGGCTCTTGCTGTCGGGCGCGGGCAGGCCGCGCACCCACCAGACCAGGTGTGACACCGGCAGGCTCCAGCCCATCTGCTCTTCGAGCAGGGCCTCGGGCGTCGCGGCTTCATAGCGGCCCTGGTTGGCGACTTCCAGCGACACCTGGCCGGGGCGACCGGTCAGGCGCGCCGCGCCACGGCCCAGCGGGCCGGACAGGCGGATATCGTAGTAGTCCTGGCGTTGCAGCCAGTACAGGGTGCCACTGCCGGAGTCCTTCGGCGCGCGGATCCCGACCTTGCCATTGATCTGCCAGCCATCGAGGCTGCTCAATTGCTGTTTGTGCTTGGCCCACTGGGCCGGGTCGCCGTGGCCCTCGACGGACTCACGGGCGCCAAAGCCCGCGCAACCGGCGAGCAGGGCGATCAGGCTGAAAACAACGAGGTGGCGCAAAAACATAAGCTTAAAGAGTCTCGGAACCGGTCAGGCGCTTGATGGTGCTGCGCAGGATTGGGCTGTCGGGCTGATCCTTGAGGAACTTGCCCCAGATTTTCCGGGCTTCGCCCTGTTTGCCGTTGGCCCACAGGACTTCGCCCAGGTGGGCGGCGACTTCCTGGTCGGGGAAACGCTCCAGGGCCTGGCGCAGCAGGCGCTCGGCTTCGTCGAGGTTGCCCAGGCGGAAGTTCACCCAGCCGAGGCTGTCGAGCACGGCCGGATCTTCCGGATTCAACTGATGGGCTTTCTCGATCAGTTCCTTGGCTTCGGCGTAGCGCGTGGTGCGGTCCGACAGGGTGTAGCCCAGGGCGTTCAGGGCCATGGCGTTGTCCGGCTCGCGCTTGAGGATCGCCCGCAAGTCTTTTTCCATCTGCGCCAGGTCGTTGCGTTTTTCCGCCTGCATGGCGCGGGTATACAGCAGGTTCAGATCGTCCGGGTACTGCAGCAGGGCCTGTTGCAGGACTTTCCAGGCCTGGTCGCCATGATTGTTGGCGGAAAGGATCTCGGCCTCGATCAGGTACAACTGGATCGCGTAGTCCGGCTGCTCGTCACGGGCGGCGGCGAGCTTCTTCGAGGCCTCTGCGCCACGCCCGCTGGTCACCAGGATATCGGTCTGGCGCAGTTGGGCCGGCAGGTAGTCATTGCCCGGGCCGACCTGTTCGTATTCTTCCAGGGCGCCCTGCGGGTCGTTTTTCTCTTCGGCGATGCGGCCCAGGTTCAGATGGGCGGAGTCGACGTGGCTGTCGCGGGCGATCAGCTCTTCCAGGTAGCCCTTGGCCTCATCCCAGGCCTTGGCCTCCAGGCAGACCAGCGCCAGGGAGAAGCGCAGTTCGTCATCTTCCGGATACTGCTGGACCAGGCTGGAGAACTGCACCTTGGCATCGGTCATGCGGTCCTGTTCGACCAGCATGCGCGCATAGGTCAGGCGCAGGCGCTTGTCGTCCGGGTACTTCTTGATGCTTTTTTCCAGCAGCGGAATCGCTTCCTTGCCGCGATTCATGGTTTGCAGCAGGCGCGCGCGCAGCAGCAGCGGGGCGACTTCGCCGTCTTCCGGCGGGTTGTTCTCCAGCAGCGTCAGGGCGCCCTGGTTGTCGCCATTCTGTTGCAGCAACAGGGCCTTGCCGAAAATCAGCTGGCTGTTCTTCGGGTGTTTGACCAGCAGGCGGTCGAAACTCTTCATCAGACCGTTGCGGGTGTCCTGGTCGGTGTCGGCGGCCGACAGCGCGAGGAAGTCGAAGTGGGTGTCGCCCTTGCCCTGCAGGACTTTCTCCATATAGACCATGGAGTCGTCATAACGCCCGCTGCGCGCCAGCTGGATCGCTGCCGCGCGTTGCGCTTCAAGATCGTCCGGGGCGTTTTTCGCCCAGATCAGCGAGGTATCCAGGGCTGCCTGGTCGGCGCCCAGGTATTCGGCAATACGGAAGGCCCGCTCGGAAATACCGGGGTCCTGGGTATTGATCGCCTGGGTGACGTAGTTATCCAGCGCGATATCGAAGCGATTTCGCTGCCCGGCCAGTTCCGCACTCAGCAGGCTGAAGACCGTGTCTTCGCTGAAGGAGCTGTAGACCTTGGGCTTTTCCGGGGCCGCAGTGGTGTCCTCGGCCGGTGGCGTATTGCCCGGCGATACGGGAGCCAAGGCCTGGCAGCCGCTGAGGAAGACAAAAGCGAGAAGCAACGCGGAGGATCTATTCATATAAGAGAAGGGCAACTTACCTGCGGTCGGGGCATCATGACACAAGCGGTGGGCAGAACCATACCCGTGACCGCTCACCGGGGCACTTATAGCGATGTTCCATTAGGACAATAGTCGGCAATGGTTGTTCTGAACCGGGTGAAGTAGGACAATTGTCGGCTTCTCGACATCATCAGCGACCTTGAATGGCCTTCCTCGCACTCGGCATCAACCACAAGACGGCCTCCGTAGACGTGCGCGAGCGCGTGGCATTTACTCCCGAGCAGTTGGTAGAGGCCCTGCAGCAGCTCTGCCGCCTGACCGAAAGCCGGGAAGCCGCGATCCTTTCCACCTGCAACCGCAGTGAACTGTATATAGAGCAGGATCACCTGGCGGCGGACACGGTGCTGCGCTGGCTGGCCGATTATCACCATCTGAGCCTCGAAGAACTGCGCGCCAGTGCCTATGTGCACGAAGACGATGCGGCCGTTCGTCACATGATGCGTGTCGCCTCCGGCCTGGACTCGCTGGTGCTCGGCGAGCCGCAGATCCTCGGCCAGATGAAGTCCGCCTACGCGGTGGCGCGGGAAGCTGGGACCATCGGCCCCCTGCTCGGGCGCCTGTTCCAGGCCACGTTCAGCGCCGCCAAGCAGGTACGTACCGACACGGCCATCGGTGAAAACCCGGTGTCGGTGGCGTTCGCCGCCGTCAGCCTGGCGAAACAGATTTTCAGCGACCTGCAGCGCAGTACCGCGTTGCTGATCGGCGCCGGCGAGACCATCACCCTGGTCGCCCGCCATCTGCACGAGCAGGGCGTGAAGCGTATCGTGGTCGCCAACCGTACCCTGGAGCGGGCCAAGATCCTCGCCGAGGAATTCGGGGCCCATGCGGTGTTGCTGGCCGATATTCCCCAGGAACTGGTGCACAGCGATATCGTCATCAGTTCCACCGCCAGCCAGTTGCCGATCCTCGGCAAGGGCGCGGTGGAAAGTGCCTTGAAGCTGCGCAAGCACAAGCCGATCTTCATGGTGGACATCGCCGTTCCCCGGGATATCGAACCGGAAGTCGGCGAGTTGGACGACGTTTACCTCTATAGCGTCGACGATCTCCACGAAGTGGTCGCCGAGAACCTCAAGAGCCGCCAGGGCGCCGCCCAGGCCGCCGAGGAACTGGTGAGCAGCGGGGTCGACGAGTTCATGATCCGCCTGCGCGAACTGGCGGCGGTGGATGTGCTCAAGGCCTACCGTCAGCAGAGCGAGCGCCTGCGTGACGAAGAATTGCAAAAGGCCCAGCGTCTGCTGGCCAATGGCAGCAGTGCCGAAGACGTGCTGATGCAACTGGCGCGGGGCCTGACCAACAAGTTGATGCATGCGCCCAGCGTGCAACTGAAAAAGTTGTCCGCCGAAGGCCGCCTCGACGCGCTGGCCATGGCCCAGGAACTCTTTGCCCTCGGTGAGGGCCCATCGGATAGCTTTTCGGATAAGAAACCGCAATGAAAGCGTCACTGCTCAATAAGCTGGACATCCTCCAGGACCGTTTCGAGGAACTGACCGCCCTGCTTGGCGATGGCGAAGTCATTTCCGACCAGAACAAGTTTCGCGCCTACTCCAAGGAGTACGCCGAGGTCGAGCCGATCGTCGCGGCCTACAACCAGGTGCTGAAAGTGCAGGCGGACCTGGACGGTGCCCAGGCGCTGCTCAAGGACAGCGACCCGGACATGCGCGAAATGGCGGTCGAGGAAGTCCGCGAAGCCAGGGAGCAACTGGTCGAGCTGGAGTCCTCCCTGCAGCGCATGCTGTTGCCCAAGGACCCCAATGACGGGCGCAACGTCTTTCTCGAAATCCGTGCCGGCACCGGCGGCGACGAGGCGGCGATCTTCTCCGGCGACCTGTTCCGCATGTACTCGCGTTATGCCGAGAAACGCGGCTGGCGGGTGGAGATCCTTTCGGAAAACGAAGGTGAGCACGGCGGCTACAAGGAAGTCATCGCCCGGGTCGAGGGCGACAATGTCTACGGCAAGCTGAAGTTCGAATCCGGTGCGCACCGCGTGCAGCGGGTGCCGGCCACCGAATCCCAGGGCCGTATCCACACCTCGGCCTGTACCGTGGCGGTGCTGCCCGAGCCGGATGAACAGGAGGCCATCGAGATCAACCCGGCCGACCTGCGCGTCGACACCTACCGCTCCTCGGGCGCGGGCGGCCAGCACGTGAACAAGACCGACTCGGCGATCCGCATTACCCACATTCCATCGGGAATCGTGGTCGAGTGCCAGGAAGAGCGCTCCCAGCACAAGAACCGCGCGCGGGCCATGTCGTGGCTGTCGGCCAAGCTCAACGACCAGCAGACCAGCGCCGCCGCCAGCGCCATCGCCAGCGAGCGCAAGCTGCTGGTGGGCTCGGGCGACCGCTCCGAACGCATCCGTACCTACAACTTTCCACAAGGCCGGGTCACCGACCACCGTGTCAACCTGACCCTGTACTCCCTGGACGAAGTCCTGGCAGGCGGTGTCGAGGCGGTGATCGAACCGTTGCTGGCCGAATACCAGGCCGATCAACTGGCGGCCTTGGGTGATTAAATGACTATTATCGCCAGCCTGCTGCGCGCCGCCGAACTGCCCGACTCACCGACCGCGCGCCTGGACGCCGAGTTGCTGTTGGCGGCTGCCCTGGGCAAATCCCGCAGTTACCTGCACACCTGGCCGGAAAAGATCGTCAGCAGCGAAGCCGCGCTGGCCTTTTCCGGTTTCCTGCAACGCCGCCGCGGTGGCGAGCCGGTGGCCTATATCCTCGGCCAGCAGGGGTTCTGGAAGCTCGACCTGGAAGTCGCGCCGCATACCCTGATCCCGCGTCCCGACACCGAATTGCTGGTGGAAGCCGCCCTCGAGCTGCTACCGGCGACCCCGGCCAGTGTGCTCGACCTCGGCACCGGCAGCGGCGCGATTGCCCTGGCCCTGGCCAGCGAGCGTCCGGCCTGGCGGGTCACCGCGGTGGACCGGGTGCTGGAGGCCGTGGCCCTGGCCGAGCGCAACCGTCAGCGCCTGGGCCTGGACAACGCCACGGTGCTGAGCAGCCATTGGTTCAGCGCCCTGGAAGGCCAGCGCTTTCAATTGATCATCAGCAACCCGCCGTACATTGCCGCCGCCGACCCGCACCTGGGCCAGGGCGATGTGCGCTTCGAACCCGCCAGTGCGCTGGTGGCCGGCGCCGATGGCCTGGACGACCTGCGCCTGATCATCGCCCAGGCCCCGGCCCATCTGGAGGCCGGTGGCTGGTTGATGCTCGAACACGGCTACGACCAGGCCGAAGCCGTCCGCGAACTGCTCTCGGCACAGGGTTTCGGCGAAGTCCACAGCCGCACCGACCTGGGTGGTCACCAGCGCATCAGCCTGGGGCGCATATCGTGCTGAGCGACCAGGAGCTGTTGCGCTATAGCCGGCAGATCCTGTTGCAACAGGTGGATATCGACGGCCAGTTGCGCCTGAAAAACAGCCGGGTACTGATTGTCGGCCTGGGTGGCCTGGGCGCGCCGGTGGCCTTGTACCTGGCCGCCGCCGGTGTCGGTGAATTGCACCTGGCGGATTTTGACAGCGTCGACCTGACCAACCTGCAACGCCAGATCATCCACGACACCGACAGCGTCGGTTCGACCAAGGTCGACTCGGCGCTGCGCCGGCTGACGGCAATCAACCCGCAGGTCAGCCTGGTTGCCCATCGCCAGGCCCTGGATGAAGATTCCTTGAGTGCCGTGGTGGCCGCCGTCGACCTGGTGCTCGACTGCTGTGACAACTTTGCCACCCGCGAGGCGGTCAACGTCGCCTGCGTGGCCGCCGGCAAGCCGCTGGTCAGTGGCGCGGCGATCCGTCTCGAAGGCCAGTTGTCGGTGTTCGACCCCCGGCGTGCCGAGAGTCCGTGCTACCACTGCCTCTACGGCCACGGCAGCGAGGCCGAACTGACCTGCAGCGAAGCCGGGGTGATCGGTCCGCTGGTCGGCCTGGTGGGCAGCCTGCAGGCACTGGAGGCGCTGAAACTGCTCGCCGGTTTCGGCGAACCGCTGGTGGGCCGGCTGTTGCTGATCGATGCCCTGGGCACGAAATTCCGTGAGTTGCGGGTCAAGCGCGATCCGCACTGCAGCGTCTGCGGTAGCCGCGATGCGTGAGGCGCCGATCGGGGTGTTCGACTCCGGTATCGGCGGGCTGTCGGTGCTCAATGAAATCAGCGCGCTGTTGCCCAACGAATCGCTGCTCTATGTCGCCGATTGCGGACATATTCCCTACGGGGAAAAAAGCCCGGCCTATATCCGCCAGCGCTGTGAAGCGATTGCCGGGTTTCTTCGCGAGCAGGGCGCCAAGGCCCTGGTGATTGCCTGCAATACCGCGACGGTGGCCGGTGTCGCTGATCTGCGCCAGCGTTACCCGGACTGGCCGCTGGTGGGCATGGAACCGGCGGTCAAGCCGGCGGCGGCGGCTACCCGCAGTGGTGTGGTCGGCGTGCTCGCCACCACCGGCACCTTGCAAAGCGCCAAGTTCGCCGCCTTGCTCGACCGCTTTGCCAGCGATGTGCGGGTGGTCACCCAGCCCTGTCCCGGCCTGGTGGAAATGATCGAAGATGGCGATCTGCACAGCCCGGCCCTGCGCCAGTTGCTCGCCAGCTATGTCGAGCCGCTTTTGGCCGCGGGCTGCGACACCATTATCCTCGGCTGCACCCACTATCCCTTCCTCAAGCCACTGCTGCTGGAGATGCTTCCGGCGTCCATCAGTCTGATCGATACCGGTGCCGCGGTGGCCCGGCAACTCCAGCGCCTGCTGCAAGGCCGCGACCTGCTGTCCGCGGGAACGGCACGCGAGGCGCAATTCTGGACCAGTGCTGATCCGCATCACCTCAGAAAAATCCTTCCGATGCTATGGAATAAGTCTGGCGTTGTGCAAAGCTTCACAGAGTAGGAAAGTCTGTGAAAAACCGCGCAAATCCGTGAACTTCTGCTTAACGCCAGATTTCTATTGAAGGCCTGTTGAGCTGTACAACAATCCCGAACATACGTTGGAAATAGGATGTTTCTCATGAAGCGACTGTTCTGCCTGGCTGCGCTTGCAGCCGCCACACTGGGGTATGGTCTTGCGGCACACGCGGCCGGTCTTGAGTTCGCGGTCGGCCAGACCAGCGATTCGACCCAGACCTATCGCCTGGGCCTGCAATTGGATTGGGACAAGAGCTGGCTGCAAAGCGATGTCGGTCGCCTGACCGGCTACTGGAGCGGCGCCTACACCTACTGGGATGGCGACAAGGCGGCCAGCAACCACAGCCTGTCGTTCTCGCCGGTGTTCGTGTACGAGTTTTCCGGAGCCTCGATCAAACCCTACATCGAGGCCGGGATAGGCGTCGCGGTGTTTGCCCATACCGAAGTGGAAGACAACAAGCTCGGCTCGGCCTTCCAGTTCGAGGACCGCATCGGCTTCGGCCTGCGCTTTGCCGGCGGGCATGAGCTGGGGATCCGCGCGACCCACTATTCCAACGCGGGGATCCGCACGCCCAACGACGGCATCGAGAGTTACGCCTTGCACTACACGATGCCGTTGTAGCGGAGCATTCGCTGCCGGGGTCAGCCTCCTTCGCCCTGGCGCTTGAGGCTGGCCAGGACGGCAAATACATCGTCGCCATCGACGCGGCCACGGTCGAGCTGGATCAGGCTCCAGTCGCCGTTGTCGCCGAGATTTTCCAGCGCCTCGTCCGTTCCGGTGTAGCCCCAGAGGGCACTGTAGTTGCTGGCGCGATAGCGTCGCGGGAAATGTTCCTGCAGCTCCCGGAGCGTTGCGTCGGCGGCGGCCAGTTGCTGCACATGGGCCTTGAGCCCGCTGGCGCCACAGAACTCGCTCAATGCCGGGCTTGACGCCGGTACATACAACAGCAGCGTGCCCTGCTCCGGATCGCCGATGACCAGGATGTCATCGGCCGGATAGCCGTTGATACTCAAACGGTGCACCAGCACCTGGCGCGGCCCCTGGCTCGACGGCTCGCGTTCGTGGCGTGGCAGCAGTTGCAGGAGCATCTGGCCGGCGGTGTCCGAATACCGGCCTTGCAGCCGGGCGCGCTGTACCTCCAGGCGATATTGCGCCCGCAGAAAGTCGCCATAGCACTGCTCGTTGCGGGGCTGGCCGGCAGCGGGGTGGGCGCTCCAGAAACCCGCCGAACGCCCGCCGAACTTGCGGTACTGCTCGTCCAGGTGGCGCGTCAGCGCGGCCAGTGTCTCGACCGCCTGCCTGACTTTCTCGCGCTGGGGGCTGGAGGCGATCAACAGCATTTCAGCGGTCACGGGGATCTGGTACAGCTCGTCGCCGTGGTCCTCGCCGTTCGTGGGAATGGCGGCGAAGTCGCCGTCGGCGGGCCGATAATAGATGCCCCGGCCCGGCCAGTCGGGTGCCGACAGGTCTTCGACAGGTACCGGGGCGGTCAGTCGCTGCAAGCCCTGCAGGGCTTGCAGGCGTTGCTCCAGCTCATTCACATCCTCATGGTCGCGCGCGCTCAGTGTCGCCAGCGTGTAGCGGCCGCCGGCCAGGTCCAGCCGGTAGGCCTCGTCGAGCTTGTTGACCAGATACAGGGTCTCCTTGTCCTGCACCCGCACCACGACGCCCCCCACCGTCAGCCGGCCGGGCTCGAGGCGGATATCGTCCGGGCGACTCAACTGATCGGTGTGCAGCACCCAGGTGGAGGGGCGCGATGTGGCGCAACTGGACAGATCGAGGGTCGTGCCGTCGCTCAGGTAAATGTCATATTGGCTGCCCTGGCCTTCGATGGCATGGCTCAGGTAACGACCGCCTTCGCCGGGATCGTCCATGATCAGCATCGGCGCCGCCAGGCCGAGGCTGACCCGGATACGCGTGGCGTGGTAGCGCGGCTCCAGCTGTTCGACGATCTTCTGGAACACCGCGACCCACTTGGCCTCGATGAACTTGCCCCGGGTCTTCTGTTCGAGGGCCTTGAACAGCTGCAGCTCGGCGTCATTGCGCTGGGTCGCGCCCAGCAGCCAGCCGTATTGCGGCAGATAGGTGTGCTCGGGCGTGATCGGCAGATGCAGGAAGCGGGCACTGTCGGAAACCGGCAACGGCATTTCTCCGGGAAGCCCCAGGACCAGGCCGACATCGATGGCCTGGCGCTCGTCGAGGATCACCCGCGGATCGCCCGAACGCGAAGTGTCCACGGCATAGATCTTCGGGCTGCCCAGGTGGACCCGGCCATTGCGCTGATCCACATGGCTCACCACCACCGGACCGTCCAGGCGCAGCCCGTGGCTGTGCGGATCCTCGACATAACCGTTGCGATAGGCCTGGATCTCCCGGTTGAATTGCTCGCCCGTGGCGAGGACCTTGTGGGCCTTGGCAAAGAACACCGCCACCAGGCTGCTGGCGCCCAGGCCCAGGCCGGCCAGCGGTATCGACAGCGGCCCGAGGAACTCGGCACCCTCGGCGAACCCGGCCAGCACCGTGCCCAACGCGAGGCTATCGAGCCCGACATGGGTGCCGTAGGTGGCTGTTTCCTCGGCGCTCTCGGCATGGGCCAGCAGGTAGCTGTCGACCCCCAGGCTGGCGAGGACCAGCAAGGCATTGCCGGCGGCCAGCAGTCCGCCCAGGGTCAGGGTCTTGCCGGCCAGGCTGATCCCCTGGCCGGCCTTGTCCAGCAGGCGGATGCTTTCGGCGCCCAGGTGTCCGGCGTCCTTCAGGCCGAGGTAAAGCGCCTGGGCGAGCAGTGCGCCCTCGTTGGCGATGCCCATCACCACCAGGGCCAGTTGCGTGTAGAACTGCACCTGGACCGCGCGGGTCAGGTCCGCCGACAGGGCATGAGGCTTGCCGCTGCCGAGCAGCAACAGGGCGAAGCCGGTATTCAGGCTGTTCAGGCCATCGAGCTGGGCAAGGGCATGGACCACCTCGTGATGGGTGACGCCCGGGCGCGGCAGCAGTTGGCCCTCCCGGAACTGGAAGTGCTGGTGGAGGGTGTCCACGCTGCTGCGGATACGGTTCGAGAGTGCGGCCAGTGCGCTGGTTTTCGCCAGTGCCAACTGCCGGCGTGGGGCGCCGTCCGCGTCGATCAGTTCCAGGGTGTAGCCAGCGGTCGTGGATTGCAGGCTGTGCAGGTCGGGGACCCGGCCGGACACCGTCGTATCGGCGGCGAGCCGTTGCCACTCCTGTTGCGCGGCCTGGCCCAGCGTGGCGAACGCCTCGCGTTGCGTGCGCGATTGTTCGGCGATGGCCGGATAGGACCGGCGCCTGTCGCCCCCGAGGCCGGGGGTGTCGATAAGCTGCCAGGAACCATCGGGACGCAGTTGCACCTCATAGGTCGGACGCCGGAAACCTTCGATGGCATGGATGATCCGCACGCGATTGCCGAAGGCGCGGACTTCGTAGCGCAGGCCGTCATGGCGGATGTAGGTCCTGCCGTTTGCCGCATGATACAGGCCGCGCGCATCCGGTCCCGACAGCTGCGCCGTCGATCTGCCGTGTACCTCGTATCCCCTCAGGTAAGTCGGTTGCGAGCCCGTCGACGGACCTGCCTGCCGTGTGTTCGGCAGTGGCGCGTTCAATGCCCTGTCCAGTTGGGCCAGGCTGCTCAGGGTTTCCCGTGGAGAGGCCAGTGCATGGCGAACCCTGGCATTGTCATGGGTGGCGCTGGTCAGTTGGGTCCACATCTTTTCGACTACGCGGTTCGATCGTTGCCTGAGCATGCTGAACAGTCCGGGCGTATCGAGCAGCAGGTTGAGCCTGGCATTCGCGAGAGGGGCCGAGTGGAATTGATGTGGGGTCCAGGCGATGGGGTCGGCCCTGAAGGGGAAAAGCAGTGGGGCGATGTCCTGGAAGCCCATTTGCCTGGCCAGCCCCAGCAGTTCCTGTTGATGTTCGAGGAGTCGCGACAGCACCTCGTCCGTCAGCGGCCTGATCCCGTCGGCGTTCTCCAGCAGGTTGATATTGAGGATGCCGGCATCCGCGCAACGGCTGATCAGGCGCAACCTGGTGGTGGAGATGTGCGGATCGTGGAGCAGGTGGGCGATCTGACCGATGTTGATCCCCTCGGCCATGGGCGGGGTCAGGGTGGGCGAGGCGAAAATGATATCGAGCCGTTCGAGCAGCGCCGGGACGCGCCGGAGCGTGGCGCGCAGCAAGTCGCGCCGGGCGGTGATCTGGTTGCCTATGTACTGGAGCGCATACTCGCGCAACTGGGCGGCCGTCGCGCCGTACTCCAGCAGGATGTGGCGGATGCTGTCGTCAAAAATGAAGATGCGCTGCTCCAGGAAATCGATGTCTGCCGCCTCTGACGGCCCGAGCAACAGCGTTTCCAGCAGCCTCCTGCGACTGGGCCCGGCGGCCAGCAGGGACAGTACCGGACGGGGCGGGGCGTCAATATAGCGATCGATGATCTGGCGTATTTCCGCGGGCAGCGGACGCAGGGCATGGCGTTGATGCACGGCATCGAACGCGGCATCGACCACGCGGCTCAGCCTCGGTGAGCGCGACGGCAGGGTCGTCTCCAGGTAACGGATGACCGGCTGGAAGAGCCCGTACGGATTGGGGAAACCCTTGAGGATGGCGGTCAGCTCCTGATAGACCTCGCTGCCCAGCCAGATATTCAGTTCCGCGCAATGTTCGAGTGCCTGGGCATAGAGCGGCAGGTGCTCGGCGGTCACGAAGGGGGCGATCTCCGGATGGCGTTCGATATGCCCGGCGGTGGCATCGCGCAGTCTCTCGACCGTGAACGTGTCGCTGTCGCGACCCAGGTTCAGCGCCAGGGCCAAGGCATGAAAGAAGCTGTCTTCACCGGCGGGGGCATCCACCCTGTTGCCATGGAGCCAGGCGCTGTAGTGATCGGGAGCGGACCGGTACAGCACCACGTCCTGGCGGGCAACGAACATATCCGGGTTCACCCGAAAGCCATAGGCGTCTTCGTGCAGTCCCTGCCGGTAGCGTACCGACCAGCCGGGTCCGGGGCCCTGGCAATCGATGATCACCAGGCTGCCGTGCGATGGCCAGTCCGACAGGCTGGGCATGAGGGGCGCGACGATATCCATGACCCGCGCGTTCCAGGAGCCCAGGCGGATCAGACCGGCTATGGCGGACACACGGGGTGGCAGGGCCGGCGGCGGATCGATCGGCGCGCCGCCCAGCAGCCGTAGCCGCACCGTGCCGGGTGGCGTGGCGCCGCTGCTGGCCGGGCCCAGGCGCTCTGTCGCCGGGCGCGCCGGCAGCGCGGCAAGCTCGGGTTGGCCGGTCGCCCTGATCCGTGCCAGGGCGTTTTTTCCGGGCAGGAACGTGCCGATCAGGCCGGCGCTCTTCTGGCCGACCACATTGCCCAGCGCCCACTGATCGATGAGTGACCGGCGATCAGTGGTCGTGGCGCCGGGATCACTCTGGCGCGCCTGCTCCAGCAGTGCGTCGCGCCGTATGGTGTAGAGGCCCAGCTGCACATCGCCCGGTATCGGGATCAGTTGCACGTGGGCGCCGGTTACGGGGAACGGCACCTGCGGGATTGGCGTGCCCGACGTTTTCAGTCGCGCGGCTAGGTAGTTTCGCCACTGCGGTTCCACGAGATACGGGTTGATATCGGCGAGTCGGCTCAGGGCCTTGAGATCCTGGTCATCGGGGGCGTCCGGGATGTACAGCACGACAGTCGGGTCGTTCGGGGCCGAGCTGCTGATAGCGAGTATGCCGTCAATGATATGCAGCGTGCTCGGGGCATTCTCGGGATGGGTCCACAGGCCCAGCGCGCTGGCGATGAGGGTGTGTGTGCCGATCAGCGGGCGGGTGGCCGGGTCGGGGTAGTCGAGCAGCAGGCGGACCCACTGTTGCTGGCGCGTGTCGATGCGGCCTTCGAGCGTGGCGTCCAGCAGCGCCAGTTGCAGGCTGGCGGCATTGGCGTATTGCCAGGCCTCGCGTATCGCCTGTGCCGGTTTTGCGGTCGTCGGGTTTTCTGCGCTCAGCGCCGTGACGATGGCATCCAGTGCTGCCTGGTCCTTGATGACCGGCGTGGCGGAGTTGTCGGCAGGCGCGGTTGACGGCAGCGTATCGAGCAACGCCAGGCCCAGCGCCAACCGGCCGGCCTGCACCTGGCCGGCGGCGGTGCGGTAGCGTTGCCAGTCCTGCCGGCTGCCGTCCTTGAAGACCTGCCGCCAGGCCTGGTATTGCAATGCCTGCAAGCGCTGGTTCAGTCGCCCGCCGATATCCAGGATGTCACGCAGGTCTGCGGCGGCGGCGAGGTCTTTCAGCAGGGCTGGCGAGGCGTCCGTCGGGGACGCGGCAAACACAGCGTTCACCTTGCGTTGCTGGGCGTCGCGCAGTGAGCGAACCTGCTCGGTGAACAGGTTTTCGTGCTTGTCCTCGCTGGCGGTGAAGCGGTCGGCGATTTTGTGCCCGAGGCGCACTTGCAGCGTGTTGTGCAGGAGCCGGAGCGAGGCAAAGGCTTCAAGCCCCTGTTCCAGGGTGTAGAGCACGACCCGGCCGAGATCGCTGTGGACCTCGACCGCTTTCTTGCCCTTGAGCTGCGTCGGGTCGAGATCGTTGCCCGGCAGGACGGCGCCATCGCTGCTGGTGATAACGAATGCGCCGGGCCACGGCGCGGCGTCCTCTCCCAGCAGGGTAATGCCGTACACCGCCGGTCGATGGCGTACCGGCAGTACCGGCAGGGCATCTTCCCGTTGTGCCCGCGTGGGCAGGCGCAGCACCTGGTCGATCAGTTGCCGGTCGTCGGTGTCCAGCGTGCCATCGGCGTTGCGCAACTGCACCTCGGCCCGCAGTTGCGTCTCCAGGCTCAGGGCGAGCCATTGCTCGGCGGGCAGGCCATTGCTGGCGTCGTTGGGTTGCGTCCAGAACCGTTGCAGTTGCGCCAGGTAATCCTGCTGCAACTGGCGTATCCGCTCACTTTTCGCTATTGCCGGACCCGCCTCGGGCAGCGTCGGCGGCGGTAGCTCTTCCAGCAGGGCGGTCACTTGGACATTGGCCGTATCGAGGGCGAGCAACGCTTGCGAGCGGGCCGGCGCGGGCTCGTCCGGTTCGCTTAGGGGGTCGGCTGCACAGGGGGGCGAAGCACAGGGTGGTTCGAGGGTTTTCATGGGCCGGTGATCTCAGGTTCCGGGGGCAACGTTGGGGTTGCCCGCTACTTGTGACGTGGGGTCCCAAGTGTGGATTGCGCTGGTTCAGCGGATATATGGGAAGCGTCTTTGACTCGGAGATGAAAGCGCCCTGATGCGCCCGTTCAAATCATCGATACGCGGTGGCGATATCGCGGCGTTCTTCCAGGCACTCCGCCGAGCCGGTCTCGAACTCCCGGCAGATCAACGGCCGTTTCGCGTAGATCGTGCAGCGCATGCTGTCGCGATCCAGGGCCGCGCACCAGCCGTCGTCCAGGCGCAGCATCACCTCGCCGCCCCAGTCGTCGATATCGATAAAGCGCTCGGGCACACCGGTATCGGTGATCAGCATGACTTCCAGCCGACAGCAGCAGGCCGCGCAGGAAGAGCAGGTGATCGCCGGGGGCGTGAGGTCGGTCAGGGGAATCGTGGTCATGGGCGCCAGTGTATGCCAGTGTCGCGGGCCCGTATGCCTGAATCAGCGGTCTGGCGATAGCCGGATACCGCCGTGGGCAGTGCTGTTCCTTGTCTACTCGCGCATTTGCAGGGAGCCAGACATGCCGGACACCACCACCTCGCCTCGCCCGTCGCTGCAGCAGGACATCGCTGCGGCCAAGGCGCTTTTCGCCCGCCCGCCGACCTTGTCGGGGGTGGTCCTGGCGGCTATCCAGGAACAGTTCTTCAGCCGTTGGGACCCGCTGCGCAACGCCACGCACCTGTATGTCGGCGAGCCGCGATGGCTGACGGCCGATGGCAAAAAGGTCTCCGCCGGCTATCAGTACACGGCCTTAAGCGATCTGGTGCTCAAGCAGTTCACCCAGGGCGTGGCGCCGGTTTTCAGCGAAGATCATGTGCTGGAAGTCCGCTTCGTCGGCCTGCCCGGCGATCGCCAGATGATCGAGCCGCCGGTCCCGCCGACGCTGCTCGGCCAGTGGGGCGATATCCTGCTGGAGCTCTATCAGCAGGCGCTGGTCGACTACTGGAACGAAGAGAATGCGCAAGGCAGCAGTCGCTTTGGCCGGCTCAGTGCGCTGCTGGTGCGGATGCTCACCGCCGACCGCGAACAGTACCGCGCCTTCCTCACGGTCGACCTGCAGAAGCCCGACCAGAAACTGGCCGTCCATGGCCTGCGCGCCGTGAGCAAGGACCCGTGGGGCGGCTACTACCCGGAAGCGTTGCCGGTGCTGCTGGTTCGTCGCTGGGAGCATGAGGTCGAGCAGGCACCGTTGTTGCTCAGCCTCGCCCAGGGACTGTTCCGGGCCCGGACCCCGGAAGTGGGACATCTGCTGCCCTTGTTCATGAGCCGCCGGGCCGAGGGGCGTGATATCGAATATCACGAGCATCGGCTCTGGCAGTCGGGTGATCCTGACGAACTGCTGGAACAGGCCTTTGCCAGCCTGGGGCGTACCTTGCTGGAGAATCAGTTGCAGGAGGTTTCGCTGATCGGCCGTGATCTCGACCGGACGGTCGAGGATTACCAGCGGCGACTCAGCGCCATCACCCGCCCCGACAACTGGTTTTTCAACCCCGAGCCGACGCAGCCCCATAGCGTGCGCGAACTGTCCGAGGAACTGACGGCGCTGCGCGATGCAATGCCCCACTGGTTGCTCGCTGCCGACCCGCGGGATATCGAGCGCTACCGGGATCTGCTCGATCATCTGGCGAGTGTGCAGCGTGCCTCCCAGGGCAAGGCCTTTCTCGACGGTATCGGCGACCTGATGAGTTTCACCCGGCGGACCCTGCTGGAAAAAATCCATGAGGAGCATGCCGAGCCCCTGGGGATCAGCAGTTCCGACGATATCCGCCTGGAGCTCGACAGGGTCATCGCGGTGGCGACGGCCGGTGGCGGCGGTGGGGCCCTGGGCAGCATCGAAAAGGTCAGGATGACCCTGACCGAATTCGCCCTGGAGAACCTAGGCGGCTTTCACCATTCGAAGATGCGCATCGCGGTCCGGCACTGCGACCGCGAGTCCGCCGTGCCGGCCTGGCTGACCCCGGATTACGTCAGGCACCTGGTGACGGCCGTGGACATCGGCAAGACCTACCTGGAGGCGCTGCGGGCCAAGCTGATCGACGACGCCGACGAGGCCCGGCGGCGGGAAAAACTCTTCACCGAGCAACTGCGGGTGCAATTGCCCATGGCGGCGCTGGAACTCAAGATCAGGGCCCAGTCCGGTTTCAGCGAGGCGGGTTTCCGGTATATCGAGGCACTCATGAAACCCGCCGCAGCGCAGCGGCAGGTCGACGGCCAGGAGATCGTGCTCAGGCCCCTGGGTTTTCGTGCCGAAGCCGATGCCGCGGTCGATGAAGTGGCGTCGATGTTTATCATCGGGCCGAAGGATATCCGTCACGGTCCACACGTGCTGTATCGCCCGTTGTTCGCCAAGGCTGGCAGCCATGAGTCGGCGTTGCTGGGCTTCCAGGCGGCCTACGGGGCGGCCTTGTGTGCCCCCGACAACGATGCCCGGCCCACGCCGGCGCTCGAACCCCTGCGCCAGTACGAGACCTTCGGCGCGGTGTTCGAGGCCATCCGCCAGGAGGGCCCGCTGCAGGACAGTGTCCTGACCTGGATGAGCCCCCGGGCCAGGCGCCTGTACGACCATGGCGGCTTCCAGGAACCGCACCTGCCGCGATCGTTCGAAGACGATTTTGCCGCTTTTTCCACTCCGGGGCCGGCACGCCCGAGTGACGCTGTGGTCGACGGCGACTGCCTGCACCACCTGTTCACGTCGACGGCGCGCACGCTGATCGAGCTGGCCGACCGGCAGTCGGTGTCCAACGCCGAGCAACGCTGGGCCCAGCTCAAGGAAGGCGCGTGGCAACTGTTCAATGTGCTGCTGATGTTCATCCGTGGCCCGGCGGCCGTGGCGGGCTGGATCTATGCGGTGGTGGCCAGCGTGGACCGGGACATCCGTCAGTTGCAGGCCAGGGGCGGCCAGGGGCAGGCGAATGCCTGGGCCGATGTGCTGGTCAATCTTTCCTTTATCCTCAGCCATCATCTCGCCGAGGGCAGGGCACCTTCAGCCGCTCGCGAGGGTATACCGTTCAGCACGGAGCCCGCCGGGGCGGGCCGACTCAGGCCTGGGCCCTATGTGGCGCAAGGGGCGGACCTGCCCGTGCCCATGCACCTGGACGAGCCGGCCCTGGCGCCCTCCGGGCAGCGTCGCATCCGCATCGACGACCTGCTGCTGCGCCGTTTCGAACGGCCCTGGCCTGATGTCGGGTCACTGGGCGCGGTGATCGCTGAGGGTGAACTCAAGGGCCTGATCCGGCTCAACGACAGCGGCCACCTGGCCACCTATATCGGTGGGCGCCTGTATCGGGTCCGCGAGGAACCCGGGGGCGGCGTGCGGATGATCACCCCGGACGGCAGTCGCGAAGGCTTCTACCTGAAAAGCACCGAGGCCGGCGAGTGGAGCCTGGACGTGAAGCTGCGTCTGCGCGGTGGCTCGGGGCGCGGTGGACGCAAGTCCATCAAGCAGATACAGGACGAAAAAAAGGCGGCGGCCAAGGTCTTGGTGGATCGCCACAAGGAGATCGAAACCGCCGGGAAACTCGCGACAATCGCCGCCTCCGCGGCACGGGCCGCGCTGAAACTCAAGGAGGAGGGGACTGACGTCGAGGCCATCAGCAGGGCTCGGCAACGATATCTCCAGGAAGCGGAAAAGGCCTTCGACATGATGGGGCAGAGCATCGTCCTGCGCGAGGAACAATCCCGGGTGGCGAAAGTGCCGAAATGGAAGGACGCCGTGTGCGCTTTCCTCGGCATCCAGTTGGGCGGCTGCCGTGAGACGCTGGAAGTCCTGCGCCGGGTCCGTGAGGAACAGCGCCCCTCCGCGATAGAACTCGAGCTGGCGCAGACCAGCGCTATGCAGATGGGCTCCGGGTTCTTCGAGCGGTTCCTTGCCTACCAACGGAGCAAGGTCGCGGCCAATGAGCGCATGTTCGAATGGCATCGCAGGGAAAGGCAGGTCGACAGGCATCTGGACGATTTTGCCGGTCTGGGCAGCAAGACCCGCGACCAGACCATCGGCCGGACCCCGAACGCTCCGCTGGAGCGCGACACGCAGGCGTCGCAACTGCATAGCCTGCGCTGGCTGACGCTGCATGAGTTGCGACAGGACGAGCAGGTCCCTCCTTCGCTGATAGACAAGACCCAGGAGATCGCCATGGCGAACCAGTCCTGGCTCAACCTGGAGCAGGACCCGGATATACCCGCCCGGCGCCGTCAGCGGGTGCTCAACACCTGTATCGAAAACTATGTGTCGGGCCTGCAGACCCTCGAGTTCTGGCGGCACCAGCAGCCCGAAGGCACGGCGCTGCCCTATACCGACCGTCTGCTCGAACTGATCGCGCAATTGCGTGACGAGGCGCTGGAGGCGTTGAGCGAGTCGCTCGAGGCACAGGCCAGCGAGATCGCCGCGCAGGAGGAGCTGGAGAAAATCCCCGGGCTGATCCAGACCCGCGGATCCAGGGGCGGGACCTACCTGGGGAAAGTCCGGCCGCCGGCCGCCGGTCAGAGCCGGGAGACTGTCGAACTGGCCGATGGCGATGAAGTGCGGGTGTTCCAGGAAAGCGCCAGCGGCAGCTACTGGGAGGAGGTCAAGGCCCCCGAGCCGGCCCCGGCGCCGGTCGCCACGCGGCCACAGGTCGGGCTCAAGCGGCTGGTCAAGGAGGCCGGCACGCAGATGCAGAAGGCCCGTGGCGAGCTGGCCAATGCCCGCAAGGAGCTGGCACGCGCGCTCGACCACGCCGCCCGGTTGAAGCAACCGGTCCGGGACCCGGTCTACCTGCAGGATGTGCTGGAAGGGGAAGCGCGGATCCTCGTCCGGCTCGCCGAACAACTGGAGAACGGCCTGGCGAGCGCCGAGCAGTCACCCGAGCGGCTCAACGCACAGAGCCAGGCGGCCAACTTGCGCGCCCTGGCCCTCGAGTTGGGCAACGAGGGGCTGCTGATCCGGGTCGAGGCGACCAAGGCGAGCATGCCGGACATGGCCCGCGTCGACTTCCTGCACCGCCAGGGCGCCATCGAAATCAGGAAAAATGGCCCGCGCAGCCTGCTCAAGTCCGGCGATTACCTGCAGGAGTATCTGATCCTCGACAAGGCGGTCGCGGGCAAGAAGAGCGCGTTGCTCTGGGTGGCCCACTTCCACTACCCCGACCTGACCCCCAACGATGACCTGTTCACCCCGGGGGCCGCCCACCTGAAAACCCGCGAAGAGCGTTTTCTCGGGCCCAAGGCGCAAGCCCGTGCCGAAGGGGCGCGGTTCGAGCGTATTCGTCGCGGCCAGCCCGGTCGCGCGCAGGCGGCGGTGGATATCTGGCGCAGTGCGATCAGCCTGCCCATGGCCCGCCAGTTCTTTTTCGATGCCGCTGAAGTGGATGCGGCCCTGGTGGAGCAATTGCGCCGACTGTAGCTAAGCGGATACCGCCAGGGCCCGGCGTGCCGGGCGTCTACTGCCCTGGTACCGCCGTGCGGTGCCGGGCACGGCGGCTCGAAGCCGGGCCCGTCGGATCTGTTTGAAGGGAATAGTCTGCATGAATGACGCAAGCACACTGCCGGGCCTGTCGCTCGAGCAGGAGATCGAGGCGGCCAAGGCGCTTTTCGCCCATCCGCCGACATTGCGGGAAGTGGCCCTGTCGGCCATCCAGGAGGCTTTTTTCAGCCGCTGGGACCCGCAGCGCAACGCCTCGCATCTGTATGTCGGCAAGCTCCTGTGGCGCGAGCAGGAAGGCAAACGGTTCTCGGGCGGCTATCAGTACCGTGCCGTGATCGACCTGGTGCTCGAACACTTTACCAGCGGGGTCGCGCCGCTCTTTACCGCCGAACATGTGTTGGAGATCAGGCTCGATGGCTTGCCCGGCGACCGCCTGGTGGTGGACGCCGCGGCAACCCAGGACACGCTCGGGTCGTGGGGCGATATCCTGCTGCAACTCTATCAACAGGGCCTGGTCGACTACTGGAACGCGGAGGATGCGGACGGCAGCAGTCGCTTTCAACGCCTTGGCCGGATCCTGATGCGCATGTTTTCCGCCGATCGTGAACAGCATCGGGCCTTTCTGTCGATCGATCTGCAAAAGCCCGAGCAGCAACTGGCTTTCCATGGCATCCAGGCGGTGAGCAAGGACATCTGGGGCGGTAGCTATCCCGAAGCCTTGCCCGTGCTGGTGGCCCGTCGCAAGGAGCGCGGAGTCGAGCAGAACCCGCTGCTGCTCAGCCTGGCCAAGGGCCTTTTCCGGGCCGACACTACGGACCTCGGACCGCTGCTGCCCTTGTTCATGAGTATCCGCGCCAACGGTCGAGATATCGAGTATCGCGAGCATCGGCTCTGGCAGCGGGGCGACCCGGATATGCAACTGGGCCTGGCCTTCGCCAGCTTTGTCGAAACCCTGCTGGAAAACCAGCTGCAGGCGATTGCGCTGATCGGCTTCGATAGCGAGTGGACGCTCGCGGACTACCAGCACCGGCTGGATGAAATCACCCGTCCCGATGACTGGTTTTTCACGCCGGTGCAGACCGAGCCCCATACGGTGGTCGAGTTGCCCGAAGCGCTGGCGGCGCTCAATGACGGCTTGCCGCATTGGCTGCTGGGGGCGTCGAGCGAAGACCTCGGCACCTACCGGGCCCTGCTGGAAAAACTGGCCGAGGTGCAGCGAGTGTCGGGCGGCAAGGCATTTCTCGATGACGTGGGCGATCTGCCGGAGTTCGCGGCCAGGGCGCTGCGCAAGAAGATGGGCGAGGACCATCCGTCCGCTGCCGATATCGCCAACCCCGATGATATTCGCCTGGAGCTCGACAAGGTCATCGCGGTGGCCGTGGCCGGCGGCGCGGGCGGGGCGCTGGGGACGGTGGAAAAGGTGCGGATGAGCCTGACGGAGTTTGCCCTGGAGAATCTCGGCGGCTTCCGGCATGCGAAGATGAAGATCACCATCCGCCACTGTGGCGTGGACATGGCGGTGCCCGACTGGCTCAACGCGGACTACGTCAAGGCGCTGGTCACGGCCGTGGACATCGGCAAGACTTATCTCGACATCCTGCGGGCCAAGCTTGTCGACGACGCCGATGAGGCCCGGCGCCGGGAAACACTCTTCACCGGGCAACTGCGGGTGCAATTGCCCATGGCGGCGCTGGAACTGAAGATTCGCGGCGACGCCCACTTCGACGAAGCGGGTTACCGCTGTGTCGAAGCGGTAGTGCAGGCCGAAGCGGCTCAACGCCAGGTGAACGGCCAGGAGATCGTCCTGCGTCCCCTGGCATTCAAGGCCGAAGCCGATGCGTCGGCGGATGTCGTGGCGTCCATGTTCATCATCGGTCCGAAGGACACGGGGAGCGGCCCGTTCATTCTCTATCGTCCGCTGCTGGCCAAGGCCGGCCCGCAGGCGGCGGCCTTCCAGCAGTTCCAGGCGACAGCGGACAAGCACTTCTGCCCTCATGACAATGACGCCCGCCCCACGCCTCCCGTCGAACCGCTGCTGCAATACCCGACGTGGTCGGCCCTGTTCGATGCGCTCAGGCAACCCGGTGCATTGCAGGACAGCATCCTGGCCTGGTTGAGCGATCAGGCCCGGCGCACCTATGCCAATGGCGGCCTGGTCGAGCCCCACCTGCGGCGTTCGTTCGAGGACGATTTTGCCGCGCTGCTGCCGGTGGCGCCGGCCACGCTCGACGAAACGGTGGTCCAGGGCGACTACCTGCATCACCTGTTCGATTCGCTGACCAGGACCCTGATCGCCCTGGCGGACCGGCAATCGGTGTCCAATGCCGAACTGCGCTGGAACACCTTGAAGGAGGGCGGCTGGCAATTGTTCAACGTGGTGCTGATGTTTATCCGTGGCCCGGCGGCGGTGGCCGGCTGGATTTTCGCCGTGGTCGCCAGCGTCGATGCCGACTTTCGGCGACTGCAGGAAAAGGACCCCGGGGCCAAGGCCAATGCCTGGGCCGATGTCCTGGTGAACATCGCCTTTATTCTCGAACATCACTTGAACCGTCGGCAGGCGCACGCCAGGACACCGCAGCGGATCCCGCTCGACGAAAGCCAGCGGCCGTCGCACGGGGCCACGATCAGCGAAGGGCCGGACCGGCCATTGCCGATGAAACTGGACAACCCGGTGGCGCCCGGCACGGTCGCCTCGCGTCCGACCGCCAGTTCGTTCACCCTGAAGATCTACCCCTATCCCTGGCCCGCGCCCGAGACCCTGGGGGAGGTCATCGCGTCCGGCGACCTCAAGGGCCTGATCCGCTTGAAGGCGTCCAAGCGGCTGGCGGCCTACTTCGGGGGATGGCTGTTTGCTGTGAAGGCGGACAGCGAAGGCACTGTCCAGGTGGTCTCGCCGGACGGCCTGCGTGACGGCTTCTATCTGAAAAACGATGGCGCGGGCGTTTGGACGCCGGACTTGAAGCTGCGCCTTCGCGGCGGCTCGGGGCGCCCGGGCAACGTCGGGAAAAGAAGAGCGGCCCTGCTCGAGGAAAAACGCCGGGAGCAGGAACAGCGGGAGCGGGTCAGCGAGCGCTTCATGGAAGGCTGGAATCAGCGCGTCGCGGAGCAGGGGAGACGGGCACGCGCGTTGTTTCCCGAACGCGAGGCCCTGGTGGCGATGGAAGCCAATCCCGACCGCTATACCCACGCGCAATGGTTTGCCCGCATGGACCGGATCGCCGAGCTGGGAAAAGCCCTGATCGACGGTTACGAGAAACAGCTCAACGAACTGCGGATGAACGAGACGGTCTTCCTGCGGGGCTACAAGGCGACACTCTTTACCACCCTGGATCAATTCGTCACGGCGATGCAGTTCGCCCTGGACGCGATCAGGATCATCGACCGTCGTTGCGTGCGGATCATCGAGCGCTTGCCCTATCAGGATGGTTCGGGCCGGGTCCTGATGGAAACGCAACGACTGGAGCAACGGGAAAACCGCGCCACGGACCTGTATATCGACTGGGCGGAGCGGGAGCAGCAGGCGTTTGCCGAACTGGGCGAGCATCGCAACCAGAACCTGGCGGACTACCAGCGCATGCAGCAAATCAGGGGCGGGGGGCACAAGGTGCGCGCACTGAAGGCCATCAGGGCGTGCCGGCTCGCGGTGTACTGCTTCAGGGAACTGGATCCGCACCAGCTCGAGAGCGATATCTCGACCAAGCTCAATGACCTGCGCGGTGCCCTGGCCTCCCAGTCCATTCTCGATGAACGCTCCGCTACGCCGCTGTCCGCCGAGGCGGACATCGCGGTGCTCAATACCTGTGTGAGCCAATACAACGAGGCCCTGGCCATGGCCGAGTACAAGACCGGCCTGTTGCCGCCGGGGACTCGCCTGGTCTGGACCGACCTGTTCACCCAGCGCCTGGTCGAGTTGCAGCAGGAAGCCGAGCGCAGCCTGGTCGCGCGTATCGAGGCGCAGGCTCCCACCGAGCACGCGCCTGACCTGCCGTCGCCGCCCGCCGGCAAGCGGCGCAAGATCATCCGCACCCGTCGCAAGCAGCACTATCTCGGCTATGTTCGCGACACGCCCCAGGATGGCCATGAGGTCGTCGAGCTGATGGATCCCCAGACCGGTCAACCGCTCGAGTCCTTTGTCGAGGAAGAGGACGGCTACTGGCAGCCGCTGCCCAAGCCGGCGCCCGCCCCCGCGCCCAGACCGGCACCGCAGCCGGGCCTCAAGCGCCTGGTGCAGATGGCCGAGAGCCAGATCCGCCAGGCCGGCCGGGAAATCGAGATGGCCAGGCGGCAGATCCCGGTCGCCAAGGACCCGATCTATCTGCAGGATGTCCTCGACGTGCGGGCGCGGGCGCTGGAAGCGCTGGCCGGGCAGATCGACCGGGCGGTGACGCAGGCGAACGGCTCGGTGACGCAAAGCGAAGTTTCCGCCGGCCAGGTCCAGGCCGCGGAACTGCGTCTCCAGGCCGGGACCCTCAGGCATGAGGGGCTGATGGCGCGGATCGCCGTGACCAAGTCGAGTGCGCCGGACACCGAACGGCTGCTGTTTCTCAAGGAGCACAACGAGGTCGAGATCTTTCGCAACGGGCCGCGCACCCGACTCGGCAAAAGCGACTTTCTCCAGGAGTACGCGGTGCGTGACAAGGCGACCGGCAAGAATATCTGGGTGGCGCACTTCCACTATCCCGACAAGGCCACCCCGGAGGAGTTGTTCGTGATGCGCGGGGCCCTGGACAAGGACGGCAAGCCACAGGCCCATGGTGCCCACCTGAAGCGCTGGGCCGAGCGTTTTCTCGGCATCAAGGCGCAGGCCCGGGCCGAGCAGGAGCGCTTCGAACGCATCCGCCAGGGGCAACCCGGGCGAGCCCTGGAGGTGTTCCGCATCTGGCGCAGCGAGATCAGCCTGGTCATGGCGCGCCAGCTGTTTTTCAATGCCCCGGAACGGGAGGTGGTGGTGCGCGAGCAGTTGCGCCAGCTCTAGCGCCGGTCCCTCAGCTGTCGAAACGCCCGAGCAGCGGCTGGGCCCGGGCGGTCGGCCGGGCCAGCAGCAACTGGGCGGTGCCGATGGTGCGCTCGAGGAAGCCGCCTTCGCAGTAGCACAGGTAGAACTCCCACAGGCGCAGAAAATAGTCGTCGTAGCCCAACTCGCCCAGGCGGCCGTGGGCGCGGCGGAAGTTCTCGTGCCACAGGCGCAGGGTGCGCGCGTAGTGCGGGCCGAAGTCCTCCATGTGCAGCAGGTTCATGTCGGTTTCGCGGCTGACCACTTCGAGCATCTTGTGCACGCTGGGCAGGGCGCCACCGGGGAAGATGTAGCGCTGGATGAAGTCGACGCTGTTCTTCGCCTGTTCATAGCGTTGGTCGCGGATGGTGATGGCCTGCAACAGCATCAGGCCGTCGCTCTTGAGCAGGTGTGCGCATTGCCTGAAATAGTTGGCGAGGAACGAGTGGCCGACGGCCTCGATCATTTCGATGGAGACCAGCTTGTCGTACTGGCCGGTGAGGTCGCGGTAGTCTGCCAGCAGCAGGGTGATCCGGTCCTGCAGGCCCAGGCTGTCGATACGTTGCCGGGTGTAGGCGAACTGTTCCTTCGACAGCGTGGTGGTGGTGACCCGGCAGCCATGATGCAGGGCGGCATGGATCGCCATGCTGCCCCAGCCGGTGCCGATCTCCAGCAGGTGATCGCCCGGTTGCAGGTCGAGTTTGCGGCAGATGCGCTCGAGCTTGTTCAACTGCGCCTGTTCCAGGGAGTCATCGGGGCTGAGGAACTGCCCGGCCGAGTACATCATGGTCGGGTCGAGGAACTGCTCGAACAGCGCGTTGCCCAGGTCGTAGTGGGCCTCGATATTCTTGCGCGAGCCCTTGCGGGTGTTGCGATTGAGCCAGTGCAGGGCCTGGACGAAAGGACGCCCGAGGCGGGCCAGGCCGCCTTCCATGGCATCGAGCACGTCGAGGTTGCTGACGAACACCCGGACCACCGCCGTCAGGTCCGGGGTGGTCCAGTAGCCATGGATAAAGGCCTCGCCGGCACCGATCGAGCCATTGCCGGCGACCATGCCCCAGACCGCCGGGTCCTGGATATGGATCTCCCCCAGCAGGCTTTCGCCGGTATTGCCGAACAACTGGCGCTCGCCGTCCTCGACCAGCAGCAACTGGCCGTGGCGCAGGGCACGGAGCTGGCGCAGTACGCCACGGCGCAACAGGCTGGTGGTCAGGGTGTTGGTGCTGAACAGATTGGTCCTGGTCACCAGGCTAGAACTTTTCATGACGTTGTTCCTTATCTTGCGCGGTGGCAATACCAAAGGCGCCATCGGCAGCCTGGCGGGAGAAGATCGGCATCCGTTTGAGCAGCAGGCGCAGGGCCTGCCAGTAGATCGCCAGGCAGGTCTTGGCGGTCATCCAGGGAAAACGCCAGAGGTAGCGGTGCAGGCTGGCCCGGCTGAGGGCTTCGTGCCGCAGGTTGAGGGTGGCGTCGAAGACCTTCAGTTCGCCCTGCCAGTCGGCCATGTGCACGCCGAGCGTGGCGGCCGGCTGGCTGAAGCTCATGCGGTATTCCAGGTCCCGCGGCAGGAACGGCGAGACATGGAACGCCTTGGTCACCGCGACATGCTGGTGGCCCTCGCCGTCAGCGGGCAGCACATAGTGGTAGTGCTCGCCCCAGGGGGTATTGGTCACTTCGCAGAGGATCGCCGCCAGGCGTTCGTCGGCGTCGAAGCAATAGAAGAAACTCACCGGGTTGAATGCCAGGCCCCAACTCCGTGCCTGGGTCAGCAGGCGTACGGGGCCTTGCGGGGCATGCCCGAGGGCACGGGCGACCTGCTGGCGCACCGCTTCGATCAGCGGCATGCCCTCGCGGGTCCAGGTACGCAGGTAGTCGCTCTCGCGGAAGGCGAAGGGCGCGAAGCGACTGCGTCCCGCCAGCGCCGACAGCCCGAGCACGCTGTCCTGTTCAGCGAGGTCCAGGTACAGCAGGCCGATCCGGTAGCGGAAGGCGTGGGCCCGCGGCGCAAAGCGCCGGTGAGCGATCCAGCCGCTGTACAGGGCGCTGTTCACAGGTATTCCCCGAAGGCGCCGGCCACGCGCAGGGCGCTGTTCACGCCGTCTTCGTGGAAGCCGTTGGCCCAGTAGGCCCCGCAATAGTAGGTATGTCGCTCGCCATACAATTCCTCCCAGCGATGCTGCGCGGCCACGGCGGCCAGGCTGTATTGCGGGTGGGCGTAGGTGTAGCGGGCCAGGACCTTGCGCGGATCGATATCGGCGCCCTGGTTGAGGCTGACACAGAAGGTGGTGTCGCTGCGGATGCCCTGGAGAATGTTCATGTTGTAGGTCACGGCGGCCAGGCGCAGGCCATCGCCACCGAGGCGGTAGTTCCAGCTGGCCCAGGCCAGCGGGCGCTCCGGCAGCAGGCGGGTGTCGGTGTGCAGCACCACTTCGTTGTCGGCGTAGGGCAGCGCGCCGAGGATCTGCTGTTCGGCGCTGCTCGGCTCGGCCAGCAACCGCAGTGCCTGGTCGCTGTGGCAGGCGAACACCACTTTGTCGAAGCGTTCGCTGCCGGCGGCGCTGTGGATAACCACGCCATGGCCGTCGCGCTCGACCCGGGTCACCGCGCAATCGAGGCGGATGCGTTCGCGAAAGCCGGCGATCAGGGGATCGATGTAACGACTCGAGCCGCCTTCGATCACCCGCCATTGCGGGCGGTTGCTGACCGACAGCAGGCCGTGGTTCTTGAAGAAACGTACGAAGAACTGCAACGGAAAACCGAGCATGTCCGCCAGGGACATCGACCAGATCGCCGCGCCCATGGGCACGATGTAGTGCTGGATGAACCGCTCGCCATAACCGCCGTCGCACAGGTAGGTGCCGAGTGTGGTGTCGGCGGCGATGCGCTGCTGCTCCAGGTCGTCGAGGGCCTGGCGGTTGAACCGCAGGATATCGCGCAACATGCCCCAGAAACCCGGGGACAACAGATTGCGGCGCTGGGCGAACAGGCTGTTGAGGTTGTTGCCGTTGTATTCGCGGTTGGCCGCCGGGTCGCGCACCGAAAAGCTCATCTCGGTGGCCTTGTAGCCGACGCCGAGCTGGCCGAGCAGGCGGATGAAGTTCGGGTAAGTCCAGTCGTTGAAGACGATGAAGCCGGTATCGATGGCGTGCTGCTCGCCATTCACCGTGACGTCCACGGTATGGGTATGCCCGCCGATCCAGCTGGCGGCTTCGAACAGGGTGATCTGGTGATTGCGGTTGAGCAGGTAGGCGCAGGTCAGGCCCGCGATGCCGCTGCCGATCAGGGCGATTTTCATGAAGGGTCCTTGTCCTTGCCGTTATTGCGCGCCATGCGCCTGCCGATCGCCAGTTGCAGGCGCTTGGGCAGGCGTGACAGTGGCCAGAGCCCGGCCATGAACAAGGCCGGGAAGCTGATTTCCAGCGGCCGCTTGTGGAGTTTCTCGCAGATGTAGCCGGCAGCCTTGTCGGCCGGCCAGCTCAGGGGCATGGGGAAATCGTTCTTCTGCGTCAGCGGGGTATCGACGAAACCGGGGCTGACGATGGTGACGTCGATACCTTCGCGGGCCAGGTCGATCCGCAGGGATTCGAACAGGTAGCGCATGCCGGCTTTCGAGGCACCGTAGGCTTCCGCGCGCGGCAGCGGCAGGAAGGTCACGGCGCTGGCGATCGCCACCAGGTGCGGCTCGGTACCGGCCCTGAGCAGGGGCAGGGCGATCTCGATGCAGTAGCTGCTGGCGAGCAGGTTGGTACGCACCACCCGTTCGACGACCGAGGCATCGAACGCCTGGGCATCGACATATTCACAGGTGCCGGCGTTGAGAATCACCGTGTCGAGACCGCCCCAGGCCTGCTTGATGCGTTCGCCGATCTCGCGTACCTGGCGGCTGTCGGTCAGGTCGCCGGGGACCAGCAGCACCTGGCCCGGATAGCGCTCGTCGAGGGCTTCCAGTGCTCGCACATTGCGGGCACTCACGGCCAGCTGGATGCCGCTCTTGAGCAGCACCTCGGCCATGGCGGCGCCGATCCCGCTGCTGGCACCGGTCAGCCAGATGCGACGTGCGGAGGACAGGCTCATGCGACTCTCCTTTTCAGCCACGCGGTGGCGTGTCCGAGCAATGGCAGGTGGTCATAGAGCAGTGCCCCGGCGTCGAAATAATCCCGGTGGCGGTAGACCTTGTGGATCCACAGCAGATGGGAGCAACCCTCGACATGGATCGGCTCGCCCCTGGCGAGCCTGGGATGACGATAGCTCATGTTCCAGCGCAGATAGCCTTCGCCCTCGCGGACCTGGTCGAGGCCATGGAAATCGAAGTGCAGCCCGCTGATGTCGCTGTACATCCGGGCGAAATAACCCTGCAGCTCCGCCAGGCCGCTGACCTCGTGCAACGGGTCGGTGAACCGCACGTCGTCGCTGTACAGCTCGGCGAGCAGGTGCAGGTTGTCCTTGTCCAGGGCTGCGAAGCGCTGGACGAAATGGTGCAGGAACTCACTCATGCGTGGCTCCGGTATCCAGCCGCGCCGGCAGGCTCTTGAAGGCGGCCAGGGCGCGTTCGCGGCTTTTGCCCAGGTCGACGATGGGTCGTGGATAGTCGGCGACGCCGAACAGGCCGCCGACGGCCGCCGGGTTGTGCACTTCCTTCTTGTTCAGCCCAGCCAGTTCCGGCAGCCAGTGCTTGATGAACAGGCCCTCGCTGTCGAATCTCTCCGACTGGCTGATCGGGTTGAAGATGCGGAAGTAGGGGGCCGCGTCGGTGCCGGTGGAGGAACTCCACTGCCAGCCGCCGTTGTTCGCCGCCAGGTCGCCGTCGATCAGGTGGCGCATGAAGAAACGCTCGCCTTCGCGCCAGTCGATCAGCAGGTTCTTGGTCAGGAACATCGCCACGACCATGCGCAGGCGGTTGTGCATCCAGCCGGTGTCGAGCAGTTGGCGCATGGCCGCGTCGATGATCGGCAGGCCGGTGCGGGCCTGTTGCCAGGCCGCCAGTTCCTGCGGGGCATCGCGCCAGGGCACGGCTTCGGTTTCCGGGCGGAAGGCGCGGTGCCGCGAGACCCGCGGGTAACCCACCAGGATATGTTTGTAGAACTCGCGCCAGAGCAGTTCGTTGATCCAGGTGACGGCGCCGGCGTTGCCGCTGTCGAATTCGCCCTGGTTGTTCTGCAGGGCGGCGTGCAGGCACTGGCGCGGGGAGACCACGCCGGCGGCGAGGTAGGCGGACAGCTGACTGGTGCCGGGCTTGGCCGGGAAGTCCCGCTCACTCTGGTAGTAGTCGATCTGCTGGTCGGCAAAGGCGTCCAGGCGCCGCCGGGCTTCGGCTTCTCCGGCCGGCCAGAGGTCGCGCAGGGCCTGGGACGGTGGCGGAAAACCTTCGACTTCGGCGGGAATCGGATCGCTGCCCAGGCTCAGCGGCAACTGCGCGCGGGGTGCCTCGACCATGGCCGGCAACGCGCCGTGAAGGCGGCTGTAGCAGACCTTGCGGAACTGGCTGAAGACCTGGAAGTAGCCACCGGTCCGGGTCAGTACAGTGCCGGGCTTGAAGAACAGTTGATCGAGATAGCTTTGGAAGCCGATGCCGTGGGCTTCGACGGCCTTGGCCACGGCCTGGTCGCGGCGGGTTTCGTGCACGCCGTATTCTTCGTTGAGATGCAGGGCGTCGATTCTCAGGGCCTGGCACAACTCGAGCAGGACCGCGGGGACCTGCTCCCAGGTGTCGGCATGGCGAACCAGCAGGGGAATATTCAGGGCGGCCAGCGCCTGGCTCAGCTCCCGCAGGTTGCGCAGCCAGAAGTCGACCTTGCACGGGGCGTCGTCGTGGGCCTGCCACTGGGCCGGTGTCAGCAGGTACACCGCCACCGTGGGACCGCGCCGGGCAGCGGCGCTCAAGGCGGTGTTGTCATGCAGGCGCAAGTCGGTGCGCAGCCAGAACAATTGCATAGTCATTCCTTGGGCCATGGGCGAGATCGCTAGAGCAGTCCGAGCCGGGTCAAGCCCTGGTGCGCCGACAACGGGTCTTCGGCCAGGCTCACGCCCGGGTTCTCGTCGCTATATACGGACAGTTCGACAAAGTGGATGCACACCGCGGCGCCGGTGATCAGCCTCGGGCAACCGATACCGCCGAGCAGCCGGGGCAGGGCGCTCAGGCTCAGCGCCTTGCTGGAATACAGGACCACGGCCCGGGCCTTCAGGTGTTCGACGGCCAGCGCCAGTTCGCCGGGCGGCAGCGGCCAGTCGAAGACCTCCACCGGGCAGTCGGCGCTGCTGGCCAGCCAGGCGGTCAGCCACAGGTGCGGCTCCAGCGGCAGGTCCGACTGGTTGACCAGCAGCAGAGGGGCGCCCTTGAGCTGGCGATTGTTGTGATAGATCCGTGCGCCGAGCTTGCTGCGCAGCCAGGAGTAGAAGAAGGTCCGCTCCATCTGCCCGCCGAACTGGCTCTGCCAGCGCTGCTCGAGTTCCGCCAGCAGCGGGATCAGCAACTGTTCGCAGACCGTGCGGGGCGGATACAGCGACATCGCCTGGTTGAAGCTGTCATCGACCTGGCGCTCATCCAGCTGGCCGATGGCCCGGACCAGGTTGTGGTGCAGCCGATGCCAGTCGTTTTCCGGCGGTTCGGCGGGCGGCTGCGGGGCATCGAGCAACTGCTTGACCTGGCGCACCGCCACGCCACGGTTCAACCAGGTCAGGATCGCCTGGATGCGTTGCACGTGTTCGGTGGAAAACAGCCGGTGCCCCTTGGGCGTGCGGTGCGGCACGATCAGTCCGTAGCGCCGCTCCCAGGCCCGCAGGGTGACGGCATTGACGCCGGTCTGCCGGGCCACTTCGCGGATCGGCAGCCAGCCGGCCGCCAGGGCGCTGGCGTAGTCGGGGTTGGCTTCGTCGTCTTCGGGGAGGGTCATGGTCAGATCGCGTTCCGCAGGCTGAGGTTTTCCGGGTGGGGCTGCAGGTAGACCTGCAAGGCCACGTAGGGATCGGGGTGATGGCGCAAGTGATGCTTGAGCAGGGTCAGCGGCACCACCAGCGGCACGATGCCGAGGCGGTACTGGCCGATGAGCTGCTGCATTTCCTGCTTGTCCGCGGCGCTGAGGGTTTGCTTGAGGTAGCCGCTGAGATGCTGCAGGACATTGGTATGGGTGCGGCGGGTCGCGCATTTCTTCAGGGCGGCCATCAGTTCGCTGAAGTAGCGCGGGCCGACCTCGTTCGGATCCGACTTGCCCATGCTGCCCAACAGGTGACCGAGGGCCTTGTACTGCGGCGGGTTATGGGCCATGAGCAGGTACTTGTAGCGTGCGTGGAAGTCGGTCAGGGCCCGGCGGCTCAGGCCGCTGGCGCACAGTTCCTGCCAGGCGGCGTAGGCGAAGACCCGCGTCAGGAAGTTTTCCCGCAACACCGGATCGTTCAGGCGGCCTTCTTCTTCCACCGGCAGGTCGGGGTGCCGGGCGCAGAAGACCTGGGCGAAGATGCCGCGTCCGGCGTGTTCGGCGGGGCGGCCGCCGTCCTGGTAGACCTTGACCCGCTCCAGCCCGCAGGACGGCGATTTCTGCATGAAGATATAGCCACAGATATCCTTGAGCTCGGCCGCCATTCGCGTGCCGTAGTCCGCCAGCGCGTGGGTGACGTCAGTGTCGGGGTGCACCGTGCCGACGGCCCTGGGATGTTGCGGATCGCCCACCAGGCGAATCGGTTCGCGGGGCGTGCCCAGGCCGATCGCCACTTCCGGGCAGACCGGGAGGAAATCGAAATATTCGCTGAGAGTGCGGCTGCACAGTCGCGACTCCTTGTGCCCGCCGTTGTAGCGCACCTCGGCGCCCATCAGGCAGGCGCTGATGGCGATCCTCGGTTTGCGGGGTGTATCGGTGGGCAAGGGCATTCGGCGAACCTCGGGGATTTACTTGTACAAGTGTCGTCTCTTGTACAACTAAATCTCATCATAGGTTCTATCTTGTACAAGTCAAATATTTTGTACAAGATTGCTTGGCCGACGTTATTGCCAGCCCATCCGCCAACTGGCGGCGTCCTGCAGGGTCCGCCAGGCGACGCGCTGATTGCGTCGGGTCAATACCGCTTGCAGTTCGAGTTCGAGGACCGTGCCGATCTCATCGCAGAACAGTTCGGTGACCAGGAAGTGTTTTTCCCGGTTTTGCGGGTGGGCTGCTGTCCACTTCGACAGCAGCAGCTTGCGTGGGTTGATCCGGTTCACGCCAGGTGTTCCAGCAGCCGGCGGGCGGCTTCCTGACCACTGAGCCAGGCGCCCTCGACACGACCCGACAGGCACCAGTCGCCACAGACATACAGGCCCAGGTCGGCGTCGGCCAGGGCACCCCATTCGCGCGCGCCGGCAGGACGGGCATAGAGCCAGCGGTGGGCGAGGGTGAAGGTCGGGGCGGGCATGGTGATATGCAGCAGTTCGGCGAACGCCCCGTGCAGGTGTTCGATCACGGCTTCCCTGGACAGGTCCAGGTGCTGCTTGCTCCAGCTGCTGGTGGCATGCAGGACCCAGGTGTCGAGCTTGTCGTCGCGTCCCGGTTTGCTGCGGTTGCGGGCCAGCCAGTCGAGCGGGCTGTCCTGCACGAAGCAGCCTTCCATCGGGGTATCCAGCGCTGTCTCGAACGCCAGGGCGACGGCCCAGGTCGGTTCCATCTGCACGCCGGCGGCGGCTCCGGCGAGTTTCGGCGCGGCGGCGAGCAGGGCGGTGGCCTGGGGCGCCGGCGTGGCGATGATGACGTGGCTGAACGGGCCATGGGTGAAGCCTTCGGCGTCCTGCAGGTGCCAGTGCTGTTCGCCGCGGAACACTTCGGTGATGCGGCAACTGAAGTGGGTTTGCAGGTCCCCCAGCAGGCCGCGGGTGATGGCGCTCATGCGCGGGGCGCCGACCCAGCGGGTCTGCTCGTCCGGCGACAGGTTCAACTGGCCGTTCTGCCAGGTGTAGAGCGTCGGGTCCCATTCGGCGACCCAGCCCTGGCTTTGCCAGCGTTGTACTTCGTTGACGAAACGGCGGTCGCGGGCGGTGAAGTACTGGGCGCCCATATCCAGCGACCCGGCGTCGCTGCGCTTGCTCGACATGCGTCCGCCGCTGCCACGGCTTTTATCGAACAGTTCGATGGCGTGCCCGGCATCCTGCAATGCGCGGGCGGCTGAGAGTCCGGCGATACCGGCACCAATTATTGCGATAGGTACAGTCATAGGGGCCTCGTTACCTGTCTGCACAGACTACGCCGTCGGTAAAACCTGTACAATCTTGATTTTAGGTATAAGTTGCGACCTTCCTGTCGTCTGAAGCTGTCCTATTGTTAAACACATATTCTGTCGAGAAGAAAAGAGCCCTGTGTATAAAAATAGACTAACGCTCCCGACAAAACGTTACGCGAGGACGCTTTCATGCACATATTGCTGACAGGCGGTACTGGTTTGATCGGGCGCCAGCTGTGCAAGCACTGGTCGGCACAGGGGCACCGCCTGACGGTCTGGAGCCGCCGGCCCGAGGACGTGGCCCGCTTGTGCGGGGCGCAGGTGCGTGGCGTGCGCCATCTGGAGGACCTGGCCGGCGAGCCGCTGGACGCGGTGATCAACCTGGCCGGCGCGCCGATTGCCGACCGCCCCTGGACCCACAAGCGCAAGGCATTGCTGTGGAGCAGCCGGATCCAGTTGACCGAAACCCTGCTGGCCTGGCTCGAAGGGCGCGAGCAACGTCCGGCGGTGCTGATCTCCGGCTCGGCGGTGGGCTGGTATGGCGACGGTGGCGAGCGTGAGCTGACGGAAGATTCGCCGCCGGTCAGCGAAGACTTTGCCAGCCAGTTGTGCATCGCCTGGGAGGAAACCGCGCAACGCGCGCAGGCTTTGGGTATTCGCGTGGTGCTGGTACGAACCGGCCTGGTGCTGGCGGCCGAGGGCGGCTTTTTGTCGCGCCTGCTGCTGCCGTTCAAACTCTGCCTGGGCGGCCCGATCGGCAACGGTCGGCAGTGGATGCCCTGGATCCATTTGCAGGATCAAATCGCCCTGATTGATTTTCTTCTGCACCGCGACGACGCCAGCGGTCCTTATAATGCCTGCGCGCCGAAACCGGTGCGCAACCGTGCGTTCGCCAAGGCCCTGGGCCAGGTGCTGCATCGTCCGGCCGTGATCCCCATGCCGGCCCCGGCCTTGCGAATCGGCCTCGGCGAGTTGTCGCTGTTGCTGCTCGGCGGCCAGCGCGCGGTGCCCAATCGCCTGCTGGCGGCGGGCTTCGTCTTTCAGTTTACCGATCTGCCCGCGGCCCTCGACGATCTGTCGGGTCGCCTCTGACATAGGACATTGCATGACCGATCACGCGCTGCTACTGGTCAACCTGGGTTCGCCGGCTTCCACTTCGGTTGCGGATGTGCGCAGTTACCTCAATCAGTTTCTGATGGATCCCTATGTGATCGACTTGCCGTGGCCGATTCGGCGCCTGCTGGTGTCGCTGATCCTGATCAAGCGCCCCGAGCAGTCGGCCCATGCCTATGCCTCGATCTGGTGGGACGAGGGCTCGCCGCTGGTGGTGTTGAGCCGGCGCTTGCAGCAGCAGATGAGCGCGCAATGGACCCAGGGGCCGGTGGAACTGGCCATGCGTTATGGTGAGCCGTCGATCGAGACGGTGCTGACCCGGCTGGCCTCCCAGGGTATCCGCCAGGTGACCCTGGCACCGTTGTATCCGCAGTTCGCCGACAGCACCGTGACCACGGTGATCGAAGAGGCACGGCGGGTGGTGCGCGAGCGCAGGCTCGACGTGCAGTTTTCCATCCTGCAGCCGTTCTACGACCAGCCGGAATACATCGAAGCCCTGGTGGCGAGCGCGCGGCCGCACCTGACGCAGGGGTTCGATCATTTGCTGCTGAGTTTCCATGGCCTGCCGGAGCGCCACCTGACCAAGCTCGACCCCACGGGCAGCCACTGTCTCAAGGATGCCGACTGCTGTCGGAATGCATCGCCTGCGGTGCTCGCCACGTGCTACCGCGCCCAATGCCTGCGCACGGCGGCGGCGTTTGCCGAGCAGATGGGATTGGCGCAGGAGCAATGGTCGGTATCGTTCCAGTCACGTCTTGGCCGGGCGAAGTGGATCGAGCCTTACACCGAGGCACGCCTGGATGAGCTGGCCAGGTCCGGGGTGAAGAAGATCCTGGTGATGTGCCCGGCGTTTGTCGCCGATTGCATCGAGACGCTGGAGGAGATCGGCGATCGCGGGCGCGAGCAGTTTATCGCGGCGGGAGGCGAGGAGTTGGTGCTGGTACCGTGCCTGAACGATGAGCCGCAGTGGGCGGCGGCGCTGAACACGCTCTGTGAGCGGGCGCCGTTGGCCCTGTAAATGCAAATCGTGGAAACCCTGCTGAACCTTGTAGGAGCCGGCTTGCTGGCGATCCAGGCGACGCGGTTTGACAGAAAACCGCACCGCTGCCATCGCCGGCAAGCCGGCTCCTACAGTTCTGTGTTGAATCGCAGATTTGCGTACAACACGGCCCCGTAGGAGCAAACACGAGCCTTACAACAACGGCTCGTCGCCTTTCTTGTGCTTCCAGCTGTCATTGCCTGGCAGCAACAGGTTCAGGGCAATCGCCACCACGGCACACAGGGCGATGCCCTTGAGGCCGAAGTCGTCGGGGCCGGTGCCGGTGCCCACCAGCACGCCACCGATGCCGAACACCAGGGTCACCGAGACGATCACCAGGTTGCGCGCTTCGCCCAGGTCGATCTTGTGGCGGATCAGGGTGTTCATCCCCACCGCGGCAATCGAACCGAACAGCAGGCAGAGGATCCCGCCCATCACCGGCACCGGGATGCTTTGCAGCAGGGCGCCGAACTTGCCGATAAACGCCAGACTGATGGCGAAGATCGCCGCCCAGGTCATGATTTTCGGGTTGTAGTTCTTGGTCAGCATCACCGCGCCGGTCACTTCGGCATAGGTGGTGTTGGGCGGACCGCCGAACAGGCCGGCTGCCGTGGTGGCGATGCCGTCACCCAGCAGGGTGCGATGCAGGCCCGGCTTCTTCAGGTAGTCGCGACCGGTCACGCTGCCCACGGCGATCACTCCGCCGATATGCTCGATGGCCGGGGCCAGCGCCACCGGGACAATGAACAGGATCGCCTGCCAGTTGAACTCCGGCGCGGTGAAGTGCGGCAGGGCGAACCAGGGCGCGGCGGCGATCTTGGCGGTATCGACCACGCCGAAGTAGAACGACATGGCAAAGCCCACCAGGACCCCGGAGATGATCGGCACCAGGCGGAAGATGCCCCTGCCGAACACCGCCACGATCAGCGTGGTCAGCAGCGCCGGCATCGAGATCAGCATGGCGGTCTGGTAATGAATCAGTTCCGAGCCGTCGCCGGCCTTGCCCATCGCCATGTTCGCGGCAATCGGCGCCATGGCCAGGCCGATGGAGATGATCACCGGACCGATCACCACCGGCGGCAGCAGCCGGTCGATGAAACCGGTGCCCTTGATCTTCACCGCGAGGCCCAGGAAGGTGTAGACGAAACCGGCCGCCATCACCCCGCCCATGGTCGCCGCCAGGCCGAACTGGCCCTTGGCGAGGATGATCGGGGTGATAAAGGCGAAGCTCGACGCGAGGAACACCGGCACCTGGCGTCCGGTGACCAGTTGGAACAGCAGAGTCCCCAGGCCCGCCGTGAACAGCGCGACGTTGGGGTCGAGGCCGGTGATCAGCGGCATCAACACCAGGGCGCCAAAGGCCACGAAGAGCATCTGCGCGCCAGACAGCACCGTGCGCCAGAGCGGGTCGTTGAACTCATCCCGCATGTCAGGCGTCCTTCTGCTTGGTGCCGAAGATCTTGTCACCGGCATCGCCCAGGCCCGGGATGATGTAGCCGTGCTCGTTCAGTTTCTGATCGATGGAGGCGGTGTAGATGGTCACGTCCGGGTGGGCTTTCTCGACCACGGCGATGCCTTCGGGGGCCGCGACCAGGACCATCGCGCGGATGTCCTTGCAGCCGGCTTTCTTCAGCAGGTCGATGGTCGCGACCATCGAGCCGCCGGTGGCGAGCATCGGGTCGATGATCATCGCCAGGCGTTCGTCGATTTCCGGGACCAGTTTTTCCAGGTAGGTGTGGGCTTCGAGGGTTTCCTCGTTGCGGGCCACGCCCACGGCACTGACCTTGGCGCCGGGGATCAGGCTGAGCACGCCTTCGAGCATGCCGATACCGGCGCGCAGGATCGGCACCACGGTGATTTTCTTCCCGGCGATTTTCTCGACCTGTACGGTGCCGCACCAGCCTTCGATGTCATAGGTTTCGAGGGGCAGGTCCTTGGTCGCCTCATAGGTCAGCAATGCACCGACTTCCTGGGCAAGCTCACGGAAGTTCTTCGTGCTAATGTCAGCGCGGCGCATAAGGCCGAGCTTGTGACGGATCAGCGGATGGCGGATCTCACGGATGGGCATGGGGAAAGGCTCCGACGGCGGGCAAAAAAACCGCCCTAGATTAATCTATCCGGGGAAGATGTCCTATAGAACGGTAATACGTTAGTCCAGAAACGCTTGATCTGACCCTGCCGGGTGCGTACCTTTGCCGGCTTTTCTTGCGCAGCTCCCTGCACAAGCCCTACCCAAGCATCTATGGAGAGCGCCATGTCCGCTGATCTCGAGCATATCCGTCAAGTCATGCGCGAAGCCGACTGCCTGTACACCAACGACCAAGTCGAAGCGGCCATCGCCCGGGTCGGCGCGCAGATCAATGCCGACCTGGCCGAGCGCAATCCGGTGGTGTTCTGCGTGATGAACGGCGGCCTGATCTTCTCCGGCAAATTGCTGACCCACCTCGATTTCCCGCTGGAAGCGTCCTACCTGCACGCGACCCGCTATCGCAACGAAACCAGCGGCGGCGACCTGTTCTGGAAAGCCAAGCCGGAAGTCTCGTTCATCGACCGTGACGTGCTGATCATCGACGACATCCTCGACGAGGGCCACACCCTGGGCGCGATCATCGACTTCTGCAAGCATGCCGGTGCCCGCAAGGTGCACACGGCCGTGCTGATCGACAAGGACCACGACCGCAAGGCGCGTCCGGACCTGAAGGCCGATTATGTCGGCCTGCCATGCATCGACCGGTACATCTTCGGCTACGGCATGGACTACAAGGGCTACTGGCGCAACGCTGCCGGCATCTTTGCCGTCAAGGGCATGTAAGCCATGGCCGCGCCGAGTTTTCTCGATCAGGCCCTGTTTGCCGACCTGGCCAGCAAGGCCGCGGCCAGCCCGCGTGGGCGCACGCACCACAACTTTCACCAGATGGACGAGCCATGCCATCGCATGGCGGTCGGCCTGCAGCCCAATACCTATGTCCCGCCGCACCGGCATTTGAGCGCGGACAAGGCCGAGACCCTGCTGGTGCTCAAGGGCAGCCTGGGTCTGCTGGTGTTCGACGAGGACGGGCAAGTGGTGACTCGTCGTGTCCTGCAGGCGGGCGGTGACTGTCCGGCCGTCGACCTGCCGGCCGGGGTGTTCCACGGGTTGGTGGTGCTGGAGCCCAACACGGTGATGTTCGAGTGCAAGGCCGGCCCGTATCGCCCGGTGGGCGAGGGCGAGATGGCGACCTGGGCGCCCCGTGAAGGCGAGGCGCAGGTCGCCGCTTACCAGGCCTGGATGCGCGCGCAGTTCGACTGAAACCCCATGCTTTGCCGTATCATTAGCCGACTAACGACAGGCTATGGGTTTCTACGGCATGCTGGCGATCTTTCTCGGCACTCTCACCATCACCGCGCCGGTGTTCGCCATGCTGTTCCTGGGCGTGGCGCTCAAGCGCGTTGGCTGGATCAACGACAACTTCATCCACACCGCGTCGGCGCTGGTATTCAACGTCACCATGCCGGCGCTGCTGTTCCTCGGGATCCTCCACGCCGACCTGCATTCGGCCCTGAAGCCCGCGGTGCTGGGGTATTTCGCCATTGCCACGCTGGTGGGGTTCGCCGGTTCCTGGGGGTGGGCGATCTGGCGTTGTCCGAAGGAAGACCGGGGCATCTATACCCAGGGGGCCTTTCGCGGCAACAACGGGGTGATCGGCCTGGCCCTGGCCGCCAGCATGTACGGCGACTACGGGATTTCCCTCGGGGCGATCCTCGCGGCGCTGGTGATCCTGTTCTACAACACCCTGTCGACCATTGTCCTGGCGGTCTATAGCCCGGTGATCAAGTCCGATCCCTGGAGCATCTGCAAAAGCGTGTTCAGCAACCCGCTGATCATCAGCGTGATCGCTGCCGCGCCCTTTGCGTACTGGCAGATCGGCCTGCCTGGCTGGCTGGAAACCTCCGGCAACTACCTGGCGCAGATGACCCTGCCGCTGGCGCTGATCTGCATTGGCGGCACCTTGTCCCTGGCGGCATTGCGCAAGAGCGGCGACATGGCCCTGAGTGCGAGCCTGGTGAAAATGGTCGGCATGCCGATCATCGCGACCCTGGGCGCATGGCTTTGCGGCTTTCGCGGCGCGGAACTGGGGATTCTGTTTCTCTACTTCGGCAGCCCGACGGCGGCGGCCAGCTTCGTCATGGCCCGGGCGGCCAATGGCAATCATGAACTGGCGGCGGCGATTATCGTGATCACCACGCTGATGGCGGCGATCACGACCAATATCGGCATCTTCGTGTTGCAGTGGGGCGGCTGGATCTGACGGCAGGCCCAGCCGCCGGCGGTCGCACTCAGTCCGCTGTCTGGTAGGCGTCGATCACTTCCTGGGCCGCGCGGAACGCATCGATGGCTGCTGGCACGCCGGCATACACCGCGCAGTGCAGCAGCGCTTCGCGGATTTCCTCGACGGTACAGCCATTGTTCAAGGCGCCGCGTACGTGGCCCTTGAGTTCCTGCGGACACTTGAGCGCGGTCAGCGCCGCGAGGGTGATCAGGCTGCGGGTCTTCAGCGGCAGGCCTTCGCGGTTCCAGACGCTGCCCCAGGCGTGTTCGTTGACGAAATCCTGCAGCGGCTGGCTGAACTCGGTGGCATTGCCCAGGGCACGGTCGACGAATACATCGCCCATCACCTGACGACGCATCTCGACACCAGCTTTCTTCTGATCGGTCATTGCAGTGGCTCCTATGAGTGTTGGCGACGCCAGGCCCGCAGCGTACTGAACAGCAGGTACGCCAGCAGCGCCGGCAGGATGAAAAACAGCATCAGGTGTTCCAGGCGCACCGCCATCGGCATGCCGGTGGTGAACCACACCACATGCAGGCCGTAGGCCAGGTACAGGCCGAGAAACAGCAGGCCTTCGGCGCGGGTGATGCGATAACCGGAGTAGAACACCGGCCAGCACAACGCCGCGACGCCGAGCATGACCGGCAGGTCGAACGACAGGGCGTTGGGCGACACCGACAAGGGTTCCGGGGCGATCAGGGCCGTGACGCCCAGTACCCCCAGCAGGTTGAACAGATTGCCGCCGATCACGTTGCCGACGGCGATATCCCGCTGGCCGCGGAAGGCGGCGATCAGCGAAGTGGCCAGTTGCGGCAACGAGGTGCCGACGGCGACCACGGTCAGGCCGATGATGCGTTCGGACAGGCCCAGCTCGGTGGCGACGTCAACCGCCGCATCCAGCAGCAGGTGACCGGCGAGCGTCAGCAGGGCCAGGCCCAGCAGCATCCAGGTCACGCTGCTGACCCAGGGCGCGCGCGGGCGGTCATGGGGATGCCCGGGGTGATGATGGGCATGCTGGTTGTGCTGCGAGGTACGCAGCAGCAAGCCCAGGTACAGGGCGAAAATCACCAGCATCAGCACGCCGTCGAAACGGCTCAGCTCTTCGTTGAAGGCCAGGCCGAAGACCAGCAGGCTGGCGACGATCATCAGCGGGATATCCAGGCGCACCAACTGGCGCGAGACCCGCAAGGGGATGATCAGCGCCGAGAGGCCGAGGGTCACCAGGGTGTTGAAGATATTGCCGCCGATCACGCTGCCGACCGCGATATCGGCGTTTTCATAAAAGGCCGCTTGCAGGCTGACGGCCATCTGCGGCGCGCTGCTGCCGAAGGCGACGATGGTCAGGCCGATCAGCAGCGGGCGCACCCGCAGGCTTGCCGCCAGGCGCACGGCCGCACGCACCAGCAGTTCGGCGCCGACGATCAGCAGTAACAGGCCGCCGAGCAGTTGGATCAGGCTCAGGAGCGGCAGGGCGGTCAATCCGAAAATGGCGGGGGCTCCCGAAGTCAGTCGTTGAGGCTTTGTACACGAACGCGCGCGGTGCCGCTTTGCAGCATACCCAACTGCTCGGCCGCTTCCCGTGAAAGATCGATCAGGCGCCCACGGGTATGGGGACCACGGTCGTTGATACGGACCACGACGCTGCGGTCATTGGCGAGGTTGGTGACTTTTACCCGGGTGCCGAAGGGCAGTTGGCGATGGGCGGCGGTCAGGCCGTGCTGGTCGAACGGTTCGCCGCTGGCGGTACGTTTGCCGTGGTGCCGGGCGCCATAGTAGGACGCCATGCCGGTTTCATTGTAGCCGCGCGGGTCGATATCGTGAGTGGCGCAACCGGCCAGCAGGGTGAGGAGGGCGCAGGCGCCAAGCAGGCGTTTCATCGGGGGCACTCCCTACAGTGATCGTTCCCACGGCGGAGCATGGGGTAGGCCTGCCTGTGGGAGCGGGCTTGCCCGCGAAGACGATGTATCTGCGCCATCGTATTCGCGGGCAAGCCCGTTCCCGCAGTGGACAGGCATGCAAGGCTGGCGGGAGCGGCCGTTGCCGGCCGCGCCGCTATCAGCCTTCGAGCTTGCTTTTCAGCAATTCGTTCACCTGTTGCGGGTTGGCCTTGCCCTTGGAGGCTTTCATCGCCTGGCCGACAAAGAAGCCGAACATCTTGCCGCGCTTGGCCTCGTCCGCCGCCCGGTACTGTTCGACCTGCTCGGCGTTGGCCGCGAGGACTTCGTCCAGGACCTTCTCGATGGCGCCGCTGTCGGTCACCTGCTTCAGGCCACGGGCCTCAATCACCTGGTCGGCGTTGCCTTCGCCGTTGGCCATGGCTTCGAAGACGGTCTTGGCGATCTTGCCGGAAATGGTGTTGTCCTTGATCCGCAACAACATGCCGCCCAACTGCTCGGCCGTCACCGGCGCCTGGTCGATTTCCACGCCCAGCTTGTTCAGCAGGCTGCCCAGCTCGACCATGACCCAGTTGGCCGCCAGCTTGGCGTCGCCGCCGATGCTCGCGACCTGCTCGAAGTAGTCCGCCTGCTCGCGGCTCGAGGCCAGTACGCTGGCGTCATACAGCGACAGGCCGTACTGGGACTGGAAGCGCTCGCGTTTCTGCGGCGGCAGTTCCGGCAGCTTGGCGCGCACGGCATCGAGGAACGCATCCTCGATGACCACCGGCAACAGGTCCGGATCGGGGAAGTAACGGTAGTCGTTGGCTTCCTCCTTGCTGCGCATGGCGCGGGTCTCGTCCTTGTTCGGATCGTACAGGCGGGTCTGCTGGATGATCTTGCCGCCGTCTTCGATCAGTTCGATCTGGCGCTGGACTTCAGTGTTGATCGCCTTCTCGATGAAGCGGAACGAGTTGACGTTCTTGATCTCGCAGCGGGTGCCGAATTCGACCTGGCCCTTCGGCCGTACCGACACGTTGCAGTCGCAACGCAGCGAGCCTTCGGCCATGTTGCCGTCGCAAATGCCCAGGTAGCGCACCAGCGCGTGGATCGCCTTGACATAGGCCACGGCTTCCTTGGCGCTGCGCATATCCGGCTCGGAGACGATTTCCAGCAGCGGCGTGCCGGCGCGGTTCAGGTCGACACCGGTGGAACCGCTGAATTCTTCGTGCAGGCTCTTGCCGGCATCTTCTTCCAGGTGCGCCCGGGTGATCCCGACACGCTTGACCGTGCCGTCTTCCAGGGTGATGTCCAGGTGGCCCTTGCCGACGATCGGCAGTTCCATCTGGCTGATCTGGTAGCCCTTGGGCAGGTCCGGGTAGAAGTAGTTCTTGCGGGCGAACACGTTGTGCTGGCCGATCTCGGCGTCGATTGCCAGGCCGAATTTCACGGCCATGCGCACGGCTTCTTCGTTCAGCACCGGCAACACGCCCGGCATGCCCAGGTCAACCAGGCTGGCCTGGGTGTTGGGCTCGGAGCCGAAGGTGGTCGAGCTGCCGGAGAATATCTTCGATTGGGTGGCGAGCTGGGTATGAATCTCCAGCCCGATCACGACTTCCCATTGCATGGTGTTACTCCTCGAAATCTTGCCAGGGGACGTTTGAAGCGTTGCGAGCGAAGGTAAGGCAAGGCGAAGGCTGACGAGTAAGCGCAGTTGACCTTAGTCAATGAGCATTACGCGTCAGCTTTCAACGCAGCATTACCGGGCGCAGCGGCTTCAAAACCCCTGGGGGGTGCGGGTGTGCCAGTCAGTGTTCAACTGATACTGGTGCGCAACGTTGAGCAAGCGGCCTTCCTGGAAATACGGGGCAAGCAATTGCACGCCGACCGGCAAGCCGTCGACGAAGCCCGCAGGCATGGACAAGCCCGGCAGACCCGCGAGGTTGGCGGTGATGGTGTAGAAGTCTTCCAGATACTCGGCGACCGGATCGTTGTTCTTGGCGCCGATCTTCCAGGCCGGGTTGGGCGTGGTCGGGCCGAGAATGACGTCGACCTCGTTGAAGGCGCTCATGAAGTCGTTCTTGATCAGGCGACGGATTTTCTGCGCCTTGAGGTAATAGGCGTCGTAGTAGCCGGCCGACAGGGCATAGGCACCGACCATGATCCGACGCTGCACTTCCGCGCCGAAACCTTCGCCACGGGAGCGTTTGTACAGGTCTTCGAGGTCCCTGGGCTCTTCGCAGCGATAACCGAAGCGCACGCCGTCGAAACGCGACAGGTTGGACGAGGCTTCGGCCGGGGCGATCACGTAGTAGGCCGGAATCGCGTGCTGGTTGTTCGGCAGGCTGATTTCCTTGATCACCGCGCCGAGCTTTTCCAGCTCCTTGACGCTGTCGTGCACCCGTTCGGCGATGCGCGGGTCGAGACCGGCGCTGAAGTATTCCTTCGGCACGCCGATGCGCAGGCCCTGGATCGAGTCGTTCAGGCCGGCGCTGTAGTCCGGGACCGGTTCATCGATGCTGGTGGAGTCCTGCGGGTCGAAGCCGGCCATGCCTTGCAGCAGCAGGGCGCAGTCTTCGGCGGTGCGGGCCAGCGGGCCACCCTGGTCGAGGCTGGAGGCGTAGGCGATCATGCCCCAGCGCGAAACGCGACCGTAGGTCGGTTTCAGCCCGGTGAGGTTGGTGAACGCCGCCGGCTGGCGGATCGAACCGCCGGTGTCGGTCGCGGTGGCGGCAGGCAACAGGCGTGCGGCCACGGCGGCGGCAGAGCCACCAGACGAGCCGCCCGGTACGTGTTCCAGATTCCACGGGTTCCTGACCTTGCCGTAGTAGCTCGACTCGTTGGCCGAACCCATGGCGAATTCGTCCATGTTGGTCTTGCCCAGCGTCACGGCGCCGGCAGCGGCCAGTTTGGCAACCACGGTGGCGTCGTAGGGCGCCTTGAAGTTGTCGAGCATCTTCGAGCCGCAACTGGTGCGCACGCCCTGGGTGCAGAACAGGTCCTTGTGGCCGATCGGCGCGCCGAGCAGGGCACCGTTCTCGCCGTTGGCGCGCCGTACGTCGGCGGCCTTGGCCTGTTGCAGGGCCAGTTCTTCGGTCAAGCTGATAAAGCTGTTGATCTGCGGATCGAGCTGGGCGATGCGCGCCAGCAGGGTCCGGGTCAGCTCTTCGGCGGAAAACTTCTTGTCGGCGAGTCCGCGGGCGATCTCGGCCAGAGTCAATTGATGCATTGCAGGCTCTTTCCCTTTAGTCGATGACTTTCGGAACCAGGTACAGGCCGTTTTCGACCGCTGGTGCGATGGACTGATAAGCCTCGCGGTTATTTCGCTCCGTGACGGCGTCGGCGCGCAGGCGCTGGCTCGCTTCCAGAGGGTGGGCAAGGGGTTCGATACCGTCGGTATCGACAGCCTGCATCTGGTCGACCAGACCCAGAATGCTGTTCAGGGCTTCGGTGGTGCGTGGAAGATCGGCTTCGACCAAGCCCAGGCGGGCCAGGTGAGCGATTTTTTCCACGTCGGAGCGGTCAAGCGCCATGGGAATCTCCAGTGGAAAACAAAATGGAAGCTGTCCGTGTGTTAGGCTCTGCACGGAAATTGCCTGCGCGACGATCATGCTGCGTTGAAAACACGCTCGATCGCCGCTCGACTAGTTTTCGTACTGATCCGGGATTATCGGAACACTACCGCATTTTTACGGTCACATGGCCGCGATTGTATGGGATGGTGCTCGGAAAAACGCCTAATTTAACATATTGGCGCCTTGCCCAAAATCCCCGTCGTTGTTAGAGTTTGCCGCACTTTTTTACCCACGCGTTGCCCAGGGTCCCTTTCCAATGTTCAAGAAACTGCGTGGCATGTTTTCCAGCGATCTCTCCATCGACCTGGGCACAGCCAACACCCTTATCTACGTGCGCGAGCGCGGTATCGTCCTGAATGAGCCATCGGTCGTTGCGATTCGCACCCATGGCAATCAGAAGAGTGTCGTTGCCGTCGGTACCGAAGCCAAGCGCATGCTCGGTCGTACGCCGGGCAACATTGCTGCCATTCGTCCGATGAAGGACGGCGTGATCGCCGACTTCAGCGTCTGCGAAAAGATGCTGCAGTACTTCATCAACAAGGTTCACGAAAACAGCTTCCTGCAGCCAAGCCCTCGCGTGCTGATCTGCGTGCCGTGCAAATCGACCCAGGTCGAGCGCCGTGCGATCCGTGAATCGGCCCTCGGTGCCGGTGCCCGCGAAGTCTTCCTGATCGAAGAGCCGATGGCCGCCGCGATCGGTGCCGGCCTGCCGGTTGAAGAAGCCCGTGGCTCGATGGTCGTCGATATCGGTGGCGGTACCACTGAAATCGCGCTGATCTCCCTGAACGGCGTGGTCTATGCCGAATCCGTACGGGTTGGTGGCGACCGTTTCGACGAAGCGATCATCACCTACGTGCGCCGCAACTACGGCAGCCTGATCGGCGAATCCACCGCCGAGCGCATCAAGCAGGAAATCGGTACGGCCTACCCGGGCGGCGAAGTCCGTGAAGTCGACGTTCGCGGCCGTAACCTGGCTGAAGGCGTGCCACGTGCCTTTACCCTCAATTCCAACGAAGTGCTGGAAGCCCTGCAGGAATCCCTGGCGACCATCGTCCAGGCGGTGAAGAGCGCCCTGGAGCAGTCGCCTCCGGAGCTGGCCTCGGACATCGCCGAGCGTGGCCTGGTGCTGACCGGTGGTGGCGCGTTGCTGCGTGACCTCGACAAGCTGCTGGCCCAGGAAACCGGCCTGCCGGTGATCGTCGCCGAAGATCCGCTGACCTGTGTTGCCCGTGGTGGCGGTCGTGCCCTGGAAATGATGGATAAGCACACCATGGACCTGCTTTCCAGCGAGTGAGTTCGCTGGCAGGCTCTATGATGGTTCGTTCACAGGCAGCACTTTGCAGTGCTGCCTGTTGCGTTTATCTTCTGTCAATCTTCATCCAGGCCGGTTTGATGCCGTATGAATAAAATGACTCATTGCCTGGGAGGAGCGGCTTATTAAACCGCTTTTCGCCAAAGGCCCCTCATTGGGCGTGCGCTTGTTGGTGCTGGTCGTGCTATCGGTCGCGCTGATGGTGGTCGATGCCCGTTTCACACTGCTCAAGCCCGTGCGCAGCCAGATGTCGCTGGTGCTGATGCAGTCATACTGGATTACCGACCTGCCGCAACGGTTGTGGCAAGGCGTGGCCAGTCAGTTCGGCAGTCGTACCGAACTGGTCGCCGAGAACGAAAAACTCCAGACCGAAAACCTGCTGCTGCAAGGGCGCCTGCAGAAACTCGCGGCCCTGACCGAGCAGAACGTGCGCCTGCGCGAATTGCTCAACTCGTCGGCGCTGGTCAACGAGAAGGTCGAAGTCGCCGAATTGATCGGCATGGACCCCAACCCGTTCACCCATCGCATCATCATCAACAAGGGTGAGCGCGATGGCGTGGTACTCGGTCAACCGGTGCTCGATGCCCGTGGCCTGATGGGCCAGGTGGTCGAGTTGATGCCGTACACCTCCCGCGTCCTGTTGCTCACCGACACCACCCACAGCATTCCGGTGCAGGTCAACCGCAACGGTTTGCGCGCCATCGCCAGCGGTACTGGCAACCCCGAGCGCCTGGAACTGCGCCACGTCGCCGACACCGCCGACATCAAGGAGGGCGACCTGCTGGTCAGCTCCGGCCTGGGCCAGCGCTTCCCGGCCGGTTACCCGGTGGCGACGGTCAAGGAAGTGATTCACGACTCCGGCCAGCCTTTCGCCATTGTCCGCGCCGTGCCGACCGCCGCCCTCAACCGCAGTCGCTACCTGCTGCTGGTGTTCAGCGACAGCCGTACCCCGGAAGAGCGCGCCAACGAAGCGGCCCAGGCCCAGGAAGCCGACAAGCAGGGCGACGGTGCGCCGATCGTTCCGGCGACCGTACCGAAACCGGCTGCGGCGGCTGCGGCGAGCGCGGCACCTGCGGCGCCAGCCCCGGCGAGCAAGCCACCGGCGCATGCCACCAGCACCAGCGCCCCGGCCCATGCGACACCGGCACCCAAGCCGGCGACCGGCAAACCTGCGGCCACCAAGCCAGCGGCCAAGCCGCCCGCGGCTGCACCGTCCACCCAACGGCAGGAGGAATAATGGCGGGCGCTACTCTTTCGCGTAATGGCTGGATCGTCTGGCTGACCTTTGCCGTCGGCCTGCTACTCAGTGTCTCGCCGTTGCCGCAGTTCATGGAAATCCTCCGTCCGCTGTGGCTGGCGTTGCTGCTGGCTTTCTGGTCGCTGTACCTGCCGCACAAGATCGGCATGGTCACCGCATTCCTGCTGGGCCTGGCCGAGGACGTGCTCTACGGCACCCTGCTCGGGCAGAACGCCTTGATCCTTACATTGATCACCTTCCTGGTGCTGTCGCTGCAACAGCGCCTGCGCATGTTCCCGATGTGGCAGCAGAGCCTGGTGATCCTGGTGATCTTCGGCCTGGCGCAGCTGGTGCAGCTGTGGCTCAGCGCCCTGACCGGCAACCGCCAGCCGACCCTGGCGCTGGTGCTGCCGGCGCTGGTCAGTGCCTTGCTCTGGCCGTGGATCAGCTTCGGCTTGCGCGGACTGCGTCGACGCTACAAGGTCAACTGACCGATCGCGTCGAATGCTCGTGAGCTGGTGATGATGCTGATGCTGATGAAGAGCCCCGATAAAGCGCCCCGACACGGAGATGTCCCGATGACCCCGCTCTACCTGGCCTCCGGCTCGCCGCGTCGGCGTGAACTGCTCACCCAGATCGGCGTGCCTTTCACCGCGATCAGCGCGGATATCGATGAAACTCCCCTGATGGATGAGACGCCGGCGGCCTATGTCGAGCGCCTGGCGCGCGGCAAGGCGGCAGCCGGCCAGGGCCTGTTGGCGAGCAGCCAGGTCGCGGCGCCGTTCTGTGTGCTGGGTGCCGATACCGCCGTGGTGCTGGACGGACGGATTCTCGGCAAGCCGCTGGATGAGGCGGATGCAGTGGCCACGCTGCTGGCATTGTCCGCTCGCGAGCACGAAGTGCTCACCGCCATCGCGCTGTTGGACGGTGATCGGTGCGAGTCGCGGGTGGTTCGCAGCCTGGTGAAATTTCGTACGATCAAAACAGAAGAGGCATCTGCCTACTGGTCCAGCGGCGAGCCTCGGGACAAGGCTGGAAGCTATGCCATTCAAGGCCTTGCCGCGGTTTTCGTCGAGGGTCTGAACGGCAGCTATTCGGGCGTGGTGGGCTTGCCGGTGTGCGAAACCGCAGAACTGCTCGGCCATTTCGGCATACCCTGTTGGCAAAACCTTATCGTGCGCTGATTGCCGCACTCCAGTGAACGGCAATTATTGTGAACACGCCTGAACGAGACCCAGCCATGAGTGAAGAGATCCTGATCAACATCACGCCGATGGAATCGCGCGTGGCGGTGGTAGAAAACGGTGTGTTGCAAGAGGTGCATGTCGAGCGTACGCAGAAGCGCGGTATCGTCGGCAATATCTACAAGGGCAAGGTGGTGCGGGTCCTGCCGGGCATGCAGGCGGCGTTCGTCGATATCGGGCTGGATCGGGCGGCCTTTATCCATGCCTCGGAAATTTCCATGCGCGAAGGCCCGGCGGTGGAAAGCATCAGCGCCCTGGTTCACGAAGGGCAGAGCCTGGTGGTGCAAGTCACCAAGGACCCCATCGGTACCAAGGGCGCGCGCCTGACCACGCAACTGTCGATTCCCTCGCGTTACCTGGTGTACATGCCGCGTACCGCCCATGTCGGCATTTCGCTGAAGATCGAAGAGGAAGCCGAGCGCGACCGGTTGAAGAAGGTCGTCAGCGATTGCGTGGCCCAGGAAGGCATCAAGGAAGCCGGTGGCTTTATCCTGCGCACCGCCGCCGAAGGGGCGGGGGCTGACGAGATCATGATGGATATCCGCTACCTGCGCCGGCTCTGGGATCAGATCGGCGCGCAGATCAAGACCATCGGTGCGCCCAATGTCATCTACGAGGACCTCGGTCTGGCGCTGCGGACCCTGCGTGACCTGGTCAGCCCGAAGATCGAGAAGATCCGCATCGACTCCCGGGAAACCTTCCAGAAGACCACGCAGTTCGTCGCCGAGTTGATGCCGGAAATTGCCGATCGTCTCGAACACTATCCCGGCGAGCGGCCGATCTTCGACCTCTACGGTGTCGAGGACGAGATCCAGAAAGCCCTGGAGCGCAAGGTGCCGCTCAAGTCCGGCGGCTACCTGGTGGTCGACCCGGCGGAAGCCATGTCCACCATCGACGTCAACACCGGGGCCTTTGTCGGTCATCGCAACCTCGAAGAAACCATCTTCAAGACCAATCTCGAAGCGGCTACCGCGATTGCCCGCCAACTGCGCCTGCGCAACCTCGGCGGGATCATCATCATCGACTTCATCGACATGGAAGACGAAGAGCACCAGCGCCAGGTGCTGCGGACCCTGGAAAAGCAGCTGGAACGCGATCACGCCAAGACCAACATCATCGGGATCACCGAGCTGGGTCTGGTGCAGATGACCCGCAAGCGCACCCGCGAAAGTCTTGAGCAGGTGCTCTGCGAGCCGTGCAGCAGTTGCCAGGGGCGCGGCAAGCTGAAGACCCCGGAGACGGTTTGTTACGAGATTTTCCGCGAGATCCTGCGGGAGGCCCGTGCCTATCAGGCCGAAGGTTATAGAGTGTTGGCCAACCAGAAAGTCGTTGACCGCCTGCTGGATGAAGAGTCGGGCAATGTCGCGGAGCTGGAGGGGTTTATCGGACGGACCATCCGTTTCCAGGTCGAAACCATGTATTCCCAGGAACAATACGACGTGGTGCTGCTCTGATTCCCTGCTCTGTACATACACTGTCCATGCTGGCTGGCGTTGGCCTGTTGATCGAACCTTGCCTGAGGGGCCACTGACATGGAGCGTCTGACACGCTTTGTCGCCGCGTTGACCCGCTGGGGCCTGGGTATCTGTGCGTTGTTGCTGGTGCTGGTGGCCTTGTATGCCAGCCTGGGGCGGCAGTTCGTGCCGCTGGTGGCCGAGTACCGCGCCGATGTCGAGGGCAAGGCGCAGGCCGCGCTGGGCATGCCGCTGTCCATCGGCAGCCTGGAAGGACGCTGGAGCGGCCTGGCGCCGGTGCTGCTGGCCCACGATGTGACGGTCGGTGCCGGTGTTTCGGCGTTGCGCCTGGACCAGGTGCAGGTGATCCCGGATATCTGGGCCAGCCTGCTGGCCCGCGAAGTGCGCATTGCCCGTTTGGAACTCAATGGCCTGCAGTTGAACCTGCGGCAGGACAAGGAGGGTCAGTGGGCCCTCGAAGGATTGCCACAGTCGGACGGCCAGCCGCTGGACCCCGAGCAACTGCTGAACCGTCTGCAGATGGTCGCGCAACTGTCGGTGCTGGATAGCCAGGTGACCCTGGAACCGTTCGGCGAATCGCCGCTGACCCTGACCTATGTCGGCCTGAACCTGCAGACCGGCCTGTCCCGCCAGCGCCTCGACATGCGCCTGACCCTGCCCGATGGCCAGCCCCTGGCGTTCAACCTGAGTACCCGGTTGCAGGCCGGCGCCTGGCGCCAGGGTTCCGCCGACGCCTACCTGAGCCTGCCGCAGAGCGACTGGGCGCGCTGGTTGCCGGCGAGCCTGAAACAGAAATGGAACGTCGCCGAGCTCAAGGCCGGCGGCGAATTCTGGTTGAAGTGGGCCGATGGCACGGTGCAAAGCGCCGTGGCACGTCTCAATGCCCCGCAATTTCGCGGCGCCTACGCCGACCGCAAGCCGGTGAAGATCGAGAACCTGGCCCTCAACGCCTACCTGCAGCGCAACGACCAGGGTTTCAGCCTGTTGCTCGACTCCCTGGCGATGAACCTCGGCAAGACCCGCTGGGAGTCCCATCTGCAACTGCAGCAGACGGCGGCGACCGACAAGGCCGGGGAGTTGTGGCATGTGCAGGCCGACCGCCTCGACCTGACGCCGATCACGCCGTTGCTCGATGGTCTGGCGCCGCTGCCGGAAGGCCTGGCGACCGTCATCGATCACCTGAAGGTCACCGGTGCCTTGCGCAACGTGCTGCTCGATTACCGTCCCCAGGAAACCGGTGACCGCCGTCTCAGCTTCGAGGCCAACCTGGAGCGGGTCGGTTTCGACGCCTATCACGGTGCGCCGGCGGCGCGCAATGTCAGCGGCAGCATCAGCGGCGACCTCGGCCAGGGTGAACTGCGCATGGACAGCAAGGACTTCTCGCTGTTCCTGTATCCGATCTTCAACAAGCCCTGGCAGTACATCCAGGCCAACGCCCGCCTGACCTGGAAACTCGACCAGCAGGGGTTCACCCTGATCGCCCCCTATATCAAGGTGCTGGGGGAGGAAGGCAAGATCGCCGCCGACTTCCTGATCCGCCTGCATTTCGAGCGTGACCAGGAAGACTACATGGACCTGCGGGTCGGCCTGGTGGACGGGGACGGGCGTTTTACTCCGAAATACCTGCCGGCGGTGCTGAGTCCGTCTCTGGACGAGTGGCTGCGCACCTCGATCCTCCATGGCGCGGTGGAACAGGGCTTCTTCCAGTACCAGGGTTCGCTGGACCATGATGCCGTGGCCGCCGCGCAGAATATCAGCCTGTTCTTCAAGGTCCATGACGCCGAGCTGGCGTTTCAGCCGGGTTGGCCGCATGTCAGCAAGGTCAGCGGCGATGTCTTCATCGAAAACAGTGGCGTGCGGATCAAGGCCAGCAAGGGCCAGTTGCTCGACACCCAGGTCAGTGATGTCGTGGTCAACATTCCCCACTCGTCGCAGGGCAAGGCCCCGCACATGTTTCTCGACGGTGGTTTTGCCGGCGGCCTGGGCGATGGCCTGAAGATTCTCCAGGAAGCACCGATCGGCACCGCCGCGACCTTTGCCGGCTGGCAGGGCGAAGGTGAGCTGAAAGGCCAGGTCAAGCTGGATATTCCCCTGGAGAAAGGCGAGGAGCCGAAGATCCTGGTGGATTTCGCCACCGACAAGGCGCGGCTGAAACTGGCCGATCCGGCCCTGGAGCTGACCCAGCTCAAGGGCGCTTTCCGTTTTGACAGTGCCAAGGGCCTGAGCGGCGAGGCGATCACCGCCCAGGCGTTCGACCGGCCGATCACCGCGCAGATCGCTGCCGTCGGCAAGCCCGGGGATCTCGGTACCCGGGTCACCGCCAAGGGCCAGGTGGCGATCAAAAAACTCACCGACTGGCTGGGTGTCAGCCAGCCGCTGCCGGTCACCGGTGACCTGCCCTATCAGTTGCAGTTGAACCTCGACGGCGCCGACAGCCAGTTGATCATCAACTCCAACCTCAAGGGCGTTGCCGTCGACCTGCCCGCGCCCTTTGGCATGCCGGCCAGCCAGGGCCGCGACAGCGTGTTCCGCATGACCCTGCAAGGTGCCGAGCGCCGCTACTGGTTCGACTATGGCGAGCTGGCGAACTTCACCTTTGCCGCGCCGGGCGGCAAGTTCGGCGACGGTCGTGGCGAACTGTTCCTCGGTGATGGCGATGCCCAGCTGCCGACGACCAAGGGTTTGCGCGTGCGTGGCGTGCTCTCGGAACTGGACCTGGAGCCTTGGAAAGCGGTGGTTGACCGTTATGCCGGCCAGGATCCCGGCGGCAATGCCAAGCAGCTGCTCAGCAGCGCCGACTTCAAGGTCGACAAGCTCACCGGCTTTGGTACCCGTTTCGACCAGGTGAGCCTGCAGATGGCCCGCAGCGCCACGGCCTGGGGCCTGATGATCGACAGCCAGCAGGCCAAGGGCAGCGTGACCCTGCCGGATGCCAAGGGCGCGCCGATTGGCGTCAAGCTGGCCTACGTGCGATTGCCAGCACCGGATCCGAGCGTGGTGGCCGATGAAAATGCCCCGGACCCGCTGGCCTCGGCGGATCCACGGCAGATCCCGGCGCTGGATATCAGCATCGACCAACTGTTCCAGGGCCAGGACCTGGTCGGGGCGTGGTCGCTCAAGGCCCGGCCGACACCCAAGGGAGTCAGGCTCAACGATCTCGACCTGGGCCTCAAGGGCATGCAACTCCAGGGCAACGGTGGCTGGGAAGGCGTGCCGGGCAGCAGCAACAGCTGGATCAACGGTCGTGTGGAAGGCAAGAACCTGGCGGATGTGCTGAAGGCCTGGAGCTTCGCGCCGACCGTGACCAGCGAGGATTTCCACCTCGATGTCGACGGTCGCTGGCCCGGCTCGCCGGCCTGGGTCGGGCTCAAGCGTTTCTCCGGCAGCCTGGATGCGACCCTGCGCAAGGGTCAGTTCGTCGAAGTCGAGGGCGGAGCCCAGGCACTGCGGGTGTTCGGCTTGCTGAACTTCAACTCCATCGGCCGTCGCCTGCGCCTGGACTTCTCCGACCTGCTCGGCAAAGGCCTGAGCTATGACCGGGTCAAGGGGGTGCTGGTAGCCAGCGATGGCGTCTATGTCACCCGCGATCCGATTACCCTGACCGGACCGTCGAGCAATCTCGAGCTCAATGGCACGCTGGACATGGTGGCCGACCGGGTCGATGCCAAGCTGCTGGTGACCTTGCCGGTGACCAACAACCTGCCGATCGCCGCCTTGATCGTCGGTGCCCCGGCCATCGGCGGTGCGCTGTTCCTGATCGACAAGCTGATCGGCGACCGGGTCGCCCGCTTCGCCAGCGTGAAGTACAGCGTCACCGGCCCGTGGAAAGAACCGAAAATCACCTTCGACAAGCCTTTTGAGAAGTCCAAGTAGAGCGCCATGGAGTAGCATGGTTGCCTACCTTTCAAGGAGTGCGCCATGACTTTCTCCGTCATCCAGATGGTCAGCCAGAGCGATGTGCTGGCCAACCTGAGCCAGGCCCGCCGCCTGCTCGAGCAAGCGGCCGAAGGCGGCGCGCGCCTGGCGGTGCTGCCGGAAAACTTCGCCGCCATGGGCCGTCGGGATGTCGCCGCCATCGGTCGCGCCGAAGCACTCGGCGAAGGACCGATCCTGCCATGGTTGAAACAGACCGCCCGTGACCTCAGGTTATGGATAGTGGCGGGCACCTTGCCGCTACCGCCGGTCGACCAGCCGCAGGCGAAGGCCAATGCCTGCTCGTTGCTGGTCGACGAGCAGGGTGAGACGGTGGCCCGCTACGACAAGCTGCACCTGTTCGATGTCGACGTGGCGGATAATCGTGGGCGTTATCGCGAATCCGATGACTATGCTCATGGTAGCCGGGTGGTGGTGGCCGATACGCCGGTCGGACGGCTGGGCCTGAGCGTGTGCTACGACTTGCGCTTTCCCGAGTTGTACAGCGAGTTGCGCCAGGCCGGGGCCGAGCTGATCACCGCGCCGTCGGCGTTTACCGCGGTGACCGGCGCGGCGCATTGGGACATCCTGATTCGTGCGCGGGCCATCGAGACCCAGTGTTATGTGTTGGCCGCCGCCCAGGGCGGTGTGCACCCGGGGCCACGGGAAACCTTTGGCCATGCGGCGATCGTCGACCCGTGGGGGCGTATCGTCGCTGAACAGGATCAAGGCGAAGCGGTGTTGCTGGCCGAGCGCGACAGTACTGAACAGGCGTCCATACGGGCGCGAATGCCGGTGGCGAGCCATCGGCGCTTTTTCTCGCAGGGCGCACGGCGGCCTGCATCGGAATGACGAAATAAGGCGCAAAACCTATGAGCGAGTTGTTGTCCTCAGTCAGTGAACACCTGTTGGCGCCGGGTGGCGTGACGCTCGAAAACCTTCAATCGGTCCTTGGTGACCTGGCCGGTCCGGGCATCGACGCCGCCGACCTGTATTTCCAGGGGCAGATTTCCGAGTCCTGGTCCCTCGAAGACGGCATCGTCAAGGAAGGCAGTTTCAACCTGGACCAGGGGGTCGGCGTACGCGCCCAGTCCGGGGAAAAAACCGGGTTTGCCTACAGCAACGCGATCACCCTCGAAGCCCTGGGGTCGGCCGCGCGTGCGGCCCGCTCGATTTCCCGCGCCGGGCAGAACGGTACGGTGCAGGCCTTCTCCACCCGGGATGTGGCGCAGCTCTACGCCCCTGACAACCCGCTGGATGTCATGACCCGTGCCGAGAAGGTCGAGTTGCTCAAGCGTGTCGACATCGCCACCCGTGCCCTGGACCCGCGTATCCAGCAGGTCTCGGTGAGCATGGCGGGGGTCTGGGAACGGATTCTCGTCGCCTCCACCGATGGCGGCCTGGCGGCGGACGTGCGCCCGCTGGTGCGCTTCAATGTCAGCGTGATCGTCGAGCAGAACGGCCGGCGCGAGCGTGGCGGGCATGGCGGCGGCGGTCGTACCGACTACCGTTATTTCCTCAGCGAAGACCGCGCGATGGGCTATGCCCGCGAGGCCTTGCGCCAGGCACTGGTCAATCTGGAAGCGATTCCCGCTCCGGCCGGTACCTTGCCGGTGGTGCTCGGCTCCGGCTGGTCCGGGGTCCTGCTGCACGAAGCGGTCGGCCATGGCCTGGAAGGCGATTTCAACCGCAAGGGCAGTTCGGCCTACAGCGGGCGGATGGGCGAGATGGTTGCGTCCAAGCTCTGCACCATCGTCGATGACGGCACCCTGGCCGGGCGCCGCGGCTCCCTCAGTGTCGATGACGAAGGCACGCCGACCGAGTGCACCACGCTGATCGAAAACGGCGTGCTCAAGGGCTATATGCAGGACAAGTTGAATGCCCGGCTGATGGGCGTGGCGCGGACCGGCAACGGTCGTCGCGAGTCCTACGCGCACCTGCCGATGCCGCGCATGACCAATACCTACATGCTGGGGGGCGAAAGCGATCCGGCGGAAATCATCGCTTCGGTGAAGCGGGGCATCTACTGCGCCAACCTCGGCGGTGGCCAGGTCGATATCACCAGCGGCAAGTTCGTGTTCTCCACCAGCGAGGCCTACCTGATCGAGGACGGCAAGATCACCGCGCCGGTCAAGGGGGCGACGCTGATCGGCAACGGCCCGGAAGCCATGAGCAAGGTGTCGATGGTCGGTAACGACCTGGCGCTGGACAGCGGCGTGGGAACCTGTGGCAAGGATGGGCAATCGGTGCCGGTGGGTGTCGGTCAGCCGACCCTGAAAATCGATGCGATCACCGTGGGTGGCACGGGGTCGTAGGAAGGCGGAGCCTCGGGTGAGCGCCAACGGCACTCACCCGTGACGAAGATCAGCGCAGGCCGCGTTGAGTTTCGTCCAGCTCCCGGATGTACTTGAAGATTTTACGGCTGGCAGACGGCGGCTTGCTCTGGGCAAGTTCGTGCTGGGCCTGGCGAATCAGGGAACGCAGTTGCTGACGATCCGCATCGGGATAGTCGGCGACGAACTTTTCCAGCACATCGTCGGCGCCTGCGATCAGGCGATCGCGCCAGCGTTCGAGATTGTGGAAGCGTTCGTTGTATTGCCGGGTGGAGGCGTCGAGCTGGTCCAGCAACACCAGGATGGCGTCAGTGTCCTGGTCGCGCATCAGTCGGCCGATGAACTGGATATGCCGTTTACGCGCGATATTCGCGGTGTGCTTCGGCGCTTCGGCCAGGGCACGGCGCAAGCCGTCGGTCAGTGGCAGTTTTGCCACCAGGTCAGGCTTGAGTGTTGTCAGGCGCTCGCCGAGATCAACCAGAGCATGCAGCTCGCGTTTGACCTGGGTTTTGCTTTTCTCCCCATCGAGGGAGTCGTCGTAAGAATCAACCATGGTGGCAGTCCGCAAAGAAACGCCGCCATGATAACCAGTCGGGGGCCGCTTGTCCGGCCCGGTCGCTCGAAGACCTTGACCGAAAGCCGAATTTGATTGGAGAGAACCATGAGTGCAGCACAAAGCGTCGGCCCGCAGGCTTTGCCGGCACTGCAGGAGCAGGTCGAGCAGATTCTCGCCGAAGCCAAGCGCCAGGGCGCCAGTGCCTGTGAAGTGGCGGTGTCCCTGGAGCAGGGTTTGTCGACTTCGGTGCGCCAGCGGGAAGTGGAGACGGTCGAGTTCAACCGCGACCAGGGCTTTGGCATCACCCTGTATGTGGGACAGCGCAAGGGCTCGGCCAGCACTTCGGCCAGTGGCGCAGAGGCGATTCGCGAAACCGTCGCGGCCGCGCTGGCGATCGCGAAACATACTTCCGAAGACGAGAGTTCGGGCCTGGCGGATGCCGCCCTGATGGCAAAGGACCTGAAGGATTTCGACCTGTTCCACGCGTGGGACATCACTCCGGAGCAGGCCATCGAACGGGCGCTGATCTGTGAGGCGGCGGCGTTCGATGCCGATCCACGGATCAAGAATGCCGATGGCACCACGCTGACCACGGGTCAGGGCTGCCGTGTCTATGGCAACAGCCATGGCTTTATCGGCGGTTCCGCGTCGACCCGCCACAGCCTGAGCTGCGTGATGATCGCCGAAGGCGACGGGCAGATGCAGCGCGATTACTGGTATGACGTGAATCGCCAGGGCGAATTGCTGACCGACGCCGTGATCATCGGCCAGAAAGCCGCGCAGCGGGCGGCCAGCCGTCTGGGCGCGCGACCGGTCCCGACCTGCGAAGTCCCGGTGCTGTTTTCCGCGGAACTGGCCGGTGGCCTGTTCGGCAGCTTCCTCTCGGCGATTTCCGGCGGCAACCTGTACCGCAAGTCGTCGTTCCTCGAGGGCGCGATGGGACAGCGCCTGTTCCCGGAATGGCTGACCCTCGACGAGCGCCCGCATCTGATGCGCGCCATGGGCAGCTCGGCATTCGACGGTGATGGCCTGGCGACCTACGCCAAGCCGTTCGTCGAAAATGGCACCCTGGTGTCCTATGTGCTGGGCACGTATTCGGGGCGCAAGCTGGGCCTGCCGAGTACCGCCAACTCCGGTGGCGTGCACAATCTGTTCGTCACCCACGGCGTCGAGGATCAGGATGCCCTGATCCGTCGCATGGGCCGTGGCCTGCTGGTCACCGAACTGATGGGCCATGGCCTGAACATGGTCACCGGTGACTACTCCCGCGGCGCGGCGGGTTTCTGGGTCGAGAACGGCGAAATCCAGTTCCCGGTCCAGGAAGTGACCATTGCCGGCAATATGCGCGACATGTTCAAGCAGATCGTCGCCGTTGGCAGCGATCTCGAACTGCGCAGCAATATCCGCACAGGCTCGGTACTGATCGAGCGGATGACCGTGGCGGGCAGCTGATTCCGCTGGCCGGCTGCACACGAAGCGTGTCACCCACTGGGTGACACGCTTTTTTTTGCCTGGCTCCCGCCGCTGATAGATAGGCTTATGTGCTTGTCTTGATTCTCAATATCATATAATAATAAATCTCATTATCGAATGAGCCTGGGTCATGAGTTCTGCCTTGCATGAGCAACCCTACCTGGAAAGCTGGCGCTGGATGAGCCGCCAGATCCGCTGCGCATTGCTGCCGGATGAACCCCGGCTGATCGAGCACTACCTCGCCGAAGGCCGCTATCTGGCCTGCTGTACGGCCACCTCGCCGTGGACCATTGCCGAAACCGCCTTTCGCCTGTTGCTCGACACGGCCGCCGACACCGCGTTGCCCTGGCACTGGCGTTCGTTGTGCCTGGACCAGGCCTGGCGTCCGCTGCGCGACCTGGAGCGCCAGGCGCTGTGCAACTGTCGGTTGCGCCGCTGGCAAAGCTTTGCCTGGCAGTTGGCGACCTGTTCGTTGCTGCCTTCCATTCCCCTGACTGAACTGGTGCAAGGATTCCCCGATGAGTAATACCCGTATCGAACGCGACAGCATGGGCGAACTGCAGGTGCCGGCCGAGGCCTTGTATGGTGCCCAGACCCAGCGCGCGGTGAACAACTTTCCCATCAGTCGCCTGCGCATGCCGACGCAATTCATCCGTGCGCTGATCCTCGCCAAGGCGGCGGCGGCCCAGGCCAACGTCGAATTGCGGCAGTTGAGCGCTGCGCAGGGCAAGGCCATCGTCGATGCCTGCCAGGGCCTGCTGGAAGGCGACTTCATGGCGCATTTCCCGGTGGATATCTATCAGACCGGCTCCGGCACCAGCTCCAACATGAATGCCAACGAAGTGATCGCGACCCTCGCCAGCCGCTTGCTCGGCGAGCCGGTCAACCCCAACGACCACGTCAATTGCGGGCAAAGCAGCAACGACATCATCCCGACCACCATTCATGTCAGCGCCGCCCTGGCGTTGCACGAACAATTGCTGCCGGCACTGGCGCACCTGGTGCAGGTCACCGAAGCCAAGGCCGGGCAGGTCCATCCGTTTATCAAGACCGGCCGTACCCACCTGATGGACGCCATGCCGGTTCGCCTGAGCCAGGTACTCAACGGCTGGGCGGCGCAGCTCAAGGCCAATGTCCAGCATCTGCGGGACCTGCTGCCGAGCCTGCAATCCCTGGCCCAGGGCGGTACGGCGGTCGGCACCGGGATCAATGCCCACCCGCAGTTCGCCGAGCTGTTCAGTCGGCAACTGAGCGCCTTGACCCATGTGCAATTCACCCCGGGCCATAACCTGTTTGCGCTGATCGGCTCCCAGGACACGGCTGTCGCGGTGTCCGGTCAGTTGAAAACCACCGCGGTGTCGCTGATGAAGATCGCCAACGACCTGCGCTGGATGAACTCCGGCCCCCTGGCCGGCCTCGGCGAGATCGAGCTGGAAGCCTTGCAGCCGGGATCGTCGATCATGCCGGGCAAGGTCAATCCGGTGATCCCGGAGGCTACCGCGATGGTGGCGGCGCAGGTCATCGGCAACGACAGTGCGATCACCGTGGCCGGGCAGTCAGGCAACTTCGAACTGAACGTGATGCTGCCGATCATCGCCCAGAATCTGTTGAGCAGTATCGAACTGCTGGCGAACGTCAGTCGCCTGCTGGCCGACAAGGCTATCGCCAGCTTCAAGGTCAACGAAGCCAAGCTCAAGGAAGCGTTGTCGCGCAATCCGATCCTGGTCACCGCACTCAACCCGATCATCGGCTACCAGAAGGCCGCCGAGATTGCCAAGAAGGCCTATCAGCAAGGCCGTCCGATCATCGATGTCGCGCTTGAACACACCGATCTGCCGCGCAGCCAGCTGGAAACCCTGCTGGATCCGGAAAAGCTCACCGCTGGCGGCGTGTAACCCACTGCATTGCCTGGAGGTTCGTCATGGAACACTGGAAACGCACGATCGAAAGGGCCAACCGCTATTTCAACCTGGGCGAGCTGGTCGATGCCCGCGAGCACTACCTGCAGGCCCTGGCCCTGGCACAGGTGTTGTTCGAGCGCTGGCCGGACGCCGAGGAGGCGGTGGCCGCCTGCGTGATTTCCCACCACAACCTGGCGGACCTCCACCTGCGGCTCAATCAGCCCGAAGAAAGCGTCGAGTACCTGTGCGCGATCCATCAGCGCCTGCTGCAGACGATGCAGGACACCCGGCTTGCGCCGCCACTGCGCGAGGCGGCGATGCATCAGAGCAGCAAGACCTACGTCGAATTGCTCGCCTTTATCAGCGAACACGGCGAATACCCCCGCACCAGCCGCCTGCTCTACAGCCAGACGGCCTCCTCGGGATCGACCCCGACGCGTCATCAACATGGAGTTCATTGAAATGACCTACGCCTTGCCTGCGCTGCCTTACAACTACGATGCCCTGGAACCGCATATCGATGCCAAGACCATGGAAATCCACCATACCAGGCATCATCAGACCTACATCACCAACCTCAATGCGGCGGTGGAGGGCTTGGAATGGGCCGATTGGCCGGTGGAAAAACTGGTGGCCGCGGTCCAGCAACTGCCGGAAAAGATCCGCCCGGCGGTGATCAACCACGGTGGTGGCCATGCCAACCATTCGCTGTTCTGGGCGGTCATGAGCCCGTTGGGTGGCGGTGAGCCGGAAGCGGCGCTGGGCCAGGCCATCGACGAACAACTGGGCGGCTTCGAGGCGTTCAAGGAGGCCTTTACCAAGGCGGCACTGACGCGCTTCGGCAGCGGTTGGGCCTGGTTGAGCGTGACCCCGCAGAAAAAGCTGGTGGTTGAAAGCAGCGGTAACCAGGACAGCCCGCTGATGAACGGCAATACCCCGATCCTCGGCCTGGATGTCTGGGAGCACGCCTATTACCTGCTGTACCAGAACCGCCGTCCGGAATACATCAATGCGTTCTACAACGTGATCAACTGGCCAGAGGTCGAACGGCGTTATCTCGCGGCACTGGCGTGAACCCTATAACCAACAAGATCCAAAGCCGATGATGGGGACTGAAACCGTGGCAATGAGCAGAGGGCGACTATTTCGCTTCGGAGTCGGCTGGCTGTTGCTGCTGGCGGGGATGGTGTTGCTGGTTGCCCGACTGCTGGGCTGGCTGGAAGGGCTGTAGCAGGGAGTCAGCCCGGTCCCATGGCGTTCAGTCGAACGCCATCACTGCGGTGCGGCGTCGCGCCAGCTCAACCGCCCTCATCGAAGTAGTTGTTGATCAGCGCCACCAGTGCCGCCATCGCCTCGTCTTCCTGTTCGCCTTCGGTCTGCATGTGGATCATGGTGCCCTTGCCGGCCGCCAGCATCATCATGGCCATGATGCTCTTGCCATCGACCATGCTCTCGGGCGTACGACCTACCCGGATCTGACAGGGGTACTGACCGGCAACGCCGACGAACTTGGCGGAAGCGCGGGCATGCAAACCCAGTTTGTTGATGATTTCAATTTCCAGAGCGGGCATCGCGATGGTGATCCTTTCAGCTAAGGTCGCGGTGGCGGACCTGGACGTTCTTCAGGGATTGTTGCAGAACCTGGCCAAGGCGTTCGGTCAGGTAGACGGAGCGGTGGTGCCCGCCGGTACAGCCAATGGCAATGGTGACATAAGCCCGGTTGCTGGCGGCGAAGCGTGGCAACCATTTGAGCAGGTAGCTGGAAATGTCCTGGAACATTTCCTCGACATCCGGTTGCGCGGCCAGGTACTCGGCCACCGGGCCGTCGAGCCCGGATTGCTCGCGCAGTTCGGGTTTCCAGTACGGATTGGGCAGGCACCGTACGTCAAATACCAGGTCGGCGTCCACCGGCATGCCGCGCTTGAAGCCGAACGACTCCACCAGGAACGCGGTCCCCGGTTCCGGCTGGTTCAGCAGGCGCAGCTTGATGGTATCCCGTAGCTGGTACAGGTTGAGGTTGGTGGTGTTGACCTTGAGGTCGGCGAGGTCGGCAATCGGTCCCAGCAGGTTGCTCTCGTCGCGGATGGCTTCGGCCAGCGAACGGTTGGCGCTGCTCAGGGGATGGCGCCGGCGGGTCTCGGAGAAACGCTTGAGCAGGGTTTCCTCGTCGGCGTCCAGGTACAGCACGTCACACTGGATATGCCGGCCGCGGACTTCGTCCAGCAACTCGGGAAAACGCGACAGGTGGCTGGGCAGGTTGCGCGCGTCAATGGACACGGCGACCAGCGGTTGTGCCAGCTCGGTATGGATCAGCGCCCGCTCGGCCAGTTCCGGCAGCAGGCCGGCCGGCAGGTTGTCGATGCAGTAATAGCCGTTGTCCTCGAGGACATCGAGGGCAGTGCTTTTACCTGAGCCGGAGCGACCGCTGACGATGATCAAGCGCATGATTAATGACCGTTCTGTACGTCCAGGACAACCTGATACAGGGCTTCATTGCTCGGTGCGCTACGCAGGCGGTCACGTACCTCCTTGCGATCGAGCATGCTGGCGATCTGCCGGAGCAGTTCCAGGTGCGCATCGGTGGCGGCCTGCGGGACCAGCAGTACGAACAGCAGGTCGACCGGGGCACCGTCGATGGCGTCGAAATCGATGGGAGCGTCCAGGTGCATCAGGGCACTGATGGGCGACTCGCAACCTTTGAGGCGGCAGTGGGGAATGGCGATGCCGTTGCCAAAACCGGTCGAGCCGAGTTTTTCACGGGCAATCAGGCTCTCGTAGACATCCTGCATTTCCAGATCAGGCACTTCACGGGCGATCAGGTTGGCAATTTGTTCGAGGGCGCGTTTTTTACTGCCGCCCGGCACGTTCACCAGGGAACGGCCGGGGGTCAGGATGTTTTCAAGTCGAATCATGGGTGGGTGTTAGCGACCTGTACCTTGGAGCAGGTGCAGGTTCTTTTCCTTATGCTTTTTCAGTTGGCGGTCCAGCTTGTCGGTAAGCAGGTCGATCGCGGCATACATGTCGTCATGTTCGGCGTTGGCGACCACCTCACCACCGTGAATGTGCAGAGTGGCTTCGATTTTCTGCTTCAGTTTTTCGACGGCCATTGTCACCTGTACGTTGGTGATCTTGTCGAAGTGGCGCTCTAATCGGTCGAGCTTCTCGCCGATGTAGGCACGCAGGGGTTCGGTCACTTCCAGTTGGTGTCCACTGATGTTGACTTGCATACAGCTTCTCCTTCGTTGCCAGTGCATAAAGCGGCAGGCGTATGCCTGCCACTGGAACGCTGTGGCACGCCCGGCGGTTACATCAACCGCTTCCGTTCGCTGGAAGGCGCGATCCCGAGGGACTCGCGGTACTTGGCGACGGTACGACGGGCGACCTGAATGCCTTGTGCCTCCAGTAAACCAGCGATCTTGCTGTCACTCAACGGCTTTTTCTGATTTTCCGCCGCAACCAGTTTCTTGATGATCGCGCGGATCGCCGTGGACGAGCATTCGCCGCCTTCGGAGGTGCTGACATGGCTGGAGAAAAAGTATTTCAGCTCATAAATACCGCGGGGGGTATGCATGAATTTCTGCGTGGTGACCCGGGAAATCGTCGACTCGTGCATGCCCACGGCTTCGGCGATGTCATGCAGGACCAGCGGCTTCATCGCTTCATCGCCATATTCCAGGAAACCGCGCTGGTGCTCGACGATCTGGGTGGCGACCTTCATCAGGGTTTCGTTGCGGCTCTGCAGGCTCTTGATGAACCAGCGGGCTTCCTGCAACTGGTTGCGCATGAAGGTGTTGTCGGCGCTGGTATCGGCACGGCGGACAAAACCGGCGTACTGCGGATTGACCCGCAGGCGTGGCACCGACTCCTGGTTCAGTTCCACCAGCCAGCGCTCGTTGTCCTTGCGCACGATGACGTCGGGCACCACGTATTCGGCTTCGGTGGACTCGATCTGCGAGCCCGGGCGCGGGTTGAGGCTCTGCACCAGCTCGATGACCTGGCGCAGCTCGTCTTCCTTGAGCTTCATGCGGCGCATCAGCTGGCTGTAGTCGCGGCTGCCCAGCAGGTCGATGTAGTCGCTGACCAGGCGTTGCGCTTCGCTCAGCCACGGGGTCTTGGCCGGCAGCTGGCGCAATTGCAGCAGCAGGCATTCGCCGAGGTTGCGCGCGCCGATGCCGGCCGGTTCGAACTGCTGGATGCGGTGCAGGACGGCTTCGATCTCGTCGAGCTCGATATCCAGTTCCGGATCGAAGGCGTCGAGGATTTCCTCGAGAGTCTCATCCAGGTAGCCCTGATTGTTGATGCAGTCGATCAGGGTCACGGCGATCAGCCGGTCGGTGTCGGACATCGGGGCCAGGTTCAGCTGCCACAGCAGGTGGCTTTGCAGGCTTTCCCCGGCGGATGTACGGGTGGTGAAGTCCCACTCGTCGTCATCGTTGCTGGGCAGGCTGCTGGCGCTGGTCTGGTAGACGTCTTCCCAGGCGGTGTCGACCGGGAGTTCGTTGGGAATGCGTTCGTTCCAGTCGCCTTCCTCGAGGTTGTCGACCGTGGGCGCGGTTTCCTGGTAGGAGGGTTCCTGGACGTCGGTGTTGGGTTTTTGCTCGGCGTTGTCGGCCAGTGGATCGGCATTATCGAAGTCGTCGCCTTCTTCCTGGCGTTCGAGCATCGGATTGGATTCCAGGGCCTCCTGGATTTCCTGCTGAAGGTCCAGGGTCGACAATTGGAGCAGGCGGATGGCCTGTTGCAGCTGCGGTGTCATCGTCAGCTGCTGGCCCATTCTCAGGACTAGCGATGGTTTCATGGCAGGGGCTTAACACCTTATTTGCCGGCGCGCATGCGCCATCCACTACAGGGCGCCGAAGCGCCAAACATAAGCAAATTATATGCCTGAAACCGGAGTGTTTGCCTAGAGCGCTGTAACAATAAAAGCATGTGACGCTTTATCGAACATTCCGGCGCTCAGGCGGGCGGTCAAACACCGTCGGGCTTACAGGCGGAACTCATGGCCCAGATAGACTTCCTTGACCAGCTCGTTGGCCAGGATGGTGGCCGAATCGCCTTCGGCGATCAGTTGCCCATCATTGACGATATAAGCGGTTTCGCAGATGTCCAGGGTCTCGCGGACGTTGTGGTCGGTGATCAGTACACCGATGCCCTTGGCCTTGAGGTGATGGATGATCTGCTTGATGTCGCCCACGGAAATCGGGTCGACACCGGCGAACGGTTCGTCCAGCAGGATGAACTTGGGCGCGGTGGCCAGGGCGCGGGCGATTTCCACCCGGCGGCGTTCACCACCGGACAGGCTCATGCCGAGGTTGTCACGGATATGGCTGATGTGGAATTCCTGCAGCAGGCTTTCCAGTTCCTTGCGCCGGGCGGCCTTGTCGAGTTCCTTGCGGGTCTCGAGGATCGCCATGATGTTGTCGGCCACCGAGAGCTTGCGGAAGATCGAGGCTTCCTGGGGCAGGTAGCCGATACCCGCGCGCGCGCGGCCGTGCATCGGCTGGTGGCTGACGTCCTGGTCGTCGATCAGCACGCGACCCTGGTCGGCCTGGACCAGGCCGACGATCATGTAGAAGCAGGTGGTCTTGCCGGCACCGTTGGGGCCGAGCAGGCCGACAATCTGGCCGCTTTCGATCGACAGGCTGACGTCACGCACCACCTGGCGACTCTTGTAGGCTTTGGCCAGATGCTGAGCTTTCAAAATTGCCATTACTGGGCCTTTTGCTCGTCAGTTTTCTTTTTCGGTTGGATAACCATGTCGATGCGCTGGCGTGGCGTGGTGATCGGCGTGCCATTGGCGCGACCGGCGGTAGCCACCTGCTTCACCGTGTCGTAGACGATCTTCTCGCCTTCGGTGGTGTTGCCATCGTTGATCACCTTGGCCTGGTCGATCAGGACGATGCGGTTCTGTTGCGCATGGTACTGGATGGTCTTGCCGTAGCCCTTGACCGGCTGTGGGTCGGTGGCTTTCTGCCGCTGTTCGAAGTAGGCCAGGTTGCCCACAGAGGTCACCACGTCGATGGCGCCGTCCTTGGTGCGGGTGAGCGTCACGGTATTACCCTTAACGATCATCGAACCCTGAGTGATGATGACGTCGCCCTTGTAGGTGGCGATACCTTGCTTGTCATCCAGTTGAGCGTCGTCAGCTTGAATGCGGATGGGCTGCTCGCTGTCGTTCGGCAGAGCCCAGGCGCTCACGCTTCCCAGTGCTGCGCCCAGGCTGAGCAAAATCGGGAGGGTTTTAACGAGACTCATACTGTCCTCTTACGTTCGATAGCAGGTGCATCCTGCTTTCTTCCAAATAGGCTTTCATGCCTGTGCCCGTGGTCACGCCGTTGGGGCCGTCGATTCTAACGGCTTGCTCGGTCTGCGCATATTGCTTCTGCGGGAATACTGTCATTCGGCTACTGGTGATGACGATATTGCGTTGCTTCTCATCGGTGCGCGCGATGCGTACCGAGTCGATCAGTTCGACCTGGGTGCCGTCCGGATTGACCTCGGCGCGCTCGCTCTGGACATGCCAGGGGAAGGCCGTGCCGCGATAGAGTTGCAGGTCGGGCTTGGTCACCAGGGTCACATCGGACACCTTGAGGTGCTCGACCTTGTCGCCGGTCATGTCGTACTGCACCTTGCCGTCGGGCATGTACTGGACGCTGTGGGCGTTGATCGCATAGTAGTCGACGAGCGTGCTGTCGACTGGCGCGGCCGTCTGTTCCAGGAAGCGTTCCGGGCTGATGTTCCAGTAGCCAACAGCCGCGAACAGGGCGGCAATAACTGCGAACAGCACAATATTGCGAATTTTCTTGCTCAGCATAAATAGCTCTACAGGTAGGCGGCGTGGGCCGCTTCAAGGCTGTCCTGGGCACGCAGGATCAACTCGCAGAATTCGCGGGCGGCACCTTCGCCGCCACGGGCCTGGGTGACACCGTGCGCGTGCTCGCGGACAAAACCCGCGGCGTTGGCCACGGCCATGCCCAGCCCGACGCGACGGATCACCGGCAGGTCCGGCAGGTCGTCGCCCAGATAGGCAACCTGTTCATAGCTTAGGCCGAGTTCGGCCAGCAGGGCGTCAAGCACCACCAGTTTGTCTTCACGACCCTGGAACACGTGCGGGATACCGAGGTTCTTCGCGCGCCGCTCGACCAGCGTGGTCTTGCGGCCGCTGATGATAGCGGTTTGCACGCCCGCGGCCATCAGCATCTTGATGCCCTGGCCGTCCAGGGTGCTGAACGACTTGAATTCGGTGCCGTCTTCGAGAAAGTACAGGCGACCGTCGGTCAGTACGCCGTCGACGTCGAAGACCGCCAGCTTGATGTGCTTGCCGCGTTGCAGCAGATCGGTGCTCATTTACATCACTCCCGCGCGCAGCAAGTCGTGCATGTTCAAGGCGCCCACCGGGCGATCCTCGTCATCGACTACGACCAGTGCGCTGATTTTATGGTCTTCCATGATCTTCAGGGCTTCGGCAGCGAGCATCTCGGCCCGCGCGGTCTTACCGTGGGGGGTCATGACGTCCTCGATCAGGGCACTGTGGATATCGATGGTGCGATCCAGGGTGCGGCGCAGGTCGCCATCGGTAAAGATCCCGGCGAGGCGGCCATCGGCCTCGACGATCACAGTCATGCCCAGGCCTTTGCGAGTCATTTCCATTAGTGCGTTTTTTAACAGCGTGCCGCGCAATACCTGCGGCAGCTCGTCGCCGGCATGCATGACGTTTTCCACTTTCAGCAACAGGCGGCGGCCGAGGGCGCCACCCGGATGGGAAAAGGCGAAGTCTTCGGCGGTGAAGCCACGGGCTTCCAGTAGCGCGACGGCGAGGGCATCGCCCATCACCAGCGCGGCGGTGGTCGAGGAGGTGGGCGCCAGGTTCAGCGGGCAGGCCTCGTGCTCGACATGCACGTTCAGGTTGACCTCGGCGGCCTTGGCCAGCGGCGAATCCGGGTTGCCGGTCAGGCTGATCAACTGGATGCCCAGACGCTTGATCAACGGCAGCAGGGTAACGATTTCCGCGGTCGAGCCGGAATTGGACAGCGCCAGGATGATGTCATCCCGGGTGATCATGCCCATGTCGCCGTGGCTGGCTTCCGCCGGATGGACAAAAAAAGCCGTGGTGCCGGTGCTGGCCAGGGTCGCGGCGATCTTGTTGCCGATATGCCCGGACTTGCCCATGCCGACCACGACCACGCGGCCTTTGCTGGCCAGAATCATCTCGCAAGCGCGTACGAAATCTGCGTCGATATGGGCCAACAAGCCTTCTACGGCTTCTACTTCGAGGCGGATGGTGCGTTGTGCCGATTGAATCAGGTCGCTGGATTGGCTCATGTCAGAAATCGTATTAGCCTGATGAAAAGGCGCGATTATAGCGGCAATGAACGATTCCCTCACGCTTGATCGTTGCGCTTTGCTTATTGAGTGTAGGACCCTGCCGTCAGTTTTCACCCCGCAGTGTGTCAAAACGGGCTGTACCTATCCTGAACAAGCACGGCTTCGGCCTTGGGCGCCTCGTATCAGCAATGATATAGTTCGCGACCAGTTCGGCCCGCTCAGGAAGTGCGCGCCTCTTTTACAGAGGCCTGGTGTCCGAGTCAGAGGCTGCATCGCAAGGAGTTTAGATGAGCGCCGATAACGCCTACGCGGTCGAGCTGAAGGGTGTCACCTTCAAGCGCGGCGCGCGCAGCATCTTCAATAATGTCGATATTCGCATTCCGCGGGGCAAGGTCACCGGCATCATGGGGCCCTCCGGATGCGGCAAGACCACCCTGTTGCGGCTGATGGGTGCCCAGTTGCGTCCGAGCAGCGGCGAGGTGTGGGTCAACGGTCAGAATCTTCCGACGTTATCCCGTGGCGATCTGTTCGACGCCCGCAAGCACATGGGCGTCCTGTTCCAGAGCGGCGCGCTGTTCACCGATCTCGATGTCTTCGAAAACGTCGCCTTTCCGCTACGGGTCCACACCGAGCTGCCGGAAGAGATGATCCGCGATATCGTCCTGCTCAAGCTGCAGGCGGTCGGCCTGCGCGGTGCGGTCGACCTGATGCCGGACGAGCTGTCCGGCGGCATGAAGCGTCGCGTGGCGCTGGCGCGGGCGATTGCCCTCGACCCGCAGATCCTCATGTACGACGAGCCTTTCGTGGGGCAGGACCCGATCGCCATGGGCGTGCTGGTGCGCCTGATCCGCCTGCTCAACGATGCGCTGGGGATTACCAGTATCGTGGTGTCCCATGACCTGGCGGAAACCGCGAGCATTGCCGACTACCTCTATGTGGTAGGCGACGGGCAGGTGCTGGGGCAGGGCACGCCCGAAGAGCTGATGAACGCCGACAACCCGCGTATCCGCCAGTTCATGACCGGCGATCCGGACGGGCCCGTGCCGTTCCATTATCCGGCGTCGGATTACCGCGCAGACCTGTTGGGGAAGCGCTGATGCGCAAGAAATCATTAATCGAGAGAATTCGCCTGTTCGGGCGCTCGGGCATCGATGTGCTCGCGGTGCTCGGGCGTTCGACGCTGTTCCTGTTCCATGTGCTGTTCGGTCGCGGCGGGATCGGCGGAGGTTTCGGCCTGCTGGTCAGGCAACTGCACTCCGTGGGGGTGATGTCCCTGGTGATCATCGTCGTGTCCGGGGTGTTCATCGGCATGGTGCTGGCGCTGCAGGGCTTCAATATCCTTTCCAGCTATGGCTCCGAACAGGCGGTGGGGCAGATGGTCGCCCTGACGTTGCTGCGCGAGCTGGGGCCGGTGGTGACCGCCCTGCTGTTCGCCGGTCGCGCCGGTTCGGCGCTGACTGCGGAAATCGGCAACATGAAATCCACCGAGCAGCTTTCCAGCCTGGAGATGATCGGCGTCGATCCACTCAAGTATATTGTCGCGCCACGGCTGTGGGCCGGCTTCATTTCCCTGCCGCTGCTGGCGATGATCTTCAGTGTGGTCGGGATCTGGGGCGGTTCGTGGGTGGCGGTGGACTGGCTGGGTGTCTACGACGGCTCGTACTGGGCCAATATGCAGAACAGCGTGACCTTCAGCGGTGACGTGCTGAACGGGATTATCAAAAGTATCGTGTTCGCCTTCGTGGTGACCTGGATTGCCGTGTTTCAAGGCTACGACTGTGAACCCACCTCGGAAGGGATCAGCCGTGCCACGACCAAGACCGTGGTCTATGCCTCGCTGGCAGTCCTCGGCCTGGACTTTATTCTGACCGCCTTGATGTTTGGAGATTTCTGATGCAAAACCGCACCCTGGAAATCGGTGTCGGCCTTTTCTTGCTGGCTGGCATCCTGGCTTTGCTGTTGCTGGCATTGCGGGTCAGTGGACTGTCCCCGACGGCGAATACCGAAACCTATAAACTTTACGCCTACTTCGACAATATCGCCGGTTTGACTGTCAGAGCTAAAGTGACCATGGCCGGCGTAACCATCGGCAAGGTCACGGCGATCGATCTGGACCGCGACAGTTTCACCGGCCGGGTGACCATGCAAGTCGAAAAACGCGTGAACAACCTGCCGACTGACTCCACCGCGTCTATCCTCACCGCGGGCTTGCTCGGTGAGAAGTACATCGGTATCAGCGTTGGCGGGGAAGACACCCTGCTCAAGGATGGTGGAACCATCCATGACACCCAGTCGTCGCTGGTACTGGAAGATCTGATCGGTAAATTCCTGCTCAATACCGTTAATAAAGACGCCAAATGAGGAGTTTTTCCATGATCTCTACCTTGCGCCGTAGCCTTCTGGTGTTGCTCGCGGCGCTGCCGCTGATGGGCAATGCCGTGGCGGCGCCTTCTGCCCACGACCTGGTGCAGGACACCACCAACCGCATGTTGGCCGACCTGTCGGCGAACAAGGAAAAGTACAAGCAGAACCCGTCGGACTTCTACAACTCGCTGAACAGCATCGTCGGTCCGGTGGTGGATGCCGAAGGTATTTCCAAGAGCATCATGACGGTCAAGTACTCGCGCAAGGCCACGCCCGAGCAGATGACCCGCTTCCAGGAAAACTTCAAGCGCGGGCTGTTCCAGTTCTACGGCAATGCCTTGCTCGAATACAACAACCAGGGCATCACCGTCGATGCGCCGAAGGATGAGTCGGGCGACCGCACCAGCGTCGGCATGACCGTCAAGGGCAACAACGGCGCGGTCTACCCGGTGTCCTACACCCTTGAGAAGATCAACGGTGAGTGGAAGCTGCGCAACGTGATCATCAACGGCATCAACATCGGCAAGCTGTTCCGTGACCAGTTCGCCGATGCCATGCAGCGCAACGGCAACAACCTGGACAAGACCATCGACGGCTGGGCGGGTGAAGTGGAGAAGGCCAAGGCCGAATCCGAGAAGAACCCGCAGAAGGATAGCGGCGGTGAGTGAAGCAAGCGTTCGCCTCGGCGAGCCGGGTGAATTGCACCTGGAGGGTGTGCTCGACTACAGCACCGGCCCGGCCTTGCGCAAGCAGGGCCAGGCGCTGATCAAGGCCAGCGAGGCGCTGGCCCTGGTGGTCGACTGTTCGGCCGTGAAGAAATCCAGCAGCGTCGGCCTGGCCCTGCTGCTGGCGTTCATGCGGGACGCGGCGCAGGATGGCAAGTCGTTGAGCATCCGGGCGATGCCCCTGGACATGCGCGAAATCGCCGAAGTTTCCGAGTTGACGGAGCTGTTGGCCGTCCATTGATTGCCACAAACAGACAAGCCCCCCGTCAGAGTCCTGCAATGCGGGGTTCGCAGGCGCGGGGCTTTTTTGTATGATGGCCGACCCGCGCGCGTTGGGCGCCGATCGAGGTTGAGCATGCAGGCCACCGAAGTAAAGAGTTTCCTTGAAGAAAAACTGTCGGACTCTCTTCCACACATACAGGTTGAAGTTGAGGGCGAAGGCTGCAACTTTCAGCTGAATCTGATCAGCGACGAACTGGCGGCCCTGAGCCCGGTGAAGCGTCAGCAGAGCGTCTATGCCCATTTGAACCCGTGGATCGCCGATGGCAGCATCCATGCGGTCACTATGAAATTTTTCAGCCGCGCGGCCTGGGCCGAGCGCACCTGAGCCTGAACTGGCGTCGAGATTCCTATGGATAAACTGATTATTACTGGCGGCGTTCGTCTTGATGGCGAAATCCGCATCTCCGGGGCAAAGAACTCTGCCCTGCCGATCCTGGCCGCCACCCTGCTGTGCGATGGCCCGGTCACCGTGGCCAACCTGCCGCACCTGCACGACATCACCACCATGATCGAGCTGTTCGGGCGCATGGGCATCGAGCCAGTGATCGACGAAAAGCTCTCCGTGGAAATCGATCCGCGCACCATCAAGACCCTGATCGCACCGTACGAACTGGTGAAAACCATGCGTGCGTCGATCCTGGTGCTGGGCCCGATGGTTGCCCGTTTCGGCGAAGCCGAAGTCGCCCTGCCTGGCGGTTGCGCCATCGGCTCGCGTCCGGTCGACCTGCACATCCGTGGCCTCGAAGCCATGGGCGCGGTGATCGACGTCGAAGGCGGCTACATCAAGGCCAAGGCGCCGGAAGGCGGCCTGCGCGGGGCGAACTTCTTCTTCGATACCGTCTCCGTGACCGGTACCGAGAACATCATGATGGCCGCGGCCCTGGCCCGTGGTCGCAGCGTGCTGCAGAACGCCGCGCGGGAACCGGAAGTGGTCGACCTGGCGAACTTCCTGATCGCCATGGGCGCGAAGATCTCCGGCGCCGGCTCCGACACCATCACCATCGATGGCGTCGAGCGCCTGCATTCGGCGACCTACAAGGTCATGCCGGACCGTATCGAAACCGGCACCTACCTGGTGGCGGCTGCCGTCACCGGCGGCCGGGTCAAGGTCAAGGATACCGATCCGACCATCCTTGAAGCGGTCCTGGAAAAGCTCAAGGAATCCGGCGCGGTGATCACCACCGGCGAAGACTGGATCGAGCTGAACATGCACGGCAAGCGGCCCAAGGCGGTCAACGTGCGCACCGCGCCGTACCCGGCGTTCCCGACCGACATGCAGGCCCAGTTCATCTCCCTCAACGCCATTGCCGAAGGCACTGGCGCGGTGATCGAGACCATCTTCGAAAACCGTTTCATGCACGTGTACGAGCTGCACCGCATGGGCGCCAAGATCCAGGTCGAAGGCAATACCGCGATCGTCACCGGCACCGAGACCCTCAAGGGCGCTCCGGTCATGGCCACCGACCTGCGGGCTTCGGCCAGCCTGGTGATTTCGGCGCTGGCCGCCGAAGGCGACACGCTGATCGACCGCATCTACCACATCGACCGTGGCTACGAGTGCATCGAAGAGAAGCTGCAGATGCTCGGTGCCAAGATCCGCCGCGTTCCGGGCTAGTGTCTGGGGGCCGGCTGGCTGGCGGTAGCGTTGTGTCAGGCAGCTGAGAGGTTGACTGACCGATTGCAATCGCCAGCAAGCCGGTTCCTACAAGGGACGCGGGTCTGTCTGTTAGAGTATTGCAATATCCTGAATTGAAGGACCTAGGTTTTCCCATGCTGACCATTGCACTGTCCAAGGGCCGCATCCTCGACGATACCCTGCCGCTGCTCGCCGAAGCGGGTATCGTGCCGACCGAGAATCCGGACAAGAGCCGCAAGCTGATCATTCCGACGACCCAGGCCGACGTGCGCCTGCTGATCGTTCGCGCGACCGATGTGCCGACCTATGTCGAGCATGGTGCCGCCGATCTCGGTGTCGCCGGCAAGGATGTGCTGATGGAATACGGCGGCCAGGGCCTGTACGAGCCGCTGGACCTGCAGATCGCCCAATGCAAGCTGATGACCGCCGGTGCGATCGGCGCGGTGGAGCCCAAGGGCCGGCTGCGCGTGGCGACCAAGTTCGTCAATGTCGCCAAGCGCTACTATGCCGAGCAGGGCCGTCAGGTCGATATCATCAAGCTGTACGGTTCGATGGAGCTGGCGCCGCTGATCGGCCTGGCCGACAAGATCATCGACGTCGTCGACACCGGCAACACCTTGCGGGCCAACGGCCTGGAGCCCCAGGAACTGATCGCGACCATCAGTTCGCGCCTGGTGGTGAACAAGGCGTCGATGAAAATGCAGCACGCCCGCATCCAGTCCCTGATCGACACCCTGCGCAAGGCAGTGGAGTCGCGACACCGCAGCTGATTCACATGCGCGGCCTTGAGCCGCGCCCATCTATCCGTGTCATAGCCAGAATTCTCAGGTGCCCACGCGGATGGCTTGGTAGTCTTGCGGCGCCTGAGATTTGCTGTTCCCAAGCATTCGCCAATTATTGAGGCCCTCGCTATGACTACGTCTACCGCTATTCGCCGACTCAACGCTGCCGACCCGGATTTCGCCCATCATCTGGATCATCTGCTGAGCTGGGAAAGTGTGTCCGACGACTCGGTCAACCAGCGGGTGCTGGATATCATCAAGGCCGTGCGCGAGCGCGGCGATGCCGCCGTGGTCGAGTTCACCCGGCGTTTCGACGGCCTGGAAGTCGCCTCGATGGCCGACCTGATCCTGCCGCGCGAGCGCCTGGAACTGGCCCTGACCCGGATCACCGTGCCCCAGCGCGAGGCGCTGGAAAAGGCCGCCGAACGTGTGCGCAGCTACCACGAGAAGCAGAAGCAGGATTCCTGGAGCTACACCGAAGCCGATGGCACCGTGCTCGGCCAGAAGGTCACGCCCCTGGACCGCGCCGGTCTCTATGTCCCCGGCGGCAAGGCGTCCTACCCGTCATCGGTGCTGATGAACGCGATCCCGGCCAAGGTGGCCGGTGTCACCGAAGTGGTGATGGTGGTGCCGACCCCACGCGGCGAGATCAACGAACTGGTACTGGCCGCGGCCTGCGTCGCCGGCGTCGACCGCGTCTTCACCATCGGTGGCGCGCAAGCGGTCGCCGCCCTGGCCTATGGCACGGAAAGCGTGCCGAAAGTCGACAAGGTCGTCGGTCCGGGCAACATCTACGTGGCGACCGCCAAGCGCCATGTGTTCGGCCAGGTCGGCATCGACATGATCGCCGGCCCCTCGGAAATCCTCGTGGTCTGCGACGGCCAGACCGATCCGGACTGGATCGCCATGGACCTGTTCTCCCAGGCCGAGCACGACGAAGACGCCCAGGCGATCCTGGTCAGCCCGGATGCCGCGTTCCTCGACCAGGTGGCGGCGAGCATCGCCAGGCTGCTGCCGACCATGGAGCGCGCCGCCATCATCGAAACCTCGATCAACGGCCGCGGTGCACTGATCCAGGTGCGCGACATGCAGCAGGCCATCGACGTGGTCAACCGCATCGCGCCGGAGCACCTGGAACTGTCGGTCGCCGACCCGCAGGCCTGGCTGCCGCAGATCCGCCACGCCGGGGCGATCTTCATGGGCCGCCACACCAGCGAGGCGCTGGGCGATTATTGCGCCGGTCCCAACCACGTCCTGCCGACGTCGGGCACCGCCCGCTTTTCGTCGCCGCTGGGGGTGTATGACTTCCAGAAGCGTTCTTCGATCATCTTCTGCTCCGAGCAGGGCGCGTCCGAACTGGGCAAGACCGCCTCGGTGCTGGCCCGTGGCGAGTCCTTGACCGCCCACGCCCGCAGCGCGGAATACCGGATCGTCGCCGATGACAACAAACAGGGGAAACAGGCATGAGCAAGTTCTGGAGTAAATTCGTCAAGGACCTGGTGCCCTATGTGCCGGGCGAGCAACCGAAGCTGACCCGGCTGGTCAAGCTCAACACCAATGAAAACCCCTACGGCCCGTCACCGAGGGCCCTGGCGGCGATGAAGGCCGAGGTCAACGACAACCTGCGCCTGTATCCGGACCCCAACGGTGACCTGCTCAAGCACGCCGTGGCCGAGTACTACGGGGTGCAGACCAACCAGGTGTTCCTCGGCAACGGTTCCGACGAGGTCCTGGCGCACATTTTCCACGGTCTGTTCCAGCAGGATAAGCCGCTGCTGTTCCCGGATATCAGCTACAGCTTCTATCCAGTGTATTGCGGCCTGTACGGCATCGACTTCGCCGCGCTGCCGCTGGACGAGCAGTTCCAGATCCGCGTCGCCGATTATGCCCGGCCCAATGGCGGGATCATCTTCCCCAACCCGAACGCGCCGACCGGCTGCCTGCTGGCACTGGAGGCGGTCGAGCAGATCCTCAAGGCCAGCCCCGATTCGGTGGTGGTGGTCGACGAGGCCTACATCGACTTCGGCGGCGAGACGGCCATCGGCCTGATCGACCGTTACCCGAACCTGCTGGTGACCCAGACCCTGTCCAAGTCACGCTCCCTGGCGGGCCTGCGGGTCGGTCTGGCGGTGGGGCATCCTGACCTGGTGGAAGCCCTGGAGCGGATCAAGAACAGCTTCAACTCCTATCCGCTGGACCGCATGGCGATTGCCGGCGCGGCGGCGGCGTTCGAAGACCGGGAGTATTTCCAGCAGACCTGCAACAAGGTCATCGAAAGCCGCGAGTGGCTGGTGGCGCAGTTGCAGGCCAAGGGCTTCGAGGTGCTGCCGTCGGCGGCGAACTTCATCTTCGCCCGGCACCCGCAGCACGACGCGGCGGCGCTGGCGGCCAAGGTGCGTGAGCAGGGGGTGATCGTTCGTCACTTCAAGCAGGAGCGCATCGCGCAGTTCCTGCGGATCACCATCGGCGCGCCGGAGCAGAACCAGGCGCTGATCGATGCATTGGGCGATCTCTGACGGCTTGACCCTGTAGGAGCCGGCTTGCCGCCGCTAGCGTTGGCAAGCCGGCTCCTACGCCGTACGTGGGAACGACAGCAACTCAGTTCTCTTCTTCCTGCGGTGGCGTCTGCTGTGGCGGACGCAGGCCGATTTCGGCCATCAGCTTGAGCTCCTTGCCGTTGCGCAGGACCTGGATCGCCACCTTGTCGGTCGGTTTGATCCGCGCCACCTGGTTCATCGAACGACGTCCGTCATTGGCCGGCTCGCCGTTGATGCTCAGGATCACGTCCCCCAGCTGCAGGCCGGCCTTCTGTGCCGGACCGTCACGGAAAATCCCCGCCACCACGATCCCCGGGCGTCCGCTCAAGCCGAACGACTCGGCCAGTTCCTGGGTCAGGGGCTGCACTTCGATACCCAGCCAGCCACGGATCACCTGGCCGTGCTCGATGATCGCCTTCATCACCTCGACCGCCAGATTGATCGGAATCGCGAAGCCGATGCCTTGTGAGCCGCCGGATTTGGAGAAGATCGCGGTGTTGATCCCGGTCAGGTTGCCGTTGGCGTCCACCAGCGCGCCGCCGGAGTTGCCGGGGTTGATGGCGGCGTCGGTCTGGATGAAGTCTTCGTAGTTGTTCAGGCCCAGCTGGTTGCGGCCGGTGGCGCTGATGATGCCCATGGTGGTGGTCTGGCCGACCCCGAACGGGTTGCCGATAGCCAGGGCGATATCGCCGATGCGGATTTTGTCCGAGCGGCCGATGGTGATCGATGGCAGGTTCGGCAGGTCGATCTTGAGTACCGCGAGGTCGGTCTCCGGGTCGCTGCCGATCACCCGCGCCAGGGTCTCGCGACCGTCCTTGAGGGCCACGACGATCTGGTCGGCGCCGGCGGTCACGTGGTTGTTGGTCAGCAGGTAGCCGGTCGAACTCATGATCACCGCCGAGCCCAGGCTCGACTCCATGCGTTTCTGCTTGGGCAGGTTATCGCCGAAAAAGCGCCGGAACTGCGGGTCCTCGAACAGCGGATGGCTGTTCTTGTTGACCATTTTCGTGGTGTACAGGTTGGCGACCGCCGGGGCGGCGAGGTCGACGGCGTCGGCATAGGATACCGGGCCCTGCTGGATGGTCGCGGTCTGCGGGGCTTGCTGCAGGTTCACATCCAGGTTCGGCAGCCCGACCCACTCTGGGTAACGCTGAATAATCAACAAAGCGATCAGCACGCCGGCCAGCAGCGGCCAGCCAAAAAAACGCAGAGCCTTGAGCATTGAGCAAGTCCTGGGAGGTTGCAGGCCATGTCGGACGGCCCATAATGTCGCGCATTATACGAGGCTGCGAGCGCCTCTGAACGGGATATTCAGGAGTTTTTATGGCCGTTGCATTAAGTACCCTGGTGGAGGAGGCGGACCGCTTCCTCGGCAGTTCGCGAATTGCCGATTATTGCCCCAATGGCCTGCAGGTCGAAGGTCGGCCACAGGTCACGCGCATCGTCAGTGGCGTCACCGCCAGCCAGGCGTTGCTCGACGCGGCGGTCGAGGCCGGAGCCGACCTGATCCTGGTGCATCACGGTTATTTCTGGAAGGGCGAGGACCCCTGTGTGGTGGGCATGAAGCAGCGTCGGCTGAAAACCCTGCTCAAGCACGACATCAGTCTGCTGGCCTACCACCTGCCGCTGGACCTGCATCCGGAGGTGGGCAACAACGTGCAATTGGCCCGGCAGCTGGATATCACCGTCGAAGGCCCGCTGGATCCCGAGAACCCGAAAATCGTCGGCCTGGTGGGTTCGCTCGGCGAACCGATGACCCCGCGGGATTTTGCCCGCAAGGTCCAGGATGCCCTGGGGCGCGAGCCGTTGCTGATCGAAGGCAGCGAGATGATCCGGCGGGTCGGCTGGTGCACCGGTGGCGGCCAGGGCTATATCGACCAGGCGGTGCTGGCCGGGGTCGACCTGTACCTGAGCGGCGAGGCGTCCGAGCAGACGTTCCACAGCGCCCGGGAAAACGACATCAGCTTTATCGCCGCCGGTCACCATGCCACCGAACGTTATGGCGTGCAGGCCCTGGGCGACTACCTGGCCCGGCGGTTTGCCCTGGAACACCTGTTCATCGATTGCCCGAATCCGATCTGAACCTGTGGGAGCAAAGCTGATCTGGCCAAACACTGCGGTATATTCTTATACCGTTTCGATCTAGCTGGCCACCTCAATAGAATAGGTCGCTGTGCTAGCATGCCTCGCTCGAACACGGCCCGCTGGCCGTCCATAAGAACGCTTTTCGTGAGTAGCCATGGTCGACAAACTGACGCATCTGAAACAGCTGGAGGCGGAAAGCATCCATATCATCCGCGAGGTGGCCGCCGAGTTCGATAACCCGGTGATGCTGTACTCCATCGGTAAAGACTCCGCCGTGATGCTGCACCTGGCGCGCAAGGCGTTTTTCCCGGGCAAGCTGCCGTTTCCGGTGATGCATGTCGACACCCGCTGGAAATTCCAGGAGATGTACGCGTTCCGCGACAAGATGGTCGCCGAACTGGGCCTGGACCTGATCACCCATGTGAATCCGGACGGCGTGGCGCAAGGCATCAACCCCTTCACCCACGGCAGCGCCAAGCACACCGACATCATGAAGACCGAGGGCCTCAAGCAGGCCCTGGACAAGCATGGCTTCGACGCGGCCTTCGGCGGCGCGCGGCGTGACGAAGAGAAGTCCCGCGCCAAGGAGCGCGTGTATTCCTTCCGCGACAGCAAGCACCGCTGGGACCCGAAGAACCAGCGCCCGGAGCTGTGGAACGTCTACAACGGCAAGGTCAACAAGGGCGAGTCGATCCGCGTCTTCCCGCTGTCGAACTGGACCGAACTGGACATCTGGCAGTACATCTACCTCGAAGGCATCCCGATCGTGCCGCTGTACTTCGCCGCCGAGCGTGAAGTCATCGAGAAGAACGGCACCCTGATCATGATCGACGACGAGCGGATCCTCGAGCACCTGTCCGACGAGGACAAGGCGCGTATCGTCAAGAAGAAGGTGCGTTTCCGTACCCTTGGCTGCTACCCGTTGACGGGCGCGGTGGAGTCCGAGGCTGAAACCCTCACGGACATCATTCAGGAAATGCTCCTGACGCGTACTTCCGAACGCCAGGGCCGGGTCATCGATCACGATGGCGCAGGTTCCATGGAAGACAAGAAACGTCAGGGCTATTTCTAAACAGGGTCTAAGCATGTCGCATCAATCTGATTTGATCAGCGAGGACATCCTCGCCTACCTGGGCCAGCACGAGCGTAAAGAACTGCTGCGTTTCCTGACCTGCGGTAACGTCGACGACGGCAAGAGCACCCTGATCGGGCGCCTGCTGCACGACTCCAAGATGATCTACGAAGATCATCTGGAAGCCATCACCCGCGATTCGAAGAAAGTCGGCACCACCGGTGACGATATCGACCTGGCGCTGCTGGTCGACGGCCTGCAGGCCGAGCGCGAGCAGGGCATCACCATCGATGTCGCCTACCGCTATTTCTCCACCGCCAAGCGCAAGTTCATCATCGCCGACACCCCCGGCCATGAGCAGTACACCCGCAACATGGCCACCGGTGCGTCCACCTGTGACCTGGCGATCATCCTGGTGGACGCCCGCTACGGCGTGCAGACCCAGACCCGTCGCCACAGCTTCATCGCCTCCCTGCTGGGCATCAAGCACATCGTCGTCGCCATCAACAAGATGGACCTCAAGGACTTTGACCAGGGCGTGTTCGAGTCGATCAAGGCCGACTACCTGAAGTTCGCCGAAGGCCTGAAGATGAAGCCGTCGAGCATGCACTTCGTGCCGATGTCGGCCCTCAAGGGCGACAACGTGGTGAACAAGAGCGAACGTTCGCCGTGGTACACCGGCCAGTCGCTGATGGAAATCCTCGAAACCGTGGAAGTGGCGGGCGACCGCAACTTCACCGACCTGCGTTTCCCGGTGCAGTACGTCAACCGGCCGAACCTGAACTTCCGCGGTTTCGCCGGCACCCTGGCCAGCGGCATCGTCAAGAAGGGCGACGACGTGGTCGTGCTGCCTTCGGGCAAGAGCAGCCGGGTCAAGTCCATCGTCACCTTCGAGGGTGAACTGGAGCACGCCGGCCCGGGCCAGGCCGTGACCCTGACCATGGAAGACGAGATCGATATCTCCCGTGGCGACCTGCTGGTGCATGCCGACAATGTGCCGCCGGTGACCGACAGCTTCGAGGCCATGCTGGTCTGGATGGCCGAGGAGCCGATGCTGCCGGGCAAGAAATATGACATCAAGCGCGCGACCAGCTACGTGCCGGGGTCGATTGCCAGCATCGTCAACAAGGTCGATGTGAACACCCTCGAGGAAGGCCCGGCCAGTGCCTTGCAACTGAACGAGATCGGCAAGGTCAGGATCGCCCTGGACGCGCCGATTGCCCTGGATGGCTACGACAGCAACCGCACCACGGGCGCGTTCATCATCATCGATCGCCTGACCAACGGCACCGTCGGCGCCGGCATGATCGTCGCCCAGCCGCTGGCCCATGGCAGCGCCACGCACCATGGCAAGCTGGCCCATGTCGCCACCGAGGAGCGTGCCCAGCGCTTCGGCCAGCAGCCGGCGACCGTGCTGTTCACCGGCCTGTCGGGCGCGGGCAAGAGCACCCTGGCGTATGCCGTGGAGCGCAAGCTGTTCGACATGGGCCGCGCGGTATTCGTGCTGGACGGCCAGAACCTGCGTCATGACCTGAACAAGGGCCTGCCGCAGGATCGTGCCGGACGCACCGAGAACTGGCGTCGTGCCGCCCACGTGGCACGTCAGTTCAACGAAGCCGGCCTGCTGACCCTCGCCGCCTTCGTTGCGCCGGATGCCGAAGGTCGTGAACAGGCCAGGGCCCTGATCGGTGGCGAGCGCCTGCTCACCGTCTATGTCCAGGCATCGCCGCAGGCCTGCCAGGAGCGTGATCCCCAGGGCCTGTACGCGGCCGGTGGCGACAACATCCCGGGCGAGTCCTTCCCGTACGACGTGCCGCTCAATGCCGACCTGGTGGTCGATACGCAGGCGTTGTCGCTGGAAGACAGCGTGAAGCAGGTGCTGGAGCTGCTGCGCCAGCGCGGCGCGATCTAAGCTTCTGCCGCAACAGAAAGCCCGCGGCCGAGTGATCGACCGCGGGCTTTTTTGTGTCCTGCAGATCGCTTTCGCGGATCAGCATTGCTTCGAACATGCCACGCACCCGTAGGAGCCGGCTTGCTGGCGATTCATGCGACGCGGTGTATCAGGCGCTCCGCGTTATCGTTCATCGCCAGCAAGCCGGCTCCTACAGAAGAACACTGGCGGCGCCTCAAGGCCTGGCGGGATAGTCGCGATGCATCTGTTCGAGCAGCGCGTCCTTGCTTTCCCACAGCTGGTTGATCCAGCCCTGGAACGCCACGCGGTACTCGCCGTCCTGGTCATAGTTCCTGCCGATGAACTGCGGCGGGATCTTCAGCTCTTCGAAGTGCACCACCACCTCCCGCACGTTGCCGCACAGCAGGTCCCAATATCCCGGCTTGCCGCCCGGATAGTGAATGGTCACGTTGACGATGGACTCCAGCTGTTCGCCCATGGCATCCAGTACAAAGGCGATACCGCCAGCCTTGGGTTTGAGCAGATAACGAAAGGGCGACTGCTGCTGCGTATGCTTGCCCGGGGTGAAGCGCGTGCCTTCGGCGAAGTTGAAGATACCCACAGGGTTGTCGCGAAACTTCGCGCAGGTCTTGCGGGTGGTTTCCAGGTCCTTGCCTTTCTTTTCCGGATGCTTCTCCAGGTACGCCTTGGAGTAGCGCTTCATGAAGGGAAAGCCCAGGGCCCACCAGGCCAGGCCGATCACCGGGACCCAGATCAGTTCCTGCTTGAGGAAGAACTTCAGCGGGCGGATCTTCCGGTTGAGCACGTACTGCAGGACCATGATGTCGACCCAGCTCTGGTGGTTGCTGGTCACCAGGTAGGAGTGCTGGTAGTCCAGGCCCTCCAGGCCGCTGAGGTGCCAGCGGGTGTCGCGGACCAGGCGCATCCAGGCCTTGTTGTTACTGATCCAGGCCTCATGGGTATGGTTCATCAACCAGCCGCTGAAACGCTGGGTCAGGGCAAGGGGCAGGGCCTTGAGCAGCGCCACGCAGAACAGGAACGAGCACAGCAGGAGGGTATTCAGCGCCAGCAGCAGCGAGGCGATCACGCCTCGCAGCGGGGCGGGGAGAAAGTCGAGCATCTAGATATCCACAGGTCGGTTGGCGGCTTGGATCGCGGTCAGGGCGATGGTGTAGACGATATCGTCCACCTGGGCGCCCCGCGGCAGGTCGTTGACCGGCTTGCGCAGGCCTTGCAGCATCGGCCCCAGGCTGACGCAGTCGGCGCTGCGTTGCACGGCCTTGTGGGTGGTGTTGCCGGTGTTCAGGTCGGGGAACACGAACACGGTGGCGCGGCCGGCGACCTGGCTGTTGGGGGCCAGTTGCCGGGCGACGTTTTCGTTGGCGGCGGCGTCGTACTGCAACGGGCCGTCGATCAACAGGTCGCGCTGGGATTCGTGGGCCAGCAAGGTCGCTTCGCGAACCTTCTCGACTTCCTCGCCACTGGCCGATTCGCCACTGGAATAGCTGATCATCGCCACCCGCGGGGTGATGCCGAACGCCTGTGCCGAGTCGGCACTCTGCAGGGCGATTTCCGCCAGCTCGGTGGCCGACGGGTGCGGGTTCATCACGCAGTCGCCATACACCAGCACCTGCTCGGGGAACAGCATGAAGAAGACCGACGACACCAGGGTGCAGCCGGGCGCGGTCTTGATCAGTTGCAGGGCCGGACGGATGGTGTTGGCCGTGGAGTGGATCACCCCGGACACCAGGCCGTCGACCTCATCCAGGGCCAGCATCATGGTGCCGATCACCACGGTGTCCTCCAGTTGCTGCTCGGCCATCGGCGTATTGAGGCTCTTGCTCTTGCGCAGGGCGACCATCGGCTCGGCATAACGCCCGCGAATCTGGTCCGGGTCGAGGATCTCCAGGCCCGGCGGCAGTTCGAACCCATGGGCCTTGGCGACCGCCTCGACGTCCGCCGGCTTGGCCAGCAGCACGCAACGGGCGATGCCCCGCGCCTGGCAGATCGCCGCGGCCTGGACCGTCAGCGGTTCGCTACCTTCGGGCAGGACGATGCGCTTGTTGGCCTCCTGGGCCCGCTGGATCAACTGATAGCGGAACACCGCCGGGGTCAGGCGCATTTCCCGCGGGGTGCCGCAGCGCTGGTGCAACCATTGGGCATCGAGGTGGCTGGCGACGAAATCGGTGATGATTTCCGCCCGCTCGCGGTCATCGATGGGGATTTCCTTGTTCAGGCCGTTGAGCTGGTTGGCGGTGTCGTAGGAGCCGGTACTCACCGACAACACCGGCAGGCCGGCCTGCAGGGCGCCGCGACACAGCTCCATGAGACGCGGGTCGGGCTTGGTGTCGCTGGTCAGCAGCAGGCCCGCCAGGGGCACGCCGTTGAGCGCGGCCAGGCTGACGGCGAGGATGATGTCGTCGCGGTCGCCCGGCGTCACCACCAGCACGCCCGGCTTGAGCAGTTGCAAGGTGTTGAGCACGGTGCGGGCGCAGATGATGATCTTCGACATGCGCCGGGTTTCGTAGTCGCCGGCGTTGAGTACCTGGGCTCCCAGCAGTTCGGCGACGTCGCGGGTGCGCGGGGCGTTGAGTTCCGGCTGGTAGGGAATGCAGCCCAGCAGGCGGAAATCGCCGCTGCGCAGCAATGGCGAGTGCTCCTTGAGGCGGGCGGCGAAGGCGTCCATGCTCTCGTCGGTGCGCACCTTGTTGAGGATCACGCCGAGGACCTTCGGATCCTTGGGGCCGCCAAACAGCTGCGCCTGCAACTCGACCCGGCCGGACAGCTCGGTGAGTACTTCGTTTTCCGGCGCGGAAACCAGGATCACCTCGGCATCCAGGCTTTTTGCCAGGTGCAGGTTGACCCGTGCGGCATAGCTGGCGCTGCGGGTCGGGACCATGCCTTCGACCACCAGCACATCCTTGCCGACGGCGGCCTGCTGGTAGAGGGTGATGATTTCTTCCAGCAACTCATCGAGCTGGCCGTCGCCGAGCATCCGCTCGACGTGGGCCAGGCCCAGTGGCTGCGGTGGCTTCAGGCCATGGGTGCGGGCGACCAGTTCGGTCGAGCGCTCCGGCCCCGTGTCACCGGGATGGGGCTGGGCAATGGGTTTGAAAAAGCCGACTTTCAGGCCGGCGCGTTCCAGCGTACGGACCAGCCCGAGGCTGATCGAGGTCAGACCCACACCAAAATCGGTGGGCGCGATAAAAAAAGTTTGCATGCGTAGTCTCTAGGGGAGCGCAAGTGCGAGGGCCTATGGCTGGCCCCCTGCGGTATTCAGACGCCAAGGTTAGCGCTAACCGAGCCCTGTGCGCACCAACCACATTCAAAGGGCTGGCCGATTCTTGCCGCGCGCCGGGCGGGATCCAGTACCCAGCCGCGGGACTGCCACGGCGGCTGGTGGCGCAGGTGCTGGGTATGGCCGCAGGAGAGCTCGGCCACCCAGTGTCCGTCCTCGTCCTGGTGGAAACCGCTGACGGTCGGCGGATTCGTCGTGGCCCGTCCGTCCGGGTTCCGTTCGCTTTCGGACGAATCCTTGTTTAGACTTGTCCGTTCTTCATTCTTATGCAAAAGGTCTCGCCCCATGCTGATCGCCGCCAATAAGGCTGTCTCCATTGACTATACCCTGACCAACGACGCTGGTGAGGTCATCGACAGCTCTGCCGGCGGCGCGCCGCTGGTCTACCTGCAAGGTGCAGGGAACATCATTCCAGGCCTGGAAAAGGCCCTGGAAGGCAAGACCGTCGGCGACGAGCTGACCGTAGCCGTTGAACCCGAAGATGCCTACGGCGAATACGCCGCCGAACTGGTCAGCACCCTGAGCCGCAGCATGTTCGAAGGCGTCGACGAGCTGGAAGTGGGCATGCAGTTCCACGCTTCCGCTCCGGATGGCCAGATGCAGATCGTTACCATTCGTGATCTGGACGGCGACGACGTCACCGTTGACGGCAACCACCCGCTGGCCGGCCAGCGCCTGAACTTCCAGGTCAAGATCGTCGCCATCCGTGACGCCAGCCAGGAAGAAATCGCTCATGGTCACGTCCATGGCGAAGGTGGCCATCACCACTGATTTCAGCTGCTAAGCTCTGGTAGTTGGAAGGCGCCCACGGGCGCCTTTTTAGTCCGCCGCGGTTTTTATCTGGAAACCGGTCGTGGTGTCGGGCAACAATGTCGAGACGTAACACGGGAATATCGGGAGTTCGTCATGAGTGCTTTTCACGACCTTACACTAGAAGCGCTGGATGGCCAGGACCTACCTCTCGCACCCTTCAAGGGGCATGTCGTGCTGGTGGTCAACGTTGCCTCCAAGTGTGGTTTGACGCCGCAGTACGCCGCGCTGGAAAACCTCTACCAGCAATACAAGGGCCAGGGTTTCATGGTGCTGGGCCTGCCGTGCAACCAGTTTGCCGGCCAGGAACCGGGGACCGAAGAGGAAATCCGCGAGTTCTGCAGCCTCAACTATGGCGTGAGCTTTCCGTTGAGCCGCAAGCTGGATGTCAACGGCCCCGACCGGCACCAACTGTACCGCCTGCTGGCGGGCGAGGGCGCCGAGTTCCCGGGGGAGATCACCTGGAACTTTGAAAAATTCCTGCTGGGCAAGGACGGACGTGTACTCGCGCGTTTCTCGCCGCGTACCGCACCGGACGATCCGACGGTGGTCCAGGCCATCGAGAAGGCCCTGGCCTGATTCCGGCCTGCTGTGGGAGCGAACCCTGCTCCCGCAGTCACGCATGACCTGACACTTCTGAAGCTTGATCACTCAGATCAATAGTGCTGTGCACCGCGTTGCGGGCGGAATATTATCCTGATCATAAATTCCCCCTTCAACCGTGGAGTATCTCCGATGCCGGTCAAAGCCCTGTTCAAACCTTTCCACCTCGGCACCCTGGAGTTGCCGACCCGCGTGGTGATGGCCCCGATGACCCGTTCGTTCTCCCCGGGTGGCGTGCCCAATTCGAAAGTCATCGAGTACTACCGCAAGCGCGCGGCGGCGGGCGTCGGCCTGATCGTCACCGAAGGCACGACCGTCGGCCACCTGGCGTCCAACGGTTACCCGAATGTGCCGCATTTCTACGGTGAAGCCGCCCTGGCTGGCTGGAAGAAGGTGGTTGATGCCGTGCACGCCGAGGGCGGCAGGATCGTTCCGCAACTCTGGCACGTGGGCAATGTGCGCCGCCTGGGGACCGAGCCGGACGCCAGCGTTCCCGGCTATGGCCCGAGCGAAAAGCTCAAGGACGGCCAGGTCGTGGTCCATGGCATGACCCACCAGGATATCCGGGAAGTGATCGCGGCGTTCGCCCAGGCCGCCCGCGATGCCCAGAGCATCGGCATGGATGGCGTCGAGATCCACGGTGCGCACGGCTACCTGATCGACCAGTTCTTCTGGGAAGGCAGCAACCAGCGCACCGACGAATACGGCGGCAGCCTGGCCAACCGTTCGCGCTTTGCCATCGAGCTGATCCAGGCCGTCCGTGCCGCGGTGGGGCCGGCGTTCCCGATCATCTTCCGTTTCTCCCAGTGGAAGCAGCAGGACTACAGCGCGCGCCTGGTACAAACCCCGGAAGCCCTGGGCGAGTTCCTCAAGCCGTTGTCCGACGCCGGCGTGGATATTTTCCACTGCTCGACGCGACGTTTCTGGGAGCCCGAGTTCGACGGTTCCGAACTGAACCTGGCCGGCTGGACCCGCAAGCTCACCGGCAAGCCGACCATCACCGTGGGCAGCGTCGGCCTGGACGGCGAGTTCCTGCAGTTCATGGTCAATACCGACAAGGTGGCCCAGCCGGCCAGCCTGGAGAAATTGCTCGAACGCCTGAACAACGACGAGTTCGACCTGGTGGCGGTAGGCCGTGCGTTGCTGGTCGACCCGGACTGGGCGGTGAAAGTGCGCGATGGTCGCGAGCAGGACATCCTGCCCTTCAGCCGTGACGCCCTGATGAGCCTGGCGTAAGCGACAGATCCACCTTGGAGGCGGTTGGCGCATGGGGTTGCCCATGCTCCGCCTCACAGGCCCCGCGCAGTTGCTTCTCGAACTGTTCGACGATCGCCCCCCAGCCCTGCCGGCTGGCATGCTGGCGGGCGTTCAGGCGCACATTGCGCAGGGTTTCCCGGCCTTCGAGCAGCCAGCAGGCCGCATCGCAGAAGGCTTCCTCGTCCCCGGGCATTGCCAGCACGCCGTTGTAGCCATGGCGGATATGCTGGGCGGCGGCCGCCTCGTCATAGGCGACCACCGCCAGCCCCGAGGCCAATGCCTCCAGCACCACGTTGCCGAAGGTTTCGGTCAGGCTCGGAAACAGGAACAGATCCCCTGACGCGTAGTGGGCCGCCAGTGCTTCGCCGCGCTGGGTCCCGCAGAAGATCGCGTCGGGCAGATCCCTGGCCAGGGCAACGCGCTGCGGGCCGTCACCGACCACGACCAGCTTCATCAGCCGCTGTGGATAAGTCGTCTGCAGGGTGCGGAACGCGCGGGCCAGCAGGCCGAGGTTTTTCTCGGTCGCCAGGCGTCCGACATACACCACCGCGATATCGTCCTGGGCCAGCCCCCAGCTTTCGCGCAACTCGTTCAGCCGCTTGGCCGGGTGGAACAACTGACTGTCGACGCCCCGGGACAACAGTTCCAGGCGTTCGAAGTGGCGCCGCTCCAGTTCCAGGCGTTGGCTGACGCTGGGGACCAGGGTCAATTTGGATCGATTGTGGAACCAGCGCAGGTAATGGGTCAGCAAGCGCGTCAGCATCCCCAGCCCGTACTGGTTGGAGTATTGCTGGAAATTGGTGTGGAAACCGCTGACCACCGAGATGCCCAGGCGCCGGGCGGCACGCAGTGCGGACAGACCCAGGGGCCCCTCGGTGGCGATGTACAACACATCCGGGCGCTGGCGCTTCCAGCGGCGCAGCAGCTTGTGCATCGACGACTGTCCCCATTGCAGCCCGGGATAACCCGGCAGCGGCCAGCCACGACAAAGCAGCAGCTCGGTATCGCTGGGGCGGGTCTGGTCGCAGCTCTGGCGTGGCCGCACCAGCTCGATCTGGTGACCGCGGGCGCGCAGCCCGTCACACAGGCGGCCAAGGGTGTTGGCCACCCCGTTGATCTCGGGCGGGAAGGTTTCGGTGATCAGGGTGATATGCAGAGCTGTCGTCATGCTTGCAGTATCGCGCCAGGCCGTTGCGGCACCGTGGCAGTTGGGTGATGGATTTGTGACGGGGGCCGTTTTTGTCCTAAACATCCGGGTCAAGGCGCCGTTAACCGGGGGATGTCCACCACTTTCAAGGAGATTCCGTGACCGACAATATCTATGCCCCGCCGCTGGCGGATCTGAGTGCACCACAAGGCCAGGCCTCGGGCCGGTTCTACGTGGTCTCGCGCACCAAGTTCTTCGTGTTGTTCATCCTCAGTCTCGGCCTGTACCAGATCTATTGGTCCTACAAGAACTGGAGCCTGTACAAGCGGGCGGCCAACCTCGATGTCTGGCCGGTGGCCCGGGGCCTGTTCCCGATCTTTTTCGTCCATGCGCTGTATCGCAATGTCGACAAGAGCATTCTGGCCGGCGGTCGTGGCCATGCCTGGGATGCGTCGCTCTGGGCGACCCTGTTCGTGGTGCTCGGCGTACTCAGCAACCTGCTGGAGGTGATGGTCAGGAACAAGCTGGGTGGCCCATTGCTGGAAGTGACCAGCGTCATGCTGGTGTTCGTCCAGGCCGCGGTGACCTGGCAGGGCCAGCGGGCGATCAACGTCGCCAGTGACGATCCGCGGGGCGAAGGCAATGCCGGCTTGCGCTGGATCAACTACCTGGTGATCGTGCCGGGTGCGATCATGTGGCTGTTGATACTCCTCGGCACATTTGCCGTTCTGCGCTGAGTCGCGAGCCGGGGGTATCCGGCCCCCGGCGTCAGCGGTTCAGCGCGAAGGCTGCACCAGCGCCTCGTTCCCGCGCTCACGGACCCAGAACAGGGTCGCCCCGGCCACCGCCGCCGGCATCATCAGCAGGTTGACCACCGGGATCAGCAGCACCAGGTAGACGATCCCGCCGAAACTCATGCTCTGCCAGCGTTTCTGCCGCAGCCAGGCGAGCATTTCGTTCCAGCCCAGCTTGTGGTTGTCGGCCGGGTAGTCGATGTACTGGATCGCCATCATCCACACGCCGAACAGCAGCCACAACGGCGCGGCGATGATATTCACCACCGGGATGAAGGACAGGATGAACAGGCCGATGGCCCGTGGCAGGAAGTAGCCCAGCTTGCGCATTTCCCGCGCCAGGGTGCGGGGCACCATCGCCAGCAGTTCGCCCCAGCTGAAGGCCGGGAAGTCGTCGGTACCGCGCACCACCACTTCGACCTTTTCCGCGAGAAAACCGTTGAAAGGGGACGCGATGATGTTCGCCAGCATGGTGAAGCTGAAGAACACCATGAGGACCACCAGCACCACGAACAGCGGCCACAGGATGTAGTTGAGAAAGCTCAGCCAGCCGGGCAGGGTCGGCATCAGGTGATCGACCCAGAGGCTGAACTGATGCCCGGCGAAGTAGATCAATCCGACGAACAGCACCAGGTTGATCAGCAACGGCAGCAGGACAAACAGTCGCAGGCCCGGGCTCAGGACCAGCTTGAGGCCCTCGCGCAGGTATTGCGGGCCGGACATGACGGGTGCGGGCATAACGGGCTCCGAAGCAGGGGAAAACGCGCCGACCTTACCGGCTTTGCACAGGCGGTGAAAGGGCCGACATTTGCGGTAACGTTTTCAGCGATAACGGCTTTGCGCAGAACGTCCTTCAGGATAGAGACCTGCTATGAGCTGGATTGTTATTGCGTATTTCCTTAATCTTCGCGCTCTCGATACGCTGCACACCATTATTTTTCAGGACTGTGTGCTAAAAGCCTTCCCCAAGTGCTGTCGCAGTCCTTTTTTATTCCAGCCGGTTTGCCGGCGCTCCGCCCCGGTGTCTCACGGGCGGTCGATAGGAGTGAGTCATGTCTGAAGTACGCCATTCGCGAGTGATTATTCTCGGTTCCGGCCCTGCCGGTTACAGCGCTGCGGTCTATGCGGCTCGCGCCAACCTCAAGCCGCTGCTGATCACCGGCATGCAGGCCGGCGGTCAGTTGACCACCACCACCGAAGTCGACAACTGGCCCGGTGACGTGCACGGCCTGACCGGCCCGGCGCTGATGGAGCGTATGCGTGAACACGCCGAGCGCTTCGAAACCGAAATCATCTTCGACCACATCAACGCGGTGGACCTGGCGAAGAAGCCCTACACTCTGGTGGGCGACAGCGGCACCTTCACCTGTGATGCCCTGATCATCGCCACTGGCGCCAGCGCCCGTTACCTGGGCCTGCCTTCGGAAGAAGCGTTCATGGGCAAGGGCGTTTCCGCCTGCGCCACCTGCGACGGTTTCTTCTATCGCAACAAGCCGGTCGCCGTGGTCGGCGGTGGCAACACGGCCGTCGAGGAAGCGCTGTACCTGGCCAACATCGCCAGCACCGTGACCCTGATCCACCGTCGCGAGACTTTCCGCGCCGAGAAGATCCTGATCGACAAGCTGCATGCCCGCGTCGCCGAAGGCAAGATCATCCTCAAGCTCAACGCCACCCTGGACGAAGTCCTGGGCGACAACATGGGCGTGACCGGTGCCCGCCTGAAAAACAACGACGGCAGCTCCGACGAACTGAAGGTCGACGGTGTGTTCATCGCTATCGGCCACACCCCGAACACTTCGCTGTTCGAAGGCCAGCTGGCGTTGAAAGACGGCTATCTGGTGGTGCAGGGTGGCCGTGACGGCAATGCCACCGCGACCAGCGTCGAAGGTGTGTTCGCCGCCGGGGACGTGGCTGACCACGTGTATCGCCAGGCGATCACTTCGGCCGGCGCCGGCTGCATGGCCGCACTGGATACCGAGCGTTACCTGGACGGTCTGCAGAACGCTTCGTTCTGAGCGACCTCCCAATAAAAAAACCGGCCGCGAGGCCGGTTTTTTTGTGCATCCATTTCCTTGTAGGAGCGGGCTTGCCCGCGAAGGCGGCAGTGCCGGCGCGGTATTTCTCCAGGGAGACCGCAGTGTTCCATTCGCGGGCAAGCCCGGCTCCCACAGGAGCTGTGATCAGCGGCGTGTCAGCGGCTGCGCGGCGAATTTCACACCGGCCAGGCCGTGCTTGATCAGGGCGCGGATATTGCCGTGGTCGCTGCCCTCGGGAGTGGCCAGTACCGAGCGGTAGTGCTCGCCGAAGGCCAGCAGCGCCTGCTGGTCGCTCAGGCCTTCGAGCAACGCCAGGCCGAGGGTCTTGCACGAGCCTTCGTTCTGCCCGGCGGCGTTTTCCACGCCACCGTTGTTGAAGGCCTGTGGCTGGTAATCGTAGCCGGCGGCGACAAACGCCAGGGTGTCGGCAAAGACATGCTCGCCGCTGTCGAGGCTGGCGCGCAGGGTATTCAGGTCAGTCATGGGGTTTTCCTTTGGCGAATGCCGCCTGTTGTTCGGCACTGGCTTCTTGCTGATATTGGGCTTTCCACTCGGCATAGGGCATGCCGTAGACCACTTCACGGGCCTCGTCGAGACTCAGGGCGATCTGGCGTTCGTCGGCTTCGGCCTTGTACCACTTGGACAGGCAGTTGCGGCAGAAGCCGGAGAGGTTCATCAGGTCGATGTTCTGGACATCCTTGCGGCTGTCCAGGTGGGCGACCAGCCGGCGGAAGGCGGCGGCTTCGAGTTCGAGGCGTTCTTGCTCGGTCATGGTGGGCTCTGTGCGTGAAGGGCAGTAGACGATAGGCCGCGATGATAAGAGCCTGGCGCGTCGAATGCCAGGCAACTCCAGGTTTCAACGGCTGGTTTCAACGGCAGGCCTCAGCGGCTCGCCGCCAGGGTGATCGACACCGACTCGGCGAACCGCAGGGCATGGGGCTTGTCCACTTCGACCTCGGCGTAGAGCACCGCCTCGTTGCTCATGACCAGGTCCAGCAACTCCTGGGTCAGGCGTTCGAGCAGGGCGAAGCGGTTGCCCTCCACATGCTGGATGATCGCCTTGGTGATGGTGCGGTAGTTCAATGCGTGGTCGATATCGTTGTCGCGCACGGCTTCCTGGGCGGCATAGAGGATGGTGAGGTTGATCAGCACATCCTGCTTGTTGAGGATCTCGTCCTCGTTGATACCGATAAAGGTACGCAGGCACAGGTCCTTGACCCGGATCCGGGCCATTCCCGGTTGAAGTTGTGGCATTGCTACTTGCTCCGTCCGATCAGTTGCAGGAACTCCATGCGGGTGGTGTTCGAGTCGCGGAAGGCGCCGAGCATCACCGAGGTGTTCATGGTCGAATTCTGTTTTTCCACGCCGCGCATCATCATGCACATGTGCTGCGCCTCGATCACCACCGCGACACCGGCGGCGCTGGTCACCTGCTGGATGGCGTCGGCGATTTCCCGGGTCAGGTTCTCCTGGATCTGCAGGCGCCGGGCGAACATGTCGACGATCCGCGCGATCTTCGACAGCCCCAGTACCTTGCCGGTCGGGATATAGGCGACATGGGCCTTGCCGATGAAGGGCAGCAGGTGATGTTCGCACAGCGAGTACAACTCGATGTCCTTGACGATCACCATCTCGTCGTTGTCCGAGGCGAACAGCGCGCCGTTGACCACCCCCGCGAGGTCCTCGGCATAGCCGTGACACAGGTATTGCATGGCCTTGGCTGCCCGTTTCGGGGTATCCAGGAGACCCTCGCGATCGGGGTCTTCGCCAAGACCCAGGAGGATCTCGCGGTAATGCTCGGGCAGCGTTGCGCTCATTGCAATGTTTCCTCGCCGGAAGGCTTACTTGAGGTGCCGGCCGCCGTTGACGGTCAAGGTTGTGCCGGTGACGTAGGGGTTGTCCAGCAGATAGCGCAGGCTCTGGTAGACCACCTCGGCGCCGGGCTCGATACCCAGGGCCGATTTGGCCAGGGTCTTGGCGCGGTACGCCGCGTCGTCGTCGGGGTTGAACATCAGCAGTGCCGGGGCGATGCCGTTGACCTTGATCCGCGGTGCGTATCGGGCGGCGAAGGACAGTGTCAGGCTGTCCAGCCCGGCCTTGCTGGCGCAATAGGCGATATGATTGCTGCTGCCCTTGCGCGTCACGTCGTCGCTGATATGCACGATATCGGCGAGTGGCGATTGTTGCAGCAGTTCGGCGCAATGCAGGTTGATCAGGTACGGCGCCAGCATATGGACGCTGAACAGGCGGGTAAACGCCTCGGCTTCGTCGCCCGGTGTTTCGGTGAGCCAGGCCGAGGCATTGTGCACGATCGCCCGCAGGCTGTCGGTGTGCTGTTTCAGGCTGTCGATAAAGGCCAGGATGCCGGCTTCGCTGGCGAAGTCGGCGAACAGCGTGATCGCCCCCTGTTCGCGCAACGCCTGCAGGCCGGGCCGTTCGCTGCGGTAGCTGACGATCACCGGGCAACCGTCTGCCAACAGCCGTTCTGCACAGTGCAGGCCGACGCGCTGGCTGGCGCCAGTGATCAGGATCGGGGCGGGGGACGATGGCATCGGGGGCTCGCGGCAAGCAGTGAAGAGGTGTCGATTGACGTTGAAGTCAAACTATACCAGCGACACGCCTTCTACAACCCTGCGGCGAACCCGCGCGGGCCCCGCCCGCGGCGCTAGCGGCCCCGGGTCGGTGCCGCCTCCGGCAACGTCCTGGCCGGTGTCGCGTGCAGCCAGCCCGCCAGCAGGTGGGTCGACAGCGGGATGAAGAAGTAGACCATCAACGGCGTCAGCATCATCGTGCTGAGCAGGATCCGTGGCACCAGTTCCAGTTCGGCCAGCAACGGGCCGAGGGCGAAGTTGAACAGCAGCGACACCGGAAAGAATGCCAGCCAGATCGCCACGCTCTGTTTCCAGCGGGGCGGGCGTTGGCCGACGCTGCCGAACCAGCCTTCAAGGCCACTGACCCGGTGCTCGGAGGGGCGGGCGAACAGATCGCTGCCGCGCTCCAGCCAGGCCTTGCGCGAGGCCGAGTGCTCCCAGGCATGCAGGGTGGCGGCATCGCTGAAACGGAAGATCATCTGGAATTCGTTGTCGGTCGGAGGTGGGGCGAGGACACCGGAACCCAGGTAGCCGGGGAAGTCAGTAGCCAGTTGTTCGCCTTCCTGGAGCCAGGCGAGCATATCCTGATAACGGCCGTCGGCGACGCGACGTGCCACCATCATGGTGACGGGTGAGGTAGACATTATGTATCTCCGCAAGACAAGCAGGCTGCCCGGGTAGGGCAGACGCGAAACGCAGCACCGGGGTGGTGGGCTGCGTCTGAAAAACAGGCAAGAATTATTCCCGGTTCAGGGAAAACCGTCAGAGACGTCGACCACATTGTTCCATGTTTGAAGAAAGTGAGTCGATGTAGGCTAGAATATCTACAAAATTTTACACATTGATGTGGAAAATATGGCCGTCATCACCGAACTTGCACCCCTATCGCTGCCATTACCGGCCTTGAAGCAGGAAGAGCTGTTTCCCATCCGCGAGGTGTCCCGCCTGACCGGTGTGAACCCGGTCACCCTGCGGGCCTGGGAGCGACGCTACGGTCTCATTCAACCGACACGCACCGAAAGCGGGCATCGGCTCTACGCCATGAGCGATATCGAGACCGTGCGCAGCATTCTCGGCTGGATCGAGCGTGGGGTGGCGGTCAGCAAGGTCGGCAAGATCCTGGCGAAAACCGCGGCGACCCGAGCCCCGGCGACCGACACTCTGCTGCCGCTGCCCGTGGATGACTGGCGCCACTGCCAGGTGCAACTGGGCAGCGCGATCAGTGCCTTCGACGAGCTGGCGCTTGAGCGTGTATACGGGCAGATTTTTTCCAGCTACCCGCTGACGGTGGTCTTCCAGAATATTCTGATGCCGCTCTGGCAGGACCTGCGCACCCAGCGCGGTGCCTTTGGCCAGGCCAGCGAATGGCTGTTCCTCGACGGTTTCCTGCGCGGCCGGGTGCTGCAGCGCCTGCAATCGGCCAGGGGCGCGGCGTCGGAGCGGATTATCCTCGCGGCGTTGCCTGGGGACTGTCGCGAGCTGGAGCTGCTGGTGGCCGGCTTGCTGCTCGGCAACGGCGAATGCCCGGTCAGCGTGCTGGCCATCGGACAACCTTTCGATGAGTTGCCACTGATCTGTGAAAAGGTCAGGCCGCGGGTGCTGGTACTGTATTCCAACCGCTCGCCGGCCTCGGATCTGCCGCGCCGGCTGAATCGGCTGGCGCTCGCGGTGGAGTGTCCGGTGATGCTCGCCGGCGATGTCGCCGACCTGCTGCAGGACTCCCTGGAAGGCACCAGCATCGGCTGTCTGGGACACGACGGCCAGCGCATGCGCCAGCGCCTGCAGCAACTGCTGGCAGGCAAGCTGGATACCTGAAGGCCTTCGGGGTCAGACGTGAAAGTGCGGATGAGCCAGGCGATGCTGCTGCAGGATGTACTGGCGTAACCGTTCGGTTTCCCCCAGGTCGCTCTGGCTCAGCCGGTAGGCATACAGGCCTTGCTCGGTTTCCCGTTCGAAGCGCCCGCGCAATGCAATGCGTTCATAGCCCGAGGGGCTGAACCACTGGGCGAACTGCCTGGGGGGCTTGATGCCGTTGCGACTTTCCACCAGTACACCCTTGAACGACACCTCGCGTACCGCCAGGCCGCCGGGCTGGCCCCGGGAATTTTCCAGGGCCACCGGCTCGTCCAGGGTCAGGCGCCAGGGGCGGACCATCGGCCCGTCTTCATAGATGCTCGGGACTCCCAGGCGCAGGTGCTGGGCATGGAACTCGTCTTCCACCAGGTGCAGCGGGAAGGTCATTTTCTGATTATCGAAGTGCGCCTGGATCGTCACCTGTTCATGGGCCGCCAGGCGCGTCAGCAGGTCGCGGATCTGCGACACCCCATTGACCAGCAGGCTCGACGAAGCGTCGCGCTTGTTGAGTTGCGGGTTGTGTTGCATGGTCCGTATGAAATCCAGCTCGTCCTGAGTCAGAAGGGCGTCGCGGTGCATGATCGAGCTCGAAAGGTGGGAAATGCGCATAAAAAAGTGGTGGATGCCTGTTCAGACAACGAATTCCACTATTGGTTGTCGCCATTGGTCGCCTTGAGCGCTTCGAGCTCGGCCCTGACCTCGGCCAGTTGCGCTTCCAGCTGGGCCACCCGCTGCTGGGCCTTGACCTGGATCGTCACATCTTTCTGGACCCCGACAAAATAGGTCAGCTGGTCGCTTTCGTTGAACACCGGGGAGATCGACAGTTCGTTCCAGAAGTGCGTGCCGTCCTTGCGGTAGTTGCGCAGGATCTGGCGGCAGGGCGTGCGGCTGCGCACCGCCTCGCGGATCAGCTCCAGGTTTGGCTGGTCGCGGTCGCCGGACTGCAGGAAGCGGCAATCCTGGTAGAGAATTTCTTCGTTGCTGTAGCCGGTCAGGCGTTCGAACGCCGGATTGGCGTAGATCAGGATATTGTCCTCACCTTCCTGTTCGGCGACGACGATGCCGTCGTTGGAAGCATCGATTACCAGTTGCAGCAGTTTCGGGTTGATCATTGTGGCGCTGACCCGCAGTCCATTGGCGATCAGAGGAGTGTAAGAGAATGTTCCGGATGGTCAATGCCGCGTTGTGCATCCAGATGGATTTTCAGTGGGAATGTTTCTCACCTGTTAATATCCTACGCTTTTACTCTGCTCCAGGATCAGATTGATGAAAGTCGTCATCCTTTCCGGCTCGGTCTACGGCACGGCCGAAGAAGTCGCCCGTCACGCCCAGCGGGTTCTCGAAAAAGCCGGCTTCGAGGCCTGGCACAACCCCCGCGCCACCCTGGCCGATATCCAGGCGTTCGCCCCGCAGGCCTTCCTGGTGGTGACCGCCACCACCGGCATGGGCGAGTTGCCGGACAATGTCCAGCCGCTCTATTCGGCCATTCGCGACCAGTTGCCGGCGGCCTGGCGTGGCCTGCCCGGCGCGGTGATCGCCCTGGGCGATTCGTGTTATGGCGACACCTTCTGTGGCGGTGGCGAGCAGTTCCGCGAGTTGTTCGCCGAACTCGGCGTGCATGAGGTCCAGGAAATGCTGCGCCTGGACGCCAGCGAAACGGTCACCCCGGAAACCGATGCCGAGCCTTGGCTGGCCGGGTTCATCAGCGTATTGCGGGGCTGACCGGGCGTTCGCGCAACAGCGCCAGCCAGGCCTTGGCGGCTTGCGACAGGTAGGCGTCACGCCGCCAGATAAACGCGATATCCCAGCGCAGGTCGGCGGGTGAGCTCAAGGTCAGGCGCACCACGCCGGGCCTGACCAGCGAACGGGCGACCACGCTGGGCATCAGCGCCACGCCTTGCCCGGCGGCCACCAGCGCGGCGAGAAAATCCGCCTGGCCGCTGCGTCCGCTTTCCTTTGGCGTGAAACCCAGCCGTTCGCAGGCCTGGATCAATCGATGGTTGAGCACGAAACTGCGTTGATAGAGCAGGAACGGCGTGTCGGCCAGTTGTTCCAGGCGAATCGAACCTTCCTCGGCCAGCGGATGATCGATCGCCAGCAGGACGTCCAGTGGTTCGTCACAGAACGGCTGGTAGTCGAACGCCGGGTTGCTCGGCTTGAGGCCGCCGCCCAGTTCGAGTTCGCCACTGAGGATCGCCGGCTCGATGCTCAGGCTGCCGCCCTCGAACAAGTGGATATTGATGTTCGGATACCGCCGCCGGTATTCGGCAAACAACCCGGCGAACAGGGTATCGCCGCCCAGTTGCGGCAGGCCGAGGCGCAGTTCTCCCCGCGCCAGCTGGCTCAGGTCGTCCAGTTCATGCAGCAGTCCGCTGCGCAACCGCAGCATCTCCTCGGCCCGTTGCAGCACCACGCTGCCAGCGGCGGTCGGGCGCACCTGCGCGCCCTGGCGATCCAGCAGGACCACGCCAAGACTGTGCTCCAGTTGCGCGACCTGCTTGCTCACCGCCGACTGGCTGACGTGCAAGGTCCTGGCTGCCTGGGTGAAGCCGCCCTGGTGAACCACCTCGACAAAACTGCGCAGCTGTTTGAATTCCATTCGCCAATTCCAATGTGGAATGAGCTTCAGTCTAACAATTCGCTTTTGAGATGGCAGGGGCAACTCTAAAATTGTCTCACTGAGGCCCCGAAGACCATGAATCGATCCCTGTTGAAAAAAACCGGCCGTCTGCTCGCCGAACTGTCAGTGCTGGTCGGCCTTTACCTGCTGGGCGGACAACTGGCGGCCTGGGCCGGGTGGCCGATCCCCGGCGGCGTGATTGGCCTGGGGATACTGTTGCTGGCGTTCGCCGCGGGCTGGATCAAGCCGGCTGCCCTGCAACTGGGCGCTGGCTGGCTGCTGGCGGAAATGCTGCTGTTCTTCATTCCGGCGCTGATGAGCCTGCTGGACTACGGCGCGATGCTGCGCGAGAGCGGCTGGCGGATCCTCCTGGTGATCCTGTGCAGCACCTTGCTGGTGATGCTGGCGACGGCGCTGACCGTCGAACTGGTGTGCCGCTGGAGCGACCGCCGTGAAGCCTGAGTGGATGTCGCTGTTCTGGCTGGCGCTGACCCTGGCGGCCTACGGCCTGAGTCGCTGGAGTTACCGACGCACCGGGCGCTACCTGTTGTCGCCGCTGATCCTGGTGCCGATCATCCTGCTGGCGGTCGCCGTCCCGCTGCACACCGCCTACGCCGAGTATTCGCGCGATACCCACTGGTTGATCCTGGTGCTGGGGCCCGCCACCGTAGCGTTTGCGGTGCCGATTTGGCAGCAGCGCCGATTGCTTGCCCGGCACTGGCCGGCCCTGCTGCTGGGTATGCTCGCGGGCAGCGTGGCGTCCATCGCCAGTTCCTACGGGCTGGCCCGGGCCCTGTCCCTGGACAGTGACCTGACCCTGTCGCTGGTGCCCCGTTCGATCACCACCCCCTTCGCCATGCCGCTGGCCCGGGACCTGGGCGGCGTGCCGGAATTGACGGCAGTGTTCGTGCTGGTGACCGGTGTCTGTGGTGCCATGATCGGCAGCGTGCTGCTCAAGTGGCTGCCACTGCGCAGCAGCCTGGCGCGGGGGGCATTGTTCGGTGTCGGGGCGCATGGCGCCGGGGTCAGCCGGGCCCGCGAAGTGGGCGGCGAAGAAGGCACGGTCGCGGGGCTGGTGATGGTCCTGACCGGCCTGCTGAACCTGTTTGCCGCGCCCTTGCTGGAGGCCGTGATCTGACACGCAGTTGAACTGTCTTGTACAGAATGCGCCACTGACCCGCAGGGTCATCAAGCTGGCTGGCAATGCAACTCCGCCGCGGCGACGGGCTGACTAGACTGTTTGGCAACCGAGCAGAATAAAAAACAGAACAATGCCGAGGTCAGTACCGTGAGCGTAGCCCCTGTTGCAGCCCCCGCGAATCTCAAGGATCAGGTCAGTGCCGCCGAGTGGCAGACCCGCGTCGATCTGGCGGCCTGTTATCGCCTGGTGGCGATGCATGGCTGGGATGACCTGATCTTCACCCATATCTCGGCCAAGGTGCCGGGCACCGAAGACTTCCTGATCAATCCCTACGGGTTGATGTTCCACGAGATCACCGCGTCGAGCCTGGTGAAGGTCGACCAGGCCGGCAACAAGCTGATGGACAGTCCCTACGAGATCAACCCGGCCGGCTACACCATCCACAGCGCCATCCATGAAGTCCGCCATGACGTCACCTGCGTGCTGCATACCCACACCGCCGCGGGCGTGGCGGTTTCGGCCCAGCAGCAGGGCGTCCTGCCCATCAGCCAGCAGTCGCTGTTCGTCCTGTCGAGCCTGGCCTACCACGCCTATGAGGGCGTGGCCCTGAACCACGAGGAAAAGGCCCGTCTGCAGGCCGACCTGGGACCGAACAACTTCCTCATGCTGCACAACCACGGCCTGTTGACCTGCGGTGCGAGCATCGCCGATACCTTCCTGATGATGTTCACCTTCCAGCGCGCCTGCGATATCCAGGTCCTGGCGCAAAATGGCGGAGCGCAGCTGATCGCCATCGAGCCGCAGATCCTCGCCGGGGCGAAGGCGATGATTGCCGGGGTGACCCGCAGCGCCCAGGGCATGGGCGGCGCCCTGGCCTGGCCGGCCCTGTTGCGCAAGCTCGACCAGCAAGACCCCGGGTTCAGACTCTGATGCCACTGGCCGAGATTCCCCTGTGCGTCTGGCGCAAACGCGGGCAGGACTTCGTGTTTCGCGGCCATTGCATCCGCTACTGGGCGGCGGGGCAGGGCGAGCCGCTGTTGCTGATCCATGGCTTTCCCACGGCCAGCTGGGACTGGCATTACCTGTGGAAGCCCCTGTCGCAGCGCTATCGGCTGATCGCCTGCGACATGCTCGGTTTCGGCGATTCGGCCAAACCGCTGGATCACGACTACAGCCTCCTGGAACAGGCCGACCTGCAGCAGGCGCTGCTTGCCCACCTGGGGATCGACCAGCCGGTGCATCTGCTGGCCCATGACTATGGCGACAGCGTCGCCCAGGAACTCCTGGCCCGGCATTACGAAGCGCGGATCGACATTGCCAGCTGCGTTTTTCTCAATGGCGGGCTGTTCCCGGAAACCCATCGTCCGGTGCTGGCGCAGAAACTGCTGCTCAGTCCGCTGGGCTGGTTGCTGGGGCGTGCCTTCAGCCGCGATGCGCTGGTCAAGAGTTTCAGCCGGATCTTCGGCCCGAAGACGCGTCCCAGCGAAAGTGCGCTGGATGATTTCTGGAGCCTGGTGGAGAACAACCAGGGCCCGCGGATCCTGCACAAGTTGATCGGCTACATTCCCGAGCGGCGGGCGCGTCGCGAGCGCTGGGTCAGCGCCATGCAGCGTGGCGTAGTGCCGTTGCGGGTGATCGACGGGGCCTTCGATCCGATCTCCGGGGCGCATATGGTCGAGCGTTACCGCCAGCTGATTCCCGACCCGGACACCGTGCTGCTGGCGGGTATCGGCCATTATCCGCAGACCGAGGCACCGGTGCAGGTGCTCAAGCATTACCTGGCGTTCCGGCAGCAGTCGGTGTCGCTGCCACCGCGCCAGGCCTGTTCCTGACGGACGGACTATCCCTCTGCCTTATCGCGCACCATTCAGCCCCAGCCGTATTTATTGTGACCCGCTGTCCCGTGTCCGACACTCAAGGTCTATTCCCATCGCCCCCGGCTGGAGACCTGTATGAGTGAGTCTGTGCGCTTCGAAGATAAAGTGGTGATCGTCACCGGTGCCGGCGGCGGCCTGGGCCGTGCCCATGCACTGCTGTTCGCCCGCCATGGCGCACGGGTGGTGGTCAACGACCTCGGCGGCTCGGCCCATGGCGAGGGCGCCAACGCGTCGGCGGCGGATCGGGTGGTGGCCGAGATTCGAGAAGCCGGCGGCACCGCGGTGGCCAACCATGACTCGGTGACCGATGGCGACAAGATCGTGCAGAACGCCCTGGATGCCTTCGGTCGTGTCGATGTGGTGGTGAACAACGCCGGTATCCTGCGGGACAAGACCTTCCTCAAGATGGACGACGCCGACTGGGATCTGGTCTACCGGGTGCATGTCGAAGGTGCCTACAAGGTCACCCACGCCGCCTGGCCGCACCTGCGGGAGCAGAATTACGGACGGGTGATCTTCACCGCCTCGACCTCGGGTATCTATGGCAACTTCGGCCAGTCCAACTACGGCATGGCCAAGCTCGGGCTCTATGGCCTGACCCGCACCCTGGCCATCGAAGGGCGCAAGAACAATATCCTGGTCAACGCCATCGCCCCCACGGGCGGCACGCGCATGACCGAAGGCCTGATTCCGCCGCAGGTGTTCGAACTGCTCAAGCCCGAGCTGATCAGCCCGCTGGTGGTGTTCCTCGGCAGTGAGCAGTGCCAGGAAACTTCCGGTCTGTTCGAAGTCGGTGGCGGCTGGATCGGCAAGACCCGCTGGGAACGCAGCCTGGGCGCCGGGTTCGATCCGCACAACGGTTTCGCGGTGGAGGATGTCGCGGCGAACTGGGAAAAGATCTGCAACTTCGAAGGCGCCGTGCATCCGCAGGATACCCCCGAGGCGCTGCGGCAAATGATGGCGAATCTGCAAAAATATACGGCCTGAACCGTCCTCCGGTTCCGAGAGGGTGATCGTGAAAAAGGGAGGCGCGTTGGAAGTGGTCGTCTGAAGCAGGAGACGGCCTACGATTAAGTCGGATAGGTAAGGAATGTACAACTAGGGTGTGAATTGATTCCGTTTCTGGTGCGAGCTGCATAACGCAGCCGCGTGCATCGAGCGATGCACCACTGAAAACGAAATGGAGTACTCACCTATGTTTGTTAAATACTTGCCACTGGTTATTGCTGTTGCCCTGGTGCCACAGACAGGAGCCGCCTCTGCGCAAAAGTCGCCTCTGACAGAGGCGACGTTCCCCAATTGCCTGATCAATCAGGGAACCATCCATCAAGGGATTGTCATGCCGGGGGAGACGATGGTGGTTCATGGTCCTTATACCTCGACCTGTGATGACCGATTTCATGACATCCGGATTCGTACACTGGGTGGAGCGTTGACCTACATGAATATCGAAAAGATGGAGGGAAACGGTTGGAGCCTGGTGAGAACAGGCCCGTCGGATATGCAGGAAAAATTAGGAACAGGCACCTTCCGTGTTGTCATTGACAATCAGGCCGGTGCAACCGCGATCCGCTATAAAGGGACGTTCTCTGTACCATTGTGAGGAATTCAGCCCGTTTCTGCCAGAATGCAGAGGCGGGCTGATTCACAGTCAGACTCTTACATTTACCCAGTGTTTTTTAGTCGTCATTAGCGAGTGTTCCTGCAATCCTTTAAGGACGGTTAGTGCAAAATTCTGTTTTGGTATCATGTCCTTGGCCACAACGTATCCACCATCGATCATGCGATTAATAGAGTCCAATTGTTTTTGTATTTGCGCAAAAGCATCGATTTTAGTATCTCTATTTATTTGAGTGCCTTGAGTGTTGAATTCTCTTCCTGGATAGGTAAATACCATGAGTCCATCCATGTCGATCAAACCTGCGTTTAGCAGTGCCTTTGCGACCTCAAGTAACTCTCGGTTGGTAATGTTTTTTCCATCGAAGCGGCTAAGGTCAAAATCCAGTCCTTGCAGTTTTTCACTTATTGGAATGGAATCGTCTGCCCAGAACTGTTTTATTCTAGCGCTGGCATCTTCTTCTTCCCTCGTATACCCGCTTGAAGTCTTGAATTCATCCCTGACGTGATACACATAGGGCGCGACTCGATTCATCACCCTGTTGACGTAGTCAAGCATAGTGACTCTCCTGAATGATTTATGACGAGAGCCCTATCGGGAAGAAAATCTGAATCTTTATGCGATATGACAGTTAAAGGCCTTGAGGTCGGCAAAAGAGAGTTTAGCTACAGTGGTTCGTTATTATTCCTACTCGTTTATAGGAATTGAATTGCGCGACCATAAAAAAAGCCGCTGCAAACGCAGCGGCCAAGGGAAGACGTTTGATCAAGGAGCTACAAATCAACGTCAGTGAACAGCGCGATGATGACCCGCCAACCCTGGGGCGGATATCGAAAAACGTTCAGCCGCGACGGCCAGGACAACCCTCAGTGCAGAGCCGGTGACTCGATGCCGGAACCTGTCTCGAAGTTTCAACCCTTCAAGCCATTCCTTCTGAAAGCCAGGTAAGAATAAGCAATTGTGGATGTCTGAAAAAGCGCGCTTCGTGACAATCACTGTTGCATTCGCGGTAACAGTCGCTGGCGGTTGCCCCGAGGTCGGTCCGTGTGCCGACGACCTTCATCCATCCCCGCTATGGCCTGCCATCCAGCGTTTCGATGGTGCCCTGCAAGCCCGTGCCGGTGCGGGCATTCATCCTTTGGAGGTACAACGCGAATACCTCCTTGGTGCGCTTATCGCTCCCGCTGGCGGTGGGTAGGGTGAAGGCTTCTGTCACTCACCGGGGAAGACGCATGACAAAAACAACAATGCGCGCCATCTTCACGCCGCAGGCGCTGGCTATCGCCGTGGCCCTGGGCGCCAGCGCCCAGGCCAACGCGGTTTCGTTCAACATCGGCGAGATCGAAGGGAAGTTCGACTCTTCCCTGTCGGTCGGCGCGAGCTGGGGCATGCGCGATGCCGACAAGAAACTGGTAGGGGTTACCAACGGCGGTACCGGGCAGGCCTCCACCGGTGATGACGGGCGCCTGAACTTCAAGAAGGGCGATACCTTCTCGAAGATCTTCAAGGGCATCCATGACCTGGAATTGAAGTATGGCGATACCGGCGTCTTCGTTCGTGGCAAGTACTGGTATGACTTCGAACTGGCCGATGGCGACCGCGAGTTCAAGGATCTCAGCGACCATCATCGCGACGAAGGGGCACGCTCTTCCGGCGCGCAACTGCTCGACGCCTTTGTCTACCACAACTACTCCATCGCCGACCTGCCGGGCACCGTGCGCCTGGGCAAGCAGGTGGTCAGCTGGGGCGAAAGCACCTTTATCGGCAACTCCATCAACAGCATCAACCCCATCGACGTCTCGGCTTTCCGCCGGCCCGGCGCCGAGATCAAGGAAGGCCTGATCCCGGTCAATATGTTCTTCGCTTCCCAGAGCCTCACCGATGCGCTGACGGTCGAGGGCTTCTACCAGTTGAACTGGGAAAACACCGTGGTGGACAACTGCGGGACCTTCTTCGGCAACGATGTGGTGCAACACGGGTGCAACAACAACTACACCGTCGGCAGCCCGGCCATCGCGCCGTTGCAGCCACTGGCGGCTGCCTTTGGGCAGGGCTTCGAGGTCACTCCAGAGGGCGTTGTGGTACAGCGCAGCAACGACCGCGAGGCTCGCGATGGCGGTCAATGGGGCATGGCCTTGCGTTGGCTGGGCAGTGACACCGAATACGGCCTCTACTTCATGAACTACCACAGCCGGACGCCGACTGTGGGCACCACCACCGCAGGCCAGAGCACCATCAATTCACTGGGCAGCATCCTGCCGCTGGCGCCGGCTGCCGTCCGCAGCGGCCTGGCGCAAAGCATCATGCTGGGACGTGGTCAGTACTACCTCGAATACCCGGAAGATATCCGTCTCTACGGCGCCAGCTTCTCCACCACGTTGCCGACCGGCACCGCCTGGAGTGGCGAGATCAGCTATCGTCCCAACGCCCCGGTGCAACTCAACACCACCGACCTGACCCTGGCGCTGGTCAATCCGATTGCCGGCGGCGCCGCCTCGCCGATCAGAACCACGGCCGGCTCCGACAACACCGGCTATCGCCGCAAGGAAATCACCCAGGCGCAAACCACCCTCACGCAGTTCTTCGACCAGGTCATGGGCGCCGATCGCCTGACCCTGGTGGGCGAGGCCGGGATCACCTACGTCGGTGGCCTGGAGTCCAAGGACAAACTGCGCTACGGGCGTGACTCGGTCTACGGTGCCTACGGCTTCCAGGGCGATACCGGCGGCTTTGTCACCGCCACCTCCTGGGGCTACCGCGCCCGGGCGATCCTCGACTACAGCAACGTGTTCGCCGGGGTCAACCTCAAGCCCAACCTGTCCTGGTCCCATGACGTCAAGGGCTACGGTCCCAACGGCATTTTCAACGAAGGCGCCAAGGCAGTGAGCATCGGTGTCGATGCCGACTACCGCAACACCTACACCGCGAGCCTCAGCTACACCGACTTTTTCGGTGGCCGCTACAACACCCTGACCGACCGTGACTTCCTCGCGCTCAGCGTCGGCGCGAACTTCTGATCAAGGCTGAAAAGGACTACTTTATGCGTAAGATGATCCTGCAATGCGGCGCCCTGGCCCTGAGTCTGCTGGCGGCCAACGTGATGGCGGCGGTTTCCCCGGAGGAAGCGGCCAAGCTCGGCACCACCCTGACCCCGATCGGCGCGGAAAAGGCCGGCAATGCCGATGGCTCGATCCCGGCCTATACCGGCGGCATCCCGAAAAATGCCGGCGCGGTGGACAGCAAGGGCTTCCTCGCCGACCCGTTCGCCAATGAAAAACCGTTGTTCGTCATCACCGCGGCCACCGCCGACCAGTACAAGGCCAAGCTCTCGGACGGCCAGCTGGCGATGTTCAAGCGTTATCCGGAGACCTACAAGATCCCGGTCTATCCGACCCACCGCACCGTGGCCCTGCCGCAAGCGGTGCTGGACTCGGCCAAGCGCAGCGCCCTCAACGTCACCACGATCAACGACGGCAACGGCCTGGCGAACTTCACCGGCAACCGCTACTACGCCTTCCCGATTCCGAAGAACGGCGTGGAAGTGCTGTGGAACCATATCACCCGTTATCACGGTGGCAACCTGCGACGCACCATCACCCAGGCGACGCCGCAGACCAACGGCTCCTTCACCCCGATCACCTTCGAGGAAGAAGCCGCGGTGCCGTCGGAAGTGCCCGACCTGGCACCGGACAAGGGTTCCAACGTGCTGACCTTCTTCAAGCAGGAAGTCACTGCGCCGGCGCGCCTGGCGGGCAACGTGCTGCTGGTGCACGAAACCCTCGACCAGGTGAAGGAGCCGCGCCTGGCCTGGGTCTACAACGCCGGCCAGCGCCGCGTGCGCCGTGCCCCGCAAGTCGCCTATGACGGTCCGGGTACGGCCGCCGACGGCCTGCGCACCTCGGACAACTTCGACATGTTCTCCGGCGCGCCGGACCGCTACGACTGGAAACTGATCGGCAAGAAGGAGATGTACATCCCCTACAACAGCTACAAGCTGGACTCGCCGACCCTCAAGTACACCGACGTGATCAAGGCCGGCCACATCAACCAGGACCTGACCCGCTACGAGCTGCACCGGGTCTGGGAAATCGAGGGCACGGTCAAGCCGAGCGAACGGCACATCTATGCCAAACGCCATATGTACATCGACGAAGACAGCTGGCAGGTCGCGCTGGTGGACCACTATGACGGTCGCGGCCAACTGTGGCGGGTCGCCGAAGGCCATGCGCAGTTCTACTACGATCACCAGGTGCCGGCCTACACCGTGGAAACGCTGTACGACCTGATCGCCGGGCGCTACATCGCCCTGGGCATGAAGAACGAAGAGAAACACAGCTTCCAGTTCGGCTTTGTCGGCAAGGCGGCGGACTACACGCCGGCGGCGCTGCGGGCGAGCGGGGTTCGCTAGGCAACACTGTTTCCCACTGTAGGAGCTGGCTTGCCAGCGAAGGGGCCATCAGCGGCGCTGCAAGTCTCGAGGGCCTCTTCGTGGGCAAGCCCACTCCCACAGTGCTCTGTGTCGCACCCAAGAATCAGCAGCGCCCCTGGACCTGAGTCGGCTTGCCGTGGCCGTCTCTCAGAGCGCCGAGGCGGGGAAGTATTTTTTCACCAGCGCCGCGAGGCGCGCAGCCGTTTCGATATCCATCCTGCCGTCATGGTTGTCGGCCCTGAAGTGCAATTGAAAGGCGCGGATCAGTTGCCACAAGCCCTGCTCCGAGGTCGCTTTCGAGGTGTCGTAGCCATAGGCCTTGAACTGCGCCAGCAAGGTGGCCGGCTGCGGCAGGCCCTGTTCGGTGAAACGGCTGAGATAACTGTCCCTGGTGGTTTCGTCGTACCAGGCGCCGATGCCTGCCTGATACAGCTGCTGCCAGGGAAAGGCCGCGCCCGGATCGCTCTTGCGGCCCACGGCGATATCGCTGTGGCCGACCACATTGACCGGGCTGATGGCGGGGTAGCGCGCGAGGATGTTCAGCGCCAGTTCCTTGACCGCCTCGATCTGCGGCTCGGGGTAGGGCGGGAAGGTGAACTGTCCATTGTCGTCGGTCGCCAGGTTGACGATCTCGATGCCAATGGAGCTGTCGTTGAGATTGCTACGGTTGCCCCAGCTACTGGTTCCCGCGTGCCAGGCCCGGTCGTTCTCATTGACCAGGTTGAAGATGTTCTGGGTGTTGAAGCCCGCCGCGATATAGGACGCATCGGCCGGGTCCGGGACGAGGTAGTGGGCGCTGACATGGGGGCCGGTCAGGCTGTCGATCGAAGCCTGGAAGTTGCCCGCCGTGTAATGCATCACGAGAAAGCGGACCCGACTGTCAAAACTCCTGGTTGCGCGGTAGGTGGTGTATTTGATGATGTTCATGAGACGAACTCTTTAAGCGTGGAACAAGACAGTAAGGCTTGTGGACTGCGCTGTTTTTAAGAGCTTTCCTTGTGCGGCGTAGGGTGTTTTTGAAATGCCCCTGCGATCCCTCGGGGCGACCCGGCGCGCCGGGCGCGACCGGTCGGTCAGTTTCCTTATGGCCGTCAATCAGTGTGCTGAATACTCATTCAACAAAGCGGCCCATGAGGACTAGGGTGGCGGTATAAAACCAAGAAAAGGCCGCCGCAATGACCGCCATGACCCCGCGTCTGGATCGTCCCGGGTTCTTGCCTCGTTTATCTTCCCGCCATCTGCCGCGCCCACGCCTGAGCACACCCTTGATCGAATCGTCGGCACGGGTGCGCCTGCTCTGTGCCCCCGCCGGCAGCGGCAAGAGCGCCCTGCTCGCCGAATGCCTGTTGCAGGCAGCGCCCAACTGCGGCGTGTGCTGGCTGCCACTGGCCGGCGCCAGCCTGAGCAGCGAGGCCTTCTGTTGCGCCCTGGCCGAGGCGCTGGGCCTGGACGATGCCCGGGATGAAGCGAGCCTGTTGGCCCGGCTGGCCCGCTGGACCCTGCCGACCTGGATCTTTCTCGACGACTACTGCCGCTTGCCCAACCCGGCCCTGGACCAGTTGCTCGATCGCCTGCTGGCGGTCAGCAGCCCGGTCCTGAGCTGGTGGCTGGGCGGGCGGCGACGGCCCCATTGCAACTGGCCCCGGCTGTTGCTGGAAGGCGAACTCTACGAGGTCGACGGCCCGAGCCTGGCTTTCGAGCGCGGCGAGATCGAACGCCTGGTGGTCAATCCGACAGTCCAGGTGTCGGCCCAGTGCATCGACCGGATCGGCCAGTACACCGCCGGCTGGTGCGCGGGTGTACGGGTCGCCCTGCTGGAGGCGCCGGCGTGGATCGCCAACGATCCCGAGGTCGGCTCGCGACGTTCGGCGACGCTGCTCGATTACCTGCAACACGAACTGTTCGATGCCCTGGCGCCCGAGCTGGCCGAAGCCTGGCGCGTACTGGCGCATCTGCCGCGTTTCAATGCCGATCTCTGCGAGCATCTGTTCGGTGCCGGGGAGGGCGCCCAGTGGATGCGCACCCTGCAGGAGCTGGGCTGTTTCATCGAACCCTGGGAGGACTCCACGGAATGGCTGCGGGTGTTCGCGCCGCTGACCCTGCTGCTGCGCGATGAGCCCTGGCCGGCCGGGCGTTCCTGGCATCGCCGCGCCTGCCAGTGGTTCAGTGCCCGAGGCGATTGGCAGGCGGCGGTGGAGCAGGCCCTGGCCGCCGAAGAGTTCGAGGTCGCGGCCAGCCTGCTGCACAACTTCACCTTCGACTATCTGTTCCAGGGCCAGAACGTCGCGCTGCTGTTGCGCCTGCACGAGCAACAGCCGGACGAGCTGATGTTCGGCACACCGCATCTGCTCGGCCTGATCACCACGGCGTTGCTGTTCGCCGGACGTTTCGACGAGGCGGCCCACAGCATCGAACAGATGGCCCGCTTCACCCCGCAACCGTCCGCCGCGGCCCAACGACAACTGCTGGCGCGCTGGCAGGCCCAGCAGGGCTGGTTGCTGCACTTGCAGGGGCAGGCGCGGTCGGCGCGCGAGCATTTTCTCGACGCCCTCCACGATCTGCCGGCGGCGGCGTGGCCGGCACGGCTGTTCTGCCTGTCGGGGCTGACCCAGCAGGCCCTGCTCAACGGCGAGCTGGAACAGGCCCAGGCGTTGAGCCGCGAGGCCCTGTGCCTGGCGCGCGCCCAGGGATCGTTGCTGTTCGAGGCATTGCTGGAGCTGGATCACGCGCAGTTGCTGGAGCAGCGCGGCGCCCTGCATCGCAGTGAAGCCTTGCTGGATAACGTGCAGGCCCTGTTGACGGCCAAGCGTTACCTGACCGGCCCGTTGCGCGGTCGGGTCGCGTTGCGCCAGGGCCGCATTGCCTTGCGCCAGGGCCGCGACCAGCAGGCCGCCGAGTATTTCCAGGCCGGACTCGACGAATGCCTGCGCAGTCAGGACAAGCGTGCCCTGTACGGTTTCCTCGGCCTGGCGCTGCTGGATGCCAACCACGGCGACTATGCCCAGGCCTTCGTCCGTCTGCGCGATGCCGAGCGACTGATGCAGCAGCGGCATATTCCGGATCTGGTGTACCGCGCGGTGCTGTTGATGATCAGCAGCCATCTCTGGCTGCAACAGGGACGTCCCGAACTGGCGGACGAGGCCTTGACCCGGGTGCTGCGCCATTATCGCGGGCCGAACGCTGTGCAGGCGCCACCGGCCACCCTGGAGCTGATTCCACGGCTGGAATACCTGTTGATCCTGGCCCGGGTGTATCAGCGCAAGCCCTGTGCCGGGCTGGAGTCGCTGGCGCAGTTGTTGGCGCAGGCACAGCAGCGGGGCATGCAGGGGATCGAAACGGAAATCCGCCTGGCCCTGGCGGAGGTGGCTTTTCTGGAAAGCCGCAGCGCCCTGGCCAAGACCCACCTCGGCGAGGGGCTGGCGCTGGTCGGCCGCTGCCATCTGCAGCAGGCCTTGCGTGAGCTGCGCCTGCGTCAGCCGGGGATCCTCTCGGCACTGGGCTTCGAGGAAGAACTGATCGCCACGGGGGACAATCCCCTCAGCCAGCGCGAGCTGGAAGTGCTCAAGCTGATCGCCCTGGGCAGTTCCAATCTGGAGATTGCCACCCAGTTGTTCATCTCGCTGCACACGGTGAAAACCCATGCCCGCCGCATCCACAGCAAGCTGGGGGTGGAGCGCCGCACCCAGGCGGTGGCGAAGGCCAAGGCGCTGGGCCTGATGGGGTAATCCCGGGGCCGGTCAGCCCTGTGGCTGATAACCCATCCGCCAACTGACGGCTTCGCTCGCCGCCAGCAGGCGCTTGGCCGCCGGGCCGTCCTCATCGGCGTGAAACAGCGAGGTCGGGCCGACCACGGTCAACACCGCCGCCACCTTGCCCACGGCGTTGAACACCGGTGCCGACAGCGCATCGACCCCCGGCATCAACAACCCGTGGACAAAATGCAGACCGCGCCGGCGGATCTGCTCGCAGGTCATGGCATAGGCCGCGGCATCGGCCAGCGGGTGAGGGGAGCCGGCCCTGAGTTCGGCCTCGCGCAGATCGGCGGTCTCGCGATCCGGGAGAAAGGCATTGAACACCAGCCCGGTGGATGAACTGAGCAACGGCAGCACCGAGCCCAACTGCGTCACCACCGTCACCGAGCGCACTGCCGGTTCGATATGCACCACGGTCGCGCCGTGATTGCCCCAGACCGCCAGGAAGCAGCTTTCATTGAGGTCGTCGCGCAACTCCGCCAGGGGCAGCGCGGCCACTTGCAGCACGTCCATGCTGTTCAGCGCCGCCAGGCCGACCCGCAGCGCCTCGCGGCCGAGACCGTAGTGGTTGGTGGCCACGTTCTGTTCGGCGAAGCCACTGGCAATCAGCGCCTGCAGGTAGCGGTGGACCTTGCTCGCCGGCATCTGCACGTGCTCGGCCAGGCGCGACAGCGAGGTGCTGGGCGACAGTTCGGCCAGGGCCTTGAGGATGTCGGTGCCGACCTCGGCCGAGCGGACTTTCTGTTTACCGTTGCTGTCGCTGGTACTGCGCGGCTTTTCCATGGAGGCAATGTGATCCCGGGACGAATGGGCGTCTTTATAGCTTGACGGGCATCGTCAATCAAATTACGTTTTGCATAATCGAATTACGCAATACATAATTTCGCACCGATAAAAACAAACCGACCTTGCTGCATGTCGATGATCGAGGCAGACAACGGTCCACTCCCTCAGGAGGCTCCATGAACCTCGACTCCACGACGCTGGCCTATCAGTCCGGCTTCGGCAATGAATTCAGCAGCGAGGCGTTGCCCGGTGCCCTGCCGGTCGGCCAGAACTCGCCGCAGAAAGCCCCCTACGGGCTCTACACCGAACTGTTTTCCGGCACCGCCTTCACCATGGCCCGCAGCGAAGCCCGGCGGACCTGGATGTATCGGATTCAGCCGTCGGCCAATCATCCGGCGTTTGTCCGGCTCGACCGGCAACTGGCCGGTGGCCCGCTGGGCGCCGTGACCCCCAACCGCCTGCGCTGGAACCCGTTGGATATTCCGGCCGAGCCCACCGACTTCATCGATGGCCTGGTGGGCATGGCGGCCAATTCGGGCGCGGACAAACCGGCGGGCATCAGCATCTACGGCTACCGTGCCAACCGTTCGATGGAGCGGGTGTTCTTCAATGCCGACGGCGAACTGCTGCTGGTGCCCGAATTGGGCCGCCTGCGTATCGCCACGGAGCTCGGGGTACTGGAACTGCAACCGCTGGAAATCGCCGTGCTGCCCCGGGGGCTGAAATTCCGCGTCGAACTGCTCGATCCCCAGGCCCGCGGCTATATCGCCGAAAACCACGGTGCCCCGCTGCGCCTGCCGGACCTCGGGCCGATCGGCAGCAACGGCCTGGCCAATCCCCGTGACTTCCTCACGCCGGTGGCCCATTACGAAGACCTCAAGCAACCGACCACCCTGGTACAGAAATTCCTCGGTGAGCTGTGGGGCTGCGAACTCGATCATTCGCCGCTGAACGTGGTCGCCTGGCACGGCAACAACGTGCCGTACAAGTACGACCTGCGCCGCTTCAATACCATCGGCACGGTCAGCTTCGATCACCCGGATCCGTCGATCTTCACCGTCCTGACCTCGCCCACCAGCGTCCACGGCCTGGCCAACCTCGACTTCGTGATCTTCCCGCCGCGCTGGATGGTCGCCGAGAACACCTTCCGGCCGCCGTGGTTCCACCGCAACCTGATGAACGAATTCATGGGCCTGATCCAGGGCGCCTACGACGCCAAGGCCGAAGGTTTCCTGCCGGGCGGGGCCTCCCTGCACAGTTGCATGAGTGCCCACGGCCCGGACGGCGAAACCTGCAGCAAGGCGATTGCCGCCGACCTGGCTCCGAGCAAGATCGACAACACCATGGCCTTCATGTTCGAGACCAGCCAGGTGCTGCGCCCGAGCCGTTTCGCCCTCGACTGCCCGCAGTTGCAGAACAATTACGACGCTTGCTGGGCGACGTTGCCCGCCACCTTCAACCCGGATCGGAGATAACCCATGACTCAACCAACCCTCACGCGCAGCTGGGTTGCGTCTGCCAACGGGCACGCCGACTTCCCGTTGCAGAACCTGCCTCTGGGCGTTTTCAGCCGTCAGGATTCGACCCCGCGCAGCGGCGTGGCGATCGGCGAGCATATCTTCGATCTGCAGGCGGGCCTGGAGGCCGGTCTGTTCGAGGGGGCCGCCAGGGCCGCGGTCGAGGCCACCCGGGGCGGCCAGTTGAATGCCTTCTTCGCACTCGGTCGCAGCGCCCGCGTGGCCCTGCGCGAGCGCCTGCTTGAACTGCTGGGTGAAGGCAGCGAGCTGCGCGGCCGGATCGAAGCCCTGGGCACGAATCTTCTGCCGCTGGCGGCGGATTGCGTGATGCACCTGCCGGCCAGGATCAGCGACTACACCGACTTCTACGTCGGCATCGAGCACGCGCAGAACGTCGGCAAGCTGTTCCGTCCGGACAATCCGCTGCTGCCCAACTACAAGTACGTGCCCATCGGTTATCACGGCCGGGCCTCGACCATCCGCCCGTCCGGCACCGATGTGCGCCGTCCCAAGGGCCAGACCCTGCCGGCCGGGCAGAGCGAACCGGTGTTCGGCCCCTGCGCGCGCCTGGACTACGAGCTGGAGCTGGGGATCTGGATCGGCCAGGGCAATGCCATGGGCGATTCGATTGCCATTGCCGACGCGGCGGAACATATCGCCGGTTTCTGCCTGCTCAACGACTGGTCGGCGCGTGACGTGCAGGCCTGGGAATACCAGCCGCTGGGGCCGTTCCTGTCGAAGAGCTTCATCACCAGCATCTCGCCCTGGGTGGTGACCGCCGAGGCCCTGGCCCCGTTCCGCCGGGCCCAGCCGCCACGCCCGGCCGGCGACCCGCAGCCGCTGCCGTACCTGTTCGATCAACACGACCAGGAAAACGGCGCCTTCGATATCGAACTGGAAGTGCTGTTGCTGACCGAATCGATGCGCGAGCAGCAACTGCCGCCCCAGCGCCTGACCCTGAGCAATACCCGCCACATGTACTGGACCGTGGCGCAGATGGTCGCGCACCACAGCGTCAACGGCTGCCAGTTGCAGGCCGGCGACCTGTTCGGTTCGGGTACCTTGTCCGGCCCCGAGGCCGGGCAGTTCGGCAGCCTGCTGGAGATCACCGAGGGTGGCAAGAAACCGGTGGAGCTGGCTTCGGGCGAAGTGCGCAAGTTCCTCGAGGACGGTGACGAAATCATCCTGCGCGCCCGTTGCAGCCGTGAAGGCTTTGCCTCCATCGGTTTCGGCGAATGTCGCGGCAAGATACTGCCGGTGCGTTGAGAGGAGCACGCCATGGAGCTTTACACCTATTACCGTTCGACCTCGTCCTATCGCGTGCGCATCGCCCTGGCCCTCAAGGGCCTGGATTACCAGGCGCTGCCGGTCAACCTGATTGCCGCCGGTGGCGGCGAGCACCGGCAGGCGGCGTACCTGGCGATCAACCCGCAAGGGCGGGTGCCGGCGTTGCGCACCGATACCGGTCATGTACTGACCCAGTCGCCGGCGATCATCGAGTTCCTCGAAGAGCGTTATCCCCAGGTGCCGCTGCTGTCCCGCGACCTGCCGACCCGCGCCCATGAGCGGGCGGTGGCGGCGCTGATCGGTTGCGACATCCATCCGTTGCACAATGTCAGCGTGCTCAACCTGCTGCGCCAGTGGGGGCACGACGAGGAGCAGGTGCAGACGTGGATCGGGCACTGGATCAGCCAGGGGCTGGCCGCCGTCGAGCAACTGATCGGCGACATCGGCTACTGCTTTGGCAATGAGCCGGGGCTGGCCGATGTCTACCTGATTCCGCAGTTGTATGCGGCCGAGCGCTTCAAGGTTTCCCTAGAGGCGTATCCGCGCATTCGCCGGGTTGCCGCGTTGGCGCAGCAGCACCCGGCATTTATCCAGGCCCACCCGGCCAACCAGCCGGATACCCCGGCCTAGCAAGACTCGATCCTGCTGAATCGCCCTCGCGCTCCGGCGTGGGGCGACCGGAGCGCCGGTGCAAGGCGCTGTTGCCCGCATTTCATGCATAACCATAAAAACAGATCAGGTACCTTGCGATGCACAATCAGATTGCCAGCTTTCGCGCGGCGCTCGACGCCCGGCCGGTGTCCCGCTATCAATGGTTGCTCCTTCTGCTTCTCGCCCTGTTGCTGGTCACCGATGGCTATGACGCCCAGGTACTGGGCTACGTGGTGCCCGCATTGGCCCAGGACTGGGGGGTGGAGAAGGCGGCCTTCGGCCCGGTGTTCAGTGCCAACCTGCTGGGCCTGACCCTGGGCTCTTTGCTGGTCACGCCGCTGGCGGACCGCCTGGGTGTGCGCCGGGTACTGCTCTGCTGCGTGCTGATCTACGCCTGCCTCACGGTGTCGATGGTGTTCACCCATTCGCTGGACAGCCTGATGGCGGCGCGCTTTATCTGCGGGATCGGCATGGGCGGTGCGATGCCCAGCGCGATGGCGCTGATGTCCGAGTATTCTGCGCCGCGCCTGCGGACCCTGATGGTGACACTGGCCGCCTGCGGTTTTTCCCTTGGGGGCGCCGCGGGCGGTTTTGTCGCCGCCGGCTTTATCGATCGTTTCGGCTGGCAGGCGGTATTCCTCGCGGGAGGTGTCACACCGTTGCTGCTGTTTCCGTTTCTCTACCTGTTCCTGCCCGAGTCCCTGTCGCGCCTGCTGCGTGATCCGGCGCCCTACAGCCGCCTGTTGCAGGTAAGCCGGCGCATGCTGCCGGACTGGCAACCGCCGACAGCGACCCTGACGGCAAATCCGCAAGATCAGGGCAGCAGCCGGTTTACCGTCATCGAGTTGTTCCGCAACGGTTATGCTCGACCGACGTTGCTGATCTGGGCGACCTTTTTCGTCAGCCTGATCCTGCTGTATTTCATGATCAGTTGGCTGCCGAGCCTGTTGCTGGAGGGCGGCTTGAAACTCAATGAGGCCAATCTGGTGACTTCGATGTTCCTGTTCGCCGGTACCCTGGGGGCGATCGCTCTGGCCTGGTTCGCCGATCGCCTGCGCAGCAAGGCGCGGCTGCTCTCCTGTGTGCTGGCGGCTGCGGCGCTGTGCACGATATTGCTGGGGCTCAATCAGGAAAATCCACGCCTGCTGGTGCTTTGTGTGTTTGCCGCCGGCTTCTGCATCATTGGCGGGCAACTGACACTCAATGCCTTCACCAGCAATTTCTACCCGGCCCATGTGCGGGCGACCGGGGCGGGCTGGGCCCTGGGTGTCGGTCGCTTTGGCTCGATCCTTGGCCCGCTGTTCGGCAGCCTGCTGCTGGCAATGCACATCCCGGTCCAGCAGATTTTCTTTTTCTGCGCGATTCCGGCGGTGATCGCGGCGCTATTGATCGTTCAGGTGCGTGCACCGAAGGACGCGGCGACCGGCTTGCCCGAGGCGTGCCGGATCGGCTAATGCACCACGGTATTGGGCGGCAGTTGTCCCAGTCGTTCGGTCAGGCGCAGCCGCTGGATCGGGTCTTCGCTGAGCAGCAGGGCGCGCTCCAGGTCGTAACGCTCGGCCCGCGGGCACTCCAGCTTCTGGTACAGGCTGGCACGGGCCAGGTAGTCGCTGGCATTGCCCTGGCCCAGTTCCAGGACCCGCTCGGCATCCCGCAGCCCGGCCAGGAAGTCATCGTTGGCCAGGTGCAATTGCCGCAGGTTGCGTGACAGGCGCTGGAGCATCTGGACCGGCGTGGCAGTCTGCATATGCTCGGCGCGCAGGAGCATGCCGGGGCCGTACTGGCGGCTCAGCAGTTCACGGCAATCGTTGGGATAGAGACGGCGACCGCCACAAGGGTCGAGCAGATGGTCGGCCCCCGGCACGCGCAGGAGAAAGTGTCCGGGGAAGTTCACCCCCACCAGCGGGATCTCCAGGCAACGGGCCAGCTCCAGGGCAATCAGCGCCAGGACCAGCGGCTGGCCGCGCTTGCGTTGCAGGACCTTGTCGAGCAACGCGGCATGGGGACGCAGCGGGGTGAATTCATCCTGCTGGAAGCCCAGGTCGTTCAGGCGGCGCAGCAGCGGTTGCGCCAGCTCGCTGACCGGCAGCATCGGCAACCCGGCGCTGACCCGCTGCTGCAGGTCCTTGAAGTCCTGCAACAGAGTGTCGGGCCGCACCTTCGGATCGTGCTCGGCGGCCAGCCACAGCGCGGCTTCGAACACCGCGGGCGGAGTGCGCTCCAGGCAGGCAAAAAAGGCTTGGCGGGGGTTCATCGAAATCTCCGGCTGATGCTCCGTTTTAGCCCTGCGGCGGGGTTTCGTCCAGTGCCTTCGCAGCCCGGATGAGTTATGTCATAAAGCCTGGCAACGCGCGCCGGCTTATTCCCCGGTACTTCGGCATTCTTTGCGGCGAAGCCTATACTCGCTGTACAAGAAGTGATCAGGGGGCTATTCGATGTTTGCTCTCATGCAAAGCACTCGCCTTGAATCGCTGCACCTCAGCGTCGACCCGGTGACCGGGTTGAAGGCGGTGATTGCCATCCATAACCGTCGCCTGGGACCGGCCCTGGGCGGCTGTCGTTACCTTGCCTATCCCGATGATGAAACGGCCATGATCGATGCCATTCGCCTGGCCCAGGGCATGAGCTACAAGGCCGCTCTCGCCGGGTTGCCGGTGGGCGGCGGCAAGGCGGTGATCATCCGGCCGCCCCATGTCGAAAGCCGGGCCGCCCTGTTCGAGGCGTTCGGTCGCTGTATCGAACAGCTCGACGGTCGCTACATCACCGCGGTCGACAGCGGTACCTCGACCGCGGACATGGATTGCATCGCCCAGTACACCCAGCATGTCACCAGCACCACCAGCGCCGGCGATCCGTCGCCCCATGCGGCCATGGGCGTGTTCGCCGGTATCCGCACCACCGCCATGGCGCGCCTGGGCAGTGACAATCTCGAGGGGCTGCGGGTGGCGGTGCAGGGCCTGGGCAATGTCGGTTATGCCCTGGCCGAGCAGTTGCACGCGGCGGGGGCGGAACTGCTGGTGAGCGACAATGACCAGGGCAAGGTGCAACTGGCGATGGCACAGTTCGGCGCGCATCCGGTGGCTACCGAGGCGTTGATCAGCACGCCCTGCGACATCTTTGCCCCCTGCGGCCTGGGCAATGTCCTGACCAGCCAGAGCGTGATGCAACTGCGTTGCGCGGCGGTCGCCGGTTCCGCCAATACCCAGCTGACCAGCCTGAGTGTCGCCGATCAACTGGAAAAGCGCGGGATCCTCTACGCACCGGACTACGTGATCAACTCCGGTGGCCTGATCTATGTGGCGCTCAAGCACCGGGGCGAGGAACTGCCGAACATCACGGCGCACCTGTCGCGGATCGGCACGCGCCTGACCGAAGTCTTTGCCCATGCCCAGGCGGAAAAGCGCTCGCCGGCGCGGGTCGCGGACGAGCTCGCGGAGCGACTGCTGTACCGTTGAGCCGGTGGGAGCCGCGTGCCGACGATGAGGCCGGCCAGTCTGGTGCCGTCCCGAAGGACGTCATCGCCAGCAAGCCGGCTCCCACAGGGCAGAGCGCGGTGTGTTACTCGGCGGGGTCGGCCGACAGCAGCTCGGCCAGGGCATCCGGCTGGCTCTTGAAGGCCTTGGCAAACACATCGCGATTCTTCGCCATGTAGATACCGGCTTCTTCCACCTGCTGCTCGCTCAGCGAGGGCACGGCTTTCTGCAGGACTTCAGCCAGCAACTCGGCCAGTTCGAGCATCTTGTCATGACGATCAGCTTCGGCTTTATCCATGAACAGGCGCTCCAGATCTCGGCTGCTGCGGTATACCACTTCGACGGCCATTTACCACCTCATATGCCTTCACGATAAATTGTCTTTTGCGATTACTGTATTTATATACAGCATAAAGAATAAGCGAATCCCCAGGGTTTGGGTAGTGGCTTTTTAATGTAGCCGGGTTTCGAGGTTTGTCAGGGCAATCGAAGCGGCGCTTTCAAGGGCAGCCCCTGCCTGTGGAAGCGGGCTTGCCAGCGAAAGGGCCGGCACAGGCAAAGTCCAACGTGTCTTGAAACATATGCCCACCATCTCATCCAGGCTTCTGGCCTTTTTTCTGCATGCATGTCGTCGCCGGCAGCAGGAAGCCGCGGCATGCAGTGAAACAGTCACCTTCAACCCGCATCATCCGATCGAACCGATCTAAGGACGTGCACCGTGAAAATCAATTGGGCCGAGAAACTGCGGCAAAACGTGCACCAGGTGGCCGAGTCCCTGGGTAACCTGTTCGTCGAGTCCTTCCATTACCTGGCGCTGTTCGCCATCGGCGGGGTCACGGCCTGGGCGGCGGTGATGGAGTTCCTGGTGATGATCGAAGAGGGTCACATCAAGATCGACGACATCCTGTTGCTGTTCATCTACCTCGAACTGGGGGCGATGGTCGGGATCTATTTCAAGACCAACCACATGCCGGTGCGCTTCCTGATCTACGTGGCGATCACCGCGCTGACCCGGCTGCTGATCTCCAATGTGTCGCACCACAATCCTCCGGACATGGGCGTGGTCTACCTGTCCGGGGCGATCCTGCTGCTGGCGTTCGCGATCCTGGTGGTGCGCTATGCCTCGTCGCAGTTCCCTTCGGTGAAGATCGAACATCCACAGCGCAAGACCGGCGAAGGCTCCAGCGAGCATCCGGAAGTGGAGAAGGGCGAAATCTGAGCCCTGCCGATCGTTCCCACGCGGCGCGTGGGAACGATCGGTCAACGATTCAGTTGACCCACACCCCCGCCCGCAGATGCCAGCCATCGCCCAGTCGTTCCCAGTGCGGGTGCACATAGCGGTAGCCCGGGCGCACGGGTTCCCAGTGCCCGTGCATCGCCACGTAACGGCGACCGTCCCAGTGCCAGTAGCCACGGGCCCAGACAAAGCCGGGCCGGTAGGCCGGTTCCACTTCGATGATTTCCTGTGGCGGTGGTTGTGGCGCCACCACCTCGACGTAACGCGGTCCCGGACGCTCGACGATCACCGGGCGCTCGTGCACCACCCGCTCCTGCACGCAGCCCGATGCGGCGACGACGACGGCAGCCAATGCGGCATAACGAAAAAACATCAGACCTCCTCGGGGGTGTCCCGGACATGACGTGTTTCTTGTTGAACGACAGGGCCGTCACAAGTGACCGGCTATGCTTGTTTGTAACAGCCTGTGTCTGTCCATTGCCTGAAGCCGCAGGCTTTTTCCGTTCGGCGTGACACCGTCTGTCGGCACGCGGCAAGGTGAGGGTCTGTCAGCATCCGGACAGGCGATCGGGTAGACACTGGCATCGTGGTGGATGACGTTTTTTCCCTTAGCCAGGAAGCCTTTTGCATGCCGCTTGTTCGTGCCGTCCTGCGACCTTTTTGTCTGTCCCTCTGCGTGGGCCTGTGCCTTCCCGTGCCGGCCATGGCCGAGCCCCTCGCTCCCACCGATTCGGCCTGGCTGCGGCGTGACGGTTTCGACCTGGATGCGGCGAATGTCGCGCGCTTTCGGGCGATGGGACGGGCCGGGTTGCTGCAGGCGCAGCTGAGCGATCGCATCCGCGATCCATTGCCGGCGTCCATCGACGCCCAGTTGCGCAGCTATCCGATCCTGGCGAACCCGTTGCAGGCGACTCTGCTGGCGTTCAGGCAGTCCCAGGAACAGCTCAAGTCGATGCCCGAGGGCGACGCCCAGGTGGCGGCGAAAAAGGCTATGCAGCAGCAGGCCAATGATGCCGCCGACCAGGCGCGGCAGATCGTCCTGTTGCGGGCGGTGTATGGCAGCAACCAGCTCAAGGAACAGCTGGTATGGTTCTGGCTCAACCACTTCAGCGTCTTTTCCGGCAAGGGCGCGGTGCGCCTGATGGCGGCGGACTACGAGGAGCGGACGATCCGTCCGCACGCCCTGGGCAAGTTCAAGGACCTGGTGCTGGCCACGCTGAAAAGCCCGGCGATGCTGGAGTACCTCGACAATGCGCAAAACGCCAGGGGCAAGGTCAATGAAAACTACGCCCGTGAATTGATGGAGTTGCACACCCTGGGCGTGGGTTCCGGTTACACCCAGCAGGACGTCCAGCAACTGGCCCTGATCCTGACCGGCGCGGGCGTCCTGCCGATGGACGGTCGCCAGCAGAAGTTCGGGCCGCGGGTGGCCGCCCAGGTGGTGCGTGACGGCATGTTCGAGTTCAATCCCAAGCGTCACGATTTCAGCGACAAGGTGTTGTTGGGGCAGTCGATCCCGGGCAGCGGCTTTGACGAGATCACCCGTGCCGTCGAGTTGATCACCCGCCAGCCAGCCTGCGCCCGATTCATTTCCCGCAAGTTGGCCGAGTACTTTGTCGCCGATCAGCCGCCCCAGGCGCTGGTGGATCGCATGGCGCTGACCTTCCAGCGCACCGACGGCGATATCGCCCAGGTCATGCGCACGTTGTTCGAGTCTCCGGAACTGCTGCAAAGCGCCGGCAGGAAGTTCAAGGACCCGATGCAGTTCGTGGTCTCGGCCGTGCGCCTGGCCTATGACGGCAAGCCGATCGCCAACCCGCGTCCGCTGCTCAACTGGCTGAACCAGCTGGGCGAGCCGCTGTTCGGTCGCCAGACCCCGGATGGCTGGCCGCTGGATGCCGCCGGCTGGGCCAGCTCCGGGCAGATGTCCAGGCGCTTCGAAATCGCCCGGGCCATCGGCGCGGGCAACAACCGCCTGTTCACCGCCGAAGGCAGCCAGCAGGTCGGTGGCGGTTTTCCGCTGATCACCACGCCGCTTTACTACGACGCGATCGGCCCTCATCTGTCGGCGGCGACGATGGCGGCGCTGAACCAGGCCAGGTCGCCCCAGGAGTGGAACACCTTTCTGCTGTCCTCGCCGGACTTCAATAACCGTTAACCCTGCGCATTAGCCAACACAAGGTGCCGTGATGAATCGTCGAGACTTTCTCCAAGCTTGCGCGGTGGCCGCGGCAACCCTGCCGGGCTTGTCGTTTTCCGGGAAGCTGTTCGCCGCACCCGCATCGGCGCCTCGTTTCCTGATGGTGTTCCTGCGCGGTGGCTACGACTGCAACAATCTGCTGGTGCCGTACGCCAGCGATTTCTATTACGAGTCGCGCCCGACCCTGGCGATTGCCCGGCCCGATCCGCACAACATCGACAGTGCCATTGCCCTCGATGCCCACTGGGGTTTGAACCCCGTCCTGCGCGATTCGCTCTATCCGTTGTGGCAGCGCAAGCAGATTGCCTTTATCCCCTTTGCCGGGACCGATGACCTGTCTCGCAGTCACTTCGAAACCCAGGACAATATCGAAGCCGGCCTGCCCGGCGGGCAGCACGGTCATTACGGTTCGGGCTTTCTCGCGCGCCTGGCGGGGACGGTGCCGGGCAGCGCGCCGATTGCCTTTACCGATGCACAGCCCTTGAGTTTCCAGGGTGGCAAGGACATTCCCAACCTGTCGTTGCGGGGCGTCTCCAAACCGGTGTTCGACGATCGCCAGTCGGCGATCCTCGCCGCGATGTACCAGGGCACGCCGCAGGCCGCCTCGGTGTCCGATGGCCTGGAGTTGCGCCAGCAGGTGTCCAGGGATCTGCAGGAGGAGATGATCAAGGCCGGGCGTGGCGCACCGACGGCGAAGAACTTCGAGGTCGAGACCCGGCGCATCGCCACCTTGATGCGCGAGCAGTATCGCCTGGGCTTCGTCGATGTCGGCGGGTGGGACACCCACGTCAACCAGGGGGCTGTTCGCGGGCAGTTGTCGAATAACCTCGCCAATCTCGGACAGGGCCTGGCGGCCTTCGCCGAGGCCATGGGCGACCAATGGAAAAACACCACGGTGGTGGTGGTTTCCGAGTTCGGTCGGACCTTTCGCGAGAACGGCAACCGCGGCACCGACCATGGGCATGGCACGGTGTATTGGGTGCTGGGCGGCAGCGTGCAGGGCGGGCGGATCGCCGGCGAGCAGGTCGCGGTGAATGCCGCCGGCCTGCTGCAGAACCGCGATTATCCGGTGCTCAACAATTATCGTGATGTGCTGGGCGGTGTGCTCGGGCGCAGCTGGGGTCTGTCCGGTGCGCAACTTCAGACCGTTTTCCCCGGCGCGCGCCCCAATGGGTTGCAGTTGCTCTAGAGGCCATTGGCCAGATAGCTGCGGCCCTGTGCGGCGACTTTGGGCGGCCGGGCCAGCAGCTTGAGGCTGTCGCTGTCGGTCATCGCGGTGAGGATATCCAGGGCGCTGTGGCCCTGCTCGATGGCGATGCCGAACTGGACGCTCTGGATCAGGCGCTTGAGGCGTTGCGGGTCATTGCGTTGCGCGGCGCTGATCATCCGTTTGGCGACGACCCCGCCGGCATTGGACAAAGTGAGCATGATGCTGCCATCCAGGCGTTGCAGGCTCAGGTTGACCCGGTACTCGGGCTGGAAGGCGTCGTTGATCAACTGAAAGGGATTATCCATGGTCTTCACCGCTCTGATCGAAACATGCAGTCATTGACTGGTCGGTATCCGGATTGGTTCGCTATTCCGGACCACTGGCAGGTCGACTGCCCTGGCCTCATGCCGGGGCAGGACCTCATCAATGACTTAGCAAGCCCTGTGCCGGTTGGACGACCGTTCAGTAGTAACGACGTGGATCGGAGTCGATCAGGCTGGCCAGCTTGGTCAGGGCGAAGCGCAGTTCTTCGCGGCTGGTGGGCGACATCAGCACGATACGCACGCTGCGGGTCGGGCTGCTGCGCTCGGCCTGGAACTGGGTGCCGCTGAGCACCAGCACGCCATTGGCCCGGGCCAGCAGGGTGAACTCGTCGCCGCTCCAGGGTTCCGGCAGGGTCAGCCAGAGATGATAGCCGTGGGGCTGGGCGCTGATCTGCAAACCGCGGAAGACTTCGGCGGCGATGGCCTGGCGAGCTGCCGCCTCCTGGCGCTGGACCTGCACCAGCTGGGTGTCCAGGCCTTCGGCAAGTACCGTGCTGGCCAGTTGCGCGGTGAGCGGCGAGGGCATCCAGATGCTGCTGCGGACCATGGATGTCAACCGCGAGAGCAGTTTCGGCGGGCTGTACAGATAGCCGATGCGCAAGGCCGGCATCACTGCCTTCGACAGGCTGGTCAGGTACACCGAACGCTCCGGGGCATGGCTGGACAGCGGCCGGATGTCCGGGTCGGTGGCGAGGAAGCCGTAGATGTCGTCATCGACGATGATGAAGTCGAATTCCTCGGCAATCGCGGCGATCTGCGCCCGACGCCTGGCCGACATGATCGCCGTGGTCGGGTTCTGGCAGGTGGCGACGCAGATCAGCAGCGCCGGTTTTTCCTGGCGACAGCGTTCGCGCAGGGCTTCGGGAATGATCCCTTCCTCGTCCATCTCGATGCCGCCCAGGCGCCGCTCCAGGCCGTGGGCCAGGGAGATGATGCCGGGGTAGCAGAGCGACTCGCAGAGCACCAGGTCGCCGCTGTTGCTCAGGGCGCTGATCGCCACCATCAGGCCATGCTGGGCGCCAGCGGTGATCACCACTTGCTGCCAGCGGGCGTCGGGCAGCGCATGACGCAACCACTGCGCACCGGCTTCACGATGGGCCGGATGGCCGCCGTCGGGGGCGTAGTCCAGGGCACGGGTGAAGTCCGGGTCGTTGGCCAGGGTCACCAGGGCATCGCGCAGGCCGTGTTCGAGGGTGTCGCCATGGGGCTTGATGATCGACAGGTCGAGCAGGTCGCCGGGGCCGCCGCTCAGCAGCGTCGGGGAGGGCGGGCGGGAGGGCGTCGACGGGTTCTGTTCGAGGACGTAGGTGCCACGCCCCACTTCGCCCTGCACCAGCCTGCGCCGCTGGGCTTCGCTGTAGGCGCGGCTGATGGTCCCGGGGGTGACGTCCAGGGCCTGGGCCAGCTCGCGCAAAGTCGGCAGGCGATCACCGGCGCGCAGCCTGGTGCTGGCGATATCCCGCGCCAGGGCATCGGCGATGGACAGGTACACCGGTTGATTGAAGTCGCCGAGTTGAGGAACCCACATGCGTATTGGCTGCCGATCAGGGAAATTGAGGACCGGGGGGAGCTTATCACAGGGGCGAAACAATAAATTGGATTGAGTCTATTGAATCGAATCAATTATTCAGAATAGACTGATAGTTCTTCGATTCAATCGAATCAATGCCTTCCCTCCTTTTCTCTACGGGCCCCGATGCCATGAGCAGCCTCAGCAAGGATTTTTCGTTATCGGCGGTTATCGCCGGCTTTATCGCGGTGATCATCTCCTATGCCGGACCGTTGATCATCGTGTTCCAGGCGGCGTCCCAGGCGCACCTGTCGAATGACCAGGTGTCGTCGTGGATCTGGGCGATCTCCATCGGCAGTGGCGTGACCGGCCTGCTGCTGAGCTGGCGCCTGCGGATTCCGGTGATCACCGCCTGGTCGACGCCAGGGGCGGCGCTGCTGGTGTCGATGCTGCCGACGGTGTCCTTCGCCGAAGCCATCGGCGCCTACCTGGTGGCCTCGCTGATCATCGTCGTGGTGGGGTTGTCCGGGGCCTTCGACAAACTGATGAATCGCCTGCCCAGGGCGATTGCGGCGGCGATGCTGGCGGGGATCCTGTTTCGCTTCGGCGCCGAGCTTTTCACTTCGATCCGTGTGCAGCCGGCGCTGGTGCTGTCGATGATCGCGGCCTACCTGGTCTTCAAGCGCTTCTCGCCACGCTACGCGATTCTCGCGGTGCTGCTGGTCGGCTGCGGCTTCGCGGCGTCCATGGGCGAGTTCCAGGTATCGGCGATCACCGTCGCGGTGGCGCAGCCGATCTTCACCACGCCGCAGTGGAGCTGGCACGCGATCATCAATATCGGCCTGCCCCTGGCCCTGGTCACCCTGACCGGGCAGTACGTGCCCGGCATGGCGGTCCTGCGCACGGCGGGATACCTGAATCCGGCCCGGCCGATCATTTCCCTGACGGCCATCGGTTCGCTGCTGCTGGCGCCCTTTGGTGCCCATGGCCTGAACCTGGCGGCGATCACGGCGGCGATCTGCACCGGTCGTGAGGCCCACGAGAATCGTGACAAGCGCTATATCGCGGGGATCGCCTGCGGGGTGTTCTACATCCTCATGGGCACCTTCGGCGCGACCCTGGCCTCGGTGTTCAGCGCCTTGCCCAAGGAACTGATCGCCTCACTCGCCGGGTTGGCCCTGTTCGGCGCGATCAGTGCCGGGTTGAGCGGGGCGATGGCCGACGAGAAACAGCGCGAAGCGGCGCTGATCACCTTTCTGGTGACGGCATCGGGCATGAGTTACCTGGGATTGGCGGCGGCGTTCTGGGGGTTGATCTTCGGCCTGGTGGCGCATTTTGTCCTGAGCTACACCCGCGAACGCCAGGTGCCGGCGGGGCAGGGCAACCACTGATCGGGACGGGCAGGGAAGCCCGGTTCGGGAAAGGCTTGCGGCGAGCGCGCAGCTCGCCTTTTCTGGCAGGGTTGTATCAGAAAATGACAACAAAGCACCCCGACCCAACTCCCGACCTTACCAGTGCTTTTGCTGCTTGTCCGGCTTTTTTCGTCGGAAAAATTTATCTTTCAAAAAGGCTTGAATTGTTTTTTCAGCTGCCCAACTCTGTAAGCAAGAGGTCACGTTTTGCACCGCCTCCCAGCGGTGTGACGAGACTCTTGCGAGCTAGCTGAAATAAGGGAATAACTATGCAAATCCAAGTCAATAGTGATAACCATATTCAAAGCAGCATTCGACTGGAGGAGTGGGTCCGCACAACTGTTGAGAGCGCGCTCGAACGTTATGAAGAAGACCTGACACGGGTCGAAATTCACCTGAAGGACGAGAACGGCGACAAGCCGGGTCCGCACGATATGCGCTGCCAGATGGAGGCGCGGCCAAAAAACCATCAACCGATTTCGGTCACCCATAAAGCCGATACGCTGGAACAGGCGATCGATGGGGCGGCCATCAAGCTGGAACATGCGCTGGAACATCTGTTTGGCAAGCTGCAAGCCAAACGCGCGGCGATCATCAAAGGCGAGCGCCGCGACCTGGGGGACGCTCTGCTGGAAGAAGAGTTTGAAGAAAAAGAGCGCGTACGCCTGGCCGCCAATGGCTGATCGTCAGCGCTGAAGGAACCACGGGCCTGCATTGCAGGCCCGTTTTTTTTGCGTGCTGATCAGGGGGGTCAGAAGGCCACGGATGTCTGCAGGTACACCGTGCGCGGCTCACCCACGTACTTGCCCTTGTTGTTGTCTTCGAACGAGCGGGTGAAGTACTGGTGGTTGAAGATGTTCTTCACGCCCACCGCGACATTCAGGTCCGACAGTTGCGGGCCGAAATCATAGGCCGCGCGGCTGCTGAACAGCATGTAGCCGGGGATGCGCCCGTTGCTGCCGTCGGCAGTCTCGGCCGAGGTATTGGCGTTGTCGGCGAATTGGCTGCTCTGGTAGCTGCTGTCCAGGTTCAGCTTCCAGTGGCCTTCGGTGTAACCGACTCCCAGCGTGCCCTTGTGCTTCGAGGAAAACGGCACGCGATTGCCCTTGTTGGGGCCGTCTTCGCGAATGGTCGCATCGACATAGGCATAGGTGGCGTAGACATCGAAGCCCGCCAGTACCGGGCTCAGGCCGTCCAGGGCGTAGTTGACGCTGGTCTCGATGCCCTGGTGCCGGGTTTCGCCGCGGGCGATCACCGTGTCGTTGGTCTGGTTGCTCTCGTACTGGTTGTCGAAGTTGATCAGGAACGCGCCGATCTCCGCCCGCAGGTTGCCGTCGTCATAGCGGGTGCCCAGTTCCCAGGTGCGGGCCTTTTCCGGCTTCACTTCGCCGCCGGCCACGCGTTTCTGCATCTGGCTGTACTGCACGCTGCCGAAGGAGCCTTCGGTATTGGCGTAGAGATTCCAGCTTTCGTTCAGGTGGTACATCACATTCAAGGCGGGCAGGGCGGTGTTGTAGTTGCCCTTGTACTGCTGCTTGAGGAGCTTGTCGGTCTGCTGCGATTCGATCATTTCGTAGCGGATGCCCGGGGTGAAGGTCCACTTGCCGATATCGATCCGGTCGTCGATGAAGAAGGCGTTGGCTTCGGTGGCGCCACGGGTGTCGCGGTCGTTGCGGCTGTCGGTGGTCGGGAACACCTGGTTGGCGGCCAGCGGGGTGCGATAACGCAGTTCGTGCCCGGCTTCGTTGATATAGCGGTAGCCGACGCCCAGTTCATGCACGGTGTCGCCGAGGTCGAAGCCCTGGCTGAAACGGGTTTCCAGCCCGCGTACCCAGTATTCACGGGGCGACAGCGAGAGGAACGTACCCTGGTCCAGGTAACCGCTGCGCAGGGTCTTGGTAAAGAAGCTGTTGACGGTGAATTCGCGGCGATCTTCCTGGTAGCGATAACCGACATTGAACAGGGTCCGGCGGCCCCAGAAGCTGTCCTTCCGGCGGGTCGACTGATACGGGTCGGCCGCGTAGTCCGCGGTACTCAGGCCGCCGGGCATATCGGCCTTGCCCTCGTAGTACTGGGCCATGGCATTGAAGCTGTTGGCGTCGTCGAGCTGGTACTTGCCCTTGAGGATCAGATCGTCGATCTCGGTGTCGCTGTGTTCGCGCCAGTCGCCGCCACGGGTGCCGGAGTACAGCAGCGCGCCACCCAGGCCGTTGTCGGCGGTGCCGCCGGCCAGCAGGTTGCCGGTACGCTTGAAGCCGTCCTGGCTGGACGATGGGCTGACTTCGGTCTGGAAGCCGCCCTTGACCGTCGGCGCATCGGGAATGGCGCGGGTCACGAAGTTGACGATGCCCCCGACGTTCTGCGGGCCATACCGCACGGCACCGCCGCCGCGCACCACGTCCACCGCGTCCATGTTGCCCATGCTGATCGGGGCGAACGACAACTGCGGCTGGCCATAAGGGGCGAACGGCACCGGGATGCCGTCCATCAGCACGGTCGAGCGCGAAGCCAGGCGGGGATTGAGGCCACGGATACCGAAGTTCAGTGCCATATCATGGCTGCCGGTGCCGTTGTTTTCCGGGGCATTGACGCCGGGGATGCGATTGAGTACATCGCGGGCCTGGGTGGCGCCCTGGCGTTCGAATTCTTCGCGGCGGATCACGTCACGGGCACCGGGATGTTCGAAGACGTTGGTCTGTTCGGCGGCGCCGAGCCAGTCGCCGACCACGGTCGAGGCGCCGAGCTCCAGCGGGGCCTTGTTGGCGGCAGGCGGCAGCGGCTGCAGGCTGAAGGCGTTGTTGCCTTCGTCACGGGCCCGCAGGCCGGTGCCTTCGAGCAGCGCGTCGAGCCCTTCGGCGGTGCTGTAGTTGCCGTCCAGGCCATGGCTCTGCAGGGTACCGGTGACCTGGGAGCCGAAGGAGATCAGCACGCCGGCCTGGCGACCAAACTGGTTGAGGGCGTTTTCCAGGGAGGTCGGGGCGATCTGGTAATGCCGGGCCTCGTCGGCCTGGGCCAGGGCGGCGAAACTCAGGCTGGCGCCCAGCAGCAGGTGACGCACTGAGCGGGCGAGGGGCGTGAGGCGGGACGGCTGAGAGGGCATGTCGGTGATCCTGAGAAGGTGGAATCAAGGTGGCTTTCCTTCTCTGTCACGCGAGACTGAAAAAACGGCTCACTCTTTTTCAAGTTTTTCTGCGAGATGTCAGGCCCGTGCCTCGACCGTCACCCAGTAGCGGGTAAACCGCCGTACCCGCACCGGCAGGCTGACTTGCAGCAGGTCGAGGATGCGTTCGCTGTCGTCCAGCGGATAGCTGCCGGAAATCAGCAGGTTCGCCACCTGTGGCGCGCAATGCAGTTGGCCGCGGCGGTAGCGGGCGACCTCGTCGAGGAAGTCCGCCAGGCGCATATGGGCCGCCACCAGCATGCCGTCGGTCCAGGCGCCGCTGCCGGTCGCCAGTGGCTGCGGCTGCTCCCAGCCCCGGCGGTTGAAACTGATCTGCTGGTTCTTCTGCACCGGCAATGGCGCGCCGTTCCAGTCCCGCGGCTGCAATTCGACCTGACCATCGAAGACCGCCAACTGCGTGTGATCGCTCCACTGCCGCACATTGAGCCGGGCCTGTTGCGTGCGCACTTCGCCTTGCCCGGTCGAGAGCAGTAGCGGCCGGTTGTCCCGTGCCACGGTCAGCAGGATTTCGCCTTCGAGCAGGCGGATCAGTCGTTGCCCGGCATCGAAGCGTACATCGACGGCGCTGCCGGTATTGAGTTGCAATTGGCTGCCATCGGCCAGTTGCACCTTGCGTCGTTGTCCCACCGAGGTGCGGTAGTCGGCCAGCAGAGGCGTCAGCGGATTGTGTTCGCGCAGGCCCCAGCCCAGGGCCGAACCGGCCCCCAACAGCAGCAGGAGTTTCAGTGCCTGGCGCCGGCCGTGGCTGCGCGGGGCATTCAACGCGGCATGGGCCAGGGGCGAAGACAGTCCGCGCAAACGCTGGTTGACCCGCTGGATATGTTCCCACGCCCGCTGGTGTTCACCGTGGGCGGCCAGCCATTGCTGCAGGGCCTGCTGCCGGCGCGGGTCGAGCGGGCCGTCCTGGGTTTCCAGCAGCCAGTGCACCGCCTGCTCGGCCACTCGCGAGGAAAAATCCACCGGGCCGTTAATCGACGCGCTCACAGGGCGAAGTAGCAGCGCAAGGCTGCCTTGTGCAGATGGCGCTTGACCGTGGCAATCGAGATGCCCAGTTCCCGGGCGATTTCCCCGTGGCCCAGGCCATCGACCTGGGACAGCAGGAACGCGCGTTTCACCGGGCGCGGCAGGCCGTCGAGCAGTTGGTCCAGTTCGGCCAGGGTCTGCAGGATGATGGCCTTGTCTTCCTCGGACGGTGCGAGCATCTCGGGGAACTGGGCCAGGGTTTCCAGATAGGCCCGTTCCAGGTCCTGGCGCCGGTAGTGGTTGCACAGCACGCGCTTGGCAATGGTCGTCAGAAAGGCGCGGGGTTCGATGATCCGCGGTGTCTCGCGGGCCGTCAGGACCTTGATGAAGGTGTCCTGGGCCAGGTCCGCCGCGCTGTCCGGACAGCCGAGACGCCGCCGCAACCAACCGGTGAGCCAGCCGTGGTGAGCGTGATAAAGGACTTCGACGGTTTGCGCGTGGGGCACCGCGACCACTCCGGGAGCTTGCATGGATGCGTAAGAGAACAAGAATTGTTCGCATTGTAAGGGCCGCTCATGGCATTCGGCAATCCACCCGGATCAATGGCCGCGAAGGGATTTCGTCGACGCCTTTTGCGTATGAGAATATTTATCATTAATATTGCGCGATTATTCGTTCCGGGGTGGTGCCGTTTTGAACCTGATGCTGACACCGCCTGAATCACCTGAGGCCAACGAGCTGGACAGCAGCGTCGGGCGCGCGCATTTCCTCCAGGTGTTCCTGTCCCAGCGCTCGCAGATGGAAGCGCTGGTCAGCCGTCGCGTCGGTTGCCGGGCGACGGCGGCGGACCTGGTGCAGGACCTGTTCCTGCGTTTCTGGCGGCGGCCGCTGGTGCAGGTGGAGGAGCTCAGCACCTACCTGCTGCGCTGTGCCGGCAACATCGCCATCGACCATTTGCGCAGCGAGGGGGCCCGCGTGCGAATCAATGAAGGCTGGCTGCCCGAGCAGCACAACGAGAGTCTCGAGCCCCAGGCCGCGCTGGAGGCGGGCAACGACCTGCGCCATGTCGAGGCGGCCTTGCGCGCCCTGCCTGAACGTACCCGGCAGATTTTCCTGCTGAACCGCATCCATGGACGCAAGTACGCGGAAATCGCCAAGGCCATGGGGCTTTCCCAAAGTGCCGTGGAAAAACATATGATGCGCGCGCTCGAAGCCTGCAAGGCCAGCCTTCGAGACCCCCAGATATCGCGCACGCCAGGGAATGCACCGAAATGAACAGCACCAGCGTCCAGGTGACGCCCGATCAGGAGCAGGCTGCGCTGGCCTGGCTGAGCCTGTTGCACGACCAGCCGAGCAGCGGCGACCAGGCGACCTTCAGCCGCTGGCTGCAGGCCGATCCGGCCCATGCCGAGGCCTATGCCCAGGCGCAGGTGCTCTGGGAATTGAGCGAGGTGCCGGCGAGCAGGCTGGCGCGGGAAGAGGCCTTTGCCCTGCAGGGTTTCCTCAAGGCCATGGAGCGCCCGCCACGCCGCACGCTGTGGCGCTGGTCCGCGCCGCTGGCGATGGCCGCCTGCCTGCTGTTGATGATTTCCCTCGGTGCCGGTTGGCAGCCGCAGCGCTGGTTCGACGACCTCGGTGCCGATTATGTCTCCGCGCCGGGGCAGATACGCACGGTGACGCTGGCCGACCAGTCGCAGGTGACCCTGGACACCGACAGCGCCATCGCCGTGGATTTCAGGGGGGGCGAGCGGCATGTGCGGTTGCGCCGCGGTTCGGCGTTTTTCAGCGTCAGCCATACCGGCGAACCCTTCGTGGTGGATGCCCGGGGCGGTGAAGCGCGGGTCCTCGGCACCCAGTTCGAAGTTCGCCTGCAAGAGGACGGCGCCCGGGTCACGGTGTTGTCGGGCCGGATCGGGGTCACGCCGCGCAAGGGCGCGGCGCAGCAGGTGCTGACCGCCAACCAGCAACTGGCTTATGCCGATGGCACCGCGCAGCCGCTGCACAGCGTCGACAGCGATATGCAACTGGCCTGGCGCCAGGGCTGGCTGAATTACTCGAAGGCGTCCCTGGCCGAAGTGGTCGACGACCTGCGGCGCTACTATCCGGGGCGCATCCTGGTGTTCAACGACACGCTGGCGGCGCGGCGGGTCAGCGGCAGTTTCCCGAACAAAGACCCGCAGGCGGTGCTGGACTCGTTGCAGGGGGTGCTGGGATTCGAGCAGCACAAACTGCTGGGGCGGCTGATTGTCCTGCGCTGACGGTCCACCCTGATGATCGTTCCAACGCTCTGCGTGGGAATGCAGCCCGTGACGCTCTGCGTCACAACGGCGCACGCAGAGCGTCCAGTGAGGCATTCCCACGGGGATCGCGGCACGCTCAGAAGGGGCATGTGAAAAGAATTCAAAAAAGAGGTGAGGTAAACCCCGGCGTCATCCGTGTAGTGGGTGAAAGTGCGATGCATTCGCATTAATGGTTTATCTACACACGGGTCTCCAGCATGAAGTCCAGGGCAAAATCGGTGGCAGGCAGTTCGGTCAAACAGTGGCTCGGCGCATCGGCGCTGGCGGTTTCGGGGCTTGCCCTGTTGCCGTTGAGCGTGGCCCAGGCCGCCGACGCGAGCACGCAACACAGCACCGTCTTCAACTTTTCGATTGCCGCCAAACCCTTGCCCCAGGCCCTGAACGACTTCAGCCGGGTGACCGGCCTGAGCGTGGTCTACACCGATGAAGCCCCCTACGGCCTGCAGGCGCCCGCCGTCAGCGGACAGATGAGTGCCGAGCAGGCCATGCAACGCCTGCTGGGCAACTCCGGCTTCACCTTCCGTCGTACCGACGACCACACCCTGGCCCTGGAGCCGTTGCCGACCCAGGGGGCGCTGAGCCTCGGTGCCACCACCATCAGCGGCAGTCGCCCGGTGGACGGCGGCGGCACCAGCTACCAGCCGCCGCAGGTCACCTCGATCGCCCGTTCCAGCGCCTCGCTGCAGGAAATCCCGCAGACCATCAACGTGGTCCCGGCCCAGGTCGTGCGCGACCAGACCCCACGCAACCTGGATGACGCGCTGAAGAACATCAGCGGCATCACCCAGGCCAACACCCTTGGCAGCACCCAGGACGCGGTGATGATTCGCGGCTTCGGCGACAACCGCAACGGCTCGATCATGCAGGACAGCATGCCGCTGGTGCAGGGCCGCGCGTTGAATGCCACCACCGAGCGGGTCGAAGTGCTCAAGGGTCCGGCCTCGCTGCTCTACGGCATCCAGGACCCGGGCGGGGTGGTCAACCTGGTCAGCAAGAAACCCCAGCTGGAACAGTACAATGCCGTGACGATCCGTGGCTCGAGCTACGGCAACGGCAAGAACGGCAGCGGCGGCAGCCTCGACAGCACCGGCGCCATCGGCGACAGCAACCTGGCCTACCGGATGATCGTCGACCACGAGGACGAGGACTACTGGCGCGACTTCGGCACCCATCGCGAAACCCTGATCGCGCCGTCCCTGGCCTGGTTCGGCGAGAGCACCAAGCTGCTGTTCGCCTATGAACACCGTGAGTTCCTCACGCCGTTCGACCGTGGCACGGCTATCGACCCGAAGACCAACCACCCGCTGGATATTCCCGCCGGTCGTCGACTGGACGAGCCGTTCAACAATATGGAAGGCCGCTCCGACCTCTATCACTTCGAGGCCGATCACGACCTGAACGACAACTGGAAAGCCCACTTCGGCTACAGCTGGAACCGCGAGACCTACGATGCGAGCCAGGTCCGCACCGTTTCGGTCAACCCCAATGGCACCCTGACCCGCAGCATGGACGGTACCCAGGGCGCGTTGACCACCGACCGCTTCACCACCGCCAGCCTCGAAGGCAAGGTCCAGGTCGCCGGCATGCAGCATGACCTGGTGTTCGGCCTGGATGACGAGTACCGCAAGATCTACCGGGCCGATCTGATCCGCCAGGCCCAGCGCGGGCCTTTCAATTACCTCGATCCGGTGTATGGCCGCGAAGTCGAAGGTTCCACCGTCAGCCCCAAGGACAGCGCCCAGACCGACCTGCTGCGTAGCGACGCGGTGTTCCTGCAGGACTCGATCCACCTCAACGACCAGTGGATCCTGGTGGCCGGCGGGCGCTTCGAGACATTCGACGAATATGCCGGCAAGGGCCGGCCGTTCCAGGTCAACACCGACACCAACGGCCAGAAGTTCTCGCCGCGTTATGGCCTGGTGTACCGCTACACCGACGAGCTGTCGTTCTATGGCAGCTACACCGAGTCCTTCAAGCCCAACTCGACCATCGCCCCGCTCGTGACCACCGGCACCCAGCGCCTGGTCCTCGACGGCTCGATCGATCCGGAAGAATCCAAGTCCTGGGAACTGGGCGCCAAGCTGGATATCCCTGGTCGGGTGACCGCCACCGCGGCACTCTTCGATATCCACAAGCGCAATGTCCTGGTGACCGTCGCCGAAGGCCTGACCAACCAGTACAGCGTTGCTGGCGAAGTGCGTTCCCGAGGCCTGGAAATGGATGTCAGCGGTCAGTTGAGCGATCGCTGGAGCCTGATCGGCAGCTATGCCTACACCGATGCCGAGGTGACCAAGGACGCCAACTTCCAGGGCAACGACCTGCAGAACGTGGCGAAGAACAGCGGCTCGCTGTCGGCGGTCTATGACTTCGGCACGATCGTGGGCGGCGACCAGCTGCGGGTTGGCGCCGGTGCCCGCTATGTCGGCGAGCGCGCGGGCGATGCGGCCAACACCTTCGAACTGCCGGGCTACACCGTGGCGGATGCTTTCGCCACCTACGACACCAAGGTCGAAGGGCAGAAGGTCAAGTTCCAGCTCAACGTGAAGAACCTGTTCGACAAGACCTACTACACCTCGGCGGTCAGCCGGGTATTCGTCTCCATGGGCGATTCGCGGCAGGTGTCGCTGTCCAGCACCCTGGAGTTCTGATGAAGCGCCTGATCAGTGTGATTTTCGCCCTGGGCCTGAGCGCCGCGGCCCTGGCCGCGCCTCAGGACGCCCGCCTGTATCACCGCGAGCACCAGGTGACGTTGCCCGGCAGTGGCGACAGTTGGGGCTTTGTCGCGCTGGAGCCGACGCGGCCGTATCTGTTTCTCGCCCGGCGCGAGAACGGCCTGAGTGTCTTCGACGTGGCGCAACAGCGCCTGGTCAAGACCCTCGAGGACTCGGCCGGCGCCAACGGCGTGGTGTTCGTGCCGGGCCTGGACCGGGTGTTCGTGCTCAATACCGATGGCAGCCTCGGCGTGGTCGAGCTGTCCAGCCTCAAGGTGTTGAAACGTATCCCGGTGGCCCGGAGCAATCTCAACAGCGCGGTGTATGAGCCTGTAACCGGCCAGGTGATCATCGTCAGCGGGCGTCGCGCCGATCGCTCGACGCTGTTCGTCTTCGATCCGCAGCAGGAAAGGATCACTGCCGCCCACGAGCTGGACGTGAAGAAGATCGACCCGTTGCTGGTCAAGGGTGATGGCAGTTTCTTCCTGCCGATGCGTGATGAAGGTAAGGTGGCGCGGTTGTCGGCGAGTACGTTCGAGGTGCTCGACAGCTGGCAGTTCGAGGGCTGTGCCAGGCCCAGCGCTCTGGCCGAAGATACCGCCCGCCAGCGCCTGTTCGTGGCATGCCGGGGAGAGCAGCCGCGGCTGGTGGTCGCTGACCTGGAAAGCGGTGCGCTCAAGGCCAGCCTGCCGATCAGCCGGGACGTCAACGCCCTGGCCTACGACAGCGACAGCCGGCGCTTGCTGGTGCCCAGTGGCGTCGATGCCAGCCTGACGCTGGTCGAGCAGGTGGACGCCGATCGTTACCGGCTGACCGGCGCTGTCAGCACCTTGCCGATGGCCTATAACATGGCCTTCGATCCGCGGAGCCGGAAGGTCTACCTGCCCGCCATGGATTTCACCCTGCCGGCCGGCGCCAGGGGCGAGCCCAAGGCCGATCCGATTTTCCACGCCGATACCTTCTCCGTCACCACGCTGGCGCCCTGAGATAAACCCTGTCCCTGGAATCCCGGTCAATCGCGCATGGATTCCCGGGACGGTGTTACCGCATAATTCTCCGCGTTGACTCGATAAGTGCCTTGTCCTTACGTGCCTCCTGAGTGATGGGGCCGCGCCTTCCCGTGCGGCTCTTGTGTGTGTCGGTTGAAATCGAGGCAGAAGATGAATTGGCTACAAGGTTCCATGGGCAAGGGGGTCGCGGCGGCCTTGCTGGTACTGCTGGGGGCCTGCTCCAGCAAGGCGCCGAAAGCGCCGACAGCACCAGAACCGGGAGGGACGGTTATCCTGCAAGCGGCGCAACTGCCCCTGCCGCTGCCCCGCTCGAACTTTTGCGCCAGCCTCGACAGCCGACTGCGCGGCGCGGCCATGCAGGGCGCGACGACCTCGTTGGTGGTGCGCGAGGCGGACGGCGGCAAACTGGTCTGTGAATTCAACGCGCAAACCCGGCTGGTCCCGGCCTCCAGCCTGAAGCTGGTGACCACGGCGGCGGCAATGGAAGTGCTCGGCGCCAACTTCCGCTTTTCCACCACCCTGTTGACCACCGGAACGCAGCAGGGCGGGTTGCTGGTCGGCGATCTCTACCTGCGTGGCACGGGCGATCCGACGATGCGCCAGGAAGACTACCAGGCCCTGGCGGCCGGACTGGCGCGCAAGGGCATTACCCGCGTTCGCGGCCGGCTGATCCTCGATGACACCGCCTTCGACCGTGAGCGGCTCGGGCTCGATTGGGACAGCGCGGATGAGCAGCAGTATTTCTCCGCGCAGATTTCCGCGCTCAGCGTATCGCCCAATGACGACTTCGACGTCGGCTCGATCCTGGTCAACGTGAGTTCCGCGGGCGTGCGTCAACCGCCGCGTGTCAGCTTCACGCCCGATAATCGCTACATGACGCTGGTCAACCGGGCCACCACCGGGCGCGGCGGTCCGCTGGTGGTCAGTCGCGGCCATGGCGGCAATCTGTTGCGCATCGACGGGGCATTGCCCAAGGGTGCCCAGCGCGTCGCCCAGGTCACTGTCTGGGAGCCCACCGGCCTGGTCGCCGACCTGTTCCGCAGCGCCCTGGTCCGCGAAGGCATCGTGGTCGAAGGCGCCAGCGTGCTGGGGATGGCCACGCCGACCATGGCCCGACCGCTGGTGGAGCACCAGTCGCCGGTACTGGCGGACCTGATGGCGCCGCTGCTGAAGTTGTCGAACAACAACATGGCGGAAATCCTGCTCAAGTCCATGGGCCGCAAGACCGCCAATGCCGGCACCGCGGTGGCGGGCGCGGCGGCGGTGAATGGCTTCCTGCTGCGACATGGCATAGCGCCAGCGGGGTTGCTGCAGGTCGACGGTTCCGGTTTGTCGCGGCGCAACCAGGTTTCCGCGCGAACCCTCAGCGAGTTGCTGCTGACGGCGCGCACCCAGCCCTGGTTCCAGGCCTGGTACGCGGCGTTGCCGGTGGCCGGCAATCCCGACCGGATGACCGGCGGTACCCTGCGCAAGCGCCTGCGCGGGACGGCGGCAGCCAACAACCTGCATGCCAAGACCGGCAGCATGCGCAGCGTGTCGTCGCTGGCCGGCTACGTCACCAATCGCGACGGACGGTTACTGGTGTTCGCCATGCTGACCAACAATTATGGGGTGGGGGGCCGGCAGATCAAGGCCGTGGAGGACTCGATCGTCGAGTCCCTGGCCGACAAGACCGACTGAGGGCGGCCGTCGAGGTGCCTTACGCTCGGCGGCGTCTGCGGGACACAACGACAACAAAAAATAAAAAAGTTCCCAAGTGCGGAAAAAGAACCCAAAATTACTGTGAATGAGCCGCACCGCTGCGACCCAGCGTTGCCGGCTCCACCGCAACAGACCCTTCGCGAGGTGAGCAATGGGTACGGTATCCGCAGTACGTCCTCCCCAAACCCTGTATGTCACGATCTGCCGTGATGAACTGCGGCAGTTGAAAGACGAACGCGAAGCCCTGCAACAACAGGTCGCCCAGTTGCGCGAAGCCCTGCGCACGCAGGCCCTGACCGCTCAAGCCCCGGTGCCACAGCTGGGCCAATGACCGACTGACGCCAGTCACCGGCGTGCCTGGTGCTGTGCCTTGCGCGTCACGGCCGGGAGCGAATGCTCCCGACTCACGAACTTTTCACATTGATCTACCGATACTCCAACCGGTTTAGCCGTGCGTAATTCGTGCGGCCGTTTGTCGTGGGCGCTTTTTTTTCGGCGCCACGATTCAGGTAGCGACTGGCTGGAGTGTTCTATGGCGATGTTCAAACGCAGCCCCAAGTCTGCGAAAGGTTTTGATTGGGCCGGATTCGGCTGGCTGTTCCTGTTCTTCTGGTACTTCTCGGGTATTACCCAACTGCTGATCCAGCTGACCGGCACTTCCGGCTTCACCGGGTTCCGCCAGGCCTTCTTCATGAGCGCCATCTGGCTGGCGCCGATGCTGCTGTTCCCAAGGAAGACCCGTCTGCTCAGCGCCGTGATCGGCCTGGTGCTGTGGGCATGCTCCATGGCGAGCCTGGGCTATTTCTTCATCTACCAGCAGGAATTCTCGCAAAGCGTCATCTTCATCATGTTCGAATCGAACATCGCTGAAGCCGGCGAGTACATGACCCAGTACTTTGCCTGGTGGATCGTGCTGGCGTTCATCGCCCACACCGCCTTGGCGATTTTCCTGTGGACCCGCCTGCGTCCGGTCCACCTGCCACGCGGCCAGGCCCTGGTCGCGGCGACGGCGATCCTGGTGGCGGTGATCGGCTATCCGCTGTTCACCCAGATCAACCGCAGCGCGACCCTGGCCGATGGCCTGGAACGCTTCGAAACCCGCATCGAGCCGGCAGTGCCCTGGCAGATGCTGGTGGCCTACCGTCGCTATCGCGAACAGCTGGACAATATGCAGGGCATGCTCGACAACGTCAGCAAGATCCCGCCGCTGCATAACCTCAAGGACAGCCAGGCCGGCCTGCCGGCTACCCTGGTGCTGGTCATCGGCGAGTCGACCAACCGCCAGCGCATGAGCCTCTACGGCTACCCGCGGGAAACCACGCCGAACCTGGACAAGCTCAAGGAACAGCTGGCGATCTTCGACAATGTCGTCACGCCCCGGCCCTACACCATCGAAGCCCTGCAGCAGGTCCTGACGTTCGCCGACGAGGAAAACCCGGACCTGTACCTGAAGACGCCCTCGCTGGTCAGCGTGATGAAACAGGCCGGCTACAAGACCTGGTGGATTACCAACCAGCAGACCATGACCAAGCGCAACACCATGCTCACGACCTTTTCCGAGCAGGCCGACGAGCAGGTGTACCTCAACAACAACCGCAACCAGAACGCCCGCCAGTATGACGGCGACGTGCTGGAGCCGTTCAACAAGGCCCTGGCGGACAGCGCGCCGCGCAAGCTGATCGTGATCCACCTGCTGGGCACGCACATGAGCTACCAGTACCGTTACCCGCCGACCTTCGAGAAATTCGCCGACCGCACCGGTGTCCCGCCAGGCCTGACCGATGACCAGGTTCCGACCTACAACAGCTACGATAATGCCGTGCTGTACAACGACTTCGTGGTATCGAGCCTGATCCAGGACTACGCCAAGACCGACCCCAACGGCTTCCTGCTGTACCTGTCGGACCATGGCGAAGATGTCTTCGACTCCGCCGGGCATGCCACCCTGGGGCGTAACGAAGCCAAGCCGACCGCGCCGATGTACACCATTCCGTTTATCGCCTGGGCGTCGCCGAAATGGCGCGAAACCCATGACTGGAACTTCGCTTCGGACCTGAACCGGCCCTACAGCAGTTCCAACCTGATCCACACCTGGACCGACTTGGCCGGCCTGACGTTCGACGAGCAGGACCTGAGCAAGAGCGTGGTCAACGATCAGTTCAAGGTTCGTCCCTTGCTGATCGGCGACCCCTATGCCCGTGCGCAGAAGGCCCTGATCGATTTCAGCCTGATCAAGCCCAAGGCCGTCTCACCCCCTGCCGACGTCGCCAAGAAGTAATCCCGTGGCCTGTTCTCATGTCCGACATGAGAGCAGGCCCTGCAACTAACAAGTTGAAAATGCTTCGGGTGTGAAAGTTGTCGTTATTGTTAACGCAGCGTTATGTGTTGATAAAAATAGTTTAATTTAAAGTTTCTGGTTGTTTCTGCTGCAATATCCTCCCTTCCTTCAATGCAGGCCTGCCTGCAGATCGCCTGTCCCTGGCTCTACGGCGCCTAAGGCCGGTGGTCGTCCGGCATTCAATTCTGAAAATAATGTAATCAGTCATTCATGTAGCCGTTAACGGCGACTTAATATAATTGTCCGACAGTACTTCTGAATTATCAGGCCGCCCAGACGGCACTCCCTTTTATTTGCTTGGAGATCAAACTCATGAAACTGTCTACGTTGTTTATTGCCGGGTTATTGTCCGTCAGTTCTTTTGCCGCGTTGGCCGAGGGTGGTTCCGATCGCGTGATCGAGCGCTGGCAGAACTTCCAGCTCAGCCAGCAGGCCAATCGCGAACAGGCCGAGCAGAAGACCCTGACGGCCCAGGCGCAGAAAGTCGACGCTTCGTCGAGCGAGTCGAAAGACGTCAAGCAGCAACCTGATACCTGAGTTGTCGCGGCTCAGCCGCCATGTCAGCGGGTAAACGCCTGCCGGTAATCGCCAGGCGTTGCACCGAGGACCTGGCGGAAGCGGTTGCTGAAATGGCTGGCGCTGGCAAAACCGCAGGCCAGGGCGATGTCGCCCAGGGGCTGGTGGGTCGCGCGCAGCAGTTCGCGGGCCCGGCTCAGTCGTCGCGCCAGGAGATACTGGTGCGGCGGCAGGCCGAAGCTGCTGCGGAACATCCGCGCAAAGTGATATTCCGACAGGCTGCACAGGCCTGCCAGTTGGCCGAGGCTCAACGGCTGGTCCAGCCGGCTGTCGATATAGTCCGTCAACAGGCGCCGCTGGTGTGCCGCCAGGCCACCCTTGAGCCGCAGGCCCTGGCGCAGGCCAACCTGGTTGAGCAGCGTATGGCTGAGCATTTCATGGGCCAGGCTGCTGCCCAGCAGGCGCTCGCCGGGCTCGTCCCAGTTCAGTTGCAGCAACTGGTGAAAGCGCCGGACCTGCCGCGCATCCTCGAGAAATGTCGCCTCCTGCAAGTGCACCGTCCGCGGTTCGCGATCCAGCAGCGTGACGCACTCCAGGGCGAACTGTTCCTGGCTGATATAGACATGGGCCAGTCGCAGGCTGCCATTGATCACCCAGCCGGACTGATGCTCGGCGGGCAGGATGCAGAGCCTGTCCGGACCGCCCTTGTTGTCGGGACGGTCACGGCGAAAGGTCCCGGTGCCGCCGGCGATGTAGCAGGACAGGGTGTGATGGCTCGGCGCCTCGTAGTCCTGGGCGTCGTGATGGTTGCTCCACAGGGCCGCCGACATGCCATCACCGAACTCGGCGCTGTGCTCCAGGCGGGAGTTGGGCGAGCGGTTGAGGGCTTGAAAGACTTGCAGGGTATCGAGTGCGGCCATGATCGGTTCTCCAACGTCTCGCATCCTACTCCGTCGGCGTCCGGCTGCCAGCCCACGGGCCGACAAAAGCGCAAGTTTCTGCAAGCGCGGGGCGGGGCAGGGGGCGACACTGGAGGCCGTCCCTGGGAGTACGCACCTGATGAACCTGTTTCTGTACCTGCTGACCGTGTTGATCTGGGGCACCACCTGGATCGCCCTGAAACTGCAACTGGGCGTGGTGGCGATCCCGGTGTCCATCGTCTATCGCTTCGGCCTGGCGGCACTGGTGCTGTTCGTCCTGCTGCTGCTCAGCCGGCGCCTGCAGCCGATGAACCGCCGTGGCCACCTGATCTGCCTGGCCCAGGGCCTGTGCCTGTTTTGCCTGAACTTCATGTGCTTCCTCACGGCCAGCCAGTGGATTCCCAGTGGCCTGGTGGCTGTGGTGTTTTCCACGGCGACCCTGTGGAACGCCCTGAACGCCCGGGTGTTCTTCAGGCAGAAGATTGCCCGCAATGTGCTGATGGGTGGTGGCCTCGGCCTGCTCGGCCTTGGCCTTCTGTTCTGGCCGGAGCTGTCCGGGCACACCGCCGGGCCGCACACGGTGCTCGGCCTGGGGCTGGCCTTGTTGGGCACGCTGTTCTTCTCTGCCGGCAACCTGCTGTCGAGCCTGCAACAGAAGGCCGGATTGAAACCCTTGACCACCAACGCCTGGGGCATGCTCTACGGCGCGACGATGCTGGCCGGTTACTGCCTGGTCCAGGGCATTCCCTTCGAGATGGAGTGGAACACGCGGTATATCGGTTCGCTGTTGTACCTGGTGATTCCGGGGTCGGTGATCGGTTTCACCGCCTACCTGACCCTGGTCGGGCGCATGGGGCCGGAACGCGCGGCTTATTGCACGGTGCTGTTTCCGCTGGTGGCGTTGAATGTCTCGGCCTATGCCGAGGGCTACCACTGGAGCGCGCCGGCCCTGTGCGGCCTGGTGGCGGTGATGCTCGGCAACGTGCTGGTATTCCGCAAGCCGGGCACACCGTTGCGGCCGGCGCCAGCGGCGGTCAGCCGGATGCCCGGCTGTTCCAGACCTGGGGGTTGACCAGGTCGCGGGGGCGCTCGCCGAGCAGGGCGCTGCGCAGGTTGGCCAGGGCCCGGTTTGCCATGGCCTCGCGGGTCTCGTGGGTGGCCGAACCGATATGCGGCAGGGTCACCGCGTTCTTCAACTGGAACAGCGGCGACTCGGCCAGCGGCTCCTTTTCGTAGACATCCAGTCCGGCGCCGCGGATCGTGCCGTTCTGCAGCGCCTGGATCAACGCCGGTTCGTCCACCACCGGACCCCGGGAGATGTTCACCAGGATCGCTCCCGGCTTCATCAGGCCCAGTTCGCGCTGGCTGATCAAGTGGCGGGTCTTGTCGCTCAAGGGCACCACCAGTACCACGAAATCGGCTTCGGCCAGCAGCGCATCGAGGCTGCGGAACTGCGCGCCGAGCTGCTGTTCCAGCTCCGGCTTGCGGCTGTTGCCGCTGTACAGGATCGGCATGTCGAAGCCGAGGCGGCCACGGCGGGCCACGGCCGCGCCGATATTGCCCAGGCCGACGATGCCCAGGGTCTTGCCGTGGACATCGGTGCCGAACAGCTCCGGCCCGACCGTGGCTTTCCAGTGGCCGGCCTTGGTCCAGGCATCCAGTTCGGCGGCACGGCGGGCGCTGCTCATGATCAGGGTGAAGGCCACGTCGGCGGTGCTTTCGGTCAGCACGTCGGGAGTATTGGTGAGCATGATTCCGCGCTCGCTGAGGTAGCTCACGTCGTAGTTGTCGTAGCCGACCGAAACACTGGAGACCACTTCGAGCTTGCCGGCATGTTCCAGCTGGGCACGCCCCAGTTTGCGGCCGACGCCGATCAGCCCGTGGGCGTGGGGCAGGGCTTCGTCGAACTGGGCATTGAGATCACCGAGCTTGGGATCCGGGACAATCACCTCGAAATCCTGGCGCAGGCGCTCGACCATGGCAGGGGTGACGCGGCTGAAGGCGAGTACGGTTTTTTTCATCGCAAAGCTCATCGAACGGCGGGAATGCCAAGCACGCTATCATTTTTCGCCGGAGTTGTGCGGTGGATTCTGCTTTCGCCATCGCCAGCAAGCCGGCTCCCACAGGTCGGCGTTTCGACACAGGTCACCGTCATACGCAAAACCCTTGTGGAAGCTGGCTTGCCA
>NZ_JACAOR010000008.1:199188-199312 GCF_013386115.1 Pseudomonas gingeri
GAAGGCGTCCGGGCGGGCGGTGGAGGGTTCAAGGGCTCTTTGTGGCAAGCCCATTCCCACAATGACCACCGCGTCAGGCAGATATCTTGTGCACGGCGCGATCCTTGTGGAAGCTGGCTTGCCA
>NZ_JACAOR010000008.1:199397-573113 GCF_013386115.1 Pseudomonas gingeri
GAAGGCGTCCGGGCGGGCGGTGCAGGGTTCAAGGGCCTCTTCGTGGGCAAGCCCACTCCCACAATGACCATCGCGTCAGGCGCACATCTTGTGCACGGCGCAATCCTTGTGGGAGCTGGCTTGCCAGCGAAGGCGTGCGGGCGGGCAGTGTAGGGCTCAAGGGCCTCTTCGTGGGCAAGCCCACTCCCACAATGACCACCACGCCAGGCGCACATCTTGTGCACGCCGCGATCCTTGTGGGAGCTGGCTTGCCAGCGATGAGGCGCGGGCGGGCGCCGATGATCTCAGGTGGCCAGACGCACATGCCCCATTTCATAGGCCGCCAGCTCGGCCTGGTGGGCCGCGAGGATCTCCGGCAGGGAGCCGCGCAGGTACTCGACCCAGGTCTTGATCTTGGCGTCCAGGTACTGGCGCGACGGGTAGATCGCGTACAGGTTCAGTTCCTGGGAGCGGTAGTTGGGCATCATGCGCACCAGGCTGCCGTTGCGCAGGCCCTCGATGGCGGCGTACACCGGCAACACGCCGACGCCCATGCCGCTGGTGATCGCCGCTTTCATCGCGTCGGCCGAGTTGACCAGGAACGGCGAGCTGGACAGGGTCACCGCCTCCTGGCCGTCAGGACCGTTGAAGATCCAGTTGTCCAGGGCGGTCACCGGGCTGACCAGGCGCAGGCAGGCGTGGTTGAGCAGTTCGCTGGGCTTGCGCGCGCAACCGTTGGCCTTCACATAGTCGGGCGAGGCACAGACGATGCTGTAGGTGATGCCCAGGCGCTGGGAGACAAAACCCGAATCCGGCAGCTCCTTGGCGAGCACGATGGACACGTCGTAGCCCTCGTCCAGCAGGTCCGGCACGCGGTTGGCCAGGGTCAGGTCGAAGGTCACGTCGGGATGGGTCTTGCGATAACGGGCGATGGCGTCGATCACGAAATGCTGGCCGACCCCGGTCATGGTGTGCACTTTCAACAGCCCGGCGGGCCGGGCATGGGCATCGCTGGCCTCGGCCTCCGCTTCCTCGACGTAGGCGAGGATCTGCTCGCAGCGCAGCAGATAACGCTTGCCGGCCTCGGTCAGGGCGATGCGGCGGGTGGTGCGGTTGAGCAGGCGGGTTTGCAGATGGGCTTCCAGGTTGGAGACCGCGCGCGAGACATTGGCCGTCGTGGTGTCCAGTTGCACGGCGGCGGCAGTGAAGCTCCCGGCTTCGGCCACGCAACTGAAGGCGCGCATGTTTTGCAGAGTGTCCATGGGGTGTTCTCTGGGGCGATGACAAATTGTGACATGAAGTAACGGGGTGGTGTCAGCTTGTCGCGGGCCAGGAACGGTGTCTTTACGGCCAACGTCTCAGGTCACGCGCCAGGCCTCCTTCACCTTGGCCTCATAGTAACCGCTGATGTAGGCGGTCAACATGGCTTTCAAGGCCTCCCGCGCTGCCGGCAAAGTGCTGGCGTCCGGTCGCTCGCGAGCGGCTTGTGCCGCGCTTAGCAAGGTGTCCACCGCGTCCGAGGGGGCAATCCGTGCCTTGATCGTCGCCAGTTCACGGCGCAGCAGCGTGCCTTTGCCCGGGTCGGCGATGTTGTTCCGCAGGGTGTCGAAGGCCTGCACATGCTTGTCGACGTAGCCGTCCCACCAGGTCGTATCCTGGCCCGGGGCCAGCTTGCCCAGGGCAATCGGCAGCAGCAGATCCAGGGACTGGCTGCCCAGTTGCTCGTCGAACAGGGTGTTGACCTGGCTGCCGGTGGCGCCTTCCAGGGTGATCGGCGTGGGTGTCGGGATGGCCTGGCTGAAGGCATCCTTTTGCGTGAGGAAGCGCTGGGTCAGCAACAGCGCCGGTTCTCCGTCCTTGAGTTTCAGCGCGAACCTGGCCGAGGTCCCGTGGGATTGATAGAGCACCGTGCCGCCGATCAGGGCAATGATCGGCGCGCTGTCGAAGTTTTCGACCCCGGCGCTGGAGAGCCCGCCGGCGATCAGTTTCTGCACGCTTTCCAGGGTGTTGAACTGGCCGGACACGACGATATCCAGGTAGGTGCCGGACAGGTGCGGGTCGTCCTCCTTCACGGATGCCAGGCTGATCTTCACCCCGGCGTCGAGGCTCACGCCCCACGACAGCTTCGCTTTCGGTTCGACGGAAAGGGTCCGGGTCTCGGTGTTGGCCTTGGCGGTATAGCGTTTCAGGGTGTCCGGCCGGAACAGCGCCAGGTGCTGCTCCAGCAATTGGCGAATAGTGGCGTCCGCGTCGGCATCGATGGTTCGGGCGATCTTGAGGTGGACGTACTGCTCTGTCAGTTGCCGTGAGCGCTGGTCGAGGCCCTGGCTGATCTCGCGCAATTGCTCGGCGTTCTTGCCGTCCAGCACGGCGCGGGTCAACTGGTGGCTGCTGTCGACGACATGGGCCTGCATCGCGCGGATCAGTTGCCGCGCATCGGGGCCGTACTCCCCGACGCCCTCCAGGCGCTGCTCGGCGGTGACCGGGTTCAGTTCGTAGAGCCCGATGATATCCAGGGCCTGGGCTTTCTCGGTTTTCAGCACATCGGCCCTCGCCTGCGCCTGGACCTGGAGCACGCCCAACCCATCGAACGCCATCGTCGCGCTGGCCGCGACCCGCTGGCCGGATTCGATCTGGAAGGGTTGGGGCAGGGGCTGGTGGCTCTTGAACAGCGGGCAGGGGTTGCCGCTTTTTCGCAGTTCGTCGCCAAGCCACGCCTGGCTGAGGGAGGCCAGGCGGATATTGCGCTGATAGTTGTTGCAGGCGCTGAGCAAGGGTTTTGCCTGCATCAGCAGGTCGCGCTTGGAGCCATTCCACCAGGCCCATTTGGACAGGCTGTTGGCCCGGACGTAGGTGTCCAGGTTGCTGTATTTCCTGGTGTAGACCGTTTCGTGGCCCATGCCCAGTTCCAGCGAGACGGCATTGGCCAGATGCAGGCGGCCTGTCACCCGCTTGTCGACGCTGGTGGTGTCCTTGATGATGCGGGTCTGCGTGGTCTCCAGCTTTGACGACAGCCCAACATTCGGCCCGATACTGGCGCCGCCCAGCGCCCCCGTGCCGACCTGCACCCCGATCCGCGCATCCCAGCCCTGGGACCCGCCTTCGCCGACCGTCGCCCGGCTTTTGGCCAGGGCCTGGTCCAGCGAGTTCTTCAGGTGCACGCTCAAGCTCGCGCGAAATTGCCACTTGAGCACCCGGCACAGGCGTTGCTGCTGTTGGTTTTCGCCTGCGCCGGGCAGGTTGGCAAAGGTGTGCTGGGCGGTCTTGAAGTAGCGATAGAGAACCTGCAGTTCCTGCTTGCCGAGGCTGTCGAGGTCGTTGGCGCGAAGGGCGGGCAGGGCTTGCGCGTGAAGTTTCTGCAACGGTTCGAGGGCCTGTTGTTGCGTGGCCGGGAGACTGTCCTGCAGGCGCTGCATGATGCGCTCGACGGCGCCTCCGAAGTGTTCGCCGGCAGCTTGCGGCTGCCTGGCGGCGTCGATACCTTGCAGGTTGTCGCCGAGGCAGGTATCGCCCGCTTGCAGGTCGGGCGCGTGATGGAAGATCGAGTATTTTTCCTTGTAGCTGATCAGGCTCGGTTGTCCGGCGGACGGGTGAAACAACGAGGTGGGACGTGCCTGTAGCGCATCAAGGGGACTCATGGGCGATCACTCCTGCGCCAGCGGCGCATGGCAACGTTGCAGGAACAGTTCGCAGGTGTCGAGGATGGCCGTCCTGTCGGGAAACGGCAGCCTGAGGAACAGGGCCTGGGCAGCCTGTTCCTGGAACCAGGTGTCGAACAGCAAAGCCATGGAGCCGCCGGGCGCCCGGATAACGAAGTCAGAGGCTGGCGCATCGACGACCGGCGGCGTGAGCATGAGCAGCAGTCCCTGCTGGCCGTATTCCAGCCACAGCCTGCGGTCGTCGTGATCCAGCGCGATCTGGAAGTAGTCGGCCTGGCTGTCGGGCATCAGCCTGTGTAGCTGGCGAATCAGGTCGTTGCGGCTGGCGTCGGACATGACTGCTGGTCCTGTTCAGTGGGCCGTATGCTTGGCGGCGTTCGAGAGATTGAAAAAGCTGGCCAGGCCGCGCAGGGTCTGGTCCTGGGACGCCCCCTCGATGATCAGGCCGCTGATGACCGGGCTCGGGCCCTGGCAGTCGATACTCATGTAGTGCCGGCACAGGCTCAGGTTCAGCCGCAGCCACTGTTGCACGCCGATGGCCTCGACCCCGTGCAGGGTGCGGCGCACCACGTAGGCGTCGGCATACTCGAGCGTGCAGGGATCGCCGTCGAGGGTGTGGAAGTGCAGGCGTTCGTCGCGCTGTTCGACGGCGATGCCGAGGTGCTGCACCAGGCATTCCTGCAAGGCGTCCAGGGGCGCCGGAGGGACGGGCACGAGAGACGGGTTGAAGCGGTCGCGGCGTTTCTGCAGTTCAAGAGACAGGTTCATCGGATGCCTCTGCCTTGTGTTCTTGTTGTCAGGCTGGTGCCAGGTCGGTGTAGGACGAAGCCTCGCACGCCCCTGCAGCCGGCCAATATCACATTGCGCTCATCCTCCGGCGCCCCGGATTCCCGGTCGTTGCCAGCTCCGTCGCCAGGACACGGATTATCTCGGGAACGGTAACAAACATTCGCAGGAAGCCCCGCTTATCGCCGCCTCGGGCGCCCCCTAGAATTGCCGCTCCAGAGCTTCTCCATCCATGTCGGGAATTTGCAGCAGTGCCGCGTCGCATCAGCAGAGAGCTGAAGACTCTCAGTGTTTGGGCCTTATCGTTAGCAATCGGCGGCTGCATCGGAACCGGAGGTATTGCCCCACAAGGCAAGACCCTGGCCGCCAATACCCTGGCCACCGACGAGGCGATCCAGAGCGCCGCCCGCGATGCGCACTGGCCGACCGCCCGCTGGTGGCAGGTCTACGGTGACCCGCAACTCGACCAATGGATCAGCCAGGCCATGCAGGGCAGCCCGAGCCTGGCCATGGCCGCCGCGCGCGTGCGCCAGGCCCGGGCCATGGCCGGGGTCGCCGAATCGGCCGAGTCGCTGCAGATCAAGGGGGATGCCAGCCTCAAGCGCCATCAATGGGCCAACGATCAGTTCTATGGTCCCGGCGAACTGGCCGACTCGAACACCTGGGACAACAATGCGGGCCTGGGCCTGAGTTATTCCCTCGACCTCTGGGGCCGCGACAGCAATGCCAGCGAACGCGCCGTGGACCTGGCGCACATGAGCGTCGCCGAGGAGCGCCAGGCCCGGCTCGAGTTGCAGGACAATATCGTGCGCGCCTATATCCAGCTGTCGCTGCACTACGCCCAGCGCGATATCGTCGAGGCGACCCTCAGGCAGCAGACACAGATTCTCGACCTGGCGCAGAGGCGCCTGAACGGCGGACTCGGTACCCACTTCGAAGTCAGCCAGGCGCAGACACCGCTGCCCGAGACCCATCGGCAACTGGATGCCCTGGACGAAGAGATCGCCCTGAGCCGTAACCAGCTGGCGGCCCTGGCCGGTTTCGGTCCGGGCGAGGGCGCGCGGTTGCGGCGTCCGGCGCTGTCCCTGCGGACCGCGCTGAAACTGCCATCGGCGTTGCCCGTCGAACTGCTGGGCCAGCGTCCCGATGTGGTTGCCAGCCGCTGGCAGGTGGCGGCGCAGGCCCGTGGTATCGATGTGGCCCACGCCGGCTTCTATCCCAATGTCGACCTGGTCGGTAGCCTCGGCTACATGGCCACGGGCGGTGGCATGCTGGAATTCCTCGCCGCCCGGAAATTCAACTACAGCGTCGGCCCGGCGATCTCCCTGCCGATCTTCGACGGTGGCCGCCTGCGCGCGGAACTGGGTGAAGCCACCGCCGGCTACGATATCGCGGTCGCCCACTACAACCAGACGCTGATCAATGCCCTCAAGGGCATTTCCGACCGCCTGATACGCCGCGAGTCGATGGACAAGCAGCAGGTCTTTGCCGCCGAGTCGGTGGCGGCGGCGCAGAAGACCTACGACATCGCCATGCTCGCCTACCAGCGCGGCCTGACCGACTACCTCAATGTGCTCAATGCCCAGACCCTGCTGTTCCATCAGCAGCAGGTCGAGCAGCAGGTCCAGGCCGCGCGCCTGAGCGCCCATGCCGAACTGGTCACCGCCCTCGGCGGCGGGTTGGGCGCGGGCAACGATGTACCGGCGCCGGAGCGTGGCGTGCCGGGCAAACCTCCTGCGGTGCTGGCCGCCTTCGATCACTGAGAACCGCGTCATGACTCCCTTGCCCGCCCCGGTGCGCTGGCTGTATTCCCTCGAATGGCGTCGCGGCTTCTTTGACTGGGCCCGCAGCGACGGCGTGACCTGGGTGTATATCTTCAAGACCCTGGCCGCCGCCTTCCTGACCCTGTGGCTGGCCATGCGCCTGGAGCTGCCCCAGCCGCGCACCGCGATGATCACGGTGTTTATCGTCATGCAGCCGCAAAGCGGGCATGTGTTTGCCAAGAGTTTCTACCGGCTCTTGGGCACCCTGGCCGGGTCGGCGGTGATGGTGCTGCTGATCGCCCTGTTCGCGCAGAACACCGAGCTGTTTCTCGGCGCGCTGGCGATCTGGATCGGGACCTGTTCGGCGGGGGCGGCGCGCAATCGCAACTTCCGCGCCTATGGTTTCGTGCTGGCGGGCTACACCGCCGCCATGGTCGGCCTGCCCGCCCTGGCCCATCCCGAAGGGGCCTTCATGGCGGCGGTGTGGCGGGTGCTGGAAATCTCCCTGGGGATCGTCTGCTCGACCTTCGTCAGTGCGGCGATTCTCCCGCAGAGCGCCAGCGCGGCCATGCGCAACGCGCTCTACCAGCGCTTCGGCGCGTTTGCCGGGTTTGTCGGCAGCGGCCTGCGCGCGCCCCATGCCGGCGCGGCATTCGAAACCGCCAACATCGGCTTTATCGCCCAGGCCGTGGGCCTTGAGGGCCTGCGCAGCGTCACCGTGTTCGAAGACCCGCACATGCGTCGGCGCAACGGGCGGTTGAACCGATTGAACAGCGAGTTCATGACCCTGACCACCCGCTTCAATGCCCTGCATCAATTGCTTGAACGCCTGCGCAGCCGCGGACCGCTGCAGGTGCTGGCGGCCATCGAACCGGGCTTCCTGGGCCTTGCCGAACTGCTCGACGGTTTTGCCGGACGGGCGCTGACCGATGCCGATGCCAGGCGGCTGGCCGTGCAACTGGCGGACTACAAGCTGGCCTTGCCGCAACGGGTGCGCAGCCTGCGGGCGCGCTTCGAGGAAGGCGACCCGGACGCGGCCGGGCAGCTGGAGTTTCATACCGCCTTCGAGCTGCTCTACCGCTTTGTCGAGGAACTGCACAGCTATGCGCTGACCCATGCCTCCCTGGCCGACCATCGTCATGAGCGCGAACAGTGGGACGAGCCCTATGTGCCGAAGACCAACTGGCTCGCGGCGGCCGCCTCGGGGATCCGTGGCGCCTTTATCCTGATCGTGCTCGGCAGCTACTGGGTGGCGACCGCCTGGCCGAGCGGGGCGACCATGACCCTGATCGCCGCCGCCACGGTCGGCCTGTCGGCGGCCACCCCGAACCCCAAGCGCATGGCCTTCCAGATGGCCTGCGGGACCTTGCTCGGGGCGCTGATCGGCTTCGTCGAGATGTTCTTCATCTTTCCTTCCATCGACGGTTTCGCCCTGCTGTGCATGGTCCTGGCACCGGTATTCGTGTTCGGTGCTTTCCTCGCTTCGCGCCCGGCCTGGATGGGTGTCGGCGTGGGCCTGCTGATCTTCTTCAGCACCGGCTCGGTCCCGGACAACCTGACGATCTACAACCCCTACGGTTTTATCAACGACTATATCGGCATGGTCATCGGCATGCTGGTGTGCGCGGCGGCGGGGGCGATCATCCTGCCGCCCAACAGCCGCTGGCTGTGGCGGCGCCTGGAGCAGGACCTGCGCGAACAGGTGGTGTTCGCCATCAGCGGCAGGCTCAAGGGGCTGGGCTCGACCTTCGAAAGCGGCACCCGTGACCTGTTGCACCAGGCCTACGGTTTCGCCGCGGGGCAGCCGAAGGTGCAGAGCGAGCTGCTGCGCTGGATGTTCGTGGTGCTGGAGGTCGGCCACGCGGTCATCGAATTGCGCAAGGAACAGGCGGTCCTCCCGGTGCACCCGGCCTATGCCGAAGCGCAGCCATGGCGCCAGTCGATCCGGGTCATGGGCCGCTCGCTGATGCGCCTGTTCATCCAGCCCAACGCGAGCAACCTGGAGCGCGCCTTGCTGGCGGTGGACCACGCCATCAGCCGGGTCCAGGCCACCGACGAACCTTTTGCCCGGCACTTCGATACCTCGGTGCTGCGCCGGGTCCAGAGCTACCTGCACTTTATCCGTACCTCGCTGCTGGACCCGCGCTCGCCGCTGGCGACCCTGGGCGGCGCACAAGGAAATTCCCATGCCCCGTGAAATCGCGTTCCACGGTCTCTACCTGCCGGCCATGACCCTGTTGTTCCTGATCGCCGCCGGCGTCGGTTGGGCGCTCGACCGTTTTATCGCCAGCCATGACCTGTACCGCTTCTTCTGGCACCCGGCGTTGCTGCGCCTGAGCCTGTTCAGCTGCATTTTCGGCGCCCTGGCGCTCACTGTTTACCGTTGAGAACGACCTGATGAAAAAGCTCTTCAGCCTGATCGCCACCTTGCTGGTCCTGGCCCTTGCGATCTGGATCGGCCGGCTGCTGTGGATGCAGTACATGGAAAGCCCGTGGACCCGTGACGGCCGTGTGCGCGCCGACATCATCAATGTCGCGGCGGACGTCACCGGTGAGGTGGTGGACGTGCCGGTGCGTGACAACCAGAGAGTGAACAAGGGCGACCTGCTGATGCAGATCGATCCCGAGCACTACCGCATCGCGGTCAAGCAGGCGCAATCGCTGGTGGACTCGCGCAAGGCCACCTGGGAGATGCGCAAGGTCAACGCCCATCGCCGGGCCGACCTGGACAACATGGTGATCTCCAAGGAGAGCCGTGACGATGCCGGCAACCTGGCCGACGCCGCCCTGGCCGACTACCAGCAGGCCCAGGCGCAACTGGAGGCGGCGCAGTTGAACCTGGCGCGGACCCAGGTGCGGGCGGCGGTGGACGGCTATGTCACCAACCTCAACGTGCACCGCGGCGACTATGCGCGGATCGGCGAGGCGAAGATGGCGGTGGTCGACCTGAATTCGTTCTGGGTCTACGGCTTCTTCGAGGAAACCAAGCTGCCCCATGTGCAGGTCGGTGACCTGGCCGATATGCAGTTGATGAGCGGGCAGGTGCTCAAGGGCCATGTGGAGAGTATCTCGCGGGGCATCTACGACCGTGACAACCCGCAAAGCCGCGAGCTGGTCGCCGATGTGAACCCGACCTTCAACTGGGTGCGCCTGGCCCAGCGGGTGCCGGTGCGGATTCATATCGACGAGGTGCCGGACGGGGTGCTGCTGGCGGCGGGGATTACCTGCACGGTGATCGTCAAGCCGGCGGGGGAGTGAAGATCACCAGAAGCTTCGCGGCGGTGGTCGGATCGACGGCACTTGTGGGAGCCGGCAAGCCGGCTCCTACGGTTTGCGCGCGGTCATTACAGGGAGTGGTTCAGGCCAAAGCGCTTCATCAACACCTTTTCCAGCAGGCCCTTGGGCAGCAGGGCTGACAGCAACGGCAACGCCCGGCAGCCGTTGCCCAGGCGCAGCAGGCGCGGAGGCTGTGGTTTTTGCGCGGCCTTGAGCAAGTCGGCGGCAAAGCTGGCCGCCGGGGTCGGGTTGTTCTGCGACGCATTGGCCCGGGCGCGAATGCCCTCGCGCAGCGGCCACCAGGGCGACGTCTCGGCGATCAGTTGCTCGGCCTCATGGCTGGCATTCCTGGCGAACTGGGTATCGATGGCGCCGGGCTGGACTTCCATCACGCGCACGCCGAAGGGCGCCAGCTCCATGCGCAGGGCATCGCTCAAGGCATGGACCGCCGCCTTGGACGCGCAATAGGCGCCGGCGAACGGTGTCACCAGGACACCGGAGACACTGCCGATATTCACCACCAGGCCGTTGTTGCGACGCAGCGCCGCGAGCAGCGCGCGGGTCACGCCGACGATGGCGAAGACATTGGTTTCGAACTGGCGCTGCATGGCCTCGACACCGCCATCGAGCAGCGGTCCCATGGCGCCATAACCGGCATTGTTGATCAGCACATCGAGGCCGGCGTGCTGCCGCTCGATACGTTCGGCCAGTTGTTGCAGGGCCGGGCCATCGTTGACATCGAGTTGCACGGCGGTGAAACCGGCGGCGGCCAGGGCGGCGACATCCACGGGCTTGCGCGCCGTGGCCCAGACGTCATACCCCGCGTTTCGGAAAGCATCTGCCAGCGCGCGGCCGATGCCGCTGGAACATCCGGTGATCAAGGCTACGGGCATGGCACATCCTTATTGGGCCTGGGAGTCGAAGACCTCCGAGAATACCTTGTCCGTGACAAAAAAGAGCGAATCGAGTCCTTGTTTGATCTTGATCCGGTCGGTGCCATGCATGCGGGTCTGCGCACCGTGGCCGTCGAGAAAGAACAGGGTGGGTACGTACTGGATCTCGATACCGGGCTGCAGCAGCTTGAAGATCGGGTAGCTGAGCTGGAAAAACGCCACCCGCTCCTGATAAGGGCCTGATGCCAGGGCCTCGAGCAGTCGCTTGAGTTGATCGCAGGGCGGGCAGCCGCGGCTGTAGACAAGAACCACCGACGGTTTGGGCCGGATCAGGGGAATCTCCAGGCTGCCCAGGGCCGTACGAAAAGCCCTCCGGGTCTTGATTTCGGTGACTGTGTTCTTGCTTTTCATCCTGACTCCCTGATCGGTAGCTTCACCTCCAGGGGGTATTCAACGTCAAATGCACTGGGTTGTAACCTGTCAGAAATGACAGGTGGCAATGAGCCACTATTCTCGGTGTCAGCCGGAAAAACTGCCTTGCAGGCGTTCGGCACGAAATTCCAGGGTTTGTGGACGGTAGCCGGGGCGCAGCGGTGGCATCGGCAAGCAGTCTTCCCAGGCACCTGCGGCCTGGAGTTCACCGGGGCCGCGGTAACGCGGCGCGGTATAGCTGTTTTCCGCCAGGTTGACGGTATCGCCCGGAGCATAGGCCGCGATGCGCCAGCGCAGGTCGGTCAGGGGTACGTCGTTGTCGTTTTTCATCTTCAATTGCAGCGGCCGGTCGGCCGGGCAGTGCTCGGGAGCATAGCTGATGCGCATTTCCAGGCGCGCCAGTTGCCGGGCCTCGCGGGTATCCATCCAGGCGACCCAGGCGGCCACCAGTCCCAGCCCGGCCAATGCGGCCATGGACACCGGCAAGGCCTTGGCCGGGTAGCGCAACAGCAGGACCAGCCAGGTGATGATCAGCAGCACGCCGATAAACATGAAAAGCAGCCTCGAAAAGACAGGAAGCATCATCCTAACAGTGTAGGTGGTGCCCTTCACTTCGGGGACGGGGCGGGCGGGTTTTGCATCGCCGGCAAAAAAACACCCCCGCCCCCACTGACTGCGGATAGGGGACGCAGCCAGCGGGGGCGGGGGTGAGTGGAACGCCAGGGCTTACTGGGCGATGGTTTTCACCGAGATGCCGCGCTCGACCGGGGTCGAACGCCCGTAGATATCTTCGAAACGCTCGATATCGTCTTCGCCCAGGTAGCTGCCCGATTGCACTTCGATGATCTCCAGGGGGATCTTGCCCGGGTTGCGCAGGCGGTGCACCGAGGCGATCGGGATGTAGGTGGATTGGTTCTCGCAGAGCAGGAACACGTTCTCGTCGCAGGTCACTTCGGCGGTGCCGCTGACCACGATCCAGTGTTCGGCGCGGTGGTGGTGCATCTGCAACGACAGGCACGCGCCCGGCTTGACCGAGATGTGCTTGACCTGGAAGCGGCCGCCCATGTCCACCGAGTCATAGGAACCCCATGGCCGGTAGACTTCGCAGTGGTTCTGGGTCTCGCTGCGGCCCTGTTCGTTGAGGGTGTTGACCATCTGTTTCACGCCCTGGACCTTGTCCTTGTGGGCGATCATCATCGCGTCCTTGGTTTCCACGACCACGATGTTTTCCAGGCCGATCACCGACACCAGCTTGCCGTTGCCGTGGATCATGCAGTTGCGGCTGTCCTGGATGACCACGTCGCCCTTGCTGACGTTGCCGTTCTCGTCCTTTTCATGCACGTCCCACAGCGACGACCAGCAACCGACATCGCTCCAGCCGGCGCTCAGCGGTACCACGCAGGCGCGCTGGGTCTTTTCCATCACCGCGTAGTCGATGGAGTTGTCCGGGCACTGGGCGAAGGTGGCTTCGTCCAGGGTCACGGTATCGGCGTCCTGGTGGCTGCGTTCGAGGGTCAGCAGGCAGGTGTCGTAGATATCCGGATCGTGTTTCTTCAGCTCTTCGAGGAAACGGCTGGCGCGGAACAGGAACATGCCGCTGTTCCAGAAGTAACCGCCGGCTTCGACGAACTCGATGGCGCGTTTTTCATCGGGCTTCTCGACGAAGTGCGAGACGCGGCTGACGCCTTCGGGCAGCAGCGCATCGTTGCTCGACTTGATGTAGCCATAACCGGTTTCCGGTTTGGTCGCCGGTACGCCGAACAGCACCATCTCGCCACGCTCGGCGGCCACGGTAGCCAGGGCCAGGGCGCGTTGCAGGGCTTTCTGGTCGTCCAGCACGTGGTCGGCGGGCAGCACCAGCATCAACTCGTCGCGACCTTCGTTGATCAGCATCATCGCGGTCAGGGCCACGGCCGGCGCGGTGTTGCGGCCGAACGGTTCCATCAGGATGCGCTGGGCCTCGAGGTGGCGGTTGCTCAACTGTTCGTTGACGATGAAGCGATGGTCCTTGTTGCAGACCACGATAGGCGTGTCCATGCCTTCGAACACCAGGCGCTCGAGGGTCTGCTGGAACAGCGTCTGTTCGCCGGTGAGGGCGAGGAACTGCTTGGGAAACTGCTTGCGCGAAAGCGGCCAAAGACGTGAGCCGCTACCACCTGACAGGATTACCGGAATCATGTTGTTACTCCTTTAAGCAATGTATGGGTTAGAGCTACTGCGGTTGGTCGTTTCACTCTCTTGTTGTTGTCCGTGTCCGAATGGCCAACGCGATTCCTTGTGGCAGCCAGCAAGCCGGCTCCCACAGGGGGCGTGGGCCACTCGGAAAATCATCAGCGGGTCGACACCGGGCGCTTGACCCAGACCGGCGACAGGCTGCTGCCGCTGCCGGTGACGTAGAGCACCGCCGCTTCACCGCGCTCCAGGGCCACCGGCTTGAGGTCGCTGACCTTCTGGTTGCCTTCGTAGAGGGCGAAGCTGACCTTCACCGGGTTGATCTCGCGCTCGCCGCGGCCCTTGGCGGCTACGGACTCGACCACGGCGGTCTTGCCGTCGGCGGTCTTCAGGGTCAGGGCCTTGTCACTCAGGTTCTGTACCCGCACCAGGGACTTCTGCTTGTTCTTGAACGGCGGTTCCTCGATCAGCTGCGGCTGGCCGCTGGCGTTGTTGACCAGGGTGTAATAGTGGTCGGCGGCGAGTTTCACCGGCAGGCTCTGGCTGCCGACCTTGGCGCTGTAGTCGCCACCGGGCATGAAGCTGAAATCGCTGCTGGCCAGGGGCGCGACATCGCTGAGGGCGGTGGCGCCGACGGTGGCGCTGACTTCCTGGTTGCTGGCGTTGTACAGACGCACGAAGCTCGAACCCTTCGGTGCGGTCGGGCCGTACAGGGCGGCGTCGCCGCCGGCCCAGACCTGTAGCGAGAGCAGGCTCAGGCCTGCGGCCATGGCCAGGGTCTTGACGGTGTTTTTACGAGTAGTGTTGAAGGTCATGGGGCATACCTCTTTCAGTTTTGCGCCTGTACAGGCGACTCGGATCGGGTGGTGTTCTGCACCAGGTTCTGTTGGCGGATACCAGCGGCTTTGAGTTGCGCGACCCACTGCGGGTCGGCATCGCCGATTTCGTTGTTGACCGGCAGGTAGCGTTCCGGGAATTCCCAGATCAGCACCTGTGGCGGGTTGTTCTTGAAGGCGTCGCTTTTCAGGTAGGCGAGCATCGGCAGGATCGGGCCGTGGCCGTCCTCGGCGTAATTCACCACGTCGCTGTGCAGGGCCTGCTTGAGGGCGCCGACGAAGTTCCAGTTCGGATTGGCGCTGTAGCTGGTGCCGATCAGCGCCACCGGCACTTCGTTGTCGGCGAACAGCGCGTCGTCGCCGGCCGGCTGGTCGTCCGCGGCACGGGTGATGCGTTTTTCCAGCGGTTCCTGCGGCGGCATCAGGTTGTCGAACAGCGGATCCAGCGGCAGGAACAGGGTCAGGTCGCCCTTGTGCTGCTCGGTCTTCTCGGCTTCGGTGACAAAGCGCTGCGGCGTGCCGCTGAGCGGCGCCTGTGCGGCGATGGCGCTGGCCAGCTGGGTGGCGGCGATCTGCGCGCCGTCCGGGGTCCAGTGGGTGTCGGTACGCAGGAACACCTGGCGGCCCTGTTGCTTGGCCTGTTGCAGCGGGCCGAGCAGGTCGGGGGCGAGGATCCGGTCGGCGGCGACGCGGGCATGGAAATCCTCGTAGAGGTTGGCGTGGATGCTCGCCGGGCGGACTTCACCCAGGTGTTCCGGGTACAGCCGGACCTTGGCTGGCACGATGGCCATCACCAGGTTCACGCCCTTGGCCTTGAGGGTCTGGCGCACACCTTCGACCAGGGCGTAGTTGCCCTGCAGGTTCTGCTGCTCGTTGGCGATGGGGTTGAATTCCTCGTCGCTGTAGAGCCAGTGGTCGCGGCCCAGCACCACGCCCGGACGGCCTTCGTTGAACAGCTTGAAGTCCAGCGCGGCCCAGAGGTTGGTACCCAGGCGCTTGATCGGGAACTCGCCGTCGTAGTGGGTCTCGATGGCCTTGGTCCAGCGGCCGTTGAGCACGGTCGCGTCGGCGTTGGTGCTGAAGCCGATGAAGCTGCGCAGGGACCACAGCCCCAGCGCCAGCAAGGTGACGAGGAACAGGGCGATGTAGAGGATGCGTAATGAGCGGGTCATGGTCGGCTCCCTCAGAACTGGAAGTAGAGGAACGGCGAGAAGCTTTGCGCCGAAAGTTTGAGAATCGAGGCGATGAACAGCAGCAGCACCAGGGTGCGCATCAGGTAGCGCGGCCAGTCGGCCACCCAGTAGGCCGGTTGCACCTGGGCTTCGACGCCGACGTTGTAGCCGGGCTCGTGGATGCTACCGGCCGCTTCGCCGGGGGCGGCCTTGATCAGGCCGGGTTGCGCGGTGGCCGGACCGTCGGCGGGCTTGGCCTTCGGCGCGGGCGGGTTGCTGTAGAAATCGCGCAGGCCGAAGAACGCCAGGGTCGCGTAGGCCACCACCAGGGTCGCCACTTGCAGGCCGGTGAGGCTGGCGCGGTTGAGCTCCGACAGCGACCAGTCGCTGAAGCTGAACATGGCGCCGTACATGCGGCCGGCCACGTGCAGGTTCTCGGCACGGAAGATCACCCAGCCCATGATCACCAGCAGGAAGGTCAGCGCCCAGCGGATCGGGTTGAAGCTGCGTGGCGTGGTGTTGATGCCCAGGGCTTTTTCGATCGCCAGCCACATGCCATGCCAGGCGCCCCAGACGATGTAGGTGATGTTCGCGCCGTGCCACAGGCCACCGAGCAGCATGGTCAGGAACAGGTTGCGATAGGTGGTCAGGGTGCCTTTGCGGTTACCGCCCAGGGTGATGTAGAGGTAGTCGCGCAGCCAGGTCGACAGGCTGATGTGCCAGCGCCGCCAGAACTCGGTGATCGACTGGCTGATATAGGGCTGCTTGAAGTTCTCCATGAAGCGGAAGCCCATCATCAGGCCGAGGCCGATGGCCATGTCGCTGTAGCCGGAGAAGTCGAAGTACAGCTGCGCGGTGTAGGCCAGGGCACCGAGCCAGGCGTCGCCGGTGGTCGGGTTCTGCAGGGCGAAGCAGTGATCGGCGACCACCGCCAGGGTATCGGCGATGAAGACCTTCTTGATGAAGCCCTGCATGAACCGCGTGGCACCTTCGGAGAATTTGTCGAGGGTGTGGGTGCGGTTGTTGAACTGGTCGGCGAGGTCGCGAAAGCGCAGCACGGGACCGGCGATCAGGTGCGGGAAGATCGCCACGAAGGCCGCGAAGTCGATCAGGTTGCGGGTCGCCGGGGTATCGCCACGGTAGACGTCGATGATGTAGCTGATGGACTCGAAGATGTAGAACGAGATACCGATCGGCAGCAGCACGTGGGTCAGGATGAAGGGCTCGAGACCGAACGAGGTCATGATCGCGTTGAGGCTGTCGACCCCGAAGTTGGCGTACTTGAAGTAGCCGAGGATGCACAGGTCGACGGCCACGCCCAGCAGCAGCCAGCGCTGGGCCGGCCTGGTGCGCACGCCGGCGGCGCCGACCTTGAGGCCGATCCAGTAGTTCCACAGGGTGACGCCGGCGAACAGCGCCAGGAAGTCCACCCGCCACCACGCGTAGAACACGTAGCTGGCGATCAGCAACAGCAGGTTGCGATAGCGTTGCCCGCTCAGGTAGTACAAGCCGAGAAAGATCGGCAGGAACAGGAACAGGAACACATTGGATGAAAATACCATCCCGATCTCTCCTTGTTTAATCAACGTTCAAGGGCCGAAGCCCCCCCAAACCCCCCATGAAAACCGGGGGCGTGTCGATCGTTCCCTCGCTCTGCGGGGGAACGCCTCTCTGGACGCTCCGCGTCCGCTTTGTGACGCGGAGCGTCACGGGCTGCATGCCCACGCAGAGCGTGGGAACGATCGGTCAATCCACTAGCTCACCTGTAGGAGCTGGCTTGCCAGCGATGGGGCCAGTGAGCCTTGCATCGCCTGTTCGGCCGCTATCGCCAGCAAGCCGGCTCCCACAAAAAAGAGCGGTGTGCCGGGTGCTACTGGTTGCCCTTTTCGTGCGTCGGGTCGTAGACCTTGGTCAGGTCGCCGCCGAGGCGGAAGGTCTTGAACGGTTGCATTCCATGTTTGCGTTCGAGCACATCCGCCGGGCAGGTGTAGAGCGTGCAGAACGGTTCGAGCCAGGCGAATTTCGAGTCGACCTTGAGGTCGGTCATGTCCTGTTCCTTGCCGTTCCTGGCCTGGAACTCGCCGGGGTCCTTGACCCCGGCCAGCACCCGGTCACCCAGGCGCTTGAGCGCACCGTTGTTTTCCTGGCGCAGGTCGACGCCGTTGACCAGGGCGAAGCTGGCGATCATCGCCAGCGGCGGCAACGCGTAGTTGTGGTAGGCCAGGGCGCGTTGCTGGCGCTTGAGTTCGTTGGGCAGGAAACCCTGCGGGTCGACCTGGTTGGCGCCGACCTTGTATTCCTTCACGGCCCAGTCGAAGAGGTCGCGGCGGTCGGTGGCGATGGCGGTAGCCATCACTGACCAGGCGGCCCAGTACGAGTGATTGTTGGTCTTCTCCAGCGGCAGGTTGTCCCAGTCGCTGACCACCTGGTCGGCCATCTTGCCGAACCAGGCCTCGATCTGCTGCGCTTCCTTCTGGTGGGTCGCCAGCGGATGGGAGTCGGAGAACTTCAGGCGGATATAGGCCGAGGCCATGCTGCCCAGGGCCCATTTGCGCATGGACTTGCCGGTGTGGTTGAAGTCCTTGGACATCAGCGCATCGGCCTGGGCCCAGGCGGTGAGCCAGCTCAGGGTACAGCTCAACTGTTCCGGACGACCGTCGCGCATGAACTGCATCACGCGCTTGCTGGTGCCGCGCTCCATCGTGGTGATGTCGGCGGTGGTGTCGCGAAAGGCTTTTTCCGACTGCACGTTCAGGGTCGCGCGGGCCTTGTCGGAGCCCTCGTATTTGCTGCGGAACTGCAACTGCCCGGTGTAGGGCTGGGGCATGGTGTCGCAGCCCTCGCTGTTGTCACCGGTCTTGAACTTGTCGACGGCGGCGAAGTAGCCCTGTGGCGGGCGCAGCGGCGCAGCGGCCCCGGCCGAGCCGGCGACCATCGCGAGGACCAGCATTGATGGAGCCAGGAGGGAGGGAGCGAGCAGTGTGCGGAGTTTCATCGGTAGGCACCTCATAACCCGGCCTGCGCCCTGTGGGGCTCAGCGCTGGGGAATACGTTGCGTTTGCAGATCTTCGCCTCGACTTTCTGCGGTGCGCTGCCCGCTTCCGGGCCCTGGACTTCGACGGCCAGCAGGTTCTGGTTGGCCCAGTCTTCGTCGGTGCGCAGTTCGAAGGCGAAACGTCCGTCCGTGTCGGAGGTTTCCGGTTTCTCGATCTTGATGTCCTCGTGGCGCCCGTTCATGTACCAGAGGGTGGCGTGCAGGGTTTTCACCGAGGTGTCGGCGAAGCGGATGTCGACCTGGTGAGCGCTGTTGCGCAGGTCGCGGTTGTTGCTGTTGACCAGCAGTTCGTTCTTGCCCGGCTTGACCGTGGTGCTGGCGCTCATGTCGGCGCTCTTGCCCTCGCAGCCGTTGTCGAGCAGCGCCATCATCTGCCGGTAGATGGTTTCCTGGTCGAGGCGATACAGCGGCGAGAATTCCCAGATAAGGATCTTCGGCGGGGTCTTCTGGAATTCGTCGCTGCCCAGGTACTGCAACATCGAACCCTCGAGGCCGCCGCCGGGGAAGGCGACGTTGAGGATGTCGGCTCCGATGTACTGTTGCAGGAAGCCGGCGAAGTTGTAGTTCTTGCCGCTGTGACTGGTCCCCACCAGGGTGATCTGCGGGTTGCCGGAATCGCCGAACAGGTCGCCGTCTCCCGCCTCGCCCTTGGGCTCGGTGCTGAACTGTTCCATGTACTGGATCGCGTAGCTGGTGCCGCACAGCTGGCCGGCCATGTTGTGCAGGGTGCCGGTCTTGCCCATGCGCCCGGAGACCTTGGTCTCGAATTCGCGATGGGGAATGTCGGCGAAGCCGGGGACTTTTTTCACCGTCTCGGCGACGATCTTCGCGGTGCGCTCGGCGCCGTATGGCGTCCAGTGCTGGTCGCCGCGGAAGTAGAAATCGTGGGCCTGCTGTTCGTTGGTCAGGGGCGACAGGTCCGGGACGTGATAGCCCATTTTCGCGAAGCGCCCGAGCATGGCCTGGTAGTTGTGCAGGGCCTTCTCGTAATCGAACTTGTCGCGTTCGGCCGGGAACAGTTTGTTGCGATCCACCAGGCCGCGGGTCGGCTGGTAGACCACCACCAGTTCCACGCCCTTGCTCTTGAAGGCGTCGTGCAACTGTTGCATGCGCTTGTAGCCGGCCGGCGTGGTGTCGAATTCGGTGCGCAGGTCTTCCTGGGTACGGAACAGCCAGTCGCCCTGGGCCTGGACCAGCGTGGTGAAGTTCTGCTGGTAGCGGGTGACGTAGTTCTTCGCGTCATGGGCCGCCGGGCACAGGCTGCAGCAGGGCTGCGCGGTGAAGTTCGGCGCCTGGACTTCCTCGGCCCGCAGGTTGCCGCTGGCGGCGAAGATCGCGGCGGCGAGGCCGGACAGGCCGAGCAGTTTGATCAGGTGTGGGTTCATAAAGGTCATCCTCAATCCCGCAGTTGGGTCTGGCGTTCGACGGGGTCGATCAGCACGGCTTTCTGCTGGCGTACCAGCAGGTCGAGAATTTCATCCTGGCGATCGCCGAGAATCCCGGTGAAGCTGATGCCGCTGTTCTTCGCCGGGGCGAGCATGGACACCCGGTACAGCTCGACACTCAGCGGCGAGTCGATGGATAGCGGGCCGCTGCCATTGCCGGCCAGTTCGCCGCCGACCACGATCAGCGAGACTTCGGCGTCGAACGGGTCGAGCTTGATGTCGCGGTCGGTGTCGGTCAGGTCCTTGATGTGGCCGTAGATGCCCGTCAGGCCGTTGGCCATGGATACGTTCTCGTACAGGCGGATGTTCACGCTGTTGCGGATACGGATGCCGTGGCGCTTGTTGCTGATCACCTTGTTGCCATAGATCAGGTTGTCGGCACTCTCGTAGAGGGTGATGCCGTCGGTGTGGTTCTTGTAGATCTCGTTGTAGGCGATCAGGTTGTTGACGCTGTTACGGTCGATCACCAGGCCCGAGAGGTGGTTGTCATAGCTGCGGTTGTTGAAGATGAAGCTGTCGTTCACTTCCCGGGAAATGATGATGCCGTGCTTCTTCTTGGTCCCATGGACGGTGTTGTCGGCGATGATCAGCCGGTGCGAACGGTCGTGGGGGTCGATGCCGTAGACGATGTTGTCGCGGTAGGTATTGCCCTTGACCACGAAGTCGCGGGTCTCGTAGCAGTAGAAGCCGTACCACATGTCCGAGAACTGCGAGCCGATGATCCAGCCGGTCGGCTCGGGCCGCTTGAGGACCTTGGCCATGTTCGGCGTGTACTGGGAAATACTCACGCCGTAGGACTTGCTGTTGGCGTAGCCGAAGCTGGCCATCTGGCTGTTGACGATATAGGTCTCGGTGCCGCCCCAGGCGAGCAGGAACGGTCGGAACTCCTTGGGCGAGCGGAAGGTGGCCGGGCCGTTGTCCGCTTCGCGCCAGCCGGTGACCTTGGTGTCACGGATGAACAGTTGGCCGTCGTTGACTAGGAACGAACCGCCTTCCTGGGACAGCCGCAGTTCCTGGGTCTGCCGGTCGATTTCGAGGATGCCCTTGCGCCCGACGACGATCGGCAGCCTGGCGAGGAACACACCCGGCGAGGTTTCGCTGATGTAGTTCTTCGGCAGTTTCTTGCTCAGGTCCTTGAGGTTGATATAGCCATCGTCGACGAAGATCGCCTGGGGAATGCCGTGCTGGCGGACCACCCATTCGGCCATCTTGTTGTCGCCGCCGATAAAGTCCTTCAGGGCGTCTTCCTGCATCATCCGGCGCACGCTGATCTTGCCCGGTTTGCTGCGCACGATCTTCGCCGCCGCCGCTTCGGCGGTGTAGCCACTGAGGTCCGGCAGCTTCGGTTTTTCCAGGTGCAGCGGTTCGGTCGGCGCGCTGCTGACGGTGTAGGTCTTGGCCTGTTGCAGCTCCTTGGCGATGATCGGCGCGCGCTCGGTCCTGGCGAGCGGCTGCTCGGCATTGCCGAAGGCGGCGCCGCTGGCCAGCAGCAGGGCTGCAGCCAGGACACTGAGCGGGCCTTGCATGGCGATATGGTTCATCTCGGACACTCCCTTCGCGAGCTGCATCAGAAGCGCCAGATCACGTCAATGAACGCGCGGTGCATATAGGAATCGACGTTTTTGCCGTAGGCATCGCCCGGCTTGAACACGCCGCCGCGAAAGCGCACCAGCGCCGAGGGTTCATCGATGGATTGGCTGAGGGCCGCCGGCAGCAGGCCCTGCTTGAAGTACTTGGTGACCACCAGGTCCATCTCCTGGCCCATGTCTTTCTTGCCGTCCTGCAACGGCAGCGAAGTGCTGGAGAGCAGGGCGCCGGTGGCGTCGTCATAGTTGTTCTGCACGGCGTTGATGCCGTTGCTGCCGACGTCCTTGTTGCCGTCGACGCGCCAGAACTTGTGGTAGACCAGACTGGCGTCGTAGTCCTCGCGCAACTGCCAGGAGCCGAACAGGGTGGCGGTCTGCAGGTTGTTCAGTTCACCGCGGAAGGCTTCGCCGAAGCGGTGGGTGCGCGAACGGGTACCGGTGAAATTCGAGCGGTTGCTTTCCAGGCCGTTCTGTTCGTAGTCGCCGCTGGCGCGGGCATAGGCCGCGCCGACCTGCCAGTTCGGATCGAGGCGCACGCGGATACCCAGGTCGGTGGCCCAGCCGTTGATGCTGTCGCTGTGCTTGGCGTCGACCGGGCGGCTGCCGTCGGCGTTGAGCGCATTGACGCTGTCGCGGTTGCCGCTCATGCCGGTGAGGCTGGCCCAGTAGTTGACGGTGTTGGTGTTGCGCCAGTTATAGGCGTCGCTGTTGGCTTCCAGGCCGAGCCAGGTCAGGTCGCCGTTTTCCTTCTTGTCCAGCGGATCGGCGGCGACACCGGGTGTCGGGTAGTCGAGCTTGCCGTCGTCGTGGGTGTGATGGGCGCGCACGCCGATCCACTGCCCGGGTGTCCACTGGTAGGCGACATCGCCATAGACATGCAGGCGGTCCTTGTCCTTGGGCGCCAGTTCGGTGAGGTCGGTGCGGTACTCGCTGAAGCGCTCGGCGGCACCCAGGTTGGCCCGCAGCAGCGTGGTGTCGAAGGTCCAGTTCAGCGCTTCGATATTGGTGTCGCGCCATTGTCCGTCATCGTTGCGCAGGCGTTGCCGACCGAACTTGAGCAGCTCGCCCGGATAAGGCGTCAGGCCTTTGTAGCCGACCCAGAATTCGCGCAGGGCCAGGTAGCTCTTGTCCGGCTTGCGGGCATCGTTGCCCGAGGTTTCCTGGCTGCCATCGGACTGCTGCAGGGTGTCGGTCTCGATGATGTCGGTGGCGGTCACGGCCTGGCCCATGGCGTAGGCGCTCCAGTTGCCGCGTTCGCCGTAGGCCCATGGGCGCAGGTCGAGGCCGACGCCGTTGGCGTCGCCGCCCTTGAGGGTGCCGAGGTCGCGGTCGTCTTCCGATTGCGCGGTGATCTTCACTTCCAGGCCGAAATTCTGGGTGTCGCTGAGCGCTGCCAGGGTCGGTGTGGACCAGGCCAGGGCGAAGCTCAGGCCGATACCGGCCTTCACGAAAGGATTGAGTGTCATAGGGTTTTTTCCTCGCTGTCGCCTTCTTGCAGGGCTTGTTGCAGGTCCAGCGGGTTACGGCTCAGGGTCCCGCGCAGGCGCTGCTCCTGTTGCAGCAGGCGCTGGGCATCGGCGCGCTGCGCGGGCGGCAGTTGTTCTTCGAGTTGTTGGGCCAGCTCATTGGCCTGCGGCGTGTCCTGGGCCTTGGCCAGCTGGCTGAAGACGTAGGCGTTGAGCGGATCGGGCTTGGTCCCGCGCCCCTGGGAAAACAGCTGGGCGATGGCGAAGTCGGCGCTGTTCTGGCCGTTGCGGGCGGCCTTGAGCAGGTGGTCGAGGGCCTTCTGCGGGTAGACCTGGCCGAGGTAGCCGCGGCGGTAGATCTGTCCCAGGTAGTAGTCGGCGGCGACTTCCCTGCCGAGGGCTTTCTGGAAGTGCGCCTCGGCCTGCCTGGCATCCGCCGGCACCCACTTGCCTTCGTAGTAGAGCTTGCCCAGCAGCAGTTCAGCGCGGGGCTGGTCGGCCGCGCGGCCGTTGTTGAGGTACTCCATCATCTGGTCGACGTCGCCCAGGTCCGGGAAGTCGTAGAGCAGTTGCGCCAGGCTGACCCAGGAGGCCGGGTAGCCGGGGGCGACCTGTTCGAGCATCGCCTGGGCGGTTTTCGCGTCCGGCTGGCCGAGGGTCGAATCGCTGAGCACGCGGGCCACGCTGTCCATCCTCTGGGCACCGACGGTGCCACGGCTGTAGGCGGCCTGCAGTTGCTTGAGCAGTTCGGCCTGCTGGTCCGGCTGGGCACGTTTCTGGTACACGGTGGCGAGTTCGACGTAGCAGATATCCGTGCTGTTGAGCGCGGCCTTGCAGATCTTTTCCACCTCGTCCAGGTGCTGGTCGTAGGTGTCCTGGGTACGGTAGAGCAGCACTTGCGCCAGGCCCGCTTCCGGATAGCCGGCGCTGCGCCATTGGCTGATCTGCCGCTGGGCATCGACACCGGGGAAGCTCTGCGGGAATTGCAGGTAGAGCATCGCCAGGGGGATCAGGGTGTTGCCTTCACCGTTGGCGAAGGCCTTTTTCAGCAGGCCTTCGGCTTCGTGGTGTTCGGCCTCGGTCGCGCCGGGCTTGGCCACCAGCAACCGGCCCAGGCGTGCCTGGGCACGGGGCGAGGTGTCGGCGGCGGCGCGGTAGGTCGCTTCCGCCTGCCTGATCTGCGCCGGATCGCGGCTTTCCACCTGGATATCGGCCAGGCCGACCTGTGCGTCGCTGTAGCCCAGGTCCGCCAGCTTGCGATAATTCTGCTCGGCCAGGGCGGTATCGCCGCGCTTGAGCGCTTCGTTGGCCAGGCGCTGGTCGGGCAGGCCGGCGCAACCGGCCAGGCTGATCGCCATGGCCAGTGTCAGCGGTAGGGGCAGGGTTCGTAAGGTCGTCACAGGCATGTCCTCTGCTTACAGACCGGCGGCCATGGCTTTGTCGATCAGCCAGTTCACGCTCGGGCCGCGGTCGCTGTTGACCTCCACCGGACGGCCGGCGAGGGTGCTGTCGAGGTTTTCGTCAGGCTTGATCAGGACACGGATATCCGAGGACAGGTCGTCGCTTTTCAGGCTGGTGCTGCTGACGATCCTGCCCTGGCGGACCTGGTCTTCACCGGCGACCTGGAAGTTCACCCGGGTGCCCGGACGCACCTCGCCGAACTGGCGGTAGGAGAACCGCGCCTCGACGTTGGCGACGCTGTTGCGTGGCACCAGTTGGAAGATCACGTCGCCCTTGCTGGCGTATTGGCCGTTGGCGACCAGTTGCTGGGCAACCACGCAGTCGCAGGGCGAGGTCAGGGTGCCGGTCATCTGCTTGCCGAACAGTTCCTCGACCTTGGCCGGCTGCAGCTGGTCTTCGTCCAGGTGGCCCTTGAGCACGTCGAGCATGCTGGTGCTGAAGGTCGCCAGCGGGGCGCCCTTGGCCGCGACGCCGTCGTCCTTGATCAGGCTCTGCACGGTGCCGTCGCGGGGCATGGTGACGTTCATCCCCTGCACGCTGACCAGGCCGGCCTGGGCGTGGCTGACGAAGTACATGCCGTAGACCGACTTGAGGACGAAGCCGAAGGCCGCCAGGCCGACGACGAAGACACCGAGGCTGAAGGTCACGGCGCGCAGGCGACCGAGCGGGCTCATGCCGCTGCCGTCATCCTTTTTCTTGCGCGCCCTGGTGAAGTTGTCGCGCTGCAGGGTGGCGAGCACGTCGCCCATGCTGACGATGTCACCGGCCAGGTGCGAGGTGATCAGGTGGCGCAGGGTGGCGATGTCCTGCTGTTCCAGGTTCTGGAACTGGCAGCCGACACGGCCGCTCTGGCGATCGTAGGAGCGGATCTGCAACTCGACGTCCATGGCCAGGCCGAGGTTGTCGATGACGAATTGCAGGCGTCCCTTGTGTACTTCTCCCAGGGTCACGGCCTGTTGCTGCGGCAGGTTGAAGCTCAGGCCGCCGGCGGACAGGTCTTCGACACGGACTTCCAGGGGCTTGCCCTCGGTGCCGAAGAACCGCAGCCGGGCGGGGATTTTCACCCGGGCGTGCTGGCGCTGGGCTTCGGATTCGTGGACGACATTGGCGTTGACTTTCGAGTTCATGGGTAAGGCTCCGTTAGCTAATTCAGGCGAGTCGGGTCAGACCATCGTCATCAGCACGGCGACGAAGATGCTGCCGGCAGAGAAGGTCATGGTCCGAGACGACCAGGTGTTGAACCAACCTTGAAAGCTGGCGAGGTCGCGGCTCAATTTGGTGTCCTGGCGGGTCCAGGATTGACGGTCGAGGCGGAAGAACACGTAGATCTTCATCAGTGCCCCGACGATCTGGTTGTAATAGAGAATCACCGGGTAGGCCGGGCCGATGGTGTGTCCCGAACAGGCCAGGAGGATCGTCAGGATCAGGCGGGTGATGCCGATCCACAGCAGGTAGGCGAGGATGAACGCGATGCCGTACTTGAAGCTGGCGATCAGCGCCACGGTCAGGCCCAGCAGCGAGGTCCACATCGACACGCGCTGGTCGAACAGCACGACGCTGGTGAACAGGCCGAGGCGGCGGATCCCCAGGCCCAGGGCCCGGGAGTTCTGCCGCAGGTTGTTGCCGTACCAGCGGTACATCAGCTTGCGGCTGGATTTGATGAAGCTCTTTTCCGGCGGGTGCTCCACGGTGTGGATCGCCGCGTCGGGCACGTAGAAGGTGTCGTAGCCCAGGCGCATCAGGCTGAACCAGCTGGACTTGTCGTCGCCGGTGAGGAACTTGAAGCGGCCCAGGCGCCAGTGTTGCAGCGAGTCGCTTTCGACGTCGGCGATGAAGCCCGGGTCGGTGACCACGCTGGCACGGAATACCGACATGCGTCCGGTCATGGTCAGCACGCGCTTGGACAGGGCCATGGAGCACATGTTGATGTGGCGCTGGGCGAAGCGCAGCTTGTGCCATTCGCTCATGATGTAGCCGCCGCGCACTTCGCAGAATTCGTTGGTGGTCAGGCCGCCGACATTGTCGAACAGCTGGAACCAGGGCACGGTCTTGCGCACCACGCCTTCGCTGAGCACGGTGTCGCCGTCGATCACCGCGACCACCGCGCGGTCGTCCGGCAGGTGCCGGGAGATCGCCCTGAAACCGAAGGCCAGGCCGTCGCGCTTGCCGGTACCGGCGATCCGCACGAAGTCGAGCTTGACCCGCTCGGGCGGATTCATCCGGGCCCAGAGACTCTTGACCAGCAGTTCATCGGACATTTCCACCAGGGAGCAGACCACGGTGGTCGGGAAGCCGCAGTCGATGGCTTCGCGGATCACCGAGCTGTAGACCTGGGCGGTGGTCAGGGCGTCGATGCGGAAGCTGGTGACCATCAGGAACACCTGGGACGGGTCCGCGGCCTTGCCCAGCTTGCGCAGTTTGCGCCGCAGGTGCGGGTAGACGATGTAGAGGAAGATCATCCCGCGCACGAAATGGGTGGCGCCCATGGAATAGCGCCAGATGCCCACGGCACCGATCAGGAAGATGAAGTCCTTGGATTCGGCGTCGAAGGTCGAGGTGGGCAGCAACGAGGCCAGGCCCATCAGCAAACTCATGTAGAACAGCCAACCGGCGGCCTGAAGAAGGCCGTGCTTTAGCCTGTGCATAATCTGCATCCGTCTCTATCTCGGGCGAACCTGGCGGCTGGCCCGATGGGGTTAAGGCAGGCAAGGCGTCCTTTCGGACGCCATCGCCGGCAAGCCGGCTCCTACGGTGCCGAGTCGTACCTGATACGTAGGGTCGACTCCGTCCTGCGGGAGCCGGCTTGCTGGCGATCAACCGCGCAGCGGTTGGGTTGGTTTACCAACAGATACCTTCGGTCCGGCCACTCGCACTGGTGGCCTTGGACATGAAGCCGACCAGGTCGATGACCTGTTTGCCGTGCGGGGCGTTCTCCGCCAGGGCGCGGAACTTCTCGTCACGGTTGCCGAGGATGATCACGTCGCTGTTGCCCACGACCTCGTCGAAGTCGGCGTTGAGCAGGGACGATACGTGGGGGATCTTCGACTCGATGTAGTCCTTGTTCGCGCCATGGACACGGGCGTACTCGACGTTCTTGTCGTAGATGCTCAGGTCGAAACCCTTGCCGATGAGCATTTCCGCCAGTTCCACCAGCGGGCTTTCGCGCAGGTCGTCGGTGCCGGCCTTGAAGCTCAGGCCGAGCAGGGCGACCTTGCGCTTGTCGTGGCTGGCGACGATGTCGAAGGCGTTCTGCACCTGGCTCTCGTTGCTGCGCATCAGCGAGTTGAGCAGCGGCGACTGGACGTCCAGGGAGCCGGCGCGGTAGGTCAGGGCGCGGACATCCTTGGGCAGGCAGGAACCGCCGAAGGCGAAGCCCGGACGCATGTAGTACTGGGACAGGTTGAGGGTCTTGTCCTGGCAGACCACATCCATCACTTCGCGGCCATCGACGCCGACGGCCTTGGCGATGTTGCCGATCTCGTTGGCGAAGGTCACCTTGGTGGCGTGCCAGACGTTGCAGGTGTACTTGATCATCTCGGCGACTTCGATGTCCTTGCGGATGATCGGGGCGTCGAGTTCTTCGTAGAGGGCTTGCAGGACGTCGCCGGAAGCGCTGTCGAATTCGCCGATGACGGTCATCGGCGGGAAGTCGTAGTCCTTGATCGCGGTGCTTTCACGCAGGAACTCGGGGTTGACCGCGACGCCGAAGTCGACGCCGGCCTTCTTGCCCGAGCAGTCTTCGAGGATCGGGATCACCACGTTTTTCACGGTGCCCGGCAATACGGTGCTGCGTACGACGATGGTGTGGCGGGTGGTCTTGTCACGCAGGACAAAACCGATTTCACGGCACACCGATTCGATGTAGTTCAGTTCCAGGTCACCGTTCTTCTTGCTCGGTGTGCCGACGCACAGCATCGACAGGTCGGTGGCGCGAATCGCTTCGGCAAAATCGGTGGTACCACGCAGTCGACCGCTGGAAATACCCTGCGCCAACAGCGCTTCCAACCCCGGCTCGACAATCGGCGATTTGCCGCTGTTGATCAGGTCGATCTTGTCTTTGGAGATATCAACGCCAACGACATCATGACCCCGTGCAGACAGGCAACCGGCACATACTGCACCGACGTAACCCAAACCAAATATGCTAATGCGCATCGCATTTACCTCTGTCTTAATCACGCCATTAAATGGCCGGAGTTAATGTAGCCAGTAACCGTATTGCTCTCGAAGTGTGACCAAATGAAGTCACCTCCCCGAGTGCAGGCATATAAGTGTCGAGTGGCTAAATAATTGCACTCAAGTTGGGCGAAACTTGGCCTTGTTATAGGGGACGTGCCCCTTCATGTGGCCGGCCTTCATCGGGAAGACCCTTGCCAGCGTGCTCGAAACTCTGTTATGCCCGCGCTAGGGCCTTTTGAATCAACAGGTTATAAGTCACTTGCAAGTGCTTTGTCTGAGGGCCCGCCTTGGCCTGTATAGGGGATATTAATGGTGCGTATCTCCTGTCCTTTTGATTGAGTTGAAACTGTGGGGTGCGGTTGTAAGTCGCTGATGGCAACTTAAACATGTCATCCCGCCGCCACGTAAGTCATCTCTTACAAATTCTCCGAGAATCGTTACGGGTGGTATGAGCAACGCTTTGGAACATAAGTTCCTGTCCGCTCATCCTGTTTTCGAAAATTTTTGAAATATTATGAAAGATGGCACTGCTTTCATATTGATAGCACTTTCCGTTTCGCCCTTTAGTTACGGGGATGAAAAATGCCTAGATGGTTGTATGCCACTACGGAAAAAAATTTCCGGTGCCACTACGCAAAAAAATGCGAAATGTCGAGTGAAAGAAATTTCATGGTTGTTACAGTCAATTTGTTGGCGTCAAATAATTGATTTTTTGCTGCTGCGGGGAGGGGGGATGCACAGGGATCGTCGGCGATTACACATTGCGTGTAATGCACCGAGTAGGTGCAGGGTAACAGAAATGTGGGTCGTCTGTTGCTCGTTCCCACGCTCCGTGTGGGAACGCAACCCATGACGCTGCGCGTCACCTCGGGAGCGCACTCGCGGCGTCCAGTGAGGCGTACCTTTGCTGCGCGTGGAAACGATCGGGCAGGGTGTTACTCCGGCGCGTGATCGCGCAGGAACACCAGGTTGTCCGGCTTGGACAGTTCTGTGCTGAATCGGTAGCCTTGTTCGTCGAACGTCTTCAACTGTTCGGGGTTCTCGAGGCGTTCCCGGATCACAAAACGCGCCATCATGCCGCGGGCTTTTTTCGCATAGAAGCTGATGATCTTGTACTGCCCGTTCTTCTGGTCGCGGAATTCGGTATTGATGATCCGCGCCTTCAGCGCCGGGCGCTTGACTGCCGAGAAGTACTCGTTCGAGGCCAGGTTCAGCAGCACGTCGTCACCCTGTTCGGCCAGGGCTTCGTTCAGCCATTCGCTGATGCGCGTGCCCCAGAAGGCATAAAGGTCCTTGCCCCGGGCATTGGCGAACTTCGTGCCCATTTCCAGGCGATAGGGCTGCATCAGGTCCAGCGGGCGCAACAGGCCGTAGAGGCCGGAGAGCATGCGCAGATGGGTCTGGGTGAAGTCGAAGTCGGCGTCGCTGAAGTCTTCGGCGCGCAGGCCGGTGTAGACGTCGCCCTTGAAGGCCAGCAGCGCCTGCTTGGCATTGTCTGGGGTAAAGGCCGGGTTCCAGCTGCCGAAGCGCGCGGCGTTGAGGCCGCCGATCTTGTCGGAAACGTGCATCAGCTCGCTGATCTGCGCCGGGCTGAGGGTGCGCAATTGTTCGATCAGTTCCTGGGAATGGTCGAGGTATTGCGGCTGGGTGAAGCGTTTCGTCACCGGTGGTGTTTCGAAATCGAGGGTCTTGGCGGGGGAAATCACCATCAGCATGAAGTCGTCTCCTGTAATCGTCGGGGGATTCTAGGGGCTTGGGCGGTTTGACTCCACCTATGATGGCGATAGAGCAGAGGGTGCAAGGCTTGCGGACCTCTTCGCGGGCAAGCCAGCTCCCACAATGTCAGCGTTCGGGCGCCTTTTCATGGCTTCTTCGCTGGCGAACCCGCTCCCACATCAGGCCGCAAACCCGTGGGAGCGGGCTTGCCCGCGAAGAGGCCGCTACAGGCTCCACGAGAGTCAGGATTGTCAGATCGGCTATAGTGCGCGGCGGGTTCTGAAATGGAGTCACCCTTTTGCGTATCGTTCTTTTCTTCTCGGCCCTGCTGGCCTGCCTCGCCGCCGTCGCCGCGCCGAACGACGCGGCGACCCTGGATCGCGGCACCTGGCCGGAACAGTTGAGCAGCCCGACCCTGTTCGATGTCGCCTCGCGGGCGGAAATCCTCACTTTCGCCCACGCCCTGCTGATCAGCGAAATGACCGATGAGCCGGCACTGCGGCAGCGCCTTGGCCTCAAGCAGATCAACCTGGCGTCGATCAACCGGGTGCGCGCCCGTCTCTGGCAGCGTCTGTTGGAAAACTACAATTTCGCCCAGCAGAGCTGCGAGCAGGATGCTTCCTTCTGTTATTACGTCGAGGACATGGACAGCCTGCGCGAACAGGCCGGCAAGTTCCGGGTGGCCGAGGATTCCTTCTATGCCCGCTGGGCCGAGCCGAGCCGGGCGTTTCACGAGCGCTATCTGGACGAGTTGCTGCGCATGGCCGCGCTGTTTCCCCAGACCAGCAGCGAGATCGCCCTGTTCGGCGAGCCTGAGCGTAACGGCGAGGCGTTCCATGACCGGCTGTTCCTGCTGACCTTCGACGGCGGCCCCGGGGCTTCGGCGGGCAACACCGACGAACTGACCGCGTACCTGCGCCGGCAGAAGATGAACGGTCTGTTCTTTGTCCTCGGCAGTGCCTTGCAGGCGCGGGTCGACAAGACCTCGATCATGGCCGTGCGCGATCTCTATAAAGAGCAGTGCGTGGGTATCCAGGGCTGGCAGTATCGTTCCCACAGCCATTGGCAGGACTGGCAGGACTCGGTCCAGCGTAGCGCCATGCTGGCGCAGCGCGTGTTGCCGGAGAACTATCAGCCCTTGTTCCGTCCGCCCTACGGGCAGCGCCAGGCGGACAGCGGGGCGTTCTTCAAGTCCCAGGGGTTGCAGGTGGTGTTGTGGGATATCGATTCCGCCGACGCCACCGGCAAGCTTACCGCCGAGCAGTCGGCCCAGCGGGTGATGACCCTGATGTTGTTGTGGCGTCGTGGCGTGATCGTCTTCCATGACACTCAGGACAAGGCCCTCGGCGCATTGCCCTGGCTGCTCAGGCAGACCGCTGAAAGCGGGCTTGGCTGGAAAGGCTGTGATGACGCGTTTCGATAGGAAGAGCGAGAAGCCCGTATTTGCTGGGCTTGTGGGAAATTTCTTACGAAATTCAGTGCAGGCGGACTTCCGACTTTAACGGTGTCCGGCCAGCTCGCCAAGGGCTATTCGTCACTCTGAAAAATAAACTTCAAAAAAGCGTCAAAGTGCTTTTTCCTGTCACGGGTTTTGCGGTATTACGGAGTCAGACCGCCGAAACCTGCGACACAGGTGGCGTCTCCCAAGGCCCTACCTTGTGCACAGAGCGCCTGTCCCCTCCAGGCGAATTCGGCGGTCACTTCGAGGCGCGATACCGTCAAGGTCTCGCGTCGACTGGCTCCCACAAAGGTGACCGAGTATGGATGATCACGGACGCACTCCTTCTTCCAACCAGCCAATCCTTTACGTGCTCGATACCAACGTACTGATCCACGATCCAAACGCACTGCTCAACTTCGAAGAACACCACGTCGCCATCCCGATGACCGTCCTGGAGGAACTCGACAAGCTCAAGAGCGGCCACCACAGCGTGGCTTCCGAATGTCGCCAGGCGATCCGCCTGATCGACAAGACCCTGGGCGATGCCAGCCCCGAGGATGTCGAGCTGGGTGTACCGATCCAGCGCGGCAAGAGCGGGCCGAAGGGCCTGCTGTCGATCCTGATGAGCAAGCGCAGCGAACCCAATGTGCTGCTGCCGGAAAACCTCAACGACAACATCATCATCAACCAGCTGGTCGACATGCACGCGCGCGACAAGGGGCTGCGCCTGGTGCTGGTGACCAAAGACATCAACATGCGCCTCAAGGCGCGCGCCTGCGGTATCGCTTCCGAGGACTACAGCACCGACCAACTGGTCGACGACGTCGACCTGCTGCCCAAGGGCTTCCACAATGTGGTCGGCTCCTTCTGGGACCGTGTCAGCAAGGTCGAGACCCGTCAGGACCATGGTCGCACCTGGCACCAGGTGCAAATGACCGACAACCTGCCGGCCGTGCACGTCAACGAATTCATCATCGATGAGCAAGGGTTTGTCGGCTGGGTCAAGGAGATCCGCGCCGATGTGCTGTTGATCCTCGATCTGCATCAGGAGCCCCTGTTGCACCAGGAAGCCTGGGGCCTGAAACCGCGTGACATCTATCAAAGCCTGGCGCTGTTCGCGCTGCTCGATCCGGATATCCACCTGGTCAACCTGACCGGCGCCGCCGGTTCCGGGAAAACCATCCTGGCCCTGGCGGCTGCCATCGAGCAGACCATGGTCAGCAAGCGCTACCGCCGTATCATCGCGACCCGCAGCGTGCAGGGCCTGGACCAGGAAATCGGTTTCCTGCCCGGCACCGAGGCGGAGAAGATGGAGCCCTGGCTGGGAGCGATCACCGACAACCTCGAAGCCCTGCACATGGATGACGAAAACACCCATGGCAGCGTCGACTACATCCTCAGCAAGGTGCCGTTGCAGTTCAAATCCCTCAACTACATCCGAGGTCGCAGCTTCCAGCAGAGCCTGATCCTGATCGATGAATGCCAGAACCTCACGCCGCACCAGATGAAGACCATCATCACCCGTGCCGGCGCCGGTTCGAAAGTGGTGTGCCTGGGCAACCTGGCACAGATCGACACCCCTTACCTGTCCGCGACCAGTTCCGGGCTGACCTACCTGACCGAACGCTTCAAGGATTTCCCGAACGGCGTGCACATCACCCTGCAGGGCGTGCCGCGTTCGATCCTGGCCGAATACGCCGAATCCCACCTGTAATTTCATCCACACCCGAGGGGCGGCCAGGCGGCCGCCCTTTTTTATGGGTCATGAGGTCTCTGCGGGAGCCGGCTTGCCGGCGATGGGGCCGGTGAGGCTTGCAGCGTCTGGTCGGTCGCCATCGCGGGCCAGCCCGCTCCTGCCATCGGCGTGCATGCGCAGGTCTTGCGGGGCGTGCGTAAAGCTGACCCGCAGGTTTACAATCGACGCTCCTGATCAGGAGTATCGCTGTGCTGACTCATCTCGATTCCCAAGGTCGCGCCAATATGGTCGACGTCACCGACAAGGCCGTGACCTTCCGCGAGGCGGTGGCCGAAGCGCGAGTGCGCATGTTGCCCGAGACCCTGCAAATGATTGTCAGCGGCGGTCACCCGAAAGGGGATGTGTTCGCCGTGGCGCGAATTGCCGGTATCCAGGCCGCGAAGAAAACCTCCGAGCTGATTCCCCTCTGCCATCCGCTGATGCTCACCAGCGTCAAGGTCGAGTTGAGCGCCGAGGGCAGCGACGCGGTGCGGATCGTCGCCCGCTGCAAGCTGTCCGGCCAGACCGGGGTGGAAATGGAAGCGCTGACCGCGGCCAGTGTGGCGGCGCTGACGATCTACGACATGTGCAAGGCGGTGGATCGCGGCATGATCATCGAGCATGTACGCCTGCTGGAGAAGCTGGGCGGCAAGAGCGGTCACTATCAGGTGGATGCGTGATGACGTTCGATGTGCAGTTTTTTGCCCGTTACCGGGAGGTGCTCGGGGTAGACGCCGAACAGGTTGAAGGTGACTTCACCGATATCGGGCAGTTGCGCCAGCATCTGTTGCAGCGGGGCGGGGCCTGGGCGGTGCTGGCCGAACAGAGCCTGATGTGCGCGCGCAACCAGGAGCTGTGCTCGTTGGACGAGCCCCTGGCCGAGGGTGATGAAGTGGCGTTTTTCCCTACCGTGACCGGAGGCTGACATGGCGGTTCGCGTCCAGGCCGGGGCCTTCGATCCCGGTGTTGAGGTCAATGCGTTGCACGCGGCCAATGTCGGTGTCGGCGCGGTGGTCGCTTTTGTCGGCTATGTCCGCGATTTCAACGATGGGCGGGATGTGGCGGGGATGTTCCTCGAACATTACCCGGGCATGACCGAGAAGGCCCTGGAGAAGATCGTCGACGAGGCCGCGCAGCGCTGGCCGTTGCTCCGGCTGGAGGTGTTGCACCGGGTCGGCGCCCTGGAACCGGGCGAGCCGATCGTGTTTGTCGGCGTGGCCAGTGCCCATCGTCAGGCGGCCTTCGACGCCTGCAATTTCGTCATGGATTACCTCAAGACCCGCGCGCCGTTCTGGAAGAAGGAAAATACCGCCGAAGGCCCGCGCTGGGTCGAGGGGCGGGACAGCGACCAGGCGGCGGCCGAACGCTGGAAGTAGCATTTGCAATAGCCGCTTACCCAATCGTTCCCATGCTCCGCGTTCGCTTCGGGTCTGTGACGCGGAGCGTCACGGGCTGCGTTCCCACGCGGAGCGTGGGAACGATCAATGCAGGGCGCGGGCTGGCCGGACCGCCGCGAAGGCACCTGTGAAATCACTGCGAACCTCTCCTTCCCGCCCCCTCGGGCAGGCTGTATTTGCTCGTTGACGTTATGTACATAAAAGTCCAGTATGGATTTATAAGTACAAAATAGAGTTGTCCTCTTCTGTCCACTGCCGTGCCACAACACCTCCAATAACAAGCGGGAGCCCCAGCATGAAGAAGTTCACCCGGATCTGTGCCGTCACCCTGAGCCTGCTCGCCAGTGCCAGCCCGTTCGCCGCCGAGAAGACCTTGCGTATCGGCATCGAGGCAGCCTATCCGCCCTTTGCCTTCAAGACCTCGGAGGGCAAGATCAGCGGCTTCGACTACGACATCGGCAATGCCTTGTGCGCGCAGATGGAGGTCAAGTGCGAATGGATCGAAGGCGAGTTCGACGGACTGATTCCGTCGCTGAAGGTCAAGAAGATCGACGCGGCGCTGTCATCGATGACCATTACCGACGAACGCAAGAAGTCGGTGGATTTCACCCACAAGTACTACTTCACTTCATCGCGGCTGGTGATGAAGGAGGGCGCGGTGGTGGACGACCAGTACGCCAGCCTCAAGGGCAAGACCATCGGCGTGCAGCGCGCGACCACCACCGACCGCTACGCCACCGAGGTCTTCGAGCCACGGGGGATCAAGGTGGTGCGCTACAGCAACAACGAAGAGATCTACATGGACCTGGCTTCGGGCCGCCTGGATGGCATCTTTGCCGACACCATTCCGTTGAGCGACTTCCTGGCGATGCCACGGGGCGCCGGTTATGGGTTTGTCGGGCCCGAACTGAAGGATCCGAAGTATGTCGGCGAAGGCGCCGGGATCGCTGTGCGCAAGGGCAACAGCGAGTTGCTGGGCCAGTTGAACAAGGCCATCGAGGGTATCCGTGCCAGTGGCGAGTACCAGAAGATCGAGGGCAAGTATTTCAAGTCGGATATCTACGGCGACTGAGTGTCAAAACACCGCGTTCCCTGTAGGAGCCTGGCTTGCCAGCGAAGCTTCTGGCGGCCCCGAGGGCCTCTTCGCCGGCAAGCCGGGCTCCTGCAGGTGGGGTGTTCCTGTCAGGATCCGGTTGTGCTCAGACCTCTGCCTTCAATTCCTTCAGGTGCTTGTACACCGTCGCCCGTCCCATGTTCAGCACGTTCGCCACATAGTTGGCCGCGCTCTTGCCCTTGAAGGCACCTTCGGCGTGCAGCGCCAGCACCAGCTCGCGCTTGTGGTCGCGGGTCAGCAGGTTGAGCCCCAGTTGTCGGTGGCGCAGCCAGCTGTGCAGGAAGGTGTTGATCCGCTCCTGCCAGTCATCGCGAAACAGTGCGTCGGGCTGCGGCACCAGTTTGCTGGGTGAGAGAAACAGGTCCAGCGCGGCCTTGGCGCTTTCGAACAGGGAAATATTCAGGTTGATGCACAGCACCGCCAGCGGGGTGCCCTGGCTGTCGCGCAGGACCGTGCTGACACTGCGAATCTTCTGGCCGTCCCAGTTGAGCTTTTCATAGGGGCCGATATTGCGCTCGCTGACTTCCTCGTCAAGCATGTCTTCCAGGGCCGCGTCGTCGCCGATCTCGCGTTTGGAGATGTTGTTGGCGATGTAGTCGACCTTTTGGGTGCGCAGATCATGCAGCACCACTTCCGCGTGGGGAAAGAACAAGGTGGCAATGGCGTCGGCAATCGCCCGGAAATTATCCAGGGCGGGATCCTGTCGGGGTGTCATGGTCATTCTCCAGGCTGCGTCAGCGCCCCGGTAAGGGCGCTGGCAGTGTGCCGTAATCGCCGGCGGTCGTCATCCCAGGCGGGCAGGCGAGAGCATCGCGGCCGTCAGGCCGAAGTGTTGCAGATGTTCGGGCAGGGCCTGGCCACGCACCAGGGCGGCACTGGCCTGGCCCATGGCGGGGGAGGTCTGGATGCCATAACCGCCTTGCGCCGCGACCCAGAACAGGCCCGCGACCGCCGAATCGAAACCGGCCACCAAGTTGCCATCGCTGACAAAGCTGCGCAGGCCGGCCCAGGTGCGGGTCGGACGGCGAATGCTCAGGGTGGTGGCTTCCTCGATCTGGTAGATGCCCATGGCAATGTCCAGTTCCTCGGGCTGCACGTCGTGGGGTTCGACCGGGTCGGCGTTGGCCGGCGAACCGAGGAACATGCCGGCATCCGGTTTCATGTAGAACGATTCGTCGAGGCTGACCAGCATCGGCCAGTGGTGGCTGTCCAGGCCCTCCGGGGGCGCGAAGATAAAGGCGGCCCGCCGTTTCGGCTGCAGGCCCAGTGCGGCGGCGCCGGCCAGTTGAGCGATCCGGTCGGCCCAGGCGCCGGCGGCGTTGATGATCACCGGGGCGCTGAAGGTCTGTCCGTTGGTCCGCACCTGCCAGAGGCCGTCGGCATCGCGCTCCAGTCCGAGGACTTCGCAGTCGGTATGGATTGCCCCGTGCCGGCGGCGAATGCCGCGCAGGTAGCCCTGGTGCAGGGCGTCGGTGTCGATATCGCAGGCACTGGGGTCATAGAGGGCGCCGTGGACCTTGTCCCGACGCAGGATCGGCAGGCGGGCGCAGGCTTCGTCGGCGCTGAGCTTCTGCACTTCGGGCACGCTGGCCTTGGCGCTCAGGTACTGCGACTGCAATTCATCCGGGTCGCCGGTGAAGTCCACGGTCATCTCGCCACGGGGCGTGAGCAGCAGGTGTTCGACGAAGCCGGCGGGTGGATGATCGAAAAAGTCCCGGCTGGCGAGGGTCAGGGCGCGCACCTGGGCGGTGCCGTAGGCGGCGCTGTAGAGGGCGGCCGAACGTCCGGTGGAATGGTAGGCCGGGTGCGACTCGCGTTCGAGCACGATGACCCGGCCGTGTTCGGCCAGCCAGAAGCCGGTGGAGGCGCCGGCTATGCCGCCGCCGATGATGATGAAGTCTGCCTGGTGCATTCAAGGCCTCCGGGAAAAGGTGTGGTCAGCGGGCGTCGTGCAGATGATAGAGCGCATTGGCCAGTGCGATGTCTTCCAGGCCGAGGCCGATGGAGCGGAAGAACACGTGCTGTGCGTACTGCGGGCGTGGAACCTGTCCACTGAGCAATTCTGCCAGGTCGCCGCGAATGCTCTCGGCCTGCCAGTCGTGCTGCGTGCTGGCGATCAGCATTTCTCCCGCCGAGGCAGGCGTGGTCTGGCGGTAGTCGCAGTAGACCTGCATCTCGCCCAGGCAGTGCGGCGGGACTTCATGGGCGCGTGGCGCGTTGGTGCTGATGGAGGTGATCAGTGCCGGCTTGCCCAGGGCGCGCGGGTCGATGACCGGCGTGGCGGAGGAAGTGCAGAGCATGATGACATCGGCGTCATCCAGGGCCGCGTCGAGGCTGTCGGCGATTTCCAGGCTGGCTTCGATGCCGTGCAGGCGCCCCCGGGTCTCGGCAGCGAGGTTGGGTGAATACAGGCGGATGCCTTGCCATTCGCGCAGGTTCCTGGTGTAGCGCAGGTGCGCCTGGGCCACCGGGCCGCTGCCGATTATCGCCAGGCGGCTGGCGGTCGGTGGGGCCAGGGCATCCACGGCCACGGCGGTGGTTGCCGCGGTGCGCGCGGTGGTCAGTTCGCCGGCGTCGCAAAGCAGCAGTGGCTGGCCGCTGTCCATGGACATCAGCAGGGTCCAGGCCGTGACCAGCGGGCCTTGTTCGCGCACGATGTAGGGTGAGGTCTTGACGCCGTAGACGCGCTCCTCGGCCAGCACCCCCAGGTAGTTGATGAAGTCGCCGTCGCCTTGTGGGAACCCGACCAGTTGCTGGGCGGGCTGCACCGCCTGCCCGGCCGCGAGGTCCCGAAACAGTTTGCGCATGATCTGCGGCACGTCGATTTGCTGCAGCAACTGATGAGCCTGCGGCTGGGCAATCACATAAGGTGTGGGGCTGGACATGCGAGGGGCTCCCTTGGCTTTTTGTTAAACTATTTTGTCCATTATGGACTTTTAGTTTAATTCGGCAATCGGCGAGCGAAAAAAAACGCCGCCCTGGAAAAGGCGGCGTTCTTGCGTGGCGCTGGCGGCGTGCGTCAAGGACGCTGGCGGACCACCGGGCGCAACAGTTCGGTTGGCGGGGTTTCGCAACTGATCTTGCGTCCCAGCAAGGCTTCGATCGAGGGCAACTGGTAGGAGTCGTCTTCCCCGGCGAAGCTGATGGACACGCCATCGGCTCCGGCACGACCGGTGCGGCCGATGCGGTGCACGTAGTCGTCCGGCACTTCCGGCAGGGTGAAGTTGATCACATGGCTGATGCCGTCGATATGGATCCCGCGACCGGCGACGTCGGTGGCGACAAGGACGCGGATCTTGCCTTCGCGGAAACCTTCCAGGGTCTTGATGCGCTTGTGCTGCGGCACGTCGCCCGACAGCTGGGCGGCATTGACGCCGTCACGCACCAGGCGCTCCTCGATCCGGCGTACTTCGTCCTTGCGGTTGGCGAAGACCATGACCCGTTCCCAACCGTTGTCGGTGACCAGGTTGTACAGCAGCTTGTACTTGTCGGCACCGGCCACGGCATAGATATGCTGTTCGACGTTCTGGCTGGCGACGTTCTGCGATTCGATCTCGACGATCGCCGGGTCGGTGGTCCACTGCTTGGCGAGGTTCATCACGTCTTCGGTGAAGGTCGCGGAGAACAGCAGGGTCTGGCGTTCGCTTTTCGGCGGGGTCTGGCGAATGATCTGGCGGACCTGGGGGATGAAGCCCATGTCGAGCATGCGGTCGGCTTCGTCCAGCACCATCACCTCGACCATGTCCAGGTGCACTTCGCCGCGCTGGTTGAAGTCCAGCAGGCGGCCCGGGGTGGCGACGAGGATGTCGCAATGGCGGGCCTCGAGGTGCTTGAGCTGCTTGTCGAAGTCCATGCCACCGACGAATTGCATGACGTTGAGGCCGGTGTACTTGGTCAGGTCGGCGGCGTCCTTGGCGATCTGTACCACCAGTTCGCGGGTCGGCGCGATGATCAGTGCCCGCGGCTCGCCCATGTAGCGCTCTTTCGGCGGCGGGGTCTGCAGCAGCTGGGTGATGATCGAGATCAGGAACGCGGCGGTCTTGCCGGTACCGGTCTGGGCACGCCCGATGGCGTCCTTGCCGGCCAGGGTGTAGCCGAGCACCTGCGCCTGGATCGGCGTGCAATAGGGAAAGCCCAGGTCCTGGATGGCGTGCATCAGTTCCGGCGACAGCTTGAAGTCGTGGAAGCGGGTCTTGCCTTCCTGTGGCTCGACGACGAAGTCTTCGAGTTTCCACGGCAAGGGCTTGGGTTTCGGCGCTCGTTCACGGCGCGGTTGTTCGGCCCTGGGCTTTTCGCTGCGCGGCTTTTCGGCCTGCTCTGGCGCAACGGAAGGGGTTACCGGCTGGGCTTTCGGTTTGGCGGCAGGCTCGGCGCGCCCCGACGGTTGGCCGGCGGTGCGGCTGTCTGGGCTGGGGGTGGGAGCGCTGGGACCTGGTGCGAGCTGCTCAGCCTCGCTTTTACCGAATATTTTTTTGAGTGCTTTGAGCACGGTCATCTCATCAATTGGTTAAGGAATGTACGCCGGCCAGTGTAATGCAAGAATCGGGCGCGGCGTAGTGCGTTACGGCGATCAGCGCAAACGATCGGCCAGCCAGGTCCCGATGTCGTTGATTTCCTCAGGTAACACTTCGTGCCCCATTGGGTATTCCTGCCATGTCACGGTGACATCAAGGCGCTTCAGGTGCTCGTAGGCCGTGCGACCCATGGCGTTCTGCACCACCTCGTCGTAATGGCCGTGCAGGCAGTACACCGGAATCCGCTGCTGGCTGGCCGAAAGCTGCAGGCTGTCGCTGAAGGTCGGGGCGTAGGTCGACAGGGCGAGCACGCCACCCAGGGCGCCTTGCCATCTCAGGAAAGCGGTATGCAGGACCACGGCGCCGCCCTGGGAGAAGCCGGCCAGGAAGATCCGCGCCGGGTCGATCCCCGCGGCCCGCTGGGCTTCGATCAATTCGATGACGGTGGCGGCCGAGGCTTCGAGCTCTTCGTGGCTGATGGAGCGGGCCGGGCTCATGGCCAGGATGTCGTACCAGCTGGGCATCGCGTAGCCGCCGTTGATCGTCACCGCGCGGGTCGGCGCCTGGGGCAGCACGAAGCGGGTGGTCAGCAGGCGTTCCTGCAGGGCCTCGGCCACGGGCAGGAAGTCATAGCGGTCCGCGCCCAGGCCGTGAAGCCAGATAACACAGGCGTCGGCGGGCTTGGCGGGGTGAATGATCAGGGGATCGGTCATGTCTGCTCCATTGGTGTGCGTGCGCTCCGATTGAGTGCGTTATTGCGGTGCACGGATGGTTGATCTATTAATAATATGTCGCAACTTTGAAAGTTTTTCGGTTGACCAATGGCTGAATCGCTTTAGCCACCACTATGGTACGGGCTTTGCTATGGGAGATTCGAGTGTGTGCTTTCTCCCCTGGCGGTAACACTATCAGGCTAACGCCAGCTGTGGGATAGCACGAATCCGGGTAACGGATTCAGATTGACGTTCGCCAATGGCCGGGAAGGCTTCGCGAACACACAGGGCGCAAGCCCACTCGGCCGATTGGTGAGCAATGAGTGCCCCTCGGGGGATTTTCCCCCACTAGACTCATGGCTCAAGTTCTTTGCCGCTTGACCCAAAAATAAGCCAACGCGGGTCAACAGCGCCTCATAAGGGTGCGGCAGGACTCTAGCTCCGACACAACAAGAGCAAACTGGAGGTTTGAATGAAGATGTTGAAATCCACCCTGGCAGTCGTGACTGCTGCAGCCGTTCTCGGTGTCAGCGGTTTCGCGCAAGCGGGCGCTACCCTCGATGCCGTACAGAAGAAGGGTTTCGTACAGTGCGGTGTGAGTGACGGTTTGCCAGGTTTCTCGGTGCCTGATGCCACCGGCAAGATCCTCGGTATCGATGCTGACGTCTGCCGTGCCGTTGCCGCCGCCGTATTCGGCGACGCGACCAAGGTCAAGTTCAGCCAGTTGAACGCCAAGGAGCGTTTCACCGCGCTGCAGTCCGGCGAAATCGACATCCTGTCGCGTAACACCACCATGACCAGTTCCCGTGACGCGGGCATGGGCCTGAAATTCCCTGGCTTCATCACTTACTACGACGGCGTGGGCTTCCTGGCCAACAACAAGCTGGGCGTGAAAAGTGCCAAGGAACTGGACGGCGCGACCATCTGTATTCAAGCCGGTACCACCACCGAGCTGAACGTTTCCGACTACTTCCGTGCCAACGGCCTGAAGTACACCCCGATCACCTTTGACACCTCCGACGAAAGCGCCAAGTCGCTGGAATCCGGTCGTTGCGACGTACTGACCTCCGACAAGTCCCAGCTGTTCGCCCAGCGCAGCAAGCTGGCTTCGCCGAAGGACTACGTGGTTCTGCCGGAAACCATTTCCAAGGAGCCTCTGGGCCCGGTCGTGCGTAACGGCGACGACGAGTGGCTGGCCATCGTTCGTTGGGTCGGCTACGCGCTGCTCAACACCGAAGAAGCCGGTATCACTTCGAAGAACGTCGAAGCTGAAGCCAAGTCCACCAAGAACCCGGACGTTGCCCGTCTGCTGGGTGGCGACGGTGAATACGGCAAGGACCTGAAACTGCGCAAGGACTGGGTCGTCCAGATCGTCAAGCAGGTCGGTAACTACGGCGAAATCTTCGAGAAGAACCTCGGCAAGAGCACCCCGCTGGAAATCGACCGCGGCCTGAACGCTCTGTGGAACAACGGCGGCATTCAATACGCACCACCGGTGCGCTGATTGACCTATCGTCCGGCGGGCCAACCGCCGGGCGATGTTTCTGTTCCGTTTTTTCTGGGGCACTACATGCAAAATCAAGTCGGCGCACCAAAGCAGAGGCTCACCCTCAGCGATCCGCGAGTGCGCGCGTGGGTATTTCAGGTCATCACGGTTGTCGCGGTGATCGCCTTGGGCTGGTACCTGTTTCACAACACCCAGACCAATCTGCAACACCGGGGTATCACTTCCGGTTTCGGTTTTCTCGAGCGCAGTGCCGGTTTCGGTATCGCTCAACACCTGATCGACTACACCGAGGCGGACAGCTATTCGCGCGTCTTCGTCATCGGTCTGCTCAACACCCTGCTGGTGACCTTTATCGGCGTGATCCTGGCGACCCTGCTGGGCTTCATCATCGGTGTCGCGCGGCTGTCGTCGAACTGGATCATCAACAAGCTGGCCACGGTCTATGTGGAGATCTTCCGCAACATTCCGCCTCTGCTGCAGATCCTGTTCTGGTATTTCGCGGTGTTCCTGACCATGCCGGGGCCGCGCAACAGCCATAACTTCGGCGATACCTTCTTCGTCAGCAGCCGTGGCCTGAACATGCCGGCGGCCCGGGCCTCCGAAGGTTTCTGGCCGTTCGTGATCAGCGTGGTGCTGGCCATCGTCGCGATCGTGTTCATGTCCCGCTGGGCGACCAAGCGCTTCGAAGAAACCGGCGTGCCGTTCCACAAGTTCTGGGCCGGCCTGGCGCTGTTCATCGTGATCCCGGCGCTCTGCGCGCTGGTCTTCGGTGCTCCGCTGCACTGGGAAATGCCCAAGCTGCAAGGCTTCAACTTCGTCGGCGGCTGGGTGCTGATCCCTGAACTGCTGGCACTGACCCTGGCCCTGACGGTGTACACCGCGGCGTTCATCGCCGAGATCGTGCGTTCCGGGATCAAGTCGGTCAGCCATGGCCAGACCGAGGCGGCACGCTCCCTGGGCCTGCGCAACGGTCCGACCCTGCGCAAGGTGATCATTCCGCAGGCCCTGCGCGTGATCATTCCACCGCTGACCAGCCAATACCTGAACCTGGCGAAGAACTCGTCCCTGGCCGCCGGTATCGGTTATCCGGAAATGGTCTCGCTGTTTGCCGGTACGGTGCTGAACCAGACCGGGCAGGCCATCGAAGTCATTGCCATCACCATGAGCGTGTACCTGGCGATCAGTATCAGCATTTCCCTGCTGATGAACTGGTACAACAAGCGCATTGCGCTGATCGAGCGGTGAGGAAACGCCCATGAGTTCCCATACTTTCAAACCCGACATGCCACCGCCGGCCAAGGTCTTCGGCCCGATGGCGTGGATACGGGCGAACATGTTCTCCAGCTGGATCAACACGCTGCTGACCCTGTTCGCCTTCTACCTGATCTACCTGGTGGTGCCGCCGATCCTGCATTGGGCGATCCTGGACGCCAACTGGGTCGGTACCACCCGTGCCGACTGCACCAAGGACGGCGCCTGCTGGGTGTTCATCCAGCAGCGTTTCGGCCAGTTCATGTACGGCTACTACCCGCAGGAACTGCGCTGGCGCGTGGATTCGACCGTGTGGCTGGCGATCATCGGTGCCGCCCCGTTGTTCATCTCGCGCTTCCCGCGCAAGGCGATCTACGGCCTGAGCTTCCTGGTGGTGTTCCCGATCGTCGCCTATTTCCTGCTGCACGGCGGTTTCGGCCTGGAAAACGTGGCGACCAGCCAATGGGGCGGCCTGATGCTGACCCTGGTGATCGCCACCGTCGGTATCGCCGGCGCCTTGCCGCTGGGGATCCTGCTGGCACTCGGGCGTCGCTCGAACCTGCCGGCGATCCGGGTGATCTGCGTGACCTTCATCGAGTTCTGGCGCGGCGTGCCGTTGATCACCGTGCTGTTCATGTCCTCGGTGATGCTGCCGTTGTTCCTGCCCGAAGGCATGAACTTCGACAAGCTGCTGCGGGCCTTGATCGGCGTGATCCTGTTCCAGTCGGCCTATGTGGCCGAGGTGGTCCGGGGCGGGCTGCAGGCGATTCCGAAAGGCCAATACGAGGCCGCGGCCGCGATGGGCCTGGGCTACTGGCGCAGCATGGGCCTGGTGATCCTGCCGCAAGCCCTGAAGCTGGTGATTCCCGGCATCGTCAACACGCTGATCGCGCTGTTCAAGGACACCAGCCTGGTGATCATCATCGGCCTGTTCGACCTGCTTAACAGCGTCAAACAAGCCGCCGCCGACCCGAAATGGCTGGGCATGGCCACCGAAGGCTACGTGTTCGCCGCCCTGGTGTTCTGGATTTTCTGTTTTGGTATGTCCCGCTATTCCATGCATTTGGAACGCAAGCTGGACACAGGCCACAAGCGCTGAGGCGCTACCTAATTTAGGAAGTTCTGTTATGAGTGAAGCGATCAAACAGCCTGTGAGTCCTGAAGGCATTATTCAGATGCAGGGCGTGAACAAGTGGTACGGCCAGTTCCACGTGCTCAAGGACATCAACCTGAACGTCAAGCAGGGCGAGCGTATCGTCCTGTGCGGTCCGTCCGGTTCGGGCAAGTCCACCACCATCCGCTGCCTCAACCGTCTGGAAGAGCACCAGCAGGGCCGCATCGTGGTCGATGGCGTGGAACTGACCAACGACCTCAAGCAGATCGAAGCGATCCGCCGTGAAGTCGGCATGGTGTTCCAGCACTTCAACCTGTTCCCGCACCTGACCATCCTGCAGAACTGCACCCTGGCACCGATGTGGGTGCGCAAGATGCCCAAGCGCAAGGCGGAAGAGATCGCCATGCACTACCTGGAGCGCGTGCGTATCCCGGAGCAGGCCCACAAGTTCCCGGGTCAGTTGTCCGGTGGTCAGCAGCAGCGTGTGGCGATTGCCCGTGCCCTGTGCATGAAACCGAAGATCATGCTGTTCGACGAGCCGACCTCGGCTCTCGACCCGGAAATGGTCAAGGAAGTACTCGACACCATGATCGGCCTGGCCGAAGACGGCATGACCATGCTCTGCGTGACCCACGAAATGGGCTTCGCCCGCACCGTGGCCAATCGCGTGATCTTCATGGACAAGGGTGAAATCGTCGAACAGGCGGCGCCGAACGACTTCTTCGACAATCCGCAGAACGAGCGGACCAAGTTGTTCCTGAGCCAGATCCTGCATTGATCGACAGGCGCTGAATGAAAAACCCGGACCTGGTCCGTGATGCTGTTTACTTAAGCATTTGAGTCCAATCCGGGGCTTCTAGAAAATCCGATACCAGTCCCCTGGTATCGGATTTTTTATGCCCATTCGGCAGCAATGGCTCGACCTCGGCGACATCTTCAACTTCTCTGAGCTGAGTACCTTGCCTCGTTATCGCTGGCAAGCCAGCTCCTACAGGGTTTGAGGCTGGGCGATAGTCCGTGGTGAGCCCCCATCCTGTGGGAGTGGGCTTGCCCGCGAAAGCGGCGGTGCGGCTGGCATCACTCGCCCTTGAGCTCAGCCGTTGATCTGGGATAGGCTATCTGTAAATTCATCCTATGATTGGATGTTAAGGCGGATTCCATGTCTTCCAGTATTCCCCTGATCAAGCGTTCCCTGGTCGACCAGGCCCTGGAGCAGTTGCGCGAGCGCATTACCCTCGGCACCTGGGCCGTGGGCGAGCGTTTGCCGACCGAGCCGGAGCTGGCTGCCGAGCTGGGTATCAGTCGCAATACCATGCGCGAGGCCATGCGCGTGCTGGCGTTTTCCGGCTTGATCGAGATTCGCCAGGGTGACGGCAGCTACCTGCGAGCGACCACCGATCCGTTGGCGACCATGCAGGCGCTGTCGCGTTGTTCCCTGGATCAGGCCCGCGAGACGCGGCACAGTTTTGAAGTCGAAGCCGTTGGCCTGGCGGCCCTGCGCCGGACCGACGAGGATCTCAAAGGCCTGCGCGAGGCCCTGGCGACCAGCGGCGATCACTACCACGGCGACCTCGACAGCTATATCACCTGCGACCTGGTGTTTCACCAGCGCCTGATCGACGCCGCGCACAACCCGATGCTCAGCGAGCTGTATCGCTACTTTTCCAGCGTGATTGCCGGTGCCCTGCACCAGACGCTGGATATCACGCCACGTCGCCAGTCGGTGTTCGATCTGCATATCGCCCTGCTGGAGGCGGTCGAGCAGCGCGACCCGGAACGCGCCAAGGCCCTGTGCCGGACCTTGATCAATGAACCTTGAATCCGAGAGCCTCATGCCCCGTTCTGCTTCAACTACCTCGACATCCACGCCAGCCCAGTCGTCCGAGCTCGACAGGTTGCTGATCGACGCCGAAGCCGATGACGCCATCGTCCAGCAGGAGCAACCGCTGCTGCGCCGTCCCTGGTTGTTGCTGCTGGGGCTGGTGCTGGTGGCCTTGAACCTGCGCCCGGCGTTGTCGAGCATGGCGCCGATGCTCAGCGAGGTATCCCGCAGCCTCGGCTTGTCGGCGGCCAAGGCCGGCTTGCTGACTACCTTGCCCGTGCTCTGCCTGGGGTTGTTTGCCCCTCTGGCGCCGTTGCTGGCGCGGCGTTTTGGCAGTGAGCGGGTGGTGCTGGGAATCCTGCTGACCCTGGCGGGTGGCCTGATCGTGCGCAGTTCCTTTGGCGAGTTCGGCCTGTTTGCCGGCAGCATCATGGCGGGCGCGAGTATCGGCGTCATCGGCGTGCTGTTGCCGGGAATCGTCAAGCGTGACTTTCCCAGGCAGGCGGGGACCATGACCGGGGTCTACACCATGGCCCTGTGCCTGGGCGCCGCGATGGCGGCAGGGGCGACGGTGCCGCTGAGCCAGCACCTGGGTAACAGTTGGTCGCTGGGCCTGGGCTTCTGGGTGATCCCGGCGCTGGTGGCGGCGTTGCTGTGGCTGCCACAGGTCGGCAACAAGCACGGCGCCCATCAGGCGGCGTACCGCGTGCGCGGCCTGTTGCGCGATCCGCTGGCCTGGCAGGTGACCCTGTACATGGGGCTGCAATCGTCCCTGGCCTACATTGTCTTCGGCTGGTTGCCTTCGGTGCTGATCGGCCGCGGCCTGACGGCGACCCAGGCGGGGATCGTGCTGTCCGGTTCGATCCTCGTGCAACTGGCCAGTTCACTGGCCGCGCCCTGGCTGGCTACCCGTGGCAAGGACCAGCGGCTGGCGATCCTGGTGGTCATGCTGCTGACCCTGGGGGGCCTGTTCGGTTGCCTGTATGCACCGCTCGACGGGCTCTGGGGCTGGGCGATCCTGCTGGGACTGGGGCAGGGCGGCACTTTCAGCCTGGCGCTGACCCTGATCGTGCTGCGTTCGCGCGATGCCCATGTGGCAGCGAACCTGTCGAGCATGGCCCAGGGCATCGGCTACACCCTGGCTTCCATGGGGCCGTTCGCGGTCGGCCTGGTGCATGACCTCACCGGCGACTGGCAGGCCCTGGGCTGGATCTTCGGCGTGATCGGTCTTGGCGCCATTGTCGCGGGGCTGGGCGCCGGTCGGGCGCGCTATGTGCAGGTCAACAGCGAAAAACTCTGAAGCACCTCGCACTGCGGGTATTCGGCCGGCGAATGCCGATGGTCAGGCGGGCATTTGCGGACTATCGTGCAGGCAATCTTTTGATCTGCACGGAGCCTGCCCATGAGTGATGCCCACAGCGCGTTGATTACCGAGTTCTACAAGGCTTTCCAGCGACTGGATGCCGAGGCGATGAGCGCCTGCTACACCGAGGACGTGCTGTTCAGTGATCCGGCCTTCGGCGAACTGCGCGGCCGTGACGCCGGTGATATGTGGCGCATGCTGACGACCCGGGCCAAGGACTTCAGCCTGGTCTTCGACAATGTTCGCGCCGATGAGCGCACCGGGGGCGCCCACTGGGTGGCGACGTACCTGTTCAGCCAGACCGGCAATATCGTGGTCAACGATATCCAGGCCCGCTTCGTGTTCCGCGATGGCAAGATCTGCGAGCACCACGATCATTTCGACCTGTGGCGCTGGGCCCGCCAGGCCCTGGGCACCAAAGGCCTGCTGCTGGGCTGGACGCCACTGGTGAAAAACGCCGTGCGTGCCCAGGCGCTCAAGGGCTTGAAGGCATTCCAGGCGAACCGCTGAGGTCTGCTAAGATTCCGGCCCCGTTGCCGCCAAGTCCCTTTGCCCCGTGAACACCCGTCAAGCGCCGATTGCCGCCACTGAACCTGCCACACCGGCGGCCAAGCCCTGGTTCGTCTATCTGGTGCGGGCTGCCAACGGCTCGCTGTATTGCGGCATCAGCGATGATCCGCAACGGCGTTTTGCCTCGCACCAGAGCGGCAAGGGCGCGCGTTTCTTCCATTCGAGCCCGGCGGTGGCGCTGGTGTATATCGAGGCGTGCGGCGACAAGGGCGAGGCCCTGCGCCAGGAGCGCCTGATCAAGAAATTGCGCAAGAGCGCCAAGGAAAACCTGGCGGCGGGTTTCAGCCTGGAAGATTTTTCGGTCGGCCGAAAATGACAAGGGGCGCCTTTCGGTGCCCCATCACGAACAGGCTGGCGTGTCATTGATATCGCTGATAAGGCGACATCAGGCCATCCGGGTAGGCTGACCCCGATTTGCAGGCTAAGCTGCGGGCTCCTACCTGTCCGGCGGACTCCAGCATGCCTGAGTTGATTCTTCACCATTACGCAACTTCGCCCTTTGCCGAAAAGGCCCGGTTGTTGCTGGGGTTCAAGGGGTTGTCCTGGCGTTCGGTGACGATCCCGCCGGTAATGCCCAAGCCCGACCTGACGGCCTTGACCGGCGGTTATCGCAAGACGCCGGTATTGCAGGTGGGCGCGGATATCTATTGCGACACCGCCTTGATCGCCCGTCGCCTCGAACAGGAAAAGGCCTCGCCGACCCTGTTCCCCGAAGGACGGGAAATGGTCGCGGCGACCTTCGCCGCCTGGGCCGATTCGGTGGTGTTCAAGCATGCCGTGAGCCTGGTGTTCCAGCCGGAATCGGCGGCGGTGCGCTTTGCCCGGTTTTCCCCGGAGCAGCTCAAGGGCTTCATGATCGATCGCGCCGGCCTGTTCAGCGGTGGTTCGGCCACCCGGGTATCCCTGGAAGAGGCCCGGCACCAGTGGCCGACCTTCATGGCGCGCCTGGAACAGCAGTTGCAGCGTGAAGAGGGCGACTTCCTGTTTGGCCAGCCCTCCATCGCCGATATCGCGATGGCCCATCCCCTGTGGTTCCTCAAGGCCACGCCGGTCACCTCACCGCTGGTGGACGAATACCCGGCCGTATCGGCCTGGCTCGCCCGGGTCCTGGGGTTCGGGCATGGCGCCGCGAATGTCATGAGCGCCGGGGAGGCGTTGCAGGTCGCGCGCGAGGCCACGCCGGCCGATCTTCCCGATGAAGTCTTCAACGACCCGAATGGTTTCAAGGCCGGCCAGCGGGTGGTGATCGCCGCGACGGATTATGGTGTTGATCCGGTGGCCGGCGAATTGCTGTTTGCGGGCAGCGAGGAACTGATCCTGCGACGTGTGGATGAACGCGCGGGCGTGGTGCATGTGCACTTTCCGCGGCTCGGCTTCAGGATCGAAGCGCTAAGGGATTGAAAACACCGTCCCCCTGTAGGAGCCGGCTTGCCGGCGATGGCGGCCGCAAGATCGATGCGAGACTCATTGGCCTCATCGCCGGCAAGCCGGCTCCTACAATGGGAATGCGTCCGGCTGGCTATTGCAGGGCGGCGATGATCGCCTCTGGCTGATATCCGCGGATCAGGGTGCCGTTGACATCCAGTATCGGAATACCCCCGCCACCCAGGGCTTCATAGGCCTTGCGCGCCTCGGCGTTCTTCTCGATATCGAACTCCCTGTAGGGAATGCCCTTCTGGTCGAGAAAACGCCGGGTCAGCTTGCAGTAGCCGCACCAGTCGGTGGCATAGAGAGTCACCCGGGCCTTGGCCTGGGTCTGTTCGGAGACCACCGAACCGGGGTTGAACACCCGCTCGATCTTGCCCCAGTTCTGATAGGCCACGACCACCAGCAGGATCAGCAGGAACTTCTTCAACATGCCATTGAGCACGGTTCAGTCCTTGCGGCGCTTGAGCTGATCGGTGAGCTGGGTCGGCAGGCCCTTGATGATCAGGGTCCCGGCTTCCTCGTCATATTCGATCTTCGAGCCCAGCAGGTGCGCTTCGAAGCTGATGGACAGCCCTTCGGCCCGACCGGTGAAGCGGCGGAACTGGTTCAGGGTGCGTTTGTCGGCGGGGATTTCCGGCGACAGGCCATAGTCCTTGTTGCGGATATGTTCGTAGAACGCCCGCGGGCGGTCTTCGTCGATCAACCCGGACAGCTCTTCCAGGCCCATGGGTTCGCCCATCTTGGCCTGGCTGCTGGCGTAGTCCACCAGGGTCTTGGTTTTTTCGCGGGCATCGTCTTCGGGCAGGTCCTCGCTTTCGACGAAGTCACTGAAGGCCTTGAGCAGGGTGCGGGTCTCACCCGGGCCGTCGACCCCTTCCTGGCAGCCGATGAAGTCGCGGAAGTACTCCGAGACCTTCTTGCCGTTCTTGCCCTTGATAAAGGAAATGTACTGCTTGGACTGCTTGTTGTTCTGCCACTCGGAGATGTTGATGCGTGCGGCCAGGTGCAACTGGGCCAGGTCCAGGTGCCGGGACGGGGTGACGTCCAGCTCGGCATTCACCGCCACGCCCTCGCTGTGGTGCAGCAGGGCGATGGCCAGGTAATCGGTCATGCCTTGCTGGTAGTGGGCGAACAGGACATGGCCGCCGACCGAGAGGTTGGACTCTTCCATCAGCTTCTGCAGGTGTTCCACGGCCACGCGGCTGAACGCGGTAAAATCCTTGCCGCCGTCCAGGTACTCTTTCAGCCAGCCGCTGAAAGGATGCGCGCCGGACTCGGCGTGGAAAAAGCCCCAGGCCTTGCCCTGCTTGGCGTTATAGCTTTCATTGAGGTCGGCCAGCATGTGCTCGATGGCCTGGGACTCGCTCAGTTCCGAATCGCGGGCGTGGAGCACGGCTGGCGTGCCATCGGGTTTCTTGTCGATCAGGTGGACGATACAGTGACGGATCGGCATGGGTTTCTCGGCTGATTGTCAGGGGGAAGAGCGGCTCCCCGGAAAAGCTGCCAGTGTACCGTAGACGCGGACCGAATCAGCGTTTGCGGGGTCAAACTTGGCCGATCGGCGGTTTCTGGCAGTTTTTTTTCGAAAACGAGCGCAAAAGCTGACCAAATGGCTAGGTAGAGGCGGATATTTCCCCGTCTCTGTGCTAGTTTTGCCCCCGTCTTGCGCACAGTAAGGGCGCAAAGCGTGCATTCAGCAGGTGTCAGGTCGAACCAAACCCCGTTTTTGCTATCTACATCCGCGATCCGTCGTGGTTTATCAGCGGGGTGTCAGGTCCACAAGACTTGGCTCGACGGCTGACACTGCACTCTGCAATCCAAATGAATTTGATAGGGAAGGAACATCTCAATGGCTTTGACTAAAGACCAACTGATCGCCGACATCGCTGAAGCTATCGACGCGCCGAAAACCACCGCTCGCGCTGCCTTGGACCAACTGGGCCAGATCGTTGCCGATCAACTGGAAAACGGCGGCGAAATCACCCTGCCAGGTATCGGCAAGCTGAAAGTGACCGAGCGTCCTGCCCGTACTGGCCGCAACCCATCGACTGGCGCTGCCATCGAAATCGCTGCCAAGAAAGTTATCAAGCTCGTTGTGGCCAAAGGCCTGACTGACGCTGTTAACAAGTAAGACGCAGTGCGACCGTGCCTCGGAGCGATCCGGGCACGGTTTTTTTTCGCCTGGTGAAAGTCTCAGGCGCGGGCCGCGCTCCAGTGCCGTTGCGCCCAGGCCTGTTGCTGGGCCTGGCTGTGGAACGTCCAGGCGACGAAACGGCTCTGCTTCTGGCCCTGGGACATCTCCACCACCTTGCTCTCCAGGGCGCCGGCTTTTTTCAGGGCCGCTTCGATGGCCGGCAGGTTCGAGGCCTTCGACACCAGGGTGCTGAACCACAGCACCTGGCTCGCCAGTGGCGGGCTTTCGCTGATCAGTTGGGTCACGAAGCGCACTTCGCCCCCCTCACACCATAATTCCGCCGCCTGACCGCCGAAATTCAGTACGGGCAGCTTGCGCTTGGGGTCGGCCTTGCCCAGGGCGCGCCATTTGCGCCGGCTGCCGCTTTGGGCTTCATCCAGGGACGCATGGAACGGCGGATTGCACAGGGTCAGGTCAAAATGCTCGGTACTGTCCAGCAGGCCGCTGAGGATGTGCTTCGGGTTGTCTTGCTGGCGCAGGGTGATGGCCTTGTTCAGGCCGTTGGCCTGGACGATGGCCTTGGCCGCGGCCAGGGCGGTCTTGTCGATATCCGAGCCGAGAAACTGCCAGCGATAGTCGCCATGGCCGATCAACGGATAGATGCAGTTGGCGCCGACGCCGATATCCAGCACGCGCACGGCCGCGCCACGGGGAATGTTGCCCTGGTTGCTTTCGGCCAGCAGGTCGGCGAGAAAGTGCACGTAGTCGGCTCGCCCCGGCACTGGCGGACAGAGGAAGTCGGCCGGAATGTCCCAGTGCTGGATACCGTAGAAGGCCTTGAGCAGCGCCCGGTTGAACACGCGCACCGCAGCCGGGTCGGCGAAGTCGATGCTTTCCTTGCCATAGGGGTTGAGGATCACGAACTGGCCCAGTTCGGGGCAGCCCTTGATCAGTTGCGGGAAGTCATAGCGGCCCTGGTGACGGTTGCGTGGGTGCAGGCTGGCTTTCTCGCGAGGCTCGACGCTCTTGGCCGGGGTGGCGGGCTTGGGCTTCTTGCGCGGGGCTTTGGGTTTGCTCGGGGCGTTCATGGCGGGATCGATTCGGGTAGGGCTTGGAGTGACGGGCATTGTCCCATATTCCCCGACGCTGGCGCGCAGGGCATTGTGGCGGACACGCTCCAGTGCCGATCTTCTGTCTTGAGCGCGACATAACCCGGTAGGCGCCGGCTTGTCGGCGATGGCGTCCGATCAGGCGGCGCCAGGCCCGCGGGCCTTATCGCCAGCAAGCCGGCTCCTGCAAGGTTTCGGGGCGCTTGTGAGGATGCGCCGGGCATGAAAAAGGGAGACCCGAGGGCCTCCCTTTTTCAGTCAGGCGTCACGCTTACAGGCTGGCGATCCGTGCATGCTGCTCGGCCAGCTTGCCCAGGGCCTGTTCGGCCTCGGCCAGCTTGGCGCGCTCTTTCTCGATGACTTCGGCTGGAGCCTTGTCGACGAACGCGGCATTGGACAGCTTGCCGCCGACCCGTTGCACTTCACCCTGCAGGCGCTGGATTTCCTTGTCCAGGCGCGCCAGTTCGGCGCCCTTGTCGATCAGTCCGGCCATCGGCACCAGCACTTCCATCTCGCCCACCAGGGCGGTGGCGGACAGCGGTGCCTCGTCGCCGGCAGCCAGCACGGTGATCGATTCGAGTTTCGCGAGCTTTTTCAGCAACTGCTCGTTCTCGCTCAGGCGACGCTGATCCTGCTCGTTGACGTTCTTCAGGAACAACGCCAATGGCTTGCCCGGGCCGATATTCATCTCGGCGCGGATGTTGCGCACGCCGAGCATCAGGCCCTTGAGCCATTCGATATCGTCTTCGGCAACCGCGTCGATCCGCGCTTCGTTCGCCACCGGCCATGGTTGCAGCATGATGGTCTTGCCTTGCGCCCCGACCAGCGGCGCCAGGCGCTGCCAGATTTCCTCGGTGATGAACGGCATGAACGGATGCGCCAGGCGCAGGGCCACTTCCAGCACGCGCACCAGGGTGCGTCGGGTGCCGCGATGGCGCTCGATCGGTGCGTTCTCGTCCCACAGGACCGGCTTGGACAGTTCCAGGTACCAGTCGCAGTACTGGTTCCAGATGAACTCGTAGAGGGCCTGGGCCGCGAGGTCGAAGCGGAACTGGTCGAGCTGGCGGGTCACTTCGGCTTCGGTGCGCTGCAACTGCGAGATGATCCAGCGATCAGCCAGGGACAGCTCGTAGGCTTCGCCGTTCTGGCCGCAGTCTTCGCCCTTGTCCAGCACATAACGCGCGGCGTTCCAGATCTTGTTGCAGAAGTTGCGATAGCCCTCGACGCGGCCCATGTCGAACTTGATGTCGCGACCGGTGGAAGCCAGCGAGCAGAAGGTGAAGCGCAGGGCGTCGGTGCCGTAGCTGGCGATACCTTCGGCGAATTCGGCGCGGGTCTGCTTCTCGATGGCCTTCTGCAATTTGGGCTGCATCAGGCCGGTGGTGCGTTTCTGCACCAGGGCTTCGAGCTCGATACCGTCGATGATGTCCAGTGGATCGAGGACGTTGCCCTTGGACTTGGACATCTTCTGGCCCTGGCCATCACGCACCAGGCCGTGGACGTAGACAGTCTTGAACGGGACCTGCGGGGTGCCGTCCTCGTTCTTCACCAGGTGCATGGTCAGCATGATCATCCGGGCGACCCAGAAGAAAATGATGTCGAAACCGGTTACCAGCACATCGGTGGGGTGGAAGGTCTTGAGGAAGTCGGTCTGCTCCGGCCAGCCCAGGGTGGAGAAGGTCCACAGGCCCGAACTGAACCAGGTGTCGAGGACGTCGTTGTCCTGTTGCAGCGCAACGTCCGGGCCGAGGTTGTGCTTGGCCCGTACTTCGGCTTCGTCGCGACCGACATAGACCTTGCCCGACTCGTCGTACCAGGCCGGAATGCGGTGGCCCCACCACAGCTGGCGGCTGATGCACCAGTCCTGGATATCGCGCATCCAGGAGAAGTACATGTTTTCGTACTGCTTGGGCACGAAGGCGATGCGACCGTCTTCCACGGCGGCAATGGCCGGTTCGGCCAGCGGCTTGGTCGACACGTACCACTGGTCGGTCAGCCACGGCTCGATGATGGTGCCCGAACGGTCGCCCTTCGGCACTTTCAGGGCATGGTCATCGACGCTGACCAGCAGGCCCGCGGCATCGAAATCGGCAACGATCTGCTTGCGCGCCTCGAAACGGTCGAGGCCGGCGTATTGCGCCGGGATCTTGCCGTCGATGCTGTCGTTCAGCGTGCCGTCGAGGTTGAACACCTGGCAGGCCGGCAGGACGGCGGCGTTCTTGTCGAAGATGTTCAGCAGCGGCAGGTTGTGGCGCTTGCCGACTTCATAGTCGTTGAAGTCGTGGGCCGGGGTGATCTTCACGCAGCCGGTGCCGAATTCGGGATCGCAATAATCGTCGGCGATGATCGGAATGCGGCGGCCGACCAGCGGCAGCTCGACGAATTTGCCGATCAGGGCCTTGTAGCGTTCGTCTTCCGGGTTGACCGCGACGGCGGCGTCGCCAAGCATGGTTTCCGGACGAGTGGTCGCGACGATCAGGTAGTCCAGGCCTTCGGCGGTCTTGGCGCCATCAGCCAGCGGGTAGCGCAGGTTCCACAGGAAACCCTTTTCGTCGTGGTTTTCCACTTCGAGGTCGGAAATCGCCGTGTGCAGCTTGGTGTCCCAGTTGACCAGGCGCTTGCCGCGGTAGATCAGGCCGTCTTCGTGCAGGCGCACGAAGGCTTCCTTGACCGCTTCGGAAAGGCCGTCGTCCATGGTGAAGCGCTCGCGGCTCCAGTCCACGGACGAGCCCAGGCGGCGGATCTGGCGGCTGATATTGCCACCGGATTGGTCCTTCCACTCCCACACCTTTTCGAGAAACTTCTCGCGTCCCAGGTCATGCCGGTTCTGGCCCTGGGCTTCGAGCTGGCGCTCCACCAGCATCTGGGTGGCGATCCCCGCGTGGTCGGTGCCCGGCTGCCACAGGGTATTGCGACCCTGCATGCGGCGGAAACGGATCAGGGCATCCATGATCGCGTTGTTGAAGCCGTGGCCCATGTGCAGGCTGCCGGTGACGTTCGGCGGCGGGATCATGATGGTGTACGAGTCGCCCGCGCCTTGCGGGGCGAAGTAGTTCTCGGACTCCCAGGTCTGGTACCAGGAAGTTTCAATGGCGTGCGGCTGGTAGGTCTTATCCATGCGCGGCGGGACCCTTAGGCGTTAATTCAGGAAAGCCGACAAGTATAACGGGGATATGGCGCGGGGCGTAGAGCGAGGTGAGGGCCCGGGGGACAAATATGCCCGCTGGCGCGGTATTTTGCGTTGAAACGCGGTCCTCTGTGGGAGCCGGCTTGCCGGCGATGAGGCCCGTCAGCCCGGCATCGCTCTTATGGACGCCATCGCCGGCAAGCCGGCTCCCACAGGGGGGGGCGTCGTGTCAGGAGGGATACTGGCTCAGCAGGCGCTCCATCCGGGCATCCAGGCGGCGCTTGATCTCGGTTTCGATATGCGGGGCGAAGTCGTCGATCACGTCCTGCATGATCAGTTGCGCGGCGGCGCGCAATTCGCTGTCCAGGTGCAGCAGGGCGTCTTGGTTGCCGGGCCTGGGCGGTTCCGGCTTCGCTTCGGCGATCGGTGCCGGCGCGGGTGTCGGTTCGGCCGCGACTGGCGGCGCGACCTCGGGGACTGGCTCGACCTCGGCCTTTTTACCCACCATGTCGAACAGCAGGGGAATCTGCCCTTCGCTGGCGACGGTTTCGGTCAGCAGCGGTGGCTGCAGGGTGTCGTCGCCGAGCAACTTGCGGATCGATTCCAGCTCATCGAGCAGGGGGGCAGCTTTTTGTGGTTGTTTTGGAGTGTCCATCGGGGTGCTCAAAGTCGCTGTAGACGGTGATCTTGCAGAGGATATCCCTGTTCGCGGTAGAAGCGGAAACTCTCCCGCGCCGCCTGGCGGATCGCCGGGTCTTCCACCACCACTTCCGCCACGCGGGCAAAGCGCGAGGCAAAGGGCGGGACTTTCAAGTCCAGGTTCACCAGCAGGTCCTGATGAGGGCCGGGGTCTTCGCCCAGTCCCAGGACCACGCTGCCCTCGGGTTCGCTTTCCGCGGGGCCGTGGGGAACGAAGCTCTCGCCCTTGAAGCGCCACAGGCGGGCGTCCAGCTCATCGCGCTGGCCGGCATCGCTGCAGTGCAGATAGACCTTGTGCCCCAGGCGCCAGGCCTTTTCGGTCAGCTTGCAGGCGAAATCCAGCCGGGCTGAAGGATCAGGGCTGGGCAGAATATAGAAATCGACTTGGGTCATAGAGGTTCCTGAGCCACGGCGCCCTGCTCAGTGGAGGAGGGCGCCCTGGTCGCCGGCGTCAGGCCTTGGCGCGATCCAGCAGGTATTGGGTCAGCAGGGGCACCGGACGGCCGGTGGCGCCCTTGTCCTTGCCGCCGCTGGTCCAGGCGGTGCCGGCGATGTCCAGGTGGGCCCAGTTGAGGTTCTTGGTGAAGCGCGACAGGAAGCAGGCGGCGGTGATGGTGCCGGCCTTCGGCCCGCCGATGTTGGCGATGTCGGCGAACGGGCTGTCCAGTTGCTCCTGGTATTCATCGAACAGCGGCAGTTGCCAGGCACGGTCGTCGGCCTGGCGGCCGGCGTTCAGCAGTTGCTCGATCAGCTCGTCGTTGTTGCCCAGCAGGCCCGAGGTGTGCGAGCCGAGGGCGACGATGCAGGCGCCGGTCAGGGTGGCGATATCGATCACCGCCTGGGGCTTGAAGCGTTCGGCGTAGGTCAGGGCGTCGCACAGCACCAGGCGGCCTTCGGCGTCGGTGTTGAGGATTTCCACGGTCTGGCCGCTCAGGGTGGTGACGATGTCGCCCGGACGGGTCGCGCCGCCGCTCGGCATGTTCTCGGCACAGGCCAGGATGCACACCAGGTTGATCGGCAGCTTCAGTTCCAGCACGGCCTGCAGCGTACCGAAGACACTGGCGGCACCGCCCATGTCGTACTTCATTTCATCCATGCCGGCGCCCGGCTTGAGGCTGATACCGCCGGTGTCGAAGGTGATGCCCTTGCCGACCAGGGCGAACGGCTTCTCGGATTTCTTGCCGCCGTTGTACTGCATGACGATCAGTCGTGGTGGCTGGTCGCTGCCCTGGCCCACGGCGTAGAACGAGCCCATGCCCAGTTCCTTGATCTTCTTCTCGTCGAAGATCTCGACCTTCAGGCCCTTGTGGGTCTTGCCCAGGTTCTTGGCCTGCTCGGCGAGGTAGCTCGGGTGGCAGATGTTCGGCGGGGTGTTGCCCAGGTCGCGGGTGAATGCCATGCCGTTGGCGATGGCCTTGGCGTGGGTCACGGCGCGTTCGACTTCGGCTTGCGCGGCCTTGATGGTGACCAGGGTGACTTTCTTCAGGGCACGCGGCTCGGCTTTCTGGCTCTTGTAGGCGTCGAAGCTGTACTCGCCATCCAGCAGGCTTTCCGCCAGCAGGCGGGTCTTGCCATAGCTGTCGCGACCCTTGACCACCAGCTCGTCGAGGGCGAGCACGGCATCGCTGCCACCCAGGCCCTTGAGGGTGCCGAGGATGCCGGCGACGGTCTTGCGGAACGGCCGGTCGCCCAGCTCGGCGTCCTTGCCCACGCCCACCAGCAGCACGCGCTCGGCTTTCAGGTTCGGCAGGCTCTGCAACAGCAGGCTCTGGCCGACCTTGCCGGCCAGGTCGCCGCGCTTGAGGATGGCACTGATGGCGCCGCCAGTCAGTTCATCGACTTTCTGCGCGGCAGTACCGAGCTTGCGGCCTTCGCCGACAGCGAGTACCAGGGTGGCGGTTTTCAACGTTTCCGGGCTAACGCTTTTTACAACCAGTTCCATGTCTGGGTCCCTGAATAAAGGTCAGTGGGCGCGAAGCAAGGCTCTGCGCTGGGCGGCTTGGCAACGCGGTGGCGTGCAAGCGACAAAGGCGGCAGTTTGAACCTCGCCGCCCGCCGCTGACAACCCTGCGTTGCAGCTTTGCGTGCGTGGTTGAGCGTGCGCAGTGACAGGGGCGGCCAATCACAGGATAATGCGCCATCTTTTTAGACGGCTCTTGATGAGCTGACTCTATATGCTTGCTTGTTCGGCCGCCTTAGTTAGCCTGACAACCCTGGAGTGTCTGGTTTGATCGTCTTTCGTTATCTGTCTCGCGAAGTCCTGGTTACATTGAGTGCCGTCAGCGCCGTGCTGCTGGTGATCACCATGAGCGGGCGCTTCGTCAAATTCCTCGCCCAGGCCGCTTCGGGCGCCCTGGATCCGGGGGCGCTGTTCCTGATCATGGGCTTCCGCCTGCCCGGTTTCCTGCAGTTGATCCTGCCCTTGGGCCTGTTTCTCGGGATTCTGCTGGCCTACGGCCGGTTGTACCTGGAAAGCGAGATGACCGTGCTGTCCGCCACCGGCATGAGCCAGCAGCGCCTGCTCGGCATGACGATGGCACCGGCCCTGCTGGTGGCCCTGCTGGTGGCCTGGTTGAGCCTGAGCCTGGCCCCCCAGGGCGCCTACCAGTTCCAGCTGGTGCTCAACAAGCAGGATGCCCTGACCGAATTCGATACCCTGGAGCCGGGGCGTTTCCAGGCGTTGAACGATGGATCGCGGATCACCTACACCGAGAAACTGTCGGATGACCGCACCCAGCTGGGCGGTGTGTTCATTTCCGAGAAACGTCTCGGCCAGGACAAGAAGGACCGTGGCATCTCGGTGCTGGTCGCCGATCACGGGCGTCTTGAAGTCAAGCCTGACGGCAACCGCTACCTGATTCTCGAGGACGGCTACCGCTATGACGGCAGCCCGGGGCAGGCGGACTATCGGGCTATCAAATATGACACCTACGGCGTGCAGATGGAGAAACCCGAAATCAGCAACGAGGTGACCGACCGTGACGCCCTCGCGACCCGCGATCTGTGGGGCAGCAGCGAGCGCAAGTCGATTGCCGAGCTGCAATGGCGCCTGTCCCTGCCGCTGCTGGTCTTTATCGTGACCCTCATGGCGGTGCCGCTGTCGCGGGTCAACCCGCGTCAGGGCCGTTTCCTCAAGCTGTTGCCGGCGATCCTGCTGTACATGGCGTACCTGACCATGCTGATTTCCGCCCGCGGTTCGCTGGAGAAGGGCCACCTGTCGCCGCTGCTCGGCTTGTGGTGGGTGCACGGGTTGTTCCTGGTGATCGGCCTGGGACTGCTGTATTGGGAACCGTTGCGTTTGAAGCTGGCGAGTCGCCGCGACATGAAGGAGATGGCTCGTGGTTAAGCTCGACCGCTACATCGGCAGTACCGTATTCCTGGCGATCCTGGCGGTGCTCGGGATCATCCTGGGCCTGGCCTCGCTGTTCGCCTTTATCGACGAGATGGGCAATGTCAGCGACACCTACACCTGGGGCGATATCCTCAGCTTCGTGGTGCTGACGGCGCCTCGTCGCGTCTATGACATGTTGCCGATGGCCGGCCTGATCGGCTGCCTGATCGGCCTGGGCAGCCTGGCGAGCAACAGCGAACTGACCATCATGCGCGCGGCCGGCGTCTCCATCGGACGCATCGTCTGGGCGGTGATGAAACCGATGCTGGTGCTGATGATCGTCGGCGTGCTGGTCGGCGAGTATGTCGCGCCGGTCACCGAGAGCCAGGCCCAGGCCAACCGGGCGCTGGCCCAGGGTTCGGGCGATGCGCAGAGCTCCAAGCACGGCCTGTGGCACCGCCAGGGCGACGAATTCATCCATATCAACGCCGTGCAACCCAACGGCCTGCTCTATGGGGTGACCCGTTATCATTTCGACGAGCAGCGGCATCTGCTGTCGTCGAGCTTCGCCAGGCAGGCTCGCTTCGACAAGGATCACTGGAACCTGACGGATGTCACCACCACCTATTTCCGTGGCGATCACACCGAGGTCATCAACAGTCCGGAGGAACTGTGGGGCGTGTCCCTCAGCCCGAACCTGCTGAGCACCGTGGTGATGGTGCCCGAAGCGCTGTCCATCAGCGGCCTGTGGGGCTACATCCATTACCTGGCGGACCAGGGGCTGGCCAATGGCCGTTACTGGTTGGCGTTCTGGGTCAAGATCCTGCAACCGCTGGTCACCGCCGCGCTGGTGCTGATGGCCATCTCGTTCATCTTCGGCCCCTTGCGTTCGGTGACCCTCGGCCAGCGGGTGTTCACCGGCGTGCTGGTGGGCTTCACCTTCCGTATCGCCCAGGACCTGCTGGGGCCGTCGAGCCTGGTGTTCGGCTTTTCGCCGCTGCTCGCGGTGCTGGTGCCGGCGGGGATCTGTGCGATTGCCGGGCTCTGGCTGCTGCGTCGAGCGGGATAAGGGCGGCAAACACGCCTGGGTAACCCCGAAAAAGAGCCCCTGCCGACCAGCCGGGGCTTTTTTGTGCCGGTCGCCTTGCCTGTGAACGTGACGCCTAGGTCGCGCATCAGGTACAATTCCCGGCTATTTTTCGGCGGGCAGTCTGCCTGCAACCTTTTTGAGTGTTGACCCGTGAGTGATTTGAGTCATATCCGCAATTTCTCCATCATCGCCCACATTGACCATGGCAAGTCGACTCTGGCCGATCGCTTCATCCAGATGTGCGGCGGCCTTGCCGAACGCGAGATGGAAGCGCAGGTGCTGGATTCCATGGACCTCGAGCGCGAGCGCGGGATCACCATCAAGGCCCATAGCGTCACCTTGTACTACAAGGCTAAAGACGGCATCACCTATCAGCTGAACTTCATCGATACCCCGGGCCACGTCGACTTCACCTACGAAGTCAGCCGTTCCCTGGCGGCCTGTGAAGGTGCGCTGCTGGTGGTCGACGCCGGCCAGGGCGTCGAGGCCCAGTCGGTTGCCAACTGCTACACGGCGATCGAGCAGGGCCTGGAGGTCATGCCGGTGCTGAACAAGATCGACCTGCCGCAGGCCGAGCCGGAGCGGGTGAAGGAAGAGATCGAGAAGATCATCGGTATCGATGCCACCGACGCCGTCACCTGCAGCGCCAAGACCGGCCTTGGTGTCGATGAGGTGCTCGAGCGCCTGGTCGCCACCATTCCCGCGCCGACCGGCAATATCGAAGATCCGCTGCAGGCGTTGATCATCGACTCCTGGTTCGACAACTACCTGGGCGTCGTGTCCCTGGTGCGCGTGCGCCACGGCCGCGTGAAGAAGGGCGACAAGATCCTGGTCAAGTCCACCGGCAAGATGCACCTGGTGGACAGCGTCGGTGTGTTCAACCCCAAGCACACCGCCACCGTCGACCTGAAGGCCGGCGAAGTGGGCTTTATCATCGCCGGTATCAAGGACATCCACGGTGCGCCGGTGGGTGACACCCTGACCCTGAGCACCACCCCCGATGTCGACGTGCTGCCGGGCTTCAAACGCATCCAGCCGCAGGTCTACGCCGGTCTGTTCCCGGTCAGTTCCGACGATTTCGAAGACTTCCGCGAAGCCCTGCAAAAGCTCACGCTGAACGACTCCTCGCTGCAGTACACCCCGGAAAGTTCCGATGCCCTGGGCTTCGGCTTCCGTTGCGGGTTCCTCGGCATGCTGCACATGGAGATCATCCAGGAGCGCCTGGAGCGCGAGTACGACCTGGACCTGATCACCACGGCGCCGACGGTAATCTTCGAGCTCAAGCTCAAGAACGGCGAGACCATCTACGTCGACAACCCGTCCAAGCTGCCGGACCTGTCCGCCATCGAGGACATGCGCGAGCCGATCGTGCGGGCCAATATCCTGGTACCGCAGGAGCATCTGGGCAACGTCATTACACTGTGCATCGAAAAACGCGGGATCCAGCACGACATGCTGTTCCTCGGTTCCCAGGTGCAGGTGACCTACGACCTGCCGATGAACGAAGTGGTCCTGGACTTCTTCGATCGCCTGAAATCCACCAGCCGTGGCTATGCTTCGCTGGATTATCACTTCGATCGCTACCAGTCAGCTAATCTGGTCAAGCTGGATGTACTGATCAACGGTGAGAAGGTCGACGCCCTGGCGTTGATCGTGCATCGTGACAACGCGCACTACAAAGGGCGTGCGTTGACCGAGAAGATGAAAGAACTGATTCCTCGTCAGATGTTCGACGTTGCCATCCAGGCCGCCATTGGCGGGCAGATCGTGGCGCGGACAACCGTCAAGGCGCTCAGAAAGAACGTACTGGCCAAATGCTACGGTGGTGACGTTAGCCGTAAGCGCAAGCTGTTGGAAAAGCAGAAGGCCGGTAAGAAACGCATGAAGCAAGTAGGCAACGTGGAAATCCCACAGGAAGCCTTCCTTGCGGTGCTCAGGTTGGATAGTTAGGTCCTATGTCACTAAATTTCCCGCTGTTGCTGGTCATCGCCGTCGCCGTCTGCGGTCTGTTGGCGTTGCTCGATCTGGTCTTTCTGGCTCCACGCCGACGTGCGGCAATCTCCACCTACCAGGGCAGCGTCTCGCAGCCCGAGGCAGAAGTGGTCGAGAAGCTGAACAAGGAGCCTTTGCTGGTTGAATACGGCAAATCCTTCTTCCCGGTGCTGTTCATCGTGCTGGTACTGCGTTCGTTTCTGGTCGAGCCGTTCCAGATTCCGTCCGGCTCGATGAAGCCGACCCTGGATGTCGGTGATTTCATCCTGGTGAACAAGTTTTCCTACGGGATCCGTTTGCCGGTGATCGACAAGAAAGTGATCCCGGTCGGTGATCCGCAGCGCGGCGATGTGATGGTGTTTCGCTACCCGAGCGATCCGAACGTCAACTACATCAAGCGTGTAGTCGGTCTGCCGGGCGATGTGGTGCGTTACACCAGTGACAAGAAGCTGTTCGTCAACGGCGAGTCCGTGGCCGAGCAACTGGTGGGCAACGAACCGGGCATGCTCGGCAGCGCCGAACTCTACAAAGAGAAGCTGGGCGCCGCCGAACACCTGATCCGCAAGGAGATGGGCCGTTATCGCGCGCCGCCTGACCACGAATGGAAAGTGCCGGCCGGGCACTACTTCATGATGGGCGACAACCGCGACAACTCCAATGACAGCCGCTACTGGGATGACCCCAGTATTCCCAAGGAGCTGCTGGGCATGGTTCCCGACGAGAATATCGTCGGCAAGGCCTTCGCGGTCTGGATGAGCTGGCCTGATCCGAAATTCAGCCACCTGCCGAATTTCTCGCGGGTCGGCCTGATCAAGTAACCCAAGCGGCGCTGTTGAACACAGCGCCGAATGCTTTTCAGGTGCTTGAACACTATGAGAACAACCATGAAGTCCGCCGCTTCCCAGAAAGGTCTGTCGTTTTTCGGCTGGTTGCTGGCCCTGGCGCTGGTCGCCTTCGTCGCCAGCACGGCATTCAAGTTGATCCCGCATTACCTCGACTACATGTCGATGAAGAAAATCATCATGTCGGTGGAAACCGACAAGGCGGCGGGCGTCACCACCGTCAGCGACTTTTACACCCATGTTGCCCGCGGCATGCAGGTCAACAGTATTCAGGACGTGGATTTGAACAAAGCGTTAAGCGTGACGGTGGAGAACAACCGGTTCCTCGCCCATTTGAAATACGAGCAGCGTGATCCGCTGATCCAGAACATCGATCTGGTGGTCAAGTTCGACCACGAATTCAGCGTGGGTAAACCGTGACCGTGTCCTTGAGCCGTCTCGAGCGCCAGCTCGGCTATACCTTCAAGGACCAGGAGCTGATGGTCCTGGCCCTGACTCACCGCAGTTTTGCCGGGCGCAACAACGAGCGCCTGGAGTTTCTCGGTGACGCTATTCTCAACTTCGTTGCCGGCGAGGCGCTGTTCGACCGCTTCCCGCAGGCCCGCGAAGGCCAGTTGTCGCGTTTGCGCGCACGCCTGGTAAAAGGTGAAACACTGGCGGTCCTGGCCCGTGGTTTCGAATTGGGCGACTACCTGCGCCTGGGGTCCGGCGAGTTGAAGAGCGGCGGTTTCCGCCGTGAGTCGATCCTGGCCGATGCCCTGGAAGCGCTGATCGGCGCGATCTATCTCGACGCCGGCATGGAAATGGCCCGCGAGCGGGTGCTCGCCTGGTTGACCTCGGAGTTCGACAGCCTGACGCTGGTGGACACCAACAAGGACCCCAAGACCCGCCTGCAGGAGTTCCTGCAGTCGCGTGCCTGTGAACTGCCGCGCTACGAAGTGGTGGATATCCAGGGTGAACCGCATTGCCGGACGTTCTTCGTCGAGTGCGAAATCACCCTATTGAATGAAAAAAGCCGAGGACAGGGCGTGAGCCGTCGCATTGCCGAACAGGTAGCGGCCGCCGCAGCACTGATTGCCCTGGGCGTGGAGAATGGTAATGACTGATTCAATTGCAACACGCTGCGGCTACGTCGCCATCGTCGGCCGGCCGAACGTGGGCAAATCCACGCTGCTGAACCATATCCTCGGCCAGAAGCTCGCGATCACCTCGCGCAAGCCCCAGACCACCCGCCACAACATGCTCGGGATCAAGACCGAAGGCGCCATCCAGGCAATCTACGTCGACACGCCAGGCATGCACAAAGGTGGCGAGAAGGCGCTGAACCGCTACATGAACAAGACCGCCTCGGCGGCCCTGAAAGACGTCGACGTGGTGATCTTTGTCGTCGACCGCACCCGCTGGACCGAAGAGGACCAGATGGTCCTGGAGCGCATCCAGTACGTCGAAGGCCCGGTGATCGTCGCGCTGAACAAGACCGACCGGATCGAAGACAAGGCCGAGCTGATGCCGCACCTGACCTGGTTGCAGGAACAACTGCCGAACGCGCAGATCGTGCCGATCTCCGCCCAGCAAGGGCACAACCTGGATGCCCTGGAAGGCCTGATCGCCCAGCACCTGCCGGAAAACGAGCACTTCTTCCCGGAAGACCAGATCACCGACCGCAGCAGCCGTTTCCTCGCCGCGGAACTGGTGCGCGAGAAAATCATGCGCCAGCTGGGGGCGGAACTGCCTTACCAGATCACCGTGGAAATCGAAGAGTTCAAGCAGCAGGGCAAGACCCTGCACATCCATGCGCTGATCCTCGTCGAGCGTGACGGCCAGAAGAAGATCATCATTGGTGACAAGGGCGAGCGCATCAAGCGCATCGGCACCGAGGCACGCAAGGACATGGAGCTGCTGTTCGACTCCAAGATCATGCTCAACCTGTGGGTCAAGGTGAAGGGCGGCTGGTCCGACGACGAGCGGGCGCTGCGCTCGTTGGGTTACGGCGATCTGTAACCAGGTCGTTTGAGGCTCGACGTCATGTCGGCTAACCCGCCTCCCGGCCAACCGGCCTACGTCCTGCACTCCCGCGCCTACCGCGAAAGCAGTGCGCTGGTGGATTTCATCACGCCACAAGGCCGGCTTCGCGCGGTGCTGCGCAGCGCGCGGGGCAAGGCCGGGACATTGGCGCGACCGTTCGTGCCCCTCGAGGTCGAGTTTCGTGGCCGGGGCGAGCTGAAGAATGTCGGGCGCATGGAAAGCGCCGGTGTCTCCACCTGGCTCAACGGCGAAGCGTTGTTCAGCGGACTCTACCTCAACGAACTGCTGATTCGCCTGCTGCCCGCCGAAGACCCGCATCCGGCGGTCTTCGACCACTATGCCGCGACCTTGCTCGCCCTGGCCGAAGGCCGTCCCCTCGAACCCCTGCTGCGTTCCTTTGAGTGGCGGCTGCTCGATGACCTCGGCTACGGCTTTGCCCTGGACGTGGATGTCCATGGCGAACCTCTGGCGGCGGACGGCATGTACCGGCTGCAGGTGGATGCCGGCCTCGAGCGGGTCTACCTGTTGCAACCCGGGCTGTTCCAGGGCACCGAGCTGCTGGCCATGGCCGAAGCCGACTGGACCGCGGTCGGTGCCCTGTCGGCGGCCAAGCGCCTGATGCGCCAGGCGCTGGCGGTGCATCTGGGGGGTAAACCGCTGGTCAGTCGCGAGTTGTTTCGAAAGCCCTGAAATCCCCGTGTATGCTGTGGGCCGAATCTTCAACTGTTCAGGAGCCTTCCCGTGACCACCAGCACCCGCATTCTTCTCGGTGTGAATATCGACCACGTAGCCACCCTGCGTCAGGCCCGGGGCACGCGTTACCCCGACCCGGTCAAGGCCGCGCTGGACGCCGAAGAGGCGGGCGCCGATGGCATCACCGTGCACCTGCGTGAAGACCGCCGGCATATCCAGGAGCGCGACGTGCTGCTGCTCAAGGAGGTGCTGCAAACCCGCATGAACTTCGAAATGGGCGTGACCGAAGAGATGATGGCGTTCGCCGAGCGCATTCGTCCGGCGCATATCTGCCTGGTCCCGGAGACCCGCCAGGAACTGACCACCGAGGGTGGCCTGGATGTCGCCGGGCAGGAAGCGCGGATCAAGGCGGCGGTGGAGCGCCTGAGCAGGATCGGCAGCGAAGTGTCGCTGTTCATCGATGCCGATGAGCGGCAGATTGCCGCGTCCAAGCGGGTCGGCGCGCCGGCGATCGAATTGCACACCGGGCGTTATGCCGACGCCGAGACTCCGGCCGAAGTGGCCGAGGAACTCAAGCGCATCGCCGATGGCGTGGCCTTTGGCGTGTCCCAGGGGCTGATCGTCAATGCCGGACATGGCCTGCATTATCACAACGTCGAGGCGGTCGCGGCGATTCCGGGGATCAACGAGCTGAACATCGGCCACGCACTGGTGGCCCATGCGCTATTTGTCGGCTTCAAGGCGGCGGTGGTGGAGATGAAGGAATTGATCCTGGCGGCTGCGCCGAAGGCCTGACTGCCAGGCACGCTCCCACGGGAGGGTATGGGACAAACTGTGGGAGCCGGCTTGCCGGCGATAGCGATCTGATGGTCGATATCGTTGTTGCCCGATAAACCGCTATCGCTGGCAAGCCAGCTCCTACGAGGGCTGTGTTCGGCTCTGGCTATAGCTGTGACGGCTGCTCGGTCGGCTTGGTCTTGTCCACGCCCGGTACGTGCAAGGCACCTTCGGCCACCTGGCTGCCTTCCAGCTGCGGCTGGGTCACCCAGGTGAGGATGTCGTAGTAGCGGCGGATGTTGGCGACGAAGTGCACCGGCTCGCCGCCGCGGGCGTAGCCGTAGCGGGTCTTGCTGTACCACTGCTTCTGCGCCAGGCGCGGCAGCATCTTCTTCACGTCCAGCCACTTGTTCGGATTCAGGCCTTCGTTCTCGGCCAGCTTGCGGGCGTCATCCAGGTGACCGCTGCCGACGTTATAGGCGGCCAGCGCGAACCAGGTGCGATCCGGCTCCTCGATTTTCTCGTCGAGCTGGTCCTTCATGTAGGCCAGGTACTTGGCGCCGCCACTGATGCTCTGCCGGGCGTCCAGGCGGTTGGACACGCCCATGGCCTGGGCGGTGCTCTGGGTCAGCATCATCAGGCCGCGCACGCCGGTCTTGGAAGTGACGCTCGGTTGCCACAGCGATTCCTGGTAGCCGATGGCCGCGAGCAGGCGCCAGTCGACCTTTTCTTCCTTGGCCGAGGCCTGGAAGTGTTTCTCGTATTTGGGAAGGCGTTGCTGCAGGTGCTGGGCGAAGGTATAGGCGCCGACATATCCGAGGACATCGACGTGCCCGTAATAACGATCCTTCAGGCGTTGCAGGGTGCCGTTCTTCTGCACCTTGTCGAGGTAGGCGTTGATTTCGTTGAGCAGGCTGTTGTCTTCCCCCGGAGCCACCGCCCAGCGCTGGTTGCGGGCGTCGCCGAGGTCGAAGGCGACCCGCACGTTGGGGAAGTAGACCTGGTTCATCGCCACTTCGTTGGAATCCACCAGGGTCAGGTCGATCTGGCCCTCGTCGACCATGCGCAGTAGGTCGACCACTTCGACGGCGTCGGATTCTTCGTATTCTATTGCGGGATTCTGCTTTTTCAGTTCGGCCAGCTGTTCGGCGTGGGTGCTGCCCTTCAATACCGTGATGCGTTTGCCCACCAGATCCGCCGGGGTGGTGGGGCGGGACTGGCCGTTACGGTAGATGACCTGCGGGGTGACTTCCAGGTAAGGGTGGGAAAAGCGCGCCTGTTGCTTGCGCTGGTCGCTGCCGACCAGGCCGGCGGCCGCCAGCACCGGACCGTTGGGTTTGCCCAGTTGATTGAACAGGTCGTCGAGGTTGTCGGCGGTTTCGATCTCGAGCTTGACCCCCAGGTCATCGGCGAAGCGCTTGACCAGCTCGTATTCGAAGCCGGTTTCGCCGTTGCGATCCTGGAAGTAGGTGGCCGGACTGTTGCGGGTGATCACGCGCAGTACGCCATCCTCCTTTACGCGCTCGAGAGTGCTGGGTTTTTCAACACAGGCACCGAGCATCAGGAAGAGTCCGGTTGCGATGAGCCACTTGGCGCAGCGCGGGCGGAAAGCAGTTTGGGAAAACATGTGCGCAGTATACGCAAAGGACCTCGGCCGCCATATCTCGACAGATGGGTGCCGGTCTGCTAGAGAAACCCGGATAACGCTGGAGGCCTCAGGAATGGGGCCTGGCGCCGGGGAAACGGAGCAAAAATAACCGTTCCGGATGCCCTTGATGCCTATTAATAATAAGCAGGTCCCCCCGTACCGACGTCTGGCGCACGGCAAGCGTGCCGTTTCGGGTGCCGTCGCGGGCGGTTTAGGCTAGAATGCACGGCCTCAAAGCACACCCCCTTCCCGAGGCTGTCCCGAAGATGTTGATCCTGCGCGGTGCTCCTGCCCTTTCCGCCTTTCGCCACAGCAAACTACTCGAGCAACTGAGCCAGAAAGTTCCGGCTGTCAGTGGCTTGTATGCTGAGTTCGCCCATTTCGCCGAAGTCACCGGCGTTCTGACCGGCGATGAACAGCAAGTGCTGGCCCGTCTTCTGAAATACGGCCCGAGCGTGCCGGTTCAGGAGCCTACCGGTCGTCTGTTCCTGGTGTTGCCGCGTTTCGGCACCATTTCGCCCTGGTCGAGCAAGGCCAGCGACATCGCTCGCAACTGCGGCCTGGGGAAAATCCAGCGTCTGGAGCGCGGTATCGCGTTCTACGTGGCCGGCCAATTCAGCGACGCCGAGGCCGAGCTGATCAGCGCCAGCCTGCATGACCGCATGACCCAGATCGTGCTGGCCAACCTGGAACAGGCCGCCGGCCTGTTCAGCCATGCCGAGCCGAAGCCGCTGACGGCCGTGGATGTCCTCGGGGGCGGTCGCGCCGCGCTGGAAAAAGCCAACGTCGAGCTGGGCCTGGCCCTGGCCGAAGACGAAATCGATTACCTGGTGAATGCCTTCATCGGTCTCAAGCGCAACCCGCATGACATCGAACTGATGATGTTCGCCCAGGCCAACTCCGAGCACTGCCGTCACAAGATCTTCAACGCCAGTTGGGATATCGACGGCGAGAGCCAGGAAAAGAGCCTGTTCGGCATGATCAAGAACACCTACGTGATGCACAGCGAAGGTGTCCTGTCGGCCTACAAGGACAACGCCTCGGTGATCGTCGGCAATGTCGCCGGTCGCTTCTTCCCGGATCCCGAGACCCGCCAGTACGGCGCGGTGCAGGAGCCGGTGCACATCCTGATGAAAGTCGAGACCCATAACCACCCGACCGCGATCGCCCCGTTCCCGGGCGCCTCGACCGGTTCCGGTGGCGAGATCCGCGACGAAGGTGCAACCGGGCGCGGCGCCAAGCCGAAGGCCGGCCTCACCGGTTTCACCGTGTCCAACCTGCAGATCCCCGGCTTCGAGCAACCCTGGGAAGTGCCCTACGGCAAGCCCGAGCGCATCGTCACCGCGCTGGACATCATGATCGAAGGCCCGCTGGGCGGCGCCGCGTTCAACAACGAATTCGGTCGTCCGGCCCTGACCGGCTACTTCCGTACCTTCGAACAGTCCATCACCACTCCGCGTGGCGATGAAGTGCGCGGCTACCACAAGCCGATCATGCTGGCCGGCGGCATGGGTAACATTCGTGCCGAACACGTGCAGAAGGGCGAAATCACCGTCGGTTCCAAGCTGATCGTGCTTGGCGGCCCGGCGATGCTCATCGGCCTGGGCGGCGGCGCGGCATCCTCGATGGCCACCGGCACCAGCTCGGCGGACCTGGACTTCGCTTCGGTACAGCGCGAAAACCCGGAAATGGAACGCCGCTGCCAGGAAGTGATCGACCGCTGCTGGCAGCTGGGCGACAAGAACCCGATCAGCTTTATCCATGACGTCGGCGCGGGCGGCCTGTCCAACGCCTTCCCGGAACTGGTCAACGACGGCGACCGCGGTGGCCGTTTCGAACTGCGCAATATCCCCAACGACGAGCCGGGCATGGCCCCGCACGAAATCTGGAGCAACGAATCCCAGGAACGCTACGTCCTGGCGGTCGATGCGGCGGACTTCGAGCGCTTCAAGGCGATCTGCGAACGCGAGCGTTGCCCGTTCGCGGTGGTCGGTGAAGCCACTGCCGAACCGCAACTGACGGTCACCGATAGCCACTTCGGCAACAGCCCGGTGGACATGCCGCTCGAAGTGTTGCTGGGCAAGGCCCCGCGCATGCACCGTTCGGCCGTTCGCGAAACCGAGCTGGGCGACGATTTCGATCCGGGCAGCCTGGCGATTGCCGACTGCATCGAGCGCGTCCTGCACCACCCGGCCGTGGCGAGCAAGAGCTTCCTGATCACCATCGGCGACCGCACCATCACCGGCCTGGTTGCCCGCGACCAGATGGTCGGCCCATGGCAGGTGCCGGTGGCTGACGTCGCCGTCACCGCCACCAGCTTCGACGTCTACACCGGTGAAGCCATGGCCATGGGCGAGCGTACGCCGCTGGCCCTGCTGAACGCCCCGGCCTCCGGGCGCATGGCGATCGGCGAGACCCTGACCAACCTGTCGGCCTCGCGCATCGGCAAGATCTCCGATATCAAGCTGTCGGCCAACTGGATGTCGGCCGCCGGTCATCCGGGTGAAGATGCCCGTCTGTACGACACCGTGAAAGCGGTCGGGATGGAGCTGTGCCCGGAACTGGGCATCACCATTCCGGTGGGCAAGGACTCGATGTCCATGGCCACCCGCTGGAAAGACGAGGGCGTCGACAAGAGCGTGACCTCGCCGTTGTCGCTGATCGTGACCGGCTTCGCGCCGGTGACCGATATCCGCAAGACCCTGACCCCTGAACTGCGCATGGACAAGGGCGTCACCGACCTGATCCTGATCGACTTGGGGCGTGGCCAGAACCGCATGGGCGCATCGATCCTCGCCCAGGTGCACGGCAAGCTCGGCAAGCATGCGCCGGACGTCGATGACGCGGAAGACCTCAAGGCCTTCTTCGCGGTGATCCAGGGCCTCAACGCCGACGGTCACCTGCTGGCCTACCACGACCGCTCCGATGGTGGCCTGCTGGTCAGCACCGTGGAGATGGCCTTCGCCGGCCACTGCGGCCTGAGCCTGAACCTCGACGGCGTGGCGGAAACCGCCGCCGATATCGCCGCGATCCTGTTCAACGAAGAGTTGGGCGCGGTGATCCAGGTGCGCCAGGACTCCACTCCGGACGTGCTGGCGCAGTTCAGCGCCGCGGGCCTGGGTGACTGCGTGTCGGTGATCGGCCAGCCGCTGAACAACGGCGAAGTCAGCATCACCTTCAACGGCGACACCGTGTTCACCGGCGAGCGTCGCCTGCTGCAACGCCAGTGGGCGGAAACCAGCTACCGGATCCAGCGCCTGCGCGACAACGCCAACTGTGCCGACCAGGAATTCGACGTCCTGCTGGACGAAGGCAACCCTGGCCTGAGCTACAAGACCAGCTTCGATGTGAACCAGGACATCGCCGCGCCGTACATCAAGAAAGGCATTCGTCCCCAGGTCGCGGTTCTGCGCGAGCAGGGCGTCAACGGCCAGGTGGAAATGGCGGCGGCGTTCGACCGTGCCGGCTTCAATGCCATCGACGTGCACATGAGCGATATCCTCGCCGGTCGTGTCGACCTGAACGAGTTCAAGGGCCTGGTCGCCTGCGGCGGCTTCTCCTACGGTGACGTGCTCGGCGCCGGTGAAGGCTGGGCCAAGTCGGCCCTGTTCAACGCCCGTGCCCGTGATGCCTTCCAGGGCTTCTTCGAGCGTAACGACAGCTTCACCCTCGGCGTGTGCAACGGTTGCCAGATGATGTCCAACCTGCACGAGCTGATTCCGGGCAGCGAATTCTGGCCGCACTTCGTGCGCAACCGCTCCGAGCAGTTCGAGGCGCGGGTGGCGATGGTGCAGATCCAGGAGTCGAACTCGATCTTCCTGCAGGGCATGGCCGGTTCGCGCATGCCGATCGCCATCGCCCACGGCGAGGGTTATGCCGAGTTCGAAAGCGAAGAAGCCTTGCTGCAAGCCGACCTGTCGGGTTGCGTGGCCATGCGCTTTGTCGACAACCATGGCAAGGTCACCGAAACCTACCCGGCCAACCCGAACGGTTCGCCGCGCGGGATCACCGGGCTGACCAGCCGTGACGGTCGCGTCATGATCATGATGCCGCACCCGGAGCGGGTGTTCCGTGCCGTGCAGAACTCCTGGCGTTCGGAAGACTGGAACGAAGACGCGCCATGGATGCGCATGTTCCGTAACGCGCGCGTCTGGGTTAACTAAGCGGCAATGTACAAGCTCAGCTTTTTCGTGCCGCCGAGCCATGTGGAGCAGGTCAAGAGCGCCGTATTCGCCGCCGGTGGCGGTCGGATCGGCGCCTATGACCACTGCGCCTGGCAGGTGCTGGGCCAGGGCCAGTTTCGCCCGTTGGACGGCAGCCAGCCGTTTCTCGGGCAAACCGGCGTGGTCGAGCAGGTGGCGGAATGGAAAGTCGAGCTGGTCGTGGAGGATGCCCTGATCGCAACCGTGGTCGCGGCCCTCAAGCAAAGCCATCCCTACGAGACGCCGGCCTATGAGGTCTGGCGTCTCGCCGATTGCTGATTCGACCCCCGTTCCTTATCGTCCCAGGGCGTTACCGAGAGCCTGGGCACGATCTCCCACCAGCAAATGCCAGACCCCGTCTTCCAGCGGACTGATGCCCTGGCAGCCCAGTGCCTTCAGCGCCGTTTCCGACAATTGCCGGACATCTTCGAGTTGCACCCGTAGCCGCGTCTGGGCGACGCACTCCAGTGCCCGTACATTGGCTTTTCCGCCGAGTGCGGCAAGCCATTGCTGCAACTGTTCCCCGCTGATCTCGGTCGAGTCGACAGGCTCCGGCCCGCCCGGTGCGACTGTGCTTGAGCCCGTGGTCGGCAGCGCCAGGCGAATCTCGTCGGCGATACCGTCCGCCAGCGGCCCGACCACCACCTGCAGGCTGCCACCATGGCCGGGACGCACCACGGCCATGGCGCCGAGTGCCTTGAGATCGGCATCCACGGCCTTGTCGCGGTCCAGCAGCTCCACCCGCAGACGGGTGGTGCAGGCCCCGACCGTCACCAGGTTGGCGGCCCCGCCCAGGGCCTGGATATAGGCGGCTCCCCGCTGGTTTTCGCTGAGCACGCGGGTCGTCGCGGTGCTGGCGACAGGTTCGCGTCCCGGCGTTTTCAGGTCGAAGCGGCGGATGCAGAAATCGAACACGAAATAGTAGACCAGCGCATAGGCCAGTCCCACCGGCAGCACCAGCCAGCCGTTGGTGGACTTGCCCCAGCCCAGGGCCATGTCGATGGCACCACCGGAGAAGGTGAAGCCCAGGTGGATATTCAGCAGGTTGGTGATGGCCATCGACAGCCCGGTCAGCAGCGCATGCACCACATAGAGCATTGGCGCGAGGAACATGAAGGCGAATTCGATGGGCTCGGTGACGCCGGTCAGGAACGAGGTCAGGGCCATCGACAGGAAGATCCCGCCCATCAGCTTGCGGCGCTCGGGCAAGGCATTGCGGTACATCGCCAGGCAGGCGGCGGGCAGGCCGAAGACCATCACCGGGAACATGCCGGTCATGAATTGCCCGGCCTTCGGGTCGCCGGCGAAATAGCGCGCCAGGTCGCCGGTGACCATGCGACCGGTGTCCGGATCGGTGAAGCTGCCGAAGACGAACCACATCATGTTGTTGAGGATATGGTGCAGGCCGGTGACGATCAGCAGGCGGTTGAAGACGCCGAAAATGAACGCGCCGATGCTGCCGCTTTCGACCATCAGCAGGCCAAGGCTGTTGATGCCGTTCTGGATCGGCGGCCAGACCAGGCCGAAGATCACCCCCAGGCCGACCGCGGAAAAGCCGGTGACGATCGGCACGAAGCGCCGCCCGCCGAAGAAGGCCAGGTACTCCGGCAGCTTGATGTCCTTGAAGCGGTTATACAGCGCACCCCCGAGCAGGCCGCTGATGATCCCCGCGAGCATGCCCATGTTGATGCTGGCGTCGAGCACCTTGAGCGTGGAGATCATCACCAGGTAGCCGATGGCGCCCGCCAGCCCGGCGGTGCCATTGTTGTCGCGGGCAAAACCCACGGCGATGCCGATGGCGAAGATCAGCGCCAGGTTGGCGAAGATGGTGTTGCCGGCATCGTGGATGATCGCGATGTTCAGCAGGTCGGTATCACCCAGGCGCAGCAGCAGGCCGGCAATCGGCAGGATGGCGATGGGGAGCATCAGTGCACGGCCGAGGCGTTGCAGGCCCTCGATAAACAACTGGTACATGGCGTGTCTCCTTATTGTTGTTATCAGCCCAGCGGCCAGTGGCGGCGGCAGGTTTCACGGACGCTGGCGGCACTGCCGAGCTGGAGCAGCGACTGGCTGATCCGGCGACATCCGGCGGCGTCGAGCTGGCGTACCCGTTCCTTGATCTCGCCGATCTGCGGCGGGCTCACGGACAGTTCGGTGACGCCCAGGCCGATCAGTACCGGCGTGGCCAGCGGGTCCGAGGCCAGCGCACCACAGACGCCGACCCAGCGTTGATGACGGGCCGCGCCGGCGCAGGTCTGGGCGATCAGGCGCAGCACTGCCGGGTGCAGGGCGTCGACCCGGGCGGCCAGGCCCGCGTGGTCGCGGTCCATGGCCAGGGTGTATTGCGACAGGTCGTTGGTGCCGATGGAGAGGAAGTCGGCGTGCTCCGCCAGCTGTTCGGCCAGCAGGGCGGCGGAAGGGACCTCGATCATCACCCCCAGCTCGGGACGTTCGACGATCCCCAGTTCGGCGGCCAGGGCGTCGAGGCGCTGGCGGATCTGCAGCAGTTCATCGACCTCGCTGATCATCGGCAGCAGGATCCGGCAGCGTTGCAACGGGCTGACTTGCAGCAGCGCGCGCAGTTGCTGGTCGAGCAGCTCCGGCCGGGCCTGGGCCAGGCGGATGCCGCGCAGGCCGAGCACGGGATTGGCTTCCTGGGGCAGCGGCAGGTAGTCGAGTTGCTTGTCGCCACCGACATCGATGGTACGGATGATCACCGGCTTGTCGCCCATGGCATCGAGCACGCCCTGGTAGGCGTGGCGCTGTTCCTGCTCGTCGGGCGCGGTCTGGCGGTCGACGAAAAGAAACTCGGTGCGCAACAGGCCGACGCCATCGGCCCCGCCTTGATGGGCTTCGCCGGCCTCATGGGCGGAGGCGACATTGGCCGCCACCTCGATGGACAGGCCGTCACGGGTCAGGGCCGCCGAATGGCTGTGTTCGCGCTGGCGCTGGCGGCGCAGTTGATGTTGCCAGTGGGCCAGGGCGACGCCTTCGAGGCGGGTACTGTCGGGGCTCAGTTCGAGGCGCCCGTGATCGGCATCGAGCACCACCTGCTGGCCGGGAGCGATCTCCAGCAGTCGCGGACCGAGGGCGACCAGGCAGGGCAGGCCCTTGCCCCGGGCGAGGATCGCCACGTGGGAGGTGGCGCCACCGGCGGCCATGCACAGCCCGGCGACTTTCTGCTGGCTGATCAGCAGCAGGTCGGAAGGGGTCAGTTCCTGAGCGACGACAATCGAGCCTTCGGCCAGCTCGTAGTGCCAGGTCTCGCCGAGAAGGGCACGCAATACCCGTTGGCGCAGGTCGTGCAAGTCGTTGGTGCGTTCGGCGAGCAGCGGGTTGTCCAGGTTCAACAGGACCTGGCACTGCGTTTCGATGGCCTGGCTCCAGGCATGGGTCGCCGCGTGGCCCTGTTCGATGGCCTGGCTGGCAGCATCGAGCAGGGCCGGGTCTTCGAGCAGGGCCAGGTGGGCGTTGAAGATCGCCTGCTCTGCGTGATCCTGGCGTCCGTTGGCCTGTTGCAGGGTGTCGTAGATCTCGGCGCGGACCTTTTCCAGCGCGATATCCAGGGCCTGCAGTTGTGCGTCGGCGATATGCCCACCGCTGTCGGGCGGCAACTGGATGGCTTGCAGGCGCGCGATGGGGCCGCTGACCAGTCCGGGAGCGGCGCAGACGCCGTGCAGCACGCCAGCCTCGGCCGGTTGGGCGGATGGGGCCGGACGGGCCGGGGGCGCATGATGTGGGTCGGCGGCCAACGGGGTTTGCAAGACCTGCAGCAGCGCCTGCAGGGCGGCTTCGCGGTCGGTGCCACGGCAACTGATTTCCACCCGGGCCTGTTCGGTGACGCCCAGGCCCATGATGCCGATCAGGCTGTCGAGGGAGGCGGAGCGCTCTCCCAGGTGGAGGCGCGCCTCGCAGTTGAAACCCTGCGCGGCCTGGCGCAGCAAGGCCGCCGGGCGCGCATGGAGGCCGCCGCGGTGGGCGACCCGGGCACTGCCACGGACTTCTTCGCTCGTCGTCCCGGCAAGCGTCGCCACCTGGCGTCCGCTCTGGCGTGGCAGGACCCGCAGCAACGGCTCGCCGACCGTTACCGAGTCGACGGGCAGCGCCTTCAGTTCGTAGTGTTCGCCGTTGGTCAGCACCAGCGGCGTCACCAGGCTTTTGCACTGGCGGGCGACCCGGTCGAGGTCGAAGCGCAGCAGGGCCTGGCCGGCACTGACCCGGGCACCTTCCGCGACCAGCAGGGCAAAACCTTCGCCCTGCAGCTCGACGGTATCCAGGCCCAGGTGCAGCAACAGTTCGGCGCCGTTGTCGGCGCGCAGGGTCAGTGCGTGCAGCGTTCGCGCGACATGCAGGATCACCCCGGCACAGGGCGCATGCAGGGTGTCGTTGAGCGGGTCGATGGCGATGCCTTCGCCCATGGCGCCGCTGGCGAAGACCGCATCGTCGATGCGGGTGAGTGGGAGCACGGGACCGCTGAGCGGTGCGCCGAGGGTGATCTCATTGTTGTTATGCATGGCGCTGTACTCGTCAGTGGGTACGGGTGACTTTGCTCAGGTGACGCGGTTGGTCGGGGTCCATGCCGCGGGCCACGGCCAGTCGGGCGGCCATCACATAGAAACTCTGGATCGCCAGGATCGGATCGAGGGCCGGATGCCCGGCGCAGGTCAGGTCCAGGTCGCGCTCGGCGATATCGGGTGGCGCGGCGAGCAGCACGCGGGCGCCGCGCTGGCGCATGTCGGCGGCGAGCTTGAGCAGTCCGGCCTGTTCCGCGCCCCGTGGGGCGAAGACCAGCAGGGGGTAGCCGGCGTCGATCAGGGCCATTGGGCCGTGGCGGACCTCGGCGCTGCTGAAGGCTTCGGCCTGGATCGCCGAGGTTTCCTTGAACTTCAGCGCGGCCTCCTGGGCAATGGCGAAGCCGGCGCCGCGACCGATCACCATCAGCCGCTCGCTACCGCGCAGCACGTCGATGGCCGCGCTCCAGTCCTGGGCCGCGGCCTGTTGCAGGCCGGCGGGCAGGGCCTGGCCGGCGTCGAGCAGGGCGCGATCCTGATGCCAATGACCGAGCAGCCGGGCGCTGGCGCTGAGGGTGGCGATGAAACTCTTGGTGGCGGCGACGCTTTGCTCGGCCCCGGCCAGCAGCGGCACGGTGTATTCGCAGGCGGCTTCCAGGGGCGAGTCGGGGGCGTTGACCATGGCCACGCTGAGGGCCCCGCGTTCGCGCAGCAGGTGCAGGCTGTCGACCAGGTCCGGGCTCTGTCCGGACTGGGAAAAGGCGAACACCGCCTGGCCGCTGACGCGCAATGGCGAATGCCGCAGGGTGACCACCGACATCGGCAGCGAGGCCACCGGTACGCCGGTCTGCTGCATGGTCAGGTAGGCGAAGTAACTGGCGGCATGGTCGGAGCTGCCCCGGGCGACGGTCATCGCCACATGGGGTGGCTGGCGGCGCAGGCGGGCGGCGATGGCCTTCAGGCCGTCGTCGAGTTGCTGCAACTGGCGGCTGACCGCCTCGTGAGAGGACAGGGCCTCTTCAAGCATTCTGGAAGTCAACGGCTTCTCCTTCGACCATTACCGAGGTCAGTGTCAACGAACGATCCAGGCGCACGCAGTCGGCCCAGGCTCCGGGCGCCAGGCGTCCGCGCTCTTCCAGGCCGAGGTAGTCGGCGGGGAACTGCGACAGGCGTTGCGAGGCTTCGGCGATGGGCAGACCGATCTTCACCAGGTTGCGCAGGGCCTGGTCCATGGTCAGGGTGCTGCCGGCCAGGGTGCCGTCGGCCAGGCGTACGCCGCCCAGGCACTTGGTCACGGTGTGGCTGCCCAGCTTGTACTCGCCGTCCGGCATGCCGGCGGCAGCGGTCGAGTCGGTCACGCAATAGAGGCAGGGGATCGAGCGCAGGGCCACGCGCATCGCGCCCGGATGCACGTGCAGCAGGTCGGGGATCAGTTCGGCATAGCGGGCATGGGCCAGGGCGGCACCGACGATACCGGGCTCGCGGTGGTGCAACGGGCTCATGGCGTTGTACAGGTGGGTGAAGCTGGTGGCCCCGGCCTCGAGGGCGGCGACGCCTTCCTCGTAGCTGCCCAGGGTGTGGCCGATCTGCATGCGGATGCCGCGGCTGCTGAGGGCGCGGATCAATTGCGCGTGGCCGGCGATTTCCGGGGCGATGGTAATCACCCGGATCGGCGCGCGGCGCAGGTATTCATCGATTTCGGCGGCGATCGCCGTGTGGGCGAAGTTCGGCTGGGCGCCGAGTTTGCCGGGATTGATGAACGGGCCTTCGAGGTGCACGCCGAGGACGCGGGCGGTGCCCGCCGGGCGCTGTTCGCAGTAATGGCCGAGCTGGCCGAGGATTTCGCCGATCTCCTCGGGCGGCGCGGTCATGGTCGTGGCCAGCAATGAGGTGGTGCCGAAGCGCAGGTGGGTGCGGGCGATGGTTTCGAAGGCGCCACCACCCTCCATGATGTCCTTGCCGCCGCCACCGTGGACATGCAGGTCGATGAAACCGGGCAGCAGGTAGGGCAGGTCGTTGTCGGCCGGATCGCAGGGCGTGCCTTCGATACGTTGTACCTTGCCCACCTGGTGTACCAGGCGGCCGCGGATCCAGCCTTGCGGGGTAAGGATGTTGTCTTCGGACATGGCAGGTTCTCTGGGGAAGCTAACGTCGCAGCTCTGCGACGAAGTCGTAGTAGTCGTCACGGCAATAGGTGTCGGTCAGTTCGATGGGGGTGTTGTCTTCGAGGTAGCCGACACGGGTCATCAACAGCATCGCGGTACCGGGCTCGATGCCCACCAGGGCGGCGAGGTCCGGCGAAGCATTGATCGCGCGGATATGTTGCAGGGCGCGGACCACCGGCCGACCGATACCGTCCAGGTATTCATAGAGCGAATCGCCGACCTGCTCCGGCTCGGGCAACAGCGCGGCGGGCAGGGTGCTCATCTCGATCGCCATCACCGTGTCGTCGGCCTTGCGCAGGCGCTTGAGGCGCGCCACCTTGTCGCTGGGGGACAGGGCCAGGCGGATCAGTTCTTCGTGGCTGGGCAGGGCGATATGGCGTTCCAGCCATTGCGAGCCGGGTACGAAGCCCTTGGAGCGAAGCATCTCGCTGAAGCTCGACAGGCGTGACAACGGCTGTTCCAGGCGCGGGGTGATAAAGGTCCCGGAACCCTGGCTGCGGCGGATCAGACCCTGTTCGAAGAGGACTTCCAGGGCTTTGCGGGCCGTCACCCGGGAGATACTCAGCAGTTCGCTCAGGTTGCGTTCCGAGGGCAGCGCCTGTTCGGCTTTCCATTGGCCGGCATGGATGGCGGCTTCCAGGTTGCGCGCCAGTTGCAGGTACAACGGCGTAGGCTGGGACTCGTCGGGACGCAGTGCGAGTATCTTGTTCATGTAGGATTTCCGATGCGGTTATTAGAGGTTTTTCGCTCGGGTAGTGGCATCAAGCTAATACCACTTGAATACCATGTCAATGCCAGTGGTATTCTTCGAGCGCAATAAAAAGCCCGGCATGGGGTGCATGCCGGGCATTCGGGGTTGCAGTGGTATCAGGGTGGTTGGGTGAGAAGCGCTTCAGGGGCGGATTTCCACCAGGGTGCCGTCCTTGACCAGGTTCCACACTTCACGCATGTCGACGTTGCGCATGCCGACGCAGCCGTCGGTCCAGTCCAGGGTATGCAGCCACTGCTCCGGGTAGTCCTCGGAGTCCGGCGTGCCGTGGATCATGATCATGCTGCCGGGATTGACGCCTTCGCGACGGGCGCGTGCGGCATCGCTGATATTCGGGTAGGAAATGTGCATGGACAGGTTGAATTTGTCGCTGGTCTTGCGCCAGTCGATCCAGTAGAAACCTTCCGGCGTACGGCGATCGCCTTCTATCAGTTTCTGCCCCTTCGGGTTCCTGCCCAGGGAGATGCGGTAGGTCTTCAGGGGCTTGCCGTCGCTGATCAGTTGCAACTGGTGGGCGGACTTGAGGACCAGGACCTTTTCAATCATTCGACCTTGCAGTGGGTCGGCGGCGGAAGCCTGGGACAGCGCGGCAAACGACAGGCAGAAAACGGCAAGCAACCAACGCATTGAAACGGTATCCCTGAATAAAGTGGCGTAGCGGATTATTTGGGGTCGGCCGCTTTCGGCATCATCGGCGGCACGGCTTCGCTGCGCACCGGGAACTGTTGTGTGAGGCGGTCGGCGAAGAAGCATTCTAAGGTACGCCCGACCGTCCTGAAAGCCAGCTCGGACCAGGGGATCTCGTGTTCTTCGAACAGCCGTACCTCCAGGCTCTCGGTGCCGGCGCGGAAGTCCAGGTCGGCCAGCTCGGCGCGGTAGAACACATGGACCTGATTGATATGCGGCACATCGATCAGCGTGTAGATGCTCAGGTTGCGCACGCGGGCATAAGCCTCTTCGAAGGTTTCCCGGCGGGCGGCGTCCTCGACGGTCTCGCCGTTTTCCATGAAGCCGGCCGGCAAGGTCCAGAACCCCAGGCGCGGTTCGATGGCGCGGCGGCAGAGCAGCACCTGGCTGCCCCAGACCGGCAGGCAGCCGGCGACGATATTGGGATTCTGGTAATGAATGGTCTGGCAGTGATCGCAGACAAAGCGCAGGCGCGTGTCGCCCTCGGGAATGCGTTGACTGACCGGTTTACCGCATTGGCTGCAGAACTTCATGCTGGATTCTCTGGGTGGCGCGCCTATCTTCGCGTGGTCGGTCACCTGTCGGCAAGTTGTGCTTTCGCGACATGCATCGGTTGAGGGGTTGGGCGACCTGTCGGTTTGGTGCATGATGCAGGGTAAGTCAGAAATCGAGATCAGCCATGCTGGATGAGCTACTTCGACGTGTCAGCAACCATACCCCACGCCCCCTGGAAACGGATCGACGTTTTCCCGAGGCGGCGGTACTGGTGCCGATCACGCGCAGTGACGAGCCGGAGCTGGTGCTGACCCTGCGGGCCAGCGGTCTTTCGACCCATGGTGGCGAGGTCGCGTTTCCCGGTGGCCGCCGCGATCCCGAAGACCCCGACCTGGTCTTCACCGCCCTGCGCGAGGCGCAGGAAGAGATCGGCCTGGCGCCCGGACTGGTGGAGATCATCGGTCCGCTCAGTCCGTTGATCTCCCTGCATGGGATCAAGGTAACGCCCTATGTCGGCGTGGTCCCGGATTTTGTCGAGTACCAGGCCAACGATGCCGAGATCGCCGCGGTGTTCAACGTACCGCTGGAATTCTTCCGCCAGGACCCGCGCGAACACACCCATCGCATCGATTATCAGGGCCGCAGCTGGTACGTGCCCAGTTATCGCTATGGTGAATACAAGATCTGGGGGCTCACGGCGATCATGATCGTCGAGTTGATCAATCTGCTGTATGACGCCAAGATCAGCCTGCACAAGCCGCCCGAGCGGTTTATCAATATTTGAGCCATCGTCGGTATGGCGTTCTGCCCCGAGCCGTGAGGACTACCGTATGAAATACCGCCTGGGCGACTTTCGCGTCGAAGCCCATCCGCAGAGCTGGGTGGCACCCAATGCCGTGCTGGTGGGCAAGGTCAAGCTGGAAGAGGGCGCCAACGTCTGGTTCAACGCCGTGTTGCGCGGTGACAACGAGCTGATCCTGATCGGGCGCGACAGCAACGTCCAGGACGGTACGGTCATGCACACCGACATGGGCTATCCGCTGACCATCGGCACCGGCGTGACCATCGGCCATAACGCCATGCTGCACGGCTGTACCGTCGGCGACTACAGCCTGATCGGCATCAACGCGGTGATTCTCAATGGCGCGAAGATCGGCAGGAACTGCATCATCGGCGCCAATTCGCTGATCGGCGAAGGCAAGGAAATTCCCGACGGTTCGCTGGTGATGGGCTCGCCGGGCAAGGTGGTGCGTGAGCTGACCGAGCCGCAGAAGAAGATGCTCGAGGCCAGTGCCGCCCACTATGTACACAATTCCCGGCGTTACGCCCGCGACCTGCAGGAAGACCTGGAATGACCACGCCGGAGCGTCCGGTGGCCTCGCCCTGCGTGAGTATCTGCGCGCTGGACGAGCAGGATATCTGCACCGGTTGCCAGCGCACGGTCGAGGAAATCACCCGCTGGAGCCGGATGGATAACGCCGAGCGTCGCGAAGTGCTCGGGCGTTGCCATGAGCGGGCCAAGTCCAGCGGGCTGCTGTGGATGCAGGGGACGAAGGGCTGATTCGGGTCCTGGCTGTGACCCTCCTGGCGCTTTGCGGTAATCTGTAGGGCTACATCGACAGGTAGTCCGCGCCCCATGCTCTTTCTTATCGCCTATATCGCCAGCGTCGTGCTGATCAACTTCGCGTTCTCCAGCGCGCCGCACCTGGACATCATCTGGTCGGCCTGGGGTGGGCTGGTGTTTATCCTGCGCGATATGGTCCAGACCCGTTTCGGCCATGGAGCCATCGTTGCCATGCTGGCGGCGCTGGTGCTGTCGTATGTGACCTCCGACCCGACCATCGCCCTGGCCAGCGCCACGGCCTTTGCCATCTCCGAATGCATCGACTGGCTGGTCTTCAGTATCACCCGGCGCCCGCTGCACGACCGCCTGTGGATAAGTTCGGCGCTCAGCATCCCGCTGGACACCTTTATCTTCTTCGGCCTGATCGGCGCGCTGACCCCCGCTGTGGTCCTGACGGCGCTGGGCTCCAAGTTCGCCGGTGTTACCGTGGTCTGGCTGGTCATGGCCTGGCGCCTGCGTAAAGCCGCTCATCCGGCCTGAAACGATTTGCCCCAGTTCATGTAAAATGCCCGCCTTCTTATTCCCAGCAGGGGCCCGCTGATCGGGCGCCTTCGATGATCTGCTTCCTTGAGGACCTGAAATGACCCGTATCGGAACTCCACTGTCGCCGACCGCGACTCGCGTATTGCTCTGTGGCTGTGGTGAGCTGGGCAAGGAAGTCGTGATCGAACTGCAACGCCTGGGCGTCGAAGTGATCGCGGTCGACCGCTACGCCGATGCGCCGGCCATGCAGGTGGCCCATCGCAGCCACGTGATCAACATGCTCGACGGCGCGGCCCTGCGGGCGGTAATCGAAGCCGAGAAGCCGCACTTCATCGTTCCGGAAATCGAAGCCATCGCCACCGCCACCCTGGTGGAGCTGGAGGCCGAAGGCTTCACCGTGGTGCCGACCGCGCGCGCCGCGCAGTTGACCATGAACCGTGAAGGCATCCGTCGCCTGGCCGCCGAAGAACTGAAGCTGCCGACCTCGCCGTACCACTTCGCCGACACCTTCGAAGCCTACAGCAAGGCCGTCGAGGACCTGGGCTTCCCTTGCGTGGTCAAGCCGGTGATGAGTTCGTCGGGCAAGGGCCAGAGCCTGCTGCGCAGTGTCGATGACGTACAGAAGGCCTGGGATTACGCCCAGGAAGGCGGCCGTGCCGGTAAGGGTCGGGTGATTGTCGAGGGCTTCATCGATTTCGACTACGAAATCACCCTGCTTACCGTGCGTCATGTCGGCGGTACCACGTTCTGCGCACCGGTCGGCCACCGTCAGGAGAAGGGTGACTACCAGGAGTCGTGGCAGCCGCAGGCCATGAGCCCTGTGGCCCTGGCCGAGTCGGAGCGGGTCGCCAAGGCCGTGACCGAAGCCCTGGGTGGGCGCGGCATGTTTGGCGTCGAGTTGTTCATCAAGGGTGACCAGGTGTGGTTCAGCGAAGTGTCGCCGCGTCCCCATGACACCGGCATGGTGACCATGATTTCCCAGGATCTGTCGCAGTTCGCGCTGCATGCCCGGGCGATTCTCGGCTTGCCGATCCCGCTGATCCGCCAGTTCGGCCCGTCGGCCTCGGCGGTGATCCTGGTGGAAGGGCAGTCGACCCAGACCGCCTTCGCCAACCTCGGCGCGGCGTTGAGCGAGCCGGACACCGCCTTGCGCCTGTTCGGCAAGCCGGAAGTCAACGGTCAGCGCCGCATGGGCGTGGCCCTGGCGCGTGACGAATCGATCGAAGCGGCGCGGGCCAAGGCGACCCGTGCGGCCCAGGCGGTCGTGGTCGAGCTGTAACCCCGCTCAAGAGCGCGGATGTGTGCCTTGCGCGCACCCGCGTTCGCCGCTGAACCGTAGGAGCCGGCTTGCTGGCGATGAGGCCCCAGAGTGCAGCGTTGATCTCAAGGATGCCATCGCCGGCAAGCCGGCTCCTGCAATGATCGTGCTTGGCGCGATCTTCAGGCCACCTTGTTCAAATCGCTGTAGCGCGTTTCCTTCAGGCAGAAGATCGCAATCAGGCTCAGCGCCGCAGCCCCCGATACATACCCCCCGACCCAGCTCAGGCCGCCCATCGTCACCAGTTTCTGGGCAAAGAACGGTGCCGCCGAGGCCCCGACGATGCCGCCCAGGTTATAGGCCGCCGATGCGCCGGTGTAACGCACGTGGGTGGGAAACAGCTCCGGCAGCAAGGCCCCCATCGGGGCGAAGGTGATCCCCATCAGGAACAGTTCGAGGCACAGGAACAGGGCGACGCCTGTGGTCGAGCCATGGCCCAGCAGCGGCTCCATGGTAAAACCGGACAGCAGTGCCAGCACCCCGCCGAGAATCAGTACCGGCTTGCGGCCGAAGCGGTCGCTGGCCCAGGCCGCCAGTGGCGTGGCCGCGGCCATGAACAGCACGGCAAAACACAGCAGCCCGAGGAAGGTTTCGCGGCTGTAGCCGAGGTTGGCGACGCCGTAGCTCAGGGAAAACACCGCCGAGATATAGAACAGCGCGTAGCACACCACCATCGCCACGGAGCCCAGCAGCACAGGCACCCAGTAGCGGCTGAACAGCTCGACCAGCGGCATCTTCACCCGCTCCTGGCGCGCCACGGCATTGGCGAAGACCGGGCTTTCCTCCAGTTTGAGGCGAACGTACAGGCCGACTATCACCAGCGCGGCACTGAGCAGGAACGGAATACGCCAGCCCCAGGAACGGAACTGCTCATCGCTGAGGGTCATGGCCAGGATCAGGAACAGGCCGTTGGCGGCGAGAAAGCCGATCGAGGGCCCCAGTTGCGGAAACATGCCGAACCAGGCGCGCTTGCCTTCGGGGGCGTTTTCGGTCGCCAGCAGCGCGGCTCCGCCCCATTCCCCACCCAGTCCCAGGCCCTGGCCGAAGCGCAGCAGGCACAACAGGATCGGCGCCCAGGCACCGATGGTGGCGTAGCCGGGCAGTACGCCGATCAGCGTGGTGCAGATGCCCATCAGCAGCAGCGAGGCGACCAGGGTCGATTTGCGCCCGATGCGATCACCGAAGTGGCCGAACAGGATCGAGCCCAGCGGGCGGGCCAGGAAGGCGATGCCGAAGGTCAGGAAGGCCGAGAGCATCTGCGCGGTGCCGTCGGTTTGCGGGAAAAATACCGGACCGATGACCAGCGCGGCGGCGGTGGCATACACATAGAAATCGTAGAACTCGATGGCCGTGCCGATAAAACTGGCGGTCGCCACTCGTGAGGTGGAGTTCAGCGGCTTGTTCGGCGTGGCGTCGTCAAAGGTGGTGCTGGAGGTCATTACGGGCTTCCCTGAAAGTCTTGCGCGTGCGAGTTATTAGTATGAACACCCAGGGATAAGGGCTTATTCCCGTGCGACCGGTTGTGAGTGTCGGCGGCGGGTGATGACAAGGCAGTGCTGGCCGGAAAAGGCTGGGCGCGGGTAGGCGGGCATTCCGGCGGGGCTGGATAAGCCCACCCGATTATAGGAACGCGCCGCTGGATCGAACAAGAGCGACGATCATGCGGTGTGTGGAGATGACCTGAAGACTATCCCGTGGGAGCCGGCTTGCTGGCGATGAGGCCGGTAAGTCTTGCATTGATCTTGCGCGCGCCATCGCTGGCAAGCCAGGCTCCTACAGGGTTGCGCAGTGATTTTGAATTACGCGGATGGCCTTGTCGTTGGGAGCGTGCTGGTGTGCCAGACCAGGACCTTGCTGACGCGGTTGTCCTCGGTTTCGAGGATCTCCAGGCGATAACGGCCGATCTTCAGGCACACCGCGCTGTCCGGAATGGTTTCCAGGGCTTCGGTGACCAGGCCGTTGAGGGTCTTCGGACCATCGCTGGGCAGGTGCCAGCCCAGGCTCTTGTTCAGTTCGCGGATCGAGGCGGCGCCATCGATCACCAGGCGGCCATCGGCCTGCGGATGGATATGCGGGTTGTTGAGGCTGTGCTCGCTCTCGAATTCACCGACGATTTCTTCAAGAATGTCTTCCAGGGTGACGATGCCCAGCACTTCTCCGTATTCGTCCACCACCATGCCCTGGCGGCGTTGCTGCTTGTGGAAATTCAGCAGTTGCAGTTGCAGCGGCGTGCTTTCCGGCACGAAGTACGGCTCGCGACAGGCTTCGAGCAGGGAGGCCTTGGTCAGGCTGGCATCGAACAGCAGGTGAAGGATCTGGCGGGTATTGAGCACCGCCTCGACCTGGTTGATGTCGCTGTGGAACACCGGCAGGCGGGTGCGTCGGTTCTTCAGCAACTGCGCGATGATGTCCTCGATGGAGTCGTCGAGATTGATCCCGTCCACTTCGCTGCGGGGCACCAGGATGTCGTTGACCGTGATGTTGTGCAGCGCCTGGATGCTGGACAGCGACGGGTGGCGTGCCGGATGTTCCGGTTCGTCTTCCGGATCGAGCGGGGGCTGGTCTTCATCGCTCTGCTTGACCGTGCCGGCCTTGCTGATGAAGGGCCGCAGCAACAGGCGGGCGGCACCGTCGAGCAGCCAGGCCGCGGGGTAGAGGATCTTCAGCGGGACGCCGAGCAGGGCGTTGCCGATCGCCAGGATGGCTTCGGGATAGCGGGCGGCGAGCAGGCGTGGCAGGTAGTCGGCGAATACCAGCAGGGCGATGGTGCTGCCCAGGCAGGCCAGCCAGGGCCCGTGTTCACCCCAGAGCAGCAGCGAGAGCAGGGTGGCGATGATCACCGCGACGATGCGGCACAGGGTGTTGCAGAAGATCAGGCTGTCCCGCGGGAAGCTCAGGCGTGCGGCGGGTTTGTCACCCGAGCGCGAGGCGGGGCGTTGTGCCGTGAGCAACTGCTGGGCGACTTCGATGGCGGTGAACAGCGCCGACCAGAGGATCAGCAGGGCCAATACAGCGAGCATCGGCCCGGCGGGCAGGTTGTCCATGATCTCGGCCCGTCAGATGTGCAGGATGTATTCGCGGACCAGCTTGCTGCCGAAATAGGCCAGCATCAGCAGGCAGAAGCCGGCCAGGGTCCAGCGGATCGCCTTGTGCCCGCGCCAGCCGAGACGGTTGCGGCCCCACAGCAGCACACTGAACACGATCCAGGCCAGGCAGGCCAGCAGGGTCTTGTGCACCAGGTGCTGGGCGAACAGGTTCTCGACGAACAGCCAGCCGGAGATCAGGGACAGCGACAGCAGTGTCCAGCCGGCCCAGAGGAAACCGAACAGCAGGCTTTCCATGGTCTGCAACGGCGGGAAGTTCTTGATCAGGCCTGAAGGGTGCTTGTGCTTGAGCTGGTGGTCCTGCAACAGCAGCAGCAGGGCCTGGAACACCGCGATGGTAAACATGCCATAGGCGAGGATCGACAGCAGGATATGCGCGAGGATGCCCGGTTCCTCATCGATGATCTGCACCGTGCCCGACGGCGCGAACTGCGCCAGCAGCACCGTCAGCAGGCCCAGCGGGAACAGCAGGATCAGCAGGTTCTCCACGGGGATCCGCGAACAGGCGACCAGGGTCAGGGCGATCACGGCGACGGCGATCAGGCTGGCGGCGTTGAAGAAGTCCAGGCCCAGTCCGACCGGGGTCGCCAGGTGGGTGCACAGGGCGATCGCGTGGGCCAGCACGGCGAAGATGCCGAGCCCGACCAGCAGGCGTTTGTCGGCCTTGGCACACTGGCGCAGGCGAGTGCCTTGATAGAGAGTCGCAGCGGCATACAAGCAGGCGGCGGCGAGGCTGGTCAGCAAACTGGGTGACAAAGGAAGCATAAGTCCTGGGAAGCGAGCCCGAAAGGCGCTGAGTTTGGCATACAACCGCCAGTCCACGAAAGACCGTGGCGCTAGTGCCGCGCACGCAGTCTCGCTATAATCCGCGACCTGCCCACGCCGCAGGCTCGCCAGGCACGCTTTTGACTACGCTGGCGGCCTATTACCTCGGTTCTATTATTAGGGGCCTCAAAGGATCGCGCATGTTTGAAAACCTGACCGACCGTCTCTCGCAGACGCTGCGCCATGTCACCGGCAAGGCCAAGCTGACCGAGGACAATATCAAAGACACCCTGCGTGAAGTGCGCATGGCGTTGCTCGAAGCCGACGTCGCCCTGCCGGTGGTGAAGGACTTCGTCAATTCGGTCAAGGAACGCGCCGTCGGCACTGAAGTGTCGCGCAGCCTGACGCCGGGCCAGGCGTTCGTGAAGATTGTCCAGGCCGAACTCGAAAGCCTGATGGGCGCCGCCAACGAAGACCTGAACCTGAGCGCCGTGCCGCCAGCGGTCATCCTGATGGCCGGCCTGCAGGGCGCGGGCAAGACCACCACCGCCGGCAAGCTGGCGCGCTTCCTCAAGGAGCGCAAGAAGAAAAGCGTGATGGTGGTGTCGGCGGACGTCTACCGTCCGGCCGCGATCAAGCAGCTGGAAACCCTGGCCAACGACATCGGCGTGACCTTCTTCCCGTCCGATATCAGCCAGAAGCCGGTGGCCATCGCCGAAGCGGCCATCAAGGAAGCACGCCTCAAGTTCATCGACGTGGTCATCGTCGACACCGCCGGTCGTCTGCATATCGATGACGAGATGATGGGCGAGATCCAGCAGTTGCACGCGGCGATCAAGCCCGTGGAAACGCTGTTCGTGGTCGACGCCATGACCGGCCAGGACGCCGCCAACACCGCCAAGGCCTTTGGCGACGCGCTGCCGCTGACCGGCGTGATCCTGACCAAGGTCGACGGTGACGCCCGTGGCGGTGCCGCGCTGTCGGTCCGTGCCATCACCGGCAAGCCGATCAAGTTCATCGGCATGGGTGAAAAGAGCGAAGCGCTCGACCCCTTCCACCCGGACCGGATCGCTTCGCGCATCCTCGGCATGGGCGACGTGCTCAGCCTGATCGAGCAGGCCGAGGCGACGCTCGACAAGGACAAAGCCGACAAACTTGCCAAAAAGCTGAAGAAGGGCAAGGGCTTCGACCTCGAAGACTTCCGCGACCAGCTGCAACAGATGAAGAACATGGGCGGCCTCGGCGGCCTGATGGACAAGCTGCCGAACATCGGCGGCGTCAACCTGGCGCAGATGGGCAATGCCCAGGGGGCGGCAGAGAAGCAGTTCAAGCAGATGGAAGCCATCATCAACTCCATGACCCCGGCCGAACGCCGCGACCCCGAGCTGATCAGCGGCTCGCGCAAGCGCCGTATCGCCATGGGTTCCGGCACCCAGGTGCAGGACATCGGGCGCTTGATCAAGCAGCACAAGCAGATGCAGAAGATGATGAAGAAATTCTCCGCCAAGGGCGGTATGGCCAAGATGATGCGCGGCATGGGCGGCATGTTGCCCGGCGGCGGCATGCCGAAAATGTAAAGAATCTGCGCCGGCTGTCATGTCGGCGTTGCCCCGCACGGACGCGGGGATCTCCAGCAAACCCGCGCTACGCGGGAGCTGACCTGCCGTTTTTCACGACGGCTCTATGGCAAATCTTGATTGCATGGCGCCAGGCGCCGGAAAAAGTCATTTGCAAAAGTCCGGATATTCCTTAGAATATGCGGCCTTTCGGGCACCCATGCCCGCTGTGCATTTAGATTTGCAGCACCGACTACAGGAACGATGTTCACATGCTAACAATCCGTCTTGCCCTTGGCGGCTCCAAAAAGCGCCCGTTTTACCACCTGACCGTAACCGACAGCCGCAACGCTCGTGACGGTTCGCACAAAGAACAAGTGGGTTTCTTCAACCCGGTTGCTCGTGGTCAGGAAGTTCGTCTGTCCGTGAACCAAGAGCGCGTAGCCTACTGGCTGAGCGTTGGTGCACAACCTTCTGAGCGCGTTGCTCAGTTGCTGAAGGAAAACGCTAAGGTTGCGGCCTGAGCAATATGAACGCGACGCCGGCTTCTACCGATGATTTGATCGTTATCGGCAAGATCTACTCTGTTCATGGCGTTCGCGGCGAAGTGAAGGTTTATTCCTTTACTGATCCAATTAAAAACCTGTTGGACTACAAAACCTGGACGCTCAAGCGCGAAGGTAGCGTGAAACAGGTAGAGCTGGTCAGCGGGCGTGGGAACGACAAGTTCCTGGTCGCAAAGCTCAAGGGTCTCGATGATCGTGAAGAAGCGCGTCTTCTGGCCGGTTATGAGATCTGCGTGCCGCGCAACCTGTTTCCTGAACTGACCGACGGCGAGTACTACTGGTACCAGCTGGAAGGTCTCAAGGTCATCGACACCCTCGGGCAACTGTTCGGGAAGATCGATCACCTGCTGGAGACTGGCTCGAACGATGTCATGGTGGTCAAGCCTTGTCCGGGCAGCCTGGATGATCGCGAACGCCTGTTGCCCTATACGGAGCAATGCGTGTTGGCTGTCGACCTTGCCGCTGGCGAGATGAAGGTGGATTGGGACGCGGACTTCTAAGCGATGGCTAGCCTGCGCGTAGAAGTGATCAGTTTGTTTCCCGAAATGTTTTCCGCCATCAGCGACTACGGCATCACCAGTCGTGCGGTGAAACAGGGGCTCTTGCAGCTGACCTGTTGGAATCCGCGGGACTACACGACCGATCGACATCACACTGTGGATGATCGCCCATTTGGCGGTGGTCCGGGCATGGTGATGAAGATCAAGCCCCTTGAGGACGCCCTGGTTCAGGCCAAGGCAGCAGCAGGGGAGGCGGCGAAGGTGATCTACCTGTCGCCCCAGGGCCGGCAGCTGAATCAGTTGGCGGTACGCGACCTGGCGAACGAGGAAGCCTTGATCCTCATTGCAGGTCGTTACGAAGGCATTGACGAGCGCTTTATAGACGCTCATGTCGATGAAGAGTGGTCGATTGGGGACTATGTTCTTTCCGGTGGCGAGCTGCCGGCGATGGTCCTGATAGATGCGGTTACACGACTGCTGCCCGGAGCTTTAGGGCATGCGGACTCCGCGGAGGAAGATTCCTTCACGGATGGTTTGCTGGATTGCCCGCACTACACCCGTCCGGAGGTGTATGCGGATCAGCGTGTTCCCGACGTGTTGCTCAGTGGCAACCACGCACATATCCGGCGTTGGCGTCTGAAGCAGTCCCTTGGCAGGACCTCGGAACGACGCGCCGATCTTCTGGAAAGCCGCTCGCTTTCTGGAGAAGAGAAGAAGCTGCTCGAGGAATACATCCGCGAGCGGGACGATAGTTAACAACGTATCGATGGTAGATCAGACGATTTACCTTAGGAGCACAGCATGACTAACAAAATCATCCTTGCACTCGAAGCAGAGCAGATGACCAAAGAGATCCCTACCTTTGCCCCGGGCGACACCATTGTCGTTCAGGTGAAAGTGAAGGAAGGCGACCGTTCGCGTCTGCAGGCGTTCGAAGGCGTGGTAATTGCCAAGCGTAACCGTGGTGTGAACAGCGCGTTCACCGTACGTAAAATCTCCAACGGTGTTGGCGTAGAGCGTACTTTCCAGACCTACAGCCCGCAAATCGACAGCATGGCTGTCAAGCGTCGCGGTGACGTACGTAAAGCCAAGCTGTACTACCTGCGCGACCTGTCGGGTAAAGCAGCTCGCATCAAGGAAAAACTGGCCTGAGTCCAGCTTCCGATGCAGAAAAAAGCAGCCTACGGGCTGCTTTTTTGCATTCCGGGTTTTGAAAAATCCGTTTGCCGCTGTCACAGTGGGATTGCAATGAACACCTTGCAGGAGCCGGCTTGCCAGCGAGTGGCCCTTGAGTCTTGTCGCGCCTGCGGGGACGCCATCGCCGGCAAGCCAGCTCCACAGTGCTCATCTGCTTATCGCCTTTTGCTTGTCGAGCCCTTATGCCAGCCATCGATCATCCCCTTATCGACCAGTTCCTCGACGCCCTGTGGCTGGAGAAAGGTCTCTCGGACAATACCCGTGATGCCTATCGCAGCGACCTTGCGCTGTTCAACGGCTGGTTGCAGGACAAGGGCCTGGAATTGCTCAATGCCGGTCGCGAGCTGATTCTCGACCACCTGGCCTGGCGTCTGGAGCAGGCCTACAAACCGCGCTCCACTGCGCGTTTTCTTTCCGGTGTCCGGGGCTTCTACCGTTACCTGTTGCGCGAAAAGCTGATCGCCGTCGATCCGACCCTGCAGGTGGAGATGCCGCAGTTGGGTCGTCCGTTGCCCAAATCCCTGTCGGAAGCTGACGTCGAAGCCCTGCTGAAAGCGCCGGACCTGAGCGAGGCCATCGGTCAGCGCGACCGGGCCATGCTGGAAGTGCTCTACGCCTGCGGGCTGCGGGTGACGGAACTGATCAGCCTGACCCTGGAACAGGTCAACCTGCGCCAGGGCGTGCTGCGGGTCATGGGCAAGGGCAGCAAGGAGCGCCTGGTGCCGATGGGCGAGGAGGCGATTGTCTGGGTCGAACGCTACATGCGCGATGCCCGTGGCGAACTGCTGGGCGGGCGGCCGAGCGACGTGCTGTTTCCCAGCCTGCGCGGCGAGCAGATGACCCGCCAGACCTTCTGGCACCGGATCAAGCACCAGGCCAAGGTCGCCGGTATCGGCAAGTCGCTGTCCCCGCATACCCTGCGGCATGCCTTCGCGACCCATCTGCTCAACCACGGCGCCGACCTGCGGGTGGTGCAGATGCTGCTGGGGCACAGCGACCTGTCGACCACCCAGATCTACACCCATGTCGCCCGTGCCCGCCTGCAGGACATGCACGCCAGGCATCACCCGCGCGGCTGAAGCTGCTGCGCAAAGCACGGATGCTGCCGAGCGCCAGGCACAGAGTGGTGCGCGGTCGATTTCTTCGCTGTTCCTCCAGGTTCCGCGGCTCCGGACGCACGAATTCGAGCCCGGATAAACTGGGCTACGCTGAATTCGATGGCCGTAGTCGCATCCTCCTGTAGTCGCGTAGCCGTTTAGCCGGGCAGCAACCCAGTGGTTGACCAAGGATTGCTATTCAGGCGACCGACGCCACCTCCCCTCAGTTTTTGTGGCCGACTTTTTCCAAGGTATCTGGAGAAAAGTATGTCTATCAAAAAAGGAAGTAACAAAAGAAACAAACCCCTGTCCAGGAAAGTAAAAGCCAATGCTATCAACGGGCGCGGTGTGAGCCGGCGGCGCTTTATCCAGAGTGGCTTGACCGTCGCGGCGGCCCTGTCTCTCAGTGGTATTCCCTATATGGCCAAGGCGGTCACGGGAAAAACGGTCGCGATTCTGGGTGGCGGCGTGGCCGGATTGACGGCGGCCCATGAATTGATTGAACGGGGCTACCAGGTGACGGTGTATGAGCGTCGCGCATTGGGTGGCAAAGCCCGCAGTATTCCGGTTCCCGCTACCGGAACGAATGGCCGCCTGGATTTACCCGGTGAGCACGGCTTTCGCTTTTATCCCAATTTCTACCACAACCTTCCCGATACGCTGAGGCGCATTCCCTACAGCGGCAATGCCCATGGCGCCTGGAACAATCTCGTTGCTCTACAGGCGTTCCTGATTGCGCTCACGGGACGCCCTGACTTTTACGTGGATACCACCACGGTTCTGTTGTTTCCGGGCACGCCCGCCGGCATTCCCCTGGCCCTGACGTCCCTGGTCAATCTGCTTTCGGCGGGTCTGCAGATTCCCCCTCTCGAATTGGCTTTTTTTGTCCAGAAACTGCACGTATTCATCACCAGTGGCGATTTGCGGCGCCTGGGACAATGGGAAAAAATGAGCTGGTGGGAGTACACCCAGGCGGCCAGCAAGTCCGCCGCCTATCAGCAATTGCTGGGCCGGATCATCATCGGCTTCGTGGCGGCGCGCCCCGAAATTGCCAGTGCGCGCACCATAGGGCAGGCGGTGGAAGGTTTTTTCTACAGCTATGCCAAGCGCGATGTCGATAATCCGTTTGCCGGTATCCTGCGGGTGATGAATCATCCCACCAACGAGGCCTGGATCACCCCCTGGGTGCAATACCTGACGGCGTCAGGCGTCACTTTCAGTGTGGGAACGCAAGTCACCGCGCTCAACTTCAGCAATGGCCGCATCACCAGCGCACAAGCGACCGATGCCAATAATGCCGGGATGACCATCAATGCCGACTATTTCGTGCTTGCCGTACCCGCGGAGCGTGCGGTGCCCTTGATGACTCCGGCCATGTTGGCTGCCGACCCTCAGCTGGGCCGTATCGCCAATCTGCAAACACGCTGGATGAATGGCATACAGTTTTTCCTGACCGCGGTCACCGACATTCCTCTGATGGAATGTATCGACTCGCCCTGGGCCATTGGTGGAGGGACGCAAGCGCAACTATGGCCCGCTGGTTTTTCTACGACCTATGGCGATGGCAATGTGAAGGATGTGTTGTCGATCATCATTGCCGAGTGGACGGTACCCGGTATCGTTTATAACAAACCGGCCAATCAGTGCACGCCGCAGGAAATCGTCAATGAGGTGTTGGCGCAGATCAGGACGGGGCTGGACAATGGCGCCAGCCTCCTTCCGGACAGCCTGATTCATTCCTGGTTTCTCGACCCTGGCCTGTCTAATGTCGGGACGGGCAATGTTCACAATGACGATCCTCTGTTGGTCAATACACCCGACTCGTGGAGTAATCGACCGGACACGAGTACCCAGATCGGCAATCTCTTTTTGGCCGGTGATTACATACGGGCCACGGGATTTGACCTGGCATGCATGGAAACCGCCAATGAAAGTGGGCGACGAGCCGCCAACGCCGTGCTTGCCGCCAGCAACAGCTCGGCAGCGCCGGCCACGATCGTGACGCGCTATAAGGAGCCGCTGCTGGCATTGGATCAGTCGCTGGACGACACGCTGTACCGCCTGGGCCTGCCCAATCAATATGACTTGATCTCGCCTTATCGACCGGGTTCATCGTAGGATTCGGGGGGCTGGGTGATTATCCGACTCCATGGCGCCTCGCATCGCCGGGAGTCGGTCATGCCGACCTTATGTGGTAGGCTTTACCCGTTTGCACGATGGGCGGTCGGAACCCGGATCTGCTGATCGGTGTTTACCGTCCCATGAGTTGCCCGCCTTCAGGAGTTCCCATGCGTTTGACCCAGATTTTCGCCGCTGCTGCCCTCGTCCTGGCCAGCTCCCTGGTCCTGGCCGATGACACCGCCGAACAGGCGATTCGCAAGAGCCTCGACAGCCTCCAGCTGGAAACCCCGGTGGAGAGCATTACCGCCAGCCCCCTGGCCGGCCTGTACGAAGTCAAGCTCAAGGGCAGTCGCGTACTGTATGCCAGCGCCGACGGCCAGTTCGTCATGCAGGGCTACCTGTTCCAGCTCAAGGACGGCAAGCCGGTCAACCTGACCGAAAAGACCGAGCGCCTGGGCATCTCCAAGCTGATCAACGGTATCCCGGTGGCTGAGACCGTGGTCTATCCGGCCATCGGCGAAACCAAGTCGCATATCACCGTCTTCACCGACACCACCTGCCCGTATTGCCACAAGCTGCACGCCGAAGTGCCGGCGCTGAACAAGATGGGCATCGAAGTGCGTTATGTCGCCTTCCCGCGCCAGGGCCTGGGTTCGCCGGGTGACGAGCAGTTGCAGGCGGTGTGGTGCTCGACCGACAAGAAAACCGCCATGGACCAGATGGTCGATGGCAAGGAAATCAAGGCCGCCAAGTGCGCCAACCCGGTCTCGAAACAGTTCGCCCTCGGCCAGTCGATCGGGGTCAACGGTACACCGGCCATCGTCCTGGCTGACGGCCAGGTGATTCCGGGCTACCAGCCGGCGGCACAAGTTGCCAAACTGGCCCTGGCCGCCAAGTAATCCAGCCTCGTCGCGGTCGCCTTTGACGAGCAAGACCCCGGGCATCTGGCCCGGCGGTCCTAAACAGCAAGCCGCTGGTGGTCCAGCGGCTGTTTTCCACGGCCGACCTCGCGTCGGCCGTTTCATGGGGAGTTAAGAGTGAAACCGGTCAAAGTAGGCATCTGTGGGTTAGGTACCGTCGGTGGCGGCACCTTCAACGTACTTCAGCGTAACGCCGAGGAAATTGCTCGTCGTGCCGGGCGTGGAATCGAAGTGGCGCAAATCGCCACCCGCACGCCAAAGCCTCAGTTCCAAACGACCGGTATTGCGATTACCAACGATGTCTTCGAAGTGGCCACGAACCCTGAGATCGACATCGTCATAGAGCTGGTGGGCGGCTATACCGTTGCCCGCGAGCTGGTACTCAAAGCGATCGAGAACGGCAAGCACGTGGTCACCGCGAACAAGGCGCTGATCGCCGTGCACGGCAATGAAATCTTCGCCAGGGCCCGCGAGAAGGGCGTGATCGTCGCGTTCGAAGCGGCCGTGGCCGGCGGCATCCCGGTGATCAAGGCGATCCGCGAGGGCCTGTCCGCCAACCGTATCAACTGGGTCGCCGGTATCATCAACGGCACCGGCAACTTCATCCTCACCGAAATGCGCGAGAAGGGCCGTGCCTTCGAGGACGTGCTGGTCGAGGCCCAGGCCCTGGGTTATGCCGAAGCCGATCCGACCTTCGACGTCGAAGGCATCGATGCCGCGCACAAGCTGACCATCCTGGCGTCCATCGCGTTCGGCATTCCGCTGCAGTTCGACAAGGCCTACACCGAAGGCATCACCCAGCTGACCACCGCCGACGTCAACTATGCCGAGGCCCTGGGCTATCGCATCAAGCACCTGGGCGTGGCGCGCAGCACCGCTGCCGGTATCGAGTTGCGGGTCCACCCGACGCTGATCCCGGCCGATCGCCTGCTCGCCAACGTCAATGGCGTGATGAACGCGGTCATGGTCAATGGCGACGCCGCCGGTTCGACCCTGTTCTACGGTGCCGGTGCCGGCATGGAACCTACCGCTTCGTCGGTTATCGCCGACCTGGTGGACGTGGTGCGGGCCATGACCTCCGACCCGGAGAATCGCGTACCGCACCTGGCCTTCCAGCCGGACTCGCTGTCGGCCCATCCGATCTTGCCCATCGATGCTTGCGAAAGTGCCTACTACCTGCGTATCCAGGCCAAGGACCATCCGGGCGTCCTGGCCCAGGTCGCGAGCATCCTGTCGGAGCGCGGGATCAACATCGAATCGATCATGCAGAAGGAAGTCGAAGAGCATGACGGCCTGGTGCCGATGATCCTGTTGACCCACCGCGTGCTGGAACAGCACATCAACGACGCCATCGCTGCGCTGGAGGCCCTGCAAGGTGTGGTCGGCCCTGTCGTGCGGATCCGCGTCGAGCACTTGAACTAAGCCGGCAGCGCCGAATTAGAGAGGAATTCTTCATGCGTTACATCAGTACCCGCGGCCAGGCACCGGCCCTGAACTTCGAAGACGTGCTGCTGGCCGGCCTGGCCAGCGACGGCGGCCTGTACGTGCCGGAAAACCTGCCACGTTTCACCCAGGAAGAAATCGCTTCCTGGGCCGGCCTGCCGTACCACGAGCTGGCGTTCCGGGTCATGCGCCCGTTCGTCACCGGCAGCATTCCGGATGCCGACTTCAAGAAGATCCTGGAGGAAACCTACGGGGTCTTCGCCCATAACGCCGTCGCGCCGCTGCGCCAGCTCAATGGCAACGAATGGGTGCTCGAGCTGTTCCACGGCCCGACCCTGGCGTTCAAGGACTTCGCCCTGCAACTGCTCGGCCGCCTGCTCGACTACGTGCTGGAAAAGCGCGGCGAGCGCGTGGTGATCGTCGGCGCCACCTCCGGCGATACCGGCTCGGCGGCCATCGAGGGTTGCAAGCACTGCGAGAACGTCGACATCTTCATCCTCCACCCGCACAACCGGGTGTCGGAAGTGCAGCGGCGGCAGATGACCACCATTTTCGGTGAGAACATCCACAACATCGCCATCGAAGGCAACTTCGACGACTGCCAGGAAATGGTCAAGAACAGCTTCGCCGACCAGAGCTTCCTCAAGGGCACGCGCCTGGTCGCGGTGAACTCGATCAACTGGGCGCGGATCATGGCCCAGATCGTCTACTACTTCCACGCGGCCCTGCAGTTGGGCGGCCCGGCCCGCTCGGTGGCGTTCTCGGTGCCGACCGGCAACTTCGGCGACATCTTCGCCGGCTACCTGGCGCGCAACATGGGCCTGCCGATCAGCCAGTTGATCGTCGCCACCAACCGCAACGACATCCTGCACCGCTTCATGAGCGGCAACCAGTACGTCAAGGAAACCCTGCACGCGACCCTGTCGCCGTCCATGGACATCATGGTTTCGTCGAACTTCGAACGCCTGCTGTTCGACCTGCACGGTCGCAATGGCGCGGCCATCGCCGGCCTGATGGACACCTTCAAGCAAGGTGGCGGTTTCAGTGTCGACCAGGATCGCTGGACCGAGGCGCGCAAGCTGTTCGACTCCCTGGCCGTGGACGACGCCCAGACCTGCGAGACCATCGCCGAAGTCTTCGCCCAGACCGGCGAGGTGCTCGACCCGCACACCGCCATCGGCGTCAAGGCCGCCCGTGAGTGCCGTCGCAGCCTGGATACCCCGATGGTGATCCTGGGTACTGCGCACCCGGTCAAGTTCCCTGAAGCAGTAGAGAAAGCGGGTGTAGGAAAAGCGCTTGAGCTGCCAGCACACCTTTCCGATTTGTTTGAAAGAGATGAGCGTTGCACGGTCCTGGCCAACGACCTGAAAGCCGTACAGGCCTTTGTCAGCCAGCATGGCAACCGCGGCAAGCCGCTCTGACCGACTAGAACGGTCACACTTTAGAGCCCGCCCCTTGGCGGGCTTTATCGTTTTTGCGTGCCAAACTTGCGCCCTGTTTTTTCATGTTCCAAAAAAGGGGTCAGGTACTTCGTCATGGTGTTTCAGCGCAGAACGCGATATTCCACTCTGGCATGGCTGCTATTGGCGTTGCTTGCGAGCCTCTCGGGCCAGTCGATGGCGGCCCAGGGGTTGCCCTTCAGCCTGCCCGCGTCGTTTGTCGAACTCGACCGGTTGCCCTTGAGCGCGGACGAGCAGCGCTGGCTGGAGGCCAACCGCACGTTGCGGGTGGGTATCTCGGTGGCCGACTACGAGCCGGTGGATATCACCAACGACCGCAATCGTTACCAGGGCATCAGCGCCGACTATGTGGGGCTGATCCGCGATCGGCTCGGGGTGGCGGTGGAGGTCATCGGGTTTGCCGAGCGCGACCAGGCCGTGGAAGCCCTGCGTGACGGCCAGATCGATTTTCTCACCAGTGCCAATGGTTTCGAGCGGGGCGTCCCCGAACTGGCGTTCTCCAGCGACTACATGCCCGACCGCTCGGTGATCGTCACTCGCAACGAGACCCCGGAACTGAGCGATCTCAAGGAGCGCAAGGTGGTCCTGCTGGAGGGGTATGCCGATGCGCAGGTGGTGCATGCCACCTATCCGGAGAGCAGGATCATCCTCGCGCCCACGCTCTACAGTGCATTGGAGGCACTGGCCCAGGGTGAGGTCGACGCGTTTATCGGCAATGAAGTGATTGTCCGGGCCTACAAGACCATACGGCCCTACATGGGCTTGCAGATCCGCGGGCAGAGCGCGCTGCCCCCCATCGGCTTCGCCTTCGCCACGCGCAAGTCGCAGCCGCTGCTCAGTGGTTTGATCCAGCGGGCCCTCGACAGTATCGACGAGGCCACGCAACGGGAGATCCTGGCGCGCTGGACCACCGGTTTCGGCTCGGATATCACCCAGTCCCGGGTCAACCTGACTCCCGCGGAGCTTGCCTGGATCGACAAGCATCCACGGGTGGTGGTCGCCTCGCAGCAGTATCCGCCGCATATCTACAAGGACGGCCACGACCGTTGGGTCGGCCTCAATGTCGACCTGCTGGCGCGCATTTCGCGGATGACCGGGCTGCAGTTCGTCTTCGAGGAAAGTTTTTCCACGATGGAGACCATCGGCATGCTCAAGGAGGGCAAGGCGCTGATGAACGGCTCGCTGGCGGAAAGCCCCGAGCGCAAGGCGTTCCTGAACTTCACCTACGCCTTCGGCGGCAGTTCCTGGGTGTTTGTCGTGCCGGTCAACGACTCCCCGCTCGGCTCCTTCAAGCAACTGTCCGGGCGGGTGCTGGCGTTGCCCGAAGGGCATGCGCTGCAAGCGATGATTCGCCGCGAGCACCCGGATATCGTCTTGCGCAGTGTCAGGACCCCGGAGGAAGCCAGGGCGCTGGTGGAGAATGGCGAGGCGGCGGCGACCATCCAGAGTGACGCCTGGGCCTACCTGTATCCGCCCGGCAGGCTGAAGGTCGGGCGTAGCGTGGAGGGGCTCTGGTCCGCCGACAGTTTCTCGGTGGTCAAGACGTCTCCCGAGCTGCTGAGCATTCTCAACAAGTCGCTGGAGGCATTTCCCGTCGCGGAACTGCGGGCCCTGCGGATCAAGTGGCTCGGTGCGGTGCCCGTGGCGCCGCCGCCGTCGGTGTGGAAGCGGGTGCCACGCTGGGTCTACGGACTGGCCGGGGCCATGTTGCTGCTGGGGGTCGTCTCGCTCGCCTGGAACCGCCGCCTGAATATCCAGATTCGCCAGCGCCGCCAGGCCGAGCAGGAACTCAATGACCGGCTGGCCTTCCAGCGGGCGCTGCTGGATGGCATCCCCAATCCGATTTTCGTGCGTGACCTGCAAGGACGCTTGATCACCTGCAATCGCAGCTACGAGCAGAGCCTGTCGACGACCCTGGAGCAGGTGCAGGGGCGGCGTGTCACTGAAACCGGCCTGCTGCCGCAGGAGGTTGCCCGGCAACTGCATGATGAGTTCGTGCGGTTGCTGGATGACCAGCAACCGGTGTTCAAGGATCGCCGGCTCGAATTTCTCAGTGGCGGCATCGATGTCTATCAATGGATGGTGCCCTTCTATTCGGCCGGGGCGCAGTTGCAGGGGCTGCTGGGCGGCTGGATCGATATCACCGAAAGAAAGCGGCTCGAGGCACAACTGACCGAGGCCCGTCGGCAGGCCGAACAGGCCAGCCAGGCCAAGAGTGCCTTCCTGGCGACCATGAGTCATGAGATCCGCACGCCCATGGGGGCGATCATCGGCTTGCTCGAAGTGGAGCGCGAGCAGGCGCAGGCCCGGGGACAGGCACTCTCGCAGGGTTTGCAGGTGGCCTATCAATCGGCCAGGGAACTGACGGTGCTGATCGGCGACAGCCTCGACCTGGCAAAGATCGAGGCCGGGCACATGCGCCTGGACCCGCAGCCCACCGACCTGAAGCGTTTCCTCGAGGGGGTGGTGCAGTTGTTCGAGGCCCAGGCCGTGGAGAAGGGTATCGAGCTGAGCCTGGAGGTCGCCCCCCTGTTCGAGGACGACCACCGGCTCGATCCGCTGCGCTTGCGCCAGGTGCTGCACAACCTGGTCGGCAATGCCCTGAAGTTCACCCACGAGGGTTTTGTCCGGGTCCGGGTTGCCCTGCTTTCGCAATCGGCGGATATCGACCGCTTCTGCATCGCTATCGAAGACAGCGGCAAGGGCATCGGCCCGGAACAACAGGCCGCACTGTTCACTCCCTTCGTGCAGGGCCGCGATGAAACCGATGAGGAATATCGCGGGACCGGCCTGGGCTTGAGTATCTGCAAGCAACTGGTGGAGCTGATGGACGGCTGCATCGAGCTGCACAGCCATGCCGGATGCGGTACCCAGGTGCGCCTGGAACTGCCGCTCAGGCGCGAGGCACGCCGCTCGACAACCGTACCGCCGAGCAGCGCCAGGTCCGAGCTGCCGTCCTTGAACGTACTGATCGTCGATGACCTTTCCGCCAACCGCCTGGTGTTGCATCAGCAGCTCGCGGTGCTCGGCCAGCGCGTCGAGTCGTTCCGCACGGCGCAAGCAGCGCTGCAGGCCTGGCAGGGCGGACACTTCGACCTGGTGATCAGCGATTGCAACATGCCCGGCATGACAGGCTATGAGCTGGCCGAGGCGTTGCGTCGGCTGGAAATCGAAGAGCAGCGTCCGGCCTGCCTGATTGTCGGGTGCACGGCCAACGCCATGAGTGATGAGCGTCAACGCTGCCTGCAGTCCGGGATGAACGATTTGCTGGTCAAGCCCGTTGTCCTCGATGACCTGGCCCGCCTGCTGGCGGAGATCGCCCCTCGGGAAAAATCCTTCGATATCCAGACGCTGCGGGACATGACGCTGGCCGACAACGAAGTGCTCCAGCGCATGCTGCTGGAACTCTGGAAGAACCTGCGGGAAGAGCGCGGCGAACTGGAAGAAACGGTCAGCGGCGCTGACTGGGAGGGCGTGGCGATGTCCGTGCATCGCCTCAAGGGGATTGCCTCGCTTGTCGATGCCATTGCCCTGGCGCGGGCCTGTGTCGATATGGACGCTTGCCTGCGGCTGAAGGCTGTCGAGCGGCTGCAGCCTGAGTGGCAGGCACTCAAGGCGGCGATCGACCAGGTCATGGCCGACATTGAACCGAGTCTGCAAGACCGGTCGCTACTTTAGGACTTGTCCTATGGGGAACGCCGGCTGCCCCGGCTAAGGTGGCAGGCCATTGCGGATAACGACCGCTTCATCCTGCGGAGATCATCGATGCGTGCACTCAAGATCCTGGTTCTTGAAGACAACCCCTTTCAACTGATGGCACTGCACCAGATGCTCAATGCCAACGGTGTCTTCGATGTGCTGACGGCGGAAAGCGTCGAGAGTGCCCGGCAGTCCCTGGTCAATCGCGGACCGGTCGATATTGCCATCTGCGATCTTTCCCTGGAGGGCGGCGATGGCCTGCAACTGATCCGGCACCTGGCCGAAACCCGCGAGGCCCAGGCCCTGATCATCCTCAGCAGCCTCGACCAGGAGGTGCGTGAAGGCGCCGCGCACATGGCCCGACAGCAGGGACTGCATGTGCTGGGCTGCCTGCTGAAGCCGGCGTCGGCGGCGATCCTGGGTGAGTTGCTGGCGACCTATCAGCAGCGCTTCGGGCGCCAGCGCCCCGGGCTGCCGCTGGCCCAAGTCTGCGAGTTGCTTTCGTTGCATGAACTGCAGGCGGGGGCCGGACCCCGGGCGATCCAGCAGTACTGCAGCGCCTACTTCCAACCCAAGGTGACGTGTGATGGCCGGGTGCAGGGCGTCGAGGCGCTGGCTCGCTGGCAGCATCCGGAACAGGGCATGCTGTTGCCGGCCACCTTCATGCCGGTCCTCGAGTATGCAGGGCTCTCGGAGGGCCTTGCCTGGCACATGCTCGAACAGGCCATCGGCCTGTCGGTCGAGGCGTACCTGGGCACGGACGAGTATTTGCCGGTGGCAGTGAATATTCCGGGGTTGATGGTCGAACAGGCGGATTTCGCCGAGCGCCTGAACGAGCTGCTGGGACGTTTCCACCTGCCCGCCGAATGGCTGACGCTGGAGGTGGTCGACAGCGGCGAATGCACCGCCGAGGCGGCCCAGGTCGAAGGCATGCTGCGTCTGCGGATGCTCGGTTGCCAGCTGTCGATCGGCGATTTCGGCGTTGCCGGCGCCGGCCTGCAGAAACTGCTCGAACTGCCGTTCTCGGAGTTGAAGATCGCCCCCCGCTTTGTCACCGGCATGGCCGAGGATTCGCGCAAGCGCTCGATCGTCGCGGGGATCCTGAGCATGGCGAAGGGCATGAACCTGCGGGTGGTGGTAACCGGGATCGAAACCGACGAGGAATATCGGTTGATCCAGGAGTTGGGGGACCTGCTTGTCCAGGGGCGATTCGTTGCCTCGCCCATGAGTCGTGTCGAACTCTTGCCCTGGCTGAGCATGGCCGGTCGCGTGGCTGTCGCCGAGCGTGAGCGGCAGCCTGGCTGAGGGCGATCAGGACAGCCCGTGCTCCTGCAGGTAGAGAAACAGCGCGGCATCATTGGACAGGCCGAGCTTGCGCATGGCACTGACTTTCTGCGCGCTGACGGTCTGCTTGCTGCGACACAGGCGGGCCGCGATCTCGCCCACCGTACGGCCAGCCGCGAGGAGGCGGGTGACCTCCAGTTCCCGCGGTGACAGCTGTTCCTGGTCGCCCAGCCGATGAGTGCCGGTTTCCCCGGCCTGCGCCAGGGTCTGGCGCACCGATTGGGCGACGAACACCTTGCGTTGTCGCACATGGCGGATCGCCACGGGCAACTCGGCCGCGAGGCTGGCCTTGCTCAACAGGCCCATGACGCCCAGGTCCAGGATATAGCGGAACAGACCGGCATTGTTGAGCATGGTGACCACCAGGATCGGCAGGTCCGGGTAGTGCCGGACCAGGGCCTCGATCATCTTCAAACCGTCATTCTGATCCGCCGTCGGCATCATGAAATCGGTGATCAGCACATCGCATGGGCGCTCGCCCAGCAGATCGAAGAGCGCCTGCGGGGTGCTGGCCTCACCGACCACGCTCAAGCCGGGATCGCGCTCCAGCACGGCCCGCAAGCCAATCAGGAAAATCGGGTGGTCATCCGCCAGGGCGATTCGTAGCGGTGTGTGGGGGGATGAACTCAAGACAGGTCTCCGGTGGGCGCGACGGTGGTGCGGGCGAGAGCAGAGCAACAAACCAGATACTTCGTGTCATATCTGTAAGCAAAGCCGATGCAGCCTGTAGTAAAAGCCTTAAAAGCCATTGATCTGATTCTAGCCAGTGCGGCCCCCTGCTGTTTTTTCTCTGTCATCTTTCTCATTCATGCTCGATAGACGTCGAGCAGCTCGCAAGGCCCTGTCGGCCCAGCGAACTTTCTTCTCTGACTGGCGGTCATTGACTCCAGGTTCTCTTGTTTTCGACCTTTCGGGTTCAGACCTTTCGGGTTTTTGACTATTGAGTGGTGATCGAGATGGAAAGTATCAGCCTGTTGCTCAATGAGGCATTGAGTCCATATCCCGTTACCCTGACGCCATCGGGCGGCCATGGTGAGTGCGTGGTGAGTGTGAGAAGCGTTGCCGGCCTGCTTCTGGTGGAGCGTGAAGTCAATCAGGCGCAACTGACGGACAAGCGTCTGCTGACCGACGTGGTCGATGGCTTGCATCGTGATCTGCGAATCGCCGAGGGGCGCCTGGAGCCCTGCGTGATTGCCGCCCTGCGCAACGCCGCCGAGCACCGGGTGTTCCGCGCGGCCAGTCGCTAGCATTTTTTTTGGAACCTTCCTTCCCAAGAAGGTGTCAGATTTTATAACGACAAGGGCAGGCATTGTGCTCCGGTGTTTGTGGCTTGTCGTACTGGTCTTTGTAGGCCACGTTTAACCCCGAGTCGTCTCCCCACTTCTCGGGGTTTCTTTTGCCCGGAATTCGTCATTGCTCCTCGGGCGCGAGGAAAAACTCCCTGGCATCCTCCAGGTACTTGTCCCGCTCCGGCGGCACCAGCCAGCGTGCATAGAGCTCCACCAGCGTCTGTCGGCGCAGCCCGCGCAGAATCTCGTTGATATGGGGAATCACCGCCCGGCCCTGGGGCGTGTTGGAGCAGGCGACACGGATGAACTGATAGTCGGCCGTGCCCTTGATGGGATAGAACAGCCATTCGTTATCGCCGATCTGTTGCTGCCGGGCCTGATAGCGGATTTCCGCCCAGTAGCCGAGCAGCGCCTTCAAGCGCCCCAGGCGTTGCATCTGCAGCAGGCTGCCCAGGGCATCGTTGCCGTAGTGCAGGACCAGATGTTGCGCATGGGTGTGATGCAGCACGTCATCGATCGGATGGCCGTAGCTGCGCTCGGCGACGACGCCCAGTTGCAGGCTGTTGCTGGCCAGCAGCGCGGCGAGGTCGACCCGGCCGTCGGACACAAAGGGTTCGATCAGGGCCTGGTCGGCTGGTCGAACCACCAGGCCGTTGCTGGTGGTGCCCATGCTGGGGATAGAAAAGAGCATTTTCTGCGCCCGCGCCGCGGTCCACAGCAGCGCCGGATCGCAAGTGAACGTCGACCCGCCGAGCATCTGCATGCCCCGCGCCCGGTTGACTCGCAGTACCGTGTGCTCGTACTCCGGCAGCGCCGCCATCAGCAGCGGCAGCATCTGGTCCACCGCCCCCTGGCCTTCTTTCGGACCGTCGAAGATGCTCAGGGGTGGCAGATCCCGCAGCAGCCAGGTCAGGGTTTCCCTGGCCTGCCCGGTTTGCGGCAGGACACACATCAGCGCGGCCAACAGCGGGAAACCAAGGTGTCGCCACAGGGCACTGGGAGTCATGAGCTGGATACCTTCCCGGGTTCAAGCCAGTCGTTGATACACTCGTCGACGCACTTATCAACAGCCACGCGGTGCTAGATGGCGCCGCTTTCACGCAGCCGTGCAACCTGTACCTTGTCATAACCGAGGCTGCCCAGCACCTCGGCATTGTGTTCGCCCAGCTGCGGGCCGACCCATTCGGTGGAGCCAGGCGTCTGCGAGAGTTTCGGCACGATGCCGGGCATCTTGAAGTCCTTGCCGTCGGGCAGCTTGGCCTGCAGGAACATCTCCCGGGCGAGAAATTGCGGGTCGCTGAACATGTCCTCGGCGCTGTAGATGCGGCTGGCGGGGACATCGGCGCCGTTCAGGGCGGCGATCACCGCGTCCAGGGGCAGTGAGTTGACCCAGCGGTCAATCACCCCGTAGATCTCGTCACGCCGGCTGTCGCGCCCGTCATTGCTGGCCAGCAGCGGGTCGTTCGCCAGGTCTTCGCGGCCGATGGCCTGCATGAAGCGCTTGAAGATCGCATCGCCATTGGCGCCGATCTGCACATGCCGGCCATCGGCCGTGGTGTGGATCGACGATGGCGTGATGCCCGGCATGATATTGCCGGTGCGTTCGCGGATGAAACCGAACACATCGAACTCCGGCACCATGCTTTCCATCATCGCGAAGATAGCTTCGTACAGGGCGACATCCACCACCTGGCCTTCTCCGCCATTCACTTCGCGATGACGCAATGCCATCAGGGCGCCAATCACGCCCCACAGCGCGGCAATCGAGTCGCCGATGGAGATCCCGGTGCGCACCGGCGGGCGGTCTTCGAAACCGGTGATGTAGCGCAGCCCGCCCATGGACTCGCCGACCGCGCCAAATCCCGGCTGGTCCTTCATCGGTCCGGTCTGGCCGAACCCGGACAGGCGCACCATCACCAGCCCGGGATTCAGCGCATGCAGGGTTTCCCAGCCCAGGCCGAGCTTTTCCAGGACGCCGGGGCGAAAGTTCTCGATCAGGATGTCCGCTTCGCCGAGCAACTGCTTGAGGATCGCCAGGCCGTCCGGATGCTTCAGGTTCAGCGTCAGGGATTTCTTGTTGCGCGCCTGGACAAACCACCACAGCGAGGTGCCTTCGTACAGCTTGCGCCATTTGCGCAGCGGGTCGCCGCCGTCCGGCGATTCGACCTTGATCACCTCGGCGCCGAATTCGGCGCAGATCCGCGAGGCGAAAGGGCCGGCGATCAGGGTTCCGAGCTCGATGACTTTCAGGCCGGAGAGAGGTTTGGCGGTGAACGGCATGGGCGATCCTGTAGGACAAGACGAGGGCAGTAGAGCCTTTTAACATGGCGCGCGCCATCTTCATAACCATCAGCAGTCGTTGATTGACCTGCGTATCGGTTAGACTTGGCGCCTTTCCTCGTCTCTAGAAGCCCCGTTCATGGCCCAGCCGTCCACGACCTACAAGTTCGAACTCAACCTCACCGACCTGGATCGCAGCGTCTACGAAAGCGTCAAGCAGACCATTGCCCGCCATCCTTCGGAAACCGAAGAGCGGATGACCGTGCGTTTGCTGGCCTACGCCCTCTGGTACAACGAACTGCTGGCTTTTGGTCGTGGTCTGTCGGAGGTGGACGAGCCTGCGTTGTGGGAAAAAAGCCTGGATGATCGCGTCCTGCACTGGATCGAAGTCGGCCAGCCGGATGCCGATCGCCTGACCTGGTGCTCGCGTCGTACCGAGCGTACCAGCCTGCTGGCCTACGGCAGCCTGCGCGTCTGGGAAACCAAGGTGGTCCCGGCGGTGAAGAACCTGAAGAACGTCAATATCGCGGCGGTTCCGCAGGAAGTCCTGGAAACCCTCGCCAAGGACATGCCGCGCGTCATCAAGTGGGATGTGATGATCAGCGAAGGCACGATCTTCGTCACCGATGATCGCGGCCAGCATGAAGTCCAGCTCGAATGGCTGATGGGCGAGCGCGGTTAACCGCGGCGCCACCGTTTCCACTCCTGTGTATTGAAGAGAAATTCCGCCAACGCCATGCGTATCGAACCCCGTCCACTGCCCGCCACCCTGCCTTTTCTCGGCGACCTGCCGCCACTGCTGACCCGCCTGTACGCGGCGCGGGGTGTCGAATCGGCTGCCGAACTGGATAAAAGCCTGGCGCGTCTGATTCCCTTCCAGCAACTCAAGGGGATCGACGCCGCGGTGGACCTGCTGGTGGTGGCGCTGGAGCAGCGCCAGCGGATCCTGATCGTCGGCGACTTCGACGCCGATGGCGCGACCGCCAGTACCGTGGGCTTGCTGGGCTTGCGCCTGCTGGGCGCGGCGCATGTCGATTACCTGGTGCCGAACCGTTTCGAGTACGGCTACGGCCTGACCCCGGAAATCGTTGCCGTGGCGTTGCAGCGCGAGCCGCAATTGCTGATCACCGTCGACAACGGCATCTCCAGTATCGAAGGTGTGCTGGCGGCCAAGGCGGCCGGCCTGAAGGTGCTGGTGACCGATCACCACTTGCCGGGCAACGAACTGCCGGCGGCCGACGCCATCGTCAATCCGAATCAGCCCGGTTGCGCGTTCCCGAGCAAGGCGCTGGCCGGGGTCGGGGTGATCTTCTATGTGCTGATGGCCCTGCGCGCGCGCCTGCGCAGCCTGGGCCGCTATGAAAACCAGCCGCAGCCGAATATCGGCGAACTGCTCGACCTGGTGGCGTTGGGCAGCGTGGCCGACGTGGTGCCCCTGGACGCCAACAACCGGATCCTGGTGCACCAGGGCCTGGAACGCATTCGTGCCGGCCGGGCCCGCCCGGGGCTCAAGGCGATCCTCGAAGTGGCCAAGCGCGATCACTCGCGCCTGACCTCCACCGACCTCGGCTTTATCCTCGGACCACGCCTGAACGCGGCGGGGCGCCTGGACGACATGAGCCTGGGCATCGAGTGCCTGCTTGCCGAGGACCCGGTATTGGCGCTGGAAATGGCCACCCAGCTGGATGACATGAACAAGGACCGCAAGTCCATCGAGCAGGGCATGCAGCGCGAAGCCCTGGCCCAGCTCAAGGACTTGCCGGTGGAGTCGATGCCGTTCGGCCTGTGCCTGTTCGATCCGGACTGGCACCAGGGGGTGATCGGTATTCTCGCCTCGCGGATGAAGGAGCGTTATCACCGCCCGACCATAGCCTTCGCCGATGCCGGCGACGGCATGCTCAAGGGCTCTGGTCGTTCGGTCGCCGGGTTCCATATTCGCGATGCCTTGAGCGTGGTGGCGGCGCAGCACCCGGACCTGATGGGCAAGTACGGTGGCCACGCCATGGCCGCCGGCCTGAGCCTGCCGCAGGAAAACTTCCCGCTGTTCGCCGAAGCCTTCGATGCCGAAGTGCGTCGTCAGCTCAGCGAGGAAGACCTGACCGGACGCTTGCAGACCGACGGTACGCTGGCCCTGGAAGAGTTCAACCTGGAACTGGCGCGGGCCCTGCGCAACGCCGGCCCCTGGGGCCAGCATTTCCCCGAACCGTTGTTCCACGGGGTATTCCAGCTGGTGGAAAAGCGCATCGTCGGCGAGCGGCATCTGAAGGTGGTGCTGAAAAGCGAGTGTGGCTCGGTGAAGCTCGATGGCATCGCCTTTGGCATCGACCCGGAAATCTGGGCAAACGCACGGGTCGACTGGGTCGAGCTGGCCTACAAGCTCGATCTCAACGAGTTCCGTGGCAAGGAAAGCGTGCAACTGATGATTGCCCACATCGAACCGCGCTGAGCTTTAAATCGGCTGAACCCTCCGGCGTCCGTCATTGTCGACTAGGCTCTAAGCACTGTCTGAATGGTCTTGTGACGTTGTCTTCCTTATCCATCCGCCGGGGGGCGGACGCCCACTTTTTCCTGTCACTCGTCGACGTTCTCACAGAACCCTGGAGCCAGCCCACTTGATTTGAGAGGTGCCCCATGAGTCTGCTGCTTGAACCCTATACCCTTCGCCAATTGACCCTGCTGAACCGCATCGCGGTCTCGCCGATGTGCCAGTACTCCAGCGTCGATGGCTTGGCCAATGACTGGCATCTGGTCCACCTCGGCAGCCGGGCGGTCGGCGGCGCCGGACTGATCTTTACCGAAGCCACGGCGGTGACCGCCGATGGCCGCATCACCGCCCAGGACCTGGGCCTGTGGAATGACGAACAGATCGAACCGCTGCAGCGCATTACCCGCTTTGTCACGGCCCAGGGCGCCGTCGCCGGGATCCAGCTGGCCCATGCCGGGCGCAAGGCCAGCACCCATCGACCCTGGCTCGGCAAGCATGGCAGCGTCAAACCCGAGGATGGCGGTTGGACGCCGGTCGGACCGTCGCCGATTGCCTTCGACCCGCAGCACACGCCACCGCTGCAACTGGATGAGGGGCAGATCGCCGAGGTGATCGAGGCATTTGTCGCGGCGGCCAAGCGCGCCCTGGTCGCCGGCTTCAAGGTGGTCGAGGTGCATGCTGCCCACGGCTATCTGCTGCACCAGTTCCTCTCGCCCCTGAGCAATCAGCGGCGTGACCAGTACGGCGGCTCGTTCGAAAACCGTATTCGCCTGGTCCTGCAGGTCACCGAAGCGGTGCGGGCGGTCTGGCCCGAGGAGTTGCCGTTGTTCGTGCGCGTCTCGGCCACCGACTGGGTGGAAGACGGCTGGAACCCGGATGAAACCGTGGAACTGGCACGACGCCTGAAAGACCTTGGCGTCGACCTGATCGATGTGTCCTCGGGTGGCACCGCCGCCAACGCGGAAATCCCCACCGGCCCCGGCTACCAGACCCGATTCGCCGAGCGCGTGCGCAAGGAATCCGGCATCGCCACCGGCACCGTCGGGCTGATCACCGAGCCGGCCCAGGCCGAACATATCCTGCGTACCTGCCAGGCCGACATCATTCTCCTGGCCCGCGAGCTGTTGCGCGATCCATATTGGCCGTTGCATGCCGACGATGACCTGGGCGGTCGCAAGGCGATCTGGCCGGCGCAATACCAGCGCGCCACCCATCGCGACCAGCCGATCCACGAGTCGGATCTGCGTGAGTGAGAAGGGGATGCGCCCTGCATGAAAACACCGAGACCCGCCGACAAGGCGGGTTCTCTATGGATTGCAGGATTTTCCCTCTGCAAATTCCGAAATGATCTTAGCAGGCTACGGATTCTTCCTACCCTTAGGCTATGTCTGAGACGGTCTGTCCAGACGGTTCCTGTGCAGTCACAGAAGGAAGTCGTCCATGTCAAAGGAACGAAGCATTCTTGGATTCATGCTGTTTCTCTGGGCATTCAGGACACCACCTCGCGCCAGGGTGCGCAGGCTCAGCGATGACGAACGGCAGTTGGTGGAGCATTACCGAAGCTTGTCGGCAGAGGATCGCAATGCGTTGCACTGCCTGTTGAATGCGATGGGGAGTGTTTCGCGGTTTTGAGCCCCGCCCGAATCCCGGGCGGGGCCAGGCAGTGCCTTATCCCAATTCCCCCACCGCTCGCCAGGCTTCGTCTATCGCCGCATGGGCATACGCGCTCCATGCCGCATCCGAGTTGGCGATGCTGACCCGGCCCAGCGGCTTGCGCGCCAGCTTCATCAGTTTTTCGCTTTCGTCGGCATCGTCGAACAGGCTGTTGGAAAAGTACGCGTAGCCGTGGGACCAGCGGTTGACGGTGATCGCCAGGATATCGGTTTCATGATTGAAGCCGCCCGGGCCGAGCATGCGTTGCAACTGGTCGCGCAATTGCGCCTCCAGTTGCTCGAAGGTCTGGCCGTAGAGCTTGCCGCGTCCGGCCCGTGCCTGGTCGCGGGCGTTCATGCCGCTGTTCGGGCTGGTCGGCACGTAGACCATGTGCAGGCCGATCGGCTGGCTCGGGTCCCGCGGATGCTCGTAGCCACCCATGCTCACCGGATAGTCGAGCTTGATCCGGCTGTAGGGCTGGGTGGCCGCGTAGATTTCGTGCACGCCGAGTTTCTGGAACGACTGCCAGTTGCGGATCACCACCTTGGTGTACACCAGCGGGAATTTCACATTCTGGCTCAGGGCATGGGCCTGCGGCGCCGGCAGGTCGCGCAGCAGGTAGGGGATCATCATGTTGTAGCAGGCCAGGATGCAGTGCTTGCTGCGTACCTGGCTCAGCTGGCCGCCGCGGCTGTAGCCGATGTTCACGCCCTTGCCGACATTTCGCACACTGACCACGGTGCTGTTCAGGCGCAGTTGCACCGGGGCCTTCGGCTGGTCGAGGCGGGCGTAGTCGAACGGTGCCAGCACGATGTCGTCCATGGTGTGCCCCGGCGCCACCGAGGGAATCAGGCTGCGCACCAGCAGGCGCGCCAGGGACGCGTTGCCGTCCGGGAAATGGTAGATGTACGGCTCTTCCATTTCCGCCCTGGATTCTTCGCTGATGGGCTCCAGATTCATCGCGCCGAAACCGGGGAAACCGACGTTGTAGGCGTCGAACGCCGCCACCGCGTCGATGCTCAGGGCCGAGAAGTCATTGGTGCGGCTCTGGAAGTATTTCACCGCGTTTTCCGACAGGCCGACGTCCTTGAGCAGGAAGTCGCGGTAGCTGGTGGCGGCCAGGTGCTCGGCCTTCTCCGTGGCGCTCTTGCCTGGCAGGTAGTCACGGGGCGACTGGTGCAGTTCGATCAGCGCCTGGCGATCCGCTTCGGGCAGCGGAAAATCGTTGATGAAGTCGCGGATAGGGCGGGCATTCAGTTGCTGCGGAGCGATATCGTCGGCGACCATCGGTGTCGGGTCGCCGCTCACCAGTTTGTCCTCGCCGAAGTTCTCCTTGTCGAAGAACACCCCGCGGGACAGGCCCAGGCCCGGGTAGAACGGCCGGTCGAAGGCGGTTTCGAAGCGCTTGATATCGACCCCGAGCTTCTTCAGCAGGCCGTTGACCTGCTTGCTGTACAGATGGTTCGGCGACTGGAAGGCTTCGCTGCCGCCGTAGCCGAGGATCATGCGGCCCCCGGCGGAGAATTCGTTGCGCTTGGCGTGACCGCCGAAGTCGTCGTGGTTTTCCAGGATCAGGATACGTGCCTTGGGGTGTTTCTCCCGGTAGAACCACGCCGCCGACAAGCCGCTCAGGCCACCGCCGACCACCACCAGGTCGTACTCTGCGGCAATGGGCAGGTGCGCGGTGTCGAAGACCTTTTTCTCCCAGCCCATCTGGTGGGCGACCTCGAAGGAGCCGACGTGGCTGCCCCGCAGGCCGGTCAGGGCCGGTGGGTAATAACGTCCGTCTGGCGCGGCCTGGAGCAACTGCAGCGGGGTCATGCCGGCGGCGATGGTGATGGCGACGCCGTTGAGGAAGTCGCGGCGGGTGATATCCATGATAGATCCTTGTTTTTTATTGTTGGAACGACCCGGGCAGCCAGTGCACCGCCCGGGCGCCTGCCGTTACCGGCTGATTTTCCAGGCGTCGCCGGCTGGTGCGGTGCCGCGGTCGTAGGGCTTGCCCAGCCACATGTAGAGCAGGCCCAGTCCGATGACGATGGCGGTGCTCAGGACCATGGCGTAGTTGATGTACCAGGCCGCATCCGGCGTACGGGGCCAGGCCATGTTGACGATGGCGCCGACGCCATAGACCAGCGCGCCGATATTCACCGGCAGGCCCCAGGCCCCCAGGGTGAACTTGCCGCTGGGTTTCCAGCCGCGGGCGCGGGCGAACAGGGCGGCGAGCACGATCATCTGGAAGGCCAGGTAGATGCCGATGGCCGCGAAGCTGACGATGGTCGCCACCGCGTCCTGCAGGAAGAAGCCGAGGGCGATGATCAGCGCCGGCAGGACCCCGGAGACGAACAAGGCCGCCACGGGCACCTGGGTGGTCGGTGAAATTCGCTTCAGCAGGTTGCTGCCGATGACCATTTCATCGCGGGCATAGGAGTACAGCAGGCGGCTGGCGGCGGCCTGCAGGCTGATGACGCAGGAGATGAAGGAAATCATCACCACGCCCATCACCACTTTCGAGCCGACGCTGCCGAAGGCATTGTTGAGGATGGTGGTGACCGGGTCCTTGTCGGTGCCGTTGATCACCGCCTGCATGTCCGGCACGGCGAGGATCAGCGCCAGGCAGGCGAACATCGCCGCGATACCGCCGATGTAGATGGTCATGCGCATCGCCACCGGGATCTGCTTGCTCGGGTTCGGGGTTTCCTCGGCCACGTCGCCGCAGGCTTCGAAGCCGTAGTAGAGGAACATGCCCGCCAGCGATGCGGTGAGGAATGCCGGCAGGTAGGAGCCGTCGACCCGGATATCGAACGTATTGAACAGTACGCTGATGGGCTGGTGGCGTTCGAACACCAGCAGGTACACGCCGACGATCACCGCGCCGACCAGTTCGCAGAGAAAACCGAACATGGCGATGCGTGCCAGGACCTTGGTGCCGCTGAGGTTGACCAGGGTGGCGAACAGCGTCAGGACCAGGGCGATGACGATATTGGTGTTGTTGCTCGGCTCGAAGCCGAGCATGGCCGCGAGGTAAGGACCGGCACCGACCGCGACGGCGGCGATGGTCACGCACAGGGCGATGGAGTAGATCCAGCCGACCATCCACGCCCAGCGTTTACCCACCAGGCGCCGGGCCCAGGGATAGACACCCCCGGAGATCGGGAACTGCGAGACCACTTCGCCGAAGATCAGGCAGACCAGCAGTTGCCCGCAGCCGACCAGCAGGTAGGCCCAGAACATCGGCGGGCCGCCGGCGGCCAGGCACAGGCCGAACAGGGTGTAGACGCCGACCACCGGCGAAAGGTAGGTAAAGCCCAGGGCGAAGTTTTCCCACAGGCTCATGCTGCGGTTGAAGTTCGAGGTATAGCCCAGTTTGCGCAGCTGTTCGGCATCGCTGTCGGCATCTGCGCCGAGGTGGGGTTGTGCACTCATGGCGGTGTGGCTCCAGAAAATCGGCAGATTTCGGATGTCCGAAACCGTGGCCGGGCCATGACGGCCCGTCCCGGTTCGGTATTTTTGTGGTGGAGTTGTGCTTAGTGCTTGAACATCACATGGCGTACGGTGGTGTAGTCCTCCAGGCCGTACATGGACATGTCCTTGCCATAGCCGGACAGCTTCTGACCGCCGTGGGGCATCTCGCTGACCAGCATGAAGTGGGTGTTGACCCAGGTGCAGCCGTATTGCAGGCGGGCCGCCAGGCGGTGGGCGCGACCGACATCGGCGGTCCACACCGACGATGCCAGGCCATAGTCCGAATCGTTGGCCCAGCCCAGTACCTGGGCCTCGTCGTTGAAGCGAGTCACCGAAACCACCGGGCCGAACACTTCGCGGCGGACGATCTCGTCGTCCTGCTGGGCATCGGCCAGCACCGTCGGTTCGAAGAAGAAACCGTTGCCTTCCACGGCCTTGCCGCCGGTCACCAGGCGGATATGCGACTGCGCCACGGCGCGCTCGACAAAACCGGCGACACGATCACGGTGCTGGGCGGTGATCAGCGGGCCCAGCTCGGTGGAAGGATCATCCTGCAGGCCGTACTTGATGGTGCTCACGGCCGCGCCGAGTTTCTCGACGAACTTCTCGTAGATACCGGCCTGGGCGTATACGCGGCAGGCCGCGGTGCAATCCTGGCCGGCGTTGTAGAAGCCGAAGGTGCGGATGCCTTCCACGGCGGCGTCGATATCGGCGTCGTCGAAGATGATCACCGGGGCCTTGCCGCCCAGTTCCATGTGCATGCGCTTGACGCTGTCGGCGGTGCTGGAAATGATGTTCGAGCCGGTGGCAATGGAGCCGGTCAGCGACACCATGCGCACTTTCGGATGGGTCACCAGCGGGCTGCCGACGGTCGGGCCGCGCCCGAACACCAGGTTGAGCACGCCGGCGGGGAATATCTCCGCCGCCAGTTCGGCCAGGCGCAACGCGGTCAGCGGGGTCTGCTCCGACGGCTTGAGCACCACGGTGTTGCCGGCGGCCAGGGCTGGGGCGATTTTCCAGGCGACCATCATCAGCGGATAGTTCCACGGCGCGATGGAGGCGATCACGCCCACCGGGTCGCGGCGGATCATCGAGGTGTGGCCCGGCAGGTATTCGCCGCCGGCCGAACCGTTCATGCAGCGGCTGGCGCCGGCGAAGAAACGGAACACATCGGCAATCGCCGGGATTTCATCGTTGAGCGCCGCGCTCAGCGGCTTGCCGCAGTTGTCTGACTCCAGCCTGGCCAGTTCCGCGCCGTGGGCCTCGATGGCATCGGCGAGCTTGAGCAGCAACAGCGAGCGGTCTTTCGGCGCGGTCTGCGACCAGCTGTCGAAAGCGGCATCGGCGGCGCGCACGGCGGCATCGACCTGGGCTTCGCTGGCTTCGTTGATTTCCACCAGCACACGGCCCAGGGCCGGATTGAACACGGGTTGCGCAGGGCCTTCGCCAGCGACGAGTTGACCGTTGATCAGCAGTTTGGTTTGCATGGTTATGTCCTCATGACTCAATCGGGTTGTCCGGCGGCCGCCTGTCCCTTGTGGGAGCGGGCTCGGGCGGCCACTTGTTGAAAGGGTTATTTACCGCCACTGCCGGCCACGCTTTCACCGCCGCGGGTCAGGTAGTAGGCGCCGAGGATCGGCAGCATGGTGACCATCATCACCAGCATGGCGACCACGTTGGTGACCGGTACGTCCCGCGGTCGGCTGAGCTGGTTGAGCAGCCAGATCGGCAGGGTGCGTTCATGCCCGGCGGTAAAGGTGGTGACAATGATCTCGTCGAACGACAGGGCGAACGCCAGCATGCCGCCGGCCAGCAGCGCCGAGCCGAGGTTCGGCAGGACGATGTAGCGGAAGGTCTGCCAGCCATCGGCACCGAGGTCCATCGAGGCTTCGATCAGGCTGTGGGAGGTGCGCCGCAGCCGGGCGATGACGTTGTTGTAGACGATCACCACGCAGAAGGTCGCGTGGCCGACGATGATGGTGAACATCCCCGGCTCGATCCCCAGCGTCTTGAAGGTCGCCAGCAAGGCGATCCCGGTGATGATCCCCGGCAGGGCAATCGGCAGGATCAGCATCAGCGAAATGCCCTGCTTGCCGAAGAAGTCGCGGCGATACAGCGCGGCCGAGGCCAGGGTGCCGAGGACCATGGCGATCAGGGTGGCGATGGCGGCGATCTGCAGCGACAGCTTGATCGCTTCCAGCACGTCCGGACGGGCGAAGGCCACGCTGAACCACTTCAGGGTGAAGCCCTGGGGCGGGAAGCTGAAGGCCGCGTCCTCGGTGTTGAAGGCGTACATGAAGATGATCAGGATCGGGAAGTGCAGGAACACCAGCCCGCCCCATGCGGCGATACGCAGGCCCAGGGAAGCCCGCCCTTGGGATGAAGAGTCAGAGTGCATCGAAGGCCCCCAGGCGTTTGACGATGGACAGGTAGACGGCGATCAGCACGATCGGCACCAGGGTGAAGGCGGCCGCCATCGGCATGTTGCCGATGGCCCCCTGCTGGGCGTAGACCATGCTGCCGACGAAGTAGCCGGGCGGACCGATCAGCTGCGGCACGATAAAGTCGCCCAGGGTCAGCGAGAAGGTGAAGATGGAGCCGGCGGCAATGCCCGGGATCGACAGCGGCAGGATCACCTGCATGAAGGTCTGGCGCGGCTTCGCCCCGAGGTCGGCGGAGGCTTGCAGCAGGGACGGCGGCAGGCGCTCCAGGGACGCCTGGATCGGCAGGATCATGAACGGCAACCAGATATAGACGAACACCATGAAGCGGCCCAGGTGCGAGGTCGACAGGGTGCTGCCGCCGATCCCGGGGATACCCAGGACGAATTGCAGCAGCGGTTCCAGTCCCAGGTGCTGGACGAACCACTGGGCGACGCCGCCCTTGGCCAGCAGCAGGGTCCAGGCATAGGCCTTGACGATGTAGCTGGCCCACATCGGCATCATCACCGCGATGTAGAAGAACGCCTTGGTCTTGCCGGTGGTGTAGCGCGCCATGTAGTAGGCGATGGGAAAGGCGACGATCCCGGAGGCGATCGACACCACCACCGCCATGCTCAGGGTGCGCACGATGATGTCGAAGTTCGACGGGTTGAACAGCGCGGCGAAGTTCGCCAGGGTCAGGTCCGGAGTGACCGCCATGGTGAAATCGTCGAAGGTGTAGAAGCCTTGCCAGAGCAGGGTCAGCAGCGAGCCGAGATAGATCGCGCCGAACCAGATCAGTGGCGGCACCAGCAGCAACGCCAGATAGAAGTTGGGACGGCGGTAGAGCAGGTTGGAGAACCGTCGCATCAGCGACGGGCTTGCCGTCGTGGGTGTCAGGGCCAGAGTGCTCATGTCACACCTCGCTCGCCAGCACAGTCATGGCTTCCCGCGCCCAGCGCGCGGTGATGCGCTGGCCGGTCTGGTGCTGGGCGCTGGTGTCCAGCCACTGGGTGTTGGCCTGGCTGATATTCAGGGTCTGGCCGTTCTCCAGCTTCAGCTCATAGCGGGTGGCGCTGCCCTGGTACTGGATATCGTGCAGCAGGCCGCTGACTTCGACTTCGTGGCCTTGTGCCGGGCCTTCGGCGAAACGCACATGTTCCGGGCGGATCGAGAAGGGCAGGTCGCTGCCGCTCAACTGCCTGGCCAACTCGCCGCGAATCACGTTGGAGGTGCCGACGAATTCGGCGACGAAGGTGGTGGCCGGTTTCATGTAGAGGTTGCGTGGGGTGTCGACCTGCTCGATGCGGCCCTTGTTGAACACCGCGACGCGGTCGGACATCGACAGCGCTTCGGTCTGGTCATGGGTGACGAAGATAAAGGTGATGCCCAACTGGCGTTGCAACTTCTTCAGTTCGCCCTGCATCTGCTCGCGCAGCTTGAGGTCCAGGGCGCCGAGGGGCTCGTCGAGCAGCAGCACCCGTGGGCGATTGACCAGGGCACGGGCCAGGGCCACGCGCTGGCGCTGGCCGCCGGACAACTGCACCGGCTTGCGCTCGCCATAGCCGCCGAGGGCGACCATGCCCAGGGCTTCCTCGGCGCGCGCCAGGCGTTCGTTCTTGCCGACGCCCTTGACTTTCAGGCCGTAGGCGACGTTGTCGCGCACGTTCATATGGGGGAACAGCGCGTAATCCTGGAACACGGTGTTCACGTCACGCTGGTAGGGCGGCAGCCCGGCGGCTTCTTCGCCGTGGATGCGGATCGAACCGGCGCTGGGTTGTTCGAAGCCGGCGATCAGGCGCAGGCAGGTGGTCTTGCCCGAGCCGGAAGGGCCGAGCATGGAAAAGAACTCGCCGTCCTGGATATCGATGGAAACCCGGTCAACGGCTTTCACTTCGCCGAACTGACGGGAAACGTGGGTGAACTGGACTGCAAGCGTCATGATGCGGTGCTCCAAAAAGGCGAGGGCCGTTGCAGCGGCCTGGCCTGGACTTCTGAAAAATCTGAAACGGTGAACAGCGATCTGGCTGGCATTGCGCTGTCTGTTCGGACGCGGCAAGGCTCACGGGCCTCATCGCTGGCAAGCCAGCTCCTACAGGGGTTGTGTCGTACGCAAGCTCGTTGTGCGACACGGACTCCTTGTAGGAGCCGGCTTGCTGGCGATGGCGTCCGGATGGGCGATGCAAGGCTCATGGGCCTCATCGCTGGCAAGCCAGCTCCTACAGGGGTTGTGTCGTACGCAAGTTCGTTGTGCGACACAGATCCCTTGTAGGAGCCGGCTTGCCGGCGATGGCGTCCGGATGGACGCTGCAAGGCTGATGGGCCTCATCGCTGGCAAGCCAGCTCCTACAGGGGTTGTGTCGTACGCAAGCTCGTTGTGCGACACAGATCCCTTGTAGGAGCCGGCTTGCCGGCGATGGCGTCCGGATGGACGCTGCAAGGCTCACGGGCCTCATCGCTGGCAAGCCAGCTCCTACAGGGGTTGTGTCGTACTCAAACCCGGTATTCGACACAGATCCCTTGTAGGAGCCGGCTTGCTGGCGATGGCGTCCGGATGGACGCTGCAAGGCTCATGGGCCTCATCGCTGGCAAGCCAGCTCCCAGGGGTTTAGCGACCGCCCATGATCGCAATGTAGTCCTGGGTCCAGCGGCTGTACGGCACGAACTTGCCGCCCTCGGCCTGCGGGGTTTTCCAGAAGGCGATCTTGTCGAAGGAGTCGAAGCCGTTGGTCTTGCAGCCTTCGGCGCCGAGCAACTCGCTACCCTTGCACGCCGCGGGAACCGCCGGCAGGGAACCGAACCAGGCCGCTACGTCACCCTGGACCTTGGGTTGCAGCGACCAGTCCATCCACTTGTAGGCGCAGTTGGGGTGCTTGGCATCGGCATGCAACATGGTGGTGTCGGCCCAACCGGTGACGCCTTCCTTCGGAATGGTCGAGGCCACTGGCTGCTTGTCGGCCTGCAGGCCGTTGACCATGTAGCCCCAGGAGCTGGAGGCGGCGACGCCTTCGTTCTTGAAGTCACTCATCTGTACGGTCGCGTCGTGCCAGTAGCGATGGATCAGCGGCTGCTGCGCGCGCAACAGGTCGAGGACCGCCTTGTACTGGGTCTCGGTCAGTTCATAGGGGTTCTGGATCCCCAGTTCCGGCTTGGCGGACTTGAGGTACAGCGCCGCGTCGGCGATATAGATCGGGCCGTCATAGGCCTGTACGCGGCCCTTGTTCGGCTTGCCGTCCGGCAGGTTCTGCGCGTCGAAGATCACCGCCCAGCTGGTCGGTGCCTGCTTGAACACGCTGGTGTTGTACATCAGCACGTTCGGGCCCCACTGGTAGGGAGTGCCGTAGGTCTGCTTGTTGACCACGTACCACGGCGCATCCTTGAGGCGCGGGTCGAGGTTCTTCCAGTTCGGGATCAACTCGGGGTTGATCGGCTGCACCCGCTTGCCGACGATCAGGCGCAGCGACGCGTCGCCCGAAGCGGTGACCAGGTCGTAGCCGCCCTTGGCCATCAGGCTGACCATCTCATCGGAGGTGGCGGCGGTCTTCACACTGACCTTGCAGCCGGTTTCCTTTTCGAAACCGGTGACCCAGTCATAGGCCTTGTCGCTTTCACCCCGTTCGATATAGCCCGGCCAGGCGACGATATCGAGTTGGCCTTCGCCGGCACCGACAGCTTTCAGCGGTTCGGCGGCCTGGAGACTGGCGCTGGCCAGCAAGGCGGTGGTGAGTGCACTGAGCAGTGCGGTCTTGTGCGCGAACATGGGGTTTCCCTCTACTTTAATTATGGTCGGGGCAGTCGAACGGGTACTACATGCCGGTTGTGGCTTCTTGTTAGCGTAGTGCGTGTTACAGATGCTGGCCGTGGCGCGCCATGATATGGCGCACCACGCTGTAGTCCTGGAGCGAATCGCTGGACAGGTCCTTGCCGTAGCCGGAGCGTTTCAGGCCGCCGTGGGGCATTTCGCTGACCAGCATGAAATGGCTGTTGATCCAGGTGCAGCCGTACTGCAGGCGCGAGGCGACCTGCATCGCTTTATCCAGGTTCTGGGTCCAGACCGACGAGGCCAGGCCGTATTCCGAATCGTTGGCCCAGTCCACCGCCTGGCTCAGTTCGTCGAAGCGGGTCACGGTGACCACCGGTCCGAAGACTTCGCGCTGGACGATCTCGTCGCTCTGCCGGCAGCCGGCGAGCAGGGTGGGCTGGTAATAGAAGCCGGCGCCGGAGTGCACGGCGGCACCGGTGACGCGCTCGATGTGCGGCTGGCCCAGGGCCCGCTCGACGAAACTGGCGACGCGGTCGCGCTGGCGGGTACTGATCAGCGGGCCGATCTCGTTGTCGGCGTCGCGTTTACCGGCAAAGCGCAGGCTGCTGACGGCAGCGCCGAGTTCGGCCACCAATTTGTCGTGGATCCCGGCCTGGGCGTAGATCCGGCAGGCGGCGGTGCAGTCCTGGCCGGCGTTGTAGTAACCGTAGTTGCGCACGCCTTCGACCACCGCCTGGATATCCGCGTCGTCGCAGACGATCACCGGGGCCTTGCCGCCCAGTTCCAGGTGGGTGCGCTTCACGCTTTTCGCGGCGGCCTGGAGGATCTTCTGGCCGGTGACGATATCGCCGGTCAGCGACACCATGCGCACCTTCGGATGGCTGACCAGATGGCTGCCGACCCCTTCGCCGCCACCGCAGACGATATTGATCACGCCCGCCGGCAACAACTCGGCCAGCGCCGGGGCGAGGGCCAGGATCGACAGCGGCGTGTGTTCTGAGGGCTTGAATACCAGGGTGTTGCCGGCGGCCAGGGCCGGGGCGATTTTCCATGCGGCCATCATGATCGGGTAGTTCCACGGCGCGATGGAGGCGACCACGCCAATCGGGTCGCGGCGGACCATGCTGGTATAGCCCGGCAGGTACTCGCCGGACAGTTGCCCGGTCTGGCAGCGCACGGCCCCGGCGAAGAAGCGGAACACGTCGACGGTCGCGCTGAGGTCATCCTGGCGGGCCAGGTGCAGCGGCTTGCCGCAGTTCAGCGATTCCAGGCGAGCCAGCAGGTCGGCGTTTTTCTCCACCGCGTCGGCGATGGCCAGGAGGATGTTCGAGCGTTGCTGCGGCGTGGTGCGCGACCAGCCGGCAAAGGCCCGGTGGGCGGCGAGGATGGCGCTTTCGACCTGTTCGGTGCTGGCTTCGGCGATATGCGTGAGCACCTCGCCGGTGGCCGGGTTGAGGATCGGTTCCACGAAACCAAGGCCGGCAACGAGTTCACCGTCGATCAGCAGCGAGGTGAACAGCGGGGTCGGGTGCGCGCCAGCCATTTTGCGAGTTCTCTTTTCTTGTGTGGCCATTGGAGCTTCCCTTGCAGCTGGAGTCCGGCCTTTCTCTATATGGATGGCAAGAGACTAGAGGCCGGACGAGAGGTCGACAAATACTAAATACTGAAAGCAGCGTTCGATTAAATAGATGGCTTGCGCCCGCCATGGGGTTGTTCACGGGCGACGGTCAGGAACGGGTCCACCAGGGTCGGTCGCGCGGTGCCGCGGCGCCAGGCCAGGCCGACGTCCAGGGTCTGGCTCAGGTCGGCGAGGGAGCGGGCTTCGATGATGTCGCCCTCCAGGGACCAGGGTCGGTAGGTCATGTCCGGCTGGATCGACAGGCCCAGGCCGGCGGCCACCAGACTGCGCACCGCTTCGGTGGAAGCGGTGCGCAGGCTGATCCGTGGCTGCAGGCCGGCACCGCGCCACATGCGCTGGGCATTGCGGTCCATCTCGTCGACGTTGAGCTGGATCAGCGGTTCGCGGGCGACATCGGCGAGGTTGATGCTGTCGTGTTCCAGCAAGGGATGCTGGGCCGGCAGCCAGAGACGGTGCGGCGAATGGGTGAGAACCTCGGTCTGCAGGGCATGGCGGTCTTCCAGGTTGGAGAGGATCAGCACGCCGACGTCGATTTCACCGCTGACCAGCAAGTGCTCGATATACGGCCGCTCGTCTTCCATCACGCGGATTTCCACATTGGGGTAGGCACGCTGGAAGCGGGTCAGCAGGTCGGCCAGGTAGTAACCGGCCACCAGGCTGGTCACGCCGACGGTCAATTGCCCGGCGACCTGGTCGGTGCTCTGTTGCAGGCTGCGCTTGGCATTGTCGACCGTGGCCAGGATCAGGTGCGCCTGGCGCAGGAACTGGTGGCCCTGGTGGGTCAGGGTCATGCCCTTGGCGTGACGGTTGAACAGGCTGACGCCGATTTCCTGCTCAAGCTGCTGGATCGCCAGGGTCAGGGTCGACTGGGAAATGAACACCGCCTGGGCGGCGGCCGAGATCGAGCCGGTCTCGGCCACGGCGATAAAGTGTCGGATCTGACGCAGGGTCATCATGGGAGAAATACCCTTGCCGGTTATTTCGGCGAGTTGTTTTTATGGATGCACACCAGTGTATATCTTTTTAATCGATGGCTTGATCGGTGAGTCAGGATTCAGGCAAAAGCCGCGCAACATCTGGAAGCACTCTCGCCGACCACCGTATGACGGGTCGTTTTACTCTGTGGGTCTATTCGCCATTTACGGAGTCTGCCGATGAATACCCGTGGGTTGCTCGACCAGTTACTCAAGTCCGGCCAGGACCTGTTGCAGAATCAGGCCGGGGGCAAACAGGACAAGTCCGCTGACAAGGGGGCGCTCGGCAGTCTGCTCGGCGGTGGTTCCGGCGGCCTGGGCAGCCTGCTTTCCGGGGCCGGTGGCGGGGCGTTGGCGGCGGGCGCCATGGGCCTGCTGCTCGGTAACAAGAAGGCCCGCCAGTTCGGCGGCAAGGCGCTGACCTACGGCGGCCTGGCGGCACTGGGCGTGCTGGCCTACAAGGCCTATGGCAACTGGCAGGCGCAGCAGGCGAGTGCGCCCCGGGGCGAGCCGCAGACCCTCGACCGCCTGCCGCCGGCGCAGGTCGAACAGCACAGCCAGGCAATTCTCAAGGCGCTGGTGGCGGCGGCCAAGGCCGATGGGCATGTCGATGCCCGTGAGCGGGAGTTGATCGAAGGCGAGTTCAGCAAGCTGGGCAACGACCGGGAGTTGCAACAGTGGTTGCACGCCGAGTTGAACAAGCCACTGGATCCGGCCGATGTCGCCCGGGCCGCGAGCACACCGGAGATGGCCGCGGAAATGTATATCGCCAGCGTGCTGCTGGTGGACGAAGAGAACTTCATGGAAAAGGCGTATCTGGATGAGCTGTCGCGGCAGTTGCGGCTGGAGCCGGGGCTGAAACTGGAACTGGAGCGGCAGGTGCGCCAGGCTTCGCTCTGACAGAGTGGGAGGGCTGCCGGCCTCTTCGCGGGCAAGCCCGCTCCCACAGTGATCGAGTCGAAACGAGGGCCCGCGTAGGGCTCGGAACTTGTTGGGGCGGGTAAGCCCACTCCCACAGTGATCGAGTTGAAACGAGGGCTCGCGTAGGGCTCGGAACTTGTGGGAGCGGGCTTGCCCGCGAAGCGGTCCGGGAGCCGGGCGCTAGAGGCCCGGCGACACCTCTTCCGACTGGTGAAAGTGCGCCTGTCCCTTGCCCGCATGCTTGGCCCGGTACAGGGCCTGGTCGGCCAACCCGAGCACATCGCTCAGGTCCGGGTTGTCGAGGGGCCAGACAGCCCCGCCGATGCTGCAACCGATCCGCGCCGCAACCTTGTGCAGCATGATCGACTGACCGAGGCTGACGAGCACGCGGTTGGCAATGGCCCGGGCCTGGTTCAGCGCATCGCTGCGCGGCACTTGCAGCACCATCAGGAACTCGTCGCCGCCGAGGCGCGCGACCATGTCGCCCTCGCGCAGGCAGGCGCGCAGGCGGCCGGCGACTTCTCTCAACAACTCGTCGCCGCCGGCATGACCGAACTGGTCGTTGATCGGCTTGAACCCGTCCAGGTCCAGATACAGCAGTGCCAGGCAGTTGTTTTGTGACTGGCTGCGTTGCTGCGCCCGTGGCAGGTACTTCTCCAGGGCCGCGCGGTTGGGCAGCCCTGTCAGCGCATCGTGGTGCGCCAGGCTTTCCATCATCCCCAGGGCGGTCTGCTGGTTGCTCAGGCTGTCCACCAGATGCCGGATCGACTGGCTCAACTGGGCGATTTCCCGGGTGCCCCTGATCTCCGGGATCTCCATCGATTCGCCGACACTCAGGCGGTCCGCGGCCTTGGCGATGGCCTGCAGCGGCCGGGTGAACCAGGTCGCCAGCAGCCAGCCGACAAAGGCGATGATCACCGCCAGGGCAACGCCCCAGACCAGGATGTCACGCTGCAGCTCCTTGGCCGGGGCATAGGCTTCCTCGAGTGTCTGGCGGGTGATCACGGTCCAGCCCAGGCCGTCGTAGTGGTCATGGCCGCGACTCAGGGCCACGCCGGTCAGGTAGTCGTTGCCATCCGGCCAGCGTTGCACGCCCCAACGCGGCAGCTGTCTGTCGAGGCCTTTCAGCAGCGGCAGTTCCAGTGGCTGGCCGATGCTGTCGCGCGGCCCGAGCAATACCCGGTGGTCGGACGCCACGAGAAAAAACTCGACATTGCGCCGTGCCTTGATGGGCGCCATCGCCGATTGGCGCATGCCTTCGGCCCAGGTCCAGGAAAGATGCGCGGCCAGCACGCCGATGTTCTGTCGGGCCTCGCCACTTTCGCCATTGAAGATCGGCAGGCTGATATCGACGAATTTCAGCGTTTCGCCGCTGGGATTGGGCAGCAGCCTGGAGAGCAGCACGGCGTCGTGGACGTCGCCGACGAACAGGTGGTCGCGGCCCTGGCTGAACACCGGGCGCTCGCTGATGTTGCTGTCCTGGAGAATGCCGCCGGTCGCGGCCCGTACCCGGCCCTGGGTATCGAGCATGCCCAGCCAGGCAATGTCCGGGAATTCCTGTTGCAGGTGTTCGAGTAACTGGCGGACTTGTGTCAGGTCGCGGGGCTGCTGCAGGACATTCAGGCGACTGATGACACTCAGCAGATGAATGCGGTTGGCCATGGCCCGGTCCAGCCGGTCGGACATCTGGTAGGAGACTTCAGCCAGGTCCTGGCCGATCTCGCCACGCATCCGCACGCTGGAGTCGTGACTGATGAAAGAACCCAGCAACCAGCTCAGCAGACCGACCAACAACGCGATGAGTAGCGCAAAACGGCTGCGCAGGCTGGACAGAACGGGCATGAACTAGGTTCCTGGGCCGTAAGGGTTATATGATGATTGCCATGACTAGTGGCAATTTGCTTCTAACTAAGACTGGCAGCTTCTGTATGTAGTATCGGCAAGTACCTTAGTCAGGGTAGACGTAGACTGTCGGCTATATTCCCTTTGTTTGTAATCCAAGCCGTAACCCGTGCATAAATGATGGCACACCCTCGGCTATACTGCCTTCCATTTGAATGGCTCTTGAGGACTGACTGTGAAGAACTGGACTTTGCGCCAACGAATACTGGCGAGTTTTGCGGTAATCATCGCGATCATGTTGTTGATGGTTGTCGCTTCTTATTCCCGGTTGTTGTCGATCGAGTCCAGTGAAGAGAGCGTGCGAACCGACGCGATTCCCGGCGTCTACTACAGCACCATGATTCGCAGTGCCTGGGTCGACAGCTATGTGCTGACCCAGCAGTTGCTGGGGTTCAGTGCCGACGGCGTGATCAGTCCGGCTGACCAGGAGCAGTACAAGAACTTCGCCAACCGTTTGCTGGCACAGATCGACGCCTATCAGAAGACCATCAATACCAGCGAAGACCAGGCGGCGTTCGATGTCTTCAAGCGTGAACACGAGGTCTACAACAAGACCCTGGCCACTGTGCTCGATCTCTACCAGCACAAGCAGAACGACGAGGCGATCCGCCAGTTCAACACGCAGATGAGTCCGGCCTGGATGGACGGGCGCAAACAGCTCAATGACATCATCACCCAGAACAAGGATGTGGCCGATCACGCCACCGATTCGATTACCGAGGCGGTCTCGGCGGCGAAGATCAGCATGGGCGTTTCCCTGCTGATCGCGGTGCTGGCTGCCGGTTTCTGTGGTTTGCTGCTGATGCGCGCGATCATGGCGCCAATGCAGCGCATCGTCGATATCCTCGAGATCATGCGCACCGGCGATCTCAGCAGCCGCTTGAACCTGGCGCGCAAGGATGAATTCGGCGCGGTGGAAACCGGCTTCAACGACATGATGACCGAACTCACCGCCCTGGTGTCCCAGGCCCAGCGCTCGTCGGTCCAGGTCACCACGTCGGTCACCGAGATCGCCGCCACCTCCAAGCAGCAGCAGGCCACGGCGACCGAAACCGCGGCCACCACCACCGAGATCGGTGCGACGTCGCGGGAGATCGCCGCGACTTCCCGCGATCTGGTGCGCACCATGACCGAAGTGTCCTCCGCCGCCGACCAGGCGTCGGTGCTTGCCGGTTCCGGCCAGCAAGGCCTGGCGCGGATGGAAGAAACCATGCATTCGGTGATGGGCGCCGCCGACCTGGTGAACTCCAAGCTGGCGATCCTCAACGAGAAGGCGGGCAATATCAACCAGGTGGTGGTGACCATCGTCAAGGTCGCCGACCAGACCAACCTGTTGTCCCTCAATGCCGCGATCGAGGCCGAGAAGGCCGGGGAGTACGGGCGCGGTTTCGCCGTGGTCGCCACCGAAGTGCGGCGCCTCGCCGATCAGACCGCCGTGGCCACCTACGACATCGAGCAGATGGTCCGGGAAATCCAGTCGGCGGTATCCGCCGGGGTCATGGGCATGGACAAGTTCTCCGAAGAAGTGCGCCGTGGCATGTTCGAGGTACAGCAGGTCGGCGAGCAGTTGTCGCAGATCATTCACCAGGTCCAGGCCCTGGCGCCGCGCGTGCTGATGGTCAACGAGGGCATGCAGGCCCAGGCCACCGGCGCCGAGCAGATCAACCACGCGCTGGTGCAACTGGGCGATGCCAGCAGCCAGACCGTCGAATCCCTGCGCCAGGCCAGCTTCGCCATCGATGAATTGAGCCAGGTCGCGGTGGGGCTGCGCAGCGGCGTTTCGCGTTTCAAAGTCTGATGAGCGAGTTGGTGGCTAAGCGCGTCGCCAGCGCGCCGTCCAGGAACAGCCTGTTCCTGGTCTTTCGCATTGGCGGCGAGCGCTATGCGCTGGAGGCTGTCGAGGTGTCGGAGGTGTTGCCGCGCCTGCAACTCAAGGCGATCGCCCATGCGCCGGCCTGGGTCGCGGGGGTGTTTGCCCACCGCGGGCTGATGGTCCCGGTGATCGACGTCAGTGCCATGACCTTCGGCCAACCCGCCGCCGCCCGCACCAGCACGCGGCTGGTGCTGGTGCATTACCGGCCTCGGCCCGAGGTGGACGGACACCTGCTCGGCCTGGTGCTCGAACAGGCGACCGATACCCTGCGCTGCAATCCGGCGGACTTCCAGCCCTATGGCCTGGACAATCGCCAGGCTCCCTACCTGGGGCCGGTGCGCGAAGACGAACAGGGCCTGGTACAACGCATCCGCGTCAATGAGCTGCTCAGTGGCGAAGTTCGCCAACTGCTGTTTCCCGAAGCTGCCGAGGGTCTGCAATGAGCAGTGACCAGCGCTTCTTCGATTTTCTCAAGGAGCGTATCGGCCTGGATGTCGCCTCGGTCGGCCCGGCCATTATCGAACGGGCCGTACGCCAGCGTTGCAGCCAGTTGCAGGCGGCCACCGCCGATGAGTACTGGAGCCGCCTGCAAGGCTCCGCCGATGAGCAGCAGGCGCTGATCGAGGCGGTGATCGTTCCGGAAACCTGGTTTTTCCGTTACCCGGAATCTTTCTCGACCCTGGCCCGCTTGGCCCATGAACTGCTGGCGCAACGTCGCGGCATGCGCGCGCTGAAGATCCTCAGCCTGCCGTGCTCCACCGGCGAAGAACCCTATTCGATTGCCATGGCCTTGCTCGATGCCGGCCTGGCGCCGCATCAGTTCAAGGTGGACGGCATGGATGTCAGCCCGTTGTCGGTGGAGCGCGCCCGGCGGGGGGTGTATGGCAAGAACTCGTTTCGTGGGCAGGATATCGGGTTTCGCGAGCAGCACTTCACCGCGCAGAACGACGGCTACCTGATCAGCGAGCGGGTGCGCGAACAGGTGCGCTTGCGCGCCGGCAACCTGCTGGATCCGGGCCTGTTGGTCGGCGAAGTGTATGACTTCGTGTTCTGCCGCAACCTGCTGATCTATTTCGACCTGGACACCCAGAAACAGGTGTTCGAGATCCTCAAGCGCCTGACCCATGCCGACGGCGTGCTGTTCATCGGTCCGGCCGAGGGCAATCTGCTGGGCCGCATGGGCATGCGCTCCATCGGTATCCCGCAGTCGTTTGCATTCCGGCGGCAGGAGGCGATCGAGCCCGCGCCAGCACCGTCTTTTGTGCCACCGCCGCCGCTACCAGTCCGTGCGCCGCCAGGCATCGCTGCCGTGGCGAAGGTGCGTCCTCGACCCTTCATGGTCGCCGCGCCGGCCATGCCAGCCCCCGCGGCTGCACCCTCGAACGACGCCACGGCCCTGCTCGCGCGAATTGCCGACCTGGCCAATGAAGGCCGCAGCAACGAGGCTCGTGAGGCTTGCGAAAGCTATCTGAAGCAACATGAACCGGTGGCCCAGGTGTTCTACTGGCTCGGCCTGCTCAGCGATGTCGCCGGCAGCGTGCTGGAGGCACAGGGCTTCTACCGCAAGGCGTTGTACCTTGAACCGCAACATCCCGAGGCCCTGGCCCACCTGGCCGCCTTGCTGGCGTCCCGGGGCGATGTGGCCGGTGCCCGGCGATTGCAGGACCGCGCCGCCCGTAGTGGGCGTGCCCCTGACAGTGAGCGTGAACGATGAGCGGTCTGACAGCCCTGAACCTGACCCATGAAGACGCCGAAGTCATCGACGATTGCTGGAACCGCATCGGTATCCACGGCGACAAGTCCTGTCCGCTGCTGGCGGACCATATCCATTGCCGCAACTGCTCGGTGTATTCCGCCGCCGCCACGCGTCTGCTGGACCGTTATGCCCTGCAGCAGGAACATCACCAACAGGCGACGGTGGCCGCGGGCGAAGAGATCGCCACCCGTTCGCTGCTGATGTTCCGCCTCGGGGAAGAATGGCTGGGCCTGGCCACGCGCTGCCTGGTCGAGGTGGCACCCTTGCAGCCGATCCATTCCCTGCCGCACCAGCGTTCGCGGGCCCTGCTCGGCGTTGCCAATGTGCGCGGGGCGCTGGTGGCCTGCCTGTCGCTGGTGGAGCTGCTGGGGCTGGAAGCGAATGTCCCGGTCACTTCCAGCGGCCGGGTCATGCCGCGCATGCTGATCATCGGTGCCCAGGGCGGGCCGGTGGTGGTGCCGGTGGATGAAGTCGACGGGATTCATGCCATCGACCAGCGCCTGCTCGACAATGCGTCCGCCGCCGGGCCCCAGGCCAGCGCCAGGTATACCCGGGGCGTCCTGCCGTTCAGGGGGCGCAGCCTGCGCTGGCTGGATGAAGAGCAATTGCTGTCGGCCGTGACCCGGAGCCTCACATGACCCCCGATCAAATGCGTGACTCCTCATTGATGGAGCTGTTCAGCCTGGAGGCCGAGGCCCAGACCCAGGTCCTCAGCGCCGGCCTGCTGGCGCTGGAGCGTAACCCGACCCAGGCCGACCAGCTTGAAGCCTGCATGCGCGCCGCCCACTCGCTCAAGGGCGCGGCGCGGATTGTCGGGGTCGACGCCGGGGTGAGCGTGTCCCATGTGATGGAGGATTGCCTGGTCAGCGCCCAGGAAGGGCGCTTGTACCTGCAGCCGGAACATATCGATGCCTTGCTGCAGGGCACCGACATGCTCATGCGCATCGCCACGCCGGGCAGCGCCAATGTCGGGCCGCTGGATGTCGAGGCCTATGTCCAGTTGATGAACGCCTTGCTCGACCCGGCGGCCCCGGGTGCCCGCGTCGCGCCGACCGTTGCGCCCGCCGCGGTCGAGCCGCCGCCTGCGCCGGTCGTGGTGTCGATGCCGGAACCCGAACCGTTGCCGACCACGGTCGAGCCCGAAGCCGTCGTGCCAGGCCGGCGCGTCACCACCGAGGGGGGCGAGCGGGTGTTGCGGGTCACCGCCGAACGCTTGAACAGCCTGCTCGACCTGTCGAGCAAATCCCTGGTGGAAACCCAGCGGCTCAAGCCGTACCTGGCCACCCTGCAACGCTTGCGGCGCATGCAGAGCAACGGCCTGCGGGCCCTGGACACGCTCAACGACCACCTGAAGAGCGTGGGCCTGAGCCTGGAAGCCGAGGAAGCCCTGGCCGATGCCCGGCGCCTGCTCGCCGAATCGCAACAGATGCTCACCGCCCAGACCGTCGAACTCGACGAGTTCGGCTGGCAGGCCAGCCAGCGTGCCCAGGTGCTCTATGACACCGCCCTGGCCTGTCGCATGCGGCCCTTCGCCGATGTGCTCAATGGACAGGTACGCATGGTCCGCGACCTCGGGCGCAGCCTGGGTAAACAGGTGCGGCTGGAGATCGAGGGCGAGAAGACCCAGGTCGACCGCGATGTCCTGGAAAAGCTCGAGGCGCCGCTGACCCACCTGCTGCGCAACGCGGTCGATCACGGTATCGAAAGTCCGGATCAGCGGTTGCTGGCCGGCAAGCCCGCCGAAGGCCTGATCCGCTTGCGTGCCTCGCACCAGGCCGGTCTCCTGGTACTGCAACTGAGCGACGACGGCGGTGGAGTGGACCTGGAACGCCTGCGCCGCAATATCGTCGAACGCCAGCTGTCGCCGGCCGAGACCGCCGCGCAGCTCAGCGAGGAGGAACTGCTGACCTTCCTGTTCCTGCCGGGCTTCAGCCTGCGGGACAAGGTGACCGAAGTCTCCGGGCGCGGCGTCGGCCTGGATGCCGTGCAGCATATGGTCCGGCAACTGCACGGTGCGGTGGTGCTGGAGCAGACGACCGGGCAGGGCAGTCGTTTCCATCTGGAAGTGCCGTTGACCCTGTCGGTGGTGCGCAGCCTGGTGGTGGAGGTCGGCGGCGAAGCCTACGCCTTCCCGCTGGCGCATATCGAGCGGATGCGCGACCTCGAACCGGAGGAAATCGTGCAACTGGAAGGTCGCCAGCACTTCTGGCACGAAGGCCGGCATGTCGGCCTGGTGGCGGCCAGCCAGTTGTTGCAGCGGCCGGCCAGCGAACACGTGGGCGAGAGCCTCAAGGTGGTGGTGATCCGCGAGCGCGATGCGGTCTATGGGGTGGCGGTCGAGCGTTTTATCGGCGAACGTACCCTGGTGGTGCTGCCACTCGACCCACGCCTGGGCAAGGTCCAGGACATCTCCGCCGGCGCCTTGCTCGACGACGGTTCGGCGGTGCTGATCGTCGATGTCGAGGACATGCTGCGCTCGGTGGAAAAACTGCTCAATACCGGGCGCCTGGAACGTATCGACCGGCGTAATCGCCAGACCAGCGAGGCCGCGCGCAAGCGCATCCTGGTGGTCGACGATTCCCTGACCGTACGCGAACTGCAACGCAAGCTGCTGCTCAACCGGGGTTACGAGGTGGCGGTCGCGGTGGATGGCATGGACGGCTGGAACGCCCTGCGTGCCGAAGACTTCGACCTGCTGATTACCGATATCGATATGCCGCGCATGGACGGGATTGAATTGGTCACACTGTTGCGTCGAGACAATCGCCTGCAATCGCTGCCGGTGATGGTGGTGTCCTACAAGGATCGTGAAGAAGACCGTCGGCGTGGACTGGACGCCGGGGCCGACTATTATCTTGCCAAGGCCAGCTTCCATGACGACGCGTTGCTCGACGCGGTGGTAGAGCTGATTGGAGGCGCCCAGGGATGAGGATCGCAATCGTCAATGACATGCCCATGGCGGTCGAGGCCCTGCGCCGCGCCCTGGCGTTCGAGCCGGCGCACCAGTTGGTCTGGGTGGCTAGCAATGGCGCCGAGGCGGTGAAGCTCTGCGCCGAAGACACTCCGGACCTGATCCTGATGGACCTGATCATGCCGGTCATGGACGGTGTCGAGGCCACGCGCCGGATCATGGCCGAGTCACCGTGCGCGATCGTCATCGTCACCGTCGACCGCCAGCAGAACGTCCACCGCGTCTTCGAGGCCATGGGCCATGGCGCGCTGGATGTGGTCGACACACCGGCCATCGGCGGGGCCAACCCGAAGGAGGCCGCCGCGCCGCTGTTGCGCAAGATCCTCAATATCGGCTGGCTGATCGGCCAGCGTGGCAGCCGGGTGCGCAGCGCTGCGACTCCCGGCCGGGACAATGGCTCACGGCAGAAACTGGTGGCCATCGGTTCTTCGGCCGGTGGTCCGGCGGCCCTGGAAACCTTGCTCAAAGGGTTGCCGGTCAACTTTCCGGCGGCGATCGTGCTGGTCCAGCACGTGGACCAGGTATTCGCCGCCGGCATGGCCGAATGGCTCAGCACGGCCTGCGGACTGCCCGTCCGGCTGGCCCGCGAGGGCGAGGCGCCGCAAAGTGGTACTGTGCTGCTCGCCGGCACCAATCACCATATCCGGCTGTTGCAGGACGGCACCCTGGCCTATACCGCCGAGCCGGTGAATGAAATCTATCGTCCCTCCATCGATGTGTTTTTCGAAAGTGTCGCCAGCTACTGGAAGGGCGACGCGGTGGGCGTGCTGCTCACCGGCATGGGCCGCGATGGTGCCCAGGGACTGAAATTGATGCGTGAGCGAGGCTATCTGACGATTGCCCAGGACCAGGCGAGCAGTGCGGTGTATGGCATGCCCAAGGCAGCTGCCGCCATCGACGCCGCCGTGGAAATTCGCTCACTGAACAGGATCTCGCCACGTTTGCTGGAGATCTTCCCCACATGAACCTTGCAACCAGCCCGCCTGGCTTGAACGCAGTAATGCAGGTGACCGCGCATGAATGATTTACAACTGGATGGTTTCAAACCCACGGACGAGAACGCCGCGATGGTGCTGTTGGTCGACGACCAGGCCATGATCGGCGAAGCGGTACGGCGCGGCCTGGCCTCGGAAACCAATATCGATTTCCATTTCTGCGCCGATCCTCATCAAGCCATCGCCCAGGCGATCCGGATCAAGCCGACGGTGATTCTCCAGGACCTGGTGATGCCGGGGCTCGACGGCCTGACCCTGGTGCGTGAATACCGTAATCACCCGGCGACCAAGGACATCCCGATCATCGTGCTGTCCACCAAGGAAGATCCGCTGATCAAGAGCGCGGCGTTTTCCGCCGGGGCCAACGACTACCTGGTCAAGCTGCCGGACAACATCGAGCTGGTGGCACGTATCCGCTACCACTCGCGCTCCTACATGATGCTGTTGCAGCGCGATGCGGCCTATCGTGCCCTGCGGGTCAGCCAGCAGCAGTTGCTCGACACCAACCTGGTCCTGCAGCGCCTGATGAACTCGGACGGCCTGACCGGGCTGTCTAACCGCCGGCACTTCGACGAGTACCTGGAGCTGGAATGGAGAAGGGCGCAGCGCGAGCAGACGCAACTGTCGTTGCTGATGATCGACGTGGATTACTTCAAGTCCTATAACGACAGCTTTGGTCACCTGGAAGGCGATGAGGCCTTGCGCAAGGTGGCGGAAGCGATTCGCGAGGCCAGCAGCCGACCGTCGGACCTGCCGGCGCGTTACGGCGGCGAGGAGTTCTCGCTGGTGCTGCCCAATACGTCCCAGGGCGGGGCGCGGCTGGTGGCGGAAAAACTGCGCCAGACCGTGGCGGGCCTGAAGATTCCGCACAATATGCCGGGCGAGGGCTCCGTGCTGACCATCAGCATCGGTCTGTCGACCATGACGCCGCAACAGGGCAGCAACTGCCGCGAACTGATCTCGACGGCGGACAAGGGGCTGTATTCGGCGAAGAACAACGGGCGCAATCAGGTGGGGATCGGCCAGGGGGAATGAGCGGCCGGAGAAAAAATTGATCCCGTGGCGGCCTCCACCCCGCCAAGCGGGCTGCCTGGATGGTTACAATTCGGTTATACTCGTCGGCTTTCAAAAGTTCACCGACGAGTGCTGCCCGCCATGGAAATCAACCCGATCCTTAACAGTATCAAGGACCTGTCCGAGCGCTCCGAAACTATTCGGGGGTATCTTTGACTACGATCAAAAGCATGAGCGCCTGACCGAAGTCAATCGCGAGCTTGAAGATCCGGCTGTCTGGAGCAACCCCGAATACGCACAGAACCTGGGACGCGAGCGCTCTGCGCTGGCCCAGATCGTCGAGACCCTGGATGAAATGTCCAGCGGTCTGGCCGATGCCCGCGACCTGCTGGAAATGGCTGCCGCCGAGGAAGACCAGGGCGCCGTGGACGACGTCGCCGCCGAAGTGGAGCGCCTGCGCGAGGCCCTGGAAAAACTGGAGTTCCGTCGCATGTTCAGCGGCGAAATGGACCAGAACCACGCCTACCTGGATATCCAGGCCGGCTCCGGTGGCACCGAAGCCCAGGACTGGGCCAACATCCTGCTGCGCATGTACCTGCGCTGGGCCGACAAGCGCGGTTTCGACGCGACCATCATGGAACTGTCCGCCGGCGAAGTCGCCGGGATCAAGGGCGCGACCGTGCATATCAAGGGCGAATACGCCTTTGGCTGGTTGCGCACCGAGATCGGCGTGCACCGCCTGGTGCGCAAGAGCCCGTTCGACTCCGGCAACCGTCGCCACACGTCGTTCTCGGCGGTCTTCGTGTCGCCGGAAATCGATGACAACATCGAAATCGACATCAACCCGGCCGACCTGCGGATCGATACCTATCGTTCCTCCGGTGCCGGTGGCCAGCACGTCAACACCACCGACTCGGCGGTACGGATCACCCACGTCCCGACCAACACCGTGGTCAGCTGCCAGAACGAACGTTCCCAGCATGCGAACAAGGACACCGCGATGAAGATGTTGCGGGCACGCTTGTACGAACAGGAAGTACAGAAGCGCAACGCCGCTTCCCAGGCCCTGGAAGAGACCAAGTCGGATATCGGCTGGGGTCACCAGATCCGCTCCTACGTACTCGATGCCTCGCGGATCAAGGATCTGCGGACCAACATCGAGCGCAGCGATTGCGACAAGGTGCTGGACGGCGACATCGACGAATACCTGGTGGCCAGCCTCAAGCAAGGGCTGTAAGACACTACTGTGGTAGCCGGCTTGCTGGCGATCCCCGGCCGCAGGCCGGGGGCAACGAACCTGTGATGGAAAATCTGAAGACATGAGCGACCAACAACTCGACCCGCAAGCCCTGCAACAGGAAGAAAACGCCCTGATCGCCCTGCGCAAGGAAAAGCTTGCCGCCGAGCGTGCCAAGGGCAACGCCTTCCCGAACGACTTCCGCCGCGACGCCTACTGCGAAGACTTGCAGAAGCAGTACGCGGACAAGACCAAGGAAGAGCTGGCAGAGGCAGCGATCCCGGTCAAGGTTGCCGGTCGCATCATGCTCAACCGTGGCTCGTTCATGGTGATCCAGGACATGTCCGGGCGCATCCAGGTCTACGTCAACCGCAAGACCCTGTCGGAAGAAACCCTGGCCGCGGTGAAAACCTGGGACCTGGGCGACATCATTTCCGCCGAAGGCACCCTGGCCCGTTCCGGCAAGGGCGACCTGTACGTCGAAATGACCGATGTGCGCCTGCTGACCAAGTCGCTGCGTCCGCTGCCGGACAAGCACCATGGCCTGACCGATACCGAGACCCGTTATCGCCAGCGCTACGTCGACCTGATCGTCAACGAAGAAGTCCGCCAGACCTTCCGCGTGCGTTCGCAAGTCATCGCCCATATCCGTAACTTCATGATGAAGCGCGACTTCATGGAAGTGGAAACGCCGATGCTGCAGACCATCCCTGGCGGTGCCGCGGCCAAGCCGTTCGAAACCCACCACAACGCGCTGGACATGGGCATGTACCTGCGCATCGCGCCGGAGCTGTACCTCAAGCGCCTGGTGGTCGGTGGCTTCGAGCGCGTGTTCGAGATCAACCGCAACTTCCGTAACGAAGGGGTGTCGACCCGGCACAACCCTGAATTCACCATGCTGGAGTTCTACCAGGCGTACGCCGACTACGAAGACAACATGGACCTGACCGAAGAGCTGTTCCGTGAGCTGGCCCAGGCCGTCCTCGGCAGCACCGACGTGCCGTACGGCGACAAGGTGTTCCACTTCGGCGAGCCTTTCGCCCGCCTGTCGGTGTTCGATTCGATCCTCAAGTACAACCCGGAACTGACCGCCGACGACCTGCTGGACATCGACAAGGCGCGCGCCATCGCCAAGAAGGCCGGGGCCAAGGTGCTCGGCTTCGAAGGCCTGGGCAAGCTGCAGGTGATGATTTTCGAAGAACTGGTCGAGCACAAGCTGGAACAGCCGCACTTCATTACCCAATACCCGTTCGAAGTCTCGCCACTGGCGCGTCGCAACGACAAGAACCCGAACGTCACCGACCGTTTCGAGCTGTTTATCGGTGGTCGTGAAATCGCCAACGCCTATTCCGAGTTGAACGACGCGGAAGACCAGGCCGAGCGCTTCCAGGCCCAGGTGGCCGAGAAGGATGCGGGCGACGACGAAGCCATGCACTACGACGCCGACTTCGTCCGTGCGCTGGAATACGGCATGCCGCCAACGGCCGGTGAAGGCATCGGTATCGACCGCCTGGTGATGTTGCTCACCAACGCCCCGTCGATCCGTGACGTGATCCTGTTCCCGCATATGCGGCCCCAAGCCTGACTATGCTGAACAAGAAGCCGCCTTTACCAGGCGGCTTTTTATTGTCTGTGTGGCACTGGCGTACTGATTCTGATTTCACCTGTCTTTGATCTGTGAGGGATACCTGTCGTGAACCGTGCAATGGCTCAAAAGGGCGCAGCTGGCATCGCCACCGCGGTAGCTGAAAGCGTCCAGTACCAGGGACGCAAGGCCAGCCGACAGGGCAGTGAGCAACGGCGACAGGACATTCTCGACGCAGCGATGCGCATCGTCGTGCGTGATGGCGTACGGGGTGTGCGTCACCGCGCGGTGGCGGCCGAGGCCTGTGTGCCGTTGTCGGCCACCACCTACTATTTCAAGGACATCGATGACCTGCTGACCGACACCTTCGCCCAGTATGTCGAGCGCAGCGCGGCTTTCATGGCCAAGCTGTGGGAAAACAACGAAGGCCTGCTGCGCGAGATGGTCGCCTACGGTGATGGCAGTGCGGCGTCGCGGGCCCAGTTGGCCGACGATATCGCGCGGATGACCGCCGACTATATCCAGCGCCAGTTGCACAACCGTCGCGAGCACCTGATGGCCGAACAGGCGTTTCGCCAGGAGGCCCTGCTCAATCCGCGCCTGGCGGTGCTGGTGCGTTCCCACCAGCAGATTCTGCTGCAGGGCACCTGCCAGTTTTTCCAGGTCCTGGGTTCCAGGGAGCCACAACAGGATGCCAAAGTGTTGACGGCGATTATCGGACGGATGGAATATCAGGGCCTTCTCGGCGAGGCGGGCCCCGAGGCGGAACAGGACATGCTCGGGATCCTCACCCGTTACATGCATCTGGTGCTGGCGTCCGTCTAGGCTGTAGCGAGTGCACAGGCAGTCACCGAAGCAATGATCAGGAGTTTTCCTTGGACGATTACCAGCAGACGATACGCAGCCTGTCCGACCGCATAGTGCTGGCACAGACACCGATTCGTGTGCTCGACGCGGTGAAGTGGGACGAGAACATCCGCAAGGGCTTTCTCAAGGCCAAGGGCAAGGAAATGCCCGCGGTGGATCGCGATTACTACACCTCGCGGCCATTGTCGTTCGACTCCGGCGCGGTGAAGCTGGAGTTCCAGAACATCGAGCGCGACATCACCCGCCAGCTCGGCCAGTTCAACCCGGTCGGGCAGATCATGCGGCGCATGTGCAAGGAGTACCGCATGGTCGTGCGGATGCTCGAAGCGCGGGGCACCGCCGACTTCGGGCTGATCTCGCAGGAACTCTACGGCGCCGCCTCCGATGCCTTCCATGCCGGCGATCCGACCCTGGCCGACCTGGGGCTGATGCTCTCCGACTACCTGAACAATATCGACGGCCGTGGCGACCTCAAGGACGAACCCAAGACCCTGACCGCCAAGGATGCCGTCGGCCTGCTGCAGAGCCGCCTGAACAAGGTGTTCGGCGAGGCCGAGGAAACCATCCGGGTGTTCGAGTCCGATGGGATCGTCGCCGACGCGGCGGCCGGTGCCGACTACATCAAGATCCGCGCCGATGCGCTGTTCAACTCGCGGGATGTCCGCGCGCTGGAGGTCCACGAAGGCCTGGTGCATGTCGGCACCACGCTCAACGGCCTGAACCAGCCGATCTGCACCTTCCTGTCCAAGGGCCCGCCCTCGTCGACGGTGACCCAGGAAGGCCTGGCGATCCTGATGGAAATCATCACCTTCGCCTCCTATCCGAGCCGCCTGCGCAAGCTGACCAACCGCACCCGGGCCATCGACATGGTGGAGCAGGGCGCCGACTTCCTGCAGGTGTTCGAGTTCTTCCGCGAGCAGGGTTTCGAGATGGCCGAAAGCTACGGCAACGCCAGTCGGGTCTTCCGCGGATCGACGCCGACGGGGCTGCCCTTTACCAAGGACCTGTCCTACCTCAAGGGCTTTATCATGGTTTACAACTACATTCAGTTGGCCGTGCGTAAAGGCAAGCTGGAGCAGGTGCCGCTGTTGTTCTGTGGCAAGACCACCCTGGAAGATATGCGCACCTTGCGCCAGCTGGTCGACGAGGGCCTGGTGGTGCCGCCCAAGTACCTGCCGGAGCAGTTCCGGGACATGAACGCGTTGTCGGCCTGGATGTGCTTCAGCAACTTCCTGAATCACCTGAGCCTGGACCGGATTGAGGCGGATTACTCCAATATCCTGTGAGGTTTCATCGATCCAACGGCAACATCGATCCAACGGCAACATCAATCCTTGTGGGAGCTGGCTTGCCAGCGATAGCGATCTTACAGTTGACCGCTTCGGGGCTGAAACACCGCTATCGCCGGCAAGCCGGCTCCTGCAGTTATCCGCGTTGACTAGCTCACGAGGTTTCAAACGGATGAGAATCCTCGGCATCCTTTGCCTGCTACTGACCCTCGGCGGTTGCAGTTCGCTGCTGTTCTATCCCGAGCCCGGCCTGCCGTTCACGCCGGACAAGGCCCATCTCGAATACCGCGATATCACCCTGACGACCGCCGATGGCACCCACCTGCGCGGTTGGTGGCTGCCGGCCAAGTCCGGGGTGCCGGTCAAGGGCACGGTGCTGCACCTGCACGGCAATGGCGGCAACCTGTCCATGCACCTGGGCGGTAGCTGGTGGTTGCCGGAGCAGGGCTACCAGGTGCTGCTGATCGACTATCGCGGCTACGGCCTGTCCGCCGGCGAACCGAGCCTGCCGGCGGTCTACCAGGATATCGAGGCGGCGTTCCAGTGGCTGCAGACGGCTCCCGAGGTACAGGGCCGGCCGCTGGTGGTGCTGGGCCAGAGCCTGGGGGGCGCGATGGCGGTGCATTATCTGGTCGAACACCCGGCCTACCAGTCCCGCCTCAAGGCCCTGGTGCTCGATGGCGTGCCGGCCAGCTATCGCTCTGTCGGACGCTTCGCCCTGGCGGGTTCCTGGCTGACCTGGCCCTTCCAGGTGCCGTTGTCCTGGCTGGTGCCGGACAGCGACAGCGCGATCAACGCCATGCCGCGCCTGGGCGGGGTGCCTAAGCTGATCTTCCAGAGTATCGACGATCCGCTGGTGCCCTTGACCAACGGTATTGTCCTGTATCAGGCCGCGCCGCCGCCGCGGGTGCTACAACTGACCCGTGGCGGTCATGTGCAGACCTTCGCCGACCCGACCTGGCGCCAGGTGATGTTGCGCTATCTGGAGGATCCGCAGCATTTCAACGGCTTGCGCCGGTTGGGCGAGATCCCGAATTATCCCGCTGTCCCGAATTCGAATAGTGAACCCGAGAATCCGCAATGACTGAAGAACGCAACGCCATTCCCCTGATCATCACCGGTATCTGCAGCATCATCGGCACGGTGGCGTGCCTGTGGTACTACGGCTACCTGCATTTCGCCAAGCCGGAGGATGCGTTGCTGCTCAATCAGTTCACCATGCTTAAGACCGTGCCGGGCGAAGACTACAAAGTCTCCCTGACCCCGGCGAACGAAGTCGCGCAGTGCATCGATGGCGTGCTGGTCCTGTTCGACACCGAGCAGAAGGGCCTGACCGGTGTGCTGGTCAACGACCGGAAACAGGCGGTGCGCTGCATGGGCCAGGAAACGCCGAAGCTTGCGCAGTAACTGATCGTTGATCGTTCCCACGCTCTGCGTGGGAACGCCTCCCTGGACGCTCCGCGTCCGCTTTGTGACGCATAGCATCACGGGCTGCATTCCCCCGCAGAGCCTCGGAACGATCTCGATCGTCATCCGCCCATGAAAAAGCCCCGCCNNGGCGGGGCTTTTTCATGGGCGGTGCAACCGGTCAGTAGGCGCTGCTGACCGAAGAGCGCGGTGCCACCGGCTGGTTGTCGTTGGAGATGGTCACCTCCACGCGACGGTTCATGGCCCGGCCCGAGACGCTGCCGTTATCCGCCACCGGATACTCCTTGCCATAACCCTGGGTGACGATGCGCGAAGGATCCACGCCCATCTTGATCAGGGCCACCTGGACCGAAGTCGCACGACGCTCGGACAGGCTCTGGTTATAGGACGCCGCGCCGGTGCTGTCGGTGTAACCTTCAATGATCACCTTGCGGTCCGGGTTTTCCTGGAGGAACTGCGCCAGCTTGTTGATGTTGACCAGGCCGTTGGACTTCAGGTCGGCCTTGTTGGTGGCGAACAGCACGTCACCGAAGGTCACCAGCGTGCCGCGGTCGGTCTGCTTGGCGTTGAGGCTGTCCTGCAACTGCTTGATCTGCGCGTCACGGGCATCGAGGCGGGCCTGGGCCCGTTGTGCCGCGGCATTTTTCAGGTTGGCCTCGGCGGTGCGCAGGGCGATGGTCTGCTTGGCCACTTCCACCCGCTGGTTGGTCAGGTAGGCCAACTGGTCGACGGTCTGTTCGTTTTCACGGTTCTGGTAGGCCTTGTCGGCCTTGTCCAGGTAGTCGCTGGCGTCCTTGGTTTCCAGGGCCGCGACCTTGCTTGCCTGTGGGTTGGCCTGGAGGCCGGAGAAGTTGGTGCGGGCCTGTTCCAGGTTGGCGTTCGGCTGCGATGAGCAGGCCGCAAGACCTACGCTCAGAGCCAGAAGGGCTGGGATCATCAATTGTTTACGCATAATGGCTGGTCCTTTTCTATCCGTTGAAACTTCAGGGTGCGCGAAGCGGTGCCGGGCTTATTGCGCCGGTTGCACGGGGCGTTGGCTTTCCTGACGCAGTTCCTGAACCCCTTTCTGGGAATCCTTCAGCGCAAGTTCGGCCTTGGCGGCCTGGGCCTTGCGTTCGGCGACACGGGCATCCCATTCGGCCTGTTCGGCCAGGCGTCGGGCGTCGTCGTATTTCTTGTCGTGCATGGCCAGTTCGGCTTGCTTGAGCTTGTCCTGGGCCGATTTCATTTCCACGGCGGCGTATTCGGTGCCTCCGGCGCTGACCGCGCTGTTGACGGCAGATTGCGTCACCGCGTACTGCTCGCTCGGCGGGTTCCCGGCGCAACCGGCCAGGATGAAGCTGGTGCCGAGGGCCAGCGCGGCCAGTTTCAGCCCGCGCAGGTGGTTAAACGTGGATGTGGCAGTACTGGTCTTCATGGTCTTCAACTCCATTGGATAACTCCTGAAAAACATCAATACCCATCACGGTCCCGAAGGCCTTCAGCATCGATCCCGCCGTCTCGGCCGGGGCGTTTTACAGCAGCTGTTCCGGTGATGGCTACTGGCTGTGACCCGAGGCTTTTTTGAATAGTTCAGCAGGGATGGCTAATCGCCCGAAAAAAATACTGATCGATCGGTCAATGCAGAAAAACTGAACTTTGGCGACGCGCAGCGGTATCCCCGACTCGTGCTGGAGTCAGGAATACCGGGGCTTTCAGGGGAGGCAGCGGTGAGGTGTCAGTGCTTTGGCTCATCGGCCCGGGAGGCCATATCGTGCAGGTAGCGACGCGATAGCGTGAGAAAACGCGGGGTTGCGCCGACGTCCTCATAAAGGGGGTCACCCTCTTCGTCGGTGGCGACCACATGCTGGCCCTGGACATAGGGGAAGCTCGCTTCGAGTTCCTCCAGGGCGGCACCGATCAATTCCCCCAGCAACTCTTCGGGGCTGCGCTTGGGGTACATCTCGGTAATCGCGGCGAGGCGGGCGGCGGCTTCCACGTCGAGGTGAACGGCGTAGCCGCTGTCGGTCAGGCGACCCTTGGCATTCTCTTCCCAGTGCTGGGCTAGCTCGCGGATTTTCATGGCGACCTCAATTCGCACCCGCTGGTGGCGGGTATTGATGAGTGGCCGGACTGGCGTCAAGGCAGGGCCGGCGGTAAGCCCGGGTAGGGCCTAATTATCAGACTAGCTGCAGGCGGCCAGGTTCAGCGGGGAATTTTTTGTCGCCGGGCAATCGATCGCCCGGCTTGTAAGGCTTCGTCGCTGTGGTGCACTCTTGGGCTCTGGAACCGTCTCAGAGTCCGCCGGAGAGCCTGCCGATGTCCGATATTGATGTGCGTTTGCGTGAGGACGTTCACCTGCTGGGTGAACTGTTGGGCAATACCATCCGAGACCAGCACGGCGATGAGTTTCTCGACAAGATCGAGCGGATTCGCAAGAGCGCCAAGGCCGATCGCAGCGATTCGGCCAGTGCCGAGTTGAGCGCCAGCCTCGGTGACCTTGGTGACGACGAATTGCTGCCGGTGGCCCGGGCGTTCAACCAGTTCCTCAACCTGGCGAATATCGCCGAGCAGTATCAGTTGATCCACCGGCGTGACGAGTCGCAACCGGCACCGTTCGAGTCGCGGGTGCTGCCGGAGCTGCTCGCCCGTCTGCGCGCCGAAGGCCATGGCGCCGAGGCCCTGGCGCGACAACTGGGGCGCCTGGACATCGAACTGGTGCTCACCGCGCATCCCACCGAGGTGGCCCGGCGCACGTTGATCCAGAAATACGATGCCATTGCCGCGCAACTGGCGTTGCAGGACCACCGTGACCTGACCGCTGCCGAGCGCGAACAGATCCGCCAGCGCCTGCAACGGTTGATCGCCGAGGCCTGGCACACCGAGGAAATCCGCCGGACCCGGCCGACGCCGGTGGATGAAGCCAAGTGGGGTTTCGCGGTGATCGAGCATTCCCTCTGGCAGGCGATCCCCAACTACCTGCGCAAGGCCGACCAGGCCCTGCACGCCGCCACCGGCCTGCATCTGCCACTGGAGGCGGCGCCGATTCGCTTCGCGTCCTGGATGGGCGGCGACCGCGACGGCAACCCGAATGTCACCGCCAAGGTCACCCGCGAAGTCCTGTTGCTGGCACGCTGGATGGCCGCCGACCTGTATCTGCGCGATGTCGACCAGCTGGCCGCCGATCTGTCGATGCAGCAGGCCAGCGAGGCCTTGCGCGCCCAGGCCGGCGACAGCGCCGAACCCTATCGCGCGGTGCTCAAGCAACTGCGCGAACGGCTAAGGGCGACCCGCCAGTGGGCCCATGCTTCGCTGGCGGTGACGCAGCCGGCTCCGGACGAGGTCCTGCAGAACAACCGCGAGCTGCTGGAGCCGCTGCAGCTGTGCTATCAGTCCCTGCACGAATGCGGCATGGGCGTCATCGCCGATGGACCCTTGCTCGACTGCCTGCGGCGGGCGGTGACCTTCGGCCTGTTCCTGGTGCGCCTGGATGTGCGCCAGGACTCGTCGCGGCATGCCGCCGCCATGAGTGAGATCACCGACTACCTGGGCCTGGGTCGCTACGAAGACTGGGACGAAGACGCGCGCCTGACCTTCCTCATGCGCGAACTGGCCAATCGTCGGCCACTGCTGCCCGCGTACTTCAAGCCCTCGGCGGACACCGCCGAAGTGCTGGCGACCTGCAAGGAGATCGCGGCGGCACCGGCGGCTTCCCTGGGTTCCTATGTGATCTCCATGGCGGGCGCGGCTTCCGATGTGCTCGCGGTGCAACTGTTGCTCAAGGAGTCCGGGGTCCTGCGGCCGATGCGCGTGGTGCCGTTGTTCGAGACCCTGGCCGACCTGGACAATGCCGGTCCGGTCATGGAACGGCTGTTGCTGCTGCCCGGTTATCGTTCGCGCCTGCAAGGACCGCAGGAAGTGATGATCGGCTACTCCGACTCGGCCAAGGACGCCGGCACCACGGCGGCGGCCTGGGCACAGTACCGGGCCCAGGAGCGGCTGGTGGAGATCTGTCGGGAACAGCAGGTCGAACTGCTGTTGTTCCATGGTCGCGGCGGTACCGTCGGGCGTGGCGGCGGTCCGGCCCATGCGGCGATCCTGTCGCAGCCGCCGGGCTCGGTGGCAGGGCGTTTCCGCACCACCGAACAGGGCGAGATGATCCGCTTCAAGTTCGGCCTGCCGGACATCGCCGAACAGAACCTCAACCTCTACCTGGCCGCCGTGCTCGAAGCCACCCTGCTGCCGCCGCCACCGCCGGAACCGGCCTGGCGCAGCCTGATGGACGAACTGGCCGCGGACGGCGTCAATGCCTACCGCGCCGAAGTACGGGACAATCCGCAGTTCGTCGAGTATTTCCGCCAGTCGACCCCGGAACAGGAACTCGGCCGTCTGCCACTGGGCAGCCGCCCGGCCAAGCGTCGGGCCGGTGGGATCGAGAGCCTGCGGGCGATCCCGTGGATTTTCGGCTGGACCCAGACACGCCTGATGCTGCCGGCCTGGCTCGGCTGGGAGGCGGCCCTGCGCAAGGCGCTGGAGCGTGGCGAAGGCGAACTGCTGGGGCAGATGCGCGAACAGTGGCCGTTTTTCCGCACGCGCATCGACATGCTGGAAATGGTCCTGGCCAAGGCCGACAGCGATATTGCGCGGTCCTATGACGAACGTCTGGTGGAGGCCGAACTGTTGCCGTTGGGTGTGCACTTACGCGACCTATTGTCGCAGGCGTGCACGGTGGTGCTGGGTCTGACCGGCCAGTCGCAACTGCTCGCCCACAGTCCCGAGACCCTTGAATTCATTCGCCTGCGCAACACCTACCTGGATCCGCTGCACCTGCTGCAGGCCGAGTTGCTGGCCCGTTCGCGCCGCCAGGAAAGCGCCCAGGACAGCCCTCTGGAACAGGCTTTACTGGTGTCTGTGGCGGGGATCGCCGCCGGGTTGCGCAATACCGGCTAAGGTGTTGTGAATCATCGCCTGCCGATGGCAGGACAGGAACGACCGCCCGGTCACGGGCGGTCGTTTTTGTGTGGCGACACTTTGTTGCCGGGTTGCGACTCGGGATACCGGGTTTCAGGTGTCATGATGGCAGCGGTTACTGCGACTTTCGGCGGCTTGTGTGGGGTCGGTCGGCTGTGTATCTTGATCAGCCTTTGGCCGTTTGGGCGGCCATCACCCTATTGTTGAGATTGGCCCCACGAGGCGAATCCGAGCGTTTCTAAATAAAAAATTGAGGAGCACATCGATGCGCGTCATTCTGCTGGGAGCTCCCGGTGCCGGTAAAGGCACTCAGGCTAAGTTCATCACCGAAAAATTCGGCATCCCGCAAATCTCCACCGGCGACATGCTGCGTGCCGCGGTCAAGGCCGGCACCGAGCTGGGCATCAAGGCCAAGGGCATCATGGATGCCGGTGGCCTGGTTTCCGATGACCTGATCATCGCGCTGGTCAAGGACCGTATCGCCCAGGCCGATTGTGCCAAGGGTTTCCTGTTCGACGGTTTCCCACGCACCATTCCCCAGGCCGAAGCCCTGGTGGATGCCGGTGTCGAGCTGGACAACGTGGTCGAGATCGCCGTCGACGATGAAGAAATCGTCCAGCGTATCGCCGGTCGCCGTGTCCACGAAGCTTCCGGTCGCGTCTATCACACCGTCTACAACCCGCCAAAGGTTGAAGGCAAGGATGACCTGACCGGCGAAGAGCTGATCCAGCGCAAGGACGACACCGAAGAAACCGTTCGTCATCGCCTGTCGGTCTACCACTCCCAGACCAAGCCGCTGGTGGATTTCTACCAGAAGCTGTCGGCTGCCCAGGGCAAGCCGAAGTACAGCCACATCGCTGGCGTCGGTTCGGTCGAAGCGATCACCGGCAAGGTGCTCGAAGCGCTGAGCTGATTGCCGCCGGCCTCTCCAACAGCCCGCTTGCGGGCTGTTGTTGTTTATACTGTCGCACTTTTTTCATTCTGACCTGACGGAAACATCGATGAGCACCTTGCTGGCCCTGGACACCGCGACTGAAGCTTGCTCCGTTGCCTTGCTGCATGACGGCAAGGTCACGAGCCACTACGAGGTGATCCCGCGCCTGCATGCGCAGAAGCTGCTGCCGATGATCCAGCAGTTGCTGGCCGATGCGGGCATCGCCCTGTCGGCTGTCGACGCCATTGCCTTTGGCCGCGGACCGGGAGCCTTCACTGGCGTGCGGATCGCCATCGGTGTGGTCCAGGGCCTGGCATTCGCGCTGGAGCGGCCAGTATTGCCGGTGTCCAACCTGGCGGTGTTGGCGCAGCGGGCGTTTCGCGAGCATGGTGCCAGCCAGGTCGCCGCGGCCATCGACGCGCGGATGGATGAGGTGTATTGGGGCTGCTACCGCGAGGTGGCTGGGGAAATGCGCCTGGTCGGTGCCGAAGCGGTCCTGCCGCCGGAAGTCGCGGCCCTGCCGGACGCTGCCAGCGGCCCGTGGTTCGGTGCGGGCACCGGCTGGGGTTATGGCGAGCGGATCAACGTTGCCTTGACCGGCCAGGATGCTGGCATGCTGCCCCATGCCGAAGACCTGCTGACCCTGGCGCGATTCGCCTGGGCCCGTGGCGAAGCCATCGTTGCCGATGAGGCGCAGCCGGTCTACCTGCGGGACAAGGTCGCCACGCCGAAGGCCCGTTGAGGTCGAGCGCGTTCCCCTGTAGGAGCCGGCGGCGCTACCTAAATTTCAGGCTAAACTGGATGTTAAGCCGATCACCCTGAAAACTACGCCGACCAGTCAAAAATGTGCCGTCCGTCATGTTTTGCACCGGTTGATGTCGTTGTGTGAAAACCTTTTCCACGTTCTGTGGTCTGGTTATCACTAGGGCAATAGCTATGTACGGCGCGTACTGCTAAATTGCCATCATCGACACCGAGCATGCCACAATGCGTATAGACGGCGTTTCATCACAGTCCTACCCCATCAAGCGCAAGCCCCGCAAGGCTGGCGTGGTGCTCGATGGCGACGAGGAGCTGCTGGACAACGAGAATGACGACCTGTCGGAAGTCGCCGCTCGTGCCCAGGCCGCCGGCAGTCGCCTGGCCAACCTGCCGGCACGCCCGCAGGACATGATCTTCCCGCGTTCCATGAGCAAGAGTGTCGCGACCGCCCTGGCCAGCTACCTGACCACGGCCGGTTTTGTCGAATGGGATATGGAAGTGCTGGGGCTCGACCTGCATATCTGATCTAATCGGCGTCATGACCGGTTCCATCCTGCCTTACTACCTTGGTTGTCCCTCCTGGAGCGAAAACGCCTGGCGCGAATTCCTGTACCCGGAAAACGCTCGCCCGACGGATTTCCTCGATCTCTACTCGCAGGTCTTCAACGCCGTCGAGGGCAACACCACCTTCTATGCGCGGCCGGCACCCGGCACCGTGGAGCGCTGGGCGCAGACCATGCCCGGGCATTTCCGCTTCACTGCCAAGTTTCCCCGGGATATCAGCCACGGTGGCGACCTGCGCGAGCAGGCGCAGGCGGCCGAGGATTTCCTGCAACTACTCAAGCCGTTGGGCGAGCGGGTGTCGCCGCTGTGGCTGCAGTTACCGGCGAGTTTCGCGCCTCATCGCCTGAGCGAGCTGGCCGGGTTTATCGACAGCCTGGAGCGACCGCTGGCCATCGAGGTCCGGCATCCGGAGTTCTTCGCCAAGGGCGATGCCGAGCGGATGCTCAATCGATTGCTGCTGGACCGCGGGGTGGAGCGCATCTGCCTCGATCCCCGGGCGCTGTTCAGCTGTACCTCGACCGAACCCTCGGTACTGCACGCCCAGTCGAAAAAACCCAAGGTGCCACCACGTCCGGCGGCCTTCACCGCATTTCCCCAGGTGCGCTTCATCGGCCATCCGGAACTGGCGGCCAATGAAAGCTTCCTCACGCCCTGGATCGAGAAAATCGCCGGCTGGATCGAGGAAGGGCGGACGCCTTATATCTTCCTGCACACTTCGGACAATCGCCTGGCGCCGGAACTGGCCCGGCGTTTTCACCAGCGCCTGATGGTACGTTTGCCTGGCTTGCCGGCACTGCCTGAGCTATACAGAGAGCCCGCCGTGGAGCAACTGGGCTTGCTCTGACGGCGACCTGTTTCTTCTGCCGGGAGTCGACCAATGGACGCGCAACCTTCTCAACACCAGAGTATTCGAGCGCAGGCCTTCAAGGCCCTGCACGAGCGTGCCGGGGCCTTTGTGATCCCCAATCCTTGGGATGCCGGCTCGGCGAAAATGCTCGCCGCCCTGGGCTTCGAGGCCCTGGCGACCACCAGCGCCGGCCTGGCGTTCTCCCTGGGGCGCCCGGATGCCGAGGGCGCGATCAGCCGCGCCGATAACCTGGACAACGCCCAGGCGATTGTCCGGGCCACGGCGCTGCCGGTGGCGGCGGACCTGGAGAACGGTTTTGCCGACAGTCCCGCCGGTTGTGCCGAGACCATCCTGATGGCCGCCGAAGTCGGCCTGGTGGGTGGTTCCATCGAGGATGCCACGGGCAATGCCGGGGAGCCGATCTATCCCTTCGCCCTGGCGGTCGAACGGGTCGAAGCGGCGGTGGCGGCTGCACGTAGCCTGCCTTTTGCCTTCACGCTGACGGCGCGGGCGGAAAACTTCCTGGTCGGCCGACGGGATCTGGATGACACCATCCGCCGCCTGCAGGCTTTCGCCGAGGCCGGCGCCGATGTGTTGTATGCGCCGGCCTTGAGCACGCCGCAAGAGATTCGCGCGATCGTCAAGGCGGTGGCACCCAAGCCGGTGAATGTCCTGATGTCCGGCGGCGTGTCGTTGTCGGTGGCGGACTTGAGTGCGCTGGGGGTCAAGCGCATCAGCGTCGGCTCGGCGTTGGCGCGGGCGGCGTACGGGGCGTTTTATCAGGCTGCCGAAGAGATTCGCGGGCAGGGGACCTTCGCTTTCGCCGAACGGGCGATACCGTTCGGCAAGATCAACAAGATGTTCAAGGACTGAGGGCGGCGCTGAAACGGGGAGTGGCGACTCAGGCCGCCAGGCGCAGGTTGTGGGCGACCAGCGGGCGGGCCCAGCGCAGGTCGTAGTCCATTTCTTTCTGCTGCCGGGCCAGTGTCTGTTCGTCGAACGGCACGGCCGGTTTTTCCAGCAGGTCGAGTTCGAACTCGGCGATCGGCAGATGCAGCGGGCGCGGCTGTGGTGCCGCGCCAGGATCGGGCAGTGGCTGGCCGGCGGTGAGTACGATCGGGCGAACCCAACCGCTGTCGAAATCCTGTTGTTGCTGTTGTGCGATGAGTTCGTCGTCCGGATAGGGCGGGGCGGGCTTTTTCAGCAGGTCCAGCTCGAACTCGGCGATAGGCAGGAACAGCGGCTCAGGCGGACGAACGGGAGTGTCGGTGACATCGCATTGCCGCTGATCGACGATCTGCGCGAGCATTTGCGCGCCGGCGGTCGGTTCGACCGGGCCATCGACCGGCAGCTCGACACTGGCTTGCTTCGGTGCATCACCCACCTGCTCGGCCATGGCCCGGGCAAAGAAATCCTGCCACAGATGGCTGACGCCGCTCAGTGCTTGAGAATTTCGCAGGCCGTAATCGCCGACGGGCGATAGATAACCTATGGATGTGCGTTGAATGTCTGACATAGCTCTCGGTCGACGCTCAGCTCTGGCAAAATGCTGGATCATTCTGTTATCGGCAGTTTTTGCCGATCATTAAATTTTTGAGCGTGTTTTTCATGAGTGAGCAGCAAGCGGCCGTACGGATCAGAGTCGAGGCCTTGGCCGAAGGGTTTCAGCCCCAGGCAGAGCAGTGGGCCGAACGGCTGGGGCTGCCATTGCAGGAGCCCGGGGCGGAGTTCGCCTTGCAGGTCGGCGCGCAGGGCTTGCAGTTGCAACAGCTCGGGGCGGATGCGCCGGGCCCGGTGCGGGTGGATTTCGTCGAGGGCGGTGCGGCGCACCGTCGGCTGTACGGTGGTGGCAGCGGGCAGATGATCGCCAAGGCGGTCGGTGTCCAGCAGGGTGTGCGCCCGCGGGTGCTGGATGCCACGGCCGGCTTGGGCAAGGATGCGTTTGTGCTCGCCAGCCTGGGCTGCGAGATGAGCCTGATCGAGCGTCAGCCGCTGATCGGTGCGTTGCTGGAAGATGGCCTGGCCCGTGGCCTCGATGATTTCGATGTGGCGCCGATCGTTGCGCGCATGCACCTGCTCAAGGGCAACTCGATCGAGGTGATGCGCGACTGGGAGGGCGAGCCGCCGCAGGTGATCTACCTGGACCCGATGTTCCCCCATCGGGAGAAAACCGCCCTGGTGAAGAAGGAAATGCGCCTGTTCCGGCCATTGGTCGGTGATGACCCGGATGCCCCGGCGTTGCTCGAAGCCGCGCTGGCGCTGGCCACGCACCGGGTGGTGGTCAAGCGTCCGCGCAAGGCGCCGTGCATTGCCGGGCCGAAACCGAGCCATGCCCTGGATGGCAAGTCGAGCCGCTACGATATCTATCCGAAGAAAGCGCTGAAGCCCTGAGGGCCTGCGGACCGCCGCGAAGACAGTTGTCCCGTCGCCCTGTGCTCAGGGCTTGTAGGCGCGCATGAACAGTGCCACCACCTCGCGCACATGCGCCTCGCTATCCTCGGCGTTCAGAGGCGCGCCGCAGCCATAGAGCAGACGGAAATTCGCCGCGCCCTTGAGCAGGCAGAAAAAATGCTCGGCGGCATTGTGCGGTTTGTCGATGTCCAGGGCGCCGCTCTGGTGGATCTTGCTCAGCAGCCGCTCCATCTCCGTGAGCATCCGCTGCGGGCCCGCCTCGAAGAAGATCTGCGACAGCTTCGGGTCCTGGCTGCCCAGCGCCATGATCAGCCGATGCAGGTTCACCGACTCGTCGCTGTTGATCAGGATATGAAAGCCCCGGGCGATATTGAGCAGCACCGATTCCACCGGCACGCCCACGGGCAGGGCGAAGAACAGTTCGGGCAACTGCTCCTCGCATTTGGCCACCACGGCGGCGGAGAACAGTGTCTCCTTGTCGTTGAAATGGCTGTAGACCGTCAGTTTTGAAACACCTGCCGCTGCTGCTACCGCGTCCATGCTGGTGCTGGCGTATCCATTACTCAGGAACAGATCTTTCGCCGCGTCAAGAATGGCCTGGCGTTTTGCCAGGTCCTTGGGGCGGCCGGGGCCGCTGGGCACAGAAAGATTGTCGGACATTTTCCACTTTAATACTGGACTGGTCAGTTTGGTATTAATACCATACTAGCCAGTATAATTATTCTGAGCATTCCTAGCGAAAGGTCCTACACCATGTTCCGCTATGTCCTGCCCCTTGCGTTGCCGGTCAGTTTAGCCTTTTTCCTGGCGGGCTGTGGTCACGAAGAGTCCGCCCAAGTCACTGTACGTCCCGCAATGGTGGTTCAACCGCAACTCTCGGCCCAGGCCATGGACAGTTATCCCGGTGAGGTCCGTGCACGTTTCGAACCCGAGCTGGCGTTCCGTATCGGCGGCAAGGTCACCCGGCGATTGGTCGAGGAGGGCGAGCGGGTCAAGGCCAACCAACCGCTGGCGGAGCTTGATCCCCAGGATGTGCGCCTGCAACTGGAAGCGACCCGCGCCCAGGTCGCGGCAGCCGAGGCCAACCTGAGCCTGGTGCGTTCCGAGCGGGATCGCTACAAGACCCTGCTGGACCGGCAGATGGTCAGCCGTTCGCAGTATGACAATGCGGAAAACACCTACCGTGCCGGCGAAGCGCGACTCAGGCAGATCAAGGCCGAGTTCGACGTCTCCAGCAACCAGGCCGGCTACGCCGTGTTGCGCGCACCCCAGGACGGGGTGGTCGCCAAGCGCCAGGTCGAGGTCGGCCAAGTGGTGGCGGCCGGACAGACGGTCTTCACCCTGGCCGCTGACGGCGAGCGCGAAGTGCTGATCAGTTTTCCGGAGCAGGCCTTCGGACGGTTCAAGGTCGGCCAGGAGGTCTCGGTCGAACTCTGGTCCCAGCCGGACCAGCGCTTCAACGGACATATCCGCGAGCTGTCGCCGGCAGCCGATCCGAAATCGCGGACCTTCGCCGCGCGCATCGCCTTCAGTGCCGGGAAAACTCCCGCCGAGCTGGGCCAGAGCGCGCGGGTGTTCGTCCAGGCGGCGAGTGTCGTGCCGCTGTCGGTGCCGTTGTCTTCGCTGACCGCCGAGAATGGCGCGACCTACGTCTGGAAAGTCCAGGCGGACAACACCCTCAAGCGCACCCCGGTGCGTGTCGGCGCCTTCGGCGAGAAGAGCGTGCCGGTGCTCGAAGGCCTCGGGGCCAATGACTGGGTGGTGGCGGCCGGTGTGCATGTGCTCCATGAGGGCGAACTGATTCGCCCGGTGGATCGCTCCAACCGCGTGGTCAACCTGGCGGCCAAGGAGTAGTCCCCGATGGGTTTCAACCTTTCCGAATGGGCGTTGCGTAACCGCCAGATCGTGCTGTTCCTGATGATATTGCTGGCGCTGGTGGGGGCTCTGTCCTACACCAAGCTTGGCCAGAGCGAAGATCCGCCGTTCACTTTCAAGGCCATGGTGATCCGCACCAACTGGCCAGGGGCGACGGCCCAGGAAGTCTCGCGGCAGGTCACCGAGCGCATTGAAAAGAAACTGATGGAAACCGGTGAGTACGAGCGGATCATGTCGTTCTCCCGTCCGGGCGAATCCCAGGTGACCTTCATGGCCCGGGACTCGCTGCACTCGGCGCAGATTCCCGAGTTGTGGTACCAGGTCCGGAAGAAAATCGGCGATATCCGCCAGACCCTGCCACCGGATATCCAGGGGCCGTTCTTCAACGACGAGTTCGGCACCACCTTCGGCAACATCTATGCGCTGACCGGCGACGGCTTCGACTACGCGGTGCTCAAGGACTACGCCGACCGTATCCAGATCCAGCTGCAACGGGTCAAGGACGTGGGCAAGGTCGACCTGCTGGGACTGCAGGACGAGAAGATCTGGATCGAGCTGTCGAACGTCAAGCTGGCGACCCTCGGCTTGCCGCTGGCGGCGGTCCAGCAGGCGTTGCAGGAGCAGAACACGGTATCCACGGCGGGCTTCTTCGAAACGCCGACGGAACGTGTGCAACTGCGCGTCAGCGGCAATTTCAAGAGCGTCGACGAGATACGCAACTTCCCGATCCGGGTCGGCGATCGCACCTTCCGCATCGGCGACATCGCCGAGATTCATCGCGGCTTCAATGATCCACCGGCTCCGCGCATGCGCTTCATGGGGGAAGATGCCATCGGCCTGGCCGTGGCGATGAACGACGGCGGCGATATCCTGGTGCTGGGCAAGGCACTGGAGGTCGAGTTCGCGCGGATCCAGAAAAGCCTGCCGGCGGGCATGCAGTTGAGCAAGGTTTCCGACCAGCCGGCGGCGGTCAAGACCGGTGTCGGCGAGTTCGTCCAGGTGCTGGTGGAGGCCCTGGCGATTGTCCTGCTGGTGAGTTTCTTCTCCCTCGGCGTGCGCACCGGCATGGTGGTGGCCCTGGCGATTCCGCTGGTGCTGGCGATGACCTTCGCCACCATGTATTACCTCGGCATCGGCCTGCACAAGATTTCCCTCGGCGCGCTGGTGCTGGCGCTGGGCCTGCTGGTGGACGACGCGATCATTGCCGTGGAAATGATGGCGATCAAGATGGAGCAGGGTTTCGACCGGCTCAAGGCGGCGAGTTTCGCCTGGACCAGCACGGCGTTCCCGATGCTCACCGGGACGCTGATCACCGCCGCCGGCTTCCTGCCGATCGCGACCGCGCAGTCGGGGACCGGCGAGTACACCCGTTCGATCTTCCAGGTGGTGACCATCGCGCTGCTGGCGTCATGGATCGCCGCCGTGGTGTTTGTGCCCTACCTGGGGGAAAAACTGCTGCCGGACCTGGCGAAGATCCATGCCGCCAAGCATGGCGCGGGACAACCGGACCCCTACGCCACACCGTTCTACCAGCGGGTACGCCGCCTGGTGGGCTGGTGCGTGCGCCGGCGCAAGACGGTGATTGTCCTGACCGTCCTGCTGTTCGTGGGTTCGGTGGCGTTGTTCCGCTTCGTCCCCCAGCAGTTCTTCCCGGCCTCCGGGCGGCTGGAACTGATGGTCGACCTGAAGCTGGCCGAAGGCGCGTCGCTGAGCAACACCGCCGATCAGGTCAAGCGCCTGGAAGGCCTGCTCAAGGGGCATGCGGGCATCGACAACTACGTGGCCTATGTCGGCACCGGTTCGCCGCGTTTCTACCTGCCGTTGGACCAGCAATTGCCGGCGGCCAGCTTTGCCCAGTTTGTCGTGCTGGCGAAAACCATCGAGGACCGTGAAAGCCTGCGGACCTGGTTGATCGCCACGCTCAACGAGCAGTTCCCGGATCTGCGCTCGCGGGTCACGCGTCTGGAGAACGGTCCGCCGGTCGGTTATCCGGTGCAGTTCCGGGTCACCGGTGAACATATCGAAGTGGTGCGCGCCCTGGCCCGCAAGGTGGCGGCCAAGGTGCGGGAGAACCCCCATGTGGTCAACGTGCACCTGGACTGGGAAGAGCCGAGCAAGGTGGTCTACCTGAATGTCGACCAGGATCGTGCCCGCGCCCTGGGCGTGAGCACGGCGAACCTGTCACGCTTCCTGCAGAGCTCCCTGACCGGATCGACCGTCAGCCAGTACCGCGAAGACAACGAGTTGATCGAGATCCTGCTGCGCGGCACCGTGCACGAGCGCAACGAGCTGTCGGCCCTGCCGAGCCTGGCGGTGCCGACCGACAACGGCGCCAGTGTGGCGTTGTCGCAGATCGCGACGCTGGAGTACGGCTTCGAGGAAGGCATCATCTGGCACCGCAATCGCCTGCCGAACGTGACCATCCGCGCCGACATCTACGGCCAGGAACAGCCGGTGAGCCTGGTCAAGCAGATCATGCCGACCCTGGATCCGATCCGTGCCGAATTGCCGGATGGCTACCTGCTGGACGTGGGCGGTACGGTGGAGGACTCGGAGCGTGGTCAGGCCTCGGTGAACGCCGGGGTACCCTTGTTCATCGTGGTGGTGCTGACCCTGCTGATGCTGCAATTGCGCAGTTTTTCGCGGGTGGCGCTGGTGTTCCTCACCGCACCGCTGGGGCTGATTGGCGTGACGCTGTTCCTGCTGGTGTTCCGCCAGCCGTTCGGTTTCGTGGCGATGCTCGGGACTATCGCCTTGTCGGGGATGATCATGCGTAACTCGGTGATCCTGGTGGACCAGATCGAGCAGGATATCCGTGCCGGCATGTCTCAATGGCAGGCGATCATCGAGGCGACGGTACGGCGCTTCCGGCCGATCGTGCTGACTGCCCTGGCGGCGGTGCTGGCGATGATCCCGCTGTCGCGCAGCGTGTTCTACGGGCCGATGGCGGTCGCGATCATGGGCGGCCTGATCGTGGCGACGGCCTTGACCCTGCTGTTCCTGCCGGCGCTGTATGCCGGCTGGTTCAGGGTGAAGAAGACCGCGGAATAAGCCGCTGCGCGGGGTTGAAGATCGTTCCCACGCTCTGCGTGGGAACGCCTTGCTGGATGCTCTGCGTCCGGTTGTGACGCGGAGCGTCACGGGCTGCATTCCCACGCGGAGCGTGGGAACGATCAGATCAAAGCTTCGCGGGCAAGCCCGCTCCCACTGGGTGGGAGCGATCGCTGGGATCAGAGCGCGCCGAACACCTTTTTCGCCAGGCTGGTGGCCGCTTCCGCCGGGTTGGCGCGGATGCCTTCTTCCTTCTGGGCGATCATCTTGAACAGGCCGTCCAGGGCCTTTTCCGTCACGTAGCTTTCAATGTTGGCACTCTTGGCATCGAGCACGCCAAGGGTCGCGGCCTGCCCGGCGAACGAGTTGTACTGCTTGGCCAGGCCGACCTGGTCGGTGGCCTGCTTGACGATCGGCAGGAACTTGGCGCGGATCTGTTCGCGGCTGGTCTTGTCCAGGTACTGGGTGGCCGAGTCCTTGCCGCCGGTGAGAATGCCCTTGGCATCGGTCACGGTCATCTTTTTCACCGCGTCCACCAGCAGGGCCTGGGCCTGCGGCATGGCTGCCTCCGCCGCCTTGTTCATGCTGGTTTCCAGCTGGTCGACCTGTTCACCCATGCCGAACTGTTTCATCTTGCTGGCGACCTTGCCCAGCTTGCCCGGCAGTTCGATCTTCACTTCCGGGTTGTTGCTGAAGCCGCCAGGTTTGCCGAGCGTCGTGACGGCTGCGACGGCCCCCTGGGCCAGGGCGTCCTTGAGGCCGCCCGAGGCTTCGCCCTGGGAAAGGCTGCCCAGGGACAGGGCCAGGGCGTTGGCGGAAATCAGCAGGCCGGCGCAGAGGCCTGCCAGGCGTAGGGAAGGACGGAGCATGGAAAGCTTCCTTATTCGAGAAGTGAAGAAATGACCGGGCGGCATCGACACGGATCCGCGAGGGCTGTGCAGATGCAACCCGGTACTCAGGAGAATCTAACGGATTTGCCGCCAAACGCCAGCGCCCGACGGCTCCTGTCTCTTCGAATCAGGCGCTCAGCGTCAGCGGCTGGGGTTTTTCCTTCAGCAGCACGACGGTCCTGGGGATGGGTTTCAGGGTGAATTTGCGCCGGCTGCCGAAGGTGCCGCGGGTCTCGTAGGCCTGGCCGGGCTTGACCTTGAGCGGGTCATACCGCAGGTAGCGGGGGATCGAGCCCTTGAGCAGGGTGATTTCCTCGCTGAGCACGTAAGGCGGGAGGCCGGGCTCCGTCAGGGCCACCAGCCTCAGGGTCGCCAGGGTGTTTTCCTCCGTGCCGATCAGCGGCACCAGCGCGGCGCTCAGGTAGAGGTAGCCGGGCGGGCTCAGGTGGAAGCTTTCTTCCTGGTTGTCCTTGCGCCAGCGGAAGCTGTACTTGAGATCGGCCAGCTGCGAGACGCCGGCCACGCTCATGTCGAACTCGATCTCGATCTTGCAGTTGTACCTGAGATCCTGGGGCAGTTCGAAAGTGAAGCGCCATGGCGACTGGGTGGGCAGCCGGGCGGCGGTCCAGGTGCCCAGGACCGTGCCGGTGCAACGGTTGCGCAGGATGATCCGGGTCTCGGCCTGGGCCGGGATCGAGTAGTCCGGCGGGAAGTGGAAAACAGCGGTCACGACATTTTTTGCAGTCATTTCGATATCCTTATCGAACGCGTCAAAAGCAACGCAAGGTTCAGTCTATACGAGCATCGGCGGGGTAAATCCGGCAAGGAAGCATCCGTGCTTCTTTGCCGAACCGTCTGTCATGAGGTCGCCTATTCTCCGACGCTGGCCGGCTGATCGGCGGCGTCCTCGTTGCGGTGCAGCGCTACCTGGCGGATCGACAGGCGGATCTCCGCGGGCAACACCCGCTTGGCCGCGCCTTCCGCCAGTTCGCCGAGCAGTTCGTGATGGCCCAGCTTGCCGGCTTCGTCCCGGCGCAGGACGCCGAGGTCGAGCAGGGTCTGGATAAAGTGTCGGAACAGGCTCTTGTCGAAGAACTCCGGGGCGTTGAGCCCGTGCAGGATCGACAGGCGCTGGGCCATGACCGTGCACAGGTCTTCCAGTTCTTCGGCGCTGATGCTGTTCTGGCCGCTGTTGAGCAGCAGCGAGATCGCCATGTAGAAGCGTTGCAGGGTCTGGGCAATGCTTTTCGACAGCAGCGTCAGCAGGACGAAATGCCGCGAGCTGGGCGCCGGACGCAGGTAGACCTCGTTCTCGAAACGCAGCAGGCCCTGTTCGACAAAGGCTTCGAGCCACTGGTCGATCACGGCGTCGAGTTCGTCGAGGGACCAGCGAATGAACAGTTCCGATTGCAGGTACGGGTACAACGCCCGGGTATAACGCAGGATCAGCTCGCGGCTCATGCGTGACGAGCTCTGGAAGAAACTCGCCAGCAGGGCCGGCAGGGCGAAGATATGCAGGACGTTGTTGCGGTAGTAGGTCATCAGGACGGCGTTCTGCTCGTCCAGGTAGAGGATCTTGCCCAGGGCATCGCTCTGTTCCGACAGCAGGTCCATATCCTTGACGTGCTGGATCAGCGCGCGACCGTCACCTTGCGGCAGGGTGGTGTGCGGCGAATAGGGCACGCGGCGCAGCAAGGCCAGGTAGAGATCGAGGACCCGGGCCATGGCGCGGTCGTCCAGGGCCAGGCGGCTGGTGGACAGCAGGGCCAGGGCGACCAGGTTCACCGGGTTGATCGCGGCGGCTTCGTTGAGGTGGCGGGCCACGCGCTCGCCGAGGCGGTTGGTGGTCGCGTTCAGCCATGCCGGCTTGAACTGCGGGCCCAGTTCCTGGGTGCGCCAGTCCGGTTGTTCCTGGTCGAGGAATTCGGCGAGCTTGATCGGTTCGCCGAAGTTGACCGCCACCTGGCCGAAGCGCTGCTTGAGGGCGCCGATGACCTTGAAGATGTCGAAGATCGATTCCTTTTTCTTGCTCGCCCCGCGCAACTCACCGAGATAGGTACGACCTTCCAGCACTCGCTCGTAGCCGATGTAGACCGGGACGAAGACGATCGGCATGCGCGAGGAGCGCAGGAAGCTGCGCAGGGTGATCGCCAGCATCCCGGTCTTCGGTTGCAGCATGCGCCCGGTCCGCGAGCGTCCGCCTTCGACGAAGTACTCCACCGGGAAACCCTTGGTGAACAGGGTATGCAGGTATTCGTTGAACACCGAGGTGTAGAGCGGGTTGCCCTTGAACGTGCGGCGCATGAAGAACGCGCCGCCACGGCGCAGCAGGCTGCCGATCACCGGCATGTTGAGGTTGATCCCGGCGGCGATGTGCGGCGGGGTCAGGCCGTTGCGAAACAGCAGGTAGGACAGCAGCAGGTAGTCGATGTGGCTGCGGTGGCAGGGTACGTAGATCACTTCGTGACCCTGGGCCACGGCCTGCACGCCTTCGATATGGTTGACCCTGATGCCGTCGTAGATCTTGTTCCAGAACCAGCTCAGCACCACTTCGAGGAAGCGGATCGCGGTGTAGGTGTAGTCCGAGGCGATTTCGTTGCCGTAGCGCAGGGCCTGTTCCTTGGCCTTTTCCGCGGAGATGTTCTCGCGTTCGGCTTCTTCGAGGATCGCCTGGCGCACCAGTGGCTCGTTGACCAGGCCCTTGACCAGGTTGCGCCGGTGGGACAGGTCGGGCCCGATGACCGCGGTCTTGAGGTTGCGAAAGTGTACCCGCAGGATGCGCTGGGCCATGCGCACGGTACGCTCGTGGCCCTTGTTGTGCTCCACCAGTTCGCGCAGGCGGATCGGCGCGGAGAACTGCACGCGGGTCTTGCGGCCGAGAATCAGGATGCTCAGCAGCCGGCGCAGGCGACCGGTGACCGCCCAGCTATCGGCGAACAGCAGTTTCCACGGGCTCGACTCGCTGTCCGGCGACTGCCCCCAGAACACGCTGACCGGGATGATCTGGGCATCTTCGACGGCGTCCCGGCTCAGGGTGTCGACCAGGCGGGTCAAGGTCGGTGGCGCGCCACGTTTGTCCTGGCGGCCCAGCCAGTCCGGCTCCGGGGTCAGGTAGAAAAAGGCCGCCGGCTCCATCAGGGGGCCCACGGACACCGGCAGTACCGGGCGCGGCAGGCCGGCCTTGGTGCATTCGCGGTCGACCACGGCCAGGTCGGTCAGCGACGGCGATTGCAGGACGTAGAACACCGGGCGGCTGCGGTCGAGGTTGAGGGTCAGGGACGACTGGTTGATCGTCTCCGAGCGCACCCACAGGTACAGGAGGCGGCGCAGGGTGCCAAACACAAGACGGCGGAACGGGGAGCGGGTCATACGGCTTCTGCTTAAGGTGGCTGCTTCAGGTGGCTGAACCAGGTGAATTGGACCGAGCGTTTGCTCGGGGCTGGTAGTGTGCCGCATCTGCCGAAAATCGGCAAAAAGGCGACCCGGTAATATTGATTGAGAGTTTTCCGGGCTGTCTTATACTCGGATGTTCGCCATGAGCGGTATGACCCATGCGCGTCACGTGAAGTTCTGGCGATCAGGCTTGGAGAACCCTACGAGCGGGGTTCATTCGATAATAAAAAGACGGAGTACGGATTCATGGCAACTCGCGAGACAGGCAATGTGAAGTGGTTCAACGATGCCAAGGGCTACGGCTTCATCCAGCGCGAAGACGGGGCGGATGTGTTCGTGCACTACCGCGCGATTCGTGGTGAAGGCCACCGCTCCCTGGCTGAGGGGCAGCAGGTCGAGTACGCGGTGGTGGAAGGCCAGAAGGGCTTGCAGGCCGAGGATGTGGTCGGCCTGTAATACCTGCGTGCAGTGACGGCCAGCGCGGCGTCGAAGACGGGGCGGGATCTCCCACAAGGATGGCGGCATGCACAAGATGTGCGCCTGGCGCGAGGTCATTGTGGGAGTGGGCTTGTCGGGACGCCGCACCGCCACGAAGAGGCCCTTGAGCTCGGCATCGCCTGCCCGGGCGCCTTCGCTGGCAAGCCAGCTCCCACAAGTTCGGTGTTTCGCCGCAAGTGCCGTCAGGCCCCGGTTGTGATGCTGGCCCGGGCAAGTTCCCGGTGAGTGTCACGCCGTACGCCAGGTGATCTCTTCTTCGCCATCGGCGCTGATGCGGATCCAGCGGTCGGCGCTTTCCTCGCCTTCTTCCTCGACCCAGCTCCCCGGCGCGCAGCGCACTTCGACGTCCAGCGCGGCAAAGGCGGCGCGGGCGCAGGCGATGTCGTCGTCCCACGGCGTCTGGTCGCTTTCCAGGTACAGGCTGTTCCACTTGCCCACGGCCTTGGGCAGCCAGGTCACCGGCACGCCGCCCGCCTTGCATTTCCAGGTCTGGCCCTTCTGGCTCCATTCGGTGCAGGGGCCGAGCGCTGCGCCGAGCCAGGCGGCAATGGCTTTGTGGTCGACGTCAGCGTCTTTCAGGTAAATCTCGATATCGGGCTGGCGCATGGATGTCCTCGCTGCGGCTGCTGAAAAATCCATTCGCGGATTCGGTCGCTCGCCAACCCGGGTTGGCGAAGTGTGTTGTAGGGGTTATTGCAGAACGAAGTAATCGTAGCGCATCGACACGCTGACCTCGAACGGCTCGGCCTGTTCGATCACCAGGGCGCGGCGTTCGGCGCTGGCACGCCAGCCGTGCGGGGTCATGGCCAGCAGGTTGGCACGGTCCAGGGGACTGGCCAGGCTCAGCTTGAACTCCAGCACTTCGCTGTGTTGCAGTGTCATGCCCAGCGGCACCAGTGCCAGGTGCTTGTCGTCGGTGTATTCACGCACTTCGTCATAGAGCCGCTCGCGCAGTTCCATCAGGTGACCGCTGGTCGGTCCGACTTTCATCAGGCCGCCACCGGGGCTGAGCAGGCGCCGGGCTTCCTGCCAGTCCAGCGGGCTGAAGACACTGGCGAGGAACTGGCAACTGGCATCCGCCAGCGGAATCCGCGCCATGCTGGCGATCAACCAGGTCAGCCGTGGATTGCGTCGGCAGGCACGCTTGACGGCCTCGCGGGAAATGTCCAGGGCATAACCGTCGGCGGCGGGCAGCGCCTCGGCGATCTGCGCGGTGTAGTAACCCTCGCCACAGCCGATATCGACCCAGCGCCGCGGCGCCCGTTCGGCTGCCAGTTCGGCCAGGCGCCTGGCCACCGGGGCGTAGTGCCCGGCATTGAGGAAGTCACGCCGGGCCTCGACCATCGCCTGGTTGTCGCCCGGGTCACGGCTGTTCTTGTGCTGCACCGGCAGCAGGTTCAGGTAACCCTGGCGGGCGCGGTCGAAACGGTGCCCGACCGGGCAGGCCACGCCGTTGTCGACCGCGCTCAGCGGGGCGCTGCAGAGAGGGCAGATGAGCATCAGGCGAGCAACTTGATCAGGGTCTGGTAGTAGATTTCGGTCAGCACATCGAGGTCGCTGGCCAGGACCCGCTCGTTGACCTGGTGAATGGTCGCGTTGACCGGGCCCAGTTCCACCACCTGGGTACCGAGGGTAGCGATGAAGCGTCCGTCGGAGGTGCCGCCGCTGGTGGAGGTCTGGGTCTCGCGGCCGGTGATGGCCTTGATGCTGGCCGATACCGCGTCGAGCAGTGCACCCGGTTCGGTCAGGAACGGCAGGCCGGACAACGCCCAGTCCACGTGCCAGTCCAGTTCGTGCTTGTCGAGGATCGCCGCGACCCGCTGCTGCAGGCCTTCGACGGTCGACTCGGTGGAGAAGCGGAAGTTGAACAGTGCGGTCAGTTCGCCGGGGATGACGTTGGTCGCGCCGGTGCCCGAGTTGACGTTGGAGATCTGGAAGCTGGTCGGCGGGAAAAACGCGTTGCCGTTGTCCCAGTGCTCGGCGGCCAGTTCGGCCAGGGCCGCGGCGGCCAGGTGGATCGGGTTCTTGGCCAGGTGCGGGTAGGCCACATGGCCTTGCACGCCGCGTACGGTGAGCTTGGCGCCGAGGGAACCACGGCGGCCGTTCTTCACCACGTCGCCGACCAGCGAGGTGCTCGACGGCTCGCCGACGATGCACCAGTCCAGGCGCTCCTGGCGGGCGGCCAGGCGTTCGACCACGGCCTTGGTGCCGTGATGGGCCGGACCTTCTTCATCGCTGGTGATCAGGAACGCCACGGACCCCTTGTGGTCCGGGTAGTCGGTGACAAAGCGCTCGGCTGCCACCAGCATCGCCGCGAGGCTGCCCTTCATGTCGGCGGCGCCGCGCCCGCAGAGCATGCCGTGTTCGTCGATCAGTGCATCGAAGGGATCGTTCTGCCAGGCCTGGAGCGGGCCGGTGGGGACCACGTCGGTGTGACCGGCGAAACACAGCACCGGGCCTTCGTGACGGCCATGGGTGGCCCAGAAGTTATCCACATCTTCGATCCGCATCGGCTCCAGCTTGAAACCGGCATCGCCCAGGCGCTGCATCATCAGCTTCTGGCAGTCGGCGTCGATCGGCGTCACCGACGGACGGCGGATCAGATCACAGGCAAGTTGCAGGGTCGGCGAAAGGTCGGCGTGGGCCGTCATGGGAAACTCCGGATGCTGGGGCAAGGTCGGGTAATACTTGTAGGAGCGTGGCTTGCCCGCGAAAGCGTCCTTGAGGGCGCCAAAAGCTTCGCTGGCAAGCCATGCTCCTACAGTCATCGGGTCTGGCCGTGGAATCGTGCTCGACCAAGGCGCGGAAAATGGCGGATATCTTAAAGCAAAACGGCGACCAGAGGCCGCCGTTTAGTGCATTGCATCGCGTTTATGCGGCCGGTACCTGTTCCGGCGCTTCCACCGGTTTGGGCAGCGAAGAGACAAACGCCATGACCAGTGCGGCCAGGTACGGCAGCGACTGCACCAGCAGCATGGTCACCCAGAAACGCATGTCGTTGCTCGGCAGGCCTTGCACCAGGAAGATTCCCAGCGCCGCGCCCCACAACAGCAGCATGATGAACAGCTCTTCCCGGGCTTCCGAGATCGCTACCCACAAGCCGTGGTTGTCGGCGTTCTTCGGCGTGCGGAAGAACGGGATGCTGCTGGTGAAGAAGCCGTACAGCACCGCCTTGGCAATGGTGTGCGACAACGCCAGGCCGGCCAGCGCCGCGGCGAAGGCATCCTTCATGTTGACCCCGACCGCGCGACGGTAGAGGAACAGGATCTTGCCGACCTTGAACACGAACAGCGCCAGCGGCGGGATCGCGAAAATCAGCAGCGGCGGGTCGACCCGCTGCGGCACGATGATCATCGCCGAGGACCAGAGCAGGGCACCGAAGGTGAAGAAGATGTTCATGCCATCGGCGACCCACGGCAACCAGCCCGCGAGGAAGTGATAGCGCTGGCCACGGGTCAGCTCGGTGTCCTTGCCGCGCAGCAGGCTGGCGGTGTGCCGCTTGATGATCTGGATCGCTCCGTAGGCCCAGCGGAAACGCTGCTTCTTGAAGTCGATGAAGGTATCCGGCATCAGCCCCTTGCCGTAGCTGTGGTGGTGGTAAGCCGCCGACAGGCCTTTCTCGAATACCCGCAGGCCCAGCTCGGCATCTTCGCAGATGCACCAGTCGGCCCAGCCCAGCTCTTCCAGCACCGAGCGCCGGGTCATGGTCATGGTGCCGTGCTGGATGATCGCGTCACGGTCGTTGCGCGTGACCATGCCGATATGGAAGAAGCCCTTGTATTCCGAGTAGCAGAGCTTTTTGAAGGTGCTCTCGTTCTGGTCGCGGTAGTCCTGTGGCGATTGCACGATGGCGATCTTCGGATCGGCGAAGTGCGGCACCATGTGCTTGAGCCAGTTGCGGTCGACGCAGTAGTCCGAGTCGATCACCGCGATCACTTCGGCATCCTTGGCGGTGTGCGGGATCAGGTAGTTCAGTGCGCCACCCTTGAAGCCGGCCAGCGGTGCGACGTGGAAGAAGCGGAAGCGCGGGCCGAGGGTTTCGCAGTAGGCCTGCACCGGTTCCCAGACCGCCGGGTCCTTGGTGTTGTTGTCGATGATCAGGACTTCATAGTCCGGATAGTCGAGGGCTGCCAGGGCGTCGAGGGTCTGCTTGACCATTTCCGGCGGCTCGTTGTAGCACGGCACATGGATCGAGACTTTCGGGCGGTAGTGCGAATCGCCTTCCACCGGGAGGAATTCACGCCGGCGCTTGTGGGTCCAGACCGCCTCGGCCAGTTCGTGGGCCTCGGTCAGCAGGACGATGAATACCCCCAGCGCGCCGAGGGCGAGCAGGAAGCCCACCGTCAGGCTGAACCAGGTGCTGTATTGCTGGCTGTAGTCGTAGCCGATCCATACCAGCACCGAACCGCAAAGGAAGGCGATAAAGGTCAGGAAGGTCCGGCCGCGCTGGCGCAGGGCCGAGCCGTCGATCAGCAGCATGGCCAGGGACAGCATCGCCAGGACCACCGAGCCGATGGCCAGTACCCGCCATTGCGGAATGGCGACGACCGGGCCCTCGAAGTTGAATTTCTGCTGGCGGGCCGCGTTGTACACGCCCCAGTAGGCGCCCACGGAACCTTCGTCGCTGGCCTTCCACGGCTGGTCGAAGGCCTCGATCACGAAGTAGTTGAAGCCCTGGCGGTTGAGTTTGTTCACCAGCGTGCGCAGGTAGATCGCCTGGTCAGCCTGGGTGGCATCGGCACCGCCGCGCATGCGGCCGTTGCTCGGCCAGCCGACTTCCGACAGCAGCAGGGGCTTTTTCGGGAACATGCGCTTGAGTTCGCGGGCCCGGTCCAGCACGTACTGGCCCGACTTCTCCATCGGGATGAATTCCCAGTACGGCAGGATGTGCGCGGCGATCAGGTCGACATGCTTGGCCAGTTCCGGGTTGTGTTCCCAGATGTGCCACTGCTCGGAGGTGGTGACCGGCACCTTGACGGCGGCGCGTACGCGGTCGAGCAGCACACCCAGTTCCTTGGCGGTGATCTCCTTGCGGAAGATCGCCTCGTTGCCCACCACCACGCGAACCACGCTGCGTGAGGTATTGGCCAGTTCGATGGCGCGGGTGATTTCCCGTTCGTTGCGCTCCTGATCCGGACTGATCCAGATACCCAGGGTTACCCGCAGGCCGAATTCCTCGGCCAGCTTGGGAATATCCTGCAGCGTGCCGTCGACCGAGTAGATACGGATGTTGTCGGTCAGCTTGCTGATGATCTCCAGGTCGCGACGCATATCATCGTCGGTCGGGAACTGGTCTTTCTGCGGGAACTGGCCCTGCTGGAAAGGCGAGTAGGAGAAGCCGGAAATGTGTTCAGGCCAGTCGGGGGCCGATACCGGACGGTTGATCAACGCCCAGAAACCGGTGAACAGCGCGGCGATTGCCAGCACCACCACCAGATTGAGTCCAAATTTACGCGATGACATAGATATTTCGGGTTCCCAAAGGGGCTAGGGGCTTGTACTGGAACGGTAAACAGCGCGGCGCGCATCCTACACGTGCAGTTCGCTGAACGCACAGCAAAGTGGAGGGCGGCTGAGCTTTGGCAATGGCAGTTCGTTTAAGTTCTTTCTTGAGTCTTTGTAGCTCGTTTCTTGTGAAGATGTTGTCATTTTCACTCAGGCTGCCGCCATTCGTAGCCTGAAGGTGCCTGTAACCTTCGAACGGCCCTATAATGCGCGCCGATTTTTCGGGTTATTGGTCATGAGTGCAGAAGATCCACGGTTTGCCGGCGTTGCCCGGTTGTATGGCATTGAAGGGCTGGAGCGGCTGAAGGCCGCGCATGTGGCCATCGTCGGCGTGGGCGGGGTCGGCTCCTGGGCGGCGGAAGCGATTGCCCGTTGCGGCGTGGGCGAGATTTCCCTGTTCGACCTGGACGATGTCTGCGTCAGCAACAGCAATCGCCAGTTGCACGCCCTGGACAGCACCGTGGGCCGGGCCAAGGTCGAGGTCATGGCCGAGCGTCTCAAGGGCATCAACCCGGATTGCCGTGTGCATGCGGTGACGGATTTCGTCACCCGCGAGACCATGGCCGAGTACATCACGCCGGATATCGACTGCGTGATCGACTGCATCGACAGCGTCAATGCCAAGGCGGCTTTGATTGCCTGGTGCAAGCGACGCAAGATCCAGATCATCACCACCGGCGGCGCCGGTGGGCAGATCGATCCGACGCTGATCCAGGTCTGCGACCTGAACCGCACCTTCAACGATCCGCTGGCGTCCAAGGTGCGCTCGACCCTGCGCCGCGACTACGGCTTCTCCCGTACGGTGACCCGCCATTACAGCGTGCCCTGCGTGTTTTCCACCGAGCAGCTGCGTTATCCGAAGCCGGACGGCAGTATCTGCCTGCAGAAGAGTTTTGTCGGCGACGGCGTGAAGCTGGACTGCGCCGGCGGTTTCGGCGCGGTGATGATGGTCACCGCGACCTTCGGCATGGTGGCGGCCACCAAGGCGGTGGACAAGATCGTGGCGGGAATGCGGCGGCCGTCGGACCGGGTAAAGACCACCTGATGATCGTTCCCACGCCTTGCGTGGGAACGCCTCTCTGGACGCTCTGCGTCCGCTGTCGTGACACCGAGCGTGGGGACGATCGGTGGTTCAGGCGCGGGTCAATTCGCGCATCCGCTGCAGCACGGCGTTCAGGCCGTTGCTGCGCGACGGCGACAGTTGCCGGGAAAGCCCCAACTGGTTGAACCAGTCCGGCAGGTCGACGCCTTGCAGCTCTTCGGCGGTCAAGCCGTTGACCCGCACCAGCAGCAATGCCACCAGGCCGCGGATCATCCGCGCGTCGCTGCCGGCGACAAACCGCCAGCAGCCGTCCTGCAACAGGCCGGTCAACCAGACCTGGCTTTCACAGCCGTGTACGCGATTGGCCTCGATCTTCTCGGCTTCGCCCAGCGGTGGCAGGCGTTCGCCCCATTGCATCAACAGGCGCGCGCGCTGCTCCCAGCCCGCCGCTCCCTGGAAGCTCTCGAGGGCGCCCTGTGCTTCGTTCGGCAAACTCATCGCAACAGGTCCAGGGCCTGGTCCAGCGCTTCGAAAAAGCGCTCGAGATCGTCGGAGTCGTTGTACAGCGCCAGGGATACGCGGATCGCCCCGGCCAGGCCGAGCTGTTTCATCAAGGGCATCGCACAGTGATGGCCGGCCCGGACGGCAATGCCCTGTTCGGTCAGCAGATGGGCAAGGTCGGCGTTATGCACGCCGTCGACGACAAAGCTGACCAGTGCCAGTTGCGGCTCGCCGAGCAGGCGAATGCCCTTGCGCACGTTCAGGCCTTGCAGCAGATGGGCGTGCAGCGCCGCTTCGTGGGCGAGCACGGCGGCCTGGTCCAGGCCCGCGAGGTAGTCGAGGCTCGCTCCCAGTCCGATCACACTGGCAATCGGTGGCGTCCCGGCCTCGAAACCCAGCGGCGCGGAGCGGAAGCTGGCGTGCTGGTAGTCGGCATCCTGGACCATCTCGCCGCCGAACTGCCAGTGGCGCAGCTGATGCAGTGCCTCATCGCGGCCGTAGAGCACGCCCAATCCATCAGGACCGTACAGCTTGTGACTGGAGAACACGTAGAAGTCGCAACCCAGCACCTGCATGTCATGGCGGCCGTGCACGACGCCCTGGGCGCCGTCGACCACCGTCAGGGCGCCACAGGCCTTGGCCCGCGCCAACAACGGCGGCAATGGTTGCCAGGCACCAAGCACATTGGACAGCTGGCTGACGGCCAGCAGCCGGGTGCGTTCTCCGATCAGGCCGAGCGCCTTGTCGATATCGATCAGGCCGGCCTCGTTGATCGGCAGGATGATCAGCTTGAGGCCGCGGCGTTGTGCCAGTTGCTGCCAGGGCAGCAGGTTGGCGTGGTGTTCCAGGGCGCTGACAACCAGCTCGTCGCCCGCTTGAAAAAGGTGTTCCAGGCCATAGGCGAGGAGGTTCAGCGCCGAAGTGGCGCCGTGGGTGAAGATCACTTGCCCGCTGTCGCCGATGTTCAGCCATTGGCCGACCTTGATCCGGCTGTCTTCGAAGGCCTGGGTCGCATGGGCGCCGGGCAGGTGCTGGGCCCGGTGCACGTTGGCTGCGCCATTGGCGTAGTAGTGCGTCAGGGCATCGAGCAGGGCCTGGGGCTTCTGGGTGGTGGCGGCGCTGTCCAGATAGGTCTGGTCCTGCCGTTGCAGGGCGGCGATGGCCGGGAAATCGGCACGCCAGGGAGAGGGAATCAACATGGTGTTCGGCCCTGGTGAGCATGGGCGGGGGGCACACGAACCGTGGGAGCCGGCAAGCCGGCTCCCACGGCCTGCAATCAGTTGTGCGCGTGCAAGGCTTCGTTCAGCTCGATGGCCGACTTGTGGGTCTTGCATTCCACCGCGCCGGTTTCCGAGTTGCGACGGAACAGCAGGTCCGGCTGGCCGGCCAGGTCGCGGGCCTTGACCACCTTGACCAGTTGGTTGTTCTCGTCGAGCAGCGCGACCTTGGTGCCAGCGGTGACGTACAGGCCCGACTCCACAGTATTGCGGTCGCCCAAGGGGATGCCGATACCGGCGTTGGCGCCGATCAGGCAGCCTTCGCCGACCTTGATCACGATATTGCCGCCACCGGACAGGGTGCCCATGGTCGAGCAACCACCGCCCAGGTCCGAGCCCTTGCCGACGAACACGCCCGCCGATACGCGGCCTTCGATCATGCCCGGGCCTTCGGTGCCGGCGTTGAAGTTGACGAAACCTTCGTGCATCACGGTCGTGCCTTCGCCGATATAGGCGCCCAGGCGGATACGCGAGGCATCAGCGATACGCACGCCGTTGGGCACCACGTAGTCGGTCATTTTCGGGAATTTGTCCACCGAGAACACTTCCAGCAACTCGCCACGCAGGCGGGCTTCCAGCTGGTGCTCGGCCAGCTCCGACAGGTCGATTGCGCCCTGGCTGGTCCAGGCCACGTTCGGCAGCAGCGGGAACACGCCGGCCAGGCTCAGGCCGTGTGGCTTGACCAGGCGGTGGGACAGCAGGTGCAGCTTGAGGTAGGCCTCGGGGGTGGAGCTCAGTTGTGCGTCTTCGGCCAGCAGGGTGGCGACCAACGGCTTGTGGCTTTCGGCCAGGCGGGTCAGCAGGGCGGCCTGGGCGGCGTCGACACCCTTGAGGGCTTCGGCCAGTTGCGAGGCCTGGGCTGTGGTGAAGCCGATGGCCTGGTTGCCGCCGGTGTAGCCCAGTACGGGCGCGATGGCGGCGACCAGTTCGGCGGATGGCTGGATCAGTGGCTGTGCGTAGAACACTTCCAGCCAGGCACCTTGACGATTCTGGGTACCAACACCGAAGCCCAGGCTGAACAGAGTAGTGGACATGCAGTTACCTCTTGCAAAATGAGTGGGGGCCTTGAGCGCTCTGGCTCAGTTGAGGGCCGCCGCATAGCTTTCTGGCTTGAAGCCAATCAGGGTTCGGTTGCCGAGATCGAGCACCGGGCGCTTGATCATCGAGGGTTGAGCGAGCATCAGCTCGATCGCTTTCGCCTGGTCGAGATCGGCTTTGCGTTCGTCGTCGAGTTTGCGAAAGGTGGTTCCGGCGCGGTTCAGCACCACTTCCCAGCCGTGCTCGTCGCACCACTGGGTCAGGTGTTCACGGTCGATGCCGGCGGTCTTGTAATCATGGAAATCATAGGGCACCGCGTGCTCTTCCAGCCACGTGCGGGCTTTCTTCATGGTGTCACAGGCCTTGATTCCGAAAAGGTGCAACGTTTTGCTCGAAGCGGTCACAGCAATTGCCTCCCCTTTGGAGATGCCAGGGATGAAAGGTTGAAGATTATGCCATGACCGGGCCGCTTAGGCGCCCTAGTCGTGTGCGGTTACATCTTCCCCTGCGGCCGGCGATGCTGGCGCGGCGTCCGGGCGGCAGCTTAAGTGGCTAATGTGGCACTTCGACGGCAAGTTCCTGCCCTCGATACGTTTTAAAGGAATGGGTATCTGTATTTATTACGTCAGGTATCAATTCAAGTGCTTGGCTGTGCATTTATCGCGAAAGGCCACATAAGTAAGGTGATGCGACTGGCGTATGAGCCCTGCCAATCGGAGAAAGTCAGCCTGAACGCTCAGGATGCTCGTCGATGTCATGCGCCGACAGCCAAGCCTTCTTGTTTTCCTGAGTGGAGTACTCCGATGATCAGATTACCCCTGGCCTGTGTATTGGCCTGTGCATTGGGCATGGCCGATAGCGTGGCGGCCCAGGCCGCCGAACCGGCGGGTCAGCCGACGCAACAGCTGTCTGTGGCCTACCGCAGTATCCAGGTCGATGGCCTGAGCATTTTCTATCGTGAGGCCGGTCGGCCAGATGCGCCGACGCTGTTGCTGCTTCACGGCTTCCCCAGTTCTTCGCGCATGTATGAGCCTTTGCTGTCGCGGTTGGCGCAGCATTACCATCTGGTGGCGCCGGATTACCCGGGGTTCGGCCATAGCGACGCCCCCGATCCCAAGGCGTTTGCCTACACCTTCGATCACCTCGCCAGTGTGATGCAGCATTTCACCGAGGCCCTGGGCCTGAATCACTACGCCCTGTATGTGCAGGATTACGGTGGTCCTGTCGGCATGAGGATGGCCGTCGCCCACCCCGAACGCCTCCAGGCCCTGATCGTTCAGAACGCGGTGTCCCATGAGGACGGCCTGGGGCCGTTGTGGCAGAAGCGTCGCGAGTTCTGGGCCGACCGGAGCAAGAATGAAGCAGGGTTGCGGGCCAGTTTTTTCTCGCTGGCGACGACCCGGCAACGGCATGTCGGCGCCAATCCGCGTGTCGAGGGTTTCAATCCGGATCTGTGGACGGATGAGTTCAACTTCCTCAACCAGCCCGGTCAGGCTGACATCCAGAGCGACCTGTTCTACGACTACCGTACCAACGTGGCCAGCTATCCGAAGTGGCAGGCCTGGCTCAGGGCGCATCAGCCGCCGACGCTGGTGGCATGGGGCAAATACGACCCTTCTTTCGATGTCGCCGAAGCCGAGGCCTATCGTCGTGACCTGCCCGGAGCCGAAGTGCATGTGCTGGAAGCCGGGCACTTCGCCCTGGATGAACAGCCCGGGGAGATTGCGACACTGGTCGAGCACTTTCTCGACAAGAACCTCAAGGCATCGGGGAAATGAAGAACCGCTGCCAAGGTGGGTGAAGCAGGCCTGCACAGACTTGCAGGAGCCTCCAAGCCAATGCTTCCTGGCCCTACTTCACCTGCCCCAGATTCGCCTCGCTCAAATCCAGTTCGCCCAGCACCTCGCGCAAGGCGTCATCACCAATCTGGTGATGACGCCTCAGGCTGTACAGCTCCAGCCTTTGCGCGCGCAATGCCTTCAGGCGCAGGCGCCGCTCCAGCAGATCCATCTGGAACGCCAGTGCCTGGGCCTCATCGGAATCATTGAAGACCTCCAACTGATGCCGGTACTCGGACATGATCCGTGCTTTCAACTCGGCCGCCAGCGAGGCCTGGGCCGCATCCTGGGAGCCGGCCGCCTCGACCGCATCCTCGACTTCCAGCGCGCGGATCGCCGCCTCGGCGGTGCGCCGCCAGGCTTCGCGAACTTCATGGCGCCGCGCATCGTCGGGGCTTTTCGCAATATCCCGGAGCAGAATCGGCAAGGCGACACACGCCGCCACCAACGACAGCAGGATCACCCCGGCAGCGATGAAGATCAGCAGGTCCCGTTCGGGAAAATCCGTCCCCGGCGCCATCAGCAACGGCACCGACATCACGCCCGCCAGCGTCACTGCCCCGCGTACGCCCCCCACCGTCAGGAGCCAGCAGGATCGCGCCTTGGGCATCGAGGTCAGCTCACTCTTGCCGCGCCAGCGCCGTACCAGTACCGACAGGCGCCAGATGCTCTGCACCCAGACAAAGCGCAGCACCAGCAACACCAGGAAAATCGCCAGCACATCCAGGCAGCGATACAGGAGGGTTGGCCACAACGAGGCTTCATGGCTGGCGACCGCCTTGACGATATCCGGCAGTTGCAGGCCCAGCAGCAGGAAGATCAGACCGTTGAAGGCGAACTCCAGCAGCGACCAGACACTGCGATTGAGCAGGCGGGTACTGGTCTGGCGCGGCAGCAGGTCGAGCCAGCTCTGCATCATCCCCGCCGCGACTGCTGAGAGGATGCCCGAGACACCGAGGCGTTCGGCCAGGACATAGGCGGCAAACGGCAACAGCAGCATGAACACCACGTGGGTCGCCGGATCGTCCCAGCCCCGGGCGATCATCCAGGCCCGCAGCCGTCCCACCAGCCAGCTCAGGACCACGCCGATCGCCAAGCCGCCCACGGCTACCAGCAGGAACGTCAGGCTGGCATTGGTCAGGGAGAACACCCCGGTCACGGCCGCTGCCAGGGCAAACTTGAACGTCACCAGGCCCGACGCGTCATTCATCAACGCCTCGCCTTGCAGCATATGCATCAAGGGCGTGGGCAGGCGGTTCTGGGAGATCGCGGAGACCGCCACGGCATCCGTCGGCGACAACACCGCGGCCAGGGCGAAGGCCACCGGCAGCGGGATAGCCGGCAACAGCCAATGGATGAAGTAGCCGGCGCCCACCACGGTGAACAGCACCAGCCCCACGGCCAGGGTCAGGATCGGTCCCTTCAGGCGCCAGAACTCGCGCTTGGGCATGCGCCAGCCGTCGGAGAACAGCAGCGGTGGCAGGAACAGGAAGAGAAACAATTCCGGGTCCAGGGCTACGTGCAGGCCCAGCGTCGGCCAGGCCAGCACGGCACCCGCGGCGATCTGCACCAGTGGCAGGGGGAGTGGGATCACCCGTGCCAGCAAACGCGAAACGCCCACCAGCATCAATAGAATGAGGACGGTGTAGGCGGTTTGCATAAGGCGGCTTCTCGATCGATCAGGAGCGTATCGGGCCATCGGCCCCGGCTCGCCATCACTGGCGAGCCGACTCCTGCAGGGTTACTTGCGACGCTGGATAAACGCCCGGATCCGCTCGGCGGCTTCGACGCATTCGGCGAGCGGCGCCACCAGTGCCATGCGCACGCGGCCGGCACCCGGATTGACGCCATCGACCTCGCGGGACAGGTAGGAGCCCGGCACCACGGTCACATGTTCCTCGGCGAACAGGTCGCGGCAGAACTCGGCGTCGTCACCCTGCACATTCGGCCACAGGTAGAAGCCGCCGTCCGGACGCTGGACGTCCAGCACCGGTGCGAGGATTTCCAGCACCGCGTCGAATTTCTCCCGGTACAGCGCACGGTTGGCGCGCACATGCACTTCATCGTTCCAGGCGGCCACGCTGGCCAGTTGGGTCTGCACCGGCATCGCGCAACCGTGGTAGGTGCGGTACAGCAGGAAGCCCTTGAGGATCTCCGCATCGCCGGCCACGAAGCCCGAACGCAGGCCTGGCAGGTTCGAGCGCTTGGACAGGCTGTGGAACACCACGCAGCGCTTGAAGTCCTTGCGGCCCAGTTCGACGCAGGCGCTGAGCAGGCCGGGCGGCGGGGTCTGTTCATCGAAGTACAGCTCGCTGTAGCACTCGTCGGCGGCAATCACGAAGTCGTGTTCGTCGGCCAGGGCGATCAGCTTTTTCAGGGTGTCCACGGGGATCAGCGCGCCGGTCGGGTTGCCCGGCGAGCAGAGGAACAGAATCTGGCAGCGTTGCCAGATTTCGGCCGGTACGGCGTCGAAATCCGGGTTGAAGCCATTTTCGTCGAGGCACGGCAGGTAGTGCGGCTGGGCACCGGCGAGGAAGGCCGCGCCTTCGTAGATCTGGTAGAACGGGTTCGGGCTGACCACCAGGGCGTCGGCGCCACGGTTGACGACGGTCTGGGTAAAGGCGAACAGGGCTTCGCGGGTGCCATTGACCGGCAGGACGTTGCGCGCCGGGTCGAGCCAGCCACCGGGCACGTTGAAGCGCCGCTCGCACCAGGCCGCGATCGCCTCGCGCAGGGCGGGAATGCCCAGGGTGGTCGGGTACACCGCCATTTGTTCCAGGTTGGCCGCCAGGGCTTCGGCGACAAAGCTCGGCGAACGGTGTTTCGGCTCGCCGATGGACAGCGCGATCGGGCGCTTGTCCGCATCGGGCTTGACGCTGCCCAGCAGGGCGCGGAGTTTCTCGAACGGGTAGGGCTGCAACTGGTTCAACGCGTTGTTCATGGACATCTCGTTCAATTCGGTTGTTGCGGGAGCGGGCTTGCCCGCGAAGGGAGCACCGCGTTTTTTCAGGTCTGGCGCGTCAGCGTTCTTCGCGGGCAAGCCCGCTCCCACGGGAAGCATTCATTCAAATACTCAGGCGCTCGATACTCGGTTCGGAGTTGACGCTCAGTTGTTCGACGATGGCGTCCTGCAGACGGCTGCACAGTTGCGGGTCGGACAGGGGCTGGTTGTGCGCATCGGTGATGAAGAACACGTCCTCCACCCGTTCACCAAGGGTGGCGATCTTGGCGTTCTGCAGCGACAGGTCGAATTCCAGGAAGATCTTGCCGATCCGCGCCAGCAGGCCGGGGCGGTCCGGGGCGCTGAGTTCGAGCACGGTCACCGGGCGCTGGGCATCGTTATGGATGGTCACCTGCGGGGCAAAGGCGAAGTGCTTGAGCTGGCGCGGTACCCGGCGCTGGATGATCGTCGGGTAGTCGTCGGGGTTGCGCAGGGCGTCGGTCAGGCCGTCGCGGATCTGCTTGACCCGCTTCGGATTGTCGCCGATGGCACCACCGTCGTTGTCCAGCACGATGTAGGTGTCGAGGGTGAACTGGCTGCTGGACGTGATGACCCGGGCATCGTGGATGTTCAGGTTGAGCTGGTCCATCGCGGCCACGGTCACCGCAAAGAAATCATGCTGGTCCGGGGCATAGATGAAGATCTGCGTGCCGCCTTCGAATTCGCGCTGGGTGGTTTCCTTGATCAGTACCAGCGGGCCGCCATCGGCCGGTTGCTGGAGGATCGCGTCGCTGTGCCAGGCCACGTCGCCAGCGGTGTGGCGCAGGAAATAGTCATCGCCCAGTTGCGACCAGAGCTGCTCGACATCGTCCGGGTCGGTGCCGGCGCGCACCAGGATATCCAGGGCGGCGCTCTGGGTCTGGCGAATCTGTTCTTCGCGGTCCACCGGGTTTTCCAGGCCACGACGCAACGCGCGCTTGGTCTCGGTGTAGAGCTGGCGCAGCAGGCTGGCACGCCAGGAGTTCCAGAGGCTCGGGTTGGTCGCGTTGATATCGGCCACGGTCAGGACATAGAGATAGTCCAGGTACACGTGGTCGCCGACGATCTGCGCGAAGTCGTGGATCACCTGCGGGTCGGAGAGATCCTTGCGCTGGGCCGTGGTGGACATCACCAGATGGTTCTGCACCAGCCAGACGATCAGGCGGCTGTCCCAGGCCGGCAGTTGATGGCGCTTGCAGAAGGCCTCGGCGTCGACCGCGCCGAGTTCCGAGTGGTCGCCATGGCGGCCCTTGCCGATGTCGTGATAGAGCCCGGCCATGTAGATCAGCTCGGGCTTGGGCAGCTTGGCCATCAGCTTGGCGGCCAGCGGGAATTTCTCGGAGACCTGGGTGTACTGCAGTTTTCGCAGGTGCTTGATCAGGTTCAGGGTGTGCGCATCGACCGTATAGATGTGGAACAGGTCGTGTTGCATCTGCCCGACGATATCGCCGAACTCCGGCAGGTAGCGGCCGAGGATGCCGTAGCGGTTCATCCGGCGCAGGTTGCGGTGGATACCGATCTTGCACTTGAACAGCTCGATGAACAGGCTGGTGTTGCGGATATCGTTGCGGAAGTCGTCGTCGATCAGGTGCCGGTGTTCGCGCAGCAGGCGGATGGTGTCGGCGCGCACGCCCTTGATTTCCGGCTGCTGGGCCATCAGCACGAAGATTTCCAGCATGGCGAACGGCGTCCGCTTGAAGACGTTCGGGTGGGTCGCCTCGATGTAACCGTCGTGCAGTTGGAAGCGCGAGTTCAGCGGTTGCGGCGGCGCTTCGTCTTCCGGGGCGAGGATGACCTCTTCGAAGTGCTGGATGATCAGGTCGCTGAGCTGGGCAATGCTCATGACCACCCGGTAGTACTGCTGCATGAAGTTTTCGATGGCCTGCTTGGCGTCGTCGCCCTGGAACCCCAGCAGCCCGGCGATGGTGCGCTGGTGGTCGAACAGCAGGCGGTCCTCGGCGCGCCCGGCGAGCATGTGCAGGGCGTAGCGGACCTTCCAGAGAAACTCCTGGGACGAGGCCAGCAGGGCGTTTTCGCTTTCCACCAGGAAGCCTTCACCGGCCAGGGCGCGCAGGTTCAGGGTGCCGTACTGGCGGCGGGCGACCCAGAGAATCGTCTGGATATCCCGCAGGCCGCCGGGCGAGCCCTTGACGTTGGGTTCCAGGTTGTATTCGGTGTCGTTGTACTTGTGGTGACGGGCCTTCTGCTCGGCGCGCTTGGCCAGGAAGAAGTCCTTGCTCGGCCACATGTGGGCGGTGCTGGTGACGTCGAGCATGCGCAGGCGCAGGCGCTCGGGCCCGGCGATGGTACGGCTTTCCATCAGGTTGGTGATGACGGTCAGGTCGGCGCGGGCCTCTTCGGCACATTCGTCGATCGAGCGAACGCTCTGGCCGACTTCCAGGCCGATATCCCAGAGCAGGGTCAGGAAACGCTCGATGGAATCGCGAAAGATCTCGTGGTCGGCGCTGTCCAGCAGGATCAGCAGGTCGATGTCCGAGTAGGGGTGCAGTTCACCGCGACCGTAGCCGCCGACCGCCACCAGGGCGATATCGGCGTCTTCGCTCCAGTCGAACTGGTCCCAGGCTTTTTGCAGGATGTTGTCGACGAACCAGGCGCGGTCTTCGATCAACCGACGGATGTCGCGGCCACTGCGAAAGCGCGCGTCGAGGACTTCGTGGGCCTGACGGATGGCTTTCTTGAATGCCGCTATGGGGCTGGCCTTCAGGGCCAGTTCCGCCTGGAACTGGCCGCGGTCGAAGAGTTCGGGATCCACCTGCGGCATCGATTGGTTTTCCTTCGGGAATCAGGCTGAGACGCGTGGGATGGTGTCATCGCTGCGCAGGGTGAAGATCTCGTAGCCGGTTTCGGTGACCAGCAGGGTGTGCTCCCACTGGGCCGAGAGCTTGCGGTCCTTGGTGATGGCGGTCCAGCCGTCGCCCAGCACCTTGGTGTCGGCCTTGCCCTGGTTGATCATCGGCTCGATGGTGAAGGTCATGCCGGCCTTCAGTTCCATGCCGGTACCGGCACGGCCGTAGTGCAGGATCTGCGGCTCTTCGTGGAACACCTTGCCGATGCCGTGGCCGCAGAACTCGCGCACCACGGAGAAACCGTTCTTCTCGGCGTGCTTCTGGATGATTTCGCCGATATCGCCCAGGCGGCAGCCGGGCTTGACGATCTCGATCGCCTTGTACATGCATTCCTGGGTGACCTGGGACAGGCGCTCGGCCCAGACCGGCACGTTGCCGACATGGAACATCTTGCTGGTATCGCCGTGGTAGCCGTCCTTGATCACGGTCACGTCGATGTTCACGGTGTCGCCATCCTTGAGCGGCTTGTCGCCGGGGATGCCATGGCAGACCACGTGGTTGACCGAGGTGCAGATCGACTTCGGAAAGCCCTTGTAGTTGAGGGGCGCGGGAATGGCCTGCTGCACGTTGACGATATAGTCGTGGCAGATGCGGTCCAGCTCCTCGGTGGTGACGCCGGGCTTGACGTATTCACCGATCATTTCCAGTACATCGGCGGCCAGCTTGCCGGCGACGCGCATTTTTGCGATGTCCTCGGGAGTTTTGAGGGTGACGGTCATACAGGCTCTCTATGCGCTCGGTGGCGCTGATAAACACGGAAAAAGGTCGAAGACGGCAACATCCGGTCACGGAGTGGTGCGTTTCGAAACCTTGAAAAATGCGATTCTAACAGACGGACGGGGTAAATCATGACGTCCGGGCATCGCTTCTCTCTATAAAGGATGGGGCATTCTGGCGCGAAACCAAGGGTCGCGCAAAAGCCCGTGGCGGGAAATGCGAATCCGGGTTCCGTTTTTGTCCTCCTTGTGGTATAAAATGCGCCGCTTTCCGGGGATACCCCGAAAGGCTTAAATCCACACACGTGTCGACACGATGACCTGGGTGCCTTCAGCTTGATGCTGCTTGGTTGGTCATTGGGATACGTGGAGGCCAAACCCGACTTATTAAGGAACTATCATGTCCCAAGTCAACATGCGCGATATGCTGAAGGCCGGTGTGCACTTCGGTCACCAGACCCGTTACTGGAACCCGAAAATGGGTAAGTACATTTTCGGCGCGCGTAACAAGATCCACATCATCAACCTTGAAAAAACCCTGCCAATGTTCAACGAAGCTCTGACTTTCGTAGAGCGTCTGGCCCAGGGCAAAAACAAGATTCTGTTCGTCGGCACCAAGCGTTCCGCTGGCAAGATCGTTGCCGAAGAAGCAGCACGTTGCGGTTCGCCGTACGTCGACCACCGCTGGTTGGGCGGCATGCTGACCAACTTCAAGACCATCCGTGCTTCCATCAAGCGTCTGCGTGACCTTGAAGTGCAAGCCGAAGACGGCACTTTCGCCAAGCTGACCAAGAAAGAGGCGCTGATGCGCACTCGCGACCTGGAAAAGCTGGATCGTAGCCTGGGTGGTATCAAGGACATGGGCGGTCTGCCAGACGCTCTGTTCGTGATCGACGTTGACCACGAGCGCATCGCGATCACCGAAGCCAACAAGCTGGGCATCCCGGTCATCGGCGTTGTCGATACCAACAGCAGCCCGGAAGGCGTTGACTACATCATCCCAGGCAACGATGACGCCATTCGCGCTATCCAGCTGTACATGGGTTCGATGGCTGACGCCGTGATCCGCGGTCGCAACAACGTTGCCGGCGGCACCGTTGAGTTCACCGAAGAAGCACCGGTCGCTGCAGCTGAGTAATTGACGCCCCAGGTCTTTAAGAAAATTCGCCGAGCGGCGATCAGGCAAGGCAAAACAGGCGAGGAACGACCGAGGTCGCGCGCGACTTTAGTCCACTAAATGAGCATTCCGAGCCTGCTTTTAACGCAGCATGATCGTCGCGCAGGCAGTTTTGGACAGGGCCTGGCGTTGGCTCAGTAAGTAAAAAGGGGGCTAGGCCCCCTTTTTGCCACCTCGAAAACCATTTGTCTGGCGCGCCGCTACAGCGTCTGTAACGTGCAGTTGCTAACAAGGGTGGTTCGGGAAGAATTGAACGCCCGTTCGATCGGGTGGAATGGTTGATAACCTATCCAAGAGGAATTTTGAAATGGCAGAGATTACTGCAGCGTTGGTCAAAGAACTGCGCGAGCGTACCGGCGAAGGCATGATGGACTGCAAGAAGGCCTTGACCAAGGCCGGCGGCGACATCGAAAAAGCCATCGATGACATGCGTGCATCGGGCGCCATCAAAGCCGCCAAGAAAGCAGGCAACGTTGCTGCCGAAGGCGCTATCGCTATCAAGTGCGACGGCAAATCTGCCGTGATTCTGGAAGTGAACTCGCAGACCGACTTCCTGGCCCTGCAAGACGACTTCAAGAACTTCGTCGCTGCCAGCGTCGAAAAAGCCTTCGCTGACAAACTGACCGACGCAGCCCCGCTGATCGCCGCTCAGGAAACTGCTCGCGAAGCCCTGGTTGCCAAGGTTGGCGAAAACGTCAACATCCGTCGCCTGGCTCGTATCGAAGGTGATGTGGTCGGCGCCTACCTGCACGGCAACAAGATCGGTGTGGTCGTGGCTCTCAAGGGCGGCAACGAAGAGCTGGCCAAGGATGTTGCCATGCACGCGGCGGCAACCAACCCTGAGTTCCTGCTGCCATCGCAGGTTTCTCCTGAGGCCATCGAGCGCGAAAAAGGCGTTTTCCTGACCCTCAACGAAGAAAAGATCAAGGGCAAGCCTGAGAACATCGTTGAAAACATGGTCAAAGGCCGTATCAGCAAGTTCCTGGCCGAAGCCAGCCTGGTTGAGCAAGCTTTCGTCAAGAACCCGGAAGTCACCGTCGGTGCCCTGGTCAAGAAAGCTGGCGCTGAAATCGTTTCCTTCACTTACTTCAAAGTAGGTGATGGCATCGAGAAGCCAGTGGACAACTTCGCTGAAGAAGTTGCTGCTCAAGTGGCTGCCAGCAAGCAATAAGACGGTTTTCAACTGTCGACCCAAGAGGCTGCCCGCTTACGCGCGCAGCCTCTTTTCAAATGGGAGGAAGGTTTCTCTTTTTCCTTTCGGAACCGGCTTACAAAGCCGTGTTCTGATGGCGCTGTAGCAGCGCCAAGCTAGAGTTAGCGCAGGCTGCAAACAGCTCGCAAGATTTTTTAAACGCCGCAGGAGAGATTCGCAATGGCTCAGCAGGGCAGTGGTTATCAAGCTCGCTATAAACGCATTCTACTCAAGCTTAGCGGCGAGGCCCTGATGGGCTCGGAAGAGTTCGGGATTGACCCGAAAGTCCTGGATCGCATGGCGCTGGAAGTGGGGCAACTGGTCGGTATCGGTGTGCAGGTCGGCCTGGTGATCGGCGGCGGCAACCTGTTCCGCGGTGCCGCCCTGAGCGCTGCCGGCATGGACCGTGTCACCGGTGACCACATGGGCATGCTGGCTACCGTGATGAACGCGCTGGCGATGCGCGATGCGCTGGAACGTGCGAATATCTCGGCCATCGTGATGTCGGCCATTTCCATGGTCGGCGTGACCGATCATTACGATCGTCGCAAGGCGATGCGTCACCTCAACTCCAAGGAAGTGGTGATTTTCGCCGCGGGTACCGGCAATCCGTTCTTTACCACGGATTCGGCGGCTTGCCTGCGTGCGATCGAAATCGATGCCGACGTGGTGCTCAAGGCGACCAAGGTCGATGGCGTCTATACCGCAGATCCGTTCAAGGACCCGCATGCCGAGAAGTTCGATCATCTGACCTACGATGAAGTACTGGATCGCAAGCTGGGTGTCATGGACCTGACCGCTATCTGCCTGTGCCGCGATCACAAGATGCCGCTGCGCGTATTTAACATGAACAAGCCTGGCGCCCTGCTGAACATCGTGCATGGTGGCGCTGAAGGAACCCTGATCGAGGAAGGCCAACAATGATCAACGAACTCAAGAAAGACGCTCAAGAGCGCATGCAGAAATCCCTGGAGTCCCTGGCTCACAACTTCGGCCGGATCCGTACAGGGCAGGCTCACCCGAGCATCCTGGAAGGCGTGATGGTGCCTTACTATGGCGCGGACACCCCGATCAAGCAGGTCGCCAACATCACCGTCAAGGATGCCCGTACCCTGCAGGTCGTGGCGTTCGAGCGCAATATGCTCGGTGCCGTGGACAAGGCGATCGGCAGCGCCGGCCTGAACCTGAACCCGACCAACCTGGGCGAGCTGCTGCTGATTTCCATGCCGGCACTGACCGAGGAAACCCGCCGTGGTTTCACCAAGCAGGCCCGGGAAGAGGCGGAAAACGCCCGTGTTGCCGTGCGCAACATTCGCCGTGACGTGCTGGGCGACCTGAAGGACCTGGTCAAGGAAAAGGAAATCAGCGAAGACGAAGAGCGTCGTGCCGCCGACGAGATCCAGAAGCTGACCGACAGCTTCGTGGCTAAAATCGAAGTGGCCGTGAAGCAAAAAGAAGCGGACCTGATGGCCGTATAAGGGTCAGGACGTTTTCATGGAAAAGACCAAGCAGGCTGGGCTGTCCTCGGTACCGCGCCATGTCGCGATCATCATGGATGGTAATAATCGCTGGGCGAAGAAGCGCTTCTTGCCGGGTGTCGCCGGCCACAAGGCCGGCGTCGACGCGGTGCGGGCGGTGATCGAGGTGTGTGCCGAGGCCAAGGTCGAGGTATTGACCCTGTTCGCCTTCTCCAGTGAGAACTGGCAGCGCCCCGCCGATGAAGTCAGCGCCTTGATGGACCTGTTTTTCAAGGCGTTGCGGCGCGAGGCCAAGCGCCTCGACGACAACAACATCAGCCTGCGGATCATTGGCGACCGCTCGCGCTTCCACCCTGAACTCCAGGCGGCGATGCGCGAGGCGGAAGCAGCGACGGCGGGCAGCAATCGTTTCATTCTGCAGATCGCGGCCAACTACGGTGGACAGTGGGATATCGCCCAGGCGGCCCAGCGTCTCGCCCGCGAAGTGCAGGCCGGACATCTGCGTCCGGACGACATCACCCCGGAGTTGCTGCAGACCTGCCTGGCAACCGGCGACCTGCCGCTGCCGGACCTGTGCATCCGTACCGGTGGCGAGCATCGCATCAGCAACTTCCTGTTGTGGCAGCTGGCATACGCCGAGCTGTATTTCTCCGACCTGTTCTGGCCGGACTTCAAACACGATGCCATGCGCAATGCGCTGGCTGATTTCGCTTCCCGCCAGCGTCGCTTCGGTAAAACGAGCGAGCAGGTCGAAGCTGGAGCCCGGGTTTAATGCTCAAGCAACGCATCATCACGGCACTTATCCTCCTGCCCATCGCCCTGTGCGGTTTTTTCCTGCTCTCGGGATCCGGTTTCGCGCTGTTCATCGGCGTGGTCGTGACCCTCGGCGCGTGGGAATGGGCGCGCCTGGCGGGCTTTGAAGCGCAGCCGGCCCGCGTGGCGTACGCCGCGCTGGTCGCGGTCCTGCTGTTCTTCATGTACATCCTGCCGAACCTGGCGCCCTGGGTGTTGGGGGCAGCGGTGTTGTGGTGGGGGCTGGCGACCTACCTGGTGCTGACCTATCCGCAGTCCAGCGGGCACTGGTCGAGCACGGCGAGCAAGCTGGTGATCGGCTTCCTGATCCTGCTGCCGGCCTGGCAGGGGCTGATCGAAATCAAGCAGCACGCTTCCGGTCAGGGCAACCTGCTGATCATGGCGGTGATGATCCTGGTCTGGGGCGCCGATATCGGTGCCTATTTTTCCGGCAGGGCCTTTGGCAAGCGCAAGCTGGCGCCTTCGGTCAGTCCGGGCAAGAGCTGGGAGGGCGTCTATGGCGGCCTGCTGCTGAGCCTGGTGATCACCGCCGTGGTCGGCCTGGTATACGGCTGGGGCTTCGGCCAGATCCTGGCGAGCCTGCTGGGCGCGGCGATCATCGTGTTCATCTCGGTGGTCGGCGACTTGACCGAAAGCATGTTCAAGCGTCAATCCGGGATCAAGGACAGCAGTAACCTGCTGCCCGGCCATGGTGGCGTGCTCGATCGTATCGACAGCCTGACCGCGGCGATCCCGATGTTCGCGGTACTGCTGTGGATCGCCGCATCGTGAGCCGCCCACAACAGATCACCGTACTGGGGGCTACCGGCTCCATTGGCCTGAGCACCCTGGATGTGATTGCCCGGCACCCGGAGCGCTACCAGGTATTTGCCCTGAGCGGCTTCACGCGCCTGACCGAACTGTTCGCGCTGTGCGTCCGCCACCGGCCGCGTTTTGCGGTGGTGCCGGAAGTTGCCGCTGCTCGCGGTCTGCAGGAGCAATTGCGCGCTGCCGGCTTGTCTACCGAGGTGCTGGTGGGCGAAGAGGGGCTATGCCAGGTTGCGGCCGACCCCGAAGTCGACACCGTGATGGCGGCCATCGTCGGGGCGGCGGGCCTGCGTCCTACCCTGGCCGCGGTCGAGGTCGGCAAGAAGATCCTGCTGGCCAATAAAGAAGCGCTGGTGATGACCGGCGCGCTGTTCATGCAGGCGGTGCGCAAGAGTGGTTCGGTACTGTTGCCGATCGACAGCGAGCACAATGCGATTTTCCAGTGCCTGCCGGGCGATTTCGCCCGTGGTCTCGGCGCGGTGGGCGTGCGGCGTATCCTGCTGACCGCTTCCGGCGGCCCGTTCCGGCAAACGCCGTTGGCCGAGCTGGAGCATGTCACGCCCGATCAGGCCTGCGCGCACCCGAACTGGTCCATGGGACGCAAGATTTCCGTCGACTCCGCGAGCATGATGAACAAGGGGCTGGAGCTGATCGAGGCCTGCTGGCTGTTCGATGCCCGGCCGAGCCAGGTCGAAGTGGTGATTCACCCGCAGAGCGTGATCCATTCGCTGGTCGATTACGTTGATGGCTCGGTACTCGCCCAGTTGGGCAATCCGGATATGCGCACGCCGATCGCCAATGCCCTGGCCTGGCCGGAGCGTATCGATTCCGGCGTCGCCCCGCTGGACCTGTTTTCCGTGGCCCGGCTGGACTTCCAGGCGCCGGACGAGCAGCGTTTCCCCTGCCTGCGCCTGGCGCGGGCGGCCGCCGAAGCCGGTGGCAGCGCGCCGGCGATGCTGAATGCGGCCAATGAAGTGGCTGTCGCCGCGTTTCTCGAACGGCGCATCCGTTATCCCGAGATCGCGAGTATCATCGAGGGAGTTTTGAATCTGGAACCTGTTGTTGCGGTCGATGAACTCGACGCGGTATTCGCAGCAGATGCCAAGGCACGGGCATTGACCGAACAGTGGCTGAGTCGCAACGGGCGTTGAGCCCGGTGTAGCGTACGAGCGATGCGGCACTAGATAGGATTGCGGAGAAAGCAGATGAGCGCGCTCTATATGATTGTCGGCACCCTGGTCGCCTTGGGTGTGCTGGTTACTTTCCATGAATTCGGCCATTTCTGGGTGGCGCGCCGCTGCGGCGTCAAGGTGCTGCGCTTCTCCGTGGGGTTCGGCACGCCGCTGCTGCGTTGGCATGATCGTCGTGGCACCGAGTTCGTGCTGGCGGCGATTCCCCTCGGCGGCTACGTGAAAATGCTCGACGAGCGCGAGGCGCCGGTTGCGCCGGAAGAGCTCGACCAGGCCTTCAATCGCAAGACCGTGCGCCAGCGCATCGCCATTGTCGCTGCCGGGCCGATCGCCAACTTCCTGTTGGCGATGGCGTTCTTCTGGGTGCTGGCGATGCTCGGCAGCCAGCAGGTGCGTCCGATCATCGGCGCGGTGGAGAGCGGCAGTATCGCCGCCAAGGCCGGTTTGAGCGTCGGTCAGGAAATCGTCGCCATCGATGGCGAGCCGACCACCGGCTGGTCCGCCGTCAATCTGCAGTTGGTCCGTCGCCTGGGAGAGAGCGGCACGCTGCGGTTGCAGGTGCGTGAGCAGGGCTCGACCAGCGACTCGCCGCGTGAGCTGATCCTCGATCGCTGGCTGCAGGGCGCCGACGAGCCGGACCCGATCAAATCCCTGGGGATTCGTCCCTGGCGCCCGGCGCTGCCGCCGCTGCTGGCCGAGCTCGACCCGAAAGGCCCGGCCCAGGCCGCCGGCCTGAAGACCGGTGATCGCCTGCTGTCGTTGAATGGCGATGCGGTCGATGACTGGCAGCAAGTGGTGGACTGGGTCCGTGTGCGACCTGATACCAAAATTGTGCTGCATGTCGAGCGTGATGGTGCTCAAATCGACGTCCCGCTGACCCTGGCTTCCCGTGGTGAAGGCAAGTCCGCCACCGGTTACCTGGGGGCCGGCGTCAAGGCCGTGGATTGGCCGCCGGAGATGGTTCGCGAGGTCAGCTTCGGGCCTTTGGCGGCGATCGGCGAGGGGGCCAGGCGTACCTGGACCATGAGTGTCCTGACCCTGGATTCGCTGAAGAAAATGTTGTTCGGCGAGCTCTCGGTAAAAAACTTGAGTGGACCGATAACCATTGCTAAAGTGGCGGGCGCTTCGGCCCAGTCGGGCGTCGCTGATTTCCTGAATTTCCTGGCTTATCTGAGTATCAGCCTGGGGGTTCTGAATTTGTTGCCCATCCCGGTACTGGATGGGGGGCATTTGCTGTTTTATCTGATCGAGTGGGCACGTGGTCGCCCCTTGTCGGAGCGAGTACAAGGTTGGGGGATACAGATCGGTATCAGTTTGGTGGTCGGGGTGATGCTACTTGCCCTGGTCAACGATCTGGGTCGACTGTAACGCGTCGCGAAAATTGCGAATCTGCCGCATTTTGCGGCAGTTTGTTTATTGCCAGTTGGAATAAGAAAGGACTTCATGAAACGTCTGCTGCTAACTGCGGTTCTCACCGTATTGATGATCGCCGAAGTTCACGCCGAGTCCTTCACTATCTCCGATATTCGTGTCAACGGCCTCCAGCGGGTATCCGCTGGTAGCGTGTTTGGCGCGTTACCGTTGAACGTCGGGGAGCAAGCGGATGACCGTCGCCTGGTGGAATCCACTCGTGCGTTGTTCAAAACCGGTTTCTTCCAGGATATCCAGCTGGGCCGCGACGGCAACGTCCTGGTCATCACGGTCGTCGAGCGGCCTTCGGTGGCCAGCATCGATATCGAAGGCAACAAGGCAATTTCGACTGATGACCTTATGAAGGGTCTGAAGCAATCCGGCCTGGCCGAAGGCGAGATCTTCCAGCGCGCGACCCTCGAGGGTGTCCGTAACGAACTCCAACGCCAGTACGTGGCCCAGGGCCGCTACTCCGCCGAGGTCGAGACCGAAGTGGTACCGCAGCCACGCAACCGCGTCGGCCTGAAGATCAAGATCAACGAAGGCACCGTTGCCGCCATCCAGCACATCAACGTGGTGGGTAACACGGTATTCCCCGACGACGACCTGATCGACCTGTTCGAACTCAAGACCACCAACTGGTTGTCGTTCTTCAAGAACGACGACAAGTATGCCCGTGAAAAACTTTCCGGTGACCTGGAGCGTCTGCGTTCCTACTACCTGGACCGCGGCTATATCAACATGGATATTGCCTCGACCCAGGTTTCGATCACGCCGGACAAGAAAAACGTCTATATCACCGTCAACGTCACCGAAGGCCAGAAGTACAAGGTTCGCGACGTGAAGCTCAGCGGCGACCTGAAAGTGCCTGAAGACCAGGTCAAGTCGCTGTTGCTGGTCGAGAAGGGCCAGGTGTTCTCGCGCAAGCTGATGACCACCACGTCGGAACTGATCACCCGTCGCCTGGGTAACGATGGCTATACCTTCGCCAACGTCAACGGCGTACCGACGCCGCATGATGACGACCACACCGTCGATATCACCTTCGTGGTCGATCCGGGCAAGCGTGCCTACGTCAACCGTATCAACTTCCGTGGCAACACCAAGTCCGCGGACGAAGTTCTGCGTCGTGAAATGCGCCAGATGGAAGGCGGTTGGGCTTCCACCTACCTGATCGACCAGTCCAAGACCCGTCTCGAGCGCCTGGGCTTCTTCAAGGAAGTCAACGTCGAGACCCCGGCTGTTCCGGGTGTCGACGACCAGGTCGACGTGAACTACGCCGTGGAAGAACAGGCTTCGGGCTCGATCACCGCCAGCGTCGGCTTTGCCCAGAGCGCCGGTCTGATCCTGGGTGGTTCGATCACCCAGAACAACTTCCTCGGTACCGGTAACAAGGTCAGCATCGGCCTGACCCGCAGCGAATACCAGAGCCGCTACAACTTCGGCTACGTCGACCCCTACTGGACCGCCGACGGCGTCAGCCTGGGTTACAACGTGTTCTACCGCACCACCGACTACAAGGACCTCGACGTCGATGTAGCCAGCTACGCGGTAGACAGCCTGGGTGCCGGCGTCAGCGTGGGCTACCCGATCAGCGAGACTTCGCGCCTGACCTTCGGTCTGACTGCCCAGCAGGACAAGATCAAGACCGGCCTGTACACCGTGGACGAGATCTTCGACTTCGTGAACCGCGAAGGCGACAGCTACCTGAACTTCAAGGCATCGGCTGGCTGGTCGGAATCGACCCTGAACAAGGGCGTCCTGGCGACCCGTGGTCATTCCCAGAGCCTGACCCTGGAAGCCACTACGCCGGGCAGCGACCTGTCGTTCTTCAAGCTCGACTACCGCGGCCAGGTGTTCACACCGCTGACCGACAACTACACCATGCGTTTCCATACCGAACTGGGTTATGGCGACGGCTACGGTTCGACGAACGGTCTGCCGTTCTACGAGAACTACTATGCAGGTGGTTTCAACTCGGTTCGCGGCTTCAAGGACAGTACTCTGGGGCCTCGTGGCACGCCTAGCCGTGGTGTCGGCGTGACCGGCAACGTCGGTACCATTGCCGACTCGGACAACGATCCGCTGCCGTTCGGTGGTAACGTGCTGATCCAGGGTGGTGCCGAACTGCTGTTCCCGCTGCCGTTCGTGAAGGACCAGCGTTCCCTGCGCACCTCGGTATTCTGGGACGTGGGTAACGTGTTCGACTCCAAGTGCGATCAGGTCAAGAACACCAACGGCACGTCTTCGCAGACGCAGTGCAACGATATCAGCCTGACCAACCTCGCCAGCTCCGTGGGCGTGGGTGTGACCTGGGTTACCGCGCTCGGTCCGTTGAGTTTTGCCTTGGCCATGCCAATCAAGAAACCGGATAACGCCGAAACTCAGGTGTTCCAATTCTCCCTCGGCCAGACGTTCTAACGGTCAGGCCCAAGATAACGACAATGGATTTTGTAGGAGTTTATCGTGCGTAAGTTGACTCAACTGGTGCTGCTGGCGACTGTTCTGGTAGCGACCCCGGCATTTGCCGAAATGAAGATCGCGGTCCTGAACTACCAGATGGCCCTGCTGGAATCCGACGCGGCGAAGAAATACGCCGTGGATGCCGAGAAGAAGTTCGGCCCGCAACTGACCAAGCTGAAAACCCTGGAAAGCAGTGCCAAGGGCATCCAGGACCGTCTGGTCAGCGGTGGCGACAAGATGCAGCAAGGCGAGCGTGAACGTCTTGAGCTGGAATTCAAGCAGAAAGCCCGTGACTTCCAGTTCCAGTCCAAGGAGCTGAACGAAGCCAAGGCTGTTGCCGACCGTGAAATGCTCAAGCAGTTGAAGCCGAAACTGGACAGCGCGGTAGAAGAAGTCATCAAGAAAGGTGCCTTTGACCTGGTGTTCGAGCGTGGTGCAGTGATCGATGTCAAACCTCAGTACGACATCACTCGCCAGGTTATCGAGCGCATGAACCAGCTGAAGTAATCCATGACCGCGACTATCAAGCTCGGCCAATTGGCCGAGATCCTCGGCGCCACCCTGCGTGGCGACCCGGAGAAGGAAATCACTGGGCTGGCCACCTTGCAGGAGGCTGGCCCAGCTCAGTTGAGCTTTCTGGCAAATCCCCAATACCGTAAATACCTGACAGATTGCCAGGCCGGTGCCGTGTTGCTCAAGGCTGCCGATGCCGAGGCGTATGCCGGGGATTCGCTGGTGGTGCCTGATCCGTACATGGCGTATGCGCGCATTTCGCACCAGTTTGATCCAAAGCCCAAGGCGCCAGCGGGAATCCACCCCAGCGCTGTGGTGGCGGCGGATGCGTTCGTCGATCCGAGGGCGAGTATCGGTGCCTTCGTGGTTATCGAAAGCGGCGCGCGCATTGGTGCGGGTGTCACCATCGGCGCGCAGTGCTTTATCGGCGCTCGTTGCGAGATCGGTGAGGGTGGCTGGCTCGCGCCACGCGTGACGCTCTACCACGATGTACGTATCGGCAAACGCGTGGTGATCCAGTCCGGTGCCGTGCTGGGCGGGGAAGGTTTCGGCTTCGCCAACCAGAAAGGCGTCTGGCACAAGATCGCCCAGATCGGCGGCGTGCTGGTCGGTGACGATGTGGAAATCGGCGTGAATACCGCCATCGACCGTGGGGCCCTGGCCGATACGATCATCGGTAACGGGGTCAAGCTCGACAACCAGATCCAGATCGCCCATAACGTCCAGGTGGGTGATCACACCGCAATGGCGGCCTGCTGCGGCATTTCCGGCAGCACCAAGATCGGCAAGCACTGCATGCTCGCCGGTGGCGTCGGCCTCGTGGGGCATATCGAGATTTGCGATAACGTTTTCCTGACCGGAATGACCATGGTGACCCACTCGATCACCGAGCCGGGCTCCTATTCTTCCGGTACGGCCATGCAGCCGGCAGCCGAATGGCGCAAGAGCGCGGCGCGTATTCGCCAGCTCGACGACATCGCGCGGCGACTGCGACAGCTGGAAAAACGTGTCGGGGACGTGACCCCGGACGCGGACGCTTCATCTGAAGGCTGATACCATTTCCATATCAAGTAGTCGCCAGAGTCTGTACGAAAGCTGCCTTCTTGATTTGCTAGAGGAGCGCGCCCGCAGCGTGCTCCCCATCTTTACTACAGGCTTCCCCACGAAATGATGGACATCAACGAGATTCGCGAATACCTGCCTCACCGTTACCCGTTCCTGCTGGTGGACCGGGTGGTGGAACTGGATGTCGAGGCCAAGCGCATTCGTGCCTACAAGAATGTCAGCATCAACGAGCCTTTCTTCAACGGTCACTTCCCGGCGCATCCGATCATGCCGGGTGTCCTGATCATTGAAGCCATGGCCCAGGCTGCCGGCATCCTTGGTTTCAAGATCCTGGACGTGAAGCCTGCCGATGGCACCCTTTACTATTTCGTCGGTTCCGACAAGCTGCGCTTCCGCCAGCCGGTCAAGCCGGGTGATCAGTTGATCCTCGAAGCCACCTTCATCAGCTGCAAGCGCAAGATCTGGAAGTTCGAGTGCCAGGCTTCGGTTGACGGCAAGCCGGTGTGCTCGGCCGAGATCATCTGTGCGGAACAGGCGGTATGAGTTTGATTGACCCTCGCGCAATCATCGATCCGACGGCCGTGCTGGCCGACGGCGTTGAGGTCGGCCCCTGGTCGATCGTCGGCGCAGGTGTGGAAATCGGCGAGGGAACAGTGATCGGGCCGCATGTGATCCTCAAGGGCTCGACCCGGATCGGCAAGCACAATCACATCTACCAGTTTTCCTCGGTAGGTGAGGATACCCCTGATCTCAAGTACAAGGGCGAGGACACCCGCCTGGTGATCGGTGATCACAACATCATCCGCGAAGGCGTGACGATCCACCGTGGCACGGTCCAGGATCGCTCGGAGACCACGCTGGGCGACCACAACCTGATCATGGCCTATGCCCATATCGGCCATGACAGCGTGATCGGCAACCATTGCATCCTGGTCAACAACACCGCGCTGGCCGGCCATGTGCACGTGGATGACTGGGCGATCCTGTCCGGCTATACCCTGGTACACCAGTTCTGCCATATCGGTGCCCACAGCTTCTCCGGCATGGGCACCGCCATCGGCAAGGACGTTCCGGCCTACGTCACGGTGTTCGGCAACCCCGCCGAAGCCCGCAGCATGAACTTCGAAGGCATGCGTCGCCGGGGCTTCAGCGAGGAAGTGATCCATGCGCTGCGCCGGGCCTACAAGGTGGTGTATCGCCAGGGCCTGACCGTGGACCAGGCGATTGCCGAACTGGCCGAGCCTGCCGCGCAGTACCCTGAAGTGGCAGTGTTTCTCGAATCGATCCAGTCCTCGACCCGCGGCATCACCCGCTGATCATGGCCAGCCTGCGTATTGCGCTGGTCGCCGGTGAAGCGTCCGGCGATATTCTCGGCTCCGGTCTGATGCGTGCCCTCAAGGCCCGGTATCCCGCTGTCGAATTTATCGGCGTGGGTGGGCCGCTGATGGAGGCGCAGGGGCTGGTTTCCTATTTCCCCATGGAACGCCTTTCGGTCATGGGGCTGGTCGAGGTGCTCGGCCGCCTGCCTGAGCTGCTCAAGCGGCGCAAGCATCTGATCCAGACGCTGATTGCCGAGAAGCCGGACGTCTTTATCGGTATCGACGCCCCGGACTTCACCCTCAATATCGAACTCAAGCTGCGGCGTGCCGGGATCAAGACCGTGCACTACGTCAGCCCGTCGGTCTGGGCCTGGCGCCAGAAGCGGGTACTGAAGATTCGTGAGGGCTGTGATCTGATGCTGACGCTGTTGCCGTTCGAGGCGCGTTTCTACGAAGAGAAAGGCGTACCGGTGCGGTTTGTCGGGCACACCCTGGCCGATACCATTCCGCTGCAGGCTGATCGGGCGGCCGCGCGTGCCGAACTGGGCCTGCCGGACGGCCCGTTGGTGGCCTTGATGCCGGGCAGTCGCGGCGGCGAAGTCGGACGCCTGGGCGGCCTGTTCCTGGATACGGCGCAGCGTCTGCAGGCGATGCATCCCGGCATCCGTTTTGTCATGCCTTGCGCCAGTCCGCAGCGCCGCAGCCAGATCGAGGCCTTGCTGGTGGGGCGCGATCTGCCGCTGACCCTGCTCGACGGGCAGTCCCACAAGGCCCTGGCGGCCTGTGACGCGGTGCTGATCGCCTCCGGTACGGCCACCCTCGAGGCCTTGCTCTACAAGCGCCCGATGGTGGTCGCCTACCGCCTGGCACCGCTGACCTTCTGGATTCTCAAGCGCCTGGTGAAGAGCCCCTATATCTCCCTGCCCAACCTGCTGGCCCAGCGTTTGCTGGTGCCCGAGTTGTTGCAGGATGACGCCACGCCCGAAGCGCTGGCCAGGACCCTGTCGCCATTGATCGAGGATGGCCGGGAACAGACCCGCAGTTTCGACGAGATCCACCGGACCCTGCGCCTGGATGCCTCGAACCAGGCCGCCGACGCGGTCCTGACGTTGATCGGAAAGTCCGTATGAGTAATGTGAAGATGCAGATGGGGCTGGACTTCAGCCTGGTGGCCGATGCCGGGGAACTGGTGGCCGGCGTCGACGAAGTCGGTCGCGGCCCGCTTTGCGGTGCGGTGGTCACGGCGGCGGTGATCCTCGATCCCAAGCGGCCGATTCTCGGGCTGAACGACTCGAAGAAGCTGACCGAGGCCCGCCGCGAAAAGCTGTACGACGAAATCCGCGAAAAAGCCCTGAGCTGGTGTATCGCCCGGGCCGAGGTCGAGGAAATCGATGAACTGAATATCCTCCATGCGACCATGCTCGCGATGCAACGGGCGGTCGCGGGCCTGCATATCCAGCCCAGGCTGGCAATGATCGACGGCAACCGCTGCCCGAAACTGCCGATGCCGGCGGAAGCGGTGGTCAAGGGCGACAGCAAGGTGCCGGCGATTGCCGCGGCGTCGATCCTGGCCAAGGTCAGCCGAGATCGTGAAATGGCGGTTTTCGAATCGATCTATCCCGGTTACGGCATCGGCGGCCACAAGGGCTATCCGACGCCGGTGCACCTGGAAGCCCTGAACCGCCTGGGGCCGACCCCGATTCACCGGCGCTCGTTCGCGCCCGTGCGGCTGGCCTGGGAAGCCCGTGAGGGGCTTGTCGAGCTTTAGTCTGCTGATGTTTTAGCCAAGGCCCGGTACAATCCGGGCCTTGTCGTTTTTCATGCTTCTACAGGATCACTATGCCGGCTTCATTCGTTCACCTGCGCCTGCACACTGAATACTCCCTGGTCGACGGCCTGGTGCGGATCAAGCCGCTGGTCAAGGCCCTGGCCGGCCTGAACATGCCCGCCGTGGCGGTGACCGACCAGAACAACATGTGTTCCCTGGTCAAGTTCTACAAGACCGCCATGGGCGCCGGGATCAAGCCGATCTGCGGCGCGGACCTGTGGCTGTCGAACAAGGACCCCGATGCGCCGTTGAGCCGCATCAGCCTGCTGGCGATGAACCCCCTGGGTTATCGCAACCTGACCGAGCTGATCTCCCGTGGTTTCATCGACGGTCAGCGCAACGGCATGATCATCATCGAGCGCGAATGGGTCGCCGAGGCCAATGAAGGCCTGATCATGCTGTCGGCGGCGAAGGAGGGCGAGATCGGCATGGCCCTGCTCGGCGATAACGCCGCGGAAGCCGAAACCCTGGCGCGTGAGTGGATGGCGGTGTTCCCGGACCGCTTCTACCTGGAGATCCAGCGGACCAATCGCCCCAACGACGAAGAACAACTGCACGGTGCCGTGGCCCTGGCCGAGAAGCTGGGCGCGCCGCTGGTGGCGACCAACGATGTGCGTTTCATCAAGCAGGAAGACTTCGAGGCCCACGAAACCCGCGTCTGTATCGGTGAGGGCCGGGCCCTCGACGATCCGCGTCGCTCGAAGAACTACAGCGACCAGCAGTACCTGAAAAGCGCCGAGGAAATGGCCGAGCTGTTCAGCGATCTGCCCGACGCCCTGGAAAACACCGTCGAGATCGCCAAGCGCTGCAATATCGAAGTGAAGCTGGGCAAGCACTTCCTGCCCAACTTCCCGATTCCCGATGGCATGACCATCGACGAGTATTTCCGCAAGGTGTCGTTCGACGGTCTCGAAGAGCGCCTGGCGGTCCTGCTGCCCAGGGAGACCACCGAAGACTACGAGGCCAGGCGCCAGGTCTATGTCGACCGGCTGAATTTCGAGCTGGATATCATCATCCAGATGGGGTTCCCCGGTTACTTCCTGATCGTTATGGACTTTATCCAGTGGGCCAAGAACAACGGCGTGCCGGTCGGTCCCGGCCGGGGGTCGGGTGCCGGTTCCCTGGTGGCCTACGTGCAGAAGATCACCGACCTCGACCCGCTGGAATATGACCTGCTGTTCGAACGTTTCCTCAACCCGGAACGGGTTTCCATGCCCGACTTCGACGTCGACTTCTGCATGGACGGTCGCGACCGGGTGATCGACTATGTGGCCGAGAAATACGGCCGCAACGCGGTGAGCCAGATCATCACCTTCGGTTCCATGGCCGCCAAGGCGGTGGTGCGTGACGTGGCGCGGGTACAGGGCAAGTCCTATGGCCTGGCGGACCGCCTGTCGAAGATGATCCCCTTCGAAGTCGGCATGACCCTGGAAAAAGCCTACGAGCAGGAAGAAATCCTGCGCGACTTCATCAAGGTCGATGAAGAAGCGGCGGAAATCTGGGAGATGGCGCGCAAGCTCGAAGGCGTGGTGCGTAACGTCGGTAAGCACGCCGGTGGTGTGGTGATCGCGCCGACCAAGCTGACCGACTTCTCGCCGATCTATTGCGACGAAGAAGGCGATGGCCTGGTAACCCAGTTCGACAAGGACGACGTCGAGGCCGCCGGCCTGGTGAAGTTCGACTTCCTCGGCCTGCGGACCCTGACGATCATCGACTGGGCGCTGAAGACCATCAACCGCGACCGCGCCAAGGTCAACGAGCCGCCGCTGGATATCGCCTTCATCCCGCTGGATGACAAGCCGACCTACAGCCTGTTGCAGAAGGCCGAGACCACCGCGGTATTCCAGCTTGAATCCCGCGGCATGAAGGAACTGATCAAGAAGCTCAAGCCCGACTGCCTGGAAGACCTTATCGCCCTGGTGGCCCTGTTCCGTCCGGGCCCGTTGCAGTCCGGCATGGTGGACGACTTCATCAACCGCAAGCACGGCCGTGCCGAGCTGGCGTATCCGCACTCCGACTACCAGTACGAAGGCCTCAAGCCGGTGCTGGCGCCGACCTACGGCATCATCCTGTACCAGGAACAGGTGATGCAGATTGCCCAGGTCATGGCCGGCTACACCCTCGGTGGCGCGGACATGCTGCGTCGAGCCATGGGCAAGAAGAAACCCGAGGAAATGGCCAAGCAGCGCGGCGGTTTCATCGAGGGTTGCGCGACCAACAATATCGACCCGGACCTGGCCGGTAACATCTTCGATCTGGTGGAGAAGTTCGCCGGTTACGGCTTCAACAAATCCCACTCTGCCGCCTACGGCCTGGTGTCGTACCAGACCGCGTGGCTGAAGGCCCATTACCCGGCGCCGTTCATGGCCGCGGTACTCTCGGCGGATATGCACAACACCGACAAGGTCGTGACCTTGATCGAGGAAGTGCGGACCATGAAGCTGCGCCTCGACGCACCGGACGTGAACACCTCGGAGTTCAAGTTCACGGTGAACGACGAAGGCCGGATCATCTATGGCCTCGGCGCCATCAAGGGCGTTGGCGAAGGCCCGGTGGAAGCGATTACCGAAGCGCGCCAGGCGGGACCGTTCGAGGACCTGTTCGATTTCTGCGCCCGGGTCGACCTCAAGCGCATCAACAAGCGCACCCTCGACGGCCTGATCCGCAGCGGTGCGCTGGATCGTCTCGGACCGTATTTCTACGACGAACCCAAGCCGTACCAGGCCAATATCGACCGTAACCGCGCCGTCCTGCTGGCGGCGATGGAAGAAGCGATCAAGGCCGCCGAACAGACCGCGCGTACCCACGACAGCGGCCACGCCGACCTGTTTGGCGGCTTGTTCGTCGAGGAGGACGCGGATGTCTACGGCAATCACCGCAAGGCCAAGGAGCTGACCCTCAAGGAGCGCCTGAAAGGCGAGAAGGACACCCTCGGCCTGTACCTGACCGGTCACCCGATCGACGAGTACGAAGGCGAGATCCGTCGTTTTGCCCGCCAGCGCATCATCGACCTGAAGCCGGCCCGGGATACCCAGACCGTGGCGGGGATGATCATCAACCTGCGGGTGATGAAAAACAAAAAAGGCGACAAAATGGGCTTTATAACCCTCGACGACCGCTCGGCGCGAATCGAGGCGTCATTGTTCGCCGATGCCTTCATGTCGGCCCAGTCGCTGTTGCAGACCGACGCGATGGTGGTGGTCGAGGGCGAGGTCAGCAACGATGACTTCTCCGGGGGCCTGCGCCTGCGGGTCAAGCGGGTGATGAGCATGGAAGATGCCCGGACCAACCTGGCCGAAAGCCTGCGCCTGAAGGTGCAGAGCGCCGCGCTCAAGGGCGATGAGCTACGCTGGCTGGGCGAGTTGTTCAAGAAGCACCGGGGCGCCTGCCCGATCACCATGGAGTACACCGGCCAGGATGCCAAGGCCCTGCTGCAGCTCGGTGACGGCTGGAAGATCGACCCGGCGGACAGTCTGATTCAGGCATTGCGTGACCAGTTCGGGCGAGACAACGTCTTTCTCCAATACCGTTGAGGTGGTGGTGCCATGAATGCGCCCCGACCTTGAACTTACTTTTAATCTCGACCTGAGCGCGCCATATCCCTTAAGGTAGGGCGCGATACAGATCAATCGGCCGGCCAGGCTGTGTAAAAACTACTGTGCTCGACCCAAGACGGATGCTTATGAACCCGAATTTTCTTGATTTCGAACAGCCGATCGCTGACCTGCAAGCCAAGATCGAAGAACTGCGCTTGGTCGGTAATGACAATTCGCTGAACATCGGCGATGAAATCTCTCGCCTGCAAGACAAGAGCAGCACGCTGACCGAAGACATTTTCGGCAAGCTGACCAGCTGGCAGATCGCGCGCCTGGCGCGTCATCCGCGTCGTCCGTACACCCTGGACTACATCGAGCACATCTTCACCGAGTTCGATGAGCTGCACGGCGACCGTCATTTCTCCGACGATGCCGCGATCGTCGGCGGTATTGCCCGCCTGGAAGACCAGCCAGTGATGGTGATCGGTCACCAGAAAGGCCGTGAAGTGCGCGAGAAGGTTCGCCGCAACTTCGGCATGCCGCGTCCGGAAGGCTATCGCAAGGCCTGCCGCCTGATGGAAATGGCCGAACGCTTCAAGATGCCGATCCTGACCTTCATCGACACGCCGGGCGCCTACCCGGGAATCGATGCCGAGGAGCGCAACCAGAGCGAGGCCATCGCCTGGAACCTGCGGGTCATGGCGCGCCTGAAGACGCCGATCATCGCCACCGTTATCGGTGAGGGTGGTTCCGGCGGTGCACTGGCGATTGGTGTCTGCGACCAGTTGAACATGCTGCAGTACTCGACCTACGCGGTGATTTCTCCGGAAGGTTGCGCGTCGATCCTCTGGAAAACCGCCGAGAAGGCTCCGGATGCCGCGGAAGCCATGGGTATTACCGCCGAGCGCCTGAAAGGCCTGGGCATCGTCGACAAGGTGATCGCCGAGCCCCTGGGCGGTGCCCACCGTGATCCGGTGGCCGCGGCGGCCCTGATCCGTGCCGAACTGAGCTCGCAGCTGGCGATGTTGAAGAAATTCGACAACGATGCGCTGCTGGCCCGTCGCTATGAGCGATTGATGAGCTACGGTCTCTAAGTGACCTGATGGAGCGCCCCTGAATTCCAAGGCGGCGCTCACCCCTGTAGGAGCCGGCTTGCCGGCGATTCGAGCCGTCGATGCAAGACTTGCCGGCCTCATCGCCGGCAAGCCGGCTCCTACAGGTTTGTGTTTCAGTCAGGCTGACCGCATTGAGGCGAAAAGCGACCGAACTCATGACTCTGCGTACCCTTCCTCTGGCAGACCGACTGCTGCATGCCCTGGCCCCCTGGCGTAACGCCTCGGCCTGGCGCGTAGCGTTCTCGGGCGGCCTCGACTCCACCGTCCTCCTGCATCTTCTCGCCCGCCTGGGCAAGACCGAATCCCTGCCCGAACTGACGGCCCTGCATATCCATCACGGCTTGCAGATTGCCGCCGATAGCTGGCCGGAACATTGCCAGGCATTCTGCGACACCCTGGGCGTGCCCTTGCAGGTGGTGCGGGTCAGCGTCCAGCTCGGTGCCAGTCTCGAGCGCGCCGCCCGGGATGCGCGCTACCTGGCCTTTGCCGGGGTGACCCAGTTGAACGAAGTCCTGCTGACGGCCCAGCATCGCGATGACCAGGCCGAGACGCTGTTGTTCCGGCTGTTGCGCGGTGCCGGGGTACGTGGCCTGGCGGCCATGCCGGGCGAACGCGAGGTGGGCGGCGGCTACCTGGTGCGGCCGCTGCTCGATGTCTCGCGTGCGGAACTGGAGCAGTACGCCCGCGAGCACGGCCTGAACTGGATCGAAGACCCGTCCAACGCCGACCAGCAGTTTTCCCGCAACTACCTGCGTCATCGGGTTTTCCCCGATCTCACCGAGCGCTGGCCGCAGGCGGTCAGCAGCATGGTGCGCAGCGCCGCGCACCTGCGCGAGGCCCAGGAACTGCTGGACGAGCTGGCCGACGTCGATCTCGACGAGGCCCAGGCCCATTCCCGCTATGACTGGCTGGGCATGCCGTCCCTGGCGCTGGATGCGGTGATCGAGCTGTCGCCGGCTCGCCAGCGCAACCTGCTGCGTCACTGGCTGGCACCGCTGACGCGCTTGCCGGACAGCGACCACTGGGCCGGCTGGGATGACCTGCGCGACGCCGGGCACGATGCCCGGCCCAAGTGGCGCCTGGCCGAAGGCGAGTTGCACCGCGCCGATGAGCACCTGTGGTGGCTGAGCGGTTCCTGGTTGCGCCAGCCGGTGGCGGATATCGAGTGGACCAGACCCGGGCAGACCCTGGAATTGCCGGACAACGGCGAACTGCTGATCATCGGCGATGCGCCGCCGGGTCCGTTGCGGGTGCGCTATCGTCAGGGCGGCGAGGTGTTGCACCTGCCGGACCGCGGGCATCGGGATCTGAAGCGTCTGCTTAATGAAAGCGGGGTGCCCTGGTTTGTCCGCGGCCGATTGCCGCTGGTCTACCGGGGCGAGCAATTACTGGCCGTGGCCAACCTGGCGGGGCTCGATGGCAGCGCGTTCGGAGACTGGCATTTGCAATGGCAGCCACCTTCGAGCGATCAAGGTTTGAGCTGAAAGCCGCTTTCCGGTAGACTACGCTCCCTTCTTGATACAACTTCTGTGGATTCGCCTGAATTGCAGGAGTTGCCGATTACCAAGCAGTCTTTGCTGGGCGATTCCAAAAAATGTGTAGCGAGCAACGTACCGGTGTCGTCACTTCCGGTCTGTCCCAACGCGGCGGTTTTTTTGAAAGATGCACTGTGATTAATGCAGGTGATCGGGGGCTTCGGCCTTCCTTCGCTTTCCCCGGCGGCTCGGACCGCTTTAACGCAGACTTCTAGGGTTTTTCATGACGCGCTACATATTCGTCACGGGCGGTGTTGTTTCTTCATTGGGGAAAGGCATTGCCTCGGCTTCATTGGCGGCCATCCTGGAGGCGCGGGGACTGAAAGTCACCATGCTCAAACTGGACCCGTACATCAACGTCGACCCGGGCACCATGAGCCCGTTCCAGCACGGTGAAGTGTTCGTCACCCACGACGGCGCCGAGACCGACCTGGACCTGGGCCACTACGAGCGGTTCATCCGCACGACCATGACCCAGAACAACAACTTCACCACCGGCCGTGTCTACGAGCACGTGCTGCGCAAGGAGCGCCGTGGTGATTACCTGGGCGCGACCATCCAGGTGATTCCGCACATCACCGACGAAATCAAGCGTCGCATCATCAAGGGCGCCGGCGATGCCGACGTGGCCCTGGTGGAGATCGGCGGCACCGTGGGTGACATCGAGTCGCAACCGTTCCTCGAAGCCATCCGCCAGTTGCGGGTCGAAGTCGGCTCCAAGCGCGCGATGCTGATGCACCTGACCCTGGTCCCGTACATCGCCACCGCCGGCGAGACCAAGACCAAGCCGACCCAGCACTCGGTCAAGGAGCTGCGCTCCATCGGCCTGCAGCCGGACGTGCTGATCTGCCGTTCCGACCACCCGGTGGACGTGTCCTCGCGTCGCAAGATCGCGCTGTTCACCAACGTCGAAGAGCGTGCGGTGATTTCCCTGGAAGACGTCGACACCATCTACAAGATCCCGGCCGTCCTGCACGCCCAGGGCCTGGATGACTTCGTCGTCGAGCGTTTCGGTCTGCAATGCAATGGTGCCGACCTGTCCGAGTGGGAAAAAGTGGTCGACGCCAAGCTCAACCCCGAGCACGAAGTCACCATCGCCATGGTCGGCAAGTACATGGAGCTGCTGGATGCCTACAAGTCGCTGATCGAAGCGATGAGTCACGCCGGCATCACCAACCGCACCAAGGTCAACCTGCGCTATATCGATTCCGAAGACATCGAGAACCAGGGCACCGGCCTGCTCGAAGGCGTCGATGCGATCCTCGTACCGGGCGGTTTCGGCCTGCGTGGAGTGGAAGGCAAGATCACCGCCGTGCAATACGCTCGCGAGAACAAGGTGCCGTACCTGGGTATCTGCCTGGGCATGCAAGTGGCCGTGATCGAGTTCGCCCGTAACGTGCTGGGCTGGAAGGACGCCAACTCCACCGAGTTCGACCGCACCAGCGCTCACCCGGTCGTCGGCCTGATCACCGAGTGGGAAGATGCCACCGGCGCGGTGGAAACCCGCACCGAGACGTCGGACCTGGGCGGCACCATGCGCCTGGGCGCCCAGGACTGCCTGCTGGAGCCGGGTTCGCTGGTTCACGATTGCTACGCCAAGGACGTGATCGTCGAGCGTCACCGTCACCGCTACGAAGTGAACAACAACCTGCTGCCGCAGATCATGGAAGCCGGCCTGAAGATTTCCGGTCGTTCCGGTGACGGCGCGCTGGTCGAAGTGGTCGAGGCCCCGGATCATCCATGGTTCGTCGCCTGCCAGTTCCACCCCGAGTTCACTTCGACCCCGCGTGACGGCCACCCGCTGTTCAGCGGTTTCGTCAAAGCCGCTTTGGCCCAACACCAGAAGAAGGCGTAAAGCTGATGGCCCAGAAGATCATTCGCGTCGGCGACATCGAGATCGCCAACGACAAGCCGATGGTGCTGTTCGGTGGCATGAACGTGCTGGAAAGCCGTGACATGGCGATGCAGGTCTGCGAAGAGTACGTCAAGGTCACCGAAAAGCTCGGTATCCCCTACGTGTTCAAGGCCAGCTTCGACAAGGCCAACCGTTCCTCCGTGACCTCCTACCGTGGCCCCGGCCTGGAAGAGGGCATGCGGATCTTCCAGGACATCAAGCAAGCGTTCGGCGTGCCGATCATCACCGACGTCCACGAGCCGGCCCAGGCCGCCGTGGCCGTCGAGGTCTGCGACATCATCCAGTTGCCGGCCTTCCTGTCGCGCCAGACCGACCTGGTGGTCGCCATGGCCAGGACCGGCGCGGTGATCAACATCAAGAAGGCCCAGTTCCTCGCGCCCCAGGAAATGAAACACATCCTGAGCAAGTGCGTGGAAGCCGGTAACGACCAGTTGATCCTCTGCGAGCGCGGTTCGAGCTTCGGCTACAACAACCTGGTGGTCGACATGCTCGGCTTCGGCATCATGAAGCAGTTCGAATACCCGGTGTTCTTCGACGTGACCCACGCCCTGCAGATGCCGGGCAGCCGTTCGGACTCCGCCGGCGGTCGTCGGGCCCAGGTCACCGACCTGGCCAAGGCCGGCATGAGCCAGGGCCTGGCGGGGTTGTTCCTCGAGGCGCATCCGGATCCGGACAACGCCAAGTGCGACGGTCCTTGTGCCCTGCGCCTGGACAAACTGGAGCCGTTCCTGGCCCAGCTCAAGGCGTTGGACGAACTGGTGAAGAGTTTTCCGACGATAGAAACCGCGTAATCCTCGTTTATTCGGTAGACTGCCCCACAATTTTCGCTCTGGCCTGCCGGCCGTACAACTTTTGTGGGAGCGGGCTTGCCGGCGATAGCGATCTTACGGACGCCATCGCCGGCAAGCCGGCTCCTGCAAGGTTTTCGTCAACTTTGGAGTGTTTACAACAATGGCAAAAATCGTCGACATCAAAGGTCGTGAAGTTCTCGACTCCCGTGGCAACCCCACCGTGGAAGCGGACGTCCTTCTGGACAACGGCATCATCGGCAGCGCCTGCGCTCCGTCCGGTGCTTCCACCGGCTCGCGTGAGGCGCTTGAGCTGCGTGATGGCGACAAGAGCCGTTACCTGGGCAAGGGCGTGCTGAAGGCTGTCGGCAACATCAACGGTCCGATCCGCGAACTGTTGCTGGGCAAGGATCCTTCCGACCAGAAGGCCCTGGACCACGCGATGATCGCGCTGGATGGCACCGAGAACAAGGCGACCCTGGGCGCCAACGCCATCCTCGCCGTGTCCCTGGCTGCGGCCAAGGCGGCTGCGCAGGATCAGGACCTGCCTCTGTACGCGCACATTGCCAACCTGAACGGCACCCCGGGTGTCTACTCCATGCCGGTACCGATGATGAACATCATCAACGGCGGCGAGCATGCCGACAACAACGTCGACATCCAGGAGTTCATGGTCCAGCCGGTCGGCGCCAAGTCCTTCTCCGAAGGCCTGCGCATGGGCACCGAGATTTTCCATCACCTCAAGGCCGTGCTCAAAGCCCGTGGCCTGAGCACCGCTGTCGGTGACGAAGGTGGTTTCGCGCCGAACCTGGCCTCCAACGAAGATGCCCTGAAAGTCATCTCCGAAGCGGTCGCCAATGCCGGTTACAAACTGGGCACCGACGTGACCCTGGCCCTGGACTGCGCGGCCAGCGAGTTCTTCGAAGACGGCAAGTACAACCTGTCCGGCGAAGGCCAGGTGTTCACCGCCGAAGGTTTCGCCGACTACCTGAAAGGCCTGACCGAACGCTACCCGATCATCTCCATCGAAGATGGCCTGGACGAGTCCGACTGGGCTGGCTGGAAAATTCTTACCGACAAGATCGGCGAGAAGACCCAACTGGTGGGCGACGACCTGTTCGTGACCAACACCAAGATCCTGAAGGAAGGCATCGACAAGAAGATCGCCAACTCCATCCTGATCAAGTTCAACCAGATCGGCACCCTGACCGAAACCCTGGAAGCCATCCAGATGGCCAAGGCCGCCGGCTACACCGCGGTGATCTCGCACCGTTCCGGTGAAACCGAAGATTCGACCATTGCCGACCTGGCCGTGGGCACCGCTGCCGGCCAGATCAAGACCGGCTCGCTGTGCCGTTCCGACCGCGTTTCCAAGTACAACCAACTGCTGCGTATCGAAGAGCAATTGGGCGCCAAGGCGAAGTACAACGGTCGTTCCGAGTTTCGCGGTTAAGCAGTAGATGGTAAAAAGACACCGGATTGTGTCGGAAAAGTCGCTATAGCGGCTTTTTCGCAACTAATCTGATGGCTGACAAGCACAAGCCTGGTCTTTCCAGGCTTCGTGCTGTTGGGTATACGGAAGTCGGCTTGGCTGTCTTTTTCACTGGGTAAACGAAATTCGATGCGCAGTCCCAATTGGTTGTTCCTTGTCTTGCTCTTGCTGCTGGCTGGCCTGCAGTACCGCCTTTGGGTGGGTAACGGGAGCCTGGCGCAGGTAGCCGACCTGACACAACAGATTGCCGACCAGCATGCCGAGAACGAGCGTCTGCTGGAGCGTAACCGTGTCCTCGATGCGGAAGTTCTTGAGCTGAAGAAAGGCATGGAGACCGTTGAAGAACGTGCTCGCCATGAACTGGGCATGGTCAAGGACGGCGAAACCCTCTATCAGTTGGCACAATGACTGACTCATCGCTACCGGCCTTCTGGGCCGTGATTCCTGCCGCGGGCGTGGGTGCCCGTATGGCGGCCGACCGTCCCAAGCAGTACCTGCAACTGGGCGGACGAACCATTCTCGAACACAGCCTCGGCTGTTTTCTCGATCATCCGGGACTCAAGGGGCTGGTGCTCAGCCTGGCGCCCGACGATCCCTATTGGCCTGGCCTGGCCTGTGCCGGCGACCCGCGCATCCAGCGCGTCGACGGTGGCGCCGAACGTGCCGACTCGGTCCTCAATGCCTTGCTGCACCTGCATGCCCGGGGGGCGGCGGATGAGGATTGGGTACTGGTTCATGATGCGGCGCGGCCGAACCTGTCCCGCGACGATCTCGACAAGCTGTTGGCCGAGCTCGCCGACGATCCGGTGGGCGGCTTGCTGTCCGTGCCGGCCCGGGACACCCTCAAGCGTGTCGACCAGCATGGCCGGGTGGTGGAAACCGTCGATCGCAGCCTGATCTGGCAGGCCTACACGCCACAGATGTTCCGTCTCGGTGCCTTGCACCGGGCGCTGGCCGACAGCCTGGTGGCGGATGTCACCATCACCGACGAAGCCTCGGCGATGGAATGGGCGGGGCAGGCGCCGCGTCTGGTGGAGGGGCGTTCGGACAATATCAAGGTCACCCGTCCCGAAGACCTGGAGTGGCTGCGCCTGCGCTGGGCCAACCGGCGCTGACAATCCAGGCCGCACTGCCGCTATCGCCAGCAAGCCGGCTCCCACAGGATGGTGTCTCACCCTGGACTATCGCTGGGACCTTGTAGGAGCTGGCTTGCCGGCGATGGCGTCCGCAAGACCGATGCAGGACGCTCTGCCCTCATCGCCAGCAAGCCGGCTCCCACAGTACGGCGTCTCACCCCGGACTATCGCCAGGCTGGGGACCTTGTAGGAGCTGGCTTGCCGGCGATGGCGTCCGGAAGATCGATGCAGGACTCTCTGCCCTCATCATCGGCAAGCCGGCTCCCACGGGACGGTGTCTCACCCCGGACTATCGCCAGGCCTGGGACCTTGTAGGAGCTGGCTTGCCAGCGATGGCGTCCGCAAGATCGATGCAAGACGCTCTGCCCTCATCGCCAGCAAGCCAGCTCCTACAGAGACTGCGTTGATCTCAAGAGGGTATTTACAGGCGTCGATCAAACGGCGTACTCGGGCCGTTTGGCCAACCCCTCCTTGAGATAATCCACCAGCTTGCGCACCTTCGGTGACAGGTGCCGTTGTTGCGGGTACAGCGCCCACACCGCGGTATTGGGTGGCTGGTGGGCCTCCAGCAGGGAAACCAGGTGACCGTTCTGCAAGTGCTCGAGCACGTAATAGTCGGGCAACTGGCACAGACCGACCCCCTGCAATGCCGCATCCAGCACCGCCTGCCCGCTGTTGCAGCGCCAGTTGCCCTGTACCCGCTGGGAAAACTCGCGCCCGTCCTGGGCCAGTTGCCAGATATCCGAACTGCCGATCAGGCAGTTGTGCCGGCTCAGTTCCGAGAGGCTGTGGGGGCGACCATAACGCTCCAGGTAGGAGGGCGATGCGCATAGGTACATCCGTCGTGGCGCCAGCCGGGTCGCCACCAGCCGCGAATCCTGCAGGCGACCCAGGCGGATCGCCAGATCCAGCCCCTCATGGACCAGGTCCAGGGTGCGGTTGCTCAACTCGATGTCCACTCGCAGCTGCGGATACAGGCCCATGAAAGCGGTCACCAGCGGCACGATAAAGCGTTCGCCGTAGGCCACGGCACAGGTCATGCGCAACATGCCCTTGGGTTCGCTGTTGAGGTCGCCCACCGCCCGCAGGGCTTCTTCGCGACCGTCCTGCAGGCGCTGGCAATGTTGCAGGAAGGTCTGGCCGGCTTCGGTCAGCGTCACGCGGCGGGTGCTGCGATACAGCAGGCGGGTCTGCAAGCGCTCCTCCAGCCGGGCGATCTGCCGGCTGATATGCGACGAGGACACTCCCAGGCGTTCCGCGGCGGCGGTGAACTGGCTGCACTCGGCCACGGCGACAAACTCGTCGATGCCTTCCCAGCGGTTCTCGCTCATCTGATTATCCCTGTATGGCAATAATGTTTTGCTTTTGCTCGGATTATTCATCAATGGACGATGATTTACACTCCAGTCTTTCGCATTCACTTTTCAGGAGTTGCTGGATGATCAAGTCACGTGCTGCCGTTGCCTTCGAGGCGAAAAAGCCTCTGGAAATCGTCGAAGTCGATGTCGCCCTGCCCAAGGCCGGCGAGGTGCTGTTGCGTGTCGTGGCCTCCGGCGTCTGCCACACCGACGCCTACACCCTGTCCGGTGCCGACCCGGAAGGCATCTTCCCGGCGATCCTCGGCCACGAAGGCGGGGCGATTGTCGAAGCCATTGGCGAGGGCGTGACCTCGGTGGCCGTCGGCGACCACGTCATTCCGCTGTACACCCCGGAGTGCGGCAAGTGCAAATTCTGCCTGTCGGGCAAGACCAACCTCTGCCAGGCGATTCGTGCCACCCAGGGCAAGGGCCTGATGCCGGACGGCACTTCGCGCTTCTCCTACAAAGGCGAGACCATTTTCCACTACATGGGCACCTCGACCTTCTCCGAGTACACCGTCCTGCCGGAAATCTCCGTGGCCAAGATCGCCAAGGAAGCGCCGCTGGAAAAGGTCTGCCTGCTGGGTTGCGGCGTCACCACCGGGATCGGCGCGGTGATCAATACCGCCAAGGTCAAGCCGGGTGACACCGTGGCGATCTTCGGCCTCGGCGGCATCGGCCTGTCGGCGGTGATCGGCGCGGTCAAGGCCAAGGCGGCACGCATCATCGCCATCGACATCAACCCGGCCAAGTTCGAGATCGCCCGGCAGCTGGGCGCTACCGATTGCGTGAATCCCAAGGACTTCGACCGGCCGATCCAGGAAGTCATCGTCGACATGACCGACGGCGGCGTGGATTTCTCCTTCGAGTGCATCGGCAATGTGCAACTGATGCGCGCGGCACTGGAGTGCTGCCACAAGGGCTGGGGCGAGTCGGTGATCATCGGCGTGGCCGGTGCGGGCCAGGAAATCGCCACCCGTCCGTTCCAGCTGGTGACCGGTCGCGTCTGGCGCGGTTCGGCCTTCGGCGGCGTGCGTGGGCGCAGCGAGTTGCCGAGCTATGTCGAGATGGCGCAGAAGGGCGAGATCCCGCTGGATACCTTCATCACCCACACCATGGGCCTGGAAGATATCAACAAGGCATTCGACCTGATGCATGAAGGCAAGAGCATCCGCACCGTCATCCATTTCTGAGGTTGCTCATGAGCCTGGAAAACCTTTCCTGCCAGAAAAGCTTCGGCGGCTGGCATAAACGCTACAAGCATCATTCCGAAGTCCTCGGTTGCGACATGGTATTCGCCGTCTATCTGCCACCGCAGGCGGAGCAGGGCGTCAAGCTGCCGGTGCTGTACTGGTTGTCCGGGCTGACCTGCACCGATGAAAACTTCATGCACAAGGCCGGCGCCCAGCGCATGGCCGCGCAACTGGGGCTGATCATCGTCGCGCCGGACACCAGCCCGCGTGGCCCGGGTGTCCCGGGCGATCCCGAGAATGCCTGGGACTTCGGTCTCGGCGCCGGCTTCTACCTCAATGCCACGCAGGAGCCCTGGGCGCGCAACTACCGGATGCACGACTATGTGGTGCATGAGCTGCCAGCCCTGGTCGAGGCGCATTTCCCGGCTTCCGACAAGCGCGGTATCAGCGGTCATTCCATGGGCGGCCATGGGGCGTTGGTCTGTGCGCTGCGCAATCCAGGGCGTTACCAGTCGCTGTCGGCATTCTCCCCGATCAGCAATCCGATGGATTGCCCGTGGGGACAGAAGGCCTTCTCGCGCTACCTGGGAGAAGAGCGCTCGCGCTGGCGTGAGTGGGATGCCTGTGCGCTGATCAGCGAGGCGGGTGAAAAGCTGCCGATCCTGGTGGATCAGGGTGACCGGGATGATTTCCTGGCCAACCAGCTCAAGCCCGAAGCCCTGCAACAGGCCGCCCGCCTGGCGCAGCATCCGCTGATCCTGCGCATGCAGCCGGGCTACGACCACAGCTATTTCTTCATCGCCAGCTTCATCGAAGACCATCTGGTGCATCACAGCGAAGCGCTTGGCGCAGGTTCTGCACGATAATTGTCGGCGCTCGCTCAGGCTAATTCTCGTACGAGAACCTAATGTCGGACAAAATAGGTAGAATCACGCCCTGACTAAATCGGGGCGTTTTTTTATGCGTATTGGCCACGGCTATGATGTGCACCGTTTCGCCGAAGGCGACTTCATCACTCTGGGCGGCGTGCGGATCGCACACCACCACGGATTGCTGGCTCACTCCGACGGCGACGTGTTGCTGCATGCCCTGAGTGACGCGCTGCTGGGTGCGGCGGCACTGGGGGACATCGGCAAACATTTCCCGGACACCGATCCCACCTATAAAGGTGCCGACAGCCGCGTGCTGCTGCGCCACGTGGTATCGCTGCTCAAGGCCAAGGGCTGGAAGGTCGGCAATGTCGACAACACCATCGTTGCCCAGGCGCCGAAAATGGCCCCGCATATTGAATCGATGCGCGCGCTGATCGCCGCGGATCTTGAAGTTGAGTTGGATCAAGTGAACGTAAAAGCCACCACCACTGAAAAGCTCGGCTTCACCGGGCGGGAAGAAGGCATCGCGGTGCATTCCGTTGCCTTGTTGCTGCGCGCATGACGGAACTGGAACTGCTGGGCCCCCGTGCCCATGGTGATGCCCTGGGCCGTGCGGTGCTCAAGGCCACCGCGGAGGATTTCCAGGTTGATGAAGTCCTCGACATCCCCTTGTCCGGCGACGGCGAGCACCTGTGGTTGTGGGTCGAAAAACGGGGCCTGAACACCGAGGAAGCCGCCCGGCGCCTGGCCAAGGCGGCCGGCGTCCCCTTGCGTACCGTCAGCTACGCGGGCCTGAAGGACCGCCAGGCGCTCACCCGGCAATGGTTCAGCATCCAGCTGCCGGGCAAGGCCGACCCGGACATGGGCGCGGCGCAGAACGATACCCTGCAGATCCTCAAGAGCGTGCGCCACAAGCGCAAGTTGCACCGCGGAGCCCATGCGGCCAACGGTTTCACCTTGCGCCTGAGCCAATTGGCGGCGGACAAGGACGGCCTGCAGCAACGTCTCGAGCAGATCAGCCGGCAGGGTATCCCCAACTATTTCGGCGCCCAGCGCTTCGGCCACCAGGGCGGCAACCTCGGCGAGGCGCGCACCTACGCCGCCCGCCAGGCTCTGCCCGAGCAACGCAATGTGCGTTCGCGGCTGCTGTCCACCGCCCGCAGCTACCTGTTCAACCAGGTGCTGGCGGCGCGGGTCGCCGATGGCAGCTGGAATCGTGCCCAGGTCGGCGACCTGCTGGCCTTCACCGACAGCCGCAGTTTTTTCCCGGCCGGCGAAGCCGAGTGCGGCGATCCGCGCCTGGCGATTCTCGACCTGCACCCGACCGGTCCGCAGTGGGGCGAAGGGCCGTCGCCGGCGACCGGCGCGACCTTCGAACTGGAGCAGGCCGTCGCCGCCCGTGAAGCCGACCTGTGCCAATGGCTGGTGAAGGCGGGAATGGAGCACGAACGTCGCATCCTGCGGCTGCCCATTGGCGGGCTGACGTGGCATTATCCCGAGCCTGACATTCTGCAACTGGAATTCGTCCTGCCGGCCGGATGCTTCGCCACTGTTCTGGTGCGCGAGCTCGTTGATCTGGTGCCGGTAGGGCAGACGGACAGCTCATGCGTATTCTGATTTCCAACGACGATGGGGTTTTTGCACCCGGTCTCGCCGCGCTTCATGCTGCGCTGGCGGATTATGCCGAGTGCCGGGTGATTGCCCCGGACCAGGACAAAAGCGGTGCCAGCAGTTCGCTGACCCTCGATCGTCCGCTGCATCCACACACCTTGCCCAATGGCTTCATCAGCCTCAACGGGACGCCTACCGACTGCGTGCACCTGGGGCTCAACGGCCTGCTGGAGCAGGAGCCGGACATGGTGGTATCGGGTATCAACCTGGGCGCCAACCTGGGCGATGACGTGCTGTACTCCGGCACGGTCGCCGCGGCGCTCGAAGGGCGTTTCCTCGCGCGGACCTCGTTTGCCTTCTCGCTGGCCTCGCGCCAGCTCGATAACCTGGCGACCGCCGCGCATTTCGCGCGCTTGCTGGTAGAGGCTCATGAAGGATTGCGCCTGCCACCGCGCACGGTGCTCAACGTCAACGTACCGAACCTGCCGCTGGAGCATATCCGTGGTATCCAGCTGACCCGCCTGGGCCACCGGGCCCGGGCGGCGAAGCCGATCCTCGAAGTCAACCCACGGGGCAAGGCCGGCTACTGGATCGCCGCGGCCGGCGATGTGGAGGACGGTGGTCCGGGCACGGATTTCCACGCGCTGATGCAAGGCTTCGTTTCGGTGACACCGCTGCAACTGGACCGCACGTTCAACGATGCCTTCAGTAGCCTCGACGGTTGGCTGGAGGGGCTTGCCTGATGGCGCGTGAAAACGATTTGCTGCGCGGCGGAATCGGCATGACGTCGCAGAGAACCCGCGAGCGCCTGATCCAGCGGCTTTACGAAGAAGGCCTGTCCAACGCCCAGGTGCTGGAAGTGATCCGCCGGACCCCGCGCCATCTGTTCGTCGACGAAGCGCTGGCCCACCGTGCGTACGAAGACACCGCGCTACCGATCGGCCACAACCAGACCATCTCCCAGCCTTACATGGTGGCGCGCATGAGCGAGCTGCTGCTGGAGGCGGGGCCGCTGGACAAGGTGCTGGAGATCGGCACCGGCTCCGGCTACCAGACCGCCGTCCTTTCGCAACTGGTCGAGCGGGTATTTTCGGTCGAGCGGATCAAGGTCCTGCAGGACCGTGCCAAAGAGCGCCTGGTCGAACTCAACCTGCGCAACGTGGTATTCCGCTGGGGCGACGGCTGGGAAGGCTGGCCGGCATTGGCTCCGTACAACGGCATCATCGTCACCGCCGTGGCCACCGATGTTCCCCAGGCGCTGCTCGATCAGCTGGCTCCGGGCGGGCGCCTGGTGATTCCGGTCGGGGCGGGTGAAGTCCAGCAACTGATGCTGATCGTGCGCGAGGAACATGGATTTTCCCGGCATGTACTGGGGGCGGTACGTTTCGTGCCGTTGCTCAACGGGCCCCTGGCCTGAGCATTGATTGCATTTGTTGCATTTGTTTAAGCGGCACGCTGAATTCTGTTGAACGTTGTCGGTCATAGGGCCGGACCTTGCAGACAGTATGTGTTTAAAAGTGTGTCGAGTTTCACTGTCGAACCGTACAAGAGAGTCGCTTATCGGGCTTTGCTGTCCGTAAAATTCCAACGGCCAGTTATACTTGCGCACACGACCGCCTGTACGGGCACTCTATATTCATTTCAGCCAACACAAAGGGAGCGGCGGGTGAGTCTCACAGTCATTCGGCAGCGTATGGGTAAAACAAGCGTTCAGCGCCTGATGATCGGTCTTGCCCTCAGTGCTTTACTGGCTGGTTGCTCCAGTGCTTCGAAGAACGGCGTGCGCGTCGTGGATCGCAATGGCAACGCGAGCAGCCCTGCCAGTGCCGCACCGCAACGACCGATGACCACCACCGGCCAGCACGTGGTGGTTCGGGGCGATACCTTGTTCTCGATCGCCTTTCGCTACGGCTGGGACTGGAAAGCCCTGGCCGCGCGCAACAATATTCCCGAGCCCTACACCATTCACGTCGGTCAGGCGATTCGCTTCGACAGCCGTTCAAATTCAACGCCGGCGGTGGCGACGTCGACGACCACCACATCGTCGAGTTCATCCTTCAGCAAAACCACGGTTACCCGGCGTCCGGCGACGGCTGCCGGGACGCCCGCGGCGGCCCCGGCACCGACCGCCGCGGCCACGCCGACACCACCGCCAGGGCCCGCGCCGAAGGGCTGGGCATGGCCTTCGAACGGCGTTTTGATTGGAAAATTCTCTTCAAACGGTAGTTTGAATAAAGGTATTGATATCGCCGGGGATTTGGGACAGCCTGTTTTAGCTGCGTCTGATGGGTCAGTGGTTTACGCCGGGAGTGGGTTGCGGGGCTACGGCGAGCTGGTCATCATCAAACACAGCGATACTTACGTCAGTGCCTACGGTCACAACCGTCGGCTGTTGGTTCGGGAGGGGCAGCAGGTCAAAGTCGGACAGACAATTGCCGAGATGGGATCAACTGGTACAGACCGGGTGAAACTGCACTTTGAGATTCGCCGCCAGGGCAAGCCCGTAGATCCATTGCAATTCCTGCCGCGTCGTTGATCCGTTTACCAGCCTGTTCTCATGACGTAGAGGGAACAGGCTCCAGCGTTGCCAAGGATAAAGGCGCCGCTTGAGCTTGAGGTCGAACTCACCAAAGGACTATAACAATGGCTCTCAGTAAAGAAGCGCCGGGGTTTGACATCGACGATGAGGTGCTCCTTATGGACTCCGACATTGTCATGGATATGATGCCGGAGGACGACAGTTCTCCACCCCCAGTTCGTGCCAAGACCAAAAACGCTGCTGCGCTCAAACAGCACAAGTACATTGACTACACCCGGGCCCTGGACGCGACCCAGTTGTACCTCAATGAAATCGGTTTCTCCCCTTTGTTGTCCCCGGAAGAAGAAGTCCATTTTGCGCGTCTGTCGCAAAGCGGCGATCCGGCCGGACGCAAGCGCATGATCGAAAGCAACCTGCGCCTGGTGGTGAAAATCGCCCGACGTTATGTCAATCGTGGGCTTTCCCTGCTGGATCTGATCGAAGAGGGCAACCTCGGACTGATCCGGGCGGTCGAGAAATTCGACCCGGAACGCGGCTTCCGCTTTTCAACCTATGCCACCTGGTGGATCCGACAGACGATTGAACGGGCGATCATGAATCAGACCCGGACCATCCGCCTGCCGATTCATGTGGTCAAGGAACTCAACGTCTATCTGCGGGCGGCCCGCGAGCTGACCCAGAAGCTCGATCACGAACCGTCCCCCGAAGAGATCGCCAACCTGCTGGAAAAACCGGTCGGGGAGGTCAAGCGCATGCTGGGCCTGAACGAGCGGGTCTCCTCGGTGGACGTCTCCCTCGGCCCGGACTCGGACAAGACGTTGCTCGATACCCTGACGGATGACCGGCCGACCGATCCCTGCGAGCTGTTGCAGGACGACGACCTGTCCCAGAGTATCGACCAGTGGCTGTCCGAGCTGACCGACAAGCAGCGTGAGGTGGTGGTACGCCGCTTCGGCCTGCGCGGCCACGAGAGCAGCACGCTGGAGGACGTTGGCCTGGAGATCGGCCTGACCCGTGAGCGGGTGCGGCAGATCCAGGTCGAAGGTCTCAAGCGCCTGCGCGAGATCCTCGAGAAGAACGGCCTGTCCAGCGAGTCGTTGTTCCAGTAACGGAGCGGCGACCAATACCTGCACGGACCTTGTGGGAGCCGGCTTGCCGGCGATGAGGCCCTTGAGCCTTGCTGCGTCCATCCGGGCGCCATCGCCAGCAAGCCGGCTCCTACAATAGGTGCCTCACGGCAAAATATCGCCTTGCCCAAAAAACTGTGGGAGCCGGCTTGCCGGCGATGAGGCCCTTGAGCCTTGCTGCGTCCACCCGGACGCCATCGCCAGCAAGCCGGCTCCTACAATAGGTGCCTCACGGCAAAATATCGTCCTGCCAAAAAACTGTGGGAGCCGGCTTGCCGGCGATAGGGCTCTTGAGCCTTGCTGCGTCCATCCGGACGCCATCGTCAGCAAGCCGGCTCCTACAATAGGTGCCTCACGGCAAAATATCGCCTTGCCCAAAAAACTGTGGGAGCCGGCTTGCCGGCGATGAGGCCCTTGGGGCTTGCTGCGTCCATCCGGACGCCATCGCCAGCAAGCCGGCTTCCTACAAGTCCTTCTTCGCCAGCAGGCTGTACACGCATGGCAGCACGAACAGCGTGAACAACGTCCCCACCGACATCCCGGTGGCGATCACCGTGCCGATATCAAAGCGACTGACTGCCCCGGCGCCGCTGGCGAGGATCAGTGGCACCATCCCGAACACCATCGCCGCCGTGGTCATCAGCACCGGACGCAGGCGGATCGCCGCGGCCTCCTCGACGGCTTCGCGGGCTGACAACCCCTTGTCCTTGCGCAACTGGTTGGCGAACTCGACGATCAGGATCCCGTGCTTGCTGATCAGCCCGATCAGGGTCACCAGGCCCACCTGGGTGTAGATGTTCATGCTCGACCAGCCGAGGAACAGCGGGATCAGTGCGCCGCAGATCGACAGGGGCACCGTCACCAGGATCACCAGCGGGTCGCGGAAACTCTCGAACTGCGCGGCCAGCACCAGGAAGATGATCGCCAGGGCCAGGCCGAAGGTGACCCACAGGGCGCTGCCTTCCTGGACGAACTGACGCGTGGCGCCGGCATAGTCGCTGGCAAACCCCACGGGTGCCTCTTCGGCGGCGATCTGGCGAATGGTTGCGATGGCTTCGCCCATGCTGACGATGGGCACCCCGGAGATAATCGCCGAGTTCAGTTGCTGGAACTGGTTCAGCTGGCGGGGACGGGCGCGGTCCGAGACCTTGATCAGGGTCGACAGCGGCAGCAGCTTGCCTTCGCTGTTCTTCACGTAATAGTTGTTCAGCCAGTCGGGATTGTCCCGATAGGCGCGTTCGACCTGGGCGATCACCTTGTAGCTGCGACCCTCCAGGGTAAAGCGGTTGATCTCCGCCTCACCGAGCAGGGTCGCCAGGGTGCCGCCCAGGTCCTGCATCGAGACGCCCATCTGCGCCGCCTTGGCCCGGTCGATATCGACCACGACTTCCGGCTTGTCGAAGGCCAGGTCGATATCGAGAAAGGCGAACTTGCCGGACTCCAGCGCGCGTTTCTTGATCCGGCCGGCGACGTCCAGCAGGGCGCTGTAGTCGTTCGGTGTATTGAGCACATACTGGAAGGGCAGGCCCTCGCCGGTACCCGGCAGCGACGGCAGGTTGAAGCCGAAGATCTGCAGCCCGGTGATGCCCGCCAGCTTGCCCTGGACCTCGGGGAGGATCTGCATCTGCGTGCGTTTGCGCTCGTTCCAGGGCTTGAGCAGGAAGCCGCCGATCCCCGACTGCACGCCGTTGAAACCATTGATCTGGAACGATGAGTAGTACTCCGGGAACTCCTTGAAGATCGTGATGAACTCGTCGGTGTAGGTGTTCAGGTAGTTCAGGTTGGTCGGCTGCGGTGCGGTGGCCATCATGAAGATGATGCCCTGGTCCTCGTTGGGCGCCAGTTCCGATTGGGTGAACTTCAACAACAGCGGAATCAGGCACAGGATGATGACCGCGAAGACCACCACCACCGGCCGCGTGTTGAGGGTGCCGTGGAGGATCTTCTGGTAGCGCCGCTTCAGGCGCTCGAACAACTGGTCGAGGCGGTGCGACAGGCCCGACGGGTTTTCATCGTGGCGCAGCAGCAGGGCGCACATCATCGGCGACAGCGTCAGGGCGACCACCCCGGAGATCACCACCGCCCCCGCCAGGGTCAGGGCGAACTCCTTGAACAGCGCCCCTGTCAGGCCCTGCAGGAAGCCGATGGGGGCGTAGACCGCCGCCAGGGTGATGGTCATCGACACCACCGGCACTGCGATCTCCCGCGCGCCTTCGAGGGCGGCGTCCAGCGGTGTCTTGCCTTCCTCGATATGGCGGTGGATGTTCTCCACCACGACGATCGCATCGTCCACCACCAGGCCGATGGCCAGCACCATCGCCAGCAGGGTCAGCAGGTTGATCGAATAGCCCATCAGTTGCATGAAGAACAGCACGCCGACCATCGACAGCGGAATGGTGATCACCGGGATCACCACCGAGCGCAGGGCGCCGAGGAACAGGAACACCACCACTATCACGATCAGCACGGCTTCGAAGAGGGTCTTCACCACTTCGTTGATCGACGCCTGGATGAACAGGGTGGCGTCATAGGCGATTTCCGCCTTGAGGTTGGTCGGTAGCTGCGCTTCCAGCTCCGGCATGATCTTGCGCACTTCCTTGATCACATCCAGCGGGTTGGCGCCGGGGGTGGCCTTGATGCCGATATACACCGATGGCGTGCCGCCGAAGGAACTGACGGTGTCGTAGTTTTCCGCGCCCATCTCCACCCGCGCCACGTCGCTGAGCAGGACCCGGCTGTCACCGGAAGTCTTGAGTGGAATCGCCGCGAAGGCCTCGGCGGATTTCAGCTCGGTGCTGGCGTTGATGCTGGTCACCACGTACTCGCCCTTGACCTCGCCGGCGGCGGACAGGAAGTTGTACCGGCGCACGGCGTTGGTCACGTCCGCGGCGCTCAGGCCGAACCCGGCCAGCTTCACCGGGTCCAGCCACAGGCGCATGGCGAACACCTGGTTGCCGAGAATTTCCGCCTCGGCCATGCCCGGCAGGGTCGCCAGCTTGGGCTGGATCACCCGCGACAGGTAGTCGGTGATCTGCGGATTGCTCAACTGGTCGCTGAAGAAACTGATGTACATCAGCGCCGAGGCATCGGCGGCTTCCTTGCTCAGCACCGGGTCCTCGGCGTCCTGCGGCAACTGGTTCTTGACCTCGTTGGCCTTGGCCAGCAACTCGGTGAATAGCCGGTCGCTGTTGGAGCCGATCCGGGCGTAGATCGAGATCACCGAGAAGTTCTGCCGACTGACCGACGTCATGTAGTCGATGCCCTCGGCACTCGCCAGGCTCTGTTGCAACGGCTGGGTGATATAGCCCTGGATGGTCTCGGCATTGGCCCCGGGGTAGGCGGTGGTCACCGTGATCAGGGCGTTTTCCATCTGCGGGTACTGGCGCAGCGGCAGTTTGCTGTAGGCCTGGAACCCCAGCAGGATGATCAGCAGGCTGACCACACTGGCAAGCACCGGGCGACGAATGAACGGATCGGTAAAGGCCATGCTCGACTCCCTGATCAGTTCGCCGGAGCGGGCGGGTTCGCCGCCGGTGCCGTCTTGTCCGCGCTGATGGCGATGTGCGCGCCATTGTCCAGTTTCAGCTGGCCGCCGCTGACCACCTGCTCACCGTCCTTGAGCCCCTTGATGACTTTCACCAGGCCGTCACGGCGTTCGGCGGTTTCGATGAAGCGCCGCTCGGCAATCAGCACCGGCTGGCCGTCGGAGGCTTTTTCGAGGCTGCCGTCCTCGGCCTTCTTCTGTGTCACGACATACACCGAGTTGCCGTAGAGCGTGTAGGCGACCGCGCTTTCCGGGATCACCACATAGGACTGCGGGTCGGGCAGCAGCACCTGGAGATTGGCGAACATGCCGGGCAACAGCTTGCCGTCGGGGTTGGCCAGGGTGGCGCGCACCAGCACGTTGCGGGTGGTTTCATCGACCTTGGGATTGATGGCGCTGAGGCTGCCGGGGAAGTTTTCCCCGGCGTAGGCGCCCACGCTCAATTGCAGTGGCTGGCCGACCGCCAGCTTGGGCACGAACTGCTCGGGGACATAGAAATCGACATACAGGCTGCTCAGGTCCTGCAGCGTGGCGATCACCGTGCCGCTGGCGAGGTAGTCGCCGACATCCACCTGGCGGATACCGATGGTGCCGCTGAAGGGCGCGACGATCTTTTTCTTCGCCAGGGCCGCCTTGAGCTGATTGACCGTGGCCTTGTTCTTTTGCAGCACCGCCGAGAGCCGGTCGAACTCGCCCCGGGAAATTGCCTGGCTGCCGACCAGCTGGGCGCCGCGGCCGTAGTCCAGTTGCGCCAGCCCGAGGTCGGCCTGGGCGGTTTCCAGCAGGGCGCTTTCGACATCGCTGTCGAGCTGGACGATGGGTTGCCCGGCCTTGACCTTCTGCCCCGACTCGAACTGCACGGCCTTGACCGTCCCGGCGATCTCCAGGCTGAGGTTGACCCCTTGCAGGGCCTTGAGCGTGCCCACCGAGGGCAGGCGGTTCTGCCAGGGCTGCGCGCTCGCGGTGACGGCCGCGACATTGATCGGTGGCTTGGGCGCGGCGAATACCTGGATCTGCCTGTAGATCGAGAAGGCCTTGTAACCGGCGAGTGCCAGTACGACCAGGAGGACGATACCCAACATGATCAGCATGCGGCGACGCAGCATATTCCGGTTCCTTGGAAGACGAGGCTAGAGGGAGGTCGAACAACCGCCCAGCACGATACTGCCCGCACCCAGGCGTCGCCATGCAACTATACCGTCAGATATTACGCCAATACCGTGGCTTGAGAAGGGGGGCTGTGCCGACGTCTTCGTGGGCAAGCCCACTCCCACAGGGGTAGCGTCGTATGCACACTTTGCGTACGACATGACACTTGTGGGAGTGGGTTTGGCCTGGGCGGCGTTGCGACGAAGAGGCCCGTGAGGTCTACGCCAGGTGCAGATGGTTGTCCCAGAGCCCCGCGGGCAGATCCAGCGGTTGCGCACTCAGTTCTTGTCGGCGGCAATCGTAGAAACGGCAGCGACCCTGTCCTGACGTGACGACAAAACCATCGGCGACCGCGCCGACCCCGGCACAATCCGGCAGCGGCGCATCCAGGCGCAGCGCGGCGCTGTCCAGGTCCCAGATAAAGAACCGGTTGCCCCGCGGCGCGGTCAGCGCCACCAGGCGCAGCTCGCTGTGCACGGCGACGCTGGCGGTGTAGTGCCCCATGGCCTGCAACTGCTGCTCGGCCACCGGAAAAGCGACAAAGGGCTGGCCGGGGCGCTTGATCGCCAGCAGTTCCGACGATTCGTGGGACGGTCCCATGAATTGCTGGCCGGCGACGATGGTGCCGTCGCTGGCCACGCCGAGATGGCGCACGCTGTTCATCTGCTGGGCCAGGGTTTCCTTGCTCAGCAGGGTGCCGTCGCGCTGCATCAGCACCAGGCTCGGCTCCATGGCGTCGAGGTTCATCTCGACCCGGCTTTCGGCCTCGGTGCGGATGCCGCCGTTGGCGACGATCAGGGTCTCGCCGTCGGGCATCCACGACACCTGGTGCGGACCGATGCCATGGGTGGAGATTTCCCCGCTGTGCACCAGCCGCTCACCTTCGAACCTGTACACGCCGAGCAGGCCACGGCCCGGATCGCGGGTGTCGTTCTCGGTCGCATACAGCCAGTCGCCACTCTTGTGGATCACCGCATGGCCGTAGAAGTGCCGGTTAGGCTGCGAGACGATCGTCTGCAGCAGGCGCCCGTCGCGCAGGTCGACCAGGTAGCTCTCGGTACCGGGGCGACGCGCGACGAACAGCGCCAGGGGCAGGGTCGGATGATTGATGATGTCGTGGCAACGCTGGCCGACCCGGGTCGCGAAGACCTGCTTGCCATCCAGTCGATAGCCCACGGCGTAGTGCCCGCCCTCGCTGTCATCGCGGGCGGAAAGCAGCAGCGGGCTTTTGCCTTTTTGTCGGAACAGCGTCCAGCCACCCAGGGTGATCGCGCTGAGCAGGAGGCTACCGAGGGTCAGGGCCTGGCGTCGCAACATCATCAGTCACCGTCGTTGGCATTGAAGCCCAGTTGGATGCCCAGCGCCTTGGCCAGTTCGCCTTCGTGCAGGCGGTGGACGACGTTGAGGCTGTCATAGAGGTCGTTGAGCTGCTGGCGCCCGGCGTCGTCGCCGAGCATGTCGGTCAGCGAGCGCTGGTTGCTGGCGAACAGCTTCAGGGACGCGGCATAGGCGGCGTCGATCTTGTCGGCCAGCGGCTTCTGCTCGGCCGGCAGCAGGCCGCGCAGGCCCTTGTTGTCGACCCCGACCCAGACGGTGCGGGCAGCGGCCAGGCTGGCCTCCAGGCCTTGCAGCGACGACTGGCTGCGCCAGGCGTCGGCCTGGAACGGCTGCGGAATGCCCTTGGTCTGGCGGCCCATCGGTGTGCCGAGCTTCTTCTTCAGGGTATCCAGCGCGGTCACCTGGACCCGCAGCAGATCGGCGATGGCTTCGTGGGAATCGGCATAGCGCTGGTTCGGGAACTTGCTCATCTGCGCGAGCATGCCGTCGTTGCTGTTCCAGCTCGACAGGATCTCTTCGGCGAGGGTTTTCTGGCGCTCGCCGATGGCTGTCAGCAATGGGCAGTAACGGGCTTTCTGGGCGCTGTCGGCCATGTCGATCTTGCTGTCGAACAGGATGTATTCATAGGCCGACAGGCCCTGGACCACCACGCTGGATTTGGCCAGGGCGGCGGCATCGACCTGCGGCTGGGCGGTGACCAGTTGCTCGACCTGGCGTCCCACGAGGTTTTTCTTGTCCGGCCAGAACTGCACCTGCCAGGAACGATTGCCTTCGGCCAGCGGGCCGATCAGCAGGGGCTGCAACTCGGCCCAGGCTTTCTGCGCATGGAGGAAATCGGCGCGGGCGGTGTCCAGGCTCTCCTTGCCCTGGCAGAAGGCCAGGGCGCTGATCGCCAGTTGGCGGTCGGCCTCGACCCAGCGGCTGTAGGTCGGCAGGATCACCTGCTTGGCGATGGCGGCCGAGGTCACGGCCTGTGGGTCCTGCGGCGAACAGGCACCGAGGGCGAGGGCGGCGAGGCTGGTGAACAACAGTTTGGGGCGGAACATGTCCGTGTCCTCTCTTTTAGAGAAATCTTATAAGGAATTCAGGAAAGCCAGCAGCGCGGCACGCTGCTCGGCATTGAACGACAACACGCGTTGCTGGGCCGGCAAGGCTTCGCCGCCATGCCAGAGCACCGCTTCCATGAGGTTGCGGGCGCGGCCGTCATGCAGGAACTGGGTATGGCCGCTGACGGTGGCGGTCAGGCCGATCCCCCACAACGGCGGGGTGCGCCAGTCGCGGCCACCGGCCTGGAACTCGCTGCGGTTGTCCGCCAACCCAGGGCCCATGTCATGCAGCAGCAGATCGCTGTAGGGGCGGATCACCTGGCCGGCCAGCTCGGGCTCGACCGCCGTGGTCGCCGTGGTGAACTGGGGCGTATGACAGGCCTGGCAGCCGGCCTGGTAGAACAGGTTCTTGCCGGCCAGCACTTGCGGCGCACCGACGTCCCGTCGGGCCGGCACCGCCAGGTTGCGGGTGTAGAACAGCACCAGGCGCAGGATATTGTCGCTGACTTCCTGTTCGCCGTCCGCGCCGTTGCCATTAGGAGCTGTGCGGCAGGCGGTCTGGCTCGCAGTACAGTCATCGAAGGGTCTCAGGGTCGTGGTCAGGCCCATATCACCAGAAAACGCGTGAACATTCTGTTGATTGAGGTTCGGTTGCCCGGCTTTCCAGCCAAAACGTCCCAGCACGGTCTTTTGCAGGGCATCGTCCCAGACCCGGTTCGGCCGCCCGGCGACGCCGTAGCCTTGCTGCTCCCTGGCATTGGCGAGGATGGCTTCCTCGGGAATGGCTTCCAGCAAGCCCAGGCCGATCATCGGTGGGGCGACACGGGCGGAAAAACGCGTGTCCGGATGCATCGGGCCGTAGCCCAGCTGGGTGATCAGCAGGCGCGGCTTGCGCAGTTCGACTTCGCTGCCGTCCTTGAACCGTACCGGCACGGGATCGTATTCGACCCGCACCTTGCCTTCCGGGGTGACGCCGGGAATCGCCATGTCCTGCAACTGGCCTCCATAGACCGGTTCGGGGACCACGCCCTGTTGCTCGATCAGGCGCGCATAGGCCGGTGTATCGGGGATCGACAGGCGTACCAGCATCGACACGGCATTGTCCGAGCCGGGTTCCGGCGGGTGGCCGCGGCCGTCCTTGATATGGCAGTTCTGGCAAGCGTTGGTGTTGAACAGCGGGCCCAGGCCGTCGCGTGCGGTGGTGGTCGAAGGGGCGATCACCCAGGGGCTGCGGAAGAAACTGTTGCCGACACTGAATTCCAGGCGGCGGGTTGGCGACAGGTTGGCCGCCGGCAGGGAAAAGGCATTGCGATCGGTCTTGCGCACGGTGGTGCTGCCACCTGAACGTGCCTCGCCGGGCTCGGGCTTGGTAAAGCGCGGCGCGTCATCGCAGGCGCTCAGGCCCAGGACCAGGAGCAACGACGACAGGCGGAGGGGCAGCGAGGGCATCGGCATCCGGAGCAGGCTTCAAGACAGGGCGCGAAGTTTATCAGGCCAGGGTGTATGGAATCAGCGCAATCGGCATTTGCCTGATCTGCAGCAGGTTCTTCGTTGCAAACCGACCCCTGTGGGAGCCGGCTTGCCGGCGATGGCGTCCGCAAGATCTATGCAAGACTTGCCGGCCTCATCGCCGGCAAGCCGGCTCCCACAAGTCTTGCGCCGAGTGCAGATCAGAACTCGTGATCGGCGTTGTCCGGGTTCAGGTCGCTGATGCCCAGCTTGGCGGCGGCCTGTTCGATCGAACCGGTCTGCTTGACCAGCGCGGCGATGGCGTCGCGGACGATCTTGTTGCCCGCGTCGTTGCCGGCGGCGATCAACTGGTCGTAATGCTCACCCTTGTTGGCGTGGTCGACCATGATCTGGATCTTCGCTTCGGTCGCTTCCAGGTCGCCCTTGAGCGCTGTATCGGCGGCCGGATCGGCTTTTGCCACCAGCGACGACAGGCTCGGGCCGGTCAGCTTGGTGCCGTCGGTGCGGGTGTATTCGCCCAGGTAGACGTTGCGGATGCCCTTGGCGTCGTAGAAGTGCGAGTTATGGGTGTTGTCGCTGAAGCAGTCCTGCTCGTCTTCCGGCGAGTTGGCTTCCAGGGATACCTTCATGCGCTCGCCCGCCAGTTCGCCGAGGGACAGGCTGCCCATGCCGAACAGCATCTTGCGCAGGCCACTTTCCGCCGGCTCGGCTTCCAGGCTGGCGCGGTAGTTGTCGGCCACGTTCGGCTTCCAGTTGCCGACCATTTCTTCCAGGTCGTTGACCAGCAGCTGGGTCACGGCCTTGAGGTAGGCCCGACGGCGATCGTTATGGCCACCGGTGGCACCGGCGCCTTCCAGGTAGTCCGACGCCGGACGGTTGCCGGCGCCCGGGCCGGTGCCGTTCAGGTCCTGGCCCCAGAGCAGGAATTCGATGGCGTGGTAGCCGGTGGCGACGTTGGCTTCGGAACCGCCCAGTTCGTTCAGGCCGGCGAGTTTTTCCGGGGTGATCTCGCTCACATCGACCTTGTCTTCGCCGATCTGGATCTGCTTGTTGGCGATGATATTGGCGGTGGCCCCCGGATTGCCCAGCGCGTGCTCGTACGAGGCGTCGACGTAGTCGATCAGGCCTTCGTCCAGTGGCCAGGCGTTCACCTGGCCTTCCCAGTCGTCGATGATGGTGTTGCCGAAGCGGAACACTTCGCTCTGCAGGTACGGCACGCGAGCGGCGACCCAGGCGGCCTTGGCGGCCTTCAAGGTGTCGGCGTCCGGCTTGGCGAGGAACGCGTCGACAGCGCTCTGCAGGGTTTTCGCGGTGGATTCGGCATCGCTGTAGACGGCGAAGACCATGTCGGCGTAATGCGCGACCACGGCCTTGCCGGCGGCTTCGTCAACCTTGCCGGCGGCGTCGCTGGCCGGTGTGGCCGCGGCGGTGGTGGTGGCGGGTGTCGGCGTGGCGGCGGCGGTTTTTTCCTTGTCCTTGTCGCCGCAGCCGGCGAGGGCAATGGCAATGGCCAACAGACTGGCGGTGGCCAGAGGCATACGAATCATGGCGAATATCCTGCTTCGAGAGGTTGGACGGGCGCGCGCGGGGACACGCAAAACCGGCACATGATGCGAAAGAGTTGCATTTGAGTAAAGATTTAGTTATTGAAATATTTAGTAATGTTTACTGATCGTTCCCACGCCCGGCGTGGGAATGCAGCCCGTGACGCTCTGCGTCACAGATCTGAAGCGGACGCAGAGCGTCCAGTCAGGTATTCCCACGCAGAGCGTGGGAACGATCCGGATCACAGGATCGCCGCGTTGCTGCGTTGTGCCTGCTTGAGATAGGCACTCAGCTCGCGCGCCGGCAGCGGCTTGCTGTAGTGATAGCCCTGGCCTTCATGGCAACCCTCGGAAATGATGTAGGCCTCCTGCTCGACGGTTTCCACCCCTTCGGCGATGACCTGCATGCCCAGGCTTTTGCCCAGCTGGATGATCGCCCGCACGATGGTCGCGTCGTCATCGTCGTCCAGCAGGTCCTGGACGAAGCTCTTGTCGATCTTGATCTTGTCCAGCGGCAGGCTCTTGAGATAGCTCAGCGACGAATAACCGGTGCCGAAGTCATCGATGGCGATCAGCGCGCCGGAACGACGCAGGCTCAGCAGATGCTGGGCGGCGGTGCTGATGTCTTCCATCAGGCCGGTCTCGGTGACCTCCAGTTCCAGGCTGCGCGGCGGCAGGCGGTACATCTGCAGCAGGTTGTTGACCACCCGCGGCAGCTCGGCGTGGTGCAACTGCACGGTGGACAGGTTGACCGCCATGCGCAGGTCGCTGAAGCCCTGGTCGTGCCATTCGCGCAATTGCCGGCAGGCCTGGTCCAGCACCCACTCGCCGATGGCGATGATGGTGCCGTTCTGCTCGGCCAGCGGGATGAACAGGTCCGGCGGCACCAGGCCGTGTTCCGGGTGCTGCCAGCGGATCAATGCCTCGACGCCGACCACGCGGTGGTCGCGGTAGCTGATCTGCGGCTGGTAGACCAGGTAGAACTGGTTGCGGTTGAGGGCGTCGCGCAGGTCCTTTTCCAGTTCCCGGCGGCGGCGCATTTCGCTGTCGACGCTGGCGATATAGAACTGGTAGCGGTTGCGCGAGCGGGTCTTGGCCAGGGTCATGGTCTGTTCGGCTTTCTGCAGCAGCTTTTCGGTGCTGTCGCCATCTTCCGGGAACAGGGTGATGCCGATGGTGGCGCGCAGGCGGATTTCCTGGTGGTCGAGGGCGAACGGCGCCTCCAGGTCATCGAGGATGCTTTGCGCCAGTTCGGCGGCCTCGTAGGGCTGTTCGATATCCGCCTGGACCAGGGCGAACTGATCGCCACCCAGGCGCGCCAGGGCGCCGAGGCGACCGCTGTGGGCGCGCAGGCGATCGGCCAGGGCCAGCAGCAGTTGATCGCCGGCCTGGTAGCTGAATTGTTCGTTGATGCCCTTGAAGTCATCGAGGCCGACCACCAGCACCGCGACCCGGCGTTGCAGGCGCCCGCCGTCGGTGAGGATCTTGTCCAGTTGCTGCTGCAACTGCTGGCGGTTGGGCAGGCCGGTGAGAAAGTCGTACTGGGCCATGCGCAGCAGGCTGTTTTCCGCTTCATGGCGCAAATGGGTATTGCGTTCGATCGAGGCCAGCAACTGGTTGGCGGTGTTGATCCAGATACCCAGTTCGTTCTTTTCGTGGCCCTTGAGCAAGGGCAACTGGTGCGCGGCCGGACGATCCGGGTTGATATTGGTCAGGTGCTCGATGATTCGCGACAGCGGCTTGGTCAACAACCAGTGATAGACCAGGTACAGCACCAGGCCCATGAGCAGGGCCCGGAGCACGCCGGAGATGAAGATGATCACCGAACTGATGATAAAGCCCTGGCCGTAGGTGGCGGTGTCGAGGGTGATGCTCAGGTCGCCGTAATACTCGCTGTAGGGGCCGCGACCGACCAGTTGCGTGGTAAAGGTGCGTTCCTGGCCGAGGATCAGGTCGGTGAGCCAGCGGCTGGAGGAGGTCTGCAGGTCGCGGGATTTTTCCGCGAGCATGGCTTCGTTGGGGTGGCCGATGGAGGCCATGCGCACGGAGCGGTCCTGGAACAGGCCTTCGATCACCTGCATGCCCATCTCCCGGTCGAGGCTGTAGACGGCCTGGGTCGAGGGGTCGCGGAACATGTCGAGAATTCGCTGGGCGTCACCGGCGACCGCCTGGCGGGTCTTGTAGGCGTCGAAGACGATCTGCGCACAGCTCAGTACCACGCCGACAATCAGTGCCGACAGCAGCACGACCCGGAGCAACTTCACCGACAAGCTGTTCTTGAGTTCCAGCTTCAAAGGGCTATTCCTTGTTCCGTGCGGGTAGCATCAAGTTGCCATGAGTATTGGCAATCCGGCCCCGGCAGTCAAAGGGACAATGCGACCGGGGATGATCCATGCTAGGGCTTGGCCGAAATGTGCTTCTCGAACCTTTTCAGGCCATAGGTACTGTGTCGTAGCAGCGCCGTGTAACTTGAGGCGGTGTCATTCAATTTAGCGGATTATTCAGCGTAGTCCCTGGCGGCGTTGCGGCAAGGGACAATCGGTCGTGGGCGCCCGTGGTCACGGGGGCGTCCGCGGGGCATAAAAAAACCCGGCCAGGCCGGGTTCTTTCTCAAGCGTGATTCAGTCTCAAGCGGTGAAGGTCTTGCCTTCGAACTGCTCGGCGACGAATTTCCAGTTCACCAGGTTCCAGAACGCTTCGACATACTTCGGACGCACGTTGCGGTAGTCGATGTAGTAGGCGTGTTCCCAGACGTCGCAGGTCAGCAGCGGGGTGTCGCCGCTGGTCAGCGGGTTGCCGGCGCCGATGGTGCTGGCCAGGGCCAGGGAACCGTCAGCCTTCTTCACCAGCCAGCCCCAGCCGGAACCGAAGGTGCCGACGGAAGTCTTGGTGAATTCTTCCTTGAACTTGTCGAACGAACCGAACGCAGCGTTGATCGCTTCGGCCAGTGCGCCGGTAGGTTGGCCGCCGGCGTTTGGCGCCAGGCAGTTCCAGTAGAAAGTGTGGTTCCAGACTTGAGCGGCGTTATTGAAGATGCCACCCGAGGAAGACTTGACGATTTCTTCCAGGGTCTTGCCTTCGAACTCAGTGCCTGGCACCAGGTTGTTCAGGTTCACGACATAGGTGTTGTGGTGCTTGTCGTGGTGGAACTCCAGGGTTTCCTTGGAGATGTGCGGCTGCAGGGCATCGTGTGCGTAGGGCAGCGGTGGCAATTCGAAAGCCATGGTTATTCTCCTAATCAGGTCAGTTGCGGTGAGCGCAAGGCCGATCACGGGCGGCCAAACTATGCGCCGTGGAGTTTGTACCCCTTGCGGCGCAGGTTTCCGATCATAGCACCGGGGTTGCGGCTTAACCACGCAACAACTGTGTGGGATAGAGGTTCCAGAGCCTTTTGGAATAAAAGCCCCTGGCGATATCAGGCGCTGCCGATCAGTTGGCCCGCCACGCTGAACATCATCACCGCCACCAGCAGGTCGAGGATGCGCCAGGTCGCCGGGCGCGCCAGCCATGGAGCCAGCCAGGCCGCGCCCAGGGCCAGGGTGAAAAACCACAGCAGCGACGCACTGGCGGCACCGACCACATAGGCTCCGGGTTCGGTCTGCTGGGCGCCGAGGGAGCCGATCAGCAGCACGGTGTCGAGGTAGACGTGGGGGTTGAGCAAGGTCACCGCCAGGGCGCTGAGCAGCACGGCACGCAACGAGCGCGCGGTCTGGCCCTGGCCCTGTTGCAGGCTTTGCCGCGAGCAGGCGCGGCGCAGGGCCAGGCTGCCGTACCAGAGCAGGAAGGCGGCACCGCCCCAGCGGGCGATCGCCAGCAGCGTCGGGTTGTGGGCCAGCACCGTGGCGAGGCCGAACACACCCGCTGCCACCAGCAGCGCATCGCAGGCCACACACAGGGCCGCGACCGGCACGTGGTGTTCACGGCGCAGGCTCTGGGCCAGGACAAAGGCATTCTGCGTACCGATGGCCATGATCAGTCCGGCCGCGACCAGCAGGCCGTTCACATAACTCTGCCACATGCGGGTCATGCTCCCTGGTGGGCCAGGTCCTGCAACACGGACATGGCGCGTTCGGCGTCGTCGCGGCCGACGAACAGATGATCGTGGTAGTAGCCGGCGATCACGTTGCAACTGATACCGGCCTTGCCCAGCGCGCCGGCGAAGGCGGCGGTGAGGCCGACGGCTTCCAGGGCCGAATGCACGTTCAGGGTGATCCAGGCCGCGCGGTAGTCGAAGGGCAGGCCCAGCGCCTCGGCGTCTTCACGGCGGAGAATCACCGTCAGGCCCTCGCGCTCGCGAAAGCTGCCGATGGGCTCGCGACCCTGGAGCACGGCGGCGTCGGCGATGCAGCAGAACACATAGTCGCCGTCATTGAGGTGGGGGCTCATGCTGCGCAACAGGATTGCCAGGGAGGTTTCGCCAGCCATTGCACTGTCCTTCATTCAAAGAGTACTGGCGGGCATTCTCCCGGGGGATCCTGTATAAGAGAAACCAATATTGATGATCGCTCATTAGGAAAACTGATGTTCGACTACAAATTGCTCTCCGCCCTGGCCGCCGTGGTCGAACAGGCCGGGTTCGAGCGGGCGGCACAGGTGCTGGGCTTGTCCCAGTCGGCGATCTCCCAGCGGATCAAGTTGCTGGAGGCGCGGGTTGGCCAACCGGTGCTGGTGCGCGCGACGCCGCCGTCGCCGACCGAGATCGGCCGGCGTCTGCTCAATCATGTGCAGCAAGTGCGCCTGCTCGAACGCGACCTGCAGGGCCAGGTGCCGGCACTGGACGAAGAAGGGCTGCCGGATCGCCTGCGTATCGCCCTGAACGCCGACAGCCTGGCGACCTGGTGGGCCGAGGCGGTGGGTGACTTCTGTGTCGCTCACCACCTGTTGCTGGATCTGGTGGTGGAAGACCAGACCGTCGGCCTCAAGCGCATGCGCGCCGGTGAAGTGGCGGCCTGTGTCTGTGCCAGCGAGCGGCCGATCGCCGGTGCCCGCAGCCTGTTGCTCGGGGCCATGCGCTACCGGGCACTGGCGACCCCGGCATTTGTCGCCCGGCATTTCCCCGACGGCGTCGATGCCCGCTCGCTGGCACAGTCGCCGGCGCTGGTATTCGGTCCGGACGACCTGCTGCAACATCGCTACCTCGCCGCGTTGGGCGTGGAGGGCGGTTTCGAGCACCACCTGTGTCCGTCCGCCGAAGGTTTTCTGCGTCTCAACGAGGCGGGACTGGGCTGGGGGCTGGTCCCCGAATTGCAGGTGCGCGAACAGTTGGCGCGGGGTCGGCTGGTGGAGTTGATTCCAGATAAACCGGTCGATGTGCCCTTGTACTGGCATCATTGGCGCAATGGCGGTCAGTTGCTGGGGCGCTTGACCGAGCACCTGGCGCGTTCGGCGGCGCAATGGCTGGTGCCTCTGGCGTGACGGGCAGCGTTTAAGTAGCAGGCAAGACGAATCAAGGTATTTGGAGCACGACATGAAAATTCTGGTCACCGGCGCAAGCGGCTTTATCGGCGGACGCTTCGCGCGTTGCGCCCTGGAGCAGGGCTATGACGTGCGGGTCAATGGCCGCCGGGCCGAGAGCGTCGAGCATCTGGTACGCCGTGGCGCCGAGTTTATCCAGGGCGACCTCGGCGACCCGCAACTGGTGCGCGACCTGTGCCGCGATGTCGAGATCGTGGTGCATTGCGCCGGTGCCGTCGGCCTGTGGGGGCGCTACCAGGATTTTCACCAGGGCAATGTGCTGGTCACCGAAAACGTCGTCGAGGCCTGCCTCAAGGAGCAGGTGCGACGCCTGGTCCACCTGTCCTCGCCTTCGGTCTACTTCGACGGCCGCTCGCACCTGGAACTGACCGAGGAACAGGTGCCCAAGCGCTTCCGGCATCCCTATGCGGCGACCAAGTTCCTCGCCGAGCAGAAGGTCTTCGGCGCGCAGGAGTTCGGCCTGGAGACCCTCGCCCTGCGTCCGCGCTTTGTCACCGGGGCCGGCGACATGAGCATCTTCCCGCGCCTGCTGAAGATGCAGCGCAAGGGCCGCCTGGCAATTGTCGGCAACGGCCTGAACAAGGTCGACTTCACCAGTGTGCAGAACCTCAACGACGCCCTGTTGAGCTGCCTGCAAGCCAGTGGCTCGGCCCTGGGCAAGGTCTACAACATCAGCAACGGTACGCCGGTGCCGCTGTGGGACGTGGTGAACTACGTGATGCGCCGGATGCAGGTGCCGCAGGTCACGCGCTATCGCTCCTATGGCCTGGCCTACAGCGTCGCGGCGCTGAACGAAGCGGCCTGTGCGCTGTGGCCGGGACGCCCGGAGCCGACCCTGTCGCGACTCGGGATGCAGGTGATGAACAAAGATTTCACCTTGGACATCAGCCGGGCACGGCATTATCTGGGGTACGAGCCCAAGGTCAGCCTGTGGGCGGCACTGGATGAGTTCTGCCACTGGTGGCAGGCCCAGGAACCGGCTGCCCGGTGAAACATTCAGTGACCAGGACTGAACCGAGTGCCGGGTTCAGAGTCGATCAGAGCGGCGGGTAACGGGTTTATACTCGGCGCATTTCGCCATCAATGTGGTCCGCAAAGGTTCTTTCATGCGTAACGATGCCAACGACGATTTCGATGATGTACCGAGCCTGCGTGCCGACGTGGGCGATGACGATGACTTCCCGGTGACCCCGGCTGCCCGCGAGCGCACCAAGGTGGCGTCGCGCAGCACCCCGGTGGTCAAGGTCAAGGGGCCGAGTACCGGTCCGTTGTGGGCGCTGGTGGGGGCGTTGTTCTTTGCCTTTGCCGGGCTGGCCTGGTGGAGCTTCCAGCAGATCTCGCTGATGGAGCAGCAACTGGTTGCCACCCAGGAGAGTTTTGCGCGCATCAGCGAGGACGCGGCCGGGCGCCTGCAGGCGATTTCCGGCAAGGTGGTGGCGACTGAGTCCAACGTCAACAGCGACAGTGAGGCGTTGAAGTTGCAGGTCAAGCAGTTGGAGGGCAAGTTGCTGGAGCAGGGCAAGCAACAGCAGGGCGTCGCCGGCCAGCAGACCGGGCTGGAGCAGCGCCTGCAGCAGATGACCGCGCAGACCAGCGACCTGCAGAGTGCCAATGGCCAGTTGCAGGCCCAGGTCAAGAGCCTGGTGGCGGACCTGGCGACGCTGAAGGCGGCCCAGGCGGATGCCGGCAAGCTCGATGCCGAGGTCAGGAGCCACGCCGCCGATATCGCCGCGCTGAAGAAGCAGGGCAATCCGAGCGCGGCCGTGGAGCGCCTGGAGCAGGACATGATCGTGCTCAAGAGCGAGCAGGACAATCGCCAGGCCGCCGCCGGACAGGGCGCCAGCACGGCGGAGTTCGATGCCTTCCGTGGTCAGGTCACGCGCAATATCAACACGCTGCAAAGCCAGATCCAGAACCTGCAGCAGCAGCTCAACGCGCGGCCCTGATGGCCAGCGCCTCACGGTTGGCTCGGCCCTTTGATTGATCGTTCCCACGCTCTGCGTGGGCATGCAGCCCGTGACGCTCCGCGTCAGCTGCAGAGCGGACGCGGAGCGTCCGGTGAGGCCTTCCCACGCTGGAGCGTGGGAACGATCATCTTGCAGTGTGCTCAAGGCCTTATCGCCAGCAAGCCGGCTCCTACAGTGGATCGGGGGCGGTGCGGAAAAGCAGGTTTTGATCGTTCCCACGCTCTGCGTGGGAATGCAGCCCTTGACGCTCCGCGTCACTTGCAGAGCGGACGCGGAGCGTCCAGTGAGGCCTTCCCACGCTGGAACGTGGGAGCGATCATCTTGCAGTGTGCTCAAGGCCCTATCGCCAGCAAGCCGGCTCCTACAGTGGATCGGGGGCGGTACGGAAAAGCAGGTTTTGATCGTTCCCACGCTCTGCGTGGGCATGCAGCCCCTGACGCTCCGCGTCACCTGCAGAGCGGACGCGGAGCGTCCGGTGAGGCATTCCCACGCTGGAGCGTGGGAACGATCAGAAGGGTGTAGAAAAGCATGTTTCCAAATATTGCCGAATGGCACTTCATGAGGGTTTTACAGTCTTAAAGAGTGTGCGTGGACCTGTTTGTCCACGCATGCCGACCAGCGTCGCTGGTGTGGCTTCTTCGCGGTCCAGGAGGCCGCCATGTACCCTCGACTTCTTCTCACGGCAAGCCTGGCTTTGACGCTTTCTGCATGTGTGCCTTACTACGACGGTGGTGCCGACTACTACCGTTCCGAGGTCTACACGGCACCCGCACCGGTCTATTACGGCGGCGGTTCGTACTACCGTCGAGACTACTACGCACCGCAACCGCGCTACTACGCGCCACAGCCCCGCTACTATGCCGCGCCGCGTTACTACGCCCCGGCGCCACGGGGCTATTCGAACGGCTACCCGAACCGTGGCTGGGGCCAGCCTTACCGGCAGGGCTGGGGCGAGCATGGCGGCAATGGCGGTCACGGCAACAACGGTGGCCACGGGCACGGTGGAGGTCGTGGGCACTAGGGTTGAAGAGGGCGCCCAGAAGCTTCGCTGGCAAGCCAGCTCCCACAGGGTTCGTGCCGTAGCGCAGCACTGTGTCCGACGCAAACCCTGTGGGAGTCGGCTTGCCGACGAAGAGGCCGGCAAGGCTGATCGAAGACCCGGATCCGTGTGCTTCAGTAATTGGACAGGTCCGCCAGGGGATGGCGGCCTTCCCAGGCCTTGTGGAAATGTGCCTCGACCACCGCCCGCGGCACCGCCGTGACATCCGGCCAATGCCAGCGCGGTTGCTGGTCCTTGTCGATCAGGCGGGCCCGCACCCCTTCGCTGAATTCCGGGTGACGGCAGCAGTTCAGGCTCAACGTATATTCCATCTGGAACACCTGGGCCAGCGACAGGTGCCGCGCCCGGCTGATCTGCTCCCACACCAGGTGAGCCGTCAGCGGACAACCGTCCTTGAGGTTCTTCGCCGCCCGGGCCAGGAGGTCGTCGGGGTCCTCGGTGCGCTGGGCCAGCATCCGCCAGGCACAGGCCACGTCACCGACGTCCAGCAGCGCGTCGATGGTTTCCCGGCGTGGCAGCCACTGCGCCGGCGGGCGCTGCTCGCGTGCCTGGTGCTCCAGGGCCTTGAGCAGGCTGTTGAGTTGCACCGCCGTCTGTTCCTGCCAGTTGAGCCGCAGCAGGCCATCGATCAATTCGTCCTGCTGGTCGTCGCGCAACATCCGGTCGGCCAGGCCGAGGTCAAGCGCATCGCGGGCATTCATCCGCGCGCCGGTCAAGCCGAGGAACAACCCCAGCTTGCCCGGCAGGCGCGAGAGGAACCAGCTGCCGCCGACATCCGGGTACAGGCCGATGCCGATTTCCGGCATCGCCAACTGGCTGCCGGGAGTGACGATGCGGATGCTGGCGGCCTGCAGCAAGCCCAGGCCACCGCCCAGCACATAGCCGTGGCCCCAGCAGATCAGCGGTTTGGGATAGGTGTGCAGGTGGTAATCGAGGCGGTATTCCGCGGCGAAAAATGCCGCTGCCAGCGGCGGCACCTCGCCCGGTCGGGCGCGGCATTCCTGGGCCAGGCTGCGCACCTCGCCGCCGGCGCAAAAGGCCTTGGCGCCGTTGCCGCGCAACAGTACGCAAGCGATCTGTGGATCCTTGGCCCAGGCCTCGAGCCGCTCATGAAGGGCCGTGATCATCGGCAGCGAAAGGGCGTTGAGCGTGTGTTCGGCATCCAGGCTGGCGACGCCGATCCGGGCGCCATCGGTACCGATGAGTTCTTCGACGTGCAGATTCATTGCGACCTCAAACTGCGGGTTGAATGCTCAGTATGATCCCTGTGTGGGAAACTGCCGGGAATGCGTCGGATCAATTGACAAGCGTGGTCGGCTTTCCTAGTGTCCGCCCCATTGCTCATTCAGGACAGGATCTCATGACCGACGACGACCGCATCAAACTCGAACCGAGCTGGAAACACGCCCTGCGTGACGAGTTCGACAAGCCCTACATGGCCGAGTTGCGCGAGTTCCTGCGCCAGGAACATGCCGCCGGCAAGCAGATCTACCCGCCGGGCCCGCTGATCTTCAATGCGTTGAACAGCACCCCGCTGGACCAGGTGAAAGTGGTGATCCTCGGCCAGGACCCGTACCACGGCCCGGGCCAGGCCCACGGCCTGTGCTTCTCGGTGCAACCGGGCGTGCCGGCGCCGCCGTCGCTGGTCAATATCTACAAGGAATTGCAGCGCGACCTGAACATCGACATCCCCAACCACGGCTACCTGCAAAGCTGGGCCGAGCAGGGCGTGCTGTTGCTCAACACCACCATGACCGTGGAGCGGGGCAATGCCGCTTCCCACGCCAACCGGGGCTGGCAGTTCTTCACCGACCGCATCATCGAAGTGGTCAGCGAGCGTCAGGACAAGCTGGTGTTCCTGTTGTGGGGCGCCCATGCCCAGGGCAAGCAGAAACTGATCGACGCCACCAAGCACCTGGTGCTCAAGTCGGTGCATCCGTCGCCTCTTTCGGCCTATCGCGGCTTTATCGGTTGCGGGCATTTCAGCCGGACCAACAAGTTCCTCGAGCAGAACGGCCTGGCGCCGATCGAATGGGCGTTGCCGGCGCTGTAGGCCTTCGATCCGCGCCAACCCGGGGCTGCACTTTTCAGACGTAAGGCCCCTCGACCTGTCATTTCTGACAGTATCCGCTGCGCACCTTTACGCATTAAATGTTCTCCACGGCCTTGTCGGTCGGCCCTGTGCCGACCCGGTGGTCAACGGCCGCTCGTTGATCATTTCCCAAGGAGAATGCAAATGTCCGAATCCAAACCCGTGAGGGCTGCCTCGACTGGGGCGGCTACCGATGGGCGGTCTCGACCTGCCGAGAAGATTGGTTCCCCCCGAACCCTGGACTCCCTGGTCTTTCGTGATGTGCTGGAGCGTCTATGGGATGAAACCAGTTACACATTGCCGATCTATTTTCAGCCGCTACCCTTGCGGATCGTCATTGAACATCCCTGGCCGTTCACCGCGCATGAGGAGGACGAACAGGAAACCCAGGTCTATTTCGTCCTGGATAATCATGATATTCCAGAGCTGACCATTTCCATCATCGGAGCCTACGAACTCGATGATGTATTTCCTATCGAAGTGGATGTGCCTGCCGAGCTGATGGGGCCAGGCGTGCATCGTCTGTCCTATCGGGTCGATGGCAACATCATCGGCACCAGTCACTCTTTCGTCGCGGCCATCAACTACGATCAGACCCAACCCAACCAGGGTAATCCCGGTGGGGAACTGGTGTTCGATGACGAAGTGAGGCAGAACGGCATTACCGAGGCCTACCTGAACACCCATCATGGCGCCACGGCCCTGGTGCCCCGGTGGTCGGATGTAAAGACCGAAGACGAGGTCATCTACTACTGGTCGCCCACCGCGCACCTGGGGCGGGTGGACGTGCTGTCGATCACGCGGGCGCACGCTTCCGGTGCTCCCATCGAAGTCACTTTCCCCGAAGCGGACATTCGCGCCCACGGTTCGGGCATCCGTTATGCGTCCTACCGTTTGCGCGACCGGGCCGGCAACATCGGTCCCTTTTGCGATCCGCCTTCGCAAATCAATGTGTCCCTGAACACACTACCCATCCGCTTGCCACGCCCCGATGTGCCGTTGGCCGACAGTGACGGGGTGATCGATCTTGCCGATGCACGTGCCCCCACGGTGGTGGTCATCCCGGAAATCCTCGATGCCGAGATCGGCGATGTCGTGCGTATCTACTGGAACGTCCATGAGCTGGCTTCCTTCACCGTGGAAGGGCCGATCCCGGTCTGGCCGGTCTCCCGGCCCGTTTCCTGGGATATCGTGTCTTCCAGTGGTTTTGATGCGCGGGTGTCGGCCGTGGTGTTTTATCGTCTTTATCGGGGAGTGCCCTTCGTCCCGTCTCCGGACAATTTCTTCGAGGTCGACCTGACGGTCGCCGGTCCGGACCCCGAAGGCCCGGACCCGATCAACCCCGGGCTGTACCCGGTCACGGTCCAGGGCGTTACCGCCGACAACGTCATCACCCTGGCCGACCGTGACACCACCATACGGGCGGTGGCCCCGCTCTACGCCAATCCCCAGCCGGGTGAACGCCTGGAGTTGATGTGGGGCGATGACAGCAAGCTGGCATCGGTCTATACCGTTCGCGCGGGTGACACGGAGGCGGTCTTTTTCGTGCAATGGGAGTTCGTCGAAACCAACGGCAGCCACCTCGCGCTGCCGGTCTACTACTGGACCGACAATGGCGTGAATCGCCAGCGTTCCCGGCCCACGCCGGTTCGCGTGGCCATCGATCGGGTCACGGGACTGAAGCCTCCGGAGTTCCTCCATGCCGTCCGGCGCTTCATCAACTGCAATACCCTGCCGGCTCCCTGGCTGGGTGTCCATGTGCATATTCCCGGAGATTCAAGCCGTCTGGCGACGGGGGACGAGGTCGTCCTGCACTGGCAAAGCTACCCGACCCCGAACGCCACCGGAGAGCCTTTTCCCGAGACGGTGAGATCCTTCAGGCATACGCTCAGGGACAATGAAGCGGCGACCGGTTATACCTTCGTCATCCCGTTCAGCCCCTATATCACATTGCCCGGACTGACTCCGTCCTATGGCTCGGCGGACGCCTACTACGACCTGAACAAGGTCGACGGTGGTTTTGGCGGATCGGAAGATTCATGGATCGCTATTGATCTGACCCGTCCCGGCTCGCCTCCCTGCCTGGGCGACGATGTGGTGGATTGAGCGGCATGAGGATGGAACACAAATCGGGAGGGGCAGATACCCTCCCGTTTGTTTTCGAGGCGGATGCAAACAGATCCGGCTACATAGTGATCAAGAGGAGAATGATTGGTTTTTATTGCTGAAAGTGATAATCGCCGGCTAGGTTTTTTCGCAATGAAAAGCCTGTTTGTTATTCTCGAACCCGGCACTGATTGGCCGTTTTAGCGCAGTTTCTCACCATGCATATTTTTCGACTTTGCGCACCTGTCAAAGTTGACAGGATGTAATTTCCGCGAAAGCGCTTTCTAATGAATTTCCCCCACTGTCGTATCACCAGCGGATCAGTCAGTACCAGCGAGTGGTAGCGGGTTCGATCCCTTACCGGCAGGTCTCAGGCACAGGCAATGCCTGATCACCTTCCTACTGCCCTGGAGCCATTGACATGCGGACACCCAAAAAAAACCTGGAGGCCGAACTGCAACGCGCCGAGGTTCGAAGCGCGGCCAATGCGCGCGCGCCGAAAAGTACTAACGAACCCATTATTATTGACGCGCCTGATATTCATAATGCGCTACCGAACCTGGATGGCGGTCAGCCGAATCTTATCCATAAGGAAGAACTGCTGGAGAACGGGGTGAGTATCAGTCTTCCCGGCTGGCTCAACTCGGCACCGGAGCCGGAACCGGATGATCCTCCCGAAAAATTTACCGATTATGTGACCATATTTCTCAATAACGTCAAATTCGATAATCTCGACCTGCTTGGGCCTGTGGCGCCACGGTTTCCGATACGCCTTACCTATTCCGAGGATCGCTTTGGCAATAATGGTACGAATATATTCCGTTATGAAGTCGTGAGGTACGATGAAGTACTGAACGTGTCCGAAGAGTTGGTATTCACAATTGACCGTGTCAATCCCACGGGGGGGAGTCCGGCCGAGCCGGTGGAACTTCCCGCCTGGGTCATCGAGGGTACGATCACTCCCGAACTACTTTCCGACAATGACGACGAGGTGGTTCTCACCATTCCCCCCTGGGCGGATCGCAAGCCTTACGACATCGTCAAGGTCTATTGGAACTTCTTCGATACGGTCCCCATTGCCACCCGGGAACTGACCAGCGCTACGGGGGCCGTCGAGATTACCATCCCTGCCGCCGACATCCTGGCTGCCGGCGAGGGCAGCAAGCTGGTCACCTATACGCTGGAGGACCGGGCCGGCAATACCAGCCAGAAAACCACGCACGTCACGGAAGTCCTGGTGCTGCTGCATCCACGGCCGGACAACCTGCGGGCCCCCGTCGTGCCGTTGGCCCCCATTGATAGGGATGACGCCAATGTGCCGCCGCAAATCGAAATTGCCTATGACCAGGCGTTTGCCGGGGACAGGCTCGAGATAGACTTTGGTGGTTATGTCTTCTTCCATGAGATTTCCCGGCTCAGTCCTATCTACTATGTGGACCTGACATGGGAAGCGCTCAGGTCCGGTGGGCTGCTGGCACCCTATACCGCGGTATTACGCTACAGGGTACACCGTGGGAACTATGTGACGGGTTGGAGTCCGACCCTTGACGTGGATGTCGATCTGTTCGTGCCGGGTGGCGATGACGAAACGCCAGGGCCGGTCAACCCGGACCTGCCTATTCCGGTCGTCGAATCCACAGTCACCGGCCAGCTCAACAAGTTGGGGCCGGATGACCGCGACGCGGATGCCCTCGTGCATTTCCCGGTGCCCTCGGATGTGCTGGCCGGTCACTTTGTCCAGGTGTACTGGGGCAACCAGGAAGTCTTCGCCACGCCGCATGAGGTGACGCCCGAGGAGGTCGCCGACGGGAATTTCACCCTGGACGTACCCTGGGAGGTGATCGAGCGGGAGAAAAACGGCCTGATCCCGGTTTACTACGAGTTCAGCAGTGCCAGCAACGCCAACCGCGCGCAATCAGCGCCACAGGAAGTCAGGGTGGCTATTTTCGAAATCGTGGACCTGGCGTTGCCGACATTCCGCGATCCACAGAATATGGCCATCAGCGTTATCAACTGTAACCACAGGCCCGAGCTCGGTGTTCGGGTCAATATCCTCGACCCGAAAAACATCAAGGCGGGCGACAAGCTGTTCTTGAACTGGGTGGTATTTGAGCCGGTCTCCAATGGTGTTCCAGTGGAAGCTTCCCGTGGCGAAGACATACCCCTGCCACCGGTCACCACCGATCATGATCTACCGGGACATCCGGGTGAAACCTACCTGGTGCCTTACGATCCCTATGTCTCGACGGTGGTGGTCGGCAGGGCGGTGATTTTCTATCGACTGGAATCCGCTGATGAAACCAATGGGGGGCGTTCAAAGGAAACAAGAGCCGTACTGAGTCGACAGAACGGTGATGGTTCTATCTGTTCGGCCTGAAGGAAGGGCTCGCGAATCGATAGTTGTTGATTAAACAGAGGCCGTAGGAGGCCTCTGTTTTTTTATGAAATAAACATAAAAGTAAAATTATTCCTTCGCTCAAGAAGGAAAAATCCTACATTTTAATTCGGATCCCCTCTGTACTTTATGCACCTCTGAAAGCCAAGCCCGTTATCGGTGGACTGTATTGGCTTTTATAGCCAGTAAAGCACTTGGAGGTTCGTTTTAAATGTCCTGTTTCAATATTAAACTTTTCAATTATTCGCGTTTGATCAAGGCCACCGGTCTTTTTGCATTCATGCCTTTGTCGCTGGTGAGTCTCGAGTCGCTCGCCAAACCGCTTATCGGTGGTAATACCGTCATTGAGGAAGGCACCTCGCCTGACCGCTATGCGCTGACCCGGGGGGCGACCTTGACCGTCAACGGTGCAAGAACCTTCGAGATCGACGCGCGAGAGGGGTCGAGGGTGAATTTCAACGGGGGCTCGGTGTCCGTCGGTGGTGCCAATGTCCATGGTATCGCCCTGTATGACTCCAGCGCCCTGCTCAATGACGTCAGCATCACCAGCACGGGCGGCACCGGGCTGGTGGTCGGTTCCAATGGCACCGGTTCCGTCGCCGAGGTCAATCGAAGCGTGATCACCGGGGCCGCGACGGGAGCCAGCGTCAGCGTACAAAGCCATCTGATCCTGAACGCGACGGATGTCGTGGGCACCAACGCGACGGGCAATGGCCTGACCATGTACGGTGGCCGGGTTACCGCTAACGGCGGTAGCATCACCGGGGGCAATCACGGAATTCGGGTTATCCGTTCCAGCGATGAAGGCGCCGACATTTCTCTGGACGGTACGCAGGTCGTCGGCCAGGCCGGTGCGGCGATCGCCATCAGCCAGGATATCACCGCCGAAATCGATGTGCGCAATGGCGCTACCTTGACGGGCGGCAACGGCAACATGCTTCAGTTGAGCAGCGGCGCCAACGCCAATATGCGTGTCGCCAACAGCAACCTGACCGGTAATATCCGGGTCGGCAACGGCAGCACCCTGGACCTTAGCCTGGACGGCGCGGCCATGACCGGCGATGTGGTCAAGGATGTCGACGGCACCGCCCATGTGGCCCTGAACAACGGTTCGGTCCTCACCGGCCGCCTGGACAACGTCGACAGCCTGGCGCTCAACAGCGACGCGACCTGGGTCATGACCGACCACCAGAGCATCGGTGACCTGAATATGGCCGGCGGTAACGTCAAGTTCGGCGACCCGGGGGCGTTCTACCAGCTGGACGTGGAAAATCTCGCGGGCAACGGCACCTTTGTCATGACCGCCGACTTCGCCCATCTGCAGGGGGATTTCCTCAACGTCACCGGTACCTCCGAGGGTGAGCACAAGCTGCTGATCAGCAGCAGCGGTGCCGACCCGCTGTCCGAGGATCGCCTGCATGTGGTGCGTACCGCCGACGGTGGCGCGAGCTTCAGCCTGCTGGGCGACCGCGTGGACGTCGGGACCTACTCCTACAGCCTGATCGCCGACAACGACGGCAAGGACTGGCACCTGGACCCGTCGACCAAGGTCATCAGCCCTGGCACCCGTTCGGTGCTGGCCCTGGCGAATGTCGCGCCGACCGTGATGTACGGCGAGCTGAGCTCCCTGCGTTCGCGCATGGGTGAACTGCGCTTCAACGGCGGCCAGAGCGGTGGCTGGGCGCGCACCTACGGCAACAAGCACAAGGTCGATGCCGGCAAGGGTGCCGCCTATGACCAGAACCAGCAGGGCATTGCCCTCGGTGCCGACGGGCGCTTGCCGGTCGGTGACGGGCAATGGTTGGCCGGTGTGATGGGTGGCTACAGCAAGTCCGACCTGAGCCTCGGCCGCGGTACCAACGGCACCGTGCACAGCACCTACGTCGGTGGTTATGCCACCTGGCTGGACGAGCAGAGCGGTTACTACTTCGACGGCGTGGCCAAGCTCAACAGCTTCCACAACAAGTCCTCGGTGGCGCTCAGCGACGGCAAGAAAGCCAAGGGCAACTACAAGGACATGGGTGTCGGGGTTTCCGGTGAGTTCGGTCGTCACATCAAGCTGGAAAACGACTACTTCGTCGAGCCGGCGGTACAGCTTTCGGCCATGGCCGTGGGCGGCAAGGACTACAAGCTGGACAACGGCCTGAAGGCGGAAAACGGTCGTACCCTGTCGTTGCTCGGCAAGGTCGGCGTGACCGGCGGGCGCAACTTCGACATCGGTGACGGTCGCGTGGCCCAGCCTTACCTGCGCACTGCGTTCGTGCAGGAGTTCGCCAAGAACAACAAGGTGCAGGTCAACGACAACACCTTCCACAACGACCTGTCGGGTTCGCGGGTGGAAATCGGTACCGGTGTGGCGATGTCCCTGAACGACAAGTGGCAAGTGCATGCCGACCTGGACTTCAGCAAGGGCGAGAAGATCGACCAGCCCTGGGGCGCCAATGTCGGGATCCGCTATAGCTGGTAAGCGGTCTGTGTGAACAAAAAGAGGAAGCCTTGGCTTCCTCTTTTTGTTTTTGCTGGTGTGGTTTATCAGACAGACTCAACTCACTCAGTCCCACAAGGTAAAGAAGTCCAGGAAGGAATAATCAGCGCGGCTGTTGGCAACTTCTATGTGGGAAATGGGTCCATTAATCACCGGAACAGAGTAGTCTACCCAGTGATGGAGCACGTTAGTCCCCCCCCCAATGGCGTCTCCTCCTTTACATTCACGCTCTACCAATAGCGTCCCAATTGAGTTATAGAAAAAAACCGTTCCAGTAAAATTGAGATACGTATAGGCAAATCTCACTCTCTGATACCCTCGCTTGAACGTCAGGCGCAAACGTTGTCTGCCCACATTTCCATCGCTCAAGACGATCGAACGTCCAGACTGCATATCCGGTACCTGGTTGCCTGTGTAATGAACTATCCCGGATTTTCCTCCCGATTCCGGCAGCAAGGTGATCGTCATCAGCGGGGTGTCCATGCTCTGTCCCGCCGTGATGCTCCGCACGGGCACCGTTTCGAATGTTTCGTAGTAGATTCTGGGCTGGTTTTGCGTAACCACTATACGATACGGAAAAACCGTTGCATTGGCCTCGACGCTGCTGTGGTCAAAGGTCACCTTGAACGTGGCTGATAGCGAGCTGGTATCGTGCAATCCTCTCAGGTAACTGGCTGGTACCGGTATTTCCGCGTAGCCGGTGCTGATCCACCCGGAGGAAACCGGAAAGGCTTCCCATAGGGTGTGATTGTTCGGCAGCCCTCCCAATCTCAACCAGACTTTCTGGCCCACAGCGATCAACGGCCAGGCGAGCAGGCGCATTTTTATGACTCTTCTGACATCGAGCGTACCTCCGGTCACTTCGACATTGTCCGCATAGAACTTGGGCCTTGGCAGGTCGCTGTCATTGAACCGGGAAACACTGACCTGCAAGGTATCGGAGACTGTCGTGGCCCCGCCGCGCTCCACGCTGTAGCTCACCTGGCAATCGCCACCGATGGCCGCCGCCACCGCGCTGCTCGGTGCTGTGAAGTCCACCTGGCCCGAGGTCGAGCCGGGCTTGGGCAGGATGCCTGGCGTACCGATGCCGGGCTTGCCGATCCAATGCACGGTGATATTGTCGCTGGGATACATCGGGCTGTACTCGACCCGGATCGTGACCACCGGCGGGGAGTCGACATGCAGCGGATTGATCGTCGCGGTATCGGGGCCGGTAATCGTGCTTTCCAGCACCTGGGGCACTGGCAGGTCCAAGGCACTGCCAACCTTCATGATGAAGGGATGGGAAAACCGCGTCCGCGCGCCGTCGCGAGCGACGGTATAGTACAGGCGCATTGAGCGGTCGAGGTTGGGCAGGATGTACTCGCGCTTGAGGGTGAAGGGCAGGTCTCGGCCGACCCAAGGCGCCGTCACGGGAAAGCTGAAGGGCGGTGCACTGCCGCCGGGTGCACTGCCCTCGGCGTGGAGGTTGATGATGTCATTTTCGATGATGTCCACGTTTGCCTTGACCAGCACCCTGGCATCGAAGAGCGATACCTCGGGGTCGAAGACCTGATCGGGTGGTGGGGCTTCGTTCACCTCCACCGGTGGCAGCGAAGCCTGCGGTTCGCCCACATCGAGCAGCAGATCCTCGGACGGGATTTTACCCATCGCGTTTTCCACCCAGTAGTACAGCCGCAAGGTTCCGCCTTCGAGCCTGGCGATATCGCCATTGGGGCCATTCTGCAAACGGAAGACGATGTCGCCCTCACCGGCGATATCGTAGAGCTCATCGTAGTAGGACTGGCCATTGGCAAAGGTGCCGTCGAGTACCAGGGTGATCCGGTCGAACGGATCCTGGCCCAGATACTCCTTGATATTGACGATCAGGAAAGCGATATCCGGCGGTAATACATCGCCGGGCGCACCCTCGACCGTGGGCGCCGGCAGGCCGGTGCCGACCTGGGTGCCGGTGATATAGACGACCACGCTACGTGACCCACGCTCTGGGGCCGAGGAGCGGATCCGCACATAAGAGACCTGCACCCGCCCCTTGATCAGGGGCAGGATGTCGCTGTTCTTCCAGGGGATCCGCGCGGTGCGTCCCAGCTCGCTGACGACCACGGTATGCTCGATATACCGGGTGACACGCTGGCCCTCGAATGTTCGGCCGTTGAGCCTTACCCGAATGGTATCGCCGACGGCAAAGTCCGCCCGGTGAACCGCCACGACGATGGTGGCATCGGCGCCGTCGAGTGCATCGGCATCGAGTTCATTGTGCTCGTCTGACTCTTCCACATAAGGCTCGTAGAGCAAGGGCTCGGCCTGATCGTCCAGACGCACTTCAAGTAGCTGCGCCGGTGACCAGCCATCGGAGTAGTTGCCGACCTCGTCGACCACCTCGTATTCGCAGACGTGCTCGCCGCTGCCGATCTTTTGCCAGTCGCCGGTATTGACCCAGAGGGTGATCGGGTCGGTGCTTTCGACTTCGCCCTCGGTGACCCGGTGCTCGATGATATGGCCGCCGATGCTCAGGCGGATGCGGTCACGCACTGCGCGGTTGATGTCCGGTGCCGGGTTGCTGACCGCCGGGTAGAAATCGATGCGGACCGGGACCGGGGTGATGATGTCGCCTTCGCCGACCCCAAAATCGATCAGGTCCTGGGGAAAGACCGGCATCGCCAGGTTTTCGTTGTAATAGGTACTGGCGACGGGATTGCGGCCACCGGGGGAGACGGTATCGACCTTGAGACGAAAGCGCGCGGTTTCATCGGTGTTGCTACTCACCCGGGTCAGGCGAAAGAACACCGGGTCGGCCGGGCCGTCGGGCAAGCGTGCGCGGGGAATGAACAGCGGGATCTGGGCATTGTTGGCGGCCTCGATATCGCTGACGGTATGAAAGGCGACCGGAGTGACGGTGTCTCGGCAGAACAGTTCGATGAAGTCGTTTTCGGCCATGGGCCGGTAGGGCAGCAGGATGCACTGCAGGCCCTTGTCCCGATGGGCATCGAGGGCCGCCCGGTTGATGCCGCCGTCGAAGCCGACCACAGGCGCGGTCTTGTTGGGAATGTAGAGTTCGAGCTCGTTGAAGGGCACGGGGGTGATAGGTTCTGGCTGGCTCAGGTCGAAGGTGCGTGCTTGCGATGGGGCGTTGTCTTGCGATGGATCGTGGCTGGGGAGCAGGGGATCAACGTAGTCGTTCATGGTCGGGTTCCTGACAAGTCACGGAAAAAGGCGACCCGAAAGCCCGGATGGCGAGTCGTAAAGACCATTCAACGCTGGGAGGGAGTGGCTGGCTAGCTGTCAGAAATGACAGTGGCGACGAGTGGTGGATGTCGAAAGACAGGGGAGAGCAGGGCTCCCCCCTGTCAGTGAGCGTGAGTTTGCTAACGCCTGTTGATGCCCGTTCCTCGCAACGGACTCAAGGCGATATTCACTCTTACTCCCTCATCATTGCACGCAGGCGAATGGAAGGGTTGTGCATATTAAACCCCTGGGTTCCCCACTGCATATTCCCGGTAAAGTTGTAATACCGCGGATCGCTATAAGGCGTCGAGGTCCAGTAAGCTGGCAGCGTGCCGTCATTCACCCAGGTGCCGGGGTAACTGCTAAATAGCGGGCCCCATTCACCCCACAAAGTTCCAACCATTCGGTTGGACGTAGCATTGGAGAATTGCTGGCTTGAAATCGCATTGGCGGGAACTGCGGTTGTACCGTAAAGCTGGGGTGATGGTCGTACATAAAGTTGTGGCACGGCCAACGTATGTGTAACGGTTACATTTCTCGCATCCGTGATCGTGAAGGTAATCGATGCGCCAGGTTTGGAATGGACGGTGACTCGCCCCTTGCCATCGATACTCGCGACCGCTGAATTCGAGGAAGTGAACTTCACGGGTCTGGCTCCGCCGGCAAACCCGATATCGAAAATGGCGCCGGGGAACAGCGTTCTCGGAAAGCCGCTGTTCAGAGCAAATGTGAAAGGCGCGGGAAGCGGATCGGTACCCCCGTGCGGGCTGGCGACCAGGTTGACCAGGCTCAACGGCAGTGTTGCGATCTTGAAGCGATAGGGCGGTGACACCTGCGTCTCGCCGAGCGTAATCGCCGTCAGCTCATAATCCCCATCCGCTAGTGCGGTGAGCGAGGTTTCCCAGGTTTTCTGACTGCCAACGGACGCTGTGGCAATAACTCCACCACGGTTGCGTATCTGCACCGTCGAGTTTTCACGGCCCGTGCCGTAGACCGTCAGGTTAACGCTGGAGGTGGTGCCGTTATCAGGTATAACACCCTCGGCGTCGGTGACACGGGTGATGCTCGGCGTTACAGAGGCGATTACGGTGAAAGTCCTGATGTCGGACGACAGCACCCCACCGACGACTTTGGCGATGAGGTCGTGTCGTTCGAGGGGCAGGTTGTTGATGTGATCGCTCCAGATTCCAGAAGCATTGACGCTGGTGGTCAAGATAACTGTCCCACCTCTGCGTACCTCGATGGTGGAGTTGGGCGTCGCGGTCCCGGACAGCGTCAGGCTTCTTTGATCGGTACTGCCATTGTGAGGTACCGAAGCCCCGGTAGAGGTGTGCACGCCAGTAATCTCCGGTCTCACCTCACGGATGACGGTAAAGGTGCGCGGCGGAGTGGACTCCGGATTGCTGCCATACAGGCCGCGCGCGGTGATGCTGTAGTCCTTGGCTGTCACCGTCAGCGCGGGTGTGCTCCAGGTTCCGTTGTCGTCAGCGGCGACCGTGCGCAGGACGTCGTTGCCGTCACGAATCTGCACCTGCTGTCTATTGGCGGCTGTGCCCGTGAGTGTCATGGTCGTCGTGATCACGCGGGTGCCATTGGTGATCTCGGTGCCGCCGGCATCCTTGATGGAGGTGATGGTCGGAATGACAGAGAGCTGATTTTGCACGGTCACGGTACGCGATGGGAAAGTCTTGGCATTGGCTTCGACGCTGCTGTGGTCAAGGGTCACCTTGAAGGTCGCTGTCAGCGAGCTGGTGTCGAGCAGCCCATTCAGGTAACTGGGCGGTACCGGTATTTCCGCAAAACCGTCCCTGACCCAGGCCGCTGAAACCTCGGCGTCTTCCCAGAGGGTGTAATTGTTCGGCTGCCCCGTCAGCCTCAACCAGACTCTCTGTCCCGCCGCTATCAACGGCCAGGAAGGCAGGCGCATTTTTATGGTCCTGGTGATATCGAGCGTGCCGCCGGTCACCTCGACATTGTCCGCATAGAACTTGGGTGTTGGCAGGTCGCCTTGATTGAACTCGGAAACACTGACCTGCAGGATTTGGGACGGGGTCGTGGCACCGCCGCGTTCCACGCTGTAGCTCACCTGGCAACCGCCACCGATGGCCGCCGCCACCGCGCTGCTCGGGGCCGTGAAGTCGACCTGGCCCGAGGCAAGACCCGGCTTGGGCTCGATGGCCGGTGTGCCGATCCCCGGCTTGCCGATCCAATGCACGGTGATGTTGTCGCTGGGGTACATCGGGCTATAGCGCACGCGAATGGTGACCATCGGTGGCGAGTCGACGTGCAGCGGATTGATCGTTGCGGTGTCAGGCCCGGTAATGGTGCTTTCCAGAATATGTGGTACGGGCAGCTCCAGCGCACTGCCGACCTTCATGATGAAGGGATGGGAAAAGCGGGGCCGTGCGCCAGCCCGGGCGAGGGTGTAGTACAGGTGCATCGAGCGGTCCAGGTTGGGCAGGATGTACTCGCGCTTGAGGGTGAAGGGCAGGTCCCGACCGACCCAGGTCGCGGTGACAGGGAAGACGAATACCGGTGCGCTGCCCCCGGCGACGCTACCCTCGGCGTGGAGGTTGATGATGTCATTTTCGATGATGTCCACGTTCGCCTTGACCAGTACCCTGGCATCGAACGGCGACACCTCGGGGTCGAAAATGTGATCGGGCGGTGGCGCCTCATCCACCTCTACCGGTGGTAGCGAAGCCTGCGGTTCGCCGACATCGAGCAGCAGGTCCTCGGACGGGAATTTACCCATCTCGTTTTCCACCCAGTAGTAGAGACGCAAGGTCCCGCCTTCGAGCCGGGCGATATCGCCATTGGGACCGTTTTGCAAGTGGAAGACGATATCGCCGGTGCCGGCGATATCGTCGACTTCCTTGTAGTACGACCGGCCATTGGCATAGGTGCCGTCGAGCACCAGGGTGACCCGGTCGAAAGGATCCTGGCCCACATATTCCTTGATATGGACGATCAGGAAGGCGATATCCGGCGGCAATACATCGCCGGGCGCGCCCTCGACCGTGGGCGCCGGCAGGCCGGTGCCGACCTGGGTGCCGGTGATATAGACGATCACGCTGCGCGAACCTCGCTCCAGGGCCGAGGAGCGGATCCGCACATAAGAGACCTGCACCCGCCCCTTGATCAGGGGCAGGATGTCGCTGTTCTTCCAGGGGATCCGCGCGGTGCGTCCCAGCTCGCTGGCGACCACGGTATGCTCGATATACCGGGTGACACGCTGGCCCTCGAATGTTCGGCCGTTGAGCCTGACCCGGACGATATCGTCGACGGCGAAGTCCGCCCGGTGAAGGGCGACGACAATCGTCGCGTCGGCGCCCTCGAGGGCATCGGCATCGAGTTCGTTGTGCTCGTCGGATTCCTCCACATAAGGTTCGTACAGCAAAGGCTCGGCCTGATCGTCCAGACGCACTTCAAGTAGCTGCGCCGGTGACCAGCCATCGGAGTAGTTGCCGACCTCGTCGACCACCTCGTATTCGCAGACATGTTCGCCGCTGCCGATCTTTTGCCAGTCACCGGTGTTGACCCGGAGGGTGATCGGGTCGGTGCTTTCGAATTCGCCCTCGGTGACCCGGTGCTCGATGATATAGCCGCCGATGCTCAGGCGGATGCGGTCACGCACGGCGCGGTTGATATCCGGTGCCGGGGGGCTGATCGCAGGATAAAAATCGATGCGGACCGGTACCGGAACCTCGATATCACCCTCGCCGACCCCAAAATCGATCAGGTCCTGGGGAAAGACCGGCATGGCCAGGTTTTCGTTGTAGTAGGTGCTGGCGACGGGATTGCGACCGCCTGGGGAGACGGTATCGACCTTGAGGCGAAAGCGCGCGGTTTCATCGTCGTTGCCACTCACCCGGGTCAGGTGAAAGAACACCGGATCGGCGGGGCCGTCGGGCAGGCGTGCGCGGGGGATGAACAGTGATATCTGCGCGTTGTTGGCGGCCTCGATATCGCTGACGGTATGAAAGGCCACAGGAGTGACGGTGTCGCGGCAGAACAGTTCGATGAAGTCGTTTTCGGCCATGGGCCGATAGGGCAGCAGGATGCACTGCAGGCCCCTGTCCCGGTGGGCATCGAGGGCCGCCCGGTTGATGCCGCCGTCGAAGCCGACCACGGGCGCGGTCATGTTGGGGATGTAGAGTTCGAGCTCGTTGAAGGGCACGGGGGTGATAGGTTCTGGTTGGCTCAGGTCGAAGGTACGTGCTTGCGATGGAGCGTCGTCTTGCGATGGATCGTCGCTGGGGAGCAGGGGATCAACGTAGTCGTTCATGGTCGGGTTCCTGACAAGTCACGGAAGAGGGCGACCCGAAAGCCCGGATGGCGAGTCGTAAAGACCATTCAACGTCGGGAGGGAGTGGCTGGCTAGCTGTCAGAAATGACAGTGGCGACGAGTGGTCTGTACCGGTGATTTCAAATTGAAAAGGGGAGTCTTATTCCCCTTTCAATTCTCTATCGCGGTCGCGTCAAGTGCTTGCCAGGAGGGGCTTTAACCAGATCGTTTATTCATAGTCCGCGAGGTGGAGGATGATTAAGTAACTGCCATCTTCTTCGAGTTTATGTTCTCTCAAGGTCACCAGCGAGCGTTTTCCTGGAGCTAGCTGGCCATTGATGACATCTCCTTGGACGGGGACGACTAAAACTTCTGCCTTTGCTTTAAACGCTGTTTTCTTGTTGCCTGCCATTACCACTATTTTAGTTGTCATAAAGACGCCTCTATGAAAAAAGTGATTGAGCCGGATTTGCTTTCACTGAGCGTTTTTTCATCCCTGAAAGTAGCAAGCCTGTTGAAGACTGCGCGTTGCACTGCCTCTCTCTGCTGGTACTCGGCGTGTCAGCGAATCAAAGAGGTATTTTCTGAGGCTTGGTGATTCATTCGACACCGAAGTGGCAGGAAGGGCTACCTGTCAGAAATGACAGTATCGACGAATGGTCATTGGAAAAAGAGTGTGAAACCGTTGGTCCACTTTACAGCCTTGCGCGGCTGAAACTGTCATTTCTGACAGTAGACATTCCCTCTCCCGAAACTTCAAATGACCTCAACGCGCAGTGGCGGCGGGCAGCCGATAGCCCATGTTCCGAACAGGAGTGTGCGTGATGAAAGAGCAACCGCTTGCCGAGCTCGACTTGCCCGAAGCCAAATTGCTGGATGCCGATGGCGGGCACCTTGACAGTCTTCTGGTGCCCTTGGACGGCACGCCTGTCGAAGTCCGATACCCCGATATGCTGCCGACCGACCTGATCCGCTTCTGCTGGCCGGGCCTGTTGCCGGATGAAGAGTTTGCCCCGATAGAGCCTGTGTACGGGAATGCCGATGGCGTGGTCCAGTTCAGGGTGCCCTATGACTATGTCGGCTATGTCCTGGACATGTATGCCAGTTTTTTCTACACGGTGACCCGCGATGAAGAGACGTTCAAGTCGCGGGCGGACACGGTCAGGATCACGCGACCGAGCACCTTTCCGCTTCTGCACCTTGTGCCGTTGATCGACAATACCCTGTTCCTGTCGGCGCTGAGTGACGATCATTTCACGTTGCAGATGGACCCCTGGCCGTTTATCACGTCGGACTGCCGGGTCACGGTGTGGGCGCATGTCGAAAAGCCCGGCGGTGAAAGAATCAACTTCCGTCTCGTGACACAGGAGCGGGTGACCGCGACGGATATCCGTGTCGGCTGGACTCGCCGGTTTTCCAGTGACGTATACGCCACGAGCCCTTCCGGCAGCATACTGTTCTTCGATTTGTTTGCCTCTTTCGGCGGCCAGTCCCACAGCATCCGGTTCCTTCCAGGGATAGCCTTTGTAGGGCTGAACAAGGACCCCCTGCCTACCCCGGAGGTACCGCAAGCACCGGATGGGCTGTTGGACCTTGAGGTTGTCCGCGGTGACCCACAATGCCGGGTCGCCCGCTGGCCTTTCGCCCAGACGGGGCAGCCGACCTGGCTGCATGTCATCGGTGAGCTCGATGACGGAAGCTCATTGCGTATCGATGTGTTGCAGGGCGAGCCGTTTGTTCCCGATGGCGAATTCCAGGGACTGAGCACTCTCTTGCCACGTGGAGCACTGAAACAGCTGCGCGATGGCAGTTACTTGTCTGTGCACTTTGGTGTCAACAGTCATGGCCCGGCCGATGAGAGTACCGCGATCTGGTTTCCGGAACTGCGGCTCAAGGTGCTTCAGGAAGCCCTCGAACTGATTGCGCCAAGCGTACTGCAGGCATCCGGTTCGCTGTTGAATCCGATCAATGCCATCGACGGCGCGACGGTGCGGGTTGCCTATGAGCACATGAGCATCCATCACATCATTCACCCTTTCTGGACAGGGCAGCCCGGATTGGGCACACCTGTCTTGGGCTCTGCGTCCGGGAGTCGTGACGGTCATGTCGATTTCCCCGTGCCGCCTTCGGCAGTGACGGCCAATCTCGGTACCACCGTAGAGGTCGGTTACTTCGTGGAGTACAGGGGGCAGACACTCCCGTCACCCGAGTTGTCCCTGCAGATCATGGCCCTGGCAGGGTTGCCGACTCCCGCGGTGAGCCAGGCCACCCTTGACGTATTGGATCTCAACACGTTCGAAGGCGATATCGAGTGCACGGTGGAGCCTTGGGACTTCATTGCCCGGGACCAACCCTGCTGGCTGTGGATCACGGGAGAATTGGAGGATGGTTCTCCCCATGTTCTCGAGGTGCTTGAGGGCGAACCCCTGCCGGCCGAAGGCGTGGTGCAAGGAGTGGTTGCGGGAGTGTTGCGGCACGAACTGGAGAAACTGGCGGATTGCAGCACGCTGACGGTGTATTTCGCGGTCAACTTCGATGGTCGCTCGGACAAGTCGTCGGCAGTCGTTTTTCCGCTGCTGGAGCTGCACCTTGTGCAAGAGAACCTGACGTTGCACGAGCCCTCGGTGCTGGAGGCGGTAGGCTCGACGCTGACACCGTTCAATGCACAGGACGGGGCCACCGTACGGGTGGAGTATGAGCGGATGAATGCTCGGCAGAGCATCCAGGTCCGCTGGCAACGTCCCGATGGCAGTTTTGTGCCGATTGACGCCCAGGACGGCAACAGTGATCCGGGTCATGTCGATTTCCATGTACCACGCGAAGCAGTGATTGCCGGAATGGGCAAGACCGTCCCCGTCAGTTATTCGGTGACCAGCCCGTGCAAGAATGCCACCTCGCCCTTGCTCCGGTTGAACATCCTGCTGCCCACGCGCCTGCCTGCGCCGGTGGTACGACAGGCGACCGGAGGCGTTCTGGATCTGCGGACTTTTGTTGGCAATGCCGATATCACGGTTGAAAAATGGTGGTTCATCCTGGCCGGGCAGAAGTGCTGGTTGCGTGGGGTCGGGACTTTGCAAAATGGCAGTAACTACACCTTCACGGTCATCAATGGCGCGGCCGTGACGTTGGATGAGGTGGGCAAGGGGCTGCACAGGATCTTGCAGCGGACGGTTCTCGACTCATTGAAAAATCAAAGCGAGCTGACCTTTACCTGCAAGGTCACCGCCGATGGCAGCACTCAGGAAAGCCAGGCGATCAGCTTTGTGCCGCTGACGTTGAAGGTGCTCAGGGCGGTCATCGACTACGAAAGATTCGAGACGGTCCCCTTGAAGAAGATCACGGCGGGGCAAAGCATCGAGGCGCCGACGATGACGGTTACCTTGTTGCCCGACTCTCGGGGAGAGGCCGGTATAATCCAATACACCGACAACAACAATCCGGACATGGTCTCCGGGCACTCGCTCGCCATGAGCATTGCAAACTCGGGAACACAGCGTGCGCGCCTGGCGCTCAAGCTGGAGTACCTGCGGGTCAGATTTTCCTTCATGTACCTCAATCTGTCCGCGACGATCTTTTTCTATAACAAACAGGGGCGGCTCCTGGAAGAGCGTGCTCTCACAGGAGGAGGAACGGGGGTCATCAATTATTGGGTCGACTACTCTGCGCCCGTGGGTGAACGCATTGCCTCCGTGGAAGTGGTCAGTAACGATTACATCATCATGGACTTCTTTACCCTGTGGGGCTGAGTACACTGAGTCTGTCTGACAAGAAACGGGGGAACGCGATGTTCCCCCGTTCAGGAGGAACACGGGACCTGAGGCATGGTCCCGCAGCGTGGAACGGCAGTGAAAACCCGTCGGTCGGTTTTCCTCTTATTTAAGGTCAAGACTGTCATTTCTGACAGTAGACATTACCCCTTCCCGGAACTTCAAATAAGGTCAACGCGCAGTGGCGGTGGGCGGCCGATGGCCCATGTTCCGAGCAGGAGTCGTCCTGATGAAAGAAACACCGCTTGCCGAGCTCGATTTGCCCGAAGCCAAATTGCTGGATGCCGATGGCGGGCGCCTTGACAGTCTTCTGGTGCCATTGGACGGTACGCCTGTCGAGGTCCGATACCCCGACATGCTGCCGACCGACCTGATCCGCTTCTGCTGGCCGGGCCTGCTGCCGGATGAAGAGTTTGCCCCGATAGAGCCCGTGTACGGGAATGCCGAGGGCGTGGTCCATTTCACGGTGCCCTATGACTATGTCGGGTATGTCCTGGACATGTATGCCCGTTTTTTCTACACGGTGACCCGCGATGAAGAGACGTTCAAGTCGCAGGTGGCCGATGTCAGGGTCGCGCGGCAGAGCACGTTCCCGCCGCAGAAAATATTGCCAGTGTTCGACAATACCCTGTTTCTGTCAGCGCTGAGCGACGATCATTTCATCCTCCAAATCGATGCCTGGCCGTTTATTACGTCGGACTGCCGGGTTACGGTATGGACTCATATCGAGAAGCCTGACGGCGAAAGAGACTACTTTCGGCTCCAGCACCGAGAACCGGTGACCGAGGTGGATATCCGTTTTGGCTGGCAACGCAGGTTTCCCAGTGACGTATACGCCACGTACCCTTCCGGCAGCATTCTCCACTTCGTTTTTCTTATGTCTTTCGGTGGGCAATCCCACGACATCATGTTCTGGCCGGGAATATCGTTTATCACGCTGAACAAGGACCCGCTGCCCGCTCCAAAAGTCGCCCAGGCCCGCGAAGGCATGCTCGATATCCGCACATTCGACGGCGATGCCGAGTGCACCGTGGCGCCCTGGCCGTTTATCCAGGCCGGGCAAAAGGTCTGGTTGCAGGCCACGGGGACCCGGCGCGACGGCAGCCTGCTCGAGATCGTGCTGATGCAGGGCGAAACGGTCACGGAAAGCGAGGTGGGCGAAGGGCTGAATCGTCCGCTGCCGCGTGAGGACCTGGAGCAACTGGCCGATCTGAGCCTGCTGACGGTCACCTGCAAGATTGATCATGGGCAGGGCGATGCCATTAGCCTGAAACCGCTGGAGCTGACGATGCATGTGCCGGTCAGGCTGGTCCTGCCGCCGCCCGGTGTCCGTGAATCGACCCAGGACGGGGCCGACGGCTGGCTGCTGAATCCGGTCAACACCACCGAGGGTGCAACCATCGTGGTGGCCTATAGCGGCATGAGCGCGGGGGATTGGGTCTGTCCCGCCTGGGAGGGTACGCCCGGGGCCGGTTCGCCGGCGCTTGAGTGCGGTGAGGTACGGGAAGGCGAAACGTCCATCGAGTTCCGGGTACCGCCGTCGGCCATCAGTGCGAACTTGCTCCAGACGGTCACGGTGTCCTATAGCGTGACGCAAAGCTCGGGCGTGTTCTGGCCCTCACCGCCGCGCCGGGTGACGGTGCTCGATATCAGCCAACTGCCGACACCGATGGTGGAGCAAGCCACTGCCGGCAAGCTGGACCTCAATACCTTTGCCGGGGATGCCGATTGTGTGGTCGAACCCTGGGACTACCGGGCGCTTGGACAGCCTTGCTGGCTCTGGGTGACCGGCGAGCTGGAGGATGGCAGCCCCTACAGCTTTCAGGTGCTCGCCGGCGAGCCGCTGGATGCCGAGTGGCTGGAGACGGGCGTGAGCAGCCTGCTGCCACGTGCCCAACTGCAAAAGCTGGCGGACTGCAGTCGATTCGAGGTGCACTTCGCGGTGAATTTCAACGGGATTGCCGATAAGCCCACGGCCACGCTGTTCCCGACCCTGACGCTGGAAATCACCCAGGAGGATTGGGTCCTGAAGGCGCCCACTGTCCGTGAGGCCGTCGGTTCGCTCCTGACCGTCTACAACGGCAGGGACGGGGTGACGCTGCGGGTGGAATACGAGGCCATCAATGCCCGGCACAGCATTCAGCCCTGCTGGCAACGCGATACCGGGGGCTGCCTGCCGCTGGAGCCGAAACCCGGTAACGACGAACCGGGGCATGTCGATTTTCATATTCCGCGCGAGGCGGTGATCCAGGGGATCGGCAAGACGATACCGATCCGCTATACCGTCACCGGCCGCTGCAAGGTGGCGACTTCTCCGGATCTCGATCTGCAGATCAGCGTGCCCGTCCGGTTGCCGACACCGGTGGTGCCGCAGGCGACCCGAGGCATTCTCGACGTGCGTACCTTTATCGGCGATGCCACGATCACGGTGGAACCGTGGTGGTTCATCCAGCCGGGGCAGAAGGTCTGGTTGACGGGCCTCGGGGTCGGGAAGAAGGGCAATCCGGTGATCTTCAGGATCCTGCAGGGCGAGCCGGTGACGGCGGGCCAGGTCGGCAGTGGGCTGCGCTCGCCGGTGTCGCGTGCCCAGCTTGAGCAACTGGAAAACGTCAGCCCCCTGAGCTTCACCTGCAAGGTCACCGCCGATGGCAGTGCCAATGAAAGTGAGGCCGTGAGGTTCCCGGTACTGGAACTGACGGTACGCCTGCCCTTCGATGACCTGACCCCGTTTGACAACGGTGACTGGAACAGCTGGCTCAAAGGCCCCGCCGCGGCGGATCCCCGTGACCTGGTCATCAAGCACGAGGACGGTAACTGGTTCTTGTACAACTGGACGTACACGAATCAATCCAACGGTGTGTTTCTGTATCGAGACTACCGCGGCCTTGAACCGGGTATGAAATATGAGTTCAGTATTGCCATTCGACGCGTGAACGATGTGCCGAGCGCTCCCATAGTGTCTCTGTGGGTCGAGGGTAAATCATTGGTGGGACCTGTGACCATTTCTCATCAGAACTGGCAGACCTTGAAAGGTGTGTTTACCGCGACAGCCAGCACCATGCGCTTACAACTGTATAACCATGTCGCGACCGGGCTGGGGAACGATTACGCGGTGGACAATGTGCGAGTAAGGGAACTGGGGCTGTAAGGCTGATTCCAGCTTCTCCGGTTTCCCAGGACCTTTTGTCGGGACTGTCATTTTTGACAGTTTCCGGGGTGTTGATTTGTTGTTGGAATGGCCTGGGGAAATGAAGGCATGGGCACGGTGGATTACTGCCCATGTCGGATTTTCTGATATCTGGTTTTATTAAAGGAGTCAGGGTAATGACGGATTCAACAGAAGTGATTAAATATACTTTGCCACAACCTCATCTTCTTGAACTTTCAGGTGATGTGCTTCACGTCCCGGATCTGGGAGGAGGGCCTGCCACCGCAGAGGTCAGGTACGATGGTATCAAGGCAGGGGACTCCATTCTTCTTGTGGGGGATAGACTTGTAGATCGTTTCCAAATTCCCCATACGGTTTCCGCGTCTGAAGCGTCAAGCGGCAAGGCGACAATAAAGATTGAAAATCGCCATTTTTTGTATTGGGGAGAGCATCTCGATCTCATAAACCTCTATTACGTCGTAAGTAATGTCGGTGAGTCAGTTCGACTTCTCTTTAGATTAACCTACTGACAAATGAAACCAACAGGCGCCAGATCCAGGTGGATAGGCGGTTTTCCTGAAACTCTTTCCTTGCTGATGACTCGGCATTGATCCGCAAGGAAAGGGTTGCTCGACCTGTAAGCCAGGCAGTCCCTCAAGCCTGCCGGCTCCAATAGCGAAACAACGGTTCCGCCAGAAACAGCACGAACAACAAGCGCATCACCTGCATCGCCGTCACCAGCGGCACCGACAGTTGCAGGGTCTCGGCGGTCAGGCTCATTTCCGCGATACCGCCGGGCATCATGCCCAGGGTCAGCGAACGCAGATCGAGGTGGGTCAGCGCACTCAGGGCCCAGGCCGAGAGGCTGGCGATCAGCATGGTCAAGGCGGTGCCGATCAGTGTACGGCCCATGAACGAGGGCGCGCGGCGAAAGAATTCGCGATTGAAATGACAACCCAGGCCGCTGCCGATCAGCCATTGGCCGATCTGGCTGCCGCCGTTGGGCAGGCCGATATGCAGGTCCCAGGCGATGCTTACCGTCGCACTCACCAGCAACGGTCCGAACAACCACGGATTGGGCTGGCGCAAGCGCTGCCAGAGCCAGGCGAGCAGGGCGCCCAGGGGGAACAGCACGGCCAGCCAGCGCCAGTCGACGACACTCGCACCGCCCAGCGGCACGCCATCGCCGAGCAGGTACTTGAAGGCGGCCGGTACGCACAGCACCACCACCAGCACCCGCAGGCTCTGTCCCGCCGCGACCCGGCTGAGCACCGCGCCATTGCGCGCGCCGAGGTTGACCATCTCCCCGGAGCCGCCCGGCATGCTGGAGAAGAACGCCGTGGCGCGATCCTCGCCAGTGCGCCGCAGCAACCAGACGCCGAGTACGCTGGAGAGGCTGGTGACCAGCGCGCCGAAAAAGATCAGGCCGAAATGCGCGAGGACCTGCTCCATCACCACCGGGGTGAAGTGCAGGCCGATGCCGATGCCGACCACCCACTGGCCGGTCTTGCGCCCGCCGGGGATTTCCGCCAGTTGCCAGGGAGTCAGGCAGCGCACCAGGATGATCGCCAGCAACGAGCCGACCATCCACGGCAGCGGCCAGCCGACCTGGCTGGCGAGGTAACCGCCGACCAAGCCGACCAGCGGCGTTCCCCACCAGTCCCTGAAGGCTTTCTCACGCATTGGCCAGGGCACGACGCTGGGCGGCACGCTTGCGCCAGATGCGCAGCAGCGGCATCGACAGCATGATGAAGGTCAGGACCCAGACGCCGAGGCTGATCGGGCTCGACCAGAGGATCTCCAGCGCACCGTTGGAAATCGACAGCGCCCGGCGCAGGTTCGACTCCATCAGCCCGCCGAGGATAAAGCCCAGCAGTACCGGCGACAGCGGGAAGTCCAGCTTGCGCAGGATGTAGCCGAAGATGCCGATGCCGATCATCAGGAACAGATCGAAGGTGGTGGCATGCACCGCGTAGACGCCGATCGCGGTGATGATGGCGATCACCGGCACCAGCGCCCAGTTCGGCACGGCGAGGATGCGGGTGAAGATGCGGATCATCGGGATATTGAGGATCACCAGCATGATGTTGGCGATGAACAGCGAGGCGATCAGGCCCCAGACGATATCCGGTTGCTGCTGGAACAGCAGCGGCCCCGGGGTGATGTTGTACAGCGACAGGGCGCCGATCATCACCGCGGTGGTACCCGAGCCGGGGACGCCGAGGGTCAGCATCGGTACCAGCGCGCCACAGGCCGAGGCGCCGATGGCGGTTTCCGGCGCGGCGAGGCCACGCTTGTCGCCCTGGCCGAAGGTCCCGCCGGCACCGGCGATGCGCTTCTCGGTCATGTAGGCCACGGCACTGGCGAGGGTCGCGCCGGCACCCGGCAACACGCCCATGATAAAGCCCAGCAGACCGCAACGGATGTTCACCACGAACACCGACGCCGCTTCCTTGAAGTTGAACATCATCCGCCCTGTGGCTTTCACGGCCTCCTGGCCATGATGGGTCTTTTCCAGCAGCAGAAGGATTTCGCTGATGGAGAACAGACCCAGGACCAGCACGACGAACTGGATGCCGTCGGTGAGGTGGATATTGTCCCCGGTGAAGCGGTAGACGCCGCTGTTGGCATCGATCCCGACACTGGACAGGAACAGGCCGATCAGCGCCGCGATAAAGGTCTTCAGCGGTCGGTCGCCGGCCATGCCGCCGAGGCAGACAATGGCGAAGACCATCAGCACGAAGTACTCCGCCGGACCGAAGGCGATGGCCCATTTCGCCAGCAGCGGGGCGAACAGCACCATGCCGCAGGTGGCGATAAAGGCACCGATGAACGAGCTCCAGGCCGACAGCGACAGCGCCACGCCGGCCAGGCCCTGGCGGGCCATCGGGTAGCCGTCGAGGGTGGTCATCACGGTGGAGGCTTCACCAGGGATGTTGAGCAGGATCGAGCTGATCCGTCCGCCGTATTCGCAGCCCAGGTAGACCGCCGCCAGCAGGATCAGCGCCGATTCCGGCGGCAGGCCGAGGGCGAAGGCAATCGGGATCAGCAGGGCGACGCCGTTGATCGGGCCCAGGCCCGGCAACAGGCCGACCACGGTGCCGATCAGGGTGCCGCAGAGGGCGGTGACCAGGTTGTAGGGGCTGAGCGCGACGCCGAAGCCCTGGCCCAAATAGCTGAAAGTATCCATGTCAGTTCTCCAGAACGTCGAGCAGTCCGAGGGGCAGTGGCACGTCCATGGCTTTATCGAACAGCAGATAAAGCCCGACGCTCATCAGGCTGATGATCACCACGCTGGGCAGCCAGCGACCGCCGTACAGGCGTGCCATCGGCACGCCGATCAGGATGCTGCTGAGGATGAAGCCCAACGGCTCGAAGGTGCCGGCGAACACCAGCAGCAGTGCGGTGCAGATGCCGATCTTGGTCAGGGTCTGGCGGTCCAGTGGTGGCTCGTCGTCGTTGTGCTTGATCGGCGCCGGACGGAACAGCATGTACAACAGCGCCAGGCCCATCAGGCCGAGCATCAGCAGCGGGTAGGCCCGCGGTCCCACCGGTTCATAGGAAAATGCGGCCTGGTAGGGCCAGGCCATCAGCGCCAGGCCGGCGCAGGCCAGCAGCAGCGTGAAGGCGAAAATGCGTTGCAAGAGCATGACGGACTCCTGGGCCACGCCACCGGTAACCGGAAGGCGTGGCCGCGACTAGAGAAAGATGATCACTGGATCAGGCCGAATTCCTTGGCCAGCACTTTGTAGTCGGCAACCTGCTTCTTCACGTAGGTGTCCAGCTCCGGGCCGGTCATGGCGAACGGGAAGAGTTCGCGCTGGTCGCGCAGCTTGGCGAACTCTTCGGAAGCCAGCAGCTTGTCGAAGGCGTCTTTCCACCAGGCGTAGTCTTCGTCGCTGACCTTCGGCCCGAGGTAGAAACCGCGCACCACTGGCCAGACGATGTCGTAGCCCTGTTCGCGGGCGGTCGGGATGTTTTTCATTTCCGGCTCGTCCAGGCGCTGCTCGGAGAACACCGCCAGCAGGCGCATGTCACCGCTGAGGATGTGCGGCATGGAGTCGGAGATGTCGGTGCTGCCGACCTGGATATGACCGCCGAGCAGGGCGGTGGCGATTTCGCCGCCGCCTTCGAGGGCCACGTAGCGCAGGTCGCGCGGGTTGATCCCGGCGGCCTTGGCGATCAGTGCGGTCTGCATCCAGTCCTGGCTGCCGACGGTGCCGCCGGAACCGATCACGACGCTGCTCGGGTCCTTCTTCAGGGCCTTGACCAGATCGTCGAGGCTCTTGTACGGCGAATCGCTTTTCACCGCGATGGCACCATAGCTGGTGCCGACGGCGGCCAGCCAGCGCACGGCGCTTTCATCGAAACGGCCGAACTTGCCCTGGGCCAGGTTCAGCAGCGAGCCGCTGGACCATGCCACCAGGGTCCCGGCGTCGGCCGGGCGCTGGGCCACCACGGCGTTGTAGGCCACGGCGCCGACACCGCCGGGCATGTAGGTCACGCGCATCGGCTTGCTCAGGACTTTCTCGTTGACCAGGGCGCTTTGCGCCAGCTTGCAGGTCAGGTCGAAGCCGCCGCCCGGCGAGGCCGGGGCGATGCATTCCGGGCGCTTGGGCTCGGCGGCCAGGGCTTGGCCGGCGAGCAGGACGACGCTGGCGGCGAGGGCGAGTTTACGTAGTGACAGGTCCATTGTTCTCTCCACGGGAGTTGTTGTTATGGGTTTGTTTCGAGGGTGGCGGGGCAACGCAGTCGCTTACCCGCAAGCGCGCCTGCCCGGCGGCAGGGCAGAGGTACGGGGTGGTTGGTGCGGTACGAGAGGTCGGCCAGGGCGCGGGCGCCGTGAGGCACAGTGTGACCGAAAAGGGCAAGGACGAGCCTGGGGCTGTAGAGACAGCATCGTGTCGGACTCCATTATTGTTCTTATTCTTGGCGAAAACGCATCGTGGCGTTTTTCGGGGTTTTACTATCCTGGATACAGCGGTATCGCGTAGGAATCGGCAGTCGGAACTGTCCGTAGGGAGACTCTAAAGGCTTAACCTTTCACCAACCTTTCAGCATGAAAGGCCCGATAAACAAGGGGAATGCTGGCTACCGGGCGTAGGTTTATTGGGTAAACTCCGCGCCCAGAAGGACGTTCAACGGTCCCCAGTCGAGGTAGGAAATTCATGCGTGTGCTTCTGGTCGAAGACCATCTGCAGTTGGCCGAAAGCGTTGCCCAGGCGCTCAAGGGCGCGGGCCTGACGGTGGACGTGCTGCACGACGGGGTCGCCGCGGACCTGGCCCTGGGCAGCGAGGAGTACGCGGTGGCGATCCTCGATGTGGGGTTGCCGCGCATGGATGGCTTCGAAGTCCTGGCCCGCCTGCGTGCCCGCGGGAAAAACCTGCCGGTGCTGATGCTGACCGCTCGCAGCGATGTGAAGGACCGGGTCCATGGCCTCAACCTGGGGGCCGACGATTACCTGGCCAAGCCGTTCGAGCTCACGGAGCTGGAAGCCCGGGTCAAGGCCTTGCTGCGCCGCAGCGTGCTGGGCGGCGAGCGCCAGCAGCGCTGCGGGGTGCTGGTCTACGACCTGGACACCCGACGCTTCACCCTCGGCGACGACCTGTTGACCCTGACCTCCCGCGAACAGGCGGTACTTGAAGCACTGATCGCCCGGCCGGGACGGGTGATGAGCAAGGAGCAACTGGCTTCCCAGGTCTTCGGCCTGGATGAGGAGGCCAGCCCCGACGCCATCGAAATCTATGTGCACCGCCTGCGCAAGAAGCTCGACGGCCATGCGGTGGCCATCGTGACCTTCCGTGGTCTCGGTTATCTGCTGGAAAACCGCGATGCATAAGCCCAGCAGCCTGCGTTGGCGGTTGCTGTGGAATCTTGCGCTGCTGCTGGTGGTGCTGATGCTCGCCAGCGGCTTGAGCGCCTACTGGAATGGTCGCGAAGCCGCCGACACGGCTTATGACCGGACGTTGCTGGCGTCGGCTCGAACCATTGCCGCCGGCCTTTCGCAGCGCGACGGCACCCTCAGCGCCGACGTGCCATATGTGGCGCTCGATACCTTTGCCTATGACAGCGCGGGACGCATCTACTACCAGGTCAACGACATCAACCAGCAGCTGATTTCCGGTTACGAAAACCTCCCGCCACCGCCCCCCGGCACCCCGCGTACCGATGACTATCCGGCCCTGGCGCGGTTCTACGATGCGCAATACCGCGGGCAGAACGTGCGGGTGGTGAGTCTGCTCAAGGCGGTCAGCGAGCCGAATATGAACGGCATGGCGGAAATTCGCGTGGCCGAGACCGATGAGGCGCGGGTCAACATGGCCCGCAGCCTGATGGCCGATACGCTGCTGCGATTGGGCATGCTCGCGGTGGGCGCTTTGTTGCTGGTGTGGTTTGCCGTGAGTGCCGCGTTGCGTCCGCTGGAGCGCCTGCGCACGGCGGTGGAGGAGCGCCAGTCGGATGACCTGCGGCCCTTGCCGTTGGTGGAAGTGCAGCACGAATTGTGGCCCCTGGTGCGCGCCCTCAATCATTTCACCGAGCGCCTGCGCCGGCAGTTCGAGCGCCAGGGGCAGTTTATCGCCGATGCCGCCCATGAGCTGCGTACTCCCCTGGCGGCGTTGAAGGCGCGCCTGGAACTGGGCTTGCGGGCCACCGACGCCGACACCTGGCGCAGCACCCTGGAAACCGCGGCCCAGGGCACCGATCGCCTGACGCACCTGGCCAACCAGTTGCTGTCGATGGCGCGGGTGGAAAACGGCGCGCGGGCGATTGCCGAAGGTGGCGCGCAGTTGCTCGACCTGAGCCAGCTGGCGCGGGAACTGGGCATGGCGATGGCTCCCCTGGCCCATGCCCGGGGCGTTGCGTTGGCGCTGGAAGCGGATGAGCCGGTGTGGTTGCGTGGCGAGCCGACGTTGCTCAACGAGTTGCTGAGCAACCTGGTGGACAACGCCTTGGCCCATACACCGGTGGGTGGCAACGTGATCCTGCGGGTGAGTGCGCCGGCGGTGCTGGAAGTGGAGGATGACGGACCGGGGATCCCCCTGGAAGAGCGCGACCGGGTCTTCGAACGCTTCTATCGGCGCAACCAGCAGGGCATGGGCTCGGGACTGGGCCTGGCGATTGTCGGCGAGATCTGCCGGGCGCACCTGGCGCAGATCAGCCTGCACGATGGCGAGCCACGCGGGCTGAAGGTCCGGGTGAGTTTTATCGCGGGTTGATGGGTTGCCCGGGCCTGCGCTTTCGCGGGCAAGCCCGCTCCCACAGGGGCTCTGTGTCGCACACAAGAATCATGAGCACCCCGGAATTTATGGGAGCGGGCAAGCCCGCTCCTACAGGGGCTCTGTGTCGCACACAAGAATCATGAGCGCCCCGGAATTTGTAGGAGCGGGCAAGCCCGCTCCTACATGGGCTCTGTGTCGCACACAAGAATCATGAGCGCCCCGAATTTGTGGGAGCGGGCTTGCCCGCGAAAGCGCCGGAACAGGCGCCACGCAACCGCGTTGAAAAGCTAGTTGAACATCATTCGCGCATCGTTGAGCTTTTCGACCCAGGCCTCGCTGTCCGGGTCCAGCCTCAGGCGCCTGAAGGCCGCCAGGCTGGCGAGCGGGACATCGGCATAGGGCTGCGTCGTGCCCTGGTGGCAGAACACCGTGGCGATCTGTACCAGGTCGACGTAATCGAGGGTGCCGCTGTCACGCTCCAGGTCCTGGTACTGGCCCGGCAGCTTGACCAGCCGCTCGGGAAAATCCCAGACCCGCAACAGCTTGTCGCCCAGCAGCGGATGAATGCTCTCGATCACATGGTCGAGGCTCAACGGGTCGGCCAGCAGTTCGTAGTGATCCTCGGCGTAGGTCAGGATCGGCAATACGCCGATCTGGTGCACCAGCCCACCGAGTGCCGCCTGGTCCGGCTTGAGCGAGGTGTAGTCGCGGCACAGCACGTAGCTGATCCCGGCGATTTCCAGGCTCTTGCGCCAGACATCGCGCATTTTCTGTTCCACCACTTCGGAGCGGGCGTGGAAGATCTGCTCCATCACCAGGCCGATCGCCAGGTTGCTGCTGTAGTTCACGCCCAGGCGGGTGATGGCGGTGTGCAGGTCGGTCACTTCGTGGCTGGCGCGCAGCAAGGGGCTGTTGACCACCTTGATCAGGCGGGCCGACAGGGCGGTGTCGCCGGCAATCACCTTGCTCAGGGTACTGACGCTGATTTCGGGATCTTCCGCCGCCTCGCGAATCTTCAGGGCGACTTCCGGGAGCGTGGGCAGAACCAGGTCATCGTTGTCGATGGACGCTACCAAATCCTGTTGGACCTTTTCCGCCAGCTTGTTCATTTGTGTTCTCTAAGGCGGTGCGGTTAACGCTGGATCTCGCGATCGCGGTCCAGTTGGTAAGGTAGGTCGAGCAATGTCAGGGCCGGGCCTTGCAGGTCACCCAGATGGACGATGCCGGCCTCGACCGCTTCGGCCTGCAGCACCGCCAGCAGTTCGATCGAGTGTTCGGCCGTGGCCGCGATCACCACTTCGCCGATGGAACTGTTGTGGGCGGGCGAGAACAGTGGCGTACCGGGTTCAGGCAGTTGCCCGGCGTCCAGTGTCAGGCGATACAGGCGGCGCTTGAGCTTGCCCAGGTACTGCATGCGCGCGACGATTTCCTGGCCGGTGTAGCAGCCTTTCTTGAAGCTCACGCCACCGACGGCCTGCAGGTTGAGCATCTGCGGGATGAACAGTTCGCGGGTCTGCGGCATGACCTGGCCGATGCCGGCGCGAATCTGTCCGAGCAACCAGGTATTGAGATCGGCTTCGCGCAGTTGGCCGGCCAGTTGCGCCCGCAGGTCCTGCGCCTGGTCCGCCGGGGCCCAGAGTTCGCTGCGCCCGACGGATACGCGGATGGCGATCAGGCCATTGGCCCGTGCCACCGAGTCGGTGTCCTCGGGCAGGTCGAGGCCGAGGGCGGCCAGTACGCTGTCCGCCTGGCCCAGGCCGAAACGTACCCAGCCGGCGCTTTCATCGGTGAGCCTGGACTTGGAGAACACCGCGTATTTCTTCAGGTCCGCCAGTTGTGGTTCCAGCAATTCGCCGGCCATGGCCAGCAGCACGCCGTCACCTTCGAGCAGGATGCGGAAGCTCGACTGCATGCGGCCTTTCTGCGTGCAGCGGGCGCCGAGGCTGGCCCGGTTCTCGCTGAGGTAGTCGAGGTTGCAGGTCAACTGGCCCTGCAGGAACTTGCTGGCGTCGGAGCCGCGGACGGCGAGAACGCCTTCGTGGGAGAGAGTGCAGAAAAAAGCGGAATCGGCCATGGGTCTTCGCAGCATGAATAGGTCTGGTGGACATCATAGAGGGGCGCCCTGGAAATGGGTAGTTCACAAAACACCGCGCGCCCCCGACCAAAGCCGACTGTGCCGTGACGCTCGGGCCTGTATACTTGCGCACAAATTTGAGGAGCGCTCCATGGTCGAAGATGTAGAACTCAATCGTCTCTATTGGCACAGCCGCCGCGGCATGCTGGAGCTGGACGTGCTGCTGGTACCGTTCGTCAAGGAGGTGTACGCGCATCTGAATGACGTCGACCGCGAGTGCTATCGCAAGCTGCTCGAATGCGAGGACCAGGACATGTTCGGCTGGTTCATGGAGCGTTCCGAGTCGGAAGATCCGGAGCTGCAGCGCATGGTCCGCATGATCCTGGACCGTGTTCAGCCCAAGTAACACGTTCGAATGCCGCTGGCAGGCCTCGCGGCTGTTGCTGGCGGCGTATCTCGGGGCCCTGGGCCTGGCGTTGTCGTCGTTCAGCCTGCTGGAAATCCCACTCTGGGCGAGCCTGTCCGGGGCCTTGCTGTGCCTGCTCCACGGGGCCTGGGTGGTGCCGCGGCGAATACGCCTGGACCATCCGTCGGCTTTTACCGGTTTGCGGCGTGACGAGCGGGGTTGGCAGCTCTGGAGCAGGGCAACAGGCTGGCAGCCGGTCCGCTTGCAGCGTGACAGTCTCGCCTTGCCCTGGCTGGTGGTGCTGCGCTTTCGTCGGCCCGGGGACTGGTGGCCGCGCTCGATCTGCGTACCCCGCGACGCGCTGGCGGCCGACTCGCATCGGCGCCTGCGCGTGCGCTTGAAATTCAGTCGGCGTAGGTGGGCGGCACCAGGATAGTGTCGAGGGCCTCGGGCAGCAGGTCCGGGTAGTCGAGGGTGTAATGCAGGCCCCGGCTTTCCTTGCGCTCCATGGCCGAGCGGATCATCAACTCGGCCACCTGGGCCAGGTTGCGCAACTCGATCAGGTCGCGACTGACCTTGTAGTTGCTGTAGAACTCGTCGATCTCGTCCAGCAGCAGGCGCACCCGGTGTTGGGCCCGCTGCAGGCGCTTGTTGGTGCGCACGATGCCGACGTAGTCCCACATGAAGCGCCGCAGCTCATCCCAGTTGTGGGCGATGATCACGTCTTCGTCGGAATCGGTCACCTGGCTCGCGTCCCAGCTCGGCAAGGCCACGGGTACGGCGACCTGTGGCAGTTGCCGGAGAATGTCGGCGGCCGCCGAGCGGGCATAGACGAAACACTCCAGCAGCGAGTTGCTGGCCATGCGGTTGGCGCCGTGCAGGCCGGTGAAGCTGGTCTCGCCGATGGCATACAGGCCGGGCACGTCGGTGCGGCCCTGCTGGTCGACCAGCACGCCACCACAGGTGTAGTGCGCCGCCGGGACCACCGGGATGGGCTGTCTGGTGATGTCGATGGAGAATTCCAGGCAGCGTTCGTACACCGTCGGGAAATGCGTCTTGATAAAGGCCGCGGGCTTATGGCTGATGTCCAGGTAGACGCAGTCGATGCCCAGACGCTTCATCTCATGGTCGATGGCGCGGGCGACGATATCCCGTGGCGCCAGCTCGGCCCGTGGGTCGAAGCGCGGCATGAAGCGCTCGCCGTTGGGCAGCTTCAGGTGCGCGCCTTCGCCACGCAGGGCTTCGGTGATGAGGAAGCTCTTGGCCTGCGGGTGGTACAGGCAGGTCGGGTGGAACTGGTTGAATTCCAGGTTCGCCACCCGGCAGCCGGAACGCCAGGCCATGGCGATGCCGTCGCCGCAGGCTCCGTCGGGGTTGCTGGTATAGAGGTAGACCTTGGCCGCGCCGCCCGAGGCGAGAATGGTGAAGCGCGCGCCGTAGGTATCGACTTCCCCCGTGCCGCGGTTGAGTACATAGGCCCCCAGGCAGCGTTCGCCGTCCAGGCCCAGGCGTTTTTCGGTGATCAGGTCGACGGCCACGCGCTGCTCCAGCAGCTCGATGTTCGGGCGCTGCCGGGCCTGTTCCAGCAGGGTGGTGAAGATCGCCGCGCCGGTGGCATCGGCGGCGTGGATGATACGCCGGTGGCTGTGGCCGCCTTCACGGGTCAGGTGGAACTCGAAACCGCCGTCGTCGACCTTGGCTTCTTCGTCGCGGGTGAAGGGCACGCCCTGGTCGATCAGCCACTGGATGGCCTCGCGGCTGTGCTCGACGGTGAAGCGCACCGCGTCTTCATGACACAGGCCGCCGCCGGCGTTGAGGGTGTCCTCGACATGGGACTGCACGGTGTCGGTGTCGTCCAGCACGGCGGCGACGCCACCCTGGGCCCAGTAGGTCGAACCGTTGGCCAGGTTGCCCTTGCTCAGGACGGCAATGCGCAGATGGCCCGGCAGGGTCAGCGCCAGGCTCAGGCCGGCGGCGCCACTGCCAATCACCAGCACATCGTGTTGAAAATGTTGGCTCATCTCTAGGAATCCGGAAAACGCCCTGGTGGGCCACGGAGCCCGCCACACAGCGCACTAGTATATGGCTGGGGGGATCGGCACAATAGCCGGGCCTTCGTGGCATTGTGAAACTACAGCGGGCAGGAAGTGTGCGCCACTCTGGGTCGCCGTGCATGTGGTTTTGCACGGTAAGACGATGATTTTTCGGCTATAACAAGGCTCAGGCAGTCTTTGGTCGAGGGAGCGGCACAATGCTATTACTTACTGCGGTCTCCGGGAACTTTTGAAAAGCCCCGGGCTCCATAGACAGGTGCCTGAAAGAAGGGGACAGCGTCGGCTTTCTGCGTGGCCTGATGAAAGGGCTTCGCCAGCGGATTCGACGACAAGATTATTCACGCAGTCGGCCAAGTCCGAGCTGCGTTTTTCGTGTGTGTCCGTTCAGCGGGCCGCAGGAAACTTGCTTGAAGGGGGAGAACTTTTGCCAAAAGCCCGAGTCTATGTTTGCAAGCCTGATCAATTAGCAATGGCAGCCTCCTTCAAGTCCTATGAGGAGTGTTCATGCTAACCCAGGAAGAGGATCAGCAGCTGGTCGAGCGCGTTCAACGCGGCGACAAGCGGGCTTTCGATCTGCTAGTGCTGAAATACCAGCACAAAATTCTCGGGTTGATCGTGCGTTTCGTGCACGACACCCATGAAGCCCAGGACGTTGCACAAGAAGCCTTTATCAAAGCCTACCGTGCCCTGGGTAATTTTCGCGGCGACAGTGCTTTTTATACCTGGCTGTACCGCATCGCCATCAACACGGCGAAAAACTATCTGGTATCCCGCGGTCGCAGGCCGCCAGACAGTGATGTGAGTTCCGAGGATGCCGAGTTCTACGATGGCGATCATGGCCTGAAGGATCTCGAGTCACCGGAGCGTGCGTTGCTCCGGGATGAGATCGAGGGCACCGTCCATCGAACCATCCAGCAACTGCCAGAAGATTTGCGTACGGCGTTAACTTTACGTGAATTCGATGGTCTGAGTTATGAGGACATTGCAGCCGTCATGCAATGTCCTGTGGGCACCGTGCGCTCCCGGATTTTCCGCGCTCGGGAGGCCATAGATAAAGCCCTGCAGCCGTTGTTGCAGGAAACCTGAGACAGCGGCGACAGCCAAGAGAGGAACCGTCATGAGTCGTGAAGCCCTGCAGGAATCGCTGTCCGCGGTGATGGATAACGAAGCGGACGAATTGGAATTGCGTCGGGTACTGAGTGCCCTTGACGATGCCGACACCCGTGCTACCTGGTCTCGTTACCAAATCGCCCGGGCAGTGATGCACAAGGAATTGCTGGATCCACGCCTGGATATCGCCTCGGCCGTATCGGCCGCGCTGGCTGGCGAAGAAGTCCCGGCCAAGGGCTCCCGTGGTCCGTGGCGTACTCTTGGCCGCCTGGCCGTGGCCGCTTCGGTGACCGTGGCGGTGCTCGCCGGTGTGCGTTTCTACAACCAGGATGACATTGCCGGCGCCCAACTGGCCCAGCAATCGAACCAGCCTGGTCTGGCCGCTCCGACGGTCAAGGGCCCAGCGGTCCTGGCCGGCTATACTGAAGGCTCCGAGCCCACCGGGCCGATGGCCAATGGCGTGCTGCAACAAGGCCAGCCGGGTTGGGACCAGCGTCTGCCAGGCTACCTGCGCCAGCATGCCCAGCAAGCTGCCCTGAAAGGCACTGAGAGCGCACTGCCCTACGCACGTGCCGCCAGCCTGGAAACCGCCAAGTAAGGAGGATCATGCGCGCGCTACCTCTTCTAACGCTTGCCCTGGCCGGTGGGTTCATCCTGACCGCCCAGGCCGACGAAGCCCAGGACTGGTTGGAGCGTCTTGGGCAAGCCGAGCAGCAGCAAAGCTTCCAGGGCACTTTCGTCTACGAACGCAACGGCAGTTTCTCGACCCATCGTATCTGGCATCTCGTCCAGAACGGTCAGGTTCGTGAACGTTTGCTTCAGCTCGACGGCTCGGCACAAGAGGTCGTACGCGTCGATGGGCACACCGAGTGTGTCAGCGGCACCCTGGTTGCCGGACTCGGCGAGTCGCCCGATGCCCATGCCCGCGCGCTTGATCCGCAGAAACTCAATGCCTGGTATGACATTGCCGTCGTGGGCAAGTCACGCGTCGCCGGCCGCCCCGCGGTCATCGTGTCGCTGACGCCCCGCGACCAGCATCGCTATGGTTTCGAATTGCACCTGGATCGCCAGACCGGCTTGCCGCTCAAGTCGCTGCTGATCAACGACAAGGGGCAATTGCTCGAACGTTTCCAGTTCACCGAACTCAATACCGCCGACGCGCCCCAGGACAGCCAGTTGCAGGCCGGTGCCGAATGCAAGCCGGTGGTATTGCTCAGCAACCAGGCGCAGGCCAAGGTGCAGGTGCTGGGCAGCAAGGTGGCGCAGCTCTGGCATTCCGACTGGCTGCCGCCGGGCTTCGAGCTGGTGAGCAGCACGGCGCGTGTCGATCCGCAGTCCAAGACCCAGGTCAACAGCCTCATGTATGACGACGGGCTGGCGCGTTTCTCGGTGTTCCTCGAGCCCCTCAACGGCGCCACCATCGCCGACACCCGCACCCAACTGGGCCCCACCGTTGCGGTTTCCCGGCGCCTGACCACCCCGAGCGGGGAAATCATGGTCACGGTGGTGGGCGAGATTCCCATCGGGACCGCCGAACGGATCGCCTTGTCGATGCGTGCCGGCGATGCGCAGGCCAGCAAGCAGTGAGCCGCTGATCCATGACGCCTGGTGACTCGATCATGTCCGCACATGAAGCCGCGCGAGTGGTAGGATCGAGATGCCGAAATGTCCGGTGATCATTTTCATTTGCAAAACCAGCCGAATTTTCCTATAGGTCAGGGCCCCAACGGCCCTGGCCTTGTTTGTTGTTCCCGGTCCGTAATCCAGGCTTAATCATCCTTGGGTTTTATGGTACCTGTCGCTTAACCATGCTCGTTGTTTACGGGAGCCGTATGTCGATACCAAGCTTGAAATCTTATCTGTCCATTTTCGCCGCTGTCCTGCTGCTCGGGCAGACAGTCGCGGCCCAGGCCGCGGAGCTGCCCGATTTCACCCAGTTGGTGGAGCAGGCTTCGCCGGCGGTAGTGAACATCAGTACCACCCAGAAGCTGCCGGACCGCAAGGTCTCGGAGCAGATCCAGGGCCTGGAAGGCTTGCCGCCGGAAATCCAGCAGTTCTTCCGCGGTTTCCCGCAACCGCGCGGGAAGGGGGGCGGTGGCGGCGGTCGGCAGCGTGAGGCGCAGTCGCTGGGCTCGGGGTTCATCATCTCCGATGACGGCTATATCCTGACCAACAACCACGTGGTTGCCGACGCCGACGAGATCCTGGTGCGCCTGGCTGACCGCAGCGAGCTCAAGGCCAAGCTGGTCGGCACCGATCCGCGCTCCGATGTGGCGCTGCTGAAGATCGATGGCAAGAATCTGCCGACCCTCAAGCTGGGCAAGTCCAAGGACCTGAAACCGGGTCAGTGGGTTGTCGCCATCGGCTCGCCGTTCGGCTTTGACCACACCGTGACCCAGGGCATCGTCAGTGCCGTGGGCCGCAGCCTGCCGAACGAAAACTACGTGCCGTTCATCCAGACCGACGTACCGATCAACCCGGGCAACTCCGGTGGTCCGCTGTTCAACCTCAACGGTGAAGTGGTCGGCATCAACTCGCAGATCTACACCCGTTCCGGTGGCTTCATGGGCGTGTCCTTCGCGATTCCGATCGATGTCGCCATGGACGTTTCCAACCAGCTGAAGAGCGGTGGCAAGGTCAGCCGCGGCTGGCTGGGCGTGGTGATCCAGGAGGTCAACAAGGACCTCGCCGAGTCCTTCGGCCTGGACAAGCCGGCCGGTGCGCTGGTGGCCCAGGTACAGGACGATGGTCCGGCGGCGAAAGGCGGCCTGCAGGTCGGCGACGTGATCCTCAGCATGAACGGCCAGCCGATCGAGCTGTCGGCCGACCTGCCGCATCTGGTGGGTGCACTGAAGGCGGGCGAGAAAGCCAAGCTGGAAGTGGTGCGTGAAGGGCAGCGCAAGACCATTGACCTGACGGTCGGTGCGATCCCGGATGAAGGCAAGGAAATGGATATCGCCAAGTCCGCCGGTGCCGAGCGCAGCAGCAATCGCCTCGGGGTTTCCGTCGCCGACCTGACCGATGACCAGAAGAAAGCCAACGACCAGCTCAAGGGCGGCGTGGTGATCAAGGAAGTGCAGGACGGTCCGGCGGCCCTGATCGGTCTGCAGCCGGGCGACGTGATCACGCACCTGAACAACCAGGCGATCACCGATGCCAAGCAGTTCACCGATATCGCCAAGGCCCTGCCGAAGAATCGCTCGGTATCGATGCGCGTACTGCGCCAGGGACGTGCGAGCTTCATCACCTTCAAGCTAGCCGAATAAGCCGGACTGAAGTGAGTGACAAAAAAGCCCGCCTCGAATGAGGCGGGCTTTTTCATGGGCGGACGCAAAGCGTCAGCGGTTCTGCTTGGGAATCCGTACCAGCTGGCTGTTGGAGTAGATGTCGTGCCAGCTGCGTTTGCGCTTGTCGAAGAGCACCCAGATAAACCCCAGGCCGGCAAACAGCCAGGAAGCGATCGATACCATGAAGCGCAGCAGCGCCTGCCAGATGCTGATGGCCGAGCCGTCGGCGTTCTGCACGCGGATCCCCCAGACCTGCATGCCCAGGGTCTGGCCCTTGTAGGTCCAGAATTTGGCGAAGAACGCGAACAGCACGCAGAACAGCAGGGTCGACAGCAGCGGGTCGCCGTCGAGGGCGCCGGCATCGGAGAGCGCCTTGAGCCGCTGTTCGCCGATGAGCGCCATCTGCACCAGCTTGTAGATGAAGCCGGTGACGATCAGCAGGGCGGTACACAGCAGGAAGTCATAGAACATCGCGGCCAGGCGACGGCCCAGGCCGGCGGCAGGGAACTCGCCCTGGGGGCTTAGTACGTGCTTCGACATAGCGGCTCTCTCTGAACGGAAAAAGCCATTTTACGGAATTGCATTCACAAAAAAGCCCCTGATGTCACCATCAGGGGCTTTTAGTGTAATAAAGCTTGAGATCAGGCTTCTGCGATCACTTCGTCAGCCTGCATGCCTTTCTGGCCTTGCACGGCGATGAAGGTCACTTTCTGGCCTTCTTTCAGGCTCTTGAAGCCGTTGCCCTGAATAGCGCGGAAATGGACGAACAGATCCGGACCGCTTTCTGGAGTGATAAAACCAAAACCTTTCTCGTCGTTAAACCACTTGACGGTGCCGCTCTGACGTTGGGACATTTCTTATTTCCTTTGACGCTAAAAATTAATGACAGCCCCTTTCACCTGAAAGAGTACTGGGCTGGGTTGCAGGAAAGTAAGAGACGTCGAACGGGTTGTAGCAAACTTAGAGCTACTGCCCAGGTCACGATTCCAAGCGACCCATGCAAACACAGTAGGGAAACTCTACGCCAACTGTGGGAGAAAAAACAAGCCCCCGCCAAGCCCGCGGTTTGCGCTGGTTTGTCGCAGTTTTCGCGGGCTTTGGCGGGGGGATGCCGGACATACAGTATTCAGTTGGGTTCGACTGTTATAAGCCAAGTTCGCTAACGAATATATGCACTGTTTTGTGGCGGTTGCGTTACAAGCTAGTGCACTGTTTCATAACCGCTTTAGTTGTTACTGTTGGTATCAACCTCGATAGTTTCAACCGCGGTAGTAACGTTGCGGAACAAAAGGCATTTTGCTGACTTTCAGCGGTACGCGCTTGCCGCGGACGATGGCCCAGACCTCGCTGTCCAGCGCGCAATGGGCGCTGTCCAGGTACCCCATGGCCAGCGGTGCGCCGAGGGTCGGACCGAAGCCGCCACTGCACACGCTGCCGATGACGGTGCCGTCCTGGTCGACGATTTCCGCGCCTTCGCGTACCGGTGTGCGTTCCTGCGGCAGCAGGCCGACGCGCTTGCGTCGCACGCCTTGTTGCTGTTGGGCGAAGATCTGCTCGGCACCGGGGAAGCCGCCGGCCCGTGCACCGTCGGCACGACGCGTCTTGGAGATGGCCCAGAGCAGGCTGGCTTCGATCGGCGTGGTCTCGGTGTTCATGTCATGCCCGTAGAGGCACAGGCCGGCTTCCAGGCGCAGCGAGTCGCGTGCACCGAGGCCGATGGCTTCGACTTCGCGCTCGGCCAGCAGGCTGCGGGCCAGGGACTCGGCGCTGGCCGCCGGTACCGAGATTTCGAAGCCGTCTTCGCCGGTGTAGCCCGAACGGCTGACGTAGCAGTCGACGCCCAGCAGGCGCACGGCGGCGAACTGCATGAAGGTCATCCGGGTGACTTCCGGTGCCAGGCGCGCCAGGACGCTCACGGCGGCCGGACCTTGCAGGGCGAGCAGGGCACGTTCCTCGAACAGCGGCTGGACCTCGCACAGATGCCCCAGGTGCTGTTGCAGGTGCGCCAGGTCCTGGTCCTTGCAGGCGGCGTTGACCACCAGGAACAGCTCGTCGTTGCCCAGGTTGGCGACCATCAGGTCATCGAGGATGCCGCCGGTTTCGTTGGTGAACATCGCATAGCGCTGCATGCCCACCGGCAGGTCGATGATATCCACCGGCACCAGGGCTTCCAGGGCCTTGGCGGCCGCGGCGCCGACCAGGCGGATCTGGCCCATGTGCGAGACATCGAAGAGCCCGGCCTGTTCACGGGTGTGCTGGTGCTCCTTCATCACGCCCAGCGGGTACTGTACCGGCATGTCATAGCCGGCGAACGGCACCATGCGCGCACCGAGTTGCAGGTGCAGGGCGTGCAGCGGGGTTTTCAGCAGGTTTTCGGTGGACATCTTCAGCTCCTGGAAATTGCCGGGAGGCCGGTTGCGCCGGCCTTGTCGATCAGCATTCGATAATGTTTACGGCCAGACCGCCACGGGCGGTCTCCTTGTATTTGCTTTTCATGTCGGCGCCGGTCTGGCGCATGGTACGGATGACCTTGTCGAGGGAGACGAAGTGCTGGCCGTCGCCACGCAGGGCCATGCGCACGGCATTGATGGCCTTGACCGAGCCCATGGCGTTGCGCTCGATGCACGGCACCTGCACCAGCCCGCCGATGGGGTCGCAGGTCAGCCCGAGGTTGTGCTCCATGCCGATTTCGGCGGCGTTCTCGACCTGTTGCACGGTGCCGCCGAGTACTTCGCACAAGGCGCCGGCGGCCATCGAGCAAGCCACGCCGACTTCGCCCTGGCAGCCGACTTCGGCGCCGGAGATCGAGGCGTTTTCCTTGTAGAGAATGCCGATGGCGGCGGCGGTGAGCAGGAAGCGCACCACGCCGTCCTCGCTGGCACCGGGGATAAAGCGCATGTAGTAATGCAGCACGGCGGGAACGATCCCGGCTGCGCCGTTGGTGGGGGCGGTGACCACGCGTCCGCCGTTGGCGTTTTCTTCATTGACCGCCAGGGCATACAGGTTGACCCAGTCCAGCACCGACAGCGCATCGCGCAGGGCGGCTTCCGGGTTCTTGCACAGCTGCCGGTGCAGGGCCGCCGCGCGCCGCTTGACCTTCAGGCCGCCCGGCAGGATGCCTTCGTTGCGACAGCCGGCATCGACGCAGTCCTGCATCACCTGCCAGATCTTCAGCAGCCCGGCGCGGGTTTCCGCTTCCGGGCGCCAGGCGCTTTCGTTGGTCAGCATGACCTGGCTGATGGACAGGCCGTAGGTGCTGCAATGCCCCAGCAGTTCCTTGGCGCTCTTGAACGGGAAGGTCAGCGCAGTGCTGTCTTCGACGATGCGGTCGGCGCCGGCGGCGTCTTCGTCGACCACGAAACCGCCGCCGACCGAGTAGTACTCGCGGCTGCGGATCTGGATGCCGGCAGCGTCGAAGGCGCGGAAGATCATGCCGTTGGGGTGGTAGGCCAGGGGTTTCCTGATCATCGCCAGGTGGAGCTTTTCGTTGAATTCGATGGAATGTTCGCCGAGCAGATTCAGGCGTCCGTCACTGCGAATGGTGTGCAGGCGGGCGGCGACGGTTTCTGTGTCGACGGTATCCGGGTGTTCACCTTCCAGGCCCAGCAGCACGGCCTTGTCGCTGCCGTGGCCTTTGCCGGTGGCGCCGAGCGAGCCGTACAGCTCGACTTTGACGCAGGTGGTCTGTAGCAGCAGGCTTTCGCGCCGCAGGCCCTCGACGAAGCGCGCGGCTGCACGCATCGGACCGACGGTGTGGGAGCTGGAGGGACCGATGCCGATCTTGAACAGGTCGAACACGCTCAGGGACATGTGGGTTCTCCGGGGTCGTTCTTATTATGGTGATGGACACGCTCCCCTGTAGGAGCCGGCTTGCCGGCGATTGCGTGTAGCCAGCCAGCATCGTGGGCGACTGAAACGGCGCTATCGCCAGCAAGCCGGCTCCTACAAGGGGGGAGCTATGGGATCAAGCGTAGTTCTCTATCGACGGGCAGGCGCAGACCAGGTTGCGGTCGCCGAACACATTGTCGACGCGACCGACCGGCGGCCAGTACTTGCCTTCGATCAACGACGCCACCGGGTAGACCGCCTGCTCGCGGCTGTACGGGTGCGTCCACTCGCCGACGATCTCCGCCGCGGTGTGCGGGGCGTTCTTCAACGGGTTGTCGTCCTTGTCCAGGCTGCCGTTTTCCACCGCGCGGATTTCTTCGCGGATGCGGATCATGGCGTCGCAGAAACGGTCCAGCTCTTCTTTCGATTCGCTTTCGGTCGGCTCGATCATCAGGGTGCCGGCCACCGGGAACGACATGGTCGGCGCGTGGAAGCCGAAGTCGATCAGGCGCTTGGCGACGTCATCGACGCTGATGCCGCTGCTGTCCTTCAATGGTCGCAGGTCGAGGATGCACTCGTGCGCCACCAGGCCGTTGCTGCCGGTGTAGAGCACCGGGTAATGCTCTTCGAGGCGGCGGGAGATGTAGTTGGCATTGAGGATCGCCAGTTGCGAGGCACGCTTGAGGCCTTCGCCGCCCATCATGCGGATGTACATCCAGGTGATCGGCAGGATGCTCGCGCTGCCGAACGGTGCCGCGCAGACCGCGCCTTCCTTGCGCTCCATGACGCCGTGACCGGGCAGGAACGGGGTCAGGTGCGATTTCACGCCGATCGGGCCGACGCCCGGGCCGCCACCGCCGTGGGGGATGCAGAAGGTCTTGTGCAGGTTCAGGTGCGACACGTCGCCACCGAACTTGCCCGGGGCACAGAGGCCGACCATGGCATTCATGTTGGCGCCGTCGATGTACACCTGGCCGCCGTTGTCATGAATGATGCCGCAGATTTCGCGGATGCCTTCCTCGAACACACCGTGGGTCGACGGGTAGGTGATCATCAGCGCGGCGAGGTGCTCGCGGTGCTCGATGGCCTTGGCCCGCAGGTCTTCGATATCGACGTTGCCACGGGCGTCGCAGGCGGTGACCACCACGCGCATGCCGGCCATGTTGGCGGTGGCCGGGTTGGTGCCGTGGGCCGACGACGGGATCAGGCAGATGTCGCGACGGTCATCGCCACGGCTCTGGTGGTAGGCGCGGATCGCCAGCAGACCGGCGTATTCGCCCTGGGAACCGGCGTTCGGCTGCAGGGAGATGGCGTCGTAGCCGGTGGCGGCGCAAAGCATCGCTTCCAGCTCGTCGGTCAGTTGCTGGTAGCCGGCGCTCTGTGCGGCCGGGGCGAACGGGTGCAGGGCGCCGAACTCGGCCCAGGTCACCGGGATCATCTCGCTGGCGGCGTTGAGCTTCATGGTGCACGAACCCAGCGGGATCATGGTGCGATCCAGGGCCAGGTCCTTGTCCGCCAGCTTGCGCAGGTAGCGCATCAACTCGGTTTCCGAGTGATAGCGGTTGAACACCGGGTGGCTGAGGATCGGCGACTGGCGGACCAGGGCCGCGGGGATGGCGCCTTGTACCGACGCGGCGAGGGCAGCGAAGTCCGGCAGCGCCTTGCCATCGGCCAGCAGGTTCCACAGGGCTTCCACGTCAGCCTGACTGGTGGTTTCGTCGAGGGACAGGCCCAGGCGTTCGCCGTCGACCACCCGCAGGTTGATCCGTTGGGCATGCGCCTTGTCATGCAGGGCAGCGGTGCGCGCGCCGGTCTTGAGGGTCAGGGTGTCGAAGAAGCTGGCTTGCTCGACGTCCAGGCCCAGTGCGCCCAGGCCCTTGGCCAGGATGGCGGTCAGGTGATGGATGCGGTTGGCGATCTGCACCAGGCCCTTGGGACCGTGGTACACCGCGTACATGCTGGCGATGTTGGCCAGCAGGACCTGGGCGGTGCAGATGTTGCTGGTGGCCTTTTCACGACGGATATGTTGCTCGCGGGTCTGCATCGCCAGGCGCAGGGCCGGCTTGCCGAAACGATCCACGGAAACCCCGACCAGGCGGCCGGGCATATCGCGCTTGAACGCATCGCGGGTAGAGAAGTACGCGGCGTGCGGGCCGCCGAAGCCCAGTGGCACGCCGAAGCGTTGGGCGCTGCCGATGGCGACGTCGGCACCGAACTCACCCGGCGGGGTCAGCACGGTCAGGGCCAGCAGGTCGGCGGCAACCGCCACCAGGGCGTTGGCGGCGTGGAAGCGTTCGGTCAGTTCGCGGTAGTCGAACAGGTCGCCGTTGCTGGCCGGGTATTGCAGCAGGGCACCGAAAAAGGCGCTGACATCGCTCAGTTCACGCTCGTCACCGACCACGACGTCGATGCCCAGTGGCTCGGCACGGGTGCGCAGCACGTCGAGGGTCTGCGGGTGGCAGTGCACGGAGGCGAAGAAGGCGTGGCTGCCCTTGTTCTTGCTCAGGCGCTTGCAGAAGGTCATGGCTTCGGCGGCGGCGGTAGCTTCGTCGAGCAGCGAGGCGTTGGCGATCGGCAGGCCGGTCAGGTCGCTGATCAGGGTCTGGAAGTTCAGCAGCGCTTCCAGGCGACCCTGGGAGATTTCCGGCTGGTACGGCGTGTAGGCAGTGTACCAGGCCGGGTTTTCCAGGAGGTTGCGCAGGATCGGCGATGGCGTGTGGCAGTTGTAGTAGCCCTGGCCGATGTAGGTCTTGAACAGCTGGTTCTTCGCGGCGATGGCCTTGATCGACGCCAGGGCGTCGGCCTCGCTTTGCCCGGCCGGCAGGTCGAGGACGCTGGTGCCCTTGATGCTGTCGGGAATCACGCTGGCGCTCAGGGCTTCCAGGGACTCGAAGCCGAGGGTGGCGAGCATGGCGCGTTCGTCATCCTGGCGCGGGCCGATATGACGGGAGATGAATTCGTTGGCGGTGCCGAGGTTGATGGTCATGGCGATTCCTCAGGCTTCGGCGTTGGCTTTGATCAGGCGGTCGTAGGCGTCCTGATCCAGCAGTTGGCCGACAGCGGCGGCGTCGCTCGGCTGGAAGCGGAAGAACCAGCCTTCGCCCAGCGGGTCTTCGTTGACCAGTTCCGGGCTGGCGTCCAGGGCCGGATTGATTTCCAGCACTTCACCGTCCAGGGGCATGTACACGCCACTGGCGGCTTTTACCGATTCCACGGTGGCGGCTTCGGCGCCCTTGTCGTAGGCCTGCAGTTCCGGCAGTTGCACAAACACCACGTCGCCCAGGGCATTCTGCGCGAATGCCGTGATGCCGACCGTGACACTGCCATCGGCTTCGGTACGCAGCCATTCGTGGTCTTCAGTAAAACGCAACTCGCTCATGGAAACTCCTCAAGGGCCAGACTCGTCTGGTGGACGCGATAAAGGCGAGAGCTGTGCCTCGCTTGCATGGCAGTTCCCTTAGCAAGTTTGTGGCCAATAGTGTTTGAGGCTTGTAAATCAAGAGTTTGCGCGAGATTTCAGCAGCGCTGCCGGGTATCGCTGTAGCGAAAACGCTACAGCTGTACCGGAGAAAAAAAGCTCAACAGGATCAAAGCCTTGTTGGGCGTGGGCTGGTTGCGATTGTAGCGAAATCGTTCCACTGTAGCGCTTTCAGTACAGATGGAGGTCGCTTTTGGGGTGTCTCGAGGCTGGCGCTTAACCTTGTGGGTGCGTGGCTTGCCCGCGAAGGGGCCCGTGAGTCTCGCGGCGCCTGAGCGACCGCCATCGCTGGCAAGCCAGGCTCCCACAAGGTTTTCCGCTGTATCAGGCCTTGCCGGGGATGCCGTACTTGCGCAGGCGATGGGCAATCGCCGTGTGGGAGGTCTGCAAGCGGCTGGCCAGTTGGCGGGTGGACGGGTACTGGACGTAGAGTTTGCCCAGCAGGTCTTTCTCGAACTCCTCGACCGCCTGTTCCAGGCTTTCGATTTCGCTGTCGCTCTGGCGGGCCACGGACGTTCCGGCGATGTCCAGGTCGCCGATATCCACCAGGCTGCTCTCGCAGATCGCTGCCGCGCGGAAGATCACGTTCTGCAACTGGCGGACATTGCCCGGCCAGCGATTGCCCAGCAGTGCCGGATAGGTCCCGGGTGCCAGCCGGCAGACCGGACGCTGGATCTGCGCGCAGGCCTGCTGCATGAAGTAGCGTGCCAGCAGGAGGATGTCCTGGCCGCGCTCGCGCAAGGGGGGAACCTCGACATTGAGCACGTTCAGGCGATAGAACAGGTCCTCGCGGAAGCTGCCTTCGCCGACCATCTTTTCCAGGTCGCGGTGGGTGGCGCTGAGGATCCGCACATTGACCTTGACCTCGCGGTCGCCGCCGACCCGACGGAAGCTGCCGTCATTGAGAAAACGCAGGAGCTTGGCCTGCAGGTACGGCGACATCTCGCCGATCTCGTCGAGAAACACCGTGCCCTGGTTCGCCAGTTCCATCAGCCCCGGCTTGCCGCCGCGCTGGGCGCCGGTGAAGGCGCCGGGGGCATAGCCGAACAGTTCGCTTTCGGCGAGGTTCTCCGGCAGCGCCGCGCAGTTGAGGGCGAGGAACGGTGCGCTGTGACGGGCGCTGATGGCGTGACAGGCACGGGCCACCAGCTCCTTGCCGGTGCCGGTTTCGCCCTGGATCAGCAAGGGCGCGTCCAGCGCCGCGACCCGCTGGGCGCGTGCCTTGAGGGTGCGGATCGCCGCCGACTCGCCGAGCAGGGCATCGAAGCCTTCGGCATGGTCGTGATGCAGCGCCGACAGGCGCTCACCGATACGGTTGGGCTGGTACAGCGTCAGCAGCGCGCCGGCGTCGGTGATGGGGGTGGCATCCAGCAGCAGGGTCTGGCCGTTGACGGTGATTTCCCGCAGGGGCAGGCGAAAACCGTTTTCCAGCAGGGCTTCCAGCAGGCCGGGATCGGCGAACAGTCCGGCCACGCTTTCGCCAGCCGGCTCGCGTCCGTACAGGGCAATCAGCGCCGGGTTGGCGAGCAGCACCAGGCCTTCGCTGTCGAGTGCCAGGACCGGGTCGGTCATGGCGGCGAGCAGGGCGTCGAGTTGCAGGTGCCGGCGCTGGCCGGGAAGGATGTCCACCACCGTCACCGCCTGCACGCCGCGGACGCTGAACAGCGCGTCGCGCAATTCCTCGAGCACTTGCGGGCTCAGGGTCGGGGCGTCGATGTAGACGTTGGGTGGCACCATTTCCACCGCATCCAGGTTCAGGTTGCGGCCGCCGAGCAGGGCCAGGACTTCCTGGGTAATGCCGACGCGGTCGATGAAGCTGACGTGGATACGCATGGGGCGCAATTCGGTTCTGGACGAGAGGGCGCCAAGTATGACATCTCTTGTGGGAGGGGGCTTGCCCCCGAAGCTTTTGATGCTCTTGCGGGCCTCTTCGCGGGCAAGCCCGCTCCCACAGGTTTCAGATTCACCAAGGCCCCTTGTACGCGGGTTTGGCGGGACGCCGCACCGCCGCGAAGAGACCATTGCGAGCTAAAAGCTTCCGGGGCAAGCCCCTCCCACATGAACCTGGGTTATTCCAGGTGTTCGGGCTTCATCGGGTCGCCGGACTTGACGTGGAGCTGCGCACGCACGTCCTCGAACATCTCGTCGTAGTACTTGTGCATCGAGGCGATGCTGGCGTTCTTCGGCAGGCCGTATTGCTGGGCGATGCGGGTGGCATGGCGGGCGAAGTCGAAGGCCTGGTCCTTGGCCAGGAAGAACGACTCCTTCACGGGCTTTTCCTCGATGCTGCCATGCAAGGTGAACTGCATGCCCTTGCCCTCCCTGGGGTCCTGGGCGAGTTCATAATCGATACACAGGTTGTAGCTGTAATCGTCCTTGTTCAGCGCGTGCCGCTCGATATGCAGGTGACCGGGCTCGAACTTGGCCATGGGAACTCTCCTTCAAGGCATGGGAATAGGGCAGACCACGAATCTGCCCCAAGGGTTCAAGGGCAGTTGTTCATGAGTAGACGATGCCGGGTTGGGCGGTGCTGACTCGCGTCCCCGCTTTACCTTGGACGATGGCTTCGATATCCGCCAGTGAGCCGATTACCGCGACCTTGCCGGTATGCCGGGCGAATTCGCAGGCGGCCTGGACTTTCGGGCCCATGGAGCCGGCGGCGAAGCCGAGTTTCTCGAGATCGTCCGGGTGCGCCTGGGCGATGGCCTTCTGGCTCGGCAGGCCCCAGTCGACAAAGGCCGCGTTGACGTCGGTGGCGATCACCAGCAGGTCGCTGTCCAGCTGTTCGGCCAGCAGCGCCGAGCACAGGTCCTTGTCGATCACCGCTTCGATGCCCTTGAGCTTGCCGTCCTCGCCGTACATCGTGGGAATGCCGCCACCGCCGGCACAGATGACGATACTGCCCTTGTCCAGCAGCCATTTGATCGGCCGGATCTCGAAGATGCGCTTGGGTTTCGGGCTGGCGACCACGCGCCGGAACTTGTCGCCGTCAGGGGCGATGCTCCAGCCTTTTTCCGCGGCCAGCCGCTCGGCTTCGGCCTTGGTGTAGACCGGGCCGATGGGCTTGCTCGGGTGTTGGAAAGCCGGGTCCCCGGGATCGACTTCGACCTGGGTCAGCAGGGTGGCGAAAGGCACCTCGAAATCCAGCAGGTTGCCCAGTTCCTGTTCGATGATGTAGCCGATCATGCCTTCGGTTTCGGCGCCGAGGACATCCAGCGGATAGGGCGAGACCTGGGTATAGGCGGCCGCCTGCAACGACAGCAGGCCGACCTGGGGGCCGTTGCCGTGGGCGATGACCAGCTGGTTGCCGGGATGGATCCTGGCAATCTGTTCGGTGGCGATACGGATATTGGCGCGTTGATTGTCCGCGGTCATGGGTTCACCACGACGCAGGAGGGCGTTACCGCCCAGTGCTACGACGATACGCATGATGCAATCCTTATATAGGGCATCGGGGCCAGACTTCTGTGGGAGCGGGCTAGCCCGCTCCCACAGGGTGGAGTTCTCCGACAGATCAGATATCCGCCAGCGCCGCGACCAGGATCGCCTTGATGGTGTGCATGCGGTTTTCCGCCTGCTCGAAGGCGATGTTGGCCGGCGACTCGAACACCTCTTCGGTGACCTCGACGCCATTGGCCAGGTGCGGATAACGCGCGGCGATATCCTTGCCGACCTTGGTTTCGCTGTTATGGAACGCCGGCAGGCAATGCATGAATTTCACCCGCGGGTTGCCTGCGGCCTTCATCATTTTCGCGTTGACCTGATACGGCAGCAGTTGCTCGATGCGCTCGTCCCAGGCTTCCACCGGCTCACCCATGGACACCCAGATATCGGTGTGAATGAAGTCCACGCCCTTGACCGCTTCGCGCGGGTCTTCGGTGATGGTGATGCGCGCGCCGCTTTCCTCGGCGAACGCCTTGCACTGGGCGATGAAATCTTCATGGGGCCACAGCGCTTTCGGGGCGCCGATGCGCACGTCCATGCCCAGCTTGGCGCCGATCATCAGCAGCGAGTTGCCCATGTTGTAGCGGGCATCGCCGAGGTAGGCGTAGCTGATATCGTGCAGCGGCTTGTCGCTGTGCTCGCGCATGGTCAGGGTGTCGGCGATCATCTGCGTCGGGTGGAATTCGGCGGTCAGGCCGTTGAACACCGGCACGCCGGCGAACTTCGCCAGTTCCTCGACGATTTCCTGCTCGAAGCCACGGTACTCGATGGCGTCGAACATCCGCCCCAGTACGCGGGCGGTGTCCTTCATGCTTTCCTTGTGGCCGATCTGCGACGACACCGGGTCGATATAGGTGACATGGGCGCCCTGGTCATGGGCCGCGACTTCGAAGGCGCAGCGGGTGCGGGTCGAGGTCTTTTCGAAGATCAGTGCGATGTTCTTGCCCTTGAGATGCGGTTGCTCGGTGCCGGTGTACTTGGCGCGCTTGAGGTCGCGGGACAGGTCGAGCAGGTAGTGCAGCTCGCGGTTGGTATGATGCATCAAGCTCAGCAGGCTGCGGTTGCGCATGTTGAAAGCCATTTTTTTCTCCCTGGATATCGGTCAGTAATCGATCGGATCGCGAATGATCGGGCAGGTCATGCAGTGGCCGCCGCCGCGGCCCCGACCGAGTTCACCGGCGCTGATGGTGATGACCTCGACACCGGCCTTGCGCAGCAGGGTGTTGGTGTAGGTATTGCGGTCATAGCCGATTACCACGCCAGGCTCCACGGCGACCACGTTGTTGCCGTCGTCCCACTGCTCACGCTCGGCGGCGAAGGCGTTGCCACCGGTTTCCACCACGCGCAGGGCCTTGAGGCCGAGGGCCTTGGCGACGGTGTCGAGGAAGCTGGTTTCTTCCCGGCGCACATCGATGCCGCCCGGCTTGCTCTCGTCCGGGCGCAGGCTGAAGGCAACGATCTGGTTCACCACTTCCGGGAAGATGGTCACCAGGTCGCGGTCGCAGAAGCTGAACACGGTGTCCAGGTGCATGGCCGCGCGGGACTTCGGCAGGCCGGCGACGATCACCCGTTCCACCGCCTTGTGCTTGAACAGGTTCAGCGCCAGCTGACCGATGGCCTGGCGCGAAGAGCGCTCGCCCATGCCGATCAGGACCACGCCCTTGCCGATCGGCATCACGTCGCCGCCCTCGAGGGTGGCGTTGCCGTGCTCCTGGTCCGGATCGCCGTACCAGACCTGGAAGTCGGCCTCGGTGAATTGCGGGTGGAACTTGTAGATGGCGCTGGCGAGCAGGGTTTCCTGGCGGCGCGCCGGCCAGTACATCGGATTGAGGGTCACGCCGCCGTAGATCCAGCAGGTGGTGTCGCGGGTGAACTGGGTGTTGGGCAGCGGCGGCAGGATAAAGCTGGAGTGGCCGAGGAAGTCGCGGAACATCTCGATGGTCTTGCCGCCGAAGCTGTCGGGCAGGTCATCGGCGGAGACGCCGCCGATCAGGAACTCGGCGATCTTGCGTGGTTCCAGGCTGCGCAGCCAGGAGCCGACTTCGTTGACCAGCCCGAGGCCGACCTGGTTGGCGGTGATCTTGCGTTCGAGAATCCAGTCCAGGGCTTCCTTCTGGCCGACGATATCGGTCAGCAGGTTGTGCATCTCCAGTACGTCGATATCGCGTTCGCGCATCTTGGTGACGAAGTCGAAGTGATCGCGCTTGGCCTGGGCGACCCAGAGCACATCGTCGAACAGCAGTTCGTCGCAGTTGTTCGGGGTCAGCCGCTGGTGGGCCAGGCCGGGGGAGCACACCATCACCTTGCGCAGTTTGCCGGCTTCGGAATGGACGCCGTACTTCACTTTTTCCGTGGTCATTGCAGATCCTCCAGATAGAACGAACAGGGTGTTACAGGGTCAGGAAGCCGTCGTAGAGTCCGTAGGCAGCCACCAGGGCGCCTGCGACTACCGCGGCGAAAATCAGCTTCTCGACGTTGGTGAAGATCGGTTTGCCCAGCTCGCGCTTGGCCTTGGCGAACAGGATCGCGCCGGGGGCGTAGAGCAGGGCGGACAGCAGCAGGTATTTCACCCCGCCGGCGTACAGCAGCCAGACCGCGTAGATCAGCGCGATAGCGCCGATGACCAGGTCCTTCCTGCGTTCGGCGAAGGCGTTTTCATAGGATTCGCCGCGCACCGCCAGCAGCACCGCATAGGCCGCGGACCACAGGTAGGGCACGAGGATCATCGAGGTGGCGAGGTAGATCAGCGACAGGTAGGTGCTGGCGGAAAACAGCGTGATCACCAGGAAGATCTGCACCATGGCGTTGGTCAGCCAGAGGGCATTGGCCGGCACATGGTTGGCGTTTTCGCGGCGCAGGAACTCCGGCATGGTGTGGTCTTTGGCAGCGGCGAACATGATTTCCGCGCACAGCAGCACCCACGACAGCAGGGCCCCGAGCAGCGAGATGATCAGGCCGACGCTGATCAGCACCGCGCCCCAGTGTCCGACCACATGTTCCAGCACGGCGGCCATGGACGGGTTCTGCAGCTTCGCCAGTTCCGGTTGGGTCATGATCCCCAGGGACAGCACGTTCACCAGCACCAGGAACAGCAGCACGGTGATAAAGCCGATGACCGTGGCCTTGCCGACGTCCGAGCGTTTTTCCGCCCGGGAGGAAAAGATGCTCGCCCCCTCGATGCCGATAAACACCCAGACGGTCACCAGCATCATGTTGCGCACCTGGTTCATCACGCTGCCCAGGTCCGGGTTTTTCACGCCCCAGATGTCGGCGGTGAAGATATCCAGCTTGAAGGCGAACAGCGCGATCAGCACGAACAGCAGCAGCGGCACGACCTTGGCAACGGTGGTCACCAGGTTGATGAAGGCCGCCTCCTTGATCCCGCGCAGCACCAGGAAGTGCACGCCCCAGAGCAGCAGCGAGGCGCCGATCACCGCCGCGACGGTGTTGCCTTCGCCGAAGACCGGGAAGAAGTAGCCGAGGGTACTGAACAGCAGGACGAAGTAGCCGACGTTGCCCAGCCAGGCACTGATCCAGTAGCCCCAGGCCGATGAGAAGCCCATGTAGTCGCCGAAACCGGCCTTGGCGTAGGCGTAGACCCCGCCGTCCAGGTCCGGCTTGCGATTGGCCAGGGTCTGGAAGACAAAGGCCAGGGTCAGCATACCGACCGCGGTAATGGCCCAGCCGATCAATACCGCACCGACATCCGCGCTGGCGGCCATGTTTTGTGGCAGGGAAAAGATCCCGCCGCCGATCATCGAACCAACTACCAGGGCGACCAGTGCACCTAGACGTAGTTTTCCGGGAGATTCAGACATTGCATGACTCCAATCCAGGAGAAGTGAGGCTACAGGGTAGGTCCGGGAGTAATAACGAGAGGTGATTCAGATCAGTTCATTGGCACATTCCATTGAAAATGAATGACTTGAGTCTATTACGCGGGTACAACGTGGCCCTCGCTGAGAGGCTTGTTCCAGAGGCCTCGCGGGAGAACTAAAAGGAATAATTCGTATTGCCGTGGATGTTTAAACTAGACAGTTTTCAGGAGAGTGCAAATTCCTGGCGTCAATTTTTCAAACGCCCTTGATTAATCTCGAATCGCTCACAAAACTGTCTGTTCGAGCCGGGCGCATAGTCGAAAACGGTCTTAAGCTCCCGTGTTTATTAGCCATATCCAATAAACGAATTCCGACAGGCGATCATTAATCGAGTGAACTGTCGTTCTCTCTTTGATAATTGAAACAATTGGAAATACAGGGAGTGGATATGTCACAACCGGCACAGAAACTGCGGCTCGGTGCGCTGATTGCCCTGGTGGTCGGCTCGATGATCGGTGGCGGGATCTTCTCCCTGCCGCAGAACATGGCGGCGCGGGCGGATGCCGGGGCGATCTTGATCGGTTGGGCAATCACGGCGGTCGGCATGCTGACCCTGGCCTTCGTCTTCCAGACCCTGGCCAACCGCAAGCCGGAGCTGGATTCCGGGGTCTATGCCTATGCCAAGGCCGGGTTTGGCGACTACATGGGGTTTTCGTCGGCCTGGGGCTACTGGATCAGCGCCTGGCTGGGCAACGTCGGCTACTTCGTCCTGTTGTTCAGCACCCTCGGTTACTTCTTCCCGGTCTTCGGCCAGGGCAACACGCCGGTGGCGATCGGTTGTGCCTCGGTGTTGCTGTGGGCGGTGCATTTCCTGGTCATGCGCGGGATCAGGGAGGCGGCCTTTATCAACCAGCTGACCACGGTCGCCAAGATCGTGCCCATCGTGATGTTTATCGTGATCGCCGCCGTGGCGTTCAGGGCCGATATCTTCACCCGGGATATCTGGGGGCGCGGCAACCCGGATTTCGGCGGGGTGATCGACCAGGTGCGCAACATGATGCTGGTGACGGTATTTGTGTTCATCGGTATCGAGGGTGCCAGCGTCTACTCCGGACGGGCGGAGAAACGCGCGGATGTCGGCAAGGCCACGGTCATCGGTTTTATCGGCGTGCTGGCCTTGCTGGTGCTGGTGAATGTCTTGTCCCTGGGGATCATGAGCCGCCCGGAACTGGCGCAATTGCAGAACCCGTCCCTGGCGGCGGTACTGGAGCATATCGTCGGGCCCTGGGGCGCCTTGCTGATCAGCATCGGCCTGGCGGTGTCGTTGCTCGGGGCCTTGTTGTCCTGGGCATTGCTGTGTGCCGAAATCCTCTTTGCCACGGCGCGGGACCGGACCATGCCGGCCTTCCTGAAAAAGGAAAACGCCAACCACGTGCCGGTCAATGCCCTGTGGCTGACCAATGTGATGATCCAGTTGTTCCTGTTGATCACGCTGTTTTCGGCGGGCACCTACACCAGCCTGATCTACCTGGCGTCATCGATGATTCTCGTGCCGTACCTGTGGTCGGCGGCCTATGCGGTGTTGTTGAGCGGTCGTGGGGAAACCTACGAGGGTGCGGCGGGCGAACGCCGCAAGGACCTGCTGGTCGGTGGCATTGCGCTGATCTACGCGATCTGGCTGTTGTATGCGGGCGGGGTGAAATACCTGCTGCTCTCGGCGCTGCTGTATGCCCCGGGAGTGATCCTGTTTGCCCTGGCCAAGCGTGAGCAGGGGCAGCCACTGTTCACCCGGGTGGAAAAGGGCATCTTCGGCTGCGTGGTGACGGGGGCTTCGCTGGCGGCCTATGGGTTGTATAGCGGGGTGTTGAGCCTCTGAAGTCTTGTGCTGCCTGCCCGGGCCTCTTCGCGGGCAAGCCCGGCTCCCACAGGGCCCGCGTTGCACACCGATTTTGTGTACGGCGCAAACCTTGTGGGAGCTGGCTTGCCAGCGAAAGCGATTGCAGATTCACCACCACTTTGCGGGATGGGCGCCCAGTTCCCCGGCCGGGAACTGCCAGCGCAACGGCGACCCTTCTATGTTCAGCGGTGCTGCCAGGCGATGCGCCGGCCCCCAGACGGTGTACTCCACCAGGGTGCTGCGATCGGCCGGCACCTCGCGGCGCAAGGGTTCCGGGTCATTGACCGGGCCCTGTTCCACCAACAACTTCGCGGTCCGCGCCAACGACAGGCGCGCCGTGCCGCCGCGTCCGCTGTCCAGGCGTTCGGTCAGCGCCCGGATCGCCGCAGCCGCCATCAGGTAGCCGGTGCCCTGGTCCAGCGCCTGCACCGGCAGCGGTGTCGGTTTATCCGCCTGCTTCCAGTCCATGCCCGCCTGGGCAATCCCGGTGCTCATCTGCACCAGGCTGTCGAAGCCGCGACGGTGCTGCCACGGTCCGCTCCAGCCATAGGCATTGAGACTCACGTCGATCAGTCCGGGAGCCAGCTGCTGGCGGCGCCGGGCGTCGTAACCCAGGCGTTCCAGGGCGTCGGCCCGGTAACCATGCAGGAGGATATCGGCCTGGCTCAGCAGGTGTTCGAAGACCTCGCGGTCGGCGCTGTCGTGCAGGTCCAGGCGGGCGCAGCGTTTGCCCAGGGTGACTTCCGGGACCAGGCCGGGTTCATCCCAGTCCGGGGGATCGATGCGCAGGACATCGGCGCCGAGTCCGGCGAGCAGGCGGCTGGCAACGGGACCGGCGAGCACCCGGGTCAGGTCGAGGACCTTGATTCCAGCCAGCGGACGCGCCGTCGAACCCTGCCAGTGCAGTGGCCGTTGCAGGGTATCGGTGCTGCGCTGGACCAGCGCCTCGGCGTTGACCGCCAGGCCCTGGGGGTGGCTTTTCCAGTCGGTCCACGCGCGCATTTCGGCGGCGCAGCCACCGATGGCGACGATGGCCTGCTCCAGTTCGCCCTTGCTCCACTGGGCCACCCGGGCGGCCATCGCCTGGCGATCCGTGACCTGGCCCAGGACCCGTTCGGCGGCGGCCCGATGGTGAGGCGCATTGGTGTGCAGGCGGATCCAGCCGTCGCGTGTGGCGTAGTCACCGGCAATCGGGTCCCAGGGCGGCGGCAGGGTCCAGTCGATGGGGCGCAGGGAGCTGGCGAACCAGAAGGAGGCCAGGCGCCGGTCGACGCCGATGCTCGGACGCTGCCCGGTCTGCTGCTGGAGCAATTCGGCGACCGCTGCGCCGGCGGCGGCGAGGCTGGCGCTGGCCAGGTCGGTGACGGCGAAGGCCGAGGGCAGGGCGCCGCGTTCGGTGAAGGTCGGGGAAGAGCCTGGCAGTTCCAGTGCGGCTTGAATGGACTTCAGCAGATCAGTCATTGAAAAGCCCTCCATGAGAAGGGCCATTGCACCGCAAATTCCCGCTGCTGTCGATGTTTCCAGAGCGGCTATACGCGGAACTGATCCATCAGCTTCATCTGGTGGTTGGCCAGGGCATTGAGCTGGCTGCTGACCTGCGCCGACTCGTCGGCCTGCCCGGTCAGGGTCTCGGTCACGCTACGGATCGCCGAGACATTGCGGTTCACTTCCTCGGCCACCGCGCTCTGCTGTTCCGCCGCGCTGGCGATCTGCAGGTTCATATCGCTGATCACGGTCACCGCGTCGCTGATCTTGCCCAGGGCCTGCACCGCCTGCTGGATCTGCCCGGCGTTGCTCTGGGCCTGGCTCTGGCTGGAGTGCATGGTCGCCACCACGCCACGGGTCGCGCTCTGGATCCGCTCGATCACCAGGCGGATCTCTTCCACCGAGTCCTGGGTGCGCTTGGCCAGGTTGCGCACTTCATCGGCCACCACGGCGAAGCCGCGTCCGCTTTCCCCGGCCCGTGCCGCCTCGATGGCCGCGTTCAGGGCCAGCAGGTTGGTCTGCTCGGCAATGCTGCGGATCACCTCCAGTACCGAACCGATCTGCTCGCTGTTGACCGCCAGGGCTTCGACTTCGCCCACGGCCTTGCTGACTTCCTCGGCCAACTGGTTGATATCGCGGGTGCTGCGCTCGATGATCGACATCCCGTCCCTGGCCGACTGATCCGCGCCCTTGGCCGCCTGGGCGGCGTTCGAAGCACTGTTGGCGACATCGTGGGCGGTGGCGCTCATTTCGTTGGAGGCGGTGGCGACCTGGTCGATTTCGCGGAACTGGGTCTGCATGCCTTCGCTGGTCTGGCGGGCGATGGCCGAGGACTGGTCGGCGGTACTGCGGGCATCGACGATGCTCTGCTTGATCTGGGCAATGGTCGGTTGCAGCTTGTCGAGGAAGCGGTTGAACCAGCCGACCAGTTCGCCCAATTCATCCTTCTTGCTGTAGTCCAGGCGCTGGGTCAGGTCGCCGTCGCCGCTGGCAATCGCCTTGAGCATCGCGGCCACGCGGTTGATCGGCCGGGTCACGCCGGAGGCCGTCAGCCAGATCAGCAACAGGCCGACCAGGCCGGCGACGGCGGCAATCAGCAGGGCCTCCAGGGTGCCGCGGGACTGCGCTTCATCGAGGACTTTCTGCAGTTTCACCGAGTCAGCGAGCAGGACCTTTTGCGGCAGATCGATCACCACGCCCCAGGCCTTGGCCTCGGCAATCGGACTGACCGGGTAAACTGCGCGGATCAGGTCGCCCTGCTTGAGGATCTTCGCCCCGCCGCCGGAGACGGCCTGGAGCACGTCCTTGCCTTCGCCGCCGAGGACGTCGCCGATGTTCTTGCCGACCGCCGCCGGATCGCCGCTGAAGCCGGCGAGCACGCCGCTGCCGGAAACGATCAGCATGTTGCCGGCACCGTTGAACAGCTCGCGGCGCGAGTCGTTGGCGGCGGCCTGCAGGGAGTCCAGGGCGATGTCGATGCCGACCACGCCGATGACCTTGCCGTTGCTGACCAGCGGCAGGGAAATGGTGGTCATCAGCACCTGCTTGCCCCCCACGGTGTCGGCGTACGGGTCCAGCAGGCAGGTCCGCTTGTTGTCGCGTGGGCAGGTGTACCAGCTGTTGTAGGGTGTACCGCTGAGGCTGAGGGTGGTCTTGTTCATGTCGTCCTCGACCATCACCGTATTCAGCGCCTGGCCCCCGGCGCGACTCCAGTAGCTGGCGAAGCGCCCGGCCTCGTTGGCGCCGCGCGGTGCGTCATTGAGGAATTCGCCATCCTTGCCATCCAGGCCGTTGGGCTCGAAGGCCAGCCAGACACCGAGCACCCTGGCGTTGCGGTCGAAAGCGGTCTTGAGGCTCTGGTTGAGATCCTCGCGCAGGGCCGCGGCCGGTAGCGCATGCCTGTCGGCCTGGGTACGCATATCGTTGATCTGGTCGGCCAGGGCGGTGATCACCAGCAGGCTTTCGCCGAAGGTCTTCTGCAGGCGCACGGCCTGTTCGGCGGCCTTGGCCTGGAGCAGGTCCTGGACACTGGCGATCAGCATCTGGCTGCTGGAGGACTCGGTCAGCGCGTTGCTCTGGCGAGTCTGGTAGACATTCATGCCGACAATCAGCCCCACTACGCCAAGCAGGCACAGGCCGGACAGCAGGACGATTTTCAGGCGGATGGAGAGGGCGTCGAACATAGGCGTACTCGCGAGATGGAAAAGGGGGAAGACAGGCGAGTCCGGGCCGACTCCTGTTCGCCAACTCCATCCGGCGCTATTCCTGCAACATCGGCTACAGGCCTTGTTACATGAGGCTTTGCCGATGAGCGGTGGTCGCAAACGGTTGCGTGGGAAGATCCAGCGGAGAGTACGGATGCAGCAGTGTTTTCAGGGTTGCCCGGCGACCGGCAGGTGCTCGGGACGGGACCAGATCCACAGATTGCCCAGGCTCATGCCGGCGATGGCCAGGTAGATCGGCCAGCCATGTTCGAGCATCACCAGCATCAGGGTGGCGCAGAGCAACATGCTGACGGTGGCGCTGATCTTGGCCCGGCGGGCGATGATCTTGCCATTGCGCCAGTTGCTCAGGATCGGCCCGAACAGGCGGTGGTTTTCCAGCCAGGCACTCAGGCGCGGCGAGCTTCGGGTGGCGGCCCAGGCGGCCAGCAGGATGAACTCGGTGGTGGGCAGGCCGGGCACGACAATGGCGATCAGGCCGATGGCGAGGCTGACATAGGCGAGCACGCCGAACAGGATGCGCGCGAGTTTCGAGGACGAGGGTGTTTTGCTGGTCATGGCGTCGATTGTGGTGCGCTGGGCAAAATGGCTCAAGCCTTGGTGCAATGCCGTTCGTTCAAGGCGTGTGCCGCGGAGCGGGTTCTCATGGCGTGCGGGCGGGCCCGCTCGCCACGAGGTAGCGTCCACCGGGGACTTTCGCATCAGGCCAGTTCGGGCGCCGTGGCGTAGGCCTGTTCCAGCAGCACGGTGAAGCGTACGAAGGCATCGATGGCGCCTTTTTCCACCGCGGCTTCTTCTTCGGCGCTGAACTCCAGGCCGTCGAGGGTCTTGATGAAGCTCTTCCAGCCTTCGGCACGACCACCGGCCGGCTCGCCCAGGTGACGGGCACCGAAGGTTTCGCTCAGGCCCAGGCCCACGGCACGCTTGATCAGGAACGCCGCACCGAGCTTGGAACCCTCGGAGACAAAGATCCAGCCCAGCGCTTCGGCCTTGCTCGGGTTGTGCACCGCACCGGCGACCGGTGCCGGTACTTCGGTGTCCAGGTCGGCGAGGTCGGCCTTGGCCTGTTCGGCACGGCAGCGGGCCGGCAGGTCCGGGACAATGGCGATCAGTTCGGGATCGTTGTACAGGGCGACCAGTTCCGACTGGAACAGGTACTGGGCGACGACAAAACGGGCGAAGTTGGCCTGGGTTTCGAACGGCGCATGGGCCTTCACCAGATGATCGAGCCGGGTGTGCGGCTCGTTGGTGATCTGGTTCAGGCGTTGGGAGCGCAGGCTCGGGCGCTGGGTGTTGTCCTGGAAGGTCATTGCGAAGTCCTTGGGAATGAGAGGCGCTTTCAATTGCTACACAAATAGATAGACGAATCAGAAGACGCGCCACAGTAAAAAAACCTCACCCCGCCGATGCATATCGCGGCGGGAGAGGTGTGCAGGGGGTCAGGTGCGCAAGGTCAGATGTCCCAGATCAGGTTGACCGAAAAGTTGCGCCCCGGAGCGGTCAGGCGGTCGAGGTTGGCCGGGCTGACGGCACCGGCTTCGCCGACACCGTCGTAGCCGCGCACGTCATCCCAGTTCCAGTATTTCTTGTCGGTCAGGTTGTACAGGCCGGCATTGACGGTCACATCGTCGGTCACCTTGTAGAAGCCGGTCAGGTCGAACACACCGTAGCCCGGGGTCTTGAACTGCTTGCTGCTGGTCAGGCCGTCCGGGGCGTTGAAGGTGGTGTCATCGACCCGATCCTTGCGCTTGACCAGGGTCCAGCTCAAGAGCGCGCCGTAGTTGTCCTGGTCGTAGCCGAGGCCGAAGACGCCGGTGAGCGGGTTGACGCTGTTGATCGGCTCGCCGGTGTCATCGTTGCGACCGTAGGTATAGGCCACCGAGCCCTGGGTGTAGAGCCCCTGGGGTGCACCGAAGTGGTCCAGGTCCAGGCGACCCTTGGCTTCCGCGCCCTTGATGGTGGCGTGCTTGATGTTGTTGGTCTGGAAGGTCAGCTCGCTGTAGCCCGGGGCGACGGCGTCTTCGTTGATGAAGTCGCGGTACTTGTTATAGAACACCGCCACATCGAAGGAGCCGGCGTCGAACTTGCCGCGCAGGCCGGTTTCGTAGCTCTTGCTCTTTTCCGGCTCCAGGTTCGGGTTGGGCTCGACGTTATAGCCGGAGGTGCTGTTCTGGAAGCGACCGTAAAGGGCCTTGGCCGATGGCGTGCGGAAACCTTCGGCGTATTGGCCGTACCAGGTGTACTGGTCGGTCAGGGCATAGGTCAGACCGAACTTGGGCGACAGCCGATGCCAGGTCTTGTCGGAGCCGTCGATGGTGCCGCCACCCGCGGCGTTGATGGTGTTGACGAATTCCTGGGTGATATGCGGCTTGAGCTGGGTGTAGTCGTAGCGCAGGCCGGGCAGGAAGGTCCATTTGTTCCAGCTGATCTGGTCCTGGGCGAACAGGCCGTAGCTGTCGATGGTCGGGTCCGGGAAGTCACTGGATTTCACCAGCCGGTCCCTCGGGCTGTCGCCGCCGATCACCGTACAGCCCTGCGCCAGGCTGCTGAGCGCCAGGCAGGTGCCGCTACCGCTGCGCGAGCCGGTGACTTTCTGCTGCTTGATCGTGGTGCCATAAGTCAGCAGGTGGTCGGTTTCGCCGATGTTGAAGGCCTTGTCCGCCTGGGCGTCGAGTACCCACTGTTGTTCCTGGTAGACCGTGTCGCGGCTGCGCATCACATGACGAACGAAGGGGAAGTAGTCTTCCAGGGTGCTTTCGTCGGTCTTGGCGGTCTGGTAGTTCAGGCTCAGCTTGACGTGATCGGCCACGGCGCTGTCCAGGCCGAAGCTGTCCTCGATACCGAAGCGCTCGCGGGTCACCGTGTCGTTGCCTGTGCGCGAGAGGTACATGCCGACCGGGACGCCATTGCCGAACGGTCCGCCCACGGCGCTGCGCTGGTTGGTGTCGATGTCGCTCTTGAAGCGTTCGTAGGTCAGGCCCAGGCGCGAGTCGTCGTTGTAGTTCCAGCCCAGCTTGGCCAGCACGTTGGTGGTCCGGGCGGTTTCCGGGTTGGCCTCGGTCCGCTTGAGGCCGGTGCCGCCGGTGTCGCCATAGGATTCGGTTTCGCGGCCGTTGCGCTGGCTCAGGTGCAGCAAGCCGTCGAAGTCGCCGTTGCGACCGGCGACGGTGCCGGAGGTCAGCCAGCTGTTGTCGGCGGAACTGTAGCCGGTCTTCAGGCGCGCGCCGGTGTCCTGGCCGGGCTTGATGATGTCGTCCGGATCGAGGGTGTAGTAACTCACGGCGCCGCCGATGGCGTTGCTGCCGTAGAGAACGGAGGCCGGTCCGCGCAGGATTTCCACGCGCTTGATGATTTCCGGATCGACGTAGTTGCGCTGGGTCTGCGCGTAGGGACCGTTGAAGAAACTGTCGGGGATTTCGACGCCATCGACCTGGGTCAGAATGCGGTCGCCGTCGATGCCGCGGATGTTGTAGTTGCTGATGCCGCCGCCGCGCTGACCGGCACCGCCGACCGAGACGCCGGGCTCATAACGCACCAGTTCCTTGATGGTGTTGACGTTCTGCCGGTCGAGTTGCTGGCGGTCCTGCACGGTCACGGTGCTCGGCACCGAGGACACGTCCTGCTCCTGGCGGGTGGCACTGATGGTCACCTGCTGCAGGTTGAGGGTGCTGCCGCCGGCGCGTTTTTCCAGGACGATATTGTTGTCGCCCAGCTTGCGGTAACTCAGGTTGGTGCCGACCAGCAGGCGCTCCAGGGCTTTTTCCGGCGTCAGCGCACCGCGTACGCCCGGTGATGCCACGCCCTGGCCGAGTTCGGCCGGCAGGCCGACTTGCCAGCCGGTGACCGTGGTGAACGCATTCAGGGCCGACACCAGCGGTTGCTGGGCGATCGCGAAGTTGTAGTTGCCCAGACTGCGTGCCGGCTGTTCGGCGCTGGTCGCCGCGAGCACGGGAGTCGCCTGGGCACCGGCGAGCAACACAGCGACGGTGAGCAGGGACAGGGTGCACTGTTGCAGGCCGCTGCTGCGGGCCTTGGGCGTGAAACGTGTGGGCATCGATAGCGCTCCGGTGTACGAATCTTATAGTTGCAATGCGATTCTTTATGAGAATCACTTGCATTGGCTATAACGAGACGAATGGCCTATCGCTATCGAGTAAAAAAACTTTCAGCTAGTTGAGAATGACCAGCGCCGGGTATTCCGATACCCGCGCGGAGGTGATGTGGGCGAGGGAGCGGACCACGTCCAGAGGCTTGTCCAGGCGGTAGTTGCCGGTCACGGCGACCTGCGCCAACTGCTCGTTGTTGTTGACGATCCAGCCGGGGTAATAGCGCCGCAGTTCGGCCAGCACCTGGCTCATCGGGCAGTTCTCGAACACCAGGCGACCCTGGACCCAGGCCAGGTCCTTCTGTACGTCGAGCTTTTCCGGACGACCAAAGCCATGGGGACCGATCCGCACGCTGTTGCCGGCGGAGAGACGCAGGCGGGCGCTGTCGTCGCGGGTGCGCAGGTCGACATCACCACGTTCCACCTGGACCTGCGCTTCGCCATTGAGGTAACGCACGGCGAAGGCGGTATCGCGCACGCTGGCCTGGACCGGGCCGGCATCGACTTCCAACGGGTGTTCGCGCTGGCCGGACACCTCGAAAAACGCCTCGCCCTTGTACAGCCGGGCCACATGCCTCTGCTCGGTGAAGGAACTGGAGAACGCCGAGTTGGTGTTGAGCAGGACCTTGGAGCCATCTTCCAGCTGCAGGTGCTGGCGCTCACCGACCACGGTCAGGTGATCGGCCTGCAGGCGCAACGGCAGGTTGCCGTAGATACCGATGGCGATCAGCAGCACGGCGGCGGTCGCCAGGGGTTTCCAGTGGGGGCGCAGGCGTCGTGGCAGCGACGGCCGACGCCGGGCTTGCAGGGCCTGGGCGGCGGCGATCACCGGTTCGGCATTCCAGGCGCCGCTGGCGCGGGCGTAGGCCTGGGCGTGCGCCGGATCGGCGGCGAGCCAGGCATTGAATTCGACGCGCTGCTCGGCGCTCGGGCACTCCATCACGATCAGCCAGTCCAGTGCCTGATCCATGGCGTTGTCTTGCAACACCTGCCGAGCCGGCTCGGGGGAGTGCAGGTTGGGGCTGTCCGTCACGGGTGTTCCTCGGTAATCGCTGCCACGGTTCGATTCGATGATCCGCTGCTGTGCATGGACGGATCTTATAGGTCTGGTGCCAAGCTTAAGGGCGATCCAGGCGTTCGGCCACCCCGACACAGATGGCCATGATCAGCTTGAGTTCCTTCTGCACGGTGCTCAGGGACACGTCGAGCTGTTCGGCGATCTCCTGATAGCTGCAGCCGTGCAGGCGGCTGAGGATGAAGATTTGCTGCTGGCGGGCACTCAATTGACCAAGGCTCACACTCAGGCGCTCCAGCAGTTGTTCGGCATGGGTGGCATCTTCCGGAGTGCTCAGCGGCGCGGCGACATTCTCCACGACCTCCAGCGGCACGTCTTCCATCAGGGTTCGGGACTGGATACGTCGTGCGCGCAGGTGGTCCAGCGCCAGGTTGCGGGCGGTCTGGAACACAAAGGGTTCGAGGTGATCGATGGGGCGTTCGCTCAACGCCCGGGTAACCCGCAGGTACGTCTCCTGCAACAGGTCTTCGGCGGTGCTGTGGTTGTGCACCATGCGTTGCAGCGTCCGCAGCAGCGAGACCCGCTGGGTAAGGAAGACCTGGTTGAACTGGGATTGCGTCACGACAGCACCGGAGCGATTACAAGCGAATGATAATGCTTATCATCTGTGTCGTTGGTCAAGTACTTATGTGCTGCCGGCCTGTTTGAGCGGGCCGCTGGTGTTTGCTCGGGACTGTCTTGATGCAATGAGCGCAGGAGACTGTGTCGGAATCCAGAAGTTCTTTTTTGTAGGCTTGCCGGTGTAAGCCTTTGCTTACACGTTGCGTAAGCGATCAAGGATGGAAGTAGGAATAGATCACCGCATGATTTTTGTATCTTGTTGAAATATATGTATTTTTGTATTTATGGATGGATCCGGATGGCAGATGCCTGCCGTTGGATCCACTTGCAGGCGATCTGAAAACCCTTAATATCAGCCCTGTGTCGACGGATAGACACGGTGATCAAGGAAGGTCGCTGGAAGGAACGTCGCAGGATGCGATTCATCAGGATGATGAAAGGGAAAAAAGGGATTAGGGAAAAAATGTGGGCGGGTCATACCGCCCCTTTTTTTTGCCTGCAGGAAAGTGAAACCTCCTGCCCGGAAACGTAAAAAGGCCCGCAAGGGGCCTTTTCAGGAACGCTCGGCAATCAGCGTTCGAGGTCTTTGATCTTGCCTTTGACGCCATCCCACTCTTCGGCATCCGGCAGCGATTCTTTCTTCTCGGTGATGTTGGGCCAGATTTCAGCCAGCTCGACGTTCAACTGAATGAACTCTTGCATGTCCTCCGGGACTTCATCCTCGGAGAAAATAGCCACAGCAGGGCATTCCGGCTCGCAAAGCGCGCAGTCGATGCACTCGTCCGGGTGAATCACCAGGAAGTTCGGGCCTTCGTAAAAGCAGTCCACCGGACAGACTTCTACGCAGTCGGTGTACTTGCACTTGATGCAGTTGTCGGTGACGACGAAGGTCATTTCTAATTTTCTCCTCAGGCGGCGGCAGCGAAACCCGGTCAAAATGGGTTCGCCAGGTTCGGGAGCGATAGTCTGCGAACCAGGCTAATAGCCCGCAGCATCCCAAACCGCGCGAGATTCTAGCAGCTTGCGGCCGTCTGCGTTAGATCCGTGTCTTCAATGTATAGAGCATTTCCAACGCGCGGCGTGGGGTCAGATTGTCCAGGTCGAGCTTGGCCAGTTCATCGAGCACGGGGTGCGGCAGGCTGGCGAACATGTCGCTCTGCATCGGTGCCGCCGGCTTGCCGGGCTTGGTCACGGGAATCTCGTGGGGCAGGCTGGTGGTTTCCAGGCGGCTCAGGTGTTCGCGGGCCCGGACGATCACATCGGACGGCACGCCGGCCAGTTGCGCCACCGCCAGGCCGTAGCTCTGGCTGGCCGGGCCGGGCAGCACGTGGTGCAGGAAGACGATGCGCTCGTTGTGCTCGGTCGCGTTCAGGTGCACGTTGGCCACCAGCGGTTCGCTTTCCGGCAGCACCGTCAGTTCGAAATAGTGTGTGGCGAACAGCGTGTAGGCCCGCAGGTGCGCCAGGCGTTCGGCGGCGGCCCAGGCCAGGGACAGGCCGTCGAAGGTACTGGTGCCGCGCCCGACTTCGTCCATCAGCACCAGGCTGCGTTCGCTGGCGTTGTGCAGGATATTCGCGGTTTCGCTCATTTCCACCATGAAGGTCGAGCGGCCACCGGCCAGGTCGTCGCTGGAGCCGATCCGGGTGAAGATTCGGTCCACCAGTGACAGTTCGCAACTGGCCGCCGGCACGAAGCTGCCGATATGCGCCAGCAGCACGATCAATGCGGTCTGGCGCATGTAGGTGGATTTACCGCCCATGTTCGGACCGGTGATCACCAGCATGCGGGTGTTGTCGTCGAGGGCCAGGTCGTTGGCTACGAACGGCGTGGTCAGCACCTGCTCGACCACCGGATGGCGTCCCTGGCTGATACGCATGCACGGCTCGTCGACAAAGCGCGGGCAGTTCAGGTCCAGGTTCAGCGCGCGTTCGGCGAGGTTGCTCAGGACATCCAGTTCAGCCAGCGCCGCGGCGGTGTCCTGCAATGGCGGCAACTCGCCAATCAGGGTTTCGAGCAGGGCTTCGTAAAGCATCTTTTCCCGCGCCAGGGCCCGGCTCTTGGCCGACAGGGCCTTGTCTTCGAACTCCTTGAGTTCCGGGGTGATAAAGCGCTCGGCGCCCTTGAGGGTCTGGCGGCGGATATAGTCGGCCGGCGCCGACTCGGCCTGCTTGCTCGGCAACTCGATGAAATAGCCGTGGACACGGTTGTAGCCGACCTTGAGGTTGGCCAGGCCCGTGCGGGCTTTTTCCCGGGCTTCCAGGTCGATCAGGAACTGCCCGGCGTTTTCACTGAGGGACAGCAGTTCGTCCAGTTCGGTATCGTAGCCGGTCTTCAGGACCCCGCCGTCGCGGATGATCGCCGGCGGGTTATCGATGATGGCGCGTTCCAGCAGGATCGCCAGTTCCGGGTAGGTGCGGGTGGTGGCGGCCAGTTGCCTGAGGTGCGGGGCGTCCAGTTCGAGCATCGCGTCCTGCAGTTGCGGCAGTGCGCCGAGGGCATCGCGCAGGCGCGCCAGGTCGCGAGGACGGGCATTGCGCAGGCCGATCCGGGCGAGGATGCGCTCGATATCGCCGATTTCCTTGAGCTGCGGTTGCAGCTTTTCAAAGCGGTAGCCTTCCAGCAGGCAAGTGATGGAGCTCTGGCGTGCCGTCAGGACCTTGAGGTCACGCAGCGGACGGTTCAGCCAGCGGGTCAGCAGACGGCTGCCCATGGCGGTCTGGCAGCGGTCGACCACCGATTGCAGGGTGTTGTCGCGACCGCCGGCGAGGTTGGTGTCCAGTTCCAGGTTGCGGCGGCTGGCGGCATCGAGCACCACGGTGTCGTCCAGGCGCTCATGGCGCAGGCTGCGCAAATGCGGCAGGGCGGTGCGCTGGGTTTCCTTGGCGTAGCTGAGCAGGCAGCCGGCGGCACCGATGGCCAGGGTCAGGGTTTCGCAGCCGAAGCCTTTCAGGTCCTGCACGGAAAATTGCTGACAGAGACTTTTATGCGCGGAATCGCGCTCGAAATCCCACGGCGCGCGACGACGGGTGCCCCGGCGTTTTTCCGCCGGCAGTCCCTGCGGCCAGTCATCCGGAATCAGCAGTTCCACCGGGTTGATCCGCTCCAGTTCCGCCAGCAGGTTTTCCCAGCCCTTGATTTCCAGGACGCTGAAATTGCCACTGGTGATATCCAGCACCGCCAGGCCGAACAGACGCTCATCGCCCAGCAAGGCGGCGATCAGGTTGTCGCGGCGTTCATCGAGCAGGGCTTCGTCACTGACGGTACCGGGGGTGATGATCCGCACCACCTGGCGTTCCACCGGACCCTTGCTGGTGGCCGGGTCGCCGATCTGCTCGCAGATCACCACCGACTCGCCCAGCTTGACCAGCTTGACCAGATAACCCTCGAGCGAATGGTACGGAATCCCGCACATCGGAATCGCCTGCCCGGCCGACTGCCCGCGGGCCGTGAGGGTGATGTCCAGCAGCTTGGCGGCCTTCTTCGCGTCTTCATAGAAGATCTCGTAGAAGTCGCCCATGCGGTAGAACATCAACTGGTCGGGGTGCTGGTTCTTCAGGCGCCAGTATTGCTGCATCATCGGCGTGTGGCTGGACAGATCGGAAGTAGTTTTACTCATCGGATACTTAGGCGGATTCGTTTTGAGTGGGGGGCAAGGTCGGGCGTCTGGCCCGCTGCTTTACGATGGGCGCAAGGTTAACACGGGCGGTCCGGCGTCCGCAGGCATGGCCTTTTGACGTCGGTGCAAATTTTCATGCATGAAATATGCAAATCAGCATTTGCCATTCGCGAAAAGCCCAAGCAATATGCGCGTTATGCAAATACGCAACGTTTCTACCGTCCTCCGAGCATTGCTCGACCGTCACGGGATCTCCCCCACGGAGCTTCACCGTCGTACCGGCGTGCCCCAATCCACCCTGTCGCGCATCCTCAGCGGGAAGATCGTCGATCCTTCGGACAAGCACATCTCGAAGATCGCCGAGTATTTCCGTGTCAGCACCGACCAGTTGCGCGGACGTGCCGACATTGCCGGCACCAGGGATCAGGAGCCGGTCACGCTGCATTCGGAACTCAAGGATATAAGCCTGTGGGACGACGATACCCCCGTCGATGAAGACGAGGTTTCCGTTCCCTTTCTTCGCGAGGTTGAATTGGCTGCTGGATCAGGAAGATTCGTCATCGAGGAAAGCGAGAAGGCCAGCCTGCGCTTCGGCAAACGCAGCCTTCGCCATAACGGCGTGCAGTTCGACCAGGCCAAGTGCGTGACCGTGCGTGGCAACAGTATGTTGCCGGTGCTGCGCGACGGCGCCACGGTCGGGGTCAACGCCGGCAAGAGCGCCATCGGCGACATCGTCGACGGCGACCTCTATGCCATCAACCACAACGGTCAACTGCGGGTGAAACAACTCTATCGCCTGCCCAGCGGGATCCGCCTGCGCAGCTTCAATCGTGACGAGCATCCGGATGAGGACTACAGCTTCCAGGAAATCCAGGAAGAGCAGATCACCATCCTCGGTCATGTCTTCTGGTGGGGCATGTACGCCCGCTAATCCGTCCTGACTCGGAAAAAACCCACAGCGATGTGGGTTTTTTTTCGCCCCAAAAAAAGCCGCAGCCCCTGACCGACATGGGTTTCATGCATGGGTGCAAATCTCGATGCATAAATAAATGCATTTGTGCATTGACTGTATATGCATACATGCATATTCTTTGTCTCAAGCCGGCCGGAAAGGTCGGCCACAGGCAGAAATGCCAGGGGCAACCCGAAGCTCTTTAGTGACACCGCTTCAAAGAACAGGCAGCGATGAACCGGCCTCAACGGTTCAGAGGGTTGGCAACTGACCCGGGTGTGCAGCGTAAAGCACCGTAAGCAGTTATCCGGCGGACAGGGTCGCGGTCGGAGGAACAATTCGAATCGATCCGTACCGCGCCAGTAGCGCCGAAGGATCAAGTGCCTTGCCGGAAATCCGCCTCGCCGAAAACGCGGGTCGGTTCAGGCCGGGGCATCAGGACCGCATTACTGAAAAGCCTGGGCGACCGGGCTTTTTGGAATGCCCACCGAACCTGGGCTTCCACGAGAATCCTTCATCTTGAAATCCAAGCGAAACCCCCACCGGCCAATGAATGGCCCCTTTTTATTGCAGGAGGCGTGACATGACGAACGAGCAACAAGCGTTGGCGGACATGCCTGTCTGGCTGGTCATCGTGCTGGCCGTGATCGGCGGCGTTTCCGGTGAAATGTGGCGTGCCGACAAGGAGGGCGCCCGTGGCTGGTCGCTGCTGCGCCGGCTGGCGCTGCGCTCCGGGGCCTGCATGGTCTGCGGGGTGTCGACCATCATGCTGCTGTACGCCGCCGGCGTGTCGATCTGGACCGCCGGCGCCTTTGGATGCCTGACCGCCATGGCCGGTGCGGATGTCGCTATCGGCCTTTACGAGCGCTGGGCGGCCAGGCGGCTGGGGGTGGGCGAAGCGCCTCCCCCGGAAACCAGGTCTGGACAGTAGTCCGGCAAATCCTTGAACAAGGAGGTCATCAACATCACCAACGGACTGGAGCCGTCGGGCCCGAGAGCAGGGCCCAGCCCGCATGGATGCGGGCTTTCTGGAGGCGAGTGATCGCCTGTCGAACCCGTCAAACGACGGGTTTTTTATTGCCCGGTGCACCCCATGAAAATCACCCCGATCCTCAAGCAATTGCGCGATCAATGCCCCAGTCTTGCCTCATCTATCTCGACCGGCCTTGATCTCGACCTGTTGCAAGGCAACACCACGCTGCAAACCCCGGCGGCATTTGTCGCCGTGATCGCCGACCTGGCGAGCAAGGACGCTTCGCAGAACGTCACCCGCCAGGGCATCCGCGATCGCCTGGAACTGACCCTGGTGCTCGACGGCAGCAACGGCCAGGCCGCGTTCGACCAACTGCATACCCTGCGCGCCGAACTCTGGCGTGCGCTGGTGGGCTTCAAGCCCGACACCTTCTACACCCCTCTCGAATACGACGGCGGCGAACTGATTTCGATCAATGCCAGCCGCCTGCTCTATCGCCTGCATTTCTTCGCCGAGTTCCAGCTGGGGCGCAATCGCTCCAGCGACCCGGCGGAAACCTGGCACGAGCGTGAATTGGACGGCTTGCCGTCTTTTACCGGGGTGACGGTGCGGGTCGATGCCATCGACCCGGCCGACCCCAATCTGCACCGCCCAGGCCCCGACGGGCGTCTGGAGCTGACTTTTTCAGGAGACGTAAAGCAATGACCCAACGCATCACCGTAGTGCCGGCCGAAGGCCGCGCCGTGCCGGACCCGGAAGCCGGCGATCTGCTGCCGGTCGCCGGTCGCGAAGTGGCTGACAGCGCCTGGTGGCGCCGTCGTCAGGCCGATGGCGATATCACCCTCACCGCCGTGCAAGCGGCACAACCACAGGATGCCCAATAATGGCTATCGGATTCAGCAACATCCCCGCGGACCTGCGTGTTCCGCTGTTCTATGCCGAGATGGACAACTCGGCGGCCAATAGCGCGTCGTCGACCCTGCGTCGACTGATCGTCGCCCAGGTCAATGACAACGCCACCAGCGCGGAAATCGGCAGCCTGGTACTGGTCTCCAGCGTCGCCCTGGCGAAGAGCATCGGTGGCCAGGGCTCGATGCTCGCCGCGATGTACGACACCTGGCGCAAGACCGATCCGGTCGGCGAGATCTGGTGCCTGCCGCTGCGCAATAGCACCGGCGCGATTGCCAAGGCCGATCTGAAACTGACCGGCGCCGCCACCGAAAGCGGCGTGCTCAACCTGTATGTCGGTGGTGTGCGGGTCCAGGCCGCCGTGGTCAACGGCGCGACCGCCGCCCAGGTGGCAACTACCCTGGCCCTGCAAGTCAACGCCGCCGCCGACCTGCCGGTCAGTGCCGTGGCCACCGATGGCACCGTTACCCTGAGCTGCAAATGGACCGGTGACAGCGGCAACGACATCAGCCTGCAGTTCAACCGCCTGGGCAAGAGCAACGGCGAAGAAACCCCGGCCGGCCTGACCATCGTCACTGCCAGGATGGCGGGTGGCGCCGGTGTGCCGGATCAGGTCGCGGCGCTGGCGGCTCTGGGCGACGAACCGTTCGAATTCATCTGCCAGCCATGGTCCGACGCGGCCAGCCTGAGCACCTGGCAAGCGGCGATGGACGACAATGTCGGTCGCTGGTCCTGGTCCAAGCAGCTGTTCGGCCACGTCTACACCGCCAAGCGCGGCACCATCGGCACCCTGGTGGCGGCCGGCCAGACCCGCAACGACCAGCACATGACCATCCAGGCCCTGGAGCCCGGCGTTCCGCAACCGTACTGGATCCAGGCCGCGGCCCTGGCCGCGCGCACCGCGGTGTTCATCTCCGCCGACGCCAGCCGTCCGACCCAGAGCGGCAGCCTGCCGGGTATCGATCCGGCTCCGGCCAGCGAGCGTTTCACCCTGACCGAGCGCCAGTCGCTGCTCAGCTACGGCATCGCCACCGCGTACTACGAAGGCGGCTACGTGCGCATCCAGCGTGCGATCACCACCTACCAGAAAAACGCGTACGGCCAGGCGGACAACTCCTACCTGGACAGCGAAACCATGCATCAGTCGGCCTTTATCGTCCGTCGCCTGCAAAGCGTGATCACCAGCAAGTACGGTCGCCACAAGCTCGCCAGCGATGGCACCCGCTTCGGCGCCGGGCAGCCGATCGTCACCCCGAGCACCATTCGCGGCGAGCTGATTGCCCAGTACGCGAAGCTCGAACTGGAAGGTCATGTGGAAAACGCCGAGCTGTTCGCCGAGCACCTGATCGTCGAGCGCGACAGCCAGGACCCGAGCCGGGTCAACGTGCTGTTCCCGCCTGACTACATCAACGGCCTGCGCGTGTTCGCGCTGCTCAACCAGTTCCGTCTGCAGTACGACGCGGTGGCTTGATTGCCACCCGATCATTCAGTGCAAAGGTGAAAACATGAAAGCGATTAAACAGTATCTCGGTGCCGGTCTCGTGTCGGCTGCGCTGCTGGCGACCGCTACCCCGGCGTTCGCCGCCAATCTGTTGGTCAATGGCAGCTTCGAGTCTCCAGGTTGCAGTTTCAACTGCATTCTGGATACCCCTGCCCAGGCCGACTTCATTTCGGGCTGGACGACTTTTCTCTCCGGCGTCGAATACTTCAGCGTACCGGCGACGGTCCCCGGCTCGGCTGCTGCCGACGGGGTGAACGCCGTAGACCTGGCGAACTACGTCTACACGAATGGCGGCGGCATCCAGCAGAATTTCAAGACTGCTGTCGGTCAACGTTATCGGCTGACCTTCAGCGCGGGCAATAGCGCCGCGAGCGGTCGTACCGGTACCGGCGTGATTCAGGTCAAGGTAGCGGGGCAGACGGTGAGTTTCGACACTCCCGTCGTAGCCACCCAGGCCGTGGCCTGGAAAACCATCACCTATGACTTCACCGCAACCACTCCCCAAACGACGTTGAGCTTTTTCAACGAAGAGAACCCTTACACGCACTACGCGCTCATCGACAACGTCATCGTCGAGGCCCTGTAAGTCGCGCTCACCGCTCTGATCCCCCCCTTGTCGATTTGCACGGCGAAGACAAGGGGCATCACTTTTTATTGCAAGGAGATACACCATGGGTCAACTGATTGCGGGCACCTGCTACGTCAAAGTGGACGGCGCTCAACTGACCATCAACGGCGGCTGCGAAGCGCCCCTGATGGCCGTCAAACGGGAAACGGTCGTGCCGGGTTTCTACAAGGAAACCGATATCACCCCGTCCTTCAAGGTCACTGCGCTGCATACCCCGGACTTCCCCCTCAAGCAACTGATCGCCGGTTCCGACATGACCGTCACCTGCGAATTCAGCAACGGCAAGGTCTATGTGCTGGCCGGTGCCTACCTGGTCGAAGAGCCGGTCGCCAAGGGCGATGACGCGGCCATCGAACTGAAATTCGAAGGCATCAAGGGGACCTGGCAATGACCGATCCGGTGAAGTTGCAGGTGCCCATCGAGGCCCACGGCGAACCGCTGCTCGAACTCACCCTGCGCCGTCCGACGGTGCAGGAGGTGCGGGCGATCAAGGCGCTGCCGTACAAGATCGACAAGAGCGAAGAAGTCAGCCTCGACATGGATGTCGCGGCCAAGTACATCGCGGTCTGCGCCGGCATCCCGCCGTCGTCGGTCAACCAGCTGGACCTGTCCGACCTCAACACCCTGAGCTGGGCGGTGGCGGGTTTTTTCATGAGTGCGGCATCGCAGCCATCGGTGAGCTGATTGCGATTGCCTATGACCTGGCCTGGTTCTGGAAGGTTGACCCCGAACAGATGATGGCCAGGCCACTGGATGTGCTCCGGGAGTCCCTGGAGCACGCGCAACGGATCAATGCGATGCAGCAGGTGCAGTGATGGCCAAGAAAAAAGTAAGTGTCAGTGCCGAGGATCTGCAGTCCCTCGTGGTGGCTGCGAAGGCGGCTCTGGCCGCCCCCAAGGCCAGTGACGGGACCGCAAAGGTCGCCAATCTCAAGAAGAGCCTGGAAGACAGCGGCCTCAACAAGTTGAACCTGAAGGGTGGTGGCTTGCTGGCACCCTTTACCAACGGCCTCAAGGCCGCCATCAAGGAGCAGGACCGGCTGGCCAGGACGGCCAACGTTCGCAAGGCTCCGACACTCCCCAGGGCGGCGACGCTACCCAAGGCGCCGATAGCACCGAAGTTGCCTGCCGCTCCGAAGGCTCCCGCGGTCCCGAAAGCACCCGCGGTACCCAAAGTACCTCAGGCGGCGAATAAAGGACTGGGCGAAACCGCGCAGCATCTGGAGGCGCTCGGCAAGGCGTTGGACAAGATTTCACTGAAGATCGGGCAGGCGCTGTTGCCGGCCTTCGACAGTATCGTCACCGCGCTGATCCCTCTGGCGACGGCGTTCGGGCAATTCGTGGCGGACAATCCGGCGCTGGTGCAGGCACTGGCTGTCGGGGCCCTGGCGTTTACGGTGATGACCGGGGCGGCGATCGGCCTGGCGACGGTGATGGGGGTATTGACGTCGCCCATCGGCTTGGTCGCCGCGGCTGTCGCGTTGGCGGCGGCGGTTATCGTGCTGGCATGGAAGCCGCTCACCCGCTTTTTCAGCGGGGCCACGAGACAGATCACCCTCGCGGCGATCGCGACGGCGGACGCTTTCAAGGCGCTGCCGGCGGCCATTGCGGCAGTCTGGGGCAAAGTGATCGCGACCTGGGACCAGGCCGTTTCCGCGACCGGCAAGTTCCTGGGGGAGCTCAAGAGCGGGTTCATCAACGGCTGGAATGAGCTCAGGAACACGCTTGCCAGCTGGTCGCCGATGGATGATCTGAAAAAGCTCTGGGGCGGGACTAAGGGGTTTTTCCAGGAGATCGGCAACGGTATCAGCGAGAGTCTCGGACAGTCCTGGAACAGCCTCAAGGAGACGTTCAGCTGGTCACCCCTGGAAACCCTCCAGACGCTCTGGACCGGTGTCATTACCTTCCTGGGCGGCCTGGGGAGTCAGCTGGTCGAGTTCGCGGCGCCTTTCGGCAACTTCATGAAGACGCTGTTCGACGTCGATCCTCTGGAGGCGTTGAGGACCAGGCTGGGGGCTATTCCCGAGTTCTTTTCTTCATTGCTGGAAAAACTGAAGCCGATTATCCAGCCGATCAGGGAACTGATCAGCAGTGTCGTGGACAGCGTCAGCGGTTTTTTTGGCGGCAGCGACACGCCTGTGGTCAAGCCTGCGCTGGCGGGTGTCGGCGGCGCGCAAGACAGCGCGCTGCTGGCCGGTGGGTTGGCTCGCAACTCGAACCTGCTCATCCAGCAGACCGCCGCCAACAACCGTACGCAGCTCGAAGGCGGCCTGACCGTCAGCTTCACCAATGCTCCAGCAGGCCTGCGGGTCGATCAACCGCAGACCAATCAACCGGGCCTGAGCCTGACGCCTCGCGTCGGCTATCGCTCACTTTCCTTCGGAGGTGCCTATGGCGAGCAACTGGCGTGATCGTTTGTTGCCGGCGTCGTTTCGCGGCGTACCTTTCTGGGTCGACCAGGCGAAAACCCCGGTCGGCCAGAAAGGCCAGTTGCATGAATACCCCCAGCGCGACCAGCCGTTCTTCGAGCGGCTCGGCCAGCAGGCGAAGATCCATGACCTGACGGCGTTTATCGTCGGTGCCGATTGCCTGGAGCAGCGTGACAACCTGCTCAAGGCGCTGGAGCAGGGCAGTGGCGAACTGGTCCACCCCTGGCTGGGGCGGATGCAGGTCAAGGTCGGCGAATGCGACATGACCCAGACCCGCCAGGATGGCGGGCTGGTGACCTTCAACCTGAAGTTCTACCCGGACGAGTTGCTGCAGTTCCCCAAGGCCGTCGTCGACACCAGGGAGCAACTGCAGGTGGCGTCGAGCAAGTTGCTCGACGCTTCGGTGGGGCGCTTCGATGAAGCGATGGCTCTGGTCAATCAGGCGCGGGTCAGCGTGGAGAACCTGCGCAAGGGAATCACCCTGGCGTATCACGTGATCGAGCAGGAGTTGCAGCCGCTGATCGAGACGTACGCGACGGTCTACGCCCTGGTCCGCACGGTCAAGGAATTCCCCCGGCAACTGAGTGCGGCGGTCAAGGGTGTGCTGGGCGAGTTCAAGGGCGTGGTGGGTGAAGTCCGCGGCCTGGTGGGCGACGTGCGGGGATTGAAGGACTTTGCCGTGCAGGGCTATCGCGGGATGCTGGCCGACCTTTCGAAACAGGTGGAAGAAGCCAAGTCCCTCGATACGTCGCAGCTGACCATCGGCAAGGACTCCGCTGCTGCCTCGCAGGCCACGGTGAACCTGATCCAGGATGCCATGCTGGTGCAGATCTCCCAGCTGGTGTCGATGATACCGGTGGCGACGCCACCGGTGAAACTGGCGACGACCCCTTCGCTGGCCCAACAGGCCCAGCAGCCGGTGCAACGCGCCGATGTACCAGTGGTCGACGACGTGCTGGCGCTGCGCGACAGCCTCAATGAGGTGATCTGGCAGGCGGCGCTCAAGGCTGACTCGGTGCATTACCAGGCACTCAATAGCGTACGCCAGACACTGGTGCAGCATCTCAACGCGGTGGCGTCCACCGGGGTGCGGCTGATCGACCTGACGCCCAAGAGCAACCTGCCGGCGCTGGTCGTGGCTTACCAGAACTTCGGTGATGCCACGCGGGTGGGGGAAGTGGTGCAACGCAACCGCATTTCGCATCCCGGGTTCATACCGCCAGTGCCGCTGCAGATATCCCGGGAGTAGGTCATGAACGACATCGACAATGCCGTCGTCCTGCTGGTCGACGGCCTGAGCTACGAGGGCTGGAAAGCCATCGAAATCAGCGCCGACCTGGAGCGTCAGTTCCGCACGTTCAAGCTGGGGATCACCTGGCAATGGCCGGGGCAGACCCTGGCCGTGCCGATCAAGGCCGGGGCCCGCTGTTCGGTGCTGATCGGCTGCGACCTGGTGCTCACCGGACATGTCTACCAGGCGCCCATCAGCTATGACGGCCATCAGATCAGCCTGACCATCGAGGGCAGTTCGCTGACCCGCGACCTGGTGGACTGCGCAGCCATCAACCAGCCGAGCCAGTGGCGCCAGCAGGGCATGCTGAAGATCGTCGAGGCGCTCGCCAGACCCTACAAGGTCAACGTGCGCAGCGAGATCCCGGAGACCACCAAGTTGCAGACCCACAGCATCGTGCCGGGGGAAACGGTGTTCAAGTCCATCGACCGCCTGCTGACCTTGTACCGGGTGTTTTCCACCGATGATGCCGATGGCAACCTGGTGCTCGCCAAGCCGGGAAGTGGCGGCCGCGCCAGCGATGTGCTGGAGCTGGGCAAGAACATCCTCTCGGCCAATACCGCGCGGGATTACAGCGCGGTGTTTTCCGAGTACCGGGTGATCGGCCAGCACAAGGGCAGTGACCAGAAAAGCGGCAGCGCGGTCAGCGAAGTATCCGGTGTGTCCAGCGAAGCCAATCCGCAGCGCAGGCGGGTCACGGTGATCAGCGAAAGCGTGCAGCTCACCCCGGAACTGGCCCAGCAAAGGGCCGACTGGGAGCGTGCGACCCGCACCGGCAAGGCCCTGGCCACCACTTACACCGTGCAGGGCTGGCGACAGTCCAACGGCGATCTGTGGCGACACAATCTGCTGGTGCGGGTGAAGGACCCGGTACTGGGCCTGGACCAGGACATGCTGATTTCCAAGGTCACCTATTCGTTGTCCGCACAGGGCTCGATCACCACCCTGGACGTGGCGCCGCCGCAGGTCTTCGACGCCACGCCGGCCAAGGCCAAGTAAGCCTCTTTATTTCGAGGGGGCTGTTCCATCGTCTTCGCGGGCAAGCCCGCTCCCACAACAGTGGTGTCCTGCCGAGAGTTTGCGGCGAGGCACGGACTCCGTGGGAACCGGCTTGCCGGTGAAAGCGTCCTCCCTGACCTACCGCTCGCCCAAGGAACCCACCATGAGCCTACTGACACGCCTGCTGGCGCGCGGCACCGTCGTGCTCGCCAGCTCGGCCAATAAACTGCAATCGCTGCAAATGCGCCTGACCGCCGGCGAAGTGAACGACGACATGGAGCACTTCGAACCCTACGGGTTCACCAGCAATCCGCTGGCCGGCGCCGAAGGCATCGCGACCTTTCTTGGCGGCGATCGCTCCCATGGCATCGTGCTGGTGGTCGCCGACCGCCGCTACCGCCTGCAGAACCTCGCCCCCGGCGAAATCGCCCTGTACACCGACGAAGGCGACCGGATCCATTTCAGGCGCGGCCGGATCATCGATATCGATACCGGCACCCTGAACATCCGCGCCAGCACCGCCATCAACCTCGACAGCCCGACCCTGACCCAGACCGGCAAGATCGTCTCCCAGGGCGACCAGGTCGCCGGCGGTATCAGCCAGATGCAGCATGTGCACGGCGGCATCCAGCCGGGCAACGGCCAGACCGGCGTACCGGCGGGAGGTGCCTGATGTTTGTCTCCGGCACTCTCAAGGCGGCGCTGACCCGCTCGGTGTTGATCAGCCTCTTCACCTGGCGTCGCGCCAACTCCGACGACCCCCTCGACGACGATGAGCGTTTCGGCTGGTGGGGCGACAGTTTTCCCGCGGTGACCGACGACCGCATCGGCTCGCGGCTGTGGCTGTTGCGGCGGGTCAAGCTGACCGCGCAGACCCAGCTCGACGCCGAATTCTATGCCCGTGAAGCCCTGCAATGGCTGATCGACGACGGTCATTGCAGCGCCATCGAAATTCAAACCGAACGGCTCGACGCCCAGCGACTGAACCTGCGAACGGTTCTGACCCTGGCCGGCGGCGAGCGCCTGGATATCAACCCGAACAACAGTTGGCAGGTGACTTATGCCGTTTGAAACCCCTTCGCTGCCGGTGCTGATCAACCGCACCCAAAGCGACCTGGCCAGCGATTCGCTGCGCCAGTCCGATGCCCAGGTCCTGGCCCGCACCCTCAGCGGCGCGGCCTTTGGCCTGTACGGTTACCTCGACTGGATCGCCGAGCAGATCCTGCCCGACACCGCCGATGAAACCACCCTGGAACGCATCGCCGCCCTGCGCCTGCATCAACCGCGCAAGGCCGCCCAGGCTGCCAGCGGCAGTGTCAGCTTCACCGCTGCCGCCGGCGCCGTGCTGGATGCCGACACCCTGCTGCAGACCAGCGATGGCCGCAGCTACAAGGTGACCCTCGGCGGTACCACCAGCAGCGGCACCAACACCACGCAGATCCAGGCGCTGGATGCCGGCAGCCTGGGCAATGCCGACGCCGGCCTGACCCTGTTCCCGGTGCAGCCGGTGCAAGGTGTCGGCAACACCTTCACGGTACTGGCTCCGGGCCTGACCGGCGGGGTCGCGCAGGAAAGCCTCGAGTCCCTGCGGGCGCGGGTCATTCGCTCGTACCGCGTCACGCCCCATGGCGGTTCGGCGGCCGACTACGAGACCTGGGCCCTGGAGTGCCAGGGCATTACCCGGGCCTGGTGCCGCGGCAACTACCTCGGACCGGGGACCGTCGGCTTGTTTGTCATGCGTGACGACGACCCCGTGCCGCTGCCGGATGCCGGGCAACTGGCGCTGGTCCAGGCCTATATCGAGCCGTTGCGGCCGGTGACGGCGGAGCTGCATGTGCTGGCTCCGGTGCTGGTGCCGGTCACCTACACCCTGCGCCTGGTGCCGGATACCAGCGCCACCCGCGCCGCGGTCGAAGCACAGCTGCGCGACCTGCACGACCGTGAAGGCGGCCTCGGGGAAACCCTGTTGCTGACCCATATCGCCGAATCCATCAGCAGCGCCAGTGGCGAGAACGATCACCTGCTGGTCACGCCGTCCGCCGATGTGCCAGCAGCCACCAACCAGTTGCTGACCTTCGGAGGCTGCGTATGGCTGGAGTAAGAACCGCCGCGCAATACCAGGAGCAACTGCGCAGCCTGCTGCCGGCCGGTCCCGCCTGGGACCCGGAACAGGTGCCGGAGATCCAGCAGGTACTGCTGGGCATTGCCCAGGAACTGGCCCGGGTCGATGCCCGGGCGGTCGACCTGATCAACGAAGTGGACCCGGTGACCGTCAGCGAACTGGTGCCGGACTGGGAGCGGGTGATGAACCTGCCCGACCCGTGCCTGGGCCCCAAGCCGCTGTTCGACGACCGCCGCCTGGCGGTGCGTCGGCGGCTGCTGGCGGTGGGTGACCAGAGCATCGGCTACTTCATCGATATCGCCCGCAGCCAGGGCTACCCGAATGCCAGCGTCACCGAACTGCAGACCCCGCGCATGGGCCGGGCACGGTTCGGCAAGGCGCGCTTCGGCACCTGGACGGCGCAGTTCATGTGGACGCTCAACACCGGCGGCCGCCTGCTCATGGGCCGTCGTTTCGGCGCCAGCTACTGGGGCGAGCGCTTCGGCGCCAACCCCGGCAGCGCCCTGGAATGCCTGATACATCGCACTGCCCCGGCGCACACGCTGGTGCACATCAATTACGACTAGAGGATAGACGCGTGGATTACCCAAAAAGCGTACCCAGCGTTGGGCTGGTAAATGGCAAGTTCGTCGACGAGAACCCGGTGAACGGTTCGCCGGGGTCGTTGATTCCGGCGGTATGGGGCAATGCGGTCACCGAGGAACTGCTCAATGTGGTCCAGGCCGGTGGCCTGGAACCTGCGGAGGCCGAGCGGGACCAGTTGTTGCGGGCGATCCAGACCATCGTCAAGAGCTCGCTGCCGCCGGAGCAGATTCGCACCACCCTGACGGCGTATGGGATTACCGATGCCTATACCAAGGCTGAGGTCGAGTCGCTGTTCAAGAACGCCACGGCGCTGCCGGTCGGCGCGATGATGGCATTTCCCAAGGGCGTGGTTCCCAACGGGTTCCTGGAAGTCGATGGCAGTGTGCAGAGTGCTGCGACCTACCCGGACCTGGCGGCGTATCTGGGGACCACCTTCAACAAGGGAGATGAGGGGACCGGGAATTTCCGTCTGCCGGAATCGCGCGGGGAATTTCTGCGTGGCTGGGATCATGGGCGGGGGGTGGATGCCGGGCGTGGTGTTGGCAGCTACCAGGCCGGAGCCGTTGAAGCTCACTCCCATGCGGCGAATTACTACAACGCCGCAAACAATGCGATCAATAATTCATTCTCAAGGAAAGACGCCTACTCACCGGCATACACGTCCGGGGTGACTGCCGTCACGATGGATGCTTCGGGCGGCGGTGCGGAAACTCGGCCACGAAACTGGGCGGTCATGTGGTGTATCAAGGCCTGGAACGCCCCCGTCAATCAAGGCCAGATTGATGTCGCGGCATTGGTCGACGAAGTGCAGAAATTGAAGGCATCGGTGCCTATTGGCTCGATGTTGTCTTTCCCGAAAGGCGTGGTGCCTCCTGGGTATCTGGAGGTGGACGGCAGTGTGCAGAGCGCCGCGACTTATCCTGACCTGTATGCGTACCTGGGGACGACCTTCAACACTGGGAGCGAGCCCGCGGGCTTCTTCCGGTTGCCGGAGTCGCGGGGGGAGTTTCTGCGCGGGTGGGATCATGGGCGGGGGGTGGATTTAGCGCGAGGGGTAGGGTCATATCAGTTGGATGCAATGCAAGGGCATCGACATTCTCCGCTCAGTTCAAGCACCGCATTTACAACATATGGTATAGGCGTCGGCGGCGCTGCTAATGGAGCCGGTATTGTCGACCGTGCAACCACTGGCGACCCTGTGACTGATGGTGTGAGCGGTGCTCCGCGTACAGGGTCAGAAACTCGACCGCGTAACATGGCCGTTATGTGGTGCATCAAGGCCTGGAACGCACCGACCAATCAGGGAAATATTGATGTCGCTGCATTGGCGGCCCAAGTTCAGAGCGTGCAGAAAGTCGCTGTCGTAGGCTCGCATAAAGGGCTCACAGCTTCTGCTTCCGGGCTGAACTCGTTGGTGAGCGTCTCTGCCGAGCAACTGGTGGTGGGCAACGAGGTTTCGTTCAGAAACCTGAATGCCGTGAGTTTGAACATCAATGCTGCTGTCGTGGGTGTCAATGGTCTGGATACTGGTGCCCTGGCCGCATCGACCTGGTACAGCCTCTGGGTGATCTGGAATGGCACCGTCACTTCGGGGTTGCTGTCGCTGAGCGCGACCTCTCCAACGCTTCCCAGCGGGTACACCCACAAAGCCAGGGTGGGCTGGATTCGCACCGATGCTACCAGCAACAAATACCCGCTTTCCTTTACCCAGGTTGGCAGACGAGTTCAGTACAAAGTAACGACAGGTAGTAATGTTGCCAGTCTTCCTGTGATGGCAAGTGCTACAGGCAATCTCGCAGCATGGTCGGCAGTTGCGGTAGGTAACTATTTGCCGCCAACAGCACCGACAATCGACGTAGGACTCCAAGTGCAAGCAGCCGGAGCACAAATCGCCTGGGCGAGCATCGTTCCAAACAACGCCTACTCGACGACCGTTTCGATTAATACACCTGCGGCCCTTACGGCGGGAACTTATCAGGCCCTCACTGGTGGGCGCGTGATGATGCAATTGGAAAGCTCTTCAATTTACTGGACTTCGGTTAGTTCTACAGGCGGAGCCATGACTGTGTACTGTGCTGGCTGGGAGGATGCATTATGAGTGGTTATGCAGTAAGAAATGATGGTCAGGGCTGGCGTGCTGTAAATGGTCCTGAGGATCTCCTGCCAGATGAATGGTACACGGAGAGCAATCCACCCGATCCTGTTCCGCTTCCCCCTACCCGGGAAGAGTTGATCTCATTGTCCAAGGCCAAGAGAGATGCGTTGTTGTCTATTGCAGCAAACCGGATGGGGCCACTGCAAGATGCCGTGGATCTGGATGAGGCGACTGTAGAGGAGGTGGCAATGCTCAAAAAGTGGAAACAGTATCGTATTGCGCTGAACCGCATCGAGCAGCAGCCTGCGTTTCCAGATGATATCGCCTGGCCGGTATCGCCGGAGTGATTCGTACGGAATGACCGTGCCCGTCTTGTGCGGGCATTTTTCTATCGTGAGAAAAGTATACCCAGTCTCGTGCAGGTAATAGCTTGTATTTTCATGGCTGTGTTTCGATGGCCGTATCTATTCTTTCTCGACCTGCAGCACGGCTGGGTATCCAGTCGATTGTTGAACGAGCTATCACTTTGGAGTTTTTTCGAATGAAAAGCTTTTTATCAGGCAAGGGTGTTGCGGGTGACAGGGCGTGCAAGTTAAGTATTTCAGGGTGTAAGTACCCGGAACAACGCACTTTGCCAGTCAAGTGGAAGGTGCATATCAATGATGGTTAGAGGAAGTAAGAATGGATTATCCAAAAAGTGTACCCGGGGTCGGGCTGGCAAATGGAAAATTTGTCGACGATAACCCGATTACCGGTGCGCCCGGTTCGCTGATTCCAGCAGAGTGGGGAAATGCCGTCACCGATGAGATACTGGGGGTTATTCAGAAAGCAGGGCTAACGCCTGATGAAACCGATCACTCTCAGTTGGCCGGCTCGATTCTGGCGATTATCGCGAAAGCTACGCCGAATGCTGCGACCGAGAGTACGGCCGGTATTTTGAAACTGTCCACTGGGGATCAGGTCATTGCAAGCACGGACGACACAACCGCAGTGACCCCCAAGAAGCTTTTGCAGAAACTGGCGGCTACCACTCAGGGGCAGTCTCTGAGTGCCTTTACGACTGCCGGTGCGGCACCGTTGTTTACGCTGTCCCCCGTACCAGCGATCACTGCATACACGGTGAATCAGCGGTTTCAAGTGAAATTCCATTCGGGGGGCGCCGGCTCTGACAAGATGAATATCTCGGGCCTCGGCCCGAAAAACATCATGCAATACGATGGCAGCGGCAATAAAGTCGCTGCTGCCATCCAAGGGCAGTTAACTGATGCTGTGTATGATGGCACCGATATTGTTTTGCTCGATCAGTTGCCAAATGCATCTGGTGTAACCCCTCCGCAATTCGATAACTCAACAAAAATCCCGACTACTGCTTTTGTTCAAAGTGTTGGATTTCAGTTTAGCGGTGCGTTTGGTATCAATACAAGCACCGTACTTACTGCGGCGGCTCATGCGGGCAGTCTTGTTGTTGCTACAAGCGCAACGCTGATTAACGTGACTTTGCCGCTCGCGTCTACCATGCCAGCAAAGACAACGATAAAGTTCTGGAGCTTTGGGAGCGGAGGGATGTCGATTGTCACTACAGGCTCCGATAGTATTCTCGTGCCAACCGCTACCACGGCGCTTCCGCTTCCCACTGGCGCTTGGGTTACTCTTGCCTCGAATGGAGCGGCAGGTTGGTATGCCATTGAGATGTCTGGAATTGGGGTTGGGCAGACACGACAGACTTTTGCTGTCGGAACTACACGAGTCGCTGGAACAACGTATTACAACACCACTGGGCGTCCTATTTGGATTTACTTGCAAAACGCTGTATCGAATACAGTTGGTGGAGCAGGGACCCTGACAGTCGGGGGGAGTGCTATGGAATTTCCAACGAGTTGGTATTCCACCCCTACATCGGGCGGTGGTGGAATTTCGGCTATGGTTTTACCCGGTGAGTCATACGTGGCAAGCGGCGCGACTCGTTGGATAGAAATTCGATAAGGAGATAAATATGTCATATTACAAAGATACAAAAAATGGGCTTCACTTCCTCGACGATGCCGCTTTCGCATATATGTTGCCAGACGGATCCTTAGAGATTACTGATACAGAGGCGCGTGCTGCTCAAGCCGCTGCGAACGAACCAAGTCCTGAGCAAGTATTAGCTGCTACAAATTCTGAGCGCGACTCTCTGCTTGCCACTGCCAGTCTGCGCATCGCACCTCTACAAGATGCAGTTGACCTTGGCACGGCGACCTCCGACGACACGGCGAACCTGAAGCTTTGGAAGGAATATCGGGTTGCTGTGAATCGCGTGAGCACTCAGACAGGTTTCCCCACAACTATCGATTGGCCGGCAGCTCCCGAGTCCTGATCACCACTAGCCGTAGTGAGCGGCTTTTTTGTGTCTGGAGAAAGACATGCCCGTTACCCAGCAGCAATTGCTGCAAATCATGCCCAACGCCGGCCCCAAAGCCGGCGTTTTTGTACCTGCTCTCAACACCGCCATGTCCCGCCATCAGATCAACACTCCCAAGCGCATTGCCGCTTTCCTGGCCCAGATCGGCCATGAATCCGCGCAACTGCGTTATGTGCGGGAGCTGGGCAGTGACCAGTACCTGAGCAAGTACGATACGGGTGCCCTGGCGATCCGCCTGGGCAATACCCCGGAAGCCGACGGCGATGGCCAGCGCTATCGCGGTCGGGGGCTGATCCAGATCACCGGGCGCAGCAACTATCGTCAATGCAGCCTCGCGCTGTTCGGCGACGAGCGTCTGCTGCAACAGCCGGAACTGCTGGAACAGCCACAATGGGCCGCCGAGTCGGCGGCCTGGTTCTGGGAGCAGCAAGGGTTGAACGCGTTGGCCGATGCCGACCAGTTCAACAGCATCACCCGCAAGATCAACGGCGGCCTCAACGGCCTCGAGGATCGATTGCAACTCTGGGCACGGGCGAGGGCGGTGCTATGCGCCTCCTTGACCTGATCCCGGCGCCTTACCGTCTGTTCGCTGTCGTCGTGCTGCTGGCCATTCTGGCCGGTGGTTCGGCGGCACTGGCCTGGCGGGTTCAGGACTGGCGTTATGGCCTGCAACTGGAGCATCAAGCCAGGCTGCAGGCCGATACGCTCAAGCAGATTTCCCTGGCCGCGGCGACGCAACAGCGTGCCGAGCAGGACAAACGCCTGGCCCTGGAGCAACGACTCCAGGCCAGCGACCAGACTCATTCGAAGGAACTGAGCGATGTACAACAGGATCAGGCTCGCCTGCGTGATCGGATTGCCACTGCTGACCTGCGGCTGTCAGTCCTCCTCGACAGCGGCGATCCCGCCAGTGGCCGTGCAGTGCCAGCCACCACCGCCACCGGCGGCGTGGTTCATGCAGCCCCACGCGCCCGACTTGACCCGGCGCATGCTCAACGAATTATCGCCATCACCGACGACGGCGACCGCGCCCTGATTGCCTTGAAGGCCTGTCAGGCGTATGCCGGAGCGGTGTCGCGCTGACATCCGGACGCAAGTCGCGGCTTGAAAGTCCGACGCGCTCCTGTAGGGTATTCATTTTGCCCAGGCGGCCCAGGTGTTCGAAACCTGAAGGAGCCGGCTGGCTGGCGATGACGGCGGTGAATTCACCCTCGCTATCGCTGGCAAGCCAGCTCCCACAATGATCCGGCCGAATCTGTAGGAGTGGGCTTGCCCGCGAAAGGGACCTCAAGGTCGCCTGAAGCTTCGCTGGCAAGCCGGCTCCCACAATGACCCGGTCGAATCTGTGGGAGTGGGCTTGCCCGCGAAAGGGCCCTCAAGGCCGCCTGAAGCTTCGCTGGCAAGCCAGCTCCCACGCCGTGAAAAGGAGAGAGCAACGTGGACGACATCACCCGGCTTGCCGTCGAACTCGGCAAGCGCTTGCAAAACCTCAAGGCCCAGGTCACTACCGCCGAGTCCTGCACCGGCGGCGGCATCGCCGAGGCCATCACGCGGATTCCCGGCAGTTCGGCCTGGTTCGAGGCGGGCTACGTGACCTATTCCAATCGGCAGAAGACCTTGCAGTTGCAGGTCCCCGAGGCCTTGTTCGGCCAGGTCGGCGCCGTCAGTCGGGAAGTGGTCGAAGCCATGGTCCGTGGCGCCCAGGCCCACAGCGACGCGCGGTTCGCCGTGGCGGTCAGCGGCGTGGCCGGGCCGGACGGCGGCTCGTCGGAAAAGCCGGTGGGCACTGTGTGGCTCGCCTGGGGTGTGGGCGATCAGGTCGATACCGAGCGCCGGCAGTTCCCCGGCGACCGCGACGCGGTCCGCCGACAGACGGTGCAGGCCGCGCTGGAAGGGCTGTTGCGACGGGCGGAAGCAGAAATCGCAAATCAGGGGTAGGCGATCCGTCAACGCTGTGGAATAATACTGGCTACTTATACAGGTGTTGGCCGTCAGGCCTTATTGATTACGTGAGGACTTTAATGGACGACAACAAGAAGAAAGCCTTGGCTGCGGCCTTGGGTCAGATCGAACGTCAATTCGGCAAGGGTGCCGTGATGCGTATGGGCGATCATGACCGTCAGGCGATCCCTTCGATCTCCACCGGTTCCCTGGGCCTGGACATCGCCCTCGGCATCGGCGGCCTGCCAAAGGGCCGTATCGTGGAAATCTACGGTCCGGAATCCTCGGGTAAGACCACCCTGACGCTTTCCGTCATCGCCCAGGCGCAGAAAGCCGGTGCGACCTGTGCCTTCGTCGACGCCGAACACGCCCTGGACCCGGAATACGCCGGCAAGCTGGGCGTCAATGTCGACGACCTGCTGGTTTCCCAGCCGGACACCGGCGAGCAGGCCCTGGAAATCACCGACATGCTGGTGCGCTCCAACGCGGTTGACGTGATCATCGTCGACTCCGTGGCCGCCCTGGTGCCAAAAGCGGAAATCGAAGGCGAAATGGGCGACATGCACGTCGGCCTGCAAGCCCGCCTGATGTCCCAGGCACTGCGCAAGATCACCGGTAACATCAAGAACGCCAACTGCCTGGTGATCTTCATCAACCAGATCCGCATGAAGATCGGCGTGATGTTCGGCAGCCCGGAAACCACCACCGGTGGTAACGCGCTGAAGTTCTACGCTTCGGTTCGCCTGGACATCCGTCGTACCGGCGCGGTGAAGGAAGGCGACGAAGTGGTGGGCAGCGAAACCCGCGTCAAGGTCGTCAAGAACAAGGTGGCTTCGCCGTTCCGTCAGGCCGAGTTCCAGATCCTTTACGGCAAGGGCATCTACCTCAATGGCGAGATGATCGACCTGGGCGTGCTGCACGGCTTTGTCGAGAAGTCCGGTGCCTGGTACAGCTACAACGGCAGCAAGATCGGTCAGGGCAAGGCCAACTCGGCCAAGTTCCTGGCGGACAACCCGGAAATCGCCGCCACCCTCGAGAAGCAACTGCGTGACAAGTTGCTGACCCCAGGTGTTGATACCAAGGCCAACTCCGGTGCTGCTGTCGTCGAAACCGAAGACGACCTGGCCGACGCTGACCTCTGAGTAAAGCGATGACCGCCGTACTGGATACCCCGGTCGCCGTACGGCGTACTGCCATGGACCTGCTCGCGCGACGCGAGCATGGTCGAGTCGAGCTGACGCGCAAATTGCGTCAGCGCGGCGCTTCTCCCGAAATGATCGACACCGAACTCGACCGCCTGACGGAAGAGGGGCTGCTGTCCGAATCCCGTTACCTCGAAAGCTTCGTTTCCTACCGTGCCCGTTCCGGCTATGGGCCTCTGCGTATTCGCGAGGAACTGAGCCAGCGCGGTCTTCAGCGTGCCGATATCGAACAGGCCCTGCGTGAAAGCGGTCTGGACTGGCAGGCGCAGTTGGAAGACACCTGGCGGCGCAAGTTTGCCGGACAACTGCCGGTGGACGCCCGTGAACGTGCCCGGCAAGGGCGCTTCCTGAGTTATCGGGGGTATTCCATGGAAATGATCGGCCGCCTGTTCAGCGGCCGAGGCATGGACGACTGATCAGGTTGCCTTGATCGGCTCCCTGGCTCGCTGTTGCTCGGGGAGCCAGGCCTTGCCCCAGTTCTCCGGCAGGTTGATGAAGTCCACCAGTTCGCGCAAGCGTCCCTGATCCCGCGCGGTAAAGTGAAACGCCAGCCGCGACAGGTGGCTGAATTGCGGCTCGTCGTGCTCCTGGCCGCTGTAGGCATGCTGATGAAAACCGCCACTGACACACAGGTCGGTGAACTGTTCGTCCAATTGCGCCAGCGCCTGCTCGTTGAGCGGATGGTTCATGCGGATCACGAACTGGTTCTTCAACCAACGACTTGAATGGAAATTGCTGTAGAACTGGTTGATCTCCGCTACCGCTTCATCGGCGCTGTACACCAGTCGGGCCAGCTTCAGGTCCTTCGGCAGGATGTAGTGATTGGCTTCCAGTTGCGTGCGGATGAAGTCGATGGCGCCTTGCCAGAAGCTGCCGCCCGGCGTATCCAGCAACACCACCGGCACCAGCGGGCTTTTACCGGTCTGGATCAGGGTCAGTACTTCCAGCGCTTCATCGAGGGTGCCGAACCCCCCCGGGCACAGCACCAGCGCGTCGGCTTCCTTGACGAAGAACAGCTTGCGGGTGAAGAAGAAGTGGAAGGACAGCAGGTTGACGGTGCCGTCGACCGTCGGATTGGCATGCTGCTCGAAGGGCAGGGTGATATTGAACCCCAGGCTGTGTTCCAGCCCGGCGCCGGCATGGGCGGCGGCCATGATGCCACCGCCGGCACCGGTAATGACCATCAGGTCGGAGTGGGCGAGAGCGGCTCCCAGTTCCTTGGCCTGGGCATACAGCGGGTGTTCGATGGGTGTGCGGGCAGAGCCGAACACCGTGACCTTGCGGCGGCCCTTGAACTGATCCAGCACCCGGAAAGCATGTTCCAGTTCGCGCAGGGCCTGCAGGACGATCTTGGCGTTCCAGCGATTGCGGTCATCCTGGGCCATGCGCAGGACGGTCAGCATCATGTCGCGATAAAGCGGGAGGTTCGGGCTGTCGGGGGCAACCCGCTTGAGTTGTTCTTCGACCTTGCTGGTCAGGTCGACACCATTGCTCTGGAAATGACGGGACAGGAAGTCATCCGGTTCGTAAGGCATTCAGCTTCTCCTTCATATACAGAACTTCTGGCGCGGTCGAAATATTCACCGGCGCCGCGACACTGCATGTGTCGCTGTATAGCCAGCTTGATGGCTTTGCATGACAACTGGCGAATTGATCATGGGCCTATAAAGTCTTGTCTGGCAACAGCTTGTTGCACCGTCGCGGCCGACTTGTACCGCTCGTCAGAAGCTGTGCCCGTGCCTTCCGGCTCTGATTTACTTAATCACAAACCGGCCAGAAGCGCTTCACGGGTGTGACGGATCCAGGCCGGCGTTTTCTGGTAGTGGGATCGACACCGGGACGGCAGGGAGGCGGGTGATGGCGAGGATGACGCTGGAAGTCGATAGCGAGCTCTACCACTTGTTGCAGATGGCCGCGCGGGCCAACCATCTCAGTCTGGAGGACGAATGTCGCCGGCGACTGGAGGGTGGGGAGCGGCGCTCGCGTTACATGCAAGCGCTGGTCGCGGAACTGCGCGCCGATGATGAGCAACGGCGCCAGGCGCGGCAGTGATCATTTTTTCTTTGGCGGTGTTGCTTTCGGGCAATCGCTTTCCACGAAGTGGGCGGAAGCGACGGGACGGTTGCTCTTGTTCTCGGTGAACTCGTAGCGCATCACCGCGCCCTGGGCCATCAGCTTGCGATAGTTGGCGTTGCGGCAGACGCTGGCGCCCAGTTGCAGGTAGACCGCCTTGGGGTTGGCCCGCATGCCTTCGGCATAGTCGGGCTGCACGCTGAGGTGGTCGATCAACTGGTTGCCTTCCACCGTATAGGCGACTTCCAGGATGTTATCGTTGAGTTCGCGAGGCAGGGTTTCGTTGCTCTTCTGCGCGACGTCCTTCAGCATTTTGTTCAGTTCGAAATCCTTCAGCGAGGCCGCCTGGGCACTGAAGGGCAACGCCAGCAAAAGGGCGATGGACGGTACGGTAAGGCGCAGCATGAAACTCTCCTGATTCGGTAACTGGTGCTTCGACCCGTTACCGGGCTGTGCGTTCAGTGGTGGCGAAGTATAGAGGGCGGTTGTAGGCCCTACTAGGCCGGTGCTGAAGGAAATCTCGACAGTCTGCTGGGCAAACGCTGCGGTTGCCTCTGTTAGACTTCGCGCACTTTTTATCGTCGTGAGTCGTATTGTTCGTGTTCAACCCTTCTTTTTGCCGGCGTCGCAGCTTATGAGCCACGCTGTTTCCCGCCTGCGCACCCAGCGCCTGGCCCGTGCGAAAGCGCCGTTCACCGCCCGGGGTTCAAGGGCCGAGCGTTGCGAGGGCTGCCGGGTCATTCCGCAGTATTGCCTGTGCGACTGGCGTCCTCGTGTCGCGGCGCGCTCGGCGATCTGCCTGCTGATGCACGATGTCGAACCGATGAAACCGAGCAATACCGGTTGGCTGATCGCCGATGTGATCGCCGACACCACGGCCTTCAGCTGGTCGCGTACCGAGGTGGACCCACAACTGCTGGCGCTGCTGGCCGATCCGCAATGGCAGCCGTTTATCGTCTTCCCGGGAGAGTTCGTGGCACCGGAGCGGGTGGTCACCGAGGTGCAGCCGATGGCGGGCAAGCGCCCTTTGTTCATTCTGCTGGATGCGACCTGGACGGAAGCGCGCAAGATGTTTCGCAAGAGCCCCTATCTGGAGGGCTTCCCGGTGCTGAGCCTGGAGTCGGAGCAGTTGTCGCGCTACAAGTTGCGCCGCTCCAAGCGTGATGATCATTTCTGTACGGCGGAGGTCGGCGCCTTGTGCCTGGAACTGGCGGGCGACACTCGCGCCGGTGAAGCGGTGAGCGCCCTGCTGGAAGTCTTCACCACTCACTATCTGGGCGCCAAGTTCCAGTTGCCGCTGGATCTCGACGACGAGGCCCACTGTCAGCTCAGGCCTTTTCTCCAGGCGCCGTAGCGCTTGTTTTCGGCCAGAGCTGGGCGACCAGCATGCCGGCGAGCATCAGCGCGCAGCCCAGATAGCCGCGCAGGTGCAGGGATTCGTCGAGCAACAGGGCGCCGGCAATGGCGGCAAACACCGCTTCCAGCGAGAAGATGATCGCCGCATGGGAGGCAATTGCGTCCTTCTGGGCGATCACCTGCAGGGTGTAGCCGATACCGACGGCCACGATGCCGCCGTAGACAATCGCCGGACCGGCGGCAACGATGGCCGACCACTGGATGGGTTCCAGACACAGGGCCAGCAGCAGGCTGACCAGGGCGCAGGTGGTGAATTGCAGGAAGGCCAGGCGAATCACATCGTGGCGCTTGGCGAATACCCCCACCAGGATCACATGCCCGCCCCAGACGAATGCGCCGATCAGTTGCAGCCAGTCCCCGGGCGATACGTGGAATTGATCGCCGACACTCAGCAGGAACATGCCGACAACGGCGAGCAGGGCGCCCAGCCAGGTGCCCAGGCCGGTCTTGTGGCCGATGAAGAGTCCCAGCAACGGCACTACAATCACATAGAGGCCGGTGATAAAGCCGGCGTTGGTAACCGTGGTGAACAGCAGGCCCACCTGTTGCAGGTTGATACCCAGCGCCAGGGCCAGCCCCATCAGCACGCCGCCGAGCAACAGGCCGCGGGTCAGAAAGGGTTCTGGCCGGATCTGCCGGGCGTTGCCGCGCAGTACCAGTGGCAACAGGCAAAGTGATCCCAGGGCGAAACGCAGGCCGGAATAGAGGAAGGGGCCCACATGATTCATGCCGGCGGTTTGTGCGACAAAGCCGCTCCCCCAGATCACGGCGGTCAGCAGCATCAGGATATCGGCACGCAGGGCTTGGCTTCGCATGATGGCACTCTTGTTGATAGGCCGACGACTGTGCCGTAAAGCATCGAACTTGACCACCCCGGCTTCGCTGGTCATGCTTGGCGCCGATTCGGGTGCGCTAGAGTGTGCAAGCGCTGGTTTTCCGGGCTTCTGGCGTGGAACGTACCCTTTGGCGCACAGCCCTCGCAGGCTGTCGCTTCGAGATGCTTCGGCGAGCCGCGAACCGATCGACGCTCGCCTAAAAACAGGATCATTGGAAAAATGACCACATACGAAATCCTGATCGCCGACGACCATCCTCTGTTTCGCAGTGCATTGCACCAGGCGTTGACCCTCGGGCTCGGCCCCGACGTGCGGCTGGTGGAAGTGGCGAGCATTGCCGAACTGGAAACCCGCCTGACCGAAAAAGCCGATTGGGACCTGGTCCTGCTGGACCTGAACATGCCCGGTGCCTACGGTTTCTCCGGATTGGTGCTGTTGCGCGGGCAGTACCCGCAGATTCCGGTGGTCATGGTCTCGGCCCAGGAAGAAGCCTCGGTGGTGGTGCGTTCCCGCGAGTTCGGCGCCAGCGGCTTTATTCCCAAATCCAGCTCCCTGGAAGTGATCCAGAAGGCCGTGCGCACGGTGCTCGACGGCGATGTCTGGTGGCCGCCACAGGCCTTCGAAGCCGTCAGCGTCTCCGATGAGGCCAAGGCCGCCAGCGCCGGCCTGGCCAGCCTGACACCCCAGCAGTTCCGGGTGTTGACCATGGTTTGCGAAGGGCTGCTGAATAAACAGATTGCCTACGAGTTGAGTGTATCCGAGGCGACCATCAAGGCTCATGTGACGGCGATCTTCCGCAAGCTGGGCGTGCGGACCCGTACCCAGGCCGCCTTGCTCCTGCAACAACTTGAGTCAATTTCGAGCCAGTAAGACAGCGGCTATTCACGCTTTTTTGACTTTTGTTGAACTAGCTTTCCTACACCTTTTTATTCAGTTGCCTACTTATGTCCTCGCCTTTTAAAGGTCAAACCGGTTTCAAACGTATCCTCAACGCGTCGGGATATTCCCTTGACGGCCTGCGCGCGGCGTTCACCGGCGAGGCGGCGTTCCGGCAACTGGTGCTGTTGAACGTGGTGTTGATCCCCGTGGCGTTCTTCCTCAACGTCAGTCGGGTCGAGCGCGCGCTGTTGATCGCCGTGTGCCTGCTGGCGCTGATCGTCGAGTTGCTCAACTCGGCGGTGGAAGCGGCCATCGACCGGATTTCCCTCGACCGGCATCCGTTGTCGAAAAATGCCAAGGACATGGGCAGTGCCGCCCAGTTCGTCGCCCTGAGCATGATTGCCCTGGTCTGGGCCGTGATCCTTCTCTAGGCGATCGTCGGCAACACGATCTCATCGCTGCGCTGCACGCCGGCGGTGAGGTTGCGGCACAGGTCGAGGAATTCGCGCATGGCCGAGGTCTGGTACTTCTGCTTGTGCCAGATAAAGTAGAACTGCCGTGCCAGGTCCAGTTCCGGGGTTTCCACCGCCACCAGGCTGCCTCGGCGGAACGCATCGCGCAGGGCCAGGCGCGAGATGCAGCCGATGCCCAACCCCGATTCTACCGCGCGCTTGATGGCTTCGGTGTGTTCCAGTTCCAGGCGGATATTCAGCGCGCTGCGGTGATGACGCATGGCCTGGTCGAAGGTCAGGCGGGTCCCCGAACCCTGTTCGCGCAGGATCCAGGCTTCCCGGGTCAGCTCTTCCATGCTCGCGTGGCCGCGTTTTGCCAGTGGATGCTGGGGCGCGCAGAACACCACCAGTTCGTCTTCGACCCAGGTCTGCACTTCGATATCCGGGTGGCTGCAATCGCCTTCGATCAGACCCAGGTCAATTTCGTAGTGGGCGACCTGTTGCACAATGTTCGCCGTGTTCTGCACATGCAGCTTCACCTGGCTCTCCGGGTGCAGCTGCATGAAGCTGCCGATCAGCAGGGTCGCCAGGTAATTGCCGATGGTCAGGGTGGCGCCCACCGCCAGTGAGCCGAAACCGGACTTGCCATTGAGCAGGTCTTCGATTTCCTTGGCCTGGTCCAGCAACGCCACCGCTTGTGGCAGCAACTGTTTGCCCAGGGCGTTGAGGCTCAGGCGCTTGCCGGCGCGGTCGAACAACTGGCAGCTCGATTGCCGTTCGAGCTCGGTGATCGAGGTACTCGCGGCGGATTGGGAAAGGGCCAGCAGCCCGGCGGCGCGTGACACGCTTTCCTGCTGGGCGACCGTGACGAATACCTGAAGTTGACGGAGAGTAAATCGCATATCTATATAACCGATAACCCTTATCTTGATAATTAATTTAACAGATATTGTCGCCGGCATTAGAATGCTATGCAATCGCGCGTCTTGATAGCTGCCCATTGACAGCGCAGACCCAATTTCCAGGAGCCCCACCCCAATGAGCAACATGAATCACGAGCGTGTCCTCAGTGTTCACCACTGGAACGACACCCTGTTCAGCTTCAAGTGCACCCGCGACCCGGGCCTGCGCTTCGAAAACGGTCAGTTCGTGATGATCGGCCTGCAACAGCCTAACGGCCGGCCGCTGATGCGTGCTTATTCGATCGCCAGCCCGAACTGGGAAGAGCATCTCGAATTCTTCAGCATCAAGGTGCCGGACGGTCCGTTGACCTCCCAGCTGCAGCACCTGAAGGAAGGCGACGAGATCATCATCAGCAAGAAACCCACGGGGACCCTGGTGCTCGACGACCTCAAGCCGGGCAAGCACCTGTACCTGCTGAGCACCGGTACCGGCCTGGCACCGTTCATGAGCGTGATCCAGGATCCGGAAACCTACGAGCGTTTCGAAAAAGTGATCCTGTGCCACGGCGTGCGTTACGTCAACGAAGTCGCCTACCGCGAATTCATCACCGAGCACCTGCCGCAGAACGAGTTCTTCGGCGAGGCCCTGCGTGACAAGCTGATCTACTACCCGACCGTGACCCGCGAGCCGTTCGAGAACGAGGGGCGCCTGACCGACCTGATGCGCAGCGGCAAGCTGTTCAGCGATATCGGCCTGCCGCCGATCAACCCGCAGGATGACCGCGCCATGCTGTGCGGCAGCCCGAGCATGCTCGACGAGACCAGCGAAGTGCTCAACAGCTTCGGCCTGAAGGTTTCGCCGCGCATGCGCGAACCGGGTGACTACCTGATCGAGCGCGCCTTCGTCGAAAAATAGGCCCTGGCCTGGTGGTGTGGGAGCGGAGCTTGCCGGCGAAGCCTTGAGCGCCTGGAAGGGCCTCTTCGCCGGCAAGCCGGCTCCCACAGAAAAAAGCCCGCGTTGCCTGGAAAGGCAACGCGGGCTTTTTCGTTTATGGCGCTCCTAGCGGGCGGGAATCACTTCCAGGACACGGATCACGCCCGCTTTCGGGTAATGCCAGCGCACGTCCAGGTCCCAGAACCTGGCGCCGTACTCGCGTTCGGGCGTCGGGGTCTGGTAGGCCGGACGCGGGTCCTGTGCCAGGCATTGCTCGATCAACGCGACCAGGGGCTCTTCCAGGCGCAGGGCGTGGCTCTGGGCCTGTTGCAGGGCCTTATCCGTCCACTGCACGGGAATCAGCCCTGGCGTTGCACTGGCGATGTCGTTGACGGCACCGGCAACATGGTCGGCGTAGGGCACATAGGGCTTGATATCGAGAATCGGCGTGCCATCCAGCAGATCGATGCCCGAGATCCACAACCGATGGCCTTCGACCTTATCCAGCCTGACCACGGACTGGCCGATGCCGTTCGGCCTGTGGGTCGCGCGGGTGGCGAAGACCCCGATGGATTTGTTGCCCCCCAGGCGCGGCGGGCGGACCTTGAGCCGTGGCTTGTCCTCCAGGGCCTGGTGGAACAGGAACAGCAGCCAGACATGGCTGACCTGTTCCAGTCCCTGGACCGCATCGCCCTGGTCGAACGGTGCCACCAGTTCCAGTACGCCCCGTGCCGCCGGCGCCAGTTGTGGCTGGCGCGGGATGGCGAACTTCTCCTTGAAGCAGGAGCGGACGAAACCGATGGGCGAGACGCTATAGCTCATGACGGCCGGCCTCAGGCCTCGATCCCCAGGATATCCCGGGCCACGGCTTCGGCGATGCGAATGCCGTCGACGCCAGCCGAGAGGATCCCGCCGGCATAACCGGCACCTTCGCCGGCCGGGAACAGGCCCTTGACGTTCAGGCTCTGCATCGACTCGTTGCGGGTGATGCGCAACGGTGACGAGGTGCGGGTTTCGATGCCGGTCAGGACCGCATCGTGCAGCGAGTAGCCCTTGATCTGGCGTTCGAAGGCCGGCAGGGCCTCGCGGATGGCTTCGATGGCGAAGTCCGGCAACGCCAGCGCCAGGTCGCCCAGGGCCACCCCGGGCTTGTAGGACGGCTCGACGCTGCCCAGCGCGGTCGAGGGTTTGCCGGCGATGAAGTCGCCGACCAGCTGCGCCGGCGCCTCGTAGTTGCTGCCGCCGAGCACGAAGGCGTGGGACTCCAGGCGCTCCTGCAGCTCGATACCGGCCAGCGGGCCACCCGGATAATCCACCTCGGGGGTGATGCCGACGACGATGCCGGAGTTGGCATTGCGCTCATTGCGCGAGTACTGGCTCATGCCGTTGGTCACCACCCGGTTCGGCTCCGAGGTGGCGGCGACGACGGTGCCGCCGGGGCACATGCAGAAGCTGTAGACCGAACGACCGTTCCTGGCGTGGTGCACCAGTTTGTAGTCGGCGGCGCCCAGTTTCGGGTGCCCGGCGTACTTGCCCAGGCGGGCGCTGTCGATCAGCGATTGCGGGTGTTCGATGCGGAAACCCACCGAGAACGGCTTGGCTTCCATGTACACGCCACGGCTGTGGAGCATGCGGAACGTGTCGCGGGCGCTATGCCCCAGCGCCAGGATCACATGGCGCGAGTCCAGCTGTTCGCCGCTGTCGAGTACCACGCCGGTCAACTGGCCGTCGTCGATCAGCACGTCGGTGACCCGTTGCTGGAAGCGCACTTCGCCGCCCAGGGCCTCGATCTGCTGGCGCATGTTCTCGACCACGCCGGTCAGGCGGAAGGTGCCGATATGCGGTTTGCTGACGTAGAGGATTTCTTCCGGCGCCCCGGCCTTGACGAACTCGTGCAGGACCTTGCGACCGTGGTGTTTCGGGTCCTTGATCTGGCTGTACAGCTTGCCGTCGGAGAAGGTCCCGGCGCCGCCCTCGCCGAATTGCACGTTGGATTCGGGGTTGAGCACGCTTTTGCGCCACAGGCCCCAGGTGTCCTTGGTGCGCTGGCGCACTTCCTTGCCGCGTTCGAGGATGATCGGCTTGAAGCCCATCTGTGCCAGCAGCAGGCCGGCGAAGATCCCGCAGGGACCGAAGCCGACGACGATCGGGCGGGTGCCGAGGTCGGCCGGCGCCTGGCCGACCACGTGGTAGCTGACATCCGGTGCCGGGTTGACGTTGCGGTCGTCGGCGAACTTCTTCAGCAGGGCTTCTTCGCCCCGGGCCGAGAGGTCGATGGTGTAGATGAAGCACAGCTCGGACGACTTCTTGCGGGCATCGTAGCTGCGCTTGAACAGGGTGAAATCGAGCAGGTCATCGCTGGCGATGCCCAGGCGCTGCACGATGGCGGGCCGCAAGTCTTCATCGGGATGGTCGATCGGCAGCTTGAGTTCGGTGATTCGTAACATGACAGGGTCCAGTGTGCGGGCCACGCGGGCGCGCCGGCTTTACAACAAACCGGTGATTATAAGCCCCAACGGGTGTTTTCCGTGAGGCTTGAATGGCAGCTCGTCGAATCAGTCGTTACGTGCGCCGCCGAAAACGCCGCAACCACGCTGGACCTGGCCATTGACTCGCAACTCGGCGCTCAGGCTCTGGACGCTGCCGGTGACGCTGTCGACGCAACGCTGGGGTGCGACCCACAGCTCGATACGCTGGTTGTTGCCTTCGGTGCTCAGGCTGAAACGGCCGTCACCCAGCTGTTCTTCCAGGTAGGGCAGGACGATGGCCGGTTGCTTGTCGCGTTCGAGGACCAGGCCGCTGCCACTGGCCTTGAACGACCAGTCCGGACCATGGCCACTGGCGATCACGGTCTGGCGCTTGAAGTCGGGATCGCCGCAGGTGCCGGTGCCGCGCTCCAGGCGATAGATCTGTTGCAGGTTCATCTGGCCGTCGGAGCCGTCGGCCTTGCTCGCGGAAAAGCTGCCGCGCAGGTCGGCGAACAGTTTGCCGGGCTTGCTCGCCAGGCTGGCGGCCTCCTGGGCGATGCTGGTGTTGCCGCTGTCGTTGACGACAAAGCGACGTTGTTCCTGGCACGGCTGGAACATCAGCTTGCCGTCGACGCTGCTGAGCTCGCCTTGCATGCGGCTCAGGCCGGCGGTGGAGTTCGACGGTTGCGGGGCGAGCATCTGGCACCCGGCGAACAGGGGCAGCAGGGCAAGGAACATGAGGGAACGGGCGGCATGCATCGTGGGGTCTCCTGGCAAGTGCCGCCACGTTACTCAGGCTGGGCGAGCATCACAAGTCCGGCAGACGATGATGCGCCCTCTGTAGGAGCCGGCTTGCTGGCGATCCGCCGTAGGCGGCCAGTCAGTCAGATCTTCCGGCGGCGGTATGCCTGCGATCGCCAGCAAGCCGGCTCCCACGGGGGGGTGTTTCCTTTCAGCCGACGTGATAGGTCTGGCCAGTCTGCAGGCCTTCCACGCTCTTGGCATAGGCGAGGGCCACGTCCGCCGCCGGCACCGGCTTGAAGCCGCGGAAATAGGGGGCATAGCTGCCCATGGCTTCCACCAGCACGTTCGGGCTGACCGAGTTGACGCGCAGGCCGCGTGGCAGCTCGATGGCGGCGGCCTTGACGAAGCCGTCGATGGCGCCGTTGACCAGGCTGGCAGAGGCCCCGGTGCGGATCGGATCGCGGTTGAGGATGCCGCTGGTGAGGGTGAACGACGCGCCGTCATTGGCGTATTCGCGCCCGATCAGTACCAGGTTGACCTGGCCCATCAGTTTGTCCTGCAGGCCAAGGGCAAAGTCCTTTTCGCTCATGTCGGCCAGCGGGACGAAATTCACGTTGCCGGCGGCGCAGACCAGGGCATCGAACTTGCCGGTCTGCTCGAACAGTCTGCGAATCGATGCGCTGTCGCTGATATCCACGTGCAGGTCACCGCTGGTGCGGCCGATCCTGATGATCTCGTGACGAGGGGCCAGCTCTTTTTCGATGGCCGAGCCGATGGTGCCCTGGGCGCCAATCAAAAGAATTTTCATCCTGCGGTTCCTCCAGTGAGTGGTTGAGCTTTTAGTCTAGAGTGGATTTTTCCGCAGATAAGCGTGCTAATAGGCAACCTTTGGTTTTCTTTTGGAAACAATCCGTGAGTGAAATGGATGATCTGGCGGCGTTTGCCGTGCTGGTCGAGGCGGGCAGCTTTACCCTGGCTGCCCAGCAACTGGGTTGCAGCAAGGGGCAGTTGTCCAAGCGCATCAGCCAACTGGAGGCGCAATTCTCCGTGGTGCTGCTGCACCGCACCACGCGACGCCTGAGCCTGACCGCCGCTGGTGCGGCCTTGCTGCCCCAGGCCCAGGCGCTGGTGATGCAAGTGGAGCGGGCGCACCAGGCCCTGGCCCGGCTCAAGGACGATATCGCCGGTCCCGTCCGCATGACGGTCCCGGTGTCCCTCGGGGAGACCTTCTTCGACGGACTGTTGCTGGAGTTTTCCCGGGACTATCCCGACGTCCAGATCGAACTGGACCTGAATAACGGTTTCCGCGACCTGGCCCGTGAAGGCTTCGATCTGGCGATCCGTACCGAGGTCGGCAGCGACGAGCGCCTGGTGGCCCGGCCGTTGCTGGTCATGACCGAACTGACCTGCGCCAGCCCCGCCTATCTGGAGCGCCACGGCGAGCCGCGCACACCCCAGGAATTGGCCAGCCACCGTTGCCTGCTCAACAGCCACTACAGCGGCCGCGAGGAGTGGCAGTACCACCGTGAACATGAATTGCTGCGGGTACGGGTCGCCGGCCCCTTTGCCAGCAATCACTACAGCCTGTTGAAAAAGGCCGCACTGGTGGGCGCCGGCATAGCCCGCCTGCCGTCCTATGTCCTCCCCGCGGAGCTGGCGGACGGCCGCCTGCGCTGGTTGCTGCGGGACTACCGCACCCGTGATATGCCGTTGTACCTGGTGCACCCTTACCAGGGCGGCTTGCCGCGGCGTACCCAGGTATTGGCCGACTACCTGATCGGCTGGTTCAAGCGCAGCGGCGAGGCCCTGGATCGGTTGTAGGTATCAATCCTGAAACAGCACAAACCTGGTAGGAGCTGGCTTGCCAGCGATGAGGCCCTTGAGCCCTGCGGCGTCTGCCCAGACGCTATCGCCAGCAAGCCGGCTCCTACAGATCGGTGTATCACCGCAAAGGATCAAGCTGCCCCCGACCCTGTAGGAGCTGGCTTGCCAGCGAAGAGGCCCTTGAGCCCTGCGGCGTCTGCCCAGACGCTATCGCCAGCAAGCCGGCTCCTACAGATCGGTGTATCACCGCAAAGGATCAAGCTGGCCCCGACCCTGTAGGAGCTGGCTTGCCAGCGAAGAGGTCCTTGAGCCATGCGACGTCTGTAGACGCTATCGCCGGCAAGGACCGCGTCACGTCGAGGAGGGTGCAATCGATCAGCGGTAGCGTCTGGCAATCAGCTGATCGATGGAGAACACTCCCGGTCCCTTGGCCATCAGCAGCAACAGGATGGCCATCCAGGTGCCGTGGGTCGGGTAGGCGTCCGGGTAGACGAACAACTGGATGGTCAGGGTCATGCCGAACAGCGCCAGCGCCGAGAAGCGCGTGGCGAAACCCAGCAGGATCAGCACCGGGAAAAAGTGTTCGCCGAACGCGGACAGATGGGCGGCGATTTCCGGTGACAGCAGCGGCACCTTGTATTCACTGGCGAACAGCGGAATGGTCGAGTTGGCGAGGCGCGGCACGCCCAGGTCAAAAGTGCCTGAGACCAGGTCGATGGCAAAACCCTGGACCTTGGTCTGTCCCGACTTCCAGAACACGGCGGCAATGGAGAAACGGGCGACAAAGGCAATCAGGCTGTAGGGGATCATCTCGAACAGCTGGATGATCCGCCCGATCAGGCGCGCGACGGGATTCTGCGATTCAGTGCGAGTGTTCATGGTCGGGCCTTTTCTTCTGATTGCAGGTGGATGATGGCGCTGTGGCGAATCAGCAGGGCGAGCGCCTGGCTGGGGTCGAACCCGGCACTGGCTTCTGCGGCGCGGACGATGGCCTCGCCCAGCGGCGCGTCGTTTTGCAGGCTCTGGATAAACGCCAGGGTGCCGCTGTCGATCCTGAATACTTCGACTTGCCAGTGCTGGCGCAAGACCAGCGCTGCTTCGCCCTGTGTCGGGTCGACCTGATCCAGGCGGTGCTCGCCCTGGTGGGTCTGCCATAACGACACTACGGCATGGGCTGAATCCAGCACGGCGAGAGCGGGGTGCAGGTGCATGCGCAACGTGACCAGGGACTCCGGGTCGGCAAGGTAGTGGCCGATGTGTTCCGGGCTGACCGGCGTCGCATCGGCGGCGTGATAGGCGTTGATCCGCAAGCGCTCCAGGCGGGCGACATCGGCCAGGTAAGGCACGCTCGCCGCCGGGGCGAAGTCCTGGATAAAGTCGCCGAAGTCCTGGCCGTAATGGTTGAGGATCGGGCTGCGAGGCGGGCATTGCCGGAGGTAGAGGCCGGCCATGGCACGGAAGAACGCCTCGCCGACCAGTTTCATGACCACCGGGTAGCTGTCCGCCAGGGCATTGATCAGCGAGCCCTGGACATTGTTGCGGTACACCGCGAAACGACTGGCCGGATCGGCCCCGTTGACGCTGCACAGGCCGGGTGGGCAGGGCAGTTGCGGGTCGAGCAGCGCGGCGCTGAAGCGGGCCTGGTCGCTCATCGGCGCACCTCGGCTCGATCCAGCAGCGATTGGGCCTGCGCGGCTTCGCCAAGGAGCACGGCAAAGGCCGGCAGCTGGTTGTCGCGTTCGATCAGGGTCGGCTTCGCGCCGATCTTCGCCAGCACCTGTTGATAGAGGGCCCAGACCGCCTGGTCGATGGGCGCGCCATGATCGTCGATCAGCAGCCGGTCGCCGAGGTTGTCGGCGTCCTCGGCAAATCCGGCCAGGTGGATTTCTCCCACCGCGTGCAAGGGCAGCGCTTCGATATAGGCCCACGCGTCGCGCTGGTGGTTGATGCTGGAGACATAGACGTTGTTCACGTCCAGCAACAGCCCGCAACCGGTACGGCGGATGATTTCGCTGATGAAGTCCGCCTCGTCCAGGGTCGAGCGCTCGAACTGCAGGTAGGTGGCCGGGTTCTCCAGCAACATCGGGCGTTTCAAGGTGCTTTGGACCTGGTCGACATGTTCGCAGACCCGCCGCAGGGTGGCCTGGTCATAGGCCAGTGGCAGCAGGTCGTTGAGAAACACCGGGCCGTGGGTCGACCAGGCCAGGTGTTCGGAAAAGGACTGGGGCTGGTAGCGCTCGATCAGCAGCGCCAGGCGCTCGAGGTGTTGCTTGTCCAGTGGGCCTTCGGTGCCGATGGACAGGCCGACGCCATGCAGCGACAGCGGATACTGTTCGCGGATCAGGCCCAGGTAATGGTGAAACGGTCCGCCGGCGACCATGTAGTTTTCGGCGTGGACCTCGAAGAAACCGAGGTCGGGGCGGGTTTCCAGGACCACCTGGAAGTGTTCGGCCTTGAGCCCCAGCCCGCAGCGGGCTGGGAGCCCGGCGCCAATGGCCTGAGCGGGATGATGGGCAGTGGATTGCAGTAGCGTGGACATCTTCGGCGCTCAGGCTGGTAGGAGAATCAGGCCGCTGGGCCCTGTTTCAGGCTGCCCATGCCGTTCGGGGTCTTGATGGTTTCGCAGGTACCGGCGGGGACGAGTTTCCAGGCGTTGGCCTGGTAGTCCTTGGCCGACGTGCCGGCGCAGCTGGTGCCGGCGCCCGCGGCGCAATCGTTCTGGCCCTTGAGGGCCACGCCGTAGCATTTTTCCATTTTGGCGGCGTCGTCGGCATGCGCGGTCATCGGCAAGGCAGCCATGCTCAGTGCGGAACCGAGGGCCAGGGCGAGGGTGGCGGCGGACAGGGTGCGGGAAGTGGTGCTCATGGTCGATCTCCGATGGTTATCAATGATGGAAGCAGTGGTTGGATGGGTTTCATTGCGTTCCTGCCTTACTTGAGCGGCGAGGGCGGGGTTTGTTACAGCATGCTGCAAAAATAATCGATTATTTTTCGGCGGAGTATAAAGATCCGCTCTCCCGGCGTTTGCGCGGGCAAAGAAAAGCCCCGAATGATCGGGGCCTGTCCTTGGAGCGGTGTATCAGGGCCTGCCTGTTACGGGGCGGATCAACCACCCAGGTAGGCTTCGCGTACCTTGGGATCGGTCAGCAGGTCGTTGCCGCTGCCTTCCATCACCACCCGGCCGTTTTCCAGCACATAGGCGCGGTCGGCGATTTTCAGCGCCTGGTTGGCGTTCTGCTCCACCAGGAACACCGTTACACCGTCCTTGCGCAGTTGTTCGATGATATCGAAGATCTGCTGGATGATGATCGGTGCCAGGCCCAGCGAAGGCTCGTCGAGCAGCAACAGCTTGGGCTTGCTCATCAGCGCCCGGCCGATGGCGAGCATCTGCTGTTCGCCGCCGGACATGGTGCCGCCGCGCTGGCTGAAGCGTTCCTTGAGCCGTGGGAACAGCTCCAGGACCTTGTCCATCTGCGCCTGGTAGTCGCCCTTGTCGGTGAAGAAACCGCCCATGGCGAGGTTTTCCTCCACGGTCAGGCGCGAGAACACGCGACGGCCTTCCGGCACCACCGCGATGCTCTTGCGCATGATCTGCGAGGATTCCTGTCCCACCAGCTCTTCGCCCATGTAGCGGATGCTGCCGCTGTGGGCCCTTGGCGAGCCACAGAGGGTCATCAGCAGGGTCGACTTGCCCGCGCCGTTGGCACCGATCAGGGTGACGATCTCCCCCTGGCGAACCTCCACATTGACGCTGTGCAGGGCCTGGATCTTGCCGTAGAAGGTGGAAACGTTTTCGAATTGCAGCATTTACGCTTCCCCCAGGTAGGCTTTGATCACTTCAGGATTGTCGCGGATCTGTTGTGGCGTGCCGTCGGCCAACGGCGTGCCCTGGTTGATCACGACGATATGGTCGGAAATGCTCATGACCAGTTTCATGTCGTGTTCGATCAGCAGGACCGTGACGTTGTGTTCCTCGCGCAGCACGCTGATCAGCGCCTTGAGGTCGTCGGTTTCCCGTGGGTTGAGGCCTGCCGCGGGCTCGTCGAGCATCAGGATCCGCGGGCGGGTCATCATGCAGCGGGCGATTTCCAGGCGGCGTTGCTGACCGTAGGCCAGGGTGCCGGCCGGGCGGTTGGCGAACTCGGTCAGGTTGACCTTGTCCAGCCAGTACGCGGCGTATTCCATGGCTTCGCGCTCGCTCTTGCGGAACGCCGGGGTCTTGAACAGACCGGCCAGGAAGTTGGTGTTGAGGTGACGGTGCTGGGCGATCAACAGGTTCTCGACCGCGGTCATGTCCTTGAACAGACGCACGTTCTGGAAGGTCCGCACCACGCCCTTGCGGGCGATCTCGTGGCCGGCCAGGCCCTGGATCGGCTGGCCGTCGAGCAGGATGCTGCCGGCGCTCGGCTTGTAGAAACCGGTCAGGCAGTTGAACACCGTGGTCTTGCCGGCGCCGTTCGGGCCGATCAGTGCCACCACCTGTTTTTCCTGGACGGTCAGGGCCACGCCGTTGACCGCCAACAGGCCGCCGAAGCGCATGCTCAGGTTTTCTACTTTCAGGATCTCGCGGCTCATTTGCGCAGCTCCATGTGTGGACGTTGCATGGGCAGCAGACCTTGTGGACGCCAGATCATCATCAGCACCATCAGGGCGCCGAACATCAACATGCGGTATTCACTGAACTCACGCATCATTTCCGGCAGCAGGATCATCACGATGGCCGCCAGGATCACGCCCAGTTGCGAGCCCATGCCACCGAGCACGACGATGGCGAGGATGATCGCCGACTCGATGAAGGTGAAGGACTCCGGCGTCACCAGCCCCTGGCGCGCGGCGAAGAAGCTGCCGGCGAAACCGGCGAACGCGGCGCCGAGGGTGAAGGCCGACAGCTTGATCACGGTCGGATTCAGGCCCAGGGCCCGGCAGGCGATCTCGTCTTCACGCAACGCTTCCCAGGCACGGCCGATCGGCATGCGCAGCAGGCGGTTGATCACGAACAGCGCGAGCAAGGCCAGCACCAGGGCCACCAGGTACAGGAACACCACCTTGCTCACCGGGTTGTAGTCCATCCCGAAGAACTCGTGGAAAGTCCGCATGCCTTCGGCGGCGGTGCGGTCGAACGACAGGCCGAAGAAGGTCGGCTTGGGAATGTTGCTGATGCCGTTGGGACCGCCGGTGAGGTCGGTGAGGTTACGCAGGAACAGCCGGATGATTTCGCCGAAGCCCAGGGTCACGATGGCCAGGTAGTCGCCACGCAGGCGCAGCACCGGGAAACCCAGCAGGAAGCCGAAGGTGGCGGACATCAGGCCGGCGATCGGCAGGCAGATCCAGAAGCTCCAGCCGAAGTAGTGCGACAGCAGCGCGTAGCTGTAGGCGCCAACGGCGTAGAAACCCACGTAACCCAGGTCGAGCAGGCCGGCCAGGCCGACCACGATGTTCAGGCCCAGGCCCAGCAGCACGTAGATCAGGATCAGGGTGGCGATGTCGACCGCGCCGCGCGAGCCGAAGAACGGCCAGATCAGGGCGGCCACGATCAGGCCGATGATGATCCAGCGCTGGGTACGCGGCAGGGTCAGGAACTGGCCGACCTTGGGCGAGACCAGCGGGCCCCGGGACGACTTGAACATTGCACTGAACTGTTCGCTGAACAGCACGCGCAGGAACATCAGCACCGAGCAGAGGGCGATGATGGTCAAGGTCACGGGACCGGTGCCATGCACTTCGAGATTGATCCCGACGATGCTCAGCTTGAGGCCGAGTACCGGAAAGGCCACGGCCCATACCAGCAAGGCGCTGAAGAACGCCGATTTGAGATATCTGTTCATACTTTCTCAACCTCCGGACGGCCCAGAATGCCGGTCGGCCGGAACAACAGCACCAGAACCAAAAGACCGAACGCCACCACGTCCTTGTACTGGTCGCCGAACACGTCGGCGCCAAAGGCCTCGGCCACCCCCAGCACCAGCCCGCCGAGCATGGCGCCCGGAATGCTGCCGATGCCGCCCAGGACTGCCGCGGTGAAGGCCTTGAGGCCCACCAGGAAGCCAGCGTTGGGGTTGATCACGCCGTATTGCATGCTCAGCAGCACGGCGGCGACTGCCGCGAGGGCGGCGCCGATGACGAAGGTCAGGGCGATGATGTTGTTGGTATTGATGCCCAGCAGGTTGGCCATCTTGATGTCTTCGGCGCAGGCGCGGCAGGCGCGGCCCAGGCGTGAACGGGAGATGAACAGGGTCAGTCCGGTCATGGCCACCAGGGTCACGACGAATACCAGGACCTGCATGTAGGAAATCAGCACTTCCTCTGCGCCGCCCGGACCAAAGGAGAAACTCCCCGGGATCAGGTTGGGGATGGACTTGTCCTTGGAGTCCTGGGACAGCAATACGGTGTTCTGCAGGAAAATCGACATGCCGATGGCGGAAATCAGCGGGATAAGACGGTTGCTGCCACGCAGGGGGCGGTAGGCAACGCGCTCGATACTGTAGCCATAGGCACTGGTCACGACGATCGTCGCGATGAACGCGGCGGTCATCAACAGCGGCAGTGAGTGGATGCCCAGCATGGCCAGCCCGGCAAGGACGATGAAGGCCACGTAGGAACCAATCATGTACACCTCGCCATGGGCGAAGTTGATCATTCCAATAATGCCGTAAACCATTGTGTAGCCAATGGCTATCAAGGCATAGGTGCTGCCAATGGTCAGGCCATTAACCAGCTGTTGGAAGAAGTGATAGATCTCAGGCATTACAGCGCTCCTAAAAACCCGATACGCATTTCACTGGTGGAGTCATGTTCCGGCCCGGTGCCGTGGTCTGTGGCCACGTTGGCACGAGCGTTTGCCAGCGAACCGCTGGTGACGGTTTTAAGATTTTCAGGTGAGCCAGCTCCCGGATCGCGGGTGTCGGGCCCATAAACCTCGTAAAATAAAGCCCACTGTTCGCACAGTGGGCTTCTTGACCTGTCAGGCCTGACTTACTGAGGGGAAACTTCGGTTTTCGGTTTGCCGAAGTGCCACTGGTAGACCACGAACTTGAAGTCCTTCAGGTCGCCCTTGGCGTCGAAGCTCAGGTCGCCGGTCGGGGTCTTGAAGGTACCGGCGTGGATGGCGGCTGCCACCTTGGCGGTGTCTTCGCTCTTGGCCGCGGTGATGCCACCGGCGATCAGCTCGACAGCGGAGTAGGCCGGGAACACGAACGGACCGCTCGGGTCCTTGCCGTCGGCCTTGATGGCGTCAGCGATGGCCTTGTTCTGCGGATCCGCATCGAAGGATTTCGGCAGGGTCACCAGCAGGCCTTCGGAAGCGTCCTGGGCGATCTGCGAGATGGAGTCGTTGCCGACGCCTTCCGGACCCATGAACTTGGCGTTCAGGCCCTTTTCCTTGGACTGGCGCAGGATCAGGCCCAGCTCAGGGTGGTAGCCGCCGTAGTAGACGAAGTCGACGTTGGCTTGCTTGAGTTTCTGGATGATCGAGGAGAAGTCCTTGTCGCCGGCGTTCAGGCCTTCGAAGACCGCAACTTTCACGCCTTTCTTCTCGAGGGTCTGCTTGACCGCGGTGGCGATGCCTTCACCGTATTGCTGCTTGTCGTGCAGCACGGCAACCACTTTCGGCTTGACGTGGTCGGCGATGTAGTTACCGGCGGCAGGGCCCTGGGCGCTGTCCAGGCCGATGGTACGGAAGACCAGCTTGTAGCCGCGATTGGTGATGTCCGGGCTGGTGGCGGCCGGGGTGATCATGATCACGCCTTCGTCTTCGTAGATGTCCGAAGCCGGCTGGGTGGAGCTGGAGCAGAGGTGACCGACCACGAACTTGACGCCGTCGTTGACCACTTTGTTGGCTACGGCCACGGCTTGTTTCGGATCGCAGGCATCGTCGTATTCAACGGCTTCGAGTTTTTTGCCATCCACGCCGCCCTTGGCGTTGATGTCCTTGATGGCCTGTTTCGCGCCCGTGAACTGCATGTCACCGTACTGGGTCACCGGGCCGGTCTTCGGGCCGGCGATGCCGATCTTGATGGTGTCTGCAGCGAAAGAATGGCTGGCGATACCGGCCAGAACCATAGCGGCGAACAGTTTGGAAATCTGCTTAGTCATTAGTGCTCCACTCTTGCTGTTGTAATTTTTATAGTCCTGACGCCAAGGCAGCAGAACCGGGTTTGAGAACCCCGATTTTCCCCGGCAACTGTACCGATACAGTTTAGAGCGCCCGTCAATCGCTTGAATAGCGGGCAGCCAAGGGCAAAATCGGAGGATGTCGCTTAAATGAAAGAAAAAGACAGAATAGCGGCGGATTGCCATGCAGATTGTTATCTGGATGTTGCTGACCTTCACGGCAATCCCTGGCTCCCTGGTTCCTCTTTCACCCCAACCATTTGCATCCGGGTTTTTCTGCCTGAGTCGCGACGTTATGATTGCGCCGATTTTTTCTCAGGTAGAAACCCATGATTCAAGAACCTAGCACCCTCTATGCCAAGCTGCTTGGAGAAACTGCATCTATTCGCTGGGAAGAGCTGCAACCGTTCTTTGCCCGGGGTGCCCTATTGTGGGTCGAACCGTCGCTGGATTTGATCGCGGCGGCCGAGGCCATGGCCGAGAACCAGGCCGACAAAGTGGCGGGCTGGCTGGCTGCCGGGGAGCTTGCCAAGGTGTCTGAAACGCGGGCGCAGGATCTTTTCGAGCGTGACCCGGACCTGTGGGCGGTGGTGGTGTCGCCCTGGGTGATGATCCAGGAAAGGGCAGAAAAATAATTTATCGCACTGTAATAGTGCATATGCCTTGTGCGTTTATGGCCTACGAGTGTGTAGGCCAGTAACCGCGCCGAACAGTAATGGCAGTTTGCCCGTGGAGAAAATCCACAGGCTCCTGGCTAGTACTCGGTTTTACCCGTGTGGTTGTTCAGCGAAATGACCCGGGTCTTGCCGATGCGATGGCGGTAGATCTCGCGCAGGTACTTGATGGCCTTTTTCACGCAATCGCGGGACAGGCGGATATCGTTGATCGAGACGAACTTGTCCTTGTCGTTGATCAGCTCGCGATACTTCTTCTCGTACATCGGCTTGATCGCATACCAGTTGGTATCGAGGATCTTCGCCGGGTTCTCGAACTCGTTGAGCAACTCGTCGATATGCCCTTCGTCGAACTCGTCGCGGGTGATGAAGTCCAGCATCGAGTTGTCCAGCGTATCGTCGAAACGGTACGGGTTGCGGGCGAAGCAGCGCTTGATGAAGGCCACGATCAGGGTCAGGAAGTCATCCGACAGGCACGGGCTCTTGGCGATCAGGGTGGTCAGCGACAGGTTGGCCGAGGCACCGATCACCAGCGCGTAGCGCTTGAGCGTGGTGTTGGGGAACAGGCTGTTGAGATGGGTCTTGAGCCGGTTCAGGTCCATGTAGGACAGTTTGTAGTCCTTGGGCAGCGAAACGATCGACACCACCGACGAGCAGTTCTTGAAGAAGTGCAGGTCATGCAGGGCCGCCGCGTCATAACCCGAGGCCTTGTACTGTTCCAGGGCCGCACGGTAGCGCTTGGACTCGATCGGCAGCAGGCTGATGCCTTCGATCGCCTGGGTGACCTTGTTGAAGTGCGGCAGGTCGATGGAGCGGAAGAACAGGTCGTCGATGTTCAGACGCTGCGGTTCTTTCTCGAACACTTTGAATTTATCGCTGGTGGGCGCCGGCTGTTCCGGTACCACGGACTCGGCGTAGGCAATCGCCACCGGACCGGCCAGGCTCATGAACAGGTCGTTGGCATCCAGGCGGATGGTCTCGCCGATGTCGATGCCGGCACGCCGGAAATAGTTCTGGTCGTAGTCGGTGGTCACGGCCTGGGCCGTGAGGATATTGAAGATCTGCTGGGAGATGTACTGGTTGGCGTGCTTCTCCATGGCATTGACATCAATGTTCTGGATATTGCCATCATCGTTCTCTTCGGCGTAACGCATGATGTCGTTGGAGATCAGCATCATCGCGTTCCACGGGCGGATACGGCCCATGACGCTGGCTTCGCTGCTGTCTTCATTGTCGAAGTTGTACGAGAAGTCCCATTCTTCGGACAGGTACTTGCAGAGCAGGCGACCGGCGTTGATATGCAGGGCCTCGGACATTTCGCTGCGATGGTCGGAGATGTTCGGCAGCACGCAGATGCCGCTGGTGAAGATCGGCTCGAAGACGAAGGAGTGGCCGCTCTTGCTGTCGTGCTCGTCCATCGGCTTGGTATCGAACGTCTTGTTCATGTACGAATACTGCTGGGCCAGGCCGAACTCCGAGGCCATGCCCGAACCGGTACCGCCGCCGGCACTGAAGATCGAGAAGTACAGGCGCGACTGGTTGGCCTTGATGCCGCAGGAGTCGATCAGGTACGAGTGGATCATCTTCCAGTCGGGGCTGGAAAAACGCTGGGTGTCCTTGTTCAGGATGATCTTGGCCAGGTACTGGCCGAGGATCGGCGCGTTACCGGCACCGCCGGCATGGACTTCCGAAAGGTCCATGATCTTCATTTTGCTGTAGTCGCGGATAAAACCGCTTTTCTCGCCCTTGCGGGAGAAGCGGATGCGTCCGGCGATGTCCTTGTCCAGGTCGCCGAGCATCACCAGCGGTTCCACCAGGAACACCGGCTTGGCTGACTTGTTCTGCACCAGGCGCAGGTTGTTGCGGATCCACTGCGCGGGGCGATAGCCCTTGTCGGTGGATTTGTCGTCGTTATTGAACTCGTTGAGGTAGAACTTGCGCGCGTTGTACACCAGTTCGGCGACGTCCAGCGCAATGTTCGAACCGCAGCGGCCCAGGCCGATCAGGCAGACCGAAGGGAATTCCTGCTCGCGGCGCGCTTCGTTTTCACCTTCCGGATGGGGCGAGCGCGGGAAGACCATGTCGCGCAGGCCGTCGAGGTTATCGAGAATACGATCCGTATTGGTTTCAGTGAAATAAAGGTACTGCTGCGTCGCCAGTGGACGCGGTGGGGAATAGGCCTTGTAGGGTTTTTCCGCGACGGTTGGCAACATCAGATCGGATACTGGGTTCGCCGGGTTGTTTTTAGAGGTCATTGTGCGCCATATACCTGGTCTGGTTAGGCGGTCGAGGAGATATCAACGCGCCATCACGGAGTGAGAGATCGCGACTTTACCGCGCGATATTGGCTTGAGCGATAGGGTTTTACCCTAGGCTCACCTAGGGGCGATCCTTGCTTGAATACCGTTGAATCGGCCAATAATTGGCGTTCTTTAATTGACGGGGAACTTTTTGTGAATTTTGTACTACCTTCCCCTGACGCAGCCGGTCACGGCCTGCCTGACCGCGCACGCCGGTGAGCGGATATCGACCGGGCACTACCGTTCAACGAGTGCCGATCAATGAACGCTGGTCAACGAGCGCTACTCAACGAATAGGTCGCACGCTTGATACGCCGGCATGGGCGCCGGGAGGGTCGGCAAAAAGGTCCCGTGACGTCGGCACATCGGTGTCGCGGGCCGTTGTCACCGGAGTGAGCGGCGCCGGGGTGTGCTGGCGGCGCTGGTTGAGCTGCTTGAGGACCGGTTGCAGGTCTTCCAGACGCACCGGCCGGCTGAGCAGGTAGCCCTGGACGTAGTCGCAGTTGTACTGGGCCAGGAAGTCGTATTGCTGGGGCGTCTCGACGCCCTCGGTGACCACCTGCAGGTGCAGGGTGTGAGCCATGACGATGATTGCCTGGACGATCTCCATGTCCTGGGTCGACTTGGGAATGTCGAGGATGAATGAACGGTCGATCTTCAGGGTATTGAGTGGCAGGCGCTTGAGGTAGGCCAGGGACGAGTAGCCGGTGCCGAAGTCGTCGATGGACAACGACACGCCGAGGGTGCGGATCTGTCGCAGCAGTTGCAGGGTGTTGGCGATATTGCCCATCAGGGCGTTTTCGGTGACTTCCAGTTCCAGTCGATCAGGTGGAACGCCGGCGGCCCGCAGCGCGCTTTCGATCTCATCGGCAAGTTCTTCGCGGGCCAGGTTCAGCGCCGAGCAGTTCACGGCAATTTTCAGTTCGCCGCAACCCTGCTCGGAGAGTCTGGCCAGGTCCTGACAGGCCTTGCGCAATACCCAGTTATCCAGCTCGGCGATCAAGCCGTTGGCTTCGGCGATCCCGATGAAGCGATCCGGCGACAGCAGGCCGTGCTGGGGGTGTTGCCAGCGTACCAGGGCTTCGAGCTTGGCGACCTGGCCGGTCTTCACTTCATAAATGGGTTGGTAGAACAGCTGCAGTTCGTTGCCTTCGCGCAGGGCGTGGCGCAGTTCCTCCTCCAGTTGCAACTCCAGGGTGGCGCGGGTTTTCAGGTTGGAACTGAAGAAGTGCAGGCTGTTGCGCCCCGCACCCTTGGACTGGTACAGCGCCAGGTCGGCGTTCTTCAGCAGTTCTTCGCAGGACTTGCCGTCTTCGGGGAAGACGCTGATGCCGATGCTGGTGGTCATCACCATGCGCCGTCCGGCCAGTTCGATGGGCTCTTTCATCTTCTGCATGATGCGCTGGGCCATGTGCCGCGCTTCGTCGCGGTTGTGCAGGCTGATCAGGATGCAGAATTCGTCGCCGCCAAAGCGGGCGACCACGTCGTCATGGCTGCGGGTGGCGGCCTTGATATGCCCGGCGATGACCTTGAGCAGTTCGTCGCCGGCATCATGGCCGAGGCTGTCGTTGATGCGCTTGAAATGGTCGATATCGAGGAACATCACCGCCAGCATGCCGCCGTTGCTGCTGCGCTCGATCAGCTTCTCGGCGAAGATCTGGTTGAAACCGCGACGGTTGATCAGGTTGGTCAGGGCGTCGTAGTGGGCCACCTGGGCCAGCGACATGCGGGCCTGGTCCAGTTGGCTGAGCAGGGCATTGACCCGGCGCAGGTCGTGCTCCTTGTTCTGCAGTTTCTTGTCCGCCAGGGCCGCGCTGATGCTGCTGCCGATGATCAGCAAGGCGATCACGGCGATGGTCATGCCCAGTTGCAGGTGGTTGTTCTCCACGGCGGCGGGCGGGGCGCTGCCTGCGGGCAGCATCAGGTGCAATGACCACATGCCGGTGAAATGCATGCTGACGATACCGGCGCCCATGACCAGGCTGGCGGTGTACTTGAGCAGTTGATGCCACATGCCGCTGCCGTTGGTGAAATGCCGGGCCAGCAGCAGCGCCGCGAGGCTGGCACCGATGGCGATCGCCACCGACAGGCCGACCAGGGCCGGCTGGTAATACTGCACCGCGCTCGAGCGCATGGCCGACATGCCGACGTAATGCATGGCGGCGATGCCCAGTCCCATGAACACGGCCGCCCGCAGTGTCTGCGAGGCACGCAGTTCGGCGCGGCCGAGGGTGTGCATGGCGAGGAATGACGCGAACAGGGCAATCAACAGCGAGGCGAGGGTGGTGGGCAGGTCGTAGCGCACTTCGATGGGCGCCTGGAACGCCAGCATGCTGATGAAGTGCATGGTCCAGATGCCGCCTGCCAGGCAGCAGGTGCCGATCCAGCGCCAGAGCCGCTGTTGTGCCGGTTTCTCTACATGACCGACGCGCTCGGCCATGTCCAGCGTGGCAAAGCTGGCTGCACAGGCGACCAGGTAGGCCAGCATGACCAGCAATGGATTGTGGCTGCAATTGAGGAGCAGGTGCCCACTATCGGGAAGTCCGTTAACAAAATGCAAACCCTGCCATTCCATAGCATGCCCTGTACCGACGCATTGGACAGCCGACGCCTCAAGCATCGGCCAACGCATTGGAGTATAGAGTGTCACTCATGGCTGCAAGCGCTAATGGCAGAGTGCTCCCAATGATTTGGGAATGGCCTAGATAGCGATTGGTACTAAGGCGGCTTTCTGTTCCGGCTCCAGCGGGGCCAGGCCGAAGGCGGCCCGGGCGGCATCGCAGCGCTCGTTGGGCTCGTTGTCGACCCAGGCGGCTTCGAACTCACGGCAGGGGCTGGAGCGCTCGTGATAGATCGAGCAACTGACCTCTTCTCCGACTTCGCCCCTGAGTGCCGTGCAGCGCGGGTTGCGCGCTTCGGTGCCGAGCATGGCGACGCGGCTCGGGCTGATCTGGGTGACCAGTTCGTCGGGCACCAGCCCGCCGCCCGAGACACACTCACCCCAGTAGAACGACACGCGAAAATAGGCACAGCAGGCACCGCAATTCAGACACGGATTAGCATCAGGCATGGGAGGTCAACGGAGGAAGGAGGGAAGGGGGGAATCCATCGCCATTCTAGGCTTCGGCCACGGCTTTGTAAGGGGGGATTACAAGTATTTTTCAGCGCCCGGGGCAGGGCCTCCATTGCCCGGTATCAGCGCCGCGAATGGTGGCAGACAGACCCGGTCGCGCTGACTAGATTGAGGGCTCCGGGCCTGGCATTGAAGCCCTTATAACAATAAAGAGACGGACCCATGCAGAACTCGACCCAAGCGGCGAATGCCTGGCGCATTCTGTTCCTGCTGTTCCTCGCCAACCTGTTCAATTTCTTCGATCGGACCATTCCGGCGATCATCATCGAGCCGATCCGCATGGAATGGCACCTGAGCGATTTCCAGATCGGCATCATCGGTACCGCCTTCACCATCGTCTATGCCATCGCCGGCCTGCCCCTGGGGCGCATGGCCGACAACGGGTCGCGCAGCAAGCTGATGGGCTGGGGCCTGGCGGTGTGGAGCGGGCTGACGGCAGTCAATGGCCTGGTGGGCAGCTTCTGGACTTTCCTGCTGGTGCGCATGGGCGTCGGTATCGGTGAAGCCAGCTATGCGCCGGCGGCCAACTCGCTGATCGGCGACCTGTTCCCGGCGCATCGACGCGCCAGGGCGATGGGGATCTTCATGCTCGGCCTGCCACTGGGGCTGCTGCTGGCCTTCTTCACCATCGGAGCGATGGTCAAGGCCTTCGACAGCTGGCGGGCGCCATTCTTTATCGCGGCGGTGCCGGGGCTGCTCCTGGCCGTGTTCATGTTCTTCATCAAGGAACCGAAACGCGGCGCGGCGGAAACCGTGAAGGTCTCCCAGGAACGGATCGAGCGTCCGGTGCGGCGCCTGATGGCGATCCCGACCTTTCTCTGGCTGGTCCTGGCCGGGTTGACCTTCAACTTCGCCACCTATGCCTGCAACTCGTTCCTGGTGCCGATGCTGCAACGTTACTTCCTGATGCCGTTGCAGGAGGCGGCGGTGGCCACCGGTCTGATCGTCGGTGTGACCGGGCTGTTCGGGCTGACCCTGGGCGGTTGGGTGGCGGACAAGATCCACCAGCGTGTCGCCAACGGTCGCCTGCTGTTCGCGGCCGGCAGCCTGGTGGTCTCGACCTTGACCACCGCCTGGGCGCTGCATGCCGGGCGGATCGAGATCGGGGTGTTCGTGGCGGTATTCAGCGTCGGTTGGCTGTTTGCCTATAACTTCTATACCTGCGTCTATACCGCGATCCAGGACGTGGTCGAGCCGCGGCTGCGGGCGACGGCGATGGCCGTGTATTTCGCGGGGTTGTATCTGCTCGGTGGTGGCCTGGGGCCGGTGGTGGTCGGGTTGTTGTCCGATCATTTCGCCCATGCGGCGATGCTGGCGGCGGGGGCGCAGCAGATGACCGAGGCGTTCAAAGCCGTGGGCCTGCATGACGCGATGTACCTGATACCGGGGGCGTTGTTGCTGACCCTGCTGTTCCTGTTCCAGGCAGCCCGGTGTTTCAGCAAGGATGCGCAGCGCATGCGCGAGGGAATGGCGGCGGATGAGCCGGGCACGGCGCCTGTGGCGGTTTGACTCTGAACCTTGCAGGGACCGGCTTGCCGGCGATTGGGGACCTCAAGGCTTGCGTTGCCCATGATGGCCTCATCGCCGGCAAGCCGGCTCCTACAGATTGGAGACCAGGTCTGGAGGAGCGGGCAGGCGCTGGCGAGAGCGCCCCGGTGGATCAGCCAGCCACCAGCACCCGGATCGCTTCCAGGCGCAGCGCGGCTTTTTCAAGCATCGCCAGGCCCTGTTCCCGTTGCTGACGCAGCGCCACCAGCTCGCTGTCGCGCACGGTCGGGTTGACCGCCTGCAACGCGGTCAGGCGCGCCAGTTCTTCATCGGTATCCGCCGCCAGGCGCCGTTGCGCTTCGGCCACGCGCTCGGCGTGGCGTGGCGCGATCTTCGCTTCGCCGGCGTTGATCTTCGGCGTCAGGCTGTCGCGCTGGGCCTGGATGAACTTGTTGGCGCTGGCCCGTGGCACGCTTTCCAGCTGGTCGTTCAGGGTTTCGAAGGAGACACGGGTCGACAGGTCGTTGCCGTTGGCGTCCAGCAGGCAGCGCAGGGCGGCTGGCGGCAGGTAGCGGCCCAGTTGCAGCGAGCGCGGGGCGACCACTTCGCTGACGTACAGCAGTTCCAGCAACACGGTGCCGGGTTTCAGCGCCTTGTTCTTGATCAGCGCCACGGCGGTGTTGCCCATCGAACCGGACAGCACCAGGTCCATGCCGCCCTGCACCATCGGGTGCTCCCAGGTGATGAACTGCATGTCCTCGCGTGACAGCGCCTGGTTGCGGTCGTAGGTGATGGTCACGCCTTCGTCGTCGCCCAGCGGGAAGCTGGCGTCGAGCATCTTCTCGCTCGGTTTGAGGATCAGGGCGTTTTCCGAGTGGTCTTCGCTGTCGATGCCAAAGGCGTCGAACAGGGTTTCCATATAGATCGGCAGGGCGAACTGATCGTCCTGCTCATGGATCGCCTCGACCAGCGCATCGCCTTCGCCGGCGCCGCCGGAGTTGAGTTCCAGCAGGCGGTCGCGACCGGTATGCAGCTCGGCCTCCAGGCGCTCGCGCTCGGTGCGGGCTTCGTCCACCAGTGCTTGCCACTCGCCATCGTCGCCACCTTCGAGCAGCGGCAGCAGGCGCGGGCCGAACTGGTGCTGCAGGGCGTTGCCGGTCGGGCAGGTGTTGAGGAAGGCGTTCAGCGCTTCGTGGTACCACTGGAACAGGCGCTCTTGCGGACTGGTCTCCAGGTACGGCACGTGCAACTCGATCACGTGTTTCTGGCCGATCCGGTCGAGACGACCGATCCGCTGTTCCAGCAGGTCCGGGTGCGACGGCAGGTCGAACAGCACCAGGTGATGGGAGAACTGGAAGTTGCGGCCTTCACTGCCGATTTCCGAGCAGATCAGTACCTGGGCGCCGAATTCCTCGTCGGCGAAGTAGGCCGCGGCACGGTCCCGCTCGAGGATGTTCATGCCCTCGTGGAACACCGTCGCCGGAATGCCGGAACGCACGCGCAGGGCGTCTTCCAGGTCCATGGCGGTTTCCGCGTGGGCGCAGATCACCAGCACCTTGGTGCGCTTGAGCATTTTCAGCTGGTCGATCAGCCACTCGACGCGCGGGTCGAAGCGCCACCAGCGTTCTTCCTCGCTGGCGTCCGGCTGGGACTGGAAGCTGACTTCCGGGTACAGCTCGGCGTGTTCGCCCAGCGGCAGTTCCAGGTATTCGTCCGGGTTCGGCAGCGGGTAGGCGTGCAGCTTGCGCTCCGGGAAACCCTGCACCGCGGCGCGGGTGTTGCGGAACAGCACGCGGCCGGTGCCATGGCGATCCAGCAGTTCGCGGACCAGGCGGGCGCTGGCTTCGGTATCGCCGTCGTTGACTGCGGTGAGCAGGGCTTCGCCTTCGTCGCCGAGGAAACCCTGGATGGTCTTGTGCGCCGCCGGGGAGAGACGGCCCTGGTCCAGCAGTTCCTGCACTGCTTCGGCCACCGGGCGATAGTTTTCGCTTTCGGCGCGGAAGGCTGCCAGGTCGTGGAAGCGGTTCGGGTCGAGCAGGCGCAGACGGGCGAAGTGGCTGTCCTGGCCCAGTTGTTCCGGGGTGGCGGTCAGCAGCAGGACGCCGGGAATGGTCTCGGCCAGTTGCTCGACCAAGGCGTATTCCGGGCTGACCTGATCTTCATGCCAGACCAGGTGGTGCGCCTCGTCGACCACCAGCAGATCCCAGCCGGCGGCGAACAGCGCATCCTGGGCCTTCTCGTCCTCGACCAGCCATTCCAGGGCCACCAGGGCCAGCTGGGTGTCTTCGAACGGGTTGCTGGCATCGCTTTCGATAAAGCGTTCGGCATCGAACAGCGCGACCTGCAGGTTGAAGCGCCGGCGCATTTCCACCAGCCACTGGTGCTGGAGGTTTTCCGGCACCAGGATCAGGACGCGGCTGGCGCGCCCGGACAGCAGTTGGCGATGGATCACCAGGCCGGCCTCGATGGTCTTGCCCAGGCCCACTTCGTCCGCCAGCAGGACCCGTGGCGCGATACGGTCGGCGACTTCACGGGCGATGTGCAACTGGTGCGCGATGGGTTGCGCGCGGACACCGCCCAGGCCCCAGAGCGAGGACTGCAACTGGCGGCTGGTGTGTTCCAGGGTGTGGTAGCGCAGGGAGAACCAGGCCAGCGGGTCGATCTGCCCGGCGAACAGGCGGTCGCTGGCCAGGCGGAACTGGATGAAGTTCGACAGCTGGGTTTCCGGCAGCGTGACGACTTCGTTCTGCGCGTTGAGGCCATGGTAGACCAGCAGTCCGTCGACATCGTCGACTTCGCGCACGGTCATCTTCCAGCCTTCGAAGTGGGTAATGGTGTCCCCGGGCGAGAAACGCACACGGGTGAGAGGCGCATTCCTTAGCGCGTACTGGCGAGTGTCGCCAGTGGCCGGATAGAGCACGGTCAACAAGCGGCCGTCCTGTGCCAGAACGGTGCCCAAACCCAGCTCGGCTTCGCTGTCACTGATCCAGCGTTGCCCCGGTTGATACTGCTGCGCCATGCTGCCTGACTCCCGCCTTGAAAAAGCCGACTATCTTAACGGAATCGGCGCTTTCAGGCCAAAGGCTCTTGCTCTCTTGATTGAAAGGACGGGACTCCTGTCGAGAAACCATACGGAACAAGACTAACGGTAGCCCACGATGACGTTCGTCGGGACGTATTGCACCCTTGAGCGATAACCGGGTCACACTTTCGCGACTGGCGGCTCAAGTCGCGGATCCCACAGCCGACAGCCTGCCGACAGGAGAGAAAAATCATGCTGCCACCGCTGCTACCCCTGAGCGTCCTGCCGGTGACCTCCCAGCAGGACCCGATCCGGCCACGACCGGATATCCCGCCCGTGGTGCCGGTTCAGGAAAGCTCCAACGAAAGTACCATCGACCTGCAGAAACGCGACCCCGAAGAGGCCGCGTGGCTGCTGCGTGAAGAACAGCGGCGCCAGCAGGAACAGCAGCAGCGTCGGCGCGAGGCCGACGATGATCCCGAACGCCACCTGGCGGTGCCGGGCGACGAGTTGAACGCCGACAACACCGTGCCGGTGGTGGCGCTGATGGATGAACAGCCGCGTCAGGGCCTGCTGGTCGACGTCGAGGTCTGAGGCCCTTCACTGGCCAACTGACCCAGGGCCTGCAACAGCAGGTCGATTTCCTCCCGGGTGGTGAGATGACTCACGGCAATCCGGGCAATGGCCGGCAGATCGCGGGCCTGCATGTCCAGAGGCGTATAGGCCGTGCCGTTGGCGCCCAGGTTGATCGCCCGTTCGGCCAGTTTCTCCTTCAGGGCAAACACATCCCAACCCTTCAAGGTAAAGGCAATCAGCCCGGACTGCTGCCCGGACAGGCCGAGGTCATGCAGCTCAAGGCCCGGAATTGCGCGCAGATCGTGGCGCAGCCGGTCGCTGGATGCCTGGATCCGGCGACGGATGCGTTCGATGCCGAGCTGATTCACTTCTTTCAAGGCGTTGGCCAGGCCGGCCATCAGCACCAGCGAGCGTTCGCTGGTCTCGAAGCGCCGGGCATCGTCGCGCAGGGTGAAGGCCTTGCCGTCCCAGGGCGCCGACAGCACGTCGAGCTGGCGCGGCGCCAATTGTTCGAGAAAACCCCGACGCACATACATCAGCGCCGTGCCGCGCGGGCCACGGAGGAATTTGCGCGCGGCGCCCTTGAGCACGTCGCAGCCCAATGCCTGGACGTCGCAGGGCAACTGTCCGAGGGCCTGGCCGGCATCGATGAAATAGGCAATGCCATGACGCCGTGCCACCTCGCCGATGGCGGCGGCCGGGTTGATCAGGCCGCCGTTGGCCGGCAGCCAGGTCAGGGCGATCAGGCGTACGCGGGCGTCGATCAGTTGTTCCAGGGACGACACCGACACCGCTCCGGTTTCGTCGCAGGGGATCACTTCAAGACTGGCTCCGGCCTTGACTGCCTCGGCCATGCAGGCCAGGTTGCCGGCCCATTCATGGCGTCCGACGAGAATCCGTTCGCCGGCGCGCCAGGGCCCCAGCGCTGCGAAGGCCATGCTCCAGGCCGCGGAACCACTGCTGGCGAACGCGATGCTGTCGGTGTCGGCGTTGAGCAGTTGCGCCGCAGCCTGTCGGGCCTGCTCTTCCAGGCGCGCGCCATGGACGCCGGCCTCCATCGGGCCGAGACTCGCTTCGAGCTGCAACTGCCCGGTCATGGCGTCCAGCGTGGCCTGGCTCGGCAGCGACGCCCCTGCGTGGTTGAAATGGATCACCCGCGCGCAGCCCGGTGTGGCGGCGCGCAGACGGGCGATTTCTGCGTCGGACAGCTCGGTTGAGGTGTCGTTGTTCATGGCCGCAGCTCGAAAATCGCATCGATCTCCACGGCCACGCCGCTGGGCAGGCTGGCGACGCCGACGGCCGTGCGGGCGTGGCGGCCTTTTTCCCCCAATGCATTGACCAGCAGGTTGGAGGCACCATTGGCGACCGCGCCCTGGCGCTGGAAGTCGGGGGCGGCGGCCACGAATACGCCGAGACGGACGATGCGCACCAGTTTCGACAGATCGTCATCGATGGCCTGGCCCAATTGCGCCAGCAGGCCAAGGGCCGCCAGTTCCGCGGCCCTGGCGCCTTCTTCCTCGCCGAGGGTATCGCCGAGTCGGCCGATATAGGCGGGTTTGCCTTCCTGCAACGGAATCTGCCCGGAGATGAACAGCTGGTTGTTGCTGATCACGTGGTTCACGTAGTTGGCGATGGGCTGGCTGGGCACCGGCAGGCTCAGGCCCAGTTGGCTGACACGGTCGAACAGGGAATCGTTCATGCTGAAACCTCCTGGAAGAAGATGCCAGCATGCTCGGCGCGCCATGGGGCGACAAACGGATAGATTCAATCGGACGTATCTGATTGGCTCATGTGTCCGCCCGGGTGCATTGTTCCGTCAGCCAGGCGCAGAAGCACTCGGCGTCCGGGGAAAGGGCGGCATTGGGCTTGATCAACCAGTAGCCGATCTCGCTTTCAAAGGTCGGCGTGTCGAAGGCCGGAACCAGCGAACCGTCCCTGAGCCTGCGCCCGATCAGGCGTTGGCGACCCATGGCGATGCCCTGGCCGGCTACCGCGGCTTCGACGACGATGTTGTAGTCATGGAGCATGACCGTGGGGTAGTGCTGCAAGTCGATATGCTGGTGCCGCGACCAGTCGATCCACTCGAAGGGTTGTCGGGCCTGGGCCATCAGCAGTGGGCCGCGTTCGATCGAGCGGGCCTTGAAGGCCGGGCTGCAGACCGGAGTCAGGCGCTCGGTCATCAGGCGCTGGGCATCGACGTTGCTCCAGCCGCCCTTGCCATAACGAATCGCCAGGTCAACCTGGGCGCCGGCGACATCGGCCAGTTGGATGGACGGCTCCAGTTCCACCTGGATATGCGGGTGGCGGCCGATGAAGTCAGCCAGGCGCGGTGCGAGCCAGAGGGTGGCGAAGGAGGCGAGCAGGCCGATTCGCAGTACCCGGCCCGGCGTGGCGGAGCGCAGTCGCCGCGTGGCCTCGGCGATCTGCTCCAGCGCCGGGCGGATCTGCCGGTAGTAGCGCTGGCCGGCCTCGCTGAGGTCGATGGCGCGGGTGCGACGGATGAACAGGCGCTGGTCGAGGTACTGCTCTAGTTTCTGGATCTGATGGCTGACCGCACTCTGGCTGACGGACAGTTCCTCGGCCGCCTTGATAAAGCTCAGGTGACGGGCCACCGATTCAAAGGCGCGCAGGGCCATCAGCGGTGGGAGGTCCTTGTGCAATGTCACGTCAACGATCCTTGGCAGCCATTCGGATGGGGCGATTCTGCGGGGAAATCGCCGTTGCTGACACACTTTAATGGCAAGCGGGCGGCTTCACGACTGGTCAGCGCGGGCGCTTGCCCGCATTATTGAGTCATTGCGCGGGTCGAAGTGGATGACTTCGGCCGAATTCGACGGATAGCGATGTAGTGATCATGAGCCAAGACGACAAGCTGATCGACCTGAATACCGAGCGGGCCAAACGTGTCCACGACCTCAACGAGAAGCGCCTGAATGAAGTCCGCCAGGCGTTCGAGCAGGCGATGCCCCTGGGCAAGGCCAGGAAAAAATCGAAGAACAAGCCGAAAAAGCGCTGATATCGGCGCTGAAACTTGATGCACGTCAGTTAATGTCCTTTCCCCGCGCCCGGTTCCGGGCGGCATTGATCCCGGTCAATTTTCCTCCGTGCCCGTTTGGGTAACTTAGCCCCATCGCAACAGGGCAAGCGCAGGAGGCCAGTCATGTTTTTCGATAACGTGGTAATCGCCGGAGTGCTGACAGTGGGCCTCATGGTGATGTTCTTCGCAGGATTCGGTTTTTTTATCTGGAAAGACTCACATAAGCGGAAAAAAACCTAGGTCTTTCCAGGGAGCGAGCACGCAAGGCATTTTGGGCGACTTCGGTCGCCCTTTTTTTTGCCTGTCGTTTGCCTTTTGACCGGGCAAAAAAAAGGTGCGATCCGCAGATCACACCTTTTTCTGTGTCACTGGAAACGACTCAGCTGCCGAGCATCTTCGACGCGATCCAGAACAACCCGGCGGACAGCGCCACGGTGGCTGGCAGGGTCAGTACCCAGGCCAGCAGGATGGTCTTGATCGTGCTGCTCTGCAGGCCGCTCTTGTTCGCCAGCATGGTGCCCGCGACACCCGACGACAACACATGAGTGGTCGAGACCGGCAGGGCAAAGATGTTCGCCAGGCCGATCATGCAGGCGGTGGTGATCTGTGCCGACATGCCCTGGGCATAGGTCATGCCCTGCTTGCCGATCTTCTCGCCGATGGTCAGTACCACCCGCTTCCAGCCAACCATGGTGCCCAGGCCGAGGGCCAGGGCCACTGCCAGAATCACCCAGAACGGTGCGTATTCGGTGGTGGTGGTCAGGTCCTTGCGCAGTTTCTCCAGGTCCGCCTTCTCGCGGGCATCCAGGCCCGGCAGCTTGCCGACTTTCTTCGCGGTGTCATCCAGGCAGAGCAGGTAGCGACGTACTTCGATGCGCTTTTCCGGCGACAGCGAATGGTAGTCGGTCACACCCTTGAGGTTGTTCAGCAGGGCGGCGATGGTCGGCTCGGTCTGCTGCGGGTTGCAGCGGAACTTGCCCGGCAGGTCGTCCTGAACGCTTTTGCCCAGGGCCAGGAACTCGCTCAGGGTCGCGTTGTTGCGCTGGTAGAACTGGCTCAGGTGCAGGGTCGCGTCACGGGTCCGCTCGATCTGGTAGGTGGTGGTGCTCAGGTCGAGGACGAATTGCGCCGGGACGATACCGATCAGCACGAGCATGATCAGGCCGATACCTTTCTGGCCATCGTTGGAGCCGTGCACGAAGCTGACGGCCATGGCGGAAATCACCAGGACCAGGCGGTTCCAGAACGGCGGGTGCTTCTTGTCGTCGATCTTGCGCCGCTGGTCCGGAGTCTTGTGCATCTTCGACAGCGGACGCCACCACTTCAGGCCCACCAGCACCAGGCCGGCGACCAGCATGCCGGCCAGCGGCGAGAACACCAGCGAGGCACCGATATCGATCGCCTTCTGCCAGTTGACCCCGTCACCCAGCGGAATATCGTTGAGCAATGCGTTGGCCAGGCCGACACCGAGGATCGAACCGATCAGGGTGTGGGAGCTCGACGCCGGGATACCGAAGTACCAGGTACCCAGGTTCCAGGTGATGGCCGCGGCCAGCAGCGAGAACACCATGGCGAGGCCATGGCCGGTATTGACGTTGATCAGCAACTCCACCGGCAGCAGGTGCACGATGGCATAGGCGACGCCGACCCCGCCGAGCAATACGCCGAAGAAGTTGAATACACCGGAAAAGAACACCGCGAGATGCGGCGGCATGGCTTTGGTGTAGATCACTGTGGCCACCGCGTTAGCGGTGTCATGAAAGCCGTTGATGAACTCGAAGCTGAGGACAAAGGCCAGGGCGAGCAACAGGCTCACAAGAACCCAAGCATCCAGTCCGCTGAATAAATCGATCATGAAGGTTTTCTGACCCGGTCATAAGGGGGCGCGATTATGCCAGAAAAGCCTGCTAATCGATGCACTAGCTGCTCACCGGTAACATTCTTCAATGAAAAAAAATGTAGGAAACCGTTAAACCTCAGGTTTTCCGGGCGTTTGCCAAGCATCTGATTTCATTGGAAATGCCCAATGAACACAAGGTTTCAGCGCGGGAATGAAAGGCCGAAACGGATGTGCGAAATTTCTGTGTGAGGGCCTGCCGGGCGTCATTCAACCCGATGGGATGTTCGGGGGCCTGGGCTCGGCGCGGGTAGCGCAAGCCGTTGACGTCCAGAAGCCTGAGGGAATCCGGATAGGAGAGACCGGCTGCCAGGGGCAAGCCTCACAAGGTTCGAGACCGCCGTGCCTAAGGCTCTTCGGCCTTGAGTTCCTTTTCCATTTTTTGCAATTCCTGGGTAAATGCCTGGTCCAGGAGGCTGGCTCGTTTGCGCCAGGGTTTGCGTTCTGGTTCGGGTTGCGCGGCGTAGGTGGTAATTTCCCCGCCGTAAACATCCTTGTAACGTTGCTCCTGGCGCTCAAGTTCCGCGCGCAGTTCGTCTTTCGTCACAGTGTTACCTAATTTGAGTTGATAAGGTTTTCCGGCGATACGTAATACGGGAGTTCCATGAAGTCCGGTGGCGTATCGGAACGGTTTTATAGTCGTTGGCCCTGGACGACGTGTCGGCGAAACAGCGGCGCCATGCACCAGGGCGGCGTCGACAGGGAAAGTGCCGTCATGGCAAGCGTTTCCCGGTTCGACAAAACGCGGCCATCCACGTTGAACATTGGTCTGGGCTTGAGAGCCAGGCTCTCGGAACCGCGACAGAACCAGACGGTTCGAATGTCGTATGGGGAGTATAGCGGCCGGTTTGAATAATACTATCGCGAAGCGGGGCTGGCCCGTCAACTTTGTGTGTGGGTTTTGTTGCGTAGGAGTTATGAACTGCAACTTGAGGACTTGGCTGGATACTGCCTGTTTTTTGGCGGCAAATTAACACTGCAAGTTCCGCGCGGGCAGTGTTAATTGAAAAGGGAAGAGCGCTTCTATATTGACGGCAACCTCATGTATCGGCGGTTTGCCGGAAGTCGGGAAAACGGCCTCACTTCGTGGGTAAGGCCGTGCCGGTGGATTTTCCGGTGGGTACCTGACCAGTATCCCGGAAAACCACCTGATGGCGGGGCAACGTTATAAGCTTCGGACCCTGGGGGTCAATTGCGATTATCGGGCCAGCGTTCGATAATCGCCCAATGTCGAGCCTGGCCGGCTTGTCTATCGGGCTGATGTCGGCCTGTAATAGCCGCTGACCGCGTGAACAAGGACCTGGAATGAACGACCCACTGCGCACTGCCTTCAACTCCGTGGCGCCGCCTATCGTTGCCTCGCCCGCCAAGCGGATCCAGGCCTTTACCGGTGACCCGGACTTCATGACTTCGCTGGCCCGGGGCCTGGCGGTGGTGCAGGCGTTCCAGGAGCGCAAGCGGCACCTGACCATCGCGCAGATCAGCCATCGCACGGAAATTCCCCGGGCGGCCGTGCGCCGTTGCCTGCACACGCTGATCAAGCTTGGCTATGCCACCACCGACGGACGCACCTACTCGCTGCTGCCCAAGGTCCTGACCCTGGGTCACGCCTACCTGTCCTCGACCCCGCTGGCGGTGTCGGCCCAGCCTTATCTGGACCGCATGAGCGAGCAGCTCCACGAGGCCTGCAACATGGCCACCCTCGAGGGCGACGACATCCTCTATATCGCCCGTTCGGCGACGACCCAGCGATTGATCTCGGTCGATCTTTCCGTCGGCGGGCGGCTGCCGGCCTATTGCACTTCCATGGGCCGGATCCTGCTGGCCGCGCTGGACGATGCATCGTTGCAGGAATACCTCGACCATGCCGACCTGCAGGCCAAGACCAGCCGCACCCTGCATACGCCCGAAGCCTTGCTCGAATGCCTGCAGCAGGTACGCCAGCAAGGCTGGTGCATCGTCGACCAGGAGCTGGAACAGGGCCTGCGTTCCATCGCCGTGCCGGTCTATGACGCCTCGGGCCAGGTGCTCGCGGCACTGAACGTCAGTACCCATGCCGGGCGCGTCAGCCGCAGTGAACTGGAGCAGCGTTTCCTGCCGAGCATGCTCGGCGCCAGCCGCGACCTCAGCGCCCAGCTGTTTGCCTGAACGTCCCGGCTGCCGCGGCAAAGCCGTTCGATAACCGCCCAGAGTTGCGTTTATCGAATTGCGCCGTTTTACGCCGCTCATTAATGTCGCGGCAGCGTCCTGAGTCGACGAGCCCGCAGGCCTCGACCCGGTGACCGCCCGATAATAATGACGAGGCCAAGCCGCCATGAGCACTCCCTTCGATAGCCCTCTGGGCAAGAACTCTCTTCGCAAGAACCCTCTCCGTAAGAACACTTTCCGTAAGAACACTCTTCGCAAGAACACTCGCGCGCGCATGCCGTTTACGCTGAAACGGCTCGCCTGAGCGTTATTCGCTCTGTCCAACGTCCGCCGCCCCTTGGTCGGCACCTGTGCGTCTGCGCGTCTGTGTGGAAATAAAAATAATGAACCAGCCTCAATCCGCTGTCGGTCACTGCCTCGATGTGCAGTCCTTTATCAACGATCAACCGCTGTCGCGCTATCAGTGGCGGGTGGTGATCCTGTGTTTCCTGATCGTCTTCCTCGATGGCCTGGACACCGCTGCCATGGGCTTTATCGCTCCGGCGCTGTCCCAGGACTGGGGTATCGATCGCGCCAGCCTCGGCCCGGTGATGAGCGCGGCCCTGATCGGCATGGTCTTCGGCGCCCTCGGTTCAGGCCCGCTGGCCGACCGGTTCGGGCGCAAGGTGGTGCTGGTGGGGGCGGTCCTGTTGTTCGGTGCCTTCAGCCTGGCCTCGGCCTACAGCAGTAACGTCGACCAGTTGCTGGTCCTGCGCTTCCTCACCGGCCTCGGCCTGGGGGCCGGCATGCCGAACGCCACCACGCTGCTCTCCGAATACACTCCGGAGCGCCACAAGTCGCTGCTGGTGACCAGCATGTTCTGCGGCTTCAACCTGGGCATGGCCGGCGGTGGTTTTGTGTCGGCCAAGCTGATCCCGGCCTTCGGCTGGCACAGTCTGTTGCTGATCGGCGGGTTGCTGCCGCTGATCCTGGCGGTGGTGCTGCTGCTCTGGCTGCCGGAGTCGGCGCGTTACCTGGTGGTACGCAACCGTGGCACGGACAAGGTGCGCAAGGCACTGGCGCCGATTGCTCCCGAGCAGGTCGCCGGGGCGGCGAGCTTCAGCGTTCCGGAGCAGAAGACGGTCAAGGCGCGCAACGTCCTGGCGGTGATCTTTTCCGGCACCTACAGCGCCGGCACCCTGTTGTTATGGCTGACCTATTTCATGGGTCTGGTGATCGTCTACCTGCTGACCAGCTGGCTGCCGACGCTGATGCGTGACAGCGGTGCGAGCATGGAGCAGGCCGCCTTTATCGGGGCCTTGTTCCAGTTTGGCGGGGTGCTGAGTGCGGTGGGGGTCGGTTGGGCGATGGATCGGTTCAACCCGCACAAGGTGATCGGCACTTTCTACCTGCTGGCCGGGATCTTTGCCTACGCGGTCGGCCAGAGCCTGGGCCATATCGCCCTGCTGGGAACCCTGGTGCTGGCGGCGGGCATGTGCGTGAACGGCGCGCAGTCGGCGATGCCATCGCTGGCGGCACGCTTCTATCCGACCCAGGGACGGGCCACCGGGGTTTCCTGGATGCTGGGGATCGGTCGTTTCGGCGCGATCCTCGGCGCCTGGATGGGCGCCACGCTGCTGGGCATGGGCTGGAATTTCGAGCAGGTGCTGACCGTGCTGGTGGTGCCGGCGGCATTGGCGACGGCGGGGGTATTGATCAAGGGTCGGGTCAGCCACGCGGACGCGACCTGAGGATCGGCCTTGCCGTTGGCTGGCAAACGGTAGCTTACAAACAATCGGTTCGATAATCGAACACTTAGTCGATTATCGGATTGTTTGGCCCCTGGCCTCGACTTAATCTGGTTTCACTCCGGCGCCGAACCTCGCGCCTTTTTCTTCCACGCTGGCTTGTTGAAACCGGGAGTCTGCATCCATGGCTGAAATCCTTTCGCTGCATGAAGCGGTGAAGCAATTCGTCAACGACGGTGACACCGTCGCCCTCGAAGGCTTCACCCATCTGATTCCGACTGCGGCGGGTCATGAAATCATTCGTCAGGGCAAGAAGGACCTGACGCTGGTGCGGATGACCCCCGATCTGATCTACGACCAGTTGATCGGTGCCGGTTGCGCTCGCAAGCTGATCTTCTCCTGGGGCGGCAACCCGGGTGTCGGTTCCCTGCACCGTCTGCGCGACGCGGTGGAGAAGCACTGGCCCCATGACCTGGAAATCGAAGAGCACAGCCATGCCGACCTGGCCAATGCCTACGTCGCCGGTGCCTCCGGCCTGCCGTTCGCGGTGTTGCGTGCCTACGCCGGTTCCGACCTGCCGAAGGTCAACCCGTTGATCAGGAGCGTGACCTGCCCGTTCACCGGCGAAGTGCTCGCCGCGGTGCCCTCGGTCCGTCCGGATGTGACGGTGATCCACGCGCAGAAGGCCGACCGCAAGGGCAATGTCCTGCTGTGGGGCATTCTCGGGGTACAGAAAGAGGCGGCCCTGGCTGCCAGGCGCTGCATCGTCACTGTCGAGGAAATCGTCGACGACCTGAACGCGCCGATGAATGCCTGTGTCCTGCCGACCTGGGCCTTGAGTGCGGTCTGTCATGTCCCCGGTGGTGCGCATCCGTCCTATGCCCATGGCTACACCGAGCGCGACAACCGCTTCTACCAGGCCTGGGACCCGATTGCCCGTGACCGGGAAACCTTTACCGCCTGGATCGCCGAATACATCCATGGCACGGCGGACTTCGCCGAGTTCCAGGCCAAGCTGGCCCGCGCGTCGGAGGCAAAATAATGACCTACACCACCAATGAAATGATGACCGTCGCCGCTGCCCGTCGCCTGAAAAACGGTTCGGTCTGCTTTGTCGGTATCGGCCTGCCTTCCAAGGCCGCCAACCTGGCACGCCTGACCTCTTCGCCGGATGTGGTGCTGATCTACGAGTCCGGCCCGATCGGTGCCAAGCCCAGCGTGTTGCCACTGTCCATCGGTGACGGCGAACTGGCGGAAACCGCCGACACCGTGGTGCCGACCGGCGAGATCTTCCGCTACTGGCTGCAAGGCGGGCGGATCGACGTCGGTTTCCTCGGTGCCGCCCAGGTCGACCGGTTCGGCAATATCAACACCACGGTGGTGGGCGACTATTTCTCGCCCAAGGTCCGCCTGCCCGGCGCCGGCGGCGCACCGGAGATCGCCGGTTCGGCGAAAAGCGTGCTGATCATCCTCAAGCAGTCGGCCCGTTCCTTTGTCGACAAGCTGGACTTCATCACCTCGGTCGGTCACGGCGAAGGCGGCGATTCGCGCAAGCGCCTCGGCCTGCCGGGCGCCGGTCCGGTGGGCATCATCACCGACCTGTGCATCATGGAACCGGAAGCGCAAAGCAATGAGTTCGTGGTCACGGCCCTGCATCCGGGGGTGACCCGCGAACAGGTGATCGCCGCCACGGGCTGGCCCGTGCGTTTCGCCGAGCAGGTGGACAGCACCGCGGCACCGAGCGCAACCGAACTGGCCGCCTTGCGCGACCTGGAAGCCCGTACCGCCGCGGCCCATGGCCAAGCCCCTGGAGAAGCCTGATGCGTGAAGTCTTTATCTGTGACGCCATTCGTACGCCCATCGGCCGTTTCGGTGGCGGCCTGGCCGGCGTGCGCGCCGATGACCTGGCAGCGGTGCCGATCAAGGCGCTGATGGAGCGCAACCCGTCGGTGAACTGGGACGAGGTCGATGAAGTGTTTCTCGGCTGTGCCAACCAGGCCGGCGAAGACAACCGCAACGTCGCGCGCATGGCGTTGCTGCTGGCGGGCCTGCCGGAGAGCATTCCCGGGGTGACCCTCAACCGCCTCTGCGCCTCCGGGATGGATGCCATCGGCACCGCGTTCCGGGCCATCGCCAGCGGCGAGATGGAACTGGCGATTGCCGGCGGCGTGGAGTCCATGTCCCGTGCGCCGTTCGTGATGGGCAAGGCCGACGCGGCGTTTTCCCGCAACATGAAGCTGGAGGACACCACCATCGGCTGGCGTTTCATCAATCCGTTGATGAAGGCCCAGTACGGTGTCGACGCGATGCCGCAGACCGCCGACAACGTGGCGGATGACTATCAGGTCTCGCGCGCCGACCAGGATGCCTTTGCCCTGCGCAGCCAGCAGCGCACGGCGGCGGCCCAGGCCGCCGGTTTCTTCCGCGAGGAAATCGTGCCGGTGCGTATCGCCCATAAAAAGGGTGAAACCCTGGTCGAGCAGGACGAGCATCCCCGGGCCGACACCACCCTGGACGCACTGGCACGGCTCAAGCCGGTCAACGGCGCGGACAAGACCGTCACCGCCGGCAATGCCTCCGGCGTCAACGATGGCGCCGCGGCACTGATCCTGGCGTCCGCCGAGGCGGTGAAGAAACACGGCCTGACGGCCCGGGCGCGGGTGCTCGGCATGGCCAGCGCCGGTGTCGCCCCGCGGGTCATGGGCATCGGTCCGGTGCCGGCGGTGCGCAAGTTGACTGAACGCCTGGGCCTGGCGGTCAGCGACTTCGACGTCATCGAGTTGAATGAAGCGTTCGCCAGCCAGGGCCTGGCGGTGCTGCGCGAGCTGGGTATCGCCGATGACGCGGCACAGGTCAATCCGAACGGCGGGGCGATTGCCCTGGGGCATCCCCTGGGCATGAGCGGCGCGCGCCTGGTCCTGACGGCGCTCCACCAACTGGAAAAGACCGGCGGCAGCAAGGGCCTGGCGACCATGTGCGTGGGCGTCGGGCAGGGGCTGGCGCTGGCGATTGAACGGATCTGACCAGGGTTCGGTCGCTGTAACCTGTGGGAACCGGCTTGCCGGCGATGAGGCCCTTGAGCCTTGCCGCGTCTATCCATGTGCCATCGCCGGCCAGCCGGCTCCTGCAAGGGCGGCGATTGTTCTTGCGGAACAGGTCTGTTGCAAAGTATGTCTAGACTGCAACTACCCCTCCTACGAGTGAGAGAACATGACAACAACAACGACGCCGTACACCGGTGAGGAACGTAGCAAAAGGATCTTTGCCATCGTCGGTGCTTCTTCCGGCAACCTGGTCGAATGGTTCGACTTTTATGTCTATGCCTTCTGTGCCATCTATTTTGCCCCGGCTTTCTTCCCTTCCGATGACCCGACGGTGCAACTGCTCAACACCGCCGGTGTATTTGCCGCCGGCTTCCTGATGCGGCCCATCGGTGGCTGGTTGTTCGGTCGTGTGGCCGACAAGCACGGCCGCAAGAATTCGATGATGATCTCGGTGCTGATGATGTGCGCCGGCTCCCTGGTCATCGCCTTCCTGCCGACCTATGCCAGTATCGGAGCCTGGGCACCGGCGCTGCTGCTGGTGGCGCGGCTGTTCCAGGGGCTGTCGGTGGGCGGCGAGTACGGCACCACCGCGACCTACATGAGTGAAGTGGCGTTGCGCGGCCAGCGCGGCTTCTTTGCCTCGTTCCAGTACGTGACCCTGATCGGCGGCCAGTTGCTGGCGGTGCTGGTGGTGGTGATCCTGCAACAGTTCCTCACCGAGCCCGAGCTCAAGGCCTGGGGCTGGCGCGTACCGTTCGTGATCGGTGCCATCGCGGCGGTGATCTCGCTGCTGCTGCGTCGTGCGCTGAAGGAAACCACCAGCAAGGAAACCCGCCAGGACAAGGACGCCGGCAGCATCCGGGCGCTGTTCCGCGATCACAAGGCGGCGTTCATCACCGTGCTCGGCTACACCGCCGGCGGCTCGCTGATTTTCTACACCTTCACCACCTATATGCAGAAATACCTGGTGAACACCGCCGGGATGACCGCCAAGACCGCCAGCTACATCATGACCGGCGCGCTGTTCCTCTATATGTGCATGCAGCCGCTGTTCGGCATGCTCTCGGACAAGATCGGCCGGCGTAATTCGATGCTCTGGTTCGGTGCCCTGGGTGCCTTGTGCACGGTGCCGATCCTGCTGACCCTGAAGACCGTCACCAACCCGTTCCTGGCCTTCGTGCTGATTACCCTGGCCCTGGCGATCGTCAGCTTCTATACCTCCATCAGCGGCCTGGTCAAAGCCGAGATGTTCCCGGTGCAGGTACGCGCGCTGGGCGTGGGCCTGGCCTACGCGGTGGCCAATGCCCTGTTCGGCGGTTCGGCGGAATACGTGGCGCTGAACCTCAAGTCGGTGGGGATGGAGAACGCCTTCTACTGGTATGTGACGGTGATGATGGTCGTCGCCTTCCTGTTCAGCCTGCGCCTGCCGAAGCAGGCGGCGTACCTGCACCACGATCACTGATCGGCCTGCGCGCCCGTTCCGGGCGCGCATTTACCAGGGATTTTTTATGCCGCGACCGAGCAATCAACTGTTCGATGCCTACTTTGTTGCCCGCGATATGGGCGAGGTGTTCTCCGATCAGGGGCGGGTCCAGGCGATGCTGGACTTCGAAGCGGCCCTGGCCCGTGCACAGGCGCGGGTCGGTCTGATTCCCCAGGCGGCGGTGGCGCCCATCGAGGCGGCCTGCCGCGCCGGGCTCTACGATTTTTCCGCCCTCGGCGAGGCGATCGCCACGGCCGGCAACTCGGCGATCCCGCTGGTCAAGGTGCTGGGCAAGCAGATCGCCGGCACCGATGCCGGAGCCGAACGTTATGTGCACCTGGGCGCCACCAGCCAGGATGTGATGGACAGCGGCCTGGTGCTGCAACTGCGCCGCGCCTGGCAACTGATTGACCGTGACCTGCAACGCCTGGGTGAAGTCCTGGCGTCCCAGGCCCGGCGCCATGCGGCCACGCCACTGGCCGGGCGGACCTGGTTGCAACAGGCGACCCCGGTCACCCTGGGCATGAAGATCGCCGGCTGGCTGGGGGCGGTCACCCGCCATCGACAGCGCTTGCGCGAGCTGCAACCGCGCTTGTTCAGCCTGCAGTTCGGCGGGGCCTCGGGCACTCTCGCGGCCCTGGGCGACCAGGCGCTGGCGGTGGCCGAAGCACTGGCCGGCGAACTGCAACTCGGCCTGCCGGAGCAACCCTGGCACACCCATCGCGATCGCCTGGTGGAGTTCGGTGCCGTGCTCGGACTGATTGCCGGCAGCCTGGGCAAACTGGGACGTGACATCAGCCTGCTGATGCAGACCGAGGCGGCGGAAGTCTTCGAGCCGTCGGCGCCCGGCAAGGGTGGTTCCTCGACCATGCCGCACAAGCGCAATCCGGTGGGCGCCGCCGTGCTGATCGGCGCGGCGACCCGGGTGCCGGGGCTGCTCTCGACCCTGTTCAGTGCCATGCCCCAGGAGCACGAGCGCAGCCTCGGCCTCTGGCATGCCGAATGGGAGACCCTGCCGGAGATTTGCCGGTTGGTCTCCGGGGCCTTGCAGCAGGCACTGATTGTCTGTGAGGGGCTGGAAGTCGATCCGGCGCGGATGCTCGAGAACCTCGACCTGACCCAGGGGCTGCTGCTGGCGGAAGCCGTGAGTATTGTCCTGGCCCAGCGCCTGGGACGTGACACGGCCCACCACTTGCTGGAGCAATGCTGCAGGCGGGCGGTGGCTGAACGGCGTCACCTGCGCGTGGTGCTGGGCGACGAACCGCGAGTGACCGCCGAACTGTCCGCGGACGAACTGGATCACCTGCTCGACCCGGCCCACTATCTCGGCCAGGCACAGACCTGGGTCGAGCGTGCCGTGGCCGATCATCTGGCTTTTATCTGAAGGAGGCTGTCGTGGGAAAGAGCGTCGTGGGTTCTGTGCAACTGGCCGAAGGCCAACTGAATTACCAGCTCGATGGCCCGGAGGGCGCTCCGGTCCTGGTTTTGTCCAACTCCCTGGGCACCGACCTGGGCATGTGGGACACCCAGTTGCCGGCGTTCGCCGAGCACTTGCGGGTATTGCGTTATGACACCCGTGGCCATGGCCGCTCGCTGGTCACCGAAGGACCGTACAGCATCGAGCAACTGGGGCGGGATGTGCTGGCCCTGCTCGATGCCCTGCAGATCGAGCGCGCGCATTTCTGTGGCTTGTCCATGGGCGGGCTGATCGGCCAGTGGCTGGGGATTCATGCCGGCGAACGCCTGTACAAGCTGATCGTGTGCAACACGGCGGCCAGGATCGGTGATCCGGACATGTGGAACCCGCGTATCGAGACCGTGCTGCGGGACGGTGAGGCGGCCATGCGGGCCTTGCGCGACGGGGCGATCGCGCGCTGGTTCACGCCGGACTTTGCCGCCGCGCACCCGGAGCAGGTGACGCCGATTACCGACATGCTCGCCGCGACGTCGCCCCAGGGTTATGCGGCCAACTGCTGTGCGGTGCGCGACGCGGATTTCCGTGACCGGCTCAGCGCGATCCAGGTGCCTCTCCTGGTGATCTCGGGCAGCGAGGATGCGGTGACGCCGCCGTCGGGTGGCGTATTTATCCAGCAGCATGTGCGGGGCGCCGAGTACGCCGAGTTCCATGCCGCCCACCTGTCGAATGTCCAGGCCGGCGATGACTTCAGCCGTCGGGTGCTGGATTTTCTGCTGGCCGGGGTTTAAAGAGCCTGTTTGAACAGCCTGTGTGAGGAGAGTGTTCGTGGATGAGAAACAACGTTACGCCGAAGGCCTGCAAGTGCGTCGCGCGGTATTGGGCGAGGCCCATGTCGAGCGCAGCCTGGACAACCTGACCGAGTTCAACTCGGAGTTCCAGGAAATGATCACCCGGCATGCCTGGGGCGATATCTGGACGCGGCCGGGGTTGCCCCGGCACACCCGCAGCCTGATCACCATTGCCATGCTGATCGGCATGAACCGCAGCGAAGAACTCAAGCTGCACCTGCGCGCGGCGGCCAACAATGGCGTGACCCGCGAGGAGATCAAGGAAGTGCTGATGCAGAGTGCGATCTACTGCGGAATCCCGGCGGCCAACGCGACGTTCCATCTGGCGGAGTCGGTATGGGATGAATTGGGTGTCGAGTCCCGCGGATGATGATCGCTCCCGCGCTCTGTGTGGGAATGCCTCTTGGGACGCTCTGCGTCCGCTTCTGTGACGCGCAGCGCCACGGGTTGCATGCCCGGAACGATCGGTGCGAAGTCAGCCGCGTACGGAACGCTTTGCCATCCTGATGCTCTGAGTAAGATGATGGCCCCCCTTTCAGGATGGAGCGGGGCAAGGAGCTTGTGCCATCTCGCCACAGAGATGCGCACTCAAGCTCCACTCCGTTCCTTGCAACGACGGCTTGAAGGCATCTTGGTTCTGTCATTGTTGCGTCCCGGACCAGACCCTCCCCATGAAGTCGGTTTTCACTTTTCTTTCCGTGCTCGCGCTCGTCGCAAGCCTGGGCGGCTGTATCGGCCCGCCGCTACCACTGACACCGGGCACCGAGCAGGCCCTGCGCACGCAACCCCCGATCCGTTTCCTGCTGACCTTCGATGATGGGCCGAGCGCGTCCAGTTTCTGGAATCCCACGGCATCGGTGCTCGATGACCTGGCGCAGAACCCGATCCAACCGGGAATCAAGGCCGTGTTTTTCGTCCAGACCGGAGCGCCCAGGGCAGGTAACAGCGATATCGGACGGGCGCTGATGCGCCGCGAGCAGGCCGAGGGGCATATCCTGGGTTTCCACACGGCGGGAGCATGGCACACCAATCACCGCTCGCTGGATCCCCAGGCGCTGGAGCAATCACTCAGCGACGGCAGTGCCGTCATTGCCGGGATCAGTGGCGCGCCGCCGACTCTCCTGCGCCCGCCATTCTGGAACTACGACAAACGCACCTTCGCCGCCTATCAGCGGCATGGCCTGCATGTGCTGTTGACCGACCTGAGTGCCAATGACGGCAAGGTCTGGGGGATTACCGCCAGCCCGCAGCGCCGGGCCAATCTGCTCAAGCACCTGGCCGAAGTGCGTGAGCAGATCGCCCGTGGCGAGATGCCGGTGGTCGATGGGGTGATCCCGGTGGTGGTGACCTTCCATGATCTCAATCGCTACACCGCCCGGCATATGCAGGAGTATCTGCAGATCCTCATGGACTGCGCGCGGGACACCGGCGTGCGGACCGCCGAACAGCCGTTCTACACGGACCGCGCGGCGTTGTTGCGGGCGGTGCTGGCGCGCACGGTGCAGGACAGTTCCGTGCCGGTGCATCTGCCCGGCCTCTGGAACTGGTGGTGGGACAGTGATTCCCACTAGACCCGTACGAAAACCACCTGATCGCCACTCGGCGAGTTTCGTGCGGAGCCTGGGCCGGCGCGTGCTTACAGCAATGAAATCGGATAGCTGACGATCAGGCGATTTTCGTCGAACTCGTTGCTGCTGAAGCTCTTGCGCAGGCTGGAGTTGCGCCAGCGCACGCTCAGGTCGCGCAAGGCCCCGCTCTGCACGGTATAGGCCAGCTCCGATTCGCGGCCCCATTCCTTGCCGTCGGTCACCGTGCCGATGTGCACGTTGTCGCCGCTGATATAGCGGTTCATCAGGGTCAGCCCGGGGATGCCCAGCGCGGCGAAGTTGTAGTCATGGCGTAACTGCCAGGATTTCTCCCGGG
>NZ_JACAOR010000009.1 GCF_013386115.1 Pseudomonas gingeri
GCTTGCCAGCGATGAGGCCCGTAAGCCTTGCAGCGCCCAGAGGGACGCCATCGCCAGCAAGCCGGCTCCTACAGTTTGGGTGTTGCACCCAAAATGGGTGGGCAACGACATACCTGTAGGAGCTGGCTTGCCAGCGATGAGGCCCGCAAGCCTTGCAGCACCCAGAGGGACGCCATCGCCAGCAAGCCGGCTCCTACAGTTTGGGGGTTGCACACAAAATGGGTGGACGACTACATACCTGTGGGAGCTGGCTTGCCAGCGAAGGCGTCCATACAGGCAACGCAGGACTCAAGGACGCCTTCGCGGGCAAGCCCGACGCCTACAGGGACCGTGTCGCTGAAGGGGTCGGCTTCTTTGCCACAAGACGGGGAATCCGCCGCGCCAGCGCCGGGATACGCAGCGTCAACAACAACGCACCTATAGAGGCATACACCGTCCACTCCTTCAGGTCTGCCCGCACGATCCACAACATGTGCAGCAACCCCAGGCCGAGAACCACATACACCAGGCGGTGCAGCTTCTTCCAGCGCGCGCCCAGGCGGCGCTGGCTATAACGGTTCGACGTCACGGAAAGCGCCAGGAGACAGAGAAAGCCCAAGGTGCCGACAATGATGTAGGGCCGCTTGCGCAACTCGACACCCAGCTGCGACCAATCCAGCCCCAGGACAAACACCAGGTACGCCGCCAGATGCAGCACCACATAGGCGAAACACCACAATCCCAACTGGCGCCGCACCGCGATCCAGCCCGGCCAGCCGCTCAACTTCTGCAACGGTGTCATGCCGAGGGTGATCAGCAACAGGATCAGCGTACCCAGGCCCAGCCGGTCGACCAGCACCTTTCCCGGATCCGGCCCAAGGGCAAAGATCCACGCCTGATACAACCAGAGCAACGGCCAGATCGCCGCCGCGATAAAGACGCCCACACGCCAGAATGGATAGCGCATCAGTAGTTCTTCCGCAGGTCCAGGCCGGTATACAAGGAAGCGACTTCATCCGAGTAGCCGTTGAACATCTGCGTCTCGCGCACATTCGGACTGAACAGGCCACTAGGCAACCGACGCTCGCGGGCCTGGGTCCAGCGCGGATGATCGACCGTCGGGTTCACGTTGGCATAGAAGCCGTACTCATCCGAAGCGATGCTCTGCCAGGTGGTTTTCGGCTGTTCCGTCACCAGGCTGATGCGCACGATGGACTTGACGCTCTTGAAGCCGTACTTCCACGGCACCACGAGACGCAACGGCGCGCCGTTCTGATTCGGCAACTCCCGCCCGTACATGCCCACGGCCAGAATCGCCAGCGGGTTCATCGCCTCATCCAGACGCAAGCCCTCGACATAAGGCCAGTCGATCAGGGCAAAACCGGAGCGCTGCCCCGGCATGCTCTTGGGATCCTGCAGGGTTTCAAAGCGAATGTACCTGGCCTTGGAGGTCGGCTCGACCTGCTTGAGCAACGCAGAGATCGGAAAGCCGATCCAGGGGATCACCATCGACCAGGCTTCGACACAACGCAGGCGATAGATCCGCTCTTCCAGCTGATAAGGCTTCATGAAGTCTTCGAGGGCATAACGTCCGGGCTTGCCGACCTCGCCGTCGATCACCACCGACCAGGGTTCGGTTTTCAGCGATCCGGCATTCTGCGCCGGATCGCCCTTGTCGGTCCCGAACTCATAGAAGTTGTTGTAGTGCGTCGCGTCCTTGTACGGGGTGATCGCTTCATCCTTGACCGTCACGGCGCCCCAGCGGGTATCCGGCAGCTTGCCGGCAAACCAGGACGGCGCATTCCCTGCTTCCACATCGGCGTAGCGCGCCGCCTCGGCCGCACTGGCCCAACGCGGCAGACTGCCGAGCGCCAACCCGGCCAGCGAACTGCCGAGCACGGCACGACGGGAAAGATAGAGTGACTCGGGGGTGACTTCCGACTCCTTGGAGTCGGAAGTCCTGGAAAGCTTGATCAGCATGGCAACTCCGCAGTATTGGACGACTGATGCACCAATAGACTACGGAGTGTAAGGGAAATTACATCACTCGACGCTTTTGTGGCGACGCAGGTGCAGCAGGTACTGGACAGGGCCGGAAGCCGCATAGGCGAGGAAAATCAGCAGCAGGATCCGCGGCGGATCGCTGAACACCACGGCGAACACCAGCACCACGGCCAGGATCGCGACAAACGGCACACGCCCCTTGAGATCCAGCTCCTTGAAGCTGTTGTACTTGATGTTGCTGACCATCAGCATCCCGGCCGCCGCCACCAGCAGGGCCACCAGGAACGACATCTTCGATCCCTGGATACCGTAGTCGCTGAAGGCCCAGACCGTGCCGGCCACCACACCGGCCGCGGCCGGGCTGGCAAGACCGATGAAGTAACGCTTGTCCGCGGTCCCGACCTGGGTGTTGAAGCGCGCCAGGCGCAGGGCCGCACCCGCCACATAGATAAAGGCCACCATCCAGCCGACCTTGCCCATATCGCCCAGCGCCCAGCCGAAGGCCAGCAACGCCGGGGCCACGCCGAACGCGACCATGTCGGACAGCGAGTCATACTCGGCACCGAAGGCGCTCTGGGTATTGGTCATCCGCGCCACGCGCCCATCCAGCCCGTCGAGGACCATGGCGACGAAGATCGCGATCGCGGAAAACGCGAAATACTTGCTCGCCCCGGCGGGATCCCCCGCACTGGCAGCACTTTGCGCACTCATCGCACTGATGATCGCGTAGAAACCGGCGAACAGGTTCGCGGTGGTAAACAGATTCGGCAGCAGATAGATACCACGATGCCGGACTTTACGGCCTTCGGCGTCATGTCCTTCTTCGACATGCTCATCGATCGGCAGCAGGCTTTCGGCGTCAGGAGCCTGGTTCGGCTCTTCGGGACGTTCGCTCATGGACAGTACCTTGCAACGGTGAAAAAAATTCGACAGAGGTTCGCGGCCGGGGTTCGACCGCAAAACGATCCAGCTTTATACCAGAAGCGGCCCCCTAAACGAAAAAACGCGGCCGAGGCCGCGTTTTTCCAGACAGGCCCCGAACTCAGTTCTTGGCTTTGTCGACGATCTTGTTCGCACCGATCCAAGGCATCATCGAACGCAGTTGCTCACCGATGATCTCGATACCGTGGGCAGCGTTGTTACGACGCTTGGCAGTCATCGATGGGTAGCCGGTAGCACCTTCGCTGATGAACATCTTCGCGTACTCGCCGTCCTGGATGCGCTTCAGAGCGTTGCGCATGGCCTGGCGGGATTCGGCGTTGATGACTTCAGGGCCGGTCACGTACTCGCCGTATTCGGCGTTGTTGGAGATCGAGTAGTTCATGTTGGCGATACCGCCTTCGTACATGAGGTCAACGATCAGCTTCAGTTCGTGCAGGCATTCGAAGTAGGCCATTTCCGGCGCGTAGCCAGCTTCAACCAGGGTTTCGAAACCGGCTTTCACCAGCTCGACGGTACCGCCGCACAGAACGGCCTGTTCGCCGAACAGGTCGGTTTCGGTCTCGTCCTTGAAGGTGGTTTCGATGATGCCGGTACGACCGCCACCCACGCCGGCGGCGTAGGACAGTGCAACGTTCTTGGCGTTGCCCGAGGCGTCCTGGTAGATCGCGATCAGGTCAGGGATACCGCCGCCCTTGACGAATTCGGAACGCACGGTGTGGCCTGGAGCCTTCGGCGCGATCATGATCACGTCGAGGTCGGCGCGCGGCACAACCTGGTTGTAGTGGATCGCGAAGCCGTGGGAGAAGGCCAGGGTGGCGCCTTTCTTGATGTTCGGCTCGATTTCGTTCTTGTACAGCGCGGACTGGAACTCGTCCGGAGTCAGGATCATGACCAGGTCGGCGGCAGCAACGGCGGAAGCGACGTCGGTCACTTTCAGGCCGTGGGCTTCTGCCTTGGCAACAGTGGCCGACCCCTTGCGCAGGCCGACGGTAACGTCGACGCCGGAATCCTTCAGGTTGCAAGCTTGTGCGTGGCCCTGGGAGCCGTAACCGATAATCGCGACTTTCTTGCCCTGGATGATCGACAGGTCACAGTCTTTATCGTAGAAAACCTTCATGAAATACCCCTTTATATCCAGGCCATCAGGCCATTCGCTAAATTAAGTTAGATGCTCAGTACTTTGTCGCCACGGGCAATCCCGGTGACGCCACTACGCACGGTTTCCAGAATCGAGGCCGTCCCGATCGACTGGATGAAGCTGTCCAGCTTGTCGCTTGTACCGGTCAATTGCACGGTATAAACGCTGGCGCTCACATCAACGATCTGCCCGCGGTAAATATCGGTAGTCCGTTTTATCTCGGCGCGCTGGGCGCCAGTGGCCTTGACCTTGACCAGCATCAGTTCGCGCTCGATGTGAGCACTTTCCGACAGGTCGACCAGCTTGACCACTTCGATCAGTTTGTTCAGGTTCTTGGTGATCTGCTCGATGACTTCATCATGCCCCACGGTGGTCAGCGTCAGACGCGACAGGGTCGGGTCTTCGGTCGGGGCCACGGTCAGGCTTTCGATGTTGTAGTTGCGTTGCGAAAACAGACCAACCACACGAGACAGAGCGCCAGGTTCGTTTTCCAGAAGCAGGGAAATGATATGCCGCATGTTAGGTACGCTCCGTCTTGCTCAGCCACATATCGCGCATGGAGCCGTCTTTGATCTGCATCGGGTAGACGTGCTCGCTGGTATCGACCTGGATATCGAGGAACACCAGGCGATCCTTCATGGCGAACGCTTCTTCCATCTTCGGCTTCAAGTCTTTCAGATCCGTGATACGGATTCCGACGTGACCATAGGCCTCGACCAGCTTGACGAAGTCAGGCAGCGATTCCATGTACGAGTGCGAGTGACGGCTGCCGTAGCTCATGTCCTGCCACTGGCGAACCATGCCGAGCACACCGTTGTTCAGGCTGACGATCTTCACCGGCAGACCGTACTGCAGGCAGGTCGAAAGTTCCTGGATGTTCATCTGGATACTGCCTTCGCCGGTGACGCAGGCGACATCCACATCCGGGAAGCTCAACTTCACGCCCATGGCCGCCGGGAACCCGAAGCCCATGGTGCCCAGGCCGCCGGAGTTGATCCAGCGATTGGGCTTGTTGAACTTGTAGTACTGCGCCGCGAACATTTGGTGCTGGCCCACGTCGGAGGTCACGAAGGCATCGCCCTTGGTCACTTCGCACAGGGTTTCGATCACCGTCTGCGGCTTGATGATGCTGCCGTCGCCCTTATCATAAGGGAACAGGCCACGGTCACCGCGCCATTCGTCGATCTGCTTCCACCAGCTGGCGACCGACTCCTTGTTCGGAGTCTCGCCGATTTCCTTGAGGGCCGCGACCATCTCGGTCAGCACGCTCTCCACCGGACCCACGATAGGCACGTCTGCCTTGATGGTCTTGGAGATCGATGCCGGATCGATGTCGATATGGATGATCTTGGCGTTCGGGCAGAACTTCGGTGCACCGTTGATGACACGGTCGTCGAAGCGCGCACCGACGGCCAGGATCACATCGGCGTGGTGCATGGCCAGGTTGGCGGTGTAGCTGCCGTGCATGCCGAGCATGCCGACGAACTGACGGTCGGTGCCAGGGTAGGCGCCGAGCCCCATCAGGGTGTTGGTCACCGGCAGGTTGAGCAGCTTGGCCAGTTCGGTCAAGGGTGCGGAACCGCCGCCGAGGATCACGCCGCCGCCCGAGTAGAGCACCGGACGCTTGGCAGCCAGGAGCATTTCGGCCGCCTTGCGGATCTGGCCGGAGTGACCGCGTACAGCCGGGCTGTAGGAACGCAGCTTGGCTTTTTTCGGGAAGATGTATTCGAACTTCTCGGCCGGGTTGGTCATGTCTTTCGGGATATCGACAACGACAGGACCAGGGCGGCCGGACTGCGCCAGGTAGAACGCCTTCTTCATGACTTCCGGGATTTCCGAGGCGTGCTTGATCATGAAGCTGTGCTTCACGATCGGCCGGGAGATACCGATCATGTCGGTTTCCTGGAACGCATCGGTACCGACCAGGGTGCTTGGCACCTGACCGGAGATGATCACCATCGGAATGGAGTCCATGTACGCCGTGGCGATACCGGTGATGGCGTTGGTTGCGCCGGGACCGGAAGTCACCAGCACCACGCCGGCCTTGCCGGTGGCACGGGCATAGCCGTCAGCCATATGGGTAGCGGCCTGCTCGTGACGAACCAGGATGTGGGTCACTTCCGGTTCTTTGAACAGGGCATCGTAGACATGAAGAAGAGCACCACCCGGGTACCCGTAGATATATTTGACGCCTTCGTCACGCAAAAAGCGGACGAGCATCTCACCGCCAGATAAAAGCTCCACGTTGTTCACCTCTAAAACGCCAGAATACCGTCCACAAACGCTGGAGACGGGTCTTAATAGGTTTACTTCTCGGCAGAGCATGAGCGACGGTGGTCGCCGACTACGTCAGCACTGACTGAGCAAGTATTGGGAGTGCCCCAAGTGTTGCGGGGGTTTCCCACCCAGCGCGAGGTAACGCGTTGCGGGTGTAACAGGTCGGCGCGGATGTGCGCCTCATGATCTGCCGAGTGGGTCTGCTTCTGGCAGTCCCTCTACAGCGGACTTTGGATTGTTCTGATTCGCCTCGCTCAAGTCAAGTCATCTGTGCGCTTTCTTCGAACTAAGCGCATGAGAAAGCAGAAGAAAACCTTTCCTGAAGGAATGTGCTAGGTTGCTGATTGAACCGCCTGAGAAGGAAACCTGATGCGTACGAGCATTCTCATAGGCAGCCTGCTGTTTGCCGTGAGCCCCCTGTGCCTGGCCGCCCCGATCTACAAATGGGTCGATGCCCAGGGCGTCACTCATTTCGACGCCCAGCCACCACCGGGACAGACAGCGACCGTGGTCACGCCGGCAATCGGTACGCCACCCCCGCCACCGCCCAGGCCCGAGGTCCCGGCCAGCACACCGGTGGGCGATCAGAAAGCCGTGGATGCCAAGGTCAGGAAACAGGTGGCCGAGCGAGACGCCACGCTCAAGGTGTTCTGCGACAAGGCGCGGACCAATCTGGCGCAATTGCAGAACGATCCGCGGGTGCGCGAGGAAGTGAACGGAGAACTGCGGCGCCTGACCGAGGAAGAACGGCAGACCCGGCTGCTTGAAACGCGCAAGGCGATTGAAGAGAACTGTTCCTGAGTCTTGTGGCGAGGGGCAAGCCCCCTCGCCGCATCCACGCGCTCAGGCTCAGCGCGACTCGCTGATCAATTGATCGAACTGCGCCAGCAGCGCCTGCAACGTCCTGCCCTGCCCCGGACGCTGGGCGTAGACCATCTCGGCCATGGCCAGGATGCCCGAGGCAGCCGGCAGCGGCAGATCCTGTTCGAGGATGCTCTTCATCCTCGGCAGGAAGATCCATTGCAACCATTGCTCGAACTCCAGCGTGTCGACGCTGAAAGGCTCGACGCTGGCCAGCGCCTGCGCACTGGGCGGCTCCTCGTCCCACCAGCCCTGGATACGCAGTTCACGCTCGATCAGCAACAACTGGTCGGCAATCAACAGGAAACGATCATCCATCAGAGGCTGACCTTGGCCTTCTGCCGCGCCAATGCCGCACCGGCCGCATCACCCTGCTTTTCCCGTGCCTGGGCAATCAGGCCCCAGAGACTGGCTTGCAGATCCGGACGGCCATTGGCAAAGCTCAGGCCGCGACGGGCCAACTGCTCGGCTTGCGGGGCATCGCCCTGGGCCATGCGGACCTGCGCCAGGCGATAGAGCACCTGCGGTTCACGCGGCGCGACGCGCTGGGCACGCTCCAGGCTCGACGAGGCACCGTTGAGGTCACCGCTGGACTGTTGCTGCTGAGCCGTGGTCAGCAGCGCCAGGACCGGGCCATCCAGTTGCTCGTCCGCCGACAGGCCGCCGGCATTGCCCGAGGGCACGCCGCTGGGCGCTACCTGGCTCGGCATGGTGTAGCCGCCCTGGTTGATCGACGACGTCTGGATCGGCGCACTGTCCACCGGACCCGGGGTAATCGGCCCGGACGTGGAAGGACCCGGTGTCCAGGGCTCGCTGCTGATCGGCGCGGAAGTCGCCGCGCCACCGCCCGGAACCATCACCACCACGCCGGAATCCTGCGGAACGGCCTGGGCCTGGTTCGGCACGGCGCGCTTGATGGTGGTCTGGCGGAAACCGCCGGTGGCGGAAATCCGATCGTTGTTGGACACGGCTGTCCCGGAATCGACTACCGGGATCGAACCATGGGGCACGCTCGAGCAACCGTTGAGCAAAGCCAGAGCCGTAAAAGCTGGAAACCACCACTTGTTCACTTCAAACCCTCTTCGCTTAATTCAACCAGCCCTTGACCCAATCCATCACTTCGGTGGCCGGCGCGGGCGCCGCACCACCGCAAGCCGTACCTGGCGCAGGTTCACTGCCGCGAATATACGGCATCTGCACCGCGCCCGGGCAATTGGCATCGGAGCCCTGCCCGGTATGCGGATCGATCCAGGCCTGAACAATATTATCCGGTTGTGGCATGTCCAGCGGCAGCGGATCGGCTTTCTTCATGAAACTGGTCCAGACCTGCAAGGCCCCGGTCGCACCGGTAAACGGCGTCTTGCCGTTGTCGTCACGGCCCAGCCAGACCACCGCCAGCAGATCCTGGCTGAAACCGGAGAACCAGCTGTCACGGGAGTCGTTACTGGTGCCGGACTTACCCGCCAATGTCAGGGTCTTGGGCAGGACATTGTAGGCACTGGCCCCGGTCCCCTCGCGCATCACTCGCTGCATCGCCGCCTGGATCAGGTAGATCGAGCCCGCATCGAAGCGCTGCTGGATCTGGAACGGATAACGCTTGAGCGGTTCGCCCTCGGCCGTCAGCACGCTGCGGATACCACGCATCGGCGTGTTGAAGCCACCGTTGGCGATGGTCTGGTACATGGTCGCCACTTCAATCGGGGTCATGCCGCCAGCGCCCAGCAGTATTGCCGGATAAGCCGGGAACTCACGGGTGATGCCCAGTCGGGCAACCGTCTTGAGCACGTTCGGCACGCCGACTTCCAGGCCGAGGCGCGCCGTCGACAGGTTGTAGGAATGCGCCAGGCCCTGGTACAGGAAAATCGTGCCATGGGAGCGACGGTCGAAGTTCTGCGGTTTCCAGACCTGACCATCCGCGCCCTTCACCGAAAACGCTTCGTCCGACAGCCAACTGGTCAGGGTGTACTGGCTCGGTTTCTCCAGCGCGGTCAGATACACCGCCGGCTTGATCAGCGAGCCGATATTGCGCACCGCATCCAGCGCGCGGTTGAAACCGGCGAAACCGGGTTGACGGCTACCGATCATGGCCTGGACTTCACCGGTTTCCGGATTGGTCACCACCATCGCCGCCTCGACATCCTCCGAACCCTTGCGCCCGGCCAGGCGCTTGAAGGTTTCATTGACCGAGGCTTCGGCCTTCATCTGCAGGATCGGGTCGAAGCTGGTGAAAATCCGCAGCCCCTCCTCGGTCAAGTCTTCGTCGCGATAGTCTTCACGCAACTGGCGCTTGACCAGATCGAGGAAGCCGGGGAACGAGCTGTCGGCCAGGCTGCCGCGCTTGGTCACGCCCAGCGGCATCTTCTTCGCCGCCTCGACCTGTTCGACTGGTACCACGCCCTGCTGCGCCAGCAGATCGAGCACCAGGTTACGCCGTTCGAGGGCACGATCCGGGTAACGTCGTGGGTTGTAGTAGGACGGGCCCTTGACCATGCCCACCAGCAACGCGACCTGGTGCAGCTTCAATTCGGACAACGGCTGGCTGAAGAAGAACTGGCTCGCCAGGCCGAAACCGTGCACGGCGCGCTGACCGTCCTGACCGATAAAGACCTCGTTGAGATAAGCCTCGAGGATCTCCTTCTTGTCGTAATGCAGTTCCAGCAGCAAGGCCATCATGGCCTCGGTGAGCTTGCGGCTCAGGCTGCGTTCGTTGGTCAGGAAGAAGTTCTTCACCAACTGCTGGGTCAAGGTACTGCCGCCCTGGCGCATCTGGCCGGCCGAGGTATTGACCCAGATCGCCCGGGCAATCGACTTCGGCGAGACGCCGAAGTGATGATAGAAATCCCGATCCTCGACGGTCACCAGGGTATCGAGCAGATACGGCGGCACCTGATCGATCTTGATCAGGATCCGGTCCTCGAGGTTTTTCGGGTACAGGCCGCCGATCAGCAGTGGCTCAAGACGCACCACCGAGAGCTTCGAGCCGTTGAGCGCCGACAACTCGGCGACATAGTCGCCGGAGAACCGCACGCGCACCGGCTGCGCCGCTTCCATGCCCTCGTAGAACTGGAAGCCACGGGTGTTCAGGTCGACCGTGTTGCCATTGACCGCCGCCGCTCCCGGACCGTTGATCACCGCTTCACGGCGATAGCCCAGGGCATCGAGTTCGGTGAGGAAGTCTTCCTTGCTCAGCTTCTGGCCGACGAACAGCTCCAGCGGCCGGGCATAGACCTTGGCCGGGATGGTCCAGCGCTTGCCGGAGAACTTCTCCTGCACCACGGCATCGAGGTAGACGGCGAAGCCGGCCAGCACCACGAGGCCGACCAGACTGAGCTTGAGCGCCCAGCCGAGCCAGGGACGAAGGCCGCCGGACGGAGGTTTGGGTTTGGAGCGAGGGGATCGGGTACGAGTCATGGGCGCGGATTATACGCACTTTATTCATGATCAACATGCACGCTCCGGCGGTTTGCAGCACCCGCCCGAGCAGCCATAATGGCGCCCTCGAATTTTCCGACCTCTGAAGGATCGCCCGTGAGCCAGTCCCTGATCGCCGCCCTGCAAAATCCGGCCCTGTACCCCCATCCGGTAGATGGGTTCCAGCTCATCGAGACCCATATTTCCTGGGTTCTGCTCACCGGGTCCTATGCCTACAAGATCAAGAAGCCGGTCAACTTCGGCTTTCTCGACTTCACCGAGCTGTCCGGCCGCGAGCACTTCTGCAATGAAGAACTGCGCCTCAACCAGCGCCTGACCGACGACCTGTACCTGGAAGTCCTGCCGATCACCGGCACGGTCGACGCCCCGCAACTGGGCGGCGACGGCCCGGCCATCGAATACGTGCTGAAAATGCGCCAGTTCCCGCAAAGCCAGCTGCTCAGCACCTTGCAGGCCAATGGTGAACTGACCGCCCGGCATATCGACGAGATGGCGCAGCAGATCGCCCGTTTCCACCAGACCGCTCCCGAAGTGCCGAAAGAGCACTACCAGGGCACGCCGGAAGCGGTCATGGACCCGGTCCGACAGAACTTCGAACAGATTCGCCCGTTCCTGCAGGACAAGGCCGACCTGCTGCAACTCGACGCCCTGCAAGCCTGGGCCGAGACCAGCTTCGAGCGCCTCAAGCCGCTGTTCGCCCAGCGCAAGGCCGCAGGCTTCACCCGTGAATGCCATGGCGATATCCACCTGGGCAACGCCACCGTCATCGACGGCAAGGTAGTGATCTTCGACTGCATCGAGTTCAACGAACCGTTCCGTTTCACCGACGTCTACGCCGACACCGGTTTCCTCGCCATGGACCTGGAAGACCGCGGCCTCAAGAGCCTGGCCCGACGCTTCGTCAGCCAGTACCTGGAACTGACCGGCGACTACCAGGGCCTGGAAGTGCTGAACTTCTACAAGGCCTACCGTGCCCTGGTCCGCGCCAAGGTCGCGCTGTTCAGCATGCCGGCCGACGCCACCGCCGTACAACGGGCGACCACCCTGCGCCAGTACCGCAACTACGCCAACCTGGCGGAAAGCTACAGCACCATCCCCTCGCGCTTCCTGGCCATTACCCATGGCGTGTCCGCGGTCGGCAAGAGCCACGTGGCCATGCGCATGGTCGAGGCCCTGGGCGCGGTCCGCCTGCGTTCCGATGTCGAGCGCAAGCGCCTGTTCGGCGAGCAACAGGGCACCCAGGCGGTCGGCGACGGTATCTACAGCCAGGACGCCAGCGCACGGACCTATCAGCGCCTGCATGAAATCGCCGACATCATCCTGCGCGCCGGTTTCCCGGTGGTGATCGATGCCACCTACCTCAAGCGCGAACAGCGCGACGCCGCCGCCAAAGTTGCCGAAGCCACCGGCGCACCCTGCCTGATCCTCGATTGCGACGCGCCCCAGGCCGTCATCGAAAGCTGGCTGGCCCAACGCCAGGCCGACGCCCTCGACCCTTCCGATGCGACCCTGGAAGTCATCGCCACCCAACAAGCCAACCGCGAAGCCCTGGGAGCCGATGAAATCCTGCGGACCAAACGCGTGCAGACCAACGAGAGCGGCAGCCTCGACACCCTGATCGCGCAGATTCGCCTGCGCCTGCCAGGTCTGTAAAAAACTATTTCAGCCGTGAAGCGGCAATTGCTTCACGGCTGAAACATAGTGGCATTATACTGGCGTCATAAATCCAACAGGAGACGTTCCATGAGCCACCCCAAGCTTCTCGACTCCGCCTTGTTCGCCTTGCTGCACAAGGATGACATTGCCGGCTTCAATAAAGCCCGTCCCAAGGACGGCCCGATCGACATGCGTGGTGGCGACTTCCGCGGTCTCGACCTGCGTGAACTGAACGCCGACGGGGTCGACTTCACCGACGCCTACTTCCGCTCCGCCGACCTGCGCGGCGTGGACTTCCAGAACGCCATACTGGAAGGCGCCAGCGTCGCCCACGCACAGATCTCCGGTGCCTACTTTCCGCCACGACTGAAAGCGGCCGAGATCCTCATGTCCGTGCAGTTCGGCACGCGTCTGCGCTACGACCCGGAGTAACCGCTCCGGCTTGAGGTAGCGGCTGCAAACGCTGAAGTCCGGTACCGATTGCCGCCCAGGACAGCGGCAGGCATGGCTTTTCCCCCTCCTCCCGACTGGCTCGAAAGTGCCAGGCCCGCGCAGCCCGTGGCTTGGGCTTAGAAGCTTTTGCGCACAAGCCGACCAAAGAACCACGCTTTTCCTACTGACCGCTACACTCTTTTCAGGCTTGCCTACTCTCGTCAACGCAGCGTTCGGCCATCGCAAGGAGGCTTGATGAACGATGAACTGCAACACCTGAAGAACCTTGGCAAGACGTCGGCGCAATGGCTGCACGCTGTGGGTATCCACAGCGCATCGGATTTGCGTCGATTAGGGGCAGTGGATGCCTATCGTGCAGTAAGAACCCGCGGATTCAGAGCCTCGAAAGTGCTGTTGTACGCCATCGAGGGCGCGCTGATGGACATTCACTGGAATGACATCCCGCTGGAGCGCAAAGAAGCCTTGAATAAACAACTGGAAGCGATATCGTCACGGCATAAAAATTGATTGTGCAGGTTTGTCATGTATCTACTCGGGGAGCAACCGGCGTACGCCGATGAATTGATCAATCGGCTGCAGAGCATTCCCGCTCGACTGCTTGAAGGTCTGCCGCCCTGCGGCGCGGCCATCGAGTTCGAACAGACCCAGGACCTCTCATCCCGGCTGGCCGACGATCAACTCTTTCTGATCGATAGCGGCCTGCTGCATGCGCGTGTCGACGAGCGTCCGCTGTTCTACCTGCAGGAAGGCGACCTGGTGGGTTTGCGCCAGGGCATCGACTGGCCGCGCTGCCTGCTGAGCAGTGATGGCCCGCTGCGCCTGCTGCCGTATCGGCGCCGCGAAGTGTTCCAGCATATCTATGCCGATGAAGCCCGCAGCGAACTGCTGCTGCGCTATCTCGTGGGCCAGACCGCCCTCCTGTCGGACGCGGTCACCCGCCTCAAGCAGCCGGAGTTCCGTAGCAGCAATGGCTTCCAGCAGGTCGCGGTCGGTGAAGTGCTGATCCGCCAGGGTGACGATGCCGACCATGTCTTCATCATCATCGACGGACATGCCGAAGCCTTTGTCGACGGTCACAAGGTCGGTGACGTCCCCAAGGACGAGATATTTGGTGCCATGGCGGTGTTCACCGGCGAGAAACGCAGCGCCAGCGTGATCGCCAGCCAGCCGTGCACGGTCATGCTGATTCCCAAGGAGCAGTTCCTCAACCTGACCCAGAGCAATCCGCGTATCGCCCATAGCCTGATCGAGAGCATGGCGCGGCGGATCGATCTGCTGAACAAGGAAGTCACGCGGCTGAACACTGCCGCCCAGCAAGGCTGAATAGCCCGCCAGGCACTGGCGACGGACGGTCGGGAAAAACTTGTTGACTTAGAAATGAGAATCGTTATGATTATCACAACTGATCGCGAGATCGGTTGGATTTTCTGGAAGGCCCTTGGTTCGGACTCTCAGATTATCTCCTCATCAGGCTAATCACGGTTATTGACCCGGCTTTTTGCCGGGTCTTTTTTTTGCCCGGAAAAAGCTCATTTGCGGCCACGCCGTTTCGTCGGCGGCGCAGCCGACCATTCCAACTGTGCCAGCAGTTCATCCAGCAACCCTGAAGCGCCCAGGCGCAGGTGGTCGGCGTCGACCCAGTCCGCGCCGAAACGGGCCTTCGCCAAATCGATGTAGGTTCGCGCGTCGTCGAAGGTACGAATCCCACCCGCCGCCTTCAAGCCCACCAGCCCGCCCCGCTCCGCGATGGCTTCGAGCATGATCCGCGCCGCCTGCTCCGTGGCGTTGATCAGGACCTTGCCGGTACTGGTCTTGAGAAAGTCGGCGCCGGCGGCAATCGCGTCCTGGCTGGCCTGGCGAATCATCTGCGGGTCGCGTAGCTCGCCGGTTTCCAGGATCACCTTGAGCCGGGCCCGCCCCGCGCACAATTCGCGACAGGCCGAGACCATGGTCTTGCCTGTCTGCGTATCGCCCATCAGCAGCGAACGATAGGGATAGACCAGATCCACCTCGTTAGCGCCCGCCTTGAGCACCGCCTCCGTTTCCGAGACCGCCGACGCCACGTTCGGTCCACCGTAGGGAAAGTTGACCACCGTGGCCACGCGAATCGTCGATGCGCCGAGCCTGTCCAGGGTCTTGCGGGCCAGGGTCACGAACTGCGGGAAGACACAGACCGCCGCCACGGGCCCGAAAGGCGTCAAGGCCCGCTGGCACAGCGAGATGACCCGCTCGGCATCGTCATCATTGCTCAGAGAGGTCAGGTCGAGCAGGCCGATAGCCTGACGCGCCAGTTGCTGATCCGCCTGATTAATCTGCTTCATGTTTGCTCCCACATCCGATCATTGCATCAACGTGACAAACATCCGGGGCTGAAATCCTCGGACGACGCGGAGTGCGCGTTGCCGACACAATAAAGGACTCATTCGGACGAAATCACAGCGAGCCAAAGACAAAGACCCGGACTACATGAGAACGGGAGGATTCTCTGTGTAACCGGGTGAATTGACCGACACCAGCCGAGCAGGCCGGCGACCGTTTCAGCGCGCGATGATCAGCGGATGCCCCCGCTCAGGATGCGGCAGCACCAGCACTTCCAGGCCGAACACGGCTTTCAGCATGTCGGGCCGCAGGACCCGTTCAGGGCATTCGAGGGCGTACGGGCGGCCCTTTTCCAGGAGTAACAGGCGGTCGCAGTAACGCGCGGCCAGGTTCAGGTCATGCAGGATGATCAGCACCGCGGCGCCCCGGTCGGCGAACTCGCGAATCGCCTGCAAGGTGGTGTGCTGATGCAACGGATCGAGCATCGAGGTCGGCTCATCGAGCAGCAGGGTCTGCCCGCGGTGTCCCGGCCAGAGCTGGGCCAGTACCCGCGCCAGATGCACGCGCTGGCGCTCGCCGCCGGACAGCGCCAGGTAACTGCGCCCGGCCAGGTGCCCGGCATCGGCGGCCTGCAACGCCGCGACAACGATTTCCTGGTCGCGCAGTTGTCCGGTCTGGTGCGGCAGGCGGCCCATGCCCACTACCTCCTCGACCCTGAAGGCGAAATCCAGCGTCGACGTCTGGGGCAATACGGCCAGGCGCCGGGCCCGTTCCGCGCCCTGCCAGCGCGCCAGGGGTTGTTTGTCCAGCCAGACGTCGCCCTGGCTCGGCACCAGTTCCCCGCTCAAGGCGCCGAGCAGGGTGCTCTTGCCTGCACCGTTGGGCCCGAGCACGCCGAGCACCTCGCCCGGTTTGAGCTCAAGATCGATATCCGTCAGCACGGTCTGCTGGCCACGCCGGATCTGCAGGTTTTGCGCACGCAACATCAGGCACGTCCCCGCAACAGGAGATAGAGGAAGAACGGCGCACCGAGAAAGGCGGTGACAATGCCGATCGGCAGTTCCGCCGGGGCCAGCGCCAGACGCGCCACCAGATCCGCGAACAACAGCAGGCTGGCACCCGCCAGAACGGAGGCCGGCAGCAATACCCGATGATCCGGCCCGGCCAACAGCCGCACCAGGTGCGGGACCACCAGCCCGATAAAGCCGATCATGCCGGCTGCCGCCACTGCCGCGCCGACACCCAGCGCCGTACAGAGCACCAGCTCGCGCTTGAGCCCTTCGACATCGATGCCCAGGTGACTGGCCTCCGACTCACCGAGCAACAGCGCGTTCAGGGCCCTGGCCCGCCGCGGCAACCACAACGCCACCGCCGCGGTCACCAGCAGCAACGGCCACAGCCGTGCGTAGCTGGCGCCGTTGAGGCTGCCCAGGTTCCAGAAGGTCAGGGTGCGCAAGGTCGCATCGTCGGCCAGGTAGGTGAAGAGCCCCACGGCCGAACTGGCCAGGGCGGTCAGGGCAATCCCAGCGAGCAGCATGATCGCGACACTGGTCTGGCCGTTGCGCCGGCCGAGCCGATAGACCAGTGCCGTCACCCCAAGGCCGCCGAGAAAGGCGCACAGCGATAGCAGATAAGGCCCCAGCGCTTCAGGCAGCCCACCGAACGCTGCCCCACCGACGATGGCGATTGCCGCCCCAAGCGCGGCACCGCTGGAAACCCCCACCAGGCCGGGATCGGCCAGCGGATTGCGAAACAGCCCCTGCATCGCCACCCCGGACAGCGCCAGCACGCCGCCCACGGCCAGCCCCAGCAGGGTGCGCGGCAAGCGAATCTGTCCGAGGATCAGTTCCGCCTGCTCCAGTCCTTCGGCGGGCACTGGCAGGCCCAGCAAGCGCAGGGCCGCACGCAGGGTATCGACCAGCGGCAGGCTGACCGGCCCCAATGCCAGGGACAGCCAGACCGCCAGCACGCACAGCAGGCTCAAGCCGATAAACAGGGCACGGGGTTTGACCAGGGTGGTCATGGCGCGGTCGGCGCCGTCGGATAGAACTCACCGGCCAGGGTTTTCAGGGCTTGCGGCAGTCGCGGGCCGAGGCCGCCGACCAGCAAGGTCGGGTCGAGTTCGAAGACCCGCCCGGCCTTCGCGGCGCGGGTCGAAGCCAGGATCGGATTTTCCTTCATCAGTGCCTGGCGAGCCGCCTCGCCCGTCAGGCTGCGGTCGGCGAAGACCAGGACTTCGGGATTCAACCCGGCCAGGGCTTCGACGGAAAACGGCTTGTAGCCGCTGTGGGTCGCCAGGTTGTGACCGCCCGCCCGTGTCAGCAGCCAGTCGGCCGCGGTGTCCTTGCCGGCGATCAGCGGTTTGCCGCCGGCATGCCCGAGCAACAGCAGCACGCCCGGCGCCGACTGCTTGTCTTGCGCCTCTCTGACCCAGGCCTGCTGCTGGTCGAGTTGCTGCTGGTAGCCCTGGAACAACTGCCCGGCCTGCGCCTCGTTACCCAGCAACTTGCCCAGGTGCTGCAGATTGCCTTGCAGCGTTGGCAGGTCGGCTTCGGCGGAGAACAGTTCCACCTGCACCCCGGCATTGCGGATCTGCGCCAACACCGGTGGCGGGCCCATTTCCTCGGTGCCGACCAGGATCTGCGGACGCAGGCTGAGGATGCCTTCAGCCGACAACTGCCGCTGATAACCGATGCTCGGCAGGGCCTTGAGGGTCTCGGGATGCTGGCTGGTGGTATCGACGCCGACCAGTTTTGCCTCACCGCCCAGCACACTGACCCACTCGGACAGCGCACCGCCGGCGCTGACCCAGCGTTGCGGCAACTCGCCGGCCAGCGTGGCATGGCTGAGCGCAAGCCCGGCTCCAAGTGCAATCAGGCGGGAACTCAGGCGCATAGACGAATTTCCTTCGAAGGGTTGATCAAACAAGCGACAGGATCAGGGTGACGGGTAAGATACCGCCCCAGGGCAATTATCTATTTGATAATTATTTGCATTTGAACGTCAAGCCAAGACACGCCCTGTCACAGGTTTCGTTCAGCTCCATCAGCCGCCATACTTCTTCCTTATTAAAGGCAAGGCGGGCTGCCAAAGGATCAGCATGAAGTTTCTCTGCGCGTCACAGATGCTCGCCGACAACAGCAGCCGTGGTTTCGAAGTGGATGGTCGGCCATTACTGGCGGTACGCCGCGAGGGACGGGTGTATCTCTATCAGAATCGCTGCCCGCACCGGGGCATTGCCCTGGAATGGCAACCCGACCAGTTTCTCGATGCCAGTGCCAGCCTGATCCAGTGCGCCACCCATGGCGCACTGTTCCTTATCGAAAGCGGCGAATGCGTGGCCGGGCCTTGTGTCGGGCAGTCGCTGCTGGCACTGCCCTGTCGGGAAGATGCCGAGGGCATCTGGGTCCAGGCCTGAGCCTTCAGAGCAGTACCGGCAAACGCCGATCGATCCGCACTTGCTCGGCGCTGAGGCTGACACCGTAGGCAAGCACTTCGACACCCGCGGCCACGGCTTCCAGCAGCGCATCGGCATAGGCCGGATCGATCTCCCGCGCCGGTCGCACCGCCTCGATTCCCGTCAGGTTCACGCAGTACAGCTGCACCGCCCGCACGCCCTCCCGGGCCAGGGCGGCCAGTTCGCGCAGATGCTTGGCCCCGCGCTGGGTGACCGCGTCCGGAAACGCCGCGACGGCGGTCCCGTCAAACCCGAGGGTGACGCTTTTCACCTCGACGAACGCCGACCCCGTCGGGTAATCCAGGCGAAAGTCGATCCGGCTGTTTTCCTGACCGTAAGCGACCTCGCGCTTGAGCCCGGTAAAGCCGTTGAGCTCGATGATCAGTCCGGCGCGCAAGGCCTCTTCAACCAACTGGTTAGCCCGCGCCGTGTTGACGCACGCCAGCCGCCCCTGCGGGGTCTCGCCTATTTCCCAGGTGCCGGGCAACTTGCGCTTGGGGTCGTTGGAGCGGCTGAACCAGACCTGTCCCCCTTCAACCATGCAGTTGAGCATCGAGCCGGTGTTCGGGCAGTGGATCGTCAGCCGTTCGCCAGTGGTGGTTTCGATATCCGCCAGGAACCGCTTGTAGCGCTTGATCAGCCGCCCTTCTTCGAGTGCAGGAGAAAAACGCATCAGCCTTGCCAGCTCCGCAGGCCGCGGGCAATCCGCTCCACCGCTTCCTGCAGGCGCGGCAGGCTCTGGGTGTAGGCGAAACGCACATGGTGACTGGCCAGGTGATGACCGAAATCCAGTCCCGGGGTGAACGCCACATGCTCGGTTTCGAGGAAATGCCGGCAGAACGCGAACGCATCGCCGCCAAACGCGCTGACATCCGCGTACAGGTAGAAGGCACCCTCAGGCTCCACCGCAATCCCGAAGCCCAACTCACGCAACGCCGGCAGGAGGAAATCCCGCCGCCGGCCGAATTCGGCCCGACGCTCTTCGAGGATGCTCAGGGTCCGCGGCTCGAAGCAGGCCAGGGCAGCGTGCTGGGCCATGCTCGGCGCGCTGATGTAGAGGTTCTGGGCCAGCTTCTCCAGATCGGCCACGGCTTCCGGCGGGGCTACCAGCCAACCCAGGCGCCAACCGGTCATGCCGAAATATTTGGAAAAACTATTGAGGACGAAGGCACTGTCATCGACTTCCAGCACACTGGCGGCGTCGCAGCCATACGTCAGGCCGTGATAGATCTCATCGACCACCAGATGCCCCTTGCGCGCCTTGATCGCCTTCGACAGCCCCGTCAGTTCGTCGCGGCTCAGCAGGGTGCCGGTCGGGTTGGCCGGTGATGCGACCAGGGCGCCGACGCTGTCTTCGTTCCAATGCCGATCCACCAGTTCGGCGGTCAGTTGATAACGCACATCCGGTCCGACCGGTACTAACTGTGCCGCACCTTCCACCAGGCGCAGGAAATGACGATTGCACGGGTAGCCGGGGTCGGCCAGGAGCCAGTGTTTGCCCGGATCCACCAGCAGGCTGCTGGTCAGCAGCAACGCCCCGGAACCGCCGGGGGTGACCAGGATGCGTTGCGGGTCGACGCTCACGCCATACCGCTGCTGGTAGAAACCGGCGATCGCCTCGCGCAGCTCCGGCAGGCCGCGCGCCGCGGTGTAGCGGGTCTTGCCGGCAGCCAGGGCAGCCTGGCCGGCCTGGATGATCGGCTCGGCCGTGGTGAAGTCCGGCTCGCCGATCTCGAGGTGGATCACATCGTGCCCGGCCGCCTGCAGCTCATTGGCACGCGCCAGCAGGGCCATCACGTGGAACGGTTCGATCGCGCGGCTGCGCGCACTGTAGGGCTGAGCCATTAGCCTTCCTTGATTGGGGTGGGCAAAATTCGATTCTACCCAACCTCGCTCCCCCGGGAACCTTTAAAAACATCCTCGACGCCACGCTTACCCCAGGTCAAAGCAATACGACGCCGCGCCCAGGATTGACTAAAATGAAGATTCAACCATCCCGTCGATCGGCCCGTCACGGCCCTGAAACCACCGTGAAACCTGTCGGCGCGATACTTGCCGACGAAGGTCCCGTCGAAGATCGCCGGAAACTGCCGGGGCCGGCCCGCATCTCAAGGCTCGACAACCGGGAGTAGCGCGCCCCGATTCGATCTGGTAAGTTCGCCCGCTTGCAGCCGCAGGGCCGGCAGGTGTCGGTGATGTTGAAATCCTGCGCAATGGATTAGAAGAGTAGAGGCGGTCCATTCATGCCCACCCAAGCAAAGCAGCAAAGCACTGAGCAAAAGATCAGCGGCTTCGAACCCTATGTTGAAGGCAAGGGCGAGGAGTACATGGGCGAGCCCATGCGCAAGCACTTCACCAAGATCCTGCAGAAGTGGAAGCAGGACCTGATGCAGGAAGTCGACCGCACCGTTGACCACATGAAAGACGAAGCGGCCAACTTTCCTGATCCCGCCGACCGCGCCAGCCAGGAAGAGGAATTCAGCCTCGAACTGCGTGCCCGCGACCGCGAGCGCAAGCTGATCAAGAAAATCGACAAGACCCTGCAGCTCATCGAAGACGAAGAGTATGGCTGGTGCGAGTCCTGCGGCGTCGAGATCGGCATCCGCCGGCTGGAAGCCCGACCGACCGCCGATATGTGCGTCGACTGCAAGACCCTTGCGGAGATCAAGGAAAAACAGGTCGGCAAGTAATCCATGCCGGACTGAACGAACGGAGCGTGCGAACGCTCCGTTTTCGTTTCTGCGTTTCCTGGCGCTGCCCTCCACGGATCCAGTACCCTGCGACTTATGACTGCCATCACCGCTTCGCCCGCCTATATCGGACGCTTCGCCCCCACGCCCAGCGGACACCTGCACTTCGGCTCGCTGGTCGCGGCACTCGCCTCCTACCTGGATGCCCGCTCGGTCGGCGGCCGCTGGCTGCTGCGCATGGAAGACCTCGATCCGCCACGGGAGGCCCCCGGCGCCCAGGCCGCGATCCTCGACGCCCTGGAACGCTACGGCTTCGAGTGGGATGGCGAAATGATCCGCCAGAGCGACCGTCATGACGCCTACGCCCAGGTGCTCGATCGCCTGTTCAGCCAGGGGCTGGCCTACGCCTGCACCTGCTCGCGCAAGGAGCTGGAAGCCTATGACGGGATCTATCCCGGCCTGTGCCGCAACCTCGGGCACGACATCGACAACGCCGCCATTCGCCTGCGGGTCCCGGAACTGATCTACCGCTTCCAGGACCGGGTCCAGGGCGAGTTCCACCAGCACCTGGGGCGCGAGGCCGGCGACTTCGTGATCCGTCGCCGCGATGGGCTGTATGCCTACCAACTGGCGGTGGTGCTCGACGATGCCTGGCAGGGCGTGACCGATATCGTGCGCGGTGCCGACCTGCTGGACTCGACACCACGCCAGCTCTACCTGCAGGAATTGCTGGGCCTGCCGCAGCCGCGTTACCTGCATGTCCCGCTGATCATCCAGCCGGACGGCAACAAGCTCGGCAAGTCCTACCGTTCCCCGCCACTGACCAGCGATCAGGCCACGCCGTTGCTGATGCGGGCCCTGCGTACACTGGGGCAGACACCACCCGCCGCACTGGAACAGGGCACGCCCAGGGAAGTGCTCGACTGGGGAATCCGCCATTGGGATGCCACACTGATTCCCAGGGTCGCCACCCTGGCCGAAGCGCAATTGCACTGACGCCCCTTGCAGGTTGGCGCCCATCCGTTACCATCGCCGCACGTTTTCGGGCACGCCTATAAAAAAGAGAGGCCAGGATGTACATCTATCGATTGGTCCTGCTCCTGGTAGTCGGGATCTACCTGTTCTCGCCGGCGATCATGGACTGGTGGATCGACGCGACGGGCGCCTGGTATCGGCCCTATCTGCTCTGGCTGATTCTGATCGTCGTGACCTTCATCCTGCAGAGCCAAAAAGATGCCGATGAGCTTTAGCCTGACCCAGATGCTGCTGATCAGCGCCGCGTACCTGCTGGCCCTGTTCGGTGTCGCCTGGATCAGCGAACGGGGCGTGATTCCACGCTCGATCATTCGTCACCCGCTGACCTACACCCTGTCGCTGGGCGTCTATGCCAGCGCCTGGGCGTTCTATGGCACCGTGGGCCTGGCCTACCAGTACGGCTATGGCTTCCTGTCCAGCTACCTGGGAGTCTCCGGCGCCTTTCTGCTGGCGCCGGTGCTGCTGTACCCGATCCTGAAGATCACCAGGACCTACCAGCTGTCATCCCTGGCCGACCTGTTCGCCTTCCGCTTTCGCAGCACCTGGGCCGGGGCGCTGACCACGGTGTTCATGCTGATCGGCGTGCTGCCGCTGCTGGCCCTGCAGATCCAGGCGGTGGCCGACTCCATTGGCATCCTCACCCGCGAACCGGTGCAGCACCGCGTGGCCCTGAGCTTCTGCGCGCTGATCACCCTGTTCACCATCTTCTTCGGCTCGCGCCATATCGCCACCCGGGAGAAACACGAAGGCCTGGTCTTCGCGATTGCCTTCGAATCGGTGATCAAGCTGATCGCCATCGGCGGGGTCGGCCTCTATGCCCTCTACGGGGTCTTCGACGGCCCGCAACAGCTCGAACTGTGGCTGCTACAGAACCAGACCGCCCTCGCCGCCCTGCACACACCGTTGCAGGAAGGCCCGTGGCGCACCCTGCTGCTGGTGTTCTTCGCCTCGGCCATCGTGATGCCGCACATGTATCACATGACCTTTACCGAGAACCTCAACCCGCGCTCGCTGGTCAGCGCCAGCTGGGGACTACCGCTGTTCCTGCTGCTGATGAGCCTGGCGGTGCCGTTGATCCTGTGGGCCGGGCTGAAGCTGGGCGCCACCACCAACCCGGAATACTTCACCCTGGGCATCGGCATCGCCGCCAACAACCAGGCCCTGGCGCTGCTGGCCTATGTCGGCGGGCTTTCGGCCGCCAGCGGGCTGATCATCGTCACCACCCTGGCGTTGTCCGGCATGGCCCTCAACCACCTGGTGCTGCCGCTCTACCAGCCCCCGGCCGAAGGCAATATCTACCGCTGGCTGAAATGGACCCGCCGCGCCCTGATCGTCGCGATCATCATGGCCGGCTACGGCTTCTACCTGTTGCTCGGCGCCGAACAGGACCTGGCCAACCTCGGCATCGTCGCCTTTGTCGCCACCCTGCAATTCCTCCCCGGCGTGCTCTCGGTGCTGTACTGGCCGACCGCCAACCGCCGCGGCTTCATCGCCGGCCTGCTGGCCGGGATCATCGTCTGGATGGTCACCATGATGTTGCCGCTGATCGGCAACCTGCAGGGTTTCTATATTCCCCTGCTGAATATGATCTATGTGCTGGACGATACCAGCTGGCATATGGCGGCCATCGCCTCGCTGGCCGCCAACGTGCTGATGTTCACGCTGATCTCGCTGTTCAGCAATGCCAGCCCGGAAGAGGCCAGTGCCGCCGAAGCCTGCGCGGTAGACAACGTCCGTCGGCCGCAGCGACGCGAACTGCACGCGGCCTCGCCCCAGGAGTTCGCCACGCAACTGGCCAAGCCGCTGGGAGCCAAGGCCGCGCAGAAGGAAGTCGAGCAAGCCCTGCGTGACCTCTACCTGCCTTTCGACGAACGGCGCCCCTATGCCCTGCGCCGCCTGCGCGACCGGATCGAGGCCAACCTGTCGGGCCTGATGGGACCGAGCGTGGCCCAGGACATGGTCGAGACCTTCCTGCCGTACAAGGCCGGCGGTGAAAGCTATGTCACCGAAGACATCCACTTCATCGAGAGCCGCCTCGAGGACTATCACTCGCGCCTGACCGGGCTGGCCGCCGAACTCGATGCCCTGCGCCGCTACCACCGCCAGACCTTGCAGGAACTGCCCATGGGCGTCTGCTCGCTGGCCAAGGACCAGGAGATCCTGATGTGGAACAAGGCCATGGAAGAACTCACCGGCGTTGCCGCGCAACGGGTCGTCGGCTCGCGCCTGGGCACCCTGGGCGAACCGTGGAAAGAATTGTTGCAAGGTTTTATCAACCTGCCGGACGAACACCTGCACAAGCAACACCTGGCCCTCGACGGCCAGACCCGCTGGCTGAACCTGCACAAGGCGGCGATCGACGAACCGCTGGCCCCGGGCAACAGCGGCCTGGTGCTGCTGGTCGAGGACCTGACCGAAACCCAGATGCTCGAAGACAAGCTAGTGCATTCCGAGCGCCTGGCGAGCATCGGCCGCCTGGCCGCCGGGGTCGCCCACGAGATCGGCAACCCGATCACCGGGATCGCCTGCCTGGCGCAGAACCTGCGCGAAGAGCGCGAGGAAGACGGCGAGATCACCGAGATCAGCGGGCAGATCATCGAGCAGACCAAGCGCGTCTCGCGCATCGTCCAGTCGCTGATGAGCTTCGCCCATGCCGGCAGCCACCAGCACAACGACGAACCGGTGTGCCTGGCCGAGGTCGCCCAGGATGCCATTGGTCTGCTGGCCCTGAACCGGCGCAATTTCGAAGTACAGTTCTTCAACCTGTGCGACCCCGAACATTGGGTCGACGGCGATCCGCAGCGCCTGGCGCAAGTGCTGATCAACCTGTTGTCCAACGCCCGTGACGCATCGCCCGCCGGCAGCGCGGTACGGGTCAAGAGCGAAGCCTTCGAACACACGGTCGACCTGATCGTCGAAGACGAAGGCAGCGGCATCCCGAAGAACATCATGGACCGATTGTTCGAACCCTTCTTCACCACCAAGGATCCTGGCGAAGGTACCGGACTGGGCCTTGCACTGGTCTATTCCATCGTTGAAGAGCATTATGGACAAATCACCATCGACAGCCCGGCTGACACCGAAAGCCAACGCGGCACCCGTATCCGGGTGACCTTACCGCGTCATGTCGAAGCGACGTCCGCTGTGAACTGAGACCGTCGAGAGAACCGAATCAATGCCGCACATTTTGATCGTCGAAGACGAAACCATTATCCGCTCTGCCTTGCGTCGCCTGCTGGAGCGCAATCAGTACCAGGTCAGCGAAGCCGGCTCGGTGCAGGAAGCCCAGGAACGCTTCAGCATCCCCTCGTTCGACCTGATCGTCAGCGACCTGCGCCTGCCCGGCGCCCCGGGCACCGAGCTGATCAAGCTCGGCCAGGGCACGCCGGTGCTGATCATGACCAGCTACGCCAGCCTGCGTTCCGCCGTGGACTCGATGAAGATGGGCGCGGTGGACTACATCGCCAAGCCCTTCGACCACGACGAGATGCTCCAGGCCGTGGCCCGCATCCTGCGCGATCGCCAGAGCGGCCAGGGCGCACCCGCGGAGCGGGTCGCCAAGAGCAACAGCGCGGCGGAGAAAGCCGGCGCCGACAACAGCAATGGCGAGATCGGCATCATCGGCACCTGCGCGCCGATGCAGGATCTCTACAGCAAGATCCGCAAGGTCGCGCCCACCGACTCCAACGTGCTGATCCAGGGCGAGTCGGGGACCGGCAAGGAACTGGTGGCCCGCGCTCTGCACAACCTGTCCAGGCGCGCCAAGGCTCCGATGATCTCGGTGAACTGCGCGGCCATTCCGGAAACCCTGATCGAGTCCGAACTGTTCGGCCACGAGAAAGGCGCATTCACCGGCGCCAGCGCCGGTCGTGCCGGCCTGGTGGAAGCCGCGGACGGCGGCACGCTGTTCCTCGACGAAATCGGCGAACTGCCACTGGAAGCCCAGGCACGCCTGCTGCGCGTACTGCAGGAAGGTGAAATCCGCCGGGTCGGCTCGGTCCAGTCGCAGAAAGTCGATGTGCGCCTGATCGCCGCCACCCACCGCGACCTCAAGAGCCTGGCCAAGATCGGCCAGTTTCGTGAGGACCTTTACTACCGCCTGCATGTGATCGCCCTGAAACTGCCGGCCCTGCGCGAGCGTGGCGCCGACGTCAACGAGATCGCCAACGCCTTCCTGGCCCGCCAGAGTGCCCGTGTCGGACGCAACGACCTGAAGTTCGCCCCGGACGCGGAACAAGCCATCCGCCACTATTCGTGGCCGGGCAACGTCCGCGAACTGGAGAATGCGGTGGAACGCGCGGTGATCCTGTGCGAAAGCCCGGAAATCTCGGCCGACCTGCTGGGCATCGACATCGAACTGAACGATCTGGAGGAAGACGACTTCATCGGCCTCGCGCCCCAGCAGAACAACCCCGGTAACACCAGCCACGAGCCGACCGAGGACCTGTCGCTGGAAGACTACTTCCAGCACTTCGTCCTGGAACACCAGGACCACATGACCGAGACCGAGCTGGCACGCAAGCTGGGGGTCAGTCGCAAGTGCCTGTGGGAACGGCGCCAGCGCCTGGGCATCCCGCGGCGCAAGACCGGGGTGGCCAGCGAAAGCTGAAGCCGGATTCAGTTCCCCGGGTAACACCCCGGGATGTGAAAAAACTGTTACCGCAGTTTTTTCGCGTAACAAAAGCCGGGTCTATCGGTAACGAAGATCCGGCTTTTTTATGCCTTCAGAAAATCGGAAAACCCTCGAAGACCCCGGTTTTGCTGGGCCATGCAAAAGTTGGCACGACACCTGCTATATGTCTCGTACAAGAACAATAACAAGCAATGTACAAGACAATAAAAATAAGACGAATCGACTCACGCACAACAAGAACAACAGGGCGGAGGCGCAGCTAACTGATTCTTTTGGAGAGGCGTTGTATTTGGGGCTTGCCCCACGACCAGGCCGAGAACAACAAAAACTACCCTCAAGGTAGAGCCTGAACTGGTTGGATCCGATGGATCATGACAACACAGCGACCAAAGCAATCCGTTTGCTCTTATCTCCCGATTGGGAGGCGTCACGGGCATGAAGACCTGTGACACAGGGCGATCAACAAAAACAAGAAGCCCGCAACCATAATAAAAAAAGAGCACGCAACTACTTCTGGGGGAGCTTCGGCTCCCCTTGTAGTTTCTGCGATTACGCTTTCCGAGGTACGGTTTTCGCCCTCTCAAGGCCCGCCCCATAAGGCCCGGAGCCACTCTTCAGCACTGCCGCCGCAGCTTCCTACACCATCCCTCGACTAAATGCTAGAATCCCCGCCCATCATGCGGTCATTCTTCGTGTTGGCCGAATATTCCTTCAAACAGTGCATCCCATGCTGAAGAAGCTGTTCCAGTCATTCCGTTCTCCCTTGCGTCGAACGCAACATAAACGCAGCACCCCTGAAGTGCTCAACAGCAGCCAGCATTCGCTGCAGAAGGCGCAGTTCAGCCGGTATGCGGTGAACATCGTCGAACGCCTGCAGAACGCCGGCTACCAGGCCTACCTGGTCGGCGGTTGCGTGCGTGACATGTTGCTCAATATCACCCCCAAGGATTTCGACGTCGCCACCAGCGCCACGCCGGAGCAGATCCGCGCCGAATTCCGCAACGCCCGTATCATCGGTCGTCGGTTCAAGCTGGTGCATATCCACTTTGGCCGGGAAATCATCGAAGTCGCGACCTTTCGCGCCAATCACCCGCAGAACGACGAGGAGGAAGACAGCAACCAGTCCTCCCGTAACGAAAGCGGGCGGATCCTGCGCGACAACGTCTACGGCACCCTCGAAGACGATGCCCAGCGCCGCGACTTCACCATCAACGCCCTGTATTACGATCCGGTCAGCGAACGCATCCTCGACTACGCCAATGGTGTACACGACATTCGCAATCGCCTGATCCGCCTGATCGGCGACCCGACCCAGCGTTATCAGGAAGACCCGGTGCGGATGCTGCGCGCCGTGCGTTTTGCCGCCAAGCTGGACTTCGGTATCGAGAAACATACCGTCGCGCCGATCCGCAATCTGGCGCCGATGCTGCGCGAGATTCCCTCGGCCCGGCTGTTCGAGGAAGTGCTCAAGCTGTTCCTCTCGGGGTATGCCGCCGACACCTTCGAGATGCTGGTCGACCTCAACCTGTTCGAACCGCTGTTCCCCGCCAGTTTCGAGGCGCTGGAGCACAACCCGAGCTACACCCATACGCTGATCAGCGAAGCCCTGATCAATACCGACCTGCGCATCAAGCAGAACAAGCCGGTGACGCCGGCCTTCCTGTTTGCCGCCTTGCTGTGGCCGGCCCTGCCGGCGCGGGTATTGCGCCTGCAGGCCCGTGGCATGCCGCCTATTCCGGCGATGCAGGAAGCGGCCCACGAACTGATCAGCGAGCAATGCCAGCGCATTGCGATCCCCAAGCGTTTCACCCTGCCGATCCGCGAAATCTGGGACATGCAGGAGCGCCTGCCACGCCGCAGCGGCAAACGCGCCGACCTGCTGCTGGACAACCCGCGCTTCCGTGCCGGCTATGACTTCCTGCTGCTGCGCGAAACCGCTGGCGAACAGACCGATGGCCTGGGTGACTGGTGGACCGATTATCAGGACGCCAATGATGCCGGCCGTCGCGACATGATCCGCGACCTCAGCGGCAAGGAAGACGCCAGCGGTGCACCGCGCAAGCGTCGTCGCAGCAGCGCCGGCAAGCGCAAGCGTACCGCCGGCTCGGAAGAATAAGTCGATGGAGCGCGTCTATATCGGCCTGGGCAGCAACCTGGCAGACCCCGCGGAGCAACTGCGCAATGCCGTCCGGGCCCTGGCGCAACTGCCGGAAACCGAGCTGGCGGGCGTCTCGGCGTTCTACCAGAGCGATTCGCTGCTACCCGGCCAGCCGCGCTATACCAACGCGGTGGCCGCCCTCGACAGCGGCCTGGCGCCACTGACCCTGCTCGATGCGCTGCAGGCCATCGAAATCGATCAGGGGCGCGAGCGGCATGAACGCTGGGGGCCGCGCACGCTGGACCTGGATATCCTGCTGTTCGGCGACCGGCTGATCGACGAGCCGCGCCTGAAGGTCCCGCATTACCATATGCAGGCCCGCCCTTTCGTGCTGTATCCGCTGGCGGAGCTGGTGCCCGCCGACCTGCGACTGGCCGATGGCCGCACACTGCGCGACCTGCTCGCCGAATGCCCGTTCGTCGGCCTGGAACGCCTGCTCCCGTAACACCGCTTCTGGCGTGGGAGCCGGCTTGCTGGCGACAGCGATCGGTCAGTCACGACGCTGTTGGATGATGCAGCGTCATCGCCAGCAAGCCGGCTCCCACAGGGGTCGCCTGCACGCTTGCCTCGACCGAGGCTTTGCTGAATCGCATCAGTTACACCGGTAACACTCCCGGCGTAACATTGCGGTAACACACCTGATTGACTTCCCCCGTTCTCCTCACGACTATAGGCGTCCCGTTGCCGCCCCTGCGGCGTTGAAGGGCGCAATCCAGGCTTTATAAGCACGACAAAAGAACGTGCGCCTGCATAAATGACGAATCACGCGCGTTACTCGCAGTAATTTGCACGGCGCCTGAAGAGGACTTTTTCATGCCAGACATTACCCTGACCACCTTGCAAAGCCTCAAGCAGAAAGGTGAGAAAATCACCATGCTGACCTGCTATGACGCGACCTTCGCCCACGCTTCCTGCGAAGCCGGCGTCGAAGTGCTGCTGATTGGCGACTCGCTGGGCATGGTTTCCCAAGGGCATGACAGCACACTGCCCGTGACCGTGGCCGACGTCGTGTACCACACCGCCAGCGTCAAGCGCGGCAACCAGGGTGCATTCATCGTCGCCGACCTGCCGTTCATGGCCTATGCCACCGTCGAACAGACCCTGCACAACAGCGCCCTGCTGATGCAGGCCGGCGCCAACATGGTCAAGGTCGAGGGCGCGGCCTGGCTCGCCGAGTCCATTCGCCTGCTGGCCGAACGGGGTGTACCGGTCTGCGCGCACCTGGGCCTTACCCCGCAGTCGGTGAACATCTTCGGTGGCTACAAGGTCCAGGGCCGCGGCGAAGCCCAGGCCCGGCAGATGCGTGCCGACGCCATCGCCCTGGAACAGGCCGGTGTCGCCATGATCCTGCTGGAGTGCGTGCCGAGCGAGCTGGCGGCGGAAATCACACAGGCGGTCAAGGTGCCGGTCATCGGTATCGGGGCCGGTACCGCCACCGACGGTCAGGTCCTGGTGTTGCACGACATGCTCGGGCTGTCCATCAGCGGTCGCGTGCCCAAGTTCGTGAAGAACTTCATGGCCGGCCAGACCAGCATCCAGGGGGCAATCGGCGCCTACGTCAGCGAAGTCAAGGCCGTCACCTTCCCAGGCACCGAACACGGGTTTTCGGCATGAATACAGTCAAGACCGTCCGCGAGCTGCGGGCCGCCGTCGCGCGCGCCCGCAGCGAGGGCAAACGCATCGGCTTCGTACCGACCATGGGCAACCTGCATGCCGGCCACGCCGCCCTGGTGACCAAGGCGGCCCAGCGCGTGGATTTCGTGGTGGCGAGCATCTTCGTCAACCCGCTGCAATTCGGCGCCAACGAAGACCTCGACAAGTACCCGCGCACCCTCGCCGCCGATCAGGAGAAACTGCTCGAGGCCGGCTGCCACCTGCTGTTCGCCCCGACAGTCGAGGAGATGTATCCCGACGGCATGGCCGGGCAGACCCGGGTCAGCGTTCCGCACCTGTCCGAAGGCCTGTGTGGCGCCAGCCGCCCCGGTCACTTCGAGGGCGTGGCGACCGTGGTCAGCAAGCTGTTCAACATGGTCCAGCCCGACCTGGTGGTGTTCGGCCAGAAGGACTACCAGCAACTGGCCGTGATCCGTGCCCTGGTGCATGACCTGAACATGCCGATCCAGGTGATCGGCGAACCGACCGTACGGGCCGCCGACGGCCTGGCGCTGTCGTCGCGCAATGGTTTCCTCAGCGAAACCGAACGGGCCACCGCCCCGGCGCTGTATCGCAGCCTGAGCCAGATCGCCACGGCCATCGAGCAGGGCGAGCGTGACTATCCGAAGCTGCTCGCCGAGCATACCCGGCTGATCGAAAGCGCAGGCTTGCGTGCGGACTACCTGGAAATCCGCCACGCCCTCAGCCTGCGCCCGGCCACCGCGCAGGACCGTGATCTGGTGATCCTGGTCGCCGCGTTCCTCGGCACCACCCGCCTGATCGACAACCTGCACCTGAACCTCGATACACCCGCCTGAGCAGCGATTGCCCGGGCCCCGGGCTTCGGGCAAACTGCCGCCGCCCGGGGCCCGTATCCGCTGTTGTACGCGCCCCCGGTCCAGCTCGCCTGATCAGGCCCGGCTCGGACTGAAAAACGCCTGTCGGACCCGAGAGTGCGAAAAAGTACCGAGAAAAGGTCAGACAAAGCCAAGACAGACGCCTGCGTGAGGTTTACTGTAATCGCGCTGCGTCTCCCAACCGTGCCGACGCAGGTTGCCGGACACTGCCACCGATAAAAGCAGGACGTTCCGGCGTTTCTGGTGTCCAAAAAGCCAAATGTCCAAAAGGCAGTTCTCGTAAAAGGAAATCCGCAGCGATGGCGTACTACCGCACTCCTCACGACGTGACCGCTCTGCCCGCCTGGCAGGCGTTGAACCAACACCGCGAAAACATGCACAACTTCAGCATGCGCGAAGCCTTTAATGCCGATCCGCAGCGCTTCAATCAATTCACCCTCAGCAGCTGCGGGTTGTTCCTCGACTACTCCAAGAACCTGATCACCAACGAGACCCGCAACCTGCTGGTGGGCCTGGCCAATGAAGTCGACCTGCAAGGCGCGATCAAGTCGCTGTTTGCCGGCGAACTGGTCAACGCCTCCGAAGGTCGCCCGGCGCTGCACACCGCGCTGCGCCGTCCGGTGGGCGACAAGCTGTCGGTCAACGGCGTCAATGTGATGCCCGACGTGCACAAAGTCCTCAACCAGATGACCGAGCTGGTCGGGAAAATCCACGACGGCCTGTGGCGTGGCTACACCGAGAAGCCGATCACCGACGTGGTGAACATCGGTATCGGCGGTTCGTTCCTGGGCCCGGAGCTGGTCTCCGAGGCGCTGCTGTCCTACGCCCATAAAGGCGTGCGCTGCCATTACCTGGCGAACATCGATGGCAGCGAGTTCCACGAGCTGTCGGCGAAGATCCGCGCCGAGACCACCCTGTTCATCGTCTCGTCGAAAACCTTCACCACCCTCGAAACCCTGAAGAACGCCCGTGCCGCCCGTGACTGGTACCTGGCCCAGGGCGGTTCCGAGGCGGAGCTCTACAAGCACTTCATCGCGGTATCGAGCAACAACGCCGCCGCTGTGGCCTTCGGCATCCGCGAAGAGAACATCTTCCCGATGTGGGACTGGGTCGGCGGGCGCTACTCGCTGTGGTCGGCCATCGGCCTGCCGATCGCCCTCGCCATCGGCATGTCGAACTTCAAGGAACTGCTGTCCGGTGCCTACACCATGGACCAGCACTTCCAGAACGCGCCTTTCGAACAGAACATGCCGGTACTGCTGGCCCTGCTGGGCGTCTGGTACGGCAACTTCTGGGGCGCGCAGAGCCACGCGATCCTGCCGTACGACCACTACCTGCGCAACATCACCAAGCACCTGCAACAGCTGGACATGGAATCCAACGGCAAGAGCGTGCGCCAGGACGGTACCCCGGTGTCCACCGATACCGGCCCGGTGATCTGGGGCGGCGTCGGCTGCAACGGCCAGCACGCCTATCACCAGTTGCTGCACCAGGGCACCCAGCTGATCCCGGCCGATTTCATCGTGCCGATCGTCAGCTTCAACCCGGTGGCCGACCATCACCAGTGGCTGTACGCCAACTGCCTGTCGCAGAGCCAGGCACTGATGCTCGGCAAGACCCGCGCCGAGGCCGAGGCCGAACTGCGTGAAAAAGGCCTGAGCGAAGCCGACGTGCAGAAGCTGGCGCCGCACAAGGTGATCCCCGGCAACCGTCCGAGCAACACCCTGGTGGTCGAGCGCATCAGCCCTCGTCGTCTCGGCGCCCTGGTGGCGATGTACGAGCACAAGGTCTTCGTGCAGAGCGTGATCTGGGGTATCAACGCGTTCGACCAGTGGGGCGTGGAACTGGGCAAGGAGCTGGGCAAGGGCGTGTACAACCGCCTGGTCGGCAGCGAGGAGTCTTCGGCCGAAGATGCCTCGACCCAGGGCCTGATCAACTACTTCCGCGGTCGTCATCGCGGTTGATAGCCCCCTCCGGCAGGGTCCTGTGTCTGTGCATGGACACAGGACCCGTGGGAGCTGGCTTGCCAGCGATGAGGCCCCTTGGCCTTGTGTCGCTCTGCCGGCCGCCATCGCCGGCAAGTCGGCTCCTACAAGGGCCGTGTTCAGTCAGTGATATCCCGGGTGTAGCTGCCTGGGATATCAGCTGGAACAGGTTCGACCTTTTATCCGCTTGAACCCCGCCACAACAGAGCGCACCCTTAGTCTTGTCGCAGACAAGAACAAGGAACCGCCATGTTCGATATCAGCACATACCCCAAGGCCGAAGCCGTCCGCCAGGCCGCCCAACTGAGCCAGGATGACTACCAGCGGCTCTACCGGGACTCCATCGACCACCCCGACACCTTCTGGGCCGAACAGGCCAAACGCTTTCTCGACTGGTCCAGGCCGTGGGACAAGGTCCAGCAATGGGACCTGCGCACCGGCCAGGCGCAATGGTTCGCCGGCGCCCGACTGAACGTCAGCTACAACTGCATCGACCGCCACCTCGCCGAGCGCGGCGACAACATCGCGCTGATCTGGGAAGGCGACAATCCCGCCGAGTCGGCGCAGATCACCTACCGCAAGCTCCACCACAACGTCTGCCGGCTGGCCAACGTGCTGAAAGAGCGCGGCGTGAAAAAGGGCGACCGGGTCTGCATCTACATGCCGATGATTCCCGAGGCGGCCTACGCGATGCTCGCCTGCACGCGGATCGGCGCCATCCATTCGGTGGTGTTCGGTGGGTTCTCTCCCGATGCCCTGCGCGACCGCATCCTCGATGCCGACTGTCGCACCGTGATCACCGCCGACGAAGGCGTGCGCGGTGGCAAGTACATACCGCTCAAGCAGAATGTCGACAAGGCGCTGCTCAGTTGCCCGGGCGTCAGTACCGTGCTGGTGGTGGAGCGCACCCAGGGTGACGTGCAGTGGGTCGAAGGCCGTGACCTCTGGTACCACCAGGCCCTGCATGGCGCCAGCGATGACTGCCCAGCCGAGCCGATGGACGCCGAGGATCCGCTGTTCATCCTCTACACCTCCGGCAGCACCGGCAAACCCAAGGGCGTGCTGCACACCACCGGCGGCTACCTGCTGCAGGCGGCGATGACCTTCCAGTACGTCTTCGACTACCGCCCGGGCGAAGTCTTCTGGTGCACCGCCGATGTCGGCTGGGTCACCGGCCACAGCTATATCGTCTACGGCCCGTTGGCGAACGGCGCCACCAGCCTGATCTACGAAGGCGTGCCGAACCATCCGGACAGCTCGCGCTTCTGGCAGGTGATCGACAAGCACCAGGTCAATATCTTCTACACCGCGCCGACCGCCCTCCGGGCCCTGATGCGCGAAGGCGCCGCACCACTGCAACAAACCTCCCGCGCAAGCCTGCGCCTGCTCGGCAGCGTCGGCGAACCGATCAACCCGGAAGCCTGGGAATGGTACTTCAATGTGGTCGGCGAGCAGCGCTGCCCCATCGTCGATACCTGGTGGCAGACCGAGACCGGCGGCATCATGCTCACCCCGCTGATCGGCTCCCGCCAGCTCAAGCCGGGCTGCGCCACCCAGCCGATGTTCGGCGTGCAACCAGTGCTGCTGGACGAGCAGGGCCGGGAGATCAGCGGCGCCGGCAGTGGCGTGCTGGCGATCAAGGCCAGCTGGCCGGGACAGATCCGCAGCGTCTACGGCGATCCACAGCGCATGCTCGACACCTACTTCAAGCCCTACCCCGGCTATTACTTCACCGGTGACGGTGCACGCCGCGATGAAGACGGCCATTACTGGATCACCGGGCGGATCGACGACGTGATCAACGTCTCCGGCCACCGCATCGGCACCGCCGAGGTGGAAAGCGCCCTGGTGCTCCACGAGAGCATCGCCGAAGCCGCCGTGGTCGGTTATCCCCACGACCTCAAGGGCCAGGGCATCTACGCCTTTGTCACCCCCATGAATGGCATCGAGCCGAGCGAGGCCCTCAGGAAAGCGCTGCTGGCCCATGTCAGCCAGGAGATCGGCAGCTTCGCCAAGCCGGATCTGATCCAGTGGGCGCCGGCCCTGCCGAAAACCCGCTCGGGGAAAATCATGCGGCGCATCCTGCGCAAGATCGCCTGCAATGAACTGGACAGCCTGGGCGATACCTCGACCCTGGCCGACCCGAGCGTGGTCGAAGGACTGATCGACAAGCGCCTGAATCAATAGCTCGGTGAAATAGCTCAGTGAAATAGCCCGGTGAAATCCCCGGTGGCGGCGAAAGCCGGCTTTCGTCGCCACCCCGGCCGAGCTGCATGGGCCTGATACGCGGAAGGCTGGTAAACTCCCGCGCCACTTCCCACCCCAAGGCGCGCTCCATGTCTTCCTTGAACCAGGCGCTGCGCGCCGCCCTCGACCATCGCCGGGACCTGCTGGCCGAACTGCACGCCCAAGGCACCGACTGCTATCGGCTGTTCCACGGCAGCCAGGAAGGTGCCGGTGGCCTGACCATCGATCGCTACGGCCCGCAACTGATGGTGCAGACCTTCCACCAGACGCTGCAACGCGAAGAGCTGCTGGCCTTGCACGGGGCCATCAACCAGCACCTGCAACTGGATACCCTGCTGGTCTACAACGACCGCTCCCGCGGCAACTCACGGATCGATCGCGAAGATCCGGTCTACCGCGCCGATGAAAGCGCCCTCGTCGACCTGGTCGGTCACGAATGGGGCCTCAACTACCGCGTACGCGGCCGCCACGCCGGGCAGGACCCACTGCTGTTCCTGGACCTGCGCAATGCCCGTGGCTGGGTCAAGCAGCACAGCCAGGGCAAAAGCGTCCTCAACCTGTTTGCCTATACCTGCGGTGTCGGCCTGAGTGCCGCCGCCGGCGGTGCCCGGGAAGTCTGCAACCTCGACTTCGCCGAGGGCAACCTGGCCGTGGGCCGCGAGAACGGCCTGCTCAACCCGAAACTGCCGGCCATGCAATTCGTCCAGTCCGACTATTTTCCGGCCATCCGCCAGCTCGCCGGACTGCCCATCGCCCAGCGCCGCGGCCAGAAGCTGCCGAGCTACCAGCGCCTGGAACAGCGCCAGTACGACCTGGTGCTGCTCGATCCACCCGCCTGGGCCAAGAGCGCCTTCGGCACCGTCGACTTGCTGCGCGACTACCAGAGCCTGCTCAAGCCGGCGCTGCTGGCCACCGCCGAAAATGGCGTGCTGATCTGCTGCAACAACCTGGCAAAAGTCAGCCTGGACGACTGGCGTGAACAAGTCCTGCGGTGCGCGGAAAAAACCGGGCGGCCGGTACGCGATTGGCAGGTACTGGCACCGGCCACCGACTTCCCGTCCCGGGACGGACAACCCCCGCTGAAAACCCTGATCCTCCAGCTGTAGGAAAAACGCCGGAAAACCACGTTCGGCGATGTAAAAAGGGGATTGCTTCGGAACCGTAAACGCGTGCCATACTCCAAGGCACCTCCGACTGAGATAGACGAAGCCTCACATGTCCAAAGGATTGAAACGCGCCCTCGGCGCCTTGCTGACCGTTCTCGCGCTATACACCGTGCTGGGGTTCTTCATCTTGCCGGGCGTGGGCCTGCGTATTGCCAACCAGCAACTGGCGCACTACGCCACGGTGCCCGCCAAGCTCCAGCGCCTGGAGTTCAACCCGTTCAGCCTCGAGCTGACGCTGTGGGGCCTGAATATCGGTGAGCCGGGCAAGGAGCAGGTCGCGTTCGAGCGCCTCTATGTCAATCTGCAGATCGACAGCCTCTGGACCCATGCCCTGCACCTGGCCGAGATCCAGCTGGACAAGCCCAGGACCGAGGTGACCTTCAGCAAGGACGGTACCCTCAACCTTGCCCAGCTGTTCAAGTTGCCGGCCAGCGAACCGACCCCGGCCGATCCGAACGCCAAGCCGTTCCCGCTGCGCATCGACCAGATCGAACTGGCCGGCGGCTACCTGCACTTCCAGGACCTGCGTCCGAGCGAACCCATCGAGTTCCTCTACGACAAGATGGACCTGCAGCTGAAAAACCTCAGCACCCTGCCCGACGACAACGCCGACATGACCCTGGTGGCCGCCGGTCCCGAAGGCGGGCGCATCGACTGGAAAGGCAATTTCAGCCTGGTGCCGATCGCCTCCGAGGGTTCGCTGAAAGTCACCGACGGCAAGATGAAGGTCTGGTGGCCCTATGTCCGGGATGCCGTGCCGCTCGATCTGGAAGACGGCGTCGTCAATCTCAGCACCGATTACAAGCTCAGCCTCGCCAAGGAAACCGAGATGCTGCTGAGCAATACGTCCCTCAGCGTCGCGCCGTTTGCCATCAAGGCCCCCGATGGCCGGCCCCTGGTACGCCTGGAGCGGCTGGACGTCAGCGAGACCAGCGTCGACCTCGCCAAGCAGCAGGTGGTCGTCGGCAAGATCCGCAGCAACAACCTGGAAACCTGGGCCGCCCGCGAAGCGGATGGTCAACTGGACTGGCAGAAGCTGTTCGCCAGCCAGCCGGCCAAACCCGCGGTGAAGGAACCGGCCCCGGCCACCGCCGATACCCCCGCTCCCGCGCCCGCGGCACCGAGCAAACCCTGGCAGGTGCTGCTCAAGGACGTGCAACTGCGTGACTACCGCGTACACCTCGCCGACCGCGCGAACAAGACACCGGTCGCCCTCGATCTCGGCCCGCTGAACCTCGATCTGCAGAATTTCGACAGCCTCAACCAGTCGCCCTTCACCCTCAAGCTCGATACCGGGCTGGGCAAGCAGGGCAAGGTCCTCGCCAGCGGCGAAGTCAACCTGAGCCCGATCAGCGCCAGACTGAAGGTCAAGACCCAGGACATCGACCTGCGGGTCGCCCAGGCTTACGTCGAACCCTTTATCCGCCTGGAAGTTCGCAGCGGCATGCTCGGCAGCGACCTCGACGTCAACCTCAAGAACGTCGATCCACTGGCCTTCAGCGTGACCGGACGGGCCCAGGTCGATCAGTTGCACACCCTCGATACCCTCAAGACCCGGGACTTCGTGAAATGGCAGAAACTGGTGGTCGACGGCCTGAACTACCAGCACGGCGACAGCCTGTCGATCGACAAGGTCAGCCTGTTCCAGCCCTATGCGCGCTTCATGATCAACGACGACCGCACCACCAACGTCGATGACCTGCTGATCCCACAACCGGCCGGCGGCGCCGGCAAGTCCACGGCCAAGGCGGCCCCGTCGAACAGCAAGCCGCTGGGCATCCATGTCGGCGGCATCGCCATCAACGACGGGTCGGCCAATTTCGCCGACTTCAGCCTGACCCCCAACTTCGCCACGGCCATCCAGCAGCTCAACGGCCAGATCGGCACCATCGACAGTCGCCAGGCCAAGCCGGCCGATGTCGATATCAAGGGCAAGGTCGATCGTTATGCGCCAGTGACCATCAAGGGCGCGCTGAACCCCTTCGACCCGATGGCCAGCCTGGATATCGCCACCAGCTTCAAGCGCGTCGAACTGACCACCCTGACACCGTACTCCGGCAAGTTCGCCGGCTACCGCATCCGCAAGGGCCGGCTCAACCTCGACCTGCACTACCTGATCACCAAGGGCCAGTTGAAGGCCGAGAACAAGCTGGTGGTCGAGCAGTTGCAACTGGGCGAGAAAGTCGACAGCCCGGATGCGGTCGACCTGCCGATCAAGCTGGCGATCGCCCTGCTCAAGGACTCCGATGGCAAGATCTCCATCGAACTGCCGGTTTCCGGCGACCTGAACAATCCGCAGTTCAGCGTGATGCCGATTGTCTGGCAGACCCTGCGCAACCTGATCGTGCGAGCGGCCACGGCGCCCTTCAAGTTCATTGGCGGGCTGATCGCCGGCGGCGATTCCCAGGACCTCAGCAACGTCGCCTTCGCCCCGGGCTCCAGCGACCTGAGCAAGGACGCCGAATCCTCCCTGACCAAGCTGGCGGCGGCCTTGAAGGAACGCCCCAACCTGCGCCTGGAGATCGAAGGCACCAGCGCCCAGACCAGCGACGGCCCCCTCATCGCCCAGCAACGCCTGGATCGCGAATATCAGGCCACCTACTACAAGATGCTCCAGCGCCGTGGCGACAAGGTTCCGGCCCAGGCCTCGCTGCTGCAGGTGCCGGAAGATGAGAAGGCGCCGATGCTGGAGGGCATCTACCGCACCCTGCTCAAGCAGCAGCCACCGGCCGAATGGGCCCAGTTGAGCCGCGACGAGCGCACCGCCAGGCTGCGTGACGGCGTGATCAAGAACTGGAGCGGCAACGCCGTGCTACTGCGCAAGCTGGGCCAGGACCGCGCCAGCAGCATCAAGGATTTCCTGGTGGACAAGGGCCAGCTGGAAGACGATCGTGTGTACTTCATCGACGCCAGCCTCGGCCAGGCCGAGAGCGATGGCCGCGTCGTCACCCCCCTGCACCTGGATAGCGAGTAACCATGCTAAAACGCGTCATGTTCAGCTTGGCGGCCCTGCTGGTCGCCAGTCAGGCCCAGGCCACCACCCTGCGCTGCGAGAAAGGCCTGATCAGCTACGGCGACAGCACCTTTGATGTGGTCAGCAAGTGTGGCCAGCCGGTTGCGGTGATCGACCGGGGCTATACGGAAGTGCGCCACGGCAATCGGGTGGACGGGGTCAAGGTCGAGGAGTGGATCTACACGCCCAGCGGCGGCATGAAGCAGTCGCTGCGCTTTCAGGGCGGGCAGCTGACCGATATCCAGAGCACCCGCAACAACTGATCTTCCGCCCCGCTTTTCCCGCCGCACAATAGAACAGGCCCCGATGCAAAGCATCGGGGCCTGTAATGGTCACATCCTTGTGACCGGTCGCATGAACCTCTGGGCTCAACGGATGTACGACTGGCTCAGCCGTTGTTCCCTCGTGCCGGTTCCGGCGTCATCCAAAGGCGTTATTCGGTTTTCAGGGCTTCAGCTGTTACGTTCTTGACCCCTTTGATGTTCTTGGCAATATGCACTGCGGTTTCCTTCTGTGCCGCGGTCACGTGCTTCTCCGAGGACAGGGAAACCACGCCGTTGGCGGTTTCAACCTTGATGTCGGAGCCCGGAATGCCTTTCTCGGTGAGCAGATCGGCTTTGACTTTGGTGGTGATCCAGGTATCGGAAGTCTCTTGCTTGGCCTTGGTAACTTCACCGGCGGCGATCACCATTGGCTTGGAGGCCTGGGTCTGCTCGGCTGCAAAGGCAGCGTTGGCCAGAGTCAGGGTCAGGGCGGTGGCAGCTGCAGTAGCGATAGCGAACTTTTTCATACGAGTAACTCCTGTTCTTCTGGAAAGTCTGCGCCGTGTCCTGGCAGCAGGGTTACCTATAGAGTTGCAGTCGCTGTGCCAACCCATGACCTCAAGTAAAACCCTTTAAATTCAATTAGTTATAAATATTCAGCAAAAACGGAATCGTGCAGATTGCATGACCGGTGCTCTTGCCTGCATGCAAGTTGCAGCGTTTATCTGCCAGCAAGCCGCTGAAATACCGGCATTTTTCGTCGCCCATAAAAAAAGGACCCCGCAGGGTCCTTTTTTCAGCTGGAAGCGCTGGGCTGATTAAACGCCCGACGCCTTGGCTGCAGCAACGTCCTTGATGGACAGCTTGATACGGCCGCGGTTGTCCACGTCCAGTACCAGGACTTCAACTTCCTGGCCTTCCTTCAGGATGTCGGTCACTTTCTCTACGCGAGCGTCGCTCAGCATGGAGATGTGCACCAGACCGTCCTTGCCCGGCAGGATGTTGACGAACGCACCGAAGTCGACGATACGCTCGACCTTACCGACGTAGATCTTGCCGATCTCGGCCTCGGCGGTGATGCTCAGGACGCGCTGGCGCGCAGCCTCGGCCGCTTCCTTGGTTTCGCCGAAGATCTTGATCGAACCGTCGTCTTCGATATCGATCGAAGCCTTGGTTTCCTCGCAGATCGCACGGATGGTCGCGCCGCCTTTACCGATGACGTCACGGATCTTGTCGGTGTCGATTTTCATCGCGATCATGGTCGGTGCGTTTTCCGACAGCTCGGTACGCGACTGGCCAATGATCTGGTTCATCTGGCCGAGGATGTTCAGGCGCGCTTCCAGGGCTTGGCCCAGGGCGATTTCCATGATCTCTTCGGTGATGCCCTTGATCTTGATGTCCATCTGCAGCGCGGTGACGCCCTTGGCGGTACCGGCTACCTTGAAGTCCATGTCGCCCAGGTGGTCTTCGTCACCCAGGATGTCGGTCAGGACGGCGAATTTCTCGCCCTCTTTGACCAGGCCCATGGCGATACCGGCAACTGGTGCCTTCATCGGCACACCGGCGTCCATCAGGGCCAGGGAAGCGCCACAGACCGAGGCCATGGAGCTCGAACCGTTGGATTCGGTGATTTCCGATACCACGCGGATGGTGTACGGGAACTCGGCGGCATCCGGCAGCATGGCCTGGACCGAACGACGGGCCAGACGACCGTGACCGATTTCACGACGACCTGCACCGCCCATGCGACCACACTCGCCCACCGAGAACGGAGGGAAGTTGTAGTGCAGCATGAAGGGGTCTTTTTTCTCGCCTTCCAGGGTATCCAGCAGCTGTGCATCACGGGCGGTGCCCAGTGTAGCGACAACCAGGGCCTGGGTTTCACCGCGGGTGAACAGGGCCGAACCGTGGGTCTTCGGCAGAACACCGACTTCGATGTTCAGAGGACGTACGGTGCGGGTGTCACGACCATCGATACGTGGCTTGCCGTTGACGATGTTTTCGCGAACGGTGCGGTATTCGATTTCACCGAAGGCGGCCTTGACGTCGCTCGCGGAAGGCTGGCCTTCTTCGCCCGACAGCTTGGCAACCACCTGGTCTTTCAGCTCGCCCAGGCGAGCGTAGCGGTCGGCCTTGACGGTGATGGTGTAGGCCTGGGAGATCGCTTCACCGAACTCGGCGCGGATAGCGCCCAGCAGTGCGGTGGCTTCAGGGGCGGCAGCCCAGGTCCAGGTTGGCTTGGCGGCTTCGGCGGCCAGCTCTTTCACGGCCTGGATAACGGCCTGGAATTCGTCGTGGGCGAACAGTACGGCGCCCAGCATCTGGTCTTCGGTCAGCTCCTTGGCTTCCGATTCAACCATCAGCACGGCTTCCGAAGTACCGGCCACGACCATGTCCAGGCTCGAGGCTTTCAGTTGTTCGTAAGTCGGGTTCAGCAGGTAGCCGGTGCTTTCGTGGAAGGCTACGCGAGCGGCGCCGATCGGGCCGTCGAAAGGAATACCGGAGATGGCCAGGGCCGCCGAGGTACCGATCATCGCGGCGATGTCCGGATCGGTCTTCTTGCTGGTGGAGACGACGGTGCAGACAACCTGCACTTCGTTCATGAAACCTTCAGGGAACAGCGGGCGGATCGGACGGTCGATCAGGCGCGAAGTCAGGGTTTCTTTTTCGGAAGGACGGCCTTCACGCTTGAAGAAGCCGCCAGGGATCTTGCCGGCAGCGTAGGTCTTTTCCTGGTAGTGCACGGACAGAGGGAAGAAGCCCTTGCCCGGATCCGCTTGCTTGGCACCGACAACGGTCACCAATACGCTGACGTCGTCGTCAACGGTGACCAGCACTGCGCCGGAGGCCTGACGGGCGATACGGCCAGTCTCGAGGGTAACGGTCGACTGACCGAACTGGAATTTTTTGATTACCGGGTTCACGGTGTCCTACCTTCTTTTGTGGCTCTTGGGGAACTTGTCTTCTTGCGAAATTCTTGGGCAACGCCGGGAATCGGCCCGACTGTCATTGTCCGGGTGCAGTCTTCAGATGCGGTCTTCGGGTAAAGCAGGTGTTCAGATAAAACTAGAGGCTGGGAGCTTGCCATGTGCTCGCGGAAACCCGCTGACACACAGCAAACAACCAACCTCATAGCGCAATCGCTGATTAGCGACGCAGACCCAGGCGACCGATCAGAGCGCTGTAACGGCTCACGTCCTTGCCTTTCAGGTAGTCCAGCAGCTTACGACGCTGGTTAACCATGCGGATCAGACCACGACGGGAGTGGTGATCTTTACCGTTGGCCTTGAAGTGACCTTGCAGTTTGTTGATGTTGGCGGTCAGCAGTGCAACCTGCACTTCTGGCGAACCAGTATCACCAACAGCTTGCTGGTAGTCGGTAACGATTTGAGCTTTTTCTTCAACGCTGAGAGCCATGAGGCAATCCTTTTATCAGGAAACCGTTTCAGGAAAACAGTTTCAACAGGCCAGGGACAAATCCCTGTATCTATAAATGAGTAGTGACCGTGCCTGTTGACAGCCACCCTCGCCAGCCCGCTATGACACGGGCTGGTTCCGGTCATTCTGACCGAATCAGTCGACGCGGCGCGATCCGCCCGTCTTCGCTCACTTCACCGATACCGATAAAGCGACCGTTGTGATCCTGCACCCGTACCATGCCGAACTTCGGCGCGTCCGGGGCACGTACCGGCTGGCCGTTGAGCCAGTAGAACGCACTGTGTTCCGAGAACTGCAGCAGCGGCCAGTCCAGCAGGCCACTGTCGGATGGCATCAGGAAGCGGTCGACCGCCTCGTTGCCACCTTCGGCATGCACTGCTTCCAGCTCTTCGAGCGTGACCGTCTGCGCCAGGGTGAAAGGTCCGGCCTGGGTCCGTCGCAGTTCAGCAACGTATGCGCCACAGCCAAGCTTCTCACCGATGTCCTCAACCAGGGTACGAATATAGGTCCCCTTGCTGCAGTCCACCGCCAGTCGGGCAGTATCGCCTTCGCTGGCCAGCAATTCCAAGCGCGCAATAGTAACAGAACGCGGTTCGCGCTCCACTACTTCCCCCGCACGGGCCAACTTGTAAAGCGGCTGTCCGTCACGCTTGAGTGCCGAGTACATCGGCGGTATCTGACTGATTTTCCCACGAAAATCCGGCAGGACCGCTTCGATATCGGCACGACCAACGGTCACCGGGCGCGTCTGCAAAACCTCGCCTTCGGCGTCCGCGGTGGTGGTGGTCTTGCCCAGTTGCATCAGGGTTTCGTAACCCTTGTCGGAATCGAGCAGGTATTGCGAGAACTTGGTCGCCTCGCCGAAGCACAACGGCAGCACGCCGGTGGCCAACGGGTCGAGGCTGCCGGTGTGACCGGCCTTCTCGGCGTTGAGCAACCAGCGAACCTTCTGCAGTGCCGCATTGGAGGTAAATCCCAGCGGCTTGTCGAGCAGGATGATGCCACTGACGTTACGACGGATACGTTTGACCTGAGCCACCGCTTACTCCCGGCCGTCTGCTGGAAGGTTGCCTTCTGGCGTCGCGTCGCCGACATGCTGGCTGTCTTCGGCCACGGCACGCTCGATCAACGCCGACAGGTGCGCACCCCGCACGACGCTTTCGTCGTAGTGGAAGTGCAACTGCGGCACGCTGCGCAGCTTCATCTCGCGGGCCAGCTGCATGCGCAGGAAGCCTGCCGCCGAGTTGAGCACCTTGATGCTCTGGGCGATATCGTCCGGGTTGTCCTGGCCCATCACGGTGATGAAGATCTTCGCGTGGCCGACGTCACGGCTGACGTCGACAGCGGTGATGGTGACCAGGCCGACGCGCGGGTCCTTGACTTCACGACGGATCAGCTGTGCCAGCTCACGCTGCATCTGATCGCCGATACGTTGGGTACGGCTGTATTCTTTTGCCATGTCTTGTTACCTGTTACTGCCCCACGGTGAAACCCGTGTGGTCTGAAAGCGGCAAACGCCCGGCCTGGCAGAAGCCGGACCGGGCGTTGCGTTTAGAGTCCGGCTGACGACCCGCGCAGCGAACTGCGGCGGGCCATCATGGCTCTTGAAGTGTGCGAGTCAGAGGCTGCGAGCAACCTGAACCTTCTCGAAGACTTCGATCTTGTCACCGACCTTGACGTCGTTGTAGCTCTTCACGCCGATACCGCACTCCATGCCGGCACGCACTTCGGAAGCGTCATCCTTGAAGCGGCGCAGGGATTCCAGCTCGCCTTCGAAGATCACGATGTCTTCACGCAGTACGCGGATCGGACGGTTACGGTGCACGGTACCTTCGATCACCATGCAGCCGGCGATCGCGCCGAATTTCGGCGAGCGGAACACGTCGCGGACTTCGGCCACGCCCAGGATGTTCTCCCGGACGTCGCTGCCCAGCATACCGGTCAACGCTTTCTTGACGTCTTCGATGATGTCGTAGATCACGTTGTAGTAACGCATGTCCAGGCCTTCCTGCTCGACGATCTTCCGTGCGCCAGCATCGGCACGCACGTTGAAGCCGAACAGTACAGCGTTGGAGGCCAGTGCCAGGTTGGCGTCGGACTCGGTGATACCACCGACACCGCCACCGACGACGCGCACTTGCACTTCATCGTTACCCAAGCCGTTGAGCGCACCTTGCAGTGCTTCCAACGAACCACGGACGTCGGATTTGAGGACGATGTTGAGCGTCTTCTTCTCTTCCTGGCCCATGTTCTCGAAGATGTTTTCCAGCTTGCCGGCATGGGCGCGAGCCAGTTTGACTTCGCGGAACTTGCCTTGACGGAACAGAGCCACTTCACGGGCTTTCTTCTCGTCGGCCACCACGCTCATCTCGTCGCCAGCGTCCGGGGTACCGTCCAGGCCGAGGATCTCGACCGGAATGGAAGGACCGGCTTCCTTGATCGGCTTGCCGTTCTCGTCGAGCATGGCACGTACACGGCCATAGTTCGAACCGACCAGGACCATGTCGCCCTGGCGCAGGGTACCGTCTTGAACCAGCACGGTGGCCACCGGGCCACGGCCCTTGTCCAGACGCGATTCAACCACGACGCCACGACCAGGAGCCGAAGGCGTTGCCTTGAGTTCCAGGACTTCGGCTTGCAGCAGAACGGCTTCGAGCAGTTCGTCGACGCCAGTACCGACTTTCGCCGAAACCGGAACGAACGGCGTATCACCGCCCCACTCTTCCGAGGTCACGCCATGAACCGACAGTTCGCTACGGATGCGATCGAGGTCGGCACCCGGCTTGTCGATCTTGTTCACCGCGACCACCAGTGGAACACCGGCCGCGACTGCGTGCTGGACGGCTTCGATGGTCTGCGGCATCACGCCGTCGTCCGCCGCAACCACCAGGATCACGATGTCGGTCGCCTTGGCACCACGGGCACGCATGGCGGTAAACGCCGCGTGACCCGGGGTGTCGAGGAAGGTGACCATGCCGCGTTCGGTTTCAACGTGGTACGCACCGATGTGCTGGGTGATGCCGCCGGCTTCGCCAGCCGCTACCTTGGCACGACGGATATAGTCGAGCAGGGAAGTCTTGCCGTGGTCGACGTGGCCCATGACGGTCACGACCGGTGCACGGGAGAACGCCTCGCCTTCGAACTTCAGCGACTCGGCCAGGGAATCTTCCAGGGCGGTGTCGCTGACCAGGGTCACCTTGTGGCCCAGTTCTTCAGCAACCAGCTGGGCAGTTTCCTGGTCCAGTACCTGGTTGATGGTGGCCGGGGTACCCAGCTTGAACATGAACTTGATGATTTCAGCAGCCTTGACCGACATCTGCTGGGCGAGATCACCGACAGTGATGGTCTCGCCGATCTTCACTTCACGCACGATAGGGCCGGTTGGGCTCTGGAAACCGTGGGCGTTGCGTTTCTTCAGCTTGGCCTTGCCGCGACCGCCACGACGGAAACCGTCGCTCTCTTCGTCGGTAGTGCGCGGAGCCACGCGTGGCGCCGGAGCCTTTTCCTTGACCGAAGCGCGATGCGGAGCATTCTTGCGCTCGCCATCGCCACTGCCGCTACGACGATTGCTATCGTCGGCGCGAGGCTTGTCCGGACGGCGTGGTTCTTCACGCTTGCGGGTATCGGCAACCGGTGCAGGAGCGGCAACCGGGGCCTCACGCACAGGTTCGGCAGCCACGACCGGAGCGGCAACCGCTTCAACCGAAGGTGCGGCAACCGGAGCAGCAGCAGGCTGGTGACGCGCTTCTTCTTCGGCGCGACGCTTGGCTTCTTCTTCAGCCTTCTGGCGGGCCGCATTTTCTACGGCACGACGTTCTTCCAGCTCGCGCTTGCGCTCGGCTTCGATTTCTTCAGGGCTGCGTTGCACGAAGACTTTCTTCTTGCGTACTTCAACGCTGATGCTCTTGCTACCCGCGACACGCAGGGTGCTGGTGGTTTTGCGCTGCAGAGTGATCTTGCGCGGTTCTTCCACTTTCGCCTTGTGGCTGCTCTTCAAGTGAGTCAGCAAAGACTGCTTCTCACTATCGCTCACACCTTCATCGGCGGCGGTGTGCGGCAGACCTGCCTCACGCATCTGCTGCAACAGGCGCTCTACCGGTGTTTTGACCTCATCGGCCAGTTGTTTCACCGTGACTTGCGTCATGCACTTCTCTCCTCAGGCCGCGCCTAATTACTCGAACCAGTGGGCTCGGGCGGCCATGATCAACTTGCCGGCACGATCGTCGTCGATGCCGTCGATGTCGAGCAGATCGTCAATAGACTGCTCGGCCAGGTCTTCGCGGGTAATTACGCCGCGCACCGCCAGTTCCATCGCCAAATCCTTGTCCATACCCTCAAGCGAGAGCAGGTCTTCGGCCGGATGGGCGTCTGCCAGCTTTTCCTCAGTAGCGATGGCTTTAGTCAACAAGCGATCCTTGGCACGAGCGCGAAGCTCGTTGACGATGTCTTCGTCAAAGCCGTCGATGTTGAGCATTTCTTCCAACGGTACGTAGGCAATCTCTTCCAGGCTGGTGAAACCTTCATCGACCAGCACCTGTGCCAGCTCTTCGTCGACTTCCAGCTCGTCGATGAAGTTGCGCAGGATGTCACCGGTTTCTGCCTGTTGCTTAGCCTGGATGTCCGATTCGGTCATCACGTTCAGGGTCCAGCCAGTCAGCTGGCTGGCCAGACGCACGTTCTGACCGCCGCGACCAATGGCCTGAGCCAGATTGTCTGCGCCGACGGCGATGTCCATGGCATGGGCATCCTCGTCAACGATAATTGCCGCGACTTCGGCCGGCGACATGGCGTTGATCACGAACTGCGCCGGGTTGTCGTCCCACAGGACGATATCCACACGCTCGCCACCCAACTCGCCGGACACGGCCTGGACGCGCGAGCCGCGCATGCCGATGCACGCGCCCTGCGGGTCGATGCGCTTGTCCTTGGAGCGCACGGCGATCTTGGCACGCGAACCCGGATCACGGGAGGCGGCCATGACTTCGATCAGCCCTTCGGCGATCTCCGGCACTTCGATACGGAACAGCTCGATCAGCATTTCCGGCGCGGTACGCGACAGGATCAGCTGCGGGCCGCGGTTTTCGGTGCGGATTTCCTTGAGCAGTGCACGAACCCGTACACCGACGCGGAAAGTCTCGCGGGAAATGATGTCTTCACGAGCCAGCAGTGCTTCGGCGTTGTTACCCAGGTCAACGATGACGTTGTCGCGGGTGACCTTCTTCACGGTGCCGGAGATGATTTCACCCAGGCGCTCGCGATAGGCGTCGACGACCTGAGCACGCTCGGCCTCGCGGACTTTCTGCACGATGACTTGCTTGGCGGTCTGAGCAGCGATGCGACCAAACTCGATGGACTCGATCTTTTCTTCAACAACATCGCCGACTTGTGCGCCAGGATGGGTCAACGCGACCTTGCTCGGCCAGGTTTCCACAGCCGGATCGTCAAGATCGGCTTCCTCGACGACAGTCCAGCGACGGAAAGTCTCATAGGCACCGGTGTGGCGATTGATTTCCACACGCAGGTCAACTTCGTCTTCAAAGCGTTTTTTGGTAGCCGTGGCCAGGGCCACTTCCAGTGCTTCAAAAATCACGCTTGCCGGTACACCCTTTTCATTGGATACCGACTCAACAACCAGCAATACTTCTTTGCTCATCGTACGCCTCGCCTTTCGCAAGCCATTGGATCCGCGGGATCCGCGTCTCAGTCAAAACTGGGAATAATGTTGGCCTTGTCGATCAAATCGATCGGCAACAGGAACTCGTGCTCTTCTACCTGCACCACGATGTCCTGCTCTTCCACTCCGCGCAGAAGGCCCTGAAAATTACGTCGACCTTCAAAAGGCGAGCGCAACCTTATTTTCACTTGTTCGCCGGCATGCGAGGCAAACTGTTCAAGGGTGAACAGCGGGCGTTCCATGCCAGGAGAGGAAACTTCAAGGGTGTATTCAGTGGTGATCGGATCTTCGACATCCAGCACGCCACTGATCTGGCGACTGACAATGGCGCAGTCATCCACCAGCACACCGCCTTCTTTATCGATATAAACGCGCAACACGGAATGGCGGCCTTGAGCTGAAAACTCGATACCCCAGCATTCATAGCCAAGGGCCACGACCACCGGGGCCAACAAGGCCTGCAACTGTTCTAGCTTGCTCGACACCTGAACCCCCTCGTGCATGTATGTGCATGCTATTGAAATAAACAAAAAATGGGCGAATCGCCCATCCCTGAAACGCCGTCGAACAGCGGCGTCATAAAGTGTCCAGCTAACAAAAAGCCCCTGAAAAGGGGCTCCGCTAAAACTGGTTGCGGGGGCCGGATTTGAACCGACGACCTTCGGGTTATGAGCCCGACGAGCTACCAGACTGCTCCACCCCGCGACAAAGCTGGGGCGGAAGTATACGACCGATCCCTTACAGGGTCAATGTAACCTTCCACCTACAAGAAAGCCCGCAACAGCGGGCTCTCCTGATAATTGGTACCGAGAAGGGGACTCGAACCCCTACACCCTATGGGCACAACCACCTCAAGGTTGCGTGTCTACCAATTCCACCACCTCGGCAATACAACGTTTACAGCATGAAACCCGTTTTACTTCTGCTCAGGAGCTGGAGGTACGTCAGTCGCTGGAGTAGCCGACTTTTGCTCCTGGAGCACCGGTACATCGTCAGATGCCGGTTTTTGCTTTGGCGCTTCCAACACCGCTGGGCTTGGCAAACCTACTTGAGTCAGCTGGTGAGCTTTCTCTTTAGCAAAGTAACCTAACCCTAAGCTGGTTATGAAAAAAGCTGCGGCAAGTATAGCAGTAAACTTACTAAGAAAGGTAGAGGAACCTTGGCTTCCGAACACAGTATTTGAAGCACCTGCCCCGAAAGACGCACCAGCGTCCGCACCTTTACCCTGTTGCAGCAATACCAGAGCAACAACGCCCAGCGCACCCAACAGATGAAGAACGACTACGACTGTTTCCAGCATTTTTTCAGTTTCCCGCGGCGCGACAGATCGCACCGAACTCATCTGCATTCAGGGACGCTCCACCAATGAGCCCCCCATCGATATCCGGCATGCCGAACAGTTCGACCGCATTGGCCGCCTTCACGCTGCCGCCGTATAGAAGCCGCACACCTTGTGCGACCTCAGAATTCTCTGCCGCCAACTGCGCGCGAATGGCGGCGTGCACATCCTGCGCTTGTTGCGGCGAAGCTGTCAGCCCGGTGCCAATGGCCCAGACCGGCTCGTAAGCGATGACAGCCTTGGAAAAAGCACCGACACCCAGCTCTTCGATGATACTGCCCAACTGACGCGAAACCACTTCCATCGTCTTGCCGGCTTCACGCTGCTCCTGGGTTTCCCCTACACAGAGCACCGGGATCAAACCACAAGCCTGCGCTGCCGCGAACTTGCGATTCAGGGTGCGATCCGTCTCGCCCATGATCAGGCGACGCTCGGAGTGCCCCACCAGTACCAGGGAGCAACCCGCATCGACCAACTGGCTCGGTGCAATCTCTCCGGTCAAGGCGCCCTGCATGGATTCCATCGCAGAGTTCTGCGCGCCGACCGAGATCGACTTGCCTTTCAAGCCATCAATCACTTGATTGATATGCAGGCAAGGCGGGAATACCGCGATATCAACACCGCTCGGCAAGGCCAGGTTGCGCAGGCCCTTGATCAGCTCAGCGACGCTGGCGCGGGTACCGTGCATCTTCCAGTTACCAGCTACCAATGGACGACGCATGCTGTACCTCGCAGGTCAAAGTGGGCGCAGATGTTACCCAACCAGATCATCACTGGCAAGCCGAATTCAGGCGCAAACTTCAGCAACCAGTTTTGCCAGGACTTCGGCATGGCCACGAACCGAAACTTCGTCTTCGCCTTCGACCATCACGCGCACCAGCGGCTCGGTGCCCGACTTGCGCAACAGCACGCGCCCACGGCCCTGCATGGCCTCGGTCACGCGCTCGCAAGCCGCCACCACCTCGGGATGCCTGACCGGATCGACGCCACCGCCAAAACGGACGTTGAGCAGCACCTGCGGGCATTTGCGCAGCGCCTGGCGCGCCTGGGCCAGGCTTTCGCCACGACGCCGCACCGCCAGCAAGGCCTGCAGGGCCGCGATGATCGCGTCACCGGTGGTCGTATTGTTCAGGCAGAGGATGTGTCCGGAGTTTTCACCGCCTATCAGCCAGTTGCGCTCGAGCAGCTCGGCGATCACGTAGCGGTCACCGACATTGGCGCGCACGAACGGGATATCCAGCTCCTTGAGCGCCAGCTCGAGCCCCAGGTTGCTCATCAGGGTGCCGACCACGCCGCCATTCAATTTATTACGCTCGGCGAGATCCCGGGCAATGATGAACACCAGTTCGTCACCATCGACCACGGCACCGGTGTGATCGACCATCAGCACCCGGTCGCCATCGCCATCGAAGGCAATGCCCAGGTCCGCCTTCTCGGCCAGCACCGCAGCCTGTAGCGGCTTGATATGGGTCGAACCGCAGTTGTCATTGATGTTCAGCCCGTTGGGCTGCGCGGACAGGGCGACGACCTCGGCCCCCAGCTCGCGAAACACGCTCGGAGCGACCTTGTAGGTGGCGCCGTGGGCACAGTCGAGCACGATCTTCAGGCCCGCCAGGTTGGTCCCGGTCGGCACACTGCTCTTGCAGAATTCGATATAACGACCGGCCGCGTCATTGATCCGCGAAACCTTGCCGAGCTTTTCCGAATCGACCACGGTCATCGGCGCATCGAGCAATTCCTCGATCATCAGCTCGACCTCATCCGGCAACTTGGTGCCTTCACCGGAGAAGAACTTGATGCCGTTGTCGTCATGGGGGTTGTGCGAAGCACTGATGACAATCCCCGCCTCGGCGTGGAAAGTCCGTGTCAGGTAGGCGATGGCCGGCGTCGGCATCGGCCCCAGCAGCATCACATCGGCGCCCGCGGCCGACAGGCCGGCTTCCAGGGCGGACTCGAACATGTAGCCGGAGATACGCGTGTCCTTGCCGACCAGTACGCGGCAGGTGCCCAGCTTGCGGAACGCCATGCCGGCAGCCCAGCCCAGCTTGAGCATGAAATCAGGGGTGATCGGGTATTGCCCGACGCGACCGCGAATACCGTCGGTGCCGAAATATTTCTTTTTCATAAGTGCTCCATCATTCTTATTCAGCAGCTTCAACGGCAGCGATCATGCTGACGACGTCGACCGTCTCGGCCACATCGTGCACTCGCAGAATCCGTGCTCCCTTGCTCATCGCCAGCGCCGCCAGCGCCAGGCCGCCGTACAGGCGCTCGCCTACCGGACGCCCGAGGGCCTGGCCTATCATGCTCTTTCGCGAGACGCCAACCAACAGTGGCCGCCCCAGTACGTGCAGGGCCTCCATATGCTTGAACAGGCTCAGGTTGTGCTGCAGATTCTTGGCAAAGCCGAATCCCGGGTCAAGGATGACCCGCTCGGCCGGAATCCCCGCCGCCTCGCACTGACGCATGCGCTCGGCCAGGAAGGCCCTCACCTCTTCGGTGACGTTGTCGTAGTGCGGATTGTCCTGCATGTCGCCCGGCTCGCCGAGCATATGCATCAGGCACACCGGCAACCCGGTTGCCGCCGCCGCATCCAGCGCGCCATCGCGCCGCAGGGCACGTACATCGTTGATCAGCCCCGCACCGAGACGCGCCGTTTCGCGCATCACCGAGGGCGTCGAGGTATCGACCGAAATGACCACATCCAGCTCACGATGGATGCGCTCGACAATCGGCGCCACCCGCTCCAGCTCTTCCAGGGGCGATACCGCACGCGCCCCGGGCCGGGTCGACTCGCCACCGACATCGATCAGCGTCGCGCCGGCCTGCACCATGCCCTCGGCATGTCGCAATGCCGCATCCAGCTGGCTGAAGCGCCCGCCATCGGAAAAGGAATCGGGAGTGACGTTGAGAATGCCCATGACATGCGTCCGGGCCAAATCAAGAACCCGGTTGCCGCAAGGCAACCGGGTCGAGGACTGAGCAGAAGTCATTTCAAACCTTAGTGATCAGCCGCAGGGCCACCGATCGGCGTCTCGGGACGCTCGTTCTGCACTACGGGCGGAGTGCCCGAAGTACCCGAACCACCTTCCCAGTCACGCGGCTCGCGTGGTGGGCGACCGGCCATGATGTCGTCGATCTGCTCGGCATCGATGGTCTCGTACTTCATCAGCGCATCGGCCATGGCGTCGAGCTTGTCGCGGTTATCGGTGAGGATCTGCTTGGCCGTGCCGTAGCACTGGTCAATGATGCTGCGTACTTCGGAGTCGATCAGCTTGGCCGTTTCGCCCGAGAAACTGGCATTCTGGCCACCGCCGCCACGACCCAGGAACACTTCCTGGTCTTCCTCGGCATACATCAGCGGACCGAGCTTCTCGGACAGGCCCCACTTGGTGACCATGTTCCGCGCAATCTGGCTGGCACGCATGATGTCGTTGGAGGCACCGGTGGTGACACCGTCGAAGCCCAGGGTCATCTCTTCGGCGATACGGCCGCCGTACAGCGAGCAGATCTGGCTGATCAGGGCACGCTTGGACAGACTGTAGCGATCCTCTTCCGGCAGGAACATGGTCACACCCAGCGCACGACCGCGCGGGATGATCGAGACCTTGTAGACCGGATCATGCTCGGGCACTACCCGTCCGACGATCGCATGACCGGCTTCGTGGTAGGCAGTGTTCTGTTTTTCCTTCTCGGACATGACCATGGATTTGCGCTCGGCGCCCATCATGATCTTGTCCTTGGCCAGCTCGAATTCCTTCATTTCGACGATGCGCTTGCCGGTACGGGCAGCGAACAGCGAAGCCTCGTTGACCAGGTTGGCCAGGTCGGCACCGGAGAAACCCGGGGTACCACGGGCAATCACCGCCGGAGCGACGTCGTCACCCATTGGCACCTTGCGCATGTGCACCTTGAGAATCTGCTCGCGACCACGGATATCCGGCAGGCCGACCACCACCTGGCGGTCGAAACGGCCCGGACGCAGCAGCGCCGGGTCAAGCACGTCAGGACGGTTGGTCGCGGCAATGACGATGATGCCGTCATTCATTTCGAAACCGTCCATCTCCACCAGCAACTGGTTGAGGGTCTGCTCACGTTCGTCATGACCGCCGCCCATGCCGGCACCACGGTGACGACCGACCGCGTCGATTTCGTCGATGAAGATGATGCAAGGCGCGTGTTTCTTGGCCTGCTCGAACATATCGCGAACGCGGCTGGCACCGACACCGACGAACATCTCGACGAAGTCGGAACCGGAAATGGTGAAGAACGGCACTTTCGCCTCACCGGCGATGGCCTTGGCCAGCAAGGTCTTGCCGGTACCCGGAGGACCGACCATCAGCACACCGCGCGGGATACGACCGCCCAGGCGCTGGAACTTGCCCGGATCACGCAGGAACTCGACCAGTTCGCCCACTTCTTCCTTGGCTTCGTCGCAACCGGCAACGTCAGCCAGGGTGGTCTTCACCTGGTCTTCGGAGAGCAGGCGCGCCTTGCTCTTGCCGAAACTCATCGGGCCGCCCTTGCCGCCCGCACCGCCCTGCATCTGGCGCATGAAGAACATGAACACCGCGATGATCACCAGGATCGGGAAACTGGCTACCAGCAACTGGGTCCAGATGCTCTGCTGCTCAGGCTGCTTGCCTTCGACCACGACATGGTTGTCCACCAGGTCGCCGATCAGGCCGTTGTCCTGGATCGCCGGGCGGATGGTCTTGAAGCTGTCGCCATCGTTGCGCTTGCCGGTGATCACGTAACCGTCCACGGCAACGCGTTCGACCTTGCCATCCTTGACCTGCTGGATGAAGTCGGAATAGTTGAGGGTCTGTGGCTCGTTAGGGCTGGAGAAGTTGTTCATCACCGTCACCAGGACAGCCGCGATGATCAACCACAGGATCAGATTCTTTGCCATATCGTTCAATTAACTACCCTCTGAAGCTAGCTCCGCTTGTGGCGCGCGCTTCGCATGATATTCACCGGCATAACTTACTACATTACCTACAGCTTCGCAGGCGCCGTCTGTAACCCTTTGTGAAACATTGACTACACAATATTCGCTTATGTTCACGAGGCGAAATGCGAAATTCCTATCGCCCCGGTCAAAAACCCCGTTTTACTCGGTGCGCCCGCGGAAACCACGGCCCAGCAGGTACTGCTCGCGGGACCGATCGCGGGACGATGCCGGCTTGCGCGTCTGCACCTTGTCGAACTGCTTGCGGAAGTTCTTGTGGTACTCGTCGAAGCCTTCGCCCTGGAAAACCTTGATCAGAAAATCACCACCGGGACGCAATACGCGCCCGGCCAGATCGAGTGCCAGCTCGCAAAGGAACATCGAGCGCGGCATATCCACTTCGGGCGTACCACTCATATTGGGGGCCATATCGGAAATCACAAGGTCAACCTCGGAATTTCCGACAGCTTCGAGGATCTGCGCCAGCACCGAGTCCTCGGTAAAGTCGCCCTTGATGAAGGTCACATCGGGGATGCTGTCCATATCGAGGATATCGGAAGCGATCAGTCGCCCCTGCCCGCCAATCAGACGACTGGTCACCTGGGACCAGCCACCTGGCGCGGCGCCGAGGTCGATCACGCTCATGCCCGGACGGATGATCCGGTCCTTCTCCTGGATTTCCAGCAGCTTGTAGCTGGCACGGGAGCGGTACCCGTCTTTCTGTGCCATCTTGACGAACGGGTCGTTGAAATGTTCTTTCAGCCAGTTAAGGCTAGTCTTGGAACGGGCCACGGGGCACCTCGAAAAAATTGTCGAATCGCGATTAACTGGGCGGTCCCGGACTCGCTCGGGTAAACTGGCCGCCGCTTTTTACAAGATCAGACGCAGGGGTCAGATTATGCCGCTCACTCAAGAGCAGAAGAAACAGTACAAATCCATTGGCCACCATCTGAAACCAGTATTGACTGTGGCTGACAACGGTTTGACTGAAGGTGTGTTAGCCGAACTCGAACGCGCATTGAGCGATCACGAGCTGATCAAGATCAAGCTCAATATCCTCGATCGCGAAGCGCGCCTGGCGAACATCGCCGAGCTGTGCAAGGTCGGCAAGGCGGACCTGGTACAGGTCATCGGCAAGATGGCACTGGTTTATCGCAAGAATTTCAGTGTCAACAAGCAACTGTCGAACGTTCACCGTTTCAAGTGATGTAGACAAGGGTCAAGGGTACGCTTCGCGTGCCCTGCCACTCTCGCCGGGAACCGGCTGCAGCACCAGCACCAGGCCGGACAGGCCAAGCACCAGATAACTGAACAGCTGCCAGCGCAATGCCTCCGGCTGCCAGTGGCGCACCGCAAGATACATCCCGCACGCATACAACGCCATCAGCAGCAACTGCCCGCGAATATCGCGCCACAGGCTTGCCCGCCCCTTGGCCTGGACCAGCACCAGGACCTGCACGATCACGCAGACCGCTGCAAATCCCACCAATAAAGAGCCCAGCAGGCCGCCGATCTCGTCGATCAGCAGCGGTGCCAGGCCGATCTGCGCCAAAACCGGCAACAGCCCCACATGCAACAACCACAGGCCGCCGACCCAGAGCATCTGGGCCAGCTGCCAGAGCATGGCGCCCGCACGCAGCGGGCGCCGCCGTTCAGATATGGCGGACTTCGACAATCTCGTACTCGATCACGCCACCGGGCGTCTTGACGGTCACGACATCGCCTTCTTCCTTGGCGATCAGGGCGCGAGCGATGGGCGAACCCACCGAAATCTTGCCCAACTTGATATCAGCCTCATCCTCACCGACGATGTGGTAGGTCACGCTTTCGTCGGTTTCGACGTTGGCGATCTCGACCGTGGTGCCGAAAATCACCTTGCCGGTATGCGGGATGGTCGTGACATCGATGATCACCGCATTCTGCATGCGGCCTTCGATATCACGGATCCGCGCCTCGACCATACCCTGCTGCTCGCGGGCAGCATGGTATTCGGCGTTTTCCTTCAGGTCGCCCAGCTCGCGGGCCGTGCCGATGTCCTGGCTCAGCTTCGGACGGACGACCTTGGTCAGGTGGGCGTGCTCCTCTTCCAGGGCCTTGGCGCCCTGCACGGTCATTGGGTACTTGGTTATGCTCATGCCTTCAATCCTGCGTGTAGATCCTGCAAGCGACGCACGGTCTTCTCCGGACCGAACTTGAGCGCTTCGCAGATGGCTTCGCCAGCAGCAATGGTGGTTGTGCAGTAGATCTTGTGCTGCAGCGCGTTACGACGAATGGAGTACGAGTCAGCAATCGACTGGCGCCCTTCGGTCGTGTTGATGATCAGGGTGACTTCGTCATTCTTGATCATGTCGACGACGTGCGGACGACCTTCGGTCACCTTGTTGACCCGGCGCACTTTCAGGCCCGCGGCTTCGATCAGCTTGGCGGTACCGGCGGTGGCAACCACTTCGAAGCCCAAGTTGATCAGATCACGGGCGACGCCTGCAACCAGTGGCTTGTCGTCGTCGCGTACGCTGATGAACGCGGTACCGCCGGTCGGCAGCACTTCGCTGGCACCCATCTGGGCCTTGGCGAAGGCTTCGCCGAAGGTGTCGCCGACGCCCATCACTTCACCGGTGGACTTCATCTCAGGGCCGAGGATCGGGTCCACGCCAGGGAATTTGGCGAACGGGAATACCGCCTCTTTCACGCTGTAGAAGTTCGGAATGATTTCCTTGGTGAAGCCCAGTTCCTTCAGGGTCTTGCCGGCCATTACACGGGCCGCGATCATCGCCAGGGAAACACCGATGCATTTCGACACGAAAGGCACGGTACGCGAGGCACGCGGGTTCACTTCGATGACGTAGATGTCTTCGCCCTGCAGGGCCAGCTGCACGTTCATCAGGCCGACAACGCCCAGTTCCAGGGCCATTTTCTTGACCTGCTCGCGCATCTCGTCCTGGATGTGCGCCGGCAGCGAGTATGGCGGCAGCGAGCACGCGGAGTCACCAGAGTGAACACCGGCCTGCTCGATGTGCTGCATGATCGCGCCGATCACCACGTCGGTACCGTCGCAGACCGCATCCACGTCCATCTCGATGGCGCAGTTGAGGAAGTGGTCGAGCAATACCGGGCTGTCGTTGGACACCTGGACCGCTTCACGCAGGTAACGCTTGAGTTCTTCTTCCTCGTAGACGATTTCCATCGCCCGACCGCCCAACACGTAGGACGGACGCACCACCAGCGGGTAACCGATCTTCGCGGCGGCACGAATCGCTTCGTCTTCGCTGCGCACGGTGGCGTTTGGCGGCTGACGCAGGTTCAGGCGCTGGACCATCTGCTGGAAGCGCTCGCGGTCTTCGGCACGGTCGATGGCGTCAGGGCTGGTGCCGATGATCGGCACGCCGGCGGCTTCCAGGGCACGGGCCAGTTTCAGCGGGGTCTGGCCGCCGTACTGGACGATCACGCCCTTCGGCTTCTCGACGCGGACGATTTCCAGTACGTCTTCCAGGGTAACCGGTTCGAAGTACAGGCGATCGGAGGTGTCGTAGTCGGTGGAGACGGTTTCCGGGTTGCAGTTGACCATGATGGTCTCGTAACCATCGTCACGCAGTGCCAGTGCCGCATGTACGCAGCAGTAGTCGAACTCGATCCCCTGGCCGATACGGTTGGGACCGCCACCGAGGATCATGATCTTGTCACGGCCCGACGGCGCGGCTTCGCACTCTTCTTCGTACGTCGAGTACAGGTACGCGGTATCGGTGGCGAACTCGGCGGCGCAGGTATCGACACGCTTGTAGACCGGGAACACTTCCAGCTTGTGACGATGGGCACGCAGGCTCTTCTCGGTCACACCCAGCAGCTTGGCCAGGCGCTGATCGGAGAAGCCCTTGCGCTTGAGGCGGAACATCAGGTCGCGGTCGATGCTGGTCAGACCCAGGGTCTTGACCTTCTCTTCGTCCTTGATCAGATCTTCCATCTGCACCAGGAACCACGGATCGATCATGGTCATGCCGAAGATATCTTCAACACTCATGCCGGCGCGCATGGCGTCCGCCACGTACCAGATACGCTCGGCGCCCGGCACGGTCAGCTCGCGCTTGAGCACGCTCATGCTTTCCGGATTGCCCAGGTCAACCTTCTCGTCCAGGCCGCAAACGCCCACTTCCAGGCCACGCAGGGCTTTCTGCAGGGACTCCTGGAAGGTCCGGCCGATGGCCATGACTTCACCCACCGACTTCATCTGGGTGGTCAGGCGCGCGTCGGCCTTGGCGAATTTCTCGAAGGCGAAGCGTGGCAGCTTGGTCACGACGTAGTCGATGGACGGCTCGAAGGACGCCGGGGTCTTGCCGCCGGTGATGTCGTTCGACAGCTCGTCGAGGGTGTAACCCACGGCCAGCTTGGCCGCGACCTTGGCGATCGGGAAGCCGGTGGCTTTCGAGGCCAGCGCCGAGGAACGGGATACCCGCGGGTTCATCTCGATGACCACCATGCGGCCGGTGTTCGGGCAGATGCCGAACTGGACGTTGGAGCCGCCGGTTTCCACGCCGATCTCGCGCAGCACCGCCAGGGAGGCGTTACGCAGGATCTGGTATTCCTTGTCGGTCAGGGTCTGGGCCGGTGCGACGGTGATCGAGTCACCGGTGTGCACGCCCATCGGGTCGAAGTTTTCGATGGAGCAGACGATGATGCAGTTGTCCTTCTTATCGCGGACAACCTCCATCTCGTACTCTTTCCAGCCGATCAGCGATTCGTCGATCAGCAGTTCCTTGGTCGGCGACAGATCCAGGCCACGGGCGCAGATTTCTTCGAACTCTTCACGGTTGTAGGCGATACCGCCGCCGGTGCCGCCCATGGTGAAGGACGGACGGATGATGCACGGGAAGCCGAGCTTCTCGAGGACCGCATTGGCCTCTTCCATGCTGTGGGCGATACCGGAGCGCGGGCAGGCCAGGCCGATGGATTTCATGGCCTTGTCGAAGCGCGAACGGTCTTCGGCCTTGTCGATGGTGTCGGCATTGGCGCCGATCATTTCCACGCCGAACTTTTCCAGGACGCCTTCGCGCTCCAGGTCCAGGGCGCAGTTCAGGGCGGTCTGGCCACCCATGGTCGGCAGCAGGGCGTCCGGGCGCTCTTTCTCGATGATCTTGGCAACGGTCTGCCACTTGATCGGCTCGATGTAGGTCGCATCCGCCATGGCCGGGTCGGTCATGATGGTCGCCGGGTTGGAGTTCACCAGGATGACGCGATAACCCTCTTCGCGCAGGGCTTTGCAGGCCTGGGCGCCGGAGTAGTCGAATTCGCAGGCCTGGCCGATCACGATCGGGCCGGCGCCGAGAATCAGGATGCTTTTTATGTCTGTACGTTTTGGCATGGGTTTGTCACTCAAATCCGCAGGTCAGTCGGCAAGCCGTCTTGAACAATCTTTGCAGAGCCTGAGGGGGCCGCCGGTTTCGGGGCCGCCCTCAGGCCGCTCACTCAGCGTCGCTTGGCCATCTCATTGATGAAACGGTCGAACAGCGGCGCTACGTCGTTCGGGCCCGGGCTTGCTTCAGGGTGGCCCTGGAAGCTGAACGCGCTCTTGTCGGTGCGCTCGATGCCTTGCAGGGAACCGTCGAACAGCGACTTGTGGATCGCCCGGACGTTGCCCGGCAGGGTCGCTTCATCCACGGCAAAACCGTGGTTCTGGCTGGTGATCATCACCACGCCGGTGTCCAGGTCCTGCACAGGGTGGTTGGCACCGTGATGGCCGTGACCCATTTTCAGGGTCTTGGCGCCCGAGGCCAGGGCCAGCAGCTGGTGACCCAGGCAGATACCGAAGACCGGGATCTCGGTTTCCAGCACATCCTTGATCGCCTGGATCGCATAGTCGCAAGGCTCCGGGTCACCCGGGCCGTTGGACAGGAACACACCGTCCGGCTGCAGGGCCAGTACGTCGCTGGCCGGGGTTTGCGCCGGCACCACGGTCACGCGGCAGCCGCGCTCTACCAGCATGCGCAGGATGTTGTACTTGACGCCGTAGTCGTAGGCCACGACATGGTAAGGCAGGTCGGCGGCTTCGAGGGTCGCGTGGCTGTCAGTCTTCAAGTCCCAGACCGTGGAGCGCCACTCGTACTTTTCCTTGGTGCTGACGACTTTCGCCAGATCCATGCCCTTGAGGCCAGGGAAACCCTGCGCCGCGGCAATCGCCGCTTCTTCGGAGATAGTGTCACCGACCATGATGCAGCCGTTCTGCGAACCCTTTTCACGCAGGATGCGGGTCAGGCGACGCGTATCGATACCGGCGATCGCCACCACATTGTTGGCTTTCAGGTAATCGGACAGGGACATCGTGTTACGCCAGTTGCTCGCGACCAGTGGCAGGTCACGAATCACCAGACCGGCCGACCAGACGCGATCAGACTCGATATCTTCCGGCGTGGTGCCGGTATTGCCGATGTGCGGATAGGTCAGGGTGACGATCTGTTGGGCGTAGGAAGGATCGGTAAGGATTTCCTGATAGCCGGTCATGGCGGTGTTGAACACCACCTCACCAACGGTCTGACCGTCGGCTCCAATGGCTTCGCCGCGAAAAATGCTGCCATCAGCAAGGGCGAGTATGGCTGGCTTAGTCAAGAAGACCTCCCGTAAATAAAGCCTGAAGGGGCGATCGCAGGTTGTAAAAAAGCGGAGTGACGTATGGACACGTCACCCCGCTTCTTTCACTGAATTATTCTGCGCGCTTTTAGTGGACACACTAAAGCTGTAGCTTACAGAAAAAGGCTTTTTTGGTCCACCGCTAATGAGCCTTAAAGGCCAGGGAATGCGACAGGACGTCGCCAGGCGGTGTGAAACAGAGACTGAAGGAGCCACAACCTGTGGGAGCCGGCTTGCCGGCGATGAGGCCCTGGAGCCTTGCAGCGCCCTGACGGACGCCATCGCCGGCAAGCCGGCTCCCACAGTCAAGTACCGCGCCGTGCCGATCAGTGCAGATCGAGCACATCCTGCATGTCGTACAGGCCGGCGGCCCGGCCATCCAGCCAAAGCGCCGCACGCACGGCCCCCTTGGCGAAGGTCATGCGGCTCGAGGCCTTGTGGGTGATCTCCAGGCGCTCGCCTTCAGTGGCGAACAACACGGTGTGATCGCCAACCACATCGCCGCCACGCACGGTGGCAAAGCCGATGGTGTTACGCGCCCGCGCCCCGACATGTCCCTCGCGACCATAGACCGCGACCTTCTGCAGATCGCGCTCCAGCGTATCGGCGATGACCTCGCCCATGCGCATGGCCGTGCCCGAAGGCGAGTCGACCTTGTGCCGGTGATGCGTCTCGATGATCTCGATATCCGCGTCGTCGCCCAGCACTCGGGCGGTCAGCTCGAGCAGCTTCAGCGACAGGTTGACCCCGACACTGAAGTTGGCGGCGAAGACGATCGGAATATCCTTGCCCGCCTCCACCAGCAACTGCTTCTGCTCGGCGCTCAGGCCAGTGGTACCGATCACCATGGCCTTGCCGGCCTTGCGGCAGAACGCCAGGTTCTTCAGCATCACTTCCGGCAGCGTGAAGTCGATCAGCACATCGAACTCTTCAGCCACCTTCTCCAGGCCATCGGACAACGGCACGCCGATCCGCCCCAGCGAGGCCAGCTCACCGGCATCGGCACCGACCAGGGAGCTGCCAGGACGCACGACAGCAGCCGTCAGGCCGGCAAGCGGCACCTGCAACTGCACCGCCTCGACCAGGATCTTGCCCATGCGCCCGGCGGCGCCCATCACAGCTATACGTCGCATGATCCGCTCCTTACAGGTCGCCGAAGAAGCGCTTCACGCCTTCAAACCAGCCACTGGCCTTTGGCGAGTGCGAACTGTCACCGTCCAGGGACGCGCGGAACTCTTCCAGCAACTCGCGCTGACGACGGCTCAGGTTGACCGGCGTCTCGACCGCCACGCGACACATCAGGTCGCCCGCACCGCCGCCACGCACAGGGGCCACGCCCTTGCCGCGGATACGGAACTGCTTGCCGGTCTGGGTACCTTCCGGAATCTTCAGCTTGACCCGACCGTCGAGGGTCGGGATCTCCAGCTCGCCGCCCAGGGCCGAATCGACGAAACTGATCGGCACTTCGCAGAACAGGTGCTTGCCGTCACGCTGGAAGATCGCGTGCTCGCGCACATTGATCACCACGTACAGGTCGCCCGTCGGGCCGCCCTGCGCACCGGCTTCGCCTTCCCCGGACAAGCGGATGCGGTCGCCGGTATCGACACCGGCCGGCACTTTCACCGAAAGGGTCTTGTACTCTTCGACACGCCCCTGGCCATGGCAGGAGTCGCACGGGTCGGAAATGATCTTGCCCTGGCCGTGGCAGCGCGGGCAGGTCTGCTGCACCGAGAAGAAGCCCTGCTGCATCCGCACCTGGCCGATACCGCCGCAGGTCGGACAGGTGATCGGCGCGGAGCCCTTCTTGGCACCGGAACCGTCGCACGGCTTGCAGTTGACCAGTGTCGGAACGCGAATATTCACGGTAGTCCCGCGAACTGCTTCTTCCAGGTTCAGTTCCAGGGTGTAGCGCAGGTCGCTGCCGCGCTGGGCACCACCACGGGAGCCGCCACGACCGCCACCAAAGAAATCGCTGAACACATCGCCGAAGATATCGGAGAAATTCTGCCCGCCGAAACCACCGCCGCCGCCGCCCATGCTCGGATCGACGCCAGCGTGGCCGTACTGATCGTAGGCCGCACGCTTGCTGGAATCGGACAGCACTTCGTAGGCCTCGTTGGCCTCCTTGAACAGCTCTTCCGAAGCCTTGTCATCCGGGTTGCGGTCCGGGTGATGCTTCATCGCGAGACGACGGTAAGCCTTCTTCAGCTCCGCCTCGCTAGAGCCACGCTCGACCCCCAATATTTCGTAATAGTCACGCTTTGCCATAAATCGCCCCTGAGGCCAGCATCCGAACCTTGTCGCATGCTGTAAAAATTTGCGTGTTCCAGACACGCCAACGCGGGAGCAAGCTCCCGCGCGGCGACATCCTACCAGTCACCGCTGCAGAGCGGTCAACCGGCCGACCAACAAGCAGCCCTGGTAAGGCTTACTTGTGATCCTTCACTTCTTCGAACTCGGCGTCGACGACGTCATCCTTGTGCGCCTCTTCCTGGGCCGGCTCCGCGCCGCCTGCTGGCTTCTCGGCCTGCTCGGCATACATCTTCTGGGCAACCGGAGCGGAAACCTTGGACAGTTCCTCGACCTTGGCCTCGATGGCGGCCTTGTCGTCGCCCTTGACGGCGGCTTCCAGGGCAACCAGGGCAGCCTCGATCGCGGTCTTCTCTTCGGCGGAGACCTTGTCACCGGCGTCGGCGATCATCTTGCGAGTCGAGTGAACCAGTGCGTCGCCCTGGTTACGGGCAGCGGCCAGCTCTTCGAACTTGCGGTCTTCTTCCGAGTTCGCTTCGGCGTCGCGGATCATCTGTTGAATTTCTTCGTCAGACAGACCGGAGTTGGCCTTGATCACGATCGACTGGGTCTTGCCGGTCGCCTTGTCCTTGGCACCTACGTGCAGGATGCCGTTGGCGTCGATGTCGAAGGTCACTTCGATCTGCGGCACGCCACGTGGAGCCGGTGGAATCTCGGCCAGGTCAAACTTGCCCAGGGACTTGTTCTGCGCAGCCTGCTTACGCTCACCTTGCAGCACGTGGATGGTCACGGCGCCCTGGTTGTCGTCGGCAGTCGAGAACACTTGCGATTTCTTGGTAGGAATCGTGGTGTTCTTCTCGATCAGCGCGGTCATCACGCCGCCCATGGTTTCGATACCCAGGGTCAGCGGGCTGACGTCGAGCAGCAGGACGTCCTTGACGTCACCGGCCAGTACCGCGCCCTGGATGGCAGCGCCCACGGCGACGGCTTCGTCAGGGTTGACGTCCTTGCGTGCTTCCTTGCCGAAGAAATCGGCAACGGTCTTCTGCACCATCGGCATGCGGGTCTGGCCGCCGACTAGGATCACGTCGTTGATCGAGCCGACATCGATGCCGGCGTCTTTCAGGGCGATACGGCAAGGTTCGATGGTGCGCTGAACCAGGTCTTCGACCAGCGATTCCAGCTTGGCGCGGGAGATCTTCACGTTCAGGTGCTTCGGACCGGTAGCGTCTGCAGTGATGTACGGCAGGTTGACGTCGGTCGACTGGCTCGACGACAGCTCGATCTTGGCTTTTTCGGCAGCTTCTTTCAGGCGCTGCATCGCCAGCGGGTCACCCTTGAGGTTCATGCCGCTTTCTTTCTTGAACTCGTCCACGAGGTAGTCGATCAGACGGATGTCGAAGTCTTCACCACCGAGGAAGGTGTCACCGTTGGTTGCCAGTACTTCGAACTGGTGCTCGCCATCGACTTCGGCGATTTCGATCACGGAAACGTCGAAGGTACCGCCACCCAGGTCATACACGATCACGGTGTGATCGCCACGGGCCTTGTCCATGCCGTAGGCCAGGGCAGCCGCGGTCGGTTCGTTGATGATGCGCTTGACGTCCAGACCGGCGATACGGCCGGCGTCCTTGGTCGCCTGGCGCTGGCTGTCGTTGAAGTAGGCCGGAACGGTGATCACCGCTTCGGTCACAGGCTCGCCGAGGTAGTCTTCGGCGGTCTTCTTCATCTTCTTCAGCACTTCGGCCGAAATCTGTGGCGGAGCCATTTTCTGGCCGCTTACTTCAACCCAGGCGTCACCGTTGTCGGCCTTGGCGATCTTGTAAGGCACCATCTGGATGTCTTTCTGAACGACGTCTTCTTCGAAACGACGACCGATCAGACGCTTCACCGCGTACAGGGTGTTATGCGGATTGGTCACCGCCTGGCGCTTGGCCGACTGGCCGACCAGGATTTCGCCGTCGTTGGCGTAGGCGATGATCGAAGGCGTGGTACGCGCGCCTTCGGCGTTCTCAATAACTTTTGGCTGACCGTTTTCCATGACCGAGACGCACGAGTTGGTGGTCCCCAGGTCGATACCGATAATTTTGCCCATTTCACTCTCCCGAAACTTTGATTTTTTTGCCGCAGCGGTTATGGCCAACTGCGGTAGCACTTAAACGCTTGACTTATAGATGGGGGCCTTGCGGCCGATTTCAAGCCTGCTCGTCAATCGTCGGCGAAACCGGTGCAACCGCCTTGCTCACCACGACCATCGCCGGGCGCAGCAGGCGACCATTGAGCTGGTAACCCTTCTGGAACACTTTCAGGACGCTGTTCGGCTCGACGTCGGCGCTCTCCTGCATGGCCATGGCCTGGTGCAGCGAGGCGTTGAACGGTTCGCCGTGCGGGTCGATGGCTTCCAGCTGATAACGCTTGAGGGTGTCCTGGAACATCTTCAGGGTCAGCTCGATGCCTTCGCGCATCGGGCGAATGCTTTCATCGTCCGGGTTGGACAGATCCAGGCCACGCTCCAGGCTGTCGATGATCGGCAGCAGGTCGCCGGCGAACTTCTCCAGCGCGAACTTGTGCGCCTTCTCGACATCCTGCTCGGCACGGCGGCGGATGTTCTGCAGGTCGGCGGCGACGCGCAGCGCTTGGTCATTCGCGCCAGCCAGTTGCTCTTCAAGCACCTGCACGCGAGTGGCCAGGTCGTCGCTCGAAGCGTCGGCGGCCTGGTTGGCCTCTTGATTTTGCGAATCCAGATTCTGTTCGTCAGCCATAAAAAACCTCCTTTCAATATCGTCCGCGAGCCGGGCCCGCGCTTCTGCCCAGGTATATGGGGCCGCATTTTGCAGGTTCAAGGGCCCCGGTGCATACCACGGACCAAGTGGTACATTCCGCCTGGCACTAAAAAATGCCGCCATTCAAGCGAATCGAGCTAAGCCCGGGCATTGTCAGTCGAATTCAAAACACTGTATAAATAACCAGACCTAAAGCCTGGGAGCGGCCTTCATGCTGGTGCACCTGTCCGTACACAACTACGCAATCGTTGAACATCTCGATCTCGAACTGGATCGCGGGATGAGCGTCATCACGGGCGAAACCGGCGCCGGCAAGTCGATCATGCTCGACGCCCTCGGGCTGACCCTGGGCGATCGCGCCGACAGCGGCGTGGTACGCCCGGGTGCGGACAAGGCCGACATTCTCGCCACCTTCGACCTGGAAGACATTCCGGAAGCCCGCAGCTGGCTGGCCGAACGCGACCTGGACAATGACGGCCCGTGCATCCTGCGCCGGGTGATCACCGCCGAAGGCCGTTCCCGTGGCTATATCAATGGCTCGCCCTGCCCCCAGGGCGACCTCAAGGCCCTGGGCGAACTGCTGATCGATATCCACAGCCAGCACGAACACCAGTCCCTGCTGAAGACCGACACCCATCGACGCCTGCTCGACGAATATGCCGGGGCCACCGATCTCGCCCGCCAGGTGCAGCTCGCGGCCCAGCGCTGGCGCCAGACCCGCCAGGAACTGGAGCGCCTCTCCAATTCCGGCGACGAACAACGGGCCCGCCACCAGTTGCTCAGCTATCAGCTGGAAGAGCTGGAAAACCTCGGCCTCGGGGAAAACGAGCTGGAGGACCTGGAACAGGAACATAAGAACCTGACCAATGCCGAGACCCTGCTAGGCATCTGCCGGCAAGTGGTCGAACAATGCAGCGAGAGCGATTCGGGCAACGTGCTCAACGCCCTCACCGCCAGCCTCAATCGCCTGGGCAGCGTCAGCAACGGCTCCGGCGCACTGGGCGAAGCCACCAACCTGCTGGCCAGCGCGCAGATCCAGGTGGAAGAAGCCGTCGGCGAACTGAACCGTTTCCTCGACCACTTCGATGCCGATCCGGCACGCCTGCAGCAGCTCGAAGAACGACTGGACGCGATCTACACCCTGGCCCGCAAGCACCGCATCCAGCCCACCGAAGTCGCCACCCTGCAACAGAAGCTGCTGGATGAAATCGAAACCCTGAACGCCAACGACGAGGCCATCGAGCGCCTCGGCGACGAACTGGCCTCCTACGCCCGGCATTATCAGGAGCGCGCGCGGGAACTCAGCGATCTGCGCCATCAGGCCGCCACCGGCCTGGCCAGCGCCGTCGAACAGGAAATCCAGCGCCTGGGCATGCCCGGCGGGCGCTTCAGCATCGAACTGCACGCCAACACCAGCAGCGAACCCCTGCCTTATGGGCTGGAACAGGTCGAATTGCTGGTCAGCGCCAACCCGGGCCAGCCACTCAAGGCCCTGGCCAAGGTTGCATCGGGCGGCGAGCTGTCACGCATCAGCCTGGCCATCCAGGTGATTACCGCGCAGACCTCGCGCATCCCGACCCTGGTATTCGACGAAGTCGACGTGGGCATCGGCGGCCCGACGGCGGAAATCGTCGGCCAGTTGCTGCGTCGCCTGGGTGAACGCGGGCAAGTGCTGACGGTCACCCACCTGCCGCAAGTCGCGGCCCAGGGCCATCATCACCTGTTCGTACACAAGGTGCGTGGCAACGATGCCACCCACACCGCCGTTTCCAAGTTGAGCAAGACTGAACGGGTTGAGGAAGTCGCACGCATGCTCGGCGGCATCGACCTGACCAAGGAATCCCTGGCGCACGCCAAGAAGATGGTCGTTACCGCGAAAATCTAGGCATTCGACATCTTCAGGCGACCTATTCAGGCGACAAAAACATCAGGTAACAAAAAGCACGAAGGCGACCCTGAGGTCGCCTTCGATCGTTTCACGGGCCTGGGCCCGCGCGACATGCTTATTTTTTCTTGCGCACGTACAACACCAGGTTGTGGTCCACCAGCTCGACGCCATGCTCCTCGGCAATGGCCTTCTGCAGCTTCTCGATCTCCGGGCTGACGAACTCGACGACAGCTCCAGTTTCCACATCGACCATATGATCGTGGTGACCGCTGTCCGCCAGTTCGAATACCGCGTGGCCGCCATCGAAGTTATGGCGAACCACCAGTCCGGCCGCTTCGAATTGGGTCAGGACACGGTAGACCGTGGCCAGACCAACGTCCTCGCCAGCCTCCATCAGCGCCTTGTAGACATCCTCGGCGCTCATGTGACGCTGCTCGGCAGAGTCCAGCATTTGCAGAATCTTGACCCGCGGCAGAGTCACCTTTAAGCCGGCTTTACGTAGTTCGCTATTTTCAACCATGGTCAGCTTTCTCGCGATGCTGCTTCGCAGCTTCTCTTAATACGGGTATGATCGGGGTTTACGTTGTCCCAGCCAAGATAGTGGAAGTCGCCCACCGATGCAAAACACCAAGCTCTTGCTAACCAGTTTTACCTTAGTGGGACTGCTCGCACTCGCCGGTTGTTCATTCCCCGGGGTTTACAAAATCGACATCCAGCAGGGCAATGTCGTCACGCAGGACATGATAGACCAGTTACGCCCGGGAATGACCCGCAAGCAAGTAAGGTTTATCATGGGCAACCCCCTGCTGACCGACACATTCCACGCCAATCGCTGGGATTACCTGTATAGCCTGCAGCCCGGTGGCGGTGAACGCCAACAGGAACGTGTCAGCCTGATCTTCAACGACAACGACCAACTCGCAAGCCTGTCGGGCGACTTCATGCCCGGCGTGAGTCGCGACGAAGCCATTCTCGGCAAGGACAACGCCAACACCGTTGATACCCCGGCCCAGAATGCTGAAAAACCGAAACCAGAGAAGCCGGCCAAACCAGGTTCGCTGCTCGACCAGATCCAGAAAGACGTCGATGGCGTGAAAGCCGTGCCGGTGCCGACACCGGAACCGCTGGACACCTCGCCGCAGTAATCCGCGACACAATAAAAAGCCCGGCATGTCCGGGCTTTTTATTGCCTGAAAAAATCCCCGGCCCACGCCTCTGTTTTGTAGGAGCCGGCTTGCTGGCGATAGCGGCTGATCAGCCAGCATCGTGGTCGACTGACACCAAGCCATCGCCAGCAAGCCGGCTCCTACGGTACTGCTGCGCAAGACAACGGCTACAGATTCTGCGCCCGGGCCCTGGCCGCCTTTTCCGCGCGCAGGCGCCGCACCTCTTTCGGGTCGGCCAGCAGCGGCCGGTAGATCTCGATGCGATCACCCTCTGCCACAGCCCGGACCTCGGGATCGGCGATCACCTTGCCAAAGATCCCCAGCGGGCAATTCGACAGATCGACCCCGGGAAACGCCTGCGCCATTTTCGACAACTCGACAGCAGCCCGCAGCGTCGTCCCCGCGGGAACCGAAATCGCCAGCAGGCACTGGCGGCCGGCCTCGGCATACACCACTTCCAGCGAGACAGGAGCGTCAGCCATGGAGCTGCTTGGCCCGCTGGCAGAAAGCATCCACCAGGGTATTGGCTGCCTGGTTGAACAACGGCCCGAGGGTCGCCCGGACAATGGGCCCGGCATAATCGAAGGTCAGGTCCAGGCTGATCTTGCAGGCCTTTTCCCCCAGGGGCTTGAACACCCAGACACCGTGCAACTGGGTGAAAGGTCCCTCTTCCAGGTTCATCTCGATCGACTGCCCCGGCACCAGCGTATTGCGGGTGACGAACTGCTGGCTCAGGCCGCCCTTGGCCACCCCCAGCGTGGCGCGCATGTGCACGTCCGAGCTTTCCAGCACCTGGGCCGTCGAGCACCACGGCAGAAACTCCGGGTAACGCGCGACGTCGTTCACCAGGTCATAAAGCGCCTGTGCCGGATAGGGCAGCAGGGCCGAACGTTGAATATGGGTCGTCATGTCAGCGTTGATTCCACGGCTGGGCGGCAAACAAAAGTGGGCGCATTGTCCGGGATTCATCCTACGCGCTCAAGCACGCAGCTTCACCGTAGCCGACTGACGCGCAACCCCCTATAATGCCGCCCCTATGGCTAAACAGAAGAAACACCCCACAGGGACCATCGCGCAAAATAAAAAGGCGCGCCACGATTACTTCGTCGAACAACGGTTCGAGGCTGGTCTGGTCCTGGCCGGCTGGGAAGTAAAGAGTTTGCGGGCGGGCAAGGCGCAACTGGTCGACAGTTATGTCTTGCTCAAGGACGGTGAGGCCTGGCTGTTCGGCAGCCATTTCACGCCGCTGACCACCGCCAGCACCCACGTCATCGCCGACCCGACGCGTACGCGCAAGCTGCTGCTCAACCAGCGCGAGCTGGAGAAGATCTTCGCTTCCGTGCAACAGAAGGGTTACGCCTGCGTCTGCCTCTCGCTGTACTGGAGCAAGCACCTGGTCAAGTGCGAGATTGCCCTGGGCAAGGGCAAGAAGGAATACGACAAGCGTGATACCGAACGCGAGCGCGACGCCAGTCGTGAACTGCAGCGCGCGGTACGCAACAAGGGCAAGGACGACTGAGTCCGGTCATGCCAATTACCGGCAAACGCCCCTCCTGCTAGGAGCCGGCTTGCCGGCGATGGCGCCCTCGAAAGCGTTGCAATACTCACGGGCCTCATCACCGGCAAGCCGGCTCCTACAAGGGACCGCGGCACGGCCTAGATCCCCTTGCGCCGCTCCGCCCGCGCCACCCGCTGCACTTCCTGACGCACTTCTTCCAGCACCTCCTGCACATACAGGATATGCCGGCTGGAGACTTCGCGCGCCTGTTCCGCCCGCCCTTCGATAATCGCCAGGTACAGCTCACGGTGCTGACTGATCAGCATGTCGCGGGTTTCCGTGCGCTGCTTGTACATGCCGCCGATATTGATCACCACGTTGCGCTTGAGCAGATCGAACAACCCGCGGATCGTGTGCAGCAGCACGGCGTTGTGGCTGGCCTCGGCAATCGCCAGGTGGAAGTTCGCGTCAGCTTCGCCCTCCTCCGCCCGGCTCACCTCGCCTTCGCGGGAATAGCAGTTCTGCAAGCGCTCGAACGCCACCCGCAACCGCTCCCGGTCCACCTCGGTGGCCCGCAGCGCCGCGTAGTAGGCACAGGACGCCTCCAGGGTATGGCGGAACTCGAGCAGATCGCGCTGCGCTTCCGGATTGTTTTCCAGCAGATGCAGCAGCGGGTCGCTGAAGGTCGACCCCAGCGTCTCCACCACATAATTGCCACCGCCCTGCCGGCTGACCAGCAAGCCCCTGGCCACCAGCTTCTGGATCGCCTCGCGCAGCGAAGGGCGCGAGACACCGAACTGCTCGGCCAACGCACGCTCCGCCGGCAGACGCTCGCCGGACTTCAGCGTGCCCTCGAGGATCATCCGCTCGAGCTGCTCGACAATATCGTCAGACAAACGGCGCTGACGAATCTGATCAAACCCCATCACTTACTCCTCACGCTCCCGAACCCTTGCCGGGACCGCCTATTCTGGCCTATTGGCGCCGCGCCAGCACCTACCAGACACCGCAAAAATCACCCGTCCAGTCCGCCCGCCGAACGCCTCTCAGACGAAAGTTTCAGAGCGGCAAATTGACACGCACCCAGCAAGGCTTTTAACCTAGCCCACAGCGATTGTAAATTGGTAATACCAATTATCCAAATCAGCTGATCAGTGCCTGACCAACAACAATTAGGGGCCACCCCATATGCAAACCTGGCAACAGCTCTACAGCCCTCTCGGCAGCCTCGGCCTGTCCGCTCTCGCGGCCGTCATCCCCATCGTTTTCTTCTTCCTGGCCCTGGCGGTGTTTCGCCTCAAGGGTCATGTCGCGGGCAGCATCACCCTGGCGCTGGCGATCCTGGTGGCGATCTTCGCCTTCAAGATGCCGGTGGACATGGCGCTCGCCGCCGCCGGCTACGGTTTCGCCTACGGCCTCTGGCCGATCGCCTGGATCATCGTCGCCGCGGTGTTTCTCTACAAACTCACGGTCAAGAGCGGCCAGTTCGAAATCATCCGCAGTTCGGTGCTGTCGATTACCGATGACCAGCGCCTGCAAGTGCTGCTGATCGGCTTCTGCTTCGGTGCGTTCCTCGAAGGCGCCGCCGGTTTCGGCGCGCCCGTGGCGATCACCGCGGCCTTGCTGGTGGGCCTGGGTTTCAACCCGCTCTACGCCGCCGGCCTGTGCCTGATCGCCAACACCGCGCCCGTGGCCTTCGGCGCCCTGGGCATCCCGATCATCGTCGCCGGCCAAGTCACCGGCATCGACGCCTTCAAGATCGGCGCCATGACCGGCCGCCAACTGCCGCTGCTGTCGCTGTTCGTGCCGTTCTGGCTGGTGTTCATGATGGACGGCCTGCGGGGCGTGCGTGAAACCTGGCCAGCCGCGCTGGTGGCCGGCCTGAGCTTCGCCATCACCCAGTACTTCACCTCGAACTTCATCGGCCCGGAACTGCCCGACATCACTTCGGCCCTGGCCAGCCTGATCAGCCTGACCCTGTTCCTGAAAGTCTGGCAACCGCGCCGTACCGCGGGCGCCCAGATTGCCGGCGCCACCTCGAACGCGGCGATCACCGCCAGCGTCGGCGGTTTCGGCCAGCCACGCAGCACCCTCGCCTCGCCCTACAACCTCGGGCAGATCTTCAAGGCCTGGTCGCCGTTCCTGATTCTCACCGTGCTGGTGACGATCTGGACCCTCAAGTCGTTCAAGGCGATGTTCGCCACCGGCGGCGCGATGTACAGCAGCGTGTTCAACTTCGCCATCCCGCACCTGGATCAACTGGTGATCAAGAGCGCGCCGATTGTCGCCACGCCCACCGCGATCCCCGCCGTGTTCAAGCTCGATCCGATCTCGGCCACCGGCACGGCGATCTTCTTCTCCGCCCTGGTGTCGATGCTGATCCTCAAGATCGATTTCAAAACTGGTCTGACCACTTTGAAAGAAACCTTCTACGAGCTGCGCTGGCCGATCCTGTCCATCGGCATGGTGCTGGCCTTTGCCTTTGTCACCAACTACTCGGGCATGTCCTCGACCATGGCCCTGGTGCTGGCGGCCACCGGCAGCGCGTTTCCGTTCTTCTCGCCGTTCCTGGGCTGGCTGGGCGTGTTCCTGACCGGTTCGGACACCTCCTCCAATGCCCTGTTCAGCTCGCTGCAGGCCACCACCGCGCACCAGATCGGGGTCAACGACACCCTGCTGGTGGCCGCGAACACCAGCGGCGGCGTGACCGGCAAGATGATCTCGCCGCAATCGATCGCCGTGGCCTGCGCCGCCACCGGCCTGGTGGGCAAGGAATCCGACCTGTTCCGCTTCACCCTCAAGCACAGCCTGTTCTTCGCCACCATCGTCGGCCTGATCACCCTGGCCCAGGCCTACGTCTTCACCGGTATGCTGGTGCACTAGAGTGACCCGTGCCGGGGGCTGTCGACGCCCCCGGCAACTGCTCCTTTCAACCCACGCTGCGAGCACTCCATGATCATTTCCGCCTCTACCGACTACCGCGCAGCAGCTCAACGCAAACTGCCGCCGTTCCTGTTCCACTATGCCGACGGCGGGGCGTACGCCGAGCACACCCTGCGCCACAACGTCGAGGACCTGGCCGGCATCGCCCTGCGCCAGCGCGTCTTGAGGAACATGTCCGAACTGAGCCTGGAAACCCGGCTGTTCGGCGAAACCCTGAGCATGCCGGTGGCCCTGGCACCGGTCGGCCTGACCGGCATGTATGCCCGTCGTGGCGAGGTCCAGGCCGCTCGCGCCGCGGCGGCCAAGGGCATCCCCTTCACGATGTCGACCGTGTCGGTCTGTCCGATCGAAGAAGTCGCCCCGGCCATTGACCGGCCCATGTGGTTCCAGCTCTATGTCCTGAAGGATCGCGGCTTCATGCGCAACGCGCTGGAGCGCGCCAAGGCCGCCGGCGTCACCACCCTGGTCTTCACTGTGGACATGCCGGTGCCGGGCGCCCGCTACCGTGACGCACACTCCGGGATGAGTGGCCCGAACGCGCCGCTGCGCCGTGTCTGGCAAGCCATGACCCACCCACAATGGGCCCTGGACGTCGGCCTGCTGGGTCGGCCCCACGACCTGGGCAACATCTCCAAGTATCGCGGCAACCCCACCGGCCTGGCCGACTACATCGGCTGGCTGGGCGCCAACTTCGACCCTTCGATTTCCTGGAAGGACCTGGAGTGGATCCGCGAATTCTGGGACGGCCCGATGGTTATCAAGGGCATTCTCGATCCGCAGGATGCCAGGGACGCGGTGAAGTTCGGCGCCGACGGCATCGTCGTCTCCAACCACGGCGGCCGTCAGCTCGACGGTGTGCTGTCCAGCGCCCGCGCCCTGCCGGCCATTGCCGACGCGGTGAAAGGCGACCTGAAGATCCTCGCCGACTCCGGTATCCGCAGCGGCCTGGACGTGGTGCGCATGATCGCCCTCGGCGCCGACACCGTGCTGATCGGTCGCGCATTCCTCTACGCCCTGGCCGTCGCGGGCGAAGCCGGCGTGAAGAACCTGCTGGACCTGTTCGAGAAAGAAATGCGCGTGGCCATGGTGCTCACCGGCGCCAAGTCCATCAGCGAGATCAACCGTGATTCGCTGGTCCGTGAACTGGGCGCCTGAACGCCGCTCCCGTACGAATCACCGCCTGATTGAGCGGGGCCCATGGCGCACCAGATGCCACGACCCCGCCAGGAGTTAGCATGAGTCTGCCCACCCCGTTCCTCCACTCGGTCGAACAACTGATTCCCCGCGAGCGTCGCTTCGAGGATGCGCTCTCGACCCTGGCCTTCGGCACCGACGCCAGCTTCTACCGCCTGATCCCCAAGCTGGTGATCCGCGTCGAGTCCGAAGATGAAGTGGTCGCCCTGCTCAAGCTGGCCCGCCGCGACCAGGTGCCGGTGACCTTCCGCGCCGCCGGCACCAGCCTGTCGGGCCAGGCCATCAGCGACTCGGTCCTGATCGTCCTCGGCGATAACTGGAATGGCCGGGAGATCCGCGACCAGGGCAGCCAGATCCGCCTGCAACCCGGGGTCATCGGCGCCCAGGCCAATGCCTGGCTGGCGCCCTTCGGTCGCAAGATCGGCCCCGACCCGGCCTCGATCAACGCCTGCAAGATCGGCGGCATCGTCGCCAACAACGCCAGCGGCATGTGTTGCGGCACCGCGCAGAACACCTATCACACCCTGGCGGGGATTCGCCTGGTGCTGGCCGACGGCAGCCGCCTGGACACCGAGGACCCGGCCAGCGTCGCCGCCTTTCGCCAGAGCCATGGCCCGTTGCTCGGGCAACTGGCGGACCTCGCCCGGGAAACCCGCGCCAACACCGAACTGGCCGCGAAGATCCGCCACAAGTACCGACTGAAAAACACCACCGGCCTGTCCCTCAACGCCCTGGTAGATTTCGACGAGCCGCTGGATATCCTCAGCCACCTGCTGGTGGGTTCCGAAGGCACCCTGGGCTTTATCAGCGCGGTGACCTACGACACGGTGATCGACCACCCGAACAAGGCTTCGGCGCTGATCGTCTTCCCCGATGTGGAAACCTGCTGCACCGCCGTCACCATCCTCAAGAGCCAGCCGGTCTCGGCCGTCGAACTGCTCGACCGCCGCAGCCTGCGCTCGGTGCAGGACAAGCCCGGCATGCCGGCCTTTGTCCGCGAACTGTCGGGCAACGCCTGCGCGCTGCTGATCGAATCCCGCGCCGCCTCCTCGTCGCTGCTGCAGGAACAACTGGCGCGGATCATGGCCTCGCTGGCGTCGTTCCCGGTGGAAAAGCAGGTCGACTTCACCGAAGACCCGGTGGAAAACGCCCGGCTCTGGGCCATCCGCAAGGACACCTTCCCGGCGGTGGGTGCCGTGCGCAAGACCGGCACCACGGTGATCATCGAAGACGTGACCTTCCCCGTCGAACAACTGGCCATCGGCGTCAACCGCCTGATCGAGCTGTTCGACAAGCACCACTACGACGAAGCGATCCTGTTCGGCCATGCCCTGGAAGGCAACCTGCACTTTGTCTTCACCCAGGGCTTCAACAGCGCGGCGGAAGTCGCCCGCTACCAGGCGTTCATGGACGATGTCGCGCAACTGGTGGCCGTCGAATTCGGCGGCTCGCTCAAGGCCGAGCACGGCACCGGTCGCAACATGGCGCCCTTTGTCGAACTGGAATGGGGCAGCGAGGCCTATCAATTGATGTGGGCCATCAAGCGCCTGCTCGATCCCCAGGGCATTCTCAACCCCGACGTGGTGCTCAGCGACGACCCACAGATTCACCTCAAGCACCTCAAGCCGTTGCCGGCCGCCGACGAGATCGTCGACAAGTGCATCGAGTGCGGCTTCTGCGAACCGGTGTGCCCGTCGAAAGGCCTGACCCTGAGCCCGCGCCAGCGCATCGTGATCTGGCGCGATATCCAGGCGAAAAAACGCGCCGGCATCGACACCTCGGAACTCGAGGCCGCCTATCAATACCAGGGCATCGACACCTGCGCCGCCACCGGCCTGTGCGCACAACGCTGCCCGGTGGGCATCAACACCGGCGAACTGGTGAAAAAACTGCGCGACCAGCAAGCCACCCATGTGAAAAGCGCCGACTGGCTGGCAACGCACTTCGCCACCACGCTGCAGGGCGCCCGCTTCACCCTGCATGTCGCCAACGGCGCGCGCATGCTGCTGGGCGCTCCACGCCTGGCCCGACTCTCGGCCGGCCTGACGCGCCTGTCCCAGGGCCGGGTTCCCCAGTGGACCAGCGCCATGCCGCAACCGGAGCGGGCGGTGCGTTTCAGTCCATCAGTCGATGACTCGCGACCACGGGTGGTGTACCTGGCCGCCTGCGTCTCGCGGGTGATGGGCCCGGCGGCGGGTGACAAGGAACAGATGTCGCTGCTCGACAAGACCCGCGGCCTGCTGGAAAAGGCCGGCTACCAGGTGGTGTTCCCGGAGAACACCGAACAGCTGTGCTGCGGCCAGCCCTTCGCCTCCAAGGGCTACGCCGAACAGGCCGAGCACAAGCGCCAGGAACTGATCGGCGCCCTGCTGCAGGCCAGCCGCGGCGGCCTTGACCCGATCTACTGCGACACCAGCCCGTGCACCCTGCGCCTGGTCCAGGACCTCGGCGACAGCCGCCTCGACCTCTACGATCCGGTGCGCTTCATTCGCACGCACCTGGTGGACAAGTTGACCTTCACCCCCCAGGACGCCCCGATTGCCGTGCACGTGACCTGCAGCACCCAGCACCTGGGAGAAAGCCAGGCCCTGATCGACCTGGCGCGGCGTTGCAGCCACAACGTGGTGATCCCCGAAGGCATCCATTGCTGCGGATTCGCCGGCGACAAGGGCTTCACCACCCCGGAACTCAATGCCCATTCGCTGCGCACCCTGAAGGACGCCGTGCAGTATTGCGAGGAAGGCATCTCCACCAGCCGCACCTGCGAGATCGGCCTCAGCCAGCATGGCGGGATCGACTACCATGGGCTGGTCTACCTGGTGGATCGGGTGACCCGGGCAAAAAAATAGAACCTTCGGCCAACCGGGGCAGTCCACTGATCAGGCCCTGCCAAAAGGGCCCCATGCCCACCTGCGGCAGCCTCGATATCTGAACCCCGGTTCAAGGAGATACCCATGAAACGTTCCGTACTGCCAGGCCTGTTCGTTATCGCTTCGCTCCTCGCCGCCCCGGCCTTTGCCGACGGCGAGAAAGACCTCTGCACCACCAACCTGCTGACCATCAACAATGCCAAGACCACCATCCTGGCGGCCGACCTGCAGGGTCAGATCGACAACAGCGTCCAGGAAGCCAAGAACGCCCAGGCGAAAAACACCACCGAAGGCACCAAGGAATGCATCGCCATTACACAAAGGGCGATCCAGCAGATCCAGAACAGCCAGAAAGGCGGCTAGTGACACGGAGGCTGTCCCTTCGGGATGGCCTTTCGAGCCACAGTGGCGTACACTGCACCTGCCTGCTGGTAATGCACAGCAGGTTCGGGGCCGTTTAGGATTCGACGCCGGTTGCGAAACTCTAGGTGCATGCCGAGTTGGTAACAGAACTCGTAAATCCACTGTTGCAACTACTTATAGTTGCCAATGACGACCAATACGGTGCTGCTCTCGCTGCTTAATTGCAGCTGACATGCACTCCTGGCACCTTCGGGTCCAGCAATCATCAGGGGATGTCTGTAAACCCAAAATGATTGTCATATAGAACAGAATCGCCGTGCAGTACGTTGTGGACGAAGCGGCTAAAACTTACACAACTCGCCCAAAGCACCCTGCCCGTCGGGTCGCTGAGGGTTAACTCAATAGACACGGCTACGCATGTAGTACCGACAGCGGAGTACTGGCGGACGGGGGTTCAAATCCCCCCGGCTCCACCACTTCATCATCTAAAGACGTCCACGGACGTCTTTTTTTGTGCCTGAAACCCAGAAAATACGGGGCTTTTAGCACAATCAAGATCCGTCAGCGTCCATAGACATCCATGCAAACCTGTATTCCAAGTGGTATTCCAAGCTCCCAACTGGTAATTTTTGGAATACACAAACAGCATTGGAATACACCATGTGCGCCCAAGCCACGCGGCTTTCAGACATGAAAGTCAAAGCAGCCAAGCCTAAAGAAAAGGACTACACGCTCACGGATGGCAACGGCCTTCAAATGCGAGTGAGAATCAATGGCTCTAGGCTTTGGAATTTTAACTATATCCATCCCGTGACCAAAAAACGGATCAACATGGGATTGGGTACCTTTCCCGAAGTCAGCCTGGCCCAAGCGCGAAAACGGACTGTTGAGGCCAGGGAGCTTGTCGCCCAAGGACTAGATCCGAAAGAGCAGCGTGATGTTCAGCGCCTGGTAGAAAAAGCCGCGACAGAGCACACGTTTCAAAACGTGGCGAAGGCATGGTTCGATCTGAAGAAAGACTCGGTGACTGCTGCCTACGCTGAAGATATCTGGCGCTCGCTCACTCTCCACATTTTCCCGGACCTAGGCTCAACCCCAATTTCCGCAATCAGAGCCCCTAAGGTCATCAATTTGCTCAGGCCTCTTGAGACCAAAGGTAGCTTGGAAACCGTTAAACGGCTGACCCAGCGCCTTAACGAGATCATGACTTACGGGGTAAATTACGGGCTCATCCATGCCAACCCCCTTAGCGGGATTCGCTCGGTCTTTAAGAAGCCAAAAAAGAAAAATATGGCGACACTGCCTCCCGATGAGCTAAATGAGCTCATGGTGGCAATAGCCAATGCCAGCATCAAAAGAACAACGCGTTGCCTAATCGAATGGCAGCTCCACACTATGACCCGACCAGCAGAGGCCGCGACCACCCGCTGGGCAGACATCGACTTCGATAAGAAGATCTGGACGATCCCAGCGGAGCGCATGAAGAAGCGTCGCACACACTTTATCCCGCTTACGGAGCAGGCTCTGGCACTGCTAGAGGCTATCAAGCCTTACAGTGGAAACAGGGACTATGTGTTTCCTGCAGACCGGAACCCTCGCACCCACTGCAACAGCCAGACCGCCAACATGGCGCTGAAGCGAATGGGTTTCGAAGGGCGCCTGGTAAGTCATGGCATGCGCTCAATGGCCAGTACCATTCTCAATGAACATGGCGACTGGGATCCAGAATTGATCGAAGTAGCACTTGCCCACGTCGACAAAGACGAAGTGCGCAGCGCCTACAACCGAGCAGATTACATTGAGCGCAGACGGCCCATGATGAACTGGTGGAGCGACCACATTCAACAAGCTGCCACTGGTAGCCTGTCCGTCTCGGCATTTCAAACAACCCGAGGTTTGAAAGTTGTATCGATACGCTAGCCAATCAATATTTAGTATTAGCCGTAACGGGGCGTTTTCGACCGGTAGCGGTCGGCAGAAAATGGCAATAAGCATTCGCTAGCCAAGTTAAGCTGAAGGCTGGGTCTATTTTACGCAGGCTCGTAATAAGCCAAGCCCCATAATTATAATGAACAACCAGCCAACCCAATCTATTCCTGAAGATCGTTTTGGAGTACTTACTGGCCTCGGCGCAGGAGAGCTTTGCCATTGAGTAGACGCTTGAGGAGCGCTTGTCGTCTGACGAGCAGCCTGAGACGCCTGAGCTTGCATCTTTTCAAGTAGTTGCTGGTTCGAGCTTTTCGGGGGGGGCACATTCGGAGGCGCGGTCTGAATAGGAGTAACTGAAGCAACCCGCCCCTTCCCCATACTCGAAAGTACGTCAGCGTTTCGACTCGGGGTGGAATTGACCACGGGCGAAAGGCCAAAGCTACGAAGTCGGAATTGCGCTTCCTGCTCCGGCAACTGTTGTATCTGACCAGATGCTGTAATCGTTAGTGAAAGGTGCGTGTAACTAACCGCTTTGGCCTGTCCTTTGTAAGGAGGATCAACCAACCCTGTTACTGACAGCCAGCGTCCCACCCAGGATTTATCGGGTACATTCGATCCGATTGCTTTCATCCCGTCAGACCAAATGGCTAGCTTGACAGCTTGCCCACGCCAGTCAGAAAAGTTCACAAAAACATACGGTTTTTTATTAGCTCCCCACCCAGTTCGAACAGAGTGAATCTGTCCAATAAGTTCGATGCGGCTGCCTACCTGGGCAAGCACCTGAGCATATTTTGTTGCGTCGCAGACTAGGTAAGCACCTTGATATCCAACCGCGGATGGAGTGGCCTTTTGCTGGAATGTAATCGCCCCGCCGACGACTCCTTTGTCCTGAAGAAAATCCGCAAGCGTCGGAACGTTTTGAAATTCTCCTACGACCACTCTAGCGAGATTTTTAGCGTGACTTGCCACGCTAGGAAGCTTTAGAACCTCACCAAAAATGATTGAAGAGCCAGGATCAAGAAAGTCATTTCGCCGAAACACTACAGCGCTAGGTTCTGAACGAGATACACCCCACAGCGAAGGGGAAACTGCAAGGGCCTGAAGGGCAACATCCAACGTGAGGAACGAGAAGCGGTCGAGCTTCTGATTGAAATCTTTAGCCGTTCGCTTTGGATGCTGAAAGTTGACTTGCCCCAATTCGGTAGCAGCAGCCCCCTGAAACCCTTCTACGAACATTCCGTCGTAGTCAATTAGCTGCACGGTGCCGCCGTCTGCGCTAACCATGACGTTTTCGGGCTGGATGTCACCATGAGCGATCTGGTTCTGCTCAAGAAACCCAGCCAGCTTGGCGAGAGCTTGTCGTAAACGTTGGAGTGCTTGAGTGTTTTGATGCTCGCCTTCTAGGAACTCAGCCAGAGTACGCCCTTGCGCCCATGCCATCTTGACTATGGGATACGTCGATCCTTGTATGCGAATTCCATTCGGGATGAAATCGAAGGGCAAAAAATAAGGACTGGCCAATTGCTTGATTCGCGCGGAGATCGCTTTATAGCGCTGCTCCAGCTCTCTTGACTCCTTGTGGAAACAACGAAGTGCAAACCTCTTGCCCGCTAAATCCACGATATAAGTCAACGCAAATCCGCCGCACAAAGCCAAGGGCAGACCCAATCCGGAGGTTTTCAATCGGCCATGTTTCAACTCAGCGTCTTGCAGTACTAACTGCGGGGACTGCAAGGCCTCGTTGTATTGTTCTAAGGTTGGGTATGCCATGGTTTACGTCAAACTGTTGAGAGTAACGATAATCAAGGTGGTGTCATCTCTGCGCATTGCACCGGAGGCTCGCTCTTCCTCTACCAGCTCAAGAAAAGCCTGTTGATCCCTGATTCCACTAAGCCGCTCAAAGGCATCCGAATAGCCCTGCTCTTGACGATGCAGTAGCCAAGCTCCCAGCGCATCGGTCATGCAAAGAAGCAAACATGCTTCCTGCTGGTCGTAACTCCACTCCCTTTGACTCCAAGGCCCTTGGTCGCCGATAGCCACTTCTGCATTCAGTGCACTGCGAGTAGCTAAGAGAGTTGGCTTCTCTGTGAACTGATCAGCACACACGTAAGGGACGGTTTCAATTTCACCATTTTCATTGCACCAAGCGACAAGGCTATCGCCTAAGGTCGTCACTGTTACCGTTTTGCGATCATGATCATTCTGTGCAATCACCAACGTGGCGAAGCTGCCACGCTCGTAAGCAGCTGCTTTAGACCAAGATAAAGTTTGAGGATCGTGAAGCAGCCCATATGCCTGAATACACAAACCAAGCTGTTCGTCCGACGGATCAGAGCCTAGAAACTGATCCACCACCAAGTTCGCCCAGCTACTCGCATCGAAGGACTCCGAGGCGCCATCTGATAGCACCACACGCCCCCTATCCTGAGCAATACGGTAAGCGTCCTCGTTATCATCAGGCGCATCGAGGTGCTTGGCTACCGTCCCGTCAAAGAGGATTCGGAATGTCATGGTCAGCGCAACTGAGCTGCCCGAGTACCGATATCGAAGAAGTCGACAATTTCGGCGATATCACCGTTAAAAACGAAACCCCGAGATTCCATGGTTGCGTTAATACCCTTCTCTTCTGCAACTTTATGAAGATGAATAGGCAGGGGGCTGGACATACGGAACAACAATTTTGCGTAGTTATCGCTCAAGCCCGCGTCAGAGGAAGGAAATTTAACCGGATCTCCCCCACTAGTACTCACGTGCAGGTTGAACAACAGAACGTTTCCATCGCTGGTGCTGATTTGTTGGAGTTGCTGAGCAAGCCCCTCGGGATCCCCATCAGTCGATTCACCATCCGTAACATGCAAAACGGTTGGAGGGTAGCTGTCCGGATGGGCATCACACCATGCAACCAACTGCTCCGCTGCGGTTGTGATTGCATTGCACATAGGGGTGCCGCCTCCGGCTTTGGGCTCGAACCACACCGGAAACTTGATGGACTGGTCTACCAAACCGCCTGCTCCGTCATCAACCCGTTTGACCCGGTCTTCAACGCGCAAAGGGTGAGCTTCAATCTGAGAAATCGGGTTCAAAACCGTCCCCGAAAGCGCCCCCGACAAGCCGTTCTCAGCAATAGCACCGGAGTAGCCCAAGACACCAACCTCGAAATAATCACGAGTACCTTCGGACTTTGTGCAGCGGGTAATCAACGTGGCAAAAGTACGATTTAGAACATCCGCCACGAACTGAGCTTTCGACTTCCCATTTGTCATGGTGTCTTGCATTGACCCGGACTGGTCAACCAGGAACAGGAATGCAGTAGGACTGGTACGGCTAATCTCGGCGCTATAGCTCATGTAACCCTCATTGGTAATCTACTCTCCAGAATACGATCATATAGCATTTTGAAATCATCCTGGAATCACGAAATTTCTGAGGCTTGGATTCCAAGAGCGACTAATGAATCTTCAGAGCACAATCTGTCGCTGGTAGATTGGTGTCTGAAGCGACGATTCGCCCGCTCACGACAGCAAGGGATGGTGGAAGCGATAAATTCTGCCACGTTCGTTTAATACGCTCAGGCGATGTAACGACTCAGAATCGCTGAGACCGGCTCGCCGAAGTGTGGCGTACATTAGATAGAACTCGGTTTCGAGATCGCTCGCGAAGATCCCTGGATCGTCGGAACCGAGGCACACCTTAATGTCCGGATCTCCATCCTCAACGTGGCCGGGGACCCGCATCCAGCGTAGCGAGTGATGCTCGCCGATATGGTGGTATTGACTGATCCGGACGTTACTAGATGGCAGTGTCTCAATGAGGACTCCCCGATCGGCAATCTGTTGCATTAGCGCTTGCTGCAGTCGGAGGTAACCTTGGGCATCCATGAAGTCAGCCTCTTTCTCGGTCAGTTCGCCTGCACGTTTGTGAACCCCTGCATCGTTCAACCACTCCCAGAGCAGTCCCACTGCCTGAGGCTGATTCTGGCACGCTGACCTAACCCGCAAAGTTTCCTCGCGCCAGAGGTCGCTCAGCGGTTCGTGCGGCGAGTTTTCGTCACCGGTTAGCTGGCGCATCAAGTCAAGGCGACTCAAACCTCGAAGCGCCATCGCGCGTTCGATGTCGAACGCTACCAGTGAACGCCCGAAAATTTGGTGAGCAACCAACTCCAGTTCGCGATGAAGGCGGTGGACGCAGGCTTGCATCTCTGGCACATCCCGCAGCAACTGCCAAGCGGCAAGCACACTCAGCAACCACTCACCTCGAGGCAGGGTGATTTTGCCTGGCATACGATCAAGCCACAGGCTTGGGCGGATCCCCATGGCTGTTCCATGTCCGATACGGTCGCCGTTGCGCAGATCCAGTAGTTCCAGTGCCTCCCACATGGTGGCTATACCCGACAGAAGGTGCCGGAAGTCTTCACCCGCGTGGTAGGTGCGCCTATCCAAACCGGCTCGACGGCAGACACGGAAGGCAGGGGCGAAAACGTCCGGGGGTGCGTGTAGCTCATTTGCGGCGGCATCGATGCCCCGTACCCACGTCCTTAGTCGAGGCCAGCGGGCGAGAACTGAGAGCAACACATTAGTAGTTCGACGTAGCTGCATGTCGAGTGGGTAGTGCCTATATGGGCCGGCCTTGCCCTTTTCATTAGGCGACCAGTCTAGCTTAATAAAATGTGCGACCAGTGCCAGCCGATGAACGCTTCGATGAGGGAAAGTCGGTCGCTCAAAATAGCGGTCTAGCTCGCTCAACAAGGCAGAGAGAGAACGGGGTGGTTTGATGGACAATCTGCCAGCAGCAGCATCGTTTAGATAATTGAGGTAGCCGCCCAGGATTGCCTGGAACAATCGGCAAGCTTTTAGCGGGTCGACTTTGGGGGCGAAGCGTCCCTCCAGATATCCGACAGTGCTACGTGCTAATCGAGGTCCGTGCATGGCGTGAAAGCGCGCTCGAAACTCCCGTTCCGACGGCTCACGAAGCCCCGTCAGAGTAAACTTCTGAAACTGGTCGAACCCATACTGCGCTTCACTCTGAACGAGCAATCGATAGTATTGATTCAGCAGCAGCAAGTATGTATGAAACATCCGAGAAAGTTGGACGCTCGGGTGTTGCCGAAGTCTGGCAACGAGAGCTGCCATCCACGTGAACTCTTCTTCAACATCGGGTTCGTCACGCCACGACGGAGTAGGCACGCTTAACCCTTCAGACCACTCGTCGTTCCCAGCGCTATACAAACTTTGACACGACGATGGCAGTAGTGCGTTCGGCGCGAGCTGGCCATTTGTAGAGCCGATGAGCCAAGAACGAAGCCGGCCTGCAGTCTGCAGGTGCTGGTGAAAGACCTGCGGAGTCAGTTCTGGATTCGTCTGTCCAACTAGCTCGCGAATACGGCCTCCGCTCTTCTCGCGGGTCCAGGCGTTCACGAAATCCCGAGTTTCCGCGCGTGAGTCGCGGATCGCACGCAGCCAGCAGATCTCGGCATGCGTACTGCCATTCAGATGTAGGTGTGATTCGTGCAAACCTTCCCGCTCAACATAGTCGGCGACCGGAGCCTCCTCTGGTCGAAGCAAGGGCACAACTTGGCGTCTCCACGGGGCTATCTCTCGATTGAATGAGTCGAGCCGCAAACGAAACGAACGGTCCGGGTTGCACTCCCCCGCGCGGAGAATTACGTCAGCTGCAGCTTGGATTGGGAGCGAAGAAAGCCTGCTGGCAACGCCTTGCTGCCAGGAGCCGAATAGATCGCGATGGACACGCAACTCGCCATGCCGCAGGTTCAGGAACTCATCGACCAGGGCCTGGAGCGCATTGATTAGGACGCCATTTTCAGGCTGCCGCCCTGCCAGGAAGCGCCATGCCGAATCGAACACATGATCCGGAAAGCGTGCAGCCCAAGGCTGGTACGCGAGATAGGCGGGCTCCCGTAACTTAGACCATTCCAACTGCTGGGTGAAGGGCGTCTCCCAAGAGAGACGCAGGACCCGGTAGTCCGACAGCAGTAGCGTCGAGAGGAGTGAGCCGATGGAGGCGGCTTGGGCACTCATTCGTGGGTGGCCTCACCAGCACCACGAGATGCAGTTTGTCGGGACCGTGACTCGCCCGTTACGGAAACTTTCTGCATGAGCTCCTTAAGCTCTTTCGGGCACAACAAACCCTTGATCGCCGCTTCATTCATGTCATCAGGAAACAACGGTTTCAACGCTTGGGCATAATCCAGTTCAGTGTCCAGAAGTCCCAGAAGCAACGGGCATGTCGCCATGATTGCCGTAAATGGGAAATCATCTCTTTGAGGTTTCGCTGAGTTGAGCTTGTCGACAAACCAGCTAGCCGAGGTTCGAGGGTTGTTCCTGTCGATCCTCGAAATAGTCTTCGACGCATCTGACGTGTCAAGCAGGTGGTGTTCAGCCTCCTCGACCAAGAATGCGTTAATGACGCAGAGTGAAAAAATCTCCATCACCGTGTCGAATTTAGCGCTGGGTTTCAGATCCTCGGCCGCGTTCTGCAGACTGAAGAAGAGTCGTGTCCAGACCTTGCCTAGAAAAATGCCTGAAGGCATGGTCTTCTTAAACAAATCGCGCACGCTTTCGAGCCAAGTATTAATGCTCATCCACAGGGCTTCTTGTTTAGCCCACTCATTAGACTCAGCCAGTGCGCGTTGCTTATCTTCGTCGTCCTCATCTTCCGGTGTAGCGTCGCCTTGGCGCGACCAACTGGGACCAGAAACGGTTAGAGACGGATAAGCCCGCTCATAGACCGTCCGGGCTTCCAGATCACCCTGGTTATCTGCGGAAAGCAATTTCTCGATGAGGCCTATTAGCGTAAAGATGGACCCATAGGTACGCGGATTAGTAGCGCTCACTACGTTGACCATGCTTAGCGCAAACACGGGCAGATGCGGAATCGCTTTATTATCAACAGCACGTTGGATCACGGCCCGAGCGATTAGCTCGCCCTTTCTCCCTCTCGTACCTCGACGCAGCCCCACAATACCGGGCAAAACGACACGGGGCTTGTAGTTCACGCTGTAGGGCATTGCGATGACTGCTGTCGCGCGCCGAGCCCAGTCTAGGCTGTCTTCTCTGCGGCCGATACCCATGTAAGACTTGAATTGGTGCACGCGACCCAATGAAGACATTGAGTCCTTATCGCTGAGATGAGAGTTGGCAAGGTTGTAGAGCGACACACTGCCGGGCCCACGCAAAAGATACCGAAGAGCCGTTCCCGGCTTGCCGGCGCAGAAATTTGGTACCTCCGCTGCCAGTGCAGCAAAACAAGCCTTGATGTCCTGTTCCGCCGACATTGGCCGGAGATATGGAGCAGTATCAATGTCTCCGTCCTCCAGTGAGAGGTCGAAAACGGCCAGCGTTAAAGCTGGCAACTCTTTTGCGGCAATCGCGTCGGTATCGACGGAGAACTTATAGAGGCTTGTCAGCGCTAGGGCCTGTAAGGAGCGGCTGAGTTCACTGGTCAAATCAAATGACCAAACCCCTGAATTCAAGTCGGCAGAAGACGATATCTCCAGATGCGGTGCGCAACTGGATAGCACCTGTAAAACTGATCGCAGAGGTTGCTTGAGCAGAAATTCGGTATATGTGGACACGTCAGAGCTGGCTTTAACACGCAGACCACGCTGCACTATTGCTTGGACTACATCCTCTACCGATATCTCGTTCTGGCCCCAAGCAGGATAGGTAGCGTGGCAATTATCAAGAAGCTTGATATTCCACAATGGTTTCAACTGCATGCGCCGCCGTATCGGGAAGAGTTTGAGCAAGTACTGCTCTTCCATATGATCAATCATGCGTAGATATTGGCCCGAGCGGTCTCCTTGCTTTGAACTGCGCTGAAGGTCTAGAGCTGCCTCGGGTCTGCCTGCGACCGTTGTTGCGAAGTGTTGACGCACGAGGAGCGAATAGAGCTCCATGTCCCCCGTCACCAGCACCATTAAACGGGGGGTATCTAAGTATTTTCGGATGCACTCCAGCAGGTTAATTGCATGCGTGGAGTCTGTGTCAGCATCGTCGAACCCAAGCATCAGCCCTTGCACACCGAGAATGCGACACGCAGTCTCGAATAGATGGTGCAACTTTGTTCTCAAGCTAGTGCTGTCGCTTGTGCGCTCCAGGCCCCAGTCGAGGAAAAGCTCCGGATCCAGATCGTTGAGCGGGTGGTATTCCTTTGCGAATAAGCTGAGGCCGCCGGCGACTCCCTTGAACGCTCGGCGCCATTCGTCCCGAAGCTGTTCATTATGCATTTGTCGCAGTTCCTTGAGGGCCTCCTCGACCCGCTTGTTGAGGTGCTGCAGGATGACGAGCAGGATGATCTCGCTATGCTCGATGCGACTTGGATCTATCAGAGCGATGAATGCCATCTGACTTTTCAGGTCAACATCCGCCTTCATGGCAGCCTTTACTGAACTCAAGAAAGTTGACTTGCCTGCGCCTCGGGAACCATCAAGGAACTGCGTCCAACCACTGCCGTATGGGTAGTCCTGCTTGAGTGACTCTGCAGGCCTCAAGGTGGCGAGGTGTTCATTCACTTGATCCCGGAGAAGTTCGTAGTGCCGGCGCTGGACAAGCTCGTTGGCCGAGAGCGCCTTTGCGCTGTCTCCTTGATCCAGATGAATAAGCACATCAAAGCTTCTCGTTGCGGGCGTAGGCTGGTTCAAGCTGGTATCTCCCTTGGTTTGCATCGTAAACATCGTCGAAAGTGACTTGGAGGGAAAGCGCACTACTCAATAGTTCACATTGCAAAATTTTGCGATTATTCTGCCTCGACTATTCGTTTTAGGACCAAGTTGGGGGGAGTCTGACACTCGCCCCACACAACTTACGCGACCTAATAGGATGAATGAGACAGAGTCCTATTTGTTCAAACTACCTTCAGCTAGCCGACGAAAACCTGCTTGATTAAAAAGGTCTCCAGGCCGTCTTCCAATACACGAACAATGCCGCCATTCGGTGTAGCCCAAATCAGAACTTTCCGTGCGTGGTTGTCGTACAGATAGTATTGACCATCACCAATCTCCAGCAGTGGCACAGTATTTTTCGGGTAGGTCGGGTCACGGCCCAGGTCCGAGAATGCGGCAAAGACATTCAGGTAATAGTCGTCAGGCACGCCTAGGCCATACGTTTCGTAGGCGTCAAAGACAATGACTCCAAAAGCCGACAGGTAGCGCTTGTATTCGTCAGACAGTGCGAATCCCAGTTTCTGCTCAAGATTCTGGATGCTGGCGGTATCTACTGGCCGGGTGTTGGCCTGATGGAGATCAACGAGTTGTTCAAGTTTTTTCATAAGATTCGCCCTCAGCGCTGATTCTCAATCTGTTCGGCTCGCGCCTTCCAGTAGTCTTTTCGCTCTTTATCGAAGTCCTCGCGATTGATCTCGGACTCCTTCTGTTTGTTGTGCAGCACGTTATCGTTTCCGTTGCCACGGTGCTCAGCGCTGGTCAATTCTGCCAATGGCGAGTCCTGTTTCTGGCCGATGTGATGTAACTCGATCGGCTTTCCGTTGGCATCCAGCGGAGCCCTTCCCGACTTCATCCGGTCCAGGTTGGTGGTACCCATATAATCTTTTTGATCGTAATCGATGTCGGTACGAATCAGTGCATCCTTGCCATTGACCTCGGCCGGTTCAAGATTCGCGCCTTCATAGATTTTCGCTTCGGCTTCACTACCGATAGCATCCAGAACCTCTTTTGGAACGCCCAGCAGTTCAAGCCGCTCACGGGTTTCCGGCGACATTTGCGGTAGCTCCAGGCGGGTTTCCTGGGTGAGCACGATAGGTCGATCAAGCTCGACAACGATCAGGCAGCGGTCCGGCATTTCACGCGCCAGTAACGCCAGGTTGGACGGAACCTCGGTTTTTCCAGCAAAGAAATTTTCAAAGTTCACAGAACGCTCCCTGTTTCGAGGTGCGCACGCCATGCAGAATAAATATCGATATGGCTCTCGTGCTGGAGGCTGTAATCCTTCATCAAGCATTGCTGGGTCGCCAGGGCCAGCTCAGTGCTCAAGGCTGTCGCTCGCTCGTGGAGTAGCTGGTCCAGTTGATTGCTGAGTTGCCCGTAATCGGTCGCCGTTTGAATGATCTGCTGAACCTGCTGCCGGCAACCGAGCACATCGACCACCAATTGTGCGGCGTAGGCAAATGCCTCGGGCTTGCACAGCGCCGACGGCTTCTCTTCTTTGTGGGCATTGAGCGCCTCGAACAGCGCAATTTTGCTGCGAGCCAGCAACGGCAATTCACACAAGCCATTTTCCAGCAACGCTAAATCCAAGGCGACTGGCGTGCGGATACGGTTGCTCAGCAGCAGGTTGAGTACCTGCAGGTTGAAATCCTGGCTACGCACGGCGCGCTTGTCATTGGCGGTATACACATAAGGGGTTTCATGCCCAGCGAATTTCTTCACCTGACACAGCACCGGCTCCAGCCAGTCATTTTGATAAACGATGGCGACGCCTTTGGGTAACTTGGCGATTTCTTCAAGCTGGTCATCACGCAACGCCACCGACTTGCCGATTAAACGACGGTCCATTTCATCCGGCAGGCGCATGATTATTTTGGTGTTGGTGTTGCGAATCGCGGCGATATCCACCGCATGGGGCGACTGGTCGGCAATGATGAAACCTTCACCATAGGTGCGCATTTCGGCGATGGCATTGGTCAGCATCTCCACTGACTTGCCGACCACATTTGCCCCTTCAGCACCGCCTTCGGACGGGCTGCGCTTGAGGATGTTGTGCGCTTCCTCAAGGACTGTGACGTGGCGCAGCGGCTGGTTCATGCCACCACAGGCCATTCGGTGCTCACTCAGGCGCATCACCAGGATCCCCATGATCAGGGCCTTGGTCTCGGACGAGCCGACGCGGCTCAGGTCCACGATTGCGCTCTGATCAAACAGCACTGCGCTGTCGATTTCGTTAGCGGTAAAAATCTGCCCATTCAAGCCATTGGTCAGGGATTTGATCCGCGTGGACAGCGAACCGATGTAGTTACCTTTGAGCTCCTGGGAGTACGCGGAGGCCTCGATCACGCTTTGCAGGGTACTGAGCAGGTCACTGAACGTCGGAAACAATGCATCGCTGTAACGGTTGGTCGACGCGTCCAAGTCCCAACCACATTGCTGATACGCCTGCAGGATTGCCTCTTTGAGTACGGCAGGCATTGCGGCATACATCGGCCAGCAGACGTTGAAGATTTCCACGAGCCGATCAACGTGCTCCAGCACATGAATGGCCAACGGGAAGCGGAACGGGTTGATGCGCAACAATTCAAAGTGGGCCGGATGCGTGCCGAATACATTGACGTCATCGCGATGACCAAAGACGTGTTTGTACTCGCCCTTGGCCGGCTCAATCACCAGGAATGGCACGCCGGCGGCGCTAATTTGGCTGAGCATTTCATACAGCGTGTTGCTTTTACCGGCACCGGTCGAACCACTGACAAACACATGGCTGGCCAATTGATCGAGGCTCAACTCGATCTTTTGCGGCAGGTTTTCCCACAAGTGGCGGATGTTGCCCAAGGTCAGTGTCTTGCCCTTGCCTGGCTCACTGCTGTGACCATCCAGGCGCTGCACCTTGCGGCCGAACGCCTGGGTTTCCAGCACGGCCACCGTGGAGGTGGAGCGTCGGGGCAGGCTCAATTGGATCGCCATCTCCTTACCAGACACCAGCGTGGCGGGCGTGAGGTAACTGATCGGGATCTTTTTCGAAAACCCCGGCTTCAATTGCGGATGGCTGAACGCGGTGAGCCAGTCCAGCACAGCAGACTTGTTGGCAGATTTCCAGGTGGTCAGGGCGAAGTCTTCATGGCTGGACTTGCTGCCGCGTACCAGCCCAAGAAAGATACTCGCCAACGATTCGGACGACGCAGTGCTGTCACCGATGAAATACGCCGCCGAGTTCCAGCCGCCGTATGTCTTGGCTTCGTCGATACGCTCGAGGTGGTGATCGATTTTGCTGAGCAACTGCTCGATGGTCTTGTCCACGGTCTCAATCGAAATCTGCCGATTAGAGCCCAGGGTTTTGTTCAACGAATGAGTGTCGGTGGTGCTGGTGGTGTGTGTGGTCGAGGTGGTCTTCGACGCGGCCTCACTGAAGGACGTGCCGTGGCTTTCATTGCGACCTGTGGACGTCGACTGACTGGTGCCGGTGGTGCGTTGTTCGTTGAGCAGCGCTGCAGCGGCCGAGCCGATCTGACTACCGAGCATCGCGCCGAATGGCCCCAATGTCGCACCACCCACCATACCGAGCACATTGGCACCGATAGCGACCGTTTTCGAGGTCAGGGTCTGCGCACTAAACGATTCGCTGGTACCGGTGGTGTCAGTGGTAGATGTACCCAGCGTTGTCGAAGTACCCTTGGTCTCGGTCAGCCCAAGGCTGTGCCCAAGGGAGTCACTTAAGCCCTGGCTGATGCTCAGCCCAACGGAATCGCTGTCCTGCTCGCCGAACGATAATTGTTGCTTGAGCAAGGGCGAAAGGTGTGTGGCCACTTGCTCATAACCGGCACGAATTAGGTCAAGGTTTTGTGACGAAACCGGCTCAGCAAGGATTATCGCATGATACACACGGCGCTCAGCCGCATCGATAAAGCGCTCGAGCCCTTGCATGAAGTGCTCGCGGTTCTCCGTCGACAACGCAGGAACACCTGTGACCGCCGTGATACTCGCCGAAGGGTTAGCCTTTTCGGCCTGGACCGCCCCCAGCAAGACGTCAGCCTCTTGTTGCTGCAGCGGCACTAATGAGCTGCCCGAGAAGTGTCCCTTGAAAGTCTCCCGCAGCAACTCGCCGGAACTGTGCCCGAGAGTTTTGCCGGGCTCCCCCCGGGTACCGATATATAGGTCGGTTTCAATACCGTTAGAACGCAATATCAAGAAAACCGAGTAACCCGCAGCACCCAGTGCGGTGTAAGCGGCCGTCGTGCTTTCAAGCACGGATTGTTTGTTGTCTTGGACGATGCGCTCGACGCGGAAAATCCGCGCATCACTGGCCGCATTGAACCGCAGCCCCTTCTCCGCGAAGGCATGGACCGGATAACGTTCCAGTTCCGACAGGTAACTGCGATTGATCAGTGCGCGCCCTGCCTCAAGGGTCAGGCCAGCGTTTTCACGTATGTCCTGCAGTGCGGTTCGGGTCAGTATAGAAGTTGTCATACGCTCACCGAACCAATGCCACAAGGAACACGACCACCGCGGCAATCGCACCGCCAATTAGCAGTGCGGTCCTGAAGGCGGGGTTGCGATCCGGTGCGGTGTCGGGAATAGCCTGGCGGGAGCTGCGAGGTGATGCTTGAGCCACCGCAGGAGCGGAATATGCACCGGTAGTTTGTTTTGGCGCTGCCGCCTTAGTCGAAGCAAAGCCCTCGACAGCACTATTGCGCAACAGATCGCGAACTTCGATCAAATGCACAAAGCGCTGTTCTGAAAAGTTAGTTTTCAGGTATGTAACCTGGAGGTCGTAGTAATCCTCGGTCCATTGTTTCTGATCTGCAACAGGTTCGCGCGCAAAAGCCCCCTCTGCGTAGGTCTCGAAAATTCCGGGGACTTTGCCTTTGATCCACACAAGTGCAGCATGCAAATCGGCGCCATCCAGACGACGATCATTGAGTTCCAGATGCAACGCCGTTCGGATCGTCAGCAAGTCGCCTTCGTCGACAAACTGCTTGAGGTTGCTGGAAGGCTGGTAGTCAAGGGAGGCATTGTTCATCGGTGTTTTTCTCGCTGGTGAAACGGAATCTGTGGGTGTGAACCCCTTTTCGTTTCTTTGACGAAACACATCGCGAACCTGAATTAAATGTTCCAGCCGCTCCGCGGAGAAATTGCGGGCGGCGAAAAACTTTTGCCGGCTGAAATAGTCCGGGTTCCAACTCACCGGATCCACATCGATAGCGCGAGTGATGCGATCCACCTCGTGAGCGTCCATCACTCCTGGGCGCTGTCGCGCTGCATCCACCATCTGTTGCAACAGTTCAGTGCCGACCTGTGTGTCATCGAGCGCCGCCAAGAACTGCTCACGGACTTTTCCAATCATTGCGGTGTTAGTCGTCATAGAAGCTCCGAGGTCAAACCGCTAGGGTTTCGTCGAGTTTTTCTTTGAATTGGTTGATCCACGCTTGCAACTCACGAGCCTCTTCAAGGGCTTGTTTACGAACGTCGCGATCGGTCATTTTTTCTTTGAGCGAGTCGATCAATTCATTGAACTTGGTTTCGAACTCACGCCCCATGAAGGCCATGAACTGATCAATCAGGACGGTCTTGCCATTGTCGATTTCTGTGCGAGCGGCCACGACCAGTCGAGCAAACTCAGTATTTATACGGGTGCTGCGGGGATTCCAGAGCTTGGCCAGGTCAACCGACTTCTCTTCGCCATATTTGTAAACCGTACGGGTAGAGCCCCATGAAAAAGGGTTGTACCAACTGCTGTCGCTGACTTCGTAACGGTCAATCACAACCCGCTTGGTTTGCACCTCATCACTCTTGATGGTGAGATTGAAGGAGATATCACCCGCGGCTTTTTGAAGGCTGTCCAAAATCGGCAACTTCAAATGCTGGCAGTCCTTGAACAGATCCACGATATAACGCTGATACTCCGCCTGGAGATCATCACGGATGACTTGTTGGCTCGTGATAAATACGGCCTCGTAGGCATTGATGAGTTTCCGGTACTGGAACTGGAGTTCCTCTTCAACCTCCTTGACCCGCATTTCAGCGATCCGCGGCTCAACCTCCCCGATAAACCGCTCACTGACCGACCGGAGATACTTACCCGAAGCATTTTCCAAGGTCGCGAGTTCATCTTCGGTGGCCCGTGGCAACACCTTGCCTTCACGCGCTATTTTGTCCTTGTAGGCCTGCGTATCGAACCCCTGCTCCTGCCGAAGCTCCAGCGCCAGGATCTCTTCATTGATATGCGCCAGCGTCTTTTCGTCCTGATCCAGTTGCTCGATCAGTTGGGTTTCGTTAAGTCCGACTGCAATGGCCTTGATCATCGCGTCATAGGCGCGCTTGACCCGATGTGGAAAATTGTACTTGTCGATGTACTCGTCAATCATCGCCTCCACCGCCGGCAATCCGCTGCTCAGCACGATCTCGGGAAGTTTCTTTTCTTGCAGGCTACGTTTGACCCGCTCGGTAATCGGCATGTATTGCAGCAGGTTCATGCTCGGCTCTTCGCCAAACATGTCCATCATGGAGTTCAACTCACCGCGTTCCTTGCGTGAGTGCAAGTGCTGAGGCTTGCGCAGCAGCCGCGTCAGGTTGGCCGATACCGGGTAGATCAGCGGATTGAAAATACCGTTTTCAACCAGGTAGTTTTTGACGCGGGCCAGCACGGATGGCAGGTCCTCGCCTTTCTCAGGGTCGAACACATCCATCTTGTTGATGACAAAAATGAACCGATCCTTGCTCTGCTTTCCGCCCTTGCGCATGGTTTCGGCGACCAGTCCCAATAGGTTTTTGTCGTCGTTGGTGCCCAATTGGCTGGCATTGAGCACATACAGAATCAGCGGGTTGCGCTGAGAGTCCTGAATGAAACTCATCGTTTTGAGCTGATGCTTTGCATCCTGGCTGTTGTTCGGGCCCGGCGTGTCGGTCAATACCAGGCGTACGCTGTCACGGTCTTGAATCGCGTGAATTTTGCCTTCGATATCGATGCGCATCGTATCGGGCAGGTTGTTCCATGCCTGGAGCACTTCCAGGCTTACGTTGTCGCTGTTTTCCGCAACGCGGTGATCATTCGCCACGCGCTGGGCTGCGAAGCGTTGACCCATTAATGCGTTGTCGGTGATCCGCGCAATGGTTGCGGTAGTGGCTTCGTTGGCCGCCGGTAACAGGTCCTGTCCAAGCATGGCGTTGATCAGCGTCGACTTGCCCGAGGACATAGTCGCCACCACATACACGTCAAAATCCTTATTGAACGCTTCTTCAAAGGACTGGCTGACATCGGCATTCTCGCGAATGAAATGCTCAAATTCAGGATGGAGCTTGGCCTCCTCCATCAGCTCACGAATACGGGTCAGGCGCTCTTCGGCCGGGTCCGCTTCGATAAACTGCAGGGTGACCTGCATGCCTTTGCCCATCGCCACTTTTGCGGCGTCAACCACGTCCAGATAATCCGACTCGACGCCTCTGAAAGTGACCTCAAAGTTATTGTCACCATTGAACAACTGGCTCAACTCATCAAACAGCCTCTCAATCCACACTTGCAGCCGCGATTCTTTATAGCTCGACAGCTTGCAGCCTTCGGCCGGCGGTTGGCCACTGATCAGGAACTGAGTCTCGACGATGAAAGGGTTATGGATAATTTCAATAGTATTCATGGTTGCTCATCTAATCGGCGCTGATGATGGATAAGGGCTTCAACGGTTTTAAGCCCACTGATGGTGACCAGTTGCTGCAATCGGTTTTTATCGTAGGCTCGGGTATCGGATTCCTTGGCCTGCAGTTTGCGTTCGAGGTTATAGAGCGCCTTGCCGACGCGACGCTTGATCAGGTCTGGTGCGACTGTGGCATTGAGCAATGCGCACTTGTTGACATCCAGGTCATCGAGCACTTGGCGCAACTTAGAGCGCTGCGCACGCGTGAGTGTTTCGGCACTCAGGGCCTTGCGCGCGTACAGCGCTGCACTGGCCATTGTCGGAATGATGATCGGCTGTTCAAAACCGATATCGCGCAAATAACGCTGAGCGTTGTGCACATAGCCCTCAATGCTTTCGCCCTTCTCCGGATCGAGCAAATCCACTTTGTTGAGGATGAAATAGATAGGCTGGGCAGGCTTGGCGGCGAGTTCTTCGCGCAACTGTTCGAGTAGCAACCGATCGTCACGAGTCCCCAGTTGACTAGCGTTGAGCACGTAGCAAACCGCCTTAAACGACACGTTGCGGATTGCCTCCAGCGTCAACCGGGCATGGTTTTCATCCTGGCTGTTATTTGGCCCTGGCGTGTCGTGAAGCACCAAACCGGGTGCCGGGCGCGGCACCACGTTGAAGGTTCCCGCCAGGCTGATGCGCTTGACCTCGACATTGGCGTTCCAGTCCTGCAGCAGCGCTACTGACGGCGAAGGCTGGGAGGCCAATTCGGTGTCGTTGTAGCAATAGCAGGCACCACTGAATCGCCGCGCGCCCTGACGATGCTCTATACGGGTCACACAGGCAGTGGTGGCCTCATTGGCGGTATGCAGCAGTTCCTGGCCAATCAATGCGTTGATAAACGAAGTTTTGCCTGCGCTCATTGTGGCCAAGACCAATACATCGAAGGTGGCGTTGCCAGCAGACACCGAGCTTCCGACTTTTCGGGATTTGAGGGGCGTAACGGTGAAGCGCGTCATCAGTTTCTGTCCCTTTCGCCCGGCGCCTTGAGCACCTGACAAGCGTTAATCCATTGGCAATCAAACGGCCGCAGTCTTCCATGGCCATGCGACAGTTCATGTCGCGTGGTCAACTGATGTGTAGAGGTTTTGCATACCGTGCAACCTGGCCCCTATCTCATCGACCCACACCTGTGGCCCATGCACGCGGATGTTGTCGTTCAGGCCAAAGATCCACCACAGCGTTTCACGATCCAGCGGCACCTGGGCGCGTAAACGCTTCCAGGTATGCGAGGGGATATCGCTCAAGGTCTGCTCATGACTCAGCGGAGTCTCTCCAAGCAGGAAAGCAATCTGCGGATGAACATCCGCGATCAGCTCTACCTCTATGCCGGTTTGACGATGGCTGAATATGCCGGTCGCGATGTAATCGTCCACATCAAAGGCCGCATGCAAAACGGACGGCTCATCGAGTACACGAACATGCTGAATACGGTGCAGGGCAAACTGGCGCAAGTCGCCGTAGCCATCTACGGAAGCCAGCAAGTAGCTGATGGCATGCCGCGATACCAGGCCTGCCGGATGAAGGCGAAACTGTTTGAGTTCGCCCTTGCTCCGACTCTGATAAGTCACTTGCAGTTGCCGGCGCTCCAGCAAAACGGTAGACACTTGCCCCCAGACGTCGGGATCGATCGCAGCAGGCAGCAAGGTTTTCCCATTGGGAATCGCCCGAACTCGTCGCGCCCAATCGGCCAATCCGTTGTGGCCCAGATCACCCAGGAAGTTACGTGCGCGTCGAAATTGTGGACCGAGCTGGTCCAGAACAGTCTGCGGCAACAAAGTAGTCAGATGGCTCTCCGACAGATACAAGGCCAGTGCGGTGGAGGCATCCATATCCTCCAATCTGAGCGGCGCATCCCGCGTGAAGCTCCAACGAAACGGGATCTCGCTCTCGTCGCATTGCAACGAAAAAGGCGTCGACAACCGGTTCAAATCACGCTGAACCGAGCGAAGTGTTACGGAAAACCCTCTATCGCGAAGCTTTTCAAGCAGGGTCGGAGCTGCAATTCGCTGCGGTTCTGTGGGGATCAGGCGCAGTAATGCGAATAGCCTGAGCAGCGTATCCTTCGCTTGGGACATGATGACTACCTTGTTCTGCGGGTCAACTGATAGCCAGGAGGCTGCCGTCAATTTGGCGTCGATGCTACTGATTAAAGTAGCGTTTTGCCATCAATTGTAATCGACATAAGGCATAAGCCTTTCGGCAGTGGTGTGCGGAACTTGAGGTTCTACCCTTAACTCAGGAGGGAGAAGACTGGCGCGCGTTCCTTTCGCGCTTCAGTTCGCTGTACTCGCGATACAGTTCATAGCTTTTCTTTAGCACCACACAAAGTCCTATGACGGCAAACAGGTTTTTCATAATCGTAACCTCCTAGGTCTTTTTGACCATTTACCGGGGCAGAGCGACAAAAGGTGTCGCGACTTTAAACGTCAATCGTTGAGGCTTAGGAATTGTTCCAGGCGGGTTCTGAGGATCTCATGTCGATTGGCTTCCAGCCCCTCCAACGAAGGGGTATGACACTCAGGACAAAGGATGAACGCAGCTGGGCCGAGCGATGCCAAATCGTTGTGAGGCAGAACCGTTTTTCTCCAAGAACAGTGAGCACAGACAAGGGTGAACGGGCGCGGGGAAATTGGCATAGCGATGTCCTACGGCTGTCGAATGGCGCTAGCTTGACTGGTAGGTACGACAATGTGTGTCGCCTCGCTTAGCAGACACAACTCATCATAATTGCGGTCCAATACAGGCGGCTGGATGCGTTCGCTGCCATAGCGACCAAAACACGCGCCCAAAGGCGTATTGATTCGATTCAAAAAAATCTCAACTCTACATAACAGCAATGACACCACTACCAGGAGGGTTCATCCCATGTCATTGCAGTGTCCTCGCTGTCACTCCCCAAAAGTTGCTTCTTTCCATCACGCTATGAAAGTCGGCGCGGCCATCGGCACAGTAGGTGGTGCCGCGCGTGGCGTCAGCGCAGCTCTAGCAGGTGGTCAGGCTGGTGCGCTAATCGGCGCTATTGCCGGGCCCGTCGGCATAACTCTCGGCTCAGTTTCAGGTGCCATCCTCGGCGGACTGGCCGGCGGTGTCGGCGGCTGCGCTCTCGGCGCCCAACTGGGTGAGTCGCTTGATCGCCACGTCCTAGCCCACAACCTCTGCTTGCTCTGCGGTCACCGCTTTAACCTTCCGGCCTGATCTGGCAGGACCACACCTTTTCTATCCATATCGTCCGGACGGTGCTGCGCTGGGCGCGGCGCTTTATGCCGGCCTGCACCCAAAGGAATCTCAACCATGGCCCATCTCGTCGAAACTATGGCCTACGCTGGCGCTGCACCGTGGCATGGCCTAGGTAATCAACTCACCCAGAAACAACCCATCGAAGTCTGGCAACGCGAAGCCGGCCTGGACTGGGCGATCCAGGAAAGCCCCGTACTTTTCAAATCAGAGACCGTCGGCCACCTGAGCGCGATCCATTCCTTCTCCGAGCAGAAGGTACTCTTCCGTTCGGACACCAAGGCACCGCTGTCGGTGGTCTCCCAGCGCTATCACACCGTGCAGCCTCGGGAAGTGTTGGAATTTTATCGTGACCTTACCGATGTTTCCGGCTATGAGCTGGAAACCGCCGGCGTGCTCAAGGGTGGTCGAAAATTCTGGGCGCTGGCGCGTACCGGGCAAGGCGCAGCGCTCAAGGGTAACGATCAGGTCAACGGCTACTTGCTACTGGCTACATCCTGCGACGGCACCCTGGCCACCACAGCAACACCAACCACCGTGCGAGTGGTGTGCAACAACACCCTGACCATCGCCCTGGACGGCAACAGCCGCGCGATCAAGGTGCCGCACAACACCCGCTTCGATCCGAAAGCAGTGAAGAAGCAGCTCGGCATCGCCGTCTCGCAGTGGGATGAGTTTATGTACCGCATGCGGGCCTTGTCTGAGCGTAAGGTGCAGTGGCATGAGGCGTTGGGGTTCTTCATGTCCGTGTTGTGTGAGACGAGTCCAACCGGCGCACTGCCGGAGGTACTGCCCAACGAACGCGCTCTGCGCAAGGTTCAGGAACTGTACGAGGGTCGTGGTCAGGGCAGTCAGCTCGACTCGGCACGTGGCACTGCATGGGGCCTGCTCAATGCAGTGACCGAGTTTGTCGATCACGAGCGCCGCGCCCGCAGCAACGAATACCGCATGGACTCGGCCTGGTTCGGCCAAGGTGCGCAGATCAAGCAACGCGCCCTGGACACCGCTCTGCAACTGGTGACCTAACCGCTTACCTCCTCCACTCCATAACGCCCGATCAGCCTGGTTGCTGATCGGGCGTTTCTATTTCCACAAGGTGAACGCTATGAAAGCTACTTCGTTGAGCCGCGCCAGCAAGCCGCGCCCGGCGCTGCGTTTAATCAGTACCAAGGAACTGCCTCGTGAAGATTGGCTGATGGTGCGTAAACAGGGCATCGGCAGCTCGGATGCTGGCGCTGCAGTAGGCCTAAATCCCTACAAGTCGCAGCTAGAGCTGTGGCTGGAGAAAACAGGTCGCGACACCACCTTGCCTAAGGCCGATCCGCACGATGAGGAAAGCCCGATGTACTGGGGCAATGTGCTGGAGCCGATCGTGGCTTGGCATTACAGCAAGCGCACCAGCAAACGCGTACGGCGCATCAACGCCGTACTGCAGCATCCAAACCCTGAGTTGTCCTGGATGCTGGCCAACATCGACCGAGAGGTAATCGGTGCTGACGATGTGCAGATCCTCGAATGCAAGACAGCCGGCATAAACGGCGCACGCCTCTGGAAAGAAGGCGTGCCCGAGTATGTGCAACTGCAGGTAATGCACCAGCTTGCAGTCACTGGCAAACAAGCTGCGGATGTCGCTGTATTACTGGGCGGCCAGACCCTGGAGATCCACCGCATCGAACGAGACGAGCAGATGATTGCCCGCCTGATCGAGCTGGAGCGTAAATTCTGGCACTACGTCGAGACCGACACGCCACCGCCTGCCGATGGCTCAGCCTCGGCTGAAATGGCACTGCGAGCGCTCTATCCGGAGGACAACGGCCAGACCGCTGACTTCAGTGGCCGCGCAGGTTTGGCAGCGGCCTACCTAGAACTCAAGGCGGTACGCCAATCCATCAGTGAGAAGGAAACACGCGAAGCCCAGCTCAAGCAAATGCTGCAACAAGCCATGGGTGATGCCACCCGCGCTGAGTTCAGCCACGGCTTTATCAGCTGGAAGAAATCCAAAGATAGCAACGTGCTCGATGTTGAACGCATGCTGAAGGACAAACCCTACCTGCAGGTTCGCTACACCAAGCTCAAGGAAGGCAGCAGGCGCTTCCTGGTCAGCTAATCCCAACACGCCTAACCATTCCCTCCCTTTGGCCAGCCTATGCAGTTAACGCTGCGTGGCTGGCCTTTTTTCGTTTGCAGGAGAACCACCATGCTTAAAGGTCTGGCTATCACCCCGCCGGTACTCGGGCGAATTTCCATAGGCAAGGTCATCGAGAAGAACGGCAAACGCCTGCCGGAAAAGGATGATCAATTCACCATCACTTCACAGGTGCAAGGCAAAGACGGATGGCTGCTACATCCACTCAACGACGAGCTGCGCCAGGGTAAGGACGACAAGCTCCGCAGCATCCTGGTACGCCTGCTATTCAACGAACCGGAGTTGAACTTTCGCGCTGACTACACGTTATTCGACCGCCAATCTGGGCGACCGCTGTGCGTGGGTAATGGCGAAACCTGCAAGCGAATTACCCAGGAAGGTATGCAGTCACTGCCTTGCCCCTCACCGGATGCCTGTCCGCTGGCCAAGGGCGGTGCCTGCAAGCCCTATGGCCGACTGAATGTGGTCGTTGGCGATGACGATCCACTGGGCAGCTTTGTGTTCCGCACCACGGGCTTCAACAGCATCCGCACCCTTGCTGCACGATTGCACTACTTTCAGGCCATTTCGGGCAACCGCCTGGCATGCCTGCCGCTGGAACTGCGCCTGCGTGGCAAGTCGACACGCCAGAGCCATGGCACTCCGATCTTCTACGCCGATCTGACGGTACGCGGCGGCATGGACATGACTGAAGCACTGGTGACAGCCAGTGAACTCGATTCGCGGCGTCAGGCTGCCGGCTTCAATCAGGCCGCGTTGGATGAAGCAGCACGCCGCGGCTTTGGCAACGGCGCGTTCGAATACAGCGAGGAGGATGTCAGCGCCATCGTTGAGGAGTTCTTCGCCAACCCGGACCGGGTGCCCGACAAACAGAGCGACACAGCTGCGCATGCGGCCAGCTCGCTGGCAGGCAAGCTGGAAGTGCTTGCCGCCCAAACCCACTAACCCTTTGCCTGTCCACTCCGGGCACGCCTTCGGAGACTCAACATGACTCTACTGAGATTTTTGCTGTGCCTATTCACCTTTATCGGCGCGTTGGCTGCAGCAGGCGCGCTGGTTATCAGCGTTCTGCTGATGCTGCACTTTCCACCACTGCTGGTCGCGGTGGTCCTGGCCTGCTGGCTCCTCTGCAAGCTACTGAAAGCCTTTCGCAAGCCGGTCCAAACCAAAGCAAACACCTATTCAGCGCAGTGATACGGCCATGCCGATCACCAAGGGGTCAACGACTATCCAATTGGGAGAATCAAAATGAGTCAAAACTGTTTGATCTGCGAGTCCAGGGCCGTCATCACGTGTGAAGCAGCCAAGGGTCTTGCATTGCTTCTGGGGCTGGTCGACGGAGCAATCCAGGGCGCACGGCGCGCTCCGATGGAGGATAGCCACGATGCGCTTACCAATGGGTTAAAGGAGATTCTTCCCTCTTACCCATCGGCACTGCGTGCAGCTGAGGATGTCGGACGCTTTCACTTCGCAGGCTTTGAGTGTCTATGCCTACGTTGTGGGGCGCGCTTCAACGAGGGCGCAGAGTGAAATCTCGCGCTCAGTTGCGGGCAAGCCTTTCGACCAGGCGCTCCACAATCTCCAGCACCAGTAGCCGACCCTCTGCGCTCAGCGAACTCAGCAGGCTCTGTAGCCGACGCGCCTGATCTGCAGGCAGAGAACTTCCCTCTGTCAGCAGGTCGGCCGTCTCACACTCAAAGATGGCTGCCAGCTCAACCAGACGCTCAACACTTCCGTAGGCTCAGGCCACCAAACCAATAAAGGGGGACTTCGATCCCCCTTTATTTTTTGTTCCCCTTCGAACGGCCCCCTGAATCGCTCCGGCTTTCCTAGATACTTTTGAGCGGCTACTTTGGGTCGATTCTGTTGAATAAGTCGGA